>NCJL01000015.1 GCA_002278935.1 Gallionellales bacterium 39-52-133
GCTTTCCGGCAGTGGTGTCGGTTACCGCGCTGCGCGATGCGCACAACGCGATCATCGGCTATCTGCTGATCGGCACCGATAACACCGCGCGCAAGCAGGTTGAAACCGAAAGACAGAAACTGGACCAGCGCCTGCGCGACCAGCAGTTTTACACGCGTTCCCTGATCGAATCCAATATCGATGCGCTCATGACCACCGATCCTTCCGGCATTATTACCGACGTCAACAAGCAGATGGAGTTGCTGACCGGCTGCACCCGCGACGAGCTGATCGGCGCGCCGTTCAAGAGTTATTTCACCGAGCCGGAGCGGGCCGAGGCGGCCATCATCCTGGTGCTGGGCGAAAAGAAAGTCACCGATTTCGAACTGACTGCACGCAGCAGGGACGGCAAAAAAACAGTGGTGTCTTTCAATGCGGCCACCTTCTATGACCGCGACCGCAAGCTGCAGGGGGTGTTTGCCGCCGCGCGCGATGTGACCGAACGCAAACGCCTGGATCAGGAACTGGAAAGCGCAAAGTCTGTGGCGGAAAAAGCCAACCTGGCAAAGTCCGACTTTCTTTCCAGCATGAGCCATGAGTTGCGCACCCCGCTGAATGCCATCCTCGGTTTCGCCCAGTTGCTGGAAGCCAGCACGCCGCCGCCTTCCGAGACGCAGAATTTGCGACTGCAGCAAATTCTCAAGGCAGGCTGGTATCTGCTGGAACTGATCAATGAAGTGCTCGACCTTGCGGTAATCGAATCCGGCAAGCTGTCGCTGTCGCTGGAACCGGTGACACTGCTGGATGTAATGCGCGAATGCCAGGCATTGATTGAAACACAGGCGGAAAGTCACGGCATACGCGTGACCTTTATCCCGTTCGATCCCGCCCTGTGCGTGCATGCCGACCGCACCCGCATGAAGCAGATTCTGATCAACCTGATTTCCAACGCAATCAAATATAACCGCAAGCACGGAACAGTCGTCATAACGTGCATGCAGCGCTCTCCCGACACCATACGCATCAGCATCAATGACAGTGGCGAGGGCTTGCCTGCGGAAAAGCTGGCTCACCTGTTCCAGCCATTCAACCGTCTCGGACAGGAGCACGGCAGCGAGGAAGGAACAGGCATAGGCCTGGTGGTCACGCGCAAACTGGTCGAACTGATGGGGGGCACCATCGGTGTGTCCAGCACCGTGGGCGTCGGCAGCGAATTCTGGATCAAGCTGGTCGGCAATGTTAAGCCGGAACTGGACAGCAAACATAACATTCCCGCTCAACTCGCACTGCAGGGACGCATGAACACGTTGGCAAAATCGGCCATGCACACCCTGCTGTACGTGGAAGATAATCCGGCCAACCTGATGCTGGTAGAACAGATCATCAGCGAACACCCGCAGATAAACCTGCTGAGTGCTCACGATGGCATGCTCGGTATCGAGCTTGCGCGCGCGCATCTGCCGGATGTCATTCTGATGGACATCAACCTGCCCGGCATCAGCGGCACCGAAACACTGCAGCGGCTGCACAAAGATCCGGCAACCGTGCACATTCCGGTGATTGCCATCAGTGCCAATGCGATGCCGTCTGATATAGAAAAAGGTCTCAAGGCCGGATTTTTCCGTTATCTGACCAAGCCCATTAAAGTCAACGAGTTTATGACCGCACTGGATGAAGCACTAAAATTTGCCGATTCAAAACTGGATGACACCAGCGTGCCATTGGCATAAGCTGATAAGTGCAATGCGCGCACAATTAAAATATGCAAGTACTTGATTATATTTAATAAATTTATCAGTATTTATATATCACCAAAATTTTGGTCATTTGTTATGCAAACCAGCAAGCCTTTACGACAACAGTTAATTGAAAGCCTGATGCAACAGCATAAGGAGAATATTGCCGATGCTGCAGTGCTGGTATGGGAGCAAATGGCGGCACAGATCATTTTGCTCGTTGGCGAATGCGGCTTTCAGTCACTTTACACACGCAGCATCTATCTTACCCAGCCTGCCTATCCATGGCTGGAGGACAACGTTACGCCGTGCCTGGACAATGATATTGCGCAGCCCTCCCCGCAGGCTCAGCACCACTTCAGCGGATTAAAAAGGAGTTTCGAAGGGAAATCTCCGGCACAGGCCGGCGCGGCAAACAGCCTGCTGCTGCTCAATTTCACCGATGTGCTGACCTCGCTAATTGGTGAAGCGTTAACCATCAGTATTTTACGTTCGGTGTGCGAAGCCGGGGAAATTCCGCAGATGCAGCCCGGGACAAGCAATCATGTGCAATAAGTCTGTCATCATGTCTGAACACACCGGCACCATGACGGAGCGCTCCACAGCCAGCACCCAAACAGAACAAACAGGCGATGAATAAAGACGACAAAAACTTATCCGGGCAACTGCAGGACAATAGCGTTGCCACAGAGAACAGAAATGCGCGGTCGGCCGATATGAATACCTCACTGCATACCGGTACCCCGGAAAAAGAAAGACGGCGCAGGCAAATCGCTGTCATCCAGGATGAAGCTGCCGTTTTAAACCGCGAAAACATGGCCACTGCACGCGAGGATGCCGCCGATTTGCGCGAAGAAAAAACAAGCTTGCGCGAACGCAAAGTAATGTTGGTTGAAACGATGCAGGCGATGTCCGATGAGCATATGCAGATGTTGCAGGAGGTGAATGCAAGCCTGGTGATTGCCACCGTGAATGCGCAAATCCTCGCTGAAGAACTGCTGGCCGCCAAAACCGAGCTGGTGACCGCCAGGATCGTGGCGGAAAATGCGCGCGCCGTGGCGGAAAAAGCCAACCTCGCCAAATCGGAATTCCTTTCCAGCATGAGCCATGAGTTGCGCACCCCGCTCAATGCCATCCTCGGCTTTGCACAACTACTGGACGCCGGTACTCCCAGGCCCACAGCAACGCAGAATTCAAGACTGCAGCAAATTATCAAGGCAGGCTGGTATCTGCTCGAACTGATCAATGAAATTCTCGATCTCGCGGTGATCGAGTCCGGCAAAATCGCGCTGTCGCAAGACTCGGTAATGCTGGCCGATGTGTTGCGCGAATGTCTGTCCATGATAGAACCGCAGGCTAAGAGTCATGCCGTGCAAGTCAATTTCCAGCCCTCCGCACACCGCTGGTTTACCAATACCGATCGCATCCGCCTCAAACAGGTGCTGATCAACCTGCTGAGCAATGCGGTCAAATACAATCGCGAGCACGGAACAATAGACGTGACATGCAGCGCAAGCGGCCCGGACCGGGTCCGTATCAGCATCAGGGACAGCGGCGAGGGTCTGCCCGCAGAAAAACTGGCACAGCTGTTCCAGCCGTTTAACCGCCTCGGGCAGGAAAGCGGCAACACGGAAGGCACCGGTATCGGCCTGGTGGTAACCAAGCAACTGGTCGAACTGATGGGTGGCAATATCGGTGCGGACAGCACACCGGGCGTGGGCAGCGTATTCTGGATTGAGCTGAATGCAGAAATCATGGCGGACCCTGCGGCAAAAAATGATTCACCCGCAGATGACTCGGCGCAGCCGCAAAACAGCACGACACGACACTACACCGTGCTGTATGTGGAAGACAATCCAGCCAACCTGATGCTGGTTGAGCAAATCATTTCTTCGCACGCGCATATACGCATGCTGGGCGCGCGCGATGGCAAACACGGCCTCGTGCTGGCACGGGCGCTGTTGCCGGATGTTATCCTGCTGGATATCAACCTGCCCGACATCAGCGGACTGGAAGTGCTGAGGCTCCTGCGTGCAGACCCGACAACATCACACATTCAGCTTATTGCGCTCAGCGCCAATGCCATGCTGCACGACATGGAGAATGCGCTCAAGGCAGGCTTCATGCACTATCTCACAAAACCCATCAAGATCAATGAATTGATGGCCGCGCTGGAGAATGCGCAGAAACTTTCCGCAAAGGGACCGGATAACACCAATGAAAGCGAAAAAATAACATGATAAGCCAACAGGAATTTCTCAATGCCAGCATTCTGATCGTTGATGACCAGCAGGCCAACTTGCTGCTGCTCGGCGACATGCTGCGCGACTCGGACTATACCTGCATCACGACCAGCAGCGATCCGTTTGAAGTTGCCGCGCTATACCGAAAAAACCACTACGACCTGATCCTGCTTGACCTGCAGATGCCCGGCATGGACGGCTTTCAGGTGATGGATGAACTGAAAATGACCGAAACTGAAGGTTATCTCCCGGTACTTGTGATTACCGCCCAGCCGGATCACAAGCTGCGCGCACTGGCAGCCGGGGCCAAAGATTTCATCGCCAAACCGTTTGACCTGGTCGAAGTCAAAACGCGTATCCACAACATGCTGGAAGTGCGGCTGATGTACAAGAAACTTGCAAGTTACAACAAGGCCCTGGAACAGACTGTGCAGGAAAGAACCGCCGAGTTGCGTGCCAGCGAAGAGCGCTTTCGCCGCCTCACCGAGCTCTCGTCAGACTGGTACTGGGAACAGGACGAGAACGGTCAGTTCACCAAAATTTTCGGCCCGGTGCTGGAAATGCTCGGCTTCCTCGCAGACGAAACACTGGGCTATACGAGGGATGAACATAGTTTGGGCTGGAAGGAGGACGAGCGCGCAAATCTGGAACAGCTGCTGGTTGAGAGACGCCCTTTTATAGATTTCATCTACAGCCGTACCCGCTCGGATGGCTTGCCGCAATATCTGATGGTAAGCGGTGAGCCGATGTTCGATCTCTCGGGTCGCTACACCGGCTACCGCGGAGTCGGCAAGGATGTGACAAAATCTATGCCGTAGCAATTTGCGCATAGCACCTTCCACACAATGAATGAACCGGGCAACACCATGAAACAAACCGTAAAATCACCGCAGCAATTGCGGCTTGAAGCCGAAACAAAAATAAGCCGTGCATCACTGAATCTGGTGCAACCCCAGGCGGGGGAAAATCTGCTGCTGGAACTGATACACGAGTTGAGTGTGCACCAGATTGAACTGGAGCTACAGAACGAGGAGTTGCGCCGGACACATGCCGAGCTGAAAAAATCCCGGGACCGCTACGTGGATTTTTATGACTTCGCCCCCTTCGCCTATCTCACCCTCGACCAGGAGGGCCTGATATCCGAAATCAACCTTGCCGGTGCAGCGTTGCTCGGGCTTGAACGCAGCAAGCTGACCCGGCGCAGCTTTTCCTCTTTCGTTGCCACCCAAAATATGGAGCAGTGGCTGCGCCATTTTCAGTCTGTGCTGCACAGCGGTAGCAGGCTGAATTGCGAACTTAAACTCAAAAAAATCGACGGAACAAGCTTTCCCGCGCAGCTGGATTGCCTGAGCCTGCACAAGGAAAATAATGAACCCGTCGTCCGCCTCGCGTTTTCCGACATCGGCAAACATCAATAATCCGGCTATTCTGCCGGGATTGAACAGGCCGCAACACAACCCTGCCTCACCACTCCCCCTGACACACCCACTCCTGCTTGACAATGCCTATGTGTGATAACGCACTGAGCGCACCAAAATTGCCCACTATGATGGCGTTCAACTGAGCTAGGCCCATTCCCGGCTTCAAGTAACACCTGATGCTGGCGGCAAGCAAAGCATGCAATCTCGGGTATGAGATGAAATTGCATTCCGGGTTGAACGATTAACCAGACGCAACACCCCTTATTCCAGGTCGGCCATGTCAAAAAATACACAAACTACTGCCGCACCCAATCCCCCCGCCGTTACGGTGGAAGGTATCAACGAACTTAGAAACCAGGAGATACTGCTTAAAACCGGCGCCTTGCAGGACGCGATTTTCAACAGCGCGAATTTCTCCAGCATTGCCACCGATGCCAAGGGTGTGATCCAGATTTTCAACGTCGGTGCCGAGCGCATGCTGGGCTACAAGGCCGCCGATGTGATGAACAAG
>NCJL01000011.1 GCA_002278935.1 Gallionellales bacterium 39-52-133
ATACCCACACTAATCGGTTGTTTTATTTGAATTTTAAAGAGCTTTCCCGCTTTCGCGGTTGCTGCCGTAGCAGCGAAGAGGTGCGCATTATACAGATCGATTTTACTTCGTCAATCTTTTTAAATTCTTTTTCGTTGGGTTGCGGGGGCAGGATTTGAACCTACGACCTTCGGGTTATGAGCCCGACGAGCTGCCAGACTGCTCCACCCCGCGTCAGCGAAGAACGGACTATAGCAAAGTAAACAACACCCGTCAAATACAATCCTGCATCGCATATGGAGCCGCCCGGATACCACCATTAAACGTACTGATTTTAATAGTGTTTAACCAAGAATTTTTATACAAAATTATTTGCCGAGACTGATAGCACTAGTTATATTTGCTCGGGGAAGATTCGCGTAAAATAAGCATTCACTAAAATACCTGCTAAAGAATAAGCCCTGCACTATGAACACAATCGATTGGCTAGGCAGTATCGCAGCCACACTGACTACCGCCTCATTTATTCCGCAAGCCTGGCGAGTGTGGCGCACAAGGCACACTAAAGATATATCACTTGGAATGTATACCCTATTTATACTTGGCGTTGTATTGTGGCTCTTTTATGGCATTCTGCTTGGATCCTGGCCTATCATTATTGCAAATGACATTACGGCTTGCCTGGCTGGCACAGTACTCGCAATGAAGCTGCACTTTGACCGAAACCAATTCAAACTCAAATAATGAAACTGGATTTACTCAATTTATGAGCATTGAACAGCATTATGCTTAGAAGATTACATTCATTACTCAGATCATTACTAAAAGTGCTACTGACAACAGATACAAAAATCAGTTGCTATCATTGCGGAGAAAAATCAAGAAAGAGTCAAACTTTATATGTTTTTTTCAACGGTGCAACCCGGCCTGTTTGTTGCTATGGATGTGCTGCCATTTTAAAGACCGTCGAAGAACTCGGAATGCATGATGAATATCAAACCAGCAAAATAAATACACCCTACAACGATGAATAACAAGCCCGATTCAATTAAAGATTTACAAGCCAAAGGGAGCGTTGATCAGGATATACCTTTGTCTCATGACCGCTTGTCAATAAGCGGAATGCACTGCTCTGCTTGCACACAGATTATTGAGTTTCGCCTGCAAAAGCTGGATGGGATTGCCAAATTTCAAATTAATAGCGCAACGCATCGCGCCGACATCAGCTGGAATCCCAAAAAAGTATCACTGGGAAAAATTATCGAATCAGTATCTTCACTGGGTTATGGCGCTCTGCCAGTCGGCTCATCCGGGGAACTCGTAGACCGGGAAAACAAAATGAGCGTCTGGCGCCTGTTTGTTGCCGGTTTTGCCATGATGCAAGTCATGATGTATGCCTTACCGGCTTATCTTGTACCGGTTCCTCAAATTGACGGCGACTTGACACCCGACATCGACCGTCTGCTTAAGCTTGCCAGTCTTGCACTAACCATTCCTGTAGTCGCATTTTCATCTTTGCCATTTTTTCAATCCGCCCTTCGCGACATACGCAATCGCCATATAGGCATGGATGTCCCTGTATCAGTTGGGATTATTGTTACTTTTGTGGCAAGCATATGGGCCACCTTCAGCGGCGACCCGGTTTACTACGATTCGCTCATCATGTTTGTATTCTTGCTGCTGGCCGCGCGGCTCATACAAACGAGAGTGCACAGTAAAAGCACGGCAGCTTTGCGTGTACTAACAAAGCTGCTTCCCCTGCTCGCCGAAAAATTGCCAGACTACCCCTCAAGTATGAGGCAGCAGCAGATTAATGCTTCACAGCTCGCCGAGGGAGATATTTTACTTATTCATCCAGGAGCCAAAATCCCGGTGGACGGTATTGTTATTTCCGGAGTAAGCGACTGTGATGAATCTTTAATGACTGGCGAATCCCACGCAGTTTCAAAATCAGAAGGATCCTCCTTGATAGGTGGCTCAGTCAATCTGAACCGTCCCCTTGTGATGCGTGCCACCAAGGTCGGCAATGACACACAACTATCATCGTTGGTGCGGATGATGGAATCCGCCGCAAATGAAAAGCCACCCCTGGTAAAAATTGCCGATCGCTATGCCAGCTTGTTTTTATCCATCATCCTGCTACTGGCTATTATCTCGGGAATGGTATGGTGGTATATCGATGCGTCTCGCGCTATCTGGATCGCCGTGACGATTATGGTAATCACCTGTCCTTGCGCCCTGTCACTGGCAACACCCGGCGTCATGTCTGCCACCATCGGCCAACTTGCAAAAAATGGCGTATTGATTGCTCGCGGCAGGGCGGTAGAATCATTGGCACAAGCTACTCATTTTGTCTTCGACAAGACAGGCACCCTTACACAAGGAAAACTCAAGCTGGTCAAACTAATGCTACTTAGAGATGATCCAGCTTTAGATGAGCGCTCTATCCAGCAGATCACAGTAAATATGACTGCCGGCTCAATGCATCCCGTAGCCAAGGCACTATATGCGTCACTTCCTGCATCTGCGAATACAGGCACAGCGACCAACTACGAGGATGTAAATGAAATTCCCGGAAGAGGCATTGAAGCCATACACAAAGGCTTGCATTTTCGCCTTGGGAGCATTGATTTTGTACAGGAATTACATGGCAAAGCTCTCGAAATACCTGCAGAACTTTCCGGCACAACAATTTCAGCTCTGGGAGACACACGGGGATTTATTGCACTTTTTGCGCTGGAAGACAGCTTGAGGAACGATGCAAAAGAACTGATCAAATCCCTGCAGCAACAAGGGAAGTCGGTATTGATACTCTCTGGTGATCGCGCTGATGTTGTTGCCAGAACGGCAGCAGAACTTGGGATTAGCGGAGCTTCGGGGAACTTAAGTCCGGAAGCAAAATATGCCGCTGTAAAACAATTGCAGCAGCAAGGCGCCACCGTCGCCATGGTTGGAGACGGCATGAATGACGGGCCTGTACTATCCCTGGCTAACATCTCGATAGCAATGGGTCAGGGAGCACCTATTTCGCAGGCACGAAGTGACATGGTTCTAATCTCAAATGATTTGAGGGATTTAGCTTATGCGTTCAAAATTACATCTAAATCGCTCTCATTAATTCGTCAAAACCTCGGCTGGGCAGTCCTTTACAATGCTATCGCCATTCCGGCTGCGATGGCAGGAATACTGGCACCATGGCACGCAGCAATTGGCATGTCCCTAAGCTCCATGATTGTCGTCTTGAATTCACTTCGTATTTATTCATTAAAAAATGAACACAGACTACCTGAAAATACAGCATCGGCCACTCTTTCCAACCAATTAGTGGGTAACATATAAAAAATGCATTTTTTTCAATCAAAGCGGAAAACCATATGGAAATTCTATATTTACTGGTTCCAATAAGTGTTTTGCTGGCCTTTGCATTTGGTCTTGTATTTTGGTGGGCACTAAACCATCGGCAGTTTGACGCCCTTGATGAAGCCGCATCGAGAATCCTGGAAGACCCTGATAAACCTGCCGACCCAACAACTGCAAACCAACCCTCTGCGCATGCCAAATAATCAACAGGCCAATATCATTAAGCCAACCGCAGGCACCCCGGAAAAAATGGGGTTGCATTACAGAAGCAAACATAAAGTGAACTATGATTTCAACCAGCTCACCCAGGCTTGTCCGGATCTGGCACAACATACTTTACTTAACCAGTTTGGAACACAAACCATAGACTTCTCTAACCCCGTAGCAGTCAAATTGCTTAACCGGGCTATCTTGAAATATTTTTACGGAATACAGGCTTGGGACATTCCAGAAAATTATCTGTGCCCACCCATCCCTGGTCGCGCAGACTATATCCACCATGCGGCCGACTTGCTTGGCTCAACTAACAATGGATTTATACCTCAAGGAGCTTCAGTACACATACTTGATATCGGTGTAGGAGCAAACTGTGTATATCCGATTATCGGACACAGTGAATATGGCTGGAGCTTCCTCGGCGTCGACACCGATCCCGTCGCAATCAGCTCAGCAATCAAAATCATCCGGGCCAATAACTCCCTGACAAATACCGTTCAACTCAATACCCAGATAACTGCAGCCAATATTTTCATTGGCATTCTGGGAGGAGACAGAAAATTCGACCTCTCTATTTGCAACCCGCCATTTCATAGCTCCATAGCTGCAGCCCATGAAGGTACAGAGCGCAAATGGAAAGGCCTGGGGAAAAGACCGGCTACCAAACTCCCGCTGCTTAATTTTGGCGGTCAAGCAGGAGAGCTCTGGTGCCCTGGTGGAGAAGCAGAGTTTATTGGAAGAATGATTAAAGAAAGCGCCATGTTCCCGCATCACTGCTTGTGGTACTCCACGCTTGTCTCGAAAGAATCAAATCTCGCCAAAATTCATCTCGCGTTAAAAAAAACACACGTGGCAGACAGCAGAACAATTGAAATGAAACAAGGGCAGAAAAAAAGTCGCATCGTAGCCTGGACTTTTCTGAATGCGATGCAGCGACAAAACTGGTGTAACAGTCGGTTTAATCAGACTCAAGAATCTCCGCTTCCAGTATCAAAGAATTAATCTGATAGAACCGGCCCCCGGCATCCAGTGAAGCTATCTTACCTTCGCGCTGAAACGCATTAATTGTACGGCTGGCTGTCTCCATGGTCATACAAAGCATGGAGCCTATATCTTCGCGCGAAAAAAGCGTTGATATTTCAGGCTGCGCCGGATTGCGCATTTTTAACAGCAATCTGGCCAAGCGTGCACGAGCTGTTCCAGATGTTAATTCTGCCATCCACTCATCGGCTTCAATCAGGGTGTTATGCCACCTTTCCAGCAACTTCCTGTGCAAACGCGGAGACTCAATATCAAGCTGCTGTATCACCGATACAGGAATACGGCACGCCATAACCGGATCAAGCGCAACCGCCTCATATTCATAATGACCTGAAACGACCGCCTCTAGCCCACCGACATCACCCGGACGCAAAATACGCATGATTCTCTGATCACCGTTTTGCCTCAGGCGATTCAGCTTTACCATGCCCTGCCTGATACTAAAAATATAGCCTCCTTCCGCGCCCTGTCGAAACAATACAGATCCAGATGGAAATTTAATATCTTCAATCGATAAATTAATATGGCTAAATTCATCGTCGGTCATACCCGAGCACAGCGAGCCCTCACGTATGCCACAAGCATGACAACGCGCAAGATCAAGAAAGTTGGAGCGTATATCAGCGATTTTCATGGGAAGTTAACGGCTTATGTATTTTTTGGCATTAAATTAAATAATTTTATAATTTGTTTAATTTTTAACTCTTTTTAATTTTAACATATGCATAATATTGATATAGATCAATTCATCAATTAAGAATTGGTTTATTATAATTTCATAATATTAATAACCGGGCTAATTTTATGAGTGACTCTGTGGAAAATACTTACAACTATCGTGTGGTTCGTCAGTTTTCAATTATGGCGATTGTATGGGGCGTTATCGGTATGCTTGTGGGCGTCGTGATCGCCGCACAACTGATATGGCCGGAACTTGATTTTGGCTTGCAGTGGCTGAGCTACGGCAGATTAAGACCTCTTCATACAAACGCTGTTATTTTTGCATTTGGAGGGAGCGCTTTAATCGGCGCCTCCTATTTTGTCGTACAGCGCACATCCAATGTTCGACTGTTCTGCGACAAACTCGCCGCCTTCACCTTCTGGGGATATCAGGCAGTCATCGTATTGGCTGTCATTACCCTGCCGCTGGGCATAACACGCGGCAAGGAATATGCAGAACTTGAGTGGCCGATTGCCCTCCTCCTCGCTGTTGTCTGGATCGCATATGCCGTAGTCTTTTTTGGCACACTCGCAAAGCGCAAGGTTGAACATATATATGTAGCCAACTGGTTCTTCGGTGCTTTCATTGTGGCCGTTGCAATGTTACATGTGGTCAATGCAGCAGTCCTGCCCGTCACATTAACAAAATCCTACTCGGCCTATGCGGGCGTTCAGGATGCGATGGTGCAATGGTGGTATGGCCATAACGCAGTCGGCTTCTTCCTGACTGCAGGTTTTCTGGGAATGATGTACTACTTTATTCCCAAGCAGATTAACCGACCGATCTACTCTTACCGTCTTTCCATTGTTCACTTCTGGGCAATTGTCTTTACCTATATGTGGGCGGGCCCTCACCATCTGCTTTACACCAGCCTGCCTGACTGGGCGCAATCGGTGGGCATGGTATTCTCACTGATACTGCTGGCACCATCCTGGGGCGGCATGATCAACGGCATCATGACATTGTCCGGCGCATGGAGCACTTTGCGTTCAGATCCCATCCTGCGCTTCCTGATCGTCTCGCTGTCTTTCTATGGCATGTCGACATTCGAAGGCCCGATGATGTCCATCAAGACAGTCAATGCACTTTCCCACTATACCGACTGGAATATCGCACATGTCCACTCCGGCGCGTTGGGCTGGGTTGGCTTCATTACGATAGGAAGTCTGTACTACCTTCTGCCCCGCCTGTTTGGCCGCACAGAGATGTATAGCAAGAAACTGATTGAAGTGCATTTCTGGATAGCAACCATAGGCGTAGTTCTTTATATCGCCTCCATGTGGATTGCGGGCGTGATGCAGGGCTTGATGTGGCGCGCGGTTAACGTGGATGGAACGCTGACTTACACCTTTATCGAATCAGTGAAAGCGACCTTCCCCTACTACGTCATTCGTCTGGTGGGAGGCACTCTCTACCTGGCAGGAATGGTCGTGATGGCTTATAACGTGGCGAAGACAATTGCATCTGGAAAAGCAGAGGTTGCCCCCATTCCAGCCCTGTCTCCCGCCAGCGCGCATGCAGCCGCTCACGCTTGAACCAACTGAATGCTATTAGGAGAAAATGAATGAGTAAATTTAGCCATGAACTGATAGAAAAGAATGTTGGCTTGCTATTGGTTTTAACAATATTGGTTGCCAGCGTTGGCGGAATTGTGGAAATCGTGCCGCTGTTCTTCCAGAAATCAACGACCCAACCCGTTGCCGGCCTGAAACCTTACACGGCCCTGCAACTGGCCGGACGTGATATCTATATACGTGAAGGCTGCTATGGTTGCCATTCGCAAATGATCCGCCCATTCAGGGCGGAGACCGAGCGTTATGGCCACTATTCAGTTGCCGGCGAAGCGGTTTACGACCGCCCCTTCCAGTTTGGCAGCAAACGTACCGGCCCTGATCTGGCGCGTGTAGGCGGCCGCTATAGTGATGAATGGCAGCGCGCACACCTGGAAAACCCGCGTGACCTGGTGCCAGAATCAAACATGCCGGCATATCCATGGCTATCACGCACCATGCTGAATCCAAAGGATATAGAACCCAAAATGCGAGTATTGCGCACACTGGGCGCACCCTATTCGGATGAGGATCTGGCAGGCGCAGCCGATGAACTGAAAGACAAAACCGAAATGGATGCAACTGTCGCCTACCTGCAAGTTCTTGGCACCGCGATCAAATTCAAAAACTGAACAGTGGAGGGAATATGGATTTCAGCACATTGAACAGCATTATTACAGTGATCAGCCTGTTAGTATTTCTGGGCATACTGTACTGGGCGTATGCCAGGCAAAACAAAGAAAGATTTGAAGCGATTGGACAATCGCTATTGGAAATCGACACCGATCGCAACATTGATCCAACAAGGACAGGGAAATAATCATGGCAGACTTTACAAATGGATGGCTGGGCATTCTGCTTGGACTGGTAATAGCGATCAGCATTTTCGGATGTGGCATTTTGCTCTGGTCACAGTCAAAAATGAAAGTCAAGGTAGGTGCCGATGGCAAACCCCTGCCGGTTGAAACAACCGGCCATGTTTGGGATGGCGATTTGCGCGAAAACAACAATCCGCTACCCGGCTGGTGGATGAAACTTTTCTATGGCACCATTATTTTTTCCGTAGCCTATTTGCTTCTGTATGGTGGCTTCGGCAGTTATAACGGCCTGCTGGGCTGGTCGCAGGAGAGTGAATACAAGGCCGAGCTTCAGGCTGGCAACGAACAATATGGTCCACTGTTTCAAAAATACATGGCCATGGACATCCAAACTGTTGCCAAAGACGCGCAGGCAATGGAAATTGGCGAACGCCTGTTCCTCAACACTTGTGCCCAATGTCACGGTTCCGATGCGCAAGGTGTAAAAGGCTATCCCAACCTGACAGATACAGACTGGCTCTACGGCGGCGACCCACAAACCATTATGACCACATTGCAGGAAGGTCGTAGCGGCTTTATGCCCCCTATGGCCGATGCAGTGGGTAGTGCCGATGACGTGCTGAATCTCTCACACTATGTACTGAGTCTGTCAGATACGGCTCACGACGCAGGCAAAGCGCAACTTGGCAAAGCCAAGTTTGGAGCTTGCAGTTCATGCCACGGTGAAGACGGTAAAGGTATGCAAGCCATGGGCGCACCCAATCTGGCTGACAAAATCTGGCTATACGGCGGCAATGTTGAATCCATCATTGAGGGCGTCAACAAAGGCCGCAAGAACCTGATGCCGGCATACAAGGGAATTATCGATGACGACAAGCTGCATATTCTGGCTGCTTATGTATGGAGCCTTTCCAACAGCCCTGCAAATAGCGCACAGACCACTACCAAGCAATGACTAGATGAAAAATAACGCAGAAAAAGCAGCAGGGGTTGAAGAAATTGAACAGGCCCTGTTCGAAACACAAAAGAAAATATATCCCCGCGCAATCTCCGGTTACTACGCCAACCTGCGCTGGTTTATGGTGTGGTTTACGCAAATTCTGTTTTATGGCACTGCCTGGCTGACCTGGAATGACAGGCAGGCGGTGCTGTTTGACCTGGCGGCGCGTAAATTTTACATATTCGGACTCGTTTTCTGGCCGCAGGATTTTATTTATCTGGCGGTATTGCTGATTATTTCTGCATTATTACTGTTTTTGGTAACTGCCGTAGCGGGACGGGTATTTTGCGGTTATGCCTGCCCACAATCGGTTTATACCGAAATCTTCATGTGGATAGAGCGCAAAATCGAGGGTGATCGCAGTGCACGGATCAAGCTCGATGGCAATGCCCTGTCCGCCCGCAAAATTTTGCTTAAAACAGCAAAGCACGCGGCATGGATTGCCGTAGCACTGTGGACAGGCTTTACCTTTGTCGGTTACTTCACACCTATCCACACCCTGAGCCAGGAAGTTTTCAACCTGAGCCTGGGGCCGTGGCAGCTGTTCTGGATTCTGTTTTACGCTCTTGCCACCTACGGCAATGCAGGCTGGATGCGTGAACAGGTGTGCAAATATATGTGTCCGTATGCGCGTTTCCAGAGCGCCATGTTCGACAAGGACACGCTGACCGTTACTTATGATGCATCTCGCGGTGAGCCGCGCGGTGCCCGTGGTAAAAAATCCGACTACAAAGCACAGGGACTGGGCACCTGCGTCGATTGCAACATCTGCGTGCAAGTCTGCCCGACGGGAATTGATATACGCAATGGTCTGCAGTATGAATGCATAGGCTGCGCACTTTGTGTGGATGCCTGCGATCAGGTCATGGACAAAATGGAGTACCCCAAAGGCCTCATCCGTTACACCACAGAACACGCACTCACTGAGAAATTAGACCACAAGGGAATCCTGCAACGGATGTTGCGCCCCAGAATTCTGATCTACACCGGCATACTGGCACTTGTAATTTTAATGACTGCATTATCCGTGGCGCTGCGCTCACCGCTGAAATTTGATGTCATACGTGATCGCGGCTTGCCCCGTGTCACCGAAAATGGCTCTATCGATAATGTATATCGCCTGCAAATCATGAACACCGACGAGAATCCGCGCCGTTATGTAATAGAAGTGAAAGGCATACCCGGCGTGACAATTGTTTCCGATGCCGAATTTGAGATGCCTGCCGCAACAACCAGATTCATACCGGCCAGAATCAGAGTACCGGCAGGCGTTGCAAAGAAAGGCTCAAACAAGATTACCTTTATCGTTCGTGATCGCGACAATGAACAATTGTCAGTTGCTGAAAAAGCAGCCTTTCTGATACCGCGTTAGGATTTGTAAAATGACAGATTTTTTTATCCACCACAAACCCAAAAAAGACCTCTGGTACAAAGAGCCATGGATGCTTCTGGTTGTTGGCGGACCTGTAGTCGTGGTCATTGCCGCAACTATTACGCTATTTCTGGCGATGCAAGGGTCAGACAAAGTTGTTGCCAGAGACTATTACAAGCAAGGGTTGAATATTAACAATGACATCTATCGCGATGCCAAAGCGAATGAATTAAATTTGCAAGCCAGCGCAAAGTTCGACAAAGTCACCGGAAAGCTGACGCTGCAACTTGAGGGCAAAGCGGAGCTGCCTGCTTCCGTGATGTTTAGCGCCTCCTCAAGCTCAAGCACCTCGACAGAATTCGAACTGCTCAGAAAAGCAACCCTGACCCGGGTTCAACCCGGCCTTTACGAGGGCATACTGCCAATCCCTTCCGTTTCGGATTCATTGGGCGGGAAATTATGGCACGTTAAAATCGAAGCCCCCGATTGGCGTTTAATTGCAGACTGGCAGAACCCATTGGTCACTTCACTGCAAATTAAAGCAAGCAATTAAACTAAAAACAGGGAGCAAGCATAATGAGCGAAATTAAACTGGATGAATCCATTTCCAGCGTAAGCAGACTGTTGATGACGATACTTTGGCCTTCATTTCTAATGGCCATTATCTCTGTTGGCATACTCTTCAGCATGGTAGATCCGGAGACACTGCTTATCCATGGCGAAAGTATCGAGTTAAGCGATGAAGTGATATACACCATAGGATTTTTTATCTTCTGGTTTCTCGGCGCGCTTGCCAGCGGCTTGACCGCGTTACTCATGTGCAAATCAAAATAGACCTTTTTCGCCGGAAGTCTATCTGTAATCACAGCGTAAGCACCTCAGCATCTCTACATGACAATTACCGCACCCAGCATTGAACTGCCAAAAATCGAAATATCGGAAGAACTGATACGGCGTTTCGATTCACTGGGCCCGCGCTACACCTCTTATCCGACGGCTGACCGCTTTAACGACAAGTTTGACGAGCACATCTATATCAAATATCTGCAACAGCCCTCCTCAGCGCCACTTTCCATTTACGTGCATCTTCCATTTTGCGCGTCGATTTGCTACTACTGCGGCTGCAACAAAATCATCACCAAGGATCACGGCAGATCAGCCAAATATCTGCGTTATCTGGAAAAAGAAATGGCGCTGGCCACCTCCCACCTTCAGGGAAAACGCCAGGTTGCACAGCTGCATCTGGGCGGCGGCACCCCCACCTTCTTGAGCTCCGACGAGTTGCATGAGCTGATGGACATGTTGCGGAAATATTTTGACTTCGCGCCAGACGCCGAACTCGGCATTGAAATTGATCCGCGCACTGTCAACGATACCATGCTGGGCATGCTGGCCGGTCTGGGCTTTAACCGCACCAGCCTGGGCGTGCAGGATTTTGACCCCGAAGTGCAAAAAGCGGTCAATCGCATACAGCCTGTCGCCATGGTGGAAAACGCCATCACAGCCAGCAGGGCTGCCGGATTTTTATCGGTCAATTTTGATCTGATCTACGGCCTGCCCAAACAGAACCTGGGGAGTTTCAGCACGACACTGGACGAAGTCATACGCCTGTCACCCGACCGCATCGCGCTGTATAACTATGCCCACCTGCCCGCGCGCTTCAAGCCGCAGCGCCGCATAGTAGAAAGCGAGCTGCCCCCGGCAGAAGAACGCCTGCAGATCTTCCTCATGTCCCTGCGCAGGCTGCTTGATGCGGGCTATGTCTATATCGGGCTTGATCACTTCGCCAAGCCCGATGACGATCTGACCAGAGCGCAGGCAAGTAAAACATTGCACCGCAATTTTCAGGGCTATACCACCCGTGCCGAGTGCGACCTGATTGGACTGGGCGTGTCTTCAATAGGCAAGGTAGGGCATTCCTACAGCCAGTCTATCGGCACGCTGGAGGATTATTATGCGCGCCTCGATGCCGGCCAGCTGCCGATAAAAAAAGGTTTTGAACTGAGTATGGACGACGTATTGCGCCGCCATATCATCATGAACTTCATGTGCAGTGAGCCGATTGACTTTGACGCCATCAATAAAATGTATGTCATTGATTTTATTGAATATTTTTCACAAGAAATCAAGCGGTTGCAACCCTATCTGGATGCGGGCCTGATTACCCTCGGCGCAAACTCCATCAGCGTCACCCCCAAAGGCAGAATGTTTGTACGCGCAGTGGGCATGGTGTTCGACAAATATCTGCAGCAGGCGACCACAGCGCAATATTCCAGGCTGATCTAGCACAGGCCATGCTCAACGCACCTCTCGTCTTTGCATCATTATCCGCAGGCTTGCTGGGCGGCGTACATTGCATCGGCATGTGTGGCGGCATCGCCACCATGCTCACCTCAGCCGGCAAAAAGCAGCATGTCATCATTCCGATTATCCCCGCCCGGTCGTCCTCAACTGCGCCGTGGCGCACCCCTGCCCTGCTGCATGCAGGAAGAATATTTACCTATGTCCTGATGGGTGCCCTCGCGGGCGCAATCGGCGCACTGGGCATGCGTGTTCACCCCTTCATGCCTATCCATACGCTGATGTATGTTTTCGGCAACCTCGCGCTGATCTGGCTGGGCTTGCGCCTGTTTGGCTATACCCCGCACTTTGCCCCGCTGGACAGGCTGGTCGCGCGCATCACCACGCACATCCACCTGTCACCGCGCTTCTCATTGCTGGCGCAAACACAGCGTTTTCCGTTTCTGGTGGGCATGGCCTGGGGCTGCCTGCCCTGCGGCCTGGTGTATGGCGTATTGCCGTTTGCCTTGTTATCCGGCGATGCTTTTTCGGGGGCCGTACTAATGCTGATTTTCGGCCTTGGCGCGCTGCCGCATTTACTCTTTGCGCAGGCTTTGGCGCAATGGCTTCATCACAGCCGCGTGCCGACCCTGCTGCGTGGGCTGGGTGGGTCTGTGCTGACCGGAATAGGCTTGCTGGGCTTGTGGTGGAGTTTCAACATGACGGCAATGCCGGCATTTCTATGCGTCACGCCGGTACATTAAGCGCATCGCCTAAGAATAAAATATTTCCCGTCATTTAATTTGCCCGCACCCGTTTTGCCGCTACCAGAAACACACCGAACTGCGCTAGAATGCGCGTCCGCCTCGGTAGCTCAGTGGATAGAGCGATCCCCTCCTAAGGGATAGGTCGGACGTTCGATTCGTCTCCGGGGCACCAATTTCAATGTTGGCCTGCAAAATATCCGGCTGCCTTCATTATTCCAGCGCTGACTTTATAAAAACAGCACGTAGCCGTCTACAAAGCACACCAGGCCAATCACGCCCGTTCCCATTCCGCCGTACCAGATTATTTTCTTTTTCAGCAAACCGGCTATGGAAGATAACAGGATTGCAATTTGCAAATAAATAAGCGCTCTGCCAAAGGCATTCGCGTGTAGCTGTGCCTCATCCCTGACCTGCTCAAGCTGTTTTGCTTTTACGCCAATTTCAGCCTTTTCACTTTCATAGCGCTCAACCCGATTTTTATAATCTTCCACCCTGCTTTTATAAATCCGCACCGTCTCACGGGATGACAACATGGGCAGATCCATTAACTCGATCTCCATTTTCTCGGCTTGCATCTGATACAGATAAGCCTTGATACCCTTGGACTGAAAATGCGACCACTGGTCCGAAGCCTGCGACTGGCTCATCACTGACAGAGTGGAAAAGCTGCTCCATTTAAAAGTAGACAGCGTTGCACACACCGCGAATATAACCGTAGCAAGCGCCAGATAGCCCAACCATGCCTCTTTGTTTTCTGTTCCCATAATAGCTTCCTGAATAAGCTGATGTGCCAGGATAATATTCCCCGTAATAAAAGCGATCTTGCTCAGAACAACTCGATATCACCGCTAACCGGTTTATCTTCAATGGTATGCAAGTATTGGGTTTCCATCTCAACAATCGTGTTGTTGTGCAACGCACGCAGCCGTTTTACCCGCACCTTTCCTGTCGCGGGAAAATACACCACCATGCGCGGGAAAGTATCACCGACATCTTCCGAAGTTACTTTCAAACCTTCCGTCTCAAGATAATCACGTGCGAAAGCAATGTTGCGCATACCGACATCCGTCATATTGGCGATGATACGCCCGCCGCCAAATATTTTTGCTTCCAGATTCTGGCGCTTGCCGCCGTTCTTCAGGATATTGTTGATCAAATGTTCCATCGCCACGTTGCCATAGCGTGCGGATGCACTGTTATCCGCTGCCTTCCAGCTGTCGCTGCTGGCCGAAGCGGGCAGCATGAAATGATTCATACCCCCTATGCCGCTGACACGGTCGCGGATACAGGCGGAAATACACGAACCCAGCGTGGTATAAATCGCCTCGTCGTTCAGCGTGACAAAGTATTCACCGGGCAACAAACGCGCGGCTACCGTCTCAAAGCTGTTGTGCCAGCCCCGCTTGATATTCTCAAAGCCGGGTAAAACCAGGGATAAACGTGCAGGTGGGGTAAGGGCCATGGATTATCCTAACTGGAAAATGCCTTACCAAAAAACAATGCTTCAGCCTCGGCAATTTCTGCCTGCGTCTCGCGTACCGTTGTTTCAATCACGTCTGCGGCAGACAGGCCGGTGATTTCCCAGGCTTGCGGATTAATCGGCGCGACGTCATCCCTGTCCAGCGTTTGCACCTCGGCCATCTGCGCCAGAATATTGGCGATATGCACCAGCGCTGTTTCCCGTGGATAACGCCTGGCGGATTGAATATCGTGATGGTATTCAATGCATTCCTCCAGCATCGGCGGCAGCTTCCATTGCCGTGCCAACTCGCCACCCAGCTGCGCATGATCAAAACCCATCGTTTGCTGCTCGGCCTGATACAGGGGCAACTCGTCCGCACTGTCCAGCACCTGTAGCAGCGATGCCTGCGCCTGTTGCGGCAGGCGGTTGAAAATAACCAGCTCACCAATGTCATGCAACAGGCCCGCGGTAAACACCGCTTCGGCATCGCACTTCCCCGCCAGCACAGCCAGCTTGCGCGCAGCCAGCCCGCAGTAAAGGCTGTGCCGCCAGAAATTATCCATGGAAACCAGCTTGTTTGATAAGCCGGAAAAGCTGCTGGCAATAGCCGTGGACAAGGCAAGGTTGCGTATCTGGCTGGTGCCAATAATGGAAACGGCCTTGGCGACCGTATCGATGGAGGAAGAAAAACCATAATACGGACTATTGGCCACCCGCAACAGTCGCACGGTAAAAGCCGGGTCCTGGCTCACCGCCTGTGCAATGTCGACAGCCGAGCTGTTCGGGCTTTCGACCAGCTGATTAATGCGGATAAAAACATCCGGCAGCGTGACCAGATCGCCCACGCCCTGCACCAGCTCAGTGATCTCTTTTTTCATGGACATACCTTGACATGCCAGAGTGTGATTAGTCAACCGATTGCAAAAAAGAACTGAATTTCAAACCGTGACCGGCACGCGTGCGGCCAGCGCGCACAACAATTCATAGCTGATAGTTTCTGCCGAGCGGGCCACTTCATCCACCGGCAACTCCCCGCCCCACAGCACCACCCGGCTGCCCACATCCGCATCCGGCAGCGCGGACAAATCCACACTCAGCATATCCATCGATACGCGCCCCAGCGTGCGTGTGCGCTGTCCGTTCACCAGCACCGGTGTGCCTGTGGGCGCATGGCGCGGATAGCCATCGGCATAGCCGCAGGCCACCACGCCGATGCGCATGCGCCGGTCCGCGCGAAACAGGCCGCCATAACCGACAGTCTCGCCGGACTGAATATCGCGCACGGAAATAATTTCGCTGCTCAGCGTCATCACCGGCCTCAGGCCGAGATCCCGCGCGCTGGTTTCGGCAAACGGCGACGAGCCATACAGCATAATACCGGGGCGCACCCAGTCGCCATGTGTCGCCGGGTAGCGCAGCAAGGCGGCAGAGTTGGCCAGCGAGCGCGGCATATTAAACGCGGCGGCCAGCGTGTTAAAGCGCTCCAGTTGCACTGCCACCCCGCCGGCGATATCGGCATTGGCGAAATGCGTCATCAGCGTGACATCGCGCACCGCAGCATGCTCCTTCAGTTGAGACATCACCGCCGGCAGCGCCTGCGGCTCAAAACCCAGACGGTTCATGCCGGTGTTTACCTTCAGCCACAGCGACAGGCTGCCGCGACGCGGATAGGCATCCAGCATGGCCAGCTGGTGCGGGCTGTGCAGCACCGCCGCGAGATCATACTCGGCCAGCAGCGGCATTTCCTCAGCGCCAAAAACACCTTCCAGCAACAATATCGTCTGACGAAAACCCGCCTCGCGCAAACGCACCGCATCGCCAATATTCAGCAGCGCAAAACCATCTGCCGCCTGCAATGCCTCTGCCGTATGCAGCAGACCATGGCCGTAGGCATTCGCCTTGATCACTGCCATAATGCGTGCTCTGGTCAGGCGGCGCACCGTGTGCAGATTGCGCTCCAGGGCAGAAAGATCGATGCGGGCTTGAATCGGACGTGACATAACGCAGGGCTCGTGAATGGATAAATTGATAAGTGGCGAGAATGATAGCAGGCGCCACCTTTTCGTGATATAAAACCACATCTGATATAAAGCGTTTCCCCTGATGAACCGAGGTTTTTACACAATTATGGCAGCGCAATTTTTCTCCGCGCTCGCCGACAACGCTCTGCTTTTTGCCGCTATTGCCCTACTATCCCAAGTTAACGCGCCCAGCTGGCACACCCCCATCCTGCAAAGCTTCTTCGTTTTTTCCTATATTGTGCTCGCCCCCTTCGTCGGCGCCTTCGCCGACTCGCTGCCCAAGGGCCGCGTAATGTTCATCAGCAACACCATCAAGTTTTTCGGCTGTCTCGCCATGCTAGTCGGTGTCAACCCCCTCATAGCCTACGGCATCGTGGGCTTTGGCGCAGCCGCCTACTCACCCGCCAAATACGGCATTCTGACGGAATATCTGCCGCCCGAAAAACTGGTCATGGCGAATGGCTGGATAGAAGGTCTCACCGTCGCTGCAATCGTGCTGGGCGGCGGTGTCACCGCAGCGCTGATCAATCCCGGCTTTGCTTCCATAATGCTTCACTTATGGGATGTGCCGCTAATTGAAACGGGCATCGATACCGCGCCTGAATTGGCCGTAACCATCATCAGCCTGATATATCTGATCGCCGCGGCTATCAACCTCTACATCCCGCGCGTGCCTATCGACCACAAACCCTTCAGCCGCAACCCGATATTTTTGCTTAAGGATTTTTCGCACTGCTTCTGGCTGCTGTGGCGAGATCCGCTGGGCCAGGTTTCCCTTGCGGTCACCACACTGTTCTGGGGATCAGGCGCCACCCTGCGCCTGATCGTGCTGGCCTGGGCTGCGGTCGCGCTAAATTACAGCCCGAGCAAAGCCATACTGCTCACCGTTTATGTCGCCGTTGGCATTGCGATTGGCGCCTTACTGGCTGCACGGCTGGTGAAGATCGAAAAAGCGGTTAAAGTATTGCCGGTGGGAATTGCCATGGGCCTGATTGTATTAATCATGATCCCTGTTACCAATCCGAATCTTGCGATCGCACTGCTGATTATCATCGGCATGATGGGCGGCTTCTTCGTCGTGCCCATGAACGCACTATTGCAGCATCGCGGCCACCTGCTGATGGGGGCGGGCAGTTCCATTGCGGTGCAGAATTTCAACGAAAACCTGAGCATCTTCGCCATGCTGGGTTTATACAGCCTGCTGGAGTGGCAAGGCTTCAGCATCTACAGCATCATCACCGTGTTCGGCCTGATGCTCGCCATTATCATGAGCATCCTGCTCAAGACCCACGGCCAGGTGCAGTATCTCGGGCCTGATCGCCGCAATCACCCGCGCCCGCAATAAACCCCTTTAACGCGGGCGCGCAATTTATTGCCAACTTTCTTCTTAACTGAATGACCCGGGAGCAAAAATGAAAAAATGCCACTATCTCATCATACTGTTCACCGGCTTCATCTTGCTCGGATGCGGCCCCGACAACAGTACAAAAACAAAGTTGTTTGAAGAAGAGCGCAGCGCGCTGGAAAAAGCCAAGGCGGTTGAGAGTACAATCCAGCAACAAACCCGGCAAACACAAGAGAACGCTGACCAGCAAACCCAGTAGCAAACAGCTTGCTGACTGCTTGCTGCCAAGTGCTTACCACAAGACACGTCTAACGAAATGAACTCACCGCGCAACAGAAAAACGAAAAAAGGCAAGCCGCTGCGCGTACCCGTCACCCACGGCCTGAAGGACATTTACGCAATGGACATGCATGCCGCGTACCAGGCCGCCTGCATCGGAAAATTCAATGTCGTGTCCTTTAGCCGCCTCGCTGCGGCCATCTCCGTGGTGCTGTCCGCACTGGAACAACACCAGACCAAAATCCCGCTCGCCATACCCACGCTCAATGCAGCGGTAGAAACATTGCTCGCAGTGCGAGCCAGAGGCGACAGCAGCGACCTGTGGGAAATAACCGAAAGCGAACGTCCCAGCGTGCTCAGCGGAATAGACATGGCCGAACAATGCATAGGCACGCTGGATGTCGCCCTGCTGGAACAGACCGCAGACATGCTGCTGCAACAGGTTTATGGTGAACCGAAACAATAAGCTTGCGAAACCGCCGCTATATCATATAAACATAAGTATTTGATTTTATTGAATATATTTACTTTTTCAATTGCCGTGGCGCAAGCAATTTCAGATGAGTCCCGCATCAGCCTCATTCACCCGCCAGCGAACTCTGCAACCTCACCGTCCAGGCATTTCCAGTAACAACAATTCCAGACTTCCGGGCTAGCATGGCCAAGGTCAGCGCACCGATCCGGAAAGCAGGTCGTTTCATCCAGCCAATTTCACGAGACTCCAAAAATGACCGGCCCTGCATGCGTCACGCCGGCCCGGCATACGCAAACAGCATTGGGTTGATCGACGTTTGCTTCGGCGGGTAGAATATGAAAGCCGTCCAGGCATGACGGAGACGCGACAACAGGAAGTACGCCAGCATTTCGAAATTAATTTATTCGATTGGACATCATGAAAAATATTTATCTTCTGCTGGCAACCGTTTTTTTCATTCACTCCGCACCTGCAGCGGAGTTGTTTGGCACGGTAGATGCCGTCACGGGTGAAGTAACCGTCCTCACTGCAAATGGCGAAAGTTTGCGCGTCAGTTCCGGCCAAAAAATATTCGAGGGACAAACCATACAAACCTCCGCCAGCGGCGAAGTGCATATAGCCTCGGCGGATAGCGGCCTGATAGCCCTGCGACCGAACAGCAATGTTCGCATAGACCGCTTCAGCGCAAAAGGCGAGCCTGCGGACGAATCCGTGTTGACGCTATTCAAGGGTGCAATGCGCGCCATTACCGGCTGGGTTGCCAAGCGCAACCCTTCTGCATATCGCATCAAAACTCCCACCGCCACCATCGGCGTGCGCGGCACAGACCACGAAACAACCGTAATTGAAACGGCAACAGGAGATAGCCTGCCCGGCACCTACAATACCGTGCAGGAAGGCATCACCGTGGTCCAGACTGCGCACGGCGAGATTGAGGTTCGCCCCGGCCAGCACATTTTTGCCTCGCGCGATGACAACGCCGCACCCCGGCTGCTTGCGCAGCATCCCGGCTTTTTCCTGCGCCGCCAGTTAAGAATTGAAGAACGCATACAACAGCGCAAGGAAGCCATGCAACAGCATGTAAAAAATATAATGGAAGACCGCGCCGAGGCAGTGCGCGAAAATATTGGCGACAGAAAACCGGAAATCCAGAAGAACCGCGAGGCCCTCAAAAGAAGAATCCAGGAGCATCGAGCCCGTGAACGGACAAAACCCTGAAAACCTCCTGACTCGGCAAACAATCGCCAGTTCAAGGTGGTGGGTTTGACCTTATAACGGGAAATAAAACACACATGTTCAAATCCAGAATCCTTGCCTCCTGCACCTTAGTCCTGCTTGTTCTGCCCGGCCTTGCCCTGCCCAGCTTTGCCTTGGCAGATGGCAAAACCGCACTCACCTATGGTTATGACCAGAATGGCTATCGCTCATTTGCCTTCAAGGGCGATATCGATCTTTCCAGCGATGTCCTCCTGCATCTCGACCACCTCCACGCCGAATCATCCGGCATCGTCAGCCTGCGGCAAAGCGGCATCGGCTTAACCGCCTACGCAACAGACTGGCTATCGGGCCATTATCGTTACTCCGAAACCAACGATACCGTGTTTCTGGTAAGGGGTAACGAAGGAGATCTATCAGTGGCTCTTAATTCGCTCTGGAACAGCGAATTAAGAACAACTCTTGGTGGCGGCTATGCCGGTTTTATTTATGCCAACGCCAACCCTCCCGACACCGGCGGCGGCCGCTCACTCAGCCAGTCACGCCGCAGTTACAGCCTGAGCCAGGACCTCACCTCCTCACTCGGTGCCTACGTCTCCTTCGATCAATATGCATACGAAGTCGACCTGGTGGACCTGATTATCCTGCTGATCAGGCGCGCACGCATCGCTCCCATCTCAGCCGGCGCCTTCCTCAGCTTTCCCGATATCACCCGCGCAGCGGGCCTCACCTGGAAGGCAACAGACAAACTGACCTTTGATCTTTCGTCGAGCAAAACAACCACCATCCTCGAGCAAAGCCTGATCAGCTCAAGGCTGGGTGTTGACTACCAGCTTAGCGACACCTGGAACGCTGGCGTTGCCGTCACCCGCAGCACCACCTCCGACCTGCTCAGAAACACTGGCGTGGTCGTGCAACCCGCAACCGACACCACCTTCAATGAAGTTAGGGCAAGCTGGTACTTCTAGGTTAACAACCGCCTTGAGATAATGGGGACGTTACCCTTTTGTTTTAAATAAAAATGAAAAGATCCCCTTATTTTTGCTTCATCTGGCAGCAGTGGGTGGCGTGATTGTTTCCCTTATGCAAACGGCAGGCTTGCCGCCTGCATGCGGACGGGGACGTCCGCGCTCCAACATAGCGTCACCCGTGTCAATGGGGCGGGACTCACATCCAGCTTTCCGCACTAGCAATTCGATGGTAGTGACTCGATTGAACTTCTTACCTCAGCTTGCCAGCACGATGCGCCACCAGTATATTGCTCCGGGTTCATCCCACCACCTGCATTTTTTTCCAACCCACACCCCATGCCCCATCACGAACCCACCCCATCCGACACCAGCGAACGCGGCGCCAGCATCGCTCTGATTTTCGCGCTGCTGGCCGAGCGTTTGCGCTTTCATTATGAGCACGACAAATGGTTGGCCCAGGCGCAATGCGCCTCTCTGGCGGCTGACTGGCTGTCACGCAGCAAACGCAAGTTACCGTTGCAGACACGCAAGGATCTTGCCGATATGAGCGAACTGTTGGCGAAACAGATTAGCGACAGCGCATCACGCGAGGCTGGCTTGTATATCAGCCATGAGTTGCAGGAAGCACTTGATCCGCGCTATTACTCCGAGCTGGGGGAAACCATGATGCAGGAATGCGAGAAGTTGTTTGATGAGTATTGCAAGCAGAATGAAAACAGCCTTAAGAGTGATAGCTGATTCTTATCTTGATTGATTAACCGGAGCGCCGACGTCCCCGTCGGCCCTTAAAAATACATGCCGACGGGAACGTCGGCGCTCCCGACCTTAACATCAAAGAATAGCCTGCATCACCAGTTAAACGAGGCAGCTTCAAATTAATTTTATCCGTGGCTAAACTCATAAACTCATTTTTCCAATTATCTGTTTTCAATAATACTGCCGGTATCCCAGCGCAAAAAAATCCTCACCGTTGGCGCCAAAGTTATTGATCGTGTCGTATCCGGAACAGCGGTGATGCAGCCGGATAAACATTTCATGTTCTTTCTCTTCCGGCAGCGCAAAGCCCAGTTCAAACAGCAGGAAATTCAGGAAATGGCTGCCATCGCCGCTTGGGCCGCGCTCAATGGGGCTGACGATAGAGGTGTAGGAAACACCTACCGGGCCGAAACGCACATCGGTTTGCAAATAATGATTCCAGGGAAATCCGTACCATCGGGCAACGGGTGCCACGGCCACTTCCTGCAATGTCGCAAGCCCAAACTGATGCCCCATCATGCCATCCAGCTCTATCGCAAACGGCCATGATTCGGCATGCCACAGCGTTTTGCTCGCGGTGACCGCCACAATATAGTGGTTCAGATAATCGGTCTTGCCACTGTAAAACGCGGCGGGCTCGGTGTCGTAATACCGGCCGGCATAGACGCCCATGCTCCACTCCCTCTCTGCCGCCGCTGCGCTGGCCGGGAGCAACAGACCAGCAACCGTCAACAAGGGAGTAAGTAACTGCAGACACATCCGGGCCTGGCGCAGCAGCCCGGAAGGCAGACGCTTAGTTGTTATAACATATTGATTATATTGAATAAAATGTGATTTCATATTCAATTGCACCGTAAATTATCAGGCCCGGTTTTGCATCCGGCAGCAATCCGACAGCATAGCAAGGAAAGTCGGGCACACGAAGAAGCAGCTACCCCCAGCCGCCTGAACCTCATTTCTGTCAGCTAATTTTACAAGCCTCAATCGTAGCAGTGTCGATACAATTCAAAAAAAAAGCCCGTGACCGTCAGGTCACGGGCTTTTTTTCAACCAAAAATCAGGCTAGCGCCGGATAGTCCGTATAACCCTTGGCACCAGGAGTATAAAACGTGCTCATGTCGGCTTCATTTTCTGGCGCATCGCTTTTCCAGCGGGCAACCAGATCAGGGTTAGCAAGGAAAGCGCGTCCCACCGCAATAAGATCGCACTTGTTTTCTGCAAGGTCTTTTTCTGCGCGCTTGGCATCATAACCACCTGAAAGGATAAGGCTGCCTTTGAAGACGTTACGGAACATTTGCTTGATTGAGTCTGGCACCTTTGGCGCGCCCATAGGCGAGTGATCCACCAGATGGATATACACCAGGCCGCGCGCATTGAGCTGTTGTGCCAGATAGGTATAGTCCGCATCCATCGCGTCATACAGAGGCATATCGTTGAATACACCGTAGGGCGAGAGTCGAATGCCGACTTTGTCCTTGCCGATGGCTTTAATGACCGCATCGACAACTTCCAGAGGAAAGCGCGCGCGGTTTTCGATCGGGCCGCCATATTGGTCGGTGCGTTGATTTGAGCTCGGGCGAATAAATTGCTCGAGCAGATAACCGTTGGCACCATGCAGCTCCACGCCGTCAAACCCGGCTTCGACCGCATTTTTAGCCGCCTGGGCATATTCTTCCACAGCCGTTTTAATGTCCGCTGCTGACATGGCCTGCGGCAGTGCATTCTGTTTCATGCCCTCGGCATCGGTGTAAATGTCACCTGCTGCCGCAATCGCTGATGGCCCCAGTACACGCGCCCCTGCGGGCAGGTTGAGCGGATGACCGATACGGCCGCAGTGCATGAACTGCATAAACATCTTGGCGCCTTTGGGATGCACTGCAGAAGTAATGCGCTTCCATCCCGCAACCTGCTCAGCAGAAAAAATCCCCGGTATGCGCGGATAGCCAAGACCATTGGGAGAAGGCGAAGTGCCTTCGGTAATGATGAGTCCAGCGCTGCCGCGCTGTGCATAATACTCAGTCATCAACTCGTTCGGAATATTGCCGGTAGCACGGTTGCGCGTCAGCGGAGACATGACCAAATGGTTCTGCAGGGTTAACGCGCCCAGTTTGGCCGGAGAAAATAGCTTACGCATGAATACTCCTTTTAAATAGTAGTGCAATGAAAATTCGAAGAACACGATACAACTTAAAACAGAAACCCGAACAACCTGAAAAACGGAAAAGCCCGACATCGCCGGGCTTTTTTGCTACTTCCACTTATCAAACTTTGTCGAACTTCATCACGCCATTCACGCAGTCCACTTTAACGGTGTCCTTCGGAGCATAACGCCCTTCCAGTATCAGCCTGGACAACGGGTTTTCCAGTTGCGCCTGTATCGCCCGCTTCAGTGGCCGCGCACCGTAGACCGGATCGAAGCCTGCATTGGCAATCTCCGCCAGGGCTGCATCGGTGATGTCGAACTGCATCTCCATCGCAGCGAGACGTTTTTCCAGATAGCCCAGCTGAATGCGCGCGATGGCTTTGATGTTTTTCTCGTCCAGCGAATGGAACACCACCACCTCGTCGATGCGGTTGATAAACTCGGGACGGAAGTAGGTCTTCACCTCACCCATCACCGCCAGTTTGATCACCTGGTAATCGTCGCCGCTCATCTGCTGGATCATCTGGCTGCCCAAGTTTGAGGTCATCACGATCACGGTGTTTTTAAAGTCCACGGTGCGTCCCTGGCCATCGGTCATGCGACCGTCATCCAGCACTTGCAGCAGCACGTTGAACACATCCGGATGCGCCTTCTCCACCTCGTCCAGCAGGATCACCGAATAAGGTTTACGCCGTACCGCTTCGGTCAAGCCGCCGCCTTCTTCGTAACCCACATAGCCGGGCGGCGCGCCGATCAGCTTCGACACCGAATGTTTCTCCATGTATTCGCTCATGTCGATGCGGATAAGATGATCTTCCGAATCGAACAGGAAAGTCGCCAGCGCCTTGCACAGCTCGGTCTTGCCCACACCGGTGGGACCGAGGAACAGGAAAGAGCCATAGGGACGGTTGGGATCGCCCAGCCCTGAGCGCGAGCGGCGAATAGCGTCGGACACCAGGCGCACGGCCTCGTCCTGACCCACCACGCGCTCGTGCAGTTTGTCTTCCATTTGCAGTAACTTGTCGCGCTCGCCCTGCATCATCTTCGACACGGGGATACCGGTGGCGCGGCTCACCACTTCGGCGATTTCTTCCGCACCCACCTGTGTGCGCAGCAATTTGTTTTTTGGCTTTTCACCCGTCTCTGCCTGCGCGGCTTCTTTCAGCTTGGCTTCCAGTTGCGGCAGCTTGCCGTATTGCAGCTCGGCCACCTTGTCCAGCTTGCCTTCACGCTGCAGCTTGATGATCTCGGCACGAATATGATCGATCTCTTCCTTCACCTGCGCGGTGCCCTGTGCGGCGCCTTTTTCAGCTTTCCAGATTTCTTCCAGATCGGTGTATTCCCGGTCCAGCTTTTTGATCTCATCCTCAATCAGCTGCATGCGCTTCTTCGAGGCTTCGTCCTTTTCTTTCTTCACCGCCTCGCGCTCGATCTTGAGCTGGATCAAACGGCGATCGAGTTTATCCATCACCTCGGGTTTGGAATCGATTTCCATCTTGATGCGCGACGCGGCTTCGTCGATCAGGTCGATCGCCTTGTCCGGCAAAAAGCGGTCGGTTACATAACGATCAGACAGTTCGGCAGCCGCGATAATCGCCGGGTCGGTAATTTCCACACCGTGATGCAATTCATATTTTTCTTTCAGGCCGCGCAGAATGGCAATCGTCGATTCCACGCTGGGCTCGCCCACCAGCACCTTCTGGAAACGGCGCTCCAATGCGGCATCCTTCTCCACATACTTGCGGTATTCATCCAGCGTGGTCGCGCCTATGCAATGCAGCTCGCCGCGCGCCAAAGCAGGCTTCAGCATATTGCCCGCATCCATCGAGCCTTCGCCCTTGCCCGCGCCCACCATGGTGTGCAGCTCGTCGATAAACACAATATTTTTGCCTTCGTCCTGCGACAATTCCTTCAGCACCGCTTTCAGTCGCTCTTCAAATTCGCCGCGATACTTGGCACCGGCAATCAGCAGCGCCATGTCCAGCGACAGCACGCGCTTGCCCTTTAAGGTCTCCGGCACTTCGCCATTCACAATGCGCTGCGCCAGGCCTTCCACAATCGCGGTCTTGCCCACGCCAGGCTCGCCGATCAGCACCGGATTATTTTTGGTGCGGCGCTGCAGCACCTGTATCGCGCGGCGGATTTCGTCGTCGCGGCCAATCACCGGATCCAGCTTGCCCATGCGCGCACGCTCGGTGAGGTCGATGGTGTATTTTTTCAGGGCTTCGCGCTGGCCTTCAGATTCGGCACTCTCCACCGAAGCGCCGCCGCGCACGGCGCTGATCGCCTGCTCCAGCGGGGCACGTTGTACGCCGTGGGTTTTCAGCAAACGTCCGGCTTCGCCTTTATCATCGGCAAGCGCCAGCAAAAACATTTCCGAGGCAATAAACTGGTCGCCGCGCTTCTGCGCTTCCTTGTCGGTAAGGTTCAGCAGATTGGTGAGCTCGCGCCCGATTTGCACCTCGCCGCCGTGGCCTTCCACCTTGGGCAGACGCGCCACCGCGTCGGCCAGTGCCGTCTTCAGCGCCGCCACATTGCCGCCGGCACGCGACAGCAGTGACCCCGCGCCGCTGTCGGCATCATTCAGCAAGGCCAGCAGCAAATGCGCCGGCTCAATAAACTGGTTGTCCCCGCCCACGGCGAGGCTCTGCGCATCGGACAGCGCCTGTTGTAATTTGGTGGTGAATTTGTCAAAACGCATGATTTCCCCTTCAATAAATATATTGGTTTGAAGTCAAAATGGGGAAAATTTGGAAAATTTCAAGTGGCGTACTTATCCGCTTCAATATTTATGCTGGCCATTAAAACGCCTATTGCTTAAACTGCTAAACTTGGAAACACATAAAACCGACCATTATGAAACCACACCTGATCGACCCCCTCGCAGGCATCACGCATGAATGCTATGCGCTGATCAACAAGCCCAGCCTCACACGCAAGCGCTTTCCCGAAGGTGTGGTGACGGTGGTGGCCAGCGAAGCAGAGGCGCGCGCGGGGGCCAACCCGGCGGAGCATATCGTGCCGGCCATCGTGATCGGCCCATCCCGCTCTTCCGAGGGTTTTAATCTGTTTTACCTGATCCGCTGGCTGAATGATGACTAATATCTATTCCGAACATTTTCTCGCCCCCCATATCCACGCCAATGTTTCCGCTTCGCTGCTGGAAGACATGCGCCAGCTTTCGCGCAGGCGTCACGGTGAAAAAGCGGCCGAATACCAGTCGCTGGACTACACCGCGCTGCTGATCCCCAAAGATAAAACAGGCACGGCCACCGTCATCACCCGCCAGGATGCCGTGCTGTGCGGACGTCCGTGGTTTGATGCGTGCTTCAAGCTGCTGAACCCGGACTGCAAGCTGACCTGGCATGCCAGCGAAGGCGATGCGGTGAAGGCCGGACAAACCCTGTGCGAGATACAGGGCAAGGCGCGCGCGATGCTCACCGCCGAACGCAGCGCGCTTAATTTTTTGCAGACCCTTTCTGCCACCGCCACCGCCACGCGCAAATATGTGGAACTGATTGCCGGCACCCACGCCAAAATTTTCGACACGCGCAAAACCCTGCCGGGGCTGCGCATCGCGCAAAAATATGCGGTCAAAACCGGCGGCGGCGAGAACCAGCGCCTGGCGCTGTTTGACGGCGTGCTGATCAAGGAAAACCATATCATGGCAGCGGGCGGCATACGCGAGGCAATGACAGAAGCGCGGAAAGTGACCCCTTCCAGCCTCGGCATCCAGATTGAAGTGGAGTCGCTGGCCGAGCTGCGCGAGGCGCTGGAGGCAGATGCCAAACTGATCCTGCTCGACAACTTCAGCCTCGATATGATGCGCGAGGCCGTAAAGCTCAGTGCTGGGCGCGCCGAGCTGGAAGCCTCGGGCGGGGTGAATCTCGACACCGTGCGCGCGATAGCGGAAACCGGCGTGGATCGCATTTCGATAGGCGCGCTGACCAAGGATATACAGGCGGTAGATTTGTCGATGCGTTTTAAAATGTGATCATCTCAATGATGACTTTTTAAATTATCCTCTAACTGGAGCGCCCGTTACACCATTCTGTCTTCTTTCCCCGCTTGAATTTTTTCACCCTGCCCTCATGTATTCATTTGTAAATATATAAAGGAATTCACATGACTGATTCACTTCACATCGTTTGCCCGCACTGCGACGCAGTCAACCGCATACCCACAGACAAAATGAGCGCGCAGCCCGCCTGCGGAAAATGCAAAAAAGCGCTGTTCGACGCGCATCCGGTGGAACTCACTACAGGCAATTTTGAAAAGCACCTCACGCGCAATGACGTACCGGTGCTGGTGGATTTCTGGGCGCCGTGGTGCGGCCCCTGCCGCATGATGGCGCCAAACTTTGTGCAGGCCGCTGGCAAGCTGGAGCCCGGAATGCGCCTCGCCAAACTGAATACCGAAGAAGCACAGGAACTGGGTGCGCGCTACAATATCCGCAGCATACCCACGCTGGCGCTGTTTAAAAACGGCCGCGAAGTGGCGCGGCAGGCAGGCGCGATGGATGTGAACGGGATAGTTTCCTGGGCAAAATCCAAAGCATCATCCTGACGGGGAGAAAAACATGAAGTGGCCGTCTATCGCAATATTGCCAGGCTGCATTGTCTTGGCCAGTTGTGGCAACATGTATTCGGGAGTTTATGAAGGTAACAAAAATTACAAGGATTCCTATAAAACACCTGTCGAGAGTGCCATGACACCAACACCGGGTTACAGGGAATACAAGCAGGAAAGCGACAAACTGAAACAGGTTAATCCGGTCACGGAAAAAGACGAGTCTCCTCAATTTAATCTGAAGTAATTCCAGGGCAGGCTTCCCTGCACGGCCACCCCGACCACTACTGCCACAACATGCTGAATATCCTGAAAGTATTTTCACAGCAGGATTCTGCCTCATCCCAATAGCACCTGCTTATGTACGCCAGCAGACAGAGTGCATAACGGCCTTTCAATATTATTGACTCTGAATTGCGCTGGAAAATCCTGTGCAGCATTGCGCTACGTGTTGCCTACACCCAACCTTAACAACTTGCAGATCTGGCGTTGCTAAACATGATGAATTCGCCTGTGAATACCCCCCTCTTTGCAAAAGATTTTCCTGTCGTTTGCGTGGGTGGCTCGGCCGGTGCCCTTGATGCCTACATACGGCTACTGCAAAACCTGCCGGCTGACATGGGGGTGGCGATTGTTATTGTGAATCACATCACCAACATGCCTACCCACCTGCATGAAATCTTGCCCCGCTTCACGACCATGCCGGTTGAACTGATCACGGAACGTTTGCAAATCGAGCCTGACCGGGTATTTATCATCCCCGAAAACCGGGATTTACACGTCCTCGATGGAGAGTTCCGCTTAGAGCCAATATCGAAACCCCGTGGCTGGCCTGATGTCATCACGGTTTTTCTGCGTTCACTGACGCAATACTGGAACGGCAAACTGATCGCCGTTATTGTGTCCGGCTATGATGGCGATGGCGCGGCGGCAATGTGCGGTATCCAGGAGATAGGCGGCATTACCATCGCGCAAAAATTAAGCACCGCAACAAGGCCGGATATGCCGGAAAGTGCAATCGCCAGCGGGTGTATCGACTTCATTCTGTCGCCTGAAGATATTGCCAAGGCAATTATACGAATAGCGCACGCTGAAACCTGAATAAGAAAATGGCCGCCAGCGGCGACCGTCGCTATTCTCCTAACAGTCAGGGAAACAATTCAGCTCAAGCCTCAAGTTCTGGATAGGGATACAGCATGTTCATCGCCATGCTGCTTCCTGCTCGCTGCACCAGCCGCACGTGTTCGCGCCGCAATTCTCGCGCATGTCTGAGGCCGCAGGAATGCGCGATCATTTCGATTTCCCTGTTCATGCCCGCCGCGTAATTTGCCACGCGCTGGAATTTTTCCTGCACCACCAGGCCGCGCTGCAGGCGTTTGTTATGCGTGGTGATGCCGGCGGGGCAGGTGTTGCTGTGGCAGCGCATGGCCTGGATGCAGCCCAGCGAAAACATGAAGCCGCGCGCGGTGTTGACGAAATCTGCGCCGGTACACAGCGCCCATGCCGCCTTCGCGGGAGTAACCAGCTTGCCGGACGCCACCACCCTGATGCGCTGCTTGAGGCCTGCCGCAATCAGGTCGTCCACCACGCGCGGCAGCGCTTCCATGATAGTCAGGCCCATATGGTCGGCCAGCACCTGCGGCGCGGCGCCGCTGCCGCCCTCGCCGCCATCGATGATCAGAAAATCAGGCGCATAGTCCTGACCCCGGCGCAGCACGGCTTCGCACAGGGAATGGCTGAACTCCCAGCCGCCGATTGCGGTCTTCACTCCCACCGGCTTGCCGGTCAGCTCGCGCACCATGTGGACACGTTCCAGCAGCTCGTCGATATTGGCAATGTCGGAATGGCGGTTGGGGCTGAGCGAATCCTGCCCGACAGGTATACCGCGTATCTTTGCAATTTCCTCCGTCACCTTGCCGCCGGGCAGCACGCCGCCCTTGCCCGGCTTCGCGCCCTGCGACAGCTTGATCTCAAACGCGCTGACATGCCTGGCCAGCTCCAGTGCGCGCTCTCTGGAAAACTCGCCGTGCTGGTCGCGTATGCCATAACGCGCGGTGCCGATCTGCATGATGACATCACCGCCGCCAACAAGATGATGCGGCGACAAGCCGCCCTCGCCCGTATCCAGCCAGCAGCCGGCTGCGGCAGCGCCTTTGGACAATGCCTGTATCGCCGGTGCGGACAGCGCGCCAAAACTCATGCCGCTGATATTCACCAGTGAGCGCGCGGTATAAGGCTCGCGGCAATAGCCCTCTCCCAGGGTAACGGCGGGAGACGCAATCTGGTCGCATTCAAGTATCGGGAAGGGTGCATTGACGAAAATAATGGAGCCGGGCTCGCGCAGATCGTTGGTGGAGCCAAAGCCGATGACCCCGCCCACCCCTTTGGCGGTGCGGTAAATCCAGTTACGCGCGGCGCGGTTAAACGGCATTTCATCGCGCTCGCCGGCAATGAAATACTGGCGGATATATTCGCCCTGGCTTTCGAGAAAATAACGCAGACGCCCAATCAGCGGATAGTTGCGCAGTACCGAGTGCTTCTTCTGCACAATGTCGCGCACCAGCCAGAACAACAGGGTCAGTACGATGATAAAACCGATAATGCTACCGATGCCGTAACTGACGATAAATGACATAGCGATCCCTTAGATTAGATTCGTATTATCCCGAAATCAGCAATTCAATCCACAGATTTCACAGATTCACACAGATTTTCATGCAGTTATCAGTGTAGTCAGCATCACCCAAATGGTGACTACCCTAAACAAGGCAATGCTTTGTTTAATCTGTGGAAATCTGTGTAATCTGTGGACAACTGCTTTTCCCAGGACTATCAGGTAGGGTGCGTCATACGCACCATGCAAAATTCCAATATCCGCCATCATTTAAAATTTCAACCTTGTCTGTTATATGCATCGTTTGAATTTTCAACTATTTTTTTCTGGCCACCAGATCAATCAGCGCCGACATACCCTTATGACCTGACCCCTCGTTGATTTCCGCATCATGCTCAAGCAGATGCAGAATATCCATATCCGCAAATTCCTTGCGCAGCAGCGGCTCGGTGTACATGTTTTCTGCCACCGGCGGGCCGCCGGTTTTGTATTCCAGCTGTCGCGGTGTGTAGCCCTGCAACAGCAGCAGGCCGCCAGGCTTGAGGCATTGCTTGATACCCTTGAATAACACCTCGCGTTGCGCGGGTGTCGCAAACTGGATGAAAATCGCCACCACGGCATCGTAACGGTTTTCGCCCCACTCCCAGTTCAGCAAATCGGCCACTTCAAAATCCAGCGTCACGCCTTTCTGCTGCGCCAGGGTATCGGCCTTGCTTGCCGCCACCGCGGAGCTGTCGACCGACAGCACTTTCAAACCCTGCTGCACCAGCCACACGCCGTTTCGCCCTTCGCCATCGGCCACCGCAAGGCAGCTCATGCCGGGCTTGAGCAGGTGGTGCTGGCTCACCATAAAAGCATTGGGTCTGGTGCCAAAGAAATATTCGCCACCGGCGTAACGCTCGTCCCACATATTTGTAGCCATATTAAATTCCCGTGTTATTAAAGCACCGTTCAAATCAACTATTACTGATGCATGACGATAGCAGATTTAGCACCCGACTGTCGATTTCAACACACAGAATTGGGCGGCAGCCCCGATGAATATCCTGCTATATTTATGCCAGGCACTCCGGCCTGACTGAATATATATCCTGATGAGTACATTTATCTTTGCTGCAATCTCCCTGCTGCTGGCCATCGCGCTCATGATTGTGTGGTCGCGCTGGCGCAGGGCTGCGCGTGCCGATTACATACGCACTTATATGTTTCCCAAGGGCCTGCTTGATAAATTTGGCACGCATCGCCCGGAGCTGACGCTGAAGGAACGCCAGCTGGTTGCGCATGCCCTGCGCCAGTTTTTTCTTGCGCACCTGAAAAGCGGCTGCAAATTTGTGGCGATGCCGTCGCAGGTTGCCGACGACCTGTGGCATGAATTCATTCTTTATACGAGGCATTACGAAGCATTCTGCAACAGGGCTTTTGGCCAATTCATGCACCACACGCCCGCAGTGGTATTGGGCGCAAACAGGCAGGACAATACCGGCCTGCGCCGCACCTGGTGGTATTGCTGCATTGAGGAAAACATCAATCCGAAAAAAGCCACGCGCTTGCCGTTGCTGTTTTCGCTGGATGAAAAACTGAAAATTCCAAATGGCTTTCGTTATATGGCGGACTGCAAGGGCGTCAAACGCCAGGGCGACGGAGGCGGTGTTTATTGCGGTGGCGATATGGCCGACTCCAGCTTTGATGGAACGACTGAAGGATTTGGCGATTTCTCCTCTAGTGATGCTGGTGGGGGAAGCGACAGCAGCGGGTGTGGCGGCGGATGCGGCGGCGGTGATTAATGCTTAACACCCCCTCCTACCCTCCCTTTGCCAAGGGAGGAATTTTCTCCGATCACCGCCTGAATGGTTCCCCACTTTGCAAAGGGGGGTTAGGGGGGATTTATAGCTTTTGAAATACAAAAATAGCTTTCTTTTAACCCCTAATGTTGAAAAATCATAGGTGTCATGATGAATTATGAAAAGATCAATAATCCGTCAATCAGAAATGGTTCCCCATCACCTCACCCATGCGCACACCCTGAGCAGGTGCCCACGCCGGATTGAACTGCATCGCATTTTTGGGGAACAGCATCACCACCGTGGAGCCCAGCAGGAAACGTCCCATCTCGTCGCCCTTTTTCAGCGACACTTGTTGCCTGTCGTAATTCCATACCCGCACTTCGCGCGTGCGCGGCGGATTCACCACACCGTGCCACACCGTGGCCATGCTGCCAACGATGGTGGCGCCGACCAGCGTCAGCACAAAGGGGCCGTGCGCTGAATCAAACACGCACACCACCCGTTCATTGCGCGCAAACAGTCCCGGCACGCCGCGCGCGGTGGCCGGATTAACCGAGAACAGCTCGCCCGGCACATAGATCATGCGCGTCAAGCGTCCGTCGCAGGGCATGTGGATGCGGTGGTAATCCCTGGGGCTGAGATACAGCGTGGCAAAATTGCCGTCCCTGAATTGCCCGGCAAGATCGCTGTCGCCCCCGACCAGCGCCGTGGTGGAGTAACTGTGACCCTTGGCCTGAAACAGCTGGTCGTTTTCAATGCGGCCAAACTGGCTGATCGCACCATCCACCGGGCAGACAAAATCGGCCTGCGCCAGCGGACGTACATCGCTGCGCAACGCGCGTGTAAAGAATTCATTGAAGGTGGGATAACTGTCAATATCGGGATTGGCCGCTTCGGCCATATTTACCTTGTAGCGCCCCACAAACCACTTGATCAGGCGCGCGGTGAAAGCACCGCCCGTTGCATTCGCCACGGTGCCGGCAAATACAGTGAGCGCCAGTTTGGGTAAAAAATATTGCAGCAATACAGCAAAACGATCTGACACAACAACCTGCCTAACTGATGATGAGGGGCTTGCATTATACCGAAAGCGACAGAAACTCAGCCGTTGCTGGCGCGCCCAGGCGAGTGTCATGACAACAATCCCGGATTTTCCATTAGGCCTCATAGCGAGCGTGACAGAGGGATGGCATAATGCGTCCGAAGCATGCGGACTGACGCGCAAGCAGTTGTCATAAGCACTTGATTATATTTAATATTTTACCATAACAATCTGATTTATATGACAAAAAATCTGTTGCCGGGCACATTCCACTCGAGCGGTGACCACCATGCTTAATAAATTACGCGGCCTGATGGGGGGCGACTCGGGGGAAACGGCGCAGCAGGCTGCCTTCCAGAAGCTGAACAGCGTCGCACCGCTTAAATCAGATAAAAAAGAAACATCCTCAAGCACACAGGAAGCCTCTTCCTTTGTATGCCGCGAGGCAGTGCTCGACCGCGGCGAACACATTGCGGGTTATGAATTTGCACTCGGGCGCGAGCTGCAATCGCGCATGCTGGAGAAAAGCGCGCTGATACGCCGCGTGTATGACGATGCGATGCTGCGCAATCTTGCGCCACTCGGCGTGTCCTCCCTGCTGGGCAAGCGCTTTGCGCTAATCCGCCTGTCGCTGACCTCATTGCAAAACCCGCTGCTGCAGGCTTTTTCCAACCAGAACGCGGTCGTCATGGTCACGCCCGGAGACATCGCCGAGAGCGAGCTTGCGGGGGTGCGCAGCGGCCTGCAACACCTTGAAAAAATCGGCATCCGCCACGGCTGGACCATAGACCGCCCCCGCCCCGAGCTGGCCGAGTTTTTGCACAACGCAGATCTGATCGAAATTGAAAGCACCAAGCTGGATGGCATACAGCTTAAAACAATGAGCCTTGAATTTCGCTCGCACCAAAGCAAACAGAAGCTGATTGCCAGCGAGCTGCAGACATCGGACGACTTCAACCTGTGCTATCACTGCGGCTTCGATTATTTCATGGGGCCGTTTGTTTCCAGCCGCGAGAACTGGCACCCGGCGAAAAGTGAAATCAACCGCCTGAGGGTTTTTGAGGCGCTCAACATGATACGCAGCGGCGCCGAGTTTGATGCCATCGCCGACTGCCTGCGCACCGACCCCATCCTGACCTTCAAACTGTTGCGCTATATCAACTCGCCCGGCATCGGCCTGCAGCAGAAAATCAACGAGATTTCGCAGGCGCTGATGATCTTGGGCAGGGAGCGCTTCTACCGCTGGCTGTCGTTGCTGCTGTTTGACTTCACCCAGACCGGCTACCGCGAGCTGGTGCTCAACGAACAATCGCTGACGCGCGCGCGCTTCATGGAAATGCTGGCCGGCCAGGGCAATGCGCCGGCTTCGGCCGACCAGTTGTTTATCACCGGATTATTTTCCCTGCTGGATGTGATGCTGGACAGGCCGCTGCCCGAGGTGCTGCAACAGGTCACCCTGCCGGAAGCGGTTGCGGGTGCGCTCAAAGGCGAGCCCGGCGCGATGCGCGATGCACTGCTGCTGGGCATGGCGGTTGAGTCCGCCACGCCGGAGCAGATCGCTGCGGCCGCCGCGCAATGCGACCTGGACGCAACGCAGGTCACCGGCATCATGATCGAAGCGCTGGCCTGGTCGCAACAGATTATTTCCGCCGGCGAACAAAGCTGAAACTATTAAACTTTACGTAATTCATGATGTTCAAAGTCCCCCCTAGCCCCCCTTTGCAAAGTGGGGAATCAGTTACACTTTGATCGGAGAGTGTTCCTCCCTTTGCAAAGGGAGGCTAGGAGGGATTTGTATATTCTGAAATACGAAATTATTTGTTATGTCATACACCATAAAGTTCAGGTAGGTCGGGTTAGCGGCCTCTTCGCGTAATCCGACTTTCCTGGCTACGCTGTCGGGTTACGTCCGCCAGGCCTAACCCGACCTACAAAAATAAAATTCTTGTCCGAGAATGTTCCCTTTCAAGCGGGATCCGGCGAAGTCAAACCGTCTGCAGCACCCACCACCAGCCGGTCAGCGTAATAAAGGATAGCGGCAAGCCCACCGCCACCATCAGTGTCGCCAGCTCGGGATCAAGATCGCGCTCCTGCGCCAGAATCACCGCGGTAATCATCGGCGGCATCGCCGCTTCAAACAGCGCAACCTGTATCGCCGGGCCGTGCGCGCCGAGTACCAGCACATACAGCACATAAAAAAACAGCGGTGCCAGCAACAGCTTGAAACCCAACCCTATCATCAGCGAGCAGCAATTCCCCCACAAATGCCCCAGCCGCAACTGCAGCCCCACCGACAGCAGCGCCAAAGGTGCCAGCGTGTCGCCCAGCCGCTTCAGCACCGCACTCAGCCATTCCGGATATTCCAGCGGCAATAGCAGCAGCGCAACAGCCAGCGCAATAAAGGGCGGAAAACGCAGGATATTGCGCACGATAGAGGCGGTGGTCGGGCGCCCGGAGGAATACATACCCGCAACGATAATGCCCAGGGTGGAAAGCACCATGAAGGAACCGGTCTGGTCGATCAGAATACCGGTGGCAATACCCTGCTGCCCGTAATAAGCCTCTATCATCGGCAGGCCGAAAAAGGCGGTATTGCCCAGCCCGCCGGTCAGAATCAGCGCGCCCGTGGTGCCGCGCGAAAATTTCATATAGCGTCCCACCAGCCAGAAGAATCCCGCTGCCAGGCCAAAGTACAGCCACGCCATCAGTATCACCAGCACAATATCGCCGCTGAATTCCAGCTCGCGTATATACAACAACGCCAGCGCCGGCACGGAAATGTGGATGATAAAACTGTTCAGCGTCGCCGGCGCATTGTCCGGCATCAGCCTGGCTCGGCGCAGCAAAATGCCCGCAACAAAACATAAAACCAGCAGAATGATATTGCTCATACGAGTGGACTACAAATTGAGTGAGTGGCGATGATACACTAGCGCGGTTTGCCAGACACCCAGGAGAATCCGTTGCACGCTTTGCTTACCCACCCCGCCATACAGGCCGTCATTGCCCCTTTTCTGGTTGCCTTGCTCACCGCGGAATTGCTGCAGCGCATGCGCCTCAGCGGCCTCGCCATCATCGCCGGCTTCGCCATCACCGTTTATCTCGCCAGCGGCTTTGCCTACGCACCGCTCACCGGCACGCGCAAAATCATCTGGCTGTGCCTTGCCTCCGGCCTGCTTGCCATCCCCCTGAGCCTGCTCGGCTGGACGCTATGGCGCCCGCTGCTCACGCTGCTGGGGGCAGGTGCTGCAGTGTGGGTGGCGCAGCGCGTGCTGTTGCTGCAGGACACGGCCACCGCGCTGCAATGGGCGGCGGGCTGCGCGCTCTATGTCGGTTGGCTGGTTTTCTGGATGGATGACCTGCACGAATCGCCGGTGCGTGCCGCCAGCGCCGGCACTGCGCTGGGCCTGGGCAGCGGCGCCGCATTGCTGATTGCGGGCACCACCCTGCTCGGCAAATACGATCTCGCAATCGGCTCGGCGGCCCTTGCCTATCTGTTTATCATGTTTGCCAGCAACAGCCATCTGCCCTGCGGCCGCAGCTTTACACTGCCGCTTTCGCTCATCGCCGGTTTGAGCGGCTGCCTCGCCGTCGTGTCGGGAAAACTGCCGTGGTATGCCCTGGCCGCGCTCGCTGCTATTCCGCTCGCGGCCAAACTTCCCGTATCCGACAAATCGCCCGTATGGGTGCAAGCCACACTGCTGACAGCAGCCACACTCGCCTGCGCGCTGCTAGCCGCCTTCCTGAGCTGGCGCATCCATGGCTGGGCTGCGTTTTAACACCAGGGCTTTGCGTCAAAAAACTTAAGGGATGGGCGGCGACATACACCGCAATATCGCACGCCACGCCTCAAGCTTGCGCTCAAACGACAGCGACGCGTGCGCGGGGCTGGTGGAAGGCAGGCGCAGATATTCAACAGGCCGAGTTTCCACAAACGGCATCACCTGGCGGCGATAAATCTGCTCCGCTGTACTGCCGTTAAAAAACACATGCGTAATGGCTGCATGCCGCGAGAAAAAATCCTGAAAGTCATTCGCCTGCTGCGTAGCCTTGTCGATATTACTATCCAGGCTGCCCGCGCGCGAACAGCTGTGCAGCACATCCCATACTGCAATACGCGCCTGCTTCAGGCTACGCACCCTCATGGCGTAGGGCGCAGCAGGATCAAGCGCAATCAGCGCGCCCATCACGCGCCAGAAATGATTGCGAGGATGCGCATAATACTCACCTGCGCGCAGCGAAGCCTCGCCCGGCATGCTCCCCAGAATTAACACCCGCGCATCGGCATTTTCGACAGGAGGAAAACTGTGTATGGTTGGCATAGAGCGAAAACTTGAAAAATAAATAACCACCCGCGGAAGCTGGTGTGTTTGAATTGCGGACTCAAAGTCCGGATACATTCGGGCTGAACGACACGTCTCATGTAGGTTGGGTTAGCGGCCTTATCGCGTAACCCAACAAATACAAACTTCAAAACTTGCACTAACCAAATACCAGCTTGCCCAGCATACGATAGGGCAGCAAAGTAAACAGCCCGGCGCCACACAGGCTCGCATAGGCAATGCGCATATTGATTTTGTGAGCTCGAACATTGTTATGCCTGATTGCATAAATCGCAGCAAGCAGCGTCACGATCGTGACAACACTCAGGACATGAATAAAACTGAAATGTCCGCGCGCCTGAATAAAAAAAGAACCGAAGGCAATCACAAACATCAGCCCAACCCACACCCGCCCCATCAAGCGGTGAGCAAACGTGCCCTTCTGCCGCAACAGTACGACACCACCAAGGGCAATGGCAGCCAAGGCCGCAACCAGATGCAGCAGAATATGCGGCGGTGCCTGATCAATAGTATAAATGGCCGGCATCTACTCTAACAATATAAATAATTGATTATATTTAATAATAATCCATAAAGTCACCTGCCCCCTGTTTTTGCCAGGCCAAGTTTAGCAGCGACAAAAACAGCAATCACAGCCCCGACAACCATGCCCAAAACCGACTTCAAAAAAGTATCCGACCTGAACACGCGCCCCAGACCATTTGAACTGATATTCCCGTCGAAAAGCGAATCCCAGAACATACGCCAGCCGATTACCTCTATCGGATCGAGCATAAAACTCCGCACAAGCAACAAACCAACCACTGCCCCGGCAATAATAACGATCAACTTCATGTCTCACTCCCTTTATAAAGTGCTGCAACAAAATCAAAATACCCCATGCTTGAGCGAAAAATTAGAACTGGACGCAGACGCTTAAGTTCAGCCACGGTCTCGTCATCCAGCTTCACACCTTTAGTCACAATCAGTCCCTCCCTCGCTTGTTTTCGCCAGCGTGACAGCGTGAAGGGGTGGATGTCCAGTGCTTCGGCAACATCCTGTATTAATACGTCCGGAATTTCACTTAATCGAACTGCAGTAGCTTTGAAATGCATGCTGTAACGATGCACTTTTAGGAGACCAGATTTCGCCATTTAACACCTCCGTTTTGTTAGGGGGAAGTGTCAACTAATTTGGGGGAAGTTTAGCGTCCCTCTTGAACGCCGGGTTGGGCGTGATAAAACTCATATAATTAAAAATGCAAATTTAATCTGGTATCCCACTTACATCATGAACAACATTAATTGCACATAGTGTTCTTTCTTTTTCCACCAATATTTCCTCACACTTTATCAGGCGAGGGTGCGCTTGTGAAAATACCACCTTCGAAATTTCAGATGGATACTTCGATGATATGAAGCAATGTTCGAAACGGTATGCACCATATACTTCAGGCTTCAATGTTGGATAGCTATAAACCTCATCAACAATTTCGTTTAATAGCTTATAAACCCAATCTTCTTGTCCTTTAGGTAATTTACTCAGTAATTCTGATTTAGGTATTCCTGCATTTTTAAAATTCACAGCCTCTTTTGTTGCTTGCGTTGTAATTTGCAAGCCCCTTGGAAAGGGGCACAAACTTTCTGCTGCTAAACAACTTGTAGGTGTGATAGCAGAATAAACAACAATAGCCACAATAATCTTCTTCATAAGTACACCTAACGTAAAGTTAAGGGAGGACGCGCCTGCGCGGCGTCCCGCTTGAACGACGGGCTGGGGATACTCTTAGTCGCAAGCATGGCACGGCAAAGAAATTTTTGTTACACGATTTCCAGAATGCCAAACAACAAGGGGTGCACACTCTCCGATAAGCTCTACAGGAGAGGTGTTTCTCGGTAATTTTACCCCAAAATATTTTTCCAGCACTTCAACTTTTTGACCAACTCTGATGTCACCTAGTAGATTCCACCTTGAATTGGATATGGTAGCCTCAATGGGTACGGCCTTAGGTTCAACGCTGAGAACTATAAGCTCTAAACCTGAAAAAGTAAGCAAGTGCGCGGTACATTTCTCTGGCGGATCTCCTGCGTATTCTGTGCAGGTTTCGATCTTTTCCTTATGGAGTTTCGCAATTGCCCGAATCTTGTGAATATCGTTAGGGAGGTTTTTCGTTAGCAGGCTACATGAAGTAAAAGGATCTTCCTTTGTTGTAGCGATAGTGGGAATTTTTTCCGCCAATGCCAAGCTTGACAGTACGCAAGCAGCTAGGACTGATACCAGAAACTGTAATAAGAAATCCGGCATCTTCAATAATCCCCAACGTAAAGTTGAGGGGCTACCGCGATTTTCGGCAGTCCAGCTCGAACGCAGGGTTGGGCACGCATATGGCACCTTCTTACTTACTTGCCTCAGGAAAACAGAGCCAATCACAGTTATCTTGGTCAATGCCGGTAGCGTTAAAGTAGAAATTGCCATTCGCAAGGGGTCGTGCGTCACATAAATGACTGCGAGTTCCCGCCTTTCCTTTAAAGAAATCATATCCAGCTGAATAGTTATGGCCGCGCATAACACAGTATCCCAACTTGCGTTCAAACTCTTGCATCGGAATTTCGATCGCGCATTCATAAACTTGCGGTTCAACTTCCCGCACCTTTCCGGTAAATCTATACGGACTTCTACCTTCTACTGGGCCAGTCTCGGCCAATACACACTCTCTAGGCTCTGCGAACTGATATAGATAAACAAGAGAACGTGTGTTGTTTGAGACTGATGCGCATCCTGTAATCACCACGCAAAATAAGATCATGAATAGAGATTTCATAATTGTCCAGAAAAGTAAATTGCCCAACGTAAAATTAAGGGGCGCCGCGCTTTTCGGCAGTCCCTCTTGAACGCCGGGTTGGGCTGTTCGTTTAACACTCCCAGTGGCCCTGTTTCATCTTTTGAGGTGCGCGATTGTTACTGTTGCAGCCAGATATACAAACAAACTGGAAATCGGGGTCACCCTGCTCGCAGCTACCATTAAACCGTTTTCCTATGTATTTTGTCCCAGCCAGGGGGGACTTGGCAGTTGAGTCACATGAGAGAGTTCGAGTTTCTTCACCAAGCGCATTGACTTTTTCGCTATAAACGCACGGCTCTTTGTAGAAACCTTGCCAAGTTTTTTCACTAAGTTTCATGTCTTGACTCTTAATCCATATTTCAACCGTGCAAGGTCCATCTTCACAATTTATTGAAACAGTATATCCATCGCTTGCAACACCTGTAATGGAAGGTGTGCCCGCACCTTGACTTACTATCGGATAAAGAAATAAAAAAGCCAAGTTAAAAAGCTTGCTAAAATTTTTCATAGAGTAGTCCAACGTGGAGCTAAGGGGCGCCGCGCTTCTGCGGCGTCCCGCTTGAGCGAAAGGTTAGATTTTTTCATTGAACTTAACCTTTCTTGGTAGCAGATACAA
>NCJL01000016.1 GCA_002278935.1 Gallionellales bacterium 39-52-133
CCCATTTATTAACAGTCATTGAGTTTTACAAATGGCGTGATCCCGATGCAAAAACATTGGCTATGCGGATTGCTGAGCTATGCCAGGAGTAATTTTGCCGTGGCCTCCAAAAGAGCTTAGCCCTAATGCCAGATTGCATTGGAGCAAGGTAGCGAAGGCCAAGAAAAGCTATAGACAAATATCCTGGGCGCTTGCATTAGAGGCGAAGATAAAGGTATCAACAACAGGAGAAGAACCCATTTTCTTGAGGGTATCCTTTTTTCCGCCAGATCGACGCCATCGTGACGACGACAACATGATTGCCTCCATGAAGGCTGGGTTAGATGGTTTAGCCGACGCTCTCAAGGTCAATGACAGGCGCTTTAAGTGCACCTGGGAATTCTCAACAGAAATTAAAGGACAAGTGAAAGTGGAGTTGCTATGAACGATAAATGGAAAGAGATTGTAGATCTGGCAATGGATGCCATTCCAGAAGAAGTTGCCAATGAAGAGGCTGGTTTAGCTACAGCAATGCGCAATGCAGTGCTCTTTACTGTGGTGGAATGCGCCAAAGTCTGCGAGGCAGTGCAATTGAAAGAGAGCGGCGTCACGATTCTGGGTAAGCACAAGCAAATGCAATTTGTGAAAGCGCTTAAAGAGCACTTTGGCCTGGAGGGTATGCAATGAAACCACACAAACACGCAGAACTAATTAAGGCATGGGCTGATGGTGCTGAGATTGAATATGAGTCGCATGGAATATGGGTAGATGAAGCATATCCAGACTGGTATCCAGAAATGCAATACCGCATCAAGCCTGAGCCAAAACCTAATTTAGATCAAATGAAGCGGAACATGACTTTAGAGATATTGGCTAGAGAAATGGAATATGCCTTTCAGAATCAATCAACCTTAGAGGGCAGAGTCTGGGCTAATCGGTTAATTAACTTTATCCGAACTGGCAATTACCAAGATTTAACCGATGGGGTAAGTAATGACTAAGGAGCAGGCTCAACCTAAGCTAACCATCAAACAGGAAACGTTTGTTGCTGAGTATCTGGTCGATTTGAACGCAACCCAGGCGGCTATTCGTGCAGGGTATAGCGCTAAAACTGCCAATGAGCAGGGATCAAGACTGTTAGCGAATGTTAGTGTTCAGAAACTTATCCAAGAGCGTATGAGCCAACGTGCAGAGCGCTTAGAAATTACGTCCGATTATGTTTTAAATACTATTGTCGATACGATTGAGCGCTGCCGACAAGCCAAACCCGTACTCGATAAAGCAGGCAAACCCGTCTTAGTGTTTAACGAGAACGAGCAAACCATCGTACCTATGTACGCTTTTGATCCTAGCGCAGTGCTCAAGGGTTCAGAGTTGCTAGGCAAACACCTCAAGCTATTTACCGATAAGACAGAAGTTACTGGTAAAGATTGAGTTTAGAGATCACGCTGCACCCAAAGCAAACAGCAGCCTATGAGAGTAAGGCTACTGAGATTCTGTATGGTGGCGCTGCAGGCGGCGGTAAATCCTTTTTTATGCGGGTTGCCGCAATCTTGTGGTGCTCATTGATACCAGGCTTGCAAGTCTATCTATTCCGCCGTACTTACGATGACTTAATTAAAAACCATATTGAAGGCAGTAAAGGCTTTAGATCGCTCCTATCTTCTTGGGAGCAACAAGGCTGGGCAAAGATTGTGGAAGCGGAGATTCGTTTTTGGAATGGCTCCAAGATCTATTTATGCCATTGTGAGCATGAGAAACACCGCTTCAAGTACCAAGGTGCTGAGATCCACGTGCTCTTGATCGATGAGCTCACCCTATTTACGGACACGATCTATCGCTTTTTACGGACTCGCGTGCGTATGACTTCTATAGAGGTGCCAGAGCAATTTAAGGGCTGCTTTCCGAGGATCTTGTGTGGATCTAACCCAGGCAACATTGGGCATGGTTGGGTCAAATCGACATTCGTTATGGATGGCGACGAAAAAGCAGTGCCAATGAAGATCCGCCAAATGCCAGAAGAAGAGGGCGGCATGCTGCGCCAATACATTCCTGCAACGCTAGACGATAACCCCACGATGGCTTTAGACGATCCAAGCTATCGCAATCGAATCAGGGGATTGGGTAATGCCGCTTTAGTCAAGGCTTTTGAAAAAGGCGATTGGGATGCTGTTGTCGGATCATTCTTAGAGGGCGTATGGGATCCTGATGTGCATGTAGTCGATCCATTTCCGATTCCGTCAAGCTGGAAGGTATGGCGGGCAATGGACTGGGGATTTGCTAAGCCGTATTCAGTGCATTGGTACGCCATGGATCAAGACGGCACGCACTACATTTGGCGCGAGCTCTACGGATGGGGCGGCAAACCGAACGTAGGCAGCCGAGAACAGGCTAGTGCAGTAGCTGCCAAGATCAAAAAGATTGAAGAGCACGATGAGCGCCTAGGATACGAATACCGCATGAACCCCGCCGACTCAGCGATCTTTGCAGAGATCGGTAGTTCCAAGTCGATTGGCAAGATCTTTCGAGAAAACGGCGTGAAGTGGATAGAAGCCTATAAAGGCAACCGCAGCCGCGTCAATGGTGCGCAGCTTATCGTGGAAATGCTCAAGAGCGGAAAACTCAAAGTCTTTTCCACTTGCAAGCATTGGATCCGCACAGTACCCGCACTGATGCCCGATGAAAACAATCCCGAGGATGTCAATTCCAATTTAGAAGATCACGCCTGGGATGAAACCCGTTACGCACTCTTGCAAGTACGTAGAGCGCCAGAGGAAGAACAAAAATCCACCGATGACTTAGAACCATCGTACAAGTATGAAAACGAAACTTTTACTATGAAGGTATAGCGCATGCTAGTGAACCAGCCACCCAGCCAACCAGAGCTCGATAAGCCCCATTCACCGAAATTCAAAGATCAACCCGAGGTTGATCCTTTAGCGAAGAAGTGGTCACAGCGTATATCGCATGCACGCAAACACTGGGATAAATTTCATAAGCGCGTGCGCCACAATCGCAATTTGGTAGCGGGCTTTAATTGGGATGCAGATCCCAAGGAAAAAGAGTTCTACCAACATCGTGCCAACCTGATTCAAGGCACCATTTCTGCGGTATTGCCGAACATTTACGCTCGCAATCCTGAGATTAGCGCCATTCCGACGTACCGCGCAGATAATCTACGCCTCTTTTGCAAGACGATTGAAACAGTCACCAATCGTGCTTTAGATGATGCCAAACTCAAATCCCGAGCCAAGGCCACAGTACGTAGCGCATTGACCTCCAGTTTTGGCGCTGTCAAAGTGATGTATCAGCGTGATATTCACCAAGACCCGATTATTTTGTCCCGTATCAACGATACCCAAGACAACATTTTAGAGATCGAACGCCTCATTTCTACTATTGAAGATCCACCGATAACCTTTTGATCGATCCATCAGTGTGCGAGTTCTGGGACTATGCCGATGCGGATTGGATTTGCCAGATTGTGCCGATGAAGCGATCTACTGCAGAAGCGACGTACAACATCAAGCTAGATAAAGCCAAGTCGTATGAGGATTCAGTCGATCAGCAGATGCGTCCCAAAGAAGGCCGTATTGCTACAGGCGCAGCAAACCTAGAAGAAGATAAGCAAATTGCCATTTTAGAGATCTGGGATAAGAATACCCAGCGTGTTTACACCATGGCAGAGGGTTGCGATTACTGGTTGCGTGATCCGTACTCTCCAAACAAAGTCGGTGAGCGTTGGTTCCCATTCTTTTTATTGCCTTATCAGGTGGTAGATGGTCAATTCGTAGCCCCAAGCTTAGTGGATCTGACCGAGCGATTGCAGGCTGAACACAATTTAGCCCGTGATCGCTTTAACGAACACCGCGAATTGTGCTTGCCTGGCTGGATTGCCAGTGGCGAAATCAGCGAGAAGTCGATTCATCGTTATCAAGACTCCAAACTGGGCGAGATCACGATTGTCGATACCGAAGGCAAGCCGCTGCAGCAATTTATTACTGAGCGTAATCACCCCAAGATTGATCCACAAGTCTATGACACTAGCGCAGTGCGTTATGACTGGGAGCAAGTCACAGGCTTACAAGATGCTGCCCGTTCCACAGTCGTAAAACCTAAGACCGCAACTGAGGCCAATATTCTCAATCAAAGTCTTTCTGGGCGCGTATCTGAGTTCAGAGATCAGGTGGAAGATTGGCTGCAAGAGATTGCCCAGTACGCCGCGCAAACCTTGTTGCAAGAAATGACGCCTGCTCAGGTCGAGCGCATTATGGGCGCACCCGACAAAGAAGTGCAGATGATTAATGGCCTGCCAGTAGAAGTGGAAGTGCCCCGTTTTGATTGGCCTCAATTATCTAAAGATCAAGTGTTTGACATGATCGAAATGACGATTCGGGCAGGCACCACAGGCGCACCCGACAAGCTAGAGCAGCAAGAGTCCTGGGGCAAGCTATTGCCGATTATTCAAGGCCAAGTGCAATCAATTATTCAATTGAAAGCGCAAGGCATGGATGCCGAGCCAGTCATTAACTTGCTTAAAGAAACGATTAAGCGTTTTGATGAGCGTTTAGACGTTGAGCAATTTATTCCTTCAGCGCCAGCAATGCCACCAGGTATCCCAGGACTGCCAGGCGCAAATACAGGAATAGGTATCCCGCCACAGAACCCGCAAGCAATCAATGCAGCACAACCGCAGTAAACCCTAAAAAACTAAAAGGACAGCTATGCAACTAGAGGACAGCAATACACCAGACGTTACAAATAACGCGCCAGCAGACTCATCTACAGTAGAAAACACTTTGCCTAATACAGGCGAAGATACAGGCAGCCAAGCCAATAGCAATTTAGAGGCCGCTGCCGATGCCTTAGTCGATACCAGTAATGATGATCTGCCAACGGATAAGCCCGCCTCATCGAAGATGAAGGCCTTGCTTGACGAAATGTCAGGCGATACTCCGCCAGCAGATCCAGCAGCTACAACACCACCAGCAGACGAACAAGATCCACCAGCAGGCACAGTCGATCCCGCAGCGCCTCCAGCACCTCCAGCAGAACCAAAGACACCTGAGCAAGAAGAAGCCGAATTACTCGATGGCGTTAAATCAGATCGCGGCAAGGAGCGTATTCGCCAAGTCTTTAGTGAGCGCAAGCAATTAGAGTCCGACATTAACGAATTTAAAGCGCTAATTACCGACACCAAGATGAGCCCAGAAGAGTTTGCGCAGACGCTAGAGTTTGGTCGGTTGATGAATTCAGGCGATGAGAAGGATTTGCGCGTCGCTTTTGAAATGGTAGAGCAGCAGCGTGCCGTCTTAGCCCAGCGCTTAGGCGTAAAAGCCCCTGGCGTTGATCTATTAGCAGGCCATGATGACCTCAAGCAAGCCGTTGAGAACATGGAGATCACGGAAGATCGTGCATTAGAGCTTGCTAAATATCGTAAGCAAGATGCTGAAAAGCAGCAAGTAGCTCAGGCGCAGCAACAAAGCGCCCAGAATCAAGAGCAATTCAATAAAACCGTACAAAGTGCAGCCACCCAGATGGAAGCGTATCTCAATACCCGTGCCAATGAAGCCGACAGCCCAATCAAGCTGAAAGCCATTAGCGAGCACTTTAAGAACCCTGCCAATTTGCAAGCGTTTGTGACTACATATCAGCCAGATCAATGGGTTAATACCTTAAAGCTGATGTACGACAACATCGTAGTGCCCAAGGCTCCAGCCGCAGCGCAGCCTCAACCGCTACGCTCACGCCCAGCAACACTGGGATCACCAAGCACTTCAGGACAAACACCAATTGATCGAGTAGCGTCACGCCTCGATTCCATGGGGATCTAATCATGACAGCAATCAAAGGGTACAGAGAGCTTAATCAAACAGAAATTCAAGCAATCAATCGAATCAAAGATCTAGCGGAGGACGTTGGATTCATGATCGAGCAGCTTGAAGGCACAGTAGGTATCGATCAACGCTGGCTAGCAATTGCTAAAACCGATTTACAGAAAGGTTTTATGTCATTCGTTCGCTCAGTAGCACAACCATCCACGTTTTAGGAAAGCATAGAAAACATGCCATTACCCGACACTTATCCCACTGATTTACTAAATGAAGCGATTAAATCGTATCCGTTTGTAAAGCAGCACAACCCTGCGGTAGTGCTAGGGACTGGTGAAGGGTATGCCGAGACGTATCCCATAGGCGAAACAGGCAGGCCACTAGCAGGCGGTGGCTTTTCTCGCCCAGGCACACTGCCAATTGATCGCGTAGGTATTGAAATCTACAAGCCAGATCAATTTAGCGCCAAAGATCTTGCTGCCGAAATGCTGCACGTTGATCCCATGGCAAACAAAACCCGCGATGGTCTTATCAAATCTTGGACACCTGAGCAGTTAAATGCTTTAAAAGAGCACGCTCTTGACTATCAGGCCACTTTAGATGAGGGTAGGCCAGAGCAAGACGCTATTCAAAATGCAACAGACTCTGCGTTGCGCGGATACACAGTCGGTCAATGGCCTGAAGAAGTCAATCAAGCGCTTGCTTATACGCCTGAGCAATTGCAAATGCTTAATGCCTTGAAGTCGTACATGACCGCCGAGCCAATTGCTTTACCTGAGCAATCGAAAGGCAGTGCGATTGAGCGCGTAGGGCAGTTTATGAACACACTAGGTAATTAAGCATTACAAAAATTCTCAGGGGGCTTGACGCCCTCTGATAATTGTTTAACCAGTTCAGAAATTAGCTGCGAAGTGAATTGAAATGCGCGTAATCAAGGATCGCCTCTTGAGTTGATTCGCTAAGTAACCAGTTTTTGACACACTGAAATTTGTCGCTGTACCGCTGGGGTCGCGTCCAGTAGCGCAAAGATTGATGGGTAATGCGTATCCGAGATCGCTACGGAGCCTAAAGATCTAAACCGATAGTGTTGCGTTCTATCAGCGGTGTTGAAGGTAATTGATTTTTTAACCTTTAATTCGGAGCGACAAAATGCCTATTTCAAATAGTGACTTACAAGAATTAGCCAAGGTTTCCCTTGACGAATACTTGCGTAACATGCCAGTGGATCAGATTGCCACTGAGCGTCCTTTGCTTAAAAAACTCATGGAAGGCCGTAAAACCTTCTTGGGCGCCAAGCAAAACGTAGTAGAAAACATCCGTAAAACATACGGCTCGAACTTTAACTGGGCTTACGGCGAAGCTGCTGTCACGTTCAACAAGCGCAACACCACTGAGCAAGCTGCCTTCCCATGGCGTCGTGCTGTCGATGGCTTGTATATCGACTATGACCGCTTGTTCGGTAATGGTATTAAGGTTCGCGAAGGCGAGCGTGGTGCATACAAGCTTGAGCAAAACGAGAAAGTTCAATTGTTGAACTTGCTCGATGAGCAAATGGAAAGCTTGAAAGAAGGTTTCATGCAGAAACTGGACTTTGAATTGCACCGCAGCGGCGCAGCTTCCACAGACGCAGTAACTGGTTTGGACGCATTGGTTTCCATTGCTCCGACAACTGGCGTGGTTGGTGGTTTGGATCGTGCATCGGCAACATATTGGCGTAACAGCGCTGAAACAGGCATTTCTACTGGCACAGTAGGTAACTTGGCTCAGCGTATGGAATACCAATGGCGTAAAGCAATCAAGCATGGTGGCAGCCCGAACTTCATCCTCGCGGGTGGCAAGTTTATCGATGCGTACCGCAAAGAAATCACAGTAACGAACATGGCTGACGCGAAAAACGTCAAGACCTTGGACGCTGGTGTGGGCTCTGGCGTAAACACTGGCTTGTATTTCAAAGGCGTAGAAATCATCTGGGATCCATCCTTTGAAGATTTAGATGCTTTGGAAACTCCAGCGGTTGAGTGGGAGAAGCGCTGCTACTTCCTCAATACCAAGTACCTGAAGTTACGCGATGACGACATCGACATCGTGACCCCAATCCGTCCACACGACGTATTGGCGATGTATGCGATGGTCAATTTGCGTTTGGCGCTCTCTTTGAGCCGTTCTAACGCGCAGGCTGTCCTCGCAATCGCTTAATCGCGATTCGTTCCACCCCCTCTGATTAAACCCAGAGGGGGCTTTTTGGAGTTGGTAGTACCTATAAAAAATCGAGGAAAACAATATGAGCAAAATCAATGTGGAATTACATAGCGTCACAGTACGCCGTGATGCCCAAACCATTACTCCCGTCACAGTGCCCGAGTACGAAATCCCTGTATTGAAAAACCTTTTTGGCAAAGAGAACATCACTGTCAATGAAGTAGTGCGCACGATTGCCGTAGAGCCTGAAGGCGAGTACGAGCGCTTATGCGCTAAGTACGGCTTTGAATTGATCGCCAAGATCTTTGGTGAGGATGACGGCTTGCGCTTGACTGAGTTAGTTCAAAAGTCGGAAGTAGCTGCTCAAGAAGAAGGCCAAGAAAAGCCTTTGACTAAAGCTGAAAAGGCTGCTGCCGCTAAAGCTGAAAAAGAAGCTGCAACACAAAACTAAGTAGTAACGTAACCAGGAGCAACTATGCAGCCGCAAGCGTATAACCGCGCAACAGACTTTACAGACCGCACAGGCGACGACACCGACAACAGTGCGATTAATACTGAGCTCGATGCGGCTGCACTTTCAATTAATGAGATCCGCGATAACCTCGCGCTGATCCAAAAAGATGATGGCGCCCCGACGCCTTAGATGATTCAGCCTTTGATGCGGTGCAAGCAAGCGTCAATGCTGCCACTGTAGCCGCTCAAAACTCTGCAAATTCAGCATTAACATCCGCAATTACTGCAAATAACGCAAAAGACGCTGCCGTAGTCGCAAAAAACAGCGCCGAAACAGCGCGTGATGCTTCAGGACTCAACGCTGCCAATGCTGCAGCAAGCGCCCTGGCAGCAAGTAATAGCGCCGCTGCAGCATCAACCAGTGAAGCTGCAGCCTTAGTCAGTAAAAACGCAGCGCAATCAAGTCAAACTGCAGCCGCCAGTTCTGCCGCTATAGCCACTAGCAAAGCCACAGAATCAACGACTGCCGCAGCCGATGCCTTGGTATCTAAAAACGCAGCGCAGTCCAGTCAAACCTCTGCCGCCACTGCTGCCGCAACCGCGACAACTAAAGCAGGGGAGGCAAGTAGTTCTGCCGCCGCTGCAAGTGGATCCGCAACTGCTAGCGCTGCTAGCGCTACATTGGCAAACACCGCAAAGGTTGATGCGCAAACCGCACAAACTGCTGCCGAGCTTGCTAAAGCTAATGCGGAAACTGCAGAAACTAATAGCGAAACTGCACAGGCTGCCTCTGAAGCTGCAAAAGTAGCCGCGCAATTAGCAAAGACCAACGCGGAAACCGCGCAGTCTGCCGCAGCAAGTTCTGCAGCAACCGCTTCAACCCAGGCAGGAATTGCTACTGCTCAAGCAGGTATTGCAACCACAAAAGCGACAGAAGCCTCCGCTTCGGCTGCGGCTGCGGCAGCAACAAAAGCACAAGTTGATAGCTCATTAGCTTATGTGAGTTCAATCACTTCATACAAATTATCAGTTCTGAAAAACGGCGGATCTATCTCGCAAATTGTTCAGATCAATGGATCAACACTACCAGTGGGCAACCGCGGTGGATCAACTATCAACGTATCGCTTACTTCATAAGGATCAGCAATGACCGCTCGTTACCCTTTAGTGCTCAATGGCACGCAAATTCAAGAACTCCAAGCTGGAGATTCGCTGATTGGTGATTTTTTACTGTACGGCGTGTTTAAAAAGGATGTACCCCGTCAGCGCTTATTAACATCGCCAACCGCAACGACTTTAGCTATTCAAACAAAGCTATGGGTAGAGGTCGGTGGACTATTGATGTCCTTTAACTCGGGTACCAGTGTGGTGATGCCATCCTTAACCGCAGGTAATGACTATGCCGTGTATGCGTGTACTGATGGTACTTTGCGTGCCGATAGCAATTTCTCCGTACCTACTGGCTACACCACTGCCAATAGCCGTTTTATTGGATCTGCCCACTATGCGCCAGGCGGTAATGCAACTGCGCAATCTGGCGGTAATACCACTCCTGCATTTAATCCTTACTCTTTGTTTGACTTAACCTATCGCCCAAGTCGTAAAGACTGGCGCGGCATGACAACCGATCCAGGCGAAGGTTTGTGCGCCATGATCTATTTGCTCAATACTGATCCAGGAGCAAACGGCGCTTCTAAATACAACGTCACAATTGCCGATGGTTCAAGCCCACCAAAAATTCCAACACAATTTGGCGGTAATGGATCAACTACTTATGGCGATCTGAATTGGTGGACTGCACGTGAGGTATTAGCCGCTAACGGCATGCGCCCACCTACTTATGGCGAATTTTCCGCATTAGCGTATGGCACTACGGAAGCTTCTTCTATCGGCTCAGATCAAGGCTCTACGATTCTTAATGCTGCGTACACCTCTAAGTGTGGTTTGATTCAAGCATCAGGCGTGATGTATGTCTGGGGCGATGAATTTGGTGGAGGTACTGCAGCAGCAGGATGGACTGCCAACACGGGTGGTCGTGGTCAAACTTACCAATTAGAGAACGCCGTTGTCCTGGGGGGCGCCTGGACCGGGGGCGCGTACGCCGGTTCTCGCTGCTCGTATTGGGGCGACGCCCCTTCGTCCTCGAGCAGCATCTTCGGGGCTCGCGGCGTCTGTGACCTCTTGATTCTTGATTAAAGGGGCGCAAGCCCCGTGGAACCAATAAAAGACCCTATCGAATGCTATCCAGAAATGAACATTATGAGGAAGTACGAGGAAGTAATCTCGTACCTCTATCCTATTGCTCAGCGCATTCCCAGAGAGCATGGAGTAGTGCGCGATCTGTTTCTGAAATGTTTACTCACTCAGCCAGATTTGTTTTATCAGGCAGGAAAATCGAATCAAATATCAAAGCTTTATGCCGCAGACGCAAACCTAGCGCAACTGCGGTTTTGGTTTCGACTATTGGTCAAGCCCAGCATCAAGCGCATGAGTCCAAAACAACAGCAAGTCGCATTAATTTTGCTTGCCGAAGTGGGAGCCATGCTCGGATCTTGGATAGCCAAAACTCGGAAAGGGTAGGCTGGATAAATTCGCCGTTATCCTGGGGGGCAACTGGAACGAGGGCGCGAACTCCGGTTCTCGCTGCTCGAATTGGAACAACTCCCCTACGAACTCGAACAACAACATCGGGGCTCGCGGCGTCTGTTACGACATTATTTCCACGCTCTGCGAATACTACGGCTTCGCAGGCCGACCTAGCATTATGTGGTCAGCCAGTTTTATCCTGCTTCGGCGAATACATTGCAAGGTTCAGCATAGCGCAGAGTAGTGAAACATCGAAAGGCGCGGCTGACTTCATGAGTAAAAAACATCGCAATCTGATTGAAAAAATTGCGGATATGGACAAGCTGCGCTTAGCGTTTGCAAAAACCGCTAAAGCCAAAAAGATTACCTACGGCTATTTGCAATTTAATGAATTTTCAGAGGCTAATCTAGCCCTTATTCGGGAAGAATTGTTAGCGGGTCAATACAAAATTGGCGGCTATCGTCAATTTACAGTGCGCGAACCTAAACCCCGCTTAATTTCTGCGCTAGATTTTAAAGACCGCTTAGTACAGCATGCAGTTTGCAACATCATTAGCCCTATTTTTGAAGCAATTTTGCTACCCAATACCTTTGCTTGTCGTGAGGGTAGGGGTACGCATGCAGGCGTGCATTACATCCAGTCTAAGGTGCGCCAAACAGGGTATAAATACTTTCTTAAAACTGATTACTCCAAGTTTTTTCCTAGCGTGGATCGTGCGGTATTGCATCAAATGATCGAACGCAAGATTACTTGTCAAAAAACCTTGGCGATTTTGTGTGAGATTATTCCACCAGAAGGTAGCGGTATTCCAATTGGAAGCCTTACTAGCCAACTTTTTGCCAATGTTTATGGCAATGCAGTAGATCGCTTTATTCACTTCGAGTTAGGTCATCGCTGCTGGGCTAGGTACATGGATGACATTGTGATCCTAGGAAACGATTTAAACCAGCTTAGAGAAGACTTTAAGAAGATTGAAGCCTTCTCCCTTGACGTTCTAAAAATGCGCATTAGCAAGTGGCAAGCAAGCCCTATTAGCCAAGGCATTAACTTTCTAGGTTATCGGATCTGGCCTACCCACAAACTGATTCGTAAAGATTCCGTAAAACGGGCTAAGCGCAAGATTGCGCGGTATGTCGCTAATGGCGATGAATTAGCTCTACAAAAATTTGTGGCCTCATGGAGAGGTCATGCGCAGCACGCAGACACTTGCAATTTATTTAATTACCTGGAGAAGAAATATGGATCAGATCATCAATACGCGTGAAGATTTAGACGCTGCACAAGGTACAACATCTTACGACACCTTTATGGCTTATTTAAAGGGCTCTATGAGTCGCAAGCAAAACACTGCAGTCTATCCAGAAGGCTATGGTCAGCCAGGCTATACAGGAGACATTATTGAGCCAATTTGGGTGGACGTAGAAGATCTTTCAACTATTGAGCGCTTTGGATTTATTAAAGCCGATTTTTCGTAAGTAAATCATGATTGCACAATTTATTGCCATCTTATTTCTGAGTAGGGATATTGCTCACCGAGAGCATTTGCGCACCAAAAGCTATGCGCAGCACATGGCTCTGGGCTCATTCTATGAATCGATTATTGAATTAGCTGATTCTTTGACAGAAATGTATCAAGGCCGTCATGGAATTATTCAAGTGATTCCGCAGCTTAATGATGATGAGCAAGACAAAGAGCCAGTGCAATTACTCAAAAAGTATCTAGCGCTCATTGAAAAAACTCGCTATACCGCCGTTGAGAAAACCGATAGCGCACTACAAAACAAGATTGACGAGATCGTAGGTCAATTCCTATCAACCATTTATAAGCTTGAGAACCTTAAATAAGGCTGGATATGACTGAGATCAAAGACGCAGATCGTGAAGATCAGAAACAAATAATCAAAGAGGCCATTAAAGACTGGCTTAATGAAAAGGTGATGATGTTTGGGTGCCCCAGCCTATAACCGCACGAAAAACTTTACTGAGAATAATCCTGATCGCACCGATCATGCTGCGCTGAACGCCGAACTCGATAATGCGGCAGAGTCGATTAATGCTCTGCGTGCCAATCTGGATCTTTTGCAAAAAGATGATGGCACATTAGAGAATGCCATTATTGGTTTAGCCAATTTGACTGAAGATGCAATCTTGGCTTTACGTGTCCCAGGTGCGCAAGGTATTCAAGGTATTCAAGGTGAGCGTGGTATTCAAGGTATTCAAGGAATTAAGGGTGATACAGGAGCGTCATTTGATGCTGATGTACGCGATATTTTTGCTAATCGCAGCCTTTATAACTTGCAACCAAAAGGCTTCTCATTTTTAGCCATTGATACTGGAAACTTGTATTTCAAAGTATCGAACACTAGCGCCGACTGGTCGCCTGCTTTTACTTATGGCAAAGGCGATAAGGGCGATACAGGAGCGCAAGGCATTCAGGGTATCCAAGGCATTCAGGGATTACAGGGCGTTAAAGGAGATACAGGCGCCACAGGAGCGCCAGGCGCTAATGGTGCAGATGGTGCCGTGACCTCGATTGATGGAACCACTAAAACTGCCAGCCTAGTTGGGCGTACTAGCGTAAATGCACGCTTAGTGATTACTGGCGGCGTGTTGTCTATTGTTCTCACAACAGCGTAAGGAGCGGAAATGAATGGATTGGAGAGCCGCCACAGAACGCTAGGCGAATTGATGACAGAACTACGTAGCCGATTAGGTTTCATAGTGCAAGGTGCTGCCGCTAAAAACAATGATCTAGTCATTAAAAGCTTTTTGCAAGAAGCCCACGAATACGTATTTGGTGAGCTAGAGCCACCCGATATGCGTAAAAAGACCACGATTAAGGTTAAGCCTGGATCGATCTTTTATGACTGGCACAACGACCAAGAAGATGAGTTGATTGATCCAACTCGAGTGATGTCAGTTTGGCTTATCGTATCACCCACTTTGCGCGAGCCATTACGTCAAGGAATTACTGAGCAAGATCGCTCTTTTTCAACCATGCGCCAGCGCCCACAAAAATATGACACTTTAAATGGTCAGATGGAAGTATGGCCTACTCCTGAGCGTGAATATGACGTCTTGATTGAATACATCGCTGAGAGAGCCCGTTTTGATCGCACCAGTGATCGCTGCAGCGTACCTGATCGATTGGTATTCCTGTACGCATTGGCAACGGCTAAGGCGCATTATCGCCACCCAGATGCGCAAGCTTCTGCGACGACCTTCACCAATATGCTCAACAAGGTCAAGAATCGCCAGAAAGAAAATCGCCGTTACTTCTTTAAAGGTGAATCTGGTGAAAGCCGCTCACTGCAAGTCGCTAAATCAGCCGACGGCTACACACTGCGGAGATAAGTCTTGGGACAAATTACCTTTGACAAATTCGACTTAGGCATTGACCTTCGTAAAGGTGCAGCCGTATCAGATGCCAATCGCCTGCGGGAAATGAAAAACGCGTATGTGACTACGGGTTTAGCCACACAAAAGCGCCCAGGATTAACTAAGGTTGCTGAGCTAGAGCCAGGCACCAAAGGCCTGTTTGCTGCTTTTGGCAAGTTGCATACCTTTTATGGAGATGGCACGATTACCCATGCCAATACACTATTTCAAGCGCACAAGGTACAAAACTCTAGCGGCGCTAGGCCAGTGGCTTCAGTGCCGTATGCCGACGTATTTAATGCCTATATTTATTGCGCCGTTGAATATGACAATGGCACAGTGCAGCACCATTATTTAGATGG
>NCJL01000001.1 GCA_002278935.1 Gallionellales bacterium 39-52-133
AAAACAAAATGAAACCGTATGCGCCCCGAAAAAAAGGACAGGTAAGCGGAGCACAGCCATCTGCGCCCAACGCCTCGTTCGAGCGTACACCGCTCGCAGAAGCTCGCGGCTTCGCCCCACTGGTCAGCTTGCATTCCAGGCTCGATAAAATAATACACTCCGTTGAAAGCTTTGCCGATCGCCTTCCATATGCGCAAGCTGCCTGCGGGGGTGACGCTCAACTCGAATCACGTTAGAGTTCGTATGATTAAAGAGCACATAATTTCGGAGGCCAGAGAATTCTCAGCGTCACCCCGCTGGGCTTCTCCAGATACTCCTGGATCAGCCAGGGTGAAGGAGCTTCATTATCGCCTTGTATCACCTGAAAAATACGCGGATTTCAGAGCAACCCATGAGGGCGAGTTCCTCCTTTCAGTACTTGAAACATATGAGGGTGCATTGAATGACGACTGGTTGCCTTTTGAGATACTTGGCTTGTCGCTCAATGATGCTCAATTGTTTATTGGGTTGGTTGCTCAAGAGATCGAATCTAATGATTTGTCTGTAGCAATATCTAACTTGAAAGAAAGCTATGAGCAGTTCACCAAGCTCTAACTTTACGTTCAAGCGGGACGCCGCAGAAGCGCGGCGCCCCTTAACTTTACGTTGGGCAAAATAAAGGAATCCTCATGCACAAGATATTACTCATATTGATTGTTACGCTTTTCAGCACCACAAGCTACGCTGCAGAATTTACGGACGAACAATGCTCGGCTGCAATAGTGGGAATCGAAACAACATCAGATAAAATATCAAAGAAATCTGTGGCTACCTTTCTCGAATCTTTGACATCGAAAACATGTAGGGGAAGTGTTGAATATTCAGAGTGGAGCAACGAGGCATTATTTGGAGTAATGCAAAAATCGCCATCGATATTTTTTAAAAGCCTAAGAACATCTTCAAAAAGCATAAAAAATCAAGTGCAACAAGAGCTTTCCCAACCCATACACGATGGAATTAATTATCCTGAAATAAATAAATCCATATCAAAAATTACAGATAGTTCTTTACGTGATTATGCCCTTAATATATTTACTCCATTCCTTAAAAAACACTTATCTGAAGTAAAAGAGTGGGAAAAGAAGAATAATCAAAAATGGTCTTATGGTGGTTAGTATTATTTATTTTTTTGAGGTTGTCATTTATAGCCGGTGCAGGCCCAACCCGGCGTTCAAGAGGGACGCCGCAAAAGCGCGGCGCCCCTTAACTTTACGTTGGGCTTTACAAGTCAAAATCTGATTGATGGTTTTTTAAAGTTTCGTGGGGGCAGTTTTAGAATTGGTACGTTGTTGATTCTTTTCCTCAGTTGGTAAAATGCTGCGAAACTTAATTTGTCGTTCTGTTTTACCGTGCGCTCTCACTTCATAACGTGCCGCGCAAGCCGCTGACGCAGTAGTTAAGAGAAATTTGGGGTCAGGCCTTACAAGCTACATTCAAATTGGTTAATGTAAAATGCAAGGACTGATCCCAGGCTTCTTGTTTCAAGTTTTTACGCCGAGCGCCTTGCCATGTTTAATTACCCCGTGGATCTAAAAATATTCTTTGCCAAATCGATACCAATTGTCGTAATCTTAATTTTTGGATACCCCTTCCAATTTTTAGTTGGCATTGACGCTACCACTACTTTGGTACGTTGATTCCGTATTGGGAAGTAGGTCCATTCCATTACCTTAGACAGCTTAAATCAGGGAAAAAAGGGGATTATGAATGTCGTCAATTGTTAATTGCCAGTTCGTTGCAACCAGTTGGTCTGAAGTTCCATTTCACGAAATAAATGGCACAGGCAAGCTTAGTCGAGCAAGCATCCGCAATACGCTTTCTGGTGGAATAGATGCCGAGGGAGTGCTCGAGTATTTATTGGCTTATCCGAGCATCGCAGGCGAGGAGGTTCCATTCATCGGGTATGAGCGCATTATCGGTCGCATTGAGACCGCTAACGGCAGCTTTGTCATCAGGCATGACGGCGTGTTTTCTTCCACCTCAGGCGTGAATGGCAAACTTGAAATTATGACAGGTAGCGGCACGGGTGATTTTGTCGGTATTACAGGAAGTGGAACCATCACAGCAAAAGCGGGGGAGCATGGTGGAGAATACGCGTTGTCTATCCAATATCCAGCTTAACCTTCCGCTCGATGCACACCAGTAGAGCCATAACCTCATGAGAGAAATCATGTACAGCCAAAGCAGCGTCTTGATCGTATTGGGTCTTTTCATTTTCATGCTGCTTGCCATGGAAATCGGCTTTCGAAGCGGTCGTCGCAAACAGGCAAGCGTGGCCGAAGCGATCACGCAAGCCAATTCCGTTCTGGTTTCCATGCTGGGGCTGCTGGCGCTGCTGCTGGCTTTCACATTTTCTGCGGCGCTGCAACGCTATGAAGATCGTAGCCAGACGGTCGTGGCCGAAGCCAATGCCATCGGGACTACCTATCTCAGGGCGCGACTGCTTCCCGGGGGTATGCCAGAGGAAGTGCAGGCACTGCTACGCCAATATCTGGATGTTCGTATTCAGGAAGGCCGCGTCGACTCAACGGATCACCAATTACACGAATCGCTGCTGCATCAGGCGAAACTGATGGAAGCGCAGCTCTGGAGCCACGCGGTAAGGGCAGCGGAACTGGACAAGAGCGTCATCACCAGCGGGCTCTTCATCCAGTCGCTTAATGAACTCATCGACACATCCACCACGCGGAATGCGGCCTTGAATCGACAGGTACCGGAAATTGTGCTGCTCTTGATGTTCGCAACGACCGTGCTGTCAACGGCCACGCTCGGCTATGCATCTGGTATTGCCGGGCATCGGGTCACCCTCGCAGCATTCGTTCTGCTGATACTCATCGCCTTGGTCGTCTATCTCATTATCGACCTGGACAGGCCCCGGCGCGGTGTCATTCAGGTGAGCCATGAAAGCATGCTGAGCCTTCAGCAAACCATTGGAACCGCCCAAGGATACACCGTCCAACCCGGCAGTCCACCGGGCTCGTCGCAAGCGCCGCGCCGGTGATTTTCGACATTGGGTGGTAACAATATGATTCCTCATTCCTGTGTTGCGATCGAAAAAAATAAATTTCCTATCCTTGCAAAATCACGGGGGCCGGTTTCAATGTGTTTGTAGCGGGCCATATATTCTCCAGATATGGCCCGAAATTTTTCCTTGATATTAAGTGATGTTCACGGCACGATGATATTTATAAACAGAGTTTTTCTATAACGTCATTATCGTTCAGCAACCAATCGTGATGCACGTGGAAATACGCCAGGCTACTCAATCCGATTACCAGGGGATATCAGACCTTGCGATGTCTGCATTTGGTATTTCGGAAGGACCGGAAATTGTTCAGTTGATTGGTGACTTGTCGGCAGATGTGACAGCTCAACCTGTACTGTCGCTAGTCGCTGCCACCCATGGAAGTATTGTCGGGCACGTTCTTTTCAGCAAAGTCAGGCTCAAACCTTCTAGTCACAAGGTTTCGGCCGCTATCCTTGCCCCTCTTGCTGTCCATCCAGATTTCCAGTCTCGGGGAATTGGGGGCAAACTCATATCGGAAGGGCTCCGGCAACTTTCACACTCGGGGGTTGATCTTGTCTTTGTACTTGGTCATCCCGGCTATTACCCGAGGTTCGGTTTTTCAGCGGCGGGGAGCAAAGGTTTTCAGGCACCCTATCCCATCTCGCCAAAGAACGCCGATGCCTGGATGGTACTGGAACTTCGTCCTGGAATAATCGGCAACACGAGTGGGCAGGTGATATGTGCCGATGCACTCGCTGATCCAAGACACTGGTGCGAATGACATATGACCGCTAACAAACGCTTCAAGAAAGAAGTATTTGGGTCCCATTTTCTTGGGTCTCAGGAAAGTCGACCCACTATTCGAAGGAGAAAAAATTCGTGAACGCTGATGTGATCAAAAAGATGGCAGAAGTTACCCTCACGGGCTCAATGCCTTTCCCTGAAATTGTTGGTAATCTCATCAAGGAGGGCGTCGAGTACTACCACGTAGACTACGTAACCTTTTCGTTTTCTTTCTACAGTACAAGCGGCGGGGTCGTTGTCGCACCGTTGGCGCTTGAAGATATGCCAGAGGTGGCAACTGACTTCAATGCCGCTGAGCTTCGTGCGGCTATCCTGGATAGTCAGCAGAACGGCCAGAAGTATCGGCAATTTTGTGCCCGGGCAATGAGGTCCGGGGTTCAATCTTATTTTGCGTTTCTGCGGGGGCAACGGGTGCTGTATATCGGGCGCCAAGGTGATCAGCACGTTGAGTGGTTTCCGGGGGCGAAGCGCTGAGATTCCTAAACTTTTGCGGCCATAAAATCATTGGAAGAAGATGCGATGGCATTAAAGAGTGACACTACCCTTTAATGCCTGATAGTCCTTAACCTTTAAAGGAGAATGACATGGAATATATCTGGTTTATTTTAATTGGTCTGGTAGCCGGATGGTTGGCAGGCATGCTGGTCAAAGGCGGTGGCTTCGGCGTCATTGGAGACATCATTGTCGGGATACTGGGTGCGCTGCTCGGGGGATTTATTTTTGGTTCGCTTGGTATCTCCGCCGGTGGGGGCTTGCTTGGCAGCGTTATTGTCGCCACCATCGGGGCTGTTGTTCTTATCTTCCTTCTCAGGCTGATCAAACGTGCCTGAGTCGCGATTTTACAGTGCTGCGGGGGTTTTTATTCTGCTGATGCACTATCTGCCTTATCCAGCGTTTGCACAGATGTTTTTTCCGAAAAATATTTCACGAAGTTTATTCAAAAATAATGCCAGCACCTGATCAGCAATCTTCTAAAGCCTCTGCGTCTGTCTTCCGCCGGTTGCTGCTGCTTGTTGGCTGTGTAGCGATTGGGCTCATCATTGGCTATATCGGCGAGCGGCTTACGTCGCAAGCCATGTGGTTTTTGGCCGTGCCGGTTTGCATTGCCATTGGCTGGATTTTTGTCGCCAATCCTGACGAGTGCGTTGCACCGCAATGTTCAGCCCGGCAGAAGGACACCGATTCTTGAATCCAAAGCTTGCCTGCTCGTAAAAATCAAATCCCCCCAGGCCCCAATGCTGTTAGATTTACCCTTCGTGGTGAGCTATACGAACCACCCGCTACTAACTGAAAAGCCTTCGACAAGCTCAGGGCGAACGGATATTTATATTTTGCTTAATCTGAGAGTTTTGCCCTTGGCCCCCCTTTGATAAAGTGTGTGACTAGCGATGCTGTCATTGGAAAGAACGCCACCCTTTGAATTGTGCTTCGCAGCGATGGACGATTTCAGCCTACTTCGTGTCGTTCATCCCGCAAATCTGGGTTAAAATTCAATTCATATTAATCATTAGCCCCTCTACGCCATGGATTTATCCACCAGAATTCACAAACAATTTGAAGATAGTGTGCAGGTCAAGCTGCAAAGTAAGGACGTGCTGACGCAGCCGCTTGCGCAGACTGCACAGGCGATGGCCGATTGTCTGCAGCAGGATGGCAAAATTTTATGCTGCGGCAATGGCGGTTCGGCGGCCGATGCGCAGCATTTTGCGGCCGAGCTGATCAACCGTTTTGAGATGGAGCGCCCGCCGCTGGCGGCGGTGGCCTTGACCACCGATAGCTCGGTGCTGACCTCCATAGCAAACGATTATGATTACAATCAGATTTTCTCCAAGCAGGTGCACGGTCTTGGGCGTAAGGGTGATGTTTTACTCGCCATTTCCACCAGCGGGAATTCGGTCAACGTGGCCGCAGCCATCGAGGCGGCGCATGAACGCAATATGCGCGTGGTTGCGCTGACCGGCCGTGACGGCGGCAAGATGGGTGCGATGCTGAAACAGGGCGACATTCACATTTGTGTACCTGCCCAAGTAACTGCACGTATTCAGGAAGTGCATCTGCTGGCGCTGCATTGCATTTGCGACGGCATAGACCAATTATTATTTGGAGTGAAGAAATAATGAAATCCTTACTCAGCCTGTTGTTGATAGCTGCCGCTTTATTGTTGCAGGGTTGCACAACCAGCATGAGCAAAGGAGCCGATCGCCGCACCGAGGGCACCTATATTGATGATGGGTATATTGAAGATACCGCGACAAGCCGCATCAAAAGCAAGTACGCCGACAAGGTGCATATCAACATCAACAGTTATAACCGCAAGGTGCTGATAACGGGTGAAGTGGCGGATGAAAATGTGAAGACGGATATCACCAGAATTGTGGGAGGTGTTCAGACGGTAATGGGCATCAACAACGAGCTGGTCGTTGGCCCGCAGGCCTCGCTTTCATCACGCAGCGGTGATGCGCTGATCACCAGCAACATTAATCTGCGCTTGCGCGATAGCGGCAAGGACTTGCAAACAGAACGTGTTGAGGTGATTACTGAAAATGGCGTGGTCTATTTGCTGGGCCTGGTTACACGCAAAGAAGGAGGCATTGCCACCGACGTTGCCAGCACTTCGCGCAGCGTCAAAAAAGTGGTTCCGCTGTTTGAATATATAGACTGATTTTACATATGTATTCGCCCCCCGAGTTTGAGAAAAAAATTTGCAGCCGTGCCGAGCTGGCAGCACGCGTAGCCAGATTGCCGCGCCCGCTGGTTTTCACCAATGGCTGCTTCGATGTGCTGCATCGCGGCCATGTCACTTATCTGGCGCAGGCGCGTGCTTTGGGCGCCTCGCTAGTGCTGGGTGTAAACAGCGATGCGTCGGTTAAGCGTCTGGGCAAGGGTGATGACCGCCCGGTGAATATTCAGGAAGACCGCATGGCAGTGCTGGCAGCGCTGGAAGCAATAGACCTGGTGGTGCTGTTTGATGAAGACACACCGCTGGATCTGATTCTGGCCTGCAAGCCGGACGTGCTGGTTAAAGGCGGCGACTGGGCACCCGAAGCGATTGTGGGCGCACAGGAAGTTATCGGCTGGGGCGGCAAGGTGCACAGCATTCCTTTCTTGCATGAACGCTCGACCACCGCCTTGCTCAAGAAGATAAGACTTACTTAATTATTCAATATAATCAAGTATTTACAAATATTGCTATTGAAAGAAGTTCATGTCTAAAACACATTTTGGTTTTGAAACCGTAGACGAAAAAGACAAGGCCAAACGCGTGGCCGAAGTGTTCACCTCGGTCGCCAGCAAGTACGACATCATGAATGACCTGATGTCCGCCGGCCTGCACCGCGTGTGGAAAAATTTCACCATCCAGATCAGCGCGGTACGCGCCGGTGAACGCGTGCTGGATGTGGCCGGTGGCTCTGCCGACCTGTCGCGCAAATTTGCCAAGCGTGTCGGCCCCACCGGCCAGGTATGGCTCACCGATATCAACAACGCGATGCTGCGCGTGGGCCGCGACCGCATGATAGACGATGGGCTGGCGATGCCGGCGGCGCAATGCGATGCGGAACACCTGCCCTTTCCCGACAACTATTTCGATTGCGTAAGTATTGCCTTTGGCCTGCGCAATGTGACGCACAAGGATGTGGCGCTGGCCGAAATGCGCCGTGTGCTGAAGCCGGGTGGACGTTTGCTGGTGCTGGAATTTTCCAAGGTATGGAAACCGCTGCAGTCGCTGTATGACGCGTATTCCTTCAAACTGTTGCCCAGGATGGGCGAGCTGATCGCGAAGGATGGCGACAGTTACCGCTATCTGGCTGAATCGATACGCATGCACCCTTCGCAGGAAGAATTGAAACAGATGATGGAACAGGCCGGGCTGTCGCGTGTCGAATATTTCAACCTCAATGCCGGCGTGGTTGCGCTGCATCGCGGTTACAAAATCTAATCAGTCCTACCTCTGGTCTTGACATATTAACGCATGGCGTTAATATGTCGTATGATCAAAACGTTCCACTGCCGCGACACCGAGTCCCTGTTTAAAGGCAAACGAGTTGTTCGCTATGTAAATTTTGAACGTGTGGCATTGCGCAAACTTGAACAGCTAGATTTGGCATTAACCGTTGAAGATATGCGTTCCCCGCCAGGGAACAGACTGGAAATGCTGAAGGGAAACCGGGCCGGGCAGTGGAGCGTACGCATCAACGATCAATGGCGCATTTGTTTTCGTTTTATAAACGGCGATGCGATAGACGTAGAGATCGTTGACTATCACTGAAAAGGAACAGACATCATGCGTGAAATTGCCCCTGTATCACCCGGCGAAATGCTGGAAGAAGAATTCCTGAAACCTCTGGGAATGACCAAATACCGTCTCGCCAAAGAACTCGGCGTACCGCCGCAACGCATTGGCGACATTGTCGCTGGCAAACGCAGCATAACTGCCGATACCGACCTGCGACTGTGTCGTTTCTTCAGCCTTTCAGATGGCTGGTGGTTGCGTTGCCAGGCGAAATACGACACCGAAATGGCGAGAGATGCCATGGCTGAAGTGTTAAAGAAGATACATCCATTGGAACGTGCGGCCGCATAAAGTTCATATGAAAGCGCATGGCTGATTTCAACCTTATAACGAGTGTTATCGTCGTTGCCCCAGACTATTAATTTTTCAACCATTGCATTTACGCCGCACTACCCATATATTAGAACCTGCTTAATTTAATTACTCAAAGGATATACATGAAACGTTTCTTGTTGGTGCTCACCATTGCCTTATCTTCATTGACGCTGCTTGCTGCAAACGCCGAAGCCAAACGCATGGGCGGTGGCGGCAGTTTTGGCAAGCAACGCAGCATGAGCCCGCAGCAGATGCAAAAAGCCCCTGCAGCGGCACCTGCTCCAGCAGCTGCGGGAGCCGCCGCACCTGCCGCCGGCAATAAGTGGATGGGCCCGCTGGCTGGCCTGGCGATTGGTGCCGGTCTGGGTGCCTTGTTTGCCGGTGGTCTGGGTGGTTTGGGCGGTGGCTTTGGCGGCATTCTGATGATGCTGGCTTTGGCCGCGCTGGCGTTTTTCCTGTTCTCCAAATTCCGCAAATCGCAACAGCCTGCCATGCAATACGCCGGACAGGGCGCGCCGTTTTCTCAGCCTGAAACACAGGCTTATAGCGGTGGAGGTGCTGTCGCTGCACCCACAGCCAAAAATATTCCGGCTGATTTTCCGGTAGAGGCTTTCCTGCGCAGCGCCAAAATGTCTTTCATACGCCTGCAAGCCGCAAATGACCGCAAAGACCTGAATGACATCCGCGAATACACCACACCGGAAATGTTTGCAGAAATCTCCATGCAATTGCAGGAACGCGGCAATGCAGCGCAAACCAGCGATGTGATTAACCTGAATGCCGATCTGCTGGAAGTGGTTACCGAGAATAACCACGCCATCGCCAGCGTGCGCATGACCGGCCAGATCGCCGAGAACAAGGGTACGCCCGAGAACTTTGACGAAATCTGGCATGTGCAGAAAGATCTGCAAAATGACAAGGCAGTTTGGCTGTTGTCGGGTATCCAGCAAGTAGCTTAAGCATTAATGTTTAGTTTGTCGGCAGCCACGCTTAACCATCTGCTCAGCCAGAGCGGTTGGGCATTGGCAAGGCTGGCAAAATTTTCAGGTAAAACGGCGCGATTCAATATCGCGCCGTTTTCTTTTGCCTATACGGTGCTTGATGATGGCACGCTGCGCGCTGCCGAAAAGGAGGTTAATGCGGATGCAAGCTGCAATATCTCGCCCAGCCTGCTGCCGCTTCTGGCCTTAAAAGATGAGCGTGCGTTTGCGCAAATCCAGACCAGCGGTGATGCTGCTTTGCTGGCGGAAATATTTTATCTGAGCCGCAACCTGCGCTGGGACGCGGCCGAGGATCTCAGCCGCGTTACCGGCGATATTGCCGCCGAGCGTCTGGTACTGCTTGCCGACACAGCGCAGCAGCAGATACGCGACAGTGCGAGAAATTTCAGCGAGGCGCTTGCAGAATACTGGACGGAAGAACGTCCACTTGTGGCAAAATCTGCCCATATCAACAGCTTTGTGCAGCAGGTTGATGCGCTGCGTGACGATGTGGCCAGACTGGAACAGCGCATCAACCGTCTTTCAAAAAAATAAAACTATGCTGCGTTTTTTTCGCCTGATCACCATTATCTATGTCGCGCTGCGTTTTGGTCTGGATGAATTTATTCTGGCGCACAAAAGCACGCGCTGGCTGATCTTTCCGCTCAAGCTGGTGTTATTCACGCGCAATACCTCGGCACCGCGCGCCGTACGTTTGCGTCTGGCGCTGGAAAGCCTGGGGCCGATCTTTGTAAAGTTCGGCCAGATGCTGTCCACCCGTCGCGACCTGATGCCGGCAGACATTGCCGAGGAGCTGGCCAAGCTGCAGGATCAGGTGCCGCCGTTTCCCTCCGCTCAGGCAGTCGCGTTAATCGAAAAGGAATACGGCAAAAAACTGCTGGAGGTTTTTGCCAGCTTCGATGTCACGCCCATCGCCAGCGCTTCCGTCGCGCAAGTGCATTTTGCCGAGTTGCATGACGGGCGCAAGGTCGCGGTGAAAATCCTGCGTCCCGGCATCGAGCCCATCATCAACCACGACATCGCGCTGCTCGATGCCGGCGCGCTGTTGCTGGAAACCTTCTGGGCCGACGGCAAGCGTCTCAAGCCGCGCGAAGTCGTGGCCGAGTTCAACAAATACCTGCACGACGAGCTGGACCTGATGCGCGAAGCCGCCAGCGCCAGCGAGCTGCGCCGCAACTTCCCCGATTCCAAACTGCTGCTGGTGCCGGAAATGTACTGGGACTGGTGCAACAGCAACGTGATGGTGATGGAACGCATGCAGGGCATTCCCATCAGCCAGATAGCCGCACTTAAAGAAGCCGGCATCAGTCTGTCAAAACTCGCGTCAAATGGCGTGGAAATTTTCTACACCCAGGTGTTTCGCGACGGTTTTTTTCACGCCGATATGCACCCCGGCAACATCATGGTGGCTGCAGATGGCCGCTATATCGCGCTGGATTTCGGCATTATGGGCACGCTCACCGATAGCGACAAAAACTACCTCGCGCAAAACTTCATCGCGTTTTTCAACCGCGACTACAAGCGCGTGGCCGAGCTGCATATCGAATCCGGCTGGGCACCCGCCCAAACCAGAGTGGATGAACTCGAAGCCGCGATCCGCTCGGTGTGCGAGCCCATCTTTGCCCGCCCCTTAAGCGAAGTTTCCTTTGGCCGCGTGCTGCTCAAGCTGTTCCAGACCTCGCGCCGCTTCGGCATCGAGATCCAGCCTCAATTAGTTCTGCTGCAAAAAACCCTGCTCAATATCGAAGGCCTCGGCCTGCAACTCGACCCCAACCTCGACCTGTGGAAAACCGCGAAGCCCTGGCTGGAACGGTGGATGAGCGAGCAGATAGGCTGGCGCGGTTTCCTCCGCTCGCTCAAAACCGAAGCCCCGCGCTACGCCACCCTGCTGCCGCAAATCCCCCGCCTGCTGCACCAGCAGCTGGCCAGCCATAACATCGAGCACATCGAAACCGCGTTCAAGATGATGCTGACACAGCAGGCACAGCGCAATCGCTTGCTAGGAGTTGGGGTGGTGTTGCTGGCGGCAATGCTAGGAGTGGCGGTGTTTATTGCACTGAAAATGGCAGCATGAAGTGAGTTAATTTCTATTACTCAGAAGGTGCTGATATAAGTAGTTCAACGAGAGGAAATTTATATGAAATTTTTACTGTTTATTTTGGCTGCTACAGCTACTTTCAGTTCTATTGGACACGCATCAAATTCTGATGCGCTAATCACCAAAAATTTAATCCTTGTAGAAGAAAATCACGCCACCATTTCCAAAGATAAAATCAACTACATTCTAGATAGCTACATCGTTATGTTTCAGCAACCATATTACATAACTGTTAAACGTGAAGATAGTAAGCCCATCACATTAAATGAAGCTGCCGAAATTGCAGTTGAATATATTAAACCTAGGGGATGTACTACGCCCTTATCACGACGCCAGGATTTGGATAAATTTACGAGCGATAAAACGCAATGGTTGATTGGGGTTGAATGTTAGTCATATAAGCCTTCTGCATGAAGCGTTGGTGTCAGACTCGATTTCTTTCAATAACTTAAAATATCCAATATATTCAATTGGTTAATTTGTATCGACTCTGACCCCAATTCCGGCAGAATATCACTCCCCGCTAGAATCTGTGGCTTTAATCTTGCATTGAAGGGATTGTATAACTTGAAGACAGACCGCATACTTTGCTTAATTTTTACAGTTCTAATTGCTGGTTGTACCTCAGAAGGAAATTCGCAATTTCTTGCAAATGGCAAAACTCAATATTTCTTCAATATGAGCGATTGCGAATCAGAAGCTTTATCGGAATATGAAACTGGTGGTAAAAAATATTCGGGTTATGAATGTAGAAAAATGCTACTTGGTATATTTCTACTTGAATCTACAACATATACAGGTAAGGGTAAGCCATAACAGACGAAGTGGGCGCCAGACTCAGCATGCAGCAACATATTGATGTTAATGTATTAATTTTACCTATATTTTCCTGCCAGCTCCAACTCACAAAAATATTTCGCTATGCATTACACTCCTTCACCAAATTAGTGGAGTGACTGTCATGCCTCATTTTTTATTGCGTTTGCTTGCCCTCGCCCTGATGCTGATGCCCTGTGCAGCACATGCCAAGGATATTTCCCTGCATGACATTCTGACCTTGCCTGCTGCACCGCCCGGGGTGGTAATCGAGATCGTGACTTCCGACGCCGAGGGTTTGCGCTGGGCATTGCCGCAGGCGCAAGAGGCGGTAGCGCAGCTGCGCGCTAAATTCAGGGATGTGCCGGTGGCGATTGTGACGCATGGGCGTGAGCAGTTTGCGCTGACTCAGAAGAAGCAATCCACGCATCAGGCCGAGCATCAGATTGTGCAATCGCTGACTCAGGATAAGCAGGTTGCGGTGCATGTGTGCGGCACGCATGCGGGCTGGCGCGGGGTGAACCCGGAAGATTTTCCGGCGTATGTGGATGTTGCGGCTGCGGGCCCAGCGCAGATTAATGACTATAAGGCCCTGGGTTATGTGTTGTTGGTGATACGTTCACGGAATTAATTGCCTGATCCCGCTTCGCCTTCAGGCAATGATTGATCTTTACATAATTCATGACAGTTTATTTGATTCTATGGCGTATGAAATTACCGACAATTTCATATTCCATAACTTGCAAATCCCCCCTAGCCCCCCTTTGCAAAGTGGGGTAACGGTTGAATCTCAAACAAAGCTATTCCCCCACTTTTGCAAAGGGGGGCTAGGGGGATTTTGTACGTCATGAATGATGTAAGGCTCAATATTGAGCTGCGCCAAAACAGCCGGGCATCTAAAAATATTATTTATAATCAATATGTTACTGCTTTTTCGCATAATGCATTGACCCGGTTTATTGCCTGACCGGATCCTCAAAAAACCCGCTCTTCATTAATTCCATGGTCAGCGCCATATAGTCTTTTGCACCCGGGCTGTTGGGCCCGTAGGCAAATACATCCAGCCCGTGCATGGGGCTGGCGGCGAGTGCGACGTTTTCGCCGATGCGGGTGTTGCATACCAAATCGCCATAGCGGTCTTTGACTTTGTCGAATATTTCGTACGCCATTTTGCGGCGTGAATCGAAACGGGTGACAACCACACGCCGTTCAAATTTTCGGTTGAGTTTTTTCTCCAGCACATTAAGTGCGGAATCCAGTCTGTGCACACCTTGCATTGAAAGAAAGTCGGCCGACACCGGGATCAATACCCTGTCAGCGGCAAGCAGTGCATTCAGTGTGAGCACACCCATCATCGGGCAGCAGTCGATAAGGATGGGTGCGCCGGTGAGCGCAAGTTCTTCTTGCAGGCCTGCTTTCAGCAGGGTGGCAGCCTTGGGATCGGAGCCATAGGTGGCATCGATTTTTGCCAGCTCGAGGGATGACGCGATAATTTGCCAGCCGGCGGGGGTGTCCCGCATCAATTTGGCCAGGGGGACTTTTTGCTCAAAAAAGGCCGCCATATTGAGCTCGGTCATGACATCTTTTTTCAAGCCGCACGCCAGGGTCAGATGTCCTTGCGGGTCCATATCCAGCGCGATGGGGTGCCGCTTGGCTTTGGCCAGCACGGCTGCAATATTCAGGCAGGTGGTGGTTTTACCCACTCCCCCCTTTTGGTTAAATACGGCTATTACCGCCATCTGATTGCCCTCTGATCACAGGCTGATACGAGCCTGATTGACAAATATTTTCTTGCCGGACATATGGAATCCGGCGAAGACTGAAAGTTGTTATCGGAAATTTTTTTGCTAACCTTAGTGGCAAACTCATAATAGCTTTTCTAACATCCCTGATTGTCCATAAGCCACAAACCCCTCCCAACCTCCCCTTGTCAGGGGAGGAGCTGGTTCTGTTCTCCCCCTGATAAGGGGGAGTTAGTGGGGGTTTATATCCAATTACACCATATGGACATTCAGGATCAACCGATTACTCTACGGTGACCGATTTAGCCAAATTGCGAGGTTTGTCCACATCCGTTCCCTTTTGCAGTGCCACGTAATATGCCAGCAGTTGTAAAGGGATGGTGTGCAGAATAGGGCTTAGAAATCCTGCGTGTTCGGGCATTTGCATGACATGAACGCCTTCGGAGGATTGTATTTTTGTGTTGGCATCGGCAAACACAAACAACTCGCCGCCGCGTGCGCGCACTTCCTGCAGGTTGGACTTCAATTTTTCCAGCAGCGTGTCGTTGGGCGCAACAGCAATCACCGGCATGTCCTTGTCCACCAGTGCCAGCGGGCCATGTTTCAGCTCGCCTGCCGGATAGGCTTCGGCGTGGATATAAGAAATTTCCTTGAGTTTGAGCGCGCCTTCCAGCGCAATCGGGTAATGCAAACCGCGCCCCAGGAACAGCGCATGATGTTTATTTGCAAAGTTTTCCGCCAATTTTTTAATGGCGGGTTCCAGCTTCAATACCGCCTGTACTGCGCTGGGCAGATGACGCAAGTCATGCAGATGCTGCTGTTCCTGTTGCTGGCTTAATTTTCCGCGAAGCTTGGCCAATACCAGTGTGAGCAGGAACAGCCCGGCCAGTTGGGTGGTAAAGGCCTTGGTTGAAGCGACGCCAATTTCGGGACCTGCGCGTGTCAGAAATCGCAGGCTGGACTGGCGGATGATGGCGCTTTCAGGCACGTTGCATATTGCCAGGGTATGTGCGTGCCCGACGGCCTTGGCATGGTTCAGCGCGGCGAGGGTATCGGCCGTTTCACCTGACTGCGAGATGGTGACAATCAGGGTGTTGGGGTTGGATACGCTGGTGCGGTAGCGATATTCGCTGGCGATTTCTACATTGCAGGGGATGCCCGCAATTTCTTCCAGCCAGTTGCGCGCGACCAGCCCGGAGTTATGGCTGGTGCCGCAGGCCAGTATCAGGATGCTGTCGATTTTCGCAAAGGCTGCGGACGCTTCGGCGCCAAAGATACCGGGGATCAGCGACTGGCTGTTGCACACGGCTTCAAGCGTATTGGCCAGTGCCTGCGGTTGTTCGAAAATTTCTTTCAGCATGTAATGCTTGTATTCGCCCAGCTCGACGCTGTCGTTGGTCAGCTCGCTAATCTGTACCGGACGGGTCACCGGCTTGCCCCTGGCATCAAAAACTTTATACGCATCGAGGCCAATCTCGGCTACGTCACCTTCCTCCAGATACACCACATTTTTGGTCACGGCCAGCAGCGCCGACATATCGGAAGCAATGAAGTTTTCATGCTTGCCCACACCCAGCAGCAGCGGGCTGCCTTTGCGCGAGCATATGAGTTGCGCCGGATTGTCTGCCGCCACCACGCCTATCGCATAGGCACCCACCAGTTCGGCGAGCGAGGCCTGGGTTGCGGCTAACAGGGTTGCGCCATTCTTGTAGTGGCTGTGCACGAGGTGAGCGATAACCTCGGTGTCAGTGTCGGAGGTAAACACATAACCCTGAGCGGTGAGGCGGGTGCGCAGTTCTTCGTAATTTTCAATAATGCCGTTATGCACCACCGCAATGCTGGCATTGCTCATATGCGGGTGGGCGTTGCGCTCGCTGGGCACGCCATGGGTGGCCCAGCGTGTGTGGGCAATGCCGAGGTGGCCGCTGATATCGGCACTTTTGAGGGTCAGGTCGGCCACACGGCCGGTGCTGCGCGCGCGCTGCAATTGCTTATCGTGCACAACCACCAGACCCGCCGAGTCATAGCCGCGGTATTCAAGACGTTGCAAGCCCTGCAATAAAATAGGTACTACATTACGTTGCGCAACTGCGCCTACAATACCGCACATAGCTTATTTCCCTGTCTTCACGTTTAGTTGATACACCTTGGCTACATTGCAATTTATTCAATATAATCAAGTACTTATCTATTTTGTCTGTTTGACTGGCCGCTGCCAGCCCGCCACGCTGACCTGCTTGGCGCGCGACAGCGTAAGCGTACTTTCCGCTGTATCTTTGGTAATGGTTGAACCTGCGCCTATGGTGCTGCCGCGCTTGATGGTGACCGGCGCGATCAATTGCGTGTCAGAGCCGATAAACACATCATCTTCAATAATGGTGCGATGTTTGTTTGCGCCGTCATAGTTGCAGGTGATGGTGCCAGCACCCACATTCACGCGGCTGCCTACCGTGCTGTCACCGATATAGCTAAGATGGTTGGCCTTGCTGCCCTTGGCGATTTCACTGTTTTTGACTTCGACAAAATTTCCGATATGCACGTCCTGATGCAGTTTGGTGCCGGGACGCAGACGCGCGTAAGGGCCTATGCTGCAGTTGGCGCCAACCTCTGAGGAATCGATATGGCTGAACGGAGCGATGTGCGTACCTGCTTCTATGATGGAATTTCTGATCACCGTGTAGGCACCTACTTTAACCTTGTTGGCCAGATGCACTTCACCTTCAAAAATACAACCCACATCTATCTCGACATCGCGACCACACACTAACTTGCCGCGCACATCCAGCCGTGCCGGGTCAGCCAAAGTCACGCCCTGGGTGAGCAAACGAAGTGCCTGCTCTTGTTGCCAAATGCGTTCCAATTCAGCCAGTTGCACTTTGCTATTGATGCCCATCACTTCCCAGCTTTGAGCGGGTTGTGTAGTGCTTACTTCAATTCCCTGAGCGACCGCCATTGCAACAATATCGGTAAGGTAGTACTCACCTTGGGAATTTTTATTGCCCAATTTTGCCAGCCAGCTTCTGAGTAAATGTGTGGGTGCAGCGAGTATGCCAGTATTTACTTCGCAGATTGCACGCTGCTCGGGTGTGGCATCTTTCTGCTCGACGATACTGGTCACTTTTTCAGCGCTGTCCCTGACGATGCGTCCATATCCTGTTGGATCATCCATACGCAGGGTGAGCAGGCTGAGTGTATCGGGATACTGCAATAATTGTTTCAGGGTAGCAGGCTGTATTAGCGGAACGTCGCCATAGAGTACCAGGGTGACGCTGTCATCCATCAGCTCGGGCATGGCCTGTTGTACCGCATGACCGGTGCCCAGCTGTGGTTCCTGCAATACAAAACTGGCTGCGTATTCGGCCATCGCCTTAGGCACGACTTCTCCGCCATGCCCATACACGACGCACATTTTCGCAGGCGCAAGCTGCACCGCTGTTTCCAGCACATGCTGCAACAATGGCTGGCCGGCAAGTGCGTGCAGCACTTTGGGCGTATCAGAATGCATGCGGGTACCCTTGCCCGCAGCCAGAATGACGATATTAAGCATGTTTACCATTTCAGATTAGATATGGAAGTATAAACAAAAAAAACGGCCTGAGCCGTTTTCCTTGTCGCGCTAATCATCAGATTAATGCGGGTTTTTGTGACGCAACTTCTGAATTGCTCTCAATTGCGCAATCGCTTCAGCCAATTCGGCCTGTGCGGAGGCGTAATCAATATCTGTGGTACGATTTTTCATGGACTCCTCAGCAGCACGCTTGGCTTCCAGCGCTCTCGCTTCATCCAGGTCACCACCGCGAATTGCGGTGTCGGCCAGGATGGTAACGATATGCGGCTGAACTTCCAGCATGCCACCGGAGACATAAATCAGCGTATCTTCAGTCTGGTTTGGCAGCTTGAGACGCACTGAACCCGGTTTGATACGTGTCAGCAAGGGGGTGTGACGCGGATAAATACCCAGTTCACCTGTCTCGCCTGGAACGATGACCAGCTCAGCAAGACCGGAAAAAATCGACTCTTCCGCACTGACTACATCGACTTGAATCGTCATTGCCATAATTTATTTCCTTAAAGCGTTGCAGCTTTTGCAATAGCTTCGTCTATCGAACCAACCATATAGAAGGCTTGCTCTGGCAGATGGTCGTAATCACCGTTGATGATGCCTTTGAAACCCTTGATAGTTTCTTTCAGCGTTACATACTTGCCGGGGCTGCCGGTAAATACTTCAGCAACGTGGAACGGCTGCGACAGGAAACGCTGAATTTTACGTGCGCGTGCAACCGCAAGCTTGTCTTCAGGTGCCAGTTCGTCCATACCCAGAATCGCGATAATGTCGCGCAATTCTTTGTAACGCTGCAATGTTTGCTGTACGCCACGTGCAACGCTGTAATGCTCTTCGCCCACAACCAGTGGATCCAGCTGACGTGAGGTTGAATCCAGTGGATCAACCGCCGGGTAGATACCCAGTGAGGCGATGTCACGTGACAGAACAACGGTTGAGTCCAGATGCAAGAAGGTAGTGGCAGGAGACGGGTCAGTCAAGTCGTCCGCTGGAACATAAACAGCCTGAATCGATGTGATCGAACCCACTTTTGTAGAAGCGATACGCTCCTGCAGACGGCCCATTTCTTCAGCCAGTGTTGGCTGGTAACCTACCGCTGATGGCATACGACCCAGCAACGCAGAAACTTCAGTACCGGCCAGTGTGTAGCGGTAGATGTTGTCCACGAAGAACAGGATGTCACGGCCTTCGTCACGGAATTTTTCAGCCATGGTCAAACCGGACAGCGCAACGCGCAGACGGTTACCGGGCGGCTCGTTCATCTGGCCGAACACCATCGCAACTTTGTCCAGAACGTTGGAGTCTTTCATCTCGTGGTAGAAGTCGTTACCTTCACGGGTACGCTCACCTACACCGGCGAATACGGACAGACCGGAGTGCTGTTTGGCGATGTTGTTGATCAACTCCATCATGTTAACAGTCTTGCCCACACCCGCTCCACCGAACAGACCAACTTTACCACCCTTGGCAAACGGGCAAACCAGGTCAATCACCTTGATACCGGTTTCCAGCAGGTCTGTAGAAGGTGAAAGCTCGTCAAATTTTGGAGCTTTCTGGTGAATCGAGCGACGCTCGCCGCCAGGAACAGGGCCCACGCCGTCAATCGGGCGACCGAGCACGTCCATAATACGACCCAGGGTGCCTGCGCCAACTGGCACAGTAATGGTTGCACCGGTATTTTCAACGATCATGCCGCGGCGCAAGCCGTCGGTAGAACCCATCGCAATGGTACGAACAACGCCGTCGCCGATTTGCTGTTGAACTTCCAGGGTCAGATCCTGCTCGGCAACGGAGGTCGCATCGACCTTTACCTTGAGCGCATCATACACTTTGGGCATCTGATCGCGAGGAAACTCAACGTCTACCACCGCACCGATACACTGAACAATCTTGCCTTGACTCATTTTAAGATTCCCCACTTTATAATTTAATTCTGTACACGAAACATTTCGTTTAACTTACAGCGGCTGCGCCGCCGACGATTTCGGAAATTTCCTTGGTAATCGCAGCCTGGCGCGCTTTGTTGTAAACCAGCTTAAGCTCACCGATAACCGCTTTCGCATTGTCGGAAGCTGCTTTCATCGCCACCATACGTGCACTTTGCTCTGCGGCCTGATTTTCTGAAACAGCGGTGTAAACAAGAGATTCAACATAGCGCAGCAGCATTTCATCAATGACTGCCTGTGCATCAGGCTCATAAATATAGTCCCAGGATCCGCTGCCCTCTGCATTCAGGTTTTCGCCCGACAATGGCAACAGCTGCTCAAATACCGGCTCCTGCTTCATGGTGTTGACGAAATGGTTGTAGCTGATATAAACAGCGTCCACCTCGCCGGCAACATACGCATCGAGCATGACTTTCACTGTGCCTATCATGGACTCAATACGCGGCGTGTCACCCAGACCGATTAAATGAGACTCAATTTTTGCACCGATTCGGCTCATAAAACTGAAGCCTTTGTTGCCGATTGGTGTTACACGGATACCCGTGCCCTTGGCTTCAAATTGCTTCATCTGAGCCAACGCCATACGCAGTACGTTGGTATTTAAACCGCCGCACAATCCTTTGTCGGAAGTGATCAGAATAATGCCGACATTCTTGACCGCATCACGCTTAACCAGGTAAGGATGGCTGTATTCCGAATTGGCGTGTGAAAGATGAGCAGCGACCTGACGTATTTTTTCCGCATACGGACGCGCGGCACGCATACGTTGTTGCGATTTGCGCATCTTTGCTGCCGCCACCATTTCCATGGCGCGCGTAATCTTGCGCGTATTTTCTACGCTCTTGATTTTTGTACGTATCTCTTTGCTGCCTGCCATGATAAACCCCGCTTAGTAAACTGCGGTGGACTTGAAAGCTTCGATCGCTGAAGACAACAGTTTTTCGTTGTCAGCATTCAGATCGGTAGAAGCGTTTATCGCATCCAGCAAGTCCTTGTTCTTGGACTTCAGGGAAGCAAGCAGTGCAGATTCAAATGCCAATGCTTTCTTGACTTCCACATCGTCGAAGTAACCCTTGTTTACCGCGAACAGCGTAACCGCCATCTCGGCAACAGACATAGGCGAGAATTGCAGCTGCTTCATCAGCTCGGTAACCAGTTTGCCGCGATCCAGCTGCTTGCGTGTAATCTCGTCGAGGTCAGAGGCGAAGGCTGCAAACGCTGCCAATTCGCGATACTGGGCAAGAGCCAGACGAACACCGCCACCCAGTTTCTTGATGACTTTGGTCTGAGCTGCACCACCCACGCGAGACACCGAGATACCGGCGTTGATCGCAGGACGTACACCTGAGTTGAACAGGTCGGCATCAAGGAAAATCTGGCCGTCTGTGATCGAGATTACGTTGGTTGGCACGAAGGCTGAAACGTCACCAGCAGCTGTTTCAATGATAGGCAATGCAGTCAATGAACCGGTCTTGCCTTTAACCGCACCCTTGGTAAATTCTTCTACATACTCGGCATTAACGCGAGCAGCGCGCTCAAGCAGGCGCGAGTGCAGATAGAACACGTCGCCGGGATAAGCTTCACGACCGGGTGGACGGCGCAGCAGCAGGGAGATCTGACGATATGCCCAGGCTTGCTTGGTCAAGTCATCGTAAACGATCAATGCATCTTCACCGCGATCACGGAAATATTCACCCATGGTGCAACCTGAGTAAGGAGCCAGGAATTGCATCGCTGCGGAATCGGAAGCAGAAGCCACCACAACGATGGTGTAACCCAGCGCGCCGTGCTCTTCAAGTTTGCGCACTACTGTAGCGATAGTCGATGCTTTTTGCCCGATAGCCACGTAGACGCAGGTCATGTTCTGACCTTTCTGGTTGATGATCGCGTCAATCGCAACCGCGCTCTTGCCGGTCTGGCGATCGCCAATGATCAATTCGCGCTGACCGCGACCGATAGGCACCATGGAGTCAATTGACTTCAGTCCGGTTTGCACGGGCTGGTCAACTGATTTACGTGCCATCACGCCTGGGGCTACTTTTTCAATTTTGTCTGTCAGCTTGGCGTTGATCGGACCTTTGCCATCTATTGGCTGACCCAGGGCGTTAACCACACGGCCGCGCAACTCGGGGCCAACAGGCACTTCCAGAATACGACCGGTACATTTAACTGTATTACCTTCGCTGATATGCTCGTATTCACCCAGAATAACGGCACCAACAGAGTCACGCTCCAGATTCAATGCGAGGCCAAATGTGTTGCCCGGGAACTCCAGCATTTCACCCTGCATAACATCGGACAAACCATGAACACGGACAATACCGTCACTTACGCTAACTACGGTACCTTCGGTGCGCGCTTCGGTAACCGCATCAAAATTTTCGATGCGACTGCGAATCAAATTGCTTATTTCAGAAGGGTTGAGCTTCATCTGACTTTTCCTTATTTCGATTTTTCGATGATCAAGCCAATGCAACTGCCAGCTCTGACAAGCGCGTACGCGCCGAGCCGTCAATTACTTTGTCTCCAGCGCGAATAACAACTCCACCCAGCAACTCGCGATTAGTTTCGCAGCTGAGTTTAATCTCGCGTCCCATACGGACCTTAAGTGCCGCAGCAATTTTTTGTTTTTGTGCTTCATTCAGATCAAATGCGGAAGTTACAACAACATCCACACTTTTTTCCGCTTCGGCGCGTAGCTTTTCAAACATATCCAGAATTTCAGGCAGTACGTTCAGTCGTTTACTTTCAACCAAAAGCTTGATGAAATTCTGTGCCGTCTTGCCCACTTTTTCGCCACACACTGCCAACATAAGGTTGGTCAGTTGTGCCTGACTTACTCGTGTGCTGTTGATCACGGCTTGCATGTCCTGCTGCTCTATTGCTCCTGCAGCAGCGTGCAGTATTTCTGACCAGGCTTTTAATTCACCCAGTTTTTGAGCTTCATCAAATGCTGCCTGTGCATAGGGTCGTGCGACTGTAATGGCTTGTGACATGGCGATTAGATTTCCGCGACGAGTTTGTCGAGCAGTTCATTGTGAGCCTTGGCATCAATTTCACGACCCAGAATTTTCCCGGCACCAGCCAATGCAACAGCCGATACTTGAGTGCGCAGTTGCTCGCGCGCACGGAATACTTCCTGATCGATATCAGCTTTGGCAGCCACCAAAATACGGTCGCCCTCTGCTTTTGCCTGTGTTTTGGCTTCTTCGACTATTTCTGTGGCACGCTTTTCACTTGCCGCAATAATTTCAGACGCCTTTTCTTTACCTTGGCGCAAAATTTCTGCTGCACGCTTCTCAGCCAGTTCCAAATCGTGTTTGCCGCGTTCAGCAGCCGCCAGACCATCAGCAATGGTCTTGGCGCGCTCAGCCATTGCCGCCATCAGCGGTGGCCAAACGAACTTCATGGTGAACCAGATGAGAATAGCAAATGTAATTGCCTGTCCCAACAAGGTTGCGTTGATATTCACGATATTGCCTTTCGGTTAAGTTAACTCGTTAATTTCCGGGTAAACCCCTGAAATTAGCCCTTAACGATTGCGATAAACGGATTCGCGAACAGCATGTACAGCGCGATACCAACACCAATCATGGTAACAGCGTCCAACAGACCGGCTACGATGAACATTTTAACTTGCAGTGTAGGAATCATTTCTGGCTGACGCGCTGCGCCTTCGAGGAAACGGCCACCCAACACACCAAATCCGATAGCGGTGCCCAATGCGCCCATGCCGATCAGTAAAGCAACTGCAATTGAAACGTTACCCAACAATAATGCTAATTCCATGTTTATCTCCTTGGAGGTTTAGTTAATAAATAAAGCGAATTTGTTAATGACTTTCGTGTGCCATGCTGAGATAGACAATCGTCAGCATCATGAATACAAAAGCTTGCAGCGTAATAATCAGCAGGTGGAAAATTGCCCAAGGTGCGCCCAGCATCCATTGCAGGTACCAGGGCAGCAAAGCAATCAGTATGAATACCATTTCACCCGCATACATGTTGCCGAACAGACGCAGCGCAAGCGAAATTGGCTTGGCAATATCTTCCACAATGCGGAACAGTATGTTTACAGGAATTAACAGCGGAAACTTGCCGAATGGGGAGAACAATACCTCTTTGGTAAAGCCGCCAAAGCCCTTGACCTTGATGCTGTAAAAGTAAATCAGGAAAAATACGGCGATCGACATCGCAAAGGTTGCATTCAGGTCGGTGGAGGGAACCAGCTTAAATGTGCTGTGTATACCAAACAAGCCTGAAATCCAGCCAACCAAATCCACCGGTATCACGTCCATCGCGTTCATTGCGAAAATCCACACGAAGATTGTCAATGCAAGCGGCGCGATTAATTCGTTTTTCCCGTGGAAGGTGTCCTTCACCTGAGAATCCACCATGGTAACAACCATCTCGACAAAATTCTGCATGCCACTTGGCACACCTGCCGTGGCTTTGCGTGTTGCGAGCCACATTGTACCAAACACAATTAGACCCAATAGGCCTGACACGATCAATGTATCTAGATGGAATGTCCAAAAACCTTCGCCTGCCTGCAGGTTAGTCAGGTGGTGCTGGATATATTCTGTAGTTGTTTGGCCTTCAGCGCTCATAATCTATTCACACAAAAATTAATGCTATCCAATAAACTGCCAATGTTGCAGCGTAGGTCGCAAATAGCGATAACGCATGCACTTCTTTGTACTGTGTAAAAACCAGAGAAAACAACAGGATCGTGAAAATCAGCTTGTATGCTTCAGCACTGTAATGAGCGCGGATTATTTTCTTTGCTTCGCTGCCTGGCGGCGCGAGCATTTTCTTTGCATAAATCAAGCTGGTTAAAAAACCAATTGCCCCTCCCAAAAAGGCGGATACTGCTGCGGCTACATCTATAATCAGCAGCATCATTAGAGCAATCACTACTGCCACAGAGACCTGAACCAGGATAATACGGCGTACAGGGCTAATATCGACCATCTCTAATTTCCTTCAAGCCCGGCATTATAACTATGTCCTAATATTCCCGTCAACGAAATTGTGTCAGTGCAGACGGGATATTAATTCGTCCAGATGATCGTGGCTGCTATAGTCAATAACCAGTTTGCCGGCACCCTTGCTGCCAATTTTAATTTGTACCGATGTGCCTATACGTTGCGACAAAGACTCCTGCAAATTCAATATATCTCTGTCCGGTTTTTCTTTCACGTGAACAGGCTGTGGATTCAAAATATGCTGCACCAGTTTTTCTGCTTCCCTGACTGACAGTCCCTCTGAAACAATTTTGTTGGCAGCCGTAATTTGTTGAGCACCCTCAAGCGCCAGCAATGAACGCGCGTGGCCCATATCCAGTTCGCCCGCCATCACCATATCCTGGATAAGCTGAGGCAACTTGAGCAGGCGCAGCAAGTTACTTGTTGCGCTGCGCGAGCGGCCTACCGCGTCCGCAGCGGTCTGGTGCGACATCATGAATTCATCTATCAGACGCTGAATACCGACAGCTTCTTCGAGAGGATTCAGATTTTCCCGCTGAATATTTTCAATCAGCGCCATCGCCAAAGCGGCATTATCTTCCACCTTGCGCACCAGCACCGGTACCAGGCTGAGCCCTGCAATTTGTGCCGCTCTCCAACGCCGTTCACCTGCAATAATTTCAAAACCACCATCTGCCAGCTCGCGCGCAAGTATGGGCTGTATGACGCCTTGCGCCTTGATCGATGAAGCCAGCTCATTCAGGGCAGCTTCGTCCATATGGCTGCGAGGCTGATATTTACCCGGCTTAAGTTGTCCGACTTTGAGTTCGCGCAAAGTATCATCACTCTTGACTTCGCTATTACCCGACAACAATGCGTCGAGGCCGCGCCCCAGTCCCCTAATTGGCTTTGCCATAACTTTTCCCTGTCTATATTTCTGTAGTACTACTGATTATTTAAAGCTTATGAAACACTGATTGTGATGTTTGAACTTACGTGACTCTAACCTATGAATATTCAATATAATCAAATAGTTATAAATTAATAGTGCGAGTGTACATTAGCTGGTGCTTGATTCAAACTTACAAAACAGGCACTGTTATTTGTTCGTTATTCATCAACTCTCCTGCCAAGGCTAAATATGCCTGTGTTCCTCTTGATTCTCGGTCATGATACAACGCCGGCAAGCCAAAGCTGGGCGCCTCCGCCAGTCGTACATTGCGCGGAATAACCGTACGATAAACTTTGTCGCCGAAATGCTTTAACAGCTGTTCCGAAACCTGCAACGCAAGACTGTTGCGCGGATCGTACATCGTGCGTAACAGGCCTTCTATTTGTAAATCGGTATTTAGATTGGCACGTACTTTGCGGATAGTGTTGACCAGATCGCTTAAGCCTTCAAGCGCATAATATTCACATTGCATTGGAATCATGACTGATTTTGCTGCGCACAAGCCATTGAGCGTCAGTAAATTCAACGCCGGCGGACAATCGATTAGAATAAAATCATAATCATCCTGCACAGTCTGCAAGCTGTCTTTAAGCCGGGTCTCACGGTTTTCAATATCCACTAGCTCAATTTCCGCACCAGCCAGCTCGCGGTTGGCCGGCAGGATATCGTATTTCCCCGCTTCAGAAAATACGCGTGCTTCGCGCACACTTTTATTACCAATCAGCACATCGTAAACAGTAACAGTAAGCTTGCCCTTGTCTATGGCGCTGCCCATGGTGGCATTGCCCTGCGGATCAAGATCTATCAGTAATACGCGTTTTTTTGCGGCGGCAAGACTGGCTGCTAAATTAACCGTTGTTGTGGTTTTCCCCACGCCGCCTTTTTGATTGGTAATTGCTAATACTTTGGCCATTTATTTCGCTTTCAATATAACCAGACAACGCGCAGCATCCAATTCCGATACCGTTAATGGAATGATACGCTCCACCACAACATCACCAGGCAAGCGTTGCAGCTCCTGCTCAGGTGTACCTTTCATTGCTGCCCAGCAGCCATTATCTGCCAACAAGTGCCGTGTCAGTTTTACAAAATCTGCCGTTTCCGCAAATGCCCTGGAAATTATTCCATCAAACTTTTCTGTCGCCTGCATTTCTTCAACTCTTGCACAGCAAACACTTACATTTTTCAAACCCAAGTCTATCGCCGCTTGTTGAACAAAACTGGTTTTCTTGCTGTTACTATCTAATAAAGTGAAATGCCATTGTGGCTGGGCAATTGCCAGAACCAAGCCGGGAAGTCCCGCGCCGCAACCCACATCCAGCCAGCGACCCGGCCAAAGATGTGGCAATACAGACAAGCTGTCCAGCAAGTGATGGCTTACCATTTGCTCTGCATTGCGTATGGCTGTGAGGTTATAAACCTTATTCCATTTTTGCAGTAAAGCCAGATAATCCAGCAGTTTCTGTTGTGTTTCCTGACCAAGCTCCAGACCCAGGCGGGTAACGCCTGTGGACAAATCATGCGCCAGACTCATGCGCTTTTCTCTACCTTTTCAGTTACCGGTTTGTTTGTTTCTGCATGATTAAAGCCGCGCTTAAGGTGAACCAGTAATAATGAGATGGCTGCTGGTGTCATGCCAGAGATGCGCGCTGCCTGTCCCATGGTTTCCGGTTGATGCAGGTTCAATTTTTGTTGCGCCTCTATTGATAAGCCGCGTACGACACGATAGTCCATCTTTTGAGGCAGCGAGGTATTCTCATAATTTTCCTGGCGTGTAATTTCCTCGCGCTGGCGCTCGATATAGCCCTGGTATTTGGCCTGTATTTCAACTTGCTCGGCAACCTTTGCATCTGCCACACCCGTGCCTGCACAGGGCAATGACATTAAACCGGCATAGTTAACATCCGGTCGCCGCAGCAGCTCGTATAATGCATATTCCCGCTCGATGCCTTTGCCGAGTACGCGCTCGGCATCCGCTTGAGCCAGCATGGCCGGATTGACCCAGATACTTTTCAGTCTCTCCTGCTCTATTGCAATAGCCTCACGCTTACTGTCAAACGCCGCCCAGCGTACATCGTCGACCAGACCTAGCTTGCGTCCAGTTTCCGTTAAACGCAGATCGGCATTGTCTTCACGCAACTGCAAACGGTACTCAGCGCGGCTGGTAAACATACGGTATGGTTCCGTCACGCCGCGCGTAATCAGATCATCAACCAGTACGCCCAGATACGCTTCATCGCGGCGCGGGCACCAGCTTTCTTCATTGTTTGCATGTCTTGCTGCATTCAACCCGGCCAGCAGGCCTTGCGCTGCAGCTTCTTCGTAACCTGTCGTGCCGTTGATCTGACCAGCAAAAAACAGGCCGGAGATTGCCTTGGTTTCCAGCGATTTTTTCAGGCCGCGCGGATCAAAATAATCATACTCGATCGCATAGCCCGGCCTAGTGATATGTGCGTTTTCCATCCCTTTTATCGAATGCACTAAAGCCAGTTGTACATCGAAAGGCAGGCTGGTAGAAATACCATTGGGATAGACTTCATGCGTGGTCAGTCCTTCCGGTTCGATAAATATCTGGTGCGAATCTTTGTCCGCAAAGCGCGTAATTTTGTCTTCTATAGACGGACAATATCTTGGCCCCACACCTTCAATCACACCGGTGAATAACGGCGACCGATCCAGGCCCCCACGTATGATGTCATGTGTTTGTGAATTTGTTTGCGTGATCCAGCACGGTAATTGTTGGGGATGTTGCTCGATGCGCCCCATAAATGAAAAAACCGGCGCAGGCGTATCGCCCGGCTGTTCCAGCATCACCGAATAATCGATGCTGCGTCCGTCTATGCGAGGTGGTGTTCCGGTTTTTAGTCTTGCGATAGGCAACTGCATCTCGCGCAAGCGGTGCGACAAACTGACTGAGGGCGGGTCTCCGGCGCGTCCTGCCTGATAATTTGTAAGGCCGATATGGATTAGTCCGCATAGGAAAGTGCCCGTGGTTAGCACCACACTTTTTGCATAAAAGTGCAACCCAAGTTGCGTCACAACACCGCTTACGCGCTCACCATCCAATAGTAGATCATCTACAGCCTGCTGAAATATCCACAGATTTTGCTGGTTTTCAAGACGAGCGCGTATTGCCTGTTTATACAGTGCACGATCGGCCTGCGCACGCGTTGCTCGAACGGCAGGCCCTTTTGACGAATTAAGAATGCGGAACTGGATGCCCGCTTCATCAGTTGCGGCAGCCATTGCGCCGCCTAAAGCGTCTATCTCTTTGACCAGATGGCCTTTGCCTATTCCACCGATGGAGGGATTGCACGACATCATGCCCAATGTCTCAACATTATGTGTAAGAAGCAGCGTTTTTCGCCCCATACGTGCGCTGGCCAAGGCTGCTTCGGTGCCCGCATGCCCGCCACCAACCACTATTACATCAAATTCTTTGGGGTAATTCATCAAAAATGTCCTCTGCGTAGCCGCGCATAATACAGTAAAACCAGGTATGGGATAAATTCACGAGGCCCAAATTGTTTCACGTGAAACAATTTGGGGATTATTTACCTATACAAAAGCGGCTGAAAATCTCACCCAGCAGGTCGTCGGCCGTAAACTCGCCTGTTATTTCGTTTAGCGCCTCCTGTGCCAAGCGGAGTTCCTCAGCAAAAAGCTCGGCTCTATCACCTTCATAAGTTGCATCTTCCAGATGCTTTTGAGCCTTTTTTAGCGCAGTTAAATGTCTTTCGCGCGCCATAAAGACTCCCGCCTCCTGATGCCAGCCAACTACCCCAAGCAGTTTGTCGCGTAACAGTTCAATGCCTTTACCTGATTTCGCAGACAGATAGATATATTCATTTCCGTCAATCGTTTCAGTGCGCGCTTCTTCTTGAAGCAGGTCGATCTTGTTAAAGATATATAGCCGTTGAGTACTGAGAGGCAATTCAGCGAGTATTTTATTGTCTTCTTCACTGATGCCATGGTTGGCGTCCAGCATCAGCAAAATTACATCTGCTTTTTGAATTGTTATACGCGTACGCGCAATACCCATCTGCTCCACTGCATCCTGAGTTTCTCGCAGGCCAGCCGTGTCTATAATATGCATGGGTACGCCGTTTAGCTGGATAGACTGGCGAATCACGTCTCGCGTGGTGCCTGGAATCTCACTTACTAGTGCGACATCCTCCCCGCTTAGACAATTTAGCAAGCTAGATTTTCCAACATTTGGCTGGCCTATCAGAACGACATGTGCACCTTCTCGCAGCAAGCTACCTTGTTGCGCAAGTTCAAGTGTTCTTTGCAAATCATTGCGGATTTCAGCCAGTTTTGCGTCACGTCGCGTGAAATCCGGCACATCAAGCTCTTCTTCGGGAAAATCGAGCATTGCTTCGACCAGCATACGCAAGTCGATCAATTGAGACACTAGCTGCTTAATCACACGTGAAAAATCGCCCATCATGGATCGTACGGCACTGCGTGCAGCCTGACTGGTCGTTGCATCAATCAGATCCGCAACGCTTTCGGCCTGGGCAAGATCAAGCTTGTCATTAAGGTAGGCGCGCTGAGTAAATTCACCCGGAAGAGCAAGACGAGCGCCGAGTTCCAGACAGCGCTGCAGCAGTAGTTGTAACACCGCAGAACCACCATGCCCCTGTAACTCGAGAACATCTTCGCCGGTATAAGAATTTGGACCAGGAAAAAACAGCGCAATGCCCTGATCGATTACCAGTCCATCCGCATCTTTAAAGGGGGTATAACGGGCATGCCGGGAAGGTGGAAGTCCACCGATAATGTTTAAAGCGATATCGCCAAGATTTTGGCCGGAAATACGCACCACACCGATTCCACCCCGTCCCGGGGCGGTTGCAATCGCGGCAATATTGTCAGACTTTGGCAGCACCTTTGGCTTCAGCCTCCGTATTGCGCGTGATATACCATTGCTGGGCAATTGAAAGCACGTTGTTGACGACTGAATACAATACCAGCCCGGCGGGGAAGAAGAAGAATACGACACTGAAGGCTACCGGCATAATCTGCATTAACTTTGCCTGCATGGGATCCGGCGGTGTAGGGTTCAGTTTTGTCTGGATTACCATGCTGATACCCATCACTATGGGTAAAACATAATAGGGATCGGCTTTGGACAGGTCAGTTATCCAGCCGATAAACGGTGCATAACGCATCTCTACGCTGGCCAGAATTGCCCAATACAGTGAAATGAAGACAGGAATCTGAATTAACACCGGCAAACAGCCACCGAGAGGATTAATTTTCTCGGTCTTATACAGATCCATCATTGCACGATTCAAACGCTCACGATCATCGCTATACTGTTCCTTGATTTTAGCGAGCTTTGGTGCAACAACGCGCATTTTTGCCATCGAGCGATAACTTGCCGCTGATAAGGGGAAAAATGCCAATTTGATAAGAATGGTCAAAATGATAATAGCCAAACCCCAGTTTTGAACCCAGTTGTGTATAAAGGTTAATAACCAGAACAAAGGTTTGGCAATAATCGTGAGGAAGCCATAATCAACACTTAGACCCAAACCCGGAGCGATGGCATCCAGGCTGCTTTGAGCGGGTCCAACATATAGCGGTACTGAAATACCTCCAGATTTACCCGGTTCTATCTCTGTGACGGGCAGAATCAGTCCGACTGAATACAGCTTGTTTTCAAGCTGTTTTACGTAAAATTCGCGGGGCGTATTTCCTTTGGGTAGCCAGGCTGAAACAAAATAGTGTTGCAACATGCCAGCCCAGCCATTATCTGCAGTTTGAGGGACGCTAGCGCTATTCTTTGAGATGCTCGCAAAGTCAATTTTCTGGAACTTGTCTTTATCGGTATAGACAGCTGGCCCGGTATAAGTGGGCACAAACATCGTGCCTCCGGCCGGCTCAACGTCATCTCTTATTAATTGGAAATAAGCGGAAGAAACAAGATTTTCGTTGCTTAGATTGGTAACTTCATAATTAACATCAATTAAATAGCTACTTTTATGAAATACATATCGCTTAATAACCTTGGCGCCCTGGCTATTTTTTGACGTTAAGCTGATTTCAACAGTTTCTTTTCCCTTGGCAAGTTCATATTCCTTAAATTCTGCGGAAAATTCAGTGTTATGTGTGGGCAAACCCGCACCCAATAAGCCTGACTGGGCAATATATTTATGGCTATCTTCCTGCTGAAACAATACAAATGGTTTAGTTTTGTCCGCTGTATCGAAGTGCTTTAGCAGTTCGATATGAACAATGTCACCACCCAGAGTGCTGATCTCGGCACGTAAAAAATCTGTTTTAACAATGATTTTTTCACCCTTCTTCTGAATTTGTTGAGCAGATACTAGAGGCTTAGCGGGTGTATCAATTGTTTTTAATGTGGGGCTAGGAACAGGGGTAGCGTTCACGGAAACGACCTGTTGAACAGGATTTTGTTGCTTCTGCCAACCTTCCCACAGCAAGAAAATTGAAAATGAAAAGATCAGAAACAGAAAGACTCGTTGAAAATCCATTGGGACATTAACCTATGAAGAACTAAGGGGCAGGATCATAACCGCCAGGATTCCATGGGTTGCAACGCAACACACGTTTTAAGCTAAGCCAGCTACCCCTTAGTGCCCCATGCTTGACGATTGCTTCACTAGCGTATTGGGAACAACTAGGCGTAAAGCGGCAAGATGGCGCCATTAATGGGCTGATAGCATATTGGTAAAGCTTAATTAATCGTAGCAATACAGATTGGATCATTTTATTTTTGTCGTTAGCAATAACTCAAGCAAAGCTGCTTTTGCTTCAACACTTGAACTTTTGGGTAAACTTCTTCTAATTCTCACAATAAAATCAAGTGCGGGCAAATTTGAATAGTTATGCCTGAAAGTCTCACGAATCATGCGTTTGACATAATTTCTACTGACCGATTTTGCAATGGTGCGCTTGCTAACCACCATACCTAATCTGGCTATATCATGTTTACTATCTACCAGACTAATAGTAAACCATTTATTTATTAAGCCTTTGTGACGAAATGCTTGCTCAAAAACCTGGCTTTGTCCTACACGCCGGCCCGGAGGAAAGGCAAATTTCACAAAATAATTACTTGGGCTGCATTAAACAGCAAGGCGGGCACGACCTTTACCTCTGCGAGCGGCGATTACTGCACGGCCACCTTTGGTTCTCATACGTACCAGAAATCCGTGAGTACGCTTCCGTTTAATAACTGATGGTTGATATGTGCGTTTCATGATTTATAGCCCTATTGTTAAGTTTTCGAAAGCCTGCAATTACAATACTTTAGTGGCCCGGTGTCAAGAACAATTTATTCGCTGTGGATAACTTTCGATCTACGCTGTAGAATGATTGCAAATTACTTTCAGAAAATATTCAAGTAAACCATGCCAGATATATCATTGTGGAGCGAATGTCTTCATTTTTTTGAAGAAACTCTTCCACCTCAACAATTTAATTCATGGATCAAACCACTCCATTGCGAAGAAATTGCTGACAAATTTATATTGACCGCCCCGAACACTTTTATTCTAAAAGTGATTCAAGATCGTTTTTTGCCTGAAATTACAAAGATTGTTGAGAGATCGTTAACAAAAAAACCGCAATTTGAATTTAAAATTGGGAAAAGAACTGTTTCACCTTCATCGCCGAAAATATTACCCGAAATTTTAGTAGAGCCTGTCATTCAAATTAACAACAAAAATCATAGCAAACTCAATGGTTCACTTGCATTTGAAAATTTTGTAACCGGTAAAGCAAACCAACTTGCCCATGCAGCTGCAATGCAAGTCGCTAATTTCCCGGGCACTATTTACAATCCATTATTTATTTATGGTGGAGTTGGATTAGGTAAAACGCATTTATTACAATCTATTGGTAATCTGGTTAAAAAAGACAATTCACAAGCCAAAATTTGCTATGTACACGCAACTAATTACATCTCTGATGTAGTTCGGGCTTTTCAAACAAAGAAATTCGATGAATTTAAGCAATTTTATAATTCACTGGATTTGTTATTGATTGATGATATTCAATTTATTGCAGATAAACCAGGCACTCAACAAGAATTTTTCTATACCCTAAATTCATTAATAGACTCTAATAAACAAGTTGTTATTACTTGCGATACCTTTCCAAAGGAAATTTCAGGAATAGAGGCAAGACTAACTTCAAGATTTAGTTGCGGTTTAACAGTTGCAGTAGAACCTCCAGGACTTGAAATGAGGGTAGCAATTTTGCTGCAAAAATCTGCTACTCTAAATCACCCAATAAAAGAAGAGGTTGCATTTTTTATTGCAAAGCATGTCAGATCCAATATTAGAGAACTTGAAGGTGCATTGAATCGTATATTGGCCTATGCTAAATTTCATAAGGAAAATATAACAGTTGAAACATCCAAAGAAGCCTTAAAGGATTTACTTTCTGCTCAGAATAAACAGGTTTCAATTGAAAATATTCAAAAAACAGTGGCTGATTTCTATAGACTGAAAGTCATTGAGCTTTTGTCAAAAAAAAGAACAAGAACAATTGCAAGACCCAGACAAATGGCCATGTGCCTAGCCAGGGAACTAACACAATTAAGTTTGCCTGAAATTGGGCATGCTTTTGGTGGAAGAGATCATTCGACTGTCTTGCATGCATGCAAAACGATAGAAAATTTACGTAATTTAGATCATGCACTCAATGCTGATTTCAATTTACTTAATCAAACTTTAAGAAATTAGTTATTTTGTTGATAAAGGCATATATTTTGTGGATAAGTAGATAAATTAAAAATATATAAATTTTATACACAATTTATTAACATCTAAAAGTTCAATTATCATTTAAAAGTTTGTTAAATAACTTACTGAAAATGAATAAAAAATTGAGTTATCAACAGAAATAAGCACTATTATTATTGTTATTAAGGATATATAAAGAATGTTTATTGAAAAGATTAATAAAGAAGTTTTATTAAAGCCGCTACAAACTGTAGTAGGAATAGTAGAACGGAAACAGCCCTTGCCTATACTTTCTAATGTGCTAATTGAAAAGAATGCTACTGGTATTCGTTTCTTGGCAACTGACTTAGAAATTCAAATTTCAACTGAGATTAAAGATGCTGAATTAGCCGGTAGTGAAGAGTCAATTACTGTAGCAGCTAAAAAATTACAGGAAATACTTAGAGTATTACCGGACAACAGCAAAATAACGCTAGACATTCAGGATTCGCGTCTTTTAGTAAAAGTTCTAAAAAGTAAATTTACGTTACAAACTTTGCCCTCGCAGGACTTTCCAAAAATAAGTGAACAATTAAGCAACTCAACTACTATTGAAATTGAACAGAAATTACTCAAAAAGCTTTTAGGTTCTGTACAGTACGCTATGGCACAACAGGACATACGCTATTATTTAAATGGCGTATTGCTTGTAATTGAAGGTAATTTGATTAAATTAATTGCTACAGATGGCCATAGACTTGCTTATACAAGTGCAAAATTAAATCAAGAGTTTACAAAGCGTGAAGTTATTTTATCCAGAAAAACAGTCAGCGAATTGTTTAAGTTATTGTCAGATAATGAAGAAAAAATTACACTTGAACTGGCAGAAAAACAAGTAAAAATAACTTTTTCCGACATTACATTAACAACTAAAGTAATTGACGGAAAATTTCCAGATTATGATCGTGTTATTCCCAGCTACACAAACCATTTAAATCTTGATCGACAAACCATATTACATGCACTGCAACGAGCAGCAATTCTGTCAAATGAAAAATTCCGCGGAGTACGATTTGTAATGACAGAGAAAAATATGCGAATCATCAGCAGTAATACCGAACAGGAAGAAGCCCAGGAAGATATTGAAAATGATTATCATGGCCCTGCTTTAGATATTGGGTTTAATGTTAATTATTTGTTAGATGGTTTATCAAATGCCAACACGCAAGAGATTACATTCTCTTTTGGTGATTCAAATAGCAGTATTTTAATAACAGTGCCCGGCAATGAAGATTTTAAGTATGTTGTCATGCCAATGCGCATTTAACATTTAAGACTGACCTGTTTCACGTGGAACAAATTGAAAGAAAACAATATGAGTGAATATACATCAGACAGCATCAAAGTACTTAAAGGTCTTGAAGCTGTACGTAAGCGTCCTGGGATGTACATCGGTGATACGAGTGATGGGAGTGGTTTACATCACATGGTCTTTGAAGTTGTAGATAATGCAATTGATGAGGCTCTAGCGGGTCATTGTAACGAAATAAACGTTATAATTCATATAGATAATTCAATCACTGTAACTGATAACGGTCGCGGTATACCAACAGATATTCACGCAGAAGAAAATCGTTCTGCTGCTGAAGTAATCATGACGATATTACATGCGGGTGGCAAATTCGACAGCAACTCCTATAAAGTTTCAGGAGGTTTGCATGGTGTGGGTGTTTCTGTAGTAAATGCGCTTTCTGAATGGTTAAAGCTGACAATTTATCGAAACGGCAAAGCCCACTATATGGAGTTCCGACTTGGCGATCCTGTCGAGCCTTTGAAGGAAATTGGACCATCAGACAAAAAAGGGACAGAAGTACATTTCTTAGCCAGCAAGGAAACATTTGGCCTGGTTGAGTTCCATTTTGACATTCTCGCAAAACGACTGCGCGAACTATCATTCCTGAATAATGGCGTCAAAATTGCGCTGATAGATGAGCGCGAAGGCAAAACAGAAAATTTCTCATTCTCGGGAGGAGTGAAAGGTTTTGTGGAATATATGAATAGAAACAAGACGGTATTACACCCAAATGTATTTTATACCTGCATAGAGAAAGAAGGAATTACCGCTGAAATTGCGATGCAATGGAATGATTCCTATCAGGAAACCGTGCAATGTTTTACAAACAATATTCCACAGCGCGATGGTGGAACACATCTGACAGCCTTGCGTACGGCGATGACTCGTACCCTGAATCAGTACATTGAAACGGAAGGCCTGGCTAAAAAAGAAAAAGTTGAAACAACCGGCGATGACATGCGCGAAGGATTGACGGCTGTACTTTCAGTAAAATTATCCGACCCAAAGTTCTCGTCACAAACCAAAGATAAGCTGGTTTCATCTGAAGTACGTCCAGTCGTTGAAGAGATAGTTTCGCAACAGCTGATGGCATTTTTACTGGAAAGACCTGTTGACGCGAAAATTATAGTTGGAAAAATTATAGATGCGGCCAGAGCCAGAGAAGCAGCGCGCAAAGCACGTGAAATAACGCGGCGCAAAGGTGTGCTGGATGGTATGGGACTACCGGGTAAACTGGCTGACTGTCAGGAAAAAGATCCGGCAAAATCAGAATTGTATCTGGTTGAGGGTGACTCAGCGGGTGGCTCGGCAAAACAGGGCAGAGACCGAAAGTTTCAGGCTATTTTGCCGTTAAAGGGCAAAATACTAAATGTGGAAAGAGCGCGCTTTGAAAAGCTGATTTCTTCCCAGGAAATTGCAACGCTGATCACGGTACTGGGAACCAGTATCGGCAAGGATGAATACAACCCTGAAAAATTACGCTATCACCGCATTATTATTATGACGGACGCGGACGTCGATGGTGCGCATATTCGTACCTTGCTTCTTACGTTCTTCTATCGTCAGATGCCTGAGCTGGTTGAACGCGGTCATATATATATTGCCCAACCGCCGTTGTACAAAGTTAAACAGGGTAAAGATGAGCGCTATTTAAAAGACGACCATGCCCTGAAAAGCTATATGTTAAGTTCGGCGTTAGCGGATGCTGAACTGTTTATGGATGCCGGGACTACACCTATGAAAATAGAAGTTCTGGAAAATATGGCAAAGGAATACTTCCTGGCAGAGGCAATCATCAATCGTCTTTCAAGAATAATTGCGCCTGAAGCACTGCATGCCTTGCTTAAAGCACCAGAACTGAACCTGGATAATGAAGAGCAGGCTAAACAAAGTGCTACATTGCTGCAACAGGTATGCGGCAAGGAGCTCACCATAAAAGCGGAATACGATGTTGTTTCCCAGGAATATCGTCTAAAGCTTGAAAAAATGCTTTATGGCAATGAGTCAAGCAGTTATATGGATCAGAACTTCATACGCAGCGGCGATTACCAGCAGATCAAGAAAACAGCATTAACGATGAATGATCTTTTTGGGCAAGATGCATTTATCAAGCGTGGTGACCATCGTAAACCGATTAAAGATTTCAAACAGGCTATTGAATGGTTGCTGGATGAAGCAAAAAGAGGCGTCAGCATTCAGCGTTACAAGGGTTTGGGCGAAATGAATCCATCACAATTGTGGGAAACTACGATGGATATCAATAACCGCGTTCTGCTGAGAGTATGCATTGAAGATTTAATATCTACTGATGAAATATTCACAACATTAATGGGTGATATTGTTGAGCCGAGGCGCGCATTTATTGAAGAGAATGCACTGGGGGCACAAAACCTTGACGTTTAAACTGCATTTCAATTTGCTACGCAGCAAATAATCAGGCTTCAGTGCACGAAACACCCGGTAAATTTGATCTGGTTTAATGTGCTGCACTGCCGGGATTAACATGAAAATCAACACAACGTGGACAGGTCCCGTTGCAGTATCGTTATTGCTGCATGTTGCAATAGTGATATTACTGACGAAGAATATCAAACTCTTCAACCCTGAAATATCTCCGCAAGAATCAATAACAGTCGAGTTCGCTGTTATACAAAAAAATTCAATAAAATCAAATAGTTACGCAGATATTGTGAAATCATCACCTGTGATTCCACCCGTCAGCAAAGAAGTGGTGCCTGCTACTATTGCAGAACCAGAGAAAATTCAGGTAACACAAGCAGAATCACAGCAGCCTCTAGATAAGCAACAACCAATAAATGCAGTAAAGTTAAATATTCAAGCATTAAACAAGCTTACACGTCCACCCTCCTATCTCAACAAAATTGAACCCGCATATCCTGTTACAGAGCAAAGGGCAGGAAGCCAGGCAACGGTTCTGGCGGAAGCCACCATAGATGAAAAAGGAGAGGTAATTGAGGTGAAAATTGTCAAAAGTGCGGGAAATAATTTTGACAAAGCTGTCATTGAAGCACTCAACAAAAGTAAATTCACACCCGGATTGATAGGAAAAGATGCGGTGGCTGTTCGAGTTTTGATCCCTTTTCGCTTTAATTTAAAGTAAACGCTCACAATGAAATTTTTGGCAAAATTAACACTTTTTCTTTTTTGCTCATACTTTTTTGCATCAGCAGAGAATCTGTCAGCACAAGAAGCAAATCTGCAAATACGTGGCAAAGTACTACAAAAAGGGACTAAGAAGCCGATCCAAGGTGCCTTAGTCTCAGTAAGTGAAATTGAAACACTGCTTACAACAACGGAAGATGATGGAAGTTATGTGCTCAATTTTCCACAGCAAGGAAAATATACAATTACAGCAACTGCATTGGGCACCGAAGAGCCAGTATCGAGCACGGTCACCATTATTGATAAGCAATCAAACATAAATCTGAATTTCTATTTACGCTCATCGACGTTACTTCCTGAAATAGTTGTAAGTGCAGAACGAAATCCCAACAGGATCAGTAAAACAGTCATTAAGGGAGAGGAGTTAAGAGAAATTGCGGGATCCTCCGGTGATCCGTTAAAGGGTTTGCAAAGTTTACCGGGTATTGCAATGTCAAATGGCAGCAGCAGTGCTCCTGCCGTTAGAGGTTCCGGTCCTGGTGATAACTTTTTTTATGCAGATGGCATTCCCGTAGGCAAGGTATTTCATTACGGCGGAATCAGCGTATTCAATGGTGATTTGATTGATAATTTCAATTTGTATAGTGCGGCCTTTGCACCGTATTACGACAATGTTACCGGCGCTATTTTGGACATCAGTTTGCGTAATCCACGGACAGACCGGTTGGGAGGCAAACTTAATATTAGTCTGACCGGTGCAGATTTTTTAGTGGAGGGGCCGGCGGGAAATGAACAATCATTTTACTTTGCGGCAAGACGCAGCTATTTCGATTTATTAATTCGGTCTGTAGAAAGAAATGGCGTCACGCTACAAATTCCCAACTATTCAGATTATCAGGGGAAATATTTGTGGAATATGAATTTTGATAATCGATTATCTTTTCATGTTACCGGTGCATCTGACAGTCTTAGATTAAATATTGCGAGCGATTCAGATTTAGCCAGGACTCAGCCTGATCTGGCAGGCTCCATAAGTGCCCAGGATTTATCAGCAACCCAGGCCGTGGTGTGGGATACAAGGATAAACCCAGGAATAAATAATAAATTGGTAATGGGACGAAGATTCAGTCAGGCTGAAAATGTCGTGGGATCTGCCGGCACAATATATATTGATACAAATAATATTTTTATTCGGGAACAGTTGCGAAATTCACGGCAAGACAAGCATGATTTAACTTTCGCAACCAGTGTAACGTACAGCGAAGTCAATCTGGACCTGAACGTTAAAAACACAAATTGCACGCAATTTAATGTTGGATGTGATTTAAGCAGTGCCACAATGGTACAACTAAAAGACAAGCTTAACTTTTATACCTGGGATGTTTCCGCACAAGATCGCTGGCGAATTGCTCAAAAATTGGTCATTATTGGCGGTCTTCGTCATAGCAAAGAAAACTACCTTAATCAATCATATACCGAACCTCGAATCGGTATGGAATGGGAATGGTCCGAGCAGACATTGTTCAGTGCAGGCTGGGGCCGACATAATCAGCTTCCGACCGGACAGCAAATTGCGCGTAACTTTGGCAATCCTCAACTTTCACATATACGTGCAGACCATAGTGTAATAGGTGTAAGTCAGAAGCTTGATAATGACTGGTTCTGGAAGACAGAAGCTTATTATAAAAAATTTGGTGATTTAGTGGTGGGCGTGAATGATCCCGCGATAAATTATGTAAATGGTGCGAGTGGCGCGGCATACGGCACAGAATTATTGATTAAAAAGGAAGCGACAGATCGCTTGTCCGGCTGGTTAGCCCTTACCTTATCCAGGTCCGAGCGACGTAATGATCTGACAGGTGAGACTTTCCGGTTTGAGTATGACCAGCCTGTCAATACCACCTTGGTTACCAACTACAAGATTTCCAGCGAGTGGTCATTTGGCAGCAAATGGAGTTATAACAGCGGGCGCCCCTATACACCAGTTACAGGGACGAGCGGGACATATACTGACGGTCGCCCGATTCCGGTGTATGCAGCAATTAACTCGGGAACTTTACCGGACTTTCATCGGCTGGATATCCGTTTTGACCGGCATTATATTTTTGACACCTGGAAGCTCAATACGTACTTTGAGCTGAATAACGTTTACAGGCGAAAAAATATTGTGGGCTATGATTACGGTCCAAACTATGACAAAAAAGAAGCAATTGAGCCTTTTGTCATACCGTTTTCATTTGGTGTACAAGGAGAATTTTGAAGGGATTACACAGAGAAATAATAAAGGTGAGTAGCGGATAAAATTCAAGCTATATCTGCAAGTCATTGATTATATTGAATATTTTTAGCTGTCCAAAATATTGCTTCTATCGCTTGGGAATATAAAAATTTCAGAAATTACGCCGATGCCTTTTTCGTAACTTTCGTTTTGGTAACTGTCTTTTTCTTGACAGCAGCTTTCTTTTTAGCAATTGGCGTCTCTGCTTCGATCACCACTTTTTTGGTTACGGCTTTCTTTTTGGCGGTAGGTGCCTTTTGGGTCGCAACATCCTTTTTAGCAGCCGCGGGTTTTTTGGCAGCTACCCTTTTCTTGCTGACTGGTCCCTTGGCTACACGGGCAGCAAGCAAAGGAAGCGCTTCCTCCAATGTAATTTCATCCGGAGATACATCCTTGGGTAACGTTGCATTAACTTTGCCATGACGTACATAAGGACCATAACGTCCATTGCAAACATCGACAGGTTTCTTGTCTTCAGGATGAGGGCCTAATTCGCGTAACACGGTATTGGAGGTTCTTGCTTCTGCCAGTAATTCGACGGCGCGATCCAGTGTGATAGTGAATACACTTTCTGTTTTGGGGATGGATTTGAATTTGCCATCGTGTCCAATATAGGGTCCGAAACGGCCAATATTGACGATAACCTTCTTGCCGGATTCCGGATGATTACCAATTTCCTTGGGCAGCTCCAGAAGTTTAAGCGCTGTCGGCAGATCGGCATTTTCCGGGGGGACTTCCTTGGGCCAGGACATGCGTCGCGGTTTTTTCTTGGCGCCCTCTTCCACTTCGCCCAATTGAACATAATAGCCATAGGGACCGCGCAACAAAAGAACGGGCATATTGGTCGCCGGGTCGTTGCCCAGTTCCTTGCGTGCATCTTTAGGATCAATTTCGCCAGTTGTGCTGCGCGTGTAATCACATTCCGGATAAGCCGTACAGCCGATAAAACTTCCGCGTTTGCCGAGACGCGTGGATAAGGGCTTGCCACATTTGGGACAGGCTTCATCCAGTAATTCCTGGGTGACGTCCTTGCGTTCGATGGATTTTTTTTCTTCCACCAGCTTTGCAAAATCCTTCCAGAAGGCATCCAGCACGGGGATCCAGTCGCGCTTGCCTTCGGAAATTTCGTCCAGTTCATCTTCCATTTGCGCGGTAAAACCATAATCGACATAGCGCGTAAAATGTTCAGACAGAAAACGGTTAACAACACGACCCACATCGGTAGGCGTAAAGCGCTTCTTTTCCAGCAGCGCATACTCGCGAGCCTGCAGCGTGGAAATAATACTGGCATAGGTTGATGGGCGGCCTATACCATGTTCCTCAAGCGTTTTAACTAGGCTCGCTTCCGTGTAGCGTGGTGGTGGCTGGGTAAAATGCTGTTCGCCATAGAGTTTATCCAGAGGTAAAACATCTCCCTCCTCAAGCGGCGGCAGTTTTCCGCCCTCTTCATCGTCATTGCTGTCATCAGTATCTTCTTGATATACCGCAATAAAACCGGGGAAAACCAGTGTCTGGCCGCTGGCACGGAACAAGGTGTCGTCTCCGCCCAGGCGTATGTCCACACTGACAGTATCAAAACGCGCCGGCGTCATCTGGCTGGCCAGCGTGCGCTTCCAGATCATTTCATAGAGGCGTGCCTGATCCACGGTTAATGCATCGCGTATGCTGTCCGGAGTGCGTGAGATAGAGGTGGGTCGAATGGCTTCATGCGCTTCCTGTGCATTCTTGGCTTTGCTTTTGTAAACCGGCACAGTGCGCGGCAGATAGTCGGCAGAAAAACCTGAGCTGATATATCCACGAATTTCGTTGATAGCCTCTTGAGCCAAGTTAACTGAATCGGTACGCATATAGCTGATCAAACCGATAGCCTGACCGCCAATATCAATACCCTCGTATAATTGCTGCGCTATGCGCATTACACGATCTGCGGACATACCCAGTTTGCGCACACCCTCCTGTTGCAGCGTGGAGGTGGTAAAGGGTGCTGCGGCATAACGTTGCTTGGCTTTCTTGTCGACGCGCACGACACGCGGCGGTAACTTGGCTGCGTTTAACGTATCGTAAATTTTTTGATAGGCAGCTTCACCGCCTATACTTAACTGCTCCAGCTTTTTGCCCTGGTACTGAAACAGCTTTGCGCTGAAAGGCAATTTGTTCTTCTGGCTATCCAGATGTACGGACCAGTATTCCTGCGCACGGAAAGCTTCTATTTCCAGCTCACGCTCAACGATTAATCGCAATGCAGGGCTTTGTACCCGGCCAGCAGACAAGCCTGGTCGAATTTTTCGCCAAAGTAGCGGAGACAAATTGAAACCAACCAGATAATCCAGCGCGCGTCTGGCTTGCTGCGCATTTACCAAGGGAATGGCAATATCCCTGGGATTAGCAACTGCTTCCTTGACGGCGTTTTGCGTAATTTCATAAAACACGACGCGCTGCATCGATTTATTTTTTAAATTGCGTTTTGCTTTGAGCAGTTCTGCAACATGCCATGCAATTGCTTCACCTTCCCTGTCCGGGTCGGTCGCCAGATAGATATGGTCGGCTGCCGCTGCCGCTTTGGCGATTGCATCAACATGCTTGCTGTTACGGGCAATGGTTTCGTACTGCATCGCGAAATTATTTTCGGTATCGATGGCCCCCGTCTTGGGAATCAGGTCGCGTACATGACCGAATGTGGCGAGCACCTCGAAATCATTGCCGAGATATTTTTTTAACGTCTTGGCTTTTGCCGGTGACTCGACGATGAGGAGATTGGAAGCCATTTATATATTGGTCCGCTAAGCGAGTTAGTGTAATTGGGCTGAATTAGCCGGGGTAAGCAGGTCTTCGACCAGCAGGGGATCCAATTCCTCATGCTGGTTCCAAAGCACCATAAGCGCAATAAGTTTGACCCTGTCCAGGGGTAAGCTGTCCCGTCCGAATGCTACGGCCCGGTCAATAATCATTTCCCGCTCTACAGGAGTGATCATTTTGTTGTGCTCCCAGAAAGAGATGAAATGTAATCCTTCTGGACTTATATATTGAATTTCCTGTTTGGCATAACTGCGCAAACCGCCTTGGTTTATGCTTGCCGGATAATCTGTTTGTGTTAACTGATTCAGGCCCGATAGCCAAGTAAGGGCACGGTTAATATCATCGTCCTCAAAACCGGCAGCACTTAGTTTAATTGTCAATTTGTCGGGATCAGGGTAGCTGCCCGCATGAAAATAACTTTCAAATAAAAACATCAGAATATCGAACATGGCGCCTCAAAATAAACATTGCTTAGGTTGATTGAATAATTCAAAAATAACGGCAAAAGGGAGAAAAACACCAATTTGCAGCAAAATTCAATGGAAAACCCAAAAATAAGGTGCCTTACACTATACGCTGATACATGCCTCCAGCTAAGGTTGCAACCTGCCCGTCCAGCTCTAGTTGCAATAGGATGGCGGATAGCGCTTCAATCGTCAAGCCGCTACGCTGGCACAAGCTGTCAATATCAAGCGGTTCATAGCCCAAATGCGCAAAAACCGGATGTTCAGCCTCATTGCTGCTTACTGTATTGGCAGTTGATGAATACCATCCCAACTCTTCAAATATATCATGAACATTTTCCACCAGTTTTGCACCCTGCTTGATAAGTGCATGGCAACCTTTGGCTAGCGGCATATGTATGGATCCCGGTATCGCGAACACGTCACGCCCTTGTTCAAGTGCCATACGGGCAGTGATTAAGGAGCCACTTTGTAACGTAGCCTCAATAACCAGGCAACCCAGACTCAAGCCACTAATAATGCGATTGCGCCGTGGAAAATTATGAGCCAGTGGTGGCATACCCAGCGGAAACTCGGAAATTAACGCGCCAGACTGAGCCAGCTTATGTGCCAAATCGCGGTTGGCTGAGGGATAAACCTTATCCAGACCTGTACCAACAACGGCAATGCTGGAGCCTTTACCACCCAGCCCGCCAATATGAGCTGCAGTGTCAATACCATGCGCCATTCCACTAATAATGCACAGATCGGCTTCGCTGGCAGCACGTGCAAAGGCTTCCGCATTGCGAATTCCTTGTGTGGAAGCATTGCGACTCCCCACGACTGCCAGCGAGGAGTGATTAAGCAAATCAAGCCGCCCCTTTACATATATTAGAAACGGCGGATCAGGGATATTCAGCAGCGCTTGCGGATAATCTGCATCTGCAAGCGTAACAATATGATTTTGTGGATCTTCAAGCCAGCTCGAAACAGCCGCTAGTAAATCGTCATTTGCTGCATTAACAATGGAGTTTGCTACAACAGGGCGTACTATTTGTTTTAAGGTGGCAGCCGAAGTGGCCAATATTGCAGAAGGAGAACCGAAAGCATGTAATAAGCTGCGCATGCTTTCATTACCCAGGCCGGAAACTTGGCTTAGCTTAAGCCATGACGCAAGCTCGGCGTCCAAAATCATAATTTTATGGCGTTTCTACGCTATCCAATAATTGCACAGTCCTTTGAACTTGCATGACCAAGGCATAAGATACCTTGTCGAAAGTGCGAAAAACAAAAACAAGACCGTATCTTAATGCGGGCAATTTGTACTTTTCACCTTTATGTTTTGATAATTCACTTTCTTTGTATAAAGCAAGCACGTGGCCATTTTCAAGCCCGTCACGCTGTCCCTTGTTCAGGGTAATGACAGCATTCTGACCTCCCTGATCAAAACCTCCGTAAATGGAAATGACCTTGGCTTGTATTTTGCCCTCAGGTGAACGGGGAATATAATTATTTGATAAGCCGACGGCCGATTGAATGAAATTATCGCCTTTCTGGATATCCAGAACGGATTTGGTAATTTTCAGCGTAGTAATTTCATCATGTTTTTGTACGCTTGCGTCTCCCAGATAGATAACTTCATAACCCAGAGTTTCATCGGTATCGGGATCAATCAAAGCTCTGCCGGGGCGATAGAGTTGCCATAACGGCCCTTTATCATCAGGCATGCCGGTTGCAAATGCCGTGTCGCCGAAACTGAGCAATGTGCGGTTTTCAATTGATCCTATCAGTGTCGGTGCACCTTCAATTTCATCGCTTTCAATGACCAGTGGTTTGGCAAGGAATGCAGAGATAACGCTGGAGGGTATGCTTGTAATTGCGTCATTATCTCCGCTTACAACACGCATTTTAGGAGATAACTTCTGAATTTTTGAATCCGTTACGGTAGTCTGCTCAGTGCTTTGAGGTAAATCGGGAACAAGCGCAACTTCACCAGCAGGAGTATCAGGTGATTTGGGCTTTTCGCCAATATGCAAAGTTTTAGTGTTGGGATCCAGATAAACCACATTGCCAGGATATATCCAGTGTGGGTCTTTGATCGTGTCCTTGTTCAGCCCCCAAATTTGCGGCCACTTCCATGGATCTTTGAAAAACTTGTGAGAAATGTCCCACAGGGTGTCGCCTTTAACCACAACATATTGGTCTGGAGCATTTTCACGCACAACTAATTCATCCGCATGGGCCGTTCCACCGGCATAGGTAAGAATAGGCAAAAGAATGCAAATCAGCGATATAATCTTGCGCATGAAAAAACCCCAGCAAAGTAATGAAATGCAGTGCGATGTTCGCACAACTGTTTAAATTTTGCATCTAGTCTCTTAAATTAGCAAGCTATTATGGCAATTCTCAAAATACTTCAATATCCGGATGAGCGTCTGCATAAGGTTGCAGTAAAAGTGAATGCGGTCACAGACAGCACACGCAAGCTTGTAAAAGACATGGCTGAAACCATGTATGCAGCTCCTGGCGTAGGCTTGGCTGCCACCCAGGTTGATGTGCATCAACGCATTATCGTAGTGGACACTTCGGAAACCAATAATAATCTATTGGTATTTATTAACCCTGAAATTATCAGCATGAGTGGTGAAAGCGACTGTGAGGAGGGGTGTTTGTCTGTGCCAGGCATATATGACAAAGTCCGGCGCGCGGAGCGGATTACAGTAAAAGCGCAGAATGCCAAAGGTGAGGCATTTACGCTGGAAGCGGCTGGCTTGCTAGCCGTATGTATTCAGCATGAAATGGATCATCTGCTGGGCAAAGTCTTTGTCGAATATTTGTCTCAATTAAAACAAACGCGAATTCGTGCAAAATTAAAGAAACGTCTGCGCGAAACGATGTAAACGGAAAATTCAGTTGAAAATAATATTTGCAGGCACGCCTCATTTTGCAGCCAGCGCACTTGCTGCATTGCTGGCAAACGGCCACGAAATAGTGGCGGTATTAACTCAGCCGGATCGTCCTGCCGGGCGCGGTATGCAACTTGCCGCCGGTCCGGTCAAACAACTGGCTGTGCAACATGGAATTCCTGTGCTGCAACCGTTGTCGTTAAAGGCTGCCGAAATACAGCAACAGCTCGCCATATTTCAGCCGGATGTGATGGTGGTCGCAGCATATGGTCTTATATTGCCAACCCCCGTGCTGCAGATGCCACGTTATGGTTGCCTGAACATACATGCATCACTACTGCCACGCTGGCGAGGTGCGGCGCCTATACAACGCGCTATCCTTGCAGGTGATATGGAGACTGGTATCACGATCATGCAAATGGATGAGGGACTGGATACCGGTGCGATGCTGTTAAAACTACCCTGCGCTATTTCGGCTAGCGATACTTCACAAACTTTGCATGACAAGCTGGCAAAATTGGGCGCGGAAGCCATCATTGAAACTTTGGGTAAAATCAATATGTTGTATGGAGTTGCTCAAGATGCAACACTGGCCACCTACGCAGCGAAAATCAGCAAATCGGAAGCGCGGCTTGACTGGACTCAAAGTGCAATTCAATTAGAACGTGCGATTCGTGCCTACAACCCGGTTCCAGGTGCATACTCGTCCCTGAATGGAACGACAATAAAAATTTGGCAGGGGAGCATTTCTGAAGAAGACCAAGGGGAGCCTGGAACTGTGCTGATGATTAACAAATACAATATACAGGTCGCATGCGGACAGGGAGCGTTGAATTTGGAAGTGTTACAAAGACCAAACGGCAAAGCTTTGCCTGTTTCCCAGTTTGTGCAGGGATTTACGGTCAAAGCCGGCGACCGCTTCACTGCTGTCTGATATGGACACCGTACAACAAGCCGCAGTAACAATCATAAGCCAGGTATTGAGCGGACGTAATCTCAATCAGGTGTTGAGCGAGGTATTGAGTGCTTCCACTGCGCTAACGCAACAACAGCGAGGTGCACTACAGGACTTGAGCTATGGCACCCTGCGTTATTATGGACAGTTGTCCAGCGTGCTGGACGCTCTTTTAAACAAACCAGTGCAGGATATTCAGATACGTTATCTGTTGCTTATAGCGCTGTATCAACTGGAATATAGCAAGGCAGCTCCCCATGCAGTAGTCGATTTTGCAGTAAATGCTGTACGCAAACGTAATCCCGCAGCAAGCGGGTTAGTCAATGCAATTTTACGCAATTTCTTGCGCAATAAAAGCCCACTATTATTAGAAGCAGCACGTACTGAAGAAGGTCGTTACTCTTACCCGCAATGGTGGATAAATGAAGTTAAGTCTCAATATGGGGATAAGGCAGAAGCAATTCTGCTCGCGGGAAATACCCATCCACCCATGACGTTGCGGGTTAACCACAGGCGAACAACGCCCACTGATTATCTGGGTTTGTTGATGCAAAATGGTATTCAGGCCCGTGTCGTCGAGCCAGATGCGATTCAGCTGGAGCAAGCTTTGCCGGTAGATAAGCTGCCAGGGTTTATGGATGGCCTCGTTTCAGTGCAAGATGCGGGAGCGCAATATGCCGCAGGTTTTCTGGATGTTCAGCAAGGTATGCGTGTTCTGGATGCTTGTGCAGCACCGGGTGGAAAGAGCGCACACTTGCTTGAATTGGCAGAGATAGAGTTGACAGCCCTTGATAAAGATGTCGTGCGACTGGAGCGGGTACAAGAAAATATGCAGCGTTTGCAACTCCGTGCAAGGCTGTTGACAGGCGATGCTGCAATCCCCGCAGACTGGTGGGACGGTCAATTGTTTCAGCGTATATTGGCGGATGTACCCTGCTCTGCAACGGGTGTAGTAAGACGTCATCCCGATATAAAATGGCTGCGCCGAGCTGCTGATATACAGGGATTTGCGCAGCAACAACTGCAGATCTTGAATGCATTATGGCCTTTACTGGCAGCAGAAGGTAAATTGCTATATGCGACTTGTTCCATTTTCGGACGTGAGAATCAACAGGTCATAAATGAATTTTTAAGCACTCATTCAGATGCCAAACAACTGTCGCTTGCTGCAAGCGGAATGATACAGGGGCAGTTACTGCCCAATGATGAGCATGACGGATTTTTTTATGCGTTATTGCACAAACCAAAATAAAGTAATGCGGAGCCTGTTGCTTGCGGTTGCAATTATCTTGCTGAATCCCTGCATGGCGCATGCAGACGGAATCGCCGTACGCAAGGCTGAAATTCGTATGACTGATGAAGGATATCAGCTAGCTGCCAACTTTGACATCAGATTAAGTCTGCTGATTGAACAAGCGCTTACCCATGGTATTACACTTAACTTTGTAAGCGAATTCACGCTGACTCGTTCGCGCTGGTACTGGCTGGATGAAGTTGCTGCCAAAACTGAGCAAACAACCAAGCTGAGTTATAGCGCGCTGACCCGCCAGTATCGTATCAAGCGCGGTAGTTTATTTCAAAATTTTGCCAATCTGGACGATGCCTTGCGTGTACTGGGAAATCAGTCATCAGACCCGATACCGGCAGATTTGCTAAATCGCAGCAGTGGCTATATTGCTACTTTGTTAGGGAGTAATTCAAATTACACCGCCTTCGCAAGAATGAGGCTGGACGTTACCCAACTACCCAAACCCTTGCAGGTAAATGCATTGACGAGTGATGAGTGGAAGCTTGATTCCGAGGGGTATAGCTGGATGCTAGCTGCTGAAGAACTTTCTCAGGCCAGGAAAGAGATGCAGTGAAATATTTGATTCTGATAAGCGGCATAATCGGCGCAGTGCTACTTTACTTGCTGTCGAGCGCAAGCGCAAATACGGATCTCTTCACGCGCAATTATTACACCTTGCTGGCGCTGGCCGGATTGCTGGCTTTTTGTCTGAGTGCCCTGGTTGGATACCAGCTTTGGCAATTGCGGGAAAAAATCAGGGCTCAGATATTCGGTGCAAAACTGACGTTAAGACTTGCACTGTTCTTTTCCCTGATTGCCATTTTGCCGGGGCTGCTGGTTTATGCAGTTTCAGTGCAGTTTTTGGGAAAAAGTATAGAGTCCTGGTTCGATGTGCGTGTGGAAAAGGCACTCGAAGGCGGCCTGAATCTTGGCCGCAGTTCGCTCGAAAATGGATTGCAGGACTTGGCCAAGAGAGGAAAATTTATCTCCTTGTTGCTGGCAGAGCAGCCGGCTGAACGTCATGCCAATACCCTAAAAAAACTAATTGATGAAGGTGTGGTTCAAGAAGTTGCCATATTTAACATTAAGGGAAAATTATTGGCTCATGTAAGCAGCACAAATACCACGTCGTACCAGCCTGATGACACAATGCTGCGACAAGCTGTTAAACAAGGCCAATTTAATGTCGTTGATACACTGCCGGACAATTCACTTGTGCTTAAGGTGGTTGTGCCGCTTAATCAGGCCTCACCATTGGCGGATATTCGAATTTTACAACTGGTTCAGCCGGTATCAAATCAGTTGGCGGACGACACTGAAACGGTGCAATCTGTCTATCGAGATTATCAGGAGCTTTCACTTTCACGATTAGGGCTCAAACGACTATATGGTATTACCCTGACATTGTCCTTGCTCATTGTATTACTCAGTGCGGTATCAGCAGCATTTTTCCTGAGCGCACGATTGAGCTCTCCGTTGGCAGCTTTGGCTGAAGGAACGCGTGCCGTTGCTCAGGGGGATTTTAGCGGTAATTATCCGGTTCAAAGTCGTGATGAGCTCGGGGCGTTGACAGGATTGTTTAACCAGATGACATCGCAATTGTCCGATGCACAGAAATTGAGCGAAAGGCAGCAACGTCTGGTGAATAAATCCAAGGCTTATCTCGAAAGCGTGCTTACGCATTTATCTTCCGGTGTCCTGGTTGTCGATGAACAGTTTCGTCTGCGTTCTGCCAATACCAGTGCAGAGCATATTCTGGGTGTTTCCTTGCTTGAATTGCGAGGTGTGCCGCTACTGACATTAAGTATGCAATATAAATTGCTGCGTCCGTTTACCGAGGCGGTAATCAAGGCATTTGCTGAATCTACAGAGAATGAGTGGCAGCGTCAGATTGAGCGCATGAGCAAAAATGGAAACCAGATGTTGTTATTGCGTGGTACGCGCTTGTCTTCATTTGAAGAAACGGGTTATGTCGTTGTATTTGACGATATTACTCACCTGTTGCAGGCAGAGCGTCAGGCAGCATGGGGGGAAGTAGCACGCAGGCTTGCGCATGAAATTAAAAATCCCCTGACGCCAATTCAGCTATCGGCTGAGAGGTTGCAGTATAAATTAAGTGAAAAATTAAACTTGGAAGATGCAAAATTACTGCAGCGGGCAACGCAAACGATTGTAAGCCAGGTTTCGGCTATGAAAAAAATGGTAATGGAGTTTGCTGATTATGCCCGTGCGCCCGCTGTACAGTTAATGCCCCTGGATATGCACCAGCTGCTAAACGAGGTGTTGGGTCTTTATGAGGCAAACAGCAGCCCGATAACTTTACAACTGAATGCTATATACCCGCGAATAAATGGTGATGCGACACGTTTAAGACAGGTAATACACAATCTTTTGCATAATGCGCATGATGCTTTGAAAAATGTAGCAGACCCTAATATTGTATTGCGCACTGAAAATAGTCAAAACACGCTTAAGTTAAGTGTGCTTGATAATGGCAGCGGTTTTCCGGAACAAATTGTGTCTCGGGTATTTGAACCCTATATGACAACCAAGGATAAGGGCACGGGATTGGGGCTGCCAATTGTTAAAAAAATTGTTGAAGAACATGGCGGCTCAATCTTGATTGAGAAAAGAGTAACAGGCGGTACATGTATCAGTATTATTTTTCCGTTACTGGAAGAAGAGGTGGTGGGATAATGGCGACCAAGGAAATTTTAGTAGTTGATGATGAAGTAGGAATACGCGAACTCCTTTCCGAAATTCTGTTCGACGAAGGCTATCAGGTACAATTGGCAGAAAATGCGCAACAGGCACGCGAGTTTCGCATGAACAAGGTACCTGATCTGGTTTTGCTCGATATCTGGATGCCAGATATGGACGGCTTAAGTTTGCTGAAAGAGTGGGTAGACCATGACTTGCTGACCATGCCTGTTGTAATGATGTCAGGCCACGGAACCATCGAAACCGCTCTCGAAGCTACGCGTATAGGAGCGGCGGATTTTCTGGAAAAGCCGATTGCGCTGCAAAAACTGCTCAGAACAGTAGCTACCGTCATGCAACAGGGTATCAAGCCTGAGAAGAAAAAAAGCGAGCCAGTTGAATCAATTGAAAGAAGAATAATCAAGCAATTTTCTCTGCCTCTGGATTTATCCTTACGCGAAGCACGTGAGCATTTCGATAAATTATATTTTAATTATCAAATGGATAAAGAAAATGGCAACGTTACACGTGTGGCTGACAACATGGGTATAGAGCGCACGCATTTATACCGTAAACTCAAGCAATTAGGCATTAAAATGAATAAAAAGAATGCCGATAACGAGGCTTAGTAGCACCTCCCGGGAGTTGCCCAAATCAGAGTGGTACGGCATAATTAAAAGTTGGTGCAATAAAAATACTATTTAACCCGTCAAGGGAAGTCCTTAGGAGGCAGTAAAATGGCTGTGGCGCGAAATGTAAAACCCCCAAAGTTTAATGATACGACTGGTGCAATTCGCGCTTTGGCGATGGATGCAGTGCAAAAAGCAAACTCAGGCCACCCCGGCGCGCCTATGGGCATGGCTGAAATCGCCGAAGTACTGTGGAACCATCACTTGCGCCACAATCCGGCCAATCCAAAGTGGCCGGACCGTGACCGTTTCGTGCAATCGAACGGTCACGGCTCCATGCTGATTTATGCACTATTGCACCTGACCGGCTATGACTTGCCAATGGACGAGCTGAAACGCTTCCGTCAAATGCACTCCAAGACGCCTGGACATCCTGAGTATGGCTACACCGTGGGCGTTGAAACTACAACCGGCCCTCTGGGCCAGGGCATTACCAACGCTGTAGGTATGGCGATGGCGGAAAAATTACTGGCCAACGAGTTTAACAAGCCAGGCCATGAAATCGTGAATCACTACACCTATGTATTTATGGGTGACGGTTGCCTGATGGAAGGTATTTCACATGAAGCCTGCGCTCTGGCAGGAACCTGGGGTCTGGGCAAGCTGATTGCATTCTGGGATGACAACGATATCTCTATTGACGGCCATGTAGGCGGCTGGTTTACCGATAATACGCCCAAGCGTTTTGAAGCTTACGGCTGGCATGTGGTAGCCAATGTAGAAGGACATGATCCGGCTGCAATCGACGCTGCCATCAACGAGGCAAAATCCATCACTGACAAACCTACGCTGATCTGCTGCAAGACCGTGATTGGCGCAGGCTCTCCAAACAAAGAAGGCACACACGATGTGCACGGTGCCGCTCTGGGCGATGCCGAGGTTGCCGCTACTCGTGCGCATATCGGCTGGAACTACCCTCCGTTTGAAATCCCCAAGCATGTCTACCAGGCATGGGATGCACGCACCAAAGGTGAAGGTTTCGAAAAACTGTGGAATAACAATTTTGCCGAATACCGTAAGGCATTTCCGGAAGAGGCTGCAGAGTTTGTTCGCCGTACCAATGGAGATTTGCCTGCGAACTGGACAGAGCATGCGGCCGAAGTAATGAAGCAAATCAACGAGAAAGCAGAAACAATTGCTACCCGCAAGGCATCGCAAAATGCGATTAATGCGCTGGTTCCCGTGTTGCCTGAGTTTTTGGGTGGTTCAGCCGACCTGACTGGTTCTAATTTGACCAACTGGACGGGCGCACACCATGTATCCGGCAAGAAACCTGGTAACTACATCAGCTACGGCGTACGCGAATTTGGTATGTCTCACATCATGAATGGTATGGCGTTGCATGGTGGTCTGTTGCCGTTCGGCGGCACATTCCTGATGTTCTCAGAATATGCACGCAATGCATTGCGCATGTCAGCGCTGATGAAGCAGCGCGTAATCTATGTTTACACTCACGATTCAATTGGTCTGGGTGAAGATGGTCCGACACACCAGCCCGTTGAACAAACCACAACATTACGTTACATCCCGAATATGGATGTATGGCGTCCGTGTGACACCGTTGAATCAGCCGCTTCGTGGATTAACGCGGTAGAACGCAAGACTGGTCCATCGTCACTGATTTTCAGCCGTCAAAACCTGGCGTTCCAGAAACGGGATGCAGCGCAAATTGCCAATATCCGCAAGGGTGCATATGTGCTGTCTGAAGCTGCCAATGGCAAACCACAAGCCATTATTATTGCAACAGGTTCCGAAGTTGCACTGGCGATGGATGCGCAAAAAGCATTGGCCCAGGATGGTGTGCATGTACGAGTTGTATCCATGCCATGCACCAATCTGTTTGACCGTCAGGATCAGTCCTACAAGGACAGTGTGCTGAACAAGGGTGTGAAGCGCGTGGCAGTTGAAGCTGGAGTAACCGGTTTCTGGCATAAATATGTCGGGCTTGAAGGTGCGGTGGTCGGCATGGATTGCTTTGGCGAATCGGCACCTGCGGGAGAGTTGTTTAAACATTTTGGTTTCACCACAGACAACGTCGTGGCTACGGTCAAGAAAACCATTGCATAACAACTGTGGCCGCATGCTGGATTTAAGCTAACTTGAGCGTAGCGAATGTTAAGGCTCAGTGGCCTGGTTGTATTCTGAATGTTGCGAAAACTGTAAAAAGCGTTCTATAAAAATTTGTATTAGAAAACTTGGAAATATTTAATAACGGGAGATATAAAAATGGCAATTAAAGTTGGTATCAATGGTTTTGGTCGTATCGGCCGTATGGTGTTCCGTGCAGCCACCAAAGATTTCCCTGAAATCGAAGTCGTTGCCATTAACGACTTGCTGGAGCCTGATTATCTGGCATACATGCTTTCTTACGACTCAGTTCACGGCCGTTTTAACGGCAAGGTTGAGGTAGCTGGTAATGATCTGGTTGTAAATGGCAAGAAAATTCGTCTGACAGCCGAACGCGATCCGTCAAAACTTAAGTGGAAAGAGGCTGGTGTTGATATCGTTATTGAATGTACCGGTTTTTTCCTGACCAAAGAAACATGTCAGGCACATATTGATGCAGGCGCTAAGAAAGTAATCCAGTCTGCACCAAGCAAGGATGACACACCGATGTTTGTATATGGCGTAAACCACACAACATACAAAGGCGAGAACATTGTTTCTGCAGCGTCTTGCACAACCAATGCGCTGGCACCGGTTGCCAAAGTATTGAATGACACGTGGGGAATCAAGCGCGGTCTGATGACTACAGTGCACGCTGCCACTGCTACCCAAAAGACTGTAGACGGCCCTTCCAATAAAGATTGGCGTGGTGGTCGCGGCATTCTGGAAAACATCATTCCTTCTTCTACTGGTGCAGCCAAAGCAGTGGGTGTGGTTATCCCCGAGCTGAACAAAAAGCTGACTGGTATGGCATTCCGTGTGCCAACCTCTGACGTATCTGTAGTCGACCTGACTGTTGAATTGAACAAGGCAGCGACTTATGATGAAATCTGCGCTGCGATGAAACAAGCATCCGAAAGCGGTCCGTTGAAAGGTGTGCTGGGTTATACCAATGAAAAGGTGGTATCCACCGATTTCCGTGGTTACACCTGCCCTTCCGTGTTTGACGCTGAAGCAGGTATTGCACTGGATCCAACCTTCGTCAAGGTTGTAGCATGGTATGACAATGAATACGGTTATACCTGCAACCTGATGCGCATGGTTGGTCACATCGCAAAGTAATACGTAACTAGTTAAAGGGCTGACACTTAGTCAGCCCTTTTCTCTTTGTAGACTGTATATAAGGAAAGAAGCATGTCAGTTATTAAAATGACCGATCTGGACCTCAAGGGCAAACGTGTCCTGATCCGCTCGGATCTCAATGTGCCGGTAAAAGACGGCAAAGTCACTTCGGATGCGCGCATTACCGCTTCTATGGCCACGATCAATTTTGCACTCAAGGCCGGTGCACGCGTGATGGTAACGTCTCATCTGGGTCGCCCTGAAGAAGGCATATATTCGGAAGAAAACTCGCTGAAACCCGTTGCCGACGTCATTGCTGCCAAATTGGGCAAACCTGTGCGTCTGATCAAGGATTGGGTGGATGGCGGTTTTAATGTTGCTGATGGCGAACTGGTTTTGCTGGAAAATTGCCGTTTCAACAAGGGCGAAAAGAAAAGCACCGAAGAAACATCCAGAAAATATGCTGCTTTGTGCGATGTATTTGTGATGGATGCATTTGGCACTGCACACCGTGCCGAAGCTTCAACCCATGGCGTTGCAAAATATGCGCCAACCGCCTGTGCCGGTATTCTGCTGACAGAAGAGCTGGAAGCTTTGACGAAAGCATTGCTGAGTCCCGCGCGCCCCATGGTTGCAATTGTGGGCGGGTCCAAGGTTTCCACCAAACTGACCGTGCTGGAGTCTTTGTCTGAAAAATGCGAACAGCTGGTTGTGGGTGGCGGCATTGCCAACACATTCCTTAAAGCTTCAGGCAAGCAAATCGGTAAATCATTGTGCGAAGACGACCTGGTGCCGACAGCTCAGGCACTGATGAAAAAGATGTCTGCGCGTGGCGCAACAATACCAATTGCCAAAGATGTTGTGGTCGGCAAGAAATTCGACGCAAATGAACCAGCAGTCCTCAAGGATGCGGGTGCAGTGGCGGACGATGACATGATTTTCGATATTGGTCCAAAATCTGCACAGGAACTGGCCGACATCATCATGAAAGCCGGTACCGTGGTGTGGAATGGCCCGGTTGGCGTATTTGAATTTGACCAGTTTGGCGAAGGTACAAAAACGATTGCGATGGCAATTGCGAACACCAAGGCCTTCACGCTGGCAGGCGGTGGCGACACCATTGCCGCAATCCAGAAATATGACATCTATGACAAGGTGTCTTACATTTCGACAGCTGGTGGAGCATTTCTTGAGTTTCTTGAAGGGAAAACTTTGCCTGCCGTTGAGATACTGGAACAGCGAGCAGCTAAATAAATCACCTCCTGCGGCAATTGCTGCGGGATAATAAAACTATCTAAAATAAAACATGTTACGTAGAACAAAAATTGTGGCAACGCTGGGCCCTGCTTCGGATACACAAAAAGCACTAGAGGCATTAATCAGGGCTGGAGTCGATGTAGTGCGGATGAATTTTTCGCATGGTAAAGCTGAAGATCATGTGGCGCGTGCAAACAGAGTACGCGCAGCAGCAGCTGCTTGTGGTCGTACCGTTGGTATTCTTGCCGACTTGCAAGGTCCCAAAATACGGGTGAGTAAATTTGAACATGACAAAATCATTCTTAATCCGGGTGATACTTTCATTCTGGACGCGGAATGGACTGCATTGGGCAATCAGGAACGTGTTGGTCTGGACTACAAGGAGTTGCCAAAAGACGTAAGCAACGGCACCGTACTTTTACTGAACGATGGCATGCTTGAATTTCATGTTACCGAGGTTAAGGGCAGCCAGGTCATCTGCAAAGTGGTACGCGGAGGAGCCTTGTCCAATAACAAAGGAATCAATCGCAAGGGCGGGGGCTTGACTGCACCAGCCTTGACAGACAAGGACAAAGAAGACATCAAGACTGCAGCGCTTATCAAAGCTGACTATCTGGCTGTATCTTTCCCGCGCTCTGCTGCAGATATGAAACTGGCACGCGAACTGATGCACGCAGCAGGCGGCAAGAGCCTGCTGATGGCTAAGATTGAACGTGCAGAAGCCATTCCTGTACTGGGCGAGATTATTGATGCTTCCGACGCGATTATGGTCGCGCGCGGTGATTTGTCGGTAGAGGTCGGTGATGCTGCCGTACCTGGTCTGCAAAAGCGCATGATAAGAATGGCACGTTCGCGCAACAAGCTGGTGATTACCGCGACGCAAATGATGGAATCGATGATCACCAACCCGATCCCGACCCGTGCGGAAGTTTCGGACGTGGCAAACGCAGTGCTGGATGGAACAGATGCTGTCATGCTGTCGGCAGAGACAGCGGTAGGTGACTATCCGGTAGAAACCATACAGGCCATGGTGCGTATCTGCATGCAGGCAGAAAAAGAAATTGAAGAAAGTGATGCGGACAGACGCTTGACGCACAGCAAGTTTTCACGCATTGATCAGTCAATTGCCATGGCAGCGCTCTATGCCGCCTCGCATTTCAAGGTGAAGGCGATCGTAGCCCTCACCCAGTCCGGTTCGACAACGCTGTGGATGTCGCGAATGAATGCCGGTGTACCAATCTTTGCCCTCACACCCATTGAGTCTACGCTGAGTAAGGTAACGTTGTTTAGCGGCGTGCATCCTATCGCTTTCAGCATTGAGTCCGATTTCCCTTCGGAAGTACTGCGAGCTGCAGAAGATGAGCTTATTCGTCTGGGACTGGTAAACGACGGTGATATGGTTGTGATGACGATAGGTGAAGCAATCGGCAAGGCCGGACATACCAATACGATGAAAATTGTAAGAGTAGGTGATCACCGCAAAGGCTGAAGGGTTGAATCTGGCACAGGTTTAATCGTACACTCTTGAATTGATTTAACGGTTTTCATCAAGAATTTTAAATTATTTAATATAGTTAGGAGAAGGAAAATGGCTCTCGTATCATTGCGTCAATTGCTGGATCATGCAGCAGAAAACGGCTACGGCCTGCCCGCATTCAACGTCAACAACCTGGAACAGGTCAAGGCGATTATGGAAGCGGCCGATGAAACCAACAGCCCGGTAATCATGCAGGGTTCTGCCGGCGCGCGTAAATACGCAGGCGAGCCATTCTTGCGTCACCTTATTTTGGCTGCGGTTGAAATGTATCCGCACATTCCCGTTGTTATGCACCAGGATCACGGCGCATCGGAAGCGGTCTGTATTAACGCTATCCGCTCCGGATTTTCCAGTGTGATGATGGACGGTTCATTGATGACCGACGGCAAGACACCCTCTTCTTTTGAATACAACGTGGATGTATCGCGCAAAGTGGTTGAAATGTCGCACGCTGTTGGTGTGTCTGTTGAAGGTGAGCTGGGTTGCCTTGGTTCTCTGGAATCGGGTCACGGCGAGAAGGAAGACGGCCATGGCGCGGAAGGCGTGCTGAGCCACGACCAGCTGTTGACTGACCCGAACGAAGCTGCTGAGTTCGTCAAGCTGACACAAGTGGATGCCCTGGCAATCGCGATTGGCACCTCGCACGGCGCGTACAAGTTTACCAAGCCACCCACAGGCGACACGCTGGCAATCAGCCGTATCAAGGAAATCCATGCACGCATTCCCAACACCCACCTGGTGATGCATGGTTCTTCATCTGTGCCACAGGAATGGCTGGAAATCATCAACAAATACGGTGGTGCGATGCCGCAAACTTACGGCGTGCCGGTTTCAGAAATCGTTGAAGGTATCAAGCATGGCGTGCGCAAGGTAAACATTGATACCGATCTGCGTATGGCATCTACCGGCGCGACGCGTCGTTATCTGGCTGACAATCCGAAAGATTTTGATCCACGCAAGTTCCTCGCTGAAACCACCAAAGCAATGCGTGCAATCTGCAAGGCGCGTTACGAGGCGTTCGGTTCTGCTGGGCAGGCTGGCAAAATCAAGCCTATCTCGCTGGACAATATGGCGATCAGATACGCCAAGGGCGAATTGAAAGCTATCGTAAAATAAAGAGTACGCGCAGTTGAAGCATAGAGGCGACCTTTGGGTCGCCTCTTTTTATTTCAATATTTTCATAAAGTTAGTGTAGTAGCACATACTTATATGGAGCGCTGGCGCGAAAACGGGTAAAATTCAACGTTTGTGCAGTTAAATATTAGAGGAAAGAGCAAGATGAGCAAGAATCTGGTGCAATTTATTATAGAAGAACAACGGCATGCTCCTGGTGCTACGGGTGATTTCACCGGCCTGTTAACCGATATCATCATGGCATGCAAGCAGATTGCACATAGCGTTAACAAAGGCGCTTTGATTGGTGTACTGGGCAGTGCAGGCAGCGAAAATATCCAGGGTGAAACACAGAAAAAGCTTGATGTGATCACCAATGATATTTTTATCAAGGCCAATGAGTGGAGCGGTCACCTTGCAGCAATGGCATCGGAAGAGATGGATGATATCTATTCCATTCCGGCACAATACCCGCGCGGAAAATATTTGCTGACTTTTGACCCGCTGGATGGCTCGTCCAATATCGACGTGAATATCTCTGTTGGCACGATATTTTCAATTCTGCGCTGCCCGGAAGGCGTGACCAATCCGGTAGCAGCAGATTTCCTGCAACCTGGGACCAAACAGGTATGTGCAGGTTATGCGCTGTACGGTCCCTCAACCATGCTGGTGATCACCACCGGTCAAGGTGTAAACGGCTTTACGCTGGATAATGACATCGGCGAATTCATGTTGACGCATCCAAAGATGACGATACCTGTTGATACCCAGGAATTTGCGATTAACACCTCCAATCAGCGTTACTGGGAAGCACCGATCCAGCGTTATGTTGAAGAGTGCGTAAAGGGCAAAACAGAAGGTGGTCGCGAGAAAAACTTCAATATGCGCTGGGTGGCCTCAATGGTTGCAGAAGTACACCGCATTCTGATCCGTGGCGGTATCTTCATGTATCCGTTTGATACCAAGGAAGCCGGCAAAGCAGGCAAACTGCGCATTATGTATGAAGCAAATCCAATGTCCTTCATCGTGGAACAGGCCGGCGGCATGTGTTCTACAGGCCGTGAACGCATAATGGAAGTGCAGCCCACCGGCTTGCATCAGCGTGTGCCTGTAATCTTGGGCTCAAAAAACGAAGTTGAACGCGTCGTCAGTTATCACAAAGGCATGTAACAACAGGTGGTGATCAGTTTGATCACCATTTTTCTTTGAGGGTCGCTTTAAAAACCCGATATCCAGCGGTGATGTTGCCGGGTTTTTAAAGCGATCAGCTTGATTTGAGAGAGTCCAATGACCGCATTACATGAATCCAGTCTGAGCAGTGTTGCGTTATTGCATCGAGGCAAGGTACGCGACATTTATGCGGTCGATGCGCAGCATTTGCTGATTGTACAGACAGATCGCCTTTCCGCATTCGATGTGATTCTGCCCGATCCGGTTCCCGGCAAGGGACAGATTCTGACCACACTGTCAAACTTCTGGTTCGACAAGCTGGCTCATGTCATACCCAATCATTTATCCGGCATAGCACCTGAAGAGGTGGTGAAAACAGCTGCTGAGCGCGAGCAAATAAAGGGGCGTGCATTTGTGGTCAAACGCCTGAAACCCCTGCCTGTCGAAGCGATAGTGCGCGGTTATCTGGTGGGTTCGGGCTGGAAAGAATATAAAAAATCAGGATCAGTCTGTGGCATCAAGTTACCGGCAGGTTTGCAGGAGGCACAGCAATTGCCGGAACCCCTGTTCACCCCCTCAACCAAGGCGGTTGCGGGTGAGCATGATGAAAATATTTCTTTTGACGAGGTTGTAAAATTACTCGGAGAAACTCGTGCAAACGCAGTGCGTGCGTCTTCCCTCGCCCTTTACAGTCAGGCGGCGCAATTTGCAGCGACCAAGGGAATAATTATTGCGGATACCAAATTTGAATTTGGCGAGGATAGTACGGGCAAGATGTATCTGATTGATGAAGCGCTGACACCGGACTCTTCCAGATTCTGGCCTGCTGAAAACTATAAAGCAGGCAGCAATCCGCCCAGCTTTGACAAGCAGTTTGTGCGTGACTGGCTGGAAGCTTCGGGGTGGAACAAACAGCCGCCCGCGCCTCAGGTGCCCGCGGATATATTGCAGAAAACTGCAGACAAATATCAGGAGGCGTTGCGCCGCCTGATGAATTAGTGATTTCTGCCAGTGGTCAATGCGAACCAAAATTACGGTTCATCAGAGACTATTTGGACACGCCTTTCAGTTTGCGATAAAGCTGCTTCTCGTTTTCGAAACGAGTCTTTACCGCTATTAACTCTTCCTCGCTTTTGCTCAAATCGCTGGTATATTTAACGATCCTTGCTTCTGTCTGGGTAATATCGTTTGCAAGCGATTGCGGAATCTTCTTGTTTGTTTTGGTGCGTGTTTCTGCCTCCTTCTTGAGGTCATCCAGCGTACCTTGCGATGACTTAATCAGTGTTTTGTAGCTGTCGATGCGCGCCGTGACCAGCACCAGGCTGCGGTCACGCGCCATATCAATTTCATTCTCATTGCTGTAGGTATTGAGCAAAGCGCTATCGCGTCGCTGCTGTTCAACCGCAGCCTGACTGTCTATCTTCCGCTTTTTCTCGGCATCTTCTTTGGCGCGTACTGATGCAGGATCTATTTTCTCAGGGCGCTTTTCCAGGAGTCCTGATTTTTTGAGCGAATCCCTTTCCTTATTGGCATACTCGGGCGGAATAACTTCGCCATAGTGGGTGACACCCTGGTCATCTACCCACTTGTACAACTTGGCCTCGGCATTCAGGCTGATAGCCATCGTCAATGCAAAACATGCGCTTAACATTTTGGGATTAAACATTTTTGACTCCATATTGTTCACGATAAGACTGCACAGCAGCAAGATACTGGCGCGCTTCCTGATTATCCTGCAAATACACCAGCAAATCATCCAGCGTGGCGATAGAAATAACGGGAATGTTAAAATTGCGCTGCACTTCCTGTACCGCTGAAATTCCGCCCTGTTCACGGGATGTCTGGCCCAGCTCCATTCTGTCCAGCGCAATCACCACGGCTGCGGGTGTGGCACCAGCCGCACGGATCAACTCTATCGACTCGCGCACCGATGTGCCGGCAGAAATAACGTCATCGATAATCAAGACCTTGCCGTGCAGCTTTGCACCCACCGTATTGCCGCCTTCACCGTGATCCTTGGCTTCCTTGCGATTGAAACAATACGGCATATTGCGTCCCATGTCGGACAGCGCGATTGCGGTGCCGGCGGCAAGCGGTATGCCCTTGTAGGCAGGGCCATAAATCATGTCGATCTGTATGCCCGAATCGATAATGGCGCGCGCATAAAACTGCGTGAGCTGCTTCAGGGAATGGCCATCGTTGAACAGGCCGGCATTAAAAAAATACGGAGAAAGACGTCCGGCTTTGGTTTTAAATTCGCCGAAACATAATACTTTTTGCTCGATGGCGAAGCGGATAAAGTCCTGGCGAAAAGACAGCATGGCAATAAGGCGAGTAATTATTCAAACAACATTATAATGCGCAGATTAATGAGTGGAGAATTTTTGTGCGTATCATTTCAATCAACCTGAACGGCATCCGTTCGGCGTATACCAAAGGCCTGTTGCCGTGGCTGCAGCAGCAAAGCGCAGACATCATCTGTTTACAGGAACTTAAGGCGCAGGCTGGCGACATGACGCCCGAAATGTCGGCACCGCCCGGCTATCACGGCTATTTTCATTATGCCGACAAAAAAGGCTACAGCGGCGTGGGCATCTACAGCAAACGCAAACCGGACGCAGTAATCGTGGGCCTGGGCATTGCCGAATTTGACAGCGAAGGCCGCTATATCGAAGCGCAGTTTGGCAACCTCAGTGTGGTGTCGTTGTACCTGCCCTCGGGATCCAGCGGCGAAGAACGGCAGGCCGTTAAATTCAAGTTTATGGCGGCCTTCATGCCGCATTTGCGCCAGCTGCATGCCAGCGGGCGCGAAGTGCTGATCTGCGGCGACTGGAATATTGCACACACCGAAAAAGATTTGAAGAACTGGCGCGGCAACAAGAAAAATTCCGGCTTTCTGCCGGAAGAGCGCGCGTGGCTGACCGAGCTGTTTGACGACGTTGGCTTTGTCGACGTATTCCGCAAGCTGCACCCCGAACTGGAAGTCTACACCTGGTGGTCGAATCGCGGCCAGGCCTGGGCCAAGGATGTAGGCTGGCGCATTGATTACCAGATTGCCACCCCCGGCATTGCCGGCAAAGCGACGACCACCAGCATTTACAAGGAGCAGCGTTTCAGCGACCATGCACCGTTGCTGGTGGATTACGCGGACTGATCTTCCCAGTAAGCATTAACGGAATAATCCTGAAAACAGCAGTTCAATCCACAGATTACACAGATTCACACAGATTTTTATGCAGCAATCAGTGATGTCAGACTCACCCAAAAGGTGTTGATGCTAAACAAGGCAATTCTTTGTTTAATCTGTGGAAATCTGTGTAATCTGTGGACAATTGTTTCCCCAAGATAATGTAATTTCCAGTTCTGCCAAATTAAAACGTTAAAGGAGAATGTCATGAGAAAACTGCTAGCCGCAATTCTGTTATTTGCTTCCCTGCCCGCCTTCGCCGCCCAACCCGATGTGATGCCTGTCAAACAGATCGGCATGGAGCTGGCGCGCGATATTGCGACGGCTTCGGTTGAGGCCTGCCGCAAGAACGGCTACAACGTTTCAGCCGTGGTGCTGGACCGTAGCGGCAATGTGCAGGTAGCCATGCGCGACACGCTGGCCGCGCGCTATACGCTGGAAATTGCCGAACGCAAGGCCGGCATGGCCGTGATGTCAGGCAGTGATTCGGGAGAATTCCGCGCCGCACGCGGCGACATCCGCCCTGAACTTAATCATATCAACGGCCTCATTGTGATGGACGGCGCGTTGCCGATACGTGCTGCGGGCAGCCTGATCGGTGCAGTGGGTGTGTCGGGTGCGCCGGGCGGCGAAAAAGACAAAGCCTGTGCTGCTGCGGCGCTGAAGAAAATGGAAGAGCGGCTGGAGTTCGCTGAATAGAAAATATTCAATATAATCAAATAGTTACTATTATTTGCTTTACCGCATATTTAAGGCGTGGTCGCACTGTCTTCGGTGGCAACGGCTGCGGATTCAGGCTCGATCGCTTCCGTGGTGGTGCTTGCAGGAGCGTCATCCGGGGCTTCTTTTCCGGCTGCCACTGGCAAGGTTGCAGCATCTTTGATTGCTTTGGCCTGCTGCTGTTTTTCCGCTTCAGCGTTTAAATTTTTAACCGACTTGAGCAGTAGCGACTTGCTGACCAGAATCACAACGATGGCCAGCAGCACTATCATCACCACCCGTTTCATACTGCGTGTAAGCTCCATAATGATTACTCCTGTGTTTTTAGCGCGGCGTGCGGGGTTTCATTCCACGGCGCCACTTTCAACAGCAACAGCATTCCCGGCACGGCAAGCAGCGCGCACAGCATAAAAAAGACTGGCCAGCCCATCATCTCCACCAGCCAGCCGGTGGCGGCATTGGCAAAGGTGCGCGGCACCGCCATCAGGCTGGTAAACAGCGCAAACTGCGTGGCGGTATAGGCCGGGTGGGTAGTGCGCGCGATAAAGGCGACAAAGGCAACCGTGCCCAGCCCCACGCCCAGCGCCTCAAGGCCAATCACAATCGCAAGCTGGGCGAGTTCAACGGAGGTAATTTCTGCATGATGTCCCACCGAGGCCAGCCACGCAAAGCCGAAGATGGACACCAGCTGTACCACGCCAAACAGCCACAGCGCGCGGTTGATGCCTATTTTAAACATCCACAGCCCGCCCAGCATGCCGCCGATGACCGCCGGCCACAGCCCTGCATTCTTCGCGATCAGGCCGATCTGTGTTTTGGAAAAACCCATGTCCAGATAAAACGGCGTGGCCAGCGCGGTGCACATACTGTCGCCCAGCTTGTAAAAAAACAGGAAGGCCAGAATCAGCAGCGCATTGTTCAAACCCTGACGATTGATAAACTCGTGAAAAGGCTCGACCACCGCTTCGCGCAAAGTCTTGGGCGGCGTCGCGCGGTGCGGCTCCTTCACCATCAGCGACATCACGATGCCGGGCAGCATAAACAGCGCGGTAATAATAAACCGGTAAGCATTCACATACACCGCATTGCCCAGGCCCAGCTCGGCATCACTCAACAACTCGCGGCGGAAGGCATCCAGCACGATGTCCTGGGTTGCGCTCAAAAAGGCAAGCAGTGTGGCGATCCATGCAATGATGTGCAATTCGCTTTGCGGTGAAAAAGCGCCCATGGATGCAATCACCAGCAGCAAGCCGATCTGCGTCAGCAGCATCCAGCCGCGCCGCCGTCCGAGCATGGGCACCACATAACGATCCAGCAGCGGCGACCACAGAAACTTCCAGGTATAGGGAAACTGGATCAGCGCAAACAGGCCGATGGTCTTGAGATCCACATGCTCGCTGCGCAGCCAGGCCGGCAACAGGTTGAACAGCAGATACAGCGGCAACCCGGAACTGAAGCCGATAAACACACAGATCAGCATGCGCCGGGTAAAGAGTTGTTGCCAGACACTCATCGTTCAGTGGGCACGACGGAAACGGTACACCGCCATGCTGCCCAGCAGATTGGGCACGAAATGGATGGTGTATTCGTCAGTCATCACGCGGCGGGCCAGGATCTGCATTTTGTATTTGGCGCAGAAGCTTTCAAAATCATGCAGGGTGCACAGATGCACGTTTGGGGTGTCATACCACTGGTAGGGCAGCTCTTTGGAAACTGGCATGTTGCCCAAGAGGATGCTGAGGCGATTTTTCCAGAAACCGAAATTGGGGAAACTGACTATGCCCTCGCGTCCGACGCGCAGCATTTCCTGCATCAGCGGCTCGGTGTGGCGCGTGGCCTGCAGGGTTTGCGACAAAATTACATAGTCAAAAGAGTTGTTTTCAAAACCGGACAGACCGGATTCGAGGTTGCTCTGGATCACATTCACGCCATTCTGGATGCACGCTTCTATGCCTTCGTCGCTGATTTCCACGCCGTAGCCGCGAATATTGCGCGCCTGTTTCAGGTAGCGCAGCAGGCTGCCGTCGCCGCAGCCGAGGTCGAGCACCGAGGCGCCTTCGGGAATCCATGCCGCGATCGCGGCGAAATCGGGGCGGGCGGCGGCGAGCGATGAGTGGTCGTAATTGTTCATGCGGCAAACTCGCGGGCGATGTTGTCGAGGTAGGCGCGCAGCACCTTGTGGTAATGCTCGTGCTGCATCAGGAAGGAATCATGCCCGTGCGCGGATGAAATTTCGGCGTAGCTGACATTGCGCCGGTTATGCAGCAGTGCGCTGACAATGTCGCGCGATCTCTCCGGAGAAAAGCGCCAGTCGGTGGTGAAAGACACCACCAGAAAATCCGCTTTCGCGGGGGCAAAGGCGCGGTCGAGATTGTCGTCGTAGTCGCGTGCGGGGTCGAAATAATCCAGCGCCTTGGTCATCAGCAGATAGGTGTTGGCGTCAAAATAGGCGGCAAACTTGTCGCCTTGGTATCTGAGATAGGATTCAATCTCGAATTCGATATCGTAGTTGTAGGCGAGCTTGCCCGAGCGCAGCGTGCGGCCGAATTTGTCCGCCATTGCATCGTCGGACAAATAGGTAATGTGCCCCAGCATGCGGGCGAGACGCAGGCCGCGTCTGGGCACCGCCTGGTGCTCATAGAAATCGCCGCCGTAAAAATCGGGGTCGGTGAGTATCGCGTTGCGCGCGACATCATTGAACGCGATATTTTCCGCGGTCAGGCGTGGTGCGGTGGCTATCGCCAGCACATGACGCACGCGTTCGGGAAAGCTCAGCGCCCATTGCATCGCCTGCATGCCGCCGAGGCTGCCGCCAACGATAGCGGCGAATTGCCGGATACCCAGCAGGTCGGCCAGACGCGCCTGCGATTCGACCCAGTCTTGCACCGTGACCACCGGAAAACTGGAGCCGTAGGGCTTGCCGGTGGCGGGATTAAGGCTGGAAGGGCCGGTGGAACCGTGGCAGCCGCCCAGGTTGTTCAGGCCAATCACAAAAAATTTATTCGTATCCAGTGGTTTGCCGGGGCCGATCAGGTTATCCCACCAGCCGATATTTTTTTGATCATCCGCGTAATAGCCCGCCACATGGTGATGGCCGGACAGCGCGTGGCAGATCAGCACCGCATTGGATTTGTCGGCATTGAGCGTGCCATAGGTTTCATAAGCCAGCTCGTAGTGCGGCAAAATCGCACCGCTCTTGCAGGTGAGCGGTGCGGCAAAATGTGCGCGCTGCGCGGTGACGATGCCGACGGAATTGTCCATGCCTGACCAAAAAATAAACTGCAGAAAAAATAAAACCCGCTCGGCTTGGGAGCTAGAGCGGGTGAATCGCTTTAGCTGGTATGTTTAACGTGCCCCGCAAGCTGAGATCAAATCGGCACGGAGCAAAGTATCCGTATTTTAGGGCCGCCTGTCAATGAGGCCTGTACAGGCGAGAAATGAAAAATTATTGATGACAAGGAGCACATACATGGTGACATAATTGAGCCATGGTTTCCGTCACGCACAAATTTACCCCGTCATCCGCACAGGCAGGCCCGAACATTCAGGCGTGGATAGACTCGCTGTCCAAAAGCTTCACACCTCAAGAGCTGGCAAAAATTCGCCATGCCTGTGAATTCGTCGAGCCGCTGTATGCGGAGCAGATGGAGCTGACCGGCATACCCCTGCTGCAGCATGCGCTGGGTACAGCGGCGATACTGGCGGGCATGAACATGGATTATGAAACGCTGGTTGCCGCCATTCTGCATGCCGTGCCCGAGCTTCTGCCAAACTGGATGGAAAAGGTCGCTACCGGGTTTAACGCCAATATCGTGATGCTGGTGCTGGGCATCTCGCGCATGGAGGAGATCCAGGATTTCAGCGAAACCTCGGGTCTGCACAAAGCTGAAAAAAGCAAGGGCGATCAGGCGCAGCAAATTGAAAGCCTGCGCAAGATGCTGCTGGCGATGGTCGAAGATATTCGCGTGGTGCTGATCAAACTGGCCGAGCGCACGCAGACCATGCGCAACCTGTCGGGAGCCAGCGAAGAAAACCAGCAACTGATCGCGCGCGAAATCCGGGGCATCTTTGCGCCGCTGGCAAACCGCTTGGGCGTGTGGCAGGTAAAGTGGGAGCTGGAAGATTTGGCGCTGCGCTATCTGGAACCCGAGCTGTATAAGAAAATTGCCAGGCTGCTGGACGAGCGCCGCGTCGACCGCGAACAATATATCGCCGATGTACTGGCGCAGCTCAAACTGGAGCTGGGCAAGGCCGGCATCAAGGCCGAGGTCACGGGGCGCTCCAAGCACATCAACAGCATCGTCAACAAGATGAAACGCAAGCAGGTGGATTTCAGCGAGCTCTACGATGTGCGCGCGGTGCGCATTCTGGTGGAGGATGTGAAGGATTGCTATACCGCGCTCGGGCTGGTGCATAACCTGTGGCAGCCCATCCCCAGCGAATTCGACGACTATATCGCGCATCCCAAGAGCAACGATTACCGCTCGCTGCACACCGCCGTGATCGGCCCGCGCAACCTTGCGCTGGAAGTGCAGATACGCACCTTTGAAATGCACCAGCATTCCGAGCTGGGGGTGGCGGCGCACTGGCGCTACAAGGAGGGCGGCAAGTCCGATGCCAAATTTGACGAGAAAATAGCGTGGCTGCGGCAGATACTGGAGTGGAAGGAAGACGTCAGCGACAGTGGCGATCTGGTCGAGCAGTTCAAGAGCGAGCTGTTTCAGGACAAGGTGTATGTGCTCACGCCGCAGGGCAAGGTCATCGATTTGCCCAGGGGCTCAACCCCGGTGGACTTTGCCTACACCCTGCATACCGATCTTGGCCACCGCACACGCGGCGCCAAAGTGGATGGCAGCATCGTGCCGCTCAACTATAAATTGCAGAACGGGCAACGCGTGGAAATCCTCGCCGCCAAGCAGGGCACACCCAGTCGTGACTGGCTGAATCCCGCGCTGGATTATCTGCATAGCCCGCGTGCGCGCGCCAAGGTAAGGCACTGGTTCAAGCACCAGCACTATGACGAGAACGTGTCCCAGGGCCGGGCGCAGCTGGATAAGGAATTGCACCGGCTGGGCGTGACCTCGGTGAATCAGGAAAAAATTGCACAGCGCCTGAATTTCAACAAACTGGAAGACCTGCTTGCCGCCATAGGCCGTGGAGACGTGACCCCGCGCCATATCGCGGGCGCAATACAGGAAGAGTTGCCAGCCAAAACTGAAGCCGCCAGCAAGCCTGTTATGACCAGAGCCGCAACAACCCCTGCGCTGGCAAGCGGCATATTGATTGAAGGCGTGGGCAATCTGATGACCAAAATGGCCAGGTGCTGCAAACCCGCGCCGCCGGATGACATCGTCGGCTATGTCACGCGCGACCGCGGCGTGACCATACACCGCAAGGATTGCAGCGCGATAGTGCGCATGCCCGAAGATCGTCGTGACAGGGTGCTTGCCGCGCAGTGGGGTGGCAAAAAAGATGCAAAATTCAGTGTGGATATTGAAGTGGAAGCCCGCGACCGGCAAGGCTTGCTGCGCGACATCAGTGAATTGTTTTCACGTGAAAAAATCAACGTGACCAAGGTCAATACCCTGAGCAGGCACAACCAGGCAAACATGCAGTTTTCGATTGAAATTGCCGATTTGGAACAACTCAGCAAACTACTGGCGCAGCTGCATCAGGTGCCGAATGTGGTGAGTGCAAGAAGGCGGTGAAAAATTACACCAGCTGAGCTATATAGAAAATATTCAATAAAATCAAAAAGTTACAACATTAAGTTTATTTCTCTTCCTGCTGGTCGTTCATCATGTTTTGATACAGCACTGCCGAGATCACCAGCATGTCCTGGCTGCTCAAGTAGTTCAACTCCCGGGCAAGAGCGCCATGCAGGACATGACCTACGGCTACGATGCAGTCGGCAACATCAAGAGCCTGATCGATGACGCGCCTATCCCCAAAACCAACGAATACGGCGGCAAGCTCACCCAGACCTTCGACTACGACGACCTCTACCGCCTGGTCCGCGCCGACGGTGAATACACCACCGCAAGGGAAGTGCAGAAATACGAATTTGCGATGGCTTACGACGCCATCCACAACATCACCCACAAAACCCAGACCCACACCGTCGCCAAGATCGGTGGCACCCCCAGAACCGAAGTCGCCACCACCTACGACTGGGCCTACACCTACAAGGACAAAGGCCAAACCCAGCCGCACGCCCCCACCCACATCGGCGAGCGCAGCTTCGACTACGACGCCAACGGCAACCAGAGCGGCTGGCAGAACGACACCAACGGCTCAAGACGCACCATCGTATGGGATGAAGAAAACCGTATCCGGGAAGTGCAAGACCCCAAACACGGCGCCAGCTTCACCTACAACGACCAGGGCGAACGCAAACTCAAAAAGAGCAAGTACGGCGAGACTGCCTACATCAACCAGTTCTTCACCGTCAGGAACGGTGCGATTGCATCCACCCACGTCTATGCCGGCACCTCAAGAATCGTCACCAAAGTAGGCGCAGGCACCCCGGTGGACAAATCCACCCCGCCTGACCTTAATGGCACGGGCAACCTCAGCCTGACAGCACCCACCGGTGGCGACATCGTGGTGAGCGACACGTTTACGGTGGGCACGGCCAGCACAACTACGGCTACAACGACCAGCCCAACCGCACCCGCTACCGGCACAACCACAGCGGCAAGCAGCACAACTGCCGCCAGCACTGCAACCACCAGCGCCAGCAGCAGCTTCCCCGGCCAGGGCATAGCCCACCGCAGCGACCGCGCCAATGAAGTGGCACGCAACACCGAAAAGAACAAACACCTGAACGGCGGTATTCCGGGTGGCGAACACGGCTCAAGCAACAGCAACGCAGGCGGTAACGGTAATGCGGCGGGCACCAGCAATAATCCCGGCAGCGATGGTGGCAACACCGGCGGAGGAAACTCCGGTGGCAGCAATGCGGGTGGCAATGGCGGTGGCTCGGGCAACGGCACCGGCGGCAACACTAATGGCGGCGGCGGAGCAGGGCAGGGCAATGGAAGAGAGTTTATCTTCTTCTACCATCCGGACCATCTGGGTTCAACCGGCTATGTGACGGATGAAAAAGCGTTAAGATACGAACACATCACCTACTTCCCGTTTGGCGAGACCTGGGTACAGGAATCGAATGCGACCTGGAGAGTGCCTTACCAGTTCACCAGCAAGGAGATGGATCAGGAGACGGGGTTGTATTACTTCGGGGCGCGGTACTATGATCCGAGGACGAGTGTTTGGCAGAGTGCGGATCCGATCCTTGGGAAGTATTTGCCTTCAAGAGGCGATAAATCTTTGCCTCGCTCTGGGCAGGGTGGTGTTTTTAACCCAGTTACACTCGGGTTATATACATATGCGCACCTTAGACCAACATATTTTGTGGACCCAGACGGAAGAGACATTGCTTTCGGCGTTGATCCTGTAGCTGCTGGAGGAAATGGCCATACGTCTTTGTATTTTCAAAATTACGCCGGTCGTGCGCAACCTCAATGGCTTAAGTTCGATCAAGGAGCACGAGGTGACAATTCGTCCGGCGCAGGAAGCGGCGGAAATATTGGTTTCTTACTTGGTCTCCCGACTGCTGCAGGTGTTTCTATAACCGAGGTTAAAGAACCCCCAGCGAATGCTGTTCGCATAAAAACTACGCAGGAGCAAGATATTGCAATAAGTGAAAGCGCTGTTAAGAGCTCTAATGCCCACAATAAGGGGGATATCAAATACGATCTGTATGGAAACAATTGCACTGACGCGGCAGTCGATGTTGTTAGTGACTCTGGCATAGGTATTGATGTACCAAACCCTGTATTCACTATTAAACCGAATTCTTGGTTTTCTGAGTTAAAGCCGTGGGCGAGTGAAAGAGATGCTGCGGCGGCTAAAGATGCTGCTGCTAAACAGGGAGATGCTGCGGAAAAGTAGGAAGCTTTAAATGTACACAAGGATTAACTTGAATGAAAAGAATAATTAGACACACAATACTGGGTATCATTTTATTCGTCCCCCTTATAGCCGCTCAATGTTTCTGTATGGAGTTGACTGTAGAAGAGAATAAATTTAAGGCGGATGATTTGTCGAAATTTATAAAATTATCAGCAATACCTTTGATAATCTCGGCAGAGGTGAAGGGCTATGAATATAAAAAAGTTGTCGGCGTAGAATACACTTTTGTTAGAGGTTTTTTGACTGTGGAAAATAAAGGGACAGCTAAAGAAGTGTTTGAATTGGATAAGCTGTGTTTGTCTCTTGGCTCTATCGTAAGTAAGGGAGCTAATATTGATAGTATTGCCTATTTTATTCCCAAGATAGATATTCAGCCAAGTCAGGTGGTTAGTAAGAAAGTATATTGGGTATTGGGTGGTCAACTGCCAACCGAGCAGCTTAAAAGAGCAGAACTTCTGTACAAGCAGAACGGAATCAATGAGGTATCCTGTCCGCACCGTCCGTAACAATCCGTGGACAAGAAAACTCAGAAAACTCGGGGTCAGTTTGAGGTAACCCGGCTTTTCCGGACACATTAGAAGGTAGACAATGTGAACGGAGGTGTCAAATGGGTAAGACTATTAAAAACGTGGGTGCTGTAGTCAATCGTCAGCACTTCAGCAAGGAATTCAAACTTGAAGCGGTCAGGCTGCTTGAGCTAGGGCAGAAGCCCACAACCCAGCTCGCATTGGAGTTGGGCATACCACGCAACCGCCTGTACAAATGGCAAACGGATTTAAAAAAAGCCGGTAAAGAACAAGCTTTTCCTGGGACAGGACGCAAGCCTGCAGAGGAACGAAGTGAGAATGAGAGGCTGCGTGCAGAACTCAAGCGTGTGACAGAGGAGAAGTTCCGGTGTCAGGTCTTGCATTAACACATTTCCTCTGCTTACAATCACGGTGTCCTGTCCGCACCGTCCGCAAGCAGTTTCGCAATCGTAAAAATCGATGGGGTCAGACTCGATTGATCCTTGATTTATATGTAACATATTGATTATATTGAATATTATATGATTTCATGCCTTGTCAGATTAACTTAAAACCTTTTGAATACCGCGCCTCTCCATCCTGCTGACACCTACACCATGCCGCGCCCTGCGCGGCATGTGCATTTGTATCTGGCGGCAGTGGATGGCGTAATTGTTGCACCAGAAGTAAACCGCAGGCCTGCTGCCTGCATGCGGACGGGGACGTCCGCGCTCCAATCCGATGTCATCTACACCTACGGCACCGACGCCGACCGCGCCCTCAACCAGGCCGGCCGTGTCAAATTCGTCAAGCACCAGTCCGGCACCGAAGTGCGCGAATACGGCAGTTTGGGCGAAGTCGTCAAAGAAACGATCATCCTCACCGCTGCCGTGCCAAGTAATTCGACCGGGGGCGGCAGCACCCCGCCCGGCTACACCACCCAGTACGACTTCGACAGCTTTGGCCGTCTGCACAAACTCATGATGCCGGACGGCGAAATCATCACCAACCATTATGATTCCGGCGGCAGAGGCAGGGTCGATGCGTCAGCATCGGGGTGCCGCGCAGGTAATATAACCTGCCTACCCTACGATCATTATTATTGAATGATTGACTGGCAGTGTCATTATTGATACCATTTTGTCATGGGTGGAATCGATAAAATTCTTCAGCAGATGAAACACGAACCTGCCAATGTTCGTTTTGGCGATTTGCAAAAAATCTGCGAAGCTCACTTCGGCAAGCCTCGTCATTCAGGCGGCAGTCACCTGATATTCAAAACGCCATGGCAAGGCGATCCGCGCGTCAACATTCAGAATGACAAGGGCAAGGCAAAGGCTTATCAGGTGAGGCAGGTGTTGTTGGCAATCGAACGATTAGGAGTCAAATTATGAACATTAATCACTATACATATCGCGTTACTTGGTCTCAAGAAGATGGTGAACATGTTGGCTTGTGCGCAGAATTTCCTTCTTTGTCCTGGCTTGCCCCTACACCTGAAAAGGCGCTTGCCGGTATTCGCCGAGTTGTTGGAGAGGTGGTGGCCGATATGCAAGCTACTGGCGAACCAGTTCCGGAACCCTTGTCAGAAAAGCAATACAGCGGACGCTTTATGGTTCGAGTTCCTTCGCTGGTGCATCGTTCACTTGCAACCGAGGCCGCAGAGCAGGGTGTGAGCATTAACCGCCTGGTGTCGGCAAAGCTGGCGGCATGATTCCAGTCGTTGGGATTTGAAAAAGACTCATTGAACACCAAGTGATCTTCCCGATAATTTACCTTCAAAATCCCAGGGTCAGATCTGGTATTGATGTATCCAGCATTACCTACCCACTCTAAAAATTCTACCTTCTGCAATCACGGGGGTGGCCTTGCGGCCGTTATTTTGTAGAATAGTAAGTGGAACTGATGCCACTGTGCAAAGCGGGTGACTGGAGCAATGTGGATATAATATTCAATAATATCAAATAGTTACAATATTAAGTCTATTTCTCTTCCTGCTGGTCGTTCATCATGTTTTGATACAGCACTGCCGAGATCACCAGCATGTCCTGACTGCTCAGATTGTGGAATGACAGTCCGTGCATAATCGAGCCTTCATCCTCGCCGGGCTTTGCCGGATTGGCGGAACGGATGGTGCATTCCGGCGTCAGCAGGTGCTCGGCATCATTGATCTTGAAGCGCATTTTCAGGGTGAGTTTATCGCCGACTTCGCCAATTTTTTCCCTGGCTGCAATCAGCGCTCCGCCATTGCTGATATCGCGTGCGACACAGGCCGAGCTTTTGCCGTTTTCCAGCGTGGCATGGCAGATAATGTTGGTTTTGGAACGCGAGCTGCCGCGTATCATCAGCCCGCGCACTTCTTTGGGATAAGAAAGGTGCAGGTGCGGGAACGGCACGTTGGTGGTCTTGACGGTATTGGCGGTGAAGGCATAAGCACTCTTGCCGCTGAACATGCGCACGACAAAAATCTGCCCCTCGCGAATATTCATGTAACGGCCATTCAGCATCGGCGTGGTGACAATCACGCCCTGATTCGCCAGATAGCCGATCAGCGTCACGATACAGCGCTCGGTTTCGGCGTCGGACTGAAACTGCAGCTGGATATTCTCGCCTATCTTCAGCGAAATCTGTTCCAGCGTGCGTATATCTGCATTGCGCTGCGGCGAGGAGGCAGGCTTGCTTTCGCCGGCAACCGGCTTTAACGGCTGCCCCGGCAAATTGTTGCGCATCTCCTCTTCTTTTTCCTGCTGTTCTTCATCCGGATCGGTGATGCCGCGGCACAGGCCGCGCTCGACCAGAGCGGCAACCTGCTCCTCGCTTTCAGGTGTAAAGCCGGCATCGATCGCCATTTCCCCCGACGCGTAGTACAGCGGGAAATAAATGGTTAGTCCCGGTTTCAGTTCTTCAAGTTTGATCGGTATGAATAGCATATGGAGTGGTTCAGGCGTTCAATTTGTCCAGCAAATCGCGAATTTTCATGGGATCGCTGGCGCGCAACATGCGCTGGGTCAGTGTGGCGATTTCCGGCAGATTGGTGGTGAGCACGCGCTGTTTGCTCGCCAGCAGCTGTGCCGGGTGCATAGAAAACTGGCGCAGGCCTATCCCCAGCAGCAGGCGTGTATAAGCCAGTTCACCCGCCATCTCGCCGCATACCGATACCGGAATGCCCGCCTTGTTTGCGCCGGTGATGACGTGCGACAAGAGATGCAGCACGGCCGGGTGCAAGGGATCGTAGAGATGAGCGACTTCATCATCGGTGCGGTCGATGGCCAGCGTGTACTGGATCAGGTCGTTGGTGCCGATGGAGAGAAAATCCAGCTTTTTGGTAAAAGCGTGCAGTGACAGCGCGGCAGCGGGAATTTCGATCATGCCGCCGATCTGCACCGAGGGGTTGTATTTAAGGCCGTCAATATCCAGCCCCACTTTCGCCGCAGCAATAAAATTCAGTGTCTGGTTGATTTCAGCGGTGCCCGAAAGCATGGGGATCAGGATTTTGATATTACCGTAGACCGAGGCGCGCAACAGTGCGCGCAACTGGGTTTTGAACAGTTGCGGTTCCGCCAGGCACAGGCGGATGGCGCGCAAGCCCAGCGCCGGATTGCTGGCAACGCGCTTGGTGCCGTTTTTGAGTTGCTTGTCGGCGCCGAGATCGAAGGTGCGGATGGTGACGGGCAGGCCATTCATGCCTTCGGCCACGGTGCGATAGGCTACAAATTGCTCTTCCTCATCCGGCAGCGTATCGCGGTTGAGAAATAAAAACTCGCTGCGGAACAGGCCTATACCGCCGGCACCGTTATCTTTCACCTCGTCCAGATCGCTTGGCAGTTCAATGTTGGCATGCAGTTCAACCGGTGTGCCATCCAGTGTGGTGGCGCGTGAGGTTTTCAGGCGTTTGAGTTTTTGCCGCTCCAGCTCAAGCTGGCTGTGGCGCAGTCTGTATTCGGCCAGGATCTGCTTGTCGGGATTAACGATCACCACGCCCTGCGCGCCGTCAACGATCAGCATGTCGTTGTCCTTGATCAGCTCGCGTGCATGATGCAGGCCAACCACGCAGGGCTTGTTCAAACTGCGCGCCACAATCGAGGTATGCGAGGTGGCGCCACCCAGATCGGTGAGGATGCCGGCAAATTGCTGGGGTTTGAGCTGGATCAGGTCGGCCGGGCTGACGTCGTGCGCCACCATGATGGGCTGCACATCATGTTTGGCGGTGGGCGGCGCATGGCCGTCCTGGCCGCCCATGGTTTTCAGGATGCGCTCAACCACCTGCACCACGTCGGTCTTGCGTTCGCGCAGATAGCTGTCTTCAAACGCTTCGAACTGCATCACCAGGTCGTCCATCTGCACCTTGAGCGCCCATTCCGCATTACAGTGTTCTGCCATGATCATTTCACGCGCTGCCTGGCTGATATGAACGTCCTGCAGGATCATTAAATGCAGATCGATAAACGCATCGAATTCCGCGGCGGCATACTGCGGCTTGTGCTCATGCAGTAAAGTCAGATCGTTGCGTGTTTTTTCCAGCGCGGCATCCAGCCGGTTGACTTCTTCCTGCACCATGCCTTTGGGCAGGATGTAATGCGATACTTCCAGCGAAGCGTGTGAAACGAGGTGCGCATGGCCGATGGCAATGCCACTGGAGACGGGTAAACCATGCAGCGTAAAGCTCATAAACACCCCGCTGAAACAACGGCGCAGTCACAACTGCAGGGCACGATTTTTTGAGTGGTTTCCAGCACTTTATTCACCTTCACCAAAGTAATCGCTAATTAGCGCAAGAATCGCCGTCATGGCTTCCTGCTCTTTCTCCCCTATGGTTTCGACCGTGATGGTGCTGCCTTTGGCTGCGGCCAGCATCATCACACCCATAATGCTCTTTGCGTTAATACGCCGTGTATTGCGCGATAGCCACACTTCACAGGGAAACTGCGAGGCGAGCTGGGTCAGTTTTGCGGAAGCGCGTGCGTGCAAGCCGAGTTTATTGATAATTAACGCTTCCTGTTTCAACATCCCTCATCCCTTGTTATTGTAAGTATTTTATTAAATATTTTGTATTCATCCGCAGTCTGCGCAGCTTTGTGCCTCAGTATTCAGCGCAACGATGCAATCCTGGCCGCCCTGAATTGCGCGTTGTGCCATGTCGGACAAAGGCATCTGGCTCCCGCAAACCATGCGCAGCAGCATAGGCAGATTAACGCCGGCCACACCTTCGACATGTCCCGGTCGGCACAGGCGCTGAGCGATGTTGGAAGGTGTTGCGCCAAAAATATCGGTTAACAGCAGCACGCCATCGCCTGTGTCCAGCAATTTGATCAGTGCCCCGCCTTCCTCTTCTTTTTGCTGCGGATCGTCATCGGCCAATACCGACAGCGACCCGAGATGCAGGGGAACGCTGCCGGTGACATGACGCACGCAATCAAGCAGGCTGTCGCCGAGGCCGTTATGGGTTATCAGTAAAATGCCAACCATGCAGAGGACTTTCTCTCATTAATCGTGATGGAATTGCGGAACGTAATCACTGTGCCAGTTTGCGGGCAATATTTTTATCCTTGAATTCTAGCCGTTTCTGCATGGCTGTGGTGAGGTGTACCGTGCCAACTGCATCAATTAACAGCACTTCATGCAGTTGCATCTTTTGCGCCGTTGCCAGCCACGCGCCGGCTCCTGCGATAAAAACCGGTTTGGAAGCGGCATCCGACAGCACGCCTGCGCGTGCGCCTCGCGTCAGCACGGTAACGGCCTGCACGCCCTGCACCGGCTGGCCGTTTCGCGGGTCCAGCACATGGCAATAGCGCTTGCCGTCCAGTTCAAAATAGCGCTGATAATCGCCCGAGGTACCGATTGCTTCGCCGTCGTGCAACTCCAGCGTGGCCAGCGGCCCCGGCTTGCGCGGATGCTGGATGCCAACTCGCCACGGGCGCGAGCCGTGCGTGCCCAGCGCCATGATATTGCCGCCTATGTTGATCAGCGCATGCTGTATTCCCCGCTGTTTCAGCAGTGCGGCAGCGCGATCCAGCGCGTAACCCTTGGCATAGCCGCCGAGGTCAAGCTGCACCGCACGGTTACGGCTGGTTGCGCTCTGCGGGGAGGATTTTTTTTTGGTGAGCGGACGCAATGAAATATCGCCCATCTGCGGCTGCGCGGCGACAAGGGCGGCAAGCTGCTGCGCATCCGGCAGTGCAGGCAAAAATTCGTCCGCCTGAAAACCCCAAAGTCTGACCAGGCCGCCTATGGCCGGATTAAACAGGCCGCCGGATTGTTGCGACAGTGCGCTTGCATCGCGCAGGATAGCTTCCAGTTCAGGATTGACGGAAACTGTTTTCCCGGCGGCAAAAGCAGTGTTGAGTTCGCTCAGCGCGGAAGGCTTCCACGCATGCAGCAACTGATGCAGGCGCTGAAACTCCTGCATCACGGCAGCGGACGCATTTCTGGCCTGATTTTCATCGCTGCCGTAAATGCTGATTTCCACCCGTGTGCCGAAGACAAAACTTTCTTCCTGATAAATAGCTTCTTTAGTGCAGGCCGAGAGCAGCAAAGCGGCAAGCAGCAGGGCGCGGGAGGCAAACTTCATTTCTGCATGGCGTCCAGTTCGATGGAGGCGGCAAGCAAGGCCAGTCTGGCGATAACGCCATAGGAATAAAAGCGGTTGGGTGTATCGTTGGGTGCGCTGTCGGGATTGGGCAGGGTGCAGCTGGATTCAAATGCCAGCGGTACAAAATGCATGCCGGGCGCATTCAGGTTTTCATCCACGCCGCGGCCGGTATGCACGCGGTAAAACCCGCCCACGACAAAATGGTCCACCATATATACCACCGGCTCGGCCACGGCATCATTGATACTTTCGAACGTATACACACCCTCCTGCACCAGCACGTCGGACACCTCCAGACCCTCTTTGACCACCGCCATTTTATTGCGCTGCTTGCGGTTAAGGTCGCGCACTTCGCTGGCGTCTTTCACCGTCATGATGCCCATGCCGTAAGTACCGGCATCCGCCTTGACGATCACAAACGGTTTTTCCCTGACGCCATATTCCTCATATTTTGTGGCGATCTTCTGCAATATTTTATCCACTTCAGAGGCGAGGCAATCTTCGCCCGAACGTTGCTGAAAATTCACCTTGCCGCACTGGCCGAAGTAGGGATTGATCAGCCAGGGATCTATGCCCACCAGATCGGCAAAATCGTTTGTCACATGGTCATACGCGGCAAAGTGTGCCGATTTGCGCCGTGTAGTCCAGCCGGCCACCAGTGGCGGGATGACCTCTTGATCCAGATTTTTCAGGATTTCAGGCACTCCGGCAGACAGATCGTTATTCAGCAGGATCACGCAGGGATTGAAATTGGCCAGAAACAGGCGGTTATCCTTGCGCACAATAGGTTCAAGCGTCAGCGCACCGCCGTTGGGCAGCTCGATCACCGTGGGCTGGGTAATCTCCGGCAGCAGGCTGCCGACACGCACGGTAACGCCGGCGCTACGCAACATGGTGACTATCTGCGCGACGTTCTGCAGATAAAACATATTGCGCGTATGGTTTTCGGGGATCAGCAGTACGCCGCGCGCATCGGGGCATATTTTCTCAATGGCGCTCTGGGTGGCCAGTACACACAGGGGCAAAAAATCCGGATTCAGGTTATTAAAACCACCGGGAAATAAATTGGTATCGACAGGCGCTAGCTTGAAGCCGCTGTTGCGCAAATCTACCGAGGCATAAATTGGGACACGATGCTCCTGCCATTGCGCACGAAACCAGTGCTCGATGGCAGGCTGCGCATTGATGATGCGCTTTTCAAGATCAAGCAGCGGGCCGATTAATGCGGTGGTGAGATGGGGAACCATAAATTACCTGCATGACAATTGAGTATGAACATTTTAGCTGATCGCGGGTAATGATACCTGCCCGTCAGCAAAACTTCTGTTGCTGCTTGACAGCAATATGCGGCGGCTGCTTTAATCTGTCAACGCTCAAGGAACTGACTCTCGATGTATTCGGGTAACGTTGCTGTGGCTGAACGCTGGCGCAACAGGTAACTTTCAGCAGCCAATGAAGAATTTGCCCTGTACACAATAATTATTGCTGATTTTTTAAAGTCAGAAAGCAGATGTGCGACAAGTATTGCGCATCGTGAAACATACGAGGAGAGAACTGAGCATGACAAACAGGGTACAGAGTGCTGCGCCATCCAATGCGGAAATGACATTGTTGCTGCAACAGATTGTGCAGCTTGCGCGCAGCGCAGGCGCGGCAATCATGGAAATCTACCGCAGTGAAGACTTTGGTGAAACCAGCAAGGCCGACAATTCACCCTTGACCCTGGCCGATCTGGCCGCGCATAAAATCATCGTCGCCGGACTGGGCAAGCTTGAGTCAGCTTACCCCATTCTTTCCGAAGAAGACGCAAACATACCCTACAGCGAACGCCGCAAGTGGAGCAGTTTCTGGCTGGTTGATCCGCTTGACGGCACCAAGGAGTTTCTCAAGCGCAACGGTGAGTTCACGGTGAATATCGCGCTGGTGGAAAACGGCGTACCGGTGCTGGGCGTGGTGTATGCGCCGGTGCTGGATGTATGCTATTTCGCCGCGCGCGGCAGCGGTGCTTTTATCCAGCGCGATGGCAAGCCGGTGCAATCCATCAAGACAAAAATCCATGCAGCGGGACAGCCCATCAAGGTTGTCGCAAGCCGTTCGCACAGCGATGAACGCACAACCGCCTTGCTGAAAAGGCTGGGTGAGCATGAATGTATCAGCATGGGCAGTTCGCTCAAGCTGTGTCTGGTGGCGGAAGGAGCCGCGCATTTCTACCCGCGCCTCGGACCGACCATGGAATGGGACACGGCAGCAGCGCATGCCGTGGTGAACGAAGCCGGCGGCATGGTGTGCAATGTGGCCGAACAGGCGCTGCGCTACAACAAGGAAGATCTGCATAATCCCGAGTTTCTGGTACTGGATAAAACCAATTCTGCATTACTGAAAATGCTGAGGGATGATTCGTGACCGGTGTTCAGCCTGAAATGCCACGTACTCTCATAAACTTGATTTTATCTCCAATAAATCTGCAATCATTCTGTGCAAATATTGTTCGCGCTTGATGACGCGTGCGCGATGGTTGGCGCCACCTTCAATTTTCAGTTATAAAAGGAAGTAATCATGAATACTGAGCGAATTTCCCTGTGGACCCTGTTCACGCTCTTTCTGCGCATAGGCAGCACGGCTTTCGGCGGCTTCATGGCCCTGATCGCCGTGGTGCAGAATCATGTGGTCGAGCGCCGCAAATGGCTGTCGCATGATGAAATGCTGGACGGGGTGTCACTGGCCACCGTGCTGCCCGGACCGGTGGCGGTGAATACGGTTGCCTATGTTGGCCACCGCTTGCGCGGTATACCGGGCGCGATGGCCTGCACCATCGGCGTAGTCCTGCCTGCTTTTATGCTGATGCTGGCATTGAGCGTGGCGTATTTCATGTGGGGACAATTGCCGGTAGTGAGCAAACTGTTCATGGGTTTTATGCCGGCCGTCACCGCAATTATTCTGGTTGCAGCATGGAATATGGGGCGCAAGACGATAAAAGGAGTTGATGAGGCACTGATCACGCTGGTTGCGGCAGCGCTGATGATATGGCATGGCAGCTTTGCGGTGTCGTTTGCCATCATTGCGGGCTCCGGTTTCCTGGGCTGGTTGCTATACCGCGGCAAGACCGCTGCACCTGCAAAGCCGCCGGAAAAGGAAGCAAAAAATGCAGCCCAGGGTGAGACAAAACAAAGCAAGCTGCACAGCATTGGTATTGCGCCTGTGGCGCTGACGATTCCGTTCTGGGGCGTAAATGCCGCGCTCATCGGCAAGCTGTTTATGACTTTTGCCGGCATGAGCGTGTTTCTGTTTGGCGGTGGCTATGTGTTCATTCCGCTGATTCAGCATACCGTGGTGGAGACCAATGCCTGGCTGACGCAGAAGGAGTTTGTCGATGCGATAGCGATGAGCCAGATTATGCCGGGCCCGATTGTGCTGAGCACCGTCTTTATCGGCTACAAGATAGCCGGGTTCTTTGGTGCGCTGGCTGCGACAATCGGCATTTTCCTGCCACCCGCCATCCTGATGATACTGGCTTCCCACGGCATGAGCCGCATCAAGCAATCCGCAGTGATCAAGGCGGTGCTGCGCGGCATACGTCCCGCAGTAATAGGCATGATTATTGCTGCGGTAGTTGCTGTGGGCATGACGGCACCGATGCACTGGGCCTCGCTAGTCATATTTATCGCAGCGTTAGTCGCGCAGTTACGATTCAAGCTGGATGTAGTGTGGGTAATTCCGACCGCCGGCCTGATCGGCTTGCTGGCGTACTAGCAATTATTATTGGTGGCATTGATGACGGAGCAGAAGATGCAGACTGTATATGCCAGAACCTTGCAGCTTGATGATGGCCTGATCGCGCCCTATGGCGGGAAACTGGTGCAGGCGTTTGTGCCTGTGCACGAAAAGCATGAAATGCTGCAACGAATCGAGCACATGCAGCGCGTTGAGATTTCAGCAGGCGAACTGGTCGAACTGAAAATGATCGCTTGTGGTGCATATAGTCCCCTGACCGGCTTTATGGACCAGCACACTTATAAAAGCGTGCTGGACGCCACAAAACTGACCGATGGCATGTCCTGGGGTTTGCCTGTTACGCTGGGCGTTACCGCAGAGGTGGCCAAGTCCGTAAATGAGGGTCTGGAAATTGCGCTGTTCCGGAACGATGAAGCCGTGGGTGTGATGCAGGTCACGGATATATTTGCGTGGGATGCTGCCAGGGAAGCCAGCGTATTTGGTGAGGGTGTCAAATACAAATATCCGCAAATCACCGAACGCAAGCAGCGCAAGGTCGAATACCTGCTGGGAGGTCCGGTATCCATGCTGACCTCGCGCACGGATGAGGTGCAGCGAATAAAAAATATCTGGCCGCATGATTTGCGTAACCTGATCATCGAAAAAGGCTGGCACAATCTTGCTGCCATTCATTTGCGTAATCCCTGGCAGCGCACCGATGAATATATGCTCAAAAGTGCGCTGGAAGGATCAGACGCAATCTTGCTGCATATGTGCAATGAAGTGACACCCGAAAAGGGCGGTTTGCTCCCCTCGGTGCTTTCCGGCGCCAGAAGGCTGTTGCTGGAAAACTATTTCCCGAATGATCGTGTGCTGGAAAATCCGATGCCGGACGGACTGTTTGGCAGCTCTCCGCGCGCAGCCCTGCAACATGCGATTCTTAGCCAGAATTACGGCTGTGCCAGCATATACTTTCCGCTGTCAAATGAAGTGGATGTGACCGTCCATGACTTCTGGGAAGTCTTTGCCGATACGGCTAAAAGCGGCCTGCGCATCAGGCGTGTGGTGATGGATATACCGTTTCACTGCACGTTGTGCGGCGGAATAGCAACCGTAAAATCCTGCCCGCATGAAGCGGAGCATCACGTTATTTATAGTGAAGCAGATATAGTCGGTCGTTTGTTACTGGGTGAAAATTTGCCGCCTACTGTCGCCCGCCCGGATATTGCGCGTGCGGTCGCCCGTGGCATGGCGGACAAGGCGGTTCGCGGCGATGCGCAGGGCACACACCTGTATCCGCATGTTTCCGAAATCAGCCGCGAAGTGCTCGAATCCATGGCGGGGCATAAAGCCGGTGTGTTATGGATGACGGGCTTGTCCGGCTCGGGTAAATCTACCATCGCGCATCGCATTGAGCGCGAGCTGGTCCTCAGCGGGCATCGCGTCTATGTGCTGGACGGCGATACGCTGCGCACGGGGTTGAATCGTGATCTTGCTTTTGGTGATGAGGCGAGGCGTGAAAATCTGCGGCGCGCGGCGGAAGTGGTGAAAGTGCTGATCGACGCCGGGCTGATCGTTATTGCCTCGTTTATTTCACCGTTTACCGCAGAGCGCGAAATGGTGCGTGAAATTGTTGGTGCGAATTTTTTTGAAGTGTATGTCGAAGCCAATATTGAAACGTGCGAAGAGCGCGATCCCAAGGGCTTGTACAAACGTGCTCGTGCGGGTGTCATACCCAAATTTACCGGTATCAGTTCGCCTTACGAAGCGCCCGAACATCCGGATTTGCGTCTCAATACCAGCATTCAAACGCTGGAGGAATGCGTCAAACAGTTTTCAGATTTTATCGCACAGGCAGGCCTGATGCGAGCCAGCAAACATGTCCGGATAAGCGATGGGCTTGCCGGAAAAAACATTGCATGATTTTTTAATAGCCAAGGGAGATTGATATGCCGATATTCATGATAGGTACGCAGCGTTCGGGTTCAAATTTGTTGCGACTGATGCTGAACCAGCTGCCGGACATTGCCGCGCCGCATCCGCCGCATATTTTGCAACGCATGATGCCGCTGGAAAAAGGTTATGGCGATCTTTCAAAAGACAAAAATTTCGAGTTAATGGTGGACGATGTCTGCAAACTGGTTGAACTCAACCCCGTACCGTGGGAAGGCGTGACGCTGGATCGCAAAAATGTAGCCAGGCATTGCCGCAATCATTCGGTGGTGGCGGCGTTTGGCGCCGTGTACGATATTATGGCCGAACAGAACAAAGCCAAAAGCTGGTGCTGCAAGAGCCTGCAAAACATCAACTACCTGAGCGAGCTGGAAGCCTATTACGGCGATGAGGCACGCTACATTTATCTGTATCGCGACGGGCGCGATGTGGCGGTATCGTTCCGCAAGGCGGTGGTTGGAGAAAAGCATCCCTACTATATCGCGAAAGAGTGGGGTGCGACACAGCGTATTGCACTGACACAGCGCGAGCATATCGATCCGAAGCGTTTTTCAAATCTCAGCTATGAAACGCTGACCGGTTCACCGGAAAAAGCAATGAGGGGTTTGTGCGAGTTTCTGGGCGTGACCTACACGGAAGACATGCTTAACTTCCATGAATCAAGCGAGGCCAAGAGTGCGGCGAGTTCCAGTGATTTATGGAGCAATGTGGTGAAACCCGTGATGGCGGACAACAGCAACAAATTTTTGCGCGAGATGAGCAGCGAGGATATTCGTATTTTTGAACTGGTCGCGGGCGATGTGCTGGATGCGCTGGGCTATAAACGCTTCCAGACCAAGGTTGGCGAAACCAAGACATTCAATGAAGCCGAAATCAAGTTGTTTGACACCGAGAATCAGCGTCTCAAACAGGAAGTGTTAAGCAAAGTTGATCCTGAAGATATGAAGCGGCGTGACCAGCAGGCTACTCTGATCAAGCAGATCAAGGAACGTCAGCAGGCGGCATAGGTATACGATAAGGGCCAATTGATTGCCATGCAGCATGATGGCAGCAAGTAATGGCATTAGCCGAAATAAAAAAGCCGGGAATTATCCCGGCTTTTTTATTTCCTGTATTTGCTGCTCAGGATGACAACATCAGCGTGTCGTTCATTCCTGTCAAATAATTATTCGTCTTCCTGCACCAGATATTTCTGGATATTCAGCCTGTCCAGAGGCTGATAGTCATTCTGGTAATTTGCATCGACCGGATTTGACAGGCGAATTTCTTTCAGCAGGGCACGACCCTCAACATCCTGTTGCATGTTCAGGATGGCGGCGACAACACTCTTTCTGACGCTTGCCGGTACGCGCGGATGAACAACAACGGGGTGCGAGGCAACGTCAGGTGTCTTGAATAACACTGTCAACTGATCGCGAAGCTCGGGGCTTTCATCATTAAATGCGGCGTTAACAGTGCCTCCCGCAGAGACATGGCCCAGTGCAACGTGTTTAAACACCAGATTATGATTGTTCAGGTAGCGTGGTGTAAATTTGATTTTGCTCGACTCGGTGAGCAAGGCACGCATATAAAGCGACGCGCCGAAAGCATTGGGGGAAGGGAAGCCTATCACCTTGCCATTCAAATCCTCTACCGTTTTGAATGAGCTGTCTTTGCGAACCACCAGTATGCCGTTAAGGGCTTTCTTGTCACGCAGCAGAGGCTGATAGCCTTTGTCACGCATGCCAATAACGGCCTGATAGGGATTTACATAGGAAAAATCTGGCATGCCCTTGCTTAAGTCGGCTTCAAATTTTGGATTGGAGGAAGCGATTACGAGCTTGAACTTATATCCTGTTTCACGCGAGAGACGCTCAAGTAAAGGATTCCACTCCTTTTGCATTTGTGCCGGTTTGAACTGGGGCACGATGGAAAATACATAAGTGTCTGTCGTTTCAGCATGGCTGAGCGGTGAAAAGAGTGCCAGCAATACTAGCAGGCACGAACGGATGTAATTTTGACTTATTATTCTCATGATATTTTCTTCCTCCTTAAGTTTTGTTTTAGACGGTGATGAGCAATCAAAATGCCAATAGCCACCACTGAAGCAAATTCCTGCAACGCTGATATGGTAACCAATCCTGAATACATTGAACAGCTTGAATAACATTAATTTACGATATCTGTACGTGAGATGGCACAGCAAATGATTTTTCGGTCAGAAAATTGCGCTGCAAAAAAAACAGATTAACCGCTATCTCCGGATTAGTCGTTTCAGGGAGCGAAATTAATCTACGGTTCAATTAGCATTATCTGATGTAATTGACTAAAGATAATTTAGCATGTAAAAAACACAAAGTTGTTGGCGTGCCGATATTTAGCACGACCAAAAACTGGAGTAATTGTAAATATCCATGTTGCTGGATTCAATCATAGATGCCCGCAACACCGGAGACAGAAGGCTTTAATAAGTATTACTACCGCTGCTAAATATCAATATTTGAGGAGAATTTGTTTATGAAAAGCATCAAACAGTTACTTATCGCTCTCGTTACTTTTGGATTCATGATGGCTGGTGTATCACATTCCGCCTCGCCTGAAACACCTGCGGCGGCACCTGCCGGTGTAAAACTTGTGAGCGCAGCGCAAGTACAGGAACTTCAGGCCAAAGGCGCTGTAGTTGTGGATACCCGCAAGGCATCCGAGTTTGGTGAAGGTACAATCAAGGGTGCGATCTCCATTCCTTACGACCCTGAAAAAAGCGCCAAAGCAGCTGATTTCGACGCTACACAGGACAAATTCGATATGGGTAAGCTTGCAGACAAGAATGCAGCAATTGTGGTGTTCTGCAATTCCGGCACTTGCTTTAAATCTTACAAAGCAGCAGTAGTACTGGCAAAAAATGGTTACAAAAATGTTAACTGGTATCGCGATGGTGTTCCTGACTGGAAAGCACGCAAGCTCCCCATGGAGTAATACACTCTCGCAGCCCTCGCACCGTGCTTAGTTTGCCAGCTTGAACTGGCCGACCAGCCTCTGCAACTCGGCTGCGGTTAGCGCCATATTTCCCGCCTCTTTCCCCACATTATGAATACTGACCGTATTTTCTTCGGTCAGTGTTGAAATAGCTTCCATATTGCTGGCAATTTCCTCACTGGCTGAGGATTGCTCCCTGGTTGCAGAGGCAATCTGGTTGGCGAGGCTGGTTACTTGCACAGCAGCTTCGCTAATCTGGTTCAGCGTTTTATTGGTCGAACTGCTATAGCTGGCGCTTGCCTCAACTTCACGCTTGACGTCTTCCATTGCCTGTACCGAGGAACCGGTTTTGCTGTGTATGGTCTCCACCATGCCGGTAATATCGGACGTGCTCAATGTGGTGCGTTCCGCGAGTTTTCTGACCTCATCGGCCACTACCGCAAAGCCTCGTCCCTGTTCACCGGCACGCGCAGCTTCGATCGCTGCATTCAGTGCAAGGAGGTTGGTCTGGTCGGCAATATCCTTGATGACCTTGGTAATTTCACTGATTTTGCCTATGGTATGGCTCAGTTCTGTAATAACCACACTTGAAGATTCAACTGAATTGACCGTTTTGCGCGTGGCTTCCTGGCTTTTAACCATATTGTCACGTCCTTCGCGGGCGATAACTTCCGTTTGGTTTGATGCAGAGGCTACATTGTTTGCGCCGGAGGATATTTCACTTACCGATACGCTCATTTCTTCCATTGCGGCGCTTACCTGCATCACCCGATCTGATTGCACATCGGCGCGTTGGGATACTTTTTCTGTTTCTCTGGAAAGGCCTGATGAAGAAGCGGCAAGATCGTCTGCTGCATGTTTGACACTGCTGATCATCTGGTTCAATTTTGACACGGTCTGATTAATAGAGACCGCCATGGCACCCAGCTCATCATGCTGTTCAACTTTTGCAATAATACTCAGGTTGCCGGTTGATATCTCCATCAGCGCCAGGTTGAGGCTGTGAATATTGCGGTTGATTACATATACCAGCCTGAAGGCAAATGCCAGCAGTACTGCCATGCCAGCTGCCATTACTACCAGCGAAAGGACCGTTAATTTTCTACCCAATTCGCTGCTCCTTTCATAGGTCAGCTTTACAGCAGCTTCCTGGGCGGGGATCAACTGTGCGATGGGTTTAAGCAAATTGCGGTTGATAAGCGGCCACTCTTCCTGCAACGGGGCAAGGAGCGCATCCTTGTTGTTCGACGCATATATGCCATCCAGTTTAAGGAAAAATGCGTCAATCGATGTAACTTGCGTGTCAATTTTATCGACAAGATCCCGATTGTCCTTGTCCAGCTGAACATGCTCGAGCTTGCCTTTGAATTCGGCCCATATCTGTGGAACCCTTGCTCTTGCTTCCGTGAGTTGGTCTCTTGAGCCCTTGATCGACATCTGGTCAAGCGGTACCGCCACCATTCTGAAACGTACTTCTTTGAGCACACTGTCCATTTCTTGCAACAGTGCGAGGGGTTGAACATTTTTTTCATAAACTTCTGCCAGTGCAGATGAACCCTGGCGGATTGAATAAATATTCATGCCTGCCAGCACCAGAATAATGACAACAGCCAGGATTGTGCTGCTTAAAAGTTTAACTTTGATACTCAAGCTGTTTAGCATGTTCATACCCTCGGAACGTATTTTCTATTTTTAAAATTTTGTCACAATGGCGAAAGTTGAGAGCCAAAGATTGTCATTTCAAGGCTGTGACAGATTGGCACAAAATTTGAGCAGGTTGTTATGCTTATCACTTCGCTGAGTCTTTATATCGGCTGTACTTGCATAAACTTTAGATCGCTATGCGGGCAAATTAAACAGGTGACGCCGCTTCGAACTGTCCTGGCATTATCTGGAGTAATCTCAACGATAATGAAGGTACCATTTTCCAATAATGCTGGTTGTGTAGAAAAGATGGCAAAAAACGGCTATTTTTGTTTTTTTAACGCGGCCTCAACGCGCTGGCATAATGTTTTGAGTATTTTGATGCGTGCAAAATTTTTGTCGTTGCCTTCCACCAGTACCCATGGTGCGATATCCGTGCTGGTCCGGTCTACCATGTCGCACACGGCATGTTCGTATTCATCCCACTTGTCGCGGTTGCGCCAGTCATCATCGGTAATTTTGAAGCGTTTAAAGCCGATTTCCTTGCGTGCCTTGAAGCGCCGTAATTGCTCATCTTGGGTAATCGCAAGCCAGAATTTCACCACCACGGCGTTGTTGACCACCAGCTGTTCTTCAAAATCGTTAATTTCGCTATAGGCGCGCATCCAGTCCTGCTCGGGACAGAATTTTTCCACACGCTCAACGAGTACCCGTCCATACCAGGAGCGGTCGAAAATGGTGACGCCGCCTTTGCGCGGAATGTGGCGCCAGAAACGCCAAAGATAAGGCTGGGCGCGTTCTTCATCGGTGGGTGCCGCGACTGGAATAATCTGGTAATGACGTGCATCAAGCGCTGCCGTGATGCGGCGGATGGCCCCGCCTTTCCCGCCGGCATCCGAGCCTTCGAAGACTGCAATGAGTGAAATTTTGCTGAACTTTGGGTCACGCATCAGCAGGTTCAGTTTGCCCTGGTATTTTTCGAGTGCGCTGTCGAAAGTTTTTTTTGCAAGCTTTTGGGACATGTCGAGTTTGTCGAATACATCCAGCCGGTCGAGGGGGGCCTGCAGTGGTGCAACGTTAAGATGCGGTTGCGGCGGCGGCAGATCGAGCCGTTTGCGCAGTGCTTCAAGCAGTATCTTGCCGACAGTCAGGCCGCGATAGTACGCATCAGTGCCTTCAACCACGGTCCACGGTGCTTCGGCCGTGCTGGTTTCACGCAGGGTGTGCTCGGAAACTTTGCGAAATTTGTCATACAGATGGAAATGTTCCCAGTCGGTATCCGTCACGCGCCAGCGGGTTTTGGGATTTTTCTCCAGAGACTTCAGGCGCTTTTTCTGCACCTCTTTGGATAAGTGAAACCAGAATTTGATGATGAGCGCGCCTTCAGCGGTGAGCATTTTTTCAAAATGGTTGATTCGTTCTATGCTCTGCGCAAGCTGGCTGGCTTTGCTTTTACCCAAAACGCGCTGAATGATGGGGGCGGTATACCAGGAGCCAAAAAACACGCCGACCTTACCCTTGGGCGGCAGCGCGCGCCAGTAGCGCCACATGGACGGACGCTCGCGTTCCTCATCCGTTGGTGTGCCCATGGCATGCACCTGTATGAAGCGCGGGTCCATCCACTCGTTGAGCAAATTCACGGTTTCGCCCTTGCCTGCACCGTCCACACCACCGATCAGAATAATGACGGGAAAAGTCGCGCTCTGCGCCAGATCAAACTGGGCGTCCAGCAGAGCGACACGCAATGGGGGTACTTCAGTATCGTAGACGGCCTTGTTTATGCGGTGACCGAGTTCTGCAGATTCAAACATGACATCCTCCAGATGTATATTCAGACAAGATCGGGCGCCATCACCAGCCGCAGCGTGGCCTGTTCACCCTCGTCGCGGTTCGTCAGCCACCAGATGGCACCCTTTTTAACGCTGAAGCCAATATTGCTATCGCACAGAAGCTGGGCTGCCGTCATGCCCAGCACCGGCTGGTGGCCGACGATCAGCACCGTGCCCTCGCCATCGGGCCAGCTGGCGGCATTCAGTATCGCCTGAACGCTGCAATTGGGCGCGATGGATTTTTCGGTATGGAAATATTTTCCCAGCGCTTGCGCTGTCTGCTGCGCGCGTTTGGCCGGGCTCACCATGATGCGCGTGTCGGACGGCAGGCGTTGGCGTAAAAATTCGGCCATGCGCTGCGCCTGTTTCAGGCCTTTTTCGGTAAGCGGGCGCTCGCTGTCAGGCACGCTGTCGGCAGCATCGGCATGGCGCCAGAGTATCAGTTCCATCATTTTCTCCTTGGAAATATTACAATTCTGTAGAAACAATATACCGGATATACTGTTTTTCCATATTACAAAACGGTGAGCATAAATGTCTGACAAAATTGTAAAAGCAGCAGCGACTGTAAAGCCGCCAATCAAAAAAGTGACGGCGGCTCGTGCAACAGCCGTAAAGAAAGCCCCGGCTACCAAGGCGCGCGCACCTGTCAAAGCCGTTGCAGGCAAAACACCAGCCGAAAAAAAAGTGCTTGAGAAAAAGCCGAAGAAAGCAGGGAAGTCAGGCAACAAGATAAAGGTGGTACGCGACAGCTTCACCATGCCGCAAAGCGACTACTCAAAAATTGGCGAACTCAAACAGTTGTGCGTGCAAAACGGTATGCATGTGAAGAAAAGTGAATTGTTGCGGGCCGGACTGCACGCACTGGGCAAGCTGGGTATCGGCCAGTTAAAGACAGCGTTAAGCGCTCTGGAAGCCATCAAGACCGGACGGCCGAAAAAAAATGGAAATATTGCAAGTGATTGATTAAAGATCATATTTGGCAATATATTCAATATAATCAAAGACTTACGGTTTATTCGTCAGAGTGGCATATCGGGGGCGACTGACGCAAGTTCATTGCGTTGCAGTGTCGTCACTTTTGACCGGCAGTTTGCTCAGTTCCTGCAACAGTAACTGCTGCGCCGCCTTGGGCGCATTGCGGCGTGAACTGTTCAGTTTGTAGTGGCCGTCGGCATCCATCACCCAGGCTTGCTGGTTATCCTGCAGATAGGCTTTCAGTCCTTCGTCGAGCACACGTTTTTTCAGCTTCTTGTCGAGTATGGGAAAACACACTTCGATGCGGCGGAAGAAGTTTCTGTCCATCCAGTCTGCGCTGGACAGGTACACATCATTGGCAAGGTTATTGCGGAAATAGAAAATACGCGTGTGTTCAAGGAAACGGCCTATGATGGAACGCACGCTGATGTTTTCAGACAGACCCTTCACGCCGGGACGCAATGCGCAGACCCCGCGCACGATCAGCTCGATCTTCACCCCCGCCTGCGATGCTTCGTACAGTGCCATGATAATTTCGGGCTCCAGCAACGAATTCATTTTGGCCATGATGTGCGCAGGCTGTCCCTCTTTGGCCATTTTTGATTCATGCTGAATGGCTTGCAGCACCTGGCTGTGCATGGAGAAGGGAGATTGCCACAAGTGATGCAGCTTGCCCGCCTTGCCGAGGCTGGTGAGCTGCACGAATACTTCGTTCACATCGGCACAGATTTCCTCGTTGCAGGTAAACAGGCCAAAGTCGGTGTACAGGCGCGCAGTGCGCGGGTGGTAATTGCCGGTGCCGAGATGCACATAACGGCGCAGTTTGCCGTCTTCACGGCGCACTACCATCAGCATTTTTGCGTGGGTCTTGTGACCCACCACGCCATACACCACATGCGCGCCCACCTCTTCAAGACGGCTCGCCCAACTGATATTGGCTTCTTCATCAAAGCGTGCAAGCAACTCCACCACCACGGTAACTTCCTTGCCCATGCTGGCCGCCACGATCAGCGCATCCATTAATGCAGAGTCCACACCGGTGCGGTAAACCGTCTGCTTGATGGCCACCACGGCAGGATCGGTTGCGGCCTGGCTAATAAAGTCGATAACCGGTTTGAATGACTGAAACGGATGGTGCAGCAGGATGTCGCTCTTGCGGATTACTTTGAACATGTCCGCGCCCTTTTTCTGCAATACACTTGGTACACCGGGTACAAAAGGGGGGAACTTGAGGTCGTCACGCGCCACCATGTCGGGAATGCCCATCAGGCGTACCAGGTTGACGGGGCCGTTGACGCGATAGAGATCGTCGGGTGTCAGTTCAAATTGCTGCAGCAGAAATTCTGCCATGGAGGCCGAGCAATTGTCGGTGACTTCCAGGCGCACTGCATTGCCAAAATGGCGCTGCGGCAATTCGCCCTGCAACTTGGTGCGCAGGTTTTTGACCTCTTCATCATCCACAAACAGATTGCTGTTGCGCGTCACGCGGAACTGGTGGCAACTCAATACTTCCATGCCGCCGAACAGCTCGCCGACATGCGCATGCAATATGGAAGACAGAAACACAAAGCCGAATTCACAACCGCTGATTTCAGGCGGCAGCAGAATCGTGCGCGGTAATACCCGGGGCGCCTGCACGATGGCGCGCGCGGTGTTGCGCCCAAAAGCATCCTTGCCCTGCAGTTCGACACTGAAATTCAGGCTTTTGTTGAGCACGCGCGGAAAAGGATGGGCAGGATCAAGCCCGATGGGCGTAAGCACCGGCATGACTTCCTGAAAAAAATAATTTTTGATCCATGCACGTTGCGTATCGTTCCAGCTGGTGCGCCGCAGAAAATCAATACCGCAGGTTTTAAGCGCGGGCAAAATCTCGTCATTCAGCACTTGATATTGGCGTTCGACAATCATGTGTGCCTGCTCGGAAACGCGCTTCAACACATGTTTGGCATCCAGCCCGTCGGCGCCTGCTGCGACGCCCGCCAGCCCAAGCTGTTCCTTGAGTCCGGCAACGCGGATTTCGAAGAATTCATCGAGATTACTACTGACGATACACAGGTATTTCAGCCGTTCAAGCAGGGGTACACGCTGGTCCTCTGCCTGTGCCAGAACGCGACGGTTGAATTCCAGCAGCTCGATTTCACGGTTGAGAAAATGCTGCGAGGGAAATTTTTTGTTCATAGGTTTGGCAGCGGCAATGGGAGTGAAAGGCAGAATATTTCCGCTAGCCGGGTCAGGCTGCTGCAAGGAGTGTTTGTCCTCTGCATCAAACGTTTCGGTCTTCTCATCTGCATTAACCATCCCGGCATTATGAGAACAAATTATTACATTTTTATGAATGGCCTGGTGACAGATCTTATAGGTGAGCATGCCAAAACATGTCAGAATATGACGTCTAAACGATCAAAGGCAAAAGACGCAAGAGCCCTCGCTGAGGAATCGGGCGGTTTGCCGCATAGGGTACACAGTGAAAGAATATTCCACCGTCGCAGCAGTCGACCTCGGCTCCAACAGCTTCAGGCTGCAAGTGGCAAGGGTAGTGGATGAGCAAATCTATCCGCTGGATTCGCTCAAGGAAACGGTGCGTCTGGGTGCCGGGCTGGGCGAGGATAAAATTCTCGATCAGGATACCTGCAACCGCGCACTGGCTTGCCTTAACCGCTTTGGCGAACGTCTGCGCGGCTTGCCTCGCGATGCGGTGCGCGTCGTAGGCACCAATACCTTTCGCGTTGCCAAGAATGCACAGGAATTTTTGCAGCAGGCCGAGGCTGCACTTGGCTTTCCAATAGAAATCATTGCCGGTCGTGAGGAAGCTCGCCTGATTTATCTGGGTGTTTCACACGGACTGCCGCCTTCAATGGACAAACGTCTGGTGGTGGATATTGGTGGTGGCTCGACCGAGTTTATTATCGGTACAGGCTTGAAACCGCAGAAGATGGAAAGCCTGTATATGGGTTGTGTCAGCTACAGCCAGCGTTTCTTTGCCAACGGGAAAATCACCAAAAATGCGTTGCAGCAGGCGGAGCTTGCCGCGCGTGCGGAGCTTCAGTCTATCAGTGTCGAATTTTCAGCCGCCCACTGGCAACATGCGATAGGCTCTTCCGGAACCGCCAAAGCGCTGGCCGAGATCTTGCAGATAAACGACTTTAGCGACAGCGGTATTACCCATGCTGGTCTGGCCAGGCTGCGCGAGGTCATGCTCAGGGCGGGCGATACCAGCAAGCTGCAGCTGGAGGGCTTGCGCGCCGATCGTCTTCCCGTTCTGGGTGGCGGTTTTGCGATTATGGCGGCGATCTTTTCCGAGCTGGATATAGGCACAATGAACGTGAGCGACAGCGCGTTGCGCGAAGGTGTGCTGTATGACCTGCTGGGGCGCTTCCACCGTTACGACATGCGCGAAACAACGGTGAACCAGTTTATGCGTCGCTACCATGTCGATCCTGCGCAAGCCGGCCATGTTGAAAATCTCGGCATTGACCTGCTACGGCAGCTGGCCGCTTTGCAGTCACTCGATCTGGATAGCGCCATCCAGCGCTTGTCATGGGCTGCGCGACTGCATGAGATCGGGCTCTCCATTGCGCATAGCGGCTTCCACAAACATTCCGCCTACATTCTCGAACATGCGGACATGCCCGGCTTCTCCAAAAAAGACCAGGCCAGTCTGGCACGTCTGGTACTCGCCCAGCGCGGTTCGCTCAACAAGGCCGCTCAACTTGTACCGGATAGCGTACTTTGGGCGCAGATTCTTGCGTTGCGTCTGGCGGTGTTGTTTTATCGCAGCCGCACGGATTTTGTGTTGCCGGAGATCAAATTGAAGTGGCATGGCTCCAGCTTTGGGCTGGGCTTGAGCAGCGACTGGCTCAGCCGCAATCCGCTTACCGAAACCGCGCTGGAAAATGAAGCAAAGGAATGGAAAAGCGCGGGTATGAGACTGGAAATATCCACCACCTTATCCTGAGGTATGTCCGTGTTTCCCAGGGCTGCCGCTGGATGGTTCTTCAATTAAATAATAGAGCTATTCACCCAGGCGATAGCCATAGTCAAAATCGATGATTTTCTTCAGACTGTTTTTTTCTGGTATATGACGATGAATAAGCCCATGCACATTGAAATAATCTCCGATGTATCCTGTCCCTGGTGCATCATCGGCTACAAGTCTTTATCGCTGGCGCTCAACAGGCTGTCACCGCAAATTAACGCGCATATCGCGTGGAAACCGTTTGAGCTGAATCCTGGAATGCCGGCTGAAGGGCAACATCTGGGTGAGCATCTGCATGAAAAATATGGCTCTTCACAGGCGGATATCGAGCAAACCAGAAGCATGATCACCGCGCGTGGTGCGGCGCTGGGTTTCCCGTTTAATTTTAAGGATGATGGGCGCATCTACAATACCTTTAATGCGCACCGGCTGCTCTACTGGGCACGGCAGTTCGACAGACAGACCGAATTAAAGCTTGCCCTTTTTGGCCTTTATTTTACCGAGGGTGGCAATCCGGGCAATGTGGACGAGCTGCTGCAAGCCGCGACAAAGGCCGGACTGCCGCCGGACGAAGCGAGAAAAATACTCGAATCTGAGCGGTTTGGAGCAGAGGTTCGCGCAGAAGAAGCCAAATATCAGGCCATGGGGATTAATATGGTGCCGACCTTTATCATCAATGAAAAATACAGGATTACCGGCGGCATGCCGGTAGATGAATTTGTTGCAAAGCTGGAACAGCTTGTTGCCGGGGAGATTACCGGAGAAGCGGGAACAAAATAAAAATACCCTGTGAATCAACGGTCGAGTGAATTTCCTGCTGGCAAAAGGGAACCTAATCGGATAAAGTTAAACCAACACTTCAAGTTTGCTCGCTGCTTCAATACACCACAATGAACTTTTCGCAACGCAAAATCAGATTTCTGAGCCGGCTGCTGCTGGCGGCAGCGCTGTTTGTGCAGGGAATCCTTGCCGCGCATGCCTGCGTGACACATGAGTCCAGTGCGGTTAAAGCCTTGTCCATGCAAACGGACAGCGAGTCCTGCCACCATGCAGAAACGGTCAGCAGCAATGAGTGCCTGATGCACTGTACCCAGTCCGGGCAAATCTCACTGGATCAGCAACAGGTAGTGGCGCCCATACTCAATACGGTAGTTTTGCATGTTGCAGAATTACAGCCGCAACGCAATGTGCTGTCTTTGGCACATGCCCCCCTGGCCTTAAATAACGGTCCGCCGCTGACGATTCGTTTCTGTTCCTTCCTGCTTTAAATTACCTCTCTGCATAGCCACAGGTCGGGCTTCGGCGCGAGCTGTGCGATATAGCTGCGTCCGGAAAATGTACGCAGCTTGATTTAATCAATCATTGCTTGAGGTGTTTATGTATTTGTCCAGCCATCTAAGAAATTCATTGGCTACAGCAAAAGAGCTAGTCATGCTTGTTTTGCTGCTTGGTTGCCAGCCTGTTATTGCCCAGAGCAACCACGATGCAGAGACGGGAAAAAATCCGGCTCTGCCCTATCAGTCTGTGTTCGGTGCTTATCAATCCTATCAAGAACAGCCTGTATCCTCCTGGCGTGAAGTCAACGACGAGGTGGAGAAAATAGGCGGTTGGCGTGCCTATGCACGTGAAGCCAGTGCCAATGAAGGCAGCACCAGTGAAGTCGATCAAGTTGAGGTGAAAGACAGGACGGAAGCACTGCCAGCCGAGAAGACTCACAGTAACCTGCATGGAGGCAGCCATGAATAGAATTATTTTTAGTGGGGTGCCAAGGAAAGCTTTGTTTGCATTTGGCCTGTTATTTTTATTGGCGGGTTGTGCCAGCGTTGATTTTGAGCAATCTCTGTCTGACACCAATAAATTGGCGGCCGAGTTCACCCAGGGCCAACTGAGCCTGGCGCAAACCACAGAGCAGCGTGACGCGCTAGCCAATACCGCGGCGGAACTTTTGCAAAAACCCGTTGCACAGGCCGACGCGGTAAAGCTGGCACTGGCCAACAGCCCGGCGTTTCAGGGGATGCTGGCACAAAACTGGGCAAGTGCGGCCAATGCTGCGCAAGGCGGGCGTATCGCCAATCCCGTGTTGACATTCGAGCGCATGAATATGGGCGACGAAGTTGAGTTGAGCCAGATACTTTCATTCGGATTGCTGGATGTGCTGACCTTGCCGCAGCGTTACCGTGTTGCACAGCGGCAGATTGCACAGGCACAACTACAGCTAAGCAATAATGTCATTGAGCAGGTGACACAGGTGCGTCAGGCATGGGTGAAAGCAGTTGCCGCACAGCAAAATTTAACCTACGCCAGACAGGTGAAAGATGCAGCGGAAGCCAGTGCAGAATTGGCGCGCCGCATGCAAGCCGTTGGTAATTTCAACAAGTTACAGCGTATACGCCAGCAGGCATTTTATGCCGATGCAATCATGCAATTGGCAACGGCGCAGCATGCGGTAACGGCAACACGTGAAGCGCTGGTGCGCCTGCTGGGCTTGAGCGATGCACAGGCTGACATGCTGAAATTGCCGGAGCGTTTGCCAGATCTGCCCGACCAGCCGCGTGCGGCCGAAGAGGTGAGCATGGTTGCGAAAGCGGGCAGGTTGGACATCAAGCTTGCACAATCTGTTTATGAAGGCATGCTTAAAGCGCAGGGTATAAGCGAGATAAATAGTTATACCGATATCGAACTGGGCCTGCGTCGGAGCAGTAAAACGGATGAGGCAGCGGGATCGTCCACCTCGGGTAGCGGCTACGAAGTCAGCGTGCGGCTGCCCTTATTTGATTGGGGCGGCAATCGGCGTGATGCGCTGAATGCGCAAACGCTGGCGGCAGCCTACCGGCTGGAAGCGACCGTGCGCGGGGCGGGTTCCAGCTTGCGAGAAAGTTATTCGGCCTATCGCACTGCCTTTGATATTTCCAGACACTATCGCGACGAAATTGTGCCCTTGCGCAAACTCATCTCCGAAGAAAATGTGCTGCTCTACAACGGCATGTTTATCGGGGTCTTCGAGTTACTGGCTGATACGCGCGAGCAGATCAGCAGCGTGATGGGGGCGATTGCCGCCAGCAAACAATTCTGGCTTGCAGACGCTGCTCTGCAAGCGTCGCTGATAGGCAAGCCCACCGAGTCCGGCATCGACAGCATGGCAACCACAAGCACGGGCAGCGGTTCGGGCGGCCACTAAAAATACTCACTCATTTTATGATTAAGGAAGCGACGATGAATTCAAGACGAGAGTTTTTTAAAACGGCCGGCATCGCCGGCGCGGCAATCGCCGTGGCAAGTGTCAGCCGGGTAGCGATGGCCGCCTTGCCGGAGCCGGTGCTGCAGGACACGCCGGATACCATGCCGCCGCTGGTGCCCAGCAGCGGCAGGCCTTACAACCCGGTGGTGACCTTGAATGGCTGGACACTGCCATGGCGCATGAATCAGGGCGTCAAGGAATTTCACCTGGTGGCCGAGCCGGTGGTGCGTGAAATGGCGCCCGGCATGAAGGCGCACCTGTGGGGTTATAACGGGCAAAGTCCGGGGCCGACCATCGAGGTGGTGGAAGGCGACCGTGTGCGTATCTTTGTCACCAACAAATTACCCGAGCACACCAGCGTGCACTGGCATGGCCAGCGTTTGCCGAATGGTATGGATGGCGTGTCCGGCCTGACGCAAAAATCCATACAACCCGGCAAGACGTTTGTGTACGAATTTACCGCGCGTCGTCCCGGTACCTTTATGTATCACCCCCATGCCGATGAAATGACGCAAATGGCGATGGGCATGATGGGTTTCTGGGTCACCCACCCCAAGAGCAAACATCCGCTGATCGACGAGGTGCAGCGCGATTTCTGTTTCCTGCTGAATGCGTATGACATCGACCCCGGCAGCTATACCCCCAAAATCATGACCATGGCCGATTTCAATTTGTGGTCATGGAACAGCCGTATTTTCCCGGGGATCGATTCCCTGAATGTGCGCCTGCATGACAAGGTTCGCATACGCATAGGCAATCTGACCATGACCAACCATCCGATGCACCTGCACGGCCATGAATTCCAGGTCACCGGCACCGATGGCGGCCCCACCCCCAAAAGCACGCGCTGGCACGAGGTGACGACCGATGTCGCGGTGGGGCAAATGCGCCAAATTGAATTTGTCGCCGATGAGCCCGGCGACTGGGCATTTCACTGCCATAAAAGCCATCACACCATGAATGCGATGGGCCACAACGTGCCCACCATGATAGGCGTGGATCATCGCGGTGTCGGCAAAAAAATTACCAATCTGATTCCGGACTACATGACGATGGGCGAGCGCGGCATGGCCGATATGGCGGAAATGGAAATGCCGCTGCCGGACAATACGATACCGATGATGACGGGCGAAGGGCCGTTTGGCGGCGTGGAAATGGGCGGCATGTTTTCGGTGCTCAAGGTGCGCAAAGAGCAAAAGCCCGGCGACTACAAGAACCCCGGCTGGTACCAGCATCCGCCGGGCGAAGTGGCCTTTGAGTGGGCAGGCAATCTGGCCGAACCGGCGCGCATCAAGGCCGAGGGTGGTGTTTCCATGTCGCCCAAAACCAGGCCCGCGCAGGAAATTGAAGTGCAGATACGCAAACCGCAAGGCCATTCCGGCCATTGATTGATTATAAAAAGAAAGGAAATTTCATGAAGCCAATCATCCTGACGGGTGCATTTTTCCCGATGTTTTTAGCTGCGGCAGCAATGGCGAGCGGCAACCATGCGGGCGGTCACCATGGCGAGTCCGGTGCGATCGGGCAACCCGGAAAGGTTGCCCAGGTGACGCGCAGCGTGAGGGTAGACATGACAGACGAGATGCGCTTTATACCTTCAAGTCTCACGGTCAAGCAGGGCGAGACCGTCCGCATAAGCGTGAGTAATTCCGGCAAACTCAAGCATGAAATGGTGCTGGGTTCCGAGGAGGAACTAAAGGAGCATTATGAGGCGATGAAAAAATTTCCGGAAATGGAACACGACGATGCCAACCAGGTGACCGTCATGCCGGGAGAATCGCGTGAAATAATCTGGAAATTTACCAGGGCGGGCACGATTAATTTCGCGTGTCTGCAGCCCGGTCATTACGACGCGGGCATGAAGGGCGCATTTACGGTTAGCAGCAAAGCACAGAAACAAAATCATACCCACTAAAACCAGGCAGACTAAAAAGGACACATCATGAAAATGCACAATATTTTATTCCTCTTTCTGAGCACTACTCTGGCACTGTCGCCAGCATCTTACGCGCAGGAAAAAGTTGAGGAAATGAGCAAGGGCGAGATTCGCAAAATAGACAAAGCCACAAAAAAAATTACCATCAAACACGGCGAGATAAAAAATCTCGACATGCCCGGCATGACCATGGTGTTTCAGGTAAAAGACCCTGCCATGCTGGATAGCGTGAAGCCCGGGGATAAGGTTAAATTTTCAGCGGAACGATCGGGAGGCGCGATTGTGGTGACGGATATACAGCCAGATAAACAATAAACCGGACAAATAATGTTATTTTTTCAAACTTAGAAATGGAGTTGAATAAATCTGGGCAAATGATACGGACGCCTGGTCTCTTTGCCTGATATATTTAGCTTTCATCCAGCAGCTTCCCGGCAATCGACCAATTCTCCTCTGGCAGTTCATCAAATGCGATGTAGGTGTAAGACGCCGGCTTGTGCGCAATGCGCTCCAGTGTATCGGTGATCTCGGCTGCAATCTTTGCTTTTTGTTCGCGGCTTAAGGTGCCGGCTATGCGGATGTTGACGTATGGCATGATCTGCTCCAGTTAAATTTATTCAATATAATCAATATGTTATGAAAATTCCCCCCACAGGGTCTGCAATGAGCTGATGCCAGCCAGCGCGGCAGTTTCGGTGCGCAGTACGCGCGGCCCCAGCAGCACGGGGATAAAGCCGGCCTGTTTTGCCATCAATGCTTCTTCGGCGCTGAAGCCGCCCTCGGGGCCAATTAACAGTGTGACTTGATTTTGCGGTTTGGGCTGTGCGTGCAGCGTGGTGGCACCATCAGGCAGCAGGATAAATTTACTACCCTCCTCATTTTTTACATTTGCCAGCCAGTGGCCGAGCTCAAGCGGTGCATGCACCTGCATCAGCTCATTGCGGCCGCTCTGTTCGCAGGCAGCTATCACGACGCCACGCCAATGTTCGGTGCGTTTCTCCGCGCGCTCCTGGCTGAGTCTGGCAATGCTGCGCTGGGTTTGCACCGGCTGGACTTCAGCGGCACCCAGTTCGGTGGCTTTCTGTACCACCCAGTCCATTTTTTCACTGGAGGTCATCGCCTGTGCCAGCACAATGCGCAGCGCGGCAACATGTTGAGCGGGGCAAGCTCCAATGATCTTGAGATCCACACGTTTGCCGCTGATATTGTCGATAGTGGCATCGCACGCGTGACCTGCGCCATCAAATATCTGCACGGGCTCATTTACGCGCAAACGCAGCACGCGCAGCGCGTGGTGCGCGGCATCGGGCGGCAGTTCAAACAGGCCGGAAGTGGGCAGGGTAACGGGGCAGTAAAAACGGGGTGCGGACATGTCAGGGGCTTCGGTGTGTTGAACTCAGCGTGATAATATAGCGCTTCTCACAAAAATTGTACTTCAGGAGCATTGTCATGGTCAGTTTAAACCCCCCGGTATGCGATTTCGGCTGGAAAGCGCGCGATTTCAATCTGCCAGGCGTCGATGGCAAACACTATACGCTGGACAGCGTGCGCGGTGAAAAGGGTCTGCTGGTGATGTTTATCTGCAATCATTGCCCTTATGTGAAATCGATACGTGAACGCATTGTGCGCGATACGCTGGAGCTGAAACGATACGGTATCAACAGCATTGCAATCATGTCGAACGACCCGTCAGAATACGCGGAAGACTCCTTCGAGCACATGAAAGAAGTGGCGCAGGTATTCAACTACCCTTTCCCCTACGTTATGGATGAGACGCAGCAAATCGCCAAGGACTACGGTGCGGTATGCACGCCGGATTTTTTCGGTTTCAACGCCAGCCTGGAGCTGCAATATCGCGGTCGTCTCGATGCCTCGCGCAAGGATATAGTGCCCGATGCGCCGCGCGATCTGTTTGAAGCCATGGTGATGGTGGCCAATACCGGCAAGGGGCCGGCTGAGCAAATACCCAGCATGGGCTGTTCTATTAAGTGGAAGAACGAAATATAGAACGGTAAATGGAAAAATGAATCCTGAATCGGCAAGTGGAATAACGAAACGCAATCCGGATAAAGCAAAATGTCGCATGACCTGAAAACAGATAATTACAACAGCGCGGAAAACCACGGCATGGGTGCCATGTTGAAGGCGATTAGTGCCGCGATGAAGCTGGTGGCAGAAAAAGAAGTGATGCCGCGTTACATGCGGGTGGCGCACCAGCACAAATATGACGGCAGCCTGTGCACCGAGGCCGATATTGCCGCCCAGGAAGCGCTGATACACAGACTGCAGGCCATCCACAATGTGCCGGTGCTGGGTGAAGAGATGGAAGCTGCCGAGCAGGAAAATCTGTGGGGCAATGGCAAGCAGGAATTATGGTGCATAGACCCGATCGATGGGACATCGAATTTTGTGCACGGCCTGCCCTACTTTGCGATTTCGGTGGCATTAATCCGCGAAGGAAAAAGTGTGCTGGGTGTGGTGTACGATCCGGTGGCCAAGGAAGTGTTTGCTGCCGAACGCGGTCGTGGCGCGTTTTTGAATGGCGAGAAACTGCATAAGCAAAGTGTCAGCAAGGAGCTTTCCGCGTCACTGGCGAATGTCGATCTGAAGCGGCTCAACGCCAGGCTGGCTACGGCAATTGCCAGCAATCCGCCGTATGCCTCGCAGCGCAACTTTGGCGCCAGTACGCTGGACTGGTGCTATACCGCAGCCGGACGTTATGACGCCTATCTGCACGGTGGGCAAAAATTATGGGACTATGCAGCCGGCTCGCTGATACTGGAAGAAGCGGGCGGCCATGTGTGTTCGCTGCAGCACGATGATTTTAACGAAGGTAATATATGGCAACGCTCGGTGATTGCGGCACTCGATATCAATGTTTATAAGGCATGGAAAGACTGGATACGCGCGCACCAGTGATTTATCATAACTATTTGATTTTGTTGAATATTTTCAAGGGGTGGCAGCGGTGAATATTATTATCCTTGGCGCAGGCCAGGTTGGCTCCACGGTGGCCGAGAGTCTGGTAAGCGAAGCCAATGACATCACGGTGGTCGATCTCGACGGCGAGAAGCTCAAATTATTGCAGGACAGGCTGGACTTGCGCACGCTGGTGGGCAATGCCTCGCATCCTTCTATTCTGGAGCAGGCAGGTATCGCCGATGCGGATATGCTGCTGGCGGTAACGCAGAGCGATGAAGTGAATATGGTGGCGTGCAAACTCGCCGCCAGTCTGTATAACACCCCGACAAAAATTGCGCGTATCCGCTCCGCCGATTATCTGGCGCACCCCGAAATATTCAGCGATGACAACTTCTGTGTCGACTTTTCCATCTGCCCCGAGCAGATCCTCACCGACTATATCCGCAAGCTGATCGAGTTTCCGGAAGCACTGCAAGTGCTGGAGTTTGCCGACGGCAAGGTATCGTTAGTGGCGGTGAAAGCGTTTGAGGGGGGGCCTCTGGTTGGGCAGCCCCTGAGCTTTATGCACACCCATTTGCCGCATGTAGATGCGCGCGTGGCGGCCATTTTCCGTCAGGACAGATCCATCATGCCGCAGGGCGATACCGTGATCGAGGCAGGCGACGAGGTGTTTTTTATTGCGGCAACAGAAAATATACGCTCGGTGCTGAAAGAGATGCGGCGCATGGACAAGCCCGCCAAGCGCGTGATGATCATGGGCGGCGGCAATATCGGCCGCCGTCTGGCGCTGGCGCTGGAGCAGGAGTATCAGGTCAAAATTATCGAGTACAACAAGAAGTCGTGCGAGCGCCTGGCAAGTGAATTGACGCATACGCTGGTATTGCACGGCGACTGCACCGATGAAAACCTGCTGTTGTCCGAGCATGTGGGCGATGTCGACGTATTCTGTGCGCTGACCAATGACGATGAAAACAACATCATGTCGTCACTGCTGGCCAAGAGCGGCGGTGCGCGCAAGGTCATTTCGCTGATCAATCGCAGTGCCTATGTGGGATTGGTGCAGGGCGGGAAAATTGATATTGCACTGTCACCCGCGCATGTCACTATCGGCTCGCTGCTGGCCTACGTGCGGCATGGCGATGTGGCGGCGGTGCACTCTCTGCGGCGCGGCGCGGCAGAGGCGCTGGAGCTGGTGGCGCACGGTGACCGCCAGTCGTCAAAAGTCGTGGGGCGAAGAATTGATGAAATCGACTTGCCCGAGGGCGCGACCATAGGCGCGATGGTGCGCAACGGTGTGGTGATCATGGCGCATCATGATCGCCTGATCGAGCCGGATGACCATGTGATCGTGTTTGTGATCAACAAGAAAATCATCCGCAAGGTTGAAAAACTGTTCCAGATCGGCATAGGGTTCTTCTGATGTATCGCTCGCTCACGGTTATCCACGCGCTGGGCCTGATGCTGGTTCTGTTCAGCGTCACCTATCTTATGCCTGTCATTACTTCGCTGATATATCACGACGGTACCGCGCAGCATTTTTCCCTTGCGATGCTGATCACTTTTTTTTGTGGCGTGCTGATGTGGGGGGTGACCTACCGCTACAAGGGGGAGCTGTCGATACGCCACGGTTATCTGCTGGTAGTGGTGATGTGGACCGCAATCCCCGCCTTTGCCACGCTGCCACTGTTGATGGCATTGCCCAATCTGTCGTTTACCGATGCGTACTTTGAAACCATGTCCGCATTGACGACGACGGGTGGAACCGTGTTGACCGGGCTGGACACCATGCCGCAGGCAATCAATATGTGGCGGCATGAGCTGGAGTGGCTTGGCGGTATGGGCATTATCGTGCTGGTGGTGGCGATCATGCCCCTGCTGGGCATAGGCGGGCGCCAGCTGTACAAGGCGGAAACACCGGGGCCGATGAAGGATGCCAGCCTTACACCGCGCATTACCGAAACGGCGCGCAATTTATGGCTGGTGTATCTGGGTATTACGCTGGTCTGTCTGCTGACACTCAAACTGGCCGGCATGTCGTGGTTTGATGCGGTTTGCCATGCCTTTTCAGCGATGTCTCTGGGCGGATTCTCCACCTATGATAGCAGCGTTGCCTATTTCGATTCGCCACTCATCGAATTTGTCCTGATTGTGTTTATGCTGCTGGCGGTGATCAATTTCGCCACGCATTTTCTGGCATTGCGCGAAAAAAGCGCACGGCCTTACTTCCGCGACGTGGAAGGCCGTGCCAGCATTACGCTGATTTTAGTAAGCTGTGTGGCAATTGCTCTGTTTCTGTGGTGGCAGGGGACTTATGCCAGTTTCTGGACGGCATTGCGTTTTGCCTCGTTCAATCTGGTATCGATCGCAACCAGTTCCGGTTATGCCAATACAGACTATGCGCTGTGGCCGATTTTCGCACCGATGTGGATACTGTTTTTGACCAGTATTACGGCCAGTTCAGGTTCTACCGGTGGCGGTATCAAGATGATACGCACCATCATCCTGTTCAAGCAGGCAGGGCGTGAATTCACAAAAATTCTGCATCCGTCGGCTATTGCGCCGATGAAAATCGGCGGCGCGGTGATACCTAACAATATCGTGTTTTCGGTACTGGCCTTTATCTTTCTGTATTTTATGAGCGTGGTAACGCTGACTTTTGTGATGTTGCTCAGCGGGCTGGATTTCATCACTGCATTTACCGCAGTAATTGCCAGCATCAATAACGTGGGCCCCGGGCTGGGTCAGGTGGGACCGGCATCCAATTTTAGCGGTCTGACAGATTTTCAGACCTGGGTGTGCACACTGGCGATGCTGATAGGCCGTCTGGAAATTATTACCCTGTTAATCATCTTTACTCCGAAATTCTGGCAACGATAAACATCTTTACCATTGCGATGAAATTACATAAAACGGACAAAATGTTTTTATAGGATTTTGATTGATTTAGCTTTTTTCGAAAAATGAAAAACCGGAATTTATTTGGGAACCCGCTACCGTTTAATAATTAAACAGGGTCGATGAACCCGCGAATAAATTAAATTCTTAAGCATGCGCTCTAATACATTGAACGTTAAGTGTAAAATGCGGTAGGATTCGGGTTGTATGTAAGCTGCATTAAATTAGGCGACGTATCTATAGAAGGCGCTTGTGTTTATGGAAGATAAAAAGTGAGCGACAGTAATTCATTATCGGGCATCAAAGTAGTGCTCATTGATGACAGTAATACGATCCGTCGCAGTGGCGAGATATTCCTGTCACAGGCGGGTTGCCAGGTCGTACTGGCAGAAGATGGTTTTGATGGCCTGTCAAAAGTGGTAGACAATAAACCCGACATAATTTTCGTTGACGTCATGATGCCCCGTCTTGACGGTTATCAAACTTGCGCGCTGATCAAGAATCATCGCGAATTCAAGGATACTCCCGTAGTCATGCTGACCAGCAAAGACAGCCTGTTCGACCGCGCGCGAGGCAAGCTGGTGGGCGCCGATCAATACCTGACAAAACCATTCAGCAAGAAAAGTTTAACGGATGCCGTGATACAGCATACACAACATAAGGAGAGCAGCAATGGCAATTAAGAACATATTGGTAGTAGATGACTCTGCGACGGAGCGACATATTACTGGTGGAATTCTGACGAAGGGGGGTTATACCGTTACGTTTGCCGAAGACGGCGAGTCGGGCGTCGCAAAGGCAAAGGCTGATTTGCCGGATCTGGTTGTGATGGACGTGGTGATGCCCGGTCTGAACGGCTTTCAGGCAACTCGCGCGATCAGCACAGATGAAGCCACCAAGCATATACCCGTGATTATCTGTACGACCAAAGGTCAGGAAACCGACAAAATATGGGGCTTGCGCCAGGGCGCAAAAGATTATGTCACCAAGCCGGTGGATGCCGCTGAGTTGTTAAGCAAAATAGCGGCACTTAATTAGTCATGTCCAAACGTTTCAACCTGCGCGAGTTTCAGCAAGGCTTGCTGGATCGCATGCAGGTGCAGGCAGCGAGCGGCAACCAGATTGCCACCTTGGGTATTATTGTCGGGCATGAAAGCTGGCTGGTAGACATGTCTGATATTTCGGAGGTTCTTGCGGTGCCGGAGCTGACGGCCGTTCCGCTTACAAAACAATGGTATAGCGGCGTTGCAAATGTGCGCGGCAATATCTACAGCATTACAGATCTGGGCGCGTATATGGATTACGGGATTACCGTACAGGATGCGCAAAGCCGGGTACTGCTGATAGGTCAAAAATACAATTTCAACACGGGCTTGCTGGTATCAAAAGTGCTGGGCTTGCGTAACTCAGCAGAGTGGCAACACAGTGAAGAGGATGGTGTGGAATTTTATCAGGATGATAACGGTCAGCAGTGGCGCAAGCTGAATATCAGGCAATTACTTCAGCAGCCGGAATTTATTCAAATAGGGGTGTAGTACTCCACCAATAAGGACGCAAAATGGCATTCAAACTACCCAATCCGTTCAAGAAAACAAGCGAAAAAGCCAAACCGGCAAACAAAAAAGCGGCGGCGCCGAAGGTTGGTCGAATGGCTGTCGGTAAACAACTGCAAATTTTGAGTGTGGCCTTGCTGGCGTTTCTTGCAATTGCGGTTGTATCTGCCTATTTTGACAACAGGGTGGCGGCGCAGGGTACCCGCTACATTTCTGAATCATCCAAGCTTTTGATGTTATCGCAGCGTCTGGCAAAGGATGCGCAACAGGGTTTGCTGGGTAACTTCAGTGCGTTTGAAGGTTTGAGCCAGGGGCGTCAGACCGTGTCTGAAGTGTTGAACTTGCTGGATAAAGGCGACGCGACATTGCCGGCTACCAAAGGTGCGCCGCGTGCGGCGCTGAATGAGCTGATTCCGCGCGTAAAGCAAACTATTGCAAACGTGGCGATTATGGAAGAAGGGCGTACCGGTCTGTTAACCCTTGCACGCGCGATTACCGTGATTGATTCGATGGGCAGGGAAATGCGCGTGCAGATGCAGCAATTGCCCAGTACGCCTGATGCGCAAAAATTTGCCTTGCTGGTAGAGCGGATGGGTAAAGATGCCACGTCCATGCTGGCCGAAGTGAGTACCGATCAGGTTTCTGCATTGGCACTGAATACGATGGCCGCGGAAGAAATGCTGGAAAAATTGCCAAAGTCCGACCAGGCTGTTGCAGAGCTGGCCGAGTTGTTTGAGGGTTATCGCGGCGCGGCAGAAATCATTATCGGCAACTCACAAAACTTGCTGGGCGCCAAGCGTGCTGGTAAAGCTATTTTTGACGATAGCGATCCGTTTCTGGATCAGGCGCAAAAGCTGACCGATGCCTATGAGCGTTCCATTACAAATCGTTTAACCAGTTACGCGATGGTGTTTTCAGGCGGCATGGTGCTGTTCCTCCTTGCACTGTTGGCCAAGGTATACCTGAACGATACCAGCCATCGTGCACAGGTGGCTGAGGCGGTTAACAGCGCAAACCAGCAGTCAATTTTAAGTCTGATGAACGAACTGTCCGAACTGGCTAACGGAGATTTGACAGTCAAGGCGACCGTTTCCGAAGATATTACCGGTGCGATTGCCGACTCGGTCAACTTCACTACCGACGAATTGCGCAAACTGGTTATTGCGGTTAGTACCTCCGCCCAGCAGGTATCGAAAGCGACCAGTGTTGCGGGTGAGATTACCAAGAAACTGCTGGCTGCGGCGAAGAAGCAGTCGGAAGAAATTTATCAGGCAGGTGACGCGGTGGAATTGATGACCACGTCAATTAAAGAGGTGGATGCAAGCTCTGCGCGATCGGCAGACGCAGCGCGGCAAACGCTGACGGTCACTGCGCAGGGTACGCAGGCTGTGCAAAACTCCATTGCCGGTATGGACGGCATCCGCGAACAGATTCAGGAAACTTCCAAACGTATTAAACGACTGGGTGAAAGCTCGCAGGAAATTGGCGAGATTGTGGATCTGATTTCGGACATTACCGAACAGACCAACGTGCTGGCGTTGAACGCGGCGATTCAGGCGGCATCGGCAGGTGAAGCGGGTCGAGGCTTCTCGGTGGTTGCGGAAGAGGTGCAGCGTCTGGCGGAACGTTCGGCTGACGCGACCAAACAGATCGGCTTGCTGGTGAAGGCGATTCAGAACGATACGCATGATGCGGTAGCGGCGATGGAATCCACCACACAAGGGGTGGTGGAAGGTGCCAAACTGGCAGACGCCGCCGGACAATCCCTGCGCGAAATTGAACAGAATACCCATGAGTTGGCGACACTGGTGAGCAGTATTTCGGTGTCCACGCAAATGCAGACTGAAATGGCCAGAGAGTTGGCGGAGGTGATGAAGGCGATTCTGCAAATTACCGAGCAGACTACCGACGGTACCCACCGCACCAGCGCATCGGTTGCAGAGGTGGAAAAATTGGCGACGGAGCTCAGCAGCTCCGTTTCAGGCTTTAAGGTATAAGCGTTTTCAGGCGATCACATGGTTGATACCAAACAATTTAATCCGCTTCCCCTGCTGTCGGTCAAGAGCGGTTTAGATAGCTCGCTTACCCAGATCAGTGCAGAGCTGGAGCAGTATTTTGCCGAAGGCTGGGCGGGCAACGGGCATCTGCAAAGTGCGCAGGACGAGTTGCATCGTGCAGTGGGTGTGTTGCAGATGTTGTCGCTGGAAGGTTTGGCAGTATTTAGCCGCGAACTTGAAACTGTGTTGCAGGAAATGCTGGCGCAACAGCAGGCACCCACTGCAATGCACCGCGATACCTTGCGTGGTGCATTGCTCGCGCTTACTCAATATCTGGATGCGCTGGCCGATGGCGCATCCAACACCGCTTTAAGACTGTTTTATTCCTATCAGGAGCTGCACCAGTTGCGCGGCCTGGAAAGCGCATTTGAAGTTGACCTGTTTTTCCCGGAATTTGGTGTGGAACTTCCCGCCGAGGTTTTGGATGTGCCGCTTGTGCCCGCAGCTTTGGCCAGCATCAAAACGGCGCGTGCGCAATATCAGCGTGCTTTATTAAAGTGGTTGCGCCAGGATAACCCGGCACTGTCACTGCGCACCATGCGCGCCGCAGTGCAAACAGTCATGGCTTGCGCGCCCCAGGACCAGCATCGTGCCTTCTGGTGGATAGCCACGGGCTTGCTGGACTGCCTGATACATGACGGTTTGCCGGCAGAGTTGAATGCCAACAAATTGCTTGCACGTGTCGATCTGCAAATGAAATCGATGGTTGAGAACAAGCATCGGGAGAGTGAGTACAACACCACTTGCGGCATGCAATACATGCTCGCGCGCAGCCAGCCCGTTAGCGAGACGGTGGATAAGATCAAGCAGACATATGAACTGGATGCTTATTTGCCCGAATCGCAGCCTTTGTCGCACGGCGAAACAGTGCAGGTACTGGAACAGATGCGCGGGCAACTGAATGAAGCACAGGAAATTCTCGAGCAATGCGTCAAGGGCGACGCCGAATGCAGCAAGCGCTTTGCAGAGAAACTGGGAGAGATCTACGCGCTGTCGGAGCAACTGGATCGCGATACCCTGCAGTTCCTGTGCAAGCAGATGCATACCGCCGTTGCCGATACGGAGGATGCTGATGCCGTCCATAGAATCAGGATGGAAATGGCGATGGCCATGCTGCTGCTGGGCAGCGGCATTGAGCGTTACCAGCGTCTGGGAAGCCAGTTCCACGAGCAGGCACGCATGCTTGCACACTTCCTGCAATCCGGCATTTCGGAAGACCCGGATGAAGGCAATCCTTTGGTCGCCCTGACCGCACTGCATTGCCAGCTGGAGGAGCAGGAAGTATTGCCGCCGCTTGCCAACGAAATGAAGGCTAACCTGCAGCAGATTGAGTTAAGCCTGAACGTGTTTTTCAGCGACACGAGCAAGCGTGCCGAACTGACACCTTTGCGCCGTCTGGCAACGCAAGTGTATGGCGGGTTGTATATTCTTTCTCTCGACATTGCCCAGAGATTAATCACGCCGGTACAGAAGGCGCTGGAGCGGTATATTGCAGGTGCCACACCCGGTCCGGCCGAGATGCACGCAATTGCATCCGCAGTCAGCTCCCTGGAAAATTATGTTCATGGCCTGTCACAAGGACTGAAGCCTGACACAAAATCGCTTGAGGATGTGCTCATCAGCATCGTCAGGGATTCGCAGCAGCCCGATCAAAAAGCCGTTGAAAAAGAAATAGTCGTGCCTACCGGCGTGTCGGTGCGCGAGGGCGGCGAAGATGCGGAATTGCTGGAAGTTTTTCTTGAAGAAGCGCATGAAGTGCTGGAGACCCTGCATGAGCAGCATCAAATCTGCCAGCGCAATCCGCACAGCCGTGATGCGCTGATCACCATCAGACGCGGATTCCATACCCTCAAAGGTAGCGGTCGCATGGTGGGATTGACCAATCTGGGTGAAGTGGCCTGGGCCGTGGAAAAGGCACTGAACAAATGGCTGCAGGATGAAAAATCAGCTTCTATCACTGTGCTTGAGCTTATTGGCGATGCCGAGGTGCTGTTCCAGCACTGGATAGACAAGTTACGCAGCGGAGGCGATGCGCTGATCGATGCTACCGCGCTGGTAGCCGCTGCGCAGCGTATTGAAAGCGGTGTAGAAGACGCGCCCAAACCTGCGGTTGCCGCAGCTGCGGAAGCTGACGCGGAAATTCCGGATATTGTGATTGGTGGTATCAGTCTGTCGCCGGTGTTGTTTAACATTGCAACGGATGAAGCCGCCGGCATTATTGAGACACTGCAGCAGCTGGTTATAGCCTTGCGCAAAAGCGGCGAACCGACGGTCAGCTACGATTTTGTTCGCGCAGCGCATACGCTTGCGGGGATTAACCGCTCCACGGGCTTTACCAATATTTCAGATCTGGCAGGCGCACTTGAGGCCTGGTTGCAGATGCTGATGGATGCGACGACTCCGCTGGATATTTTGCAGCTTAACCTTCTCGAGCAAAGTATCAATGCGCTAAGCGAAATGGTAAGCACCCTGCGCAGCAAGCAGGAGCCCAAAGCCCGTCCGGATCTGATTACGCGACTGCAAATAAAAAAAAAGCAGCTGAATAATCCCGCGCAGAATGCCGGAAAAATCGAAACGGTAACACTCGAACAGACTCAGCCTTCAGTTGCGGAAGAGCTGGCCGTATCGTTTGCGCTTGACGATGTCATGCCGATCGAGGAGGTTAAACAGGCTGACGGTGATGTTGACCTGGTGGCCTATGTGCAGCGCGCTGCACTGGAACAGGCGCATGAACCGCTGCAATGGCAATCGCCCGACAATTTGTCCATCGCAACCGAGGATAATCAAAAACTGCCGGCAACCCAGCAATCTACCATGTCATTGGGAGTTGAACCGGACAACGATATATTCCAGATCGACTTCAGCGATTTGCAAGCCACGGCTGAAACAGCGCCGAAAGTTGAACAGACTCCCGAATCTTCCACATCCGCAGCTGATTTTTCGTTTGATTTTGACGGCCTTGGTTTGACACCTGCGTCGCAACAAGCGGAAGAGCATGCTCCATCACTGATGGAAATGCCGCAGCAGCCTGAATTATCGCAACCGATCAGTGCCGCAAAAGTTGAGCGGGAAATTGATTTTTTGTCCGCGTTGCCCCCGTCCGGGCCAAGTGTGACAGAGGCTGAGCCTTTGCAGGCAAGCAGGGTTGCAGAGCTGCCAGCCGAGCCGCAGGTTCAGAAAAAACCCAAAGCAGCAGAACTGTCGGAGGAAGAAAAGGCCGACGCGGAACACGACACGAAAAAGCGCACGATTCAGGATGACCTCGACGAACAACTGTTGCCCATCTTTCTGGAAGAAGCGGATGAGTTGTATCCGCAGCTTACCGGTGAGCTGAGTGCATGGCGTGAGCATTCCGATAATCCGGATGAGGGGCTGAAAATTGCGCGCAAGCTGCAGCGCAGCCTGCATACACTTAAAGGCAGCGCGCGCATGGCCGGTGCGATGCGGCTGGGTGAGCTGACGCATCGCGTGGAAGATTGCCTGGATGGCGCAGTTGCCGAAGGCAAGCAGGACGCGGAATTGCTGGATGAACTTGAAAATTATTTTGACCGTATCGGTCATGCGCTGGAAAAATTGCGCACGGGTGAAACGGCAGAAGAAGCGCCCGTAGCCGTGTCCGTAGCCGAGGCTGCTGCGCCACAGACAGCGCCCGCAAAGCGCGCAACCACAGCCCAGACGGAAGTATCTGCCGAGGTTGTTGACGAGCGCAAAGAATCGGCGATATTGCGCGTGAGATCTGACATCGTTGATGACCTGGTCAACGAGGCCGGTGAAATCAGTGTTGCAAGATCCCGCATGGAAATTGAATTGAGCAATTTCAAGGGTGGCTTGCTGGATTTAACCGGCAGCGTGCAGGGCTTGCGCAAACTGGTGCGCGAAATTGAAATGCATGCAGAAGGCCAGATGCAGGCACGTGCGGCTGTTGCCGGGGACAGTGCCGAAAAATTTGACCCGCTGGAATTTGACCGTTTCACGCGCTTCCAGGAATTGACGCGCTTCATGAGCGAAAGCGTGCATGACGTGCAGACAGTGCAGCAGGCACTGCTGAAAAATCTGGATGAAACCAGCGCGGCGATGTCGGCACAGGCCAAACTGAACAGCGTATTGCAGCAGAGTCTGATGTCGATACGCATGTTGCCCTTCTCCAGTACTTCGCAGCGGCTGTACCGGATTGTGCGCCAGACCGGCAAGGAGCTGGGCAAAAAAGTTAACCTCGAACTATATGGCACCGAAATTGAACTGGATCGCGGCGTGCTGGAAAAAATGACCGCGCCATTCGAGCATCTGCTGCGCAATGCTATTGTGCATGGCCTGGAAAATCCGGAGCAGCGCGAATTAAAGGGCAAGCAACCCATCGGCAATATTGCGCTGACATTGCGTCAGGAAGGCAATGAAGTCGTGTTCGAATTCAAGGATGATGGCGCCGGACTGAATACAGACAAGTTGCGCAAGAAAGGAATTGAGCAGGGCATTTTGAAAGCAGGTGAAACCATCAGCGACGAGAAGGCCATGTTGCTGATTTTTGAAACAGGGTTGTCGACAGCGTCAGAACTCACCGAAATTTCGGGACGCGGTGTGGGCATGGACGTGGTCCTCAGTGAAATCAAGGCGCTGGGTGGCCGTATAGAGGTCTCATCCGAGCCGGACAAGGGCGCATGTTTCACCATTTATCTGCCGCTTACGCTGGCCGTGATGAAGGCCCTGATGGTGCGTGCAGGCAATGACAGCTACGCGATTCCATCGGTCATGGTGGAGCAGGTGCAGCAGGTAAAGCCTGCCGATCTGGTCGAGCTATACCGCAAGGGTCAGGCCGAATGGCAGGAAAAAGCGTATCCACTGCATTACTTGCCGCGTTTGCTGGGTGACAAGGAGCGCACGCCGGAGAGCAAGCCATATAACTCGATATTGCTGTTGCGCAGCGGTGAACAGCGCATGGCGCTTCATCTGGACGAATTGCTGGGCAACAAAGAGGTGGTGGTTAAAAACGTGGGCGTGCAGCTTGCCCGACTGTCGGGCATAGCGGGTGCAACCGTGCAGGCAAACGGCAAGGTGGTACTGATTCTGAACCCGGTTCCACTGGCGCAGCTGGTTACGCAGACGCAAAGGAAAGGCCTTGAAAAGACCGAGGAAATGCCGGTACGCCACATACCTGTTGTGATGATCGTGGACGATTCGCTCACGGTTCGCAAGATCACTTCCAAGCTGCTTACGCGTGTGGGTTATGAAATCATTACCGCAAAAGACGGCGTGGATGCGCTGGAAAAACTGGTGGATATGACTCCCGATGTGATGCTGCTGGACGTTGAGATGCCGCGCATGGACGGATTTGAACTGACCAAACAATTGCGTCGTGATCCCAAAACAAAGAACTTGCCTATTATCATGATTACTTCGCGAACAGCCGAGAAGCACCGTAACTATGCGCTGGAAATGGGTGTGAACGAGTATATGGGCAAGCCATTCCAGGAAAACGAGCTGCTGGAAAATATTGCGCGTTTTGCACCGCTGACAGAAACCGCCTAAGTACAACGGCCGCCTGCAGCGGAGTTCAGCCGAAAAAATCTGCAGGTCACGGACTTGAATTTCCTCCAACGTGACGCAAACTGTCCGGAAGAATAGAATAACGCCATGTCACAGTTTGATCTCAGCCACCATTTCCTCATCGCCATGCCCGCCATGACAGATCCTGTTTTTGCCAAATCGCTTACCTATGTGTGTGAGCATAATGAGCAGGGAGCGCTCGGTATTGTGGTAAACCGACCTATCAGTCTTACCCTGGGTGAGCTGTTTGCGCAGATCAAGCTGCCATTGAACCCGGCAGAGCTGGAAAACCTGCCTGTGCATTTCGGCGGTCCGGTACAGACTGACCGCGGTTTTGTGCTGCACGAGCCGGCGGGAGAATGGCAGTCTACCCTGCTGGTTAAAGGGCGGGTTGGCATGACCACCTCCAGGGATGTTCTGGAGGCGGTCGGTCAGGGTAAGGGACCTAAAAATATTCTGGTTACGCTGGGCTATGCCGGGTGGGAACAGGGGCAGCTTGAGCATGAGTTGTCACAAAACGCGTGGTTGAGCGTACCCGCTTCAGAACACATACTATTTGACTTGCCTGCCGAAGAGCGCCTGCCTGCCGCGATGAGTATACTGGGGGTGGATTATGCGACCCTGTCGGCAGACTCGGGGCACGCATAATCATCGGTGAATATGGTTTCAATACAAGATGAAAAACCGGCTGCTGTTGCGATGCCGGTTTCAGGCACTTTGCTGGCTTTTGATTTTGGCACCATGCGCATTGGTGTCGCGGTGGGCAATTCCATCGCGCATACCAGCCAGCCGCTTGTGACCCTGCATGGCGAGCAGAACGAAGTTCGTTTTGCGGCCATCGCCGGGCTGATTAAAGAGTGGCAACCCGCCGCGCTGATCGTGGGCCTGCCGTGCAACGACGACGGCACGCCGCATGAGATGACACGGCTGTGCCGGCGCTTTGCCAACCGCCTCAAGGGGCGCTTTAATTTGCCCACAATTCTGGTTGATGAACGTTATACTTCCGCCTCGGCAAGTATGGCGTTAACCGGCATGGGCGTGCGCGGCATCAGGCAAAAGCCGCTGATCGACCAGGTTGCTGCCCAGCATATACTGCAAGCCTATTTCGATGAACCAACCATGGCGACTTTCGCATGAATAATCCGCAGCTGAATAAACACGGGGAGCTGCAACATCTGCTTTCCACCGAGGGTCTGCCATCGCGCATCCTGTACGATATTCTTGACCGTGCCTCGGCATTTGTGGACGGTGATGGCAGCAGGGAAATCAAGAAAGTCCCGCTGCTGCACGGCAAATCGGTCTTCAATATATTCTTCGAAAACAGCACGCGTACCCGCACCACCTTTGAAATTGCAGCCAAGCGTTTGTCCGCCGATGTGGTCAACCTCAATATCGGTTCGTCCTCCACAAGCAAGGGCGAAACGTTGCTGGATACGGTGGATAACCTGTGCGCGATGCATGCCGACATGTTTATCGTGCGTCATGCGCAGAGCGGCGCTGCTCACCTGATTGCCAAGCATGTCGCGCCGGAAATTCATGTGATCAATGCCGGTGACGGGCGCCATGCGCACCCGACCCAGGCCCTGCTGGATATGTACACCATCCGCCATTACAAAAAGGAATTTCATAACCTGCGCGTCGCCATCGTTGGCGACATTCTGCACTCGCGCGTGGCGCGTTCGCAGATTCATGCGCTAACCACGCTGGGCGTGCCGGAAGTGCGTGTGATTGCGCCCAAGACCCTGCTGCCCAGCCATGTCGAACAACTGGGCGTGCGCGTGTTTCACGATATGGCACAGGGCCTGCGCGATGTTGATGTGGTGCTGATGCTGCGCCTGCAGAATGAACGCATGCAGGGCGCAGCGCTGCCTTCCGCGCAGGAATATTTCAAGTACTACGGCCTGACACAGGAAAAATTGGCACTGGCAAAAGCCGATGCCATTGTGATGCATCCCGGCCCGATGAATCGCGGGATAGAGATCGATTCCAGCGTGGCTGACGGTGGCCAGTCGGTTATTCTGCCGCAGGTGACTTTCGGCATAGCCGTGCGCATGGCGGTCATGAGTATGCTGGCAGGCGATAAATAAATATTTGGAGACAAGACTGCGGGTATGAAAATTCAAATTAAAAACGGTCGCCTGATCGATCCTAAAAATCGCACAGATGCCGTGCTGGATTTATTTATTGCCGATGGCAAAATACTGGCCACAGGAAAAGTGCCGGCCGGATTTGTTGCTGAAAAAATGATCGATGCCAGCGGTCTGTTTGTCATTCCCGGCATGATAGATCTGGCCGCACGCCTGCGCGAGCCTGGCTATGAATACAGGGCCACGCTGGAATCGGAAATGAGCGCGGCTGTTGCGGGCGGTATTACCTCGCTGGCCTGCCCACCCGATACCGACCCTGCGCTGGACGAGCCTGGCCTGGTGGAAATGCTGAAGCACCGCGCGCGCGCGCTGAGTCAGGCTAATGTCTATCCTGTGGGGGCGCTGACCTATGGTCTGAAAGGTCAGGAGCTGACGGAAATGGCCGAGCTGGCCGATGCGGGCTGTGTGGCCTTCAGCCAGGCGGATGCGCCGCTGACCGATACCCGTGTGCTGATGCGCGCGATGCAATATGCGGCCACTTTTGATTTCGGCGTATGGCTGCGGCCGCAGGACAGTTTTCTGGCGCGCGACGGCGTGGCGCATGACGGCGAAGTGGCAACGCGTCTCGGTCTGCCGGCGATACCGGTATGCGCGGAAACGATTGCGCTTGCCACCATGCTGCAACTGGCGCGCAAGACCGGTGTGCGTTTGCACGTGTGCAGAATATCCAGCGCGGAAAGTGTCGCGATGATACGCGAGGCAAAAAAGGAAGGTCTGGCGCTCACGTGCGACGTGTCGATGAATCACATCCATCTGTCGGAAATGGATATCGGATTTTTTGATTCAAATTGCCACCTGATGCCGCCGCTGCGCAACCAGCGCGACCGCGATGCGCTACGCAACGGCCTGCTGGAAGGCGTAATCGATGCAATGTGTTCGAACCATTCGCCGGTGGACGAGGATGCCAAGCAGCTGCCTTTTGCCGAGGCGGAAGCGGGTGCAACAGGACTGGAATTGCTGCTGCCGCTGCTGCTGAAATGGGCGCAGCAGGGAAAATCTACACTGCTCGATGCGATTGCAAAAGTGACCGTCAATCCCGCGCGCATTTTGAATATTGATGCCGGTCACCTGTCGCCCGGCGTTGCGGCAGACATATGCATTTTCGATCCGGAACGCTACTGGAAGGTAGAAGCTGCTGCCTTAAAAAGCCAGGGCAAGAACACACCGTTTATCGGCATGGAGTTGCAGGGTAAGGTGCGCTATACCCTGGTCAATGGCCAGATCGTATATCAAACCACATAAGACCTGGCGCGCAGGGTGCGTCCCACGCACCCTGCGCGGCTAATACGGTTAATCATGCATATCAATTAATTCAATATAATCAAATACTTATAAAATGAGCAAAACTGCAGTCTCAAGCAATCCCCTCCTCGATTTTTCAGGCCTGCCGCGCTTCCCTGAGGTGTTACCCGCACACGTCACGCCGGCGGTAGATGAACTGCTGCAACACAACCGCGACGTGGTCGCGCGTTTGCTGGCCGACAGTGCCGCGCCCACCTGGGACAACTTCGTGTTGCCGCTGGATGACGCCAACGAAAAAATGTCGCGCGCGTGGGGTCAGGTGAGTCATTTGAATGCGGTGATGAACAGCGCCGAACTGCGCGAGGTTTACAACACCAATCTTCCCAAAATCACGCAGTACTATGCCGAGCTCGGGCAGAACCTGGCTTTGTTTGCAAAGTTCAAGGCGCTGCGCGCGAGCGGGGAATTTGACGCGCTGAATCTTGCCAGAAAAAAGATCATCGAAAATGAGCTGCGCGATTTCCGCCTCAGCGGTGCCGAGCTGGCAGAAGACAAAAAAGCCAGGTTTCTGGAAATACAGGAAGAGATGTCCACCCTGTGTTCGCGCTTCAGCGACAACATCCTGGATGCGACCAACGATTTCACGCTACTGGTTGAAGACAGCGCCGAGCTGGGCGGCATACCCGCCGATGACCTGCAGGCTGCTGAAGAGGCTGCGCAAGCGGCGGGAAAAAAGGGCTGGCTGTTCACCCTCAAAGCGCCTTCCTATATGCCGGTACTGCAATACGCGGACAACCGCGCATTGCGTGAAAAGCTCTATGTGGCCTACAGCCAGCGCGCCAGCGAGTTTGGCAAGGCGGAGTGGGACAACGCGCCGCTGATTACGCAAATCCTCAAGCTGCGCGCAGAAGAGGCGCTGCTGCTGGGCTATGCCAGTTATGCCGAGCTGTCGCTGGCCAGCAAGATGGCGAATACGCCTGAACAGATATTGAAGTTCCTGCGCGAGCTGGCGCAGCATGCGCGACCGCTGGCAGAAAAGGACCTGAGCGAGCTGCGCGAATTCGCCTCTGCCAACCTTGCCCTGCACGATCTGCAGTCGTGGGACATAGGTTATGCCAGCGAGAAACTCAGGCAACAGCGTTATGCGTTTTCAGAGCAGGATGTGAAACAGTATTTCCCCGAGGATGCGGTGATAGCCGGCATGTTCCATGTCGTGCAGAAAATTTACGGTTTGAGCCTGCGCCCCTCCAGTGCGCCGGTATGGCATGAGGCGGTGCGCTTCTTCGATGTATGCGATGCCGACGGCACGCTGATCGGGCAATTTTATATGGACCTGTATGCGCGCAACAGCAAGCGCGGCGGTGCGTGGATGGACGATGCGATTACGCGGCGCAGGCTCACGCCCGGCCTGCATGAGCAGTTTGCAATCCAGACGCCGGTCGCCTATCTCAACTGCAATTTTGCGCCGCCCGTGGGCGGCAAGGCGGCGCTGTTTACGCACGATGAAGTGCTCACGCTGTTCCATGAATTCGGCCATGGCCTGCATCACTTGCTGACCGAGGTTGAGGATATGGGCGTGTCGGGCATCAGTGGCGTGGAGTGGGATGCGGTGGAGCTGCCCAGCCAGTTCATGGAAAATTTCTGCTGGGAATGGGAGGTGCTGAGCAGCATGACGCGCCACATAGACAGCGGTGACAAATTGCCGCGCGCATTGTTTGATAAAATGCTCGCGGCGAAAAATTTCCAGATCGGCATGCAGACCTTGCGGCAGATAGAGTTTTCTATTTTTGATATGCGCCTGCACAGCGATTACGATGCGCAGGGAAACAAGAGCGTGCTGGCACTGCTGGATGAAGTGAGGCGTGAAGTTGCGGTGCTCATTCCGCCGCCTTACAACCGTTTCCCCAACAGCTTCTCGCATATCTTTTCCGGTGGCTATGCGGCGGGCTATTACAGTTATAAATGGGCGGAAGTGTTATCCGCCGATGCCTACAGCCTGTTTGAAGAGCACGGCGTGCTGAATGCCGAGATCGGTGCACTATTCCGCAAGGAGGTGCTGGCAATGGGCGGCAGCCGCGATGCGATGGCATCCTTTGTGGCGTTTCGCGGACGAGAGCCCAGCATAGAGGCACTGTTGCGTCATAACGGCCTGCTAAAAAGCTAGTTCGCATTGAAAAGTGGTTTTTTTGTAGGTTGGCGTTGAGCGCAGCGAAGCCCAACAATGTTCAGATAGAGAGTGGCCAGTAAACTGTGCATGTTGGGCTTCGTACCTCAGCACCAACCTACGCAAATAATTAATGCCGTTTCTATTACAAGCTTAAATTTTTAACGTGTTCTACCGAATTATGACGAATGCGAGAGGTAAAAAATGAAAACAATTTTCTTGTTGATAAGCATGTTGCTTGTTGCTTCAAACAGTGTCCAGGCTGCCAGCCTGTATAAATGGACAGATAAGGATGGCAAGGTGCATTACGGCGACAAGCCGGCGGAAGATGCAGTCAAGGCCGAGCAGAAAAGATTTTCCGGCCCGGCGGAAAGCGGCGATGACGATCTGTCGTACGGCATGCGCAAGGCAAAGCAGGATTTTCCGGTGACGCTGTATGTGGCACCCAACTGCGGTGACATCTGTGTGCAGGCGCGCGCCGTATTGAACAAGCGCGGCATACCCTTTGCGGAAAAAAATCTGGAAGCAAAGGAAGATATCGATGAATTTAAACTCAAGTATGGCGGGCACGGCATTCCTTCGCTGACGATAGGCAAATCCCTGCTAAGCGGATTTGAAGCAGGCCAGTGGAATAGCGAACTGGATAGTGCGGGCTATCCAAAAATTGCGCCCTATGGCACCCGTCCAAAACAGCCGGTCGCGCCAAAACCAGTGCAGCCGGCCAGTCCTGAAGCCCCGGCAGAAGCGCCGCAATGAAAATTGCAACCTGGAATGTCAATTCACTGAAAGTGCGTCTGCAGCATGTGCAGAGCTGGCTGATGGAAAGCCAGGCCGATGTATTGTGTCTGCAGGAAACCAAAACGGAAGATGCAAATTTCCCGCTGGCCGAGTTGCAACAGGCCGGCTATCAGGTGGTTTTCTGCGGACAAAAAACCTATAACGGCGTGGCGATTATCAGCAAGCATGCAATGACAGATGTGCAATACGGCCTGCCAAATTTTGAGGATGCGCAGAAGCGCGTGATCGCTGCCACGGTGAATGACGTGCGGGTGATTTGCGTCTACATACCCAACGGCGAAAGCGTGGATTCCGACAAATACCAGTACAAGCTTGCATGGCTGGCCGCGCTGCAGGCCTGGCTCAAGGATGAAATGCAGCGCTATCCCAAGCTGGCGCTACTGGGCGATTACAACATCGCCCCTGAGGATCGCGACGTGCATGACCCGGTAGCCTGGGCGGGCAAAGTGTTGTGCAGTGAACCGGAACGTGCTGCTTTCAGGGCGATGCAGCAGCTGGGTTTGCGCGATGCGTTTCGCCTGTTCGAACAGCCGGAAAAAACCTACAGCTGGTGGGATTACCGCATGATGGGATTCCGCCGGAATCATGGTCTGCGCATCGACCATATCTTGCTGAGTGCAGCGGTGACTTGCACCGCCTGCAGCATAGACAAAGCGCCGCGCAAACTGGAGCGCCCGTCTGACCATACCCCGGTATGGGCGGAAATAGCCTGACCGCGACATTATATAACTATTTGATTATATTAAATAAATTTGTCTTTTGCTTGCGCTGCTGCAGCACAGCTCAGAAACGAAAGCCAAGCTGAAACGCTGCGCCCAGTTCATGTGCATTGCCTGCCACCGCCAGATCGGCGTGCACGCCGAAGGGCGAAAAGCCCAGTCCTAGGGAAGCAATATTTCTGCTGCTGTTAACCAGATCTACGCGGTAGCCGGCACGTAGCTGCCCCCAATTCCAGCCGTTTAATTCACCGCCCAGCGCAATATACTGGGTGTAATTCTCCAGTCCGGCCGGATCGTTGCGATACAGATCCACATCCAGTGCAACCGCAGACCACCTGTTTGTGTAAGAGACGCCAATCCGCGATTGTGGCATCAGCCTTAATGTTTCACCCGTGGCAACGGGTGTCTCTCCGGCTACAGGCGCACGTTTGAAAGCCAGAAAAGCAGGTACCACATTCTTGATCACCAGACCGGAGCGCCAGCCATTTCGATGGTTTTTGGCCATGCCAATATCGAAATTCAGCAAGCTGTACTGCGCGCGGTAATCGTTGCCATTGAAGTTGGATAGACTGGGGCTGTTGATGCCGATGGGCACATCATAAAGCTGTGCCTGCATGATTTTGGGTGTGATGCCCAGCGCAATATTTTGCTTGTTGATGCGATACTCACGCGATAGGGCGAAGCCGGTTTCCGCCAGCATCACGCCGCGCATGGTGACGGCCGACTGTAGGGTATCCGTGGTGAACGACGGCGTGCCGCACGCTGCGACCTGGCCCGCGTCCGCAGCTGCAGCCAGGCAACTGGCCTGGGTTGACAGGGTCGCAAGCGTTGCAGCATCCCTGTACTGGAAAATGCCGCCGGTAGCGACCGCTGCATTGGCATAGAAGGCGATGCCGAATCTTTTGTTGGGTATGCCAACTACGGTTGCTGCACCCGCATCAAACGTAATGGGTTTATTGTTGAGCGTGGCCAGCTGCGCGGACAAACTGCTGATATTGGTGGAGGCCGAGCCGGCAGCCGTGTTGATCGGCCCGATCACGCCTGCCGTGATTGCGTCATTTAATGCCGTGATAGAAGTCTGCAAATTATCAACATAATTACCCGACTGGAATTTGTCGATACTACCTATCAAGTCGTCGGGATCTGCCACGCGCGCACCCAGCGTTGGCAATGTCAGCGAAAAATCATCGCTGTAACGGGTGATGGACAGCAGGGCAGGGTTGAACAGCGGTGCCGCCGCCGCATCGGCTACCGCCACCCCGGCTCCTCCCATTCCCATCGAGCGCGGATCGAGAAAGCTGAAGGGCATGGCCAGTGCAACGCTGCTGTTAAGCAGCAGCACTATGCCTGCAAAGAGTCTGTATGGTTTAGGTGACATCGCTTTTTCCTTGTCATGCCCGGGTAATTGGCCGGGAATAAGTTCTGTAGCGCTCTATCGGCAGGAAACAGGGAAAATTTAATATATTTTTTAGCGGAGGCCGGTGCTTATCGGTCAATAAAAAAGGGAGCATGCGCTCCCTTTTGTTACAGCATGCGTGCTTAAACGCCCATCAGAAAGCGTAACCAATGCCCAGCGAGATCACAGGATAGATATTGAAACCCGACAGATCCTTATCCAGCTGGACTTGTGAAGCTGCAAGATCATTTGCGGCCGCAGATGCTGCAGTTCCTGTAGCGGTCAGGCTGGATTTGGGCGAGCCCTGAAATAGCACACCAATATCTGACTTGAACGAGAAGCCGGTTTTGCTGGCGCGTCCGCTCCAGCCAAAGCCCAGATAGGGTACGAACTTATTGAAAGAAATTTCCGCATTCAAGCTGCTAATCTGGGTAGTGTTGTAGACAGTGCCGTTGATAGTAAAAGTGCCGCCGGTAGGAACCGCACTCATGCTAAAACCGTTGTTGTTGTAGAACATACCCGCAGTCAGATGGGTGATGCCGCTGAACAAATGCCAATCCGCCAGCGCAGCCACGCTTTCCAGTTTCAGGGTCGAGTCATACTTAATACTGTCGGATGTTGTCTGGTAAGTGTAATTGTATTTATTGAAACTGATGCGGCCGGCAAGATTTTCAGTGACCGGAATCGCGAAACCCGCACCAAAGCCCAGCGTGGAAGTATGCACATCGATATCAACCATGGCATTGGAAGATTTTGCCAGTGCGCTGAGCGGCATTGCACAACATAAAGCTGCAAGCAAAATTAGTTTTTTCATCATATCCCCTGTCTGTATATTTGTATTGAGTCGGCAAATTCTGCGCGTCAATTATCGCAGCTATTTGAAATCAAATCTATAACGCAAAACTTGCCGTTATAACAGCAGGAATTGTCTTAAAAGCAACGCTTCAATCCACAGATTTCACAGATTCACACAGATTTTTATGCCGCTATCAGTGATGTCAGTCTCACTTAAAGGTGTTTATGTTAAATACGGCAATTCTTTGTTTAATCTGTGTATTCTGTGGACAAGTGCTTTTCCCGGGATTACGCTGCATCCAGGCCCAGTTCCTGAATTTTGCGAGTCAGCGTGTTGCGTCCCATGCCTAGCAGAGTCGCTGCTTCTATGCGGCGTCCGCCGGTATGATGCAGCGCCTGGCTGATCAGTGTGCGCTCAAACTGCTGGCTTAAATTCTCCAGGATATGCTGGTCGCCGCGCTGCAGCGCAAGTGTTACCTGCTGCGCCAGTGCGTGGCGCCAGTCGTCGGTGGGCGAGACCGATGCTGAGCCGGTATCGCGCCATTCCTGGGGCAGATCGGCAATTTCTATTTGTTGGGTCGGCGTCATCACCGTGAGCCAGTGACACAAATTTTCCAGCTGGCGCACATTGCCCGGTATGTCGCGGGTAGACAAATATTCCAGTGCGGATTCGCTGATAGCTTTGGCTTCGACCTTGAGCTCCATTGCGCTCTTCTGCAAAAAATATTTGGCGAGCAAGGGAATGTCCTCGCGCCGCTCGCGCAATGGCGGCAGACGCAGGCGTATCACATTCAGGCGGTGGAACAGGTCTTCACGGAACAAGCCCAGTTTGACGCGGTCTTCCAGATTCTGGTGCGTGGCCGCGATAATGCGCACATTGGCCTTGATCGGTTGGTGACCACCCACCCGGTAATAGTTGCCGTCGGACAGCACGCGCAACAATCGGGTTTGCAATTCCGGCGGCATGTCACCAATTTCATCCAGAAACAGGGTGCCGCCCTCTGCCTGCTCGAAGCGCCCGCGCCGCGTAGCGGCCGCGCCGGTAAAGGCGCCGCGCTCGTGGCCAAACAGTTCCGATTCCAGCAAATCTTTGGGGATAGCCGCCGTGTTGATCGCAATAAACGGCTGCTCGGAGCGCGGGCTGTGGCGGTGCAGCGCGTGTGCAACCAGCTCCTTGCCGGTACCGGATTCGCCGGTAATCAGGACGGTTGCATGAGAATGCGCCAACCTGCCGATTGCACGAAAGACTTCCTGCATGGCCGGTGCCTGCCCCAGAATATCGGGTGCAATCGCATATTCTTCCGCAGGTGCATTTTTACGCTGGCTTTGTTCCAGCGCACGACGCACCAGATCAACCGCGTGATCGATGTCGAAGGGTTTGGGCAGGTATTCAAACGCGCCCCCCTGAAATGAAGAGACTGCACTTTCCAGATCGGAATAGGCTGTCATGATAATGACGGGCAAATTGGGAAATTGTTCTCGCAAACTTTGCAGCAGTTCCAGCCCCGAGCGTCCCGGCATGCGGATGTCGCTGATCACGATTTGCGGCGTATCCTGTTTCAGTTCTGCCAGCGCCTCTTCGGCTGAAGCAAAGCTTTTGAACGAAATTTTTTCACGTTCCAGCGCTTTTTCCAGCACCCAGCGTATGGAACGGTCATCGTCAATAATCCAGACAGGTTTCATGGTTCAGTTCCCAAATTAAATTAATCGTAATAATTTAGCAGGGTAGGGTGCGTCGTACGTACCATGGTGCGCATAACGCACCCTACAAGGTTTTGCAAAAAATGCAGCTACGCCAGCGGCAGTATCACGGTAAAACAGGTGCGCCCAGGCTCGCTGTCAAACTCGATGCTGCCATGATGCTGGCTGATAAAATCCTGTGCCAAGGTCAGACCAAGGCCATGTCCATCAGCATGACCCGAGACCAGTGGATAAAAAATCTTGTCGCGCAAGTGCGGCGGGATACCGGGGCCATCATCGATAATTTGGATCATGATCGCGAGGGGATGACGTTTCTTCATCAGCGTCACCTGTCTTGCGATGCGTGTGCGCAATATGATATTGCCCATGCCGTGCATGGCTTGCGCAGCGTTACGCACCAGATTTAAAAATACCTGAATGAGTTGTTCCTTGTCACCAATCAGGTCCGGCAGGCTGGTGTCATAGTCGCGTCTGATATGCAGTCCGCTGGAAAGCTCTGCCAGCACCACGCTGCGCACTCTTTCCAGCACTTCATGGATATTGAGCGCACTGAATTGGTGCGCGTGCTGCGGCGTGAGCAGCTTTTCCATCAGGGTGCGCAGGCGGTCTGCCTCCTGAATAATCACCTGGGTGTATTCGCGCAGGCCGGGTTTTTCCAGTTCGTGTTCCAGCAGCTGTGCCGCCCCGCGTATGCCACCCAGCGGATTTTTGATTTCGTGGGCCAGATTACGCAGCAACAAGCGGTTAGCCTGGGTCTGGTCCAGCATATGTTCTTCGCGTGCCAGCTTGAGCGGCCTGTCTATGGTGTGGAATTCGAGCAGCAAGGCATAAGGTCCGGCCAGCAAGGGCGTGGCGGAGCAGGCAAGGTGAAAGACGCCGGCGTGCGAATAGGTGCCCAGTGTCAGGTCATGTTCAATATGGCTGGCGTGCTCGGCGAGTGCCAATTGTATGGTGTTGAATAATTGTTCGGTGTGGGTAAAAGCATGTTGCAGCGGATGGCCCAGCAAATTGGTTTTGCTCAAGCCAAACAGATTTTCTGCTGCGGGATTCAGATAAACAATGCGCGACTCTGCATCCAGCATGATGATTGCTGTATTGAGATGCTCCAGGGTCGGAAGTGAATGTGATGGCATATCAACAGTAAAGCAGAAAACATGCCAGAGTGATGGCGACGGGAGGATTCTTATTTAAGATTGGAAAGCTCGGTTCTTAAGGCCCTGATATTCTGCTCGTGCAAGGAGACCAGATCCTGCGCTGCCTTTAATTTTTCCGCCTGTTTGGCGGCATTGCGGAAGGGCACACCATCCCGGCCGACCAAAGGCTCGGGATTGTCCTCCACGCTCTTCAAATTTTCCCGCGCCGCTGCAAGCAGCTCTTCTTCGGATGCCAATTCATCCTGAAGAATAATACGTCTAGTTGCATCGCGGTTTTTTTGCGTTTGCGAATCAACCTTGGGGAAATCCTCAGGCGTCGAAGAACGTTGCGAGCCGCGTCCGGAGGTTGTAGACAACGGTTTTAAAATCAATTTCTTGCTGCCCTTGATGGGTTCGCTGGAATAGGTGACATGGCCATTCGCATCAACACGTTTGTAGATTTCTGCATGAGACCAGCCTGTGTAGCTGAGGAACAATATAACAAGCAGGTGATGGGGCTTCATAATTGCATCCTTATTACAAGTGCCCGAAGTATAGGTTAAGGCTAACCATATGACAAATTAAGGGGCGAGGTGCAAGGTTCAAGGTTCGGGGGGCGAAAAAAAGGAGCCTTGCGGCTCCGATTTTTTCAAGTAGCAACTTGCACCTTACAACTTCTACTCCTTACAGGCTGTAGTACTGGTCAAACTCAACCGGGTGAGTCGTCATGCGCAAACGGTTAACTTCCTGCATCTTCAGTTCGATGTAAGCATCAATGAAGTCATTGGAGAATACACCGCCACGGGTGAGGAACTCGCGATCCCTGTTGAGATTATCCAATGCTTCTTCCAGAGAAGCACAAACGGTCGGGATCTTTGCATCTTCTTCAGGTGGCAGGTCATACAGATTTTTGTCTGCTGGCTCGCCCGGGTGGATCTTGTTCTGGATACCGTCCAGACCGGCCATCATCAATGCGGTGAAAGCCAGGTACGGGTTAGCCAGTGGATCAGGGAAGCGAGTTTCGATACGACGACCTTTTTCGCTTGGAACGTGCGGAATACGGATTGAAGCGGAACGGTTCTTTGCCGAGTACGCCAGCTTTGTTGGTGCTTCGTAGTGGGGAACCAGACGCTTGTAGGAGTTGGTGCCAGGATTGGTAATCGCGTTCAATGCCTTGGCGTGCTTGATGATACCACCGATGTAGAACAGCGCAGTTTCAGACAGACCGGCGTAACCATTGCCTGCGAACAGGTTTTTGCCGTCTTTCCAGATCGACTGGTGCACGTGCATGCCGGAACCGTTGTCGCCGACGATAGGCTTGGGCATGAAAGTCGCTGTCTTGCCGTACTGGTGTGCCACGTTGTGCACGATGTATTTCAAGTATTGAGTCTGATCCGCGCGCTTAACCAGCGTGCTGAACTTGGTACCGATTTCGCATTGGCCGGCAGTGGCCACTTCGTGGTGATGCACTTCAACTTCAATGCCGATTTCTTCCAGCGCCAGACACATTGCCGCACGGATGTCATGCAAGGAATCAACTGGAGGAACCGGGAAGTAACCACCTTTAACTGATGGACGGTGTCCTGTGTTGCCGCCATCGTATTCTTCAGCTGAAGACCATGCCGCTTCTTCGGAGTTGATTTTCAGGGAGCAGCCGGACATGTCAATGTGCCAGTTTACAGAGTCAAAGATAAAGAATTCCGGTTCTGGACCGAAGTAGGCTGTGTCGCCGACACCGGATGATTTCAGGTAAGCCTCGCCGCGTTTGGCGATGGAGCGTGGATCACGGTCATAACCTTTGCCATCAGTCGGCTCGATCACGTCGCAGGTCAACACCAGGGTAGGCTCGTCCATGAAGGGATCAACGAAGGCGCTGGCCGGATCCGGCAGCAAAATCATGTCGGAAGCCTGAATGCCCTTCCAGCCTGCAATTGAAGAGCCGTCAAAAGCGTGGCCATCGGTGAATTTGTCATCGCCAAAATATTTGGCAGGCACGGATACGTGCTGTTCTTTACCGCGCGTATCGGTAAAACGCAGGTCTACGAATTTAACTTCGCCACCCTTGATATATTTGCTTGCTTCTGCAGCAGTCTTGAACATTATTGCTCTCCTAAAAATAAACGTGGATAAAAACAGAAATCGATACGGGTAAAATAACAACAGCACAAAACGTGCCAGTTCTTAAGTCGCGCTAAACGCGCATTCTGCCATAATCAATGAGGAGATTGGATAAAATTCTGCGCCCCGAGTTGGTGCCAGTACAAATAATTGCGCACTATTTTGGTGCATCACTATAATGAAGCTGTATGGTGCGAAAGTATTTATCATCAAAGGTAATGGCTGCGCATTTTTTTAGTAATGCTGCCACTTTGCCGGCATCCTGACAATAACGCGTGTCCAGAAAAAGCTCCGCATCAATTTTGCCATCCAGATAATGCAGCACACTGCGTGTAACGGGTAACTGAACGTCGCCAAGCCTGGTGTTTAAATGGCCAAGCAGCAATTCACGTGACGGCAAGTGCACGTTGGGCTTGGCCAGTGCATCATCTTCGGGATCGATATGCACCATCACATCCAGCACGTGATGGTTGTGCAGCACGGCCAGCCTGGCTGATTCCGCAATATAGTGGCCTTCCGATACGCTGATCTTGGGATCGACGATGATATGCGCGTCTACCAGCGCATTGTCCGCCATTTTGCGCGTGCGCAACTCGTGCAGGCTGCGCACACCGGGTGCAGACAGCAGGGTTTGGCGGATTGCGTTGACTTCCTCTTCATCCAGCCCGGTATCGACCAGCTCTGACAGTGCCTCCAGCGCAAACTTGCCGCCCATGTGCGCAATCATGCCGCCCACCACGGCCGCGGCGACCAGATCCAGGAAGGTATAGCCCAGCAAGTTGCCGCCTATACCCACCATCACCACCAGCGAAGAGGCGGCATCAGATCGGGCATGCCAGGCGTTGGCAACCAGCATTTGCGAGCGCACACGCCGGGCCACTGCCAGCAGGTAGCGAAACAGGCCTTCCTTGGCCGCCAGTGCGAGCAGGGCAATCCACAAAGTGTAGGGATGAACCGCCTGCACCTGCTCGGGGTGCTGCAGGCGCAGACCGGCAGAAATAAGCAGAGCCACACCCACTGCGGCGAGGGAAATCCCCAGTATCAGCGAAGCGGCTGTTTCGATGCGCGCATGGCCGTAAGGGTGGTTGGCGTCGGCATGGCGATTGCCATGACGGTTGGCAAACAACACCAGAATATCGGCCACCAGATCGGAGAAAGAATGCAGGCCATCTGCCATCAAGGACTGTGATTTTCCAAAAAAGCCCGCAACTACTTGAATGACGGTGAGCAACAGATTGATGACGATACTGACCCAGGTACTTTTTCGCGCCGCAGCGAAACGCACGGGATGGGCTGGTTCAAAAGCAACAGATTTGCTATGGTTGTGCGTATGGCTTTGTTGTTTGGTCATCATGCTTGCGGGTTAAAAACAGTGCCGCGCAGAATAGCACCAGTGGGCAATAATATCGAGGAGATAGCATGGGCAGAATTACGGAAATTTTGAGTGTCGGGCAAAGCCGTGCAAAAGAATTAAAGCTGCCCTACGAGGGTGCGCTGATGCCGGACGAGGCCTATGAAATATTGAAAACTGCACCGGGTGCAAAACTGGTCGATGTGCGTTCGCGCGCGGAACTGGATTTTGTCGGGCGCATCCCGGGTGCGGTGGAAATTGAATGGATGAGTTATCCCGGCATGAAAACCAATCCCAACTTCATGGCCGCGCTGCAGCAGCAAGTGGACAAGGAAGCGCTGGTGCTGTTTATTTGCCGCAATGGCGCGCGCTCACATATGGCCGCGCAGGCTGCAGTTCAGGCGGGTTTTCCCGATTGTTACAACGTGCTGACAGGTTTCGAGGGCGACGCCAATGCTGAAAAACACCGTAATGTGTTAAACGGCTGGAAGGTGCTGGGCTTGCCGTGGGAGCAAAGCTAAAAGTGAATCATGTTTCCGGCAATATTCACCAAGCCACGTAGGGTGCGCCGTGCGCACCATGGTGCGCACGGCGCACCCTACATGCTTGAGCCAATTGTCAGGTAATCGACCAATCCACCATGCCTGTGTAGTAAGTCACCAGCACAACCAGGCCAAATGCAATGCGGTACCAAGCGAAAATGGTGAAGTCGTGTGTGCTGATGTAGCGCAGCAGCCAGCGCACACACAGGAACGCGGCAACAAATGAAGAGACAGCTCCCACAATCCACATGCCAAGGTCTGCGCTGACCAGCAAGGCGCGCTCCTTGTAGAGCTCATAAATGGTGGCACCGATCAATACCGGCATCGCGAGGAAAAAAGTAAATTCCGTGGCCGCCTTGCGGCTCAAACCGAAAAACAGGCCTCCAATAATAGTGGCGCCGGAACGCGAGGTGCCGGGAATCAGCGCCAGCGCCTGTGCGAAGCCCACTTTCAGCGCATCTTTCCAGTTCAGGTCATCTGCCGTTTCCACGCTCACCACATGCTGGCGTTTCTCTGCCCACAAAATAAAAATCGCGCCGATGATGGAAGTGACCGCCACGGTAATCGGATTAAACAAGGCCGCCTTGATGTGTTTGCCGAACAGCAGCCCGAGTACTGCCAGCGGTAGAAACGCGATAAACACATTGAAAACAAAGCGTTGAGCCTGGGCCTTGCCACTTTTCAAGCCATTGATTATATTGAATATTTTTGCTCGATATTCCCACATGACCGCTGCAATTGCCGCGGATTGAATGACAATGGTAAAGAGCTTGCCGCGTTCATCGTTAAAGTTAAGCAGGCTGCCGACAACAATTAAATGACCGGTGCTGGAGATGGGCAGAAATTCGGTGAAGCCTTCGACAAAGCCGAGGATGGCGGCTTTCAGCAGCAAAATTAAATCCATTAATTTTTTACCGGAAAATAAAGTGGTGAATTATACGCCGGGCATGTGTACATCATAAATGTACACTTTGATTGCTATGGCTAACCTTTTCTGTTCAACATAGAAAATGAATGCTCTTCTGCAATGCGCCGGTTGATCTGTATGCGCTCTTCGTCACTGAATTCAAGCCAGCGTATGACCTCTTCAAACGTGCGATGGCAACTGCGGCACACATCGTCACCCAGCACGGTAGTGCAATGACCGACACAGGGACATTCTGCGGTAATTGGTTTTGGAGTAGCGTCCGGGTGCATAACGAAATTATAACGTTGGACAAGTTGCCTGTTCCAGCCTGTTCAGCCAGTGCAAAGCGTGTTCGCGAGTCTCGCCACACATCTCAGCAGAAGGTCGCAGGCCCGCACAGAAATGAGGTCGCTCCGTTTTGCCAAATACTGCGCAGCGTTCATCGTCCTTCAGTTGTATGCAGCGCACTCCCGCAGGCTTGCCCTGCGGCATGCCGGGCAAGGGTGAGGTGATGGAAGGGGCAATGCAGCAGGCACCGCAATGGACGCGACACTCCATCATCAAGCCTTGTGATAAACCTCGGCACCCTTCTGCACGAACTCGACCGATTTCGCTTCCATGCCTTTAGTCAACGCTTCCTGTGCGGATACGCCTTCCTGCGCGGCAAACTCGCGCACTTCCTGCGAGATTTTCATCGAGCAGAAATGAGGGCCGCACATGGAGCAGAAATGCGCGACTTTGGCCGATTCCTTGGGCAGGGTTTCGTCGTGGAATTCGCGCGCCTTGTCCGGATCGAGACCGATATTGAACTGGTCTTCCCAGCGGAATTCAAAGCGCGCCTTCGACATTGCGTTGTCGCGTATCTGCGCGCCGGGATGACCCTTGGCCAGGTCGGCAGCATGGGCGGCGATCTTGTAGGTGATCACACCTTCCTTGACGTCGGCTTTGTTGGGCAGGCCGAGGTGTTCTTTCGGTGTCACGTAGCACAGCATCGCCGTGCCATACCAGCCAATATTGGCAGCACCGATACCGGAGGTGATGTGGTCGTAGCCGGGTGCGATGTCGGTGGTGAGCGGGCCGAGGGTGTAGAACGGTGCTTCATGGCACTGTTCCAGCTGCAGGTCCATATTTTCCTTGATCATATGCAGCGGAACATGGCCGGGGCCTTCGATCATCACTTGCACATCATGCTTCCATGCCACCTGTGTAAGCTCGCCCAGCGTTTTCAGCTCGGCCAGTTGCGCTTCATCGTTCGCATCATAAATAGAACCGGGACGCAGGCCATCACCGAGAGAGAAGGACACGTCATAGGCTTTCATGATCTCGCAGATGTCTTCGAAGTGGGTATAGAGGAAAGATTCCTTGTGATGCGCCAGACACCACTTTGCCATGATGGAGCCGCCACGCGACACAATGCCGGTCATGCGGTTCGCGGTCATTGGCACATAGCGCAGCAAAACCCCGGCGTGGATGGTGAAGTAGTCAACACCCTGCTCGGCCTGCTCGATCAGGGTGTCGCGGAAAATTTCCCAGGTCAGGTCTTCGGCTTTGCCATTGACCTTTTCCAGCGCCTGGTAGATAGGTACTGTTCCAATCGGTACCGGCGAGTTGCGGATAATCCACTCGCGGGTTTCGTGGATGTGTTTGCCGGTCGACAGATCCATCACGTTGTCCGCGCCCCAGCGGATTGCCCAGGTCAATTTTTCCACTTCTTCGCCTATGCTGGATGTAACAGCGGAATTGCCGATATTGGCGTTGATCTTGACCAGGAAATTGCGCCCGATAATCATCGGCTCGGCTTCCGGGTGGTTGATGTTGGCGGGGATAATTGCCCGGCCACGCGCAATTTCATCGCGCACAAATTCCGGAGTGATTTCGGCAGGAATCGCCGCGCCGAAAGACTGGCCTGGATGCTGGCGGCCCATCAGTTCGGCCAGTTTCTTGCCCATAGGGCCGGAGGTTTTTACGGCTTCAAGATATTCCTTGCGCCGCATGTTTTCGCGTATCGCAATGTACTCCATCTCAGGTGTGATGATACCTTTGCGCGCATAGTGCATCTGCGTAACGTTTTTTCCTTTCATCGCGCGGCGCGGCATGCGGTGCAGGTTGAAGCGTAGCTCGGCCAGCTCGGGATCGTTCAGGCGTTCCACGCCGTATTGCGAGGAAGGGCCGGTGAGCGCCTCGGTGTCATTGCGCTCAAGTATCCACGGCGTGCGCACACTTTCAAGACCTGAACGGATATCGATTTTTGCCGCTGGGTCGGTGTAAGGACCGGAACAGTCATATACATAAATCGGCGGGTTGGCTTCCGCGCCCATGCTGGCCGGCGTATCAGCCTGGGAAATTTCGCGCATCGGCACGCGTATGTCCGGGCGCGAGCCGGTGACATAAACCTTGCGTGAATTGGGCAGAGGTTGCACCGCAGCATTATCGACATGCGCGGTTTGGCTGAGGAATTTGGGATTGGCGTTCATGGTTGTGCTCCAAAGGGTGGAAAAATCGCAAGGAGCACAGGCTGAGGCTGGACGCTTCCCTACGACGGCATTATCCGTACAGGTTCAAAGGGTGTTTCTCACTCCGTCAAGATTGTTAGACGAAGACCCCCGCAAGGCGAACAAGTTACTGGAAAGGCGGGTTTAACGCAAGTTTCCTGCTTGGCACAAGGGATATACACTGAACCCAAACTTTGCTTGTTCGACAGGCTCAGGACAGGCTTGCTATACTGCGGACTTGCCTGAGGAATAAAACGCAAAAGGATAGAGGGGATGAATAATATGGAACAAGCGCGCTTCAACATGATAGAACAACAAATCCGGCCCTGGGATGTGGCGGATGTGCAGGTACTGAATTTGTTGTCCGTGGTCAAGCGTGAGCAGTTTGTGCCTTCAGGCCGCCAGTCACTGGCCTTTATGGATCTGGAAATCCCGCTCGGCTTTGGCGCCTCAATGTGGCAGCCCAAACTTGAAGCACGCGTGCTGCATGAGCTGCACATTCAAAAGGGCGAACGTGTGCTCGAAGTGGGGACTGGCAGCGGCTATCTCGCAGCGTTGTTATCGCGTTTGGCAGCACAAGTTACCAGCGTGGAAATCGTGCCGGAATTAAGCGTGCAGGCTGCACAAAAGCTCAATGCACATGGCTTTGACAATATTCAGCTGGAAGTGGGTGATGCGGCAAAAAGCTGGGGATCGGGCAAGTATGATGTGATCGTGCTGACCGGTTCTGTGCCGGTTAATCCTGCGGCTTATCAGCAGCAATTGAATCTGGGCGGACGCCTGTTTGCGATAGTGGGTGATGCGCCAGCCATGCAGGCAATGGTGTTTACCCGCCTGGCAAATGATGTGTATGAATGCGTGACGCTGTTTGAAACCAATGTCGCCCCCTTGCAAAACGCGCCGCAGCCACAACGTTTTGTTTTCTGAGTATTCCAGTAAAGAAAGTTTGCCGGCCAGATGAAATAGGCTTAAAAGCAGTCAGCAGCTTGTAACGAGTATCTTTTCCGAGTAATATTAGAAAAGACTAATATTGAAAGTGGGCCATGAACAAGACTAAATCCTTACTGATTGCATTTGCCTTATCGGGCCTCAGTCTTCCTGCGGTTGCGGCTGATCTGCTGGATACCTACCATGCGGCACAGAGTGAGGACTCTGTATTTGCCGCGGCGCGCGGTGCGCAGCGTGCGGGCCAGGAGAAATTAACCCAGGGGCGTGCAACACTGCTACCCAGCGTCAATATCACCGCCAACAGCACCTATAACAACAACGAGGTGCAGTATAACCAGGCTGTGCCTGCGACTGTTCTGCAGGGAACCAGCAGATTCATCAATAATGGCGCGGCGATTACGCTAGTGCAACCCCTCTATCGCCAGAACAACTGGCTGATCTACAGCCAGTCCGAATTGCAGGTCATCCAGTCGGAAGCTCAATTCAAAAGTGCGGAACAGGATTTAATCATTCGCTCGGCACAAGCCTATTTTGATGTGCTGGCCGCGCAGGATGCGGTGAATCTGGCGGATGCGCAAAAAACAGCTATTTCCGAACAGCTGGCCCAGGCCAAGCGTAACTTTGAAGTGGGCAGCGCCACCATTACCGATACACTGGAAGCCCAGGCGCGCTTTGACTTGACCAATTCACAGGCAATTGCAGCACAGAGCAATCTTGAGATCAAGGAACGCAGTTATCAGCAACTTACCAATGCATTGCCCAAGAATCTGAAGCCGGTTGGAGTCACGTTAAAATTGGACACACCACAGCCAGCGGATGTGGAAAAATGGGTAGAACAAGCACAGCTGGGCAACTTGCAGCTGGCTGCCGCCCAGGCAGCAAAGGAACTGGCAGACAAGGAAGTGACGCGCAATCGCGGCGGACATTATCCGACGCTTGATCTGGTGGGCAGCTATGGTAAAAACAAAATCAGCCCGGTGGGTGATGGCAGTTTCGGTAATGGCAATAACGCACTGGATACAGATCAAACCACTTCCTACCTTGGCGTACAACTCAATATTCCGTTGTTTCAGGGTGGCAGCACCAATTCAAAATGGCGCGAAGCTGAAGCTAATCGTGACCGCGCAAAAGCCGAGCTGGAAAGCGCGCGCCGCAACGTAGATCTGCAAACCAGACAGGCCTACTCGGGTGTGGTGAACGGCATGAGCCAGGTTCTGGCGCTGGAGCAGGCCCTGAAGTCGAGCGAAAAATTACTTGAAGCAAGCAAGCTGGGGCAGGAAGTGGGTGTGCGAACCAACCTTGATGTGCTGAATGCGCAACAGCAACTTTACTCAACGCGCAAAGATTTATATCTGGCCAAATACAATTATCTGATCAGCCGCCTGAAGCTGAAGGCGGCTGCAGGAAGTCTGTCTGAGGATGAGCTGGTGGTGGTGAATCAGGCGCTGCAATAATAATATTTAGGGAGGCTCTGATTAAGTCCCATTTGTCGTTCCCGCGAAGGCGGGAACCCAGTTAAATCAAGCAACTGGATCCCTGCCTTCGCGGGGATGACTTAATCAGAGATTCCTTGTGCAGTAAGATAGTCAGGTTGGTAAATAAGGGCGATCCATCCGGGTCGCCCTTATTTGTATTCTTCTTCCCGTTGATGCTTGATTGCGAGAATTGTCACGATATCAAAAGAGGGTTCGAAGCGGTACAAGGCAAGGTAGCCTGTGGAGCCGAAGTCGATCACGAGTTCACGTAGACCTTCATGATCTTCCACTGGTCTGCCTGTCAAGTATGAGTGCTTGAGTGGGATAAGAGCCTCGCGGATTGCAAGCACGGCCCGCTTTGCTGCAGCCAGATCTTTTTCGAGGAGAAATGCGTGAAGTCGAGATATGTCGCTTTGCGCTCTTGCAGACAGCCTTACTTGTGGCATTTCGGAATGGCTGTATCAGGTTTTTTTTGCACGTCATCTACCCAAGTACTGAACTCATCGAACGTAATATGCAATCCAGTTTGCTTGTAGTGCTCGAATGATGTATCTGCGGCTTTGATAAAACTTTGTCGCGCTTCTTCACGCTGCACGTATTCAAGAATTGCTTCCTTCATGAGGTAGTGTGGCGTTCGTTTCTTCATGGTAGCCAGAGTAGCAATGCGATCACGGTCCGAAGGATCGAGTTTGACCGTGACCGTTGCGGTAGAGCGTGGCTTATCAATTGCGACTGTTTTCATGGTGTCACCAAGTGTCAAAAGGTAACACCTATTGTAATAGGATAGCCAGCTAAGTCAAACAAAAAGGTGCAGTGTTTGTCAGGCTGATCAGTCGAAATACTCCGCATCCTTGAATAATTTTCCTTGTGCATCTTTGCCAGACAGCGCTGGAGCCGCTTGCAGTTTCCAGTCTATCGCCAAAACCGGATCATTCCACAGCAGTGAGCGTTCGTGCTCCGGATAATAGTAATCAGTAGTCTTGTACAGAAACTCGGCTGTTTCAGACAGTACTAAAAAACCGTGCGCAAAGCCTTCGGGTATCCACAGCATACGTTTGTTTTCGGCAGATAATTCCAGGGCAACATGCTGGCCGAAAGTCGGTGAGCTTTTGCGGATATCCACCGCAACATCGAGTACTGCGCCTTGCGCCACGCGCACCAGCTTCCCCTGCGGATGTTTAATTTGATAATGTAAGCCACGCAGTACATTTTTTGCCGAACGCGAGTGGTTGTCCTGTACAAATGTAACATCGTGGCCTATCACTGCGGCAAAGTTGCGCTGGTTGTAACTTTCAAAAAAGAACCCCCGGTCATCGCCAAATACTTTGGGTTCGATAATCAGCAAATCCTTGATGGCAGTTTGAACGGCTTTCATAAGGCTGAATTTTTTTCTTTCAAAACCTGCATCAGATATTCACCGTAGCCACTCTTTATCAGCGGTGCGGCGAGTTTCTCCATCTGTGCTGCATTGATAAATCCCTGGCGGTAGGCAATTTCTTCGGGGCACGCAATCTTCAGTCCCTGGCGATGCTCGATGGTTTGAATAAACTGGCTGGCTTCGAGTAGTGATTCATGCGTGCCGGTATCCAGCCAGGCATAACCGCGCCCCATCATTTCAACAGACAGGCTGCCGCGTTCCAGATAGATGCGGTTAACGTCGGTAATTTCCAGCTCTCCGCGCTTCGAAGGTTTCAGATTTTTTGCGATATCCAGTACGGCATTGTCATAAAAATACAGGCCGGTGACAGCGAAGTTGGACTTGGGTATTAAGGGCTTTTCCTCCAGAGAAATGGCTTTGCCACTTGCGTCAAACTCCACCACGCCATAGCGCTCCGGGTCGCGCACATGGTATGCAAATACGGAGGCACCGTCAGTGCGCGTCGCCGCATTTTGCAATTGTTTCTGGAAATCGTGGCCATAGAAAACGTTGTCGCCCAGCACCAGTGCAGAAGGATCTTTGCCGATAAAATCGCGACCGATAATAAACGCCTGCGCCAGACCATCGGGTGAAGGCTGCACCGCATATTGCAGGTTCAGCCCCCATGCACTGCCGTCTCCCAGCAGTTGCTGAAAACGCGGTGTGTCCTGCGGCGTGGAAATAATCAGGATGTCGCGTATTCCGGCCAGCATCAGTGTGGACAATGGATAGTAGATCATCGGTTTGTCATACACCGGCAGCAGCTGTTTGGAGACGGCCAGCGTGACGGGGTGCAGGCGGGTGCCGGAGCCGCCGGCAAGAATAATTCCTTTGCGATTTTTCATTATGATTTATCCAATATTTCAGTGAGCATACGGGTGACGCCAGTCTGCCAATCGGGCACATGCAAACCGAAGGCCTGCTGCAGCTTGGTGGTATCGAGACGCGAATTAAGCGGGCGCTTTGCGGGTGTGGGGAAAGCGCTGGTGGGGACGGGGTGTACGTCTTCCGGGGTGATCCACATAGACACGCCATTTTTCTGCGCGAAATCGATCACAAAACTGGCGTAGCCATGCCAGGAGGTTTCGCCTGCGGCGACCAGATTATAAAGACCGCATAATTCGGGCTTGAGTTGAGCGGCACGAATTGCATGTGCCGTAATATCGGCCAGCAGGTCAGCCCCGGTGGGTGCGCCGATCTGGTCGTTGATTATGCTCAGGCTGTCGCGTTCCTGCGCCAGGCGCAGCATGGTTTTGGCGAAATTGCGTCCACGTGCAGCATAAACCCAGCTGGTGCGGAAGATCAGGTGCTTGCATCCGGACTGGTGAATGAATTCTTCCCCCTCGAGTTTGGTCGCACCATAGACATTGAGCGGTCCGGTCGCATCGGTCTCCAGCCAGGGTTTATCGCCGCTGCCATCGAATACATAGTCGGTAGAATAATGTATCAGCCACGCATTGCAGCGTTTGGCTTCCTGTGCCAGCAGTGCGGGTGCGAGTGCATTGACGGTGCGAGCCAGCGACGGCTCGCTTTCAGCTTTATCCACCGCCGTGTGGGCAGCCGCGTTGACGATAATGTCGGGTGCTATCCTGCGCACCGTCAAGGCAAGTTCTTTCAGGTTATTCAAGTCGCCGCAAAATTCCTGGCTGCGCGAATCCAGCGCGATTACCTCGCCCAACGGCGCCAGGCTGCGTTGCAGTTCCCAGCCTACCTGGCCGTTTTTACCTAGCAGCAGAATTTTCATTGGCTACGTCCTGCGTAATTTTTCTCTACCCACTGCTTATAGCTGCCAGTCAGCACATTGTTAACCCAGCCCTGGTTATCCAGATACCACTGCACGGTTTTACGGATGCCGGTCTCAAAAGTTTCGGCGGGCTTCCAGCCCAGTTCGCGTTCGAGTTTGCGTGCGTCTATGGCATAGCGGCGATCATGGCCGGGGCGATCGGCAACGAAAGTGATTTGTTCCTTGTAAGGTTTTTTGTCGGCACGAGGATGAAGCTCATCGAGTATCGAGCACAGGGTATGTACGATATCGAGATTGGCTTTTTCGTTCCAGCCACCGACGTTATAGACTTCACCCAGCCTGCCTTTTTCCAGCACGCGGCGAATGGCGCTGCAGTGATCCTTGACGTAGAGCCAGTCGCGTATCTGCTGACCATCGCCATATACAGGCAAAGGCTTGCCGGCGAGCGCATTGACGAATATCAGTGGAATGAGTTTTTCCGGGAAGTGGTAGGGACCGTAATTGTTGGAGCAGTTGGTGGTGAGCACTGGCAAGCCATAGGTATGGTGGTAGGAGCGCACCAGATGGTCGCTGGCTGCCTTGCTGGCTGAGTAGGGGCTGTTGGGCTCGTAACGGTGTTCTTCGGTGAAGGCGGGTTCGTCCTTGGCGAGAGAGCCGTACACTTCATCGGTGGATACATGCAGAAAACGGAATGCAGATTTCTTATCATCAGCCAAAGCGGACCAGTAAGCACGGGCGGCTTCAAGCAGGCGGAAGGTGCCAACGATGTTGGTCTGGATAAAATCTTCCGGGCTGTGAATGGAGCGATCAACGTGCGATTCGGCGGCGAAATTGATAATGGCGCGCGGCTGGTGTTCGGCCAGCAGGCGCTGTACCAGTACGCTGTCGCCGATATCGCCCTGCACAAACTGGTGCAGCCTGTTACCCTGCAGGCTGGCCAGATTTTCCAGGTTGCCGGCGTAGGTAAGCTTGTCGAGATTGATCACGCCCTCGCCGGTTTGCGCGACCCAGTCCAGTACAAAATTTGCTCCAATAAAGCCGGCACCGCCCGTGACTAAAATCATTTTTTGCCCTTATTGCAAATATTTCCCGGTGATGACAGGAAAACATTAAAGAATTAAACGCGCATTTTACTGTAAACCCGGAGGTACGTAGAGCCGACTTAAGTACAGATCATGGCGCGGCCATTTTGTGCAAGGGCTTGCTCCGTTTCGCCGAAACTCCTGGTGCTTTCCGAATGGTCAATGAAATTTACCGTAGGGTGCGTCGCACGCACCATGGCGCAAGGTAAACGCGAGCTCCTATCTGCGAATCTCCCGTTGAATTATCGCAAGCGCATGTTCGGTCGCGCCGCGATTGGCATTGACGAAAGTAAAGCCGGCACTACCCATCAGTCTTAATTTATCTGGTTGAGAAAACAACTTTTGCAGGGTGTCAGCCAGGTCATTCGTATCCTGTACACGCAGCGCAGCGCCATGCTCAATCGCCAGCATGCTGGCCTGCGTAAAATTATAAGTGTGCGGGCCGATCAAAACCGGCTTGCCCACCGCGCAGGCTTCAATCAGGTTCTGCCCGCCAAGGGGCAGCAGGCTGCCGCCGATATAGGCAATATCGCAGGCCACATAGTAAGCAAACATTTCGCCCATGCTGTCGCCGAGCACCACTTGCGTATCTGCAGCAATCGGGCTGTTTTCACTGCGGCGCTGAAAGCGTATGCCATGCTGGGTCAGCAGCGATGCCACCTCATCAAAACGTTGCGGATGGCGCGGCACTATCACGGTAAGCAGTGCGGGCCGATTGATGTGTTTGAGCGCTTCAAGGATCAGTACTTCTTCACCCACTCTGGTGCTGGCAGCCAGAAACACTGGCCTGCCAGCGCCCAGCAGTGTGCGTAACTGCTGGCCTCTTGCCAGCATGTCAGGCGGCGGCTCAATGTCGTATTTCAGATTGCCCATCACCGAGACATTGCGTGCGCCCAGCGTCATGAGGCGGTCAGCATCTTCTGCGCTCTGCGCGGATACTGCGGATAGCTGGCTCAGGCCGGATTGGGTCAGTTTGGTAAAGTGCGCATAGCCCGCTGCGGATTTTTCAGACAAGCGTGCATTCAGCAGCAACAAAGGCACTTGCTCGGTATGGCAGCCATCAATCAGGTTAAACCAGATTTCGGTTTCCAGCAGCACGCCGACGCGCGGTTTAAAGTGGCGCAAAAAACGACGCACGGCAAACGGGTAGTCATAAGGCAAATAGACACGCAGCACCCTGTCGCCATAAAGCTGTTCGCTGGCCTCACGCCCGGTGGGGGTAGTGTGGGTGAGCAGTATCTGATGGTCGGGATAAGCGGTCTGCAAGCGTTGCACCAGGCTGGCGGCGGCGCGTGTTTCACCGACCGAGACCGTATGTAGCCACATTATATAAGCACTTGATTTTATTGAATAAAATCCAAATCGTTCGGCGATGTGACGCAGATATGCAGGCTGTTTGCGGGCACGCCAAAACAGGTGAAGAAAAACATAGGGCAGCAGCAGCCACAGCAGCGCAGTGTAAATATGGCGCGGCTTAATCATGCTGCAGCAGCTGCCTTAAAGCGGACATGACTTCATCGACCGATGGCGATGTTTGCACGCCGCCCAGATTGACCGCCAGCTTTCCCGCATACAGGCCTGTCAGTCCCGGATTGGTGGCGGTGTAGATGCCGATGGTCGGCACGTTCAATGCAGCAGCCAGATGACTTAAGCCTGTATCCACGCCTATGACTGCTTCAGCATGCCCCAGCAGTGCTGCAGCTTCAACAAGATTCAGTCGTGGCGGGCAAATTGCGTTTGGAATTGAAACCGTCAGACGTTCGCTGCGAATTTTTTCTTTTTCACTGCCCCACGGCAACACGAGTTGCTTGCCCTGCTGGGCCAGTAACTTGCCCAGTGCGATCCATTTCGTGTCTTCCCACAATTTATCGTCGCGGCTGGTCGCGTGCAGCAACACAACATAGGGCGAGGAACGTGTAAACCAGGGCAGCTCTACGACAGGTGCCTGTATGCCGTAATCGGGTGCGCCGATGGGCGTATAGCCTAGCGCCAATCCGGCCAGCTGGCGGTTGCGCTCGACAGCGTGCTGGTTTTTGGGAATGTAAAAAGTACGGTTATAAAACAAGCTGGCAATAGGCTCGCGCGCGCTGTTCCAGTCCATGCCCACGCGCACATTTTTAATGCAGCGTGTAATCAGCGCACTTTTTAGCAGCCCCTGAGTATCCAGTGCGAGATCGTATTGTTGAGCGTGCAATTCGCGACATAGACTTTTGATTTCGCCACGTGCAGACCATAACGATTTACGCCAGCGGCGCATCGCAACCTGGACAACGCGCTGCACTTTCGGGTGCAGCGAGGGCAGTGCCGCGAAACTTTCTTCCACCACCCAGTCGATACTTGCATCGGGCAGGTGTTTGCATATATCTGTAACCACCGGGAGGTTGTGCAGCACATCACCCAGTGAAGAAGTTTTGATCAGAACGATTTTTGGCGCGTATTGCATGCGATAATTCAAGGCAAAAACAAGGTTGCTATAATACACGAGCAGTTTTCCTGCCTTGACATCATCTTGTTATGTCTGTTGTAATGCTTGCTGTTCACTGATTGAACGACCTATAAATGCTTGACGAAACAACTCATTACGGTCTGCTCAAGACGCTGGAAAACAACCCCGGCCTTTCGCAAAGAGATTTGGCGAAACGGCTGGGCATCAGCCTTGGCAAGGTCAACTTCTGCCTTAATGCGCTGGTCGCAAAAGGCAGCCTTAAGATCAGCAACTTCCGCAATAATGAAAACAAGCTCGCCTACGCCTACCTGCTCACCCTGCGCGGTGTTGAGGAGAAGGCGCGCGTCACGGTGGGCTTCCTCAAACACAAGATGCAGGAATATGAACAATTGAAGAAGGAAATTGCGGAGTTGAAACTCGAAGCGGAAAAGAAGGGTTTGCTGGAGGGTGTTCATGAGTAAAAGCCAAGTCAGCGCAGTCATCCTTGCTGGCGGAAGCGGAAGCCGGCTGTGGCCTATGTCACGCCAAAATCTGCCCAAGCAATTTCTGGCGCTGGATGGTGAGTTTACGTTGTTGCAAACCACCATTAACCGCTTGTCGCCCACGATAGAGGCAAAGGATGTGCTGATCGTTACGCAGGAAGCGCATGCCAAGGGTGAGGCATATCATGCCCTGCTGCCCTATCAGTCGCTGTTCGAACCCGTCGGCCGCAACACTGCGCCGGCTATTGCACTGGCGGCAGCTTATCTCACCGCAGACGGAACTGACCCGGTGATGGTAGTGCTGCCCGCAGATCACATCATCAAAGATGAAATACTTTTTCGCGCGCATCTGGACATAGCCGTCAAGGCGGCTGAGAGCGGCAAGCTTGTCACTTTCGGCATTCAGCCAACACGTCCCGATACCGGCTTTGGTTACATCAAAGTACAAAACGCTTCTGCCTTGGTTCCCCACTTTGGTAAAGGGGGGCCAGGGGGGATTTGCAACTCTCAAGAGATATGCGCTGTTGAAAGATTCACCGAAAAACCTGACCTCGCCACCGCCGAGCGCTTCCTGAAAGAAGGAAGCTACTACTGGAACTCCGGCATGTTCGTGTGGAAAGCATCGGTCATACTTGCAGAAATAAAACTACACCTGCCAGCAGTTTACCAAATCGTGCAAACCATTATTGCCGAAAGCAAAACCGGAAAAACCTTCCAGCAGTCCGTAGAAAAACACTTCGCCGCCATGCCCTCCATCTCGATTGACTACGGTGTGCTGGAAAAATCAGACCGTGTCTCGCTTATTCCCTGTGACATCGGCTGGAATGACGTTGGCAGCTGGCAGGCGGTACATGAAATATCGGCCAAGGATGAAAACGGCAATGCACTGCAAGGAAATGTCATTGCAGTCGGATGTAAAAATAGCCTCATACGCGCAGAAAAGCGACTTGTTGCCGCAATAGGCGTGGAAGACCTCTGCATTATCGAGACCGCCGATGCCGTGCTGATCTCAAAAAGCGACCAGACCCAGCGCGTGCGCGAAGTGGTGGATGCATTGCAGCAAAAGGGCGCAACCGAGCATATCTACCACATGAAAGTGAACCGTCCGTGGGGTAACTATGCTGTGCTGGAAGAAGATCCGGACGGTTTCAAGATCAAGCGCATCGAAGTTGCACCTGGCGCCCGGCTCAGCTTGCAAAGCCACAAGCAGCGCTCCGAGCACTGGGTGGTGGTGTCCGGTACGGCAACGGTCACGAATGGTGAAGAGGTCATCACCGTACACAAAAACCAGAGTACTTACATCCCGATAGGCACAAAACATCGCCTCGAAAATCGCGGCAGCGAGCCCCTGCATATTGTAGAGATACAGGTAGGTGAGTATCTGGGCGAGGACGATATACAACGCTATGAAGATAACTACGGCAGATAGCCTCACATAAGGAAATAACTGAAATGAGCAAAACCAGGAAAGTGGCGTTAATCACCGGTGTAACAGGACAAGATGGCGCCTATCTATCCGAGTTTCTGTTAAGCAAGGGGTATGAGGTGCATGGTCTCAAGCGCCGTAGCTCATTATTTAACACCGCGCGTATCGATCACCTTTTTCATGATGCGCATGAAAAAGGTACGCCGTTTTTCCTGCACCATGGTGACATGACAGACTCTTCCAGTCTGACCCACATTATCCAGAAGGTGCAGCCGGACGAAATATATAATCTGGCAGCACAAAGCCATGTGGCGGTGTCATTCGAAGAGCCTGAGTACACTGCCAACTCCGATGCGCTAGGTTCGTTACGTATCCTGGAAGCAATCCGCATCCTGGGCCTGGAAAAGAAAACCCGTTTCTACCAGGCCTCCACCTCAGAGCTCTACGGCCTGGTGCAAGAAACTCCCCAAAAAGAAACTACACCTTTCTATCCGCGCAGCCCTTATGCAGTAGCCAAGCTCTATGCCTACTGGATCACGGTTAACTACCGTGAGGCGTACAACATCTACGCCTGTAATGGCATTCTGTTTAACCACGAATCGCCGATACGTGGCGAGACCTTCGTCACGCGCAAGATTACCCGCGCACTGGCACGCATTAAACTGGGTCTGCAGGAATGTTTGTATCTTGGCAATATGAATTCCCTGCGCGACTGGGGTCACGCCAAAGACTACGTTGAAATGCAATGGCTGATGTTGCAACAAGACAAGCCGGAAGATTTTGTCATTGCGACTGGTGTGCAATACAGCGTGCGCGATTTCGTCAATGCGGCGGCCAAAGAGCTCGGCATGAACATTCGCTGGGAAGGCAAAGACGTCGACGAAGTTGGGTACTGGGAGACACCGTCCTCAGGATCTACACGAGCGATAGTTCGTGTAGACCCAAAATATTTCCGCCCTACCGAAGTGGAAACCTTGCTGGGCGACGCCAGCAAAGCACGAATCAAGCTCGGCTGGACACCAAAGATCAGCTTCGATGAGTTGGTGGCAGAAATGGTGCGCGAAGATCTAAAGAGTGCAGAACGTGATGAGCTGGTCAAAAAACACGGCTATGTTGTGTCTAAAAGTCACGAGTAAGGCATGAACAAGGACGCAAAAATTTATGTGGCCGGGCATCGCGGGCTGGTTGGTTCTGCTTTACTACGGCAGCTCAAGGCGCGTGGTTATCACAACCTCGTTTTGCGCACCCATGCAGAACTTGAATTGCGTGATCAAGCTGCAGTGCAAGCGTTCTTCGTAACTGAGAAGCCCGAATACGTCATTCTGGCAGCGGCAAAAGTTGGAGGAATTCATGCCAACAACACTTACCCTGCTGAGTTTATTCATGACAACCTGGTCATTCAGTCCAACGTCATCCACAGTGCGTGGCAGCACAATGTAAATCGTTTGCTTTTTTTGGGTTCTTCTTGCATCTACCCGAAAGATTGCCCGCAGCCGATGAAGGAAGAGTATCTCCTGACCGGCCCGCTGGAACCAACCAACCGCCCCTATGCCTTGGCCAAGATCGCAGGTATAGAGATGTGCCATGCCTACAACCGCCAATACGGCACTAAATACATGGCGGTAATGCCTACTAATCTATATGGGCCAAACGACAATTACGACCTGAATAATTCACATGTGCTGCCAGCCATGATCCGCAAGATGCATCTGGCTAAACTCGCACAGCAAGGTGATTACGCAGGTATTACAAGGGATGAATCGATACACGGGAAAATCTCCGATGAACTACGAGCCACACTTGGCCTTGCTCCGGAGTCTAAAGTCCGCAGTCCTGGCGACCCGGTCGTTTTATGGGGCACAGGTTCACCCAAGAGAGAGTTTCTCTACAGTGAGGACATGGCAGATGCATGTTTATATCTGATGGAACAACCAGAGAGCGTGTTGTCGGATCTATTTAGTGATGAGCGCCCGCCCTTGGTCAATATAGGTTGTGGAGAAGATCTAACCATACGTGAATTGGCCGAGACCATTACTGAAATAGTGGGCTATAGCGGTAAACTGGTATTTGACTCAACCAAACCTGACGGAACCATGCGCAAACTAATGGATGTTTCACGTCTGAAATATTTTGGATGGGTGGCTAAAACCAGCTTGCGCAAGGGAATATTTGCTGCGTATCAGTCATATCTGGCAGAGGCAAAATGACCAGAATAATAGGTAATTACTCAGCCCTGAGTCCTCGTCCCTAAGCTCTTTTATTAGCTCTAAATTTTCCCATGTACTGGTGCGTAGTCCAAACAAAGCCTAGGCAAGAAAAGCGTGCCTTACTCAACCTTGAGAAGCAGGGATATGAGTGTTATTTGCCTTTACTCGCGGTTGAAAAGCTGCACAAAGGAATGTTAAAAGTGGAGGAGGAGCCGCTATTTGCACGTTACATGTTTATCCGCCTAGGTATGGGGCAATCGGGTAAAAGTTGGGGACCGATCCGTTCGACTAAAGGGGTGAGCCACCTCGTGACCTTTGGCACAGAGTATGCAAAAGTAGACGAGCAGTTAATTGAGGCTCTGCGTTCACGGAGAGATGCTTTACGCAGCCAGCCTCAGCGGCTATTTGCTAAAGGCGAGAGGGTCTGGGTTGCCGATGGTCCGTTTGCAGGGATAGAAGCTATCTACCAAATGAGTGACAGTGAAAGCCGGGCAATGGTATTAATCGAAATTCTCAGCAAACCTGTGCAAGTGAAAATTCCGCTAGCAAAATTAAATAAAATAATTTAAATCAATTCTTAGGCGAAGTGAGCATTTAAGTTGAAAGGTTGTCTGTTACTAAGCGTTCGTATAATAGTTGATATTCATTCAATGTAATATCTCCAAAATATCGGCACGAACTATGTTTTTATACTCCCATAGTGGCCAATGTGCGGTTTGGGTCAAAATTTTTAAACCTTGAGTAGTAAAAAGAAGTGTTTCCTCACTTTTTGCTCCTTTTGCGCTGGGATTAAAAGCCAACGCTTGACCATGTTCGATTTGCACTTCGCTTGTTGAAGTTACTAAAAATTCCCTTGAAACATACCCCGCAATTCCTCCTTGATGATGAAATTTCTCATTACCCGCCAAACCAACTGCGGCATAGGTATCTTTAATTCTTAGATAGAGATTGCCAAGGGTTATTCCAGGGACTAGTGCCCTTGCAATTTCCGCGTCCACTTCAATAATTTTGTGCATGTTGAATTTTAATTCCAATGGTACTTTCCCAAAATGAATAAACCTTGTCATTGAAACAACGAGCCCCTTTTTACGTGCGCAAAGGATTAAGACGACGTAATTTTTTAATTTTTTGTTCGTGGGTAAAGGATGACCATAGGCAAACACTCTTTCATCAACCGCAATTAAATTTACAATGGGAAAAATACCATTTTTTATACATTCCCCTGCGAGAATGGACGAAATTTCTATTTCGCTCATTCCAGGTTTTATTAAGGCAGGGACAGAATCCATCGATTTTGCTGCAAGCATACCCAGATCGATATATTGATTCTGATCGGACGACGTTAAATTTATTCTTAACAACGAAAGAGAGCTATTAATATCTGGAGAATTAAAAAATGAATAGTCGCATGCCAATCCGGGATTGATATATTCTTGTGCAAGGGACAGAACACCTCGTTCCCAAGAGATACTAACAATTTCGTTTTCTAAGAAACCCTCTTCTTCGATTAGGCGTTTTTTTTCGATATTTGTAGTCAGTACCAACGCAGTTTTTTGGGTTACTAAAATAAAGCTTGAGCCTATATCCGATGCAATACCAACAACAGATTGAGCACCATCTGTTAGCCACGCGAAATTGGAAGATCGCATCAATAAGATGGACTGGTAACCTAAACTCAGGATGTGACCTCTTAATTTTGCTAATTTTTCATGATTAACCATGTTCATGTCCATAAAAATTTAATTTCATGTCTTCATCCCTGAATTTTCAAGTTGAGAGCAGATTTTTTGATCTTAACATTGATTAATTGCTCTTTTTGCACTGATTGAGCTCAATGAAAGGGCTGCATTTATCGTTAAATCTGTGGGCAACAATTTCAATGTTATGATAAAGTTCGTTCAAGTGGTGAACGAGTCATCCTGCACGTTAATACCAATCAAAGTTCTCTTGCCGCGCTTGCTGATCGTGATACAGCATGGCGGTAGCGTGGGCAAAAACTACCCATGAATATTACAAAAATCTTGACAAACAATGTTTTGCATGAAGAGAGCCACTTAAAAGTGTTGCGTCTTCTAGAAGCAAATCCGCAAATGAATCAGCGTGATTTGTCTAAAGCCATGGGCATCAGCTTGGGGAAAACCAATTATTGTATTAAAGCTCTTTTGGATAAGGGTTTGATCAAGATGCAAAATTTCCGCAATAGCCAGAACAAGCTGGCCTATTCTTATTTAATGACCCCCGCTGGTGTGGAGGCAAAAGCCCGTATTACCGTACAATTTCTTAAATACAAACTTCTGGAATACGAGCGTCTGCGCATTGAAATAGAAATGCTACAGCGAGAAGCGGCGCAGAAAAGCATTCAGGAGAAAACACATGAGTAGCACTCTTGTTGTACGCGCCTCGTGAATTGACTGGCTATGGGTCAAGCGGATTATTACTATCTCTGAAGCTGAGGTGCCACAGACTAACACCTGCAGACAGTTGTTGGTTTAATCGTTTTTGGGTAAACATTGTCGTAAGAAGGCAGCACGTTTGATGTTAGTGCTGAAGCCTCATAATGTTTTAGGTAAGTTGGGGGCTGGTGCGAAGTCGGCTGGCCGTGTGATTGAGATTGTTGCACAAAGAGTGAATGATTAATGAAAGTTGAAAACAAACATGAAGAACTTTAATTTTGATACTGATAGCGGCTGTTATGTGATTGCAGAGGCTGGGCTTAATCACAATGGGTCGGTTGAAATTGCGCGTAAGTTGATCGATGTTGCTGCCGTTGCCGGAGTGGATGCAGTTAAATTCCAGAAACGTACGGTTAGCAAGCTTGCCGTCAAAGCTGTACTGGACGCACCAGATGAGCGCTTCCCTGAGTTTGGTAAAACCTACCGTGAAATAAGGGAACATCTCGAGTTCAGTTCGGATGAGTATATTGAATTGAAAAAGTACGCGGAGTCGAAGGGACTTGACTTCATGGTGACGGCTTTCGATACGGATGCCTTCGACTTCCTTGAGGCTGTGGGGGTAGAGCGATTTAAATTGGCCAGTCATAGCCTGACCAATATTGAGTTGCTTGAATATATGGCTAAGAAAGGCAAGCCCACGATACTTTCAACAGGTATGGCTGACCTTGAGGAGATAGATCGCGCGGTTGAAATTTTCCGTTCGCATAAGGCACCGTTAGCGCTCATGCACTGTGTGTCGGCTTACCCAACACCATTGCACGAATGTAACCTGGCGATGGTTGACGTGCTTAAGAAGCGTTATCAACTGATTACGGGTTATTCCGGCCATGAAATCGGTTACCTTCCAAGTGTTATGGCTGTGGCCCTGGGTGCCCAACTAATAGAACGCCATTACACACTTAGCAAGAGCATGACGGGTTTTGACCATAAGATGTCACTCGAACCAGATGAACTGATTGCTATGGTTCGGGAAATTCGCGCGGTCAAGGGCATCATTGGTACCGGAAAGAAAGTTGTGTCGGATACCGAGTGGATCACGCGTCGCAAGTATCATGTTTCAATGGCGTCAGCAGGCAAAATTTCAGCGGGTACTGCGCTCACTGAGGCTATGGTAACTTACCGTAACCCCGGTACCGGCATTCCAGGCAAAATGGCACACACAATTCTTGGCAAACGCGCAACAAAAGATATTCCGGCAGACGAGCTCTTAACGTCAGACATGTTTGAATAATCAGGAGCAAACAATGCCCGAAGTATCAATAATCATCCGGACAAAAAACGAAGAGCGCTGGATTGGTCATTGTCTTGAGATGGTCTTCAAGCAGGATTTCAAAGATATTGAAGTTATCCTGGTGGACAATGCAAGCACTGATCATACCGTTGAAGTTGCAAAGCGTTATCCCCTTGCTCGTCTGATAAACATCGAAAAATTTGTACCAGGCAATGCTCTAAACCAGGGCATACGGGCATCAACTGGCAAGTACATAGTCTGCCTTTCGGCCCACTGCGTACCAAAAGAAACCAATTGGCTTTCAGTCTTGCTGGCGAACTTTGTAAATGATCCAAATTTGGCTGGTGTGTATGGGCGGCAATTACCAGTGAGCTTTACAGACCCTGTGGACAAACGTGATTTATTAATCGTTTTTGGTCAGGATCGTCGCGTACAGGTGAAGGATTATTTCTTTCATAACGCCAATAGCATGCTGCGCAGAGAGACATGGGATCGCTTCCCCTTCGATGAAGAAGTCACAAATATCGAAGATCGCGTATGGGGTAAAACAGTAACGGGAGCAGGTCTCCATATTGTTTATGACCCTGATGCGGCAGTCTACCACTACCACGGCCTGCATCAGGGTAATACTCCGGCACGTGCAAAGGGTGTAGTTTCGATTATTGAGAAAGTCGATGCCGACGTTGTCAACGAATTGCCGGATTCGCTCAAGCCTGAACATGCGAATATTGTTGCCGTGGTTCCCATCCTTGGGCGCATAGAATCGGGTTCGCTACAACACAAGCTGTTAACTCAGACTATCTCGGCGCTGAGTAAGGCGCGTTATGTTGACAATATATATGTTGTGTCGCATCAAAGTGAACTTGCTGGAGGAGAATCAATCTGGATAAACCGTGCAGATATTCCAAACGCAGATACCATTGGGATGGATGAGCTGCTGCAACAGGTGTTGAGCATGATCGAGTCTCGTAAGGACCATCCGGAGGCCTTGTTGTACGTAAATTACGAGTACCTTTCTCGGCCCGCTGGATTGTTCGATGAGTTAATTTTTGATGCGCAGTACGAGGGTTATGACACCGTCTTTCCCGGCTATGTAGATTTTGGGCATTACTGGTTCCGGGCAGAGAACGAACAGTTCAAGCAGACAGACCCCTCGATGAAAGGCCGTGCAGAACGTGAACCCGTGTTTCGGGCACTTTACGGGCTTGGCTGCGTGACATCAGCTGTACAGGTTCGAAAATGCAAGATGGTCGGTGGCAAAATCGGCATCTTGCCAATTCAAGATCTGCAACATACTCTGCGTGTGAAAGAGATGGATGACCTGGTTTTGGCAGCTTTGCTTGGCGACAATGTTCCTGAGATGAGTTGATTTGTTAGTGGAATATTCATTTGCCAATCAGTTGGCTGACGCAAGCATGTGCGTCAGGCCACTTTTGATAGAGTCCTCTAATCCTGAGCAAATTGCATTGTTTCCCAGCGAGTCAGGTGGGGGAGTCAAAATTTCAAACACTGAAATGTTGCAATTGTCACAGGACTATTCGGGTATCTATGAAATCTATATTTCTCGAATGTCAGCTAGTCTGGTCAGAAATTTTGATATTAAAGAAACTGCAGCCAGGCTGCTTGCTCGACGTGCTTTGGTTCCATTAATTCATTGCTTTCTGGATCGATTGGTTCGGATGAAAAAAGCGATTGATAGCGTATCAGAGCAGTTATCCACCCCTCGTCAGGAATTGTATCCAGCCCCGGAGATGATCGAAGCTTTTGAAGAATGTGCTGTTTCTAATCCTGCCTTTAACCAGTCGATGATTGGCTTCTTGGGGCGAATCTGGATGCTACCTGAGTCTGACCCTGTGCCACAGGAGCCGCAGATTGGTCCGCAAGTTGGATTCAAAAATAACTTGTTTCGTTTATATAAAAGACATCCTTGGAGATTGATAAAAAAAATTGTATTGCGGTTGTTGAGCAGATTGCCAAAATCACGTTTCCCCGCATTATCAATGGCAAATGCTACGGGAGCATTTTTTGAACATGGATTTTATTTTCAATATTTAAGCGAGGTTGGCACTAGATACGAGCCCAAAAAAGGGGTGCGTAACAACGAGCTAAGAGAAAGTGTTTTTTCAGATGGTTACGTTAAACACGCAGAATGGGCCGAGTTCCTGTGTAAATTGGGATTAAGCGAAAAAGAGCAAGAGCGGACATGTCAGGCATTTAAAGAGTATTTAAATTTTTACTATCCTGCCTCTTTATTCGAAGCAGTTCCAGAAAATATGCTGCACGCAGTACAAACACTTCAGATGTATAAGAAAACTGCGCTAATTACTTCCAGTGGTCAATGCTCAAACGGAAGCTATTTCGTAGCAGCTGCTAAGCAAGCTGGATTGTATATAGTAGATCATCAGCATGGCGGGCATTACGGGTATATAAAGGACGTAAGTGTAATCCTGGAGCTTGAGTATCCAGGTGTGGATCAGTTTATTAGTTGGGGTTGGTCGCGTCTTCCCGAGCATGCTGCACTAAAAAATTTATCGGTAATTGATTTGCCTAGCCCATGGCTAAGTGAGCGCAAAAAATATTGGGCTAAATTGACTTTGGGTGTAGGAAAAAAATTTGATTTGTTATTGATGCCTAATATGGTCAAACGCTTCCCAGGGGCACCGCACGGTGCGTCTACTTCCCGTATTGATCTTGTTCAGAGTTTGGCCAATTCATTAATGGACTTGGTGAGCCGGGTGACTGAAAAAGGGCTTAGCATATTGCACAAACCGTATAACCCAACAACTGTCAAAATGATGGCTAGAACAATGAGAGAGCTAGAATTGATTGGTGGTGACAATTATTCTTGTGACCAGCAGCTAAATAAAGGCTTGACTTATGAACTGTTGCAGCAATGCCATGTTGTGCTATGGGATCAACCGGGAACCGGGTTTCTGGAATGTATATCTTCAAATATACCTACAATGGTTTACTGGACACGAATTTATAGTCAGGAAGAGGAATGGGCCAAACCGATATTTTTCGAGCTTGAACAACTTGGAATTATTCACCGCAATACGGACAGTCTGATTGAAGAAATGCATAATTTTAAAAAATCACCTTCATTGTGGATGGCCAACCCGGAGCGAGTTTCACTAATAAACCGATTTTGTCGTGAATATGCATGGGCGGATGAGCAGTGGCCTGTGTACTGGCGGCGTTATCTTGATGGATTAACCCATTAAGCAAATAAATAAAATTTTCATATTTACCAGCCCAAATTAAGTTTGACATATGACTGACGTGAAAAAACAAAATGCAGATAGTGATGTTTGCGACAAACTTCATTCCTTAAAGACACTTGGTTTCGTAAACATCGGTGGGTTAAACATCCTCTCGGCTAATGAAGTAGAGCGGCTCCATGAATTATCAGATGATTTGCTCTTGAGGTTTGAGAGGGATACGCGTGAAACTAAGGACTACACTGACTTCAAACGGACGGGTGTTGGAGAGGGCGCATGGGCTCTGACAAGGTTTTCTCAACATCACCCAGCTATAACTCAGGCAATAGACAAGGTGGTTAGTAATGTCAACATTAAAGCGATTCTCACGTCGGTATTAGGGGAAGATTACAAAATCTGGCAAATCATAGTAAGAAGATCGGCACCAGGTGACAAAGGATTAAATTTACATCAGGATTCATTCGGTGAAACAAATTTGGTCATCTTGCTGACGGATAATCTGGCCGGAGACGGAGCAACTATGTTTCTTCCCGAAAGCCACCTGTTTTCAAAAACTGCAAGAGCACTTGGAGTCGAAGTACCGTCCATAATAGCCAACCTGCTACGTGGCATTTTTAAACCATTTAAGGGGAAAGCTGGAAATATTGGATTTTTCTTTAATCGAACATGGCATGGGCGATTTTCCAATACATCTTCGCAGAATCAGGATGCAATCCTGATTTCATTTTTCCCGAGTGGGGCCACATTTGGGTTTGGTGGTCCGTATTTGGAATGGAGCAATGAATACTTGGAATCCATAAGTGGAACCGAACTAGGAAGGTTGCTCGACCCTGCATTGGGAACCGAGGTCGTAGGTGACAAGCTTTACAAAGTGACTCCATCTGCTGGAGACATGGAATTGCCATACGCCATTAAAATTGCCGATCCATCTGTTCATCATTTGAAACCTGCATGTTGGAGTACATACGCAGTTATCCTGTTGCTGCGAATTTTGATGTCAAGCGGTCGTTTCGTAAAACACTCAATGGCACTGATCAAGTCAAAATTAAAATAAACATCCGGAAAGTTGAGCATTGTTTAATGCACTGTTTAAATCAATTCACTAAGCCCTCTAAATCACTATGAAAATTCTCGGCATTACATTAGCGAGGGGCGGGTCCAAGTCGGTACCGCGTAAGAATATACGACCTATCCTGGGCGTCCCTCTAATCGGATATACCATTGCAGAGGCGTTGCAAAGTCGTTTTATTACCCGCTTCGTTGTCTCAACAGACGATGAAGAAATTCGTCAGGTAGCGTTGAAGTATGGAGCAGATGCACCGTTTCTACGACCAGCAGAGTTTTCGACGGATACTGCAAGCTCTGTTGGTGCGCTACAGCATGCTGTGAACTGGGTTGAGCAGGAAGAAGGTGTGAGGTATGACTATATTATCGAGTTAATGTGTACCAATCCGATGAAGACCGTTGAGGATATTGACTCCTGCATCGAAAAATTAATACAAACTGGCGCAGATTCTGTAATAGCAGTGCATAGGATTGAGGATCACCATCCGATCCGTATCAAGAAGATTGTCGATGACAGGATAGTTGATTTCTGCTTGCCTGAGAAACCAGAAACTCGCAGGCAGGATCTTAAACCTAATGCCTATGTTCGCAGTGGTTCAATTTATGCCTTGCGGCGTGACCACCTGATGGTAGAGGGACGTCGTTATGGGTCAGTTGATAGTCGACCATACATCCTTCCTGATGAAAGGGCGGTCAATGTTGACACCGAAATTGACTTTTTAATTGCAGAAAATCTGTTGCAACGTGCACCGCGTACATATATCAAGCCCAGGAACTAAAATTAATGAGTGTTACTAAAAATCTTAAAATTCTGGTGATTACACCGGTTAGACATATTAAAGGTGTTGCAGAGACGCTTGAATCAATAGGCAAGGTTACATATCTGGATGATCCTAGTCCTGCAGAAGTAATTGAGGTTATTGGTGATTATGATGCCATATATACTAATCCCAATAAATCCAAGGTCTTTATCGGGAAAGACATTATTGATGCAGGCCGTAGCCTTAAGGTTATTTGCACAGCATCTACAGGTACCAACCATATAGATAAGTCCTATGTCGCTCAAAGAGGCTTGCCAATACTCGCACTCACAGAAGAACGTGAGGTAATCAATCGTATTAGCTCTACTGCTGAACTGGCTTTTGCGCTAACGATGGCAGGTTTGCGTCACGTGGTCCGTAGCCATAACAACGCTCTTGCAGGAGAATGGGATTACACCCAATACATTGGTCGTCAGATGAACGGTTTGACAATTGGTGTAATTGGATATGGTCGTCTTGGAGCTATGTATTCAAAGTATTGCCAGGCTTTTGATTCCAGGGTACTAGTCTTCGATCCGTATAAAAAAGTGGAACAAGCAGGGTTGGAACAGGTACACGATATGTCTGAATTATTGAAGCTGTCTGACGTAATCGCAATTCATGTCCATGTGACAGATGAAACATTGGGAATGATGAACGCTGCTTGTTTTAAACAAATGAAAAAGGATGTTTTGCTGGTTAACACATCACGAGGGGATATTGTTAATGAGCCTGATCTGGTGGAATTCCTACAGCATAATCCTGAGGCAAGAGTGGCGACCGATGTCCTCTCCGACGAAATTCGCAACCGTTTAACTAGTCCGCTATTAAAATACGCCCAGCAAAGTGAGCAAGTAATTATCACACAGCATATTGGAGGGATGTCACGCGAAGCACAGGAAATAGCCTATGGCCATGCGGCACGCCGATTGAAGAATTTTTTCATTGAGCGCACATTAAATACATAAAAAATTCTATTCACATAAAAAGGCTCTCATATGGATAATAAAATCCTTTTTCGGGACGAAGACCTCGAACAATTTAGTAAATGGCGAACTATAGAAAAAGATAAATGCATTGCATGCGGGAGCAAGCAGTTTTCACCATGGACAACTCAAGGATCATACAAGGCAGTGCAGTGTGACAAATGTGGGCTGATATGGATGAACCCGTTTGTAAATGATGAGGGGCTGGGCAAATACTATTCTGACTATATTGGCCGCAGACGTCTGAACAATGACGTAAAAATGGAGCAGCGTAAGATACAGTATCAAACTGATCGTGACTTTATAGAGCATTATATTAGTGATGGGAAGCTACTTGATGTTGGATGCAATGGCGGTTTTTTCTTGGATGTATTAAGTAAAAAATTTGAAAAGCACGGCATTGAAATAGATCCAGAGGCAGTTGCGTATGCAAAGAAAAGCTATAACGATTTTGGGGGGAATATCAGATGTGGCGCTTTGCAAGATGCGCCATATGAAAATGCCACGTTTGATGTGATATCAATGCGTGGAACTATTGAGCATATGACAGATCCTGTAAGTGCCATTCAGAAAGTTAGTCAACTTCTCAAACAGGGTGGATATTACTTTATTACTGCCACGCCCAATGGTGATAGTTTTGCTGCGGATTTGTATCGTGACAAGTGGACTTTGTTTCATCCTGTGCAGCATATTTGGCACTTTAGTCCAAAAACCCTTAGTCTTATTTGCTCAAAATTCGGGTTGCAATTGATGGCCAAAGATTTTCCATATCTTGGAACTCCATACGAAAAAGTTCGTGAGGATGTGAAGTTGGTTGCTGCTGCAATCAAATTAAAAGAAAAGAATCCATCTGTCGAGCTACCTGTCAGCCCTCCATTTTGGGAAAATATGATGTCTTTAGTATTTGTGAAAATTTAGATTTTGCATTTTGACATTATTGTTAAGGGTAATAAAATAATTGTCTCGTAATGTGATTTATTCAATATCTATGAGAGATCAAAGGTATTGTGTCTGTAGGCCCAGTATTTTCTTAAGACTCGCTGAATCATATTCAGTGCCACAGAGTACTACCAAATTCCTCAATGAATAAAGTGCATCTTCACGCAAGCCAGCTAAACAAACTCATTCATGGGTTAAAGTTGAAGCCTGGCCGGATATTTGCATTGTTTATTCCGTATTACTTCCTAACAATTGTCTGCGCCTTGCTGGAGGGCGTAAGTATGATGCTGCTGGTTGCTCTATTTACGAGTGGTGCGGATTTTCTCGCCAAATCAGGGTTGCCTGCAATTGTGCTTGCCCCCTTGCATACCCTGATCGGGGAACAACAGTTGCATAACCTTGTGTTGGTTCTATTGGGTATGTTCGGAAGTATTCTCGTTATACGTTTTGGGCTGATCTATTTTGATGGTGTGATTAGTGCAGTTCTGCGTAGAAAAGTACAGGAAACAATATTTAGATCATATCTGAATGGGGATTGGGCCCATATGCGTAATTTTCGGGTTGGGGATGCCGTCGGTACCAACACCCAAGAAGCTATGATTGTAGCGAAGTACATGCTATCTGCCGTGGCTACCCTGTATTTCATGTTTGGGGCAATAGTGATGAGCGTGTTGGCTTTGCGAACGAGTACTGAGGTAACACTTGTACTTGGATGTATAGCTTTTCCACTTATGCTTTTAATGCAAAAAGTGTTCTCTGTCCAGGCACGCTTGTCGCGTCAGTCTGCGGCCTTGCGCAACGAGTTTTCGAGCGATATTACAGATCGTTTCAACGGTTTGCTGCAGATACATGTCGATAAAAATATTGATTATCATCTGGAAAAGGGGCTGCATACTCAACCCGAGTTGACCAGTCTTGATATCAAAATTGGTACCTGCCAAGCAGCGATTGGATCGTTCAATTTTCTATTGATCTTTACCGCACTTTCGGGTTTTGTGATTTGGTTAAAATTTTTTGCGGCTGGACAAATTCCTGATCTAGGCTTAATTGCGAGCGTAGGTGTGCTTGGAATAAGAGTGGCTAGCCAACTTAATGGGGTAGTTGCATCAATCGGAAATATATCGCGTCTTTCGGGTAGTGTTTATCCAGTATTGGCAGCAATGAACGTGCCGCCCTCACTAATCCGGAAATCAATAAGCGAGCCGGTAGTTGGGATTGTTGCAAGTTCAATTAGCTACGCTTATGGCGAGTTGAATGTTATCGAGGGACTTTCGCTATCGGTAAAAAGAAGAGAGCCACTAGTGCTTTGTGGACGCTCGGGCAGGGGGAAGACAACGCTAGCCAACCTGCTCGCAGGTCTCTACTTTCCAAAGGATGGCAATGTATGTTACATCGGTGAGTCCGGTGAACGTTATTTATCCTGTCTTTATTCGGCAAAAGTAGGATTTGTCACTCAAGATATTTATCTTTTCAGGGGAACGCTACGTGAAAACTTGACCGCAGGTAGAGCGTGCACTGACCTTGAAATATGGAATACTCTCGAACAGGTAGATGCTGTAGATTTTGTTCGGCAGCTTGGGGGGCTCGATACTGAAAGTACCGAAGCTGGGCGTTCACTATCTGGTGGGCAACGTCGGAGGCTGGGTGTGGCCAGAGTTTTGCTAACGGGGGCGGATGTTCTTATTTTTGATGAGGTTACAGCTGGTCTTGATAATGAAAACAAATCAGCAGTGATTGGGGTAATTGAGCGCTTGAGCGAGCACTATGTAATTGTACTTGTTTCACATGATCCCTTGGCGCTTACTGGGCAGGCAACGATTGCTGTTTGAAGCAACATAATACGATGACCGTAAAATTTACTGGAGAAACCGGATGAATGTCGTAATGATCGGAGCTGGATATGTTGGCTTGGTATCTGGGGCATGTTTTTCTGAATTTGGCGCCAATGTAACCTGTGTTGATGTTGATGTGAAAAAAATTAATGCGCTATTGACTGGAAAAATTCCAATCTATGAGCCGGGCCTTAACACATTGGTTGAGAAGAATGTAAAAACAGGTCGACTCAGTTTTATTACCGATTTGAAGGCCGCCGTTGCGGATGCAGATTTAATATTTATTGCTGTCGGTACGCCAACAAGGCGTGGCGATGGTCACGCTGATCTTACTTATGTATATGCAGCTGCGAAGGAAATTGCCAAACATCTGAAGGGCTATACCGTCATAGTGGACAAATCTACTGTGCCGGTTGGTACCGCACGTGAAGTGCAAAGAATTATAAAAGAAGAAAATCCAGGTGCAGATTTTGATGTGGCATCGAACCCCGAGTTTCTGCGAGAGGGCTCCGCCATCGGCGATTTCATGCGCCCAGACCGTGTAGTAATTGGTGTTGAGAATCAGCGTGCCGAAACAATGTTGCGTGAGCTGTATCGACCACTTAGCCTGATTGAATCTCCCGTTTTTGTGACCACGTTGGAAAGTGCTGAATTGATTAAATATGCCTCAAATGCCTTCCTTGCCACAAAAATAAGTTTTATAAATGAAATGTCGGTTCTATGCGAAGCGGTTGGCGCAGATGTGCATGCCGTGGCAAAAGGCATGGGAATGGATAACCGCATCGGCAGAAAATTTCTACATGCCGGTCCGGGTTATGGTGGATCTTGTTTCCCGAAAGATACCCTTGCATTGATCAGAATTGCGCAAGAGCATGGCGCATCCTGCAGGATTGTGGAATCGGTAGTGGAGGTCAATGCGGCGCAAAAGGCGCGAATGGTTAAGAAAATTCGCAGTGCGCTAGGCGGTTCAGAAGCTGGAAAGACAATTGCAGTTCTTGGCTTAACCTTTAAACCTGAAACAGATGATATGCGTGATGCGCCATCCTTGGCTATTCTCCCTCCATTGATGGATAAAGGGGCAAAAATACAAGCGCATGATCCCGAAGGCATGAATGAGGCTAAACATCTGCTGTCGGAGAAAGTAAATTATTGCGAAGATGTTTATGACACTTTTTCCGGCGCAGATGCGGTAGTGCTGATGACTGAATGGAATCAGTATCGCGGACTTGATCTGGATCGGGTCAGTAAGCTGATGAAGGGAAAGATTTTTATCGACTTGCGTAATGTGTATGAACATGCAGTCATGTCCTCACATGGCTTTGAATACTTCTGCGTTGGACGCTGATTGCAGTGCAATGAAATGGTGACTAAATGAAAGTACTAATTACTGGAGCAGCAGGATTTATAGGGATGCATGTGGCGATGCGGTTGTTGGAGCGCGGAGATGAGGTGGTGGGCGTGGATAATATCAACGATTACTACGATATCAAGCTTAAGCATGATCGGTTAGCGCGAATTAAATCTTACGATAAATTTCGATTTATCAAACTTGATATTGCCGACAGGCCAGTAATGGAAGCATTGTTCGCTCAGGAAAAGTTTCAACGAGTTATTAACCTTGCCGCACAAGCCGGGGTACGATATTCGTTGATCAATCCGCATGCGTACATCAGTAGTAATATAGTTGGATTTACCAATGTTTTAGAGGGCTGTAGACACAATGGGGTGGAACATTTGGTATATGCCAGCAGTTCAAGCGTTTACGGTTCCAATACCAACATGCCTTTTTCTGTGCACCAGAATGTAGATCATCCGGTTAGCCTTTATGCAGCAACAAAAAAATCCAGCGAATTGATGGCACATACTTATAGTCATCTTTATGGTTTGCCAACCACAGGTCTGCGATTTTTCACTGTGTATGGTCCCTGGGGCAGGCCGGATATGTCACCCTCATTATTCACCAGTGCTATTCAGCAGGGAAGGGCAATCGATGTATTCAATGAAGGGAAAATGCAACGCGATTTCACCTACATCGACGACATAGTGGAGGGAGTGGTACGGGTACTGGATCAAGTGGCCACACCGGATTCTTCATATACCACGGCAAACCCTGATCCAGGCACAAGTTACGCACCTTATCGGCTATACAATATTGGGAACCACGAACCGGTTGAGCTAATGACGTTTATTGCGACTATCGAAGAAGCGATGGGCAAAAAAGCAGAGAAGAACATGCTGCCAATGCAGGCAGGGGATGTGGTGGCAACTTATGCCGACATAGAAGATTTGAAAAGCGCTGTTGGATTCACGCCTGGAACAACATTGAAGGAAGGAATTGGTAAATTTGTGGCGTGGTATCAGGAGTACCACGGAGTTTGAACTACCATAACTGAATATACCCAGATTAAGTTAGCAGGAGAGATAATGTTCACAAGAGTATTAAAATACTGTCCGGCCTGTTTGGGCGAAGATATAACAAATAATAAATATTACTCGCATGAGAGGTTCATGAGCCAAAAGGGACTACCCCATTCCTTATGTAATGAGTGTAATACTGTCTTCTTAAATCCTGCGCCTTCAGAAGACGAATTGAATGCCTTTTACATATCACACCATACTGAAGAGGCGGTTGATGAAATTGTCAAATCAGGTGCCATGAGAGTATTAGAAAAGGGCAGACGGGAGTATTTTGATGAACATAGAGTAAAGCCCCTTTTCAAATATATTCAATCAAATGCCAAAGTATTTGATGTTGGTTGTGGTGTGGGAGCATTTGTCTATGCCATGAAGCAAGCTGGTTTTAATGCAATGGGGTGTGATCTCTCAGCTGTTTCAGTATCGGCTGGCAGGGAGGTCCTCAAACTGGACGCTGGCTCGTTATCTCAAGGTGATGTTTATTCTATTCCCAATGAAAAATATGAACTAGTCACATTATGGACAGTTATTGAACATCTTCTGGAGCCGGAAAAATATTTAACATATATTAAAAATAATCACCTCAATGGCAACGGGTATGTTCTAGTTGAATTTCCAACAACAGACATCATTGATGTTTGAACACTTGGGCGAATATTTTAAATGGGTTATGCCACCATATCATTTGAATTTATTTTCAAAGAAGGGAATGGAAGCGCTTTTAAAGCGTAGTGGATTTGAAGTAGTTGAAACTCATTCAATGCCTCGTAACTGGTATTTTTTTGAATCTGTTGCGAATAAAATTGGTTTAAGTAATGAGAAATTATCGGAAGTCGATAAACTGGTACCGGGGTTAAGTTTGGAAGTTGACAGAATATTCGATGAAATATGCCTTAAGTACAGCAAGAGCTCTGCGGTTTGGATGCTGGCTAAAAGTTTATGAAGGAGATTAAGGAACTATTGAATATGCAAAAAAAACAAGAGATTAATATTCTTGTCACCGGTGCAGACGGATTTATCGGGTCACACCTGACGGAAGCACTGGTTCGCCAAGGCTACAAGGTACGTGCCTTCGTGCTTTACAACTCTTTTAATTCATGGGGCTGGCTGGATCACTGTTCACCAGATGTAAAGGGGCAGTTCGAGGTATTTGCCGGTGATATCCGTGACCCACATGGTGTAAAAGAAGCAATGAAGGGGTGTGACGCTGTATTGCATCTGGCCGCGCTGATTGCCATTCCATATTCCTATCACTCTCCCGATACCTATGTCGATACCAATATCAAAGGCACACTGAATGTGTTGCAAGCGGCGCGTGAGCTTGGTGTAAAAAGAGTCGTTCACACCTCAACCAGCGAAGTCTACGGCACCGCGCGCTTTGTACCAATCACAGAAGAGCATCCCTTGCAAGGACAGTCTCCATATTCGGCTACTAAGATCGCAGCCGATCAGTTGGCCTATTCCTTTTATGCGTCTTTCGGATTGCCGGTGGTGATTGCACGCCCTTTTAACACCTATGGCCCGCGCCAGTCAGCACGAGCTGTCATTCCAACCATCATCACACAGATCGCAAATGGCAAACGTGAGATAAAACTAGGGGCAGTATCACCCACGCGAGATTTCAACTTTGTGCAGGATACGGTGGCAGGTTTCATTGCTGCACTTAATTCAGACAGGGGGCTGGGCGAAGTGGTCAACTTCGGCAGTAATTTTGAGATATCAGTTGGCGACACCGCCCAGTTAATTGCTGAAGCCATGGGTACCGAGATCGAGATCATCACTGACGAAGCTCGCTTGCGCCCAGGCAATTCAGAGGTTGAACGTTTGTGGGCCGATAATGCCAAAGCAAAGCAACTATTCGGCTGGCAACCGAGTTATGGTGGTCGAGAGGGGTTCAAACGTGGCCTGGCTGAGACGGCGGGGTGGTTTGCACAACCCGGAAATTTACGTGGCTACAAAGCCGATATCTACAACCTGTGAGTATGCCAACTATGAATGAGTTTGAAGAGGTATCTGTGGCCGAATTGAAAATCTCACACCGCATGATTGGAGATAATCATGCGCCTGTTGTTATTGCCGAGATCGGTATTAATCATGAAGGGTCTTTAGAGACAGCTATTGCTATGGCAGATGCCGCTATTGATGCCGGTGCAGAAATTATTAAGCACCAAACTCACATCATCGAAGATGAAATGTCTAATGAAGCTAAGTTGGTGATACCTGGCAATGCCGATGTTTCCATCTACGAAATAATGGAACGTTGTGCGCTCTCAGAATTGGATGAGCGGCGTCTTATGGAGCATGTTCAACGACGCGGTGCAATTTTTATCAGCACACCATTTTCCCGCGCAGCGGTTGATCGCTTAGTCAAATTTGACATACCGGCCTTCAAAATTGGCTCGGGTGAATGCAACAATTATCCGCTCATTAAATACATAGCGCGCTTCGGTAAGCCAGTCATCATTAGTACGGGCATGAATTCCATTGAAACTGTACGACCATCGGTTGAGATTCTCCGCAAAGCTAAAGTACCGTTCGCGTTACTGCACTGTACCAACGTCTATCCGACACCCCCTGAACTGGTGCGTTTAGGCGCGATGACGCACTTGAAAGAAGCTTTTCCGGATGCTGTGGTTGGATTGTCAGATCACACCACTTCTAACTACCCCTGTCTTGGGGCTGTTGCATTAGGCGGATCGATCCTGGAACGACATTTTACAGATCATATGAGTCGATCAGGCCCCGATATAGTGTGCTCAATGGATCCAGCAGCCTTGTCGGCATTGATTGAAGGTGCAAATATTATCTTTGCAGCGCGCGGCGGTGAGAAAGAACCAGTAGAGGCAGAGGCACCTACCATTGCATTTGCATTTGCCTCGGTGGTGGCCATTGAAGATATTGCACCGGGTCAACTGCTAACGGAAAATAATATTTGGGTCAAACGGCCAGGTGGCGGAGATTTTTCGGTATTGGACTACGAGACCCTGCTGGGTAAGATGGCTACGGCGCATGTTCGTCGCGGCTTTCAACTCAAGAAGTTTGATGTCAATTATTAGACTGAGATGGAAACATTGAAAGTTGTTATTACGGGTGCATCGGGTTTTTTGGGGGGATATGTTTTGCGGTTGATGGCTGCTCAACAGAATGTTGAAGTCATTGCAGTTACAAGGAAAGAGATTCCTGGCTGGTGCAGCGTATATGATTATTCACAATCTCCAGCAGGAGATGTGCTGATACATTTGGCTGAGGACAACGATCGTGTGCAGGTGGCTAAATCTGGCCAGGAATATGAATATAAAGTGTTAGATACGCTTGCAGGGTTGTTGGAAAAGAGTTACCGACGAGTGGTTTATGCATCTTCATCGGTGCTCTATGGTGATGCGGACATCCATGCACATAGCCCTAAAGATCCATGCAAAAGTGAAGACGCCTACACACGTATTAAACGATTATCTGAATTGGCTGTACTTAAATTACCTGCCGGAATTGTAGTGCGACTGGCAAATATCTATGGGCCGGGCATGTCTGAGAATAATGTGATGAGCGCTATCCTGCGTCAAATACCCGGAGAAGGTGCGCTGGAAGTAATGGATACGAATCCAGTGAGAGATTTTATCTGGGTAGAGGATGCCGCTGAAGGAATCGTAGCACTGGCTCTTGGCGAGTTAAATGAGGCTGATGAAGGCAGGATATTCAACTTGGGAACAGGTTTGGGTACTTCGATTGGTACTTTAGCTGATTTGGCTCTGGATATCGCGGCACAACCTGAGAGACCCGTTAAAGCAAAGCATTCGACATGTCGTCAGTCGACTTTGATTCTGGATTTTTCTGATACTACATCCACTTTTGGATGGAGGCCGAAGACGTCTTTGCGGCAAGGTATCTCCCACATGTTTCACATCAGGCAAGAGAGATAAAAATGGATAAACGTACTATCGCAGTTTTTACTGGCAATCGGGCTGAATATGGTTTGCAATATCCAATCTTGCGAGCCATTGATCGCCATCCGAATTTGGATTACCTCTTACTGGTCTCAGGTGCGCACCTCGACCCTAATTTTGGCAGTACGCTGAGTGAAATTCGTGCTGACGGTTTTCATATCGATGCGGAAGTAAAGATCGAAATGGATGCTGCATCCCTATATGCTACGGCTCAAGCTATTGGTTCGGGCATCTTGGACATCAGTCGAGTGCTGAATGACCTGAAGCCGGACATGATGGTGGTTTATGCGGATCGCTTCGAGGGGTTGGCTGCTGTGATTGCTGCTAGCCAGATGAATATACCCACCGCCCATATAGAGGGGGGCGATTTGACCGAAGGTGGTGCTCTGGATGATTCGGTTCGCCATGCAATGAGTAAATTGGCCCATCTTCATTTCACTACCAATCAACAGGCGAGCAACCGAATATTGGCCATGGGAGAAGAGCCTTGGCGGGTTCATACCGTTGGGTTCCCTGCAATTGACTTGATTTCAGAAGGGCGATTTGCATCAGCGAAAGAGGTTGTCGAGAAGCTCGGGTTGGATTTGTCTCGCCCGGTTATGCTTTTCACACAGCATTCGGTGAGTACTGAATTTGACCAGTCTGCCGAGCAACTTACTCCCTCGCTGGTTGCAATAGAGCGCCTTGCCGCCGAAGGTGTTCAGACGATCCTTACCTATCCAAACAACGATGCGGGCGGGAAGGCGATCATCACGGAACTAGAAGTTTTTGGCGCGGCGAAAGTGCCGAACACCCAAGTATTTCGCTCGCTAGGTCGCCATCTCTATCATGGCGTATTGGCACTCGCGCGTGATCCTTCGTTGCGGGTAGCTTGTGTTGGCAATTCATCCTCTGGCCTCAAGGAAACCCCTGCCTTCAATTGCCCGACGGTAAATATTGGGTCTCGCCAAGAAGGCCGCTTGCGCGGTGAAAACGTCCTCGATGCCCACTATGACGCAGACAGCATCTCTGCTTCGATGCGGCGATGTCTGTTTGACGAGGATTTTCGCGCGCTTTGCCGTCGCGCCGAGAATCCCTATTGGCTGGGTGATGCAGGTACAAAGATCGCCGAAGTGTTGGCGACCGTGCCACTTGGTCAACGGATTATCCGCAAACGCATGACTCTCAAAGGAGAGATGCGTGATGGGTGGTTTAGATGAGTGAAAAACACCTCCTGCCAGAAGCATCACTGATGGATGCGGTGCGAGCCATTGAGATCAGCAGCCGTCGTATGGCGGTAGTGGCGGCTGGAGACGGCCATCTGTTGGGTACGTTGACGGACGGTGATATTAGGCGTCATTTGCTTGCCGGTGGGGGTCTGGAAGCGCCAGTGTCAAAAGCAATGAACCTTAGCCCGATCACTGCGGAGGCAGGGGTGACGGATGGCTACATGAAGGATCTGATGCGTCGCGGCAATGTGCTAGCGTTGCCTTTGGTGGATCAGAATGGGAAATTTTTGCGCCTGATACATTTGATGGATTTGGAGCAGGGAGGCACGCAGGCCAGTGGTACGTTAGGTTTTAGTTTTTCGGTGATTATGGCCGGGGGCGAGGGAACTCGCCTGCGGCCACTTACCGAGACCATTCCGAAACCCATGGTAGAAATCGGAGGGATGCCTCTTCTAGAGCGCCAAATTAATCGTCTGGCTAAAAGTGGGATTAATCGAACTTACATATCGGTTAATTATTTGAGTCACATCATTGAAGGCTATTTCGGAGATGGCCGTGATTTTGGGCTTGAGATTTGTTATCTGCGTGAATCCGAAAAATTGGGTACAGCTGGAGCTCTGTCTCTTTTGCCGGAACATCCCGTTGGCCCCATCATCGTGATGAACGGAGACATTCTCACAACGTTCAATTTCGACAGTTTTTACTCCTTCCATATGATACATGGAGCGAAGATTACAGTTGCTGCCATTGATCATAAGGTTCATATCCCGTATGGCGTAATACGGGCCGATGGCCCATTTGTCACAGGGCTTGTTGAAAAGCCTTCTGAGCGATTCCTCTGTAATGCTGGCATCTATGCCGTCTCTCCCGAAGTATTGAACTTCTTGCCGGAGGGCAAGTTCAGCAACATGACCGATCTGATTGATGCATGCATTGCAAGCAATTTGTCAGTCGCCGTGTTTCCAGTACACGAATATTGGAATGACATTGGCACGCCAGATGATCTGGAAAAGGCACGAGTTCATTTTGCCAAAATGGAGATTATTAAATGAGCGGAGTGGTGAAGCCTAAGGGCACTTCATCGTCTGGTGTGGAACTAATTTTGATTGATGGAATGTGAGGCAAACAATGAATAAAGCGTATTTTGGTCTTCCAGAAGAAGTGATTTTCTGCAAACACTGTGTGATATCTAACCAGCGTCCAAGTTCGTCGGTTGAATTCAAACATAAGCTGAATGAAAAAAAGGCAACCATCGGCTTTGATGAGGATGGTGTATGTGATGCCTGTCGTTTCCACGAAGTGAAAGAGAAGCAAATTAGTTGGGAAAGGCGTGAGCAATCACTAATTGAACTGCTCGATAAGCATCGTCGAAACGATGGTGGCTACGATATCATTGTTCCCGGGAGCGGAGGTAAGGACAGTGCCTACACCTCGCACATTCTCAAATACAAGTACGGCATGAATCCACTAACTGTTACGTGGTCACCGCATAAATACACTGAAATTGGCTGGAAGAACTTCGAAAATTGGATGCATGTCGGTGGCCTCGACAACATCTTGTTCACTCCCAATGGGCGCTTGCACCGCTATCTGACGCAACAGGCTTTTCTTAACTTGCTTCATCCGTTCCAGCCATTCATCGTGGGTCAGCGTATTATTGGCCCGTTGATGGCGGCCAAGTTTGGCGTGAAGCTGGTTATGTATGGCGAGAATCAAGCTGAGTACGGCAACAACCCGGACGACAACTACACACCCACCATGGACCGCAAGTTTTTCTCGGTCGGCAACCCGGAAGAAATGATTCTGGGTGGCAAGCCAGTCAAGGATATCATCGCTGAAAAACACTTTTCACTTAACGACTTCGCACCTTACATACCACCCAGTGCAGACTACCTTGAAAATAATGGGGTTGAAGTACATTACCTCGGTTATTACCTGAAGTGGGATCCGCAAGAGTGTTATTACTATGCGGTAGAGAATACCGGTTTTCAGGCAAATAGCGAGCGAACCGAGGGCACGTATTCGAAATACAGCAGCATCGATGATCAAATAGATATGTTTCACTATTTCACCACGCTGATTAAATTTGGTATTGGCCGTGCAACTTATGATGCTGCACAGGAAATTCGTAATGGAAAGATAACGCGTGAAGAAGGTGTAAATCTAGTGAGGAAATATGATCAGGAATTTCCACGAAAGTACTTCAAGGAATTTCTAGAATATATTGATATATCTGAAGACCTTTTTCATGCAACGGTTGACAAGTTCCGTTCACCACACTTGTGGCATCAGGAAAACGGTGTATGGAAATTGCGTTGTTCTGTTTGGGGCGACAAGTGATGAGTTGTAAATTATGATGAATATTCGTCTTATTGCACGTCTTGATATCAAGGGCCCTAATCTGATCAAGGGCATACACTTAGAGGGCTTACGAGTTATGGGTTCGCCCAACGAACATGCTTTGCGCTACTACCAGCAAGGCGCTGATGAGTTGATATACATGGATTGCGTGGCAAGTTTATATGGGCGTAATCATTTAGGTGATATCGTTAAGGCAGCCGCAAAAGATATTTTTGTGCCCATGACTGTAGGCGGCGGCATTCGTTCGATTGACGATGCAACGCAGATTTTACGAGCGGGTGCAGACAAGGTGGCAGTTAACACCGCAGCCGTTGCCAATCCCCAACTCATCACCGAGATTGCGCGTAGTTTTGGTAGCCAGTGCATGGTGCTCTCGATCGAAGCTAAGCAGGTTGGCCCCGATCGGTGGGAGGTTTACACTGACAATGGACGTGAGCGCACCGGTTTGGATGTCATCGAGTGGGTTAAGCGCGGTGTGGCTATGGGTGCAGGCGAAGTGCTACTGACATCAGTGGACCGCGAAGGTACACGAAAAGGTTTTGATATTGCTCTGGTGAAGGCTGTAGCTGCTGAAGTATCTGTGCCAGTAATTGCCAGTGGTGGCATGGGGAAACCGGAAGATCTGTTGGATGTTGTTCGTGAGGGTGGTGCGGATGCCGTTGCAATGGCCGATATCCTGCATTATAAACGCGCCGAAGTGGGGGAAATAAGGGCTGTGGCAGAAGAGGCAGGATTGGGAGTCAGGCACTATGAACGCACCTGAAGTCGTCGTCATTGATTACGGTGTGGGCAACCTGCTCAGCGTGCAGCGCGGCTTGGAACATTGTGGTGCAAAGGTTGTGTTAACTGCAGAGCCAGATCAAATTTTTGCCGCAAAACGCGTTGTGCTGCCTGGGGTTGGTGCATTTGACAATGCCATGCAAGCCTTGGAGCGACTGAATCTGGTTAAGGTAATACAAGAGCTGGCAACTCGCCCAATACCGTTGCTCGGCATTTGCCTGGGCATGCAGCTCCTGCTTGAGGAGAGCGAGGAGTTTGGCATCACTGCAGGTCTAGGATTGATTCCCGGGCGCGTGATTCCCGTGCCGACCCAAACGCTATCAGGCGAGAAGCAGAAAATACCGCACATCGGTTGGAACTCGCTACATCCATCGAGCACATCAGTGGGGTGGGACGGAACAATACTGCAAGATAACAGCCCCGGTGACGCTGCGTATTTTGTTCACTCCTTCATGGCTGTGCCATCGGATCCATCGCATCGAATTGCTGAATGTAGGTATGGTGGCCATTTGATTTCAGCGACAATTGGACGAGATCAGATAACAGGTTGCCAGTTCCACCCGGAAAAAAGTGGAGAAGTAGGTTTAAAAATTCTGCGCAGGTTTATTACAAGTTGAGAATTCTTGCATTAATTATGGCTCGAGGCGGGTCAAAAAGACTGCCTGGTAAAAATATTCGCATACTCGGCGACAAGCCGCTTATTGTCTGGTCTATAGATGCTGCAAAAGACATCCCCGAAATTTGCGATATTCTGATTTCTACGGATGACAAGGATATTGCTACTGTCTGTGAAGCGGCGGGTGCCTATGTGCCGTGGCTCCGACCATCGCATTTGGCAACTGATACTTCAAGTTCAGTCGACTCGGCACTACATGCACTGGATTGGTACGAAGAAAAAAAGGGAAAGGTTGACGGGCTTCTGCTGCTGCAACCTACCTCACCTTTTCGAACAAAGAAAACAGTGCTCAGAGGAATTGAGTTATTCCGGAATAATAGCTTGAAGACTGTAGTGGGTATATCGCCGGCACATACACACCCGATGTGGACCTTGAAGATGGAAGATGGTTTACTTGTGCCATTCATGAGTAAAAGTGGGTTTGGGATTCGATCACAGGATTTACCACCTGCATTTGAGGTGAATGGAAGTTTTTATTTGATAAGGCCAACGTTATTGCGAGAAAGAAGGAGCTTTATGGCGGGGGAGGTAGTGCCTTTATTGATTGAATCACCGCAAGAAGCGCTGGATATAGATACGGACTGGGATTTCAGAGTTGGGGAAATAATTGTAGAAGGCAGCAATGAGATTTAGTAACTTAAAAGCAAAAATAATATTTTTCTACACAATTTTTATTTTTCCACCTAAACAATGGAAGCTGCCAAAGAAAAGTCAAATCCTGGTTTATGAATCGGTTGGTTTGGAAGCATTGGAAGAGTATCTTGTCAAATACAGTTTTGAGGTTATTCCATTAAGAGGTGAGCACGTAAATGTCCCCTGTTTACTAATTTCCACCTTAAAGAAAAGTTTTTGGAAAGGTAACCCAATACAAGCATATGTAGACACCTTTATTCAAATTGTGTCGCCTAAGATCGTTATAACCTTTATCGACAATAATGCGGCGTTTTATACCATATCGAATCGATTTCCAGATATTAAAACTATTTTTTTGCAAAATGGGCTAAGAAGCAAATTAGGAGATATTTTTGGTGCTTTGGTTAAGTCAGATACTTACCATGTTGACTATATGCTTGTACATGGTGAGGCGATCGGAAGACTCTACCGGGACTATATATCAGGAGAGGTAATTGCAGTTGGGTCGCTAAAAAATAACAAACGTGTGGGGGCAGCTGGAGCCACAACAAATTCAATACTGTTCATTTCTCAGTACCATGAAAAACCTAAGGAAGGGATGCCTTTTTGGACCGAGCCTGATGGCACTAAAATTCTTTGGGAACAATTTTTTGCAGCTGAAATCCAATTATTAAAGATTTTAGGGAAATGGTGTGAAAAAAATAATAGGTTATTAAAGATTTGTGGGCGTGAGACAGAGGAAATTGGTACAGAACGATTATTTTATGCTGAAAATTTATCAGGATTTAATTGGGAATATATTCCGATGAGTTACATGCATAGCTCTTACGAATTAGTTGATGTTTCTGATATTGTGGTTTCCATTGATTCAACACTTGGATATGAAGCACTGGGTCGGGGCAAAAAAACAGCTATTTTCCCTTGTCGCGGAAAGTATTTAAACAATGAGGATACAAAGTTCGGATGGCCGGCAGCTTTCCCAGAAAATGGTCCATTTTGGTCGAATTGGGCGGATGCAATACAGACTCAGAGAGTAATGGACTACCTTAATATGGTTAGTAGTAATGAGTGGAATGAGATTCGGCAACCCTACACTGACGAGATAATGAAATACGACCCTGGAAATACTCGTTTTGTAGAATTGCTCAAACAGTTATTGCCTAAATCAGAGAGTTTTAATCATGCTTAGAGATGCATCAATTTTAATAACTGGTGGTACGGGTTCATTTGGGCATACTTTTGTACCAATGACGCTGGCCAAATATAACCCACGCCGACTGGTTATCTATTCTCGTGATGAAATGAAGCAATGGGAAATGGCAAAAATTTATGGTGACGATGACAGAGTTCGTTTTTTTATAGGTGATGTGCGCGATAAAGATCGGCTTGCGCGTGCGCTTGATGGAATTGATTTTGTAGTTCATGCGGCTGCAACAAAAATAGTGCCCACCGCCGAGTACAATCCGTTTGAGTGCGTTAAAACCAATGTAATCGGCGCAATGAATCTGATTGACGCCTGCATTGATCGTGGCGTTAAGCGCGTTGTCGCGCTTTCGACCGACAAGGCCAGCAGTCCTGCCAACCTTTACGGTGCAACAAAGCTTACCTCGGATAAACTATTCGTTGCAGGCAACTCTTACTCGGGATCGCACGAAACCCGTTTCGGCGTGGTGCGTTACGGCAACGTAATGGGTTCTCGCGGCTCAGTCATCCCGTTCTTTCTGTCGATTGCGGACAAGGGCTCATTACCGATCACGGATGATCGCATGACTCGTTTCATGATTTCTCTGGAGCAGGGAGTCGAGCTGGTTTGGCATGCATTTGAAGATATGGTTGGCGGTGAAATTTACGTCAAAAAAATTCCCTCGATGAAAGTAACTGATGTGGCGCATGCCTGCGTTTCAAACGCCGAGCATGAGATCGTCGGCATTCGTCCAGGCGAGAAGCTGCACGAGCAGATGATAGGCACCGAAGATGCGCTCCACACCTATGAGTATCCTGAACATTTCAAAATATTACCCGCCATCCATAACTGGAGCAGTGATCCATTCCGTATTAAAGATGGTGTAAAGGTTTCTGAAACTTTTAACTACAGCTCGGATAATAACCCCGAGTGGATGAGCATTGCGTCGTTGCAAACGTGGATTGCACAAAACAGGGAAAAAATCGGCAATATATGACAGCAATGATTCCATATGGCCGCCAGAATATTTCTGAGGCAGACATTCAGTCTGTAGTTGATGTGTTGCGCTCGGACTTCCTCACACAGGGGCCGGCGGTTCCCGCGTTTGAGAAAAGTGTCGCTGAATATTGTGGTGTCGAGTATGCGGTTGCGGTTAACAGCGCCACCTCGGCATTGCATATTGCTTGCCTGGCGCTGGGAGTGGGGTCAGGAGATTCGGTCTGGACATCCCCGATCACTTTTGTGGCCAGTGCCAATTGTGCGCTGTATTGTGGGGCGCAGATAGATTTTGTGGATATTGATCCTCGTACCTACAATCTTAGTGTTGAAAAATTGGCAGAGAAGCTAGCGCAAGCAGCAAAATACGGAAATTTGCCCAAGGTAGTGATTCCTGTTCATCTATGTGGCCAGCCTTGTGATATGCAAGGCATACACGCGCTAGGCAAGCGATATGGATTCAAAATTATTGAAGATGCATCGCATGCGATTGGCGGAAAGTATCGTGGCGAACCGATAGGTAACTGCCGTTACAGCGATATCACAATATTCAGCTTTCATCCCGTCAAAATTATCACCACAGCCGAAGGCGGTATGGCATTGAGCAAGGATGCGAAGTTGGCGAAGCGCATGCAGCTGCTGCGCAGCCACGGCATTACCCGTGACGTGAACGAGATGTCTCATGCGCCAGATGGCCCTTGGTACTATCAGCAAATAGATCTGGGGTATAACTACAGAATGACCGATTTGCAGGCTGCTTTGGGTTTGAGCCAAATGCAACGATTAGACGAATTTGTTGCAAGGCGGCACGCTATCGCCCAGAGGTACGACCTCCTGCTGGCAGGTTTGCCGCTGATTGCACCATGGCAACATGCAGATAGTTATTCCGGTATGCACTTGTACGTGATTCGCTTAAAACTTGGTGAGATAGTAAGCAGCCATCGACTAGTGTTCGAAGCACTGCGCGCAGCCGGCATCGGTGTGAACCTGCATTACATTCCGGTGCATCGCCAGCCTTACTACGAAGGTTTGGGATTCAAGGCGGGGTACTGCCCTGAGGGTGAAAAGTATTACGCTGAAGCGATAAGCCTGCCCATGTATCCCGGATTAACAGAAGAGCAGCAGGGCAGAGTGGTGAATGCATTGGCCGAGGCAATTCGATGATGAGACTTGCGCTTGGTACGGTTCAATTCGGTCTGCCCTATGGAATAGCCAATCAGGATGGACAGGTCACGCGTTCAGTCGCAGATGCTATGTTGAAACATGCTGCGGCCAATGGCATAGATACACTTGATACTGCTATAGCATACGGCGAGAGTGAAACTTGCCTGGGAGAAGTGGGAACTACGGACTTTAAATTGGTGACTAAATTGCCTGCAGTACCCGATGGCTGCACAGATGTAAACAGCTGGGTAATAGAGCAAATGTGCGAATCACTTGCGAGGCTTGGAGTAAAAGAAGTTTATGGGCTTTTGCTGCACCGTTCCGCACAACTGCTTGGTAATGATGGAAAATTTCTGTATCAAACCTTACAAGATTTGAAAGAAGCGGGGCTGGTGCAGAAAATTGGTGTTTCGATTTACTCGCCTAGCGAATTGGATGCCTTAATACCCCAATATCAATTTGACCTGGTGCAAGCTCCATTTAATCTTGTGGATCGTCGCTTATACAGCTCTGGATGGCTGCAGCGACTGAAGCATGAGGGCGTTGAAATCCATGCACGTTCAGCTTTTTTGCAAGGCTTATTGTTGATGCAACGCACAGATATTCCGCCCAAGTTTGAGCTCTGGTCTGAGCTGTGGAATCGTTGGCACAATTGGCTGGCGTGTCACTCAGTCTCAGCGGTTCAGGCATGCTTGGCCTATCCACTGTCTTTTTCAGAAATTGACCGGGTTGTTGTAGGGGCAGACAGTATAAGCCAGCTTGAACAAATCATTAACGCAGCACAATCAGCCATGCTTGGCGATTTGCCCAATTTACATTGTGATGCAGAGTATTTGATTAACCCAGCCTGTTGGCCAAAATTATGAAAATAGTTGCAATAGTACAGGCTCGTATGGGCTCAACCCGCCTGCCTAACAAGGTGATGAAACCGATAGGCGGCATTCCGATGATCGAGCTGTTGCTTACACGTTTGACCAAGGCTAAAGAGTTGGATCAAATCATTGTGGCTACTTCTGTCGATGTGCGCAACCAGCCATTGGTGGAGCATGTGCAAAAGCTGGGCTATGCCTGTGAGCAAGGCAGCGAAAATGATGTGCTTGAGCGTTTTGTACAGGCTGCGCGAAAACATAAGGCAGATGTGGTGGTGCGTATTACGGGTGACTGCCCGCTGGTGGATCCAGAACTCGTCGACGAAGTAGTACGGCGCTTCAAAGCTGCAAACGTAGATTATTTTAGTAATATTAACCCTCCGACCTTTCCCGATGGTCTGGATATAGAGGTCTGCACTTTTAAGGTGTTGGAACAAGCCAACCTTGAAACCAACAAGTCATTTGATCACGAGCATGTCACGCCTTATTTGCGTGAAGTTGGGAGATTCAAAACTGCAGCGATGCAATACAGCCAGGATTTATCTGAATTGCGCTGGACAGTAGATGAGCCGGCTGACTTTGCTGTAATCGAAAAGGTTTTCCAGCACTTCCACCCTCGTACCGACTTCACCTGGGGCGAGGTGTTGAGCCTGCAACAACAGAGACCTAATATTTTTAATATTAATCAACACATTATTCGTAATGAAGGAGCCGCGATGGGCACTGGGCAAAAACTTTGGAAACGCGCTAAACAGATTATTCCCGGCGGTAATATGCTGCTTTCCAAACGCGCTGAAATGTTCCTGCCGGATCAATGGCCGGCCTATTTCAGCAAGACCAAGGGATGCAAGGTATGGGATCTGGATGGAAACGAATATACCGACATGTCAATCATGGGCATCGGTACCAATATCTTGGGCTACAGCAATCAGGAGGTAGATGATGCGGTACGCAAAACCATTGATGCCGGCAATATGTCTACTTTCAATTGCCCGGAAGAGGTGTATCTTGCTGAGAAACTGATCGAGATGCATCCTTGGGCGCACATGGTACGGCTGGCAAGATCGGGAGGGGAAGCAAACGCAATGGCGATTCGTATTGCACGTGCGGCCTCGGGCAAAGACAAAGTAGCCATTTGCGGTTATCACGGCTGGCATGACTGGTATTTGTCTGCCAATCTTGGCGATGATAAAAACCTTGCGGGTCACCTTTTGCCAGGTTTGGCACCTAATGGCGTGCCGCAAAATTTGCGGGGCACGGTTTTCCCATTTAACTACAACAACTATGCCGAGCTGGAGGCTTTGGTCAATGCTCAAGACATAGGCGTGATCAAAATGGAAGTGGTACGCAACATGGGCCCCGAAGACAATTTCTTGCACAAGGTTCGCAAGCTTGCTACCGAGCGCGGCATCGTGCTGATATTTGATGAGTGCACCTCCGGCTTCCGTGAAACCTTTGGTGGCTTGCATAAAAAATATGGTGTTGAACCGGATATGGCAATGTTTGGCAAGGCATTGGGTAATGGCTATGGCATAACTGCCACAATCGGCAAGCGTGAAATCATGGAAGCGGCGCAAACTACTTTCATCAGCAGCACTTTCTGGACGGAGCGTATCGGACCGACTGCAGCGCTTAAAACACTGGAAGTCATGGAGCGAATCAAGTCATGGGACACGATCACCCAGACTGGTTGGAATATCCGTGAGGGCTGGCAAAAACTTGCTGACAAGCACGCCCTGAAGATTGACCACTGGGGTTTGCCTGCTCTTACGGGTTTCAGCTTCAAGGGCGACAATGCGTTGGCCTATAAGACTCTCATCACGCAGGAGATGCTGGCCAAAGGCTATCTGGCTGGCAATAGCGTCTATGTTTGTACCGAGCACACGCCCGAAGTGGTGGCTGGTTTCTTTGCGGCGCTTGAGCCGATATTCGGGCTGATCAAAGACTGTGAAGATGGGCGCGATATAATGAGTCTGCTCAAAGGACCTGTGTGTCATGGCGGGTTCAAGCGTCTGAACTGAGCAAAGCATAATGAAAGTTGCCATTCGAACCGATGCGAGCAGCCAAATCGGTACAGGCCATTTCATGCGTTGCCTGGCATTGGCAGAAAGCTTGAAGGAGCGTGGTGCGAAGACTCGTTTTGTCAGCCGCCATCTGCCTGAGCATCTGCGCAGCATGCTGGCGGGAAAAGGGCATGAGTTTGTGTCGCTCGATAGAACACAAAATGACATGCCATTGGATGAGCTTGCGCATGCGCACTGGCTGGGGGTAAGCCAGGCACAGGATGCGGCGGATTCCATTCGGGTGCTGTCCGATGGAGCGTGGGATTGGCTCATCGTTGATCACTATGCTTTGGATACACGTTGGGAAAGTGCATTACGCAGAACCACTAAGCGGATCATGGTCATCGACGACCTCGCTGATCGTCAACATGATTGCGATATGTTGCTGGACCAGAATTTCTATGCAGACATGCAGGCTCGCTACGCAAATAAAATACCATCCCATTGCGAATTATTGCTGGGACCGCGTTATGCGCTGCTACGTGATGAGTTTCGGCAGCTGCACAACCAGGTCAAGCCACGTAACGGATCTGTCAAACGCATACTGGTATTCTTTGGTGGCGTGGATGTGGATAACTATACTGGGCGCGCAATTGAGGCGCTGTCCGAGATTGGCATGTCGGGGAAGTGTGTTGATGTGGTGATAGGCGCGCAGCATCCATGTCGTGAGCAAATCAAAGCCGCATGTGTGATGCATGGATATATTTGTCATATACAAACTGACAAAATGGCCGAATTGATGGCTGCAGCCGACTTGGCGATTGGTGCCGGTGGTTCGGCGACATGGGAACGCTGTTGTTTGGGTTTGCCAACGCTGAGTATTTGCCTGGCTGCCAACCAGCAAAGACAGATAGCGGATGCAGCACAAGAAGGGTATTTATACTCACCAGCAACAAATAAGGAATTAGAAGTTGTAATTAAAACTCACACCATTGCTCTTCTTGAGAATGAATATCTGAGGCGGCTTATTTCGCGCAGGGCGATGCATGCTGTTGATGGGCGAGGAGTGGTGCGTATTATTGGCAATATGGGTTGCAGTGGTATTGCAATGAGAGAGGTTAATGAAGACGATTCTGAGAAGTTGTTCGAGTGGCGGAATCATTCTGGGATCAGGTCAGTGTCAAGGAATGCAGAGCTCATTAAATGGGAAGATCATCAGAAGTGGTTTTCCTCAGCGATGTGCTCTACGGACAGAATTCTGCTTATCGGTGAAATCGGTGACGTTCCCATAGGGGTTGTGCGCTTTGACAAGCATGAAGGGAGTGCTGAAGTTTCGATATATCTTGTACCTGAAGATAATCGCAGAGGGCAGGGACGAAATTTACTGCTAAGCGCTGAGCGATGGATTATGCATAAGCGTCCCGATATCAAATATATTAGAGCCAGCGTACTAGGTGGAAATATTCACTCTCAACATCTGTTTTTAGGGTCGGCTTACCGGGTTGAAGCAGCCCATTTTATAAAGCAACTATAAACTCTACATGACAAAACAATTCAAAATCGCAGACAGGCTCATTGGCCAAAATCATGCACCGTTCGTCATCGCCGAAATGTCCGGCAATCACAACCAGTCTTTGGAACGTGCACTGGAAATTGTTGAAGCGGCAGCCAGGACCGGGGCGCATGCACTGAAGATTCAGACCTATACGCCCGATACCATGACGCTTGATCTGGATGAGAGGGAGTTCCACATTAGCGATCCTAACAGCCTGTGGGCGGGCACTTCGCTCTACAAGCTTTACGGTGAGGCCTATACACCATGGGAATGGCATAAGCCGATTTTTGATCGCGCGCGTGAATTGGGTATCATTCCGTTCAGCACGCCCTTCGATGATACTGCAGTGGACTTTCTCGAAAGTCTTGATGTGCCATGTTATAAAATAGCTTCTTTCGAGAATACTGATTTGCCGTTGATCCGCCGGGTGGCTGCAACCGGCAAGCCGCTGATTATTTCTACTGGAATGGCGACGGCGGCAGAGCTGGATGAAACCGTGCGTGCCGCCCGTGAGGCGGGTTGCATAGATTTGATTCTGCTCAAGTGTACCAGCACCTATCCGGCCACAGCAGAGAACACCAACATACTGACTATCCCGCACTTGCGAGAGCTGTTTGGATGCGAAGTAGGTTTGTCAGACCATACCATGGGGGTGGGGGTATCAGTGGCCAGTGTTGCACTGGGAGCCACCGTCATTGAAAAACATTTCACGCTTAACCGTGTAGATGGTGGTGTCGATAGTTCGTTTTCAATGGAACCATCAGAAATGGCACAGCTAGTAACAGAGACTAAAAGAGCCTGGCAAGCCTTGGGGCACGTTAGTTATGGGCCTACAGCGGCCGAAAAAAAATCTGTTCAATTCAGAAGGTCTTTGTATATTGTAAAAGACATCAACGCGGGAGAAATCCTTACCAGGGAAAATGTTCGAGCAATTCGACCAGGGTTAGGTTTGCCTGTTAAGTATTTGGAAATGGTATTGGGCAAGAGAGTGAAGCAAATGGCAAAACGTGGTACGCCGATAAATTTTGAAATGTTTGGTTAACTATGATTAATGATGTGCAAAATAAAGCAATAGAAAACATATTATTTAACTGCGGAAATTTAAATAAAAATGATCGTGTATTAATTTTATGTGATTCATCCACGCGTGATATTGCTGAAGCATTTGCCAGCCGGGCTTTGCGAGTCAATCCAACGACTGAGTTGCTGGAAATTCCCGCACTTCCCAACCACGGTGCAGAACCAAGCAATAATGCTAAAGAGGCGATGTGTCGATCAACACTAATACTCAGTCTCTGCCGCTATTCGCTAGCACACAGTCAGGCGCGTTTCGACTCGGCGAATGCTGGTGCGCGATTCCTCAGTCTCCCTTTGTACGATTGGAACTTGCTTAATGATGAGTGTTTACGTACGGATTATGCTGAACATGCAAGTCGGGTGCAGAGATTTGCTGATGCATTCACCAATGGGCGTGAAATTCACGTTACCACAGCTGCAGGTACAAATATTAGACTTGGAATAGCGGGCAGAATAGGTAACTACTGTCCTGGACTCGTTAGGAATGCTGGTGATCTGGGGTCACCTCCGGATATTGAAGCCAATGTTTCACCTATAGAAAATAGTGCAGAGGGTATTGTGGTTGTGGATGGATCGATCACTATGCCAGGTTTAGGGTTGTTAGAAACGCCAGTTGAAATGGATGTTCGTTCGGGCAGAGTTGTTGCATTTCGTAGCAAGAACGAGGCTTATGTGGACTGTTTAAATAAATTATTTGGTGAGTCAGGCTCTCTTCGTCGTGTCGTAGCTGAGTGCGGAGTTGGATTAAATCCTGCAGCAAAATTAACGGGCACTATGTTGACAGACGAGGGAGCATTAGGCTGTGTACATTTTGGATTGGGGGCTAATCATACGATGGGCGGGCTTAATAGGGTGGATTTCCATTTGGATTTTGTTTTCAGAGATGTTTCGCTTTCTGTTGATGGGAATCAATTACTAAATTTTGGAGTGCCTTTGATATGAATACCGTTATACGTTCATTCCTTACCGATTTTTCAAGATTGGTTGATAAACAGCCGGATAAAGCTGCAATACTGGACAGTGAAGGGCGTGTTCTTACTTACCGAAAATTGTCTGATTACATTGAGAATGCACAGTCCTTGCTGGAGAAGGACGGTTTAAAAGTGGGTGATACGGTGGTTGCATTACTTCCAAATGCAATTGAAACCTTAATTCTATTCCTTGCGTGTATGCGTGGCGGCTACACCTATGCGCCACTTCCCTGCACTGCGACAATTTCTGAAGTTAGTCACTGGAAAGATTTAACTCATGCTAGGTTGTGCTTGATTGCATCACCCGTAACAAATTCATTGAAAGAACAAATTGACAAAATGGATTGGAAGCTATTGCACGTTTCAATTGGCGGCAATCTGGGTTGGCTTGGCGAAGGGTCTGCTGCTTCATGTGTTGGTGGTCGTCTGTTAATCGGCTCAAGCGGTTCGACGGGTGAACCTAAAGCCATTGTGCTTGAGATTGATCGATTATGGTCTGCTGGCTGCGCATTTTTGCGCTATCACCAAATTGAAACAACAGAGGTGAGATTTTGGAGTTATTTACCCATGTCATATCTGGGTGGTCTGTTCAATCTTGGGCTTATACCACTGGCTGCCGGGGGGAGTATTTTTGTTGATGAGCCGTTTAGCGGCAAAACATTTTTAACATTCTGGCCAACGGTGGAACGTTTTGAAATTAATAGCTTGTGGATAGTCCCCTCCATTTTGCGTGGATTGCTCACTTTGGCAGAACGGGTGGGTCAGGCTATGCCTCGAACGCGGGTGGAAAGGTGTTTTATAGGTACAGCTCCTGTCAGTCTGATTGAAAAACAGAAGTTTTCCCAGATTTTTGGAATTGAGCCATTAGAGAATTATGGACTAAGCGAAACCACATTCATTAGTAGTGAAAGAATCAATGCGTTGGGGATGCGCAAGCAGGGTGGGGTGGGGACAGTAATGCCCGATGTTGAAATCAAGTTGAGGCCTGTAGAAAAAGAGGAAGATGCATTACAAGAAATAATGGTCCGCACACCCTTCATGATGCTTGGATACCTTGATGCTCAGGGGCAGCTTACATTGCCTGTAGACGAAGAGGGGTATCTTCCCAGTGGGGATTTTGGACGTGTTGTAGAGGGTCAATTGTTAATTACCGGTAGACGAAGAGACATAATCAAGAAGGGGGGCATTCTTATTGCTTTACGTGAAATTGAGCTGCTCGCCGAGAGTTCGGCAAGCATTGTTGAGGCAGCAGCTGTGCGAATTGAGCATCCATTTTACGGTGAGAGTTATGTGCTTTATGTACGCGGGAAACAGCCAATGAATGATGAGAAAATATTTGTTGGTCAATTATCTACATGGATACATGAACAGATTGCCCGTCATAAATGGCCAGAACGTATAATTTTATGTGAGGATTTCCCTCGTACCGCAAGCGGTAAACTACAAAAACATCTGTTGACTGCAGAAGGAAGGCAGCATGGATAAGCCATTAATGCAGATCAGCCAAATGGTTAATGAAATTCCTGAAGCACTATCAGTATATTTCAACCAGCTTGTGTATGACTTAAGAAGAAAGCAGCGCGATATTATCGCTCTTTCACTAGGTGAGTCTTTTTTTGAAATTCCAATGTTTGATTTTCAGAAGCTTGATTTTAATCGTGGTTATCACTACTCAGATACAAAAGGGCTTCCTCAGTTAAGGGAGTGCATAGCCGACTTTTATCGGCGCAAGTATTCCACGCGCATTGATTCAAAAGATATTCTCATTTCAGCTGGATCCAAGGCAATTATCTTCATGTGTATGCAGGCAGTAATTGAATCTGGCGATGAAGTAGTCATTCATGAACCTGCATGGCTGAGCTACAGGGAACAGGCTCATCTTGTGGGTGCCAAAGTTAGTTTTATACCTTTCGATATTCCTTGTGCTGATTTTCATCAGCACTTTAACTTGCGTTCCAAGCTGTTGATTCTTAATAATCCAAACAATCCAGCTGGACGCATCTACAAGCCGGAGGAATTGCTGGATTTATATCATCAGTGCCGGAGTCGCGGAATTTATCTCATGGTTGATGAAGCTTACAGTGACTTCGTACTGGATGATTCATTCCATTCGATGGCAAAATTAGTGCCTGATCTGGATGGTGTGATAGTAATAAACTCTCTGTCTAAGAACATGGGTATGTCAGGATGGAGAATTGGTTATGTTATTGCAGAACAAAAACTGCTCTCGGCATTACTTAAATTAAATCAGCATCTTATTACTTGTGCACCTACCATTCTTCAACAGTATCTGGTTGAATATTTCGATGACATACTTTCGCATACGCTGCCTCAGGTTCAGGCGGTAGTTGAAAAGCGTGAGCGTATCAAAAACAGAATGAAAGAAATTGGCCTGAGCCACCTGGGTGGCAGTGCAACATTTTATTTTTTCGTTGAGGTTGGCAATTATTCGGGGAGTATTCATGATCTTGCTTTATTCCTTTTGCTGGAAAAAGGTATATCTGTAGTTCCGGGCTCTGCTTATGGGGCAACGACTGAAAGATTCCTGCGAGTATCAATTGGTACCGAATCTGAGGAGAGGATAGACTATGCTTTGCAAACTTTGTATGACGTTATAAATGGTTCAACTGTGGATGACAAATGGATACGCAGTGAGTTGTCAAATTTAGGATTGTCCGAGTTTTCTGGGGTAACTCCTGATGGTCATTGATGATATTGCGACTGAACTGGAAGAACTGGTCGGCAACCAATTTGAGACACTGGTAATTTTTTCCGCAATATGGCCACTGATGCGTATAGCGAACTTGCCAGGCCAGGAGGTGACGACCAAATTATGTAATTCATTAATGGATAGATTCGCCGGTCGAACCTTGTTAATGCCAACATTCACCCCAGGTTTTGATCAGAATGGAATTTGTAACCTTGACGATCTTCCAAGTCAGACGGGCGCCTTAAGCGAGGCCTTTCGCAAGGCTCCCGAAGTTCGTCGCTCACTTAGTGCCTTCTTTTCATTTGCTGCTCACGGCCCTAGATCTAATGAACTAGCATCGCTGCGTCCGATAGAAGCTTGGGGTGATGGTTCACTGTATGAATGGCTCTACACCCAGAATGCCGCTATCGTAACAATGGGGTTGCACCCAACACACTGTAGTTATACGCATTATGCCGAATGGCTAGCGCGTAAGAGTATCACTTACCGATTTAACAAGACATTTTCCGGAACCATAATCCGTGATAAGGCCGCTATTACACATACGGAGACTCTTTTTGTTCGGCAACATAATCCAACTCCTATCAACGACTTTACAGGTCTGCTTCCGGCATATCTTGCAAGCGGTATGCGTGTTTCCCAAGAGCACGGATTCCCGCTTTCATGTATTGGGGCACAAGCAAAGATAAATGCAGCAATGACAGCATTAAGTCATAATTCGTTTTCTTTAATCTCGGACAAGGAATTGTTTCAATAATGGTTGATCAAACTCCACGTTACACAGAAATACGTCAAATCTTAACCAGCGTTTCAGGGCAATCATGCATAAATATTGGCCCTGACGATGACCTGTTTGAAGCGGGTATATTGGATTCATTTGGGATAATTGAATTTGTATTTGCACTGGAGAAAAATTTTAATTGCACTATTGCCCAGGAAGATTTAGTTCCGCAAAATCTTTGGTCAATTAAAGCAATTTCCAAGACCCTTTCAAAATTGGGTGTGTCGCCTACAACCTGATTCAAACATAACTAATAATTTTGAGGTAACCGATGAGTATTTCCAAACACGAGGGATGGGGAAAATTTAAAGCTGTCGACGATAAATATTTTGCATATATTGATGAATTGATGAGTTGGAATGTACCTGCAAAAGATTTAATTTTTCAGTTCCCGGCCTATGTGGGATATGTAAACCTTGCAAGATTTCTTTTTTTCTATGATTTATATAAAAAAACAATCAGCCTAAATGGACATGTTGCGGATGTTGGTACTTGGAAAGGTGCATCTTTTTTGTTTATGGCGAAAATGATTAAATTATTTGAGCCTTACAACACTACGCAAGTCTATGCTTTCGATTGGTTTCAAGGGATGGAGCCGGGGAAGGAGGATGATCAGGCGCAACTAGGCAATTATTGCGCAGAGTATGAATCATTGAAGAAATTAATTGAATTACAAGGGCTCGATGACGTTGCTATTATAAACAAAATGGATGTGACTTCCGAGCTGATCCCTTATTTTGAAGAGCGACCTTGGATGCGATTTAAATTTGTTTTCATTGATTGTGGAATTGAAGGGGTGCTTGAGTCGTCACTAGCCAATTTTTGGCCAAGGTTGGTAAATGGCGGAGTACTTATATTAGATCATTACAATAGTGAAGTATCACCAACGGAAAGCCGTATTTTAGAAAAATATATTGGGAATTTACCGATTCAGCAGGCACCATTCAATCGGCAGCCAACCTGCTATGTGATCAAAAGTACCTCGCCAGAGGTGTTGGATCATATGAAATGATAGGGGAGGTTCTTTACGATTGGGCGAAGGATCTTTATCCAATAAATCGCAGTTTAACTGGTGCAGGAGTGCGAGAAACTCTTGGCTATCTAAACGAAATACTTCCAGCACTTGTTATCCATGAGATTCCTTCAGGTACATCGGCTTTTGATTGGACAGTGCCTGACGAGTGGACGATTCGTAATGCCTATATTGAAGATGAGGCAGGTAAACGAGTTGTCGATTTTCAGCAGAACAATCTGCATGTAGTCGGTTATTCAGAACCGGTTGATGTTTGGATTGAACATGATGAATTGGATAAATATCTTTATTCGTTGCCGGAACAACCAGATGCAATTCCATACATAACGTCCTACTACGCGAGGCGCTGGGGATTTTGTCTGACCCATAAGCAACGTGAAGCATTGCTGCCTGGGCGTTATCATGTGGTCGTTGATAGTGATCTAAAACCTGGGGTGTTGAACTACGCAGAGTTGGTTATACCTGGTGAGACAAACGAAGAAGTATTTCTGTCCACATATGTATGTCACCCCTCAATGGCAAACAACGAACTATCAGGCCCTGTAGTTACGACAGCGTTGGCTCAGTGGCTTCAAAGTCTTGAGAGCCGCCGCTACACTTACCGCATTGTGTTCATCCCTGAAACAATTGGCTCTATTGTTTATCTGAGCCGACATCTTGAGCATCTTAAGCAGCATGTTATTGCAGGTTTTAATATTACTTGTATCGGTGACGAGCGCTGCTATTCTTATTTGCCCTCACGTCGAGGAGATAGTCTGTCAGATCAAGTGGCTCAGCATGTTTTAAGATTTACAGATTCTGATTTCAGGAAATATTCTTGGCTGGATAGGGGTAGTGATGAGCGTCAGTACTGTGCGCCAGGTGTAGATTTGCCTATCGCAACAATCATGCGTAGCAAATATGGTGAATATCCTGAGTATCATACCTCACTTGATAATTTGGAGTTAGTTACACCGAATGGCTTGGAGGGGGGGTATGTTGCACTTCGACGAGCGCTTGAGATCATTGAACAGAACGCTTTTCTTAAAGCTAAAGTATTTTGTGAGCCTCAACTTGGTAAACGCGGCTTATATCCAAGCTTAAGCACGAAGGCCTCCGGAGATCAGGTGCGCGCAATGATGAACCTTATTTCTTATTGTGATGGTTCGCTCACTTTATTGGAGATCGCAAATTTTATTAATGAACCATTTTGGGAATTGGTACCAATTGTGGAGCAATTGGTTAAACATGATTTGCTAGAACAAAATCATGTACAAGTTAATATTTAGATAAATCCCAATTCAAAATAATTGTAGATGCCTGCAATAGTACGATATTTAATCACAACAGCAGATGAGAGATCATGGAAATTTGACCGACCTGTCATTTTCCTTGGTGAGTGGTGTCGTACTTTTGATCGAAAGCACATTTGGCAGGATATGGATGCTATCGTCGCGCCTCCCTATGGCTTAGGGCAGTTAAATAAGGATGCAGATAATGCAGAAGCGCGTGTCATTGAGGAAAGGCTCTTTCTTATTTTATGTGATTCACTAAACCAGTTTCACGGTACGCAAAATGATTCTCGATTCTGGCGAATGGTCTTGGGTCACTGGCTGCGCCGATATGTTGATGCGATATTAAATCGTATTAAAACGCTAGAGCAGTGTCTTCAGACTTATAAAATAAGTGGCACGACCGCTATTGTCGGATACAACTACACTCTTGCTACGATGGATTCCTATGAGGCGATTTGGGCATTTAGCGATAAACGCTGGAACAACCAGCTATATGTTAGTCTCCTAGGGCAGCTAAGTGGAAATAATTTTCCGATAGAGGTTGTCGAGGGTGATGAATCTGAAGGGTTTAATTTGCCAATAGTTATATCAGAGCTTCCTTTGCAACAGAAAATCTTTGCGTGGGGATACCGACAGGTTAAAAAATTGGCTTGCTTGATGGCAAGGAATGGTGATGCGTTTATTATTAATAGTTATCTTCCAAAAAAGGAAGAGATAAAGTTACAGTTGGCGATGGGGCAGGTGCCGCAACTGTGGGCATCACCGAAATACATCCTTACAAAAAAAGCAGATTATGCATTGCGGCAAAAACTAGGTGGCCAACTCATTGGTAAATCCAGCGATATTCACTTTGAAATAATGTGCGCACTGTTATTTGAACTCCTCCCAGCCTGCTATTTGGAGGGTTTTGCAGAGCTGGTTGATAAAGTACACAATTTGCCTTGGCCGAAAAACCCTAAGTTCATTTTCACTAGCAATAATTTTGATACGGATGAGATGTTTAAGCTTTGGGCGGCAGAAAAAGTTCAATCTGGCGCTCAATATATAACGGGCCAACACGGTAATAATTACGGTACGCACAGATATTTTGCACATCCTTCTATTGAAGAGGTGACTGCGGACAAGTTTCTAACCTGGGGCTGGTCAGATGGCATGCAGCAGCATGTACCAGCATTTATATTAAATCTCGCAAGACGCAATAAAAGCTACTACCAACCGAATGGAGATTTATTATTGATAGAGACTTCACCGTCCCATATGTTATGCACATGGGATACCAATGCTGAATTTATGGTTTATTTTGAAGATCAGCTAACCTTTGCAGAAAAATTGGAAAATCGAATTAAGAAGCGTTTGATAGTCAGATTGCATCATGAGCATGTTAATTCAATTTGGAAAGAGCAGTTACGATGGGCCCGATTTGATGCGGATGTCAAACTAGATACTGGCTCTTTAAGGATCAGACAGTTAATTTCTCAAAGTCGATTAATTGTACATAGTTATGACTCAACTGGCATTTTGGAAACATTGTCACAAAATATTCCAACCCTTGCATTTTGGCAAAATGGTTTTGATCATTTGCGAGATAGTGCTAAACCATATTATCAATTACTTGTTAATGCTGGAATTCTCCACCTAACAGCCGAATCTGTTGCTATGCAAGTGAATGAGGTTTGGTGTGATGTTGATAGTTGGTGGCAAAGAAAAGAGGTTCAAGATGCCAGAAATCTTTTTTGCGAGCGCTTTGCCAAGATAAGTGAAAATCCAATAAAAGATCTTAAAACTATTTTTTATGAAAACATATAAGCTAACAAGCCATTATTTGGTTCTAGTCAGATGATATGGTTTCTATTTCGCCGGATATTGCACGATAATGACTAAGCTCTCGATTTGCATTCCAACCTATAACCGTTCTTCGCATTTGGCAGATTGTTTAAACTCCATCGTGTTATGTAACGATCAATCGATTCATAAGTTTCAAATTTGCGTTTCTGATAATAACTCAGACGATGATACAGAGAGTGTCGTGCGTTCAGCTCAATCCAGGCTGAACATAAAGTACCATAAGAATGAAGCCAATATTGGCATGACAAGAAACTTTCTAAAAGTTGTGTCAATGGCAGAGGGAAGTTTTGTGTGGATGATAGGGGATGATGACCTCCTGTTGCCGAATGCTATTTCCAAGCTAATTAATTTGATTGACAAGTATCCACAAGTAGATTTTTTCTATGTTAATTCATTTCATTTGAATACAGAGTATTTGAAGAACTTTCCTTCTCCTTTTGATACAGCAAATCTGCCAAAAAATATGAGGCCATTTTCAGATTGGCCCACCTCAGGTGAGCTGAATTTCCTGGAGTTGATCAACCCTAGGATATCGTTTGATTTTTTGGGAGGAATATTTTTATCGGTATTTAGAAGAAATAACTGGTTGCAACATACAAGTGTCTTAGATGATGCTGCCATTCTTGATAATCGAACATTTTCCCATTTTGATAACACATTCCCACACATAAAAATATTTGCTTATGCCTTTTCCTCTTCACAAGCATATTACAATAGTGAACCATTGAATGTTTGCCTAACAGGCGCTCGAGAATGGGCGCCGATGTACCCCTTTGTACACAGTGTCAGGCTAGTAGAATCATTGCGGGTATATCGCCAGAATGGGTTGCCATATTGGCAGTATCTCAGGTGCAAAAATTTTGCACTGAATAATTTTGTTCCTGATTTTATCAATATGTTTCTTAAAAGCGAAAGATCGGGATATCGCTACATTCAGCCAGCAAGATTAGTGTTGAATGCATGCTACTTCCCAAATTTCTACCTCTCACTTGTTTATTTTATGGGGAGGAGAATACGCAGTCTGTTCAGGTTGCTTCTTGCAAGAAAAAAAATACCAGTACTTGATAAACTCTCATAAGCTTAGACGGATAATGCCGTATTAATAATCGATTTACTAATTACCAACATGAATAAAAAAGAGCTAAGAAAAAAAATCCTTGAGTTAGTTGAGGAGTACAGTGCGTTGGTTTTTGTTGAGCCTCCCTTTGTAGCGGGCACCAATGCAGTTCCTCCGGCAGGCAAAGTGCTAGGTGCAGGGGAATTAAAGAATATGGTTGATGCATCTCTGGATGGCTGGCTTACGACAGGCCGATTCAATGACGCATTTGAGAAAAGCTTTGCTGAGTTTGTTGGTGTCCCCTACGCGATAACAACTACATCTGGTTCCTCGGCCAACTTATTGGCATTAACTTCGCTTACCTCGCATAGGCTCGGTTCAAAAGCTTTGAAACCAGGGGACGAAGTCATTACCGTAGCGGCAGGATTCCCGACTACCGTTAATCCAATTCTACAAAATGGACTGGTTCCTGTGTTCGTTGATGTGGATATCCCGTCTTACAATATCAACCCGCACCTGATCGAAGCAGCAATAAGCGGGAAAACCCGAGCCATTATGATAGCCCATACTTTGGGCAATACGTTTGACCTTGAAGCTGTTATGGCCATAGCTGTGAAATACGACCTTTGGGTTATTGAAGATTGCTGTGACGCATTGGGATCACAATATAAAGGGCAACATGTAGGAACCTTTGGTCACATTGCAACATGCAGTTTTTATCCTGCTCATCACATTACCATGGGTGAAGGAGGTATGATTTTTACCAGGGATAGTGAGCTACGAACAATCATTGAATCGTTCAGGGACTGGGGGCGTGATTGTTACTGTGCTCCAGGCCGAGATAACACCTGCGGTAAGCGATTTGGGCAGCAGCTTGGATTGTTGCCATTTGGTTATGATCATAAATACACTTATTCACACTTGGGTTATAACCTTAAAATAACCGACATGCAGGCAGCATGTGCACTTGCGCAGATGGATCGATTACCGGGATTTATCGCGACCCGCAGGAGAAACTTTGACTTCTTGAAGGAGCGACTTAAAACTTGTGAGGAATTCTTGATACTACCAGAGGCTACTCCGGGTAGTGATCCATCATGGTTTGGCTTCCCGATTACGCTCGCTGAAAAGGCCGGGGTTTCCCGACTCGAGCTGTTGAAATACCTGGACCAATACAAGATAGGTACAAGGCTTCTTTTTGCAGGCAATCTCACACGACAACCGTATTTTAATGGCCGCGTTTATCGTATAAGTGGTGAACTTGCCAATACCGATAGAGTGATGAATGATACATTCTGGATTGGAGTATATCCGGGTCTGAACGAGGAAAAATTGAGCTTTGTTGTCGAAAAAATAGAGCATTTTTTCGGTGTAAATTTTTAAATAGTTTGCTTTGACTTTGAGATCAACTAGGCTGCATAGATGATGATACGGCGTGTCGCATTAGTTACGGGTGGTTCCGGGTTTACAGGATCCAGTTTGATCAGAAGGCTGACGGAAAATGGATGGTTAGTACACGCCATTGTTCGTACAGGATCAAACTTGAATCTTCTAGATGAAAAATCCGAGCAGTTAAAAATCCACATTCATGATGGCAGCACTTCGGGGATGATAGCTATATTGGCGCTATCAAAACCAGATGTGGTATTTCACTTGGCTTCACTGGTTCTCACGCAGCATAAGCCTGATGACTTGCTGCGGCTTCTTCAGAGTAACATTATTTTCGCTACTCAGCTTGCCGAGGCTATGTCAGAGAATAATAGTTGTAGCTTAATAAATACGGGAACATTCTGGCAGCATTACGAGAATAGGGATTACGCTCCGACTACCCTTTACGCGGCTACAAAGCAAGCCTTTGAAGATATTCTGAAGTATTATGTTGATGCAAAGAATTTCAGGGTAATTACCCTGACACTTTTTGATAGTTACGGTCCGGGTGATCCAAGGCCGAAATTGTTCAGACTGTTACGAGATGCCAATATATCAAGACAGACGCTTTTGATGTCTCCGGGTGAGCAGTTAATTGATCTGGTGCATATTAAAGATGTTGTTGAGGCCTATATTGTTGCTGCCAATCTTCTTTTCGATAGCAAAGTTATTGGACATGAACGTTACTCTGTTTCATCGGGAAAGCCAGTCAAGCTAAAAGAGCTGGTTCGTATATATGAAAAGGTGGCAAATACAACCATTCCTATAGAATGGGGGGGCAGAAATTACAGGGACAGAGAGGTGATGGTTCCATGGTCTCGAGGTAACTCGTTACCCGACTGGAGGCCCAGAATTTCTCTATTAGATGGAATAAAAAGCGTATTAACTGATTAACTCAGACTTACATTTATCAATAATAAAACATACTCATGCAGATACATTATCCCAATAATATTTTTTCAGGTAAAAAAGTTTTTATTACAGGCCATACTGGATTTAAGGGTTCTTGGCTCGCATTTATTTTGCATGAACTCGGTGCAAACGTGATGGGTTTTAGCTTGCCACCTGCAAGCAAGATTAATCACTTTGATTTACTCAAGCTTGATAAAAAAATTAATCATGTAGTTGGCGATATTCGTGATCTTGTACACTTGGCAGGTTCATTACAGGAATTCAAGCCTGACTTTGTATTCCATCTCGCAGCTCAAGCTTTGGTAAGGCCTTCATATGATGATCCTGTCACCACTTTTTCAACCAATGTGCTCGGTTCAGTAAATTTACTGGATGCAGTGCGTCGATGTGAGTCAGTGCGTTCTTTGGTCTACATTACATCTGACAAATGTTATGAAAATGTTGAATGGATTTGGGGTTACAGAGAAAATGACTTGCTCGGAGGACGTGATCCATATAGTGCTTCCAAAGCAGCGGCTGAAATTGTATTTTCTTCCTATGCACGTTCATATTTTGAGCATTGTCCAAAGCTGGGTGCGGCTAGTACAAGAGCGGGAAACGTGATTGGCGGGGGAGACTGGGCAGTTGACAGAATAATTCCCGATTGTATACGCGCAATTGAAGCAGGAGAGCCTGTCAAACTACGCAACCCGGTAGCTACTCGCCCTTGGCAACATGTGATGGAGCCACTTGCAGGTTACATGTTATTGGCAACACGTCTATATGAAGATCCGAAAAAATGGGGAGGTTCATGGAACTTTGGACCGTCCACAAATGAGGTAAGAACAGTAAAAAGTGTCGCTGAAGTTATAGTGGGGCATATAGGCAAGGGGCGCGTTGAAGTTGTTGAGTCTAAAACTCAAGTACATGAGGCAAGGCTGTTGCAGCTAAACTGTGACAAGGCGCACCAGCTTCTTGGTTGGTATCCTCGCTGGTCCGTAGAAAAAACGTTGGAGGAAACTGCACTTTGGTATAAGTCTATAATGAATGGCGGCGACGCTGAAGAGATTACACGATCACAAATACGCGAGTTCTTTCAGGAGCAGACATGATTGATGGGGTTACGTTGACACCACTTCGGCAGATATTTGATGAACGTGGAAAAGTTATGCATATGTTGCGTGAGGATTCCCCCATTTTCTCAAGATTTGGCGAAATCTATTTTTCATGCACGCATCCGGGTGTTGTGAAAGCATGGCATTTACATCGAGAAATGACCTTGAATTATGCCGTAATCTTTGGAGAAATAAAATTTGTTCTATTTGATGATCGTCCTTCAAGCTCAACACGGGGGGAGATTCAGGAGTTGTTTATTTCGCCTGAGAATTACGTGCTAGTAACAGTACCGCCAAACATCTGGAATGGGTTTAAGAGTGTGGGAACACAAACAGCAATTGTTGCCAATTGTGCAACCTTACCGCATAACCCGGATGAAATTGAGCGAAGGACAGTCTTTGATGCAAGCATTCCCTATGATTGGGAACTGAAGCATCGTTAGTGTGCTTTTGAATTTAATATTTTGAGGTCTGATATATGAAAGTAATACTGTTAGCGGGTGGTTTTGGTACACGTTTGGCTGAGTACACGGATGTCATTCCAAAACCGATGGTTCCGGTCGGTGGTAAGCCAATTCTATGGCACATCATGCAAACATATGCACACTTTGGCCACAAGGATTTTTACGTTGCATTGGGTTACAAGGCCGAAGTGATCAAGGAGTACTTCCTTAATTATCGCGCACTTAATTCAGATTTTACGGTTGATCTTGCCTCGGGTAATGTTGCGCCACATCAGGTTGACCCCGTGGACTGGAAAGTGACTTTAGTCAACACTGGTGAAGCTTCAATGACCGGTGGGCGTGTTAAGCGAATGAAGCAATTCATAGGCAACGAAACCTGCATGTTGACCTATGGAGACGGTGTTGCAGACATTGATCTGGACGCATTACTGGCCTTTCATCGTAGCCATGGCAAGATGGTTACAGTATCCGCGGTTCGTCCCGCTGCTCGTTTTGGGGAGCTGGAAATGGATGGAGCGCGTGTCGAGAGCTTTAAGGAAAAGCCGCAGTTGCATGAGGGGTGGATTAATGGTGGATTTTTTGTTTTTGAACCGGCATTTTTCGACTTGATTGCCGGAGATAGTACCTTGTTGGAGCGCGAGCCATTGGAGCAGGCGACCAAAGCAGGCGAGCTGATGGCTTATCGTCACGATGGTTTCTGGCATTGTATGGATACCAAGCGCGATCATGATCTGCTGGAATCAATGTGGGCCAAAGGTGCTCCTTGGGCGCGGTAGCTTAACTCCATGCGTATCCTGATAACCGGCGGGTTTGGTTTTGTCGGAGGGCGAGTGGCTCGGCATCTGCAACAAGCCGGCCATGATATTTTTCTTGGTTCTCGCAACACAAGAAATATTCCTGAGTGGTTGCCTCAAGCGAAAGTGGTTCAGACCAACTGGAACGATGACGAGGCCTTGGAGGGAATTTGCGCCGGGGTTGATGTGGTGATTCAAGCGGCAGGGATGAACGCACAAGATTGTGTGGCAGATCAGATTGCTGCATTAGAATTCAATGGCGTGGCAACTGCCCGCTTGCTTGATGGCGCGATTCGGGCTGGTACTAAGAGGTTCATCTGTCTATCAACAGCTCATGTGTACGCAAGCCCGCTGGTGGGCACCATTTCAGAAGAGACTTGTCCACGAAATCTTCATCCTTATGCTACCTCGCATCTTGCTGGGGATAGTGCCGTTTTATTTGCTGCCCAGCGAGGTCAAATTGAAGGCATTGTGCTGCGCCTCTCAAATGCAGTTGGTGCACCGGTGCATAAAGACGTTAATTGTTGGATGCTACTTGTAAATGATTTATGCAGGCAGGCTGTTGAAACCAGAAAATTGGTTTTGAAGTCAAGTGGTATGCAGTATCGTGATTTTGTAGCGATGACTGATGTTTGTCGAAGTATTGAAACCATGCTTTCTCGTGAGATTGCGGCTGGAGAAGTAGCTGTTTTAAATGTGGGGTCTGGTATATCGCGAACTGTGTTGGAAGTAGCTCAGTTAATTCAGCAGCGTTGCAAGTTCGTCTTGGGCTTTGAACCAGGCTTGCAGAAGGTAAAAACGGTGGCCGACGAGGTGCATGAGAAATTAGATTTTCGAGTGGAGCGGTTGCTTAAGTTGGGTATAACCGCTGGTGTTGGTGACATTAAAGAAATCGATGAACTTTTGTATTTTTGTAATACAGCTTTCGCAATATCTCAAAATAAAAACGCATGAGTTCAGTAGTAAATCCCCTCATTTCTGTCGTCATTCCAACCTATAACCATGCGCATTATCTTGGTCGATGTTTGCAGTCGGTATTGGATCAAACATACGAAAATTGGGAAGCGATTGTTATCGATAACCATTCGACAGACAATACAGATGAGGTTGTGCGTAACTTTGCAGAACCCCGAATCAAACTTTTAAAAATTCATAACGATGGTGTGATTGCTGCCTCCAGAAATATGGGCATTCGTGCCGCAAGAGGTGAGTGGGTAGCATTTTTAGACTCGGATGATTGGTGGAGACATAACAAGCTTCAAGTCTGCATTGACATTTCAAATAGCCAAATTGATTTGTTATATCACGATCTAAAAATTGTAAGGGAAATACCTGTTCGCTTTCAACCACGTTGCATAAAGAGCAGGCAGGTTAAGAAACCGGTAATAATAGATTTGTTGGTTAATGGCAATGCCATTGCCACCTCATCTGCGCTTGTTCGAAAGAAATTGCTTGATCAAATTGGCGGGATGGATGAAAGAAAGAATTTGGTCGCAGCTGAAGATTACAATTGCTGGCTACGAATTTCGCAAATAACTGATAATTTCAAATATATACCCGAAGAACTGGGCTGCTATTTGCTTCAACGTGGTGGTATGTCACGCAAGGATATGTCTGTTTCTATGCAACATGCAACGGATTCATTCTCTCATCTGCTTAATCATAAACAAAGAAAGAAATATTTTGCTGTTCTTAAATACAGTAAGGGGCGTTTCGCGTACTTAACAAAAGATTACGGCAAGTCAAAAAATAATTTGTTGTTCAGTGCCCGGTATGGAAGCTTTCTGACTCAATTAAAAAGCTTGTGGATGTTAATGGTCATGTGGTCACTTAAATGATAAAAAGTTATACCAAAGAGCGTGTGAGTTGCAACTTAACTAATAATGTTGTATTTGCATTCGTTTTAATTTCCATTTTTATACTTCCATTCGTAAATGTCTTAAATTTCGCATTGCCAGTTGATAATGTATTTGGTAAAAGCACATGGCTTGTTATTCCCGTACTTGCTTTGATGGTGGGATATATTTGGCGTTTTAAAGCTAATAATATTTTGTTTGCCCCATTAGATATTGTGTTGCTGTTTGTTGTCGCTCTCGCTGGGGTAATATTGGCAATTCGATACATTGCTTTTGATGAACTGAACAGTTTCCTTAATTATAGATACTTTGCAACTAGTTTAATCTATCTCGCAATAGCCAGCTATTTTGTAAAAAATAAAATGAATTTGCGTGTGATGTCGTTAACAATTGTTGCGGCTGGATTGGCAGTTGCCGTGGTTGAGGCCGTTAATTTTAATTTCTTCCCTAGTGTTATGCTTTCCACTGATGATGCAGGTGTTATCCGCTTAGTATTTGATGGGGAAAAGACAAGATCGATGTTGCTGGGTGCATCAATAAGTGGGAACCAGATTGTGTGTTCAATGTTTGTTCTGGTAGCCATGATACAAGGCAACATTATTCGCATGAATATATGGGTCTCTTGGAGCTTGTTATTGTTTATGACTTACGGCGTTTCGCTTGGCGAAAGTCGATATCCACTTGCAGTTGCAATATGCTTGCTGGCGTTCAATTTTTTCTATCAAAAACTACAACACAAGAAAATTGTGGTGCTGTCGTTCTTGATTGTATTGTTAACTAGTTATGTTTCTTCAAATTTTGAGTATCCCCATATCAGTAGAATCAATGAAGATTCAGGTGGAAGGGTTGAGAAGGCAATATTAGGTTTCAAGATACTATCGGATTCAATGACAAATTTTTCAATAGGCGCCCCGTCATCCCAGACGAATGACGCAACAGAGGGGGGATACGGGCTATCCGATAATTCCTATTTGGAAGTCGCCATTAGTTTTGGCGTTCCATTTGCTACAGCATTTTTCTTTATATGGTTTTATTATATCAGTAAGAACGTTGTTAATAATCTGTCGCTATTGTTTTTTGGCTACCTTGTGGTGGGATTGTCTTTGACCAATTGCATTCTTTGGGAATCCTGGTTATGTCTAGCGATGTTTAGTATGGTTGTTGTAGGAGGCCTCCAGAATACGGAATGGCAAGGGAATGACAGTAATGAAGCGAGTTAAGGCGCTAATTTATAGTGCCCTTCCTCCGCCGGTAGGTGGTGTGGCTTCTATTGCAGCGATGCTTTACCAGAGCTTGTCAGAGAATGGGAAAGTAGGTTTTCAGTCACCAGCAAAGAAATCCAGTGGATTTTCCGCAGCGATTTCTCGCCTGTTTATAAATATTGTGAGATTGGGGTGGGCTATTGTTCATGTAAAAAGGGGGGGGAGAGTTCTCCTTTTTGCGGGCGCAGGAAATTCATTTTTTGAAAAAATTATATGGTCGCTTTTGATAATGATCTCAGGCCGAACCGTTGCTATGGTAATGGTTGATGGAAATTTTCCTATTTTTTGGGATAAATGTTCACCATTTTGGCGTCGCATTTCTTCTCGCATTGTTTGCCACCCTCAATTCACCTTGGGTGTTCAATCTGAGGCATGGCAGGATTATTATCGACGAGCATTTCCTTCTGCACTTATCAAGGTGGTTGGTGCAACAGCTGCGCCGGAATTTTTTTCGCATACTCCTCAGGCTGGTTTACCCTCGCGCGGCATGTCGCTGTTATACGTTGGATGGATCATTCCAGAGAAGGGCATAACAGACTTGCTTGATGCAATGGTTATCCTTATTAAAACGCACCCGGAGGTGAGGCTTCGCTTAGTGGGGCCGTTGTTTGGTAAGGATGAATATTGGAATAAAGCTGTGGCTGATAGAGGCATTTCAACACAAGTAAAATTCACAGGTCCAATCTCAGATCGCAGCCGTCTGATTAAAGAGTTTGACAATGCATCAGTATTTGTTTTCCCGTCGCACTTTGAAGGTTTTCCCGTGGCGTTACTTGAGGCGATAACTATGGGGCTTGCTTGTGTGGGTACAACTGTTGGGGGTATTCCAGACATACTTGACCATGGCAGAGCGGGAATTGTAGTTTCACCCCATGCGCCACAAGAATTGGCTAATGCTTTGAAATCATTGTTTGACGACAACGAGCTTATAGAAAAGTATTCCAAGCAAGCTGCTATGCGCGCCAGAAGCATTTATAGCCATTCTGAGTGCATTGAATCATATAAGCGTTTGTTAGGGCTGGAATGAAACATATAAACGTTCATTGTATCGCGGTCATTGGTGCGGGCTTTATTGGTAGAGCTGTAATTCGGAACCTGCTTTCACAAGGATATGAGATCCGAGTTTTGGATCGGCACGCTTGTCCTGATGAGTTTGCACAGAAAACCACGTGGGTCACGGGTAACTTTCACGACAAAAATGCGTTAGATGAGGTATTGCAGAGCGCCTCGGTTGCTTATCACTTGGTGTCCAGTACCGTTCCTGGTGATCAGCATGTAGATGTAGCAATGGAGCTTAACGAAAATGTGGTTGGCGCCCTACGTTTTGTCGATGCCTGCCTTCTTGCTGGTGTGAAGAGGATAGTGTTTGCTTCATCGGCATCCGTGTATGGATTGCAGCATAAACTACCGATAATTGAGTCGGCTGGGACCAATCCAATTAGTGCTCATGGCATACACAAACTTACAATAGAAAAGTATCTCTTGTTGGCTCAGCATTTGCATGGCATTGAGGTTCGAATAGCAAGGATTGCAAACCCCTATGGGCCAGAGCAAAGTGTAATGGGGCGCCAGGGATTTATCGCTATAGCGATCGGGAGTATTCTTTCTGGCACACCATTGAGCTTGCGGGATAAGGGACGCTCGATTCGTGATTTTATTTATATCGATGATCTTGCAGAAGTATTAGGGTTATGTGGGACATTGGATGATCTGCCATCCATCATCAATATTGGCTCCGGTAAGGGTTACTCGTTGCGCGATGTTGTAAACTTAATGGAGCAGCTCATTGGCCGACAAATCGTGACTGTTTCAACGGAGTCACGTGTGGTTGATATTCCAATTAGTGTTCTTGATATTGGGCTTGCACAATCTGTCATGTCATTTAACCCCACTACCTTGTTGTGGGATGGCTTGGGAAAGACTTTGCTGCATCACGGTATACATCTTGACGAGCAATAATCCTTAAGTATGTAAGGCGGATTCAAGTATAAGCCGTTATCATGGGTGTTTTGGGAGGAGCAGATCGATTCGCTTCAGCGCTCTTTGAATGCCGTTGATGGCCATAGTTGAACTCGTTAACACGGTGGCTTCCTGTTATTAATAACAATAGTAATATTTGATCTCTATTTTAGGAAGCAAGATGTGCGGTATTGCAGGTTTTAATGGTGGGTTTTCTCTAGGCGCTCTGAAGCGAATGGGGGAGCGTATCTCACATCGTGGGCCGGACGATTCTGGATTTTTCCATGCGCCAGAACACCGTGTCGGGCTTGCACATCGGCGTCTTTCAATTATTGATCTGTCACCAACCGGTAGTCAGCCGATGAAGGATGCATCAGGTCAGGTGGTCATTATTTTTAATGGCGAGATATATAACTTCAGAGAGTTGCGAGCAGAGCTTGTTTCTGCCGGTTTCGTTTTTCGCGGTCATTCCGATACAGAAGTGTTGTTGAACCTTTATCTGCTGTGCGGTGAGGAAATGCTGCAGCGGTTAAATGGTGTCTTTGCGTTTGCTGTTTGGGATGGACGCGTAAGATCACTTTTTGTGGCCAGGGATGGCTTGGGAGTAAAGCCGCTCTACTATGCAAAAACAGATACAGGAGTGGTATTTGCAAGCGAGTTGAAAGCATTATTGGTGAACCCTGAGGTTAAGCGGGAAATAGATCCCAATGCAGTTTTAATGCACCTGACCTACCTTTGGTGTCCGGCGCCTTCTACAATATTGAAAGGGGTAAAAAAACTTCCCCCCGGCCATGCGATGCAAATTCGTGACGGAGAAATTCAAAGGCAATGGAAGTTCTATGAGCTGCCCTACAATCAAGCGATAGTTGATATCTCTGCCAAAGAAGCTGCTAGCCAAGTGGAGCAAGCTGTGCGCACAGCTGTGGAGCGGCAAATGGTAGCGGATGTGCCGGTGGGTGCATTCTTGTCCGGTGGGCTTGATTCAAGTGCAGTCGTGGCATTTGCCAAGCAGGCTCAGCCAGATGTGCGTTTGCAGTGCTTTACCATAGGTTTTACGGATGGTGTTGATGAAGGCTTTGCCGAAGACTTGCCGTATGCGAAAAAAGTGTCCGAGCATCTTGGGGTCGATCTTCATACGATTTATGTTGGTGCGGAGATGGCGGACCAGCTGGAGACGATGATTTATCATCTGGATGAACCGCTTGCCGATCCTGCACCGCTTAATGCGCTGTTTATCTGTAAACTGGCACGCGAGCATGGCATCAAAGTATTGTTGTCTGGCGCTGGCGGAGACGATATTTTTAGTGGTTACCGGCGTCATTATGCGTTGCAGAAGGAACAATATTGGAATTGGCTCCCGCATTGGGGGCGCCATTTGTTGGCGGGCGGGGCTGGCTTGTTGCCAACGGGGCGACCTTCACTGAGAAGGCTGCGTAAGGCATTTGAATATGCCGACCTTGATAAGGATGAACGATTGGCCAGTTACTTCTATTGGGGGCAGCCCGCCCGACTTGAAAGCCTGCTATCGGATAATTATCGGCAAGAAATTAATGGCTGGCGCGTGTCTGAGCCATTGATAGAGGCGTTGCACAATGTACCAGACCACACTGATCCGCTTAACCGGATGTTGTTTCTTGAAAGCAAGTTCTTCCTGCCTGATCACAACCTCAATTACACCGACAAAATGAGTATGGCTGTCGGGGTGGAGGTTCGCGTACCATTGCTTGACCCAGATTTGGTTGCATTGGCTGCTCGTTTGCCAGTTGGATACAAGCAGCATGGTCGCGAGGGGAAGTGGATATTCAAAAAGGCGATGGAGAAGTACCTGCCACGTGAGGTGATTTATCGTCCCAAGACTGGGTTTGGTGCACCATTGCGCTCTTGGTTGCATAGTGAAAATAAGTTGAAACCTTTGATGATGGATGTGTTGTCAAAAAATGCGATTACACGACGGGGCATTTTCGATTCAAAGTCTGTCGAGTCGTTGATTGAAGAAGATGCGAAGGGCAGGGTGGATGCAACTTATACAATTTTCTCCATGATGTGCATTGAGCTGTGGTGCCGGAAATTTTTGGATGAGGACGTGGTTTGATGAGAAAGGCGCTGATTGTGTTTGGAACCCGCCCTGAAGCGATCAAAATGGCGCCGGTCGTTAAACAGATGAAGGAACATTTTAAGGGAGAAGTGCGGGTGTGTGTCACAGCCCAACATCGCCAGATGCTGGATCAGGTTTTGAATCTGTTCGGCATCGTGCCAGAGTACGATTTGAATCTGATGAAGCCGGGGCAAGACCTGACCGATATAACAGCAAACGTACTGTCGGCGCTGCGCGGTGTGCTGGATGATTTTTCGCCGGATGTGGTACTTGTGCATGGAGATACGACCACAACATTTGCAGCAAGTTTGGCGGCCTACTACAAGAAGATTCCGGTTGCTCATGTTGAGGCGGGTTTGCGCACCGGAAATCCTTATTCTCCTTGGCCCGAAGAGATAAATCGGAAGCTTACCGGAGCGATTGCGTCATTTCATTTTGCACCAACAGAGAACTCGCGCGACAATCTGCTGAGAGAATCGATTGATGCCGGGTGCGTATTCGTCACAGGAAATACGGTAATCGATGCTTTGCTCGATGTGGTCCATAAGATCGATAGTGATCCTCAAATGAAAGCCAAGCTGGATCAACAATTCGCCTTTTTAAATCCTGACAAAAAAATCATTTTAATAACTGGTCATCGGCGTGAAAATTTTGGCAAGGGTTTTGAAGAGATATGCAAAGCCCTGGCCGCATTGGCATCAAGAAACGATGTCGAGCTGGTCTATCCGGTACACCTCAATCCAAATGTGCAGGAGCCCGTGCGGCGCTTGCTCGGAAATAATTCCAGTGTCCATCTGATTGAGCCGCTTGACTACTTGCCGTTTGTTTATTTGATGAACCGTTCATATATGATCATTACCGATTCCGGTGGCATACAAGAGGAAGCACCTTCTTTAGGTAAACCTGTGCTGGTTATCCGGGACACAACAGAGCGCCCCGAAGCGGTCGAGGCTGGTACCGTTAAGTTGGTTGGAACTGATGCCGATAAAATATTCCGGGAAACTAGCGTCTTGTTAAATGATGTTGTGGCTTATCAGGCGATGGGGTTTGCGCATAATCCTTATGGTGATGGGTTCGCGGCAAAAAGGATAGTAGATGTTTTGAATGGCGCACCCTATTGAACCTGCCGAGTGTAGTTTGAAATGATGACTACATCATTTGTGTAGCAGGTGAAATAAAATTAATGTAACCAGTCCTGGTCATATGGCCTTGTAGGCTGCGTCATACGTACCATGTTGCGCACGGCGCACCCTGCACGTGGTTAATTCTCTACATTTTAGGGTGGCTAGAAAAAAAGATAAGATAAAACCTTGCCGGATAAGTAGTGTAGATTTTCGATTATGTTGTTGAAATTGTTTAATTGGGGAGCAACATGCAGCAAGACAAAAAAATTTGTGTCATAGGTCTGGGCTACATTGGTTTGCCGACTGGCGCACTGCTGGCAAATGCAGGGTATTCTGTGCACGGGGTGGACGTCAGCCAACATGCAGTGGATGTGATTAACCAAGGCAAGATTCACATCGTTGAGCCGGATTTGGATACGTTCGTACATTCAGCGGTGGGATCTGGCCGCCTGCGCGCCTCCACTATTCCTGCAGAGGCAGATATTTTCATGATCTGCGTCCCCACTCCATTCATGCATGATGACAATCCTATACCTCAGCCTGACTTGAGTTATGTGGAGGCTGCGGCGAAAAGTATCGCGCAGTATGTGCGCCCCAATAACATTGTTATTTTGGAGTCCACATCTCCGGTTGGGACGACAGAGCTGGTTCGGGACACGTTGAGTCAATGCGGTATTGACGTTTCTGCAATACATTTTAGCTATTGTCCGGAGCGGGTTTTGCCCGGACGTATCATGATCGAATTGATTGAGAACGATCGCATTGTTGGCGGGCTTACAGCTGCAGCAACTGATGTGACAGCTGCGTTCTACAGGACTTTCGTTCAGGGTGAGGTTTTGAAAACAGATTCCAGAACTGCAGAGATGTGCAAGCTGGTGGAAAATAGTTCGAGAGATGTAGGTATCGCATTTGCCAATGAGTTGTCGATTCTGTGCGATGGTCTTGGTATTGACGTGAATGAATTGATCCGATTTGCCAATCGGCATCCACGTGTCAATATTTTGCAACCGGGTTGCGGCGTCGGCGGCCACTGCATAGCTGTTGACCCCTGGTTTATTGTGGCGAAAGATCCTAAGAACGCGAACCTGATCCGCGCTGCACGAGAGGTCAATAACTATAAAAATAAATGGGTCGTCGAGAAAGTGAAAAATGCAGCATTGAAGTTCCAGATTGATAATGGCAGGCCAGCCCGTATTGCATGCATGGGGCTGGCATTTAAACCGGATATTGACGACTTGCGTGAATCGCCTGCCTTGGCAGTGGCAGAATCTTTACGGGATGCAGGGTTCGATGTGGTCGCAGTCGAGCCGAACATTGCTTCTTACAAAGGACTGAAACTGGTATCAGTCTCTGAAGGGATAAAAGATTCAGATATCGTGGTCTTCCTGGTAAAGCATAGCCAATTTGTGTCGTTAAATATTCATGGAAAACAAATGCTTGATTTTTGCGGCGTAACTACGTTGGCCTAAGTTGTCATAACTGGAACTAATAATGAAACAAATTTTGCAAAATTTGAAGAATGGCGAAACCGTGTTGGCAGATATTCCTTGTCCCAATGTTGGGCGTGGGCAGATCTTGATTCAGACCAGGGCTAGTCTTATCTCTGCTGGAACAGAGCGTATGTTGGTTGATTTTGGCAAAGCTTCGATGCTGGATAAGGCACGGCAGCAACCTGAAAAAGTGAAGATGGTGCTGGATAAAATTAGTACCGATGGGTTGTTTGCTACTCTGGATGCGGTGCAAAGTAAATTGGGGCAGCCATTACCATTGGGCTACTGCAACGTGGGTGTGGTTGCGGCTGTAGGTGCGGGCGTGACGGAATTTTCCGTGGGAGACCGTGTTGCATCGAATGGTAATCACGCCGAGATGGTCAGGGTGCCCAAGAATCTGTGTGCGAAGATTCCGGATGGTGTCACTGACGAGGCCGCGGCATTCACAGTGTTGAGTGCGATTGCCCTTCAAGGAATACGTTTAGTGAAGCCAGAGTTGGGCGAGTGTGTGGTCGTGATCGGTTTGGGCTTGATCGGACTGGCCACAGTGCAACTGTTGCGTGCGCAAGGTTGCCGGGTTATGGGTGTAGATTTTGATGAAGGTAAGCTCGCTTTGGCGCGAAAGTTCGGTGCAGTAACTGTGAATCTGGCTGATGGTGAAGATTCGGTAACTGCTGCGATGGCCTTCTCTGCCAACCGTGGAGTTGATGCTGTTTTGATCACTGCAGCGACTAAGTCTAATGACCCGGTGAGTCATGCGGCAAAGATGTCTCGTAAGCGAGGACGGATTGTTCTGGTTGGTGTCAGCGGATTAGAGCTTAATCGATCTGAGTTCTTTGAAAAAGAATTGACGTTCCAGGTCTCCTGTTCTTATGGTCCGGGTCGCTATGACAAGCAGTATGAAGAGGGGGGTGTCGATTACCCTATCGGCTTCGTTCGTTGGACGGAACAGCGGAACTTCGAGGCAGTTCTGGCGATGTTGGAGGACGGCAAACTGGACGTTCATTCCCTGATATCACATCGCATCGATTTCAACGATGCTCTGCAAGCGTATGAAGTCCTGTCCAACGAACGGTCGGCTTTGGGAATAGTGCTGAGATACAGCGGTTCAGCACCAGATGATTTGCACAAACGAACTGTATTGCTTGCCGAACCGCAAGTTTATATATCGGGTGAGCCGGTCATCGGGGTGCTTGGTGCGGGGAATTATGCTTCGCGAGTGCTGATTCCCGCGTTTAAAAAAGCTGGAGCCAAGTTGGGAGCGATCGTGACCAGTGGTGGTGTGAGTGGCGCGCACTTCGGAAAGAAGATGGGGTTCGCTTCCGTTTCAACCGATGAAACGAAAATATTTAGTGATCCCGCGGTCAATACTGTGGTGATTGCAACCAGACACGATTCGCATGCAAACTTTGTGATCAAGGCGATCGAAGCCGGGAAACATGTATTTGTTGAAAAACCGCTGGCATTGCAGCTGGATGAGATAGAGCGTATCCAGGCAGCGTGGAATCAGAGAGCAAGCCAGGGCGGTTCCGTGCCGTTGTTGATGGTGGGTTTTAACCGGCGCTTCTCCCCGTTGATTGACAAGATGAAATCGCTGCTCAAACCGGTAAAGATGCCTAAAGCCTTCGTTTATACATGTAATGCAGGGGCGATTCCCGCAGATCACTGGACGCAAAATGCCGAGACGGGGGGCGGGCGCCTGGTTGGTGAGGCATGTCATTTCGTCGATCTGTTGCGCTATCTGGCAGATAGCCCGATAAGTAAATTTCAGGTCATGACTATGGGGCGCAATCCCGCTTTGTCGGTTGTCGATGATAAAGCGACTATTTCGCTTCAGTTTGAAGATGGCTCGATAGGGACTATCCATTACTTCGCAAATGGCGGTAAGCGTTTTCCCAAAGAGCGATTGGAGGTCTTTGCTGCAGATGCGGTACTGCAAATGGATAACTATCGAGTCTTGCGCGGATTTGGTTGGACTGGATTTAACAAGAAAAGTTTGTGGTCGCAGGACAAAGGACAGGATGCTTGCGTCCAGGCATTTCTGGATGCAGTGCGGGAAGGAGCCGCCGCACCGATCCCGTTGGAACAGATTTGGGAGGTTTCCAGGTTGTCTGTCGAAATTGCAGATGCTGCGCGCCAGTGAAAGCGTTACTTTACTTTCATACGATTCGCTACTTACGCCCTGCTCAAATTTTTGGGCGGATTTTATTTAGACTTAATCGACCTCGCCCCAATCTGCAAGTGCCGCCGCTACGCAGGCCAGTGGTGGGTGCTTGGGTCACTCCATGTGAGCGCAAGCAAAGCATGGTTGCCAAAGATGCCTTTGTTTTTCTGAATGAATCTAGAACCATCACAACTGGGGCAGGATGGAATGACGCTGCTGTAGAAAAGTTGTGGTTGTATAACCTGCATTATTTTGATGACATAAATGCTGAGAGTGCGGTGACACGACGTGAATGGCATACGAGCTTGATCGAGAGGTGGATAGAGGAGAATCCTCCCGGCTACGGGAATGGATGGGAATCCTATCCAAGCTCTCTCAGGATCGTTAACTGGATAAAATGGGCTATGAATGGTGGAAAGCTTTCTCCGAGAGCAATCGCCTCTCTGGCAATTCAAATCCGCTTTCTTTGTGATCGTTTGGAATTTCATTTGTTGGGTAACCATCTCTTGGCGAATGCTAAGGCGCTAATATTCGCTGGTGCATTCTTTGAGCAAGATGAGGGCGGGGTTTGGTTATCCAAGGGGCTGGCAATTCTGCGCCGTGAGATACCTGAGCAAATTTTGGCTGATGGCGGCCACTTCGAGCGCAGCCCGATGTATCACGGCATTATTTTGGAAGATTTACTGGACATAGAAAACATCGGCAAAGCTTTTGGATTGGGCGCGATGATTAAAGCCGAAACGATAGGCAACATGAGAAGCTGGCTCGAAGCAATGTGTCATCCTGATGGTGGGATTTCCTTTTTCAACGATGCGGCGTTTGGGATTTCATCCAGCTTGACGGAGTTGAATCGATACGCAGAAAAGCTGAAATTTCCTGTTCAGAAGGCGCTGCCCAATGGCGTGCTGAGGTTGGCAGAAAGTGGCTATATCCGGCTTCAAACGAATGATGTCGTGCTTTTGGTGGATACTGCGCCCATTGGACCGGCCTATCTTCCCGGACATGCACATGCTGACACATTGTCTTTCGAGCTATCTTTGTATGACCAAAGAGTGATGGTGAACTCGGGCACATCTTGTTATGGTAGCGGTCTGGAACGACTGCGCCAGCGCGGGTCAGCGGCACATAACACCTTAATAATAGATGGTCAGGACTCTTCAGAAGTATGGGGTGGTTTCAGGGTGGCGCGGCGAGCGAAGGTAACATCTTTGAGAATGTCAGAGGTAGATGACGGGTACTTTATCAGAGCCAGTCATGACGGCTATCGGCGCTTGTCGGGGCGCAATATACATGCACGCAGTTGGTTGCTTAATAATGATTCACTGGTGATTGAGGATGACGTCACTGGGATGTTTACTGTTGCTGAGATACGCTTTTATCTTCATCCAGATGTTGAGATCAATGAAGTCGATGTAAGCGCTGGAACTGTTTCATTGCGTTTACCCAGAGGGGAAATGGTCGAAGTTGTTATTCAGGGAGGAGACTTGTTACTTGAGCAAGCTACATGGCATCCGAAATTTGGCGTTGCTACGCCGAATTTCTGCTTGGTAGCCTCATTGACTGGCACCAAGATCAAGACGCTTATTAGATGGGGAGAAAGTGTTTGAAGATATTGGTATTGAGCTTTTACTTTAGGCCTGATTTAAGTGCAGGTTCATTTCGTACAACGGCCTTGGTCGATGCTTTGAGGCATAGTATGCCTGCCGATGGGAAAATAGATGTACTGACGACGCTTCCAAATCGTTACAGCAGTTTTTCAGTAGATGCGCCTGCTGAAGAGTTGGCAACTAGCATGTCGATAGTTCGAATAGCATTGCCCCCCCATCAAAGTGGAATGCTCGACCAGGCTAAGGCGTTCATGTCTTATGCGCGAGATGTGTTACGCAAGACCAAGGGGCAAGAATACGACCTGATCTTTGCGACATCATCTCGTTTAATGACTGCGGTGTTGGGTGCCTATGTTGCACGCAAGCAGCGAATACCGCTGTATTTGGATATCCGTGATATTTTTGTAGATACGATTAAAGATGTACTGCCAAAATATACTGCAATACTGGCTAAGCCAATATTTACGATGCTTGAACGCTGGGCAATAAACAGTGCTTGTAAGGTAAATCTGGTGTCTCATGGCTTCGCTGAATATTTTACTGCGCGTTATCCCAAACAGAAATTTTCATATTTTACCAATGGGATTGACGATGAATTTTTGGCAGTGAACACTCCTGAAACTGGCGTCGGTACGAAGGATGTGCTCGATGTTCTTTATGCGGGGAACTTGGGTGAAGGACAAGGATTGCATGCAATCCTGCCTGACTTAGCAAGAAGAATGCATGGACGAGTGCATTTTAAAGTCATCGGGGACGGCGGGAGAAAAGAGTCCCTGCGTGCGGCATTGGCCAGGGCTGGAGTAGACAACGTCGAACTGTTACCACCGATGAGCCGGACGCAATTGATAGAAGCGTACCAGGCTGCGGACGTATTATTCCTTCATCTTAATGATTATGACGCATTCAGAAAAGTATTGCCCTCTAAACTCTTCGAGTATGGTGCGATGGGCAAGCCGATATGGGCAGGTGTTTCTGGCTATGCGGCCGAATTTGTGAGGGCTGAACTGGATAATTCAGCGGTCTTTTATCCATGCGATGCGACTGAGGCTGAACGAGTTTTTGGTCAGCTCAATTTAAAGAATATGCCTCGTGATCGTTTCGTTGCAAAATTTGCTCGAATAAATATCGCAAGTGAAATGGCAACAGAGATTGTAAATATAATTGGATTGAGTAAAAAAAATATTTTTTGATGGGCTGCATATATAAATGCAGAAATGCTGTATAAAATTTCAATCAAGAATAGTATGAATATTGAAGGGATGAAAATGAGTAGTAATGAAATTGGCCTGAAAGATATATTTTGCTTTCTCAAGCGTAATCAGCGGGCAATTGTTATTTTTTTTGTTATGGGGCTATTATTTCAGGCTGCCTATCTATTATTAACTCCCAATAAATATGAGGCTCGATGGCAAATTCAGATGGCGCAATTGGTCAATAACCTCAATAACCTCAATAACATTGAGGAGCCAGCCGAATTGTCCCAGCGATTACGTTCAATTTCAGCTTACCCAGGTGAAGTGCTTCAAAGTTGTGGTGTGTCAGAAAACAAGGCGTTCGGCGAGTACCTTGGTGGAGTACTCCGGGTGGAGATAATAAGAAACGTAGCTAATTCAGTAGAAATGAAAGTGGTTGCTAACAGTCCTGACTTGGCCAAGCGATGTGCAGATTCACTTGTGGCAATGATTGTGGCGCAACAGCGAAATTTGCTTGAAGAACATATGTCGGTTCGGGAGTCTTTATTAATTGAGCTTCGGCAGGTTTTGCATAGAGAGCAGGTGCAAATTGAAACATTGAAAAGCAATGAAATGGGCAGCTTTAAACATTTTGCTAAATTAAGTAGAGTAAATTCATTGCTAATGCGTATAGATGCATTGCAAGAAGAAATTTTGATGTCTCAAAAATACCCAACGAAATTACTTAGCCCGGTTTATGTGGCAAGCAAGCCTGTTTCACCAAAGTGGGGGGTAGTGTTTCTATTGGGTGGGATACTAAGTTTTTTGTTGGGTGTAATATATTCATTAGTGCGTACAGAATGGCGAAAAGCTACGTGAGGAGTTTATGGCCTTGCGTATTTTAATAACCGGAGTTACGGGTTTTATTGGAAAAGCTTTAAGTGCACATGCTGTGCATCATGGCTTTTCTGTCAGAGGTGCACTGCACAAAGCTGGCAAAATTCCGGACAATATTGAGGTAGCCTTGGTTGGTGAAATAAATGGTGAAACTGATTGGACCAGTGCTTTAAGTGGTGTTGATGTCGTCATTCATCTCGCTGCCCGAGTTCATGTAATGCGTGAAGAAAGCGTGAATCCCATTGCTGATTTTCGTAAAGTGAATGTCGCGGGCACTGATTGTTTGGCGCGGGCTGCGGCTGTTAGTGGAGTAAGACGACTAGTTTATGTTAGCTCTATCAAGGTGAATGGAGAGGAAACCGTGGATGGATTTCGCTATACAGAGCTTGACTCACCATTGCCTAATGATCCTTATGGCATTTCAAAATGGGAGGCGGAGCAGGCATTGCATCGCGTTGCTGCAGAGACTGGTTTGGAAGTGGTTATTGTGCGTCCCCCTCTCGTATATGGCGCGGGTGTAAAGGGTAATTTTGCGCAAATGCTGAAGGTGCTGGTCAAGGGTATCCCGCTGCCGCTGGCTTCTGTTCATAATCTGCGTAGCCTGGTTTATATCGGTAACTTCACCGACGCACTGCTGAAATGTGCAACGCACACGTCTGCTGCCGGGAAAACCTATCTGGTGAGTGATGGTGAGGATATCTCTACTCCTGACCTTTTACGTCAACTAGGCGCAGCTATGGGGAAGCCGGCACGTTTGCTGCCTTGCCCCCCTGTTTTGTTGAAACTGGTGGGGCGTTTGCTGGGAAAATCGGATCAGGTTGATCGCTTGCTGGGATCGCTGCAGGTGGATAGCAGCAAGATTCGCCGTGAGTTGGGCTGGCAGTCACCTTTTACATTACAGGAAGGGTTGCGCTTAACTATTGAGGGATAATTTTGCTGTTTAGGTATGCATGTTTTATCATATAACATATTGATATTGTTTAATATATTTGCTTCGTCATGGCGTGACTCTCGTTGTGTCATGTCATAATGGTTGTGTTGAAAAGTGGGAGCGTACGAGCTTGGCAGGCGTGCGGGGCAAGCAAGGTCAAGATTGAAGTGTCCGTCCAACACCATTTTCAAGGATAATGGCCATAATTTTTTAGCTACCGTTTGTATCAGTTTATGCTTCTATTCCCTCCTGTTGTTGCAGCGCTGATTACCCTTGCGCTAACCTATTTCCTGTTGACAAATAATGCTACAAACAAAATGCAGGATATGCCTAATGAACGCTCGCTCCATACTCAGCCTGTTCCCCGCGTCGGCGGTGTTGCGCTGATTGCCGGGGTGTTGTGCGGTTGGGCTTTGCTGTTCAACGCACTGGCCTTGTGGGTGGTGTTGCCCTTGATTGCGTTGTTTGTCGTATCGTTGCTCGACGATATTTATAGCTTGCCTATGAAGCAGCGCTTGCTGGTGCATTTGTTGGCTGCCTCGATAATGGTGGTTGGCTCGGGGTTTATTGCGCAACAGGGTGTGCTGATTGCGCTGGCAATGTTGTTATCAACGGTGTGGCTGACTAATCTGTATAACTTTATGGATGGGTCCAATGGCTTGGCGGGCGGCATGGCGCTGTTTGGCTTCAGTATGTACGGCATTGCTGCTTTGTTGGCGGATAACACCACACTTGCCTTGCTGAATTTTTGCATCTCTGGCTCTGCATTCAGTTTTTTAACTTTCAATTTCCATCCAGCCAAAATTTTCATGGGCGATTCGGGTTCCATTCCGCTTGGGTTTCTGGTCGCCGCGATGGGCCTGTGGGGTTGGCAGCAAGAGCTTTGGGTCGCATGGTTTCCGCTACTGGTATTCTCGCCCTTTATTGTGGATGCGAGTGTGACCCTGGTGAAGCGCACACTGAGGGGAGATAAGGTAACCGAAGCGCACCGCGAGCATTATTATCAGCGCTTGGTGCTGATGGGCTGGGGACACCGCAATGTTGCGCTAGCGGAATATGCATTGATGTCGTTAGTTGGGGCATCGGCACTGTGGCTGATCGGCAATCCCTTTCCCTGGCAATTAATACTCGTATGGGGAATCACTTATGCTTGCATGATGATATTGGTGGATGCAGCCTGGAATAATTTTAAACGAGGTGAACGTGTTTAAATCACGAGTAAATACCAGCATTGCAATGCTGCACGATCTGTTGGCCGCAGCGGCAGCGTGGTGGTTCGCTTATCTCTTGCGTTTCAATTTCGATTTGCCGCCGCAATTTCAGGCTGAGCTCTGGCATACGCTGATATGGGTAGTGCCACTGCAGGGCGGAGTCTTCTACGGTTTTGGCCTGTATCGTGGCATTTGGCGTTACGCCAGTGTCTCGGATCTGCGCCGAATTTTGTTTGCCGTTATCGCCGCAACTGCGCTTATTCCGCTGGTGTTGGCCTTGTTCCGTGTGCAGGAGATTGTTCCGCGCTCGGTGCTGGTGATTGATCTCCTGTTGTTGATGCTGATTATGGGTGGCAGTCGTTTGGTGTATCGATTGTGGAAAGAGAATTTGCTGTACGGTAATTTCCACCTGCAAGGCGAGCCTGTGCTGGTGCTGGGCGCTGGTGAGGCGGGTATTAGCCTATCGAAGGAGCTTGCGCGCAGCAGTGCTTGGCATCAGGTAGGATTCCTCGATGACGAAGCATTGAACAATGGAAAAATATTAAATGGAATCAAGGTATTGGGCGATATTGATAGCTTGCCGCGCTGGGCGCAGCGCTTTGGTGTAACTCAAGTGATTATCGCCATGCCATCGGCCCCGCACCAGGTTCGTAAGCGTGTAGTCGATCTTGCAAATAGCTGTAATATCAAGGCGCTCACGGTGCCATCGTTCGATGATTTGTTGAGTGGTCGGGTTGCGATTTCACAGCTGCGCGCGATTGAGCTGGACGATCTGCTTGGGCGTGATGTGGTGCAGCTGGATGATGCAGGACTGCATGCCTTGCTGACCGGCAAGACGGTCATGGTAACCGGTGCGGGCGGTTCCATTGGTTCTGAACTGTGCCGCCAGATTGCGCGCTTCACGCCGCAAAACCTGTTGTTGTTTGAAGTCAGTGAATTTGCCTTATACAACATGGAGCAGGAACTCAGTCGTACCTTCCCTGATTTGAAAATTGTTTGCCTGGCAGGCGATGTGCGCGATGCAGCAAGGGTTGAACAGGTGTTTGCGCAATTCAAACCGGCGGTAGTGTTTCACGCGGCAGCCTATAAGCATGTGCCGCTGATGGAGCAGCAGAATTCCTGGCAGGCGGTGCGCAACAATGTGTTTGGCACTTGGTGTGTGGCGAGCATTGCACAGCGCCATGACACAGGGAAATTCGTGCTGATCTCGACCGACAAGGCGGTTAATCCAACCAATGTGATGGGTACCACCAAGCGCCTTGCAGAGATGGTGTGCCAGGGTTTGCAGCAACAAAGTGGCACGCAGTATGTGATGGTGCGTTTCGGCAATGTGCTGGGCAGCACCGGTAGCGTGATTCCAAAATTTCGCGAGCAGATAGCGAAGGGGGGCCCGGTTACGGTGACACACCCGGACATCACCCGTTACTTTATGTCCATCCCGGAAGCTGCGCAACTGGTCTTGCAGGCCGGTTTGATGGGTGAAAGCGGCAAGATTTTTGTGCTGGATATGGGTGAGCCGGTAAAAATAGTTGATCTGGCAAGAGATTTGATTCGTTTATCTGGTTTGAAAGAAGAGGACATTAAAATCGAGTTTAGTGGTCTGCGGCCGGGAGAGAAGCTTTATGAAGAGCTGCTGGCAGACAATGAACATACCTTGGAGACACCGCATCCCAAACTACGTATTGCACAGGCAAGAAGCGTGGATAATGTTTGGGTGCAGGAGCTGTTGATATGGGTGGCTTCAGCTGCTGACGTGTGCACGGATGATGCAGTTAAGCGGCGCTTGCAACTGTTGGTACCTGAGTATGTTCCAACCGAAAACTCAAAATAACCATTTGGGTGCGTCTCAAGCACTATTTTTAGAAATGAGAATATCATAGTGCGTGTAATGCACCCATTAAAAGCATTGCAGGCTGTGCTGCTGCATTCAGAGGAATTGTATGGCCGGTTTATCAGTCATTATTATCACTAAAAACGAAGCGCTCAATATTCGGGAGTGCCTGGAATCCGTAAAATGGGCGGATGAAATTATTGTAGTTGATTCCGGTAGTACGGACGAAACGAATGCTATCTGCCGCGAATTTACCCCCCATGTATACAGTCATGACTGGCCCGGTTTTGGCGTGCAGAAAAATCGTGCGCTGGGCTATGCCAGCAATGACTGGGTGCTGTCTCTGGATGCTGATGAGCGGGTCACACCCGGGCTCAGCGCAGAGATTGAGTTAACCATGCGCGAGGGTAATGCGCAGGGTTATGAAATTCCACGTTTGTCGAGTTTCTGCGGCCGGTTTATGCGGCACTCGGGCTGGTATCCTGATTACGTCACAAGACTTTTCCTGCGTAATAAAGCATCCTTTACCAATGATCTGGTGCATGAGCGTGTCGTCGTTGAGGGGGCGGTTGGGCGGCTGACACACAATTTGCTGCATGAGTCTTTCCGCGACCTTGAGCAATTGCTTGCCAAAATGAACCATTACTCATCCGCAGGGGCTGAGATGCTGAGCCAGAAGGGGCGTGATGCCACGTTAAGCAAGGCAATATTTCATGGTCTCTGGGCGTTTATTCGGACGTATTTTATTCGCGCTGGCTTCCTCGACGGTGCGGAAGGTTTTATGCTGGCCGTATCAACGGCAGAGGGTACCTACTACCGGTATGCCAAACGTTTGCTGATGCAAACGCGTAAAAATTCGGAAATGCTCAATATCGTAGAGCCTACTCTTGCATCAGATGCCGGGCATTGCGGCAGCTTTATTAATGCACTCGTTAATGCCAGTACTGGAGAGGTGCCGTTTCGCCTGTGGGTGAATCATCGGGCGAAAGTGACTTTTAATTCCACTCATGTAGAAATTCGCAGGCATTTTTATCGCAGACTGCGTCGTTTACAGAGTTACTTTCTTTACCGGAAACTTCTGACTACGGCCAGCAAAATGTTTATATCAACAGCAGGCAGAACGGATTTGCTGATGCTGGCCTGCGCTGCGCGGGGCATTGTCACTCCCGGTAAAGTGTATCTCTATTTCCACTGGTTCAATCCCAATGAAAGAAAATTGCGCAGTTTGAGAAAAATTGCGGCTCGTCAGCCAAATCTGGTAATACTTGGGCCTACACCAACCGTTGTAAATATATTCAAGGATGCCGGGTTTGTGAATGCCCGAGTCGTGCCGTACCCAATTACACCTCGCAAATTGGGCGATTTAAGCAGTCAGCATACCTTTAAGTATTTGCTATATGCAGGCGCGGCGAGGCAGGATAAGGGTTTTAAACAAATTGTTGATTTCGTAGAATATTTGTACCTTCAAAAATCTCAAATCCCTGTCACGATCCAAACTTCGGCTGAACATTTCGATAAATGTGACAGTGAAACGATGGCCGATATTGAGCGTTTGAAGTCTATCCCTTATCCCTTCCTTGCTTTAAAAACCGAGATGCTAAGTCCGGGAGAATATGAGAAGTTATTTTCCGGTGCGATTGCAATTCAACTTTATAGTAAAACGGATTTTACCGACAGAGTAAGTGGAATTACGCTGGATGCGCTGTCTGGAGGGTGTCCTGTTATTTCAACATCTGGTACATGGATTGCGCGCATAGTTGAGCGCTTTGATGCGGGTCTTGTTACCGATAATATGTCGCCTGAAGCTGTGCTGAAGTGTGTGTCTGCTATTATTTTTGATTATTCACGTTATAACACAAACGCAATTCAAGCTGGTCAAACCTTGCAACAGGAAAACAGTGCAGATGCCTTGTACAAAGTTCTTATTTAATTCAGACACTAAATAGCCAACAAAACATGCCAGATAAAGTAAAGCAAACGTGGCTAATACTCTCCCACTGTTTCAATATGGACGGCAGAGCAGCAAGTCTGACCATTACAGATAAACTCCCCTTTTTGGCAGAAGCTGGCGTAGAGCCAATTATTCTGAGCGGAGTCAGCGGGGACCGTGATAAAAAATTCAAGCATTATCAATTAATCCCCTGGGGACCCGCTGGTTTTCGTTTTGATATGAGACATGTAATTGCCAGTCACTTGGGGCGAGGTTTCGTTTACCAGATACTGGTTGGGCTGATGGGGTTACTGCTCGCGCCATTTATTGCTGTTGAGCGTTTGTTGTTGGGCTGGCAAAATCAGTGGTCATGGTCGCTGCCGGCTACCTTGCGGAGTTTATGGTTGATTTGGAAATATAATCCAACTGTGTTGTATACAACAGGTGGGGCATATTCTGCGCATCTTGCGGGTTACTGGATAAAGCGCTTAACCGGCATAAAATGGATCGTCGAGGTGCATGATCCCATGGTGAAGCCGGGTAGGGTTCCAACTACCCGTGATGAAAAAATAAATGGATATATTGAGGGTCTTATTTGCAGGTTTGCTGATCTTGCTTGGTGGTTTACTGAAGGCGCGCTCAAAGGAGCCAGGCAGCGCCATCCGGAGTTAGGGGATAGAGGAGTGGTTATATTGCCGGGAGTGGCTAAGCCTTCTGTATCCGGTAGTTATAAACGCGGAGAGCAAATGATTATCAGTCATTTTGGCTCACTATCTGATACACGAAGTCTGCAGCCGGTAGTTAAGGCTGTTCATACCTTGCTGGAACATAATCCGGAAATAAGATCAAAACTGCGCGTGCATATTTATGGTGGCACAATTGACAGGCTAGCTAAGTTAGAAATTCAAAAATATGGACTGGAAGATGTCTTCATTTCATTTGGGCGGCTTGAGCGGTCGGAAGTAACGGGTATGTCTGGCAGAGAGCAAGTGTTAGCACGCATGTTCCAGGCTGACTGTCTGTTGCTGGTGCACGGCACAATTTCAGATTGCAGTGAATATATCCCATCCAAACTGTATGAATATCTTTGGACAGGCCGCCCTGTCATTGCGTTGACTTATCAAAATCCACAACTGGATCAGCTGATCCTGGAGCGTAATGGATATGTGGCCAGTGGTGATAATTCCGGGCAAATTCTTGCCGCTCTAACAGCAGCGTACAGTGACTGGAAAGAGGATCATCTTCCTCAGCCAGGATTACCCGCAATTGGCGTAGATCAGGCAGTTCATTCAATATTGAAGCTGGTGAGGTAATGTGTCCTGTTTTCATCAATTTTTTCAATTCATGTAAATAAATTATGCAATTTCTTGCTTCGTTTAAAAATAAAATTCATAGATCTAGATCAGAAGATACTTCTGAGAAGTTATTATTTGGGAGGCAATGGAAGTCGCTGGTACTGCTTGAAAAATTGGGAATTATTTTGATTGCATTGTCCCCAACGCTCTATTTGGGTATGAAACACTGGATTACAAACTTGTCGATACTGGCAGTGCTGGTCGTTATATATCATTTGTATCAAGTGCGAGATAAATTGAATTTAAAGCAGATTCCCTATATCAGGGCGATTGCTTTGGTTTTTATAATCTATACAGCTGCGATTATGATCTCTCAAATGGGGAGGCTGGATTTTACGTATAAACCATATTTGGATCAGTCAAGGTGGTTAATCGGGTTGCCCATTTTTATTTTTTTATATTATGTGCGCATCAACTTTGTAAAAATTCTAGATTGGGTTGCTCCAATATGTATTTTCGTAGCTTATGTCAGTAGTGTTTACCTTAATCCGAGCGATGCCTGGGGGGAACGAGCAACCGTATCGCATATTGATCCGTTGGCATTCGGGTTTCTGAATTTGTCGCTTGGGTTAATGTGTTTTGCATCCGCTGCGGTTGATATCTATAAAAAGAATTATTCGATTAACACGGTAATTAAATTATTTACATTTGCACTGGGCGTGTACTTGTCGATTAAAAGTGGAAGTCGAACAGGCTGGGCTGCTCTTCCTGTTGTATTTGTTCTTGTGTCTTGTATTTTATATCGGCCTAATTTTTGGAAAGGCATTGTATTTTTCTTGTTTGCTTCTGCGACAATTGTTGGGCTTTATCAGGTAAATCATATAGTCAAATCGAGAGTAGATGTGATGCTGCTTGAATTGATGCAATATCCCTGGATGGGAGGAGTGGCAGCAGATAATTCTGTAAGCTTGAGAATAACCTTTTATCGACTTGGCTATTACTATTTTTCTCATAGCCCTCTTTTTGGGTGGGGTGAGAGAGGCTATGCTGAAATAAAGGACGCGGCAGAGCTTATGACTTATTCGACTCAATACGCAAGAGACTTTGCATTCGGCGCGCTTTTCCATAGTGAATGGGTCACGCAGTCTGTGCGTTTTGGAATATTCGGACTGTTAGGAGTATTTTGGGTCTTTTTCTTGCCTATAAGACTATTTGTAAGTTTTATAAAGTCAGGGAATGATTATTTTAAGGTTGCATGTATGGGGTTGGCGTATCTGATTTGTCAAATTGCTGCATCGATGAGCGATGAGGTATTTAACTCGAAAGGGATGATAACCCTATCTGCCATTATTATAGCCGGGCTTTTGGCAACTGGTTTGTCGTTATTGGGGCGACGAACCGCTGAAGGTTAAGGAACGTTGGAAGTCGAAGCAGATGAATATATTGGCTAAGTTTTTTCTGAACTAACTCATAAACACTTATCTTTGTATGAGTGTGTGTATTATTAAATATATGAAAAATATTGTTCTGTATTGTAAATCATATCAACGTGATGTGTTAAGGGCGAAGCGTCTAGTTGACAGTATTGAAAAATTCAATAGTGATGGGTTGCAGTTTTATATTTCAGTACCTCAAGCAGATCGGCAATTATTCTTGAATAATATTGGATCGGGCCGGTGCGAATGGCTCTCAGATGAAGAAATAATTCATGCTAATCCGCATGTACAAGTGGAAAGGATGTACAGCATACCAGGGTATATTTCACAGCAAATAGTGAAGTCTGAATTTTGGAGATTGGGTATTTCAGAAAATTATGTATGCTTGGATTCAGATGCTATTTTTATAAAGAATTTTGGGGAAAAGGAATTTATATCGCAGGATGGTGTGCCATATACCGTATGTCACCAAAGTAAGGAATTGTTGCAGATGGCCGAAAATAGGAAGAGGCATAAAATAGTCGAGGGTTATCTTTCAGAATGTGAAAAGGCAAAAGCGATATATAACAGGGTGGGGCCTAATTATGATTTTGGCCCCCCACCCATGATTTGGTCATCAAAAGTATGGAAAGATCTTTCCGATAAATACCTAGCCCCGAAAGGCATGACTCTGTTCGATGCTGTGGAGTCTTTCCCTGCTGAGATACGTTGGTATGGCGAGGCATTGTTGAATTATGAAAGTATCCCGTTGTATCCGATTGAGCCACTGTTCCGCTTCTATCACTATGACTGGCAATATTTCGCTCTGAAAAAACAAGGTGAATCAATAGAAAAATTACGTGAACAGTATTTGGGAGTGGTGTTGCAGTCAAATTGGGAATATGAGCTGGATTATGGTTCGCATCAGAAATCTGTATTGTCGAGGGTAGCACGTAGTTTACGGCGTCAGTTAAAACGGTTTTGATAAATATCGGTTTTGTTGTGGTGTACTGGAGTACCCATGGTTATTTTGCATCGTCTCATCAGGAGTGATGCAGGTATATGTGCTGATTTTAATCTCTCGCATCACAGAATATCTCGTGGCAGAAAATACTTCAGGCGTATTGTTTGATTTTGGTTTATTGCACGTACCACCCTGCCAAATACTTGGCAGGGGAAGGAAGAATTGCCTTTTTCAGGAAAACTTGGAATAGGTGATAAACAACTAGTGGGTAAAATTTTAGTTAGTGTGAATCCGGTAAGCAGGAATGAATGTTGATATAAATATGAAAAATGATTTGCTTGTGAGTCAGATGTTACTTGTTTCTGTAATCGAGAAGAAGGTTACAGTTTTTCTGGCCAATGAGCTGGAATTTGGCAATCTGGAAATGCGTGACAAGGAATTCATAGTTGCCTACTGGGTACATTTTTTCAGTCATTCCGCGCTGTCGATCTGGTTTTCCGGGGAGCAAGGCAAGATAAGCAATGAGGCCAATTACCGCAATATACCCGCGGACACGACAGCTTTCATGGGGATAAACCGCACACTGGATTATGCTAATTATCTGCATGCGACATTAAACAATTCAATGCCGGAGACTGTTTTCAAGATGGAAAGGCAGAATAGTGTTCTTGATACCGGGAAGATGAGGGGTATGCACGTATTGCTATACAAGACCGGGTTTAGCAAGACATTTCGTTTATGGCTGAGTATTGTTTCAGTGTGGAAAATCCGATCTTTCAGCAAAATTAAGAAGTTGCCGTTGTCACAAGGGGATCATGCAAAAAGGAATCGTATTGCCAGTAAACTTCAAAAACTTTTAAAAGAACATGCATTTGGGGATTGGTATTCGATCAGGCTGGTCGAATTCCTGCCGGCAATTTACCTGGAAGATTTTAGTAATGTTGCTCAGGAGTATGGGAAAATCAAAAGTGGGTTGAAGGCCATATTTTCCAGGGACTGCTGGTCAAGTGACGACAGTCTGAAACTGTTTTCAGTGTTGAGTGCCAATAGGGAAAATGCCAAACCTTTAAGGATAGGATCACCGCATGCAATGAATTATGGGGCTCTGAAGGAATTCTGGTTGCGTGACTATGAGGCGAAATATATGGACAAATATTTGAGTTGGGGCTGGAGTTACCCTAATATCACGCCGTTTTACGTTGCACAATATTCCGGGGTCAGTCGGCCTGGCTCGCCCGCAAGGATCAGGGCAGATTTTGAAATACTGATTACGGGAGCTGCGAGGCCGATGCATTTGCTCGAATATCCTTATTCAGTTGAAGCATTTTCAGGTTATATGAATCGGCAAATCGGGTTGGCCGGGGATTTGGCAAAAGAAACGGGGTTGAAAGTCACCATTCGCACCCGGCAGAAAGAGCGGGGGCAGGAGTTGGAAAATAGAATAAGCGCTTTCGGGGATGTAGGCTTTAATTTTGAATATCAGGGAGAGGCATTCTCGAAGCGAGTCAAAAATTGTCTGCATATCTCTGACAATACTTCCACAACAGTGATCGAAACCTTGTGGCTGAACCAGCCAACATTGCTATTGATAGAGCCTGGCTACTTTGAAATATGGGAAAATGCAGCAGCGGAGTTCGGTGAGCTGGAGAGAGCAGAGATATTCCATACCAGTCGGGAATCAATAGTAAGGTTCATACTTGAAAATAAGGGCAGGATTAACGAGTGGTGGAGCGCACCAGCCACGCAGTATGCGGTAGATATATTCCTTGATAAACAAGCAAGATTGGGCGGGACATTGAAAGATTGGAAAAAAGTACTTTTGGGAGAAGGCAGATGATCAGGGTATTTATGGGTTTCGATCCGGTAGAGGCTGTTGCGTTCCATGTCTGCACACATAGCATAATCAGGCATTCACATGTGCCTGTTGCGATTACACCGCTGGCATTAGCCAATCTTTCTGGATATACAGAACAGCATAAAGATGGCTCAAACCAGTTTATTTACAGCCGATTTTTGGTCCCTCATCTGATGGAATACAAAGGCTGGGCTATCTTCATGGACGGTGACATGTTGTTGCGTGATGATATTGCCAAACTATGGGCTATGCGCGATGAAAGCAAAGCTGTGATGTGCGTCAAACATGATTACAAAACCCGTGCTGCTATAAAATATCTGGGCTCAAAAAATGAGAATTACCCCCGTAAGAACTGGTCCAGCGTAATTTTGTGGAACTGTGGACACCACGCAAATCGGGTAGTAACACCTGAATTCGTCGAAAGATCAACGGGTGCACAGTTGCACCGATTCAGTTGGCTAAGGGATGAGGAAGTTGGTGAGTTGCCTATAGAATGGAACTGGCTGCCGGATGAATTTGGCGAAAATTCAAATGCCAAGTTGCTACATTTCACATTGGGCTTGCCATCATTTTATGAGTATGCCGATTCTCCGATGGCTGGTGAATGGCATAGGGAAAATATCCTAGCCAACTATACAAAGCAGACAATTGATACTGGCAGATAAATTATTCTAGATTTTCTGAAAATCACCTTTACTCTCAGCTTATTCGCAATGGTGCAAAGGATTTGATTAGTTCATCAAGAGCTTTGAGTTGTGCAAGGAAGGGTTCCAGTTTATCGAGCGGCAGTGCGCTAGGGCCGTCACACCTAGCATTATCCGGGTCAGGATGTGACTCGAGGAATAAGCCGGCCAACCCCACTGCCAAGCCGGCGCGGGCTAGATCGGCAACTTGCTGACGTCTTCCGCCGGACGCTGCGCCGCTGGGATCCCGTTGCTGCAAGGAGTGGGTTACGTCAAATATGATAGGCAAATCGCCGGTTACTTTCTTCATTACGCCAAACCCAAGCATGTCTACCACCAAATTGTCATAACCAAAGCTGGTTCCGCGATCACAGAGGATGAGTTGGTCGTTTCCTGCCTCCTTGAATTTTTCAACGATATTCAATACCTGGGTTGGACTCATAAATTGTGGTTTCTTGATGTTAATTGTTCTGCCGGTTTTGGCGAGCGCAACCACCAGATCAGTTTGGCGGGCCAGAAACGCAGGAAGTTGCAATACGTCTACTACTTCGGCAACCGTTTCGGCTTGCCAAGGTTCGTGTATGTCAGTGATAACCGGCACATCGAACTCGGCTTTGATGGCTTCGAATATACGCAATCCTTCTTCCAGCCCGGGTCCGCGATATGAGTGTATGGATGATCGATTAGCTTTGTCGTAGCTGGCTTTGAAAACATATGGAATGCCAAGCTTTTGGGTAACGCGCACGTATTCTTCACAGGTGCGTAAAGCGAGATCGCGCGACTCTAGAACATTGATTCCACCAAAAAGTACGAAATTGCCGGAATTGCTAACATTGATTTTTCCGTTGATAGTTACCATTGTATATATGAAGCCTTCATGTGAATAAGGTAGCGGTGACCAGAGGAAATCGTTTTATGAGTCACAGGGTGCAGATTGGAAGCCAATATCAATGCTATTGCTTAGTTGAGTTGGCCTGAGGTGACTTTAATTATATCGCTTTGAATCAGTTGGATATCAAAATCTAACAAGAACAAGCCGTATTACACCTTGTTTAATTTTAATTTTTTCGGATACTCCGGTGCGCTTGCCCAGTTTAATCAGGCTTAATAATCGGGGCAGGAATCTGTTGCGCCAGCTTCTGGATTTTGTGAAGACGTTAAGGCTTAAACCGTCAAATGAGACGGAATTTATCTTGTCGGTTGCAAGTAAATCCATGACTGTTTTTTCGATAAATTCATTTAGTTCGATAGCTTTATTCTTCTTTCCAAGCAATATTACGATATCGCTCGTCATATTGTTCAGGGAAATCAAATTGAAGCGAGCCAATAATTTTGGAAGCCACCATTCAAGTGGCTTCTGAATGAGATGTGCATTTCGTCCGTCAGCAAGGGTTTTGCTGGCAGGGCCAGTTGGTATAACAAAGAAGGCCGCTTGCTGCGTAAGGCTTTCAAGGTGATCAAGTACATTATCTAGATATTCTGGCTCTATATGCTCCAATACATCGGTACAAGTTACCAATTTGGCAGGAGCGGGTGGGGCCGACAGCTCGCTGATAGCAGGATCGTAAGATGTAATGGAAATGTTTTGTAGATGTGCCAAATTTTTCTTTAGTGTTTGCTGACCTGCACCATAATCTACCAAGGACGTGATTTGAAACTGGTCAATAACCATTTCGATATATTTTACCCAGCGATGGCCGGATTTTCCAAAATTGCCTGTTTGGTGCAGATCTGAATTGAGAGATTTGTATTCTTGGCTAATTAACATAAGATATTTGTGAAACTTGATCCCGTTATTGTTGAATTGGAACGAGTTGAATAATTTGGAATTATACACAGAAGCGTCAGACACCGGAATAACAAGGATGCAAGTGTGGTCATAAATAAATTGTTAACAATATAAGTGAATAATGAAGCGTTTTAGTCAATGCAAAAGGTAAATTTTACTTTCACTGATATCACAAAGTTACGTCAGTTCAAACTGTGAAAGAATTTTGTTTATTTTACTTATCCATAACCATCTTTTTAGCAAGCTACGTGGTAAATTTTGCCGTAATGCAGCAACCCTTAGTGCTAATCGTAAATCCAATCCATCATTCCATATTCCATTATTCTTTAGGTGTAGGTATTCTTGTAGTACCTGCAAGTTCCCTTCGCGCTGGTGATGCAGGATGGCTGATGGATGTCGATGCAGGAAGATTTTCTTGTTGCGTTTGATCAGAGCTTTTGTTTCAGGATTGGATGAAAAACTTGACCCTCCCATGTGGTACACGAAGGCATCTTCGCAAATCATCATTTTGCAGCCCAGCGCCTTTGCGCGCATGCTGAAATCAGTATCCTCGTAGTACCCCAAACCAAAAACTGGATCGAGCCCGTTAAGTCTGTTCCATAGTGGCTTACGGATAGCCACGCAGAAAAAGTCTAGGCGATAACATGGAATTAGGGTGTGACAGGGGGTCTTCTGCAGTTTGGATATCGCTTGCAGAACCGTATTGCAGTTGCCGGGAATGTCATAGCCTTGGCCATTGCCGGCGGCATTGGTGATAGGGCCTACCATGCCCACTTCTGCAGGTTGTGACAAAAGTGCCTGATATAGCACATCAAGTGATCCTGGGGGAAACACTGTATCGCTATTTACCAGTAACAGCCATTCTCCTGTAGCCAGTGCGGCGCCATAGTTCATGCCACCACCAAAGCCGGTATTGGTTTCTAGATAAACAGTGCGCACTTGTGGTTGGACCTTGAGGTAGCCGCGTATTTGTTCGGCACTGTCATCCGGGGAGTGATTGTCGATCACCGTTAACTGGTAATTTTTGTTGTGGCTATCTGGTAGCAGGGAGTCAAGGCAGGGCTGAGTAGTTGTGGAAAATTTGCCGTAGCTGAGCAGCAGTATGTCGAGGTAGGGTTGGCTCATACGTATAGTTGCAGGTAGTTAAAGATCTATGTGCCTATTGCATGATAGCGTAAGCGCGTGCAAGATTATGTTAATCTTACTTTGACGATGATTGAGATTGCCTATTTTATATATGGTTGCCGGAAAGTGATGCTGATGGAAAAACCTCCCTTGTTTTGCAAATCTTACCACCGAGATGTGCTTCGTGCCAAACGGCTGGTCGACAGCATTGAGGTGCATAATGCAGATTATCTGCCGCTATTTGTTTCTGTTCCTGCAGCAGATATTGCACTGTTCAAGAATAAGATCGGTACACAACGTTGCATTTGGGTGGCCGATGAAGACATTATTAGCGCGAACCCGCAGTTGTCACCCGAAGCTTTTTCCAAAGTAGATGGGAGGCTTGCTCAGCAGGTTATCAAGTCCGAATTCTGGAGGTTGCAATCTTGTGCCACATACCTATGTCTGGATTCGGACTCTGTGTTTATCCGTGATTTTTATCTGTCAAATTTTATCACAGCTGATGGTGTGCCTTACACCACTCTCCATCAGTGTAAGGAATTCATGCAGTTGGCAGTCAATCAGGGAAAAATGCAGGTAGTCAGGAATTTTAATCGCGATAGCGCGTGTGGCAGGAAGTTGTTTGCACGCTGCGGGCCAGAGTATGATTTTGGCCCGACGCCAGTGATGTGGTCCAGCAGGGTGTGGCAGGATTTGACCATCAATTTCCTAGAGCCGCGCGGCTGGTCACTGCTGGATGCTATTCAGCATTTCCCTGCGGAATTACGCTGGTATGGGGAAGCGTTGCTGGCATACAAAAGTATACCGCTGCATCCTGTTGAGCCTTTATTTCGAGTGTATCATGCTGATTGGCAGTATTATTCGCAACGTAAAGCAGGTGAAACAATAGCAAAATTGCGAGAGCAATATCTCGGTGTGGTGATTCAGTCAAACTGGGAATATGAGCTGGATCACGGTGCGTTGCAAAAAACTTTGTTATCGCGCGCTGCGCGCAATTTAAGACGTCAATTGTCGCGGTTAGGATGAGTATACATGGCGCCTTGCAAGTATATGAGCAACGTTAGTTTGATTATTCATTACAGCTTAATAGTGATATTCAAGCATTGATTTATATATCATGTCGCCCATCAGTAAATATCCGGTAGTTGAAAAATGAGTATTGTTAGCAGGGTAAAGATCGACAACCTTTTGAATAATCGCTTCCTGAGTCTTGCGTAGCAAGTTTGGTGCATGAATTCTCTGCTCACTGTTGTTCCAGAATTGCTTGTTCGGATACAGGTATACAGTAGATTTATTGGGTACGACTGCCCAGGGAGATTTCCTTATTTTTTTACTGGCTTTGATTAAATAACTTTCTGAATGAGAAGTTTAATTTCACTATCTTGCTTCTTAAAATTTCTTTGATTATTTTCGAGGATTTTATGTTGTAATATTTCCCTGTTCCACCGCCCACGCCGCCAATTATGGGTGGTGTATTAAAGATTACTCCCGACATTTTGTGGGTAAGAATAACATCTCGAAAACTGTCTTCAATGCTCATTCCTGTGGTGCCACCCAAGTTTACATGTGCGTTTAATAGATGCTTTAAATAGAAATCTTTGTTTGCAAGATAGAACCTGGTATCAACATGATCTAACCGTGTTTTTTTAACTGAAAACACATGTAAAAATGTAACTTTGCACAAAAAAATTCCATTCCACTCCTTCAGGCATTCCCTGAAATTTTCTACCCACAGTTTTGCGGTGCATTTGGCAAAAAAATCGGCTTGTTGTAAATAAATTGGTGGATTCACATTGCAACCGCACCACGCTTAGCTTCTTGGAAGACTTCATGAGGCGTCCGATAGCCTAGGCACTTGCGAGGTCGATGATTCAGCT
>NCJL01000012.1 GCA_002278935.1 Gallionellales bacterium 39-52-133
AAGCTGAATCATCGACCTCGCAAGTGCCTAGGCTATCGGACGCCTCATGAAGTCTTCCAAGAAGCTAAGCGTGGTGCGGTTGCAATGTGAATCCACCAGGTATATAATTCGCGCACTATGAATCCCTTAAAGATTTCCCGTTACCTGTTGCTGATGTTATTCGTGCTCTTGCAGTGCGTAGCACCGCTTGTGCATGCACATGTGCACGGAGAAAATGTCGGGCAAAATGTGCACTTCGATACCATTGACACATCGTGGCTAAGTGATCACCACCACGAACCTGGTACAACACAACTTTCTGCCGAAGAGCATCACCATGCAGTTGTAACTATGCCGCTTGGGTATCGATTGAGTGCGCTGGTTATTGATCAGCCTGTGGTTGCAAGTCAGTATGATATGCCAGTGCTCAGTGAGCATGGCGCTGTTTTATCTGTCGTTTCGTATCAGCAAATATTTCCTTACACTCCTCATCAGCATCCCTTCAGTCAGGCACCTCCGCTCTAAATTTAAGTCTAAGTCATAGTTTGAAAGCTATGCACAAGTCCGAACTTAATTAGATATGTTGCGAATTCGCAACATCAGGAGTTTTTCATCATGCCCTCAACCCGAGCACTCTTTGCACTGATATTACTCAGTGCAACAGCGGGTTTTGCTGCAGATAATCTGCAGCAAAACCCGCAATCAATTCAGGCCGCAGGCCCCCTTGCCGCATCACTCTCACAGAAAGTATGGACGCTTGAATCCAGTATCAGTCGGGGGATCACCGTTGCGCCCGAACTGCGTGCCGCCGAGGCCGAGATTGCCGCGCGCACGGGTAATCTGACCGAAGCCGCCGCCTGGCCGAATCCCTCTATTGCATTGCGCGTCGATCCCAAGCTGGGCATCGAAGACGGGCGTGGCGGCTATAACCTCAACCAGGTGACGCTCAGCCAGCCGCTGCCATTGCACCGTCTGCAGCACCAGCGTCGCGCAGCCGAAGCCGGGCTGGAAGCCGCTCGTGCGGCACAGCGCTACCAGCGGCTGCAACTGGAAACGCGCACCGCGCAGGCGTTTCATGCGCTGCAACTGGCGGCAGAGCGGCAGATATTGGCGCAGGAGCGGCTGATATTTTCGGAGAAGTTGCAACTGCGCGATGATCGTCCGGGGGGCACCGACCGCCTGGTGCGTTACCTGTCTCCCCTTGAGCGCGCGCGTCTGGATATCCTGCGCGCAACCGCGCAGCAGGAAGTGGCGCTGGCCGAAGGCAAGTGGAGCGAGGCGTTGGCGCAGTTCCGCGCGCTGCTGTCCATGCCGCCGGATTCGCAACCTGAAACCGCGCGCCTGCTGCCCGCCAGCGTACCGGAGGCGTTGAGCGCGCTGCTGCAGCGGCTGGAAGCGCATCCCGCGCTGCAGGCGGCGCAGCAGACGAGCGACGCAAGCCGCGCCGCAGTGGATGTGGCGCGGGCACAGCGCTATGCCGACCCCACGCTGAGCGTGATACACGAACAGGATTACCTGGGCGGTGAACGTCGCAACTACATCGGTTTGATGCTGGGCGTGCAGCTCCCCGTGTGGAACAGCGGCAATGGCGGCGTGGCGCGCGCATACGGCGAGGCCGGCAAGGCCGAGGCGGAGCTGGAGATGCAACGCCGCGATTTGCTGACCCGCCTGCGCCAGTCGCATCTGCACCTCGGGCATCTGGTCGAACAGGCCGAGCATTTTCACGTTCACTTGTTGCAACCCGCGCGCCGGGTGCTCGACCTGACGCGCAACGGCTATATCGCGGGTGAGCAGAACGGCCTGGCGCTGGTGGATGCCAGTAATACCTATTTTGACGCGCAGGCACGCTATCTTGAGCTGCTGCGCGATGCCTGGAACGAGGCGGCGGAATTGCGCCTGGCGGCCGGGATTTCCTTAATTGATGCTGCAACAGGGGGCAAACCATGATTTCCGCACTTATTCGTTTTTCGCTGATCCAGCGGCTGATGTTGTTGCTTGCCGCCAGCGCGCTTACCGCCGGCGGCCTGTGGGCATTTAAAACATTGCCCATCGACGCTTTTCCCGATATTTCCAGCCCGCAGGTGATGGTGGTGGTGAAGGCGCCGGGCATGGCGCCGGAAGAAGTGGAGGCGCGCATCAGCTTCCCCATCGAGATGGAAATGCAGGGACTGCCGCGCCAGACCGTGCTGCGCTCGACCACCAAATATGCGCTGTCCAGCATCATCATTGATTTTGAGGACGGCACCGATATTTATTGGGCGCGCTCGCAAGTGGCCGAGCGGCTGAATCAGGTGTGGAGTGAATTGCCCGCCGGTGTCGAAGGCGGGCTGGCGCCCATCACCACGCCGCTGGGCGAAATTTTTATGTACCGCATCAAGGGGGAAGGCTACTCGAACCAGGAGCTGCGCGCCTTGCAGGACTGGGTGATACGCCCCCGGCTGCGCACCGTGGAGGGTGCGGCCGATGTCAATTCGCTGGGCGGCGAGGTGCGTGCTTTTGAAGTTGTACCCGATCCGCAGCGTCTGGCCGCGCAGGGCTTGAGCCTGGATGATGTGGAGCAGGCGCTGGTCAACAGCAACCGCAATGCCGGTGGCGACCGCATTAATCGCGGCAAGGAAATGCTGCTGGTGCGCACCGTGGGGCAACTGCGAAATGCGGGGGATATCGGCAACGTCACGGTCATCGCCCGTGCCGGCGTGCCGGTGCGTATCAGGGATGTGGCGACAGTACGCATGGGCTCGCTCACGCGCTACGGCGGTGTCACCGCGGACGGAAAGGGTGAGGTGGTCACCGGGATTGTGTTGCTGCGCAAGGGCGCCAACAGCCGCACCACGGTAGAGGGCGTGAAGCGAGAACTGGCTGCGCTGGCACTAGTGCTGCCCAAAGGGGTGGAGATCGTGCCCTTCTACGACCGCAGCGAGCTGGTGGATGCGGCGGTGTGGACGGTGGAAAAGGCACTGGGTGAGGCGGTGGTGCTGGTGTTGCTGGTGCTGGTCGTGTTGCTGGGGAATCTTCGTGCGGCGTTGACCGTGGCTTTGATTTTGCCTTTGACCGTGCTCGCGACCTTTATCCTGATGCGCATATTTGGTGTGTCGGCCAATCTCATGTCATTGGGCGGGCTGGCTATTGCAATCGGGATTCTGGTGGATGCGGCGGTGGTGGTGGTGGAAAATATCCACATGCAATTGAGCCATGCACCGCCGGGCGTGAGCCGTCTGCATCTGGTATATCGCGCCACGCTGGAAGTGGCCACGCCGGTCATCTCCGGCGTGCTGATTATCATCATGGTGTTCCTGCCGCTGTTCAGTCTGACCGGGCTTGAAGGCAAGATGTTCACGCCGCTGGCGGTGACCATCGCCTTCGCCTTGCTGGCATCGCTGCTGTTGTCGCTGACGGTTATTCCGGTGCTGGCGAGCTTCCTGATGCGCGGCGGCGCGCATGGCGATGACTGGATACTGGCGCAATTGAAGCGCGTGTATCTGCCGGTGATGCGCTGGGCGCTTGCGCATCGCGGCGTGGCGGTGAGCCTGGCCATCGCAGCTTTGGGAATTGCGCTGGCACTGTTCCCGTTAATCGGGCGCGAATTCTTGCCGGTGATGGATGAGGGCACCACCGTGGTGATTATTGAAAAACCGTCCAGCGTCTCGCTGGAGCGCTCGCTCGCGATGGATACGCCCATCCATAAGGCACTGATGGAGCTGGCGCCGGTCACCGGTGTGGTGTCGCGCAGCGGTGCAGATGAACTGCGGCTGGATCCGATGGGGCTTTACCAGACAGATAATTTTTTGCTGACCAAACCGCGTAGCGAATGGGGCATGAGCCTGGCCGAGTTTCAGCAGCAGTTGCGCACCAAGCTGGAGCGCTTCAAGGATTGGGAGCTGGACATCGCCTACACCCAGCCTATCGACATGCGCACCTCGGAAATGTTGACCGGAGTGCGCGCGGCAATGGCGATCAAACTGTTCGGTGACGACCTTGCCGTTCTGGAGGAAAAATCCAAACAGATTGAGGAGATCATCAGCGGGGTAACGGGCGCGGTGGATATTTTTCGCGGACGTTTGTCGGGGCAGAATTATTTGCGTCTGGATATCCGCCAGCAGAACATTGCAAGCTATGGCATCCGTAGCGAAGATATCAACCGCATGATAGAAAATGCGGTGGGCGGCAAGGTGGTCAGCGATGTCATCCAGGGCAACCGCCGCAGCCCGCTGTTGCTGCGCTATCCTGAAAAGGCGCGCAGTACACCGCAAGCCCTGGGGCAGATATTGATCAAGACACCGGGTGGCGCGCAGATACCGTTGTCATTGCTGGTGGATATCCGGGAGGTGGATGGGCCGGTGCAGATCAACCGCGAATCAGCCAAACGCCAGGTGGTGATACAGTCCAATGTGGAGAAGCGCGATGTGGTGGGCTTTGTAGGCGAAGTGCGCGCCGCCATCGAGCGCGAGGTCAAGCTGCCATCCGGTTACTACATCACCTATGGCGGGCAGTTCGAGAACGAGCAGCGTGCCGCAGCACGCCTTGCCATGGTGGTGCCGATCTCCATCGTGCTGATTTTTATCATGCTGTTCACCACCTTCGGTTCATTGCCGCAGGCCGGCCTGATTATCCTGAACATTCCGTTTGCGCTGATAGGCGGCGTGGTGAGCCTGTATTTCTCGGGGCTGTATCTGTCGGTACCCGCCTCGGTCGGCTTTATCACGCTGTTCGGCGTGGCGGTGCTGAACGGTGTGGTGATGGTGACCTACTTCAACCAGTTGCGCGCTGCAGGGCGCAGCGTGTTGCAAGCGGTACAGGAGGGTGCCGAGCGGCGCTTGCGACCGGTGCTGTTGACGGCGCTTATCGCAAGCCTTGGACTGGTGCCGATGCTGCTGGCCAGCGGCCCGGGTTCCGAATTACAGCGGCCTCTCGCCGTGGTCGTTATCGGCGGTCTGTTTACTTCTACGCTGCTTACGCTGGTGCTGCTGCCCACGCTGTATGCGTGGATCGAGGGGCGCGCCGAGCGCAGCCTCAATAATTCGCAGGGAGATAGGTTATGAAAATGCTCACTTTGATTGTCTTTGCCGATGTTAAACAACTGCTGGCGGACACTTTGCGCGGCTTGAAGCAGGTGCAGGGATTTACCTTCACCCATGTCGAGGGTCACGGCACACAGGACAGTCGTGATCCCGCGCTTTCCGCGCGCGACCACGTGGTGGGTTATGTGCCGCATGTGCGCGTGGACATTATTCTGGAGGATAAAGATGTCGCGGACGTGCTTGATGCTTTGCGCAAGAGTCAATGCGGCCTGGCCGGGCGGGGACACTACTGGGTTACCGAAGTGGAAAGACAGGGTGCGTTATGATAATGAATGTGAATCCTGAAGCGGCAGCCGAACAAGCACCCATAGCTAGCCTGCGGGTGCTGATGACGCCCGCGCGCTGGATCGAAACCTGGCGTATTTTGCTTACCGGCTTGATAGCGTTGCTGTTCTGGCGGGAATGGGTACCGCTACAAATCCTCTGGCTGGCCGTGGCGATCGGTTTGTATCCGTTGATAAAAACCGGCTTGATCGACCTGATACGCGAACGTAAAATCGGCACCGAGATTTTTGTAACGGTGGCCACATTAGTCGCTGTGTTTGGCGGCGAGACGGTCGCCGGCGCGGTGCTGATGGTGATTATTCTCATTGCGGAGTTTATTGCGGATTTGAATATGGATCGCGCCCGTGCTTCCATCAAGAGCCTGATCGGCTCGGTGCCGCAAGTCGCGCTGATGCGCGGCGCAGACGGTGAACGCGTGGTTCCAATCGGGCAATTGCGCAGCGGCGATATTGTACTGGTGCGTGCCGGCGAAAAAATTCCGGTGGATGGCAGCATCATTGGCGGTGCCGCATCGATCAACGAAGCGCCCATCACCGGCGAAAGCCTGCCCAAGGACAAGAGTGTGGGTGCGAGCGTTTTTGCCGGCACCATCGTCGCATCGGGCGCACTCGATATTCGGACAGAAAAAGTCGGCAGTGACACTACCTTTGCACGCATTATCGGGTTGGTCGAAAGCGCCGAAGCGGCGCAGGCACCCGTGCAAAAACTCGCCGACAAAGTTGCGTCGTGGCTGATTCCGGTCGTTTTTATTTTTCTCATCGCGGTTTATCTGGTCACCGGCGACGTGCGCACCATCGTCACACTGCTGATTTTTACCTCGCCTGCCGAGCTGGGACTGGCGACGCCACTGGTGATGATCGCCGCCATTGCGCGTGCTGCCCGCACGGGTATTTTGGTCAAGGGCGGCCTGTATCTGGAGTCGCTGGCCAAAGTGGATGTGATGGTCTTCGATAAAACCGGAACGCTGACAGCGAACAAGTCTGAAGTAGTTCGCGTGGAGGCACTCGACATACGATTTTCTGCAATGGAGTTGTTGAGTCTGGCTGCCGCCGCCGACCGCCGTTCGGCGCATCCGCTGGCCAAGGCCGTGGTGGATTACGCAACGCTTAAACAGATCGCCGTGCCGGAGCCGGAGCAATATGAGCAGGTGCAGGGCCGGGGCGTGATAGCAACCGTCTCGGGTCGCGCCGTGCTGGTCGGCAATGCTGCATTGCTGCGTGAAAACGGCGTGCAACTTACCCCAGCAATTGAAGACGGCGGACAAACGCCGGTTCATGTGGCCGTCGATGGGCAATTTGCCGGGGTCATCTTCATCGCCGATACGTTGCGGCCAGGTGCGCGTGTAGCGCTGGAGAAATTAAAAGCGACGGGCGTCAAACGCATCGTGATGCTGACCGGAGACAATGAGGCTACCGCACGCGCGGTGGCCACGGAACTGGGCGTGGACGAGGTGCACGCCAACTTGATGCCGGAAGACAAAGTAACAGTGATCGAAGAATTAAAAAAGCAAGGGCATCGCGTAGCGATGATAGGTGATGGCATTAACGACGCACCGGCCCTGGCGCGAGCGGATGTGGGTATTGCGATGGGCGGCGGCGGCACCCAGGCCGCGCTGGAAGCGGCTGATATTGTTTTGATGACGGATGATTTATCCAAGATCGTCAGCGCCCGTGCCATTGCCCGCCGCGCTTATCGCACGATACAAGAAAATTTGTTTGTGGGCGTTGGCGTAGTCCATGTGCTGGGTATCACGGCGGCGCTGATGGGCTGGATAGGTCCTATCGAAGCCGCCCTTCTGCATCTGGGGCCGGATGTTCTGGTGTTTGTGAACTCGGCTAAATTGCTGCGCGTCAGGATTGAAGGGGCCTGAAACTTTGGCTCGCAAACATAAAGACAAGCCGAATTTCTCTTTCTGAATTTTATAGTCCATGTTGTAATTCGTGCTGTATTGATAGTTTTTTGCCACACAATGGATATTATCGTGACACCAGCACTATACGTTGTGCGAAACTGGAAATAAGCCGGAACTCATTCATTCATGATTAAGCAGCGCTTTAATACAACATTTATTATCTTTCTGCTGATTGCCTTCCTGGCAGCCAAGTGGACGCCGTCGCATGCGCATTTGAATGCGCAGCACGATCACGGCGGTGAACGTCACCAGCATAGTATTAAGGCACACGCTCATCAGTCAGTCACATATCATGCTGATCTGATTGACTCCGATCATTTGCAAATGGAAGAGAGCAAGGTTGTTGAGCTTGATCATGACCAGCATTTTCCTAATAGTAAGAAAGGAAACAATCCATCAGCGCTGGTCGCGTATATTTATTATTTTCCACTTATTCAATCAAGGGAAGTTATCCTTCCAGAGTGCTGCTTTTCTCCGCCTCACCAGCACCACTCGCATCCAGGCCAGCCCCGCGCCCCGCCTCAGACGACCTGAGCATTAGTAATTCTGATTCTATTTTCCGAGGCGCATAGCAGCGGAACAATTCATATTTTTGGAGATATTCATGTTATCCGTGATTAAACCCGCACGATGGCTGCTCGCGCTTGCCGTCGTGCTCTTCGTCGGGCAAGTATTCGGCCACGGCATGTCGGAAGCGGAGAAGCTGTCGATTCTTGATGGCGGCAATCTGCGCTACATGTGGCTGGGAGCCACACACATGCTTTCGGGCTATGACCATCTGCTGTTCGTATTCGGCATTGTCTTTTTTCTGACCAGCTTCAAGGATATTGTCAAATACATTACCGCATTTACCATCGGGCACAGCGTGACCCTGATATATGCAACGTTCAACGGCATCCAGATCAACTACTTCCTGATCGATGCCATCATTGGTCTGAGCGTTAGTTATATCGCGTTTGCCAACCTCGATGGTTTCAAGCGTTATCTTGGTATCAAGCCCCCCAGTTTGCTGGTCATGATTACAGTGCTCGGCTTGATTCATGGTCTTGGGCTGTCAACACGTCTGCAGCAATTGCCGCTCAACCGGGATGAGCTTCTGTTGAATATCATCTCGTTCAACATCGGCATCGAAGCGGGGCAGATTTTGGCATTGGCAATGATGCTGATGTTTCTGTCTGGCTGGCGCAAGGCGGGATCGTTCAAACCCTTCAGTGTGATTTCAAATTGCGCGCTGATTGCCGCCGGCGGCTTGTTGTTCCTGATGCAGATTCATGGCTACTCGCACGTCAGCAATCCCGATGAATTCGGGTTCAGTGCCGACAACCACATTCACGAGCATATCAAGATGAATGAGGAGCGTGCAGCCCATCTCATCAAACAAAATACACACGAAACCATCGACTAATCGGAAAAAACACCTATGCGAACCCTGTTTGTATTTTCATTCTGTCTGGCTATCATGGCAGGCATTTCCGGTTGCGATGCCGGACATGGGCATTCCCATGATGACAAATCACCTTCACAAAACCACAAGTCAATAGACTAATTTTACAAGGAACTAATCATGCGTAATATTTCAACAGCTCTACTCGTTTCTTCCCTTCTGATTGCCTCGCCAGTGATGGCGGGTGCGGGCCACGACCACACTGGCGGCGGACACTCACACGGCCCTGTTTCCAGCGAAGTGGTGGTTAAAAAGGCTTCAGCAAAAGTCAAAGCTCTGGTCGACAGTGGCAAGCTCGACAAAAGCTGGTTTGACGTCAAGGCTGAGGGCGCAGCGCAAAAGGTTAGCGCCAATGTATCTGAGTGGGTGGTAACGTTCAAGAACGAAAAGGAAAATGATGTAGCGAAGCAGAAGTTGTATTTATTCTTTACCCTGGATGGCATGTACATCGCCACCAATTTCACGGGTAAATAATCAATAGCGGTGAGCACCGCGCAGGTGCTCACTTTTTTAGCGAATTCAATCCGGGTTTTCCATTGGCGCTCGTAGCGAGGTCGATTAAGAGGTGGAAGATGTGTGAGAAAAACCGGAAAACGTGCGGAAGGCGTAATCACTCTACGTTGACAATCGTTTTTTGGTTTTCGTCGCGCAGATTCAGCCTGTTGGTCGGCCGCAATAGAGTGCTAATGGAAAATCCGGGTTCAAGGGGAACGATATGACGCCAAGGCGCAGCATGATTTCTCACCCCGGCGTGCTGGCAGCGCTCGCTGCTGCCCTGTTGTTTGGCGTCGCAACGCCGCTCGCCAAATTGCTGCTGGCAAGCGTGAGTCCGTGGATGCTGGCAGGTTTGCTTTATCTGGGATCCGGAATAGGGCTGCTGATTTATCGGCAAGTTGTCGGTGCTCCATCGGTACGTCTTCCCCCCGAAGAACGCATCTGGTTTGCCGGTGCAATTCTGGCAGGAGGAATAATCGGCCCGGTTCTGTTGATGATAGGTTTAACCGGTACGCTGGCATCGGATGCCGCACTGTTGCTCAATGCGGAAGGCGTGTTTACAGCATTGCTCGCCTGGTTCGTCTTCAAAGAGAATTTCGACCGGCGGATTGCCCTCGGTATGGCGGCTATTGTTGCAGGGGCGCTTGTGTTGTCATGGTCCGGGCAAGCAAGGTTTGGTGGAATCTGGCCGAGCCTGGCAATTCTGGGTGCCTGTCTGGCATGGGGCATCGACAACAATCTGACACGCAAGGTAGCGCTTGCTGATGCCAGTTGGATCGCTTCGGTCAAAGGGCTGGTGTCGGGGGCTGTCAATCTCAGTCTCGCATTTGTTCTCGGTGCCGAGCTACCTGCACTACCGAGTGTCGCGGCTGCCTTGCTGCTTGGTCTTTTTTCGTATGGACTCAGTCTCGTTATGTTTGTGATTGGCTTGCGCCATTTGGGTACGGCACGCACCGGTGCCTACTTTTCGGTGGCACCATTTTTCGGTGCTTTGCTTGCACTGTTTATGGGCGATCCGCTTTCGATCCCACTGGCAGTGGCCGGGTTATTGATGGCATTGGGTGTTTGGTTGCATTTAAGCGAACACCACGATCACCAGCATGTTCATGAACCGATGACGCATACTCATGAACATGTTCATGACAAACATCATTTGCATACACATGATGGCAAGACGCCAATAGGTACTCCGCACTCCCATCCTCACGTACACGAGGGTATAACTCACTCGCATTTGCATTTCCCTGACATGCATCATCGGCATACACACTAAGGTGCCTGATACATTCCCGCCGGCACGTTCCTTGTCATAGCGGACGAAGGCGGCATGTGCCCGTCAACTTACTCCGATGATTCAGCTTTAAGTCAGCGAAGGTGCCATTTCATTACTGTCGACATAAAGCCCGCATTGGCCGAAATAGGCGAATCTAGGTTTTGAGCTGCATCTCCGATATCATGTCGCGTAACTGTCGTGTGCGTGTCGTGTTAGTGCAGCACCACTTTTAGGAAGATGGCTGCTCCTTAATCACACTTTGGAGAATCCAAATGAAAACGACTACTGAAGCTCGCATGCTCACAAACGAAGAGCTGGGATCTGTCATTAAACTGATGCGCAAAATGCGCCAATGGTCACAAGAGACCCTAGCCAAACTGGGCGGTCTGACAACACGCACAATTCAGCGAATTGAAAACGGCGAAGGAGGCAGTGTCGACTCGCGCCGCACCTTAGCAAAAGCTTTCGGTAACGAAGACATCGATATCTACAACAAGCCACTAGCAATTTCAACGCCGGAAGAAGTTGCGCAGCAAAAGGCCAAATTTGAGCGAGAGCGCTTTACGCTTGCCACTGTTCCTCTGACTACGGGAAAGCAGGTGGTGCAGCTGGCTGAAACGACACAAGCACATCTCGTCTCAACCAAGAATGATCATCCTCCAGGGGAGGACATGAAGCTTGCTGAGTTGGAGGATATGTTCACTGAGTACTGCGATGTCCACGACTGTTATTCCGCCACTGACAAGGTCGAAATGTATGCAGTGTTCCAGGAGAAGATTGATGCTCTAATGGCGATCAATATGGAACTGTGCCACGCAACACGCCGTGTTTCAATCAAAGGTATCGATTCGAATCAGAACCCTCTCCCTTTTACCCTCGTGTATCTACTGGCATGCCACAAGGGAGAGATGCCGGAAAAAATGGCAGTCGAACGCAAAATTTCATTCGGTTGGTAAGACCTAATATGTCCGTTTTGGTTTTCGAAAGTTACGGTTCGAAAGGTGGCAAGCGGACATTCCTGTAGGCTGAATCGTTATTATTTTTATAAAACGGCAAGGTCTGCTTAGGCCGATAACCCGACTGTCTTTTCCTCGGCCTTATGGAAAGCTTTTCATAAGGCCGAAAACCAGCCTATTGAAGTATTATGAACGAGTGAGCGTTCGTGGTACATAGAGGAAGAATAGGTGTAATGGTCTGTTTTGTCTGAACTAGGGGTCTCGGGGCGGAGCCCTGAGTCGGCTGCGACGGGCGAGAATCGACCTAGCTGCTGAACACTGGATTACGGGCAGACCCGTAGATCCAGCATCCTGCCCAACTAGATTACTCAAATTTAGTTATATTTTGGATATAAATTAGTAATATTTTCGATATGTACCATTAGCACAAGAGTTATAAACCAGTTGCATTTGAGATGTATTCCAAAAGTACTTCCAGTTTATAACTGTAATAATCTGAAGATGAAATAATATCAAGCGTGATATTGCCAGACGGCTAGCTAGATACTAAGGTCTCAAAGGCCTTAGCGGAAGTTAGCGGCATCCCCTTGGAGCTTCCGCTATGCGAGGAACAGCAGACAAACACGCACTCCCTTTAACTTCCGCTGCGTGCTCTCAGCGAAGATAATACCTTCACAGCCTAGGTATTCTTTGACTTGAAAGAATAGTTCGAGCAAGTACCACCCACCTTTGCTGATTAAAATAAAAAAACTTGTTAAATTTGGTATGAAAGTATGACGACGGACTGGAGACAACGTGATTGAGATGCAAAATGAGCCTGATGGCAACCAATCTGCTAGACAGCTCTGGGAACAGATATTCGCAAATATGGTTAAGTCTGAGGATGCGACGCTTGTCAGCCCTGATTATGATAGTGCAGATGAAGAAGCGCGACTGCGCACCGGTTTGGCTCAAGCAGGTTGGACAGAACAGGAGATGGACGCTCGAATCAAAATTTATAAGGCGCAGCACGAAAATGCACCCGTTACTAGCCCTGGCGTTTCTGCTCATGTGGAAACACAATTAGCTAGGCTTTGCGATGACATAGAAGCTGCGATGACTCGGCTTGGCCTTGATTCACAAGCACGCCTCGCCCGTGGTATTGAGCCGCGCGACGGTCCTTATGCGAGTATGACTAACGTTATAATGACGCGTCAGGGCATTGTGACTGTTAGTTCCTTCATGTTTCGCTTCTGTGGACTCGTCGCCCGCGCCTTCACCCGAACACTGAGTTTAAATCCATCTTTTTGGGAGAGCGAAGACTATTTAGAAGAAAATTCCTGCAACTTTCTGAAACAGCAGCCCGCTCTGACCCTCTACTGGCTACGCATCTACCTGTCTTTCGCTATAACTGGAACACATGTACTCGTTCCATTTCAGCCAGCTAATAAAGATGAAGTAATTCTGTTTGAGCAGGTTGCACGAGCGATGGAACTTTTTGCGATCGGGCACGAGTATGGTCACCACCACCACGGACATGGTCGCCAGCTTGAAGACGATCAAAAACAGGAGGAGTTCGATGCCGATCGTTTTGCAATTGAGGTCGGCTACGAGGTGGAACAACAGCCATTGATATTATGGAACCCGTACTTATCGTCAGGCGCAGGTGGCGCTATATTGCTCTTGGCTTTGGATACGCTCCGAAAAATTAATGAAATCATCAGTGGAAATAGTGTTCCGCCGTCAGATACCCATCCCACCACAATAGATCGACTTGCCCAGTTTGAGCAATTATCAACTTCATTCCCTGACGATTTTAAAGCGATAAAAGGATTTCGCATCGCCTCTGTCCGAATCATGACCACTGTTGACGCCTGTATTACCAACAGCATTGCCTCACTTCCTCCAGAGCGGCTAAAAGAGTTGCGAGTGCTGTTAACCAACCGATAGTTGTAGCTATGTTTCCGGGAAGGCGTAACGTCACCTTTGATCACGTTGCGAAAGTAAGAAGCAATGCTCGCAACGTCAGCATAGGCCGAGAATGCGACAGACGGAAATTCGGCCAGAGCGGACTGCCGCTGGAACTTGCACTTGCTTCCGCTCTTGGCTCAGAAGCGGCCATAAATTAATTCTCTCCAAAGCAAACGTTCCATATATATTAGCTAGATATATAGACCATGCGGATAGCCCAAAGTAGGTGCTACAAATGTCGAACAAAAAAATTCGCTTAAGTGAGCTCGGAAAAATACATCCTGTTGCAGGATTGGATCATCGTCACTTTATGAACGACACGGGCAGACTCACACTTGCGGAGGGGCTGCCTCGCAAAGATAGAAGAAAGCTTGCTGCCGAAGGAGAACGTCTTGCTAAAGAATATGGAAGAATTATCAGGCTGCTATCCCAGTCTGGAGCGCGATTTCCTACCGACAAAATCCTGCGACAAATGGCTATTGAATATAACCATAGGTATGCATCCTCCGGTATTTATACCCAGCCTATAAGTTTCAACTATTTTGAACCATTTCTTCATATCAGGTTAATCAAGCAAGTCGCACCATATGTCGAAGTTGAACAAGAGTGTAATCATCTGTTTTATGCCGACGACTTCTTCTCGTATGTAACGTCTAGTGAAAGCGACGGCTTCAGTATGTCGACTCTTTTGGAACTCCCACAGGATCAGATATTTCACTTCTCGACATGCGGAAACGTAACTGACTTTTCCTACTTAAATGGAGAGGATAGGGAGTTTTCAATTTCGGGATTTTCCATGATTCGACGGGGGACATCGCTTTATTGGTATTTAATAGGGGGTGAATTACTTGATGAAGACGAGTGGAAACTACGAAGCTCAGAGCAGCCAGAGATAGACCTTGCTCATGTTCCTCAAAGAAAGAAAAAGTTTCTGACTGAAAGTATTGCCGAACACGGACCTACTCGAGGTAAGCCGACAGCCTTGGAGGGAACCGATAAGCATCTAAGGACTATTGTTGCTGGAGAGTTTGACCTTGAGTATGTAAGGCACATATCTCGTTGTTACCTCGCAGAATACGAGAATTCATTCGACGTAGTTTGTGATGACCCAGAGGTTTTCTCCCAAATCGAGGAAAACGATACCAGAGCCAAAATATTGAAAACCATGACTGAAAGGTTTAGTCGTACTGCAGTTTTATGGTCGTTGGCTGAGGGGCTATTTCAACTCCCAAGTTACTTTAATGCACGACTGGTGCTTAACAGAAGTGAACTAGGTCTTCATCGCCACCGGATCCCAAGCAAAAAGGGGGGCAAGGGATTAGTCGGTGAATATTCGGTCATACCAGCTTTGGATACAAATGGCACTTCGCACACTTCAACAATAACAATGGTTAAATTGCCCCAGTACGAAATTGAAACAGAGGGGCACTGGCGAAGACTTGCTAGCCATGAAACCGGTGTAGATAGACACGGAAATACCATAACTGGAAGGACATGGGTCGCTTCATCCAGCAAATGGAAACCAAGCGTTCAAACGTTGCCAACGATCTTTTTAAAAGACACCTTGGCTGCAGCAAAACTAAAAATTGCAGAATACATAGAGGCATCAGAGCGAAGCGAGCAGAAATCAAACCTCGAAGAATCCAAAAGCGCATTAGACTCAGGAGAGTTGTACGTAATGCGATGTGCCGCAATGAAAGATCAAATATTCAAAGTGGGTTTTACCGAAGTAGATTCGGCTCAGCGTGCTAGCCAGCTATCTTCGGCGACAGGAGTTCCATTGGCGTTTGTAGTACTGAAAAAATGGGAGCATAAGGAAGCGCGCAAACTGGAGATGGAAGTTCATATGATGTTGGCGCCATACCGAATAAATGACAGTCGAGAGTTCTTTATGGTCAAGTATGATGTCATAGTAAACGCTATTGAATCAGTCCTTAACAGGGCTGGATGATAAACCAAAAACACAACAACGCCATACGCCAATCTCTCCGCTGAGCTATTAGTTTGCCCTGTGATGGCTGGCGTTGCGAAAGTGCGAACGTCCGCTAAGCTCAACTGACCGGCCCTCTTGCGAGGGAATATTAAATTCCCGCTCAGGCCGAGATACGGACTATCGTGTCCAGTAGGAATTAGTAAGCTTTGCCGGTAACGCTTCTATTCGTGTCTGCCCTATACCCAACAATCTACTCAATAAACCTGACATCAGAACGAACGTTCTCTAGTATTTAAGGAACGTTCGTTCTTTATGAGGTAGTCATGAGCAATTTCAACACGACAACGGCAGAGTCATTTCCAATTGTGAACAACACAGTAATTGATCCTGATCGCCTAGTATTTTTCGTTTGCTTATTAAGTGGGTTTATTATGCTGATTGTGAATATATTGTCATAAAAAGCCAGGATCCATGATCCCAAAGCGATTACAGCTAAATTGGACTCACCTTACGGCGAAATCAGACCTTTCTTGGCATGATTATTCGGTCATAATTTTCGCAAGCAGCGTCTCGCCAATGTTCCAATATGTAGGTACATATTGATAATTACCTGTTATATGGAACATTATGATCATCATGAGTAAACCATCCGAAAACTTGCTTGAACTCTCCCGATCACAAGGCTTGATACGAACATGCGATTTGGAGCCGCTTGGCATATCGCGTGTCTCTCTAACGCGTGCAGTGCGCAGCGGGCAGTTGGAACGTGTCGGACGCGGGCTGTATGGTTTGCCTGGGCGAAAAATATCAGCCCTTGGCTCGCTGGCAGAAGTGGCTCGCAAGGTACCCAAAGGCGTTGTTTGCCTAATGTCTGCGCTTCGCTTTTACAATTTGACTACGCAAGCACCTTTTGAAATTTGGTTGGCAATTGAAAACAAGGCGGTCAAACCAAAGCTCGATTACCCGCCGCTGCGTATTGTGAGATTCTCAGGTGCTGCACTTACCGAGGGTGTGGAGGAGCATATTGTAGATGGCGTAACTGTTCGCGTAACCAGTGTGGCCAAAACAGTTGCGGACTGTTTTAAATTTCGTAACAAAATCGGACTCGATGTGGCATTGGAAGCCTTGCGTGAGGCTTGGAATGAAAAACGAATGATCAGTGATGAAATTTGGTATTACGCCAAAATATGCCGTGTGGCGAATGTGATGCGGCCGTATCTGGCAGCAGCCAGGATGTGATTTGGAAAGCGGGGGTAGGTGGGAAAAAAGGCGGATAGCTCCGCTTGGTATGAAAGAAATAATTATGAGATGTATAAAAATGCCAATATCGGAGTGTCACCGATTTGTCACTTGATGTAGTGATAATGCAGTAAATTCAGGCTTGTTGAGGCTAGTTATCGATGTTGCGGGCATCGTAAGCGATTGATTAATAAGGATCGTATTTTATATTTCCGTTCTACGAACCAAGGGGTCGGGCGTTCGAATCTCTCCGGGCGCACCAGTATTATCAATGGGTTAGGTCAGAAATAATCTAGCCCATTTTCATTTTAAAAACTCCGTTTGTACCACGTGATCAAAGCAGGCAAAATTTAAGCGGTAGTGTCTATATTTCGCCCGGGCTGTATTTCGTCCCATGCGGAAAAATGATTTTGCTCAGGCTGGCGCTTTTTTTCCTGTGCGTGGCGGAGGCGAGTATTGCCGGCAGCAGGCTGGTTGCCTGATTGATTGGAAAAGCGTCTGCTCAAGGTGTTTTCAATTAATTTGATACTGCCGATCAAGTCCATGATAGCCTCCATGTCAGTTGAATTATCGGCAGTTAACTGAATTACTTTAGTGTGTGCATGAGGTTCATTCGATTTATACGGAATAGCAGGAAGATCCTGGTTGTAAAAAAAAGCCCGTACAGCTCAATCTGTGCGGGCTTTCTGCAGTTAGTTAAATGAATTCGGCTTAAGGCAGTTTTGCCGGATGGGTAAATACATAGTCATTTCCTTTGACCGGGGTGTGGCAAGCGACGCATTCCTGTGCGAAGCCGGCATCTTTGCCATATGGTTTTTGTTCTTCCCCCAGCCAGCGGGCATAGCCCCAGCCTCCGGTTGATTCATATTTCCTGGCTTCCTTGATCATGAACTCGGCATGGACAAATTTGCCGGGTACGGTTGCCGCAGCCCAATTTGCATCTGTTTCAGCCTTCCAGACCATTTTGCCTAGAATGGTGCCATCTGGCCATGGATTGGTTTGTCCCTTGCGCGCCGCATCAATTGCCTTGTCGTTGCCCACGATAGCCCTCATGGTGTTGTTGTCTGTGCGGTGCGAGATGGAAATTACTCTCCAGTCTTTGTAACCGTCCGGTATGACGATCCCGTTTGGCGCTGGGCTAACGTTTTGATTGGCTGCCCATACATGAGAAACTGAAACAGCGCTCAAGGCTAAAACCGTAATCAATTTAAAAGATTTTATTTTCATGCGATGAATCTCCCTGGTTTATATAAAAATGCATTTTGATAAAGCCCGTCATGCGATTATTGACAGAATTCATATGGCGCATGAATCCGGGATTGTGTGACGGGGTTTCGCAAATGACGATGCTTGTTTGATAAACACTAACGCGGGAGAGTTTATTCCTGGATGCTTGCAATTTGATATGAAGTGTTTGAGCAAATTGGAAAAAATGAAAATTGATTAAACAGTTTGGTCAGCCGGGTGCAAGAGTAATGTCTGGATATTCTTGTTTGAAGCCATTAATGATGGGGAGGTCACCATTAATATTTCCAGGATCATTTATGAGACGCAGCGTATTTATTTACATTTTTTGATGTAATTTGTTTGACATCGTTCCGAATATCACTATAATGCGGACTTCGTTTTTTGCGGGAATAGCTCAGTTGGTAGAGCGATACCTTGCCAAGGTATAGGTCGAGAGTTCGAGCCTCTTTTCCCGCTCCATATTTGTTGGGAAAGCTTCTGCTTTCCCATAATCTTTTGTACTATAGGTTTTGCCTGTATGGCGCGATAGCAAATCGGTTATGCCCCGGATTGCAAATCCGGTTAGCCCAGTTCGACTCTGGGTCGCGCCTCCATCTTGTATTCAATAAATCGCGCTGGTATTTATTGTTTTTTGATTCTCTCCTGAAGTCAGTCTTTCTTCCCGCAGTTCTTCGCATAGTCTTTACATTATTAATCCGTGACACAGGTCAAAGTAATCGCGTCAGCGGCTGGCGAGCTGAAAACGAATATTTTCCTGTTTGCCGTCAGCCCCCGAATACACGGCAATGATGATGCGGTATAAAAATATTCTAGTCCGTATTCCAGTTGCGCTCCGAACTGAGCTCCCGGAATTGCATTTCCGGCAAAATCGAAAAAGCACTGGCAGTGCCCCCAATCCTGTGGAAAAGTAAATCACCATTTATCTTTAATGTCGGCAGGTGGGGTCAGATCACTGTTGTGCGCCATATGCAGGCTCGGTAACCGGAGTCAGGCCGGGTGCCCTTGGTTCTTTGGATAAAAGATATATCAGGAGCAGCCGCAGTTTGTAATTCGGGTGTAAGATTATGCAATCTTTTTTGCGAGTCGTCATGATGAATAAAAAACGCCCCAAGCATCTCGCTCTGCACAAGATAAAGCTCCCATTGCCCGGCTTCGTTTCCATCCTCCACCGAGTCAGCGGCCTTCTGCTGTTTTTCTTTTTGCCTTTATTGTTGTGGATGCTGCAAGCCAGTATCCGTTCCATTGAGACATATACCCAGTTAGTCGAAATTTTGCAGCACCCCTTCAGTAAATTGCTTGTGCTCGGGTTGTTATGGGCATTCTTTCATCACTTTTGTGCGGGCCTGCGCTATCTGGCGCTTGATCTGCATATGCTGTCCGGTCTTGCGCAGGCTCGTGCCAGCAGCAAGTGGGTATTGGGTATCAGTTTGTTATTGACTGTTTTGACAGGAGGCTGGCTATGCTAGAGCGGATTGTGACGGGCGCCCATTACGGTCTGCGTGACTGGCTGATTCAGCGCGTGACGGCGGTGGTGATGGTGTTGTATACCCTGAGCCTGGCTGGGTATTGGCTTTTTCAGCCGGTGATGGATTACAACGCGTGGACGCTGTTTTTTTCAAGTAATTTTGTGCGCACTTTTTCCCTGCTTTTTCTGCTGAGCGTTTTTTATCATGCGTGGATAGGCGTGCGCGACATTGTGATGGATTACATTAAACCGGCCTTTATCCGCCTGCTGCTTCATGTGCTGGTGATCCTGGCCTTGCTGCTGTATGTAATCTGGTCGGTACAAATTTTGTGGGGAATCTGATGACAGTAACGAAACGCACTTTTGACGTGGTAGTGGTAGGGGCGGGCGGTGCGGGCATGCGTGCGGCGCTGGCCTTGTCCGAGGCGGGGCTGAAGGTTGCGGTGCTCTCCAAGGTGTTTCCCACACGCTCGCATACCGTGGCCGCACAGGGCGGTATTGCCGCGTCTCTCGGCAATATCAACGAGGACAACTGGCACTGGCATATGTACGACACGGTGAAAGGCTCGGACTATCTGGGTGACCAGGATGCCATCGAATACATGTGCCGCAATGCGGCCGAGGTGGTGTACGAGCTGGAGCACTTCGGCATGCCTTTCGATCGCCTGGACAATGGCAAGATTTACCAGCGCCCGTTTGGCGGGCATATGCAGGACTATGGCAAAACGACGGTGCCGCGCGCGTGTGCGGCGGCGGACCGCACCGGTCATGCGCTGTTGCACACCCTGTACCAGCAGAATGTAAAAGCTAATACCAATTTCTTTATCGAATGGATGGCGCTGGATTTGATCCGCGATGAGGATGGCGATGTGCTGGGCGTTACCGCAATGGAGATTGAAACCGGCGAGGTGATGATTTTGCAGGCACGTGCCACGCTGTTTGCCACCGGCGGTGCGGCGCGCATCTTTGCCGCCAGCACCAATGCCTTTATCAACACCGGCGATGGCCTGGGCATGGCGGCGCGCGCCGGCATTCCGCTGGAAGATATGGAATTTTTCCAGTTCCATCCCACCGGCGTGCATGGTGCGGGGGTGCTGATCACCGAGGGTGTGCGCGGCGAGGGCGGCTATCTGGTGAACAAGGATGGCGAGCGCTTTATGCCGCGCTATGCGCCCAATGCGAAAGATCTGGCCAGCCGCGATGTGGTGTCGCGCGCGATGGCCACCGAAATAAAGGAAGGGCGCGGCTGCGGCCCGAATGCTGATCATGTGCTGCTTAAGCTGGATCATCTGGGGGAGGATGTGATTAAACATCGCTTGCCGGGCATTCGTGAAATTGCGCTCAAGTTTGCTCATGTTGACCCGGCGCGCGCGCCTATTCCGGTGGTGCCTACCGCGCATTACATGATGGGGGGGATACCGACCAATTATCACGGACAGGTTGTTGCGCCCTATAAAACCGGCCCGGAAGAAGTCGTGCAGGGTTTCTATGCGGTGGGCGAATGCGCCTGCGTGTCGGTGCATGGTGCAAACCGTCTGGGCTGTAATTCTCTGCTCGACCTGATTGTGTTCGGGCGCGCAGCAGCACGGCAGATTATTGAAGACTTGCAGCGCAACCCGCATCACAAACCCTTGCCGCCCGATGCCGCCGAACGGCCCTTGGCGCGTTTGGCACGCCTGGATACCCAGATGGAGGGTGAGAGCGTGGCCGAAGTAGGCGCTGCGATGCGCAACGTGATGCAGACCCATTGCGGCGTGTTCCGCTTCCCCGATTTGCTGGCGGAAGGGGTGAGACAAATTAAAGCCGTAGCAGCACGCGCCAGAAATACCATCATCAAGGACAAGAGCAAGGTGTTCAACACCGCACGGGTTGAAGCGCTGGAACTGGATAAAGCCGCGGCGCGCATGCGCGTGAAGATTTCCCGGAACGTGACGATAAGAAGTGGCTGAAGCACTCCTTGTATTTCACGGAAGAGCAGCGGCTGGATTACAAGCCGGTAAGGCTGAAGCCGCTTACCGTGGAATCTTTCCCGCTGAAGGCGCGGGTTTATTGATTTGTCCACAGATTTCACAGATTCACACAGATTCACACAGATTCACACAGATTATTGAAATAAATTTCTATGAATCAACGTGACGAACAGACTTATGCAATTATTGGGGCAGCGATAAAAGCGCATAAAGAGCTCGGATTCGGATTCCTGGAGGCGGTCTATCAAGAAGCCTTAATAATTGAATTTAACAATGCTGCAATACCATTTGTTAAGGAGGCAGAGCTGGAAATTCAATACCATGGCGTATCTCTGCATACTGGATATAGAGCGGATTTTGTCTGTTTTGACTCGGTGATCGTGGAAATAAAGGCAATTGACAGGTTGTCTGGTCGAGAGGAAGCACAATTGTTGAACTACCTTAAGGCAAGTAAAAAGCCAAAAGGATTATTGTTGAATTTTGGAAATCGTAGCCTGGAATATAAGCGTATGGTTGGCGTTCATAATCTGTGTGAATCTGTGAAATCTGTGGACTAAGGTATTTTGGGGTTAACACCATGAAATTTAAAATCTACCGCTACAATCCCGAAACGGACGCTGCGCCCTATATGCAGGACTACGATCTGGCCATTGATGCGGGCAACATGATGCTGCTGGATGCGATCTTGATGATCAAGGCTAATGATGACAGCCTGAGTCTGCGCAAATCCTGCCGCGAGGGCGTGTGCGGATCGGATGCGATGAATATCAACGGGCGCAACGGCCTCGCCTGTATTACCCCGTTATCGGGCCTGAAACAGCCGGTCGAGTTGCGCCCCTTGCCCGGCTTGCCGGTGATACGCGATCTGATTGTGGATATGACGCAGTTTTTCAAACAGTATCATTCGATCAAGCCCTATCTGGTCAATAACGACCCGCCGCCCGAAACCGAGCGTCTGCAATCGCCGGAAGACCGCGCCGAGCTGGATGGCTTGTATGAATGCATATTGTGCGGTTGCTGCACCACCGCATGTCCGTCGTTCTGGTGGAATCCTGACAAGTTTGTAGGACCTGCCGGCTTGCTGCAGGCATACCGCTTTATTGCGGATACGCGCGACCAGGCCACAGCCGAGCGTCTGGATAATCTGGAAGATCCGTATCGCCTGTTCCGTTGCCACACCATCATGAATTGTGTGGATGTTTGCCCCAAGGAATTAAGCCCTACTGAGGCGATAGGCAAAATCAAGGATATGATGGTCAAGCGCGCGGTATGACAATTGACCCTGCCGCATTTCAACGCTTGCGCTGGCGTTGCCGGCGCGGATTACTGGAACTGGATATTGTGCTGGGGCGGTTTATTGAGCACTATGCGGGTCTGGATGCGGCGCAGCAAGCGGCATTTGACAGCTTGCTGGATATGCCGGATACGCAGCTGTGGGATATGATTAGCGGCAAAACACCTGCGGCACTTGCAGAACATCGTGAAATAATTGCTTTGATTAATTTGGCCTGACAGGCCGTGTGTTATTTGAAATTGTGAGGTCTGGTATGGAAAAAAAACGGTTTGCAACACTGACACTGGATGATGGCCGCAGCATTGAGTTGCCTATCATGGCGGGCACCCTCGGCGCGGATGTGCTGGATTTGCATAATCTGAGCCAGCTTGGCATGTTTACCTACGATCCCGCCTTTTTTTCGACCGCGAGTTGCGCTTCCAAAATTACCTTCATTGATGGTGATGCCGGTCTGCTGTATTACCGCGGTTATCCAATTGAGCAACTTGCGGAAAAGTCTGATTTTCTGGAAGTGTGTTATCTGTTGCTGTACGGCGAATTGCCCACCGCTGAGCAGCATGCCGACTTTACGTACAAGGTAAAACACCACTCGATGGTGCATGATCAACTGGCCCGTTTCTATAACGGTTTCAGGCGTGACGCGCACCCGATGGCGGTGATGGTGGGCGTGGTGGGCGCACTGTCGGCGTTCTATCACGACTCAACCGATATCAACAATCCGAAACATCGTGAAATTTCCGCCATGCGCCTGATTTCCAAGGTGCCGACCATAGCGGCCATGAGCTATAAATACAATATTGGCGAACCGTTCATGTTCCCCAAAAATGCGTTCAGCTATGTTGAAAATTTCATGTATATGATGTTTGGCACGCCAGCCGAGGACTATATCCCCAATCCAAAGCTGGTTCGCGCACTGGAACGTATTTTTATCCTGCATGCTGATCATGAGCAGAATGCCTCCACCGCAACAGTCCGCCTGGCCGGTTCCAGCGGTGCCAATCCGTTTGCCTGTGTGTCTTCGGGTATTGCCGCCCTGTGGGGGCCCGCGCATGGTGGTGCCAATGAGGCGGTATTGAAAATGCTGGAAGAGATCGGCGATGTGTCGCGCGTTGACGAGTTTATGAAAGGTGTAAAGGATAAAAAATACCGTCTGATGGGCTTTGGTCATCGCGTCTACAAAAACATGGATCCGCGCGCTTCGGTAATGCGTGATACCTGCTACGAAGTGCTGAAGGAGCTGAAGCTGGAAAATGACCCGATGTTCAAGATGGCCTTGGCGTTGGAGCAGATCGCCTTGAACGACCCCTACTTTATAGAGCGCAAACTGTATCCCAATGTGGATTTCTATTCGGGCATCGTGCTGCGCGCACTGGGCATACCCACCAATATGTTTACCGTGATTTTTGCGGTTGGCCGCACCATAGGCTGGATATCTCAATGGAACGAAATGGTTGCCGACAAGGAACAGAAAATTGGCCGCCCACGCCAGTTGTATATTGGTGCAACCAAGCGGGACTATGTGCCAATCAAAAAACGTTGAGTGTGCTGCACCTTGCAGAATGAGATCTCTGTGAGTTGTATGTGAATATGAAAAATATTCAATAAAATCAAATACTTGATGTTTTTATGCTATATAGTGCTGACGGGCGACACAGGGAAATAACATGGCATCATTGATGAAAAGCATGCGGGAAAATTCACTGCTGTTCGGTGCAAACGCTGCATTTGTTGAAGAAATATACGAGGCGTATCTGGCCGACCCCGCCTCGGTTACGCCTGAGTGGCGTGCCTATTTTGACGCCTTGCCTGCCGCCAAATCCGCGCATGATGTGGCGCATGGCCCTGTCCAGCGGGCTTTCGCCGCCCTGCCCAGGAGCGTGCAAAATGTAGAAGCCGCAGATGTCAGTCTGGAACGCAAGCAGGTAGCCGTGTTGCAGATGATCAATGCGCACCGCTTTCTCGGTGTGCGCATCGCCAATCTTGACCCCCTGAATCGCCATGCCAAAGCCGAGGTGCCGGAACTGACCCTGGAGCATTACGGCTTCACCGAAGCGGACATGGCAACCACCTTTGAGACCGGTTCGCTGGTGGCCGCGCAGCGCATGACACTGCGCGAGATTGTGCAGTTTCTGCGCCAGACCTATTGCAGCAGCATAGGCGCGGAATACATGTATATCAGCGATATTCAGCAGAAGCGCTGGCTGCAGCAAAGGCTGGAAGGCAGCAGGGGAGTCGCCAATTACCCGGCCGCCAAGCGCCGCGAAATTCTGCAACGGCTCACCGCCGCCGAAACGCTGGAACGTTATCTGCATACCAAGTTTGTCGGCCAGAAGCGTTTTTCCCTCGAGGGCGGCGAAACACTGATCCCGCTGCTGGATCATCTGCTGCAGCGTGCCGGTGCACAGGGCGTGGAAGAAACCGTCATTGGCATGGCGCACCGCGGCCGCCTCAATGTGCTGGTGAATATTCTGGGCAAAATGCCCTCCATGCTGTTTGCCGAATTTGAGGGCAAGCATGCCGAGCACCTGACTTCGGGCGACGTGAAATACCACAACGGCTTCTCGTCCGAAATTGTGTTGCCCGATGGCAATAGCTCAATGCATGTCACGCTGGCGTTTAATCCCTCGCACCTTGAAATTGTCAGTCCGGTGGTGGAGGGTTCGGTGCGCGCGCGCCAGCACACCCGTGGCGATCACGACGGCGGCAAAGTAATGCCGGTGATTCTGCACGGCGACTCGGCCTTCACCGGCCAGGGCGTGGTGATGGAAACTTTCAACCTGTCGCAGACGCGCGGTTACAGCACCGGCGGCAGCGTGCATATCATCATCAATAACCAGATCGGCTTTACCACTTCGGACGTGCGTGACATACGTTCTTCAACCTATTGCACCGATGTGGCGAAAATGGTGGAAGCACCGATCTTCCATGTGAATGCCGACGATCCCGAAGCCGTGTTGCTGGTCACCGAAATTGCGCTGGATTACCGCATGACGTTCAGCCGCGATGTGGTGATCGACCTCGTGTGTTTCCGCAAGCTGGGGCATAACGAGCAGGATGAGCCGCTGGTCACACAGCCCTTTATGTATCGCTATATCAACAAGCATCCGGGCATGCGTGCCTTGTATGCGCAGCGTCTGGTTGAGGCCGGCGTCATTGCGGCAGACGAACCCGACGCGATGATCGCGGCTTACCGCAAGGCGATGGATGAAGGAAAAAGCCCGGTGCAAACCATCGGCATCAATGTAAAGCGCTCGCATGCCAAGCGCTGGGCAAAGTTCAGCCTCGCCGATCGCTGGGATACGCCGATAAATACCGGTGTTTCGCGCGAACGATTGCAGTTTCTGTCCGAACGGCTGACCACGGTGCCGGAAAATTTCAAGCTGCACTCGCGCGTTGAAAAAATCATGGAAGACAGGCGTGCAATGGGTAAAGGCGAAGTGTCCCTTGATTGGGGCATGGCCGAAAATCTGGCTTACGCGACACTGCTCACCGAGGGTTATCCGGTGCGGCTGTCCGGCCAGGATTGCGGCAGGGGCACGTTCTTCCACCGCCATGCGGTGCTGCACGACCAGAACCGTACCGTCTGGCATGAAGGTCTTTACGTGCCGTTGCGCAACCTGCAGGCTGAGCAGGCAGACGTGGTGGTCATCGATTCAACCCTGTCCGAAGAAGCGGTGCTGGCTTACGAATACGGCTATGCCACCGCCGAGCCGGATTCGCTGGTGATCTGGGAAGCGCAGTTTGGCGACTTTGCCAATGGCGCACAAGTGGTGATCGACCAGTTCATCACTTCGGGCGAAGCCAAGTGGGGACGTTTGTGCGGGCTGGTGATGCTGCTGCCGCATGGCTATGAAGGCCAGGGAGCAGAGCACTCTTCCGGTCGCATCGAGCGTTATCTGCAGCTTTGCGCCGACTACAATATTCAGGTCTGCATCCCGTCGACTCCTGCGCAGATGTTCCATTTGTTGCGACGCCAGATGCTGCGCCCCTACCGCAAACCACTGGTGGTATTTACACCCAAGAGTCTGTTGCGCAGCAAGGATGCGGCGTCTCCGCTGAAATGGCTGATTGAGGGTTCGTTCCAGCCGGTATTGAGCGAAGCCGACAAGCTGGAGGCCAATAAAGTGCGCCGCGTGATTGTCTGCAGCGGAAAAATTTACTATGAACTGATCGCCTCGCGCCGGGAGCGCGGCATACAGGATATGGCCATCATCCGTCTGGAGCAGCTGTATCCCTTCCCGCATGAGTTATTTGCAGCGCAGATTGCCGCCTATCCCAAAGCCACTGAAGTATTGTGGTGCCAGGAAGAGCCGGGCAACCAGGGCGCGTGGCACCGCATCCAGCATTACCTGCTGCGCCATATGCGCAAGGGCATGCAGCTGGGCTATGCGCTGCGGCCTTCTGCGGCCGCACCTGCAGCCGGGTATCTTGCCGTACACAATGAACAGCAAAAAGCCGTGATTGATGCCGCTTTCCGTGATGATCTGAATACAACAAACAAGCCTGGAGCAAAACACCATGAAAATTGAAGTGAAAGTACCGCAATTGTCAGAATCTGTTTCCGAGGCATCCCTGTTAAGCTGGAATAAAAAGGTAGGCGAGGCGGTAACGGAAGGCGAAAGCCTGATCGACATTGAAACCGATAAAGTCGTGCTGGAACTCCCCGCAATCAAATCCGGCGTGCTGACCAAAATACTTAAACAGAACGGCGAAAAAGTCAGCAGCGGCGAAGTGATCGCAATGCTGGATACCGAGGCCAAAGCCAGTGCAGAAAGCGCACCTGCGCCGGCAGCGGCTGCAAAGGCAGCGCCAGCAGCGGCAGCCGTGATGCCCGCCGCGAAGAAGATTGCAACTGAAAAAAATATTGATACCGCGGAAATCAGCGGCAGCGGTCGCGGCGGCAGGGTAATCAAGGAAGACGTGCTGAACGTGCAGGAAAAATCTGCAGCACTGGTTGCCAGCATTCCGCAGCCGCAAGCCGGCGGCCGCATCGAGCAGCGTGTGCCGATGACGCGCATACGCCAGCGCATCGCCGAGCGCCTGCTGCAGTCGCAACAGAACGCCGCCATTCTCACCACCTTTAATGAAGTGAATATGCAGCCCGTCATCGAGCTGCGCAACCGCTACAAGGATGCGTTTGAAAAGAAGCACGGTGTGAAGCTGGGCTTCACTTCATTCTTCGTCAAGGCGGTCGTAATGGCGCTGCAAAAATTCCCGATTGTGAATGCGTCGGTGGACGGCACAGATATTGTCTATCACGGCTATTTCGACATCGGCGTGGCCATCGGCAGCGAGCGCGGCCTGGTGGTGCCCATCATCCGCGATGCGGATAAATTGTCGCTGGCCGATATCGAAAAACAGATTGCTGATTTTGCCGCACGCGCCAAGGATGGCAAGCTCACTATGGAAGAACTCACCGGTGGCACTTTTTCCATCACCAATGGCGGCGTGTTCGGCTCCATGCTGTCTACACCCATCATCAATCCTCCACAGAGCGCGATTCTCGGTATCCATGCGACCAAGGACAGACCGGTTGCCGAGAACGGCCAGGTGGTGATCCGTCCGATGAACTACCTTGCCGTGTCCTATGATCATCGCATTATCGATGGCCGCGAAGCGGTGCAGTTTCTGGTGACCATCAAGGAAGCGCTGGAATACCCGGGGCGCGTGTTGCTGGATTTGTAAGCAGAGGTAAATATGGCTGAATTTGATGTGGTTGTCATTGGTGCGGGTCCCGGCGGTTATGTCGCGGCGATACGCTGCGCGCAGCTGGGGATGAAGGTTGTCTGCGTGGATGAGTGGAAAAATGCGCAGGGCAAAACCAGCCTGGGTGGAACCTGCCTGAATGTCGGATGCATCCCGTCCAAAGCCTTGCTGGAATCATCCGAAAACTACGAAAAGATTTCCCACGATTTCGAAGCGCACGGTATTACGGTCAAAGGTGCGCAAATGGATATTGCAAAGATGCTGGCGCGCAAAGATAAAATCGTCAGCGACTTCACCTCGGGTATCGCTTCCTTATTCAAGAAAAACAAAGTCATTGCTGTGCAGGGCCGCGGCACGCTGCTTGGGCGTGACGGCGAAGTCTGGCGCGTGGCGGTTGCCGGTGGTGAAGAGCTGCGCGCAATGCATGTGATCATTGCCACGGGCTCTACGCCGCGCGTATTGCCGCAAGCAGCGCTCGATGGCGAGCGTATCGTGGATAACAGCGGTGCACTGGCTTTCACCGAGGTGCCGAAACGTCTGGCAATTATCGGTGCAGGGGTGATAGGACTGGAGTTGGGCAGTGTGTGGCGCAGGCTGGGCAGCGAGGTCACGATACTGGAAGCTGCACCTGCCTTTATGCCGGCAGCGGATGAGCAGGTAGCGAAGGAAGCGTTGCGTGCCTTCAACAAGCAGGGCCTGAAAATACATCTTGGTGTGCAGATTGATAAAGTTGCGCAGAGCAAGAAGGAAGTTTCGATTGCATGGAAGGATGCACAGGGTGCAGCGCAGGAGTTGCTTGCTGACAAACTGATCGTGGCCGTGGGCCGGGTGCCGAATACTGAAGGCCTGGGTGTTAAGGAAGCCGGTTTGATACTTGATGCGGCAGGGCGTATCGAAGTGGATGAACATTGCCGCAGCACTTTGCCCAATGTGTATGCAGTGGGCGATGTGGTGCGCGGGCCGATGCTGGCGCACAAGGCCTCGGAAGAGGGCGTGATGGTCGCGGAACTGATTGCAGGCCAGGCCGGTCATTGCGATCTCAATCTGGTGCCGTGGGTGATGTATGCGACACCCGAAATTGCGTGGGTGGGCAAGACCGAGCAGCAATTGAAGAAGGAGGGCGTGGCCTTCAAAGCCGGGCAGTTCCCTTTTATGGCGAATGGCCGCGCACGTGCCCTGGGCGAAACCGCCGGTTTTGTAAAGATACTCGCGGATGCCAGCAGCGACCGTATTCTGGGCGTGCATATTATCGGCGCGATGGCTTCCGAGCTGATCCAGCAGGCGGTGTTGGCGATGGCCTTCTCGGCCAGCAGCGAAGATCTGGCGCGCACCATACATGCCCATCCTTCCTTGTCCGAAGTGATACACGAAGCCGCCCTGGCAGTGGACAAGCGCACCATACATATTTAGAAAATCATGAAATTCCGCGCCTACCGCATCTTCAATGAAGAGAATAAGGTCGCCAGCCGTTTTGTAGACCTGACCCTGAATGAGCTCGATCCCGGCGAGGTGGTGATACGCGCCGCGTACTCCAGTGTCAATTACAAGGATGCTCTGGCGGCTACCGGCGCCGGCAAGATTATCCGGCGTTTTCCCTGTGTCGGCGGTATCGATGTAGCCGGAGTGGTGGTCAGCTCGCACGACGCACGCTTTGCCGAAGGCGACAAGGTGATTGTGACCGGTTACGAGCTGGGCGTGGCGCATGACGGTGGCTATGCCGAGCTGGTGCGCGTGCCAGCCAGCTGGGTGGTGCGTCTGCCACCGGGCCTGTCCCTGCATGATGCAATGGCATTGGGTACCGCAGGGTTTACGGCGGCATTGTCGCTGTATCGTCTGCAGCAGAACGATGTGACCCCGGAAAGTGGCAAAGTCGTGATCACCGGTGCAACAGGTGGGGTGGCCAGTCTGGCCATCAGCATGCTGAAACGCCTGAAATATCATGTGGTCGCCATCACCGGCAAAGACAGCGAACATGAATATCTGAAATCCCTGGGAGCAGATGAAATCCTGCCGCGCAGTGCGATTGATTTGACCGGTACGCGCCCGCTGGAAAGGATGCAGTGGGCTGCGGCCCTCGATTCCGTCGGTGGTGCAACCCTTGCGTGGCTGACACGCACGATGCAGCAAAATGGCGTGATTGCGAGTTTTGGCAACGCCGGAGGTGTGGAATTGAACACCTCCGTGCTGCCCTTTATTTTGCGCGGTGTGCGCCTGATCGGCATTGATTCGGCTGCGACTGCGATGCCCCTGCGCCAGGAAATCTGGCACAGGCTGGCGAATGAGTGGCGCCCGCAGCAACTGGACAGGCTTGTACATACGGTAGAGTTTGAACAGCTGCCGGAAATATTTTCTAAGCTTCTGAATGGTGAAGCGCACGGGCGCACCGTGATTAAAATCACCGGCTGATTTTGCCACTCAAAAATTTTTGCGTGCTATAATCGCGCCCCCGAAATTGACGGGCGAAAGTGGCGGAATTGGTAGACGCACTGGATTTAGGTTCCAGCGCCTCGCGGCGTGAGAGTTCGAGTCTCTCCTTTCGCACCAGGGTATATTGAGCAGCATAAGCCTGATAAATAACTGGCTGACAGCCTCAAGAATTCCGGCAAATTTATCTTGTACAGATTCAGGAAGCCAGCAAACAAAGCCGATTCAGTGATGAGTCGGCTTTGTTTTTTTTGTGCCGTTTTTCAGCAAATTAAAGCCAAAATATCATCATTTACATGTAATAAACGGGTAAAATTTAAAGCGAATCAAGCAAGCCAGTTGCTGCTCACAGCTTAAATGCGAATAACGGGAAAAATGGATAGCAAAAACGACACATTCGGTCATCGCTTTGAGATGAAGCAATTGCTGGGCAGGGGCTCCAGCGGTGAAGTACATCTGGCATTCGATACCTACGCACAACGCGATGTTGCGATCAAGATGAACCGTTTGAGTCTGTTTGATGACCCGGTTGCAGGCAACCGCAACCGCAAGATGTGGCTGAATGAAACTCGCCTTGCAGGCAAGCTGCAACACCCGTTTATTGTGCAGATTTTTGAGGCGGGTTCCACGGATGAGTTCAACTATATTGTGATGGAATACATGGCCGGCGGCAGCCTCAAACAATTTACCGTGCCGGATAAGTTATTACCGATCAATCGCCTGATCGATATTCTCTACAAGGTATGCAACGCGCTGGATTTTGCCACCAAAATGGGCGTGTTACACAGAGATATCAAGCCTGCCAATATTTTGCTCGGAGCAGACGGCGACGTGAAAATTTCCGATTTTGGCGCGGCGTTCAGTATCGAGTCAGACCTTACCCAGGTGGATATGGTGGGTACCTTGCCTTTTGTTGCGCCCGAGCACTTCAGAAAAGCGCTGCCATCACAGCAGAACGATATTTATGCGGTCGGTGTAATGGCTTATCAGCTTTTGACCGGACGTTATCCGTTTACCGCAAAGTCTCCCGAGGATTTGATTTATCAGAAACTGAATGAAGAGGTGATGTCGCTGGAAGGCTGGCGCAGCGATATACCCCAGGCTTTGCGTTTTGCAGTACATCGTGCAATGCATCCGGACAGGGAGTTGCGCTACACCAACTGGCGCGCTTTTTTTGATGACCTTGTTGCGGCCTTGCCGCAAATTGCAATCCCCGAAGATTCCCGCTTTGACAGTACACGTTTTAACTCGATGCGAAAATTCAGTTTTTTTGCAGATTTTTCGGATAATGAACTTTGGGAAACGCTGGATATCAGCCGCACCCTTACCATGGGAACCGGCAAGACGATTATCGAGGAAGGCAAAATCGGCAATAATTTATTTATTATCACCAGCGGTGAAGTCGTGGTAAGCAAAAACGGCAAGGAGATAAATCGCATGAAAGCCGGTGACTGTTTTGGTGAAATCGGCTACCTCGACGAAGTAAGGCATTTGCGTTCTTCCTCGGTGACGGCAACCACGGCGCTGGAGTTGATTGAGGTAGAGGGCAAGTCTTTGCGCCGGGCCAGCGATGGTTTGCAGTCACGTTTTTCCAAGGCCTTGCTGACGCTGCTGGTCAAGCAAATGAGAAATACCGACCAGATGCTGTTTTCAATGATGGGTATCGAATAAGTTTTCGTTTTTCCAAGATGACAACTTCCCAAGCTTCAAAAATCCTGCTCGATGTTTTCGGCTACACCGCCTTTCGCGGGGAGCAGCAGGCTATCGTCGAGCATGTCGTGGCAGGCGGCGATGCGCTGGTGCTGATGCCTACCGGCGGCGGCAAGTCGCTGTGTTACCAGTTGCCGGCATTATTGCGCAACGGTGTCGGCATCGTTGTATCGCCGCTTATTGCGCTGATGCAGGACCAGGTGGATGCACTCAGTCAGCTGGGCGTGCAGGCCGCATTTCTGAATTCCAGCCTCGATGCAACGGCGGCGCGGCAAGTGTATAGCCGCCTGTACCGTGGTGAGCTGAAGCTGCTGTATGTGGCGCCTGAACGCCTGATGCAGGACAGTTTTCTGGAATTACTGGACAGTTTGCAGAATGAGAATTCACTTGCCTTGTTCGCCATCGACGAGGCGCACTGCGTGTCGCAATGGGGCCATGATTTCCGTCCTGAATACCGCGCGCTGACGGTGTTGCACCAGCGCTATCCCGATATTCCGCGCATCGCGCTCACCGCCACCGCCGATGCGCCGACGCGCGCGGAAATCATCGAGCGCCTGGCGCTTGAAGATGCGCAGCATTTTGTTGCCAGTTTTGACCGCCCCAATATCCGTTATCGCGTCACGCAGAAAGCCAATGCAAGGCAGCAGCTGCAGGCGTTTCTCGAATCCGAGCATGCCAACGATGCGGGTATTGTGTATTGCCTGTCGCGCAAAAAAGTGGAAGAAACCGCCGCCTGGCTGCAGGAGCGCGGCTGGGATGCGCTGCCATATCATGCGGGTCTGGATGCGGCCACGCGCAATAAAAATCAGCGCCGTTTTCTGCTGGAAGAAGGCGTGGTAATGGTGGCCACGGTGGCTTTTGGCATGGGCATAGACAAGCCCAATGTGCGCTTTGTTGCGCATCTGGATTTGCCCAAAAGCATGGAAGGGTATTATCAGGAAACCGGCCGTGCAGGCCGTGACGGTCTGCCGGCGAATGCATGGATGGCATACGGTCTGGGTGATGTGGTGTCGATGCGCAAGATGCTCGATTCCGGCGATGCGCCGGAAGAGCGCAAGCGCGTTGAACGGCAGAAGCTGGATGCGCTACTGGGTTTCTGCGAATCTACCGCGTGCCGCCACCAGACCCTGTTGCGCTATTTCGGTGAAACAACCCATCCCGGCGCCTGCGCGCAGTGTGACAATTGCCTGGAACCTGTTGATACCTGGGATGCCAGCGAGGCAGCGCGCATGGCGCTGTCCTGCGTTTACCGCAGCGGACAGCGTTTTGGCGTGGGGCATCTGGCCGATATCCTGATGGGCAAACTGACGCCGCAAATAGAAAAATTTCAGCATCAGCAGCTTTCCACTTTCGGTATCGGCAAGGCGCTAGGTCAGGCGCAATGGAGCAGTGTTTACCGGCAGCTGGTCGCAGCGGGTTTGCTGCAGGTTGAGATGGAAGCCTATGGCGGCCTGAGCCTGACCGAAGAAGCGCGCCCTATACTGCGTGGTGAACGTGAAGTGTGGCTACGCCGCGATGCTGAACCGCCTAAACGGACGGGCAGCAAAGCAGAAAAGGGCAGCAGACTTCGCGAAGCCTTCGCCGGTGCCAACGAAGACCCGCTATGGCTTGCCCTTAAATCCAAACGTATGGAGCTGGCGCGCGAACAGGGCGTGCCGCCCTATGTTATTTTCCATGACAGCACCCTGCTGGAAATACTCAACCAGCGCCCCGCCAGCCTTGCTGAACTGGGCCGGATAAGCGGCGTTGGGCAGGCCAAGCTGACGCGCTACGGCGATGATTTTTTGAAAGTGGTTGAGGATGCGGGCAATGCTGTATAGGGATGGCTGTCTGCATTCCAGGTTTTTTTGCACAGCATACTGATGAGAAAGTCGCGGTATAATGAGCGACTTGTTTATGCCCGTATTCGCTCACAGCAATAATAAATGAGCAGGGTGCCCCGATGCGCCCGCCAAACAATATTTTGCCCGACTTGCTGTTGGGCGTTTTTTCAGGCCACGGCTTGAATGATTAACAGAGGAGAAGCTACATGCGTATAGGAATTCCTGCGGAAACGCGCGCAGGTGAAACTCGTGTTGCAGCAACGCCGGAAACGGTGAAGAAAATGCTGGCAGCCGGTCACACCGTGATGGTGGAAAACGGTGCCGGTGCTGGCGCGAGCATTCCCGATGCTGAATATCAGACGGCCGGAGCGACACTCGTCAGTACTGCTGACTTGTATGCCAAAGCCGAAATCGTACTCAAGGTGAAGGCGCCGACCAGCGACGAACTGGCAAAATTGCCAGCGAAGAGCGTGCTGATCGGCCTGCTGTCACCCTACCAGGCCGACCTCGTTGCAGCCTATGCCAAGCAGGGAATTACCGCATTCGCGATGGAAAAATTGCCGCGCACTTCACGCGCGCAGGCGATGGATGTGCTTTCTTCACAGGCCAATATCGCCGGTTACAAGGCGGTGATGATAGGCGCCAATTTGTATAAACGTTTCATGCCGATGCTGATGACCGCTGCGGGCACGGTGAAAGCCGCGCGCGTGGTGATACTGGGTGTGGGTGTGGCAGGCTTGCAGGCGATTGCGACAGCCAAGCGACTGGGTGCGATTATCGAGGCATCAGACGTGCGCCCTGCGGCCAAAGAGCAGGTTGAATCGCTGGGGGCAAAATTTATCGATGTTGCGTTTGAAACAGACGAAGAGCGCGAAGCGGCGGTAGGTGTGGGCGGCTATGCGCGGGCTATGCCGGCCAGCTGGATGGAACGCCAGAAAGTTGAAGTTGCGAAGCGCGTCGCCTTGGCAGACATCGTGATTACCACCGCGCTGATTCCCGGCAGACCTGCCCCCGTGCTGGTAACCGAGGAAATGGTCAAATCCATGAAGCCGGGTTCGGTGATTGTGGATATGGCGGTTGAGGCGGGCGGTAACTGCCCGCTGTCCGAGCAGGGCAAGACCGTGGTCAAGCACGGTGTCACGCTGTGCGGCGAGGATAACTTGCCGGCGCAGGTGGCAGCCGATGCCAGCGCGTTGTATGCGCGCAATCTGCTTAATTTCCTCAACCTGCTATGTGACCCCAAGCAGGGCGGCTCGATCAATATTAACCGCGAGGATGACATTATCGCGGGCTCGCTGATTGCGATCGACGGCGCCGTTGTTACAAAATAACTGGAGAATTGAGATGAACGAAGTCGTGGATCCTTTAGTAACCAATCTGACTGTATTTGTACTGTCCATCGTCGTGGGTTACCACGTGGTGTGGAACGTGACCCCCGCGCTGCATACGCCATTGATGGCGGTGACCAATGCGATTTCCGGCATCATTATCGTCGGCGCGATGCTGGCCGCCGGCCCGGTGGAGTTGAATGCAGGCACCGTGCTGGGTTTTGTGGCCGTTGTGCTGGCCGCCGTTAACGTGTTTGGCGGATTTCTGGTCACACAGCGCATGCTGGATATGTTCAAGAAGAAAGGCAAGTAAATGTCACTTAATTCTGTTGCTCTGGCTTACCTCGTTGCCGCCGTATTATTTATTCTGGCGCTCAAGGGTTTAAGTTCTCCGGTTTCCGCACGACGCGGCAATCTGTTTGGCATGGTGGGTATGGCTATCGCCGTGTTGACCACGCTGACGCTGACCAGTAACTGGATTTATATTTCGCTGGCGATTGTGCTGGGCGGTGCGGCCGGTGCGATTGTTGCAAAACGTATCGAGATGACTTCGATGCCTGAGCTGGTTGCGGCGATGCACTCGCTGGTTGGCCTGGCTGCGGTGCTGATCGCGATGTCGGCTTATTACAATCCCTATGCATACGGGATTGTTAAATATCTGGGTGCGGAGCTTCATCTCAGCAACCGCATCGAGCTGTTCATCGGCACCTTTATCGGTGCGATTACCTTCACCGGCTCCATCGTTGCTTTCGGCAAGCTCTCCGGCAGGATGGGCAGCAAGCCTTTGCGCTTTACCGGGCAGCACTGGGTAAACCTGGCACTGGGTATCGTGATGATAGGTTTTGGTATTGCCTTCAGCATGTCGCCGAGCTGGACACCCTTCCTCATCATGACCGCCATCGCGCTGGTACTGGGCGTGTTGCTGATTATGCCAATCGGTGGTGCAGATATGCCGGTGGTGGTATCGATGCTTAACTCCTATTCAGGCTGGGCCGCGGCGGGTATTGGCTTTACGCTGAACAACAACATGCTGATTATTGCCGGCTCGCTGGTGGGCAGCTCGGGTGCGATTCTTTCCTACATCATGTGCAAGGCAATGAACCGCGCCTTCCTCAATGTGATTCTGGGCGGCTTTGGCGGCGGCGAAGGCGCGGTTGCTGAAGACAGTGGCGTGCAGAAAACCTATCGTAGCGGCAGCGCGGAAGACGCAGCCTTCATGATGGGAAATGCCGACAGCGTGATTATTGTTCCGGGCTACGGCCTGGCGGTGGCGCGTGCGCAGCATGCGATCAATGAAATGTCCAAGATGCTGACCGAAAAAGGCATCAAGGTGCGTTATGCGATTCATCCGGTTGCGGGACGCATGCCCGGCCATATGAACGTGCTGCTGGCCGAGGCCGAAGTGCCCTACGATCAGGTGGTGGAAATGGACGAAATCAACAACGAGTTCGCCGATACCGATGTGGTGCTGGTGATCGGTGCGAACGACGTGGTGAACCCTGCCGCAAAAACTGACCCAAATAGCCCGATCTACGGCATGCCGATTCTGGAAGCACACAAGGCGCGCACCATACTGGTGGTCAAGCGCAGCATGGCCGCGGGTTACGCGGGTCTGGACAACGACCTGTTCTATCTGGACAAGACCATGATGGTGTTTGGTGATGCGAAGAAAGTGGTAGAGGATGTGATCAAGGCGCTGGGACACTAGGCCCTGTCACTGCCCAGGAAAAAGCCCGCTGTTGCGGGCTTTTTTATTGTGCATCATATAAGTATAAAACTACCTGTTTGATGGGGCCGAATTTATGCCGTGGAGGGGCGAGGCAAGTTCACAGGCAAGATATTTGCAATAATTGTAACTATTTGATTATATTTAATATTTTAAATATATTAAATAGATCATGCAAACGATTAGCAGTTCAAAAAGGGGTAGCAGCAAGTTCTGCAGCTTATTCAGATTCGAGCTTGCTGAGCGCCTGTTTGGCCAGGCCGCGGCATACATTGTTGAGTACGGTGGGCAGGTCGTGGGGTACCTTGGTTTCCAGCAGCAGCTTGCTGGAGCTGACGGTATAAACCGGCTCCAGCAGCCGCGGGCGGTAGTCCTGCATCAGCTCATCCAGCGTGTGTTCCGCAGCCATTTGCTGCCACGGATTTTTGGGCCATTGCGATGGTACGCCGTATGCTGCGGGAAAGGATTCCAGATCGTGGCGCACCGTGCGGATGTCCTCGTGCGAGTCACGGAAGGGCAGCAGTGCCAGGTTTGCGATTTCGTAAAGTTGCTTGTCCATTTCCGGACGGTTCGCGCCGCCGTCGATTACCGCTATCCATTCCGGCATCGTTTCCATCTTGGCAAGAATTTTTTCCAGTTGGTCAGGTGTGCGGCCATCGAGAGGCGTGTAGCCGCGGTCACCACGAAACAGCGGTTCACGCGAGGTGTCTGTCAGCACTGCAATCGAGCGCATGCCCAGCAGGCCAAAGCCGTGACACAGCATATGCGTGATGCTGGTCTTGCCGGTTCCGCCTTTGTTGCCGATGACGCAAATTAACTTTCCCACATACTCTCCCAATCTGAGATTTCCGCCCGCTACAAGTTTGGACAGAAATACGAAATTAGGCGCAATTTTAAGCAGTTGTGTTCGATCATGCGGCTGAATAAGAGGGGGTAAATGGGGCTTATTCCAGCGTTTCATCTTGCACAGAGACCCCGGGAGCATGCTGCCAGTAGCGTGCATGGGTCTTGCGGTAGGTATTTACGCGCACGTTATCTGCATCCATTTCCAGCAGAATCGCGCCATGTTCATCCGTGCGCAGCAACGCGCTACCCTGTGCACGGTAGCGTTCCACGACCTCAGCCCTGGGATGGCCAAACTGGTTGCGATAACCGGAAGTGAATACCGCATAGCGGGGTTGCACAGCCGACACAAATTCTGCGGTGGAAGAAGTCTTGCTGCCGTGATGGGGTACCACCAGCAAGGTGGCGCGCAGCTTTTCTGCCTGCAGCTCAAGCAGGCTGCGTTCCGATTTTTTTTCAATATCGGCCGTGAGCAGCACGCTATGCTGGCCTGTGCTGATGCGCAACACGCAGCCCCTGTCATTGTTGCCGATTTTATCCTGTGCATAGCTGGCGAGGGCCGGATGCAGCAATTCAAACTGCACGCCGTCCCAGTCCCAGTGTTGGCCAGCACTGCAACGCTGCGTCTGGCCGGCTTGCAGCACTATTGGGCTGTCAGACGGCAGGGATGAAGAAAGCTGCGCGACAGGCATCGCCTGCATCACTGACTGTGCGCCGCCAGTATGGTCGGCGTCGTTATGTGTGAGAATTAATTTATCGAGCCGGGAAATGCCCATGGCTTTCAGTGACGGAACCAGAATGCGGTTGCCGCTGTTGGCCTCGCTGTTAAAACCTGGCCCGCTGTCATACAGCAGGGCGTGGTTGCTGGTTTGTGCGGAAACCGCCAGACCCTGACCAACGTCGAAAATCGTCAGGCGCAAGCTGCCGGGTAGCGGTGCAGCAGTTTGCACAAGGAACATTGGCAATAATAATATGATGCCCAGCCAGCGCGCAGGAAAGCCGCGCGGCAACAGCAGCCACAGCACGCCCAGCATGCCCGCTGCAATTGTCCAGCCGGGCGGTGCATGCTGGGCCCACACTGCTGCCGGCAAGGCGCTCAGCCACTCCAGCGCGAGCATGGTTATGCTGATGGCGTAATGGGCGAGGTGCAACAGCCAGTCCAGCGGCAGCAGCGCACCCAGCAAGGCAAGCGGCACCACCACAAAACTTACCAGCGGTATCGCAAAGGCATTGGCGATTGGCGATACCAGCGAGACTTGCTGGAACATTGCAAGCAAGGGCGGAATCAGGCCTATGCTCATCGCCCACTGAATGCGCCCATATTCCAGCAGCCAGTGTCTCTGCGCCAGTCTGTTTGCCGTGATGTAAAAAATCAGCCCGACCGCGCCAAAGGACAACCAGAAGCCGGGCGAGATCACGGCCCAGGGATCAAGCAGCAGCACAACCACCAGCGCAACGGCGAGCAATTGCGAAGGAGAAATATTTCGCGACAGCCACAGGGCAGCGGCCACCGTGCCCAGCATATACACGGTGCGTTGTGCCGGCACGCCGTAGCCGGAAATCAGCGCATAGCCAACAGCCACCAGCAATCCCGCCAGCGCGGCCGCCTTGCGTGCCGGCAGCCACAGGGTCAAGTACACGCTGCGCCGCCATAGCCAGTAACCAAGCGCAAAGGCCATGCCCGCCAGCATGGTGATATGCAGGCCTGAAATCGACATCAAATGATTAACACCGGTGCGGGTAAAAACCTGCCACTGCGCCGCCGGAATGCTGCCCTGGTCGCCTATTGCCAGAGCGCTCAGCACTCCGGCGTAAGGCGCACTTCCCAGCACCTGCTGAAAATGGGCGCGCACGGCTTCACGCAGGCGCTCGATGAAATATCCGCCGGCAAAAACATGTTCATCGATACGCCGATTGTCGCCCCTGGGATGCACGTAACCCACCGCACGCAGATTGCGCTCAAGCGCCCACGCTTCAAAATCAAAACTATAGGGATTGCTGCTGCCGTGCGGCTGTTTCAGGCGCAACGTCAGTTGCCAGCGCTCGCCTGCGTGCAGATTCAATACTGGATTTTCCGCACTGTTGTAAGTCGAAAGCAGTATGTGTTGCGGCACTTGGGCCTCAGCGGTGAGGATTTTTTCAACATCAAATCTGAAGCCCAGGCCGCGCTCGTGCTGGCGCGGCATTTCTGCGACCACACCAATCACGGCAATGTCGCGTCCTTGCCATGCAGCTGGTAGCTCGGCCGCGAGGCGCTGCTGCGCCAGCCATGCCGCATAGAAAAATCCACAACCTGTGGCCAGTAGCAGCAAGATAGAAATACGGAAAGTGCGGCCGAAGGAGGTGTTGCGAGGCAAACGTATTGCCGAAAATAGCGGAATCATCAGGAAGGCCCAGCGCATATCCGGCAGCGCAGCCTGCTGTTGCAGCAGCCACACACCCAATGCAAAGAAGACGGAAAGGCCTACCATGACGCGTAGCTTAACGCCGAATCATGATGGAGGTAAGGGTAAATTATTCCTATGACTTAGCTATATGCACGATTAAAATGGAAAGCGCAAATAGTTATAAATGCTTTATAGCAGGACTTGTGAGGCAACCCGGCTTTTCCGGACGCATTTGAAGCTGGATACGCCTGAAAAAAAGTAAATTTTATTAATGCGATACCCAATGCCCGATACCTACACCCAATGCCCGAAGTGCAATTTCAAGCCGCTTAAATCGCTGCCAGTCAGCGAGCCATGTCCTTCATGCGGGATTTATGTTTTCAAGTGGGGAAAAGCACCCCGCCCACTCTCGCCTATAAACACCTCCGATGAATTTTTTGCTGATGGAACCGGTGGCATTTTTGCATCATTATTGCAGCCTATGGAGAAGATAGAATCGATCACTTTTTACAGTCGTTGCCTGGGGTTGTTTCTGCTTGTTGTGTGGAGTTTTTATTTGGCAGCTTACGACTATCGCTATGGTGAGATATTTGGTTCCTTTATGCATAACATATTGCTTCCCATCCATGAGGCTGGTCATGTTTTATTCATGCCGTTTGGAGAGTTCATGACCATCATTGGCGGCAGTTTGTTTCAGCTGGCTCTGCCAATTGGCATTTGCGTTGCTTTTATTCGGGTGAACCGGGATAACTTTGGTGCTGCAATCGGTTTGTGGTGGGCAAGTATCAGTCTGCTTGATTTGTCTCCCTATGTTTATGATGCATTGCAGCCGCAACTCATTTTATTAGGCGGATATACCGGTGAAGACGGCCCTCATGACTGGATTTACCTGCTCACCTGGTTTGGTCAGCTGCATAATGCGCAACGTTGGGGAACATTTGTATATGGGCTCGGGTTTTTATTGATGCTTGCTGCCCTGGTATGGGGAGCCCTTATTCTTTGGGCTCAACGAAATCAGTTGGCAACATCGGAAAACAGGCTCAAACGGCAATAGTGCAGTTTATCTTTTGCCACTTGTCCTGCATTTTTTGCCGTTCGTCATATTTGGGGCAGGGGCTGCTTGCCATTCATCCGATTCAGAAATCAGTTGTCAGTTTTTACTCCCCGCCTGTTCATCATCAATCAATATTGGCCTCGCCATTTACGGAAGCTCTGATTAAGTCCATGTTGTTGTTCCCGCGAAGGCGGGAACCCAGTAAAATCAATACACTGGATCCCCGCCTTCGCGTGGATGACGACTTAATCAGGGATTCCTTAATATTTTATTTTTAAACTGCCGGAGGTTTATTTTGCATTCGTCACTTCTGGGTGGTGCTTCATTGGCGAATTTTTCCTGTAGATTTTCTACGCTGGTCTTAAATAAACATGCCGGTCTTGTTATCACTTCTGATGACTATTTTTAATATGGTATGATCGACACATTAATGATTGCACGGTAAATGAGTGTAACTGTATGTTTTACTTGTAAATTGAAATATCAGCTTGTTATAAAAGCTAAATTACTATTTTGGGCGTTGAAAATGAATCGAGTATTGAAGAACTTTCTGGTTGGTGTGATGTTTGCATTTTTGATGAATGGCAGTATCGCGCAAGAAATTTCCAGAGAGCAGATCAAGGGGCTAGACGAGCAGGTGCAGGATATCAAGAAGGATGTATTGGGTATCTCTGCTGAATTGACTCAGCTTGAGGAAAAGTTGATCTATCCGTCTAATACCCAGGTGTCCGTTTTTGTCACACTGGTGAAGGGGGATAAATTCCGTCTTGATGCCGTCAAAATCAAGCTCGACGGAAAAGATGTCACTCATCATATTTACTCTTTCAAGGAGCTGGAAGCGCTGCAGAATGGCGGTGTTCAGCGTCTCTACACGGGCAATGTGCGCGCCGGCGAGCACACTTTGGATGTGGCCCTGGCAGGCAAAGGTAGCGGCAATAGCGATTACCGCCAAAATGCCAGTCATAAATTTACCAAAACAATTGAGCCTAAGCTGATTGAGGTGATACTGGCGGGCCCGGGTTCGAATAGTAAAAGTATCGGATTTAAAGATTAACAATCCATGATGCGTCGATATATTTGCCTGTTCGGATTGTGCTTCAGTTCTATCGCTTTTGCCGCGGATATTTCCCCGCGTGCCGACGCTAAGGATTTATATCTTGGCGAGGCCTTCTTCTACGCCTTTCAGGGCGAATACGTCGATGCGATCACCAGGCTGGATACCGAGTTGGGTCAGTTCAATCGGCTGGATGATCCCAATCTTGATCCGCTCCACTTTCAAATCAATTTTGCCAATTTTTCGGTGGGCGACTTCGAGTTGTCTTATCGTATGCACCAGCGTGCCGGTCGCGCCATCAAATCGGTGCTTGAGGGCAATGTTGCACCGTCTGTCCGCAATGAAGCGGCGTATCGACTTGCGCGTATCTATGTGCAAAAGGATGACGCCAGAAGTGCCCTGAGCACAATTGAAAAAATTTCAGGAAAAATACCCGGGAATATTCGTGATGACGAGCAATTTTTGCGTGCGCAGATTTATATCCTGACGGGAAAGTTTGACGATGCCATCAAAATTCTGCAGGGTCTCCAGGGCGCAAAAGAGTATGCCGGATTTTCGACCTATAACCTGGGTATTGCGCTGATACAGAGCGGGCAGGAATTAAAAGGTTTTGCGGAGTTGGACAAGGCTGGCCAAATTTCAAGCGATGATGAAGGCACTTTGGCTATCAGGGACAAGGCCAATCTGCTGATGGGCAACAGGCTTATTGCCGCCAGCCAGCCCGCACTGGCCAAGCAATATCTTGATCGTGTTCGTTTAAATGGTCCTTTCTCAAACAAGGCATTGCTGGGTTCCGGCTGGACGGATGTTTCACTGGGGAAATTCGATCGTGCCCTTGTTCCATGGACCCTGTTGTCGAAGCGAAATGTGACAGACAAGGCAGTGCAGGAGAGCATGCTGGGCGTACCCTATGCCTATGCCCAGCTGGGCCTGCATGGCAGAGCGGCATTGCTGTATGGCAGCGCACTTGAAAATTTTGCTTCCGAGCTTGCCAAGCTGGATGCGTCAATCAAGAGTATCCGTGAGGGACATTTTCTCAAGGCGCTGGTGAGCGACGAATTAAAGCAGGATAAAGATTGGGTGGTGAAGCTCAGGGAGTTGCCGGAATCGCCGGAGACATATTATTTGCTGGAATTGATGGCGTCAAATGACTTTCAGGAGTCACTGCAAAACTATTTCGATCTGGAAGATTTGCGCAAAAGACTGGAATCCTGGGATGGTTATCTCGATGCTTATGAGAGCATTATCAAGTCCAGACATGATTACTATGAAGCTATTCTGCCCGCGCTAGACAAGCAATTCAGGGCACTGGATTCGCAAATGAGATTGCGTCTGGAGCAGCGCCAGGCACTGGATGATCGCCTGAAGATCATGCTGGTTTCTCCGCGTCCGGATTTTCTTGAAACGGCTGATGAGCGAGTGATGCGGGAGAAGCTGCACAATCTTGCAGAAAAACATAAAAATGACGCCAGTGCCGCCGCCAATGATATCCGTCGCCGGATTAAGCGGCTGGAGGGTGTGCTGCACTGGCAAATCTACACCACTTACAACAAACGGCTTACCGATGCCTACAAACATCTGCATCAGCTGGATGCGGATGTGGCAAAGCTCAGAACGATCTACCGTTCTTTCGTAAGGTCTCGCCAGGCAGCAACCCAAAGTTACAAGGGATATGACGATCATATACGGCAACTTAGAAATCGCGTGCGTGACTCCAGGGAGAAAGTGGTCACCCTGATGGCGAGACAGGGAAATATGCTGGATATGATGGCGATTAATGAGCTTGATCAGCGCCGCAAGCGTCTCGAGGAATTCCAGGTTCAGGCACGTTTTGCATTGTCTGAAAGCTATGATCGCGCAAGCAAAAAGCAACTCGATGAAGGCGATGTGAAATGAGCCAGATCCGCTTCCTGCTGCTTGTTATCGCATTCCTGCTTTCTTCCTGTGGAACGAGTTCGACCAGGGAATCTATTGGCCAGCTGAAAAATGTGAAGGTTGATCTCGCCGATGTAAAGATTGAGGGCGGCTTCGAAAAGGCCATGCAAAGCTATCAAAAATTTCTGGAGCAGACACCTGAGTCATCGATGACGCCCGAAGCTTTGCGTCGCCTTGCGGATTTAAAAATTCAGAAGGAATATGGAACCCTGGAAGGTGCCACCAGCAACGAGAAAAAGGCGACCCTGAATGAGGCAAAAGCAATTGATCGCTCCGCAACATTCGAGGCGCCCGTTATACCTTCTGTGCCCGCAGCCGAATCTGCAGCTTCATCCTTGCCTGTCATTGCCGGAAAATCTGACAAGACCGGTAATAAAAAGAAATCAAAAGGCAAAGGCAAATCTGCGAAAGAATCCGGAGACGAGTTTGAAAAGCGCGCAACTAAAACAGCTGCCATCAAGCCAAAAGCAGCCGAAGTGATCGCCACGCCGGATGGCTCCGGTGCCGATCTTCAAACCGCGGGTACGCTTGAAGCCATCGCCCTGTATAAAAAACTGCTGGCAAAGTTTCCAAATTATGACCGCAATGATCAGGTTCTGTACCAGCTGTCTCGCGCGTATGAAGAGATAGGCCAGGTTGAAGAAGCAATGAAGATCATGAGCAGGATTGTTAAAGACTATCCAAAATCCAGATATTTTGACGAGGTCCAGTTTCGCCGTGGCGAGTATTTTTTTACGCGCAAGAAATTTCTGGATTCGGAAGATGCCTTCAAATCAATTGTAGATATGGGCACGGGTTCTTCCTATTATGAACTGGCACTTTATAAACTGGGTTGGACCTTTTACAAGCAAGAATTGTATGAAGACGCCCTGCACAGATTTGTTGGCGTGCTCGATTACAAAATCAAGACAGGTTATGATTTTGAGCGTCCCAAAGATACTGCCGATGACAAACGTGTGGAAGACACTTATCGCGTCGTGAGCCTGTCATTCTCAAATCTTGGCGGTGCGGATGCTGTTGTGGAGTATTTCAACAAGTTTGGCAAGCGCAGTTACGAGGTCAATATCTACAGCAATCTGGGCGATTATTATCTGGATAAGCTGCGTTACAGCGATGCGGCAACCACTTTCAAGGCATTCGTCAACAGCAATCCCTATCACAAGGTTGCGCCGCACTTTGACACGCGGGTGATAGAAATTTACAAAAAGGGCGGCTTCCCCAAGCTGGTGATCGATGCGAATAAGGAATTCGTCGTTAACTATGGCCTGAAATCGGATTACTGGAAGTATTTTGATATCAAGGCATTCCCCGATGTGGTTGGGTATGTGAAAACCAGCCTGAAGGAGCTGGCAAATCACTACCATGCGCTGTATCAGGAAAAGAAATTTGAAAAGAACAAGCCCGAGAATTTCCAGGAGGCGATGAAATGGTACCGTGAATTCCTGAAATCCTTCCCCAAGGAAATTGAATCGCCCGCTATCACCTATCAATTGGCGTCCCTGCTGCTTGAAAACAAAACATTTGACCAGGCTGCGATCGAATACGAGCATGCCGCTTATGATTTTCCTTACCATGAAAAATCACCCGAAGCCGGATTTTATGCGGTCTATGCCCACCGTGAAAATCTTGCGCTTGTGAATCAGGATGACCGGCACAGGGTCAAGCGTGAGGTGATTCGCAGTTCATTGAAGTTTGCCGAGACATATCCAAAACATGAAAAAGCAGCACTGGTGATGGTTGCCGCGGTTGAGGATATCTATTCGATGAAAGATTATGAGTTTGCCGTGAAATCGGGCCGCAAGATGTTGAACGGCTTCCCGGCGGCAGATAAGGCGTTGCTGCGTACAACCTGGCTGGTTATCGCGCACTCGTCGTTTGAGTTGCTGAATTTTACGGATGCCGAAGAGGGTTACCTGAATGTCATACAGCTGACAGCGGAAAACGATAAATCCAGGGCGGACGTGATTGAAAACCTGGCAGCGTCGATCTACAAGCAGGGTGAGCAGGCAAACAAGCTGTCAGATTTCAATACGGCTGCCGGGCATTTTCTCAGGGTTGCGGTCGCAGCGCCGACCTCTAAAATACGTTCTTCAGCCGATTATGATGGTGCTACGGCTCTGATGCAGCTCAAAGACTGGGAGCGGGCGGCCACGGTTTTACTGTCATTCCGCACTACCTATGCCGGGCATAAGCTGCAGCCCGAGGTGACCAAGAAAATTGCCTATGTTTACAAGGAAGCCGGAAAACTTGCGCTTGCTGCTGCCGAATATGAGCGTATTGAAACCGAGACGCAGGATGTTGCAGTGCGTCGTGAGGCATTGCAGCTTGCGGCAGATTTGTATGTGGACGCAAAAGAAACCGACAAGGCAATGCAGGTGTATCGCCGTTATGTAAGCTACTTCCCCAAGCCACTTGAGTTCGCGCTGGAAACGCGAAACAAGATTGCCGAAGTTCTCAAGTCACGCAATGAAACGACTGCCTATATGGAAGAACTCAGGCAAATTGTAACTGCAGATGCGCGTGCCGGTGCCGAGCGCACCGACAGGACGCGTTATCTGGGGGCGAGCTCCTCGCTGGTGTTGACAGAGCCCTTGTTTGGGGAGTTTGTGGAAATCAAACTGGTCAAGCCATTTGATAAAAATCTGAACAGGAAAAAGGCTGCTTTCAAGTCTGCCAAAGACGGGTTTGAAAAGCTGCTGCAATATGAAGTGGGTGATGTCACCTCGGCAGCAACTTATTTGATAGCCGAGCTCTATTTCAATTTTAACCGTGCGCTGATCGAGTCCGAGCGGCCGGAAGACCTGAGTGCGCTTGAACTGGAAGAATACGAGCTGGCCCTTGAAGAGCAGGCATACCCGTTTGAGGAAAAAGCAATGCAGACCCATGAAAAAAATCTGGAATACCTTGCTCTCGGAATCTATGGTTCCTGGATAGAAAAAAGTTTTGCGAAACTGGCAAAACTTATACCCGCGCGCTATGCAAAATATGAAGAGAGCAGTGGTTACATTTTATCGATTGATCAGGCAAATTATGCGGCACTGACTGATCCGGTACCGGTGCTGGCAAAAGCTGTTGCAACGCCGCCCCAGCCCGTTGCACCTGAGCAACCACTGGCAGAGCCTGTTCCTGTGCAAGCGGCGGAGATTGCACCTGCTCCTGTTGCAGCTCCGGTGCAACAGGAGGTTAAAGCACAGGTGGCAGTGAAAAAACCGGCCCAGGCCAAGAAGGCCCCAAAATCCAAAGCCGCTAAAACTTCGGTGCAAAGCAAATGAGCGATGCAGCCATTTCAATCAATCAAGTATCTGTTGTGTCAGGGAAAGACATGAAGATCGACCTGTATAAAGCTGTTGGGTTGCATCTGCCAAATTGTGTCTGGGTGGCATTGTTTGCACTTTTTCTGCTGCAAGGTTGTGCCACTGGTCAGGCGAAAAAGGTGGAAGTCAAAATTGCCAGTCCCGGCATGGTGTTAACGGATGAAGCTCGAGAAGCTTTTGATGCCGCAATGGTTTTGATCAAGGCGGAAGAATATGATAAAAGTATTGAGTTGCTGAATAAAGTGGCTAAAGCCGTGCCAGGCAATGCGATATCCAGTATCAATCTCGCACTGGTATACCAAAAGCTGGGAAAATTAAAGCTGGCGGAGGAGAGCCTGAAGCAGGCTTTAAGTGTAGAACCCGAGAATCCGGTTGCGCATAACGAATATGCCTTGCTTTACCGTAAAACCGGCCGCTTCCAGGAGGCGCGCGGACTTTATGAAAAGACGCTGGAACAGTATCCAAATTTTATGATGGTTCACAAAAATCTGGGCATACTCTGTGACTTGTATATGAAAGACTATATCTGTGCATTAAAGCATTATGTGATTTATAGTGACGCAATGCAGGAAGATAAGACCGTAAAAATCTGGATTGCTGACATTCAGCAACGTATGAAAAGGTAGGTGAGAATATGCCTAGGAATTTAAGATATGTGTTGTGTTTGCTGGTATTGCCGGTCAGCATCGCGATGGCTGCAGGCAAGGGTAAGAATGAGGATGATGAGGTGAAGGAAGTCTCCGGCATGTCGATTGTGGGTAATAATGAAACGCCCAAGTCATTGGTGATTATTCCGTGGAAAAGCTCGGAAATAGGGCAGGAATCCAAACTTAATTCCAATCTTTTGAATGACGGATTAAACCCCGTTGATAAAGCTGTATTTATGCGTGAATTGAATTTCCATAATCTTGGCAATTCAAAGTAGTCAAAATTTTTATAATTTTAGTGCGGGAGTCAGGTAATGAATTTATTTAATTCGATCATCAATTTTTTTGTGGACGGCGGATTCTGGATGTATCCGATCTTGCTGGTTGGCGCGGTGGGTTTGGCTATTGGCACCGAGAGATTCATCAAATTGACCAGGGTGGAGCGGGCCAACCGCAAGATGTGGGACGAGTTGCAGCCCGTGCTTCATCAGGGTGATTTCGACAAGGCGAGAGAGATGACCCGCAATGACAAGTCTTCCATCAGCCAGTTGCTGATGATGGGGCTGGAACGCCAGGGCACAGTGCGCCGCAGGGAGGATATTGAAATCGTGATGGAAGAGGAGATGATGGCCATTATTCCTCAACTGGAAAAACGGACTGCCTACATTGCGCTGTTTGCGAATCTGGCAACGCTGATCGGACTGCTGGGCACGATTGTAGGTTTGATTCAGGCGTTTGACGCGGTAGCCAATGCGGCGCCTGCAGAAAAGGCCAACCTGCTGTCTGCCAGTATTGCGGTAGCGATGAACACGACGGCTTTTGGTTTGATTGTCGCTATCCCATTGCTGATTGTGAATATGTTCCTGACTACAAAAGCCAGTGCCATTATCGATAGCCTGGAAATGGCCTCACTCAAAACGCTGAATGTCATTTCATTCTCGGCAAGTCGTCACCAGCAACAGGCAGCTGACCATGGCAAAAAGGCGTAAGCATGAACAGGTAGAACTGGAAGTCACCACCTTTCTTAATCTGATGGTGGTGCTGATTCCATTTTTACTTCTTACTGCGGTATTTACCAAAATCACCATCCAGGAACTGGATTTGCCCACCCAGGCGGGAGGCGCGGCTGCGCCTCTAAAACCGCCTGTCGTCATCGAGGTGATAGTGCGCAAGAATGTGCTGCAAATCAGTGATGGTAAAAAGGTGCAGGAATCGATTCCCAAAGTAAACCAGAAATATGATTACAAAAAGCTCTCCGAGAAACTCATGCTGCTGAAGGATGAAAACAAGGATAAGGAAGATGTTGCCGTTCTGATGGAGCCTGATATTGAATATGAGTCCGTGATTGGTGTTATGGATGCCGTCAAGGTTGCGGAAGTCTATAAACCAGGCCAGGAAAAACCGGATCGAGTGACCCTGTTTCCGCAAGTCTCAATTGGAGATGCGCCATGAGTTCGCGGCGCCAACGACGGATGTCTCGCAACAAGGGCAAAGGCGCGAGCCTGAGTCTGACCTCGCTCATGGATGTGTTTACCATTCTGGTGCTCTATCTGCTGGTCAATCAGGGCTCAGGTGCAGATATTGATCCGCCCAAGACAATCAAGCTGCCTGACTCTATTGTTGAGACCTCACCCAGGCAGACAATCGTGATGACCGTAAGTGATACGGCGGTATTTCTCCAGGGTGAACCGGTGATAACGGTTGCCGAGGTTCTGGAAAGCAAACAGGATTATATTGAAGCAGTACGGCAAGAAATGGTCAGGTTAAAAGATGTCTCTACGGAGCAGGGCGGACAGGTTGCTGCGAATAATACGGAAGTGACCATTCTGGCTGATCGCGGTGTGCCCTTTAAAATTTTGAAAAAGCTGATGTCAACCAGCAGCAGCGCAGGCTACATCAAAATTTCACTGGCGGTTAACCAAAAAGAAAAACAAAACTAACGGAATTCTGTGAGTACATCAACTTTACAACAAGAGCAGTCTATTCAAGGACAAATAGCCAGGATCAACGAAAATATCGCTGGTCTTGAAAAAAAGCTGGGCGTGCTTGATGACGAGTTGGCAAGCCATGCAAATCAGCGCCAGCAGTACAAGCTGTTAAGCGATATTTGTTCCTCACTGGACCAGTTGAATGGCATGGGAGCCTCTGATCTTTTCTGGGGCAGCGAAGCCACAGGCTATGATCCTGAGAAACAGCTGCAGCGTGTGCGCAGTGTTGTTTCCGAGTTTGAGCAGAAAATCGACGTAATTGAACAGTCACGCAGCTCCCTGCAAGCAGAGATTAACCAGGAATCTGGCGAGATATTACTGCTCAATGATCAGCTGGCAGAATTGCAGGAAGAGGCGGAAAGAATCAAGAATGAATATATTCTTGAGCGCAGGGAAAGTGAAATTCCATTTCATCCCATGGTCATGCCGTGGACCAGGCAGGGTGAAGATGAGCGCCGCTTCCGCAAGCTGTTATTGATCATTATGTTGATAACAGTATTTTTAGGCGGGGTTATTCCCCTGCTTAAAAAGCCTGTCGACAAAACCCAGGAAGCGGTGATACCCGAGCGTATTGCGCAACTGGTCAAAAAGAAACAGGAACCCAAGCCGGTAGAGCAGAGGCCGCAAGACAAGCCCCTGGAGAAAAAAGACGAGAAAGTTCCATCCAAGGACGTTCCGGCAGAAAAAGAGAAAGCACGTGCGGTTGCTGAAACCAAAGGTGTGCTGGCCTTTAAAAACAACTTTGCCGATATGATTGAAGATTCCCCCGTGAATCTGGGCGCGCAGGCACGTATCTCCAACAGCGGAAAAGCTGCAGCCGGTGATGCACCGCAGCGTGCCATGATTGTTGCACAGGCTACGGGTGGCAGCGGGGGTATCAACACCTCCAATCTCAGCCGCCAGGGTACCGGCGGCGGTGGCCAAAGCATTACCGGAGCAGGTGCAAAGTTTGCGCGTGTCGAGAGTGCAACAGGTGCAGGTGTGGCGGATGACCGACCCTTGAGCAAGGGCACCGGACCTTCACGCACGGATGAAGAAATTCAAATTGTATTTGATCGCTATAAGGCAGCGCTTTATCGCATCTATAACCGCGAGTTGCGTAATGATCCAACCTTGCGCGGGAAAATGGTGTTGCGCATCACCATCGAACCTGATGGGCGTGTAACCGCATGTACGGTGAAATCATCCGATATGAACTCCCCGGCCTTGTCAGCGGATATTGTGGACAGAGTACTGAAATTTAACTTTGGCAAAAAGGATGGTGTACCTTCCTTAACCATTCTCTATCCGATCGACTTCCTGCCCGCAAGCTGAGATTATGTAAACGGATTTCAGCTGAGGCAGGAGGTTTTTTTGCACCCGCCTAAGTGTGTTCGTCAGCCGGTTGTAGCAGCATTCTCATGCCGTTCATCTTGCAATTTTGACCGTTTAAATTTTTTCTCCATGCATCTTTGGTTGTGAAAAGTGCCGTTGATTCATTTCGGCATCCGTTTATGCCTATGCAGCGTGCTCTTGCATAAGGTAAGGCGTAGTTTTGCGAGTATGGGCATGTTCATAGAAAATTTGTGGTATTCAGACATGCTGAATATTGAATCTGATGGATGGAAACTTGGACTCAGCAGTGAATTTTCACTGTTTTATCAATAGCTCACGCCGTTATATCGTCGACAGGAGAAAATTTTCCCCGGTACACATTTATATGCGCGAGCCGATACCGAGGAATGATTAAACCATTAGGTGTTAGAAGCATTACGCTGATAGTATGTCGACCTGAAGGCCAATGAAATCGGGTTGAAGCAGGAAAAATGAAAGCATGGCAGAGTACTTTCTATATAAGTATTTGATTATATTGAATTTTTTTGAATGAGTATTGTTTGCTTGTCACGTGTGTTTAAAAAGTTAACTTTAAATTGTTTATTAAGTCTGGGTATGACAAAAAGCATGAAGCAGAATAATTGCTCAGCAATCAAAACTCGACTATTCAAAATAGTAGTTGCTGCTCTTGTTCTGTTTTTTCCGGTTGAAGCTGCTTTCGCAGCTGCCTGTGATCTCAAGCCATCAGCTCCCGCCTTCATTCGCCATGACCTGACCGCCAGCGCGGCAACCAGCGTCAGTTACTGCGAATTGTGCGGCTATGGTTATGTCACGGTTATCGTCAGCAACCCCTATGTCGGGAATGGCGCTGATGCAACTGACATGATCAATATGACGGTTGTGGAAAATTTGCGCAGTTCGGGTTTGACCTATGAGCCCACTGCGCCCAATCCTGTCAGATACAGTGTGAATGGCGGCGCGCTGCAAGTTGGCGGCGCGCCATCCATCAGCGGTGCCAGCGGCTCAATTCTGACCTGGACTTCGGCGCAGATTCCGCCGCTCAATCTTCTCGCTCCCCAGGTCAATATCAACAGTTTTTCCACTATTGCGATTACGTTTGCCGTCAAACGCAATGCTGCTTTAAGCCAGGAAGATTTAATTACTGCCAATCGGCAGATACAGGCCAGCCTCGACTACAGCACGAATCCGGTTTGCGCGGTTACCAGTCCTGTCAGTACTGCTCTGGAAACGTTGCCTCTGCGCGAGCCTATCCCCTCGCTGATCAAGCGGGGGCGCAATGTGGATGCCAATCAGGGTTCGGGCAGTTATACCGCCACGGTGTACGGAAATATCAATGACGATGCGATCTGGCGCATACAGGTGAATAACACCGGTTTGGCTGCCATGCAGGATATACGTTTTGATGATGTGATGCTGCCGGGCAATATCACGGTGAATTATGCCTGCCCGACTGAAGCAGCAGCTTCAGCTATCGCAGCAGCGAACGGTGTAGGGCCGGGCGGATCGGGCTGTGTTGCATCCAGCAATACCATCAACGATTTTATTGTGGCCAATCCGTTCGGAAATCCAGGCAACGATGCGCCCGATGTGCTGGATGCACCAGCATCCGGCTCGGCATATTTTTATCTGGTGGGCAAGGTCACCAGTTCATGCGCAACCAGTAAAACCAACACGGCTTCTGATTTGCAATGGGGTTGTCAGGTTGATACGCCAGCGGGAGGGATTACCACAACATCTACCGGCGTCACACCCGCCAGTTCAACTGCAACTTTGAGTACGCTCGTGGGTACTCCCACGACGGGCCAGCTTGCTGTCACGCGCCAACTGCGCGGCACCAACTTTGCCCAGCCGGTTGGCAGCAAGGGCACGATGAGGATTACCATCACCAACAATACCGGTGGCTCGATCAAGAACATCAAGCTGCGCGATGTATTGCCGCTGGAATATGTGATGGACTCAACGTTTACCCCTACTGTGGCTGTGACAGGAGGCTACGGTAATTATTCGGGCAGGACGAACACCATTACCTGGACCAATCCGGTGGCCGGGACTGTGCCGCTTACTTCCGTCAACCCGGCAGATCCGCTGGGCAATACTCAGCCTGAGTTCACGCTGACGAGTACCACGGTCCATCCAAACTATCCTGATCAGATCAATATGCTGCGCCGCGGTGAAGTCCTGACCATCAATTTCCGCGTAGTGCTGATCAAATCATCGAATTACGACAAAGTTGCCAATCTGGATGTGCGCCCCGAAGTTGTCGCTGACGGTACCGACCCAGCCAACCAGACGGTCACTTTATCGAACAGCCTGTATCTCACCTACGAAGACTTCTGTAATCCCGGTGTAACCAAAAATGCGCCCACCTATCCCTATGTAGATACTTTCACTGCCTTTCCTGAAGATCTGGATATTGATATCAACGGCACCGTCTTTATCTTGACAAATAACCCGCTGCAGCCTTTGACCTTGCCGGTCGTGCTGACCAATAACGGCGGCCATGACGCCAGCAATTATCATGTGTTTGTCAGTTTTGGCGCGACGATGGATGTGCAAAGTGCGCCGGCGGGTTGTAGCATCATTGCGCACCCCGGTAGTCCCTCGCAGCCCGATCCCTGGAAAACGTGGGTGTTGCCTGCGCCGATACCGGCGACAGCGACGGTTTACCATTGTGACTCGGCAGCAGGCGGGTTTCTGCCTGCCGTGCTTGCACCAGCCGGAACCCGAACGCTTAATTTTCAGGTGATCAAGACCAGCGACGCGGCCAGAATTGCGATTGATGATCTAAGCTTTCGTGCCGACGTTGTGGGTGAAATCACCCTGAGCAATGGCACGCCATTGTGGTTTCCGGTACCGACTGCAAGGAGCGATGGTCAAACCGATCGTGCCAATAATTACAGCCTGGATGCAATCCGCGCCCGCGTGATTGGTTTCAATCTTGCCAAAAGCCAGGTTGGCAATTGCACGGAAAATAATCCGCCTCCGGCCAGCCCTGACAGCCTGGTGCAAATCGGTGAGGAATGCACTTTCCATATAGATAGCGGTGGCTGGTTTGGTTTCCAGACACCTGGCTTCACTTATATTGCCGTGCAAAACATCACGGTGACGGATGAGTTGCCCAACGGGCAGGGATATATTTCATCTACCGATCCTGCGCTCACCAGCACGTCACAGGTAAAAGGTTTTGCACTCACTGCGCAAACCAGCCCGCCTCTAAATCCATTGGATGAAGGCTGGATAGACTGGACCTTTAATACGGTTGCGCCATTGTCGAACCGCATCTTGCAAAAGGATGAGTGGTTCCGTGTTGATGTGACCAATCGCATTTTGAATGATCCGGTCAATTTGAGCGCAGCGCCCAATCTGCATGCGGCGCAGAGCCGAAATGTACTCAACTCCACTTTCGAAGCAGTATTCAATAATGCGAGTACCGGGCTGGATGAAATATTTTTACTCGGGCCAACAACAATCGGTTATCCGCTGGCCGCTTCGCGCCGTGTTGACCTGACGGTGACCGAGCCGAATATAACGGTCGTTAAATCGGTATGTAATGAGACCCTGTACGGGGTTGGTACTGCCTGTACCAACTTTGTGGCGCTTGCCAGTGATGGCGATACCTACGACAACTATATTTACCGGGTGACGCTGACCAACGGTGCCAGCGCAAGCAGCGTTGCCCGCGCACCCGCCTACAATATAACCGCCACTGACATTCTTGACGCCAGCGACCTCGCCTATGTGGCGCCGTTTGCCACTGATGGACTCGACAATGATGGAGACGGGCTGATCGATGCTGCCGATCTTGGCGGCGAAGGCACGATCATTGATAACGTCGTGAACAATGCGATACCGGCAACGCTCACTTTCGCACATACCCACAGCAGCGCCTTGTTGCAGGTCAATGCGGGTGCTTCGGTCAGTTTTTATTATCGCGTCGATCCGGATCAGCAGGTGCAACCCGCACAGCAACTTATCAACAGTGTAACGATGACTTACGACAGCCTGGCAGGTGCATCTGGAGCGCAGACTGTTGTCCTGAGCGCCAACGGAGAAATCGGCGGTGCCCGTGTCTACAATACAACGGCAGCAACAGCGACGGTGCAGATGGTTACACCAAGCACGCAACCGAAAAAGATTGTGCTGTTGTCACAACCCAATCATGTGCCATCAGTATGGCCGCTGACACAACCCGTGTCAGTCGGTGAGGAAATCAAATACGAGTTGCACACCTTGCTGCCTGTTGCCAACCTGCGCAATTTCGTGATCACGGATAATTTACCGGTGGGCGTGCGCTGTACGGAGGCGCCTGCGGTTAACCTCAGCGCCGCGCCTTACACCGATGCCGGATTTGTACCCGGCGGAACCATCACGCCCACCTGTACCGACACCCAGGTACGCTGGGATTTCGGCAATCAGGCGCTCACCAATGGTTCAGGGTTTACCCTGTATGATTTTGCGATCAGTTTTATTGGCCGCGTTGAAAATACCGTCAATACCAATAATGCCAATCTTATACGCAACGGTGGTGCCTTCACCGTTGCGAATGCGCAATACACCAATAGCAGCAGTGTGGTGGTGACATTGCCCTATGCCAATGCGGATATTCAGGTGCAGGAGCCAAGAATTACATTGACCAAGGCCTTTTCTCAGGCCAGCACCGATGTCGCAGACCTGATTACGGTGACCGTCACCGCAACAAACAATACCGCCGGCAATCTTGCCACCGCATACAATCTGCAGGTGCGGGACGACCTGACTTTGGCGCCGCACCTGAGTGGTGGATTCTAATTCCAAGTGCACCACCGTTTAGAATTTGAGCGGACATGACGAGTAAGTCTGATAGTGTGGGTAGTGCGACCCAACCACACTTCAG
>NCJL01000002.1 GCA_002278935.1 Gallionellales bacterium 39-52-133
CCACTCCTTCCCATCTCGAACAGGACAGTGAAACGACTCCGCGCCGATGATAGTGTACATACGTATGTGAAAGTAGGTCATCGTCAGACTCCTTACAAAGCAAAAACCCCCTCCGGTATCCGGTGGGGGTTTTTGCTTTTGTGCGCTTGAAAAGATGTGGACTGCTTGAGCGAAGTGACTACCCGACGCGATAGCGGCTGCTAGCCGCGAAGGCAAGCATTTGCTACTGAATGTTAAGCCCCAACGGGGCGATCATGGTCAAAGCAAGTCACCCCCTCTCTTCAGCCTTTCGTTTTTATCTTAATAAATATTTTTCCATAAGTACGTTACCGTACAGAGCAGCGATCTATGAAATGGCATAGTGCAATCGGTGTGACAAGTTGCCTTGGATCCGGTTAGTCCATTGTAGAAATGGCGTTTATCAAGCTGAGGCTCGCATATTCGTCAGGCAGTTTACCGGTGAATATTGTCGTAGCACACGTGATATGTACTGGCTATATGCGGATTATCGATCCTGTAATCGCCGGATTAAAAATTGGAGAATTAAATGAACAAAATTAAAAATTTCAGCAAGCCAATGTTGTCAACTTTGGCCATTGTTATGACCGCATTTTTGGCGGGATGCGGTGGTAGTGGTGGCGGTGGCGGTGATGTAGGTCCAGGTTCGGTATGTTCAGGTGCGGGCTGTGTGGATCTTGGCACGGCAGCAAATTATGTCATTCTGGACGAGGTTACAGTCACGTACACACCAACTGCAACGGTTTCCAGTACGGCGAAGATTACCGGAAATATTGGTATCAGCCCGGCCGCCGCGAGTTTTATCACCGGCCTTGCGCTTGATCTTCCCGCAGGTGGCACATATTCGACTTCGACTCTCGTATCTGGAAAAATATACGCACCTGGTTATGCGGCACCAACACCCGCCAACCTGACGACGGCTGTAGCCGACAAGAATACGGCTTACACCGCAGCTGCAGGAATGGCAACAGCAGGCGGTGGACTGGCAGGCGGATCACCCGGGGTTGCGTGTCCAGGAGCCGGTGCATTGGGTGGAATTACACTGACTCCCGGTGTTTACACTTGTACAGTTGCTGTCTCAATCGGAGCTGGGACTGCAGTTACACTCAGTGGTGCAGGCGTATATGTTATCAAGACTACACAAGGCCTGACGCAAGCCGCCAATACACAAGTAACCTTGTCGAATGGCGCATTGCCTGAGAACATTTTTTGGCAGGTGGCCGGTGCTGTGTCGATTGAGGCAGGGGCACATATGCAGGGTGTGATCATGACAGCATCGAACATTTCCTTAGTGACGGGCGCAACAGTCAAAGGCAGATTGCTGGCTGCGACCGGCGTTCTGATGGACAGCAATACCGTTACACAACCCTAAGTTTTGAGAAGTAAAGCTGCAAGCAAAAGACCGTCGAAAGACGGTCTTTTGCTTTTGCATATTGTGATTGGAGGGTGTTACTGGATGTTGCATGACAAAAAATTGAGGAACTGAAGATAACGCACTTACGATTCTTGTGAGTGTTTACTTGTGTATCTTTGCATCCAGTCCATCAAGCACGATCTCAGCCGCACGTAAAACTGCGCGCGCCTTATTCTGCGTCTCCAGCCATTCACTCTCAGGTATCGAGTCAGCCACAATTCCCGCCCCGGCTTGAACGTACAAGGTATTGTCTTTCACCACTGCTGTACGCAATGCAATCGCCAGATCCATATCGCCATTGAATCCCAGATAGCCCACCGCGCCGGCATAAACTCCGCGTTTGCTGGGCTCCAGTTCGTCGATAATCTCCATCGCGCGCACCTTGGCTGCTCCGCTCACGGTGCCCGCAGGGAAGGTCGCCTTGAGCACGTCCATGGTGCTCATTCCAGGCTTCAGTTTCGCCTCAACGTTAGACACGATATGCATCACATGTGAGTAACGCTCGATCACCATTTTGTCGGTCAGTTTCACGGTGCCGCGTTCGGCTACACGGCCTATGTCGTTGCGGCCAAGGTCGATCAGCATCAGATGTTCGGCAAGCTCTTTCGGATCGGCCAGCAGTTCTTCAGCAAGGTCAGCATCCTGCTCGGGCGACTTGCCACGCGGGCGCGTACCGGCAATCGGCCGCACGGTGACGTTGTCGCCTTCCAGCCGCACCAGTATCTCCGGTGAGGCGCCGACTACATGGTGGTCGCCCATGTCGTAATAGAACATATAGGGCGAGGGGTTGATGCTGCGCAGCGCGCGATACAGCGACAGCGGCGAACCGGGGAAAGGCTGAACCATGCGTTGCGACAGCACCACCTGCATGATGTCGCCGTCGAAGATATAGCGCTTGGATTTTTCCACGGCGGCCTTGAATGCAGCTTCGCCAAATTCTGACTGCGCCTGCTCTCTGGGGAAAGCGTGGGCATTGGGTATAGTGACTGATTTGCGCAGCGCATTTTGCAAATTATTCAATATAATCAATGATTTACGATATGAGTCTGGTTTTGCAGGATCAGCATAAACGATGAAGGTCAGCTTGCCGGAAAGATTGTCTACTACCGCCAGCTGCTCAGTGAGCATCAGCAGAATATCCGGTGTGCCAATGACATCTTTTTTTTGCGTCTGCGCGAGACGCGGCTCGATGTAGCGCACCGTGTCGTAGCCGAAATATCCGGCGAGGCCTCCGGTGAAACGGGGCAGACCGGACAAGGGCGCTACCTTGAATTGCGACTGATAGTGCTGAATATAATCCAGCGGGTTTTCCACAGTTTGTGTTGTATCACCGGAAGGCTGTGTCAGCGTAACCTCTTTGCCCTGCACGCTGATGCGCGTGTCGGCAGGCAAGCCGATAAAAGAATAACGCCCGAAACGCTCGCCGCCCTGCACCGATTCCAGTAAATAGGAGTAGGGCTTGTTGGCGAGTTTTAAATAAAGTGAAAGCGGGGTATCGAGATCGGCAAAGGTTTCGGCAACCAGCGGGATGCGGTTGTAGCCCTGCCTGGCGAGTTCATTGAATGCTTGTTCGGTGATGGGATGCAACATGCAAACCTCCTGTAGTCGTTGAATGCAATGTTGGGTTACGCGATGAGACTGCTAACCCAAGCTACTTGTGCAGCAGGTTCACCATCGCCAGACTGAATTTTTAAGGAGTTGTTGTGTCATGTTTAAACGCGTTTGATCAAAGGCATCAGGGCTGAAAGGTCAGGAATCACCGCATCCACATTGAGCGTTTCAACCGGTTCGCCGTGGTTGTAACCATAGGGCACGCAGATGATGGGGCAACCTGCGGCACGGGCGGCTTGTGCATCACTCAGTGAGTCGCCAACCAGCAGCAGTTGTTCGATAGGTACGCCGAAGAACTTGGCCGAGTGCAGCAGCGGCATAGGGTGCGGCTTTTTCTCGGGCAAGGTGTCGCCAGCCACCACGATCTCGAAATAGGATGCCAGACCTGCACTCTTCAAAATGGGCGTGGTGTAGCGCTCAACCTTGTTGGTGATGCAGCCCAATCTGAAACCGGCTGCTTTCATCGCTTCCAGCCCCTGCTTCACATTCGGGAAGGGTTTGCTTTGCGTCGCCAGTTCGGTGTAATGCTTCTCGTAAATCGGTAGTGCCTGATCGAACAACGTCGCATCCGGCTCGGCATGCATGTCGCCTGTGAGCGCACGCTTCACCAGCCAATGGATGCCGTTGCCGATGTAGCTCTTGAGCAGATCTTGCGAGACAGGCGCGCGGCCCATGTCGCGCAGCATGCGATTGGCTGCTTCGGCTAATTCTGGTGCGGTGTGCAGCAGGGTGCCGTCAAGGTCAATGACAATCGCCTTGACGGGTAAGGGAAAATTATTAAAACTCATAAGGCCTCTTTGGTGTCCGTTCACACTTCATCTGGGGCAGTGCGAACGATAAAATTTATTACTTCTTGACCTTGGCCAGTTCCGCACGCATTTCGGCGATAACGGTGTTGTAGTGGTTTTTGTCCTTGTCGTTCTTCTTGCCGAAAACTGCAGAGCCGGCAACAAAGGTATCCACGCCCGCTTCCGCCACTTCGCGGATGTTGGCCGGGCCTACGCCGCCGTCAATTTCCAGACGAATCTGGAGGCCTGATGCATCGATCATTTTGCGCACCTGGCGTGCTTTAGCCAGGGTATGTGGAATGAATTTCTGGCCACCAAAGCCGGGGTTGACGGACATCAGCAATACCATATCAAGTTTTGGCAACATGTATTCCAGTACATCCAGCGGGGTGGACGGGTTGAACACCAGGCCTGCTTTGCAGCCGTTTTCCTTGATCAGGCCGATGGTGCGGTCTATATGCTCGGAAGCTTCCGGATGGAAGGTAATGTAGGTGGCGCCGGCTTTGGCGAAATCGGGGATGATGCGGTCAACCGGTTTCACCATCAGATGCACGTCGATCGGTGCCGTCACGCCATGTTTGCGCAGCGCCTCGCACACCAGGGGGCCGATGGTCAGATTGGGCACGTAATGGTTGTCCATCACGTCGAAGTGCACGATATCCGCGCCTGAGGCGAGAACGTTGTCGACTTCCTCGCCAAGTCTGGCAAAGTTTGCAGAAAGTATGCTGGGAGCGATCTGGTACATGGCGAGTCCTTAAGAGAGTGAGAATTTAAAACGCGTATTCTACCCGAAACTCGCAAACTCGATAAATTGGGCAGGTTAAATTGAATTGAAGCCGGCCATTGTTAAAATGTGGTTATTTCCGATCTTGCTATAAAGTGAAAAATGCGGTGAAATGTCGCAATGGAAAATAGTTCACCGTATAAAATTCAAATTGTTGCGCAGGTAAAGCATCTGGCTGAGCAGTCCGATGAAGCGGATAACCGTTATGTGTTTTCATACACGATTACCCTGACCAATAACGGGGACAGCACCGTGCAACTCCTCAGCCGTCACTGGATCATTACCGACGGTAACAACCAGGTGCAGGAAGTGCGCGGGCAGGGCGTGGTGGGTGAACAGCCGGTGATCAAGCCGGGGCAAAGTTTTGGCTATACCAGCGGTACCGTGTTATCAACTCCTGTTGGCACGATGACAGGCAGCTACCAGATGGTGACTGAGGATGGTACAAAATTCGAAGCGCCGATTCCGCAGTTTGTACTGAGCGTGCCGCGCGTGCTGCATTAAGATCCTGTTGCAAGAAATCAGTATTAAAAATATCCCTGTAAGCATGTCCCTCCAGCGCAGCTATCATTTTATTGCCCCGTTCTATGATGTCTTTCTGGCGCGACTGACTGCCGGCTCCCGGCAGCGCAGTCTGTCACGCTTGCCGCAGCAGGGCGCAGCGCGGGTTCTGCTGAGCGGCGCCGGTACCGGGCTCGACTTTCCTTTTTTGCATCTCGGTCATGATTACACCGCACTCGACCTGACGTCAGCCATGCTGCAACGTTCGCGCAAGCGGGGGCGCAATTTGCAGATGGACTGGGTGCAGGGCGACAGCATGGCATTGCCCTTTAATGACCAGCAGTATGATTACGTGGTTCTGCACCTTATTGTGGCGGTTGTGCCGCAGCCTGGGCGCTGCCTGGCGGAAGCGGCACGCGTGCTCAAACCCGGTGGGCGCATTTTGATTTTTGACAAATTTTTGCAGCGAGGGAAGCGCGCCTGGATACGGCGCAGCCTTAGTGTGATATCGGCAAAATTTGCCACACGCCTTGATGTTGTATTTGAGGACGTGCTGGACAATATACCGAATTTAAAAGTGGTTTCAGACGAGCCCGCATTGGCTGGCGGCTGGTTTCGCCTGATTGAATTACAAAGGGAAGAATAATCATGCGCAAACAAGCAGGATGGCTGGGATTAATTGGTGCAGGCATGCTGCTGGCAGCGTGCCAAACAGCGCCCGTGGTCAAGCCCACTGTCAAAGTGATACCGCAACCGGTTGTAGCGACTACACCTCCGCTACCTGCAACACCGCTGTTTACGCCCAGCACATGGGAGGTGTTGCCGGAATGGTCAACGCTGGATCTAAGGCCTTCCTGGGCCGCGTTGCTGCAAAGCTGCCGTGTACTTAAAAACAAACCGCAGTGGCAGGGGGTTTGTGCCAGTACGGAGCTGGTCGATAAAAATGACAGTCAGGCGCAACGCAGATTTTATGAAGACAAGCTTGCGCCATTTCAAATATTCAATCCCGATGGCACTGAAAATGGCGTGATCACCGGTTATTACGAGCCCCTGCTCAGGGGCAGCCGCTTCAAGAGCGAACGTTTCCGCTACCCGTTGTATGCAGCGCCGGACGATATGCTGGAAATCGATCTGGGCGATGCCTATCCGCAACTGAAAGGCCAGCGCTTGCGCGGACGTTTATCCGGCAAAAAAGTAGTGCCCTATTTTAAGCGCGCAGAAATCGATGCGGGCACCGATGCGCTAAGAGGGCGGGAACTGTTCTGGGTGGAAAATGCGGTTGAGTTGTTTTTCCTGCAAATACAGGGTTCAGGCCGCATTGAGCTGGTGGATGGTCGGCAAATAAAAGTTGGCTATGCAGATCAGAATGGACACCCCTATGTTTCCATCGGCAGAAAGCTGGTCGAGATGGGCGAAATGAAGCTGGAAGAAGCTTCCATGCAAAGCATCAAGGCCTGGGGCGAGCGCAATCCAACCAAGCTGATGACCTTGCTGGAAATGAATCCCAGCTATGTGTTTTTCCGCGAGTTGCCCGAACACCTGACAGCTCCGCTGGGTGCGCTGGGTGTGCCGCTGACCAATGAATACAGTATTGCCGTTGATCCGAAATCCATTCCGCTGGGCTCACCGGTGTTTCTTGCTACCACGCATCCCAATACCGCTACCCCGCTCAATCGTCTGATGCTGGCACAAGACACCGGCGGTGCGATCCGTGGATCGGTACGTGCTGATTTTTTCTGGGGCTTTGGAGAAAAAGCGGGTGCACAGGCCGGGCGCATGAAGCAGCAGGGACGGATGTGGGTGCTGTTCCCCAAGGGCGGCGAGCCGGTGCAGTTCTGAGTTTGTTCAGGTGCGTATCTGAACCTTGCGGGAGTTAAAAACTCAGGTGAAGACACCGGGCGATACCAGCGCCTGGGATTTTTCTACAATACCGCCGCGCTTCAACATTGCAAGGTACTCAGCCTCGTCGAGAGCAATCACCTTGGAGAGATAGGCGAGATTTTTTTCGATGGATTCAACGTAATAATTATTTTCCATGCCCATGTAGGATTTGAAGTGGAAAGTTAATTTGTTGTAGATACCTTCAAACGCGCCATCGAGTTTTTTCTCTCTGGTCACGTCATAAAAATGTTTGGTCTGGCGCAACAGGTCATGCATGCTCGCGAAATTGTCAAAGCGCGCTTCCTTGAATTCAAGATACAGGAACAGTAATTTTTCCAGGTAGGTGCGGTCGGCCATTTGCCCGACAATATCAGCGGAACCGACAATTTGCGCAAGCATGCGGGTGCGCTTGTCGGGGAATTCGATATCATCAAAGTCCAGCGCCGGATTGGTGCTGTTCATCAAGTGTTTGACAGGTGTTGCGTAGTCAGCCGGAAAGTCGTGCTCATCCAGATAACTTTGCATGAATTTAATGCCCCTGCCGACATGCGTCAGGGTGTATTGAGCGCCTGAGCCGAATTCTTCTTCCAGCAGTTGTGCATAACCAATATCGTGCATCAGGGTCGCCAGCATGATCCAGGTAATTTCGCGATCAGTCAGTGGTGTGCCCGAGATATGCACACCATGCGCCAGCCTGACCGCGCACAGGAACACATCCATCGTGTGGAACAAGTTATGGTAAGGGGTTTTGATCGCGCAATAGCCGGGATACTCGCCACGGAACAAGCGCAGCACATCGGCAAAGGCAGTACGGGCGAGGGTGAAATCATAATCCGGATTGATATGCCGGATGATATCAATTGCCTTGGCCCAGACTTCGTCCGGGTTGTCATTGGCGGTTACCTGCCGAATCTCTGCGGGAGTGGGGGTATTTTTCATGGCAATGAAATAATGATTCGTTAAGTCTGTCCCGGCCAAAGATTAACAGGCAAGCTAATGAATCATTACACGCTTTTCCCTGTGTGACAAGTTTATGTCAGCGCCATGCTGCGGAGGCTGACATTTTACTTTGCCGCACCAGGACAAATATCCCGATGATCAGGTTTAGCGACCCGCAGCTACCAATGCCTTTTCCAGTTCCGCCGCTGGCAGATACCCAGGATTGATGATGCCATCAGCAAAAATCAGTGCAGGCGTGCCATTCACTTTCAGCTGTCTGCCCAGCGCCATCACCTTTTCGGTGGGTGTATCGCAAGTACCCGCGGGTGGTGTAATGCCGTCCTGCATCAAGCTGTCCCAGGCTTTGGAGCGGTCTTTGCTGCACCATACCGCGCGTGTTTTTTCTTCAGAGCCCGGGAACAGCGGGTACATAAACTGATAAATCGTCACATTGTCGATCTGGCGCAATTCCTTCTCCAGCTTTTTGCAAAAGCCGCAATTCGGATCGGTAAAGATTGCAAGTTTGCGTTCGCCTTTTCCTCGCACCTGTTTTACAGCCAAATCCAGCGGCAGCTGATTGAAATCAAGCGCAAACAGTTTGCGCGAGCGTTCGGCGGTGATGTTGCGCATGCTCTTCAGGTCATAAACCGCACCATCAATCAGAAACTGGCCTTTGTCATCGGTATAGAACAAATGGTCCTGTGTGATCACTTCATAAAGACCGGGAACAGGCGATTTGACCACCTGGTTGATTTGGCCAATTTGAGGGACTTTTTTCTGCAGCGTATTTTTGATTTCAGCTTCGCCTGCATAAGCGATGGAAAGGGAGGCAACAAACAACAATAATGCTTTAAACATAAAATTCCTTGGTTAAATTAATGGAGTGCGTGGCGTGCCAGCATTTTTTTGAGCGGTGTAATCTGGTTAGTTAAAGACAGCCCGATGTTGCGCAAGTTTCGCAAGAGCGGGTTTTTATTGTTAAACAGGTGTTTCAGTGCGTGGGTGGTGAGTTGCATCGTAACAATATCCTCCTGGCGCGCGCGCTCATAGCGGCGCAACAGGTGCATATCGCCGCAATCGGTTTGCGCGCCGCGCTCCAGCAAGACACGCGACAGCTCGCGTGCATCGCGGAAACCCAGATTCACCCCCTGCCCCGCGAGGGGGTGCACGTTATGCGCTGCATCTCCCACCAGCGCAAGGCGCGGCGCAATGATATGCGGCAGGTTCAAGATGCGCAGCGGGAACGAGGCAGGGGGCGTGATCAATTTCAGTTTGCCCAGTGTGTGCAAAGAAGCGGCGGCTACCTGAGCGCAAAGCTCCTCGTGTGGCAGCGCTAGAAGCTCGGCAGATTTTTCCGGGCTGACCGACCACACCATGGACACCATCTGCTGCGGCAGAGGCAATAAGGCCAGAATACCGTCAGGCTGAAACCACTGAAACGCTGTGCCGCGATGCGGTTTCTCCGCGATGAAATTCGCCACAACGCCATGCTGTTGATAGGGTGTAGGTGCTGCTGATAAACCAGCCTGCTGACGCACCCAGGAATCGGGGCCATCGGCACCTACTACCAGCTTGGCGCGCAGCTCGCGGCCGTCCTGCAGCGTCACCTGGGCATATTCATCCCGCCATGCCAGCGCGGCGCACTGCATCGGGTGATACAAAGCCAGGTTTTCCTGCTGTTGCAGTTCCTGCCACAGCGCCTGTTGCAACAAACGATTTTCAAGAATGAAGTTAAGCTCGGGTGCGCCTATCTGGTACGCGCTGAAATCAAGTTCGGCGCCATCATCGCCAAATACCTGCATCGCGGACACGGCTTGTACGCGACCCATATCCAGATGTTGCCATGCGCCGCAATCTGCAAGAAAGGACGCATTGCCGGGGCTGATGGCGTAGATGCGGCCGTCCCAGCCGGTGTTGCCGCTGGGTGCGGGCTGGCTTTCAACCAGAGCGATGCTCAGCCTGCTGCGCTTAAGCGCTGCAGCAAGACTGGCGCCAACCAGGCCGCCGCCGATGATGACAACATCAAAATCCATCAGAAATATCCGGGAAAATAGGCCAAATACTAGCACAAGGCTGGCAGTTGATTTGCTTCGAAATTAGGGGAGTTAGCAATCTGGGTGACCGTTTTACCATAAGTCGGCTGTCAATTTTATGATAAAGTGTTCGGCTATTTGCTGAGCGCTACTTGGCAGTTTGTGCGCTTTAGCACTCAATAACACCCTAAGGAATTGTATGAAAATTGTATTCGGCCCCACGTATGACAAGCTTGGCACGTGCTTGTTGACATTTCTTGTCGTCATGCTTCCCGCGTGCGGAGGTGGGAGTGGTGGGGCCGGTGGCGGGGCTGCGGCAACCGGTGGCGTTGGTGAAACGTCAGTTACGGTATCCAGAATAGCAGGATCGAGTTCTGTTGCTTCTACGGATGCAACGGGAACGGCCGCATCGTTCAATTACATACATGGTGCCACCGCTTTTGGGGGCTACCTGTATGTGACAGATGTAAATAATCACAACATCCGCAGGATTGCGATCGCGACCGGTGTGGTATCTACCTTTGCCGGAACGACTGGAATTGCTGGTGCAACCGATGCTATCGGTACTGCGGCATCGTTCACGTTGCCTGCCGGGATCACCAATGATGGCACTAATCTGTACGTGACAGAGTGGGGTAACAATAAAATTCGCAAGATTGTGATTGCCACCGGGGTGGTAACAACCTTGGCCGGGTCGGGCACAACTGGTGCTGTTGATGCTACGGGTGTCGCAGCTTCGTTTAATTATCCGTCAGGCATTGCTATCGTTGGCGCCAACTTGTATGTGGTGGATCAAAAGAACCACAAAATTCGCAAGATTGAGATTGCCAGCGGAGTGGTGACTACCCTGGCCGGATCGGGCACTGCGGGTGCTGTTGATAATACCGGTACAGCGGCATCCTTCAGTAGCCCATACGACATTGCCACAGACGGCAGTAACCTGTATGTGGCGGATACAACTAACCATAAGATTCGCAAGATCGTGATTGCCAGCGGAGTAGTGACGACCCTGGCAGGATCTGGCTCATATGGTTCTAACGATGCCACAGGGATCGCTGCAACGTTTGCCTCACCGGCTGGTATCGTGTTTGACGGGGCCAACCTGTATGTGGCCGAGTGGAATAACCACAAAATACGCAAAATTGTTATTTCAACCGGTGATGTTACTACCTTGGCTGGAAGTGGTACTTCTGGCGCTGCCGATGCTACGGGTGCGGCGGCATCGTTCTTCCTGCCGCAAGGTATCGCAAGCGATGGCAGCAATCTGTATGTGATGGATAAAGGCAACCATAAAATCCGCAAGGTTGGAATCATAGGTGGTGTGGTGTCCACCTTGGCCGGATCGGAGCTGGGGTTTTCTGTAGACGCAACCGGTACGGCGGCAACCTTCTTTTACCCGGCGGGGATGGTGAGTGACGGTAGCAACCTGTATGTGGCGGATGGATTCAACCACAAAATCCGCAAGATTGTGATTGCCACCGGCGTGGTGACGACCTTGGCCGGCTCGGGCGCCTATGGCTCTGCTGATGGCACGGGGCCAGCCGCAACGTTTGCTTATCCGGCTGGCCTCGCCGTCAATGGAGGAGATTTGTATGTTGCTGATACATCTAATCACAAGATTCGCAAGATTGTGATTGCGAGCGGAGCGGTAACGACGCTGGCCGGATCGGGCACAGCAGGTGCTGTCAATGCAACCGGTGCCGCGGCATCGTTTAACTATCCCCGCGGACTCAGCTCTGATGGCACAAATCTGTATGTAGCGGATACGGATAGTCACAAAATCCGCAAGATTGTTATTTCAACCGGTGATGTTACTACCTTGGCAGGGAGTGGCATTGCTGGCGCTGTAGATGCTATTATCAGTACAGCAGCATCGTTTAACTATCCCGCAGGGCTCGCTATCGAGGGCACTAATCTGTATGTGGCAGATTCAGCCAGCCACAAAATCCGTAAGATTGTTATCGCGAGCGGGGTGGTAACTACAATTGCGGGGTCAGGAACTGCTGGTTCCGTTAATGCCACGGGGACATCGGCCTCATTTCTGGGGCCAGGTGGTATTACTTCCGATGGCACCAATCTATATGTGACGGATCAGGGTAACCACAAAATCCGCAAGATCGTGCTTGCGAGTGGCGTGGTGAGCACGTGGGCGGGAACGGGAAGTGCGGGCGTGGTTGATGGCACGGGCGCTACAGCATCGTTCTTTTACCCGTCAGGAATTTCCGCCGTGGGTAGCAGTCTGTACGTAACAGAGTCCGGTGGACATACTCTTCGTAAAATTCAGTAATTATTGGCTGGAGGATATGGAAAGAAACTGGGCACGCCTGCTGGCGTGCCTGTTTTTTTGCTAGAACTCCGCCAACAGGCAGGTTTTTCAGTCGGACATGGCGATTGTAGCTCGCATCATTTATAATCCCCGCCCCTTTCGGAAAACCTCCATGCAAATCGGTCCCTACAAGCTGAAAAACAATCTGATCGTCGCGCCCATGGCCGGCGTGACGGACAGGCCATTTCGCATGTTGTGCAAACGCATGGGGGCGGGCATGGCGGTGTCCGAAATGGTGTCATCCAATTCCCTGCTGTATGGTTCCGAGAAGACCAAGCGCCGCGCCAACCATGAAGGCGAGGTTGACCCTATCTCGGTGCAGATCCTCGGTACCGATCCTGCAATGATGGCGCGCGCCGCCCAATACAACGTGGATCAGGGCGCGCAGATTATTGACATCAACATGGGTTGTCCGGCCAAAAAAATCTGCAATGTGATGGCGGGCTCGGCGCTGATGCAGAACGAGGGGCTGGTGGCTAAAATTCTGGAGGCAGTGGTCGCGTCAGTATCGGTGCCTGTCACGCTGAAGATTCGCACCGGCTGGGACAAGGCCAGTCGCAACGCGGTGAATATCGCGCGTATCGCCGAAACCAGCGGTATTCAGGCGCTGGCGATACATGGCCGCACACGCGCCTGCGCTTACACCGGCGAGGCCGAATACGACACCATTACTGCGGTAAAAGCCAGTGTAAGCATTCCGGTCATGGCCAATGGTGACATCACCACGCCGGAGAAGGCAAAATTTGTACTGGAAACAACCGGTGCAGATGCGGTGATGATAGGGCGCGCGGCGCAGGGACGTCCATGGCTATTTCGCGAGATTGAACATTTTCTGCAGACTGGCGAGCATATGGCCGCGCCGCAAGTGGACGAGGTTCAGCGTGTGCTGGTTGCGCACATGCATGAACTGTATGAATTCTATGGAGAGCATACCGGCACGCGTGTGGCGCGCAAGCATATCTCCTGGTATACGCGCGGTTTGGAGGGATCGGCGAAGTTTCGCCATCATATGAACGAGCTGCCGACTAGTGCAGAGCAGATGATGGCGGTGAGAGATTTTTTTGATGAACAATTGCAACGCGGTGAGCGTCTTCAATATGAGGAGCAGGCGGCATGAGCAAGGGGGCGACGGATTGTATGCTGGATGAAAATGATATTGCGCGTTATGTGCGCAAGGCTTTAAACGAATACTTCAAGGATCTGGATGGCGAAGAGCCATCCTGCTCCATCTTTGATATGGTGATGAGTTGCGTGGAAAAGCCGCTGATCGAAACGGTGATGCACCACGCCGACGGAAACCAGACCCGCGCGGCCGATTTGCTGGGCATCAACCGCAACACTTTGCGCAAGAAAATACTGGAACACGGAATTAAGTAAGCAATTGATTATATTGGATATTTTATTATGACAGCGATCAAGCAAGCACTCATCAGCGTTTCGGATAAAGCAGGCGTACTCGAGTTTGCCCAAGCACTGCAGCAACAGGGCGTGAAAATATTGTCCACTGGCGGCACCGCCAAGTTGCTTGCCGACAACGGCGTGGCGGTGACTGAAGTGGCCGACTACACCGGCTTCCCCGAAATGCTGGACGGGCGCGTCAAGACGCTGCAGCCGAAAGTGCATGCCGGCATCCTAGCGCGGCGCGATCTGCCCGAGCATGTGGCAACGCTCAAACAACACAACATTCCAACCATCGATCTGGTGGTGGTCAATCTGTATCCCTTCAGCGCCACCATCGCCAAGCCCAACTGCTCGCTGGAAGATGCGATCGAGAATATCGACATCGGCGGCCCGGCCATGGTGCGCTCCGCAGCAAAAAATTATGGCCATGTAACCGTCATTACCGATGCGGCTGACTACGGCACCGTGCTGAAAGAAATGAAAGCCAATGGCGGCGCGGTGAGCGACAAGACCCGTTTCGCGCTGGCGAAAAAAGCCTTCTCGCATACCGCAGCCTACGATGGCACCATCAGCAATTACCTGACCGCGCTGGGCGAAGACGGCAGCAAGCAGCAATTCCCCGAAGTCATCAATTTCCAGTTTGGCAAGGCGCAAGCGATGCGCTACGGCGAAAACCCGCACCAGGGCGCCGCGTTCTATGTAGAAACAGATGCGAAGGAAGCGTCTATCGCCACTGCGTGTCAACTGCAGGGCAAGGAGCTTTCCTACAACAACATCGGCGATGCCGATGCCGCGCTGGAATGCGTCAAGCAATTCGACGCGGCACCGGCCTGCGTCATCGTCAAGCACGCCAACCCGTGCGGCGTGGCCTATGGCAAAAATCTGCTGGAAGCCTATGACCTTGCTTACAAGACCGATCCTGAATCCGCCTTCGGCGGCATCATTGCCTTCAATGGCGAGCTCGATGCGAAGACCGCGGCAGCGATTGTCGAGCGCCAGTTTGTTGAAGTGATCATCGCGCCCAAGGTGTCGAAGGCCGCCAGCGACATTGTCGCCGCAAAGAAAAATGTGCGTCTGCTTGAATGCGGCCAGTGGCCGAAACAGCCGGCCAGGCGTATGGATTTCAAGCGCGTGACCGGCGGCCTGCTGGTGCAGCATGCCGATCTGGAGTTGTATAACGAACTCAAGGTTGTATCGAAGCGTAAACCAACCGAGGCTGAAATGGCCGACCTGCTATTCGCCTGGCGCGTGGCCAAGTATGTAAAGTCCAACGCCATTGTGTATGCCAAAAACAAGATGACCATAGGCGTGGGTGCGGGGCAGATGAGCCGCATCAACTCTGCGCGCATCGCCGGAATCAAGGCGGAACAGGCCGGTTTGAAAGTGGAAGGTTCCGTGATGTCTTCCGATGCCTTTTTCCCCTTCCGTGACGGTATCGATGCAGCAGCAAAGGCGGGCATCGTCGCGGTGATCCAGCCCGGCGGCTCGATGCGCGATGATGAGGTGATTGCAGCGGCGGATGAGCATGGCATGGCGATGGTGTTCACCGGCATGCGTCATTTTAGACATTAAGAAAAGCGATTTGCCACAGAGAACACAGAGATTTTGGGTGAAGGTTTTCTCTGTGCACTCTGTGGCTAGTTTTTGAATTTGAGTTTAAGTTTATGGTGGCCTAAGCAAGGTAGGGTGGGCAAGTTTCATCTGCCCACGCAAAATAGATATTGAGAATGGTGGGCAGATGCAACTTGCCCACCCTACGTTGAGGTTTTATGAAAATATTGGTAGTCGGTGGTGGTGGTCGCGAGCATGCATTGGCGTGGCGCTTGGCACAAGGCAGGCGCGTGCAAAAGGTGTACGTGGCTCAGGGCAACGCAGGCACCGCGCTGGAAGACGGCGTGGAGAATCTGCCAATCACCGATATTCGCGAGTTGCTCGCTTTTGCCCAGAAAGAAGATATCCACTTCACCGTTGTGGGACCTGAAGCGCCGCTGGCAGCAGGCATCGTCGACGTATTTCGCGCTTCCGGCCAGAAAATTTTCGGCCCGAGCAAAGCCGCAGCACAACTCGAAAGCTCCAAGGATTTCGCCAAGGCGTTCATGGTGCGGCACAACATTCCCACCGCGTTTTATCAAACCTTTTCTGAAGTTGCCCCTGCCAAAGCCTATGTAGAAAAACACGGCGCACCGATTGTGATCAAGGCCGATGGTCTGGCGGCGGGCAAGGGCGTGGTGGTGGCGATGACGAAGGATGAAGCCTTTGCCGCAATCGACATGATGCTGTCGGATAACAAGCTCGGCAATGCAGGCGCAAGGGTGGTGATCGAAGAATTTCTGGCAGGCGAGGAAGCCAGTTTTATCGTGATGGTGGACGGTAAGAATGTATTGGCACTCGCCACCAGCCAGGATCACAAGCGCTTGCAAGATGGCGATCAGGGCCCCAACACCGGCGGCATGGGTGCATATTCCCCGGCACCGGTGATTACCCCAACCCTGCATGCACGCGCGCTGCGCGAAGTGATCAAGCCGGTGATGCAGGGCATGGAAAAAGAAGGCATCACCTACACCGGCTTCCTCTATGCCGGCCTGATGATTGATGCCAAGGGTGACCTGAAAGTGCTGGAGTTCAACTGCCGCATGGGCGACCCGGAAACGCAGCCTATCATGATGCGGCTGAAAAGCGACCTGTCGGTGATTCTTGAGCATGCGATAGACGGCACGCTGAACCAGATCGAAGCCGAGTGGGATATACGCGCAGCACTGGGCGTGGTGATGGCTGCAGCCAATTATCCCGATACGCCACGCCAGGGTGATGTCATCAGCGGGCTGAATATTATCAAAGGCAAACTCAAGGCGGAGGATGACGCGCATGTGTTTCATGCCGGCACCACGTTGAAGGATGGAGATGTCGTTACCAGCGGTGGCCGCGTGCTATGCGTTACAGCATTGGGCGGCAATGTCAGTATGGCGCAGCGCCGCGCATATCAGGTGGCTGAGAATATTAAGTTTGATGGATGTCAGATGCGTCATGACATTGGATTCCGCGCGATCGGCCATAAAAAATAAAAGTACATATTTGTTTTAAAAATTTAGTTAAGCAAAAGCTTCCATGTCGAAAATGTTGGCAGGGCGCCGGCAGGAGCGCAGATTTCTGCGCGATTCTTTTCAAAAAGCAATCGCCCGATTAATCAGGCTCCTGCAGTGGGAGCCGAAATCGGCATTATGAAAATATTGAATATAATCAAATAGTTATAGTGACAGCAAAGCATCGCACTATTTAACATCACAGGAGCAAGGCATGAACAGCGCCGCAGTCAAACAATATCTGCTTCAGTTGCAGGAACTCATCGTGCAACGCCTGGAGCAGGTTGACGGGAAAAAATTCATTCGCGATAAATGGGAGCGTGCCACGGGCAGCGGCGGCATCGGCAAGGGCGAGGGTATCAGTGCCATTATCGAGGAAGGCAATGTGCTGGAACGAGGCGGCGTTGCGTTCTCGCACGTACAGGGCGACAAGATGCCCGCCTCCGCCACTGCCCACCGCCCCGAGCTGGCGGGTTGCAGCTGGGAAGCAATGGGTGTGTCGCTGGTGATCCATCCGCGCAACCCCTACGCGCCAACCTCGCATGCCAATGTACGCATGTTCATGGCAAAAAAGCCAAACGGTGAAACCGCATTCTGGTTCGGCGGTGGCATGGACCTGACCCCCTATTACGGCTTTGAAGAAGATGCGCAGCATTTCCACCAGGTATGCAAAAAATCACTCGATCCCTTCGGTGCCGAGCTGCATCCCAAATACAAAAAATGGTGCGACGAATATTTCTTCCTCAAGCATCGCAACGAGCCACGCGGCGTGGGCGGTATCTTCTTCGACGACCTGAGCGAGCCGGATTTCGACACCGCGTTTGCGATCCAGCAAAGCGTGGGCGACCATTTTGTGGCAGCGTATATTCCGCTGCTGGAAAAACGCAAGGATACCCCCTACGGCGAGCGCGAACGCGATTTCCAGCTATACCGCCGTGGCCGCTATGTGGAATTCAATCTGGTAATAGACCGCGGCACCATCTTCGGCCTGCAAAGCAATGGCCGCACCGAGTCTATATTGCTGTCGATGCCGCCGCTGGTGAAATGGCGTTATGACTGGCACCCCGAAAAGGGCACGCCCGAGGCGGAGCTGTATGAGAAGTTTCTGGTGCCTAAAGACTGGGTGTAAAAATTAAACCCGCCAGAAGGCGGGTTTTTTTATACCTAGGGTATTTAGAAATATGGGCTAAGTCTATAGAAAATTCAGATCTCAATATTTACTGCTGAAATGCAGCTAGCTACTAATGGGAACTAATGGGCGACGGTTGCCGGTCGCGCAATTACCCCTAAGCTTGGGCAATTCAAGCGACAGGCAGCGGTTTCTTTTTTGGTTTTTTTGCTTCCTTGTTTTTTCGTTGTTGACCTTTGGCCATGATAATTCTCCTTGTGTGTTTGTTTGCATATAGTAATACGAAATAGAGGATCTGGTGAACTGCCGATGGCGAGATGATTTGGGCGCTTGCTCATGTCCGGTTGAGCACCAGCTGCACAGTTAGGCCGGACTCCTGCGAAAGCAGCCTGTTGAGAAAATATTGTCAGAAATGCCGACAAAAAGAGGTGCAAAAAGCTGCAATCAGCATATTTATATGAATTAGCTTGCTATATATCAAAATCAGGCGTAAAACGCATCCAGGTATTTGTTTCAAAGTGTTTGCAGTACTGGCTTCCCCATGTGCAATCTTCGATTCAAATAGTTTCGCGGGAGTTTTTCCCGTTTTTTAATAAGGAAGTAATCACATGGCAAACGGCACAGTAAAATGGTTCAACGACGCAAAGGGATTTGGTTTTGTAACTCCCGATGATGGTAGCGAAGATCTGTTCGCGCACTTTTCAGCAATCAACATGAACGGTTTTAAGTCTCTGCAAGAAGGTCAAAAAGTCAGCTTTGAAGTGACTCAAGGTCCTAAAGGCAAGCAAGCATCAAACATCCAGGCTGCTTAATCGCTCCCTGAGTTGGTAAAAAGCCCGGTACGAAAGTGCCGGGCTTTTTTACGTCTGTCAGAACGTGTGGGCTAGCCCTGGCAACAATCAGTTGTGCAAGAAATAGTCCGCAACAATTCCTGCAAACACCACCGCACCAAACCAGTTGTTGTGCAGGAAAGCCTTGAAGCATGCCTCACGCATGCGTAGTCGGATGAGCGTGTAGTGGTAGATGGCGATGCCTGCTGCAACTATCAGCCCCGAATAATAGGCGATACCGAAATGCAGCAGGTTGCCGACGTATGCCAGTATGGCAAGCGCTGCGGCATAACAAGCCATCACGGCAAGCACATCATGCTTGCCGAAGAAAAGCGCTGAGGAATGAATGCCAAGGTGGATGTCGTCATCCCTGTCCACCATTGCATACTCGGTGTCGTAGGCGATGCACCAGAAGATATTGGCGAGCAGCAGCCACCAGGCGATGGCGGGTACGCTGCCCTGTATTGCGGCGAAGGCCATGGGGATGCCGAAGCCGAACGCGATGCCGAGATAAGCCTGGGGAATGGCGAGGAAGCGCTTGGTATAGGGATAGCTGCCGGCCAGCAGTACGGCGGGTACGGAGAGCAGCAGCGTGAGCGTATTGAGCGGCAGGATCAGCAGGAAGGCAGCGAGCGCAAGTGCGGCTGCCAGCCACAGCGCTTCGTGCGGCGCGACCTCGCCGCTGGTGATGGGACGATGCTCGGTGCGTTTCACGTGCCTGTCGATATCGCGGTCGGCGTAGTCGTTCATCACACAGCCGGCGGAGCGCATCAGCACGGTGCCGGTAACAAAGATAAACAGAACGAGCCAAGGCGGGTGACCGTTGCTGGCGATCCAGAGAGCCCATAGTGTCGGCCACAGCAGCAGCAGTATGCCGATGGGGCGGTCCAGGCGCATCAGGCGGAAGTAGAGGGATAGTTTTTTCGTGTGATTCATATCATGATTGCTTCAGATGTGCGGATTCCCTAAAACGATCCAACCCCAGTAAAAATTTATCTGGATTTTTCCAGCTGCATTTTCTGGATAATTGTACCGGTCTCGTTTCCCTCTTCCTTGCCATCAGGATAGCGCCTGATGTAATCGAAAATATCCTGTTGTCTGATCTCTACGATTTGGCCGCCATGCAGGGAGGGAATATTAAATGGCTCATTCTTCAACAGACCTTTGATTTTATCCTGTTGCCAGGAGGTGATCTCCACCCACATCCATTCCTGACCGCCAGCGGGAACGGCAAAGGGAGCTTTTACCTGAATGAATTCTCCCGGTGCCAGTCCGGCAGTAAATGCCTTTTGCAGTGCTGGCAGCAGGGCCTTCGCCCTGTTGCTGGCAGCGATGAGCTCCTCATTGTGCTTGACATAAGTAACCTCATCTTCCCAGCCGAAAAGGGAGGACAGCAATTTTTCCTGGCTTGCATGGGCATCCTTGCCCGGATATCTGCTGAAGGCCAGGCTAATTAGCCGGTTGTCGGGATCGCCTTCTTCCGCTTTCCCGTATTTTGCCGACAACAGCGCCAGCGCTGTTGCATTTGGCTTCAGGGACTCAATCTGGCTGTCACGAATTTTTGTGTTTTTAATGGAGCGAATGTCTAGATCGAATTCACCGTGTTTTGTGATGGTCGCACCCTCGGCAATAGCCTGACAAAAGAGATTGATGAGATGTCCCATGCTTCGGTTCATGGACCAGGAAAAATCATCAATCACGACATCGGGCAATCCGAATTTGGACATCCCAAGTGTGATCGCCCTGACATATTCACCAGCGTTATACGCATGAATGGTCGTGTGGTCTGAGATGGCGGGAATGGCTTCCTGCCAGGATGCGATGCGTTTTTTATGCCATTCGTCTGGTGTATACAACTCGCGTGTTTGCTCATCCCATAACAGACCGCCAGTCTCGCGCGCTACCGATTCGGCAATCTCGTAGGCCGCTCTCAAGCCACTCCAGACTTCAGAGCGGGGATAACCGAAATTAAGAATGTATGCCTGCTCGGACTTTTGCACTGCCTGTGCCTGCGCTTGTGTGAGGCCGCGTCCAAAATACTTAAGAGAGGTTATATCGGGAGGTGCATATTTTGCTTTAACGTTATTCAGCAGGTGTGCATATACATATTGCCCATTTGTAGGTGTTTTTATCTCATTGATTATATTGAATTTATCGTATTTTTGTGAAATAATTTTGTTCAATAATGGCGATGGGTCACTGGAGTAGCGTGGCAAATAGTAGATTGCGAACTGAAAACGTATCGACTCAGCCATAAGCGGACCGGGGGGTATGGCATCTGCGTCAGGCAGCTTCGAGCAGCCGAATAGTGCGAGGATGATCGATGCCTGGGCTATTCCCAGCAAGGCGTGCTTAAAGTAGCGCATAGTTTCAGAATACATCTGGAATCCCGTAAAAGTTGTAAAAATTTTATGCTGCTTCAGAAAAGCTCAGAGTGCTCGGCAAAGCGTAATGATCAACATAATATTTCGGATGCACTCGTTAACTTACCGGGTGCAAATTTAATATCTCCGGCAAAAACACTTCCGTTACCAGTAATGGAGCGCCATGCAGCGAAAACACCGAACGCCTTGCCCATAATCTGTGCGGTTCAATCCCGCTCGCACTTACGGCTAGCCGATAAAGCGGGTGACTGGGTTTAAGCGCCTTGAAGCGCAGCGGCGCGCGCTGTACCAGCGGATGTGAAAACAGCAGCGCGCCCAGAGGTCGGTTGCCCAGATGCTGCAAGGCATGCCACGCATGGCGCAGGTGAGGGGCGGCCACGACGCTGTGCGCGAACACTACGGGTTTGCCATCCGCATACAAAAATACTTCGCGTGTGTAGATGTGTTGCTGGCGCGGAATGTTCAGTGCGCTCATTTCATCCCGATTGGCTATGCTCAAGCCGGCTTGCAAATTGCGCACATTAAAGACTTTGCAGCGCTGCTGTATGCGCCGCGTAAGCGAGCCGTGGTCGTGCAGCCACGGTGCGTAGCCGGCGTCGATTGCAGGTATAAAGCTCAGCCAGTCGTTACGCATGCAGGTAATCCGGTTTGTTTGCCATCCAGCGCTGCAAGTGGGCACGTGCTGTATCAGGAAAATCGCGCAACATTTCATCGGCCATGTTACGCGCGATTTCTATCAGTGCCGCATCTTCATTTACATCGGCAAAGCGCAGCATCGGCACGCCGCTCTGGCGCGCGCCGAGCAGCTCGCCGGGACCGCGCAGCTGCATGTCCTGCTGTGCAATCTCAAAACCGTCGGTGTTTTCAAAAATGATTTTAAGCCGCGCGCGCGCCAGTTCCGACAGCGGTGTCTGAAACAGCAGCACGCACAGGCTGTGCGCCGCACCGCGCCCGACACGGCCCCGTAGTTGATGCAATTGAGAAAGCCCCATGCGTTCGGCATGGTCGATCACCATCATGCTGGCGTTGGGCACATCCACGCCGACTTCAATCACGGTGGTGGCGACCAGCAGTTGCACCTCATTGGCCTTGAACGCGGCCATCACGCTGGCCTTGTCGGCATTGCCGAGTTTGCCGTGCACCAGGCCGACATTCAGATCGGGAAATGTTTCCTTCAGTGTGGCGTAGGTTTCGAGTGCGGTTTGCAACTGCAGGGTTTCCGATTCATCGATCAGCGGACACACCCAATAGGCTTGTCTTCCTTCCAGGCAGGCATTGCGCACGCGCTCGAACACTTCATCGCGGCGCGCATCGCTGACCAGCTTGGTCACCACCGGTGTGCGTCCCGGCGGTAGTTCGTTAATCACCGATACATCCAGATCGGCGAAGTAACTCATCGCCAGCGTGCGCGGGATGGGGGTTGCGCTCATCATCAGCTGGTGGGGCTCGACACCCTTGCCGCGCATCGCCAGGCGCTGCTGCACGCCGAATTTATGCTGTTCATCGACCAGCACCAGACCCAGTTTGTGGAATTCAACCTGGCTTTGAAACAGCGCGTGGGTGCCGATGGCGAGCAGCGTATCGCCCGATGCGATGCGCTCGATCGCGGCGAGTTTGTCTTTTTTTTTCAGGCTGCCGGAGAGCCAGGCCGGGCTGATGCCGAGCGGTTCCAGCCAGTCGCGCAATTTCAGAAAGTGCTGCTCGGCGAGAATTTCGGTGGGCGCCATGAACGCAACCTGATAGCCGTTCTCAATCGCCTGCAACGCAGCGAGGGCGGCCACCACCGTTTTGCCGCAGCCGACATCGCCCTGTAATAAACGCTGCATCGGGTGCGCCTGGGTGAGGTCGTGGCTGATTTCGCGCCACACCTTTTGCTGCGCGCCGGTCAGCGCAAACGGCAAGGCTTTGAGCAATGCGCCGGTGTAATGGCCGTGGCTGGTAAATTGCGGTGCGCTCAGCTTGCGCCGTTTGCGGTAATGCAGGCGCATCGAAAGTTGCTGCGCCAGTAACTCGTCAAATTTGATGCGATACCACGCGGGGTGAGAGCGTTGCAGCAACGCGGCAGCGTCGATATCCGGCGGAGGATTGTGCAGCAGCTTCACGCTGTCGGCAAAGCTCGGGAATTTAAGCCGTGCAATTAATGGTGCAGGCAGGGTGTCGGATAATTCCACATCGTTGAGCGCGCTGCGTATGTGCTTGCTCAGCGTGGCTTGCGGCAAGCCGGCCGTGGTGGGGTAGACGGGCGTGAGCGCCTGCTTCAGCGGCGTGTTCTCGCCCGCCGAGCGACACTTGGGGTGCACCATCTCCATGCCGAAGTAACCCTCGCGCGCTTCGCCCAGTGCACGGATGCGTTTGCCGATGGCGAGCTGCTTTTGCTGGCTGGGGTAAAAATTCAGGAAGCGCAGAAACAGGATGCCGCTGTCGTCTTTTAACTGGCATATCAGGCTGCGGCGCGGCCGAAACGCAACCTCGGCATGGATGATCTCGCCTTCCACCTGGCTGTCTATGCCCGGCAGCAGATCGTCGATGCGCACCAGTTGCGTTTCATCTTCGTAGCGCAAGGGCAGATGTAATATCAGATCGAAACGATTGTGAATGCCGAGCTTGGCCAGCTTGCTGAGCGTGGCTTTCTGGATAGTGGCGGGCAGGGCAAGCGGCACTGCAGAGTTCAACGTATCTTAGCGCTGAAGGAACATCACGCCGTCCGCTTCCACCAGCGCATTGCGTGGCAGCGACGCCACACCAACCGCGGCGCGGGCGGGATAGGGCTGGTGAAAATAGGTGGCCATGATTTCGTTGACCTTGGCGAAATGTACCAGATCGGTGAGATAAATATTCAACTTCACCACGTCGTCCATGCTGCCGCCGGCAGCATAGGCCACCGCGCGCAGATTCTGGAACACGCGGTGTATCTGTGCCTCAATGCCATCGACCATCTGCATCGAGATCGGATCAAGGCCGATCTGCCCTGACATATAAACGGTGTCGTCCACGCGCACGGCCTGCGAGTAAGTGCCGATGGCGGCGGGTGCATCCGGGGTTTCTATGGTTTTTTTATTGGACATGATTTTTTCCTCCGGGGATTAAAGTGCCGGTTATATTTAAAGTGCCAGCCCAACTGACTATTTAAAGTCTCAATCCGGCAGATTGGTAAAAAGCAGGCAAGTTGCTCAAGTCTTCAAACACTGCCGCAGCGCCGCTGAAATCCTGGCTGCGTGTGTAGTGATTGGTGGTGATGTAAGTTTTGATTCCGGCTGCAAGGCTGGAACGCAAGCCATTATTGGAATCTTCCAGCGCGATGCAGTCGCTGGCGGGAAGTTTAATTTCGTTCAGTACCCAGTTGTAGATATCCGGTGCCGGCTTTTTCAGCGGCACGATGTCGCCGCAGCCGACTGACGCAAAATAACTTCCCCAGTCTTTGCCCAGCCCCACCTCAAGCAGGGCGCCCACGTTTTCCGGCGAGGTGGTGGTGGCAATGGCCAGTACAACTCCTGCTTTGCGCGCGTCATTGATCAGCTGCCTGATGCCGGGGCGCAGCGGTACACCGCCGGCGCGCATCATCGCAGTGTAATGCGTGGTTTTGACGGCGTGCAGATGCTTTACAAACTCGTCAAAATTGTCGGGTTTGTCATAACCCTTGAGAAAATCGGCAACAAAATACTTGATGCGCTCCTTGCCGCCGGTCACTTTGAGCAGCTTGTCATAGAGCGCGACATCCCAGTTCCAGTCCAGCTTGTTTTCGGCAAAGGCTTTGTTGAAAGAAAGACGGTGCGCATCCTCGGTGTCCGCCATGGTGCCGTCTACGTCAAAAATAATTGCTTTAATGTTCATATGTAAGTACTTGATTATATTGAATAAATTGTAGTTATGTGGATGTCTTCAACAGAGACGCTTAGCGTTTGCCGCCCGGCATGATGCCCTTCATGCCGCGCATCATTTTGGCCATGCCGCCGCTACCGCTGAGCATCTTCATCATTTTCTGCGTCTGCTCAAACTGGTTCAGCAGCTGGTTCACATGCATGACTTGCACACCCGCACCGGCGGCGATGCGGCGTTTGCGGGTGGCTTTTAATATCTCCGGCTTGGCACGTTCCAGCGGTGTCATCGAGTTGATTATGCCCTCGGTGCGGTTGATCGCGCGTTCGTCTATTTTTGCGCCGGCAGCGGCCTGGCTGAGTTGTGCTGGCAGCTTGTCCATCATCGCGGAGACGCCGCCCATTTTGCGCATCTGCACAATCTGCATTTTAAAATCGTTAAGGTCGAAGCCTTTGCCGCTCTGGACTTTTTTGGCAAATTTTTCGGCTTCAGCCGTATCAATACTGCGCTGCGCATCTTCGATCAGCGACAGCACGTCGCCCATGCCCAGCACGCGCGAGGCCATGCGCTCGGGGTGAAAGGCTTCGAGGCCGTTCATTTTTTCGCTGACACCGACAAACTTGATCGGCTTGCCGGTGATGTAGCGCACCGACAAGGCCGCACCGCCGCGCGCATCACCATCCAGCTTGGTGAGGATGGTGCCGGTCAGCGGCAGCGCGTCGCCAAAGGCTTTGGCGGTGTTGGCCGCATCCTGGCCGGTCATCGCATCGACCACGAATAAAGTTTCTATAGGCTTGAGTGCTGCATGCAGGCTTTTAATCTCCGCCATCATCGCTTCGTCCACCGCCAGACGACCGGCGGTATCCACAATCAGAATGTCGTGGTGATGTTTGCGCGCGAAGTCGTGCGCGGCCAGCGCTATATCCAGAGGCTTCTGGCTGATATCGGAAGCAAAGAAGTCGATCTTGAGTTGCTCGGCAAGCGTGCGCAATTGCTCGATCGCGGCGGGGCGGTACACGTCGCAGCTGACTAGCAGTACTTTCTTTTTATTTTGCTCATGCAGCAGTTTTGCCAGCTTGCCGCTGGTGGTGGTTTTACCCGCACCTTGCAGGCCGGCCATCAGAATCACAGCAGGCGGTACGGTGGCAAGGTTCAGCGCATCGTTGTGTTCGCCCATCAGACGCGTCAGCTCGCGATGCACCACGCCGATCAGAGCCTGGCCCGGATTCAGGTTGCCGATAACTTCCTGGCCCAGCGCAGCCTGCTTGACCTGTGCCGCAAATTCCTTGACCACGGGCAGCGCAACGTCGGCCTCCAGTAGCGCCAGGCGCACTTCGCGCAGCGCGTCTTGAATATTGTCTTCGCTCAGGCGTGCCTGCCCGCGCAATGTTTTAATCACGCCAGTCAGGCGTTGGGTCAGGTTGTCCAGCATGGTTTTTTCCTGTTCGGCGCACAAATGGGCGTGCGCAAGATGGTGTAGAATTCCCACAAGTCTAAACACCCTGACAAAAAATGTCTAACCTTCCTGTTTATTTAATTACTCTTCTTGTGTACGGCGCGTTGTCGGTGTTTTTTTTGCGTGTGCAGTTGGCCGGCAATGCAGAAAAACTGAACCGGGGATTTCTCGGTAATGCCGTGTTGCTGCCGCTGGTGCTGCACGGCTATCTGCTTTATGACAACCTCTGGGCTGCCGGGGCACTGAATCTGGGATTGATGCAGGCCTTGTCGCTGATTTTATGGCTGACTATTCTTGTGTACTGGATGGCGCACTTCTTTTATCCCCTTGCCAGCCTGAAAACGCTGGTGCTGCCCCTTGCCGGGCTAGGGGCGATGCTGCCGCTCATATTCCCCGGTTCAAGGGTCATGGCACAGACCAGCTCCTGGGCATTTGATGCGCATGTGCTTGCCGCTATGCTGGCTTATAGCCTGTTTACCATTGCTGTTCTGCATGCGGGCTTGATGTTTCTGGTAGAAAGCAGTCTGCATCGGGCGCGCTTGCCGGCACTTTTACGCAATTTGCCGCCGCTGCTTACAATGGAAATCCTGTTATTTCGCATAATAGGTGCAGGCTTTGCGCTGCTTACTTTAACGCTTGTTTCGGGGTCGATTTTTTCCGAGCAGATTTTCGGCCAGGCATGGCAATTCAATCATAAAGTACTTTTCGGCTTGATTTCCTGGGCTGTTTTCGGAATTCTGCTTGCCGGACACCATTTTTATGGTTGGCGTGGCCGCAAAGCGGTTGGCTGGACCGTGAGTGGTTTCGGATTTTTGCTCCTGGCTTATATTGGTAGCAAGTTTGTGCTGGAAGTGATTTTGGGACGCTGAATATTACAGTTTTATTCCATTAAATTATAAAGTTGCCTGTTTTTTGAGCAGGCGGAGGGCAGATTAAAACCTTGTACCTTGCTAAGGTACTAATAAGATTGGTGTTGAAACTTTTTATATTTGGGCGCAAAATTGCAGGTCTTGAAATTTAGCAGGTCAGGTGCGTCATAGGTAAAGTTCTGTGCGTGAATGAAACCGGCTTTTTTTTAATGCAAGTATATTAGCATTTAATTAGTTAATTATTTAATCACAATCAGCTAGTTAAAGTCCTCGAAAAGCAAACTTAGGGATACCTCTATGTCAAACGAACTTAAGAAACCAGGCCGCATTCTCAAGGCCCCAGAAAATTTTATTGATGCCTCGCTCAGTAAAGCAATCACCAAAGATGGTTTAAACGAAGAGCGTCGCGAATTTCTGCGCAAGAGCTTCGTTGCCGCCAGTGCCGTTGTGGCAGGTGGTGCAGCCCTTGGCCAGAATGCGATGGCTGCAGCATTTGAGGGTGACCCCAATATTCTTAACCATACCGAATATGATCAGGCGCTTGGATTGCCGGTTACGGCAAATCCGTATGGCGTTCCTTCAAAGTATGAAACCAATCTGGTACGTCGCGAATCTCCAGGCCTGACCCAGGTTGGCGGCGCATCCGTATCCTTTGCGCCGTTGCAGGGTCTGTTCGGCATTATCACTCCCAGCGGTCTGCATTTCGAGCGTCACCATCAGGGTTGGCACGACATGGATCCAAGCAAGCATCGCCTGATGGTGATGGGCATGGTTAAGAACCCCAAGGTTTACACCATGGACGACCTGATGCGCCTGCCTTCAGTTTCACGCATGCATTTCATCGAGTGTGGTGCAAACAGCGCGACTGAGTGGGGTAACGTGGCGGTTCCAACCGTGCAATACACACACGGCATGATCAGCTGCAGCGAATTCACCGGCGTTCCTTTGTCTGTGTTGCTGGATGACTGCGGCTTCGACAAAAAGAAGGGAAAGTTTGTGCTGGCTGAAGGCGCGGATGGTTCCGGTATGACGCGTACTATCAGTATGGAAGCGGCGCTGGATGACGTGATTGTCGCCTACGGTATGAACGGCGAAATGCTGCGTCCCGAGAACGGCTATCCACTGCGTCTGGTTGTGCCAGGCGTGCAGGGCGTGTCCAGTGTCAAATGGCTGCGCCGTATCGAAGTAGGCGACAAGCCTTATGATGCAAAAGATGAAGTGAGCCACTATGTGGACTTGCTGCCTAACGGCCTGCAGCGTCAATACACCTCGGTACAGGAAGCCAAGTCAGTGATTACCTCGCCATCGGGCGGTCAGGTATTGCTGGGCAAGGGTTTCTACAATATTACGGGCTTGGCATGGACGGGTCGCGGCAAGATCAAGCGCGTGGACGTTTCTGCTGACGGCGGCAAGACTTGGCGTACCGCAAGGCTCGAAACTCCGGTGTTGAGCAAGGCGCTGACACGTTTCAATATCGACTGGGTATGGGATGGTTCTCCTGCCATTCTGCAGTCTCGCGCAATTGACGACACCGGTTATGTTCAGCCAACAATGAACCAGTTAAGAGGGGTTCGTGGCACCAAGTCGATTTATCACAACAACGCGATCCAGTCCTGGAGAATCGCAGATTTTGGAGAGGTAACCAATGTACAAGTTAAATAAAGCTATCGTAACTGTTTCGCTCTTGGCGCTGAGCTTTGCTGCAGCAGCCGAGTCTCTCCCAGGGATAGGCCGTACAGCGACACCTAAAGAAATCGCGGCTTGGGATATCGACGTGCGCGGCGACTTCAAGGGCATTCCCAAGGGCGCGGGTAGCGTCAGCCTGGGCAACCAGGTTTGGGATGACAAGTGTGCTTCATGTCACGGTACCTTCGGCGAGTCGATGGAAGTATTCGGCCCGATCGTGGGTGGTACAACCAAAGAAGACATGAAAACAGGTCGCGTTTTGTCTATGCAAGACGGATCAGAGCCCAAGCGTTCTACGCTGATGAAGGTCAACACCCTGTCTACTATCTGGGACTACATCAACCGTGCAATGCCGTGGAATGCGCCTAAAACGCTGACCGTGGAAGAGGTGTATGCCGTTACAGCTTATATCCTGCATATGGGAGATATTCTGCCTGCAAACTATGTATTGTCAGATAAAAATATTGCGGAAGTGCAGAAGCTGATGCCCAACCGTAACGGTATGACAACTGATCATGGTATGTGGTCAGTCAAGGGTAAGGGCGACGTGAAGAATGTGGCTTGTATGAAAGATTGCATCAAGAAGATTGAAATCACTTCTGTGCTGCCTGATTACGCATGCGATGCCCACGGCGATATTGCGGAACAAAACCGCCATTTCGGTGCAACTCGCGGAGCTGACAAGTTGCTGGCATGCAACCCTGATCCAAGTGTTGCAGAGCTGAATCGTATTTACAATACGCCGTACAAAGCGAGCGCAAGCAAAACAGCCGGCATTGTTGCAATTACGAAGCCAGTAACGGTTGCGCCAAAAGTTGTCGAGACAACCGCTTTTGATTTGTTGAAACAGTACAAATGCACGGCCTGTCATGGTGTGAGCAACAAGATTGTCGGCCCTGGTTTTAAAGAGATTGCAGTTAGATACAAAGGCGATGCAGGAGCAGAAGCTCGCTTGAGCAATGTCGTTAAAAATGGCGGCGGCGGCGTGTGGGGCGGCTCAATGCCTGCACATGGCAATCTTAAAGATGAACATATCAAATCCATGATTCAGTGGATTTTAACCAGCGCAAAATAAATATTGATCTGGTTGGGTATGCCTGCAATTTAAATGGCGCCTTCAATTTAATTATCCTGGCTCCTTGTGCATCGTTGCAGGGAGACCAAGCTGGCAAGGGATGGTTTGGTTGATGGCGCCATTTTTACGCCCAGAATTTGCCCGGAAATGCGGTCGGAATCTATAAATTATTTTATAAAATTTAACAGTTTTTTAACCAAGGAAGAAGCAAATGACGTACTTAAAAAATATAACAAAAGGCTTGATATTAGTTATTGTGCTCAGCGGATTGACCGGTTGCGGCACAATACATGCGATGCGCAATCTGGAAGAGGGTTCCGGCGGCACATTTATGGATATGTGGGACAAGTGGGTGGAGTCTGAAGGCGACATCGCTGTCGCGACAACCTGGGCGATGAAGGTTAAGCCTGGCGTGACGGTAGAAGATATTGAGAATGCCCTCGCGACTGTTGCAACTGACGAGAACATCAAGGCAGTGGGCGTATTGCCATTGTCCGATGAATTGCAGGCTCGCGACCCAAGCGTTAAGCAAAAAATGCTGCGAGTTATATCTTACTGCTCACCGACAACAGCAAGAATGATGGTTGATTTCAGCCCTGCAATGGCAGCCTTCCTGCCTTGCCGTGTTGTGATTGTTGAGAAAGACGACGGCTTGTGGCTGTATACCCTCAATATGGATATGATGATCAAGATGGGCAAGAAAATGCCACCAGAGTTGAAGGTAGCCACTATGAAAGTGCGCAACACAATCTGGAGCATGATGGAAAAGGGTGCTTCAGGCGAGTTCTAAGCAATTAGGGCAAGTGGAATCAGCGTTATGCGCTGGTTTAAAAGATCGGGTCAGGCGCAAGCCTTGCCCGTTTTTTTTTGCACAACGGAAAAATGGGCCGAGATAGACAAGGGTTTAGGGCGATACCCGCGCCTGAATATTGCCCTCCCCCCTCAGACAAGGTAGAATTCCCGCCCTTTCGCTTTTGAATGGCTGTTGATTGCCATTCCTGATCGGTGTGCTATTGACACCGTTTTTTGCTGCATACGATATTAATTGGGGAACCAAGTGAAGCATCTTTCCTTACCTGAGCAACAGATCTCTTTAGTACCCGGGAAGCAGGGTTTTTACGATCCGGCGAATGAACACGATGCCTGTGGCATTGGTTTTGTGGCGCATATAAAAGGTAACAAGAGCCACAAAATTATCGAGCAGGGTCTGCAGATTCTGAAGAATATCGACCACCGCGGTGCGGTGGGTGCGGACAAGCTGATGGGCGACGGTGCGGGTATTCTGATCCAGATTCCCGACCAGTATTACCGCGAAGAAATGGCGAAGCAGGGTGTGGCCTTGCCGCCTGCAGGCGAGTACGGCGTGGGCATGATCTTCCTGCCGAAGGAAAATGCATCGCGTATTGCCTGCGAGCAGGAAATAGACCGCGCAGTGCGCGCTGAAGGACAGTTAGTATTGGGCTGGCGCGATGTGCCGGTGGACAGTGAAATGCCGATGTCGCCCACCGTGCGTGCGACCGAGCCGGTGATTCGCCAGATCTTTATCGGACGCGGCCACGATATTAAAACCACCGATGCGCTGGAGCGCAAACTGTTCGTTATCCGCAAGGAATCCGGTCATGCGATACAGGCGTTGAACCTGCTGCATGGCAAGGAATTTTTTGTACCGTCATTATCTGCGCGCACCATCGTCTATAAAGGTCTGTTGCTGGCCGACCAGGTCGGGCAGTACTACAAGGATTTGCAGGACACACGTTGCGTGTCGGCCTTGTCACTGGTACATCAGCGCTTCTCCACCAACACCTTCCCCGAGTGGCCACTGGCTCACCCCTATCGCCTGGTTGCGCACAACGGCGAGATCAATACAGTAAAAGGAAATTTCAACTGGATGCGTGCACGCGAAGGCGTGATGAAATCAGAACTGTTTGGTAGCGATCTGCAAAAGCTGTTCCCGCTGATCTACGAAGGACAGTCCGATACTGCCTGTTTCGATAACGCGCTGGAACTGTTGGTGATGTCCGGTTACCCAATCGCACAGGCAATGATGATGATGATTCCCGAAGCATGGGAAAACCATACGCTGATGGACGAGAACCGCCGCGCGTTCTATGAATATCACGCTGCAATGATGGAGCCGTGGGACGGTCCCGCCGCGATGGCGTTTACCGACGGTCGTCATATCGGCGGCACACTGGATCGAAACGGTTTGCGCCCGTCGCGCTACATCATCACCGACGACGACTTTGTGGTGATGGCGTCCGAGTCGGGCGTATTGCCGATACCCGATTCCAAGATTGTAAAGAAATGGCGCTTGCAGCCGGGCAAGATGTTCCTGATCGACCTCGAAGCCGGTCGCATCATCGATGACAAGGAAATCAAGGATACCTACGCCAATGCCAAGCCGTACAAGGACTGGATCAAGTCAGTTCGTATCAAGCTGGATGAGATCAAATTAACTGACAGTGCGACGTCAGCAAAGCCAGCTGCTTCATTACTCGATCGCCAGCAGGCTTTTGGCTACACTCAGGAAGACATCAAGTTTCTGATGTCGCCTATGGCCATCAATGCCGAGGAAGCAACCGGCGCGATGGGCAACGATTCGCCGCTGGCAGTGATGAGCAATAAACTGAAGCCGCTGTACAACTATTTCAAACAGCTGTTTGCGCAGGTGACCAACCCGCCGATCGACCCTATACGCGAAGCGATGGTGATGTCGCTGGTGTCGTTCATCGGCCCGCGCCCCAATCTGCTGGACACCAACAATATCAATCCGCCTATGCGCCTGGAAGTGTCGCAACCGGTATTGAGCATTGATGATATGGCGCGTCTGTACAACATCGAAAAACTAAGCGACGGTGCGTTCAAGTCCTATCAGCTGGATATTTGCTATCCGGTAGCCTGGGGCAAAGAAGGTATCGAAGCGCGTATTGCCTCGCTGTGTGCCGAAGCAGTGGACGCTGTGAAGTCCGGCCACAATATTTTGATTGTGTCCGACCGCAAGATGGATGCGGCCAATGTGGCAATACCAGCACTGCTGGCAACCTCTGCGATACACCAGCACCTGGTAGCAAAAGGCCTGCGTGCCTCTACCGGTCTGGTGGTGGAAACCGGTTCCGCGCGCGAGACGCATCACTTTGCTTTGCTCGCAGGTTACGGTGCGGAAGCGGTGCATCCTTTCCTGGCGATGGAAACACTGGCCGATATGGCCAAGGGTTTGCCCGGCGATCTGTCGGCAGACAAGGCTATTTACAACTACACCAAGGCGATTGGCAAAGGTTTGCTCAAGGTCATGTCGAAGATGGGTATTTCGACTTACATGTCGTATTGCGGCGCACAGATTTTTGAGATCATCGGTCTGAATTCGGGTCTGGTAGACAAGTACTTCAAAGGCACCGCTTCAAACGTGGGCGGTATCGGTGTGTTTGAGGTAGCGGAAGAAGCGCTGCGCACGCATATTGCAGCGTTTGGCAACGACCCGGTACTGGCCAATGCGCTGGATGCGGGTGGCGAGTACGCTTATCGTGTGCGCGGCGAAGAGCACATGTGGACACCGGAAGCGATTGCGAAACTGCAACTTGCGACCCGTGCCAATGATTACAAATCTTTCAAGGAATATGCGGACATCGTCAACGACCAGAGCAAGCGTCACATGACCTTGCGCGGACTGTTCGAATTCAAACTTGACCCGGCAAAAGCCATCCCGCTGTCTGAAGTTGAGCCGGCCAAAGAAATCGTCAAGCGTTTCGCTACCGGCGCAATGTCGCTGGGTTCGATAGGCACTGAAGCTCACGCCACATTGGCGATTGCGATGAACCGTATCGGCGGGAAATCCAACACCGGCGAAGGTGGCGAGGATCCTAATCGCTATATCAAAGAGATGAAGGGTATCAGCATCAAGAAGGGCGAGACCATGGCTTCGGTCATTGGTGCTGACAAAATTGCGGTGGACATTCCGCTGCTGGCCGGCGACTCGCTGCGCTCAAAAATCAAGCAGGTTGCGGCAGGCCGTTTCGGCGTGACCGCAGAGTACCTGAGCTCGGCCGAACAGATCCAGATCAAGATGGCGCAGGGCGCAAAGCCCGGCGAAGGCGGCCAGCTGCCCGGCGGCAAGGTGTCCGAGTACATCGCGCAACTGCGCTTCTCGGTTCCCGGCGTGGGTCTGATTTCACCTCCGCCGCACCATGATATTTATTCAATTGAGGATTTGGCGCAGCTGATCCACGACCTGAAAAACGTAAATCCTTCTGCATCGATTTCGGTGAAGCTGGTAGCCGAAGTGGGTGTGGGTACCGTTGCTGCGGGCGTCACCAAGGCCAAGGCGGATCATCTGGTAATTGGCGGCCATGACGGCGGCACCGGTGCTTCGCCTCTTTCATCCGTTAAGCATGCCGGTGCTCCTTGGGAGCTGGGTCTGTCGGAAACGCAGCAGACCCTGGTGCTGAACGGTTTGCGCAGCCGCATTCGCGTGCAGGCCGATGGCCAGATGAAGACCGGTCGCGACGTGGTGATTGCCGCGATGCTGGGTGCGGATGAAGTGGGTTTTGCCACTGCGCCTTTAGTTGTTGAGGGCTGCATCATGCTGCGCAAGTGTCACCTGAATACCTGCTCGGTGGGTATCGCAACTCAGGACCCAGTGTTGCGCGCCAAATTTTCAGGCAAACCCGAGTATGTGGTGAACTATTTCTTCTTCGTTGCCGAAGAGGCACGCCAGATCATGGCGCAACTCGGTATCCGCAGCTATGACGAGCTGGTGGGCCGTGCCGACCTGCTGGACAAGGCAAAAGCAATTACACACTGGAAAGCCAAGGGTCTTGATTTCAGCAAAATTTTCTATCAGCCAGCCCATGCCGCAGAGATGCAAGTGCGCCATGTGGACAGCCAGGAACACGGTCTGGAAAAAGCGCTGGATCACAAGCTGATTGCTCAGGCGAAAGCGGCGCTGGACACGGGCACAAAAGTATCCTTTGTATCGGCGATCAGGAACGTGAACCGCACCGTGGGTGCGATGCTGTCTGGTGTAGTGGCGAAAAAATACGGCCATGCAGGCTTGCCAGATGACACCATCCACATCGAGCTGCAGGGAACTGCGGGTCAGTCTGCCGGCGCCTTCCTTGCGCACGGCATCACGCTGGATCTGGTGGGCGAGGGTAACGATTATGTTGGCAAGGGCTTGTCCGGTGGCCGCATCATTGTGCGTCCGACCAAAGAATTCAAAGGCAATCCGCTGGAAAACATCATCATCGGTAACACCGTGTTGTACGGTGCGATTTCAGGTGAGGCGTTCTTCAATGGTGTGGCCGGCGAGCGTTTCGCGGTGCGCAACTCGGGTGCGGCGACTGTGGTTGAGGGCAGCGGTGATCACGGCTGCGAATACATGACCGGCGGTACCGTAGTGGTGCTGGGTGCTACCGGGCGCAACTTTGCTGCCGGCATGTCGGGCGGCGTGTCTTATGTTTACGATGCCGATGGCGATTTTGAAAAGAAGTGCAATATGGCGATGGTGACGCTGGAGCCTGTGCTGAGCTCATCCGAGCAGGAAGCAAAGATGGATCGCGGCATCTGGCACAGCGTGTTGCGCGGCGGCAAGGGCGAAACCGATGAGGCGATTCTGAAGGGATTAATCCAGCGTCATTTTGATTACACCGGAAGTCAGCGCGCGCGCAAGTTGCTGGATGACTGGCATAACAGTCGCGGCAAGTTTGTAAAAGTGTTCCCGCTGGAATACAAGCGCGCACTGGGCGAACTGGCGGCGAAGGCCGGCAAGTCAGCGCCAGCAAAAGTTGCGGCATAAACCTTTAAAACTATTTAGCCACAGAGATCACAGAGTAATATTTGGGCAGGTCGGGTTAGCGTAGCGTAACCCGACGCTGGGAAATTGTCGGGTTACGCTACGCTAACCCGACCTACGTTACTCCCGAACGGGGTAAGTTGAATCGAGGAAAGTAATGGGAAAAGTAACCGGCTTTATGGAATTCAAACGGCAAGACGAAGCGTACTTGCCCGTTGCCGAACGTGTAAAAAATTACAAAGAATTTGTCATCGCCCTGAAAGATGATCAGGTCAAGACCGAAGGTGCGCGCTGCATGGATTGCGGCACACCGTTTTGTACTACCGGCTGCCCGGTAAATAACATCATTCCAGACTGGAATGATCTGGTGTATCGCGGCAACTTTCAGGCCGCGCTGGATACCCTGCACTCCACCAATAATTTCCCCGAGTTCACCGGCCGTATTTGTCCTGCGCCATGTGAAGCGGCCTGCACGCTGAATATCAATGATGATGCTGTCGGCATCAAGTCCATCGAGCATTTTATTATCGACAAGGGTTGGGCCAGCGGTTGGGTCAAACCGCAACCGGCTGCAATCAAAACCGGCAAAAAGGTGGCGATTGTGGGCTCGGGCCCGGCCGGTTTGGCAGCGGCGCAACAACTGGCTCGTGCAGGCCACTCGGTAACAGTGTTTGAAAAGAACGACCGTATTGGCGGCCTGTTGCGTTATGGCATCCCCGATTTTAAATTTGAGAAGTCGCATATTGATCGCCGCATGGAGCAGATGAAAGCCGAAGGCGTGGTGTTCCGCACCGGTGTGCTGGTGGGTAAGGATTTCCCCGGGCAGGTTAATAACTGGGCGAAGGAAACGATTTCTGCCGAGCAGCTGAAAAAAGATTTTGATGCCGTGTTGCTGGCGGGTGGTGCGGAGTTGCCGCGCGACTTGCCGGTGCCCGGTCGAGAGCTGCGTGGTATTCATTTTGCAATGGAGTTCCTGCCACAGCAAAACAAAGTGGATGCGGGCGACAAGCTGCCGGAGCAAATTGTAACGACAGGCAAGCATGTGGTGGTGATAGGCGGTGGCGATACCGGCTCCGACTGCGTGGGTACATCAAACCGTCAGGGTGCTGCCAGCATTACCCAGTTTGAAGTGATGCCCAAGCCCCCGGTAAAGGAAAACAGGCATCTGGTATGGCCGAACTGGCCGCTCAAGATGCGCACCTCCAGCTCGCAGGAAGAAGGCTGCAAGCGTGACTGGTCGGTGCTGACCAAGCGCTTTGAAGGCAAGAACGGCAAGGTGGAAAAACTGGTCGCGTGCCGCGTGGAATGGAAAGATGGCAAGATGCAGGAAGTGCCCAAATCCGAATTTGAGGTGAAAGCCGATCTGGTGTTTCTCGCGATGGGCTTTGTGTCACCGGTGCAACAGGTGTTGCAGGCTTTCGGTGTGGACAAGGATGGCCGTGGCAATGCGGGTGCAAACACCGAAGGCGACGGCAGCTACCGCACCTCGGTGCAGAAGGTGTTTGCCGCGGGTGATATGCGTCGTGGTCAGTCGCTGGTGGTGTGGGCGATACGCGAAGGACGCCAGGCGGCGCGTTCGGTTGATGAATTCCTGATGGGTTCATCGGTATTGCCAAGATAATAACAACGAAACTTATTCACAGATTACACAGATTAAAACCAAAATCCGGGAATACTGATAATCTCACTCCTTGCTTCGCGACCAAGTGACAGTTTTGTTGTTGTTTTTAATCTGTGTGTATCTGTGTAGTCTGTGGACGAAAGAGAATAATGAATTTCAAAGTAAAGAACGACACTTTCCTGCGCGCGCTGCTGCGCCAGCCTACCGAATACACACCTGTATGGATGATGCGCCAGGCCGGACGTTACCTTCCCGAGTACTGCGCCACGCGCAAGCGTGCGGGCAGCTTCCTCGATCTGTGCAAGAACCCGGACATGGCGACAGAAGTTACGCTGCAACCGCTGGAGCGCTTCCCGCTCGACGCTGCGATCCTGTTCTCGGATATTCTCACGGTGCCGGATGCGATGGGTCTGGGTCTGTACTTTACTGAAGGTGAAGGTCCGAAATTTTCCAGGCCATTGCGCGATGAGGCGTCCATCATGGCGCTGCGGGTGCCGGATATAGGTAAGGACCTGCGTTATGTCACCGACGCCGTGTCGCAAATTCGCAAGGCGCTGAATGGCAGTGTGCCGCTGATTGGCTTTTCCGGCAGCCCGTGGACCCTGTCGTGTTATATGGTGGAGGGCGGTGGCAGCTCCGATTATGCACGCGTGAAAACACTGATGTATAAAGAGCCCAAGCTGATGCACCATATTCTGGAAGTGACCGCGCAGGCCGTGACGCAATATTTGAATGCGCAGATCGAGGCAGGCGCGCAGGCGGTGATGATTTTTGACTCATGGGGCGGTGCACTGTCGCATTCTGCCTATCATGAATTTTCTCTGCCATACATGCAGAAGATTGTGCAGGGCCTGAAGCGTGAGCAGGATGGAGCAAGAGTTCCCTCTATCGTGTTTACCAAGGGCGGTGGTTTGTGGATAGACAGTATTGCCAATATTGGTAGCGATGCGGTCGGTCTGGACTGGACCATGGACATCGGCATCGCGCGCCAGCGTGTTGGTAACAAAGTTGCGCTGCAGGGCAATCTTGATCCCAACGTGCTGTTTGCCACGCCGGAAGTCATTCGTGTGGAAGTTGAAAAAATACTCGCCAGTTATGGCTATGGCAGTGGTCATGTGTTCAATCTGGGTCATGGCATCTCGCAATTTACCAATCCTGACAATGCCGCAGCACTGGTGGCAGCGGTGCAAGAGTTGAGCAAGAAATATCACTAGCAGCTGAATGAAATAACAACAAGGTGCTTGACAAAGGCCGGTTATGCACAAGACCGGTATAAACATTGAGGTCGCCGGGTATATTCCCTGCGGCCTCAATTGCTTTATTGTAAGTGATTGATTTTATTGAATATTTTTTGCGCATTTAAAATGGGCGCCAGCAAAATACTGTATACACCGTTAGTACTTAGCTAAGTTGTGAGTGAGTTACGCACATAGTTATCCACAGCTTATGTGGGTAAAATAAAAACCCTAGTTAACTCAATATGCTTGGCAATAATTTAAAGAAAATACTGGAGAGCAATTAAATAAATGCGCATTGTTCGTGTTGCTCTGGATGTTCCGTTGTCAACATTGTTTGACTACTATGTGGCGGAAAATATGCCTGTTGTCGCAGGACAACGTGTTGTGGTTCCATTCGGGCACAGACAAGTAGTGGGAGTGGTGATGGAATTGGCGGCCAGCTCGGATTTCGCCGCTACACGTATCAAGGAGGTCGTGCAAGTCCTCAATGATGTGTCGCCCTTACCCGCCGAAATGCTCAAGCTGCTGCGCTTCTGCAGCGATTACTATCATCACCCGGTTGGCATGACCGTTCTGTCCGCGTTACCGACCAGGTTGCGCAACCCGCAAGCTGTCGTTCTAAAGCAAGCGCTAACTTATAGCTTGAGTGACAGTGGTAAAGCGCTCGATCTCGATCAACTACCCAAACGCAAGCAAGTTCAGTTGCGCATTTTGCGGGCGTTGCAGGAGGGCAGCCTGAGTGCTGCCCAAATCAAGGCGATCTCGGCTACTGCACCGGCCGCATTAAAGCAGCTTATCGAGGCCGGCTGGGTAGAGGCCGGGGAAGCAAGCGCTCCCTGCGCAAAGTTTACTTTCAATGAGGAGCACCGGTTAACTGCCGAGCAGCAGGCTGCAGTTGATGCGGTGAACCGGGCGCAGGGTTTTGCCGCGTTTCTGTTGCACGGCATAACCGGTAGCGGCAAGACCGAGGTCTATGTGCATCTGTTGCAGCAAATATTGCAGCGCGGCGGACAGGTGCTGCTGCTGGTACCCGAGATCAATCTCACGCCGCAACTGGAATACTACTTCCGCAGCCGTTTTCCAGATACCGAACTGGTCAGCCTGCATAGCGGCTTGAATGAAGGTGAGCGCACGCAAAACTGGCTGCTGGCACAATCCGGCCGCGCACGGATTATTCTGGGTACCCGGCTGGCGGTATTTACACCGTTGCCTAATCTGGCTCTGATTATCGTTGATGAAGAGCACGACGCATCGTTCAAGCAGCAGGACGGCCTGCACTACTCGGCACGCGACGTGGCGATCTTTCGCGCCAATGCACGTGCTGTACCCATTGTGCTGGGCTCTGCCACACCCTCACTGGAAAGTTACTACAATGCAAAGAGCGGGCGCTATACCCTGCTTAAATTGACAGAGCGAGCCTCGCAGCTGGCGCAGCTTCCCAGTGTGCGCTGCATCAATATCAGCAATGAGCTGATGCCTGAAGGTATCAGTCAGCAACTGCTCAGCGCACTAGGTGAGCGTTTACTGCGCGGAGAACAGAGTCTGGTATTTATCAATCGGCGCGGTTATGCGCCTGTATTGATGTGCACTGCCTGCGGCTGGTTATCGGGCTGTCCCAATTGTGCGGGGAAAATGGTGTTGCACCTGAAAGACCGCCGTTTACGCTGCCATCATTGCGGTCATCAGACACGCGTGCCACCTGCCTGTCCTAGTTGCGGCAATGCAGATTTGCAGCCGGTAGGTATCGGTACGCAACGCATCGAGACAGCCCTGCAGGCCCATTTTCCCGACGCGCGCATCCTGCGGGTGGACCGTGACAGCACGCGCAACAAAGGCACGTGGAATGCGATGCGCAAGCAGATTCAGGATGAGGCTGTGGATATCCTGGTGGGTACGCAGATGCTGGCAAAGGGCCACGATTTTCATAACCTGACGCTGGTATGCGTACTGAGTCCTGACAGCGCGCTGTATAGCGGTGATTTTCGCGCGTCTGAAAAGCTCTTCGCGCAACTGGCGCAGGTGTCGGGCCGTGCCGGCCGTGGCGACAAACCCGGTGAAGTGCTGGTGCAGACAGCATTCCCGGAGCACCCATTATTCCGCGCGTTGCGCGCGCATGACTATGACGCATGGGCCGCTACTTTACTGACGGAGCGCGAGCAGGCCGGGTTCCCGCCTTTTGTCTATCAGGTATTGCTGCGCTGCGAAGGGAAACAGGAAGCCGAGGTGTACGAATTTATGCGGCAGGCGCGCAGCGCGGCAACGGGGCTCGTCATGCAGGTCGAAGTTTATGGCGTTGTTGCCGCCGCGATGCCGCGCCGCGCAAACCACATACGGGTGCAACTTCTGGTGCAAAGCGATGCGAGAAAAAGCTTGCAGCAATTCCTGCGCAAATGGCAGCCATTACTGGAGGCTATCCCGGCTAAACAATTGCGCTGGTCAGTGGATGTGGATCCGCTTGAATTCTAGGTTGCCGCCTGAGAGAGCGTCAACGAAGATAGGCATGCCTGTCTGTCTGTCCATAAAAACGCCGTCAGTGCAAACAACTGACGGCGTTTAATGGTTCAACAGCTCACGAAAATATGAGGTTTAGTTATCTTTGGCGCCCTGATCTACCCATTTGTTCAACAAGGCAGACTTGTCTTTGGGCAGGCCTCCCTTGATACCGTACGGCATGCTGATGGCCGGACTTGCGTGTCCGCTGACAAGGACATTTAGTGTGCTAGTCAGGCTGGAGCCAGGCTGGATAACCGGGCCAAATTTGGTGCCTTTCATCAGGCTTTTGTAGGTGCGCAGATCAAATCCACTCCTGTTATATCCCTTGCCGCCAGGCACATGACAACTCAAGCAATAGTCCTGAAAGATGGGGAATATATCTTTTTTATAACTAACTTCCTTTTCAGCAAATGCAGATAATGAAAAGACTGTCAGCAAGAGCCCACCCAGCAAAATTGTTACTTTCATGTTCTTCCTTTCATAAAAAAGCCGCGTTGATAAAAAAATCAGCGCCCAGAGTCGAAATGATGTCGCGAATGTAATATTACCCTGTTTTTTGTAGGCTCATTTGAAAATAACAAATTTCTGGTTTTTAAAATTGAGGAAAAACTACAAAGATTACAGCTATATCGCAATTTTATCTCTGTGCTAACTATCGGGTTCCTTGCGTATAAAAGGCTTGAAGTGGAGTACAATAATTCAAATGAAAACTTCAATAACTGAAAGGCAAGCGCAATGAAACCACTACGTTCTCATATGGTCTGGCTCAACTTACCCAATATGCCGACACCTATCAAGGTGCTTTTTTCAGGATATTTGCTGGTAATAGGTCTGGGTCTGGCAATGGCCGGGCTGCAAATTATGCTGACTCACGGCATGGCCGATGGAAAAATGGGTTTGTCAGTTGATGATATTGTGTATAGCTATTACGGTGATCGCAGTGCCAGCAAGCTGGAAGCCAAGCTCAATGGCTCAATGAAGGGTATGGGCACTCCTGAGGCGCGGCTCGAAATCATCAAGTGGGTGCGCAATGGGTCGCCTGAAGCCGAATGGGATTCCCATATGAAGGCAACTTTCAGCGATAACTGTGCTTCATGTCATGGAGTTATTCCCGGCTTGCCAGATTTCAACAAGATTGAAGCGGCAAAAGCGCTGGCTAAAGTTGACGAGGGTGCCAGTATACAAAGCCTGACCCGTGTTTCGCACATACACTTGTTCGGTATCAGTTTTATATTCTTCATGATGGGCTTTATTTTCAGCTTTTCAATCGGTGTGCCGCGTTGGGTCAAAATAATTGTGATCTTCTTCCCGTTCGCCTTTCTGATTCTGGATATATTGTCATGGTGGCTGACCAAGTTTAGTCCTCACTTTGCCTGGCTCACTATTATTGGCGGTATAGGTTACAGTCTGGCTTCCTCCTTTATGTGGGTAGTCAGCATGTATGAAATGTTTGTGCTGTCGCGCACCGGCAAAGTTTATGGAAATGCGTGGGAAGCTGACATGAAGGCTTGGGGCGTCGATCTGGATAAGCCGCGCGAAGAAGCCTGATTGACGAGTAGCAAGGACTTAAAAATTCAAAATCAATGTAGGCTCTTGCAGGTATCACCTGTTAAGAGTGTACCCGGAAACTAAAAGCCACCCGTGCAAACGGGTGGCTTTTAGTTTTTAGCTATATAGGCATTGACGTTTTTGCCTAGCAGGACTGCAAAAATGAGAACAAGCAGGATAAATCCAATAACAAGCTTGATGATGATTTGCATACGGGATTTTGCCAGTTCCCCAATATTAGTAACGTGTTTCTGATTTAAGCTGACAAATGTATCTATAAGCGGCGTTACCTTTTTCTCTGCTGCGCTTACCTCTACCAGAATTTCGCGAGCCTTGTCCCAATCGACATTGTCACTGTTGAGAGTCTGGTCCAGTTGTTCGGCAAGTTGCGCAATATGCCCAGTCTGTAATTCGATCTGCGTGAGGAAAGACTGGCCCTGATCGTCCCTGGGGATGGAGTACAGGCCGGTTTTAATCGAAGTTTTGCTTTCGGCAAATTTCCGCAGGAAAGAATTTCTGTCCGTGTCCGCATAATATTCGTACAGTATGGGTTTTTGTGCAAATATAGCAAAACGAAGTTTTGAGATATTTTCAAGCAGAGGCAAATCCGTTTCCACCAGTGAGGCCGTGGTGGATGAAATCGAGTTGCCGTTGATATAGACCAGCGTAGAAAGTGCGCCACCAAGCGCGATGAGCAGCAGATAAAAGCCCAGGATTTGTTTGGGTATGGAAGGCATGAGGTTCCCTTTAATTGAGTTGAGCAAAAGGCTGGTTTGGCATTGTGCCGAAAATAATATAAGCAGGCATATCCAACGGGTAAACAATAATTTTTGGATTTTATTCCCGAACGCTTACTGGAAAGCCATTTATCCGCCAATGTAAGACATTTCAATTTTTCTGCTGCTTGGGGCCAGGCCGTCGGTTTGTGCCGAGCGCAACTCGGAATAGCGATCATTACGTGCGCGCCACAGATGTGCAAGTGCGCTGGAAATCTCCAGATCTGATTTGCCGTCGCGCATCAAACTGCGTAAATCAAAACCGCTGCTCGCAAAAAGGCAGGTATACAGTACGCCCTCGGTGGAGATTCTTGCCCTGACGCAGCTATGGCAAAAGGCCTGGGTAACACTGGAAATCAAGCCAATTTCACCGCCCCCATCCAGATAGCGCCAGCGTTCTGCGGTATCACTCGGGTTGCCGGCTAGCACTTTTTCCAGCGGCATCTCGGCGGCAATGCGCTTGACAATTTCGGCAGAGGGAATGACCTCGTTCATTTGCCAGCCATTGGAGGCGCCCACATCCATATATTCGATAAAGCGCAAAATAAACGGAGAGTCCTTGAAATAGCGTGCCATGGGAACTATTTCCTGGTCGTTCAGGCCATTTTTCACCACCATATTGATTTTGATGGAATCGAGGCCAACATCGTGCGCAACAGCCAGTCCTTCCAGTACATCCGACACGGGGAAATCGGCATCATTCATGCGCTTGAAAGTGGCATCATCAAGCGAGTCCAGTGACACGGTTACCCTGGTTAAGCCGGCATCTTTCAGTGCCTGCGCCTTTTTCCCCAGCAGCGAACCATTGGTGGTCAGGGTCAAATCCAGCAACCTGCCATCAGGCGTCTTAAGTTGAGCAAGTTGTTCAATCAGTTTTTCGATATGTTTGCGCAACAGGGGTTCGCCACCGGTCAGGCGAATTTTGGATACGCCATGCGCGACAAATATTTTTGTGATGCGGATGATTTCCTCAAAACTGAGCAAAGAAGCCCGCGGCAAAAAAGCATGATCCTTGTCGAAAATAGACCTCGGCATACAATAGACACAGCGGAAATTGCAGCGATCGGTAAGGGAAATACGCAGATCCTGTAGCGGACGCGAGCGCATATCCAGTAAAGATCCTGAGGGCTCCTCAAGTACCGGTGGCAGTGCAGGCGCCGCGCCTTGCTGTGAAATGTTTGCGATGTTGATGATTTTTTGGGACATAGTTTGAGTATTATAAACGTATTGGTAGTCAGTTTGTTTGGCGAATAGTCCTGATGAAAACAGGACTTCCCCTGTAGCACCAGCCTTAACTGGCAATTTCTGGTTGGTTCATTAAGGGCAAATAAAATGCTGATAGCAAGAAAGGGATTCAAATCTATCAAAATGGGTGATCAATGAATGACAAAGTCATCCCCCGATGGTTCCTTGTGAAAGGACTTATAATCGCGTTTTGTCATGTTATGTCTTACTGCCGCACATGAGTAGTCTTCCTATCCCGGTTACAACGGTCATCCTGGCAGGCGGCCTCGGCAGGCGTATGGGCGGGGACAAAGGATTGCAAACTTTGCATGGCAGGGCCTTGCTAAGCTGGGTGCTTGAGGCGGTAAGGCAAAACAGTAACGAGATACTAATCAATGCAAATAGCACTCGACAGGATTACGCACAGTTTGGCTTCCAAGTGATTGCCGACCAGCTGCCCGACTGGCCTGGACCCCTGGCAGGATTGCATGCCGCATTGCTGGTTGCCCAAAATGAATATGTGATGACGGTTCCCTGTGACACACCCTTTCTGCCCGACGATTTGATCCCTCGCCTATTGGGGGCGCTGCCACTGCAGTCAACGGAGGCTGCAGTGGCAGTTACAGGCGGGCGCAGGCAGCCTGCAATTGCACTGTACAGAAAAAGTGTGCTGCCAGGCTTGCTTGGCTATCTGGCTTCCGGCAAGCGCAAGGTAAATGACTGGCTGGATTCCTTGCAGTTAAGCGAGGTCGTATTCGATAATGCGGATAGTTTTGATAATATCAACACGCTTGATGACTTATCCCTTGCCAGCGAGCGGTTTAACAGCACAGGAAAAGAGTAATGGAAAAGCAGAGGGTAATTGGATTTGCGGGTTTTTCCGGTAGCGGCAAAACAACACTACTGGAAAAGGTCATACCCCTGCTGACCGCCCGAGGCTTGCGTATCGCAGTGATAAAGCATGCACACCACAAGTTTGATATTGATAAGCCGGGCAAGGACAGCTTCCGCCACCGGGAAGCGGGTGCGGGCGAAGTGCTGGTAGTATCAGGATACCGTTGGGCGTTGATGCATGAGTTATTGAATGAATCTGAGCCCAGTCTGCAAGATCTTTGCAGCAGGCTATCTCCCTGCGATCTTGTGCTGGTAGAAGGTTACAAATTTTCTGATATACCCAAGTTTGAAGTGCACCGCAGAGAGACTGGACATCCGCATTTATATCCTGAAGATAAAAATATAATCGCGCTGGTTACTGATGCAAGATCTGAAATTTCGCTGCCTCAACTGGATGTTAATGAGCCGCAGCAAGTAGCCAATTTTATTTTGAAGTATTTTTCACTGGATTAAATCATGCAAATCAAAATTCTTTACTTTGGCCGTCCGAGTGAGAACCTTAAGTTGTCGGATGAAATGGTAGAAGTGCCCTCGGATATTTCAACCTTGAGTGAATTGTTAGCGTGGCTGCGCTTGCGTGGCGATAACTGGGCGCAGGAGTTGACAGAAGCGCGGGTGCGCTGTGCGATCAATCAGGAGTTCTCCGCGTGGACTGCAGAGATCAGGGATAAGGATGAAGTTGCGTTGTTTTCGCCAATCTCGGGAGGGTGATATGAGCGTTTCTATTCAGCACGAAGATTTTGATGTGGGCGCCGTCATGGCCGAATTGCGTGCTACAAACAACAACGTTGGTGCGATGGTCAGTTTCGTGGGACTGGTGCGTGATTCAAGCTACGATGAAAAAGTAGAGAATATATTTGTCGAGCATTATCCCGGCATGAGTGAGAAAGCCCTGAACAAAATTATTGAAGAAGCCAGGCAACGTTGGGATTTGCTCGCGGTGAAAGTGATACATCGCGTTGGCACACTGGGACCGAATGACCAGATCGTTCTGGTTGCAACTGCCTCGTCGCATCGCGGCCATGCCTTTTCCGGCTGCGAATTTATCATTGACTATTTAAAAACAGATGCTCCCTTCTGGAAAAAGGAAGTCAAGACCCAGGGCGGTGAATGGGTTGTAACAAAAGACAGCGATGTACAGCGCATGGAGCGCTGGCAGCATAAATAATCATCAGAAGAAAGAGCCGAATATGGATAACGGATTAACGCACTTTGATAAAGAAGGCCAGGCGCACATGGTGGATGTTGGCGAAAAAGGCGAGACGCGCCGCATTGCCAAGGCCGCAGGGCGCATCGAGATGAACGCCAGCACGTTGCAAATCATTGCTTCAGGATCGGCCAAAAAAGGCGATGTGCTGGGCATCGCTCGCATAGCGGCGATACAGGGCAGCAAGCGCACTTCAGAATTAATTCCCCTGTGCCATCCGCTCTATTTGACCAGTGTTGCGGTCGAGTTCGGTCTGGACCATAAAAATAGCGCAGTGGAGTGCACTGTTATCGCCGAAACTCTGGGTCGTACCGGTGTTGAGATGGAGGCGCTAACCGCGGTGAGTATCGCCTTGCTCACTATCTACGATATGTGCAAGGCGGTAGACAAGGGGATGAAAATGACGCAGATCCGTCTGCTGGAAAAACAGGGCGGGCGATCCGGGCACTGGCAAGCGGAATAAGCTCTAACTAATTAACTTGGATTGAAAGTTCATGATATATTTCAATATTGTAAGTATTTTAAAGATGGGTGCAGCGGTTTGCACAACAAGATTTTTAGCATTTCTCGATAACATATAGCCTGGTTGTCAATCAATCCTCCACATAGTCCACGGGTTCCGACATGAAAATTGAGTTAAAGTTAAATGAAGTAATTATGCTGGTTATTGTGTTGCTGCTGAGTATCACGGCAAATTTGCCAGACAGCTTTATCGGCCAGTTTGTCAACAGGGATATTTTGTTGAGTGTGCTGGCAACGGTCATTATCATTGCATTGTTCCGTTACCTGCGCTGGATGCTGTTCCTGATTGTTACGGTTCTTGCGCTGGGTGCCAATTTGCCAGAGCAGTTGGCTGCCGTAGTTAATGTGGATCCCATTATCATGGTTGCCACACTGGTGGTACTGGTATTTATCTCGCTGCTGAATCATGTATTTAAACTGCTGCCAACTGACGCAGTCGCAAACCGGTCCGATAGCAGCCAATCTCGCAAGGCAATTCTGGAGGCCGTGAAGACGGGTAATCTGAGCAAGCTTAAACATCTGCTTACCATGAATGTGGAAGTAGATTTTTTGCAGGATGGAACATCACCGGCCCATATTGTTGCCGAGCAGGGCAATAACGAGATGATGCAGGAACTTATTAATTATGGTGTGAATTTAAATGTCATCAATAAAGATGGACTGACACCGATGGAAATTGCAATGGCGTATGGATTCAAACACACGGTAGAAATGTTGAAGTCTTCAGGTGAAGTTGATCTCAAGCTCGCATAGCAATAATAAGCGAATATTCAGAGTGGAATCGTCTATTCTGATTAGTGCCCACTAAGCGTTTTATGCAAAGTCCACAATACAACTTCCATCTCCGCTGGTAAATGCCGGTCGGGTCTAACCATGGAATTCATGCTCTTCATTGCATGTAATCTGTAGCCAGAGTAAATAAAGGCAAGTATGAACAAGCAGCAAATTAAACTGACATCGTTTTCGCATGGCGGCGGCTGCGGCTGCAAAATTGCACCGGGCATACTTGCCGAAATTCTGAAGAGCTCAACCGGCTTTCCGGTACCCAAGGAATTGATGGTCGGTATTGAAACTTCGGACGATGCCGCGGTATATAAACTCAACGATGAACAGGCGCTGATTGCGACGACGGATTTCTTTATGCCGATCGTCGATGACCCGTATGACTTTGGCCGCATTGCGGCGACCAATGCGATTTCCGATGTCTATGCGATGGGTGGCACACCCATCATGGCGCTGGCGCTGGTGGGTATGCCGATCAACAAATTGCCGGTCGAAATTATCGGCAAAATACTTCAGGGCGGGGAATCGATTTGTGCCGAAGCAGGCATTCCTATAGGCGGAGGCCACACCATCGATTCGGTTGAGCCAATATATGGCCTCGTGGTCATGGGCCTGGTGCATCCTTCCCGGGTCAAGCGCAATGCAGGTGCCAGAGCGGGCGATAAACTGATACTCGGCAAGCCGCTGGGGGTGGGCGTGCTATCGGCAGCCCTGAAGAAAGATCTGCTTGATGCAGATGGCTACGCAACGATGATCGCCAGCACAACCAAACTCAACAAGCCCGGCATCGCCCTGTCCAGCATGCCGGGTGTGCATGCCATGACGGATGTAACCGGTTTTGGCTTGCTGGGGCACACGCTGGAAATGGCGCGCGGTGCGGGCTTAACGGTGAAACTGGAAATGGCCAATATTCCGTTGTTGCCGAATGTATTTCAACTGGCCAGCAATGGCAGCGTCACCGGCGCTTCGGAGCGCAACTGGGCGGGTTACGGCCACGATGTTGTATTGGGAAAAGATATCTCCCCGGTTCAGAAAACGCTGCTGACCGATCCGCAAACATCAGGCGGCTTGCTGGTGTCGTGCGACCCCTCGGCAGTTGATGAAATTCTTGCACTGTTTGTACGTGAAGGGTTTGCGCATGCAGCCGTGATAGGAGAAATGGTTGCCGGGCAGGCGAAAGTTGAAGTGACAGCCTAGTTGTCTATTTGGGCCGTTGTGCAGATTTTGGACGGAAAGCGGTAATGACTTCCGTGTTGGTTTCAATATACGGGCCGCCTATCAAGTCCACGCAGTAAGGCACTGCCGCAAAAATTCCATCCAGTGTTTCCTTGATGGCCTTGGGTTGGCCCGGCAGATTGATAATCAAACATTGTCCACGCACTACACCTACCTGGCGCGAGAGTATCGCGGTGGGTACATACTTCAGGCTGACCGCACGCATTTGTTCGCCGAAACCGGGCAACACTTTGTGGGCTACTGCCAGTGTGGCCTCCGGGGTGACATCGCGCGGCGCCGGGCCGGTGCCGCCGGTGGTGAGGATCAGGTGGCAGCCTTCATCGTCGGCCAGCTCGATCAGGTTTGCTTCAATAATAGGCTGCTCATCGGGTATCAGCCGCGTGATGGCCTGCCACGGGCTGCTCAGCGCGTGAGTGAACCAGTCCTGCAATGCGGGCAGACCGGCATCCTGATAAACGCCTGTGCTGGCTCTGTCGCTAATCGAAACGAGGCCGATGATCAGTTTGTTTGCTTGAAGTTTTTCAGTCATGATTTATTAATTTTCAGGCTTAAATAAAAGAGTGATATCCACAGATTGTGCAAGATTAAACAGAGATTAATCGAGATGAGCTTGATCGCCATTTGCGTGCGGTATTAAATATCAGTAGCCGTTTTAAAATCTGTGTGAATCTGCGAAATCTGTGGATAAATGTTTTTCCTGATTTAAAGAACCTTGCCCGGATTCATCAGTCCCTTTGGATCTAGTGTGTGCTTGATGTTGCGCATCAGTTCCAGCTCCAGTGCATTTTTATAGCGGCGGATTTCTTCGCGTTTGAGCTGACCCAGGCCGTGTTCGGCGCTGATACTGCCATTGAGCTGGATAACGATGTCATACACGATGCGGTTTACTATTTTGCTGTTGGCAAGGAAGGGTGCGTTTTTTACCGGCTCCGCCATCGAGGCATTGTAGTGGATGTTGCCGTCACCGATGTGGCCAAAGGCGACGATGCGCACACCGGGGAATTCCCGTTTTAAAGCGGCATCGGCCAGGTCTATAAATGCGGGTACATTGCTGATGGGCACCGAGACATCGTGCTTGATACTGATGCCGTCAATTTTTTGTGCGTCGCTGATGAATTTGCGCAGGTTCCACCATTTAGCCGCCTGCTCTTTGCTGTCGGTGACCAGATATTCGGTGATGCCTTCGGCAAAGCTGTTCAGTGCGCCGCGCAATGCTGCTTCCAACGGTACCTCCAGCACGTCGGAAAGCTCGGTGATCACCATCCATGGGTGCGTCTGTTGAAACGGCTCAGCGGTATCCGGAAAGTGCTGCAATACCAGATCCAGGCAGGGGCGAGCGATGATTTCAAAGGCGCTGATACGGTCGCCACAGCTTGCACGCAGGTGTGCGAGCAGTGCGACAGCCGCTGCCGGATCGCGCACCGCGATACAGGCGGTTGCCTGTGATACAGGTCGCGGGAATAATTTAAGAACCGCAGCAGTAATAATGCCCAGCGTGCCTTCGGCACCAATAAATAAATGCTTGAGGTCGTACCCCGTATTGTCTTTGCGCAGACTGCGCAGGCCATTCCAGATGCGCCCATCCGGCAGCACGACTTCGAGGCCGAGCACCAGATCGCGCATATTGCCGTAACGCAACACGCCTATACCACCCGCATTGGTGGAAAGATTCCCGCCAATTTCACACCAGGTATCGATGGCGGTGAGGCTGAGTGGAAACAGGCGATTATTTTCTGCTGCGATTTCGCGCACCTGGGCGAGGGTGCAGCCCGCTTCAACCGTCATGGTGTAATTGACTGCGTCGAAAGCGCGTATGCCCTTCATGCGCGACAGGTTAAGCACGATTTGATGTTCGTACAGCTTGCGGTCAATATCGGGCAGCGGAACTGAAGCGCCGCACAGGCTGGTATTGCCGCCCTGCGGTATAACGGCCGTGCGCTGTGAGGCGCACAGCGCTACCACCGCACTGACTTGTTGTGTGGTGGACGGCAGAACCACCGCCAACGCGGAGCCGGTGTAATTGCCGCGCTTGTCCTTGTAGTAAGGTGCGGCAAACATCCCTGTCAGTACATGATCTGCACCAACCAGTTGTTGAAATCCTTCAATCAGTTTTGAGGACAAGCCGGTTATACCTATCGTTTATTTCTGTTCAAGTCTGCGCCAAATCTGGACTTTCCACAGGTACAACAAGACAGTCAGCAGCAATAAATAGGCGATGACGTATATGCCCAATTGCTTGCGTTCCGCTGCATGCGGATCCGAAGCCCAGTTCAGGAATGCAGTCATTTCCTTGGCTCGTGTTGAGATTTCAGTGCGCTGTTTCACATCCGTGGTTGTTGAGATAGCCAGGATATCCGGCATGCGTGTGCCGGGATAAATGCGGTTCTGTGTTTCACCCTTGTCATTGACATAGTAGCCCATCAGGTAGGAGTACAAATAATGCTCCCCACCGTCACGCGCAATGGCCATCAGGCTCAGGTCCGGTGGAACAATCCCGCCAAATGCGGCAGCTGCTGATTCGGGTGGCATCTGTGCGAGGATGCGCGAGGTAACCGGATTGCTGGCACGCCAGGAATCCACTGTTGCAGAATCGACGCCCAGTGCAAGCAGTTCGTTGTAGCGAATGTACTTGATTGCATGGCATGACACGCAGCCGTTTATCACGTGATCTGCACCGCGCAATATGGACGCGCGATCAGTGGGAATCTTTTCCCGATTCAGTTCAACTTCAGACGCGCTTGCTACAGCAGAGTATGTAAACAATAACAGGGAAAGGATCAATCGCTTGTTCATTTATTTCACCTATAAGCTGAGAATATTTATATGCAGGGTGTTGGCCGGAGGCATGCAGGGTGGCGCTGCCTCCGGTTCAAACGCATGCTGTTCAGTTATGACGACGCTCTTTGCGTTGTCGACGTTCAGCTTTCAGGGCTTCTTCGTCTTTGATTAATGTTTCCAGCTCTGGCGGCAAGCCGTGAGCACGCAAGTATTTTTCCTCCTTCATGGAAATCCAGGGTAACAGCAGGAATACAGAGAAGTAGACTATGGTGGCGAACTGTCCCAGCAAGGCTGTGCTTTGCGTTACTGGCTTGGCGCCCACATATCCAAGCACGAATATGTTCAGGATAAACAGGTAGAACATCGCGCGGTAGGCGGGGCGATAGCGCGAGCCACCCGGAATTTTTGAACGGTCAAGGAAGGGCATGGCTGCAAAAATCAGCACAGACAAAGCCATGGCCACCACGCCGCCGGCAAGGTCGGGCACGGAACGTAAGATTGCATAGAATGGCAGGAAATACCATTCTGGAACGATATGCGCAGGTGTCTGCAGGGGGTTGGCGGGGACATTATTGGCGGCTTCAATCAGCGTATTGGGCAGGAAAAATACAAATATGCTGAACACAATCAGGTACACGCCCAGACCAAATAAATCCTTGATGGTGAAATAGGGATGGAAGGGAATGTTATCTTTTGCAGCAAGGTTGATGCCTGAGGGGTTGCTGCTTTTCACCGTGTGCAAAGCGACCAGATGTACCATGACCGCGGCGACAATAATAAACGGGAACAGATAGTGCAGCGCATAGAAGCGGGTCAGCGTTGCATCGCCCACCTGGAAATCGCCACGCAGCCACACAACAACGTAATCGCCTATAAAGGGGGTGGCGCGGAACAGGTTGGTAATGACCGCAGCACCCCAATAGGACATTTGACCCCATGGCAGCAGGTAGCCCATAAACGCGGTAGCCATCAGCAGTAACAACAGACCCTGGCCAGTCCACCACATCAGCTCTCGCGGCGCCCGGTAAGAGCCGTAATACAGGGTGCGCGCCATGTGGATATAGATCACCGCAAAGAAAGCCGATGCGCCGGATGAATGAATAAATCTTAGCAGCCAGCCGTAATTCACATCACGCATGATGTGCTGGATGGAATCAAAGGCCATGCCGATGTCGGCCTTGTAATGCATGGCGAGAAAGATGCCTGTGATAATTTGCAATACCAGGGCAATGCCTGCCAGTGAACCAAAGTTCCACCAGTAGCTCAGATTGCGAGGAGTGGGATATTCGACGACAGAGTGTTTGACAAAGCTGGTAAGCGGAAAGCGCAGATCTATCCACGCAAGCGTGCGTTTGAACATATTAGTCTCCAAAAGAATTAACCGATAAGGATTTTATCGTCGCTTACAAATTTGTAGGGCGGTACTTCCAGATTCTTTGGCGCGGGCCCCTGAAGAATTCGCCCGCTATCGTCGTAGGTGCTGCCGTGGCAAGCGCAAAGCCAGCCTTCAGGGCTACGGTTGGGAACGCAGCCCAGATGCGTGCAGATGCCAACGACAACCAGCCACTTCGGATTTTGCACACGCTTTTCATCGGGTTCAGGATCTTTCAGGCTGTGCGTTGCCTGTACTTTGCTGATTTCTTCGGGTGTACGGTGAACAATAAAGACCGGTTTACCCTGCCAGGATACGGTGTGTGTCCCGCCAGCCGGAATGTGGGAAAGATCAACTTCAGTCGTGCCATTTGCAAGCACATCCATGCTCGGATTCATGCTGTGTATAAATGGCCAGCTTGCTGCTGCTGCACCACCTGCCCCCACAACGGTTGTTATTGCGCCCAGAAAATTTCGACGTTGCGGGTTGTCTACACTATCCGATCCAGACATGGTTACCTCCTTAGAAAAATTGAAGTTAATGATGATTCATTTATTTGCTTTACACTTTAAGAATGAATCAAGTCAAAGAACCCTGGTTGATAAAATATTCAATATAATCAAATACTTGCATAATTTCAATATTAACTTGTTCCAGAATTCGATTTCTGTTTTATGCCTTTATCCAAATGCTTGCATGCCGAGAGCAACATCTGGAATATTAATTGTTATTTCTTGGGGGGTGTGACTGTTCTTTGCAGCGCATTACGGATAGCCTCGGGTGCTTCCATGATATTCATAAAGCTATTGCCGCCCATCATTTTAAGATTGGGGAAGCTGATGGCGATACGGAAACGGGCGTAAAGCGCATAAACTTTTTTATCGGAAACCAGAATTTCGTAGGGCAGGTGCGCAGTAGATTTGATGTCGCTAAAATCGATTACGCTCATGATGTACTGATCGGCCTCGGGTGCGCCGGTCATCAGGGTTTCTACCTGATCATCGTGGCCAGGAACGGCTTCCTTGGTGATCTTTGTGGCACCAGGCTTGCCGGCCATGGCGACACCAAATAATGCTTCTTTTTTGCCGGGAATGTCTACGCGGAATACTTTGCTGACTCCCTCCGTCCCAGCTGCCAGGCCGGCTTCAACTGCGGCTATTGCATCCTCATGACTTGCAAATTCCGCCAGTACGCTGGGCTCATCAAAGTACTCCATGCCAAACATATAATGGTAATTGCGCGCCTTCTTGGCAGTAATGCCTTTTGAGCCGAACTCTTCTACCTTGCCCAGGGACTTTTCAAGCTTTGCGGCAACTTCCTTCAAGTCTCCTTTCATGCGATATACATGAGACATGTATACCGGATTGGTGTAACTGACCTGTATTTCGGATTTCACCTTTGTGATCGCAATACGTTGCGCGGCACCGAAGCCACCCATATCTGATTCGGCCGCATTTTTCTTTAACTCATCGCTGGTCACGATCAGGATCGTTGCGGCAGGGTAGGGAGAGTATGAACCGACAACAGTAAAGCCGTTGGCGGTGAGCGCAGCTTTAGCAGCCTCCACCTTTGGGGACATACTTCCCGGCCCTTTTGATGCGAGCACAAATGGCTTCAGCAGCTCATTATCGGCTAGTGCAGCTGTGCTCAAGCTGAATAAAGCCAGTACGGCCAGTAGCATTACTTTTATTGTTTTCATTGTCACTTCCCTATCATAAGTAGTTGATAAACGTACCCGTGTTTAACTGCTTCAGCTTTTTAAGCTTTCTTATTGTAAAAATATACTGCAAAACAATCAGAGCTCTATTGCGTATTGTTCTGTAAGTGAGGGTCAATTGTGTATTGAAAATTAGTGCCCGGGTATAAACCATGCAAGCTTTTTCCTCAGGCTTACTACGCCTCCAATAATAATCAGCGTGGGCGCCTGCAATGTTTTTATTTCAGGATTGCCCGGCAAGGTTGCAAGGTTACCGCAAATTACCCTTTGCTGGGGCGTCGTTCCCTGTTGCACGATGGCTGCGGGGGTATTTTCCGGCAGACCATGCTTTATTAACTGTGCGCACAGCATTTCAAGTCCTTGCAAGCCCATGTAGACCACGATGGTTTGCTTGGGGCGTGCGAGCATCTCCCAGTCGAGATCCATGCTGTTATCTTTTAAATGCCCTGTGACAAATACGCAGGATTGCGCATAGTCGCGATGTGTCAGCGGAATCCCCGCATAAGTCGATACACCCGATGCCGCCGTGATTCCGGGTACAACCTGGAAATTGATTTTATGCTCGGCCAGTTTTTCGATTTCTTCACCACCGCGGCCAAAGATAAACGGATCGCCGCCTTTTAGCCGCAGTACCCGCTTGCCTTCCAGCGCCAGCCTGACCAGCAGATCGTTGATGCCTTCCTGCGGCAGGGTATGGTTGCCGCGCATTTTGCCGACAAAGATGCGCTCGGCATCGCGGCGTGTCATTTCAAGTATGGGTTTGGAAACCAGATTGTCGTAAAGTACGACATCCGCTTTTTGCATGAGTCTGAGCGCCTTAAACGTCAGCAAGTCAGGGTCTCCAGGTCCGGCGCCCACCAGGAAGACTTCACCTGTCGAAGTTTGTTCGCCGCGGCTCTCGCTTTCTATCATGGCTTGTAACATGGATTCGGCAGCAGTCTCATCGCCGGAAAACACTTTCTCCGCTATTGGGCCTTCAAACACATTTTCCCAGAAAATGCGTCTTTTTGCAGGGTTGGTAATATGTGTTTTTACCGATGCCCTGAAACGAGCGGAGAACGCGGCCAATTGGCTATACGCATGCGGAATCATGGTTTCAAGCTTGCCGCGCAACATCCGTATCAGTACCGGAGATGCGCCACCGCTGGAAAATGCAACGACGATGGGGGAACGATCCAGAATCGATGGCACGATGAAAGTGCACAGACCGGGATTATCAACCACATTAACGGGGATATTTCTTAGCTTGGCTTCCTTCGATACCAGTTCATTGGTTGCTTCCTCATCCGTTGCGGCGATGACCAGCAGAAAGCCATCCAGGTGGGATGGCTTAAAGCGTTCGGGAATATGCGAGATGCCTTGCAGGGATGCGAAGGCCGCATCTATTTCGGGGGAAACAATGGTAACGAGTGCGCCAGCCTGAACCAGAAGCGAGGTTTTTCTAAAGGAAACATCTCCACCGCCAACGACGAGACACTTTTTTCCTTTTACATCTAAAAAAATGGGTAAATAATTCATTTCAACCTTAGTTCTTGTTCAAAAAGTACAATTAGTTTATACAGTATAACTGCCAGTCAGCGTTGCTTCAGCGGGCACTGATTTTCCGGCTTGCCTGATTTGTTTAATATGCGCGACGAAACGGGGAGCCCAATGGCAATTGCCCACACTGCGCAAATGACAGTAGGAGGCGAGCAGATTGTTTTTCACGTAGCCATCATGCTTGCCATCTATGCCGTGGCCGCGTGTTACCTTGTACACAAACTTTGAGTCGTCGGGCAGGTTCTCCAGACTTGAATAATGAAACTCGTGTGCCTTGATGGCAAGCTCATCCAGATTTGTTTGCGGCCACGGGTGCAACTTGTTCTCTTCCAGATGCACATAGCCGCGGCCTACGGGTTTGTTATGCATGACCACATCGCCTGGTATCGCACCAACCATGGCATGAGTGTTTCCCTTGTAGGTAATTTGTCGCGACAAATACATTAATCCGCCACATTCGGCGTACACCGGCATGCCAGCGTCAATGGCATTTTTGATGTTTGTGCGCATGGAGCTGTTGGCTTCAAGTTCTGCGGCAAACACTTCGGGAAATCCGCCACCGATAAAAAGTGCATCAACTTCCGGTAGTTGCGCATCCTGGGTAGTGTCGAACGGAACCAACTCCGCGCCCGCTTGGGTCATGGCATCCAAATCATCCGAGTAATAAAAACCGAAAGCGCGATCCCGTGCAATGCCAATACGTACTTTAGGTGCTAAAGGAAACGGTGTGACCGTCGCCAGATGAGGAGCGTTCAGCGCGGGCATTCTGGATATGGATAGTAGTTTGTCCAGATCAACCTGCGACTCGATAGCTGCGCCCAGCGCCTCTATTCGGGCCGATGATTCCCTGGATTCGTTACTGGGCATCAGACCAAGATGGCGCTCAATGATCATCAGTCTTTCATCATGCTGGATTGCTCCAACGACAGGCACATCAGTATAGTGAGTAATGACTTCGCGCAGTTTGGACTCGTGCCTGCTGCCGCCAAGATTATTCAGAATGACGCCGGCAATTTTGATGTCCTTGTCAAAGGCCTGATAGCCAAGGATCAACGGCGCGATGCCTCTTGTCATGCCTCGCGCATCAATCACCAGCACGACGGGCAGATCCAGCACCTTGGCGAGGGCCGCATTGCTGTTACTGCCATCCAGCGCGAGGCCGTCATAGAGCCCCTTGTTGCCTTCAACCAGGTTGAATTCAGAACTGTTGCGCACGAAGGTATCAACCACCTCGTCGCGCTCCATCAGATACAAATCCAGGTTGAAGCAAGGGCGGCCGCTGGCTTGGGATAGCCACATCGGGTCGATGTAGTCGGGGCCTTTTTTATAGGGTTGAACGGAATGACCGCGCATTTTCAGCGCGGCACACAGTCCTATGCTGACCGTGGTTTTTCCGGATGATTTGTGGGCGGCAGAAATCAGCACCCGGTTCATAGAATTAAGCGTCGTTCTTGGCGGCTACCACGGCAGCATCATGAGGCATGGTATTGAACACACGGGTGCCGATGAGTGTGATGAGGTAAGCGATAGCAAGACCGCCGAAACCCAGCAGTGCTTCAGGCAGGGAGGGAATATACTTGGCTATCTGGCCATCGCCAAAACTGCTGCTAACTTCGTAGCCAGGGAAGATGGAAAGTGGATAGGCCTGTCCGCCGATAATGAACACATACAGCAGCGCAAAACTTCCAAATACCACGAGTGCAGATGCTGTCACGACTGATTTGGTGCCGCCCAGTCCGGGGGTATAAATCAGTGCAGCGGGGATGAGACTGCCTATGAGTATGTAGCCGCCCCAGAACATCATGGGATAGATTCCGCCATCGCGCAGGATGAAAAGTTCAAATCCTGTCTGCTTGGCAAAGTACAGATTGGTCATATGATAGGCCGCAACCAGATACAGCGAGCTGATGACGAACAGGCCCAGCAAGTTTTTCATGCGTTTCAGAATGGCGGGATCAAGTATTTTGTTGTTCCATGCAAACATCGCTGCCTGCACCAGCAGGAATACGGCCATGCCCCATGCAAACGAAAGCACGATGAACATCGGCGGCAGCAATGCGGAAGCATAAGCCTGGCGCACAACCAGGAAGGCGAAAATCAGGCCGGTCCCGGAGGTGAGGATTACGCGCCATGCAAACATCGCAAGGCCAACCGGCTTGGACCATACATACATGCGCTTTTCCATCGAGGTCCACAGATAGACCACAGCAAGACCAAAGAATCCGCTATACAGGAAAATATTCCAGGCAAATACCGACGTAGGATTGAAATAGGTCGCAGCAATGATGATGCGATCAGGCCGTCCCAGATCCAGCATCAACACTGCCAAACCACCCGCCAAAAGGCCGACGGCAATAATAGCTGCCAGCGGTGTTCTGATTTTGTAAGGAGCCTGTCCGAACACTGTTCCTATAGAGCCAATGTTGAGCACGCCGGATGCTGCAACAATCATGAAAATCGCAAAGACATGAGGCAAGCCCCACACAATCTGGTTATTCATGCCGCTTACGATATGGCCATGCTCTTCCATCTGATGCATGCCCAGGTACCCCAGGAATACAATAAACAAGCCCAAAGCAGCAAGGGCATAGAAATAGCGTGATTCGTTGCGTGAAAAGGAGGTAGATGACATGTGTTTTATATTCCTTCGTAGCGAACGCCGGTATTCAGACCAAGATCAGCTCTGATCTGAGTGGATGCAACAGAGCGAATACGCTTGGCAATCGCACTTTCCGGATCGTTCAGGTCGCCAAACAGAATCGCATTGTGCCCTGCTTTGGAACAGGCTTCGGCGCAAGCTGTGGTTTCACCCTTGTCGACGCGATGCACACACAGCGTGCAGCTTTCTACCGTACCTTTGCCGCGGGGCACTTCGGTTTTTTGATCGGTCAGCACTTCATGCACAAAGGATCTGGCCTGATACGGACAAGCCATTACGCAGTAGCGGCAACCGATACATATGTGTTTATCTACCAGCACGATACCGTCGGCACGCTTGAAAGAAGCCTGGGTAGGGCATACATCGACACAGGGAGGGTGCTCGCAGTGCTGGCACATCATAGGCAAGGAAGAGACACGGTCTGTCAGCGTGTCTCTTAACTGGACCTTGCGTATCCATTGCGCATCGGTAGGCTTGGTGGCGGGTGCGAGTCCATTCTCTGTATTGCAGGCAGTCACGCAATCATTACAACCTGTTTCACACTGGTTGTTGTCTATCAGCATGCCCCAGCGTACTTTATTGGTGATCATGCCGGGCGCGATTGCCAAACCGGCAAGACCAATGGATGATTTGGTCAGAAACTCTCTGCGATCAAGATTAGTCTTGGGATCAGCATTGGTTTTGTTGTCAAGATTGGCCTGGTTCATTTGCGTGCCTCCGCTGGAACTTTTCTCTTGCTGGTATGGCATTCAAAGCAGTCAAGTTTGACCGCGGCATAGGTATGGCAGCCCTGGCAAAAAGCTTTGTCACTACCCAATACATTGTTGGTTTCTTTGCCGGCATGACATTCAACACAGTCAGCGAGACTATGTTTTTGTCCGCGTATGCCCTTGTGCATGGTCTCATCGCGCTGATGCTTGAGGAGATTCATATGGATTTTGCGCATTTCCATGGGTTCTTCGACGCACTTACCGCCCTTGCCAATATCAAGCGGAATACTATGAGGTTTGTCCGCAGCCGAAGCTGTGGCGGCGATCATTACCGAAAAAAGTATCGCAGTGAGTCGAATCGCCATTTTCATTATTCACCCAGACCCATTTGAATATAACCAGTCGGACAAACGTCAGCGCATATGTGGCAACCGATACACTTGTTGTAGTCTGTATCAACGTAACGGCCCAGCGTAGATTTAGCTTTTGGCACACGGAAAACTGCGGTCTGCGGGCAATACACTACACAGTTGTCGCACTCGAAACACATGCCGCAGCTCATGCAGCGTTTGCCTTCAGCGACAGCCTCTTTTTCAGAAAGCGCCTCGATACGTTCTTCGAAGTTACCCAAAGCGGTTTGCTTGTCGAGTGTAATGATATGGCGCTGATTACGGGGTGTGAATGCAAAATGGCCCAGGAATAACTCATCATGTGGAATGATGTAGCGATCTGAACGATTGTCAAAATTATGCACCGCAGCGGTCGAACGATCGGTGCCGCGCATGGGTTCATGCGCCTCAGTCAGAGGCAGACCCTTTTCAACCAGCTTCCGCATCAGGTCAAATTGGTGCGCATCGATTTTTGGACGCTTGCCCAGTTCCTGACCGGCGAGGAACTGATCGATTCCGTCCGCAGCAATTGAACCGTGACCGATAGCGGTGGTTAACAGATGTGGCTTGATTACGTCGCCACCGGCGAAAATGCCGGGTTTGCCGGTAATCTGGTAATTTCTGTCGGTTGAAATGGCACCTTTGCCGTTGTCAAACTCTTCCAGTCCGGTAAAGTCCACACCCTGACCAATCGCCGATACAAACAGATCGCCTTCGATATCGAATTCCGAGCCGTCAATTTTCTTGATATCAAGTTTGCCGCCAACAATCTTGGCGTCACATTTTGCAACGCGCAGCGCAGTTGCGCGGCCGTTGGTTTTAATCACCGCAACAGGCATCAGGCTGCCCTGAATTGAAATACCTTCGGCCAGCGCCTGCTCAATTTCATGCTTGTTGGCTGCCATCTTGTCGATGCCAAAGATGGAGATCAATGTCACTTCTGCACCCTGCTTGGCTGAAATAGAAGCTACGTCGTGTGCCATATGGCCGGCGATCGCTTTATCCAGATCAGTTGGGTTGGCTTTTTCAATATGACCTAGACGACGCGCCACTGTAGCCACGTCGATGGACGTATCGCCACCCCCGACTACCACTACGCGTTTGCCTACATGCTGCAGACGACCCTGGTTGAACGCATCCAGGAATGAGGTTGCCGTTACCACGTTGGGTGCATCCGCGTCGGGAACAGGCAATGCGCGACCGGCTTGTGCGCCCATGCCCAGGAATACTGCGTCAAAATCCTTGCGGATCTGTTCCAGTGTGATGTCTTTGCCCACGCGGCACTTCATGCGGGTTTTAACGCCCAGTTCAATAATGCGGTTAATTTCCGCATCCAGAATTTCACGCGGTGTACGGAAGCCAGGAATACCATAACGCATCATGCCGCCCAGCAGTTCGTGGTCGTCAAAAATGGTTACATCGTGGCCCTTAAGAGCGAGCTGATAGGCACAAGACAATCCGCCAGGACCACCGCCCAGAATGGCAACTTTCTTGCCGGTAGGCTTGCTGGTGTTTACATATTTAAGGTTGTTTTCAATCGCGTATTCGCCCAGGAAATGCTCAACCGAGTTAATGCCGACATGGTCTTCAACTTCATTGCGGTTACAGCCGGTTTCACAGGGAGCAGGACACACACGTCCCATCACGGACGGGAATGGATTGGCTGATGTCAGCCTGCGCCATGCATACTCCTGCCAAGTCACGCCTGCGGGTGGTTTTTCAGTGCCGCGTGTAATGGCAAGATATCCGCGGATATCTTCGCCTGCTGGACAACTGCCCTGACAGGGTGGCGTGGACTGAATGTAAGTCGGGCACTTATAGGTGTAACTTGACTGAAATATCTTGTCGCGCAATGGCGTGCCTTTTGTGTCACCATCTTTGAATCGGCGGAAGTTTAAAACTTTTTCTTCAGTAGTTCCTGACATTACCTATCTCCTAAATATAACTTTTATCTTATTTGTCGCCAAGTTTGATTGCATTGCTGACTAACTGGTGTACACCGCCAATCAAGCGCCTGTCGAAACCGTAATACGGTAATACTTTTGTAAACTGTGCTTTGCAAATTGCGCAAATACAAGCCATGAAGTTTACGCCGTGTGCGTCAACTACATGTTGCAGGGCTTCCATGCGCGGTAATGAACCTTTAACACGCAGATCCAGCAAGTCATCCGTGAGCAAACCACCACCACCACCACAGCAGAACGTTTGCTCGTGCGTGGTACCTTCAGGCATTTCGTGGAAATGATTGGCGACGGCCTTCACGATATTGCGTGGAATTTCAAACTGGCCGCCAAATGTATCACCCATGCCGGACCCGCGAGCAACGTTACATGAGTCATGGAAGGTAATGATGTGTTTGTCATTGGCCTCTTTGTCGAAGGTGATGATTTTCTTCTCAGCCAGATCCCAAGTCAGCTCGCAAATATGCATGGGCTGCTTGTAACGGTGGTCAAGCTGCTTTTGCAATTCGATTGCGTACGGATCTTTTCCACCATCACCAACGCCAATGAGGGTATTCCAGAAACTGTATGCCACACGCCAGGCATGTCCGCACTCACCAACAACAATACGTTTTACGCCCAGTTCAAGTGCAGCCTGGCGGATGCGCAATGCGATTTTGCGCATCTGCTCGTAGTTGCCGATAAACATACCAAAGTTGCCAGCTTCTGAAGACATGGACGAGAGCGTCCAGCTGATGCCCGCGGCATGAAACACCTTGGCATAACCAATCAGGCTGTCAATATGTGGCTCCGCAAAGAAATCAGCCGAAGGCGTGATCAAAAGGACTTCCGCGCCTTTTACATCGAGAGGGAAGCGAATATCAAAGCCGGTATCTTCTTTGGTGTCTTCTTCCAGACCTTCCAGCGTGTCGATTAACGCTGGTTTAGGTAAGCCGAGATTGTTACCAATGGCATGTACTTTGCCGATAATCTCATTGGAATATTTCTGACCATAACCCGCTGAATCCAGAATTTCCCGAGCGGCCATGGTAATTTCGGCTGTATCAATTCCGTAAGGACAAAACACTGAACAACGACGGCATTCTGAACATTGATGGTAATAGTTATACCACTCATCCAGTACTTCACGGGTCAGGTCGCGTGCGCCGACCAGCCAAGGGAACAGCTTGCCGGGCAGGGTGAAATAGCGGCGATATACGCTGCGCATCAAGTCCTGTCTTGCGACAGGCATGTTTTTGGGATCACCAGTACCTATGAAATAGTGGCACTTGTCGGAACAGGCGCCGCAATGTACACAGGCATCCATGTAAACTTTAAGCGAGCGATATTTGCCGAGCAGCTCGCCCATTTTGCCTATTGCTTTATCGTGCCAGTCTGGCGTCTCAAAAACCGGAAACCCCAGATTCTCCTGGATTTTATCGCTTGCAACGAAAGTCTTTACATCGGCCATTGCTCCCGGCACAACTGCAGGCGCAATGTTAAATACTCTGTAAGGTGGAGCTTTGATTTCTGTTGCCATTATTATTTCCCTGAATCCAATTTAGACGCCCATGCTGAAAGGTGTCGCTTATCGCGAGAATTTTCAACTTGATTGCGGGTAGGTGAGAAAAATACTCCCGGTGCATGCAGCAATTTACTGAAAGGGAAAATGATCATCAATAATGCGATAAGGGAAAGATGAAGATAAATCATCCAGTCGGAAGGCAGGGTGTTAATTGAGAAGCTCATCAAGCCCATAAAAAAGTCTTTGATAGCAACAACATCGGTATGGGTAATGAATTTCATAACCAGACCTGAAATACCTATAGTAATAAGCAGGGCAAGCATGAGATGGTCGGATGGCGTAGAAATATAACGAACGCGATCAACAAAAAATCTCCTTGCCCACAGACCCATCAAGCCCGCAACCATCATGAAGCCGGCATAAAGTCCAAATGGCTGAATAAAGCTCACCCAAGACCAGACAGGATCAATGAAATAGCGCAAATGGCGCAGAAGTACAAGCGCAAGGCCGGCATGAAACATGGCGCTGAAGATCCAGGTCCAGATCGTGGCCTTAAACAGGCTTTCAAAGAAAAACACTTCTCTGGCCATAAGCATAACCACACCGAAGCGCGTGCGTGGAGCCGGTGTGGTTGGAATTTTTAATGGCGCTGGTGTGCGCGCATAAGTAGCAATACGGTAAATTAAGCCAACAGCAAACAACCCCGCTGCAAAGTAAAAAAGAACTGCGAACATTATTGTCATGGTCATTCAGAGTCTAGGTATTGAGCGGGATATGCAAAAACATTTGTTGCTTAAAGCTGCTTAAATGCAACCGGTAGGCTTGGGCAGGCCGGCAACTTTACAAGCTTGTTTTCCTGGTCCGTATGGGAAAAGCTCATACAGATACTGGCTCGTGCCTTTTTCAGGGCCAAACTTTTTGCCAATGGCTTTTGTCAGGACGCGAACAGCAGGAGCAATTTGATATTCCTCATAATACTCGCGCAGGAAATTGATCACTTCCCAGTGATTGTCTGTCATGTTCAGATTTTCTGTTTTTGCGATGTATTCCGCAACGTCCATGTTCCACTCTGCCAGATTCAGCAGGTATCCTTCTTCGTCGGTTTCGTAGCTTTTACCGTTAACTTCGATATGAGGCATTGTGATTCTCCTAAGGGTTAATACGCGTTGTTACAACCAAGATTGGCAGTTTTTGTTTCCAGCAACCAGATCGACGAAGCCGCCGTAATCAACAGCTGTTACGCCATCCATCAAGCGGTCTGCAAGACCACGAGCTTCAAGATCAGGCATCAGGACGTGAATCTTGTAGCGACCCATAACTTCACGTACTTTGGCTTCAAGCGCGCCACCTTTGGTGGCGGCATAAACTGCATCTTCGATCAGTATGATTTCACCCGCCTCTGCGACACGCAGGCAGTTCTCGAATGAACCATTTGTTAGTGGTGATTTGTTAATGATGTGAAGCATTCTACTTTTACCTTTCCAGGATATTCAGACCGCCAAAAAAATCGGTCGCCATAAAATCGGCCGTCATAAATTGACTGCTAGAAACTCAGGACTACATCCTGGTCACTCATCAGGGCACCCATTTCCTTGCTTGTCAGAACCGTAACATCAACTAGCAGGTCGTCTTCTGTCAATCCGCGTGCATCCATTGATTCTTTTTCCACATAAAGCTTTTCAATGTCGTAGCCTTCAAGAGCACGATAGGTGGTTGAGAAGTTTTTGGTCTCAATTCCTTTCGTTTGCTGCCCTTTCTTTAATTGATAGACGCCGTCATCCAGAAAGACCAGTGAAACATCCTGATCAAAAGCTGCAGTGATCAGTACGACCTCCAGCGATTCCAGCGCGTAAATGGTGCCATGTGGCGCTTTACGATTTACAAACATAAATTTTTTGATATCGCTCATCACAATCTCCTTAATCGCCAAATGTGATCAAACGATCAGTCAGTGTTCCGGCTTCTACCAGCTGACCGAGTCCTGAAATGCGGAACCCGGGTGCAAGGTTTTCATCTCTGATACCACGGCGCATCGCAGCAGCTACGCATACTACGAGATCCACGCCATGCTCTTCTGCCAGCTTGGTCCAGCGGTTTACAATGTGACGGTCATCCTGTGGTGGCTCTGTCAGTTTTGTAGCGTTATTAACACCATCGTGATAGAAAAATACGCGCCAAACAGTATGGCCCTTGGCAATCGCCGCTTTGCAAAACAGATAAGCAGAATCACTTGCCTGGTGCTGATAAGGGCCTTCGTTAACAACAATTCCAAATTTCATGCAGATATTCCCCAGATCTTTACATTAAAAACGGGCCGTAATATTAGAACCGTATATGAGCACTTTGATTCAGGGAGGCACGTGAACCTCTCCAGTCATCAATCAGATACTTGGTAAAGGGCAGGCCAGTTTTTTCGAAGAACTGAGGCCAGCCAATACGATCGATCCAGTCAGACATACGTTCCCAAGGCTTGCCGTCTTTTTTGTAAACGCTCAGGATGTTTTTAACCACTACACCAACCTCAGTCCAGCGTGGAGGATTGTTAGGCAGGCCAGAAGCAACCATTTTCATGAAAGTTGGCTTGCCGCGTGCATTTGAGTTCTTGCCGCCAACCCAGATCGCCAGCTTTGAGTTTTCTGGGTCGTTGATCTGCATTGGAGGGCAGGGTGGATAGCAAGCGCCGCAGCACATACATTTGCTCTCGTCAATTTCCAGAGATGGCTTGCCGTTTACCATGGCAGGGCGAATCGCAGCAACCGGGCAACGCGCTACAACAGCAGGGCGTTCACATACGTTCGCTACCTGATCATGGTTGATCTTGGGAGGCTTGGTGTGTTGAACAATGATCGCCAAATCCGCCTGGCCGCCGCAGTTGATCTCGCAGCATGAGGTTGAAAGATGAACGCGGTTAGGCATTTCTTCAGTCTTGAACTCGGTAATCAGTTCATCCATCAATGACTTAACAACGCCGGATGCATCTGTGCCTGGAATGTCGCAGTGCAACCAGCCTTGCGTATGCGCAATCATGGAAACAGAGTTACCTGTTCCGCCAACCGGGAAGCCGTTCTTTTCCAGCTCAGCGATCAGTGGATCAACTTGCTTTGCAGTTGAAACCATAAATTCGATATTCGAACGAATGGTAAAACGCACAAAGCCTTCTGCATATTTGTCGGCGATATCACACAAAGTGCGGATGGTATAAACGTCCATCTGACGCTGGGTACCGGCACGCACAGACCAGACTTCATCGCCAGTGTGCGAAACGTGATGCAACACGCCTGGGCGTGGCCTGTCGTGATACTTCCAGTTGCCGTAATTCTTGATGAACTTAGGGTGAAGGAATTGCTTGTTGTCCGGAACGCCACTCTCTACCGGGCGACGCAGTGCTGTTTGTGCCATAGTTATGCTCCCATTCCGGCTTGTTTTTTAGCTTTGATTTTTGCAACTTCATCATCCCAACCATCGGTGCGAACATATGGATTGGTACGCGGATGTGCAACCATTGTTGGATCAACTTCGATTTCCATGGCTTCAAGGAAGTTTACCAGGCCGATACGCTCGATCATTTCGCCTGTACGCTCATGTTCCAGTGCGTTTTCGGCAAAGAAGTCGATGGTGCGCTGAGCAAGATCAACCAGTTTCTCAACGTCATCTTCTGTCTCCAGTTTCATGAATGGCACAACGACGGTACCGAACAAGTCGCCGATTTTCAGGGTACGCTTGCCGCCGACCAGGATGCTGGCACCCTTGTCTACGCCGGTTGACAGTGCACCAGTCATTACGTTGATGCAGTGCATGCAGCGTACGCAGTCTTTGTTGTTGATTTCAAGGGCTTGAGTGTCGTTAATCGCAACACTTGAAAGATCTTTGCCGGTCTTCAGGTTTTTGATCTGTTTGAGCTCGATAGTCTTGGTAGGGCAACGTGCAATTACGTCGTTTACCAGTTCGTCCATACCGTGCTTGGCCAACCATTGCTTTGCCATCTTCTCGTCGGTGCGGATATTGTCGCGCCATGTTCCGATAACTGCCATATCAGCACGCTGAATGGAGTTCATGCAGTCATTGGGGCAACCGGAGAATTTGAACTTGAACTTGTATGGCAGAGACGGGCGGTGCATGTCGTCGAGGAAATTGTTCAGTACTGTGCGATGCGCCGAAGCTTCGTCATAACATGAATGCTCGCAACGTGCGGCACCTACGCAAGACATTGATGTGCGCACAGCGGGGCCTGCGCCACCCAGGTCAAAGCCCAGCTCGTTCAGCTCGTCAAAAGCCGGTTGAACATTGGCCGTTGTCGCGCCCTGGAACATGATGTCGCCAGACTGACCGTGGAAAGCAATCAGGCCTGAGCCGTGCTTTTCCCATATATCAGACATTTTGCGCAGTGTTGCTGTGTTGTAATGCATGCCGGCCGGAGGCTGAATGCGTAATGTGTGGAACTCGGCAGCATCAGGGTAAACTGCTTCACCTTTGTCATTTTTAAGTTCAGTGAAGCGGGGAATAATTCCGCCGCCGTAACCGAAAACACCCACTGTGCCGCCTTTCCAGTAACCTTTTTTGGTCTGGTATGAGGTTTCGAGTTGCCCCATCAGGTCAACAGCCATGTCGTTAGTTTTAGCTAAGCGCTTAATTCCAGTTACAAAACTGGGCCATGGGCCACTCTCGAGTTGATCGAGCTGCGGTGTATCATGCTGTTTTTTTGCCATGATGATTCCTTTCGTTAATCAAATATTTTTGCCCAGACAAAATAGACTGGAGCACAGTTTGTTAAAAATTACAAAATGGGAAGCTTAGATCCATACGGGATTAAAAGCGAAGTTCAGTGTTTTGCCAAAAATACTATAATGATTTTTATGAAACTATGCAAAATCAAACTCGTTTAGCCTGTCTGCGAATCATACTTATTTTTCCGGTGTATTAAATAACTCTTATGGGGGGGTGTGCAAATCATCCTATGGTGTTAGCAGCCTGCCCCCTTTGATAGTTATTGGCGAATATTCGTTCTGCCCAATCTCAAACGATCTATATAATAACGAAAGAATCTGCGTATTGAGCATGATAACTTTTTTGTGGCGCAGATGATATGACGAGGATAAAATGTCCCAAATTATAGAGTTGGACAAGTTTAAAATACCATTGGGCGGTCAGGATGTTGAGTTGCAGCAAATCGATCATGCTGCGGGTGGTATGAGTCTGTTGCGAATCCGTATTCGTGAAGCTAAGCGTTTTACCATTTTCGATGTTGATCCTGTGACAGCAAAAGCATGGGGCGAAACAATGATTAAATGGGCAGAAGCGCAGACGGCAAAAACAGATGGCGAATGAATCAGTTGTGAATGCATCAAATAGTGAAGCGCAAGAGATGGTCGACGTAGTGTTTGATCTGAATGGATCAGCCGTCCCCGCAAGCTATCCATTTATACTGTGGTCAGAATTGCTACGTTGCCTACCCTGGCTGGGCGATACTGGCAATATCGGTGTGCATCCACTCAGGGGTTCGGCCAGCGGTGACAATATATTGTTGTCCAGGCGCACAAAACTGATTTTGAGATTGCCCGCGGAACGTGCGGCAGAAGCGTACTCCTTGTCCGGGCAACAACTCAATATTGACGGGAATGTGCTTATAGTCGGCCAGGCCAGGGACAGGCCCCTGCAGGCGGCAACGACACTGCATTCGTATATCGTTGAAAGCAAGCTGGGTGAAGTTGAATTCCTTGCCGATATGAAACAAAAATTGCAGGCAATGAATATTCCATGCAACCTGATTTGTGACAAATATCGCAAAATTAACGACGGTAATAATAGTCTCAGCGGCTTTGGGCTGGTACTGCATGATCTTAAGCCTGCTGCGTCCCTGCATATCCAGCGTACCGGATTGGGTGGCTCGCATTATTTGGGTTGTGGTATTTTTGTGCCGTTCAAGTCGATTTCGGGTTTGGATTGAAGTTTGGCATGTACTTTATATTAACGAGAGGAGATTGAAAGATGGCATACGTAGTCAATGGTGTTGAACTGGAAACTGATCCGGAGGGTTATTTGCTCGAGGCGGATCTTGGTGAAGAAGTGGTTAAAGTCATTGCTGCTGCCGAGGGTATTGAGTTGACCCAGAAGCACTGGGATGTGCTTAACTATCTGCGCGACCAGTATCGCGAACACGGACACACGCCAAATTTCCGCAACATGCTGAAAGGCGTGCAGGAATTCTGGCCGGAAGCCGACAGCAAGGCCTTATATGACCTGTTCCCCACCGGCCCTGCCAAACAGGGTTGCAAAGTGGGCGGTCTGCCGCAGCCATTGGGCAAGGGCGGCTACTAAGCTTTTTGCCGACTGCCTGGTGATGTCGCCTTCATGGGCGATATCGCCAGGCAGTTGTATTTTGGGAAATTGAAATGCGTTCAAAAATTCGTGTAAAAAGCAGCTGGCATAAAGGTGATCGCAAGAAAACCCCGCAGGAAATTGCCGGCGCACTGGCATTTATCATCTGGCGTATCAGCGATAACACACTTAAAAATGTGCGCAAGGCCGATTTTGATATTGCCATTGGCCCGCAATACTTTGCATTCCTGCAAGAATTTTTGATTTTTCTGGTCATGGTTGCAGACCGGATTGTCTATACACAGCTGGGTGAAGATGATCGTATCGAATTTACCGGTGCGCTGGCCAATCGCGTGGCCGAGCATATGGCCGAAAATCAGGTTGAATGGCTGGGCGGCCCGCTGCGTGAATATAAAGACAGTTTTATTGACAGGCTTAACCAGCGTGCGGGCGAATATGCCGATTTTCACTACACCGGCGTGGAGACTTCCTTTTCTTTCATTCTGCATCTGGGGCAATGCATGCGCGATGTGGTGGATGAAAAGGATAAAACCTGGGTGGTCGATCAGATCATGGCAATCGAAGTGCCTGAATCCGTAGCCATGCTGGAGAAGGCAATGACGGGTCTGTTTGATGAAGTTGCGAAACCGGTCAGCGCGGCTGAATAGCCATTTACTTCTCCTTATTATTGGCTTGCCATGTCATCCCCCTACGATATAAACAACCTTTCCGCATACCAGCGCTGGCGCGAGCAGAAGCTTGAGCAGGCGCCTGCTCAAGCTTCTGACCTGATCGTGGAAGTTAATGATCCGCTCAAGCTGAGCGGAAGTGAGCATGCAGCGTTGCTGGCGCTGTGCCGGCGCAGCAATATGGTGATCTATGCCGCGCGGCAGCATTCAGCCGATAAAAATATTGCGCGCAAAGTGGGGTCGCAATTTGGCCTGGAAAACCTGGATGCGAACTGGCTGGCAGGTGAAGACGGTATTTCCGAAATCAAGGTCAGCAGTGCCAGTGACCCGTCGCGCCAGGCTTATATTCCCTATACCAACAAGCCGATCAAATGGCATACCGACGGTTATTACAACACGACCGAACATCGTATTCGCGGCATGTTGCTGCATTGCGTGCATAGTGCAGCAGCAGGCGGCGAAAATCGCCTGATGGATCACGAAATGGTTTATATGCAGATGCGCGATGAAAATCCCGAGTTTATCCGTGCGCTGAGTGCGCCGGATGTGATGACCATCCCTGCGCGTACCGATGACGACGGTGTGGCGCGCGCGGCCCAAAGCGGCCCGGTGTTTTCTGTCGACGGGCAGGGCAAGCTGCATATGCGTTACACCGCCAGAACCCGAAGCATTGAATGGAAGCAGGATGAATTGTCGCGCGCAGCCGTGGCGTTTCTAGAGCAACTGCTTGCGTCAGATTCCCCCTATATTTATCAGGCACGGCTGGAGTCGGGCATGGGGCTGTTGTGCAACAACGTGCTGCATGACCGTTCCGCTTTCAACGACAATCCGGATTCGCCACGCTTGCTGTATCGGGCGCGCTATTACGACCGAATCGCGGGAAGCTAGCGCGTATTCTCTAGGCGGTCAGTACCAGTCCCCACACCATTGCCACATTGATCAGGCTGACCAGCACAGCAGAGCTGCCGATATCCTTTGCGCGTTTGGCGAGGTCGTGATTTTCCAGTGAGATACGATCAACCGTGGCCTCAATGGCCGAATTAATCAGCTCAATGATAATCACCAACAGCACGCTGCCTATCATCAGCGCTTTGCCAAGATGGCTAACGGGCAGCCACAGCGCGAGTGGAATGAGAATAACGGCGAGATGAATTTCCTGGCGGAAAGCGTCTTCGTGTTTATAGGCTGCGCGAAAGCCGGCCAGAGAATAACCGAGAGCGTTCCATAGGCGTGTTAAACCGGTCTTGCCTTTATGCGGACTTTCCACTGTGCTGATCCTTAAAAATTATTTCAATGCCGAAAGTGCCGCATCGTAATTGGGTTCCTGCTTGATCTCGCTCACCAGTTCGGCATGCAGCACGCGGTCATTTTCGTCCAATACCAGCACAGCGCGTGCGGTAACGCCGCTTAAAGCCGAGTCGGCAATTTTTACACCATAGTTGCGCATGAAATCGCGGCCGCGCATCAGTGACAGCGAGATGACATTGTTCAGGCCTTCAGCACCGCAGAAGCGCGCCATGGCAAAGGGCAGGTCGGCTGAAATAACCAGCACAACGGTATTCTCCAGCTTTTCGGCAGCTTCGTTAAATTTGCGTGTCGAGGCGGCGCACACTCCGGTATCCAGGCTGGGGACGATGTTCAGAATTTTGCGCTTGCCGGCAAAGTCCTTCAGCGCAACATCCTTCAGATCCTTGTCGACCAGCGTGAAAGCCGGTGCCGTTTGCCCAACCTTGGGAAATTCACCGAACAAGGTTATGGGTTCACCACCTAGTGTAACAGCGGTTTTGCTGGATTTTTCCTTGGTCATTTTATTCTCTTTGTATTGGATGAAAGTGCGCTGTTTATTCTGCGTAGGATTCAATCGGCGGACAGGCACAAATCAGATTCTTGTCGCCGCGCACGTTGTCGATACGTCCCACGCTGGGCCAGAATTTGTTGTCGCGTACCCAGTGTAACGGATAAACCGCTTTCTCCCTGGAGTAACCTCTGCTCCAGTTGTCGGCGATCACTGATTTTGCGGTATGCGGTGCATTTTTTAATACATTGTCCTGCTTGTCCGCCTTGCCGGAAATAATCTCGTCGATTTCGCCGCGTATCGCAATCATCGCGGAACAGAAGCGATCCAGCTCCTGTTTCGATTCGCTCTCGGTCGGCTCCACCATCAGCGTGTCGGCCACGGGGAAAGAAACGGTGGGTGCGTGATAGCCATAGTCCATCAGGCGCTTGGCGATATCGCCCACTTCCACGCCGCCATCGCGTTTGAATTCGGCGCAGGCCAGTATCATCTCGTGCGCGCAACGGCCATTTTTGCCGCTGTACAAAGTGGGGTAATGGTCTTTCAGCGATTCCTTGATATAGTTCGCATTGAGGATCGCGATTTTGGTGGCTTCGGTCACGCCGTTGCCGCCCAGCATTTTGATATAGCCATAGGAAATCAGCAGGATCAGCGCGCTGCCGTAAGGTGCTGCCGATACCGCGTGGATGCCCTGCTCACCGCCGGTTTTAACCACCGCGTGTGAAGGCAGGAAAGGCACCAGATGTTTTGCCACGCCGATCGGGCCCATGCCAGGGCCGCCACCGCCATGGGGAATGGCAAAAGTTTTATGCAGGTTGAGGTGGCACACGTCCGCACCGATATTGCCGGGGCTGGTGAGGCCAACCTGCGCATTCATGTTGGCGCCGTCCATATACACCTGGCCCCCGTTTGCATGAATAATCCCGGTGATCTCGCTGATGCTTTCCTCATACACACCGTGGGTGCTGGGGTAGGTGACCATCAGGCAGGACAGGTCGTTTTTGTGTTCCTCGGCTTTCGCGCGCAGATCGTCCACATCGATATTGCCGTTCTTGTCGCATTTAACCAGCACGATTTTCATGCCGCACATTGCCGCAGAAGCCGGGTTGGTACCGTGTGCGGAAGTCGGGATTAGCGCAATATTGCGATGCGCATCGCCGCGCGACTGATGGTAAGCCTGTATTACCAGCAATCCTGCGTACTCGCCCTGCGCGCCGCTGTTGGGCTGGAAACTCATCTTGGCAAAGCCGGTAATCTCGCTCAGCGCGCGATCAAGCTCGGCAATCACTTCATGGAAACCCGCCACCTGCTCAAACGGCACAAAGGGATGCAGGTTGGCAAATTCAGGCCAGGTGATCGGCAGCAGTTCGGAGGCGGCATTCAGCTTCATGGTGCACGAGCCTAGCGAAATCATCGAGTGCGTCAGCGACAGATCCTTGTTCTCCAGACGCTTGATGTAACGCATCATTTCCGATTCGGAATGATAGGTATTGAATACCGGGTGCTGCAGGATGGCGGATGCTCGCGTTTTGATCAGCGCGCTCTGCTTGAAAATTTGATCTTCTGTGACTTTAGTCGCAGCCTTGCCCATAGCCTTGGCAAAGACTTCGATGATCGCATTCAGGTCGTCCGCATCGGTGGTTTGATCTACAGCCAGCGTGATCGCGTTATCAAGATAACGGAAGTTGATCTGTGCGGCTTCGGCCAGCGCGCGGATTTTTGCATTGTCGGTGCCGCTGATTTTGATGGTGTCGAAAAACACGCCATCGTCAATTTTGTAGCCGAGTTTTTTCAGTTCTGCGGCCAGCGCGATCGCGGAGAAATGCACCTGCTGCGCAATGCCTTTCAAACCCTGCGGACCGTGATACACGCCGTACATGCTGGCCATGATGGCGAGCAAAGCCTGCGCGGTGCAGATGTTGGATGTCGCCTTGTCGCGGCGAATATGCTGCTCGCGCGTCTGCAGCGCCATGCGCAAAGCCTGGTTGCCGTCGGCATCGACCGACACGCCGATAATGCGGCCTGGCATGGTGCGCTTGTAGGCATCCTTGCACGCGAAAAATGCCGCATGCGGGCCGCCGTAGCCCATGGGCACGCCAAAGCGCTGCGTGTTGCCCACCACCACATCGGCGCCCCATTCGCCCGGCGGCGTCAGCAATACCAGGCTCAGCAAATCAGCGGCCACGGCAATTGAAGTGCCGTTGGCTTTTGCCTTGGCAACGAAGTCGGCGTAGTCGTGCACCTTGCCATCCGCAGTCGGATATTGCAGCAGTGCGCCGTAAATGGTGGCGTCCAGTTTTGCAGTTTTGAAATCGCCGATCAGCAGCTCGATGCCCATCGGTGTTGAACGGGTCTTCAGCAGGTCTATGGTCTGCGGCAAGCACTCGTGCGACACGAAGAATTTATTGGCGCCTTTGTCGGCTGCATCGCGCGAGCGGTTGTTGTACAGCATCGCCATCGCTTCCGCCGCGGCAGTGCCCTCGTCCAGCAAGGAGGCATTGGCGATTTCCATGCCAGTCAGATCCATGATCATGGTCTGGAAATTCAGCAGGGCTTCCAGACGGCCCTGTGAAATTTCGGCCTGATACGGCGTGTACGCGGAATACCAGCCGGGGTTTTCCAGAATATTGCGCTGGATCACCGCGGGCAGAATGGTGTTGGCATAACCGAGACCGATATAGGTTTTGAACACCTTGTTCTTTGCCGCAATCGCGCGCAAATGTTTGTGGTACTGATACTCGCTCAGGCCACCGGGTAAATTTAATGGCTGCTTTAAACGGATGGAGGCGGGCACGGTTTGCGCAATGAGTTCATCGACGGAACTGGCGCCGATTTTTTCCAGCATTGCAGCGATATCGGCAGCGCGCGGGCCGTTGTGGCGGTTTACAAATTGATCGGTGGTTATCATTAGAGGCTCTTAAAATATTCAATATAATCAAAGACTTACGTATATTCATCAATACGCTGGCGCAGCCCAGTCCAGCTGCGTTTCATACAACTACGCAGCGGCGACAGACTGCGGTATTCAGCGTATCAATAAAGACGCGGACTTATCCGGCTTCATCTTGAACAGCCATGCGCTGTAAGGATCGGCGTTGATTTTCTCGGGCTCGCTGGTCAGTTCTTCATTAAACGCGGTCACCACGCCGGCAACCGGCGCGTAGATATCGGCTGCGGCCTTGACCGATTCAACCACGGCACATTCTTCTTTGGCCTTTAGCTTGCGGCCCACTTCCGGGCTTTCCACAAACACCATATCGCCCAGCAATTCCTGTGCGTGTTGTGTAATGCCCACGGTGATGCTGCCGTCGGCTTCTGTTTTTACCCATTCGTGGGAGGCGGTGTATTTAAGATCAGCAGGATTACTCATGATTTTTTCCCTTATTCAAAATATAAAATTAAACCAAACCTTTGCCGTTGCGCACAAAGGGATATTTCACCACTTTGGCATTTAGTAACTTGTCGCGTACGGAAACTTGCACCGTGTCGCCAATTTGCACCGCCGCAGGAATGCGCGCCAGTGCGATGGAGAGATTGAGCGATGGCGAGAAGCTGCCGCTGGTGATTTCGCCGTCGCCGTGGCTGCTTTTTACCACCTGATGATCGCGCAGCACGCCCCTGTCCTGCAGCACCAGACCCACCAGTTTGCGTGTCGGTGGATGGGCGAGCAAGGCAGCTTTGCCGATAAAATCGCGTTCGCTCTTCAGGTCTACCGTCCAGGCCAGACCGGCTTCGAGCGGGCTGATCGTGTCATCCATATCATGGCCGTACAGATTCATGCCTGCCTCCAGACGCAGGGTGTCGCGCGCGCCAAGGCCGATGGGTTTGACGCCGGCCTTGCTCAGCGCTTCCCAGAAAAACGCCGCTGCCTGATTGGGCAGCATGATTTCAAAACCGTCTTCGCCGGTATAGCCGGTGCGCGCGACAAACATCGTGCCCATATTGACCGCGGTAAACGGCTTCAGACTTTCGGCAAGATTCTGCAAGCCGGGCATGGCCTGCCACAGTTTGGCTGCGGCTTGCGGGCCCTGTATGGCTATCATCGCCAGATCGGTGCGCGATTTGATGGCCAGCTTGGGTGCATGGACCGCAGCCTGCTCTTTCATCCATGCAATGTCATTGTCCGCGGTTCCCGCATTGACCACGATGCGGAACATTTTCTCATTGATGAAATACACGATCAGGTCGTCGATCACGCCGCCTGCGGGATTCAGCATGCAGGAATAAAGCGCGCGTCCGCTGCTCTGTAATTTGTCGACATTATTGGCCAGCAGGTAGCGCAGAAAATCGCGCACGCCGTCACCTTCCATATCCACCACGCGCATATGCGACACATCGAACATGCCGGCGTCGGTGCGCACCTGGTTGTGTTCTTCAAGCTGCGAGCCATAATGCAGCGGCATATCCCAGCCGCCAAAATCAACCATTTTTGCGCCCATCGCGCGGTGTGCGGCATTGAGAGGAGTTGTCTGCAGAGTCATCGTTTTCTTTCCAAGAAATAAAAAAGGCGCAGCAGAAAAATCTGCTGCGCCCCATCTGTCCTTTGTACCTGAGAGATTACAGCTGCGCTGTGTGCCCCTTCGGTGGTTACATTTGTAACACTCTCCAGATTTGCCTGATTCCAACGGTTCATGAGCCTGAGCGGTTACGGGTGTTGCGCCTTCGGCGGTGCGCCCAAATACAGGGCTGCACGCTCTCCCATTGGTCTGAACGGCAAGGCGTGACTATACCGGAAGTTGGGGGAAGGCGGCAAGAATCCGCAAGCTCGCGAGTCAGGAGCTCTATTAATCAATGAGATAAAGTTATAGATGCTGATATTGCCGGAAATTTACAATGCGTTGCACGGCATAACGGGATGCGTTATAGTGTTGCATGATTATTGAGTTTGCATCCAGAGAGACCGAAAAAATCTGGCGAGGCGAAGTGTCTCGTAAATTGCCGCGTGATATCCAGCAGATCGCTTTGCGCAAACTATTCATGCTCGACAAGGCGCAGGGATTAAATGACCTGAGAATTCCTCCAGCCAACCGGCTTGAAGCATTAAAAAACGATCGGAAAGGGCAGTACAGCATACGTATCAATGATCAGTGGCGAGTCTGTTTTGTATGGACCGATCATGGCCCGACTGCCGTTGAAATAGTTGATTACCATTAAGGAGATGGGCATGGAAAAATTACACAACATTCACCCCGGCGAGATTCTACTCGAGGAATTCCTGCGGCCCATGGAAATTAGCCAGACCAGGCTGGCCAATTCAATAGGCGTGCCACCGCGTCGTATCAATGAAATTGTGCTGGGAAAGCGTGGCATTACTGCCGATACCGCATTGCGCCTCGCCAAGGTTTTTGGCACCTCAGTTCAATTCTGGATGGGCTTGCAGGATGAATATGAGTTGCGTGAGGCACGCATTGATATTGAAGATCAGCTCAAGCATATGTTGCCAATTGCGGCATAGCCTTACTGCATACAAAAAACAGGGGTCACCCCATATACTCGTGAGAAAAATTCCGAGAGTGTTTTGTAAACATCCAGAAAATCCTGCCCTGCAGCTTTTTGTTGTACAAATTCAGCCATGAAATCACCTCATTGTTAAAAATTTAAATAGAATAGGAAAAATGTGAACAAGTTTTTGTAAAGAAAGCCAAACAACCCTCAGACTAATCATTGAAGCAAATGAAAATATGTAAAATACTGCTCCTAAAAATAATCCAGGCCCTAATCGATAATATGAGATAAGCCCTAGAAAAATTCCTGATCTTCCAGTACTTAGACTTTTCGCCTTTTCATAAGGGTGGTACGGGAACCAGTAAATCAAAGTAGCTAGCAGAGCAAGAAATAAAATTAGCATCGCGAATGCGCCCAAAAGCCACCATATTGAATCTATTGAACGAGACGGAGCAGACATAGGCAAATACACCAGCCACCACAATACAGACAATGGCAACAATGCCCACATCACAGTCATATACAAACCAGATAAATAAGGAAAGTCAGAAACAGCAGACAGATTATTAATGGCAGGTATCCAATATCCCGCTTGCCCAATTAATTTCTTCAAAATCAAGCTATCAGAAACGAATGACTCTGGGATGAACATAACCACAAAGAGTCCAATCAATGGATACCAAATCGCCCTCCTGTAGTAGTCTTTGGCTGACGATCGAGGTTCAGACTCGATTGATTTCGCTCGTCCAAATAATTTTCTCAATAAATCTCTCATCCAACTCCCCTTATCTCAAACACCAACTATGAAGGGGCAGCTTCGCAGTAGTTTTTTGACAAAACACGCACCCCTCACACCCACACAATAAATCAATAGTTCTAAATTCTCCCGCTACGGATAAAACAAAAACAAGCGGTAACCGGCAGGTTTGAGGTCGGTGGTGTTGAGGTGCAGCTTGATATTGGCTTCGCGGTTGGCGGGGAAGCCGCGTTGTTCGTCTTCACCTGGTGCCAGATAGTCGCCCGGGCCAAACGCGCGGCGGGCAATGGCATTGTCCTGAATATCGGTCAGCGTGAGCTCAATATGCGGATAGGCCAGCGCATAAGACGCGCGGCTGCGCAGCAGCGCATGCAGGGTGATGATATTGGCCTGGCTAGTATCTGCTTCCAGTTCGGATGATTCTATGCTCAGCAGGTCTATCTTCTGCGGCAGTGAAATGGTGCATTTGAATACGGCACAGGCGCTGAGCATGGCGGGCTTGAGGCCGGGCAGGCGTGCGGCAATTTCTACGCGCAGGAAATACACGACTTGCAACAGCAGTACGAGCATCAGAAATGCGGCGCCTGACGTCCACAATCTGGTGTGCCGGGGTGACGGGTGTTTGCCTGTTCCTGTTAAATAAACATCGGGAATATGACTGAAGTCATTGGCAAGTCGTCCTGCGGCTTCCGGTGAAATGGATACCAGCTTATCTTTTTCAGCGTTCTCGTCGTAGGCTGCGTACATGCCGGTGTAATCGGCAATTTCATCCAGCACCAGCGGCAGGTCCAGTTGCTGTGGTTCGATATAGAGATTTTCGACCGCATTGAAGACGGTCTTGCATTTTCCGCAGCGCACCAGCCCCTGATGCGATTTGCTCTGTTCTTCCGTGATTTTAAAATGGGTGCCGCATTGCGGGCATTGGGTGATGTCGGTCATTTTTTTGTTCCTGACAGACACGCCCAGCCATCCTCCATCACCGCCGGGTTGAGATTAAACCACTGTGCATAGACCTGCATCACGTCTTCTGCCTGTTCGCTGAGCACACCGGACAATACGATGCGTCCGCCCTGACGCGTCGCACCGGCCAATAGCGGCGCAAGCATTTTGAGCGGATTGGTGAGGATATTGGCGACCACGATATCGGCAGGCTGCAGTGTGCCGTCCGGCAGGGAAAAGTCGGCTTTGATCTGGTTTGCCAGCGCATTGTCGCGGCTTGACTGCACCGCTTGCGCATCCACATCCACACCATAGGCGCGGCCAGCACCCAGCTTCATCGCGGCTATCGCCAGAATGCCGGAGCCGCAGCCGTAGTCCAGCACGTTTTCACCGCCGCGGATATTTTCATCCAGCCAGCGCAGGCACAAACGGGTAGTGGGATGGCTGCCGGTGCCGAAAGCGAGGCCGGGGTCGAGTATGATATTGATGGCGGCAGCATCGACCGCTGTATGCCAGGTGGGCACGATCCACAGTCGTTGCGAAATGCGGATAGGGTCAAACTGTGATTGCGTCAGGCGCACCCAGTCGTTGTCCTGCAGCGGGGTGACTTGATGCGGAGGCGACTGCTTCAGGCCTGCTGCCCGTGATGCCTGTTGCAGGATGTCTTCCACGTCTGCATCGGCCGCAAACAGCGCGGTAACGCAGTTGTGCGACCACAGGCTGGCGCTGGGTTCGCCAGGTTCGCCAAAGATGGCCTGTTCCTGCGGCGTGTCGGCATCCGCATCGTGCATGTCTACCGACAGCGCGCCAAACTCCAGCAGTGCTTCACTCAGGCTTTCCGCGTATGCAGCGTCAGCATTAACGGTTAGCGAGAGCCAGGACATGCTATTTTGCCTTGGCGCGCTCGGCTAACTTGTGCTCCAGGTAGTGAATGCTGGTGCCGCCGTGTACAAAGGCGGCATCATTCATCAATTCCTGATGCAAGGCGATATTGGTATCGATACCCGCAACCGCCATTTCAGACAGCGCAATGCGCATGCGCGCGATGGCCTGTTCGCGGTTATCACCGTAGGCAATGATTTTGCCTATCATCGAGTCGTAATGCGGCGGCACGACATAGTTGGTATAGGCATGTGAATCGACACGGATGCCGGGACCGCCGGGCGGATGCCAGGTGGTGATACGGCCGGGTGAAGGGGTAAATTTAAACGGGTGCTCGGCATTGATGCGGCACTCGATCGCATGGCCTTTCAGCACCACGTCTTTTTGCTTGAAACTCAATTTCTCGCCGGCGGCGATTTTAATCTGTTGCTGCACGATGTCGATGCCGGTGATCATTTCGGTGACCGGATGTTCAACCTGCACGCGGGTATTCATCTCGATAAAGAAGAATTCGTCATTTTCAAACAGGAACTCAAACGTGCCCGCGCCGCGATAGCCGATCTTGCGGCAGGCTTCGGCGCAACGCTCGCCGATCTTGTCGCGCAGCTTGCTGTTCAGCATGGGTGCAGGCGCTTCTTCCAGTACTTTCTGGTGGCGTCGCTGCATCGAGCAATCGCGTTCGCCCAGATAAACCGCATTGCCGTGCGTGTCCGAAAGCACCTGAAACTCGATATGGCGCGGGTTCTCCAGAAACTTTTCCATGTACACCATGGGGTTGTTGAACGCTGCCTGCGCCTCGGCGCGCGTCATCGCCACCGCATTGACCAGCGCCGCTTCGGTGTGCACCACGCGCATGCCGCGGCCACCGCCGCCGCCGGCAGCCTTGATGATGACAGGGTAGCCTATGCTGCGCGCGATCTTGACGATGGCAGCCGGATCTTCCGGCAGTGCGCCTTCCACACCCGGCACACAGGGCACGCCTGCTTTGGTCATCGCGATCTTGGCGGAAACTTTGTCGCCCATTAAACGAATTGTCTCAGCGCGCGGACCGATGAAGACAAAACCGCTTTTTTCAACGCGGTCTGAAAAGTCTGCGCTCTCCGACAGAAAGCCGTAGCCCGGATGTATTGCTTGCGCGTCGGTTACTTCGGCAGCGCTGATAATGGCGGGAATATTAAGATAGCTCAGCGACGAAGGTGCGGGGCCGATGCACACCGACTCATCGGCCAGCTTGACGTATTTGGCGTCAGCATCGGCTTCGGAGTGAACGGCTACCGTTTTGATGCCCATCTCACGGCAGGCACGCTGAATACGTAAAGCTATTTCACCGCGGTTAGCAATTAGGATTTTTTCAAACATTTTTGGAGGCTCCGGCTGGGGGTTGCGCGCAACAATCCATGTTTTAACGTTGCGTCAGCACACGCGTCTGGATTTTTTGCTGCGACATTTTTTCTGTCAAATATGTTTAGCCAATGATGAACAGTGGCTGTCCGAATTCAACAGCCTGTCCACTCTCGACCAGAATGGCTTTAATCACGCCGCTATGATCGGATTCGATTTCATTTAGCAGCTTCATTGCTTCAATGATGCAAAGCGTTTCTCCTGCGCTGACCGTCTGGCCAATATCCACAAACGGTTTCGCACCCGGGGAAGGTGAGCGGTAAAAGCTGCCTACCATGGGTGATTTCACAACATGACCTTCGGGTTCTGCCGGCGCGGCGGGAGCCGCTGCTACCGCCGCCGCAGCAGGTGCGGCATGTTGTTGCGGTGCGGCATAAACATGCTGCACGGCTGTTGAAGAGCGCGAGATGCGCACAAATTCTTCACCTTCCTTGATTTCCAGTTCAGCGATACCGGAATTTTCTACCAGCTCAATAAGCGTCTTGATTTTACGTAAATCCATGTTTAACTCCTAAAAAATATTGTGACTACAGTCTGGTGAATGGTTGAATTCAATTCACTTATTTTGTTGTGCAAGTGCATATTGCAACGCAAGTTCATAGCCGCTTGCGCCAAGGCCGCTGATCACACCAACGGCGAGATCAGAAAAAAAGGATTCTTTACGGAACGCTTCCCGTGCAAAAACATTCGAGAGATGAACCTCGATAAAAGGTATCGCCACGGCTGCCAGTGCGTCGCGCAATGCAACACTGGTGTGGGTAAACGCGGCCGGGTTGATGATAATGAAATCTGTTCCATCCAGGCGGGCTGCCTGCACGCGCTCTACCAATGCAACTTCAGCATTGCTTTGCATGCAATCGATGCTGGCGCCATTTTTTTGCGCTTGTTGCGCTAATTTGCTATTAATTTCGTCCAACGTGATGCGACCATAAACATCCGGCTCGCGACTGCCGAGCAAGTTCAGATTGGGTCCATGCAGCACCAGAATTTTTTTCATCTGCGCATTTTGCCGTAAATTACAGGGGTTTGTCCAGATTTTGACGTAAATTAAGTGATTGCATATTTTTCGTGAATAAGCTTCTGATGAGCTGGTCTGGTATCGGGAAAAATATATTTTGAAGCGGGCAGGCAGTACTAGAAAATGGCTGCCGGATTCTAGTGCTCGATTGGATTCTTGATTTCCTGCACCAGCACCCACGGGCTGACCACGACGGCCCAAACCTCATCATTTGCTGCAAGCCATGCTGATGCCTGTTCATCGGACACTTTGGCTATCATGCCTGCGCTTAGCCAGTTTTTAATATTGGCCTTGTTGTCATTGTGCATTTGCAGTGCGACTTCGACTAGATCCAGCTTGCTGCTTGCATGTATTGCCACGCCGCCGGCAAAAAAGCGTTGCAGCTCTTTCCAGGCAATGCGCGAGGTCTCCATATTCAGCTTGGCGCGCAATATTTCCTGTTGTTCTGTATTCATATCGATGTTGAAAGGCGGGCTTGGGTGCGGGTCAGGTTAAAGAATGTTCTCCTGAGCTGCATGATAAAATATTCAATATAGTCAAATAATTACAATTTTTTGCTGCGTCAATAACTTGATTTGGCGAAAATTAACCCAGCGCGCGCTTGATAGACGCCAGAAATACCTCGGCATTTTGAAAGCCGATGACACGATAGTCCGGCAATTCCTTGCCTTCGCGATTAAAGAACAGGATGGCGGGCGGGCCGAACAATTGATAGCGCTTTAAAAAGGCCTTGTCATCTTCATTGTTGGCGGTCAGGTCGATTTGCAGCAGCAAGGTATTTTTTAACTGCGCCTGCACCTTTGCATCGGTAAAGGTGAAGTTCTCCATCTCCTTGCACGATACGCACCAGTCAGCATAGAAATCCAGCATCACGGTTTTGCCTTTGGCCTGTGCAACACGTGCATCGAGTTCCGCCAGGTTTTTGATTCGTTCAAATTGCACATGGGAGGATTGTGCAACCGCCTGGCCGCCGCCCATTGCGCCCAGCGGACGCAGGATGTCGCGCGCGCCGGAGAGCGCGCCGATCAGCAGTGACACGCCCAGCAGCAGGATAATGATGCCGATACCCTTGCCCAGTTTGTGCCATCCACCTGTGTTGTGGGGCAAAGGATCGAGCGCGTGCAGGTAAACAGCAGACATGATCAGCAGCGCAGCCCACAGCAGCATCACCACGCTCACCGGCAGCAGGGACGATATCAGCCAGATCGCCACGGCGAGCATCATCACACCAAATATATTTTTAATTGCTTCCATCCATGCGCCGGCCTTGGGCAGCAAGGCACCCGCGGAGGCACCCACCAGCAGCAGCGGCACGCCCATGCCGATTGCCAGTGCGAACAGGGCGACACCACCGAGCACGGCATCATGCGTCTGGCCGATATACAGCAGCGCGCCTGCCATAGGTGCCGCCACGCACGGGCTGACAATAATGGCGGATAAGGCACCCATCACGAACACGCCGCTCAGATGGCCGCCGTGCAGACGGTTGCTGGTGCCGCTTAATTTGCTTTGCAAGGCTGATGGCAGTTGCAGTTCATAAAAGCCGAACATGGATAAGGACAGCAGCACAAACACTGCGGCAAAGCTGCCCAGTACCGCGGGCGTTTGCAGCGCATTGGACAGCAGTGAGCCGGACAGGCCCGCAGCGACACCCACGGCAGCATAGGTCAAGGCCATGCCCAGCACATAAGCAAGGGACAGCAGAAAGCCATGCATCTTGGTGATCTGGTGGCCGCGCCCGACGATGATGCCGGACAGAATGGGGATCATCGGGAAGACACAGGGGGTCAGGGCAAGCAGCAGACCGGCGCCAAAGAAGAATGACACCACCAGCCAGAAACTCTTCTGCTTGAATACCTGCGCAATTCTGCTGTTTTCGGTAGCAGGCTCGTCCGCTGCAGCAGTAGCAGCGCTGGCGCTTGGTGTTGCATTACCGGTGTCAGCCGCGGCTGAAGTTGGTGCGGCAATGCTGTCTGTTTGTGCGGATGTATTTGCCGGAACTGGCGGTGCCGCAGCAATGGCCGCTGCGGGCAGTTTCAGTTTGAATTCCTTGTTGATTGGCGGGTAGCACAGGCCTTGTTCACTGCAGCCCTGGTAGATTGCCTCGATCACGATATTTTGTGCCGTCGTGCTTGTGTTGACGAGCGCGACTTCAGCCTGGAACGATTTGTGGAAGACCATCATTTCGCCGAAATTGGGATCCTGCTTCACATCGCCCCTGGGCATGCTGATCTTGCGTATTTTGGCGGCACCGCTTTTGATGGTGAAGCTGACTTTGTCGCGGTACAAATAATAATCGGGGGCAACTCTGAACTTCGCAGTCAAAGTCTGCGCATCTTTAACGCTGGTCTCAAGGCCGAATGCCTCGTCAGGCGGCAGGAAAGCGGCTTGTGACGATCCGCCCAGACCGGGAAGCCGGTCCAGCAGCCCCTCGGCATGAGTGAGCGGGGCAAGGCACAGCACGAGTAGCAGCAGGATGCGCATAGATTTATTCCTTGGTTGCGTTATGAATTGGTGAAGTTTCCTGAACCACCCATTGCAGATAGGCGGGTAAACCGGCAGCAGGAGAGACTGCGATAATTTCCGGAAGTTCATACGGATGCTGTGATTGTATCAACTCTTGCACGCGCGCATAAGCGGAGCGGGTGGTTTTTATCAGCAGCGGCACTTCGCTGGCATGTTCCACTTTTCCCTGCCAGCGATATACCGAGCTGCATGCGGCCAGGATATTTACACAGGCGGCGGCTCTATGTTCGATCAGGCTCTGCGCCACACGTTGCGCACTGTCATGGTCGGGCAGGTTGGTCAGCACCAGTAAAACCTCGTCTGTCATGCTGACGCTCCCGCGCGCGCGCAGCGCACGCCCAGCTGCATCAGCTCATCCCACACATCGCCGCTGCGCAGGCCTTTTACCAGTTTGTCGATCTGCGCCGCCTGGCGCAATGCGCGCTCGGCAAAGGCGGGCGAGAAGCGGCGCACCGCGCGCTCCACCAGTTTTTGCCGCACTCCCCACACGCGCGCATCTCTCAGGGCATTTGCCAGATTGCCGCTGTGCTGCATCGCACGCGACACCTTGCTCATGGTGCGTATGTCCTCGGCCAGCGCCCACAGGATCAGTACGGTGGCCGTGCCTTCCGCGCGCAAGCCTTCAAGAATATGCACGTAGCGCGCCGCATCGCCCGCCAGCATGGCCTCGGATAATTTGAATACATCGTAGCGCGCCACATCCATCACCGCGTCCTTGACCTGCTCAAAGGACAAAGGACCTTCGGGAAACAGCAGCGCGAGTTTTTGTATTTCCTGAAAGGCGGCCAGCAGGTTGCCTTCCACGCGCTGCGCCAGAAAAGCCAGCGTATCGGTATCCGCAGACTGGCCCTGCCGCTGCAGTCGTGTCGCTATCCACAGCGGCAGTTCATGCAGTGCGATTTCATCGGCGGCAATCACCACGCCCTGTTCTGCCAGCGTGCTGAACCATTTTGTTTTCATGGTGGTGCCATCGAGACGCGGCAAGGAAATCAGCGTCACGGTATCCGGATTCAACTGCTGGCAATATTCCAGCAGTGCTTGCGCGCCATCCACGCCGGGCTTGCCGGTGGGGATGCGCAGATCGAGGATTTTCCGTGAGGCAAATAACGACAGGCTTTGATTGCTGCTGCGCAATTCCGCCCACTTGAAACCGCTGTCGGCGATCAGCACTTCGCGCTCGCTGATGCCCTCTTTGCGCGCCGCGGCACGGATTGCATCCGCTGCTTCAATGGCCAGCAGCATGGCCGCGCCGTGTATCACATACAGCGGCTGCAAACCTTTGCTCAAGTGGCGCGGCAGGTCTTCAGCGTTGAGTTTCATGGCGGCGTTGGAATGGGGTAATGCTGTGCCGGTGCGGGGCTGTTCGTCGCTTCAATTCTGGGTTTGGCGCGGCTGAGACGGCGTAATACCTGCTGGACCGCGTCCTGGCGCATATCGCGATAGAGCAGCACTTCTTCCTGTTCCTTGGCGAGAATTTGCGCGGCGTCATAGTTTAGCGTGCGCTGCAATGCAATTTCACCCGCGGGCAGCCATTCATTCATCTGCCTGTCATAGGCACGCAAGGAAACACGATAGCGCAGTTGATACTCAAGCACCTGGCCCGCACCGGAAAGGGCCAGTATCTGCTTGTCGCTCGCTTCAGACACAATATCCAGCGTCAGCTCCGCTTCGGCTGAAGTGGGCGTCAGCTTGATTTTGTACAGCTCCAGACTGTTCTGCAGATCTGCCACAAAAGCAGTTTGCGCAGCGGACTTCAGATACAGGCTGGCGAACGGGAAATCCTTGCCCTGCATGTTGTGCCCGCGCAGATGGAAGCCGCACGAAGTCAACAATAAAATATTCAATATAATCAACAAATTGCGCATATCGTTAGATGACCACGTTAATCAGGCGACCGGGCACGACAATCACCTTTTTGGCCGTGCCGCCCGCGAGCAATTTTTGCACCGCTTCGTGCGTCAGCGCCAACTGTTCCAGCGTCGCCTTGTCGGTGTCCTTGGCTACCCGCAAATTGCCGCGTAGTTTGCCGTTTACCTGGATCACCAGTTCAATCTCATCCTGCACCAGCGCCGCAGCATCAACCCTGGGGAAAGCTTGATCCAGCAGATCGCTGCCGGGACGCAGCTCACTCCATATTGCCTGGCTGATATGCGGGGCGATGGGTGAGATCAGCAGGGTCATCGCTTCCAGCACTTCCTGAGCAACGGCACGCGCGGCTGGCGTTTGCTCGTCAAATTTAGCCAGCGCGTTGAGCAGCTCCATGATGGCAGCAATGGCGGTGTTGAAGGTCTTGCGCCGTCCGTAATCGTCGTCAATCTTCTGTATGGTCTGGTGCAGTTGCAGGCGCAGAGCTTTCGCCGCAGTGCTCAATTCGCCGCCACTGTAAGCAGCGAGCGCGCCCTGTTCCAGATGTTCCTGTGCGGCTTTCCATACGCGCTTGAGGAAGCGGAAGCCGCCTTCCACGCCTGAATCAGACCATTCCAGCGACTGCTCGGGCGGCGACGCAAACATCATGAATACGCGAGCGGTATCGGCACCGTACTGGTCGATAATGGCCTGCGGATCGACACCGTTGTTTTTTGATTTGGACATCTTCTCGGTGCCGCCGATGATGACCTCTTTGCCGTCCGCGCGCAGTTTGGCGCCGAGCGGCCTGCCCTTGGCATCGGTTTCCACATCCACATCGGCAGGATTGATCCATTGCTTCTTGCCGCCCTCCAGCTCGCGGTAAAAGGTGGGTGCAATCACCATGCCCTGGGTCAGCAGGTTGGTGAAGGGCTCGTTGAATTTTCCGCTTTCTTTTGCCTTGTCACCAAACACCCCCACATCCCGCATCAGCTTGTTAAAGAAGCGCGCATACAGCAGGTGCAGAATCGCATGTTCTATCCCGCCAATGTACTGGTCTACCGGCAGCCAGTAACGTGCGCGTTCATCGACCAGACCGGTTTTGCAATCCGGGCTGGCATAGCGCGCGTAATACCATGACGACTCAACGAAGGTATCCATGGTGTCGGTTTCACGTTTAGCCTTGCCGCCGCACTTGGGGCAGGCGCATTCGTAGAATTCCGGCATCTTCGCCAGCGGCGAACCCGCGCCGGTGATGGTGACATTCTCCGGCAACACTACTGGTAACTGATCATCCGGCACCGGCACATCGCCGCAGGTGGCGCAGTGAATGATGGGAATCGGGCAGCCCCAGTAGCGCTGGCGCGAAATGCCCCAGTCGCGCAGGCGGAACTGCACTTTCTTTTCGCCCAGATTTTTGGCGGCGAGGTCGCCGGCGATGGCATCGAACGCCTGCTGGAAAGCCAGGCCGTCATACTTGCCGGAATTGACGCAGAATCCGTGCTCCTTGTCGCCATACCATTCCTGCCATGCGCTATCGCTGAAAGTTTGATCCTTGACGGCAATGGATTGCCTGATTGTCAGTTTGTATTTCTGCGCAAATTCAAAATCGCGCTCGTCATGCGCCGGCACCGCCATCACTGCGCCCTCGCCGTAACCCATCAGCACATAGTTGGCGACCCACACCGGCAGCTTGTCGCCAGTCAGTGGATGTGTGACGAAGAGGCCGGTGTGTAAGCCCTTCTTTTCCATCGTCGCCATATCGGCTTCTGCAGTTCCGCCGCGTTTGCACTCGGCGATAAATTCGGCCAGCTTTTCATTGTCCGCTGCGGCCTGTGTTGCCAGCGGATGCTCGGCGGCCACTGCCACATAGGTCGCACCCATCAGCGTGTCGGGGCGGGTGGTGTAAACCTTGAGTGTGCCGGTTTTACCGATGCTGGTTGTATCGTAGGGAAATTCAATATCGCAGCCGTAGCTCTTGCCTATCCAGTTGCGTTGCATGGTCTTGACCTGCTCCGGCCAGCCGCCCAGTTGGTCGAGGTCGGTCAGCAGTTCGTCGGCGTATTGCGTGATGCGGAAGAAATACATCGGGATCTCGCGCTTCTCCACCAAGGCGCCGGAGCGCCAGCCGCGTCCGTCGATTACCTGTTCATTGGCCAGCACGGTATGGTCGACCGGGTCCCAGTTCACGGTGGAGGTCTTCTTGTAAATCAGACCCTTCTCGAACAGGCGCGTAAACAGCCATTGTTCCCAGCGATAATATTCGGGCGTGCAGGTGGTCACTTCGCGCGACCAGTCAACCGCCAGCCCCAGGCTTTGCAGCTGCTTGCGCATGTAATCGATATTGGCGTAAGTCCACGCTGCGGGCGGCACATTGTTGGCCATCGCGGCGTTTTCCGCAGGCAGGCCGAATGCGTCCCAGCCCATAGGCTGCATCACGTTAAAGCCCTTCATGCGGTGGTAGCGCGCCAGCACGTCGCCTATGGTGTAGTTGCGCACGTGGCCCATGTGCAGCTTGCCGGAAGGGTAGGGGAACATCGACAGGCAATAATACTTGGGCTTGTCCGAGGTTTCACCGGCTTTGAAGGCCTGACGTTTTTCCCAATGCTGTTGGGCTGCGCTTTCGAGTTCTTTAGGCGTGTAATTCTGTTGCATGGCGGCTAGATTGTTGGACGTGGCTGATCAAGCCGCCATTATATACGGAGAGAGGGAGAAATATTTGGAGGGATTTGACCCGGCTGGATGAATGTCAGGCCGGGGTAATGCGGTTTGTTACTTGTTGAGCTTGTCCTGCAGTTCCTGCCCGGTTTTTTCCAGCGCGCGGCCGCTTTTTTCCAAGGTTTCGCCGCTGAGACGTTTCAATTTCTCATTCAGCGATTCTTTGTAAAACGGGTTCGACAGCAAGGGCATCTCACGACCAATATTAACACCCAGCCACAAGCCAACGGCAGCACCGATAAATACACCCAAAAACAGTATTCTGAATACTTTCATCATAATCTCCGGTGATGTTTTATTACTACTCGGTTCTATTACTCGCGCGCTTCGCGTTCGATTTCTTCCACGGTCACATGGCGCACATCGCGTCCCTTGACCATATACACCACATATTCGGCCATGTTCTGCGCATGGTCGCCGATGCGTTCGATCGCCTTGGCGACAAACAAAATTTCCAGCGAGGTGGAGATGGTGCGCGGATCTTCCATCATGAAGGTGATCAGGTAACGCATGATGGCGCGGAATTCCTCGTCAACCTGTTCGTCCTGGCGCACCACACGGGCGGCGGCGGCGATATCCAGACGCGCAAAGGCATCCAGCGCATTGTGCAGCATGTTGAGTGCCAGCTCGGCCGCATGCTTGATCTCGTGATAGCGCGGCAGGATCAGGCTCTCGCGCTTGGTCAGCAGTAAGGCCATGCGCGATATTTTTTGCGCTTCGTCGCCGATGCGTTCAAGGTCTGTAATGGTCTTGATCACGGTCATGATCATGCGCAAGTCGCCTGCGGCTGGCTGGCGTCGCACCAGAATATGGTTGCAGTTTTCGTCGATCTCGACTTCCATTGCATTGACGCGGTGATCGTCCTCGATCACGCGCTTCATCAGCGCTTCGTCACCAGTGGTCAGGGATTCGATCGCCAGCTTGATCTGGCTTTCCACGAGCCCGCCCATTTGCAACACGCGTGCCCTGACTGCTTCAAGTTCAGCATCAAATTGTCTTGATGTATGTTCGCTGCTTACCATTTCTTGTCCTTACTAAAATTATTGCCTGTCCAATTGTACTCTTACATTGTGTTGCTTTTGTTTCACGCTGCCACTTTTAGAGTGTGATGGTCTGCACGCCGTCGGTTGTGCCCAGCAGCAGTACATCCGCGCCGCGTCGTGCAAACAGGCCATTGGTGACAACGCCAGGCAGGTGATTCAACGAGGTTTCCAGTTCGACCGGGTTTAAAATTTGCATGCCATGCACATCCAGAATGATGTTGCCGTTGTCGGTGGTAAAGCCCTCGCGCAGCTTGGGATGGCCGCCCAGCTTGACGATTTCGCGGGCCACATAACTGCGTGCCATAGGGATGACTTCGATTGGCAGGGGAAATTTCCCGAGCACATCCACCAGCTTGCTGGCGTCGCAAACGCAGATAAATTTCTTGCTGGCTGCCGCCACAATTTTTTCGCGAGTCAGCGCGCCGCCGCCGCCCTTGATCATGTGCATATGGCGCGTGATTTCATCGGCGCCATCCACATACACCGGCAACTCGCCGGCGTCATTGAGGGACAGCACATCGATGCCATGACCTTTCAGGCGCTTGGCTGATGCCTCGGAGCTGGCGACTGCGCCACGGATTTTATGCCTGATTTTGCCCAGCTCGTCGATAAAGAAATTCGCCGTGGATCCGGTGCCCACCCCGACTATGCAGTCCTCGGGAATGTATGCGATTGCAGCCTTGGCGACGGCGAGTTTCAATTCATCCTGTGTCATGCTCATAATATTCTCAATTTGATTTTCTTTTGGTAGATCGGGAATTATTGCAGGAATTACTGATTTTAGGAACTAAAGTCTTTATGATTCAGTTAATTTCCTGTTAATCTTAAAGGATATCACTCAACAATATCCGGTCTATGCAAAGTTATCTCAAACGTATTTTAACCGCCCGTGTCTATGATGTGGCCATCCAGTCCCCGCTGGAAGCGGCTCCCAGCCTGTCGGCGCGTATTGGCAACCATGTCCTGCTGAAGCGCGAAGACATGCAGCCGGTGTTTTCCTTCAAGCTGCGCGGCGCTTATAACAAAATGGCGCAATTGACGCCGGAGCAGCTCAAACGCGGCGTGATTGCCGCTTCGGCAGGCAATCACGCGCAGGGCGTGGCCTTGTCCGCAAACAAGCTGGGCTGCAAAGCGATCATCGTGATGCCGGTGACCACACCCCAGGTGAAGATCGATGCGGTCAGGCATTTTGGCAGGGATGCCGTCAAGATTGTGTTGCATGGCGACAGCTACAACGATGCCTATAGCCACGCTCTGCTGTTGCAGGAAAAGCAGAAGCTGAGTTTCGTCCATCCGTTTGACGATCCCGATGTGATTGCCGGGCAGGGCACCATAGGCATGGAAATACTGCGCCAGCACACGCAGCCGATCGAGGCGATATTCTGCGCCATCGGCGGCGGCGGTCTGATTGCGGGCGTGGCAGCTTACGTCAAACAGATACGACCCGAGGTCAAGGTGATCGGCGTGCAAACCATAGATTCTGATGCGATGTACCGTTCGCTCAAGGCCAAAAAACGTGTGACTCTCACTGAGGTTGGACTGTTTTCGGACGGCACCGCCGTCAAGCTGGCGGGTGAAGAAACCTTCCGAATCTGCAAAAAATATGTGGATGAAATCATCCTGGTGGATACAGACGAAGTGTGCGCCGCGATCAAGGATGTATTCCAGGATACCCGATCTATTCTTGAACCGGCCGGTGCGCTGGCGATTGCCGGCGCGAAGCGGTATGCAGCGCGCGAGAAGCTGAAGGACAAAACGCTGGTGACCGTGCTGAGCGGCGCCAACATGAATTTTGACCGCCTGCATTTTGTCGCGGAGCGCGCCGAGATAGGCGAAGAACGCGAGTCGATACTGGCCGTCACTATCCCTGAAACGCCGGGCAGTTTCCGCAAATTCTGTTCACTGCTGGGCAGCCGCAATATCACTGAATTCAACTACCGCTATGCGGATCCGAAAACCGCGCATATATTTGTCGGCATACAGGTGCGCGATCCGGCGGAAACCGGCAAGCTTATTGCCAACCTTAAAAAGAACAAATTACCCGCGCTGGATCTGACCGACAACGAGATGGCAAAGCTGCACCTGCGCCATCTGGTGGGCGGTCGCGCGCCCGAAGTGAGCAACGAGATTATGTACCGTTTTGAGTTCCCCGAACGCCCCGGCGCCTTGATGAATTTTTTAAACAGCATGAGCCACAACTGGAATATCAGCCTGTTCCATTATCGCAACCACGGTGCGGATTACGGAAGGGTGCTGGTAGGCATGCAAGTGCCGCATCACGATAAAAAAGCTTTCCAGAATTTCCTCAGCCAGCTGGGCTATCGCTATTGGGATGAAAGCGAAAATCCGGTGTACAAGTTGTTTCTTGGATAAAGTCTCTGCAATCCAGCCAGGGCAAAAAGATGCCTGCTACGGACTCATTCCACGATTTCATCCTTGAACAGCTTGCCTACCTTGACGGTCTGCGCTCAAAGCGCATGTTTGGCGGTTTTGGCCTGTATTGCGGCGACAATTTTTTTTGCATCGTCCATGATGGCCGACTGTATTTCAAGACAAATCCCGACATTTTGCCGGAATATCTTCGCTATCATGCACCTGTATTTGCGCCCTCGGAAAAGCAGATATTGAAGAATTACCGCGAAGTTCCGGCCGATATTCTGGAAGATAGCGAACTTTTACTGCTTTGGGCCAGAAAGGCGGCGCGCTGATGAGCACGCAAACTATGAAGCAAGGGCTAAGACAAAGTATAATCGCCGCCCGTCAAAAATTGGCGGCGGCTGAACGTGTTGAATACAGTCGTGAAATCACCCTGCGTTTGCTGAATCTGGCCGCATATAAAGAGTCCGTATCCGTGCTGGGGTATATGAGTTTCGGCGCGGAGTTTTCCACCGGCTTGTTTGTGCAGCAGGCTTTGCAGGACGGCAAGCAGGTATTGCTGCCCAAAGTGAATCGCGGCACCAGGCAGCTTGAATTGTTCCAGATTCGTGACTTGACGCAAGATGTTGCACCAGGCCTGTGGGATATTCCGGAGCCCTTGCCGGATCGTTGCGAAAGAATGGCTGTAGCGGAACGGCTGGATCTCATCCTGCTGCCCGGTGTGGCATTTGCGCGTGATGGTTCCCGGCTGGGTTATGGCGGTGGGTTTTACGACAAGTTGCTGGAGCAGATAAGCCTGAATGCCGGTTGTGCACTGACAGTGCAGCCTGCGCTGGTCGCGGCGGCCTTCTCCATGCAACTGGTCAATGACATTCCGCAGGAGGCCACAGACCGCAAGGTGGAGTGGCTGGTTACTGAAAATGAAGTAATAGATTGCGCCGCCAGTATATCATAAGTACTTGATTATATTTAATATTTTATCACACAAATAATGGGTGCGTTTGCATGCACCTGGATTGGAAGAGAGCAGAGATATGGAAAACTTACCAGATTATGATCCGCAGGAAACGAAGGAGTGGCTGGATGCGCTCGAATCCGTACTGGATAACGAAGGCCCCGAGCGCGCTCACTACCTGATCAGTCAGCTGATCGACAAGGCCAGACTGGCTGGAACCGATCTGCCATTCAGCGCCAACACGCCGTATCTGAATACCATATCCCTGGCTAAAGAAGAGCGTTCAACCGGCAATCACGAACTGGAACATCGTCTGCGCGCACTGATGCGCTGGAATGCGATGGCGATTGTGCTGAATGCGAACAAGGATTCTTCCGAGCTGGGCGGCCACATCGCCAGCTTTGCTTCAGCTGCCACTTTATATGACGTGGGTTTTAACCATTTCTTTCATGGCAAGACAGAAGATCACGGTGGCGACCTGGTGTATTTCCAGGGACACTCCTCTCCCGGCGTATATGCGCGTGCCTATATGGAAGGCCGCATCAGCGAGGAACAGTTATATAAATTCCGCCAGGAAGTGGATGGCGACGGTCTCTCCTCCTATCCTCACCCCTGGCTGATGCCTGATTTCTGGCAGTTCCCCACGGTATCGATGGGCTTGGGCCCGCTGATGGCGATTTATCAGGCGCGTTTTATGCGCTACCTGCAGCACCGCGAAATGGCGCATACCGACGGACGCAAGGTATGGGCTTTCCTCGGAGACGGCGAGACTGACGAGCCCGAATCGCTGGGCGCGATCTCGATGGCCGGACGCGAGAGTCTCGATAATCTGATTTTCGTGATCAACTGTAATCTGCAGCGTCTGGACGGACCCGTGCGCGGTAACGGCAAGATCATTCAGGAACTCGAAGGCGTGTTCCGCGGTGCGGGCTGGAACGTGATCAAGGTGGTGTGGGGCGGCCAATGGGATCGCCTGCTGGCCAAGTGCAAAACCGGGCTGCTGCTGAAGCGCATGGAAGAAGTCGTTGACGGCGAATACCAGACCTATAAATCAAGAGATGGCGCGTATGTGCGCCAGCATTTCTTTGGCAAATATCCCGAGTTGCTGGAACTGGTTGCCGACATGTCGGACGACGAAATCTGGCATCTGAATCGCGGGGGCCACGATACCCACAAAGTATTTGCAGCTTATGCGGCGGCATCCCGGCACAAGGGACAGCCCACCGTGATTCTGGCCAAGACTGTTAAAGGTTACGGCATGGGTGAAGCGGGTGAAGGCCAGAACATTACGCACCAGCAGAAGAAAGTTAATCTGGATGCGCTGCGTCATTTCCGCGACCGTTTCAATATTCCGGTGACGGATGAACAGCTGCCCAATCTGCCCTTTGTGCGTCCTGCAGAAGACAGCCAGGAAATGAAATATCTGCGCGAGCGCAGTGCGGCAATGGGTACCGTGCCCGCACGCAAGCCAATTGCCAGACCGCTGCAAATTCCGGGTCTCGAAGCGTTTGATGTGATGCTGAAAAGCACGGAAGCACGCGAAATTTCCACCACCATGGCCTTCGTGCGCATGCTCGGCATATTGGTCAAGGATAAAAATATCGGTAAACAAATCGTGCCGATTGTGCCTGACGAATCCCGCACCTTTGGTATGGAAGGCTTGTTCCGCCAGCTGGGTATTTTCTCCCAGGTAGGCCAGCTGTACACGCCGCAGGATGCCGACCAGCTGATGTTCTACAAGGAAGACAAGACCGGCCAGATTCTGCAGGAAGGAATTAACGAAGCAGGCGGCATGGCAGACTGGATCGCCGCCGCCACTTCTTACGCCAACCACGGCGTGGCGATGATACCGTTCTTTATCTACTACTCCATGTTTGGTTTCCAGCGCATCGGCGATCTGGCCTGGGCGGCGGGCGATATGCGCGCGCGCGGCTTCCTGGTGGGCGGTACAGCGGGTCGAACCACACTCAACGGCGAAGGTCTGCAACATCAGGATGGTCACAGCCATCTGGTGGCAGCAACGATCCCCAACTGCATTTCCTACGACCCAACCTTTGCTTATGAGGTTGCAGTGATCGTGCAGGACGGTATGCGCCGCATGCATCAGGAGCAGGAAGACGTGTACTACTACCTCACCGTGATGAATGAAAACTACACCCATCCGGCGATGCCGAAAGGCGCCGAAGCCGGCATCATCAAGGGTATGTATCTGTTCAGCGAAGGAAAGGCTGCAGCCAAGGCGCCCAAGGTGCAGTTGCTGGGTAGCGGCACCATCCTGCGCGAATCAATTGCCGCAGCAGAAATGCTGGAGAAAGATTTTGGCGTGGCGGCGGACATCTGGAGCGTCACCAGCTTCAACGAACTGCGCCGCGACGGTCTGGATGCAGAGCGCTGGAATATGCTGCATCCCGAAGCCAAGCCGCGCATCAGTTATGTTGAGGAATGCCTCGGCAAGCGCAGCGGCCCGGTGATTGCTTCGACCGACTATATGAAAACCTATGCCGACCAGATACGCGCATTCCTGCCCAAGCGCTTCAAGGTGCTGGGCACCGATGGTTTTGGACGCTCGGATACACGCAAAAAACTGCGCGGCTTCTTCGAAGTGGACCGCAACTACATTGCCGTGGCAGCCTTGAAGGCACTGGCCGAGGAAGGCACGATTGCGGCGAGCGAAGTTACGCGCGCGATCAAGCTGTATAAACTCAATCCTGACAAACCGAATCCGACGACCATTTAAGCGGGAGGAGATAAAACATGGCTGAAATGAAACAAGTATTGGTACCGGATATCGGCAACTACAAAGACGTGCCGGTGATTGAAGTGATGGTCAAGGCGGGTGATAGTGTAAAGGCCGAGCAGTCGTTACTCACTTTGGAAACCGACAAGGCAACGATGGATGTGCCCGCGCCGTTTGACGGCGTGGTCAAGGAAGTAAAAGTTAAAGTGGGTGACACCATTTCTGAAGGTTCGCTGATTTTCGTGCTGGAAACAAGTGCGAGTGCGGCTCCAGCCAAAGCGGCTGCACCGGCACCGGCACCGGCAGATGCACCTGCCAAAGTGACTGCGGTCGCAGCGGTTGCCGCAGTTGCAACGCCTGCTCCTGCACCGGCTTCTGTGGCAGCGCCTGTAACTTCCGGCGGCAAGGCCCACGCCAGCCCATCCATACGCGCCTTTGCGCGCGAACTGGGTGTGGAGCTGTCGCAAGTCAAAGGCACGGCCGTAAAAGGCCGCATCAGCAAAGACGACGTGCAGAATTTCGTCAAGGCAGCGATGTCGCAGCCGCGTGGTGCAGCGGGTGGCACAGGCGGCATGCAAGTGCTGGCGATGCCGGTGGTCGACTTTGCCAGGTTTGGCGCAGTCGAGAGCCAGCCGCTGTCGCGCATCAAGAAAATTTCCGGTGCCAACCTGCACCGCAACTGGGTCACCATTCCGCATGTCACGCAGTTTGACGAAGCCGATATCAGCGAAATGGAAGCCTTCCGCAAGCAGATCGGCGCGGAGTATGCGAAGCAGGATATCAAGATCACACCGTTGGTTTTTATGCTGAAGGCGGTGGTTGCCGCGCTGCAGAAATTCCCCGAGTTCAATGCGTCACTCGATGCCAGCGGTGAAAACCTGATTCTGAAAAAGTACTATCACATCGGCGTCGCTGTCGATACGCCGAATGGCCTGATGGTGCCTGTGTTGCGTGATGTGGATAAAAAAGGCCTGGTGCAACTGGCAAAAGAGCTGGGCGAAATCAGCGCCAAAGCGCGCGCACTTAAAATTTCTGCAGCGGACATGCAGGGCGGCTGCTTCTCCATCTCCAGCCTCGGCGGCATTGGTGGTACAGCATTTACGCCCATCATCAATGCACCGGAAGTGGCGATACTCGGTGTGTCCAAAGCCAGCATGAAGCCGGTGTACCAGAATGGCGAATTCGTGCCGCGCCTGATGTTGCCGCTGTCCTTGTCGTATGATCACCGCGTGATTGACGGTGCCTCCGGTGCGCGCTTCACGCAATATCTGGCCCAAGTGCTGACGGATATTCGCCGGCTCGCCCTCTAATAGCAGTGACAAGCTTGGCGCCGATCGGCATTCTGGGTGGCACCTTTGACCCGATACATTACGGTCATCTGCGCCTGGCGCAGGAAGCTTTCGAACAGTGCAGTTTAAGCAGCGTGCGATTTGTACCCAGCGGTACGCCGCCGCACCGGACAAAACCGCATGCCTCCGCGGAGCAGCGTTTGCAGATGGTGCGTCTTGCGCTGCAGGGGCAGAGTGATTTTGTTGTTGACGAGCGCGAGGTCAGGCGTACTGATCCCTGTTACAGCGTCGATACCTTCGGTGCCTTGCGCGCAGAACTCGGGTTACAACAACCGCTTTGCCTGCTGCTGGGCAGCGATGCGTTTTTACAGTTGCACACCTGGCATCACTGGCAGCAGTTGTTTGAGCTGGCGCATATCGTGGTCATGCAGCGTCCCGGACGCCCGCTGGGCAATGCGATATTGATGGCAGACGAGGCCTTGCGCCAGCAATATCAAACCCGGCTGGCTCCAGCACCCCGGTTGTTGCATGAATCAGCCAGCGGCCTCATCGTTGTGCTGGACATGCCGCAACTGGAAATTTCCGCAACCGATATCCGCAACCGTGCCGCGCAAAATAAAAATCTGCGTTACCTGTTACCGGACGCAGTTGCACATTACATTCACTCTAATAAGTTGTACAAAACATGCTGACTATTCAAGAAAAAACCCAGGCCATCGTTGATGCACTGGAAGAAATTAAAGGCAACGACATCGTTGTGATCGACACCAGCAAAAAAAGCACGCTGTTCGATCGCATGGTTATTGCGAGCGCCAACTCCAATCGCCAAACCCGCGCGCTGGCACACAACGTTGTCAAAAAACTGGAAGAGCTGGGAGTGACGGTCTACAGCACCGAAGGTGAAAAAAGCGGCGAATGGGTGCTGATCGATCTGGGCGAAGTACTGGTGCACGTGATGCAACCCGGTGTGCGTATGTATTACAGCCTGGAAGAGCTGTGGAGCAAACACCCTCCTGCAGCAGCACCCAAGGTATAACGTCAATAACTTTTGCCACAGATTTCACAGATTCACACAGATTTTTAAGCGAACATATGTTATCCGTGATATTCATCTTCCCAGGAAACATAATCACTGAAAATCTGCTTTAAAAAATCTGTGTAATCTGTGTAATCTGTGGATAGGTTAGGGCTTTACACATGAAACTTCTCATCCTCGCCGTTGGCCACAAAATGCCTTCCTGGATTACAGAGGGCTTCAACGAATACAGCAAGCGCATGCCGCGCGAGGCAAAGATAGAGCTGGTAGAGATCAAGCCCGAGCCGCGCACTACCGGCAAGAGTGTCAGCCAGATTATGGAGGCCGAAGCGCAACGCCTGCAGGCTGCCTTGCCCAGGGATGTGTTGCGTATCGTACTCGACGAACGCGGTGCGCACTGGACTACCAGACAATTAACGCAGCACATGCAGGAATGGCTGGGTGGCGGGCGCGACGTCGCGTTCATTATTGGCGGTGCGGACGGATTGCACGAATCCATACGCAGTAGCGCGAACCAGTTGCTGGCGCTGTCTGCCATGGTGTTGCCGCATGGTATGGTGCGCGTGTTGCTGGCCGAGCAGTTGTATCGCGCCCATAGCCTGTTGCACAATCACCCCTATCATCGCGAATAAAAATCACCTTTTCCCGTGACGCAGAGGAGGTGCTTGTCAAATTACCACTTCTGCTCTCCGGATTTTTTAAGGTATGCTATCCACAGAGCGATTTAACTATCCGGGATACGCCACACCATGAGTGATGAAATTCTGATCAACGTAACACCGCAGGAAACCCGTGTGGCCGTGATGCAGCAAGGCGTTGTACAGGAGCTGTATATCGAGCGCGGCAGCAACAGCAGCATAGTCAGCAATATGTATGTGGGCCGCGTCAAGCGCGTGCTGCCCGGCATGCAGTCTGCCTTTATCGACATTGGTCAGGAGCGCTCTGCTTTCCTGCATGTGGCGGATATCTGGGAGAACCGCAACACCAACGGTGACGCCGCCAAGCCCATCGAAAAAGTGCTGTTCGAGGGGCAGAGCCTGCTGGTGCAGGTGATCAAGGATCCGATCGGAACCAAGGGCGCAAGGCTATCCACGCAAATCAGCATCGCCGGGCGCCTGCTGGTCTATCTGCCGCAGGAAGATAATATCGGCGTATCACAGCGCATAGAAAATGATGCAGACCGCAGAATATTGCGCGAAAAACTGCAAAAATTAATACCGCCGGAACATCACGGCGGCTACATTATCCGCACGCTGGCCGAGGATGCGACCGACGATGAATTTGCCGCAGATATAGCCTATCTGGATAAGTTGTGGAACCATCTGCAAAAGCAGGCCAAGGGTTTGTCCAATCCTGTGCTGCTGTACCAGGAGCTTGATTTGAGTCTGCGCGTGTTGCGTGATTTTGTGAATGCGGACACCACGCGCATTCTGATCGATTCACGCGAAACACATCACCGCATGAATGCCTTTGCGCACGATTACATCGATTCCTCGATTGAAAAGCTCGAGCACTATGTAGGGCAACGTCCGCTATTTGATCTTTATGGGGTGGAAGAAGAAATTGAAAAAGCGCTGACGCGGCGCGTTGATCTGAAGTCAGGTGGCTACCTGATTTTTGACCAGACCGAAGCGCTGACCACGGTGGATGTGAATACCGGCGGTTTTGTCGGTGGCCGCAATTTTGACGACACCATCTTCAAGACCAATCTCGAAGCCGCGCAGGTGATCGCGCGCCAATTGCGCCTGCGTAATCTGGGCGGTATTATTATCTGCGATTTTATCGATATGGACACCGGCGAGCACCGCAGTGCGGTGCTGGATGAGTTCAAAAAGGCCCTGGCCTATGATCACACGCGTATTACCGTAAACGGTTTTTCATCGCTGGGACTGGTGGAAATGACACGCAAGCGCACGCGCGAAAGCCTGGCGCACGTATTGTGCGAACCCTGCCCCACATGCCAGGGGCGGGGTGAAGTGAAAACCCCGCAAACGGTTTGTTACCAGATTCTGCGCGAGATCGTGCGTGAAGCGCGCCAGTTTAATGCGCGCGAATATCGCATCCTGGCGTCGCAGGCGGTGATAGACATGTTTCTCGATGAGGAAGCGCAGAGCCTTGCGCAACTATCTGATTTTATTGAAAAATCTGTCTCGCTGCAAGTTGAGACGCTGTATAGCCAGGAGCAGTATGATGTGATATTGATGTAAATTTTCAACTGCGCTTAAAGAAAATTAGCCATGAAAAATATCTATCTGTTTTGTGCTTTAATTTTGGTCCTTGTGCCTGGCCTGGTGTCGGCCCAGCAACCTTTTAACCAGGCGAAGAAGCTGGTACTGGAAGTGGAGTGGGAGCCGGAAGCGAATGTGGAAATTTTTGTGGCTGAAGGTCAGCGGTTTCATTCCGTTGAGGCGCTCAAAAAATTTCTCGACAAGCAGGCTGCAGGTACAACGGTGATCTGGGATCCCGGTTGTGTGCGGGTCGGCAAAAAGCCGCTCTTGTCGTCCGCGAAGGAGATCAGGGATTTGAGCGCCTATCTTGAAAAGCGCGGCATCAGATTTGTGGTGATTCCTTCAAGTTAAACTCAGCACCGAGATTCAGTTGCACCATTTTTTTAATTTTACTCAACATACTCCATGCTTAAATTTTTCAGAATACTCAGCATCATTGAAGGTTTCTCGCTTATTACCCTGCTTCTTGTTGCAATGCCTGCCAAATACCAGTTTGGCTACGATTTCATCTGGCCGGTAGGCATGACTCATGGTGTGCTCTGGCTGGCTTATGTCACGCTGTCGTTGCCGGTCAGTCATAAACAAAGCTGGTCTGTCCTGTTCTGGTTGCTGGTGCTTGTCTGTTCGGTCATCCCCTTCGCTTTCCTGTTTCTGGATGCCAGGTTTAAGCGTGAACTGGCTCTGGCACGGGGCGACGTTGCACCATAAGGTCGCATGTCCATACTGTCGGCAATACGCAACTTAATCCAGCAAGCTATCCGGATTAAATTGGCTGCCGTGTATTTCCACCCGCTTATGCCGCGATTGTTCACCCTGTTTGAGCTCCACATTGCGCAGAGGCACCTTAAAAGTATCTGCTATAAACCGTAGCAGTGCTTCGTTGGCACGTCCTTCAACAGGCGGGGCAGCCAGGCGGATTTTCAGCGCCTCTCCATGCAAACCGGCAACAGCGGTTTTTTTGGCACCCGGCTGTACATGCAAGGTAAGCGTAATGCAGTTGCCGTTTTGGCGATACCACTCTGGCATTTAAAGGCTGCTCGCTTCAGATCAGGCTGCGCGCGAGTCCATCCAGCAAATTAACAGGAACCATGAGCAAAAGCATGCAGATTATAAATAATGCGAATGAAGACAGGTCAACACCGCCTACAAGCGGTATATGACGTTGTAGTGGCCTGATAAAAGGTGCGGTAAGGGCGTTAATCACTGGGGCAATGGGAGTGTGGGGATTAATCCAGGACAGGATGGCCTGGATGATCGCTGCAATCATTAATAATGTGATACTCATGCTGAGCAATTTTACGATTCCCATCACGAGCAATCCTACTATTAGGTGGTTGCCTTCAGGTGGGGTATAAATCCAGATGAATTCGGAAAGATAAACGTAGATGATTTCAAAGATATAGGCCAGTAACAGGGTTGCGCTGTCATAACCCCTGAAGGACGGGATATAGCGGCGCGTCGGCAATACGATGAAATTGGTCAGTGCCATGATGAATTCGCCAAACGGATTGCGCAGGGGAGCGCGCAGCCATTGCAGGTGAAAGCGCAACAGCAACATGAATGCGAAGGGTTGTAATAATACATTCAGCAGAAATTCTGTAGTATCTCGTAACATTATTTAACTCCCAGTTCTGTGCCCATTTCTTCCGAGCGAATTGCGGCGGCGTGAACCGCGTTGACGATATGCTGCTTGACCTGATTGCTTTCCATGCTCAGCAGCGCGCGCTCGGTGGTGCCGTTTTTTGACGTGACGCGCGCGCGCAACTGGTCGGCTTCTTCATTGCTGTCCTCTGCCAGTCTGGCTGCTCCCATGAAAGTGTCCAGCACCAGACGGCGTGCATCCTGCCGGTTGAAACCAAGCTCTACCGCTGCCTGCTGCATGGCCTCGATAAAATAAAACACATAGGCAGGGCCGCTGCCGGAAACGGCGGTGACCGCATCCATCATAGCTTCGCTTTCCAGCCACAGCGTGCTGCCCACCGCGGCCATGATGGTTTGCGCGTCATGCCTATGTGCAGCGCTTACGTCCGGCATTGCATAAAGGCCGGTAATACCGCTGCGTATGAGTGCGGGCGTGTTGGGCATCGCGCGCACGATGTTTTTGGTGCCCAGCCAGCGTGCCAGATCCCCGGCACGTATCCCCGCTGCAATCGAAATGAGCAGTTGTGTCGTCAGCATGGGGGCGAGTTGCAATGCCAGCTCATGCAGTTGCTGTGGCTTGACCGCCAGCACAATAAATTCGGCGTGGGCAACACCTGCCGCCAAATCCGCAGAGGCCTTTACACCAAACTCGTTATGCAGGCGGGTGCAATTTTCAGGATTGACTTCCACCACGCGGATATGAGCTGCGGCAAAACCGCGCTTGAGCAAGCCGCCTATCAGCGCGCTGGCCATGTTGCCGCCGCCTATAAAACAAATATTCATTAATGTCTCCGTTATAAATTTGCTGTTGGGAAACGAGTGCAGGGTACTTTACTTGCTCCTTGCATGATGTTTATCAACGCCTTATTTTCTGCTGCCAAAAATCGCCGTGCCCACGCGCACGATCGTCGCGCCTTCCAGTATCGCAGCCTGCAGATCATGTGACATGCCCATCGACAAGGTATCAAGCGCCAGGCCGGAAGCGTTCAGCTCAAGCAGCATTTCGCGCATCCTGGCAAAAGGTGCACGCTGCACGGACAATTCCCCGGCAGGCGCAGGTATCGCCATTAATCCCCGCAGCTTCAGCCGGGGCAAACGCGAGATGGCGGTAGCGCTGGCAAGCGCTTCTTCGGGCGCCAGGCCACCCTTGCTGGCTTCGCCGCTTACATTGATTTGCAGGCATATATTCAGCGGCGGCAAATTGTCCGGGCGCTGCGCGGAAAGTCGTTCGGCAATTTTCAGGCGATCCACGCTATGTACCCAGCTGAAGTTTTCGGCAATGGCGCGGGTTTTGTTGCTCTGTATCGGCCCGATAAAATGCCACTCCAGTTGCAAGTCGCGCAGTTCATATATTTTATCCAGCGCTTCCTGTACATAATTCTCGCCAAATGCTTTTTGTCCGCAGTCATAGGCTTCGCGGATGACACTGGCTGCAACGGTTTTGCTGACAGCCAGCAGAGCGATTTGCATTGCGTCACGGCGTGCTTCCCGGGCGGCGTGATTAATGGCAGCGTGCACAGCTTGCAAGTTGGAAAGGATTGCGGTCATAATCACTGGCGACGCCTGGGCGTTATTCAAAAAAGCCTGGCACGCGCATTAATGCGCGTTGCCAAATAAATGGGAAATTATAATGGATATTACGGAACTGCTCGCATTTAGCGTCAAAAACAAGGCATCAGACTTGCATCTTTCTGCCGGTTTGCCACCCATGATACGTGTGCATGGCGATATACGCAGAATTAACTTGCCGCCTATGGAGCACAAGGAAGTACATGCGCTTGTGTATGACATCATGAATGACCAGCAGCGTAAAATGTACGAGGAAAACAAGGAGATTGACTTCTCCTTCGAGGTGCCCGGACTCGCACGTTTTCGTGTGAACGCCTTTGTGCACAATCGCGGTGCCGGTGCGGTCATGCGTACCATTCCCTCCAAAATACTTTCGCTGGAAGATCTCAAGGCGCCGAAAATATTTGAGTCGATTTCCGATTTTCCGCGCGGCATGGTGCTGGTAACCGGCCCTACCGGTTCCGGCAAATCCACCACGCTGGCGGCGATGGTGAACCACCGCAACGAGAACGAAATGGGGCATATTCTGACGGTGGAAGATCCGATCGAATTTGTGCATGAAAGTAAAAAATCGCTGGTCAACCAGCGTGAAGTCGGCCCGCATACCCTGTCTTTCCAGAACGCATTACGCAGCGCGTTGCGCGAAGATCCGGATATTATTCTGGTGGGCGAGATGCGCGATCTGGAAACCATACGTCTGGCGATGTCCGCCGCCGAAACCGGCCATCTGGTTTTTGGCACGCTGCATACCAGCTCGGCCGCCAAGACCATCGACCGTATCATCGACGTGTTTCCCGCGGATGAAAAAGAAATGGTGCGTGCGATGCTGTCCGAATCGCTGCGCGCGGTGATATCGCAGTCCCTGCTTAAAACCAAGGACGGCAGCGGCCGTGTTGCAGCCCATGAAATCATGATCTGTACGCCGGCTATCCGCAACCTGATACGTGAAGCAAAAGTGCCGCAAATGTACTCGGCCATTCAAACCGGGGCAACGATCGGCATGCAGACGCTGGACCAGTGCCTGCTCAATCTGGTGAAAGCCAATCAGGTTACACCTGCCGAAGCTCGCAGCAAGGCGATGAACAAAGATCTGTTCCCGGGAAACTAAGGAGAAGCAATTATGGAAAGAGATCAGGCCACCGAGCTGGTGCACAATTTACTGCGCGGGATGATATCGAAAAAAGCGTCGGACTTGTTTATTACAACCGGCTTTCCCCCCGCTTTCAAGCTGGATGGCAAGATGATCCCCGTCTCCAACCAGGTGCTCAGCTCGCAACATACCCAGGAATTGGCGCGCAGCATCATGAACGACAGGCAGGCGGCGGAATTTGAAGCCACACACGAATGCAACTTCGCCATTAGCCCGCCCGGGATAGGCCGCTTCCGTGTCAACGTATTCCAGCAGCAGCAGCGCGTCGGCATGGTGCTGCGTACCATCACCACCAAGATTCCGGATCTGGACGAGATGGGGCTGCCGCCGATACTGAAAGATGTGGTGATGACCAAGCGCGGACTTGTGCTGCTGGTCGGCGGTACCGGCTCAGGCAAATCTACCACGCTGGCCGCGATGCTGGGGCACCGCAATAAAAATTCCTATGGCCATATCATCACCATTGAAGACCCGGTTGAATATGTGCACGATCATATTAACTGCATCATCACGCACCGCGAGGTGGGGGTGGATACGGACAACTGGGAAGCGGCCTTGAAGAATACTCTGCGCCAGGCACCCGACGTGATTCTGATCGGCGAGATTCGCGATCATCATACGATGGAGCATGCGGTGGCCTTTGCCGAAACGGGGCACCTGTGCCTCGGCACGCTGCACGCCAACAGTGCGAACCAGGCGCTGGACCGTATCATCAACTTCTTTCCGGAAGAACGGCGCGCGCAACTGCTGATGGATCTTTCACTGAACATCAAAGGCATTATTTCGCAGCGGCTGATTCCAACCAGGGATGGCAAAGGGCGTGCGGCCGCCATTGAGATATTGCTCAATTCGCCGTTGATATCCGACCTGATTTTCAAGGGTGAAGTAAACCAGATAAAAAGCATCATGTCGAAATCGCGCGAACTGGGTATGCAGACTTTCGACCAGTGCCTGTTCGATTTGTATGAGGCGGAAAAAATCAGCTACGAGGAAGCCCTGAAAAATGCCGACTCGGTGAATGATTTGCGCCTGAATATCAAGCTTAACAGCCAGCATTCCAAGGATGCCGACCTGATGTCGGGCATAGGCGAGATGCGCATGACTTAACACTGAGCAGCTTGCAGAAAAAACAGCCGCACGAGAGTGCGGTTTTTTTTCAGTTGCATAACGGCAATTCCCTGCGGAAACAGGACGAAAAATATCAGGGTGCCGGGAATAAAATGCCGGGTGAGTGTGTTTATACAAATATTGCAGGTGTATTTTTCTTCCTGGCTGCGCCCGGCTATTGCAGGGCTGGCATTTTACTGAACTGAAACGGGTTAAGGCATGGAAAGCATGGATGCAGTCATCACCGAACAGATCCCGCGTTTGCGCCGCTATGCGAGGGCGCTGACAGGGGACAGGAGCAGCGCCGATGACCTGGTGCAGGATACTCTCGAGCGCGCCTGGGGCAAGCTGCATTTGTGGCGGCGCGGCAGTGATATGCGCGCGTGGATGTTCAGCATCATGCACAACACCTTTATTAACCATATCAGGAAAAAACAGCTTGATGCGGTTTCCATGGATGATGAGGCGCTGGAAATCCCGACCCGTGCGACCCAGGAGGATGCGTTGCAGATGCGCGATCTGTCATCGGCAATCGGCAAGCTGGCCTATGAATATCGCGAGGTCATATTACTGATAGGACTGGAACAAATGAGCTATGAAGAAGTTGCGCAGGTGCTGGGCATACCGCTGGGTACGGTAATGTCGCGCCTGTCGCGCGGGCGTGAGCGCTTGCGCAACATCATGGCAGGGGAAAGTGCTCCAATGCTGAGGAGAGTGAAATGAACAGAAAAACGCAGTTGGCCGAGGATGATTTGCAAGCCTATGTGGACGGGCGGCTTGATGCGGCACGGCGCGCCGAGGTTGAAGCGTGGCTGTTGCAGCATCCGTCCGATGCGTCACGGGTTGCGGCCTATCGCCAGCAAAATGACGCGCTGCAGGCGCTTTTCAACCCGGTGCTGAACGAACCGCTGCCGTTGCAGATGTATCCGCAGGCGCGCCACAGAAACTTTGCGCAGCCCTTGCGTTATGCCGCGATGCTGGGAGGCATGGTGCTGAGCGGGCTGCTGGGATGGGGCTTGCATGGCGCCGAAAAAAGCAGGCAGCCGCCAATGGCTGCAATGGTCAGGCAGGCCGCACTGGCGCATGTGGTTTATACACCTGAGATGCTGCATCCGGTTGAAGTGGGGCGCGAGCAGGAGCAGCATCTGGTGAAGTGGCTTTCCAAACGTCTGGGCAGTGATGTCAAGCCGCCGCATCTGGCTGAAGCGGGCTACGAACTGATGGGCGGGCGCCTGTTGCCGGGTAGCCAGGGACCGGCCGCGCAATTCATGTATCAGGATGCGCGCGGTTTGAGGCTGACCCTGTACCTGAGCAACAAACCTGCAGACAAGGGTGAGGCCGCGTTTCGTTATGCGCAGGAAGGCAAGGTCAGCGTGTTCTACTGGATAGACGGCGACTTGAGTTATGCCCTGTCAGGCGAGGTCGAGAAAGCGGATTTATTGCGCGTTGCCACGGCAGTGTATCAGGAGCTTAATCGCTGACTGTTGCGATGCACTTTGATACAAAATTGATCGTGACCGTATTAAAATATTGAATATAATCAAATACTTATAAAATATTGCTTGCCGTGACCCTGTGCTGTTTATAGTGGCTGTTTTGAGGTCTGGAGCAGGGCGGTGATTGCCTCTGCACTCATGGGGCGCGCAAAGAAATATCCCTGATATTCCTGGCAGCCTTCGGCGCGAAGGAGAGCCAGTTGTGTTCCGGTTTCAACGCCTTCCGCAATAACCTGCAGCTTGAGTGAGCGAGCCAGCGCGATAATCGCTTTGACGATGGCAAGATCATCGGCGTCAATACTGATATCACGCACAAACGATTGATCGATCTTGAGTCGGTCGATGGGGAAGCGCTTCAGATAGCTGAGCGAAGAGTAGCCTGTGCCAAAATCGTCGATTGCAAGTTTTACACCGGTGTCCCTGAGCTGCAGAAATGTGCTGCGGATTTCCTCGCTGTATTTGAGCAGAATTCCCTCGGTAATTTCGAGTTCCAGGCATTGGGCGGAAATGCCGGATGTGGCAATGATTTCTTTCACCGCAGGAAGAAAGTGCGGGTCGTGAAACTGGCGCGAGGCCACATTAACGGCCAGCAATAAATCTGTATGGCCCGCATCGTTCCATGCTTTCAATTGCCTGCAGGCTGTTCTCATCACCCATTCGCCGATATGCACAATGAGCCCTGTCTCCTCGGCAAGCGCTATGAATTGCGCGGGCGGGATAATTTTACCCGCCGCATTACGCCAGCGTATCAGCGTTTCCATGCCGGTTATCCGGCCTGTGGTGATATCCACCTGGGGCTGGTAGTTCAGGAAAAATTCGCCGCGTTCCAGCGCCTTGCGCATTTCCGTTTCCAGGGTCATGCGCTCCTGTATGCGGGTGGTCATATCGCGGGAATAGAACTGATAGTTGTTGCGCCCCTGCGACTTGGCATGATACATGGCCGAATCGGCGAATTTCACCAGCGAATCCTCATCATTGGTATCCTGCGGATAGAGCGTGATACCGATGCTGGCGGAGGTAAAGACTTCATGCCCCTCAATCAGCAGGGGAAGAGAAAGTCGCTGCAGTATGCCCTCGGCCATATGCACCACATCCTGCACGTCCGTCAAATCGGGGAAAATCAGCGTGAACTCATCACCGCCCAGCCGTGCAATCGTGTCGCCCTCGCGCACGCCTGTTTGCAAACGGGCGCTGATTTCGCGCAGCAGTTTGTCTCCCGCTTCATGGCCGAGCGTGTCATTGATATTTTTAAAACGGTCTATGTCCAGTAGCATCAGGGCTACAAAATTGCCGCGGCGCCTGGCTTCTGCCACCGCCTGATGCAGGCGGTCATTAAACAGCAGGCGATTGGGCAGGCCGGTCAGGCTGTCGTAATAGGCAAGGTGATGCAGATTTTTTTCCGCATTCAGGCGCTCCGTGATATCGCGCGCAAACGCAATCAGGATTTGCTGGTTCTGGCTGCTTCCATTATCGTTAATCCGCTGAATAAATATTTCCACGGGGAAAGAAGAGTGATCCTTGCGGGTATGCGTGGTGCGGATAAAGCCATGTCCGGCAGAACTGGCCAGAATCTTGTCAAATTCCGCTTCAAGAGCTTCCCGCGTCATTTCAATTTCAAGATCCTGCAGGCTGATTTGCAGCAACTCCTCCCGCGTCAGGCCTACCGATTCCCAGGCTGTTCGATTGGCATCGATAATACGCATCGATTTGCGGTCGATCAGGTAGATTGCATCAACCGAGCTGTCCAGTGCCGCGCGGAAACGAACCAGGCTCGCTTCGGCATATTTAAGCTCGCTGATATCAAAGCCTATGGAGTAATAGCCGCATACCGCACCATTGCTGTCAAAATCGGGCAGTACATTGATGATGACTTCACGGCTGGTCCCGGAAGCCATGGTTAGGGTGGTTTCAAAGCTGAGCCGTTCCCCTGCCAGCGCGCGTTCATAATACGGTTGCAACCTGGCCTGCAATTCCGCATCGATCACGTCCCTGCGGTTGCGGCCTATCACTTCACCCGGACGCTTGCCAAACCACTGTTCAAAGGCGGCGCTTGCAAACAGGTAATTGCCGGCCCTATCCACGCGGGTAACCGGGCCGGGAAGAATATCGGTGATCTTTCTGAGTTCGGCCTCATGCGCAATAATCTGTGCCTGCTGGCGGTACTGCTCGGTTACATTGTGAAACACCAGAACCACACCGGATACCTGGCCCGCCTTGTCCATCAGGGGGGCGGCACTGTCTTCTACCTGATACACCGCGCCGTTGCGCGAAACCAGCGAGGCATCTTCGGTCAAGCCGGCAATATTTCCATGTTCAAGCACATATTGCACCAGATTTGCAGCGGGCTGCTGGCTGCGTGTGTCGATAATCCGGTAAATTTTTGCCAGCGGACGTCCCTTGGCTTCGGGCAAGGGCCAGCCTGTGAGTTGTTCCGCCACCGGATTCATGCTCATTACATTGCCGTGGGTATCCGTGGTCATGACCGCATCACCGATGGAATGCAGCGTAATTTCCGCTCTTTCCTTTTCCACAAAAAGCGCCTGCTCAGATGCATGCAAGGCGTCGATACGGTCGTGTATCGCACGGGCCATGATATTGAAATTTGCCGCCAGCATGCCGATTTCATCCTTGCTGGTGACAGGAATCTGAATGTTGTGATTCCCTGCTGCCACCTGCCGGGTAGCCGACATCAGCGTGAGGATGTGGCGGGTAAGCAGAAAACCGGCAATGCCGAGAAGAATAAAAGTCAGCAAAACCTCAACTGACGCGATAAAAAATCCCTGCCGCAGCAGATTGTCGCGCGAGTTGATCAGGGATTGCAGGGACAGGCCAAAGCGCACCTCGCCTATCTTCTCGTTTCCCAGGGTCAGCGGTGTGTAAGTGTTGTATACCCCGCTGGTGAGGGTATTCGAAACATGCTGGTCATAGGCCGGCATATTCAGCGTGTCAATATTTCCCGTTCGCGCATAGATGCCGCCGCGATTGTCATAAACAACGATATATTGAAAGCTGGTGTACTCGCTCTTCATCAGCTTGTTCAATATTTCGCTGATACCCGCATGGTCGCGTTCAAACAGGCGCGCACTGAGTGCGGAATCCAGCAAAGGGGAGATGGCCGAAAGTTTTGCCTGCGTCTGCTCTTCCAGCGTGTTATTCAGCAGGCGCATACTGTTGCTTAGCAACAATCCTAGCATGGTTATTTCTACGATGATACTGACGATCACCAGTTTGGTGCGGATTGATTTGTGAAAAGGAATGCCCGTGTTAGTCACGTTAATTTATTTCGCTGTAAATATCCTGGTATAGGGGTCAAGTTCACGCATTGTCTTGTCGCTTATCGGTAAAAATTCCTTCAGGCCCGTATTTTCAAAGTAAAACTTTCCCTCGCTGGTTTTTCCGAAATCAAGCAGGGCTTTCTTCAGCTTCCTTTGTCTGACGACTGAAATTCTGGGATGTGACAGCACGACAAAGCCGGGGACAGAATTGGTATAAGCAATGACTTTCAGCTTGTCCTTGTAGTCCTCGCCAAGCGTGTGCCATAACAGAACACCGGTAACGGAAGCATCTGCCTCATCGCGCAACGGCGCATAAAGTGCGTTGTTATGGGTTTTGGTTTCGATAATGGAGATGTTCTTGCCATCAACCAGGCCTTTATCGGCAAGGGTTTGCACCACCATCTGGTAAATAACCGAAATGCGCTGGGCCACCATGACCGTCTTGCCTTTCAGATCATCCAGCGTATTAATATCGGAGTCCTTCTTGACGAGGAACAAGCCCTCAACACGGTGGCCTGTCATCGCCAGACGTTTATACTTATATTGCTTTTCAGCCAGGCGACCGAGATGGGGAGCGGTCAGAATAATATCGTAATCACCCTGCCGGGTGCGTTCAACAAAAGACATGAAGTCAGGCGCGGTAACGAGGTTGACTTCGAGTCCGAGAACTTTGGACAGGTAATTTTTTAACGGGCTGTGAAACTGGACCAGCTGGGTTGAGCTGACATAGGGAAACAGGCCGAGAGAAATTTCATTTTTTCCCGCAGCATGGGCTGGAAATGAAATTAACAGAATTAACAAGAAGCAGAATTCACAGCAGTATTTTTTCATCAGCATCCTCCCGAGTGGCAGACAATGAAGCAATCAATACTATCCGGGCCAATATTATGCACCGGGTTGATACCGGCGGCTATTGGACAAGCGAATACTGCGCCAGGCGTTTCATGCTTTGATAAGCCGGTGGTTGTTATTGTTCTTCATCCAGATTTCAAGCTCTTCAGGAGGCACGGGTCTGGAGTAGAAATATCCCTGTGCAAAATCGCAGTGCGCCTTAACCAGCAAGTCGCGCTGCTGTTCCGTTTCTACACCCTCGGCGATGACCTTTAATCCCAGCTTGTGCGACATGCTGATGATCGCCTCGCACAGCACCAGATTGTCGGATTCGGGTGTGATGTCACAGACAAAGGATTTGTCGATTTTCAGATAGTCGATATCCAGTTTGTTTAAATAGGAAAGTGAGGAATAGCCGGTACCGAAATCGTCGAGAGAAACCTGAATGCCCTCGTTGCGCAACACCATCAGTTCATTGCTGACATTGGAAGATAAATTCAGCAGCATGCCCTCGGTAATTTCAAACACGAAATTTTCCCCGGTCAGGCCGTGTTCGCGCAGATACGCAATAAATGTCGTTACACTCGCAATCTTGCTGTCGTCCATAAATTCCACGGGCGAGCGGTTAATGCTGATCTGGAATTTGTCTGTACAGATTTCATTCCAGCGCTTGCACCAGATGGCCGATTGCATTCTGACCCAGGCCCCGATTTCAAGAATGAGTCTTGTTTCTTCGGCCAGCGGAATAAATTCAACGGGGCTAATCATGCCGCGTTCCGGGTGTATCCAGCGTAATAATGCTTCCGCCTTGTGCACCTTGCCAGTCGACAATTCAACAATGGGCTGGAAGTAAACCTTGAGCTGATTTTCAGCCAGCGCATTGCGCAAATCCCTGATCAGCAACTGGCGATTCTTTGCCTGTTCCTGCAATGCGGGCGTGAAGTAGCTGAAACGGTTGCGACCGTTCTTCTTGGCGACATACATCGCCTGGTCTGCATTTTTCATCAGGTCATCAATATTGCCGGCATCGTTGGGGTAGAGGGTGATACCCATGCTGGCCGAGATATGGGTAATCTCTTTGCCCAGCTGAAATGGCTCTGCCAGATTGGCAATAATTTTCTGTGCAATATTTTCAACGTGAAAAACATTGGCGAGTTGCGGCAACACAATAATAAATTCATCACCGCCCAGTCGTGCAACCGTATCGGAACTGCGCACGCATTTAGAGATGCGCTGTGCCGCCTCACCCAGCAGGATGTCACCCATATCATGCCCCAGGGTGTCGTTAATCTCCTTGAACTGATCAAGATCAATCAGAATCAATGCCAACGGAAGTCCGGAGCGGTCTGTTTTTTTCAGTTCCTGAATTAACCGGTCACGAAACAGATCGCGATTGGGCAGGCTGGTAAGGGTATCAAAATTGGCCTGATTCCAGAGAAGCTCCTTGGAGCTTCTGAGAGACAGGAAATACGTGATAGAGCCCGTGACGATCACGATCAAAAGGCTGCCAAAGACACTCAGCAGTAAAGTGTACAAGAAATACATGCGACCGAGCGCCGGGATGGATTCGAGTTCGCGATTGACATATACGGTCAGGTTGTAATCGGGCAATCTTTTGGAAACCAGCAAGTGGGGATTCTGGCTACCTTCTATCCTGACTAATGAAGGAAATCTTTCATCGTCCCAGGTTTCAATTTTGAGTTCGGGGATACTGTCCCGTTGATAAAGATCAAGCCTGGCCTGCTCAGAAAGCCCTGAAACCGGGCTGGCTGGAAGGGCGCTCAGTTCCAGTTCCTTGTTGCGCGCAAGAATAATGACGCCATTGTCATCCACAACAAATGCATTCATCTGATTGACCAGAAATGAAAGGTTGGGCACATCGGTTTTTGCCACCACCGCACCCATAAACTTGCCGTCTATAAAGACAGGAGTCGAAAAGAAGAGTCCGGGTATTCTGGTAATTTTGCCCATGGCATATTGCATGCCTCTTTCACCGCTTTTGTTGAGCTTGAACATGCTGCGTTCAGCAATATTGATGCCGATAACATTTGATGGTGTATCTGCGTTACTGGCTGCAATTGCGTCCCCTGCGGCATTCACAAGGTAAAGCATGTCGACATTAAGGCTGCCGGACGCAAACTCAAGGTATTGGTTCAGGTTGCTTAACGCCTTGTCATTTGACCATTTTTTGATTCGCGCTTCTTTGGGCAAGGGTGAGGGTACAGGGCTGGAGCCGAATTTCGTGACCGCCCATTTGACACGCAGCAGCTCTGAAAAGAGCTTGGGGATGCCATGTATGTAATTCAGATTGCGCTGGATGCTGTCACCCAAATCATCTGCCTGGCTCTGGGAAAGAGCCGTTTCGTGGCTGATCACTTCTCCGGCCTTGGACAAATAGAAATTGTCGGACAAGGTCCAGACCATAACATTCCACATTAACAACAAGGTTAATGCAATGTTTATATAGTGATAATGACTGAAATTTGAAGGTGCTTTCATGGGAAAAACATTCTCAAAAAGCAATAATTAGCTGAATGTCAAAGATTCTATATGAAAATCATGCGCATCCGCTTATTTTCGATTGCTGCCCGCCACTATTTTGTATTCAAACAGGCGGCATTCCAGAGCGCCGTTGAATAAGGGTGTTTTGCGCGATACCGAGAGGCGGATGGACTTGGGCATTGCCAGGTCGGCGGTGAGCAGATAGGCATTCCAGCCCTTGAAGCGCTGCTTCAGCACATCGCCCAGTTGCGGATACAGCACACGCATTTCATCCAGCTCGCCCATGCGCTCGCCGTAGGGCAGGTTGGCCACCAGCACACCGTGGTCGGCGGGTGCGTTAATTTCCAGCACGTTTGCCTGTTTCAGTGTCACCGCTTCCAGCAGGCCGGCATTTTCCAGATTGAGGCGTGCGGCTTTCAGTTCTTCGCCATACAGATCGCTGCCGTAAACAGGCAGGGCGGTTACCGGCTTCTGTGCGGCGATTGCTTCAGCGCGCATGGCTTGCCATTTTTCTTCGTTGAAAGTATGCAGTTTTTCAAACGCAAAATGGCGACCGATGCCGGGTGCAATATTCAGCGACATTTGCGCCGCTTCGATCAAAAAGGTACCGCTGCCGCACATCGGGTCCAATAATGGCGTGCCCGGTTTCCATCCGCTCAGCATCAAAATGCCGGCGGCGAGGTTTTCGCGCAGCGGTGCGATGTTGGTGTACTGGCGCACGCCGCGCTTGAACAGCGCATCGCCCGAGGTGTCGACATACAAGCTCATCTGCAGCTCATCCAGAAACGCATGGATGCGGATATCGGGTGCGTGGGTGTTGACGCTGGGGCGCTCGCCGGTGATCTCGCGGAACTTGTCGCAGATCGCATCCTTGATCTTCAGCGTGGCAAAATCCAGGCTGCGCAGCGGGCATTTAATCGCCGCCATATTGACGCGGATAGTGAGAGACTCATCAAACCAGTCCTTCCACGGCAAGGCATGCACGGTGTCGTAAATATCCTGCTCGGTGGTATAGCGCGCCTTGGCCACACGCCACAGCACGCGGCTGGCGGTGCGGCTGTGCAGGTTGACGCGATAGCTCAGGGAACCGGGGCCGCTGAAGTGCACACCGCCCTCCGTAATATGAATTCCCTCGGCACCGAGTGCTTTAAGTTCTTCGCTCAGGGGTATTTCAAGGCCGCGCGGGCAGGGGGAGAAAAATTGTTCGGTCATAAGGGTTTCACAGTAACGAGTATGACCACTGCAAGCAGTATCAATACCGGGATTTCATTGAAGTAGCGATACCACACATGGCTGTGTGTGTTGACGCCTTGTTTGAACAGTTGGAGCAGGTGCCCGCAATAGTGGTGATAGGCGATCAGAACAACGATCAAGGACAGCTTGATATTCAGCCACACTCCTTCAAAGCCGTAGCCCAGCCACAGCCAGATGCCGCTGCCCAAGGCCAGATAGGCGATGGGGGTGACAAAGCGGTACAGCTTGTGTGCCATCAGCAGCAGTCTGTCTGTTTCGACTTTTTCGGTGGCCATCGCCAGATTCACAAAAATGCGCGGCAGATAAAATAGCCCGGCGAACCAGCTGGTGACGAGAATGATATGAAACGCTTTAATCCACAGCATAAGTGACCTATTTAGAGAGACGGTTACGGAACAGGACCAGCGACAAATAGAATCCGGCCAGAGTATAAGCCACGAGCACTGCAAGATGCAGCAGGATATGCTGCGGAATATTGCCATTCAGCAGCGGCCGCGCCAGATCGATTGCATGGGTGAGCGGCAACACGGCCGACACGCTTTGCAGTGCTGACGGAAGCTGGTCAACCGGAAAAAATACCCCGCTCAGCATCATCATCGGTGTGATGATCAGCGTGAAGTAATACATGAAAAAATCGTAGCTCGGTGCCAGTGCCGTCATGATCAGGCCGAGGGCAGAGAAACACAGGCCGATCAGCAGTGCCAGCGGAATGGTCCACAGCGACAGCAGCGTATGCGACATGCCCAGTATCCAGATCACCAGCAGCACCGCCAGGCCGGACATCAGGCTTTTGGTTGCCGCCCATAAAATTTCCGACAGCACGATATCGTCGAGCGTGATCGGCGTGTTGAGTATCGCATCCCAGGTGCGCTGGTGATGCATGCGCGAGAAGCCGGAGTAGAGCGCTTCGAAGGTCGCGCTGTTCATGGTGCTGTAGCACAGCGTGCCCGCCGCCAGAAACAGCAGATACGAGGTGCCGCCCATCTCCGGTATCAGCGTGCCCAGGCCGTAGCCCAGGCCCAGCATATAGATCAGCGGGTCGGCCAGATGGCCGAGGATGGAAGGGATCGCCACCTTCCACCACACCAGCAGATGGCGGCGCCAGATCGGCAGAAAGCGCATGCTGAATTTGGGCAGGGTAAGGAAATGTTGTTTCATGTTTTTGTAAGGATCGATTTTCTAGCCACAGATTTCACAGATAAATAAGATTAAAACCTTTGTACCAGGTCACGCGCGATTCTGATTAAATCTGTATCCTCTGTGGAGGATTATATTATATAACTATTTGATTATATTCAATATTTTAATCACGCATCTCGCGTCCGGTAAGCTTGATAAACACATCTTCCAGATTGGCCGGGCGGTGCAGGTAGCGCAGTCCGGCATGTGCCTGCAAATGCGCGACCAGCGGCTGCGCATCGCTGACATAGCAGAAGGCCGTTTCGCCGCTCACTTCAAAGCGCTGCGAAAATTGCGCCGCATAGTTCTGTGCCCACGTTTCCACTTCATCGCCGAACACTTCCACCACCTGCGGCTCTATATTGTGTTTGATCAGCTCGTGCGGCGTGTCTTCGGCAATCATGCGGCCATGGTCGAGTATCGCGAGACGGTGGCACAGACGCTCGGCTTCTTCCATGAAGTGCGTGGTCAGCAGCAGCGTTTTTCCCTGCGAGGTGAGCTCGCGCAGGCGCTGCCAGATCAGGTGGCGCGCCTGCGGGTCGAGGCCGGTGGTCGGCTCGTCGAGGAAAATAATATCGGGATCGTTCACCAGCGCGCGTGCCAGGCTCAGCCTGCGTTTCATGCCGCCTGAGAGAGTGGGCACCATCGCATCGCGTTTGGCGGTGAGGTTGGAAAATTCCAGCAGCATGGGAATGCGCGCATTGATCGCCGCATCGCTCATGCCGAAGTAGCGGCCATACACCAGCAGGTTTTCCGCCACGGTGAAATCGGGATCGAGGTTATCTATTTGGGGCACCACACCGAGCTTCAGACGCGCCTCGCGCGCATGGCCGGGCACGGCATGATCGAGCAGCCTGACTGTGCCGCCATCCGGATCAGTCAGGCCCAGCAGCAGGCGCAGGGTGGTGGTCTTGCCCGCGCCGTTGGGGCCCAGCAGGCCGTAACACTCGCCGCGCTTGATACTCAGGCTGAGGTCGTCCACCACGCGCTGGCCGGCGTAGGATTTGTGCAGTTTATGTACGTCGACGACGGTGTTCATACGCGAATGATCCTGATACAGGGTGCGTTCCACGCAGCTGTTTTCGCAGGCTGCGCCGTGCGCACCATGGTGTGTATGACGCGCCCTGCACTGGAAGTGACATTAATCATACGGGGTGTCCAATAAAATGCTGGCTCACAATCGCCTTAAGATGGTGCAGATGGCCGTGGAAAAAATGCGTTGCTTCAGGCACCACCACAATCGGAAAATGCTGCTGGCGCGCCCACGCAAACACCTCGTCTAGCGCCACCACCTCGTCCAGTTCGCCGTGTATCAGCAGGGTGTCGGCAGGCACTTGCGGCATCGCAAAACGGCCGACGGCGGGGGCGACCAGAACTAATTTTTTCGGCTGCAATTTTTTGGCGGCACGCGCCTGCACATAGCCGCCGAAAGAAAACCCGGAAAGGATCAGCGGCAGCGCGCCAAATTCCTGTTGCGCATATTGCACCACCGCCAGCACGTCCTCCACTTCGCCGTTGCCTTCGTCAAACACGCCGCTGCTTTCGCCGACGCCGCGAAAATTAAAGCGCACGGCAATAAAGCCCAGCTCGGCAAAGGTTTTTACCAGCGTGGTGACGATCTTGTTGTCCATGGTGCCGCCCATGGTGGGCAGCGGGTGCGCGACCACCGCAAGGGCACGCGCTTGGCCCTGCGGCATATGCACCACGCCGTGCAGCACGCCCGACGGCGCAGGGATGCTGAACTTGTGCCATGTCATGGCGCTGCCACTCATATTTTCAGGCGCTCCACGATGCGGCCATGCTGCAAGTGTTGCTCGATAATTTCATCCAGATCATGTTCATCCACATAGGTATACCACACGCCTTCCGGGTAAACCACCAGCACCGGGCCCTCTTCGCAGCGGTCGAGGCAGCCGGCCGAGTTGATACGGATGCGGTTTCCTTCGGATGAGAGCCCTAGCGCCTTGACTTTGCTTTTGACATAGTCGCGCATCTTCTGCGCGCCAAAGTTGTTGCAGCACGCCTCGCCGCCTTCGCGCTGATTGGTACAGAAAAATACATGATGGGCAAAATAGCTCATGGAAAAACTTTCAAATGGGGTGGTTGATTGTGCGGCAGACTGAAGCCGCTATTTTACTACTTTCGCAGCATGGCCGTGCGCCACAGATAGCCCAGCAGCAGTACCGGGAAAAGCAGAATAACAAGCTGGGAGAAGCCGTTATAGTTAAGCATATGAATATAATGCCAGTGATACAGCCGCATTGCCGCCGAGGGCTTGTTGTCAAACAGCAGGCTAAGCAGCAACAGCAGGTAAAGCAGGGCTGACAGCACACTCAATCCGAGCAGCCATTTATGCGTCAGTTTCATCGCGGCAAGCAGCAACAGCAAACCCGCGAACATGCCAAGCAGCGCTTCGCTGTTGAGCCACAGTAACAATGCCCATGACTTGAGCAGCACGGCCGCGGCAACGAATTTAATCAGCGTCACCATGCACAGCACTAGCAATAGGGCGTTGATCGTGTTGCGGCGCTCGCGCAACAGGGTGGACAGCAATATTCCCAGCAGCAGCAGGTTGAGCGCAACCTCGGCACACTCCAGCCAGTTAAACGGTGCACGCGGCACGATATCAAACGGCCAGCGCGCAACTTCACTGACAAATACGCTGCCCAGCATGGGCAGGGATGGATTGGTCTGTGCGAAGACCCAGATTGCCAGCAGTGCCAGACCTGTATCACCCAGACTCCCATGCTTGAACCACTTGTCATGCCATTGCCTGATGCGGGAAAACCAGCCGTATTGCGCGATTAGCAACGCGATGGCGGCACCGCAAAATGCGCCTGAAGTATTGCTGATTAAATCGGTATTGGAGCTGATGCGCCTGGGCAAATACATTTGCGCGTATTCCATAGAGACGGATAACAGCAATCCGCCCAGTGTCGCCATCAGCAGTACATAAACAGCGGGCGCGCGATCGCGCAGCATGTAGGCCAGTAAAAAGCCCAAAGGCATATAGGAAAAGCAATTGAGAATGAAATCGAACCAGGTATAAGTCTGCGCAAGTGGCGCGGTCAGGACATCGACGAAGTACAGCCCCTGTTCCTGCCAGCCGGAAAAGGGCGTCAGGCTGACATAAGCAAGAAACAATGCATAGCATGCCGCGAGATATTGCAGCAGGCGGAAACGTGGCGGCAAGTTAAGGCTTTCTTTCATTTAGTCTGTGCGGTGGAAGTTGTCATCATGCCGTATAGAGAATATCCGCTTGAAAGATTCTGTACAGATAAACCTGCGGTAAGCAGTGTTCTGCCATAAATTTATGCTTAAGTTAAATATAATCATCGGGTTAAATAATATGTGAGTAGTGTGCTGACAGCTTATTTCATGCGGGATGGTAATTTGATGGTCTCGCCCGCAATCATGAAAGCCCCCTGGCCGCGATGATGCAATGTTCCGGGATTTTTGACTGTAGGATCCAGCCACGCCTTGATCACCTCAAGCACAAAAAAGTTGTAGGAATTCACCAGCCGCGTATCGGCAACCCTGCACTCCAGATTCGCATAACAATCGGCAATCAGCGGCGCCTGCACCTTGCTGGCCGGCACAGGCGTCAGGCCGGTGCGCGCAAATTTGTCCACCTTGCGTCCGGAGCAGTTGCCTGCCGCCACCACCTGTTTGGCCAGCTCAAGCGTCGGAATATTGATCACGCACTCGCGCGTGGCTTTCAGCGCGGCGAACGAATGATTGTTGCCGCTGATCACGCAGCCCACCAGCGGCGGCACGAACTCCATCATGGTGTGCCAGGACTGCGTCATGATATTGGGGATGCCTTTGTGCGAGGTGGTGATCAGCACCACCGGGCCGGTTTCGAGCAGGCCATAGACTTTGGCGAGGGGATAAGATTTTTTCTGCATGGCCGTATTCTCCTTGCGTTATTGGCTGGCATTCTTGAACAGTGCGAGCGTTCTGATTCTGGCCAGCGCATGATCCACGACAGGCGCAGGATAATCTTTTCCAATTACCACCCCGCAAGATTGCTGCTCGCCTGCCGGCATCAGCCACGGCGCATGTATCCATTTGTTGCTGCAATTCGCCAGCTCGGGCAGATAAAGGCGAATAAATTTTCCCTCCGCATCAAAATTTCTGGACTGCGTGACCGGGTTGAAAATGCGAAACCACGGTTGCGCATCGCAGCCGGTGGAAGCCGACCATTGCCAGCCGCCATTGTTTGCCGCCAGATCAAAATCCAGCAGCTGCTGAGCAAAATAACGCTCGCCCCAGCGCCAGTCGATATGCAAATCCTTCACCAGAAAAGATGCCGCCACCATGCGCAAGCGATTGTGCATATAGCCGCTTTGATTCAGCTGGCGCATGGCCGCATCGACCAGCGGATAGCCGGTGCGCGCCTCGCACCATGCCGCAAATTTTTCGCTGTCGTTGCCAAACACAAGCGCGTTGAACTGCGGCTTGAAGGTCTGACCCTGCGCCAGGAGCGGATAGTGATGCAACAGCATTTGATAAAACTCGCGCCAGATCAGTTCGCTCAGCCAGGTTAACGCTCCCGTGCCTCCCGTGTAATGTGCATGGGCGGCGAGCTGGCGTATGGAGATGGTGCCGAAGCGCAGATGCACGGAAAGGTAAGAAACACCTTTGACCGCGGGCAAATTGCGCGCCTCGTGATAGTGCGGCATGCGCTGTGTAAAATCGGTAAACAACGCCGCCGCGCCGCTTTCCCCGCTGGGCAGCTTTAACGCCTGCAGCTTGCTGGCCGCGAAACCCATAGATTCAAGATCGGGCATTTCTGTCGCGGCACAAGGGGCGAGTGCGGAAAAATACTTTTCGGTGGGGTAGGCGCGCAGATGGATATCGTCGAGTTTTTTCAGCCATGCATTTTTATACGGCGTGAACACGCTGAAAGGCTTGCCCGCACCGGTGAGAATGTCAGACTTCTCGAAAATCACCTGGTCTTTATAGTGATGAAAATCGATACCGGATTGCGCCAGCGCCTGTTCCACCGTGGCATCGCGCAATACGGCAGCAGGCTCGTAATCGTGGTTGCAGAACACCGCCTCGGCGCCCAGCTCGCGCGCCAGTTGAGGAATCAGCTCGGTGGCCTTGCCGTGCAGCACCTGCAACGTGCTGCCGCGTTGCTGCAAGTGCTGCTGCAGTTCGCGCAGGCTGTGCCAGATAAATTCCACGCGGCGATCCTGTTTGTCTGTGAGCGCATCCAGAATCTCGGTGTCGAACACAAACACACAATGCACGGCCGCACTTTGTGTCAGCGCGTGGTACAGCGCCGCATGGTCGTGCAGGCGCAGATCACGGCGAAACCAGCACAGCGAGCGGGGATAGGTCCTTGTCATGATGTGTTTTTATAAGTATTTGATTTTATTTAATATTTTTTATATGCAAGTTCTGTGTTCCCTTGCACTATGCAGTGCGTTTTGGCCTTGCTGCAATGATAACCCGACCATAGCGTAAAAAAGCATCCGGCATGAAGCCGGATGCTTTGATAAAAGGTGCTGATATTTCAGATCACGTTGTGACGGGCATAAAATGCTGCCGCCGGCCAGCAATGCGTTGCTGCTTAACTTGATGAAGCTGAATGGTTCAGTTCATACCAGTTCATGTTGCGGGTGAGCAGCATCACCGCAGCCAGGGCGCTGAACATGATGAGCGAGCCCATCAGCAGCGCATTGTCCTCGGATTGCAGCACGCCATAGAGCACGGCATACAGCAGTGCGATGCCGGCAGTAAACGCGTAGGCAGGTTTGCGCTTTTTCAGCACGCCGACCAGATATGCGCCCGTCAATGCGACGCAGGCTGTGCCCGCAAGCAAATATGCCACCAGAAAAGCCAGGTGTTCGGACAGGCTGATCAGCAGCAGAAAAAACACCGCCATCGCCATGCCCACCAGCAGATACTGCATGGGATGAATACGCATGCCCTGCAGTATTTCGAAAATAAAAAATGCGGTAAAGATCAGCACCACAAACAGGATGCCGTATTTCACCGCGCGTTCGGACAGCAGATAAATATTGACCGGATCGATAAAGCCGACCGAGAAGGTTTCGGGTTGCTGTTTGGTGTGCGTATCCTGAGTGTTGCTGTTGCGCGCCAGATTGCTCACCAGCCATTGCGCACTAAAGCCTTTGTCATTGATGCTGCGTGTTTGCGGCAGATAGCCGCCGCCAAAGGAGGGATGCGGCCATGATGATTTCAGGCTCATTTCAGTGTGGTTACCGGTGGGGAGGATCGCGAGACTATCCATACCCTGCAGTTCGAGCGGAAAGTTGAACTGTAGCGCGTGTGCCTCCCCCGCATCGAATTTCTTCAATTTGACGTGCATGCCGTTGCCGCCCAGCGGAGAGCCGGTGCCGGGTTCAAAGGCCAGTGTATTGCCGTTGAGTGTCAGCGCGGGCACGTTGTGTATGCCGCGCGCATCGCTCATATTCAGCACAAAATAGGCCGAGACCGGAATGATGTCATCGGCGGCCTTGTTGAGGCCGTAAGCTTTGGGCACAAGCATATCGCCGCTTAATTTGGCATGCAGATTGAACAAGTTTGCCTTGTAGATGCCGCGGCTGCGTGTTTCCACATCGGCATCGCCGTCGATCACCAGTTTATTGGCAGGAATAATCATTTCCTGCAAGACTGATTCGGTGACGGTGGTGCGTTCGTTGCCGTCCTTGTCTTTGCTGGTGTAGCGTTCGCGCAATTTGTATTTGATCACCAGGCTGGGGCCTTCCAGTGTCTGCGGGCCGGATGAACTGCGTGCAATGTCCTGCTGTACCTGCTTTTGCAGATATTGGCGTTCGCTGATTTTGGATTGAATCATGCCCAGCGGAATCAGCAGCAGTAACGCCAGTATGCAGAGCATGAGGATTTTTGCGGTGAGGGGATTTTTTAACATGGCTTGCTCCTTGAAGTGAATTATTGGGGTTGTTTGAATTGCCGGTGCATGCGCAACATTGAAATCAGCATGCCTGTCATTCCCGCCAGCACGCAGGCGAGATACACGTTCTGTGTCCATGCCGGGTGCAGCAGGGGATTGGCATCGCTGAAGGGCAGGAATATATGCATATCGTGGTGCATGGTGGCATCCAGCAGCAGATGGCTGGCGGTTCCCAGCAATGCGCCCATCCAGGCCTGCTGCCGGGTGAGATGCACGGGGATGTCTGCATCGACATGCAGTTTTTGATACCACTGCCAGCTGCGAGCGATGACCTTGGGCGCCACCAGTGCGGTGGCAGCACCGATGCACGCAGCGCCGATCAGGGTATGTGAAGCGCCGTGCAGCTGGGTGTCAGCACGCAACAGGTGGTAGAGAGGTTCCACATCCATCGCAATATTTGCCAGCGCAAACACGGAAAGGCTGAACTGTTTGGGTATAAGCCCCTTGATGAGCATTCCGGGGCCGAAGTGAAACGGGGTGAAGGGCATGATCGTCTCCTTGTGTTGAGGGAGACTGCAGAATGCCAGCCAATTATGTGTAGAGAATGGCGCTGTGTGTGCTGAAGGTGTGGTGGCATAGCCCCTCAACCCGCAAGCGGGAGAGGGTAACGAGGGTCAGTATGCTGCCGGCAAGATGAACTCCGCTTCCACGCCGCCATCAGCGTGATTTTTCAGCGTTATTGTGCCGCCATGCAGCAGGGCCACTTCCCTGACGAATGGCAGGCCCAAGCCGCTGCTTTTACGCTGGGTGGCAGGCCGGGCCAGCGAATAGAAACGTTCAAAAATGCGCGGCATCGCATAGTCCGGAATACCGCTGCCCTGATCGCGCAGTTGCAGATGATGCATGCCGGATTCCGTGTGCAGCGAGAATTCAATAAGGCTGCCATCACCTGAAAAATCGATAGCGTTGCTGAGTAAATTTGCCAGTGCCTGACGCAACAGGAAAAATTCACCGCTGGTGTAAGCATCAATGGGAATGTTGTTGCGGCAGGTGATGTTATGTTGTTGCAGGCGAGGCGCATGATCTGCAATCACGGTAGCAGTAAGTTCTTGCAGGCTGATGCGACTCACATCTTCCAGCGCGGTGCGATGTTCCAGTTTGGCCAGTGCCAGCAGTTTGTCCAGCATATCCTTGAGGCGGCCACTTTGTTCGCGAATATTGGCGGTAAATATTGCGCGTTCACGCTCGGGTAAGTTTTCATCCAGCAATTCGGCAGCGCCCTGCAGCGCGGCAAGCGGGCTCTTCATTTCATGTGCCAGATGGTGCACATAGTTTTCAATATATTCCCGGCCGTCCAGTTTTTCGCGCATTTCGGCCAGCGCCTTGCCCAGCTCGGCCAGTTCGCCGCTACCCAGTTCGGGGGCTGGCACTTTTTTGCCCGCGCTGACATCGCGCGCATAGCGGCGCAGCGCGTCTATTGAACGGGTTAGCCACCAGGTGAATAACAACCCAATTGCCAGTGCACCGCCCATCAGCCACCAGCCTGCCTTGGCAATTTTTTTGCGGCTGCTGTCAATAAACGGCTGCACGCTGAGGGTGGGTTTGGCCACCGTCAGTACGCCGATGACCTTGTCCCTGTATAAAATGGGCGCAGCCACATGCATCACATTGCTGCGCTTGTCATCCGCAATTGCAAGCGTGCTGCGCACGCCGTACTGGCCGCGCAGTGTGAGATAGACATCATTCCATTTCGAGTAATCCTGCCCAACGGCTTCATCGGCCGAGTCGTAGATGACAATACCTTTTGCATCGGTGATATACACCTGCAGATCGACAGTATCCTTTTTAAATTCCCAGATATGCGCGCGCGGTTCGCGTGCCTGGTAGCGGTCGAATGCCTCGGCAAATTTGCGCGTATCCAGTTTGTCTGCATGCATCTGCCAGGTGGCCATTTCAGCCAGCAAGTGGGCGGTATCCACCAGGGTGTCTTCCATCGTCTGGCGCACGCCCGGTTTGACCTCCTCGGAAAAACTGTTGAGCACAAACCATGCGGCCAGACCGACAATCAGGAAGTAACCCAGTAGCAGACGCAGCGTGATGCTCATGACTCGCTACCGTTGCTCACGCTGTAACCCATGCCGCGATGCGTGAGGATGGGATCAATGTCGTCGCGCACCGACTTGAGTTTGGCACGCAGCGTTTTGATATGCGTATCCACGGTGCGGTCGGAGGTATCCAGTGCATCGTGCCAGATCGCATCCATCAGCAACTCGCGCGAATAAATTCGTCCTGGCTGGGCCAGCAAATATTGCAGTAGCAGGTATTCATAGCGGGTGAGATCGAGTGTGGTGCCGCAAAAGCGGATGCGTGCGCCCGGTGTATCCACTTCAAACCAGTGCGCGCTGCCGGACGGGCTGGCACGGCTGTGGCGGCGCAGAATCACGCGTACACGGGCCACCACTTCGCGCGGTGAAAAAGGTTTGGTGACATAATCATCCGCACCGATCTCCAGCCCCACGATGCGGTCCACTTCATCGGAACGCGCGGTGAGAAACAGGATGGGAATGTCGGTGAACTTGCGCGCAGCGCGGCACACCTCAAAACCATTCATGTCGGGCAGACCGACATCCATGATCGCCAGCGCATGTTTGCCGCTGCGCAACTGTTGCAGGCCGTCACTACCCAGCGTGCAATGGGTGGTGATGAAGCCCTCGGATTTGAGCGCATAGGCCAGCACATCCGCAATGGATGTTTCGTCTTCGATGATCAGGATGCTTGTGTTCATGTTTACGCGCTTACCATTGCCAAATTATTTCAGCCTGGCACGTAATTCATCGTAAACATCATCGCGCGTTGTAACGGCAAGTATGGTCAAAATGCGCTCTTGATCGTTGACGTGGTAGATGAGGCGATACTGCGGGGTCGTGATTTTTATCTTGTAGCAGTCGGGCAATTCGCGCAGCGCATCTTTTGCAATGCGGGGATTGATGAGGCGTTCAGTGGCCAGTTTTTCCTTGAAGCGTCGTTTGATGCTTCCATCCAGTTTTGACCATTCCTTTTCTGCTCCTGGGTGAATAGCAAGTTCGAAGTTAGACATTAAACTTATAGTTCATCCAGATTAACCTTGCGTGCTTTATCCAGAGTGGATAAACGCGTCTTTGCACGGTTCTCGGAGATGCGGTCAGCAATGGAATCAAGCATGGCTTCCATCATCCTCGGGGAGATAATGTAGCCTGCCGGCTTGTTGTGATTGAGGATGGCTACAGCCTGATCCTCGTCTTCGGCGCGTTTGAGTATGCGGGTGGGAGATTCGCGCAATTCGGTGACGCCTATGGTAATTTCAGCATGAATAGCGTTCATAATTATGTACGGAATAATGTATTGATTGGAGTGTAAGGAGTTTCGTGGTCAAGGTCAATTATATTTGCCGCAGTTAGTGTGCTGCTTCCCAGTTAACGCCCACGCCCAGCCCCACTTCCAGCGGCACCTTAAGCTGGGCGACATTACACATCAACCCCGGCAACTTGTCTTTCACCAGCGCCAGTTCACTGTCCGGCACTTCCAGCACCAGTTCGTCATGCACCTGCATGATCAGGCGCGTCTGCAGTTTCTCTTTTTCCAGCCAGTTCTGCACCGCCACCATCGCCAGCTTGATCAGGTCGGCGGCGGTGCCCTGCATCGGCGCGTTGATCGCGGCGCGCTCGGCGGCCTGGCGGCGCATGCCGTTGCCGCCGTTGATTTCGGGCAGCCACAGGCGGCGGCCGAACACGGTTTCGACGTAGCCTTGCTGCTTGGCTTTGTCGCGCGTGGTTTGCATGTAGTTGGCCACGCCGGGGTAGCGCGCAAAGTAGCGTTCGATGTAAGCCTGCGCCGCGCTGCGTTCAATACCCAATTGGCTGGCGAGGCCGAAGGCCGACATGCCGTAGATCAGGCCGAAGTTGATGACCTTGGCATAGCGGCGCTGTTCGCTGCTGACCGCATCCGGCTCTACGGCAAAGATTTCGGCGGCAGTGGCGCGGTGCACATCGTGGCCGTGGGCGAAGGCGTGCAACAGGCCTGCGTCACCGGACAGATGTGCCATGATTCTGAGTTCAATTTGCGAATAGTCGGCGGACACGATGTGGCTGCCGGGATCGGCGATAAAGGCTTCGCGGATGCGGCGGCCCTCGGCGGTGCGCACCGGGATGTTCTGCAGGTTGGGGTCGCTAGAAGCCAGCCGCCCGGTAACCGCCACCGCCTGCGAGTAACTGGTGTGCACGCGGCCTGTTTGTGCATTCACCATCTGCGGCAGCTTGTCGGTATAGGTGGATTTCAGTTTCGACAGGCCGCGGTATTCCAGCATCAGTTTGGGCAGGGGGTAATCGAGGGCCAGTTCTTGCAACACTTCTTCATCTGTTGAAGGTGTGCCGCTGGGTGTTTTTTTCTTCACCGGCAGGCCGAGTTTTTCAAACAGGATTTCCTGCACCTGTTTGGGCGAATTCATATTGAAGGGCTGCCCGGCCAGTTCGTAGGCGCGAGTTTCCAGATCGAGCAGTTTCTCGCCCAGCTCGCGGCTCTGGATGTTGAGCAGCTTGCTGTCCAGCAGCACGCCGTTGCGCTCCATCACAAACAACACCTGGCGCGCGGGCATTTCGATATCGCGATAGACAGATTCCAGCTGTCCTTGAGCCTTGAGTTGCGGCAGCAGCGTCTGGTGCAGTTGCAGGGTGATATCTGCATCTTCTGCCGCATAGCGTGTCGCGGTGTCGATCGCCACCTGGTCGAAGCCGATCTGCTTTGCGCCTTTGCCGGCGACCTCTTCATAGCTGATGGTTGTTACGCCGAGATGGCGCAGCGCAAGGTTATCCATATTGTGCGGCTTGTGGCTTTCCAGCACGTAGGATTGCAGCAAGGTATCCTCGGCTATGCCCGCAAGTTTAATGCCGTGGTTGGCGAAGATATGCTGGTCGTACTTTAAATTTTGCCCGAGCTTTTTATGCGTAGCGCTTTCCAGCCAGGGTTTGAGCTTTTTCAGCGCGTGCTCACGCGTGATTTGCTCGGGTGCGCCTGGGTAGTGGTGCGCCAGCGGCAGGTAGGCGGCATGGTGCGCCTCGATTGCAAACGAGATGCCGACCAGCTGTGCGGTCATGCTGTCGAGGCCGGTGGTTTCGGTGTCCACGCACACCAGTTCGGCCTGCATGATTTTTGCGAGCCACGCATCAAGTTGCGCTTCGCTGAGGAGGCATTCATAGCGTGTGGCGGGTGCCACCACTGCGCCGCTGCTGGCGTCAAACATGCTGCCCTGTTGCGGCGAGTCGCCAGCTTCCGGCTGACTGGAAGAGGGGCTGGCGGCGGCGGGCAATACATCGCGCAGCAGCGATTTAAAACCAAAGCCCTGCAGCAGCGTGCGCAGGGTTTCGCTATCCTGCGGCGGTGCCACCAGCTCGTCGTAGCGCAGCGGCAAGGGCACGTCACACTTCACGGTGATCAGCTGGCGTCCGGTTGGCAGCCACTCCAGCGTGTTGCGAAGGTTCTCGCCCACTACGCCGCCGACCTCGCTTGCATGTGCTATCAGATTGTCCAGTGTGCCGTATTGGCTCAGCCATTTAACCGCTGTTTTGGGTCCGCATTTGCTTACGCCGGGCACGTTGTCCACGGTGTCGCCAATCAGGGTGAGGTAGTCCACCATGCGTTCGGGCGGCACGCCAAATTTGGCCAGCACGCCGGCTTCATCCAGCGTTTCATTGCTCATGGTATTGATCAGTGTTACCTGCCCGTTCACCAGCTGCGTCAAGTCCTTGTCGCCGGTGGAAATAATGCAGCGGCCGCCGCCGTGTTTGGCCTGCAAGGCAAGGGTGCCGATGACATCGTCGGCTTCGACGCCGTCTATCATTAATATATTCCAGCCGAAGGCGGCGATCGCTTTGTGCAGCGGCTCGATCTGCGCGGCCAGTTCGGGCGGCATCGAAGGGCGCTGTGCCTTGTATTGCGGATACATATCGTCGCGGAAAGTTTTGCCCTTGGCATCAAAAACACAGGCGCTATAATCCGACGGGTAATCGGCGCGCAGCTTGCGCAGCATATTGAGCACGCCCTGAATCGCGCCGGTCGGTTCACCAGTCGGGCTGCGTAAATCTGGCATCGCATGAAAAGCGCGATACAGGTAAGATGAACCATCTACTAACAACAGTGTTTTCATTTTTTGTACAGGATATTGAGATGAACGATCAGTCTGGTTTGCCACACATACCTACTCCCGAATTAACCCATTCAAAAGAAGCATGGCGTGTATTCGGTATTATGTCAGAGTTCGTCGCCGCGACCCAACGCCTGAGCGATATACACCCTGCGGTCAGCATCTTCGGTAGCGCGCGCACACCGCATGACCATCCCTATTATCAGCTCACCGAGGAGATCGCGCGGCTGCTGTCCGACGCCGGATTCTCGGTGATTTCGGGCGGCGGACCCGGCATTATGGAAGCGGCCAACAAGGGCGCGTTTTACGGAAAGTCGCCCAGTGTTGGCCTGAATATCCAGCTGCCGCATGAGCAGCATAATAATCCCTATCAGAATGTGAGCCAGACTTTCCAGCACTTCTTCACGCGCAAAGTGATGTTCGTCAAATTTGCCAGCGCCTATGTGGTGATGCCGGGTGGCTTCGGCACGCTGGATGAGCTGATGGAAGCGCTTACTCTGGTGCAGACCGGCAAGACCAGGCGCATCCCGATTATTCTGGTCGGCCAGAAATTCTGGGGTGGCCTGATGGACTGGATACGCGCTAGCCTGCAGGAAGAAAAAATGATTTCCCCGGAAGATATGGATTTGATACAGGTGATTGATGAGCCGAAGGATATCGTGGCGGCAATCTTCAAGCATTATGAGACGCGTGGATTCGAACCTTCGGAAGCCGAGATTGAAAAGCAGCTTAATCTATAAACACAGGAATTATAGTTGACGGTGATTCCGTATTTTTATGGCGATTCCTGTCGAAACAGGCGCAATTCGCAATGAAAAAATCTAAAGGAAGTAAGCCATGCAAACAAATCTGGAAGATGAGCGTTATATAGTCTTTCTGCGTTATGGTGTATGGGCTGCGCTTGCAGCACACATTTTGTTTGGCCTGTTCTTCCTTGTGCTGGGCTCGGATTTGCTGGCCGCTTTCAATTTGCTCAGCGTTGCGGTGTTTGCAGGTTGTGCCTGGCTGGTTGCGCATCGCCATACCACTGCGGCCATTCTGCTTGCCGCTACCGAGGTGACGGTGCATGCCTGGCTGGCAGTCTGGGTGTTGGGCTGGAACAGCGGTTTCCATTACTACATCATTACGCTGATGATGCTGTCTGCCTTTCATCCGCACTGGCCGGCCCGGGGAAAAGCTGTCTATTCACTGCTGGTTTGTGTTGCCTATCTTGTCCTTAACCAGTGGTCCCTGATGCGTGAAGCTGAAATTGAAATCAGCGCAATCACGCTGGATGTGGTGCGATGGTTTAATACCGCGTTCACTTTTGGTTTCGTGGCGTATCTCGCGCATTATTATGCCAAAGCGGCGCGCGAAGCCGAGAGCAAGCTTGAGCTGATGGCTTCTACCGACACGCTCACCGGGCTGTATACGCGCCGCCAGATGCTTGCGGTATTTGATCAGGAGCAGTCGAAGCAGCGGCGCCACCTTCGTCCGCTCACCATTATCATGGTAGATATCGATAATTTTAAGAAACTAAATGATCAATTCGGTCATGAATGCGGCGATGATGCATTGAAAGCGATCGCAGATTGCTTCAGGCAAGCCTTGCGGATACAGGATCATGTGGCACGCTGGGGTGGTGAGGAATTTTTGATATTGTTGCCGGAAACCAATATGAAGGATGCGCAGAATATTGCCGAAAAAGTGCGCGAGTTAGCCAGCCTGTCCCCCATAAGCAGTTGCAGTGAAGATCTTCGTCTTAGCATCACAGCATCTGTCGGAGAATTGCTTGCTTATGAAAATTTTGACACGTGTTTGGCGCGTATCGATCAAGGCTTGCTGGCAGGCAAGCGTGCAGGCAAAAACCGGGTGGTACTGGTGTAAGGATAAAGCGGGATTTGTAAAAAATCAGGGAAATTCCTTCTTGTAACAGCTCTGTGTCATCCGCCGCTTTGCTGAAAAAGCAATACAGCCTTTTTTATCTGCATCGGCTAAAATAGCTGTCTGCAAATCATGGGAGCAAAGCAATGCGTTTATTGGGTGTTTTAGTGTTGGCTTGTGTGGCAGGTGCAGTTTTTGCTGCAGATGCATCGCTGCCGGATTTGCCGCCACCTCCCGTGCTGGATGCCAATGCTGTGGATGACGATCTGGAGCCGCAGGTAACCATCGTCAAAAAGAAGGATATGGTGGTCGAGGAATACCGTGTGGGCGGCAAGTTATTCAAGATCAAGGTGATACCAAAAATAGGCCCACCTTATTTCCTGATTGACGAGCGCGGTGACGGACAATTCTCGCGTCAGGATGGCCCTGATGCTTCAAATATGCGCCCGCCCCAATGGGTCATCCATAGTTTTTAATCCAGTCTGTAATTAGTTCGGGTACTTTTGCATGGCAGTTTTTACCAGCGTCAGTGAGCAGGAATTTTCCGCATGGCTAACCAATTATTCTCTCGGTTCACTGCTTGAGCTGCAGGGCATCGCCTCAGGCATAGAGAATACCAATTACTTTGTCACCACCAGCAATGGCCGTTTTGTATTGACGCTGTTTGAAAAGCTCAGTGCCACGGAATTGCCGTTTTATCTGAACCTGATGGCGCATCTCGCGCGTCATGGCATTCCCTGTCCCAGCCCGGTGGCCAACCGGCACAACCAGTTTCTGGGCGAATTAAACGGCAAGCCGGCCTGTATAGTCAGCCGTCTGGCAGGAAAATCACTGACCCAGCCCACTGCGGCAAACTGTGCGGCGGTGGGTGCAATGCTGGGGCAGATGCATGAAGCAGGCCTGAGTTTTACCGAGACCATGAAAAATCCGCGTGATGCGTCGTGGCGTGCCTCCGCAACCAAACAGGTGGTATCGTTTTTGAATGCTCAGGATGCAGCATTGTTGCAGGCAGAGGTGGCTTTTCATGAGCAAAATACGCTCGCGGCGCTGCCGCAGGGGATCGTGCATGCGGATCTTTTCCGCGACAATGTGCTGTTTGATGGCGAGCGCGTGGGCGGGCTGATCGATTTTTATTTCGCCTGCAATGACTGCCTGCTCTACGACGTGGCGATCGCAGTAAACGACTGGTGCATGAACGGGGGAAGCAGGCTGGATGAGGCGCGCACCCGTGCCTTGCTCGACGCCTATCATGCCGTGCGCCCCTTCACGGCCAAGGAAGCGGAAATGTGGCCGGTCGCCCTGCGCGCGGCCGCACTGCGCTTCTGGATTTCGCGCCTGTTCGATCTGCACAGGCCGCGTGATGGAGAGCTGGTGAATGCGCACAATCCCGACCAGTTCAAGCATATCCTGCAGCAGCATATTGCCACGGGTAGTGACGCGATCAGATTAAAGCAAGGTAAGGATTGATGATTAAGCTCGAAGTCGAAAAAGTCCCCGCCAGCCATGGCTGGCTTTGGGTCAAGCATGGCTACCGGTTGATTATGCGCAGTCCCTTGCAGGCGTTTTCGCTGGCAATGATGTTTGTGCTGGGCCTGTTTGTGGCCATGCTGGTTCCTCTGGTTGGCGTGCTGCTGGCGATACTGCTGATGCCGGTATTGCTGGCAGGGTATATGCGGGTTTGCCGTGCGCTGGAATTTAATGAAGCGGTGCAGCCGCGTTATATTTTTGCCGGATTTGAAAGCAGGGCCGCGCAACTTGTTGCCGTCGGCGGCATGCTGCTGTTGGGAATGATGATTATCTCGATTGTCATCACGGCGCTCGGTGGCCCGGAGTTGAAGGCAATACTTTCCAGCTATCAAACACAGCAGGATCCCACGGCCTTTATTGATTCACTGCTGGCACCCGCTTCCGGTTTGCGCCTGGTGCTGTTGAGCGCATTTGCACTTTTTTTCCTGCTGATGCTCGCACTGCAGTTTGCGCCAATGCTGGTATTTTTTAATCAGATGGCGCCGCGCCAGGCCCTGAAAGTGAGCCTGCTGGCCTCCATACGCAATATTTTACCGTTTGCGGTTTACAGCCTGATCATGCAGTTAATCGCGTTTGTGCTAAGCGTGATTCCGCTGGGACTGGGCTTGATTATTCTGCTGCCCCTGGGCTTGACCTCGATGTATGTGGCCTACCGCGATATTTTCTCCGAAACACAGATTCCGGAAACAGACAAAGCCGCGGAGTAGCGCGTAGCAGGCCGCAGTAACATGGCCGTCACCGCTTAATTATGCGGCAGGATGCGCGCAAGATAATCCAGCAACATGCCCCGATATTTGTCGTGCCTGAAGGCCTCAATGTGCCCGCCGCCCTTCACCACCCACATCTCCTTTGGCTGCTCAGCTGCGGCAAACAAAGCCTGCCCGTGCGACAGCGGGACCACCGGATCCTTGTCGCCGTGAATGATCAGCAACGGTATCGGGCTGATCTTGTTTACCAGAGGCAAGGGGCTGTAATCATCGTCTATCGTGAAAGACAGGGGCCACTGCAAGGGCCAGGTGAGCCAGAATGCCGCGAGCTTTTCGCGCGCAATCTGGCGGTAGTCTGAAAATGCACTTTCTGAAATCAGCGCCCTGATGTGCTCACGATAAGGACTGTGCGCCACGTTGTAGATGCCCATCGCGCCACCCAGGCTTTGCCCGAAAATGACTATCCGAGCTTTATCCACATCGCCGCGCTGCAGCAGATGGGCCATGGCCGCATCGATATCGAGTTGCGCGCCAGCCAGCGATGGCTTTCCCTGTGAAGCACCATAGCCGCGATAATCCGGCAGGAATACGTTGTAATGTAGTGCCGGTAGCCAGTGCACGCTGGCAATATGTGTACTGATGTTTTCCGCATTGCCGTGCAGGAACAGGACAGTGCCTTTGGCCTTGCCCTGCGCCGGCAGCCACCACGCAAATAGCTCCGTACCATCGCTGCTGCTCAGGTGGACATCTTCATATTGCAGACCTATCTTGTCCGGGGTCAGGTATTGCTGCGCATGCGGCTGGAAGAACACACCCGTGCAACCGGATAGAAAAATATTCAATATAATCAAATAGATATATTTCATCAGAAATACGCCTGCCAGACCAGATTGATGTCGTTCCAATAATGTTCAAACTCTGTCTTGCGCGCGATTTCAAGGCGCAGTGCCGATTGCTTGCCCAGCGCATAACGCTGCAACAGACTGATTTCCGACACGGTATGCGCCTCGCCCAGCGCAAAACGTTGTACCCGCGCATAGGCATTCAGTCGCCAGTTATCCGTGATGTCGGTAATGATGCCGGCAGACGGCCCTGCGCCCCACGCATAATGGCCGTTGTATTGCGGTGTGCTTTCCAGCGTGCTCTCAAGCAACGTGTAGATCTGCGCCCACGGTTTATCCAGCGAGGGCGCATCCCACGCATAGCCGCCACCCGCATTCAGGCGCGTGATCAGCGGCTCATTATTTTCCGCGAGGCGCTTTCTGGCCCAGCCCACATTCACCTTCCAGGACAGTGACTGGAAAAAATCATTGCGCGAGGTCAGCGAGAAAATATCGATCGGCACAAATTCCTCGATGCGCATGCCGGCCTCATCGCCGTAATGCCGCAATCTGAAATTGAAAAACTGAATCTGCGCGCCGCGTATGTAACCGTCCGCCGGATCGTTCTGGTCATGGTAGGCAGGCCGCACGGCGAATTCCTGATAAGGTATGCCGTCGCGATTGCCACCACCCGCGCCGACACGCAGCGAGCGATGCCCCTGATCGGGCCTGACAGACGGGGTTTTGATCAGCGGCATCGCGGAAGGGCTTTCCAGCGCGCTGCGAGCCAGCAGAAGCTTGCGCACCCTTGCGGATTTTTCTGCACTCTCGCCATCGCTGGATTGCAGATAAGTCAGGTAATCCAGCCCCAGTTCGGTGATTGCGGCCTGTTGTGCCAGCGGCAGCGCTCTGATCTCGGCCGAGTCCGCAGGCAGCTCACCCATGCTGAGCGCTTTGGCCAGCACGCGCTGCGCCACTGGCATCTCGCGTAGCCGCTGTGTGATGATGGTGGCATTGGATGGCCGGTACACGACATCTACCAGCAAATTGGGGTGATCAGCTACAGCGCGTACGGTATCCGAGGGAATCGCCCACCAGCGGAATTCATCGGTCAGATTCAAGCTGGGACGCGCCACTTCCAGCAGCGACAACAAATGGTAGGCGCAGTTTTCATCGAGGAAGTAATAGGCAAAATAGGTTGGACCCACCTCCCAGATATGCATCATCATGCGTTCGATTTCCTGTGCATTCAGATTCAGCCGGTACTCCCAGATATCGCGATTTTCCATATCACTGTATTCGCGTACCTTGAGGTAATAGGGCATGGTCTGGAAGATGCCGGGATAGCCGCCGGTCAGGCCCATATAGGCAAACAGCAGGCCGTTGGTTTCATTGGTGGAAGCGGTATAGCCTATGGTATAGGCCAGCAGGCGCGTGCGCTCGTCCTGGTCTTTTGCATCAATTCGCAACAAGGTATGGCCGTACATCGATGCCGGGCTGTTGAGAAACGCCGCTGGAAACACCAGCGTGATTTCATGCGGGTTAAGCGCTTTACGCCAGTTGTTGTAGCGCCTGCATTCCCGCACCGGCATCTGCGCCGGGTCAAATTGCAAACGCTCGTGCAACCAGTGATAGCGCGCAATAAAGCGGCACTGCGGGTTTTGCTGTTTGTCGGTTTCCTCCATATCGGAGAAAAATACTTTTAATGTAGCCTCCAGTTCAGCGGCAGGATTATCCATACCATCGGCGGCATTGAAAAATGACGGATCATCCGCCAGACTGCGTGCGCCTGGCCACAGCGGGTAGGGTTTGTAATGCAGCAGATTCAGCCATTCCTGCGTTTTTTCCAGGCGCATGTCGCGCGATTTCTGGATCAACAGTTGCAAGTAGGGGTTATCCTGCGCCTGTGCCGGCCATACCGCGATGCACATTAACCAGATCATTCCTGCAGACCAACGCATACATTCCCCTATCTTATATTTTCCTTGGCAATAATCACTTTGGCAAAAAAAATCCCAGTGGCACGCCACTGGGATTTTTTTCAGCTAGCCGGATTAAACAGCTTCGGCGTACTGTGCCAATGAGCTGTTAGCAGACAATACCTGCTTCAGGCCCAAAGCGATTTGCTCGGCAGAAGCCTGCTCGCCCACGAAGATTTTCGCAAAATTCTCCTTGGTAATGCGGTTAAAAGCAGCCTTGTCAGCATCCTTCACACCCAGCAACTGTGCGAGAGAATCAAGAGACTCACCGCTGCCTTTGGACATATCCATTGCCAGCTTGTCCTTGTTGCCGTCGATATACATTGCTGTTTTCCAGTTGGAAGAAACCGCGCCATCCTGTGTGCAACCAGAAGTACCAGTGGTAACGCCGAAGGTCTGGTTGCCGGAAGTGCCGTTGGTGGTAGCAGCCAGAACCTGAGGCGCTACCCCGCGCTGACCGGCAAATACTTTGGAACCCCAACCGCAAGAACCAACGTTGTTCTCACCTGCTGCCATTGCGCTCAGTGGCAAAACGGCAAGCAATGCTGCTGTAGACAATACCAATTTCATTTTAGTCATATATCTCTCCAAACGTAACGTTACATTTAAAAATGCTGCTACTTACCCTGGTCAAACAAAGTTGGAGGATTTTCCAACGTAAGGATTTTATAGTGTGATTCCCCCGGGCTGTCAATTGAATAATTAAATTTGTGGTTTTTTCATCCGAACAGTTTGCTCCAGTCGGTAAAAAATTAATTTTTGCAGGCATGTGTTTGCCAGCGTCCCGTCCTCTTGCGTAGTCATGATAATCCGGCTAAAGTCCAACAATCTTGGGGAGGACCGAGCACCTTTATTTTCATCAATTAATTATGAGGAAACGACATGAAAAACTTTTTAACCCGCTTTATTAACCAAACGCTGATGTTCACGATGCTGAGTATGAGTATCTGGGTGCCTGTGGCACAGGCAACCCTGGTAAGCACCGATCAGGTGGCTGGTGTACAGGCCACCCAGCAGGATCGTGAACGTGTACGCGCTTTCTTCGACCGTGAAGATGTGCAGGCTCAGTTGCACGCCAGGGGCGTGAGTTCGGAGTCTGCCAAGGCTCGTGTGGATTCAATGACGGACAGTGAAATCGCCAGCATCAACGGCCATCTGGATGACCTGCCTGCAGGTGGTACCGATATACTGGGATTTTTCCTGCTTATCTTTGTTATCTTGCTGATCACTGATATTCTGGGCCTGACCAAAGTGTTCCCCTTTACAAAACGGCTCTAATCTCCTGAATGTTGCTTAAAACCAGCGCCCGCCTGATCGCGGGCGTTTTTATTCTGCTGCTCGGCGCATGTGCCACTCCGCAAACCAAGGCATTGCGCAGCATTGTGCCGGCCAATCTGCCTGTTCGTGCAGAATTAAGCAGTGTCGCCTATTTTCCGCAGGACGAGAATCAGTGCGGCCCGGCGGCGCTGGCTATGGTTTTTCAGAATGCCGGGGTGAAGATTGAGCCTGAGCAGTTAAGAGGCGCTCTGTACATACCCGACCTGCAGGGCAGTCTGCAGGTGGAAATGCTGGCGGTAACGCGCCGGCAGGGCCTGGCAGCTCATCTGCTGCAGCCCGCGCTAAAGGATGTGCTGACCGAGGTGGCTGCCGGCAATCCCGTTGTGGTATTGCAGAATCTGGGATTAGGCTGGTATCCGGTCTGGCATTACGCCGTCGCTATTGGCTACGATCTGAGCAAGGAAGAGATCATCCTGCGTTCGGGGGCCAATCAGCGTCTGGTATTGCCCTTTTCAACGTTTGAGCATACCTGGGCGCGCAGCAAGTATTGGGCGATGGTGGCGCTGCCTCCCGCGCAGATTCCGCAAACCGCCACAGCGGAAAACTTTGTGCAGAGCATAACTGCGCTTGAATATAGCAGCGCTGCCACTGATGTGTGGCCGGCTTATGCTGCGGCAATGCAGCGCTGGCCGGAGAGCCTGCTGGCCAAAATCGCGGCGGGAAATTATGCCTACAAACGCGGCGATCTGGAATTGGCCGAACGTACTTTTCATGCGGCTGCACAGGCTCACCCCGACTCGGCGGCTGCCTTTAATAATCTCGCGCAAACGCTTAGTGACCTGGGCCGGCATGACGCTGCGCTTGAGGCTATACATCGAGCAATCAAGATTGGTGGCGCGCTGGAATCCGTGGCGCGCCAAACCCTGTCCGAAATTGAGCAGAAAAAACGTGCAGCACAAGAAGGTTCTCTCAAGTAAAATTCCTGGCTGTAAGGAGAGGATTATCTTTAATCTCCCGACATCTGCCATTTCCAGGTGATTACATTTATGCAAACCATACCCGTTCCTGCCACCGCCGACTTTGTTGCCTGGTTCCGCTCGGTTGCGCCTTATATCAATGCGTTTCGCGGCAAGACTTTTATCGTCGCGTTTGGCGGCGAAGTGGTGGCGGACGGCAAGTTTGTCGAGCTGACGCATGATCTCAATCTGCTTGCCAGTCTGGGCGTGCGCCTGGTGCTGGTGCACGGCGCAAGGCCGCAGATCGAGCAGCATTTATTGCGCAATCAAATTGAAGATTACTATCATCACGGCATCCGCCTGACCGATGCGCCCACCATGCAGTGCGTGAAGGAAGCCGTGGGACGGGTGCGTTTCGAAATCGAGGCGCTGCTGTCGATGGGGCTGACCAATTCGCCGATGGCCAATGCCGATATCCGCGTGGCCGGCGGCAACTTTGTCACCGCGCAACCGATGGGCGTGATACACGGCGTGGACTTGCTGCACACCGGCAATGTGCGCAAGATTGACGTCTCTGCCATTAATGACAGACTGGCATTCAACGAAGTGGTGCTGCTGTCGCCGCTCGGCTTTTCACCCACCGGCGAGATCTTCAATCTCACGCTGGAAGATGTGGCGACTGCAACCGCGATCGCGCTGGATGCCGACAAGCTGATTTTCCTGATGGATACCGACGGCGTGACGGACAAAAAAGGCGAGCTGTTGCGCGAGCTCACCATTGCCAGCGCCAATGAGATTCTCAACAGCAAGCGCAAGCTGCCGGATGATGTGGCTCTGTTTTTACCCTGCGCGGTGCGCGCCTGCGAAGCCGGTGTGGCGCGCAGCCACCTCATCAGCCGCCATCTCGATGGCGCCGTGTTGCAGGAGTTGTTTTCCGATATCGGCATCGGCAGCATGGTGGTGGAAAGCTCGCTTAACACCCTGCGCGATGCGACTATCGACGATGTCGGTGCCATTCTGCAACTGCTGCAGCCGCTGGAAGAAGGAGGCATTCTGGTGCGCCGCAGCCGCGAATTGCTGGAGCGTGAAATCGAGCGCTTTGTAGTGCTGGAACACGACCACCTGATTATCGGCTGCGCCGCGCTGTATCCCTTTGCCGATGAAAAAACGGCGGAGCTGGCCTGCCTTGCGATTCAGCCGGCCTACCGGCGGCACGGCTACGGCGACGCGCTGCTCAATCACATCAGTGCTGAGGCGCGCGCGCAGGGTCTGAATAAACTGGTGGTGCTGACCACGCGCACCGCGCACTGGTTTGTTGAACGCGGCTTTACCGAGGCGGATGTATCGGAACTGCCGGCGCAAAAGAAAGTGCTGTACAACTATCAGCGCCGGTCTAAAGTTTTTGTTAAGAAACTAAAGTCCAGCTAAGCCGACCACAATAAAAGCCCTGACAGAATTAAGTTATATGCGACAAGACTCTGTGGCGGAGTAGTGTCATAATTTGTTTTTTAGTAAATTTGCAATGGAGCAAGTGATGACAAGAATGGTGAATTGCGTAAAACTGGGACTTGAAGCCGAAGGACTGGATCGTCCAACTTATCCCGGCCCTTTGGGTCAGCGCATTTTCGAAAATGTATCCAAAGAAGCATGGCAAGGCTGGCTCAAGTTTCAAACCATGCAGGTCAATGAAAACAGGCTGAACCTGTCGGACCCCAAAGCGCGCAAATTTCTGGCCGATGAAATGGAAAAATACTTCTTTGGCAGTGGCTCCGCAATGCCTGCCGGCTACGTTCCGCCAAAACAGTAATAAGTCCCAATTGCTGTTAACTCAGACTTAAAACAGTTTATTTATCCATGTTCTCAGGCAAAACAACCAGGCAGAGCAGGCTCTGCAGGTTTTGCAAGGACATCCTTTTTGCCCGGTTTGAGCGGTTCTGCTAGAATGCCGGGTCAAATTTTTCTTATCCTTTAACTCTTTACTAGAGGTTTTTATGTCACGCAAGCATCCAGTCATTGCAGTAACCGGTTCCTCAGGAGCAGGCACCACCACCGTCAAGCGCGCTTTTGAAAACATTTTCCGCCGCGAAAAAATCACCGCAGCGGTAATTGAAGGCGATAGCCTGCATAGTCTGGATCGCATGGCATTCCGCGCTGCTTCCGCTGAAGCGGCAAAGGCCGGCAATAACACCTTTAGCCACTTTGGCCCTGAAGCCAACCACTTCGACAAGATCGAAGAAATGTTCAAGACCTATGGCGAATCTGGCATGTGCAAGCGCCGCTACTACGTGCACAGCGATGCAGAAGCAGCGCAGCACAACAAACATTTCAACCTGACTGACCTGAAAGCAGGCGTGTTTACCCCCTGGGAAGACATCGAAGCCAAATCGGATCTGCTGTTCTACGAAGGTCTGCATGGCCTGGCAACCGACAATGGCAAGATTGATGCCGCCAAGTATGTTGATCTGGGTATCGGCGTTGTGCCTGTCGTCAACCTGGAATGGATCCAGAAAATCCATCGCGACCAGGCTGAGCGCGGTTACTCGGCTGAGGCGACGGTGGACACCATCATGCGCCGCATGCCTGACTACATCAAATACATCACTCCGCAATTCTCGCGCACCGACATCAACTTCCAGCGCGTGGCCACCGTGGATACCTCCAACCCGTTTATCGCACGCGACATTCCGACTCCGGATGAAAGCTTTGTGGTGATCCGCTTCCGCGATCCAAAGGGTGTGGACTTCCCTTACATGCTGAACATGATTCCCGGTTCTTTCATGTCGCGCGCCAATACATTGGTTGTGCCCGGCGGCAAGATGAGCTTTTCGATGGAAATCATCCTTGCACCGATCATGCATGAGATGATTGAGAACAAAAAGAAGTAAGCAATAGCAGGGTGCCGGAATATCCACGGCATGCAAAAAAAAGGAAGCCAGCGCAAGCAGGCTTCCTTTTTTTTGATTGCAATTGTTATGCAACAACCAGGCAGGATGCGGATGTTGCACAGGCATGAGAACGAATCCCGATATTGGCGATACGCATCCTTACCCAAGATGGCAAGATTTCCTTTCCTTGTCTCACGCCTGCCAGATTGCACGCACCTTGTCCGACAGGGTCATCGGGTCGAAAGGCTTTGCGATCACGTCTCGCGCCCCCAGCGATTTGTAATGTGCCACTTCCTGCGGCTGCACCTTGGCTGTCATGAAGGCAAAAGGCACGTTGGCCAGTGAGGGTAGCTTGCGCAAAGCAGCGAGGGTAGAAGGGCCGTCCATACCGGGCATCATCACATCCAGCAAAACCATGTCGGGTGCGAAGGCGGCGGCTTCTTTCACCGCCTCTTCCCCCGATGAGCAGATCTTTACCGTAAAACCACCCACCAACTCCAGTGCCAGTTTGGCCACTGCCTGAATATCGGCCTCGTCTTCCACATAGAGGATACGTTGCAATGTGTTCATAAGGCTCCTTTTTAATATAAATTCAGTCGGTAAGTAGCTGTTAATAGCGTAACAGGCGGGCAGAGTGTAAGTATATAAGTAACTGATTTTATTGAATATTTTAAGCGTGCAATAGATAAATTAAATTGAACGCTCAGTGTTGATTCCGTGCCAGATTGATTCAGGTTGCTGCGGGTGCGACTGGGAATTCAATATAAAAAGTTGCGCCTTTTCCTTCTGTCGAATCAAATCCTATCCGCCCGCCCATGCGCTCCACCAGTTGCTGGGTGATGGCGAGACCCAGGCCTGTGCCGCCTTTTTGCCGCGTGTCGGAAGAGTCGGCCTGTGCAAATTTCTGGAATATCCTTGGGTGAAAAACTGCCGGAATGCCCGGCCCGTGATCGGTCACGGATATCTGTACTGTTTGATCAATCGCTTGCACCGCAAGCTCGATACTCCCGTCATCAGGTGAAAATTTTATCGCATTCGATAGCAAATTGGCCATCACTTGCAACAGGCGTTGGTTGTCCACACGCACCGCAACATCCGCTGTATGTGTGAGATGCATCCTGACATGGCGATCACCCACATAGGTCCGATTGCCTTCAATAGCCTGCTCAACAAGCGGCATCAGCGCCTGGATTTGCATGTCAAAATCCATCTTGCCTGCCGTCAGCTTTTCAATGTCGAGCAGATCGTTAATCATAAAGGTCAGGCGCTGGCTATTTTGCTGTGCAATATCTACCATCTTTTTAATATTACCCGTCAGTCCGCCAAGTGCTCCGCCCGCAAGTAATCCCAGTGCCCCCGATATGGCCGTCAGCGGGGTGCGCAACTCGTGGCTGACAGTGGAGACAAATTCGCCTTTCATGCGCTCCATGCGTTTGCGCTCGCTCACATCCGATTCGATCGCCATGAATCCCTGCAGATTTCCCGCCGCGTCCAGCAAGGGGTTGCAGCTTATTTGCACCCAGAAAGGCAGGCCGGTTTTGCTGTAGTTGATCAACTCCACATCGAAGTGTTTTTGTTGTGCCAGGGCCTCGCTTATGCTCGCCACGACTTTGGGGTCAGTGGCTTCGCCTTGCAGCAAATGGCCCGGTTTGCGGCCACGCATTTCTTCCAGCGTATAACCGGTGATGCGGGAAAAACCCTCGTTGATCCATTCTGCACGCCCCTCAATATCGGTGATGATCACGCCATTGGTAGTCTGGCTGGCCACTCGAGACAGTCTGGCAAGCTCAACCTGGTCTTTGCGATGTTGTTTCTGCACCCGCGCCGCCTGCACCAGTTGCGCTATTGTCAGCGTCAGGGGATTCAAATAATCAACCAGCGCCTGATCATATCCGCCCTGCCGGTTGGCCAGGCCTGTCAGTGCCACCAGCTTGTTTTCGTAATAGATGGGAATACCAAGGAAGGCATTCAGTGGGGGATGCCCGGCGGGCAAGCCGCCACTGCGCGGATCTTGGGACGGTGTGTTGGCAATAATCGGCATGCCACTGGTGATCGCTGCGCCGAACAAAGTATTAAGATTGAAAAACTCCATGCCTTTGGAGACGTTCTCCTCGTAATATGCGCGAGTCTCGTCACTCCATGAGATATTGGTGATGGCATAGCTCTTGAGGTAGGGTACTCCGCCAGCCGTATGCAAAATCTCGCCGATAAAACCATATTCGCTGCCGGTGATCTGCAGCATGTCGCCCAGCAGGCCCTCAAAAGCAACGTGACGGTCTTCTGCACCAATAAATACGGATTGGGCTCGCGTGATTGCATCACGCAGCCCCTGTTCCCGTTTCAGCTCCTGCCCCAGCTTCCAGTGACGCAACGTTGTTGCCACCCAGCGTGCAAGCAGTTCCATAAACTCGATTTCAGCTTCCGAGAAACGACGGGAAGTGCGCGGTTCCGCCGAGGAAAAGTTGAGCGTGCCATAAACTTTGTCGTCCAGCAGCAGCCTCGTGCCTATGTAACTCTCCAGCTTGAATGCGCGGTAACAGGGGTGGTCAGCGTAGTCTCCAAGCCCCATATGGTCGATAGCCAGCACTTTGTCGCCACGCAAGGCGATGCTGCAATAAGTTTGTCCCAGTGGAAACTGCTGGCCATCATTCAGCGTATCTGGTGGTGATGACTGCACTTCGATTTCATAAACTTCGCCATTGATGTGGCTGATAATTCCAACCGGCAAATCCAGATAGCGACAGCCCAATTGCAGTGCCGCCCTGAGCAGGGATTGATGATCAAGAGTGGGAAGTGATGTTATTTCATTGAGTGCCAGCAGGGCATCATTTTTGCGCTCCTGGTAGCGCCGGTTGATTTCAATCTCGACACCATCTGCAAGATCGCGCAATGACGCCAGCTCTGCTTGCGTCAACTGCCGCGGTTTGTCTCCGATAATGCACAGGGTGCCTATGCGATAGCCGTCGCTAGTCGTGAGCGGCGCGCCGGCGTAAAAACGAATATGTGGCGGGCCCAGCACCAGCGGGTTGCCGGAAAAACGCGGATCCAGGCTGGCGTCTGGAATGTGAAAAATTTCCCTGTCCAGAATTGCATATCCGCAAAAGGAAATATCACGCCCCGTTTCACAGGCATCCAGCCCCTGGCGCGATTTAAACCACTGGCGTTCGGCATCAATCAGTGATACCAGTGCAATCGGCACACCAAACATACGCTGTGCCAGCCGTGTGATGCGGTCAAAGCGCTCCTCGGCAGTCGTATCCAGCAGTGCATGATCGTGCAATGACTTCAGGCGCAGAATCTCGTCTTCGGGAAATGGCGGGGGCTGTGTACGTATCAAGTTTAGTGTCCTCTGGGCACTTATCCCGGCGATTAATTCTTTTGTGATGCTCGAAATGCATTTGCCAGCAAGCAAATACGGGTCGCAATTTATTGTTTAAATTTAATATCTTAAGGTTTTTCTGGTCAGCGCCAGACGTATATCCATAATCATTGCCAGAAGTTGATGACCCATATGCACATTCGGATGTATCGGGTGAACGAGTGATCAGGAGCAATACCCGTTGCCACAGGCAAATGGCAGTATCGCGACAATAAGTGATAAATGCAAATCCGTCTTTTATGCAAGCCAGCATATGCGAACAATACGGTGTAACGCATCTGGACCAGGTCAATTAAATCCCGCTCAAACTTCGCACGCTTCCTGTGGGATAATTGCACGATGAACTCAGCCCTCCTTTCCGGTCTTAATCCCGAGCAGCGCCAGGCCGTTACCCTGCCTCACCAGTCCGCACTCATCCTTGCCGGCGCAGGCAGCGGCAAGACGCGCGTGTTGACCACGCGCATCGCCTATCTGATCAGCACCGGCGCGGTCAGCCCGCACGGCATCCTCGCGGTGACCTTCACCAACAAGGCCGCAAAAGAGATGGTGACGCGGCTCAGCGCAATGTTGCCGATCAATACGCGCGGCATGTGGATAGGCACGTTTCACGGCCTGTGTAACCGCATGCTGCGCGCGCATTTTCGCGAGGCTAATCTGCCGCAGACTTTTCAGATCCTCGACAGCGGCGATCAGCTCTCGGCGATCAAGCGCGTGATGAAGGGGCTGAATGTCGATGATGAAAAATTTCCGCCGCGCGAAGTGCAGAATTTCATCAGCGGCAGCAAGGAACAAGGCCTGCGCGCACATGAGGTGGAAGCCTACGACCCCTACACGCGGCGCAAGGTGGAGATCTTTGCCGAATACGACGCGCAGTGCCAGCGCGAGGGCGTGGTGGATTTTGCCGAACTGTTATTGCGCAGCTACGAGCTGCTGACGCGCAATGCGGCAATACGCGAACATTATCAGTCGCGCTTCAAACATATACTGGTGGACGAATTTCAGGACACCAACCCCCTCCAGTACAAGTGGCTGAAGCTGCTGGCAGGAAAAGAAAACTCGCTGTTCGCTGTCGGCGACGACGACCAGTCCATCTACGCGTTTCGCGGCGCCAATGTCGGAAATATGCAGGAACTGCTGCGCGACTTCAAGGTGGCAAACGTGATCAAGCTTGAGCAGAATTACCGCTCGCACGCCAATATCCTGAATGCCGCCAACGCGCTGATCAGCCACAACCGCAACCGCCTCGGCAAGAATCTGTGGACCTCCGAAAGCGGCGGCGAGCAACTGCGCGTGTACGAGGCGCCGACCGATGTGGAGGAAGCCAATTTCATTGTCAGCGAAATTCAGCAGCTCCATCGCGAAGGCGTGAACCTGCGCGAGATCGCATTGCTGTACCGCTCCAATGCACAGTCGCGCGTGCTGGAACATGCGCTGGTATCGGCGGCTTTGTCATACCGCGTGTATGGCGGCTTGCGCTTCTTCGAGCGTCAGGAAATCAAGCATGCGCTGGCTTATCTGCGCCTGATGGAAAACACCGATGACGATAACGCGCTGTTGCGCATCATCAACTTCCCCACGCGCGGCATCGGCGCGCGCGGTATCGAGCAGCTGCAGGCCGCAGCCAAGATGAACAACACCACGCTGTTCGATGCGGCAGCGCGCGCAGGCGGCAAGGTGTCCGCCTTCGTCGGCATGATAGAGGCGATGCGCAACGCGACGCGCGAGCTGCCCTTGCCCGAGGCGATCGACCATATGCTCAAGCACAGCGGCCTGCTCGATCACTACCAGAATGAAACCGGCGCCAAAAAACGCGAGGCCGAAGAGCGTCTGGAAAACCTCAACGAACTGTTGAATGCCGCGACCCTGTTCGTGCATGAAAATGAGGATGATAGCCTCACCTCCTTTCTCACCCACGCCACACTGGAATCGGGCGAACATCAGGCGGGCGATCAGGATGACGCGCTGCACCTGATGACGGTGCATGCCTCCAAGGGACTGGAATTTCACACCGTGTTTATCACCGGTATGGAAGAGAATTTATTTCCGCACCAGAACAGCAAAAATTCGGAAGACGGCCTGGGCGAAGAGCGCCGCCTGATGTATGTGGCGATCACGCGTGCCCGCCGCCGCCTGTATTTAACCTTTGCGCAGAGCCGCATGCTGCACGGCCAGGTCAACTACGGCATGGTGTCCAGCTTCCTGCGCGAGCTGCCGGAGGAACTGCTGCACTGGATCACGCCGCGCATCACTGCGCGCAGCGTCTACAAACCTGCCTATTCTCCCTACGCCGCACCTGCAACGCCCGCGGACTACGCTGCTCCTGCGCCGCGGCCGGCGGATGCCTCGGGCTGGCGCATCGGGCAGAATGTGGAGCATGCGAAGTTCGGCGAAGGTGTGGTGCTGAATATTGAAGGCGGCGGCGCAGATGCGAGGGTGCAGGTTAAATTCCGCAAGACGGGCAGTAAATGGCTGGCGCTGGAGTATGCGAAACTGACTGCGCTGTAAAAAAACTTATCCACAGATTTCACAGATGCCACAGATTAAAAACAAATATGTAAATGCAATAAATCTGTGTAAATCTGTGACATCTGTGACATCTGTGAATAAGCCAATACGGAGATCAACATGAGCAAATCATTCAAGGAATTAACCCAGGAAATCAGGCTGCTGTTGACGCCATTCCGCAAGGAAGCCAAAGAAGCGATGGCGGGTTTTGATGCGATGGCCAGAGCGGCGATGGCGCCGGGGGTGCTGACAGAGCTGGAGAAGGAGTTGATTGCCACCGGCATCGCGGTCTCCACGCGCTGCGACGGCTGCATCGGCTTTCATGTAAAAACCCTGGTAAAACTCGGCGCCACGCGCGAGCAGGTGAATGAAATGCTGGCGGTTGCGGTGTATATGGGCGGCGGGCCGTCACTGATGTATGCGGCAGAAGTGCTGCGCGCTTTTGAAGAGTTTCAGGCCTGATATTTAGCCTGTCAAACCAGACGGGTGCACGCTAGAACTGCATACCGGACAGTTCGCATCGCGCGATAATTTGATGGTGCGCAGGCCGCTGTGCAGCGTATCTATCAGCAGCAGTTTGCCGCACAGGGTTGTGCCTGTTTCAAGCAGCAGCTTGAGTGCTTCGGCAGCCTGCAGGCTGCCGATAATGCCGACCAGGGGTGCGAACACGCCCATTTCCGCGCAGCGCGTATCTTCGTTTTCGCTGTTTTCGGGATAGAGGCAGTGGTAACACGGGCTGTGCGACTGGCGAAAATCGAATACCGTTACCTGCCCGGCAAAACGGATTGCGGCACCGGATACCAGTGGTTTTTTGAGTTCTACACAGGCGCGGTTAAGTTCGTAGCGGGTGGCGAAGTTGTCGCTGCAATCCAGAACGACATCGGCCTGCGCGACTAATTCGCGCAGGCGCGCGGACTGCACGCGTTCCTTCAGGTTGATGACGCGCACATCCGGATTGATTTCGCCCAAAGCCATACGTGCGGAATCCACCTTGTTCATGCCTATGCTGGCGGTGCGATGCAGTAACTGGCGCTGCAGATTGGTCAGGTCTACCGTGTCGTTATCGCACAGCGTTAATGTACCCACGCCACTGGCTGCCAGAAACAGCGCTACCGGTGAGCCCAGCCCGCCGGCACCGATAATCAGCGCGTGCGCGCCTATCAGTTTTTCCTGTCCCTCTATGCCGATTTCCGGCAGCAGAATGTGGCGGCTGTAGCGCAGCAGTTGTTCGTCGTTCATGGGGTATCCTTGAAGTTGTCAGCCATGCAGGGGAGTTTGTCAGTTATGCCCGTGAATTGGTCAGGCTGCGCTGCCTGGAAGGGGTGATGGCTGCAATGGCTGTATTTATAAGTGCTTGATTATATTCAATATTTTACCTGTTGTCACGCAGTTCTTTAGGCGTATCGTCGTGATCTCCATGCGGGTGGTTTTCATAGAGTTTGGCAAAAACCACGGGCGGATTGGATTTGGTCAGGTGTTCAGGGGTATTCAGATTGTGATACTGCACGTCTTCACAATAGTAGATTAATTGCTTGCTGAGTTTGTTCAGCAGGTTTTCCTTGAAGCAGAATCCGGCCTTTTTCAATGCGGCTTCCAGTCCTTCCAGCGAGTATTCGCGCAAGCTGTAGCTGACACGCAAACTGTTGGGCTCCATGCCTTTTTCCACATGCAGGTTGCTTAATCCGGCCAGCAACAGCTGCGCACGTTCCAGTTGTCCTGCCGGCTCGGCGGCAAAATACAGGTCGTGAGTTGACAGCGGCTCCTGGTTATTGGCTTTGCGCTCTTCAGCTTTTGCCATGGATTATTTTCCCTTCAGAATGTGCATACCCTTCAGCAGATTGAGTGCCTGGTTCAGTTGAAAGTCAGTCTTTGAACCAAATTCGGTGAACTGGGGTTTGGCCGCATCCTCATCCTTGTTTTTAGGCGCGGCTTTCGGTGCAGCAACCGGCTTGGCAGGTTTAACCGTTGCATCTTCCTTTTTATTGCCATTGTCCAGGTGACGTTCCAGATCGGCTTCGCGCAGACGGAAGGTGCTGTCCTGGCTTGCCGTTGCAGGATCTTCGGCAATGATATCCGGCACGATACCGGTGGCCTGAATTGAGCGACCATTGGGGGTGTAATAGCGCGCGGTAGTGAGCTTGATCGCGGTATTGTTGCCCAGCGGCAGTATGGTTTGCACCGAGCCCTTGCCGAAAGACTGGGTACCCATGATCACCGCGCGTTTATGGTCCTGCAGTGCACCTGCAACGATTTCAGAGGCAGAGGCAGAGCCGCCGTTGATCAGCACCACCATCGGCACGGTTTTAAATATGGCGGGCAGGTCTTTCAGATAGTCGTTTTTGCCGGTTCCGCGCAGATAGTCCTGCGGATTGGCATTCAGGCGCATCTTCGCATCCTCGGTGCGGCCTTCGGTATAAACCACCAGCGCATCATCGGGCAGGAAAGCTGCGGAAACACCCACTGAGCCGGTGAGCAGCCCGCCCGGATCATTGCGCAAGTCGAGTACCAGGCCTTTGAGATCATTGTTGCTTTGCTTCAGCAACTTTTCCAGCGCAGTGGACAGATTCTCGCCGGTATGCTCCTGGAACTGGGTGATGCGCACAAAGGCATAGCCGGGTTCGACCAGTTTTGATTTGACGCTTTGCACTTTGATCACGGCACGGGTAACTGTAATCAGCAGCGGTTTGGGTTCTGTTTTGCGGATCACGGTCAGCACGATATCGCTGCCCGGTTTGCCGCGCATGCGCTTGACCGCCTCATTCAGGGTCAGGCCTTTAACCAGGGTGTCATCCAGTTTGATGATGAGGTCGCCGGCCTTGATGCCTGCCACAAAAGCGGGTGTATCCTCGATAGGTGAGATCACCTTGACCAGGCCGTCTTCCATGCCAACTTCGATTCCCAGACCGCCAAATTCTCCCTGCGTGCCCACCTGCAATTCCTTGAAGGACTCGGCATCCAGGTAGGTGGAATGCGGGTCGAGTCCGCTGAGCATGCCGGTGATGGCTTCGGTGATTAATTTTTTGTCGCTGACAGGTTCAACGTAGTCGCTTTTGATGCGCCCGAAAACCTCGGCAAAGCTGCGCAACTCTTCTATGGGCAACGATGACAGCTCGTCCTTTTCCGCAATGGCGGCAAAATGCATGCTGATGAATACGCCCGCAACAAGACCCAAGCCAATCAAACCAATTTTTTCAAAACGACCGCGCATATTTTCAAGACCCCAAAATTACCTTGCTCTGGAAGAGCGTCTCTTGACCCATTTGCCCGGGTCGAGAGGAATGCCCTCATGACGAAGTTCAAAGTATAAACCGTAATTCTCATTTCCGCCGCTATTGCCAACAGCGGCGATTGTGTCGCCAGCCTGTAGCTCATCGCCCAGCTGTTTGTACAAGGTTTCATTATTGCCATAAAGGCTCATATAACCGCGGCCATGGTCAATAATCAACAGGTTGCCAAAGCCGCGCAGCCAGTCGGCGAAGATAACCCGCCCCGGCGCGACGGCATTGACCGGCTGGCTGGAGGCTGCCCGTATAAACAGCCCTTTCCACAGCACCGGACTGTCCGGGCGCCTGCTGCCGAATTTATTGGTGATTTGGCCGTGCACCGGCAGGGGCAGCTTGCCCCTGAGCGATACAAAAGGAGTATTCAGCGGCCGTTTAACGATTTCATCGGCATCTTTGGTCGCTGGTTTTGTCTTCGGTTCCGCCACGATCCTTGAAAGATTCTCCAGTAAGGTGGCAAGGCGGTTTTCGTCGCGTTGCAGACGGCCTATCTCCAGACGCTGTTGCTTGAGTTGCTGCGCAATTTTTTTGAGCACCTGCTGATGCTCGTTTTTTTCCCGCAGCAGACTTTGCTTTTGTTGCGCCTGTTCGGCCTGCAGGCTGGAAAGTTCGATATTTTTTTGCCGCGCCTGGGTGGAAATATGGCTCAATTTTGCGAGATTTTCGCGCATATTTTTGAGCCAGGCGGCGCGGCTCTGCGCAATATACTCGTAATACTGCAATTCGCGCGCGGTCTGATTGGGGTCGTGGTTATTCAGCAGCAGTTTGAAATATTCCTGCTGGCCGCCCAGATATTGCTGGTGAAGCAACTTGGCCAGCAGCAAGTGCTGCTGTTGCATCTCACCCGATATTTTTTTTGACTGCTGCTGAAAATGTCCGAGGCTGAGATTCAGTTCGCGTTGCTGTTTTGCCAGCTTGTGCAGGATGCGATTGCTGTTGCTGATGGCGCGTTCGGATTCGCGCAGTGCATCTGCGGTTTCTGCCTTTGAATCGCTGGTTTTCTCCATTTCATGCTGCAGTGCCGAGATGCGCTGGCGCAGGTTTTCCAGTTCATGCTGCTGGTTGGCACGGGCGCTGTGCAGGCACAGCGTCGACGCAAGTATCAGCAGCGCGAAGCGGAAAGGAAAAGTCACAGCAGGGTGATAAGCGGCTTGCCGGTCATTTCTTTGGGTTGCGGCAAGCCCATCAGGGTCAGTATGGACGGCACAATATCCTGCAGCGCGCCCGAGCTGGCAATGTCGGCTTTGCGCCCCACATAAATGAACGGCACCAGATTCAGGGTGTGCGCCGTATGCGCCTGATGCGTGGTGCGGTCTATCATCTGCTCGGCGTTGCCATGGTCGGCGGTAATGATCACCTCCCCCCCGCACTGCTGCATGGTGCTGACGACACGTCCGATGCAGATGTCGAGTGCTTCGATGGCCTTGATCGCCGCCTCCAGATTGCCGCTGTGCCCGACCATATCGCCATTGGCGTAGTTGCAGATAATGGACTGGTATTTGCCGCTGCGAATTGCCTCTTCCAGCTTGTCGGTCACTTCAAACGCGCTCATTTCCGGTTTCATGTCATAGGTTTTTACCTTGGGCGATGGCACCAGTATGCGGTCTTCGCCAGGGTAGGGCTGCTCCCTGCCACCATTGAGGAAATAGGTGACGTGAGCATATTTTTCTGTTTCCGCAATACGCAACTGTTTGAGTCCGAGATTGGAAATGTACTCACCGAAACAGTTGCTGATTGCGGTGGGCTGGTAGGCTGCCGGCAGGTGAAAGTCTTCACCGTAGCTGCTGAGTGTGACAAACCCGGCCAGCTTTGGAAATTTGTCGCGCCTGAAACCGTCGAAATTTTCGTCTGTCAGTGCGCGGGTCAGTTCGCGCGCGCGGTCGGCGCGGAAATTCATGAACACCGCAACATCGCCGTCCTGCATCGCTACTTTTTCGCCTATTACAGTTGCCTGCACGAACTCATCGTTTTCATCGCGTGCATAAGCTTGCTGCAGACCGTCAATGGCTGACGCCGCGCTGAAAAGCGCCTTGCCCTGGGTGATCAGGTCATATGCGGCCTGCACCCGTTCCCAGCGGTTGTCCCTGTCCATTGCGAAGAATCGCCCAATAATGCTGGCAATGTGACCTGCGCCGAGGGCGTTACACTTGTCCTGCATGCGCTGCAGGGAGGTCTCTGCACTGCGGGGCGGGGTGTCACGGCCATCGAGCAGCGCATGTACATAAATTTTCTTCAGGCCGCTGAGTGCTGCCATCTCCACCATGGCCAGTATATGGTCCTCGTGGCTGTGAACGCCGCCCTGGGATAAAAGACCAATAATATGCAATGCTGAGCCGTTCTGTTTTGCCTGTGCTATTGCACCCGACAAAGCCGGATTTTTGCTGAAGGTGCCGTCCTGAATGTCCACTTCCACCCGAGTCAGTTCCATTTGTACAATACGCCCCGCGCCTATGTTCAGGTGTCCCACCTCGGAGTTGCCCATTTGCGAGGCGGGCAGACCCACTGATTTCTCGGATGCATTGATCAGTGTGTGAGGATAATCGCGCCACAGCCGGTCAAAGTTGGGCTTGCGAGCAAGGGCGATGGCATTGTGGTCGGTATCTTCGCGATAACCAAAACCGTCTAGAATAAGTAGAAGAACAGGGGTGATTTTCATTGTGTAATGCTTTCTTGCTGGCTTTTTAAAGGTAAAAGTATCAAAATATAAGTGGCTGCTAATAATTTGATATTTTAGCTGATTTTGTAGCATCGTACGATGCTGGATATGAGGTAATGACTGGTGGAAACAACTAAGAAATTGATCGACAGGGACGAAGATATTCTGCAGGCTTCACTTGCAATCAAATCGATTGCGCATCCCCTGAGGCTTAAAATATTGTGCGTGCTGGGTAGCGAGGAAGTCAGCGTGCAGGATATTGTTGATGATGTAGGCACGTCACAGAGCAATATTTCGCAACATCTGGCTATTTTGCGCGATAAGGGTGTGTTGTGCACGCGCAAGGACGCTAACCGGGTTTATTACAGGATTAGCGATGAGCGTACCTTGAAGCTGGTGGAGTTGATGAGAGATGTGTTTTGTACTAACCAATGAAGACTTGAATAAAATCATACATTAGTATATTCTAATATACTTAATTATTAATTCGGTGATTCGACCATGAGACATCAAACTTTATTTTTGGCGGCTTTGGGATTTTCTTCTGGATTGTTCGCCGGTTCGGCGCAGGCGGCAGAACAATTGGCAGTAATCAGGGCAGAGTATCGTGAAGTTGCGCAAACTTATAGCGTGGAAGGTGTGGTGGAGGCTGTCAGGCAGTCTACCGTATCGGCGCAGATTTCCGGGCGTGTTAAGGAAGTGAATTTTGATGTCGGTGATACCGTCAAAAAAGGCCAGGTTATTCTGCGTATCGATGAGCGCGAAACCGGACAGGCGCTTGCGGGCAGCCAGGCTCAAGTGATGCAGGCGCAAGCCGCGTTGACTCAGGCCAAAGCCAATTATCAGCGTTCCATGCAGTTATTTGAACAGAAATACATTAGCCAGTCGGCGCTGGATAAGGCCAAGGCTGATTACGACGTGGCGCTGGCGCAGGCTGCCGCCAGTGAGGCTGGCGAAAGCCAGTCTGCACTGGCACATGCTTATGCGTCAGTGATCGCACCATTTGGCGGGGTCGTTGCATCGCGTCTGGTGGAAATGGGCGAAATGGTCACCGTGGGCAAGCCGCTGATGGTTGGTTTTGATCCAACCCAGATGCGTGTCATTGTGAACGTTCCACAATACAAACTGGCAGAAATCGGTACACATCCCAGGGTTAATATAGAGCTCACATCACTCAAGCGCTGGGTCAAGGCTGCCGCGGTAACGGTGCAGCCGTCTGCCGATGCGCGCACGCACAGCACCCAGGTAAGGGTGTCGCTTCCCGCAAATGAAAAAGGCGTGTATCCGGGGATGTTTGTGCGTGCCCATTTTGTAGTGGGCAGGGCAAAAAAACTGCTGATCCCTTCCAGTGCGGTAGTGCGCCGTAGCGAAGTGGTGGCGGTTTATGTGGTGGACGACACGGGCGCGGCCAGGCTGCGTCAGGTACGCCTGGGTGAGGCAGCCGGAGAGAATGAGATCGAGGTGCTGGTCGGTTTGAATCCGGGCGAAAACGTGGCGCTTGATCCAGTCAAGGCGGGCATGTCAGTTGCCAGGTAGGTCAGGCTTCAACCCGTATGTCGGGTTGCCTGCCCGATCAGCTTTCATCTTTAACTCTCCTCAGGAAGAACGACCATGGGTATTTCCGGACGTATAGCCAATTTTTTCATGCACTCGCAAATGACGCCACTGCTTGCGCTGGTCGCGATGTTATTGGGCATTTTTTCGGTGCTGGTAACGCCACGCGAAGAAGAGCCGCAAATCAACGTCACCATGGCCAATGTACTGATCGCCTATCCGGGCGCCTCCAGCCAGGATGTGGCACGCACAGTGTCTACTCCAGCCGAGCAGGTACTGTCGCAAATTGCCGGTGTGGAACATGTGTACTCGGTATCGCAGCCGGGTATGTCGATAATCAGCGTGCAGTTCAAGGTGGGTGAATCGCATGGCCCCGCGATGGTCAAGCTTTATGATGTGATCAATTCACATGCGGACTGGCTGCCGCCGACTCTGGGGGTGATGCAGCCGCTGATCAAGGCTCGCGGTATCGATGATGTGCCTATTGTGGCGTTTACCCTGTGGCGCGATGAGGCGGTGGGCGGAGGTCTTGCGCTGACGCATGTGGCGCATGCGATCGAAGCGGAACTGAAACGGGTCAAGGGCACGCGTGAAGTGACGACTTTCGGTGCAACGCAGCGCATGGTGCGCGTATTGCTCAATCCAGAGGCGTTGAACGCTTACCAGTTGTCCGTGCAGGATGTGCGTGCTTCATTGCAGGCGGCCAATGTCTCACATAACTCGGGAACGCTGACCCAGCAAAACCGCGAAGTAATGGTGCAAACCGGTAACTTCCTGAGCAGCGCAAGAGAGGTTAAGCAGCTGGTCGTGGGCGTGTCCGGCGGCAAGCCGGTGTATCTGCAGGATGTGGCGGATGTGCAGGATGGTGCTGACCAGCCTTCGAATTATGTGTGGCTGGGTGCTGGAGCAGCTGCAGCCGACAAGGGAATACAGGCCAAGGGAGAGTTCACAGCTGTAACCGTGGCAGTGACCAAAAAGCCGGGCGAAAATGCGGTAGAGGTTGCGCGTAATTTGCTTGAGCGTGTGGAAGAGCTGAAGGGCAGCGTGATTCCTTCCGATGTGCATGTCACTAATACACGCAATTACGGCGAGACTGCCAATGACAAGGCCAAAAAATTAATCCAGAAACTGATTTTTGCCACCAGTGCGGTGATTGCGCTGGTGTGGATTGCGCTGGGAAGGCGCGAGGCCCTGATCGTGGGTGTTGCGGTGACGCTGACGCTGGCGGTGACCCTGTTTGCATCCTGGGCCTATGGCTTTACGCTGAATCGTGTGTCGCTGTTTGCGTTGATTTTTTCCATCGGCATTCTGGTAGATGACGCAATTGTGGTGGTGGAAAATATTCACCGGCGGCGCGAGCTGTTTGGTCATCAGCCGCTGTCGCAAATTATCCCGGAAGCGGTTGACGAAGTCGGTGGCCCTACCATACTGGCAACGCTGGCGGTAATTGCGGCGCTATTGCCGATGGCCTTTGTCACGGGCTTGATGGGCCCCTATATGAGCCCGATACCGATCAATGCCAGCATGGGAATGCTGATTTCGCTGGCGGTTGCGTTTGTCGTGACGCCGTGGCTGGCACTGCGTTTCTCGGCACCTCATCATGCCTCGCTACAGGATGAAAAAGATACCGCGCTGGCGCGCTTTTTCCGCGAACGCCTGTCGCCTTTCTTGAATCGCGAAAATGGCAAAAAGGCAAGGATGAAACTGTGGCTCGGTATCGGTGCCGGCCTGTTTTTCTCGGTTGCGCTGGTGGGTGTAAAACTGGTGGTGCTGAAGATGCTGCCGTTTGACAATAAATCCGAGTTCCAGATTGTGGTCGACATGCCAACCGGCACGGCACTGGAGCAGACTTCGGCAGTGTTGCACGAGATTGGCGCGTATTTGGCTACCGTGCCTGAAGTGACCGATTATCAGGGCTATGCGGGCACAGCGGCGCCGATTAATTTCAATGGACTGGTACGCCAGTATTATCTGCGTGCAGCCAGCGAGCAGGGCGATATTCAGGTCAATCTGCAGGACAAGCACAAGCGCGATCGCAGCAGCCATGAAGTGGCCGGCAGCGTGCGCGAGCCAGTCGAAAAAATTGCCCAGCAGTGGGGTGCGAAGGTCAAGATCGTCGAGGTGCCGCCCGGTCCGCCGGTGATGTCCCCAATTGTGGCTGAAATCTACGGACCGGATTACGAGGGTTCGCGCAGGGTGGCGGGCAAGGTGCGCGAGCAGTTTGGCAAGACCGCTGATATTGTCGGCATCGACGATACCGTGACCGAGCCGGCGCCAAAAATGGTGCTGCATGTACTGCAAAGCAAGGCAGCGCTGCTCGGCATCGCGCCGCAGGATATCGTCGATACGATACATGTGGCACTGTCAGGGCAGGATGTGACCTCGCTGCACGATGCCACCTCCAAATATGCGCCGCCGTTGCGCATGAGTCTGCCGTTTGAAAGCCGCAGCCGTATCGATAATGTATTAAAGCTGAAGGTGCGCGCGCGTGATGGTGTACTGGTGCCATTGGCCGAGCTGGTGCAGATCGTGCAAACACAGCGCGACTATCCGATCTACCACAAGGACTTGCTGCCGGTTGTTTATGTGGTAGGCGATATGGCAGGCAAGCTGGACAGCCCGCTGTATGGCATGTTCGGCATTGACAGCAAGCTGGATGGCATGGCGCTGGAAGAAGGCGGCACACTGCAAAACTGGTACTTCAATATGCCGTCGAATCCGTATGCTTCGTATGCGCTGAAGTGGGATGGCGAATGGCAGGTCACATTCGAAACATTTCGAGACATGGGTATTGCCTATGCAGTTGGATTGATCCTGATCTACCTGCTGGTGGTGGCGCAATTCAAAAGCTATCTGGTACCGCTTGTTATCATGGCACCGATACCGCTGACCATCATCGGTGTGATGCCCGGTCATGCCTTGCTGGGCTCGCAGTTTACCGCGACCTCCATGATAGGCATGATTGCGCTTGCCGGCATTATTGTTCGCAACTCCATTTTGCTGGTGGACTTCGTCAATCTGCAACTGGCCGAGGGTATCAAGTTGCAGGAAGCTGTGATCAATGCGGCCAGTGCGCGCGCCAAACCCATCATCCTGACAGGTTTGGCGGCCATGGCAGGCGCGTTGTTTATCCTGGATGACCCGATCTTTAACGGGCTCGCGATAGCGCTGATTTTCGGCATTATGGTGTCTACCGTGTTAACGCTGGTCGTGATCCCGGTACTGTATTACGCCACCCTGTACAGGAAATTCGAGTAAAATATTCCGATTGCTTCATCTCCAGACAGGGGTGAGTAAAACAAGAGTGGACAAACATTAATAGGAGTGCAGTTTATGAACGCAGAACGTGTAGTTAGAATTATTGCCGGATTTATGGTTATGTTGACCTTGTCTCTGGGCGTGGAAGCTAGCCCGATATTTGTGAGCCAATATTTCCTGTTCTTTACCGCTTTTGTCGGTTTTAATTTGTTTCAGAGCGGCTTCACCAAGTTTTGCCCATTGAACAGTATTCTGGGCAAGTTTGGAATCAAAGGCAGTTGCTAAGCAGGCTGGCGATTGATTTGCCTGCCTTGCGCAGGCCAGGCATAGCCCACATTAGTCTGACACTGGTCGGGTTAATGTGGGTTTTGCCGTTTCTGTATTATCACCACGCATACCCGCTGACTACTTTTTATCAGGAATGGGGAACCGCCCTTCTGGGTCTGGGTGCCAGTGGATTTCTGCTGTCGAAGCAACAGTGGCAGCAGCCCGAGATTCCGCGCATTGTTTTGCTGCCAATTTCGTTGATGCTGTTGGCTCTGGTGCAGTATTTGCTGGGCAGGGCAACTTATTTTGACCAGACCCTGTTGTTCACGCTGTATATGCTGTGGGCGACATTGCTCATGATGCTGGGCCGCGCATTAAGGGAAAGGTTTGGTCTGCCAGTGATGGCAACCGCACTGGCAGCTTTCCTGCTGCTGGGAACTGAGCTGGGTGCGCTGGCGGGTGTGTTGCAACACTATCGCTGGCATACGTTTCTGGATTCAGTGATTACCTCAAAAAATGGCGCCGCCATTTACGGCAACATGGCGCAACCCAATCACTATGCCAATTACATTGCAATGGGTCTGGTATCTTTGGGTTTCCTGCGCTTGCATATGCGCACATGGCAAGCTGTGTTGCTGGCCGCACCGCTGCTATTTGTGATGGTCCTGAGCGGCTCGCGCAGCTCGTGGCTATATTTGTTGAGCATGGTTGTACTATCCTATCTGTGGCAACGCCGCGAGATATCCTGCCGCCACTTGCTAAACTACAGCCTGTTGCTGCTGCTGGGATTCGGCCTGATGCATCTGGTCGTGCAGATCCCCTGGCTGGCGGCAGAATCGTCAGGCGTTACCACGTTGCAGCGTATGACTGCCGACAGTACCGGCAGTATCAGGCTCTATCTGTGGCGCGAAGCATGGCTGATCTTTAGTCAGTTCCCATTGCTGGGCGCGGGGCTGGGGCAATTTGCGTGGCAGCATTTTCAGCTGGGTCCGGTGCTGCAGGCGACATATATAACCGGGCTGTATAACAATGCACACAATCTGGTGATGCACATTGCGGCAGAGATGGGTCTGGCAGGATTGCTGATCCTGTTTGGCGCATTATATATGTGGATCAGGCAGGCACTGCGTGCGCAATTTTCAACTGCCCACTGGTTTGCCTGTACCGTGCTGCTGGTGCTGGGGATACACAGCATGCTTGAATATCCGCTGTGGTATGCCTATTTTATGGGTATAGCCGCCATTCTGCTGGGGGCTCTGGATAACAGTACTTATCGCCTGGAGATGCACAGGCTGGGGCGGTTGTCGGTGGCCGCTGTATTGTTGCTTGGCTTGCTATCATTAATCCAGTTGCAGCAAGGATACCAGCGGCTGGAGCGCTCTTTGAATTCGCGTCCAAAGTCAATCGAAGACAAGAGTGCTTCACTGCGCATGCGCGAGGAACTCATTGCGGTTCATGGCATGCCTTTGCTGCGGCCCTATGCCGAGTTGTTCATGAATAACTGGATCGAGATAAGTGAAACAGAGCTTGAAAATAAACTGGAGTTGAATGAGCGGGCAATCAAATTTGTCCCGCTTGGAACGCCTGCATATCGCAGGGCCATGCTGCTCGCGCTTGCCGGCAGGCAGGAAGAGGCGCGAGTGCAGATAGAACGCGCGATATGGTCATATCCGGGTGACTTTGCCGCACAAAGCAGGGAATTAAGTGCATTGGCCCAGAAAGACCCAGCGCACTTCTCAGCTCTGCTAGAATTCGCAATTCAAAAAAACGAGGAGTATTCAAGTGCAGTATCTACAAGATAATATATGGATGGTGATGATAGCGCTCACCAGCGGCATGATGCTGTTATGGTCATTTTTTGGTAACCGCATCCGCGGCGTTAAAGAAGTCAATATCGTCGAGGCGCTTGAGTTGATTAATCATAAAAACGCACTGGTGCTTGATGTGCGTGAAGATTCCGAATTCAAGTCCGGCCATATCCTGAATGCGAAATGGATACCATTGGGCAAGCTTGCAACCCGCACCGGTGAACTGGAACGGTATCGTGAGCAGCCTATTGTCGTGGTGTGCCGCAGCGGCCAGCGTTCTGCTTCGGCATGTTCGGCGCTGGGCAAGCAGGGTTTTACCCAGGCGTATAATCTGTCGGGCGGTGTGATGGGCTGGCAGAAATCAAATTTACCGTTGGAGAAATAAGCATGGTTAAAGTGACAATGTATTGCACCGAGGTGTGTCCTTATTGCGTGCGCGCCGAACAGTTGCTGAAGAAGCGCGGCGTGACCGAGATTGAAAAAATCCGCATTGATCTGTTGCCTGAACAGCGCGATATCATGATGGCCAAAACCGGCCGTCGCACCGTGCCGCAAATTTATATTGGCGAGCGTCATGTTGGCGGATTTGACGACATGGCCGAGCTGGATAGTCAGGGCGAACTGGTACCATTGCTGAACGGCTAACAGCGTTTTTTACAACATTAATATCAGGTAACGACCAATGAGCGAAGCAGCAACCACCGAACAGGCGCAGCCTACATTCAATATCGAAAAACTATACGTCAAGGATTTGTCGCTTGAAGTGCCGCATGCGCCCAGTATCTTTCTGGAGCGTGAAGCCCCGCAGATTGATCTGCAGCTGAATACAGAGTACTCCGCGATAGACGCGGGCATTTATGAAGTCATCATTACCATCACCTTGACGGCAAAGCTGACCGCAAAAGACAAAATAATGTTCCTCATCGAGGCGAAACAGGCGGGTATCTTCCATGTGCAAAACATACCTTCCGCAGAGCTGGAGCCGGTGCTTGGCGTGGTATGCCCCAATATTCTGTATCCCTACCTTCGCGAAGTGGTGACGGACGTCTCGGTGCGTGCGGGCTTTGCGCCGGTGTTGCTCAATCCGGTTAATTTTGAAGCGCTGTATCAGCAGCAGCAACAGGCACAGGCAGCGGCACCGGCTACCAAGCACTAAACTCATACTGGTATGAAACAGAATGTATTAAAACGTCTGGGCAGAACGGCAGCAATGATGAGTGTGTTTTTGCTTGTCATGCATCAGGCCCAAGCGCTTGAGTATGTATCCGTCGCCGAGCATAGTGCCATTCTTTACGATGCCCCTTCGCTGAAGGGAAAAAAGCTGTTTGTGATTAGCCGCTATACGCCGCTGGAAAAAGTGGTGAATCTGGAGCGGTGGATCAAGGTGCGTGACAGTTCCGGCACGATGGCCTGGATTGAAAGACGGGTCGTGAGCGAGCGGCGTTATGTGGTGGTCAAGGCCGCTGTCGGCACGGTACGTCAGGCCCCCGAACTCAACGCCACGGTTGCTTTTCAGGTGTCGCAAAATGTTGCGCTTGAGTCGCTGGGCATCAATGGCGGTGGCTGGATCAAGGCGCGGCATCAGGATGGTTCGAGCGGCTACATCCGGTCGATTGAGGTTTGGGGTGCCGATTGACAGCAAGCGCACCAAATTTAAAACACAGATTTGATTCTGTATCGCCCAGCAAAATGATTATTACGCGCGTCACTCAATCAAGATGAATATTTCGCTATTAGGTGCCGGCGCATGGGGAACCGCGCTGGCCATCAGTCTTGCGCAGCGCCATCGTGTGACACTGTGGGCGCGCAATGCGCAGCAAATTAACGACATGAAAGCCGCCGGCAAAAATCAGCGCTACCTGCCTGATATCCCGTTGCCGCAGGAGCTTCGGCTGGAGCATGATCTGGGTGCCGCGCTGGCCGGTGCAGAAATGATTGTGCTGGCCGTTCCTATCTCCGCTTTGCGCGATACGCTGGGCAAAATTGCAGCCTTGCCTGCACCCGTTCCGGTGATCTGGCTGTGCAAGGGTTTTGAGGCCGACACGGCGCTGCTGGCGCATCAGGTTGTCGATGAAATCCTGCCGCCCGCTTTTCCGCGCGGCGTATTGTCCGGGCCGAGCTTCGCGCAGGAAGTGGCGCATGGCCTGCCCACCGCGCTGGTGCTGGCTTCGAATGACAGGGAGTTTGCGCGCCAGTCTGCCTTGAGCCTGCACAATCCGCGCCTGCGTATTTACACCAGCAATGATGTGATCGGTGTGGAGGTCGGTGGTGCGGTTAAAAATGTATTGGCCATCGCCGCAGGTATATCGGATGGCATGGGCTTTGGATTCAACACCCGCGCAGCATTGCTGACACGCGGGCTATCCGAGATGACCCGGCTGGGTATCAAGCTGGGCGGACATGCCGAAACCCTGGCTGGTTTGTCGGGGGTTGGAGATCTGATCCTGACCTGCACCGGCGATCTTTCGCGCAACCGCAATGTCGGTCTGCTGCTGGCGCAACAACATGCCTTGCCCTTCATCCTGCGTGAACTGGGCCATGTTGCCGAAGGCGTATACAGCGTGCGCGCAGTGCATCAGCTGGTGCAGCAGCTTGGTATTGACATGCCTATCTGTGAAGCGGTTTACCGCATCCTCTACGAGCAGGTTGAGGCGGCAAGCGCGGTTGAGGACTTGCTGAACCGGGTACCCGACAGCGAGTTTCCGCTCTGATTGTGTTTGACAAAATATTGAATATAATCAATTACTTATGTAATTTCCTCTGGGCTGGCATATTTTAGGTTTAAGCCGCTCCCGCAAAACCCAGTTGTCGCCAAGCCTCATAGACCGCCACCGCAACTGAGTTGGATAAATTCAGGCTGCGATTGTGCGGCAGCATCGGCAAGCGCAGGCGCTGCTGCGGCGCCAGCGACGCCAGTAGCTCTGCCGGCAAGCCGCGACTCTCGGGGCCAAACATCAGTGCATCGCCCGCTTGAAACTGTGCTTCGTGGTAATGCCTGGACGCCTTGGTGGTGAAGGCAAACAGGCGTGCCTCCGGCAGGCTTTGCAAACAGGTGTTGAGATCATCATGCACTTGCATCCCGGCATACTCATGGTAGTCGAGGCCGGCACGGCGCAACTGCTTGTCGTCTAGATCAAAACCCAGGGGACGAATTAAATGCAGCTGTGCGCCGGTGTTAGCGCACAGGCGGATGATATTCCCGGTATTGGGGGGGATCTCCGGCTCGTACAGAATGACATGAACCGTCTTGTTCACCACTTTTACCAGCTGGCGTTAGCTGTCAGGCCAAAGCCGTCATACACAGCCATCGGCGCGATTTTTACGCCGTTGCGCTTTTCGTTGTGGTCAAAAACGGCATCTACCGCTTCCCAGCCCATATACCAGCCCAGTATCACTTGCGAGGGAAAGTGTACGTCATCGTTGACACGCGACCAGCCGGCGGCCATCGAGGCGAGATAAGCCGGATATTTCACCCAGCCGTTGTCCGGGTTCATGTACGCGATGGTGAGGAAGGGCACGGCGCCGACAAATGAGTGCCCGCTGACACCATGCGCATAACCGTCGTTATTGAAAGGGCGCCAGGCGGATCCCGAGGGCGCGTTATGGCTTGGACGTGCCGCACCAGTGGCAAACTGCATGGCCCACACTGCGGGCAGGCCCACAATATAGGCGCGGCTGGCGTTCGCGCCCCAGTTGCCGACAGCGGTATCGGTGTCGATATAATTCACACTGGCAGCAAGCAAGGCCACCGGCACCATATATTTGCCTTCGCCAAACAATTTTGCACGGAGGGCGGCTGTGCTTTCCTCGGCGCTGGACCAGGAGTTGGTTCTGTCGCTGCGCACGTTGTCCTGATACCAGTTGCGGATATTCATATCAATATTGGTATTGGCCATGATGGCGCCGGCGCCAATCACAATGCCCATGCGTGCCAGGCGATCGCCGGCGTAGAAGGTGCTGTAGTCGCCGCCAATAATGCCGGTGATGGATGAAGAGCTGCTGGCGACAGGCGCGTCCTCCGCGGAATGCGAGGCGGAAGCGAATGCAAAAATAAAAAGTGCAACGATCAGTTGCGGTATGCGAAGTTGTGCCGCGCTGTAAATCAATCTCTTCCCCTTAATTTGTTTTGACTGGGTGAATCCGGCTTTTTGTGTGCAATGTTGAATGAAAACATAGTCTGTGCCAGTATTCGTAAAGCCTTTTCACTTGTGGTTTATAGCGCTATCATGCGCTGGCAAAATTATACCCGAGATCAGGTGCAGTTCAGGGTTAACACAATTCCGTATCAAGCGGGACCGGGGTAGCATCAAACCCGGCTAAATTAATAATAAAAATATACACGGGGTAATACGCTATGGCACGTCCGGAAAAAATTCGCTTAGGCGATCTGCTGGTGACCCAGAAGCTGATTTCGATGGAGCAGCTGACCTTTGCGCTGGATCAGCAAAAGCGTACAGGGCGCAAGCTGGGGCGGGTGCTGGTGGACAACAGCTTTGTCACCGAAGAGCAGATTTCCGAAGCGCTGGCCAAGCAACTCAACATCCCGTTTATCAACCTCAAATTCTACAACATCAACCTTGATATCGTGCGCCGCCTGCCTGAAAACCAGGCACGGCGTTTCCGCGCGGTCGCGCTGGAAGAGCGCAATGGCATGCTGCTGGTGGGCATGACCGATCCAACCGATCTGGCATCCTTCGATGAAATCAGTCGCCTGCTCAAGCGCGATATTGACCTTGCGGTGGTAACCGAAGGACAGCTGCTCGAAGTCATTGACCGCGTCTATCGCCGCACCGAAGAAATTACCGGTCTGGCGAAAGAATTGTCCGAGGACTTGGGCGATACCGCCATAGATTTTGGCTTGCTGACCGATACGGTCGGGCTGGAAGAGGCGCCGGTGGTAAAGCTGTTGCAGAGCATGTTTAACGATGCAACACAGGTGCGCGCGTCGGATATCCATATCGAGCCGCAGGAAGGATCACTAAAAATTCGTTTCCGCATCGACGGCGAATTACACCTGCAGGCGGAAGCGGACAGCAAAATTGCACCTTCTCTGGTATTGCGACTGAAGCTGATGTCCGGTCTGGATATTTCTGAAAAGCGCCTGCCGCAAGACGGTCGCCTGAATATCCGCGTGCGCGACCAGTCGGTAGACGTGCGTCTTTCCACCATGCCCACCCAGTATGGCGAAGCCGTGGTGATGCGTCTGTTAAACCAGAGCGGCGGCATCCTCTCGCTCGACAAGATCGGCATGCCGGCCAGCATGCTCAAGCGCTTCCGCGAGGTTATCAATCGCAGCAGTGGCATGGTGCTGGTGACCGGCCCAACCGGTAGCGGTAAAACTTCCACCCTGTATGCCGCCCTGGCAGAGATCAACACCGTCAACCAGAAAATCATCACGGTGGAAGATCCGGTTGAATATCGTCTGCCCGGCATTAATCAGGTGCAGGTGAATGAAAAAATTGACCTGACCTTCTCGCGCGTCCTGCGAGCCACCTTGCGCCAGGATCCCGACATCATTCTGGTCGGTGAGATGCGCGACGGCGAAACCGCGCAGATCGGTCTGCGTGCCGCGATGACCGGCCACCTGGTGCTGTCCACGCTGCATACGCGCGATACCGCGGGTACCCTGTTCCGTCTGGTCGATATGGGTGTGCCTAAATTCATGGTGGCCTCTTCGGTGCAGGTGGTGGTGGCGCAGCGGCTGGTGCGTCGCGTATGCGAGAGCTGCAAGGAGGTTTATACCCCCACCCCGCAGGAAGGCGAGTGGCTGGAACACGAAGGCATGGCACGCCAGCACTGGGGCAGGCTGGTAAAGGGTCGCGGTTGTTCCAGCTGCAATGGCACCGGCTATCGCGGGCGCATGGGGGTGTATGAAATGCTGGAGATGACCCAGATTCTGGTAGAGGCTGCAGCACATCAGGATTCCAACCACTTTATGAAAGCCGCGCGCGAGTATATGAAGGGCAAAACACTTATCGATCATGCGCTGTATGAAATGGCGATGGGCAATACCTCGGTAGCGGAAGTGATGAATATCAGCAATGAGCGTGAAGACTGATGGCCGTATTTGCCTACAGGGGAAGAAACGCAAACGGCGATCTGGAACAGGGCACGCTCGAGGGTGAGGACAGTGTTGCGATTGCCGATCAGTTAGGCAGAAAAGGCATCACACCCACCGAAATCAAGCCCTCCTCAAAAGTAAGCGCGGCAGCTGCCAGCGGCGCATCGCTGTGGCAAAGATTGAACGAGAAAAAAATTGATATCGTCGAGCTGATGTTGTTCAGCCGGCAGATGTATACCCTGCTCAAGGCGGGTGTACCCATCATGCGCGCGCTGGCGGGCTTGCAGGAGTCCTCGCAAAATCCCGCGCTGGCAACAGTGCTGCAAAGCCTGCGTGAAAGCCTGGATAGCGGACGCGAGCTCAGTGCCGCAATGCGCCTGCATCCCAGGGTGTTTTCCGCGTTCTACGTCAGCATGGTGCAAGTCGGCGAGATGACCGGCCGGCTGGACGAAACTTTCATGAGCCTCTACGGCCATCTGGAATTTGAAAAAGACATGAAAGAGCGCATCAGCTCGGCCCTGCGTTACCCTATGTTTGTGATGATCGCGATGGCGCTTGCGATTGTGGTGGTGAATATATTTGTGATACCAGCCTTTGCCAAGGTGTTTGCCGGGTTTCAAACCGAGCTGCCGTTAATGACAAGAATCCTGATGGGTTTTTCCAGTTTTATGGTGAATTACTGGGTGTTGCTGCTGGCACTGCTGGTCGGCACCGTAGTCGGGTTCCGCAAATACATCAACACGGTGCAGGGGCGCTATCAGTGGGACAGGTACAAGCTGCAGCTTCCCATTGCCGGAAAAATAATTTTCAAATCCACACTGGCCAGATTTGCGCGCAGCCTGGCACTGGCCTTTAAAAGCGGCATTCCAATATTGCAGGGTTTAAGCGTGGTGGCGCTGGTGGTGGACAACGCCTATATGCGCAAACAAATTGAACAAATGCGCGATGGCGTCGAGCGCGGCGAAAGCATATTGCGTACCGCCAGTACTTCAAAAATATTCAATCCCACCGTCTTGCAGATGATTGCGGTGGGTGAGGAAACCGGCGATATGGACGGGTTGATGTTTGAGGTTGCGGGCATGTACGAACGCGAGGTTGAATATGAAGTCAAAACACTGGCGCAACAGATCGAGCCCATCATGATCGTGGCGCTGGGTATTCTGGTGCTGATACTGGCGCTGGGCATCTTTCTGCCGATGTGGGATCTGGGCAAGGCGGCAATGCACAAATGAAAAACAGAACTAGCAAAATCAGGACTGAGGAGGAGTGTTGCCTTAAGCATCGGGCGGAGGGGTTTGCTCAGTCCCCAAAAGGTTTTACGCTGATTGAGCTTCTTGTAGCCATCATCATAGTAGTCATTCTTACCAGTGTGCTTCTCACTCGAGTCTGGTTTTATCAGGAGCAGGCGGAAAAAGCTGCGATGGAACAGGTGGCGAGTGCACTGCAAAGTTCACTCGTAATGCAATACGGTCAGCTATTAACGACCGGTATGGAGGCTGATGCTAAAATGCTGGTGACAGAAAATCCCGTGTCCTGGCTGATGCAGAGGCCGCATAACTACTCAGGTGAATTTCAAGATATCAATCTGGCTGCAATAGTGCCCGGCAATTGGGCTTACGACCTAGGAACACATGAAATGGTTTACGTGCCATATCGAACCGATTATTTTATTCCCGGCAAGGACGGTAAAAAATGGGTGCGCTACCGGGTAAGGCTTGAATATGCAGCTGCACGAAGGACTGTTCCTAAAGCTGATGCACGCAAGGATTCGATGGTATTAACGAGCTTGTTGTTTGAACCTGTTGAACCCTATCATTGGCTGATTCGAGAGGAAAAATGAAAATGTTTATAACAGAGGCCATACTGTTGCGCTACATACTGCTGTACCTGCTGGTTGTCAGTGTTGTGGGGGTGCTGGCTGGTGCACTGCTGCTGTGGCGACCTGAATGGTTGGGGCGAATTAATAAGTTTGCCAATAGATGGGTTTCCACCCGCCAGATGGCCCGGCCCCTTGCGCAGTCGTTTAATCTCGACCACTGGTTTTATCGATATGGATGCCTGAGCGGGGCGGTGTTGATGTTGGGAGCGTTATATGTCATTTACATATTTACATCATATTTTGGTCGAGCCGGGCTGATGGCAAGTCTGATGAAGATGCATCTGGTTCCGCCCGGGCTAGTCCAATCTTTGGTGGATGGATTTGTGCTTGTTTCAATAATGGGGGCAATACTGGCCTTGCTGGTTAGCCTGTTCCTGATATTTCGACCCAGCATGTTGCGCGACCTCGAACAAAGCGCCAACCGGCGTATTTCTCTGCGTCAGTCCCTCAAACCACTTGAGATGCAGCATCAGCATCTGGAGCAACTGGTATTCAGACATGCCCAGAAAACGGGGCTGGCACTGATGGCGGGGGGACTGTATATATTGGCAATTTTACTATATTGGATGGCCCGACAAGCCTAGGCTCGCGTAGCGTATTGATTAACGGCGCGTCCCTGTTGATGTACTTGTGTAGCAAAAACAAGAAAGTTCTTGTTTTATTTATAAAAAAGTGTTTAGATTGATCATAATCCAGACAATCAGGATGCTGCGGCATTCGGATATCGGGGTTCAGGATGCTTTAATTTACGGGCTGCGGCCCCCTAACAAATTAGGAGATATAGATATGCATAATCAAAAAGGTTTTACCTTGATTGAATTGATCGTCGTGATAGTAATTTTGGGTATCTTGGCTGCTACGGCATTGCCAAAGTTCCTGGATCTGTCTACAGAAGCGACAATAGCTGGTGTTAGAGGTGTGGCTGGTGGTTTGTCATCCGCAGGCTCGATCAATTATGCTGAAAGAGCAATCAAGGGCACCACCTTTGGTATCGCCACTAGTGGCGTGGCTTGCACGACGATTGATCTTGGTACGCACGCAGCTTCTGCTCCGGTTGCTGCAATCCTTTAAATATGTAGTTTGAGTTTTGCAAGGTGTGCTGGCAATGATCAAGGGGAGCTTCGGCTCCCCTTTTTTGTCAGTTGTCGACGTATTTTGCTAGATTGATTAGCATTTTTTGAGTTCTTTGGTGAAAGCCGGATTGGAAGTGATTTTGAATGCCTTGCCAGCAGAAGCCGTCGATCATAGTTCCGAATCCTGTTTGGGTTCGCAGGCGAAGTATTGTATGCATAATGTGTTTGTGAGCGGTGTTGCAAATAAACAGCTATCCCAACATGGCTTTACGCTGGTTGAGCTAATCACCGTGATGGTGATTGTGGGTATCGTTTCTGCAATTGCTTTGCCGCGCATACTTGACCGGGGCTCGTTCGACAGCCGGGGTTATTACGACCAGGTCATTTCCAGTTTGCGCTACGCACAGAAAACCGCGATTTCTCAACGCCGCACCGTGTGCGTGACATTCCCGATAACAGGCGGGATGGAGCTCACAACGGCGTCAAATTTTGGCGGTGCTTGCAATACCGGTTTGCAAAATCCCACGGGTACCTATCCTGCCGGGCAGACGACCTACACAGTCGATGCGCCCAATGGCGTGACATTGACTGGCGCAGTCGCAATTAGTTTTGATGCGCTGGGCAGGGCAAGCTTTGCGGGCGCTTCGCCTTTAAGCATTTCGGTGTCGGGTTTCGCGGCAGGCAATGTGTGCATTGAGGCAGAAACCGGCTATGTGTACGGGCGGGCGGTATGCTGAAAAATTCACAACGGCAGCAGGGCGCAAGCCTGGTAGAACTGATCCTGTTTATCGTTATTATCAGCATCGCGCTGGGCGGCATTTTGCTGGTGATGGACAATGTCACCCGGAACAGTGCCGACACTCTACTACGCAAACAGGCGCTGGCCGTGGCCGAATCTTTGCTGGAGGAAATTGAACTGCAGGATTTTATTTCTGCATCCAGCGCATCGGCGACTTGCCCGCACAATCAGGTTACAGCGGCGAATCGTGCTTCCGGCTATCACATCGTCTGCGATTACAACGGTTTCACCATGCCCATGCCTACTGGCATTACCGATGTGAACGGAAATGCCGTGCCGGGTCTGGGCAGTTACACTGCTACAGTGGCTGTTGGGGGCTTGGCGCTGAGTAGCGGTGCTGTCACAATCCCCGCTGGCAGTGCGGTGCAGATCACGGTAACCGTGAGGGACCCGCAAAACAATCCGGTTCAGGTTTCCGGCTACAGGACGGCTTACTGATGACTCGTCATAGCCAACAATGCGGTTTTACGCTGATCGAGATGATCGTGGTGATTGTGATCACCGGCATCATCGGCGGCATGGTGGCGATGTTTATCCGCGCGCCGGTGCAGGGTTATGTGGATAGCTCAAATCGCGCCGAGATGGGCGACATTGCCGATACCGCCCTGCGCCGCCTGGCGCGCGATATTCGCACGTCGGTGCCAAACAGTGTGCGCATGCCCGCCACAAATTGTGTTGCAGCCGTTGCAACACCTTGTTACGTGGAATTTATTCCGACCAAACAGGGCGGAAGGTATCGGGCAGATACCGGGGGCCATAATAATATTTTGAATTTTGGCACTGGCGGAACCCTGATATTTGACATAGTGGGCGCGGGGATGCCAGCGCCGGCAATTGTTGCAGGCACTGACTTTATTGTTATTGGCAGCACACAGTCAAACGCCGCACCACCCTATGACCAGACAGGTACCGGTATTTTGCGACAAGTTTCTGCAATGACAAATGCCAATGAGACCATTACGTTTGCGGCACCTGTATTACCCGTTTGGGCAGAGGTGCCGGGGCAGCGCTTTGATGTGGTAGACGGCACACAACGGGCGGTCATGTATGGCTGTCTGAATGTGGGAACTAGCGGTGGAGAAGGTACAGGCACGCTGACCCGTTATTGGGCTTACAACTTCAATACCACGCAAATCGTGCCGCCGGGCGGCTCAACCGCAGTGCTGGCCGATCGGGTGAGCGCCTGCGAAATCAACTACGACCTCACCAGCCAGCGTCATGGTCTGGTGGCGATCAGGCTGGGCATTACCCGCGGTGGCGAGAGCATCAGTCTGTATCACACCATCCATGTCAACAATGTGCCATGAGTTCCATTATGATGAAATTGTTAACGCAATTCTAAATTCGGTTCTGGAGGATTGCTCATTTTTGTTTCTGCTTGTGAATACGGCGCAGCGTGCCAGGTGTAAAGCAATATTCAGGTTTCGGTGTATATAATTAATTATGCGCAAGCGGTGTTAATCGTTGAGAACATCAGTAGTGAGATATGAAAGCGAGGTTGCATTGAAAGCGAGTGTATTATTGGATGAAGCGGTTTCCTTGCCTGTGGAGGAGCGAGCACATTTGGTGGATTGCCTGCTGCAAACGTTGAATCCGCAAGATGACACCCATGCTGCAGCTTGGACAGCCGTGGCACGCCGCAGACTTGAAGAGTTGAAGGCGGGTGATATTGCTCCTGTTGATGGTGAAACAGTGTTTGCGCGCATTCAGCAACGTTACGGGAAATGACTTTCGATTTTCATCCGGAAGCTGAAGCCGAATTCGAAGCTGCCATCATATTTTATGAGGACCATGCCGTGGGTTTGGGACTCGATTTTGCTGCGGAAGTGCGTGAGGCAATTGGGCTTGCAGTCTCAATGCCTTTGGCGTGGACGCAGATCGAACCGGGTATTCGCAGGGTGCTGACGCATCGTTTTCCATTCGCAATATTGTATGCGGAAAATGGTAAGAGATTGTTCGTGTTGGCAGTGATGCACCTGCGACGCGAGCCTGATTATTGGCTACACCGTACTGCGTGAGAGATAAAATTAGCGAGGATAAGCACAGAATGCCTGAATCTAATAATTTTTCACGCACGGTAATTCCCGAGCATTTGATGCTTATCCGTTTGGCGCAGTCTGAACAAATGCGGGAATTTTTTATTCAGGTGTGGATGCAAAACCCCGCTTTAGCCCGGCAGGGCGGGAGCAGGGTGCAAAACTTGATGTCATCCCTGAAGGATAAAAACGCGGAGGAAAAGAAACCGGATGCGCATTTATCTGGCCAGGTTGCGTGTACCGATAGTTGCCGTGAGATCAGTCATGATAAAAACAAGTCGTAACTTCCAAACAGGCTTCAGTCTGCTCACCGCCATCTTTCTGCTGGTGGTGCTGGCCGGGCTGGGCGGCGTGATGGTTACTTTTTTTGGCGCGCAGCAACAAAGCTCGACACTGGATGTGATGGGCTCGCGTGCCTATCAGGCATCGCGTGCGGGCATAGAATGGGCTGCCTATCATGTCTCGCAAACTCCAGCAGAAACATTGTGGGCAGATTGTGCGACATATGCCGCTACCGCACCCGCGACGACGCTTTTTGCGACGACTACGCTGGCCGGAAATTTGTCGCCGTTTAGCGTGACACTGACTTGCAGCTCTGTGCCGGCGGTGGAAGGTGGGACGACGATTCACGTGTACGAGCTGACCTCCACTGCAAGCAATAGCGGCGCGGCAGGCAACAAGGATGCTGTCGAGCGAGTGCTCAGCGTGAAGATGGGGCGTTGAGGAATTTAAAAATATTTAATATAATCATATACTTGAATATAAAATGAGAGAATATTCGATCAGTTCGTGCAACCTTGCAGTAATTAAATCAGTGCAGCTTTGCAAAAATAGCTGCTGCGCTGGCTGATATTGAGGGGAACGGGAAAATGAAAAATTCCAAAATTTACCTGGGCGCATTATTGTTGTCATTGCTCTGGTCAGGCGGGGCGCAGGCGGCCGTATGTACCAGCCTGAGTGCGGGCGACTGGAATGTAATTGCACGCTGGAGCTGCGGGCGTATCCCGCTTGCAACTGACACGGTAGTCATTGCGCATAATGCTGTTCGCATGCGAAACGACTACACGGTGGCAGGAATCACAATAAATGCCGGAGCCGTGTTGAATGATGATGGCAATGATCTGACGGTAAATGGAGATGTCGTCATCAACGGTCAGTTGGGTAACAATCAGGGCGGTGCGCTCAGGATGAGAACGGCGGGTGCTTCTTTATCCGGTACAGGAACCGTCGTGGATCTGACAATCGAAATTGATGCGGCAAACATCACACTGGCGGCGGGTTCCACGCTGGATTTTGATCAGAACTCGGAGATTGATGTCGGTGCCAACAATGCAGGCAGCCTGATCATTAACGGTAGCGTAACCGCAGCGACGCAGACAGCGGGGGATCGCGTCATTCGTGTTTCAAGTGGCGGCGCTTTGACCATAGGAACAACCGGTGTGGTCAATGCTCCCAACTCCAGGCTTGAGCTCAGAACAAATGCTTCCCTGCTCAATAATGGCAATATCACTGTGAGGGAGTTGCGCGGTCGAAGTGGCGCGCCTGCACCTGTGGTAACACAGGGTGTGAATTCAAGCCTGACGGTCAGTACACCATCGTGCGTTGCCGCCAGCCCATGCTTACTGAATGCATCGGCTTCGGGTAATACGGTTACCTATAACGGCACATCGGCTGTGATTCTTCCGAGCGCCGGATACTGGAATCTGGCGGGAACAATTTTTCCTGGCTCATGTCCGCATGGTGTAACTGTGCTGGGCAGTGATCCCTGCCCGGCAGGCGGTCCCGTTTCGGTAACGCGCAGTCCATCCAATTGTGTGAATGTGGGGGGGATAGGTACGCAGGCCTGGACAAATCCCGCCAGAGCCGTTTCAAGCAATAACTCATATGCGACAAGGGCGCTTAACGATTTGCAGGTCAGTAATTACCTGCGTTGCACCAATTATGGTTTTGCCATTCCGGCCGGGGCAACGATAGTCGGTATCAGCGTAAATGTCGAACGCAGGGCTTCAAGTACCAACAGCCTGCGCGACGCGGCGATGCGGTTGGTCAAAGATGTGTCAGGTGCTCCCGCGATACAGGCAACAGACCGGTCCACGCTCACCTTTTACCCTACCGCAGATACGCTTGAAGCACATGGCGGATCTGCTGATCTGTGGGGTGATGCATGGGCTTACACGGATATCAACTCAACTAATTTTGGCGCGGCATTCGCTGCGCAAAAACCCGGCACCGCCAATGGCGCACGCACGGTGAGCGTCGACCACATGCCGATCACGGTGACCTACACGATGGCGTCGCCGTTGCACCATATTCGTATCGAGCATAATGGCGGGGCATGTTCGGGTGCCACTGCACCGGCGGAGATTACACTCAAGGCCTGTAGCGATGCAGCTTGCACCACAACGTACACGTCAGCCAACGTGACGGGCATTAACCTGTCGCCGACCGGTGCGGGCTATACCTGGTCGCCAGGCAATCCGCAGAGCATCGCGCTGGCAAGCGGCGGGATCAATAGCGGCATTACACTTGCTCGCAATACGGCGGGTACCGCCACGCTGGCAATCACCGGCACGCCCAGTCCTCCACCCGCCAATGCCTATGAATGCTACAACAGCAATACCGGTGTCAGCGGCGATTGTAATCTTGTATTTTCAACCAACAGTTTTATCTACACTGTGCCTGATCACAGCGCCGGCTCACGTCAGGTGCTGACGCTGAGGTCATGCAAAGGGGCTTTTGCCGGTGAAACTCGTGCAGTGAAATTCTGGTCAAGCTACATCAATCCGGCAACGGGTACTTTGCAGGGCAATGTGGTAGCAGGAACGGGTAGCGCCAATTGTGCGACAGGCTATTCTGCGCTGGGAACCTCATCGGCCAGTGCCACGACGCTCAATCTGGCGTTTGGCACGGGCACGACTCCCCAGGCGACCTTCAGCCTTTGTTATCCCGATGTGGGCGAGTTGAAGCTGGATACGCGTTACGACGGCAGTGCGGCTAATGGTGATGCCGGAGTGGTGATACTTGGCAATGACACTTTTATTGCGAAACCAGGCGGTTTTACCCTTTCGAATATCATCCGTAGTAGTGATAGCGTTGCCAATCCGGGTGCGGTCGATGCTTCCGGGGCGATTTTTGCCAAGGCGGGCGAAGCATTTACGGTAACGGTGACGGCGCAGAATATGTTGGGGGCAACCACGCCGAATTATGGAAATGAAACCATCCCCGAAAGTGTGATGCTGACGCCGGCACTGGCGGGGGGCTTGGGATTGACAAATAACCCTGCGCTGAGCGGCAGTTTCGGCACATTCGCCAGCGGTGTTGCGACAGGTGTGGCGTTTATGTGGGACGAAGTGGGTATTATCACGCTCACGCCCAGCGTGGGTGATGCCAGTTATCTCGGTACAGGAAATGTGACGGGTACTACCAGTGGTAATGTGGGACGCTTCAGTCTGGGCAAATTCGGCTTGCAGAACATCATCACCGACAATCGCGCCGATCTGTGCCAGGACGGTGTGTTAATCTCGGATGGTGTGACGGCCTGTCCGGCATTTACATATATGGACGAGCAATTTGATGTCCGTTTCACGCTTGCACCACAAAGCCTGAACGATGTCGCTGTCGATAATTATGTGGATTCTGCAATTGCTGAGGAAGACTTTGCCAAATTTGATCCGACCATCTTTTCCGGCTTGAATCTGGCGGCAGTTGACAGGACTACAGCAGGTGGCCCGTATTATCTGACGGCGCGTCTTTCCAATGTTTCGATGCCTGCCGTGACTTGTGCAACCGCGTTATGTTTCGCGACGGGCAGTGCTGACGTGACGGTGCCGATGAAGCTCTCGCGCAACGTTGCGCCGGATGGTGCTTATGGCGCAGTTGATATCGGTATTGCACCTGCTGAGGCTGACGGTGCAAGAGTTGAAGGGGCGGGTGCTGCGGCAGGGCTGTGTAACAACCCCCTTGTGGCTGATTGCTACGATCTCGATAGTGATGCCACGGCGGGTAATGATCGCGCATTATTGACGACTACCGAGTTACGTTATGGCCGCATGAAAGTAAGCAATGCATATGGCTCCGAACTGCTGCCTCTGCAGCTAAGCGCAACGGCACAGTATTACACCGCTGGTGGCTGGCTCACCAGCACCACGGATAATCTCACCAATCTGACGCTGGCAGGAACATACAATCTGATTAAAGATGCCAGCATCAGCGGCACAACTACGGCAAGCAAAACGCCAGCTACGGGTTTAAACGCTGGCAAGCTGACCATTAATTTAACCAGGCCTACGGGCGCCGCGACCGGCATTGCAACCATCACCCCGGTGGCACCGGCATATTTGCCTGTAATTGAGGGTAGGGCTACCTTTGGTGTGTATAAAGGCAGCAATGATGTATTCATCTACCAGCGTGAATCCTACTGAAGCTAAGCGCCGCGGTAGCGGTTGTGCAGATACGCGCGTCAGCGCGGAATGCGGGAATTAATAAGTATCGGGTTTATCATTCGTTCCAGAATCCCGCTGCATTAAGTGCAGCGGGATTTTTTATGGGTTTTTGTTGTAAAAATGTTCTTTGCGGAAATTTGATTGACAACAATGGGTTATTAAACTATCTTCATGTTAATTATGAAAATTCCATTTTTTTCCGGCTTGTTTAAAAAAAGCAGGCGTTCAGGCGCGGGTTTTGTGGTTGCTATCAGCGGCAATGGTGTGCATTTCGCGCAGGTTAAATACCTTGCCGGCAGGCCGCAGGTGGTGGCTTACGCATACCACCAGGTGGCCGGTGCAAAATCTGCAGGAGTAAGTTCTGCCGCGCTGGAAAAAATTCGCAAGGGAATGAAAGTGGGGGATGTGGAATTCTCCACCTTACTTGCGCCCGGCGAATACCAGCTGTTGCCGGTGGAAGCGCCCAATGTGCCGCAAAACGAGATGAAGTCAGCGGTGCGCTGGAGCATAAAAGATATGCTGAGTTATCACGTGGACGATGCCACGCTGGATGTATTTAACATTCCGGCAAACCAGACTTCCGGCGACCGCAAAAAATCCATTTATGTAGTGGCGGCTCCCAATGAGCTGATCAGGAAACGCAGCGAACTGTTTGAACGTGCGCATATTCATTTGCGCGTGATTGATATACCCGAGATGGCGCAGCGAAATATTGCCGCGCTGTATGAGCAGGATGGCCGTGCGCTGGCCTTGCTGGCGTTTGACGAGAGCGGCGGCCTGCTGACCTTCACCAGTGGTGGCGAGCTTTATCTGGCGCGCAGAATTGAAATTTCCATCGGCCAGTTGCAGGACGCGAATGAAGCTTTGCGCCAGCAGTATTTTGACCGCCTTGAGCTGGAAATTCAGCGCTCCATTGATCACTTCGACCGCCAGTATTCGCATCTGACTGTGCAGCGTTTGCTGGTGTCCGTTCCCGCCAATACGGGGCTGGTGGAGAAGCTGGCCAGGAGCCTTGAACTGAAAGTGGAGCGGCTTGATTTGAGCGAGGTGATGGATCTGAGCGATGCCCCCGGGCTGACTGGTGATGAGACGCAGGTATATGCGCTGCATGCACTGGGCGCCGCATTGCGGCTGGAAGGAGAGGCTGCATGAGTCAGCAGATCAATTTATTTAACGAAGGCGTGCAGAAGCAGGGGCAGGCATTTTCTGTGCGGCAAATGGTTTTGGGATTGGGCGCGGTTTTGCTCAGTGCGGCGCTGTTTTATGCTTACACCGTTTATCAGCTTGATCAGCTTGCGCTTCAGCTGGATACCGGCAGTAAAAGCCTAGCCGCGGAGCAGGCGAGGCTTGCAAATTTGTCGGCTGAGTTTGCAAGGCAGCGCGCGGGCCTTACCCTTGATCAGGAATTGAAAAAAGTGGCGGACGAAGCGGCTGCACAGCGCGAAATTATCAATGCGCTGAAAAGCGGTGTGATCGGCAATACCAGCGGCTATTCAGAATATATGCAGGCCTTTGCGCGGCAAATGGTGAGCGGCTTGTGGCTCACAGGGTTCAATATTGATAATGATGCTACGCAAATGAGTATTAGCGGGGCCGCGCTCAGCCCGGAACTGGTGCCCGGCTACATTATGCGTTTGAATAATGAAAAAGTGATGCGCGGCAAGACTTTTGCGTCATTGCAAATGCAATTGCCCAAGGTCGAAGCGGGCAAACCTGCCACCACACAGTATCTGGAGTTTGTGCTGCAGTCGGTTGTGGCGGACGAATCGGAAAATACCGGGCCGGAAAATCAGGGGTCGGGAAAATGATGAAGCAGGAGTGGGAAAAAATCAGCGCCAAACTGGAAGCGATGTCGCTGCGCGAGCGTGCGCTTGTGTTTGCGGCTGTTGCTTTTGTACTGCTGTCGCTGATCAATATTCTGTTGCTTGATCCAATGTTTGCAAGACAGAAATTATTGCGCAACCAGATAAGCCAGCAGCAGGAGGCGATGAGTCAGGTGCAGATGCAGATTGCAGCACTGCTGCAGGAAAATTCGCCCGGCTCAACCTCGCCGCAACGCGTTCAAATCAACCGGCTCAGGCAGGAAATGGCGGAAGGTAGTGCCTATCTGCAAAGCAATCGCGAACGCCTTGTGCTGCCGCAAAAAATGGCCGAGCACCTTAGGCAATTATTGAATAAAAACAATAGGTTGCAACTTGTATCTTTGCAGACCTTGCAGGTTACCCCGCTGCTGGAGCAAGCGAATGCAGGAAGGGCGGGGGCCAGACCTGCCACGACACCGGCGCTGCTACAGGACAAGCAGGTATTCAAGCACGGCGTGCAACTGACGCTGCGCGGCAGTTATCTGGATTTGCTGCAATATCTGACTGCGCTTGAAAAATTGCCACAGCAGATGTTCTGGGCCAAAGCGCAATTTAGTGTGGTGGAGTATCCCACGTCGGAACTTACGCTGATTTTGTACACCCTGAGTCTTGATAAAGCATGGTTGCAAATCTGATGAAATATTTCCTTTCAATTGCACTTTCATTATTAAGCGTCGTTTCGTTTGCAGCGCGGGGGCAGGCATTGTCGGATCCGACCCGCCCTCCTGCCGGTTTTTATGATGCCGCACCTGCTTCGGGCAGGGCGGCATATGCGCCGGTAAAAGGATTACAGTCCGTGATTATTTCACCGTCGCATTGCGCGGCCATCATAAACGGCAAAACAATTGTGCTGGGTGCAAGATACGGCAGCGAAAGGCTGGTTGAAATAAGCGAGCGCGGTGTGGTATTGCAGGGTGCCCAAGGACGCAGGGTGCTGACCATGTTTCCCGGTGTGGCGGTGAAGATTACCGAATCTCCGGTGTCGCAGAAACCACCGGGCAAATGCATGCTGGAACCCATGACACATACAAAAAATCCGCCGCTACAGGACGGACAGAAGGAGATGAAATGAAGCGAATATTATGGATGCTGGCATTGCTTGCACTGTCAGCCTGTTCATCGACCAAGGAACGCGGCAATCCCACGGCAGACTTGATTAACAGCGAAATGGATGCCGTTGCGGATGAGCGTGCCAGAGGAAGCAAGTCGAGTGCGGTAAACGATGCCTTGCTGCCCCCGTTGGACTTATCACTTCCTGTGGTTGACAGCAAACCGCTGGAGACCAAATTTGATTTGTCCGTTAACAATACACCGGCCAGCCAGGTATTTGCCGCTATCGTTTCCGGCACACGTTACAGCATTGTGGTGCCGGCGGATGTAACCGGTTTCATTACGCTGCAGCTCAAGGATGTAAGCGTGTTTGAAGCGCTGGAAGCCATACGCGAAGTGTATGGCTACGAGTACAAGGTTGACGGCTCGCGCATCTACATTCAGGGTGTCTCGATGCAGACGCGTATTTACCAGGTGAGCTATCTGACCGGGCAGCGCAGCGGTACATCTTCATTGCGCGTGGCTTCCAGCTCGATTGCGGATTCTTCAGGCGGCAGTCCGGCATCCGGTACAACACCCACGTCAGGCAGTACAAAAACGCTGGACAGCAGCAGGGTCAGCATGACATCCAGTGCTGATTTCTGGGAGGAACTGAGCCGGTCCCTGATCGCGATTGTCGGCAATGAAAAAGGCCGCAGCGTGGTGATCAGCCCGATGTCCGGCGTGATTGTGGTGCGCGCAATGCCGGAAGAGCTAAAGAATGTGGCGACGTATCTTAAAGTCTCGCAGATTTCGATTGAGCGTCAGGTGATACTGGAAGCCAAAATAATTGAAGTGACCCTGACCGACAGTTTGCAGACCGGCGTGAATTGGGCATCGTTCACCGGTAACGGTGACAGCTTCAATTCGGCGGGGGTGATCGGTGCGGACAACACGCTCAGGCCTTCCAGCGGAGGTGCCGCATCGGCGTTGAGCGGCAGTGTTATTTCGGGCACGCCGGGCGCAAGTTTGGCCGGGGCAACCGGTAATCCGGGCAGCCTGTTTGGCATGGCATTCCAGAGCACCAATTTTGCCGCCATGCTGAACTTCCTGGAGTCCCAGGGCAGTGTGCATGTGTTGTCCTCGCCGCGCATCGCCACGCTGAATAACCAGAAGGCAGTGCTGAAAGTGGGCACGGATGAGTTTTTCGTCACCGGCATTACGACCACCACCACAGCGGTCGGTACAACATCGACCACGACACCAACCGTCACGCTGCAGCCGTTCTTTTCGGGAATTTCACTGGATGTGACGCCGCGTATCGATGAAAACAATGACATTATCCTGCATGTGCATCCGTCGGTAGGACAGGTATCCACGGTAAATAAAGTGTTGAATCTGGGCGCCTCCGCAGGCACCTATACCTTGCCGCTTGCCTCCAGTTCCGTGTCGGAGACCGACAGTATTGTGCGGGCGCGCGACGGGCAGATTGTGGCGATAGGCGGCTTGATGCGCCAGGCCACGGTTGAGGCGGAGTCGGGTCTGCCGGGCCTGGCAAAAAGCATCTTCGGACAAACCAGCAAAGTCACCGAAAAACGCGAACTGGTCATCCTGATCAAGCCTACTGTGGTGAACAGCGACAAGGACTGGTCTACCGATATTCTGCAAAGTCGCGACCGTATCAGTGGCATGAAAAGAACCAATGCAGACAGGTAGCCAATTGAGCGTAAGCCCGCTGCTGAATATCGCGGAAGGGTTTGAGATTTTTCGAAAGGTTGCCGCGGCGCCATGTATTTAGCCCATTTCGGTCTGCGCGAGCAGCCCTTTTCACTTACTCCCGACACCAGCTTTTTCTTCGCCTGCACCGGTTATCAGGAGGCGCTTAATACCCTGCTGGTGGCCGCGCGCAGCGGAGAGGGTTTTATCAAGATCGTGGGCGAGGTGGGCAATGGCAAGACGATGCTGTGCCGCAAGTTTCTGGCCACGCTTAATGATAGCGAGTCCACCACGGATATAGGCACGCAGAATGAAGCCGTGGCGAGCAGCCGCCTGAAATCAAAATTTGCCACCGCCTATATTCCCAATCCCTACCTTGAGCCGCGCAGCCTGCTGATGGCACTGGCTGGAGAATTTCGCATCCAGCTTGATCCGCATGTAGACCAGAACCTGTTGCTAAGGGGCCTGACCATGGCGCTGCTCAATTTTGCCCGCGAAGGAAAGCGCGTCCTGGTGTGTCTGGACGAGGCGCAGGCAATGCCGCTTGAAAGCCTGGAAGTACTGCGTCTGCTGACCAATCTGGAAACAGAAAAACGCAAACTGATGCAGGTTGTGCTGTTTGGCCAGCCGGAGCTGGATGAGCGCCTGAAACAGAATTCGGTGCGCCAGTTGCGCCAGCGCATCAGCTTTCAGTATCAGCTTAAAGGTTTGCACCGCGACGAGATTGACCGTTATTTGCGCCATCGCATGCGGGTTGCAGGATACAGCGGCGAGACACTATTCAGCCGCAGCGCCGTGTGGCGCATGCACAGGGTTACTTCCGGCACGCCGCGGCTGATCAACATCATTGCACACAAGGCTTTGATGCTGGCTTACGGTGAAGGACGCCAGCAGGTGCTGGACAGTCATGTAAGGCGTGCAGCCAAAGATACGCCGGAAGCAAAGCGGGACTGGCTGCCGTGGGTGTTGCTGGGCGCCGGCACCTTGTTGCTGGTCGCATTGATGGTTGCGGGCATCATGCTGTTATGAGTCTGATCAATCAGGTATTGAATGATCTGGAAAAACGCGGGGCCAGCACCAATATCGGTGAAGCCACGATACGTGTTGTGCCACTACGCCGATCTCATGGAACGTTCTGGCTATTATTGGCCGCAGTATCTGTCTCTGTTCTGGCTGCATCCGCATGGCTGAAATGGGGGACGGATAATCAGCCTGTGGCGCCTCTGCTTGAAATTGTGGCTTCCCCCGCTGTTGAACCTGAATCTGCAACGATAGAGTTGCAATCTGCCTCTCAGCCTGTTGCCATGGCAAGTGTTTCCGCAGAGACCACAGTGGTTTCCCTTGCTGCGCCGGCGGTGAGCCTGAAGGATAAGGCTGTGTCCTCAAAGCTGGCTGATTTGCCGGTCAAACCCCTTGCAGCCTTAAAGCCTGTCATCACTGCCGTGAGTCCGAATCCCGCAATCAGCAAGGGGACGCCGCAGAAGCTCACGATTACAGGCAATCATTTTGCAGAGGATGCAACCGTAATCTTGCGCACTCCAAAAGGCAGGGAATACGCAAAGCGTAAAATTGTGAAGCAAAATTCCGGGCAAATTGTAATCAGTGCCAACTTCCGCAATAGTGCGGGACAATGGAGTGTGGAAGTGGCCAATGACAGCGATCAAGCATCCGGCCATTTTGCGTTTGAAGTGCAGGCGGCTCCTGTTGTTGCGAGCGTGCCGGCGCAGGAAAATGCTGCATTGCCGCCAACGCAAAGTATTCAGACTGAAGCAAAACCAGCGCCTGCCGAAACCTCCCGGCTGGTATTGCCGCCTGCGGGCGGTGTAAGCAAGCAAGCCACGCAAATATCCTTGCAGCAGCAGGCTGAAAATGAATTCCGCAAGGCGTACGCTTTGATGCAACAGGGCCAGTCAACTGACGCAATCAGCGGCTATGAAACTGCGCTGCAGCTGGATGCGGGCCATATTCTGGCGCGTCAGACACTGGTGAGGCTGTTGCTGGATCAAAAACGTCATGCCGATGCTGAACGGGTATTGCAGCAGGGCTTGCAGCATGATCCAAAGCAGCATGCATTTGCCCTGTTGCTGGCACGTATACAGGTCAGTCGTAATGAGCTTGATCAGGCATTGGCCACGATGCAGAAATCGCTGCCTTATGCCGGCAAACAGGCGGATTATCAGGCCTTTATTGCCGCCTTGTTGCAGCGCAAGAACAGTCATAAGGAAGCCATTTTCCATTTTGAGCATGCATTGCAATTAAATCCAAAATCCGGGGTGTGGCTGATGGGTATGGGCATATCCTTGCGCGCAGAGCAGCGCACGGATGAGGCGCGTAATGCCTTTAATCGTGCGCTGGAGTCGAATAGTCTGAACGCGGAGTTGCAGTCGTTTGTTAAGCAGCAATTGAAAGAGCTGTAGTTTATGTAATATATTGATTCTTATTAATATTTCAATTATTGCATGGCTTTAGAGTAATTCCAGTTTGACTTAGAGTGTGCTATTTGTAGGTTGCTGCTGAGGTACGAAGCCCAACATGCACATTGTTGGGCTTCGTACCTCAGCAGCAACCTGCGTAAATGATAATGGTCGCTTCTATTGCAAACCAGAATACGCAGATAAAAAAATGCCCTTGAAACACAGTGTGTTATCAAGGGCAAAGACCTAACTTATGATTAGGGTACGTGCTCAGGAAGTTAAGCACGAGACAACGATGTTATCTGTTTAGTAAGACGCGTTTTCCCTTCCCTTTATTCCAAAAAAGAATATAAAAATTTAAACCCAATGGAAAGAAGTGGATTTTTCCATTTCTTCAGGGCTTGCGGGTATGCGGCAACGTTCGTGCGACCACCCACACGCTGACTTCGCTGGCGCCTGCGTTGAGCAAGGCAAGCGCCAACTCATTGAGCGTGGCACCCGTGGTCATCACATCATCCACCACTGCAACATGCTTGCCAGCCACCTCGGCTGAACAACTGAAGGCTTTCCGCATATTTTTGCCGCGTTCTTTCCATGGCAATGTCGATTGTGATGGCGTGTTGCGCACACGCTGGCAGGCGGTAGCCAGCAAAGGCAGGTCCAGCCGCTGCGCAATGTGGCGCGCCAGTTGCAGGGACTGGTTAAAGCCCCGCTCGCGCAGCCGCTTGGGATGCAGGGGCATCGCAACCAGGCAGTCGGGACGCACGCTTACACGCTGCGCCAGCCTGTCGCCCATCTGTTTCGCCAGATGAAGCTTCTCGCCGTATTTCAGGGCCAGCACCAGTCTGTCGAGCGGAAAAGCATAGGCGTAGACTGCAATGGTGCTTTTGAAGTGGGGAGGATGTGTCAGGCAACTACCGCAAACATCTCCTGCAAAAGTGGGGAGTGCGCAGACAGGGCAAAGCGCTGAATTTAATGCAGGCAGAGATACGTCGCAGGCGGGACACCAAACCTCGGCGCTGGGTGTGCCACACAGCAAGCAGGGCTGTTCGGGCAATATCTGCGCAATTTTTGTGCAGATGTTTAAAAATATGCTGTGCAAAATTGACAAGTAGGCTCCCTGACCTGAAAATGTCGGCTTAATCCGCTATCTTGATCGATTTTATCCCTATGCAAACTCAAACTGTAAAGCTGTATCGCCCGGCTCCCGCTACAACAGACAAAAACGAACGCTGGAGTGTGGCCGAAATCGAGGCCTTGTTCAAGCTGCCTTTCAACGACCTGATGTTCAGGGCGCAGCAGGTGCACCGCGAAAACTTCGATCCCAATGCGGTGCAGCTGTCCACGCTGCTGTCGATCAAGACCGGCGGCTGTTCCGAGGATTGCGGCTACTGCCCGCAGTCAGCTTTTCATTCTGCGGGTGTGGAAAACAGAAAGATGCTGGATGTGGCGGAAGTGGTGAAGGCCGCGCAGGCGGCAAAAGACAGCGGTGCCGGGCGATTCTGCATGGGTGCGGCCTGGCGCGAGCCCAGCGATGAAGATATGGAAAGCGTGGTGGAAATGGTCAAAGCCGTGCGCGGGCTGGGCATGGAAACCTGCGCGACGCTGGGGATGCTGAAGGATGAGCATGTGGCACAGCTGAGCGATGCGGGTCTGGATTACTACAATCACAACCTCGACACCGCGCCTGATTTTTACGGCGATATTATTTCGACGCGCGACTATCAGGACAGACTGGATACGCTGGAGCGTGTGCGCAAGGCAGGCATGCATGTATGCAGCGGCGGCATTGTCGGCCTGGGCGAAAATATCACGCAGCGCGCCGGTTTGATCGCACAACTGGCGAATATGAATCCCTATCCCGAAAGTGTGCCGATCAACAATCTGGTCAAGGTCGAAGGCACGCCGCTGCAGGATGCCGCCGATATTGACCCGCTGGATTTTGTGCGCATGATTGCAGTCGCGCGCATCACCATGCCCACCACCCGCGTGCGCCTCTCGGCAGGACGCCAGCAGATGAGCGAAGTGGTGCAGGCCATGTGCTTCCTCGCCGGTGCCAACTCGATGTTCTATGGTGACCAGCTGCTGACCACCGGCAATCCCGATGTGGCAAGGGATCGTGCGATGCTGGACAAGCTGGGTATGTATCCCTTTACTGAAAATCACTAAAAACTTTGTCCACAGATTACTCAGATTCACACAGATGAAGCGTCTTTATTCTGTGTAATCTGTGGATGAATGCCTTTCATGCCTTTTGCCAAATTACATACCGAACTGGAAAGTCGAGCTGCACAGGGCCTGCTGCGCCGTCGCCGCACACTGGCATCTGCACAGGGTGTGCGCATCACGGTGGATGGCAAGAGCTATCTGTCGTTCTGCAGCAATGATTATCTTGGCCTTGCCAGCCACCCAAAACTAATCGAAGCGTTGCAGCAGGGAGCGCAGCAATTTGGCGTGGGCGCCGGTGCATCACATCTGGTGAGCGGTCACTTCGAGACGCATCAGCAGTTTGAGGCGGCGTTTGCCGAATTTGTCGGAAAGCCTGCGGCACTGGCTTTCTCGACCGGGTACATGGCGAATCTTGGCGTAGTGCAGGCGCTGGTCGGGCGTGGTGATACGGTGTTTGCCGACAAGCTGAATCACGCGTCATTAAATGATGCGATGCTGTTGTCACGGGCTGAGGTGAAGCGTTACCGCCATAACGATATGGCACATCTGGCGGGGCTACTTTCACAAACCAAAAGTGGACGCAAACTCATCATCACCGATGCGGTGTTCAGTATGGATGGCGATATTGCACCGGTGCCGGAACTGCTGGCGCTATGTGAGCAATACGATGCCTGGCTGCTGCTGGATGACGCGCACGGATTTGGCGTGCTGGGTGAGCAGGGACGAGGTACTTTGTCATACTGCAAATCCCCCCCGGCCCCCCTTTTACAAAGTGGGGAGAGAGAATCGCATGCTGATTACAAATTAAATCCTGACAGAGAACTTTCCCCACTTTGGAAAAGGGGGGGTAGGGGGGATTTAAACACTTCCAGAATTATCTACATGGCAACCCTCGGCAAGGCCGCCGGTGTATCCGGTGCCTGCGTGGCTGCGGAGCAGGTGGTCATCGATACCCTGCTGCAAAATGCGCGCAGCTATATCTACACCACGGCCAGCCCGCCGGCATTGTCTGTAGCGTTACTGGCCAGCCTGCAAATTTTACGCGATGAAGACTGGCGGCGCGGGAAGCTGCAGCAACTGATTGCGCAGTTGTGCGCAGGCGTGCGCGATTTGCCATGGCAGATGATGGCATCATCGACGCCCATTCAGCCGCTGCTGGTGGGCGGCAATGAAGCCGCGCTTTCCCTGAGTGATGGCCTGCGGGAGCGCGGTATCTGGGTGCCGGCGATACGCCCACCCACGGTGCCGCAGGGCACCGCACGTTTGCGCATTACCTTGTCGGCGGCGCACACGGAAAATGATATTGATGAATTGCTAAAGGCGCTGCATGAGCTTGCACATTGAGTCGCAAGGCAGCGGCGAACCACTGCTGCTGATACATGGCTGGGGCATGCATGGCGGCATGTGGGGTCAGGTTGCCGAACAGCTGGCGCTCACCCATCGCGTGCATCTGGTCGATCTGCCGGGTCATGGTGGCAGCGCAGCATGCACGCCGTATGAGCTGGATAATCTGGTGCAGCAACTTAGTGAGCAATTTGGAGAGCCGCTCGCGGTGTGCGGCTGGTCGCTGGGCGGGCAGGTGGCATTGCGCTGGGCGCAGCTGCATCCGGAGCAGATCAAAAAACTGGTGCTGGTCGCCACCACACCCTGCTTTGTGCAGCAGGATGACTGGAGTGGTGCGATGGCCGCAGAAACCTTGCAGGATTTCGCCGCATCGCTGATGCAGAATCATGCGCTCACGCTCAAGCGTTTTCTCGCGCTGCAGTTGCGCGGCAGCGAAAATGAACGCGAACTGTTGCTCGATTTGCGCGCCCGCCTGTATGCCAATGGCGAGCCGGATATAAAAGCGCTGCAGGGAGGCCTGGATATTTTGCGCGATACCGATTTGCGCGGCCAGTTAAAGCACCTGGCACAGCCCGCGCTGGTGATTGCGGGCGGGCGCGACACGCTGACACCAGCGGCAGCATCGGAATACCTGGCACAGACTTTACCCGATGCCCGGTTTGTAAAGATTGAGGGTGCTGCCCATGCACCGTTCCTGTCGCATCCACAAATTTTTATGCAGCATATGACGAGCTTCCTGAATGAATGAATTTGAAATAGATAAAAAGGCCGTACGCCGCGCCTTCAGCAAGGCCGCCACGCAATACGATGCGGCCGCGGTGATGCAGCGTGAAGTATGTGTGCGCATGCTGGAACGGCTGGGCTATATAAAGCAGAAACCGGCAACCGTGCTGGATGTGGGTAGCGGCACCGGCTGGGGCACCAGACAGCTGGGGGAGCGTTATCCGGCCGCGCAGATTGTCGCGCTCGATATTGCGATGGGCATGTTGCAGGCGTCGCGCGGCACAGCAAGCTGGTGGAACAAACTGTTTGCCGGCTCTAGCCGCCAGTATGTATGTGCCGATATGGAGGCCTTGCCGCTCAAAGCCGGCAGCATGGAGATGGTATGGTCCAATCTTGCGGTGCAATGGTGTAACGACTTGCCCGCCACCCTGGCAGAATTTAATCGGGTATTGAAAGTGGACGGGCTGCTGATGTTCTCCACCTTCGGCCCGGATACGCTGAAGGAAATCCGCAACGCGTTTCAGGGCGTGGATGGCTACAATCACCTTAATCGTTTCGCCGACATGCACGACATCGGCGACATGCTGGTGGCCGGAGGCTTTGCCGATCCGGTAATGGATATGGAATACATCACGCTGACCTACAACGATGTTAAAGCCGTGATGCAGGACCTGCGCAGCATTGGTGCGCATAACGCGACCGCAGGCAGATCAACCGGCATGATGGGAAAGATGGCGTGGGGCAGGGTGCTGGAAAATTACGAGCGCTTGCGCCGTGATGGCAAACTGCCTGCCACCTTTGAAGTGATCTATGGGCATGCGTGGAAACCGGAGCCCAAGAAAATTTCGGATGGCAGGGCGATTATTAAAACGCCATTCAAGCTTTGATCAGATATATTTTTGTCTGGAGGCTCAGGCCTTAAGCATGAGTCAAGTCTGGCCGAATCTCAACGCTAGTGCTAGCGCAGACTCAGCATAGGTTTGAACCCCAGCATGGACTGCAAATCAAGCGCGGTTGCGCGCGCCGTATCGGCATTGGCGTAGGGGCCGATGCGCACCCTCACCATACCGTTCTTTTGCGACAGGCTAAGCTCCTTGCCGGTATGGCTGAGCTTGTTGCGCATGCTGGCCAGAAATTGTTCGGCTCCGCTCTGTGACCTGAAGATGCCCAGTTGCAGATAGGCCTCGCCCTTGGTGGAGGGTGTGTCTGCCGGCAAGGGCGTGACCTGTACGGGCGCTTTATAAATGGGCGAAATCGGCGCGGGAGCATTGCCATCCGGGATCAGGCTTTCCACTTCCACCATGCCCTGTCCGCTGCCGATAATGCCGAGCTTGCTGGCTGCGGTGTAGGAAAGATCGATGATGCGCTCATGCAAAAAAGGCCCGCGATCATTTACGCGCACAATGACGGATTTGTTGTTTTGCAGATTCGTTACTCTGGCATAGCTGGGAATGGGCAGGGTGGTGGAGGCGGCAGTCATGCCGTACATGTCGTAAATTTCGCCGATGGACGTTTTCTGGCCGTGAAATTTTTTGCCATACCAGGAAGCAACGCCGCGTTTTTTATAGTTGCCTACCGCGGTTAGCGGCGTGTAATTTTTCTCCAGCACGGTGTAGGGCCGGTTCGCGTAGCGGTGCAGCGGTTCATTGCGCGGCACCGCATCGGGTATGTTATGCAAATCGACGGGTTCCTCTGTGCCGGGCCCGTCGCCAGCAAGGTAAGCACCGCCATTGGTTGGCGCGGGTGCTGCTGAGGTATAAGTTTCTGCAGCGGGCTCGCTTTGTGTTTCTGCCGCCACGGCACGTTCTGCCGCACGTGAAGTCTGCGGATCAGTGTCGCGCATGGAGGGATTGGCGCGGCAGGCAGCCAGTGCGATAGTCAGCAATATAAAGCATAAATTCCGCAAGTTCATCTGCTTCTCCAGTCAGAGCGATATTATTGTAAGTATTTGATTATATTTAATATTTTAACAATCAGGCTGTATTGCCTGTTGTCATGCTAGCTTTGTACCAATGTCTTGTGTGAATGTATGCTCATCAGCATACCGAATCCCAGGGACAGTGTCAGCATGGAGGTGCCACCGTAGCTGACCAGCGGCAACGGTACGCCTACAACCGGCAGGATGCCGGTGACCATGCCCATGTTGACAAAGGCGTAGGTGAAGAAAGTAAGCGTGATCGAGCCCGCCATCAGGCGTGTGAAGTAGGTGGAAGCATTGGCGGTAATCACGAAGCCGCGCCACATGATAAACAGGTAAACCGACAGCAGGACAAGGTTGCCGAGCAGGCCGAACTCTTCCGAAAATACCGCAAAAATAAAGTCGGTGGTGCGTTCGGGCAAAAATTCAAGATGGGTCTGTGTACCATTCAAATAGCCCTTGCCCAATATACCGCCCGAGCCCACTGCGATCATGCCCTGAATAGTGTGGTAACCCTTGCCCAGCGGGTCCTCGGTAGGGTCGAGCAGCATCAGAATGCGCTGGCGCTGGTAGCCATGCAGGGCGTGCCACAAAAATGGCGCACTGGCGGCGGCGCTGATAAATAAACCGAGAATGACGCGCCAGCTTAACCCCGCGAGAAACAGCACGTAGAAACCGCTCGCGCAAATCAGCAAGGCGGTACCCAGATCGGGCTGGCGCAAGATCAGCGCAAACGGAACCGCCAGTATCAGCGCGGCGACGACATAGTTTTTCAGCGCCAGTGTTGCCTCGTGCCTTTCAAAATACCAGGCCATCATCAGCGGTACGGCAATTTTCATTAATTCGGAGGGTTGTATGGTGGCCACGCCCAGGTTCAGCCAGCGTCTTGCACCGTTCTGGATTTCACCGAAGAATGCGACACCAAGCAGCAGCATCATGCCCACGATGTAGATCGGCACGGCACTGCGTATCAGGTAATGCAGCGGCATATTTGCTACCAGCCACAGCGCGGCGAAGGCCACCATTACATTCACAAGCTGGCCCAGTACGCGTTCCATGCTGCCTCCGCTGGCGCTGTACATCAGTATCAGACTTATCAGCATCAGTGCGCCCAGTGCGCCCAGCAGCATCGGGTCAAGGTGCGCCATAAAGCGGCGCTGCAACTGGTTAATCATGCTCTGCCTCCAGTTTGATTTTGAGTGGCTGGGGAGGCGGGGGAACCTTGCCCAGCAGGTAGTAATCGATCACCTTGCGCGCGATGGGCGCAGCAATCGATCCGCCATGGCCGGCATTTTCTGCCAGCACTGCCAGCGCAATGCGCGGCTTGTCGGCGGGTGCAAAGGCGATAAACCAGGCGTGATCCCGATGACGTTCGTGCACATCTTTCTCCACATATTTCTCGCCCTGCTTAATGCCGATAACCTGGGCGGTACCCGTTTTGCCGGCGAACTGATAGCTTGCCCCCGAGCCCGCCCAGGCTGCCGTGCCACCGGGCAGGGTGACGGCTATCATTGCCTTTTTGACCAGATCAAGATATTCGGATTTCAGGTGGATGTCGATGTCAACGGGCGGCTTGGGCGGCTCGGCAGAGGGGTCTGTTGAACTGGATGACAGTTTGACAAGATGGGGGCGATATCCGACACCATTGTTTGCCAGGATGGCGGTGGCATAGGCAAGTTGCAGCGGTGTCACCAGCGTGTAACCCTGGCCTATGCCCACCGAAACAGTGTCACCCGGATACCAGATCTGATTGAAACGGCGGCGCTTCCAGTCCTGCGAAGGCAGCAATCCGGCTGATTCGCCTTCCATGTCCAGCCCGGTTTTTTTGCCAAAACCGAACTTCTCCATATAGTCATGCACGCCATCGATGCCCATGTCCGTGGCCAGACCATAGTAGTAGGTGTCGCATGAAATAACGATGGATTTGAACATGTCTACCCTGCCATGACCGCCAACCTTCCAGTCCCGGTATTGGTGGCGATTGCCCGGCAGCGTAAAGTAACCGGGATCGCTGATGGTGTAGCTGGGCGTGCGCTTGCCGGTATCCAGGCCGGCAATGGCCATAAAGGGTTTGATGGTGGAGCCAGGCGGATACTGGCCGCGCAAAGCCCGGTTATTCAGCGGAACATCGAGCGAATTATTCAGTGCGTCCCAGGTTTCCGTATCGATACCATCGACAAATAAATTAGGGTCATATCCCGGTTTGCTGACAAAAGCCAAAACTTCGCCATTGCTTGGATCGATCGCCACCAATGCGCCGCGGAAGTCACCGAAAGCTGTTTCGGCAACTTCCTGCAATTTGATATCCACCGTCAGTGTCAGTGTTTTGCCGGACTGGGGCGGGGTTCTCGATAATACCCGCACACCGCGGCCGGCGGCATCAACCTCAACCTGCTCAAAGCCCGTCGTGCCGTGCAGTTCGCGTTCATAACTCTGTTCCACACCTATCTTGCCGATATAGTCGGAACCCCGGTAGTTTTCAGCCAAATCACTTTTCTCAAGCTCGGCAAAATCCTTGTCGTTAATGCGGCCAACGTAGCCGATAAGATGCGAGGTTCGGTCCCGGTATGGATATTCGCGGAACAGGCGCGCTTTTATCTCCACGCCTGGAAAGCGAAAACGCTGTGATGCAAAGCGCGCCACTTCGGCCTCGCTCAGACGGCTGCGTATCGGATAGCTATTGGAGGTATGCGACTCGGTGAGTAATTTTTTGAAGCGCTTGCGATCCTTGGCCTGAATACTCACCAGCTCGGACAGCGCATTAATGGTGGCTTCCAGGTTGTCCACTTTTGCCGGTGAAATTTCCAGCGTGTATCCGGAATAGTTCTGCGCCAGTACCACGCCGTTGCGATCCTGGATCAGGCCGCGGTTGGGTACGATGGGTACGACCGAAATGCGGTTTTTATCCGCCAGCGTGGCGAAGTCGCTCTGGCGCACAACCTGAAGATAAACCAGGCGTGCCAGCAGAATAAAGGCGAGCACCAGTACAAAAACAAGACTCAGAATCAGGCGCAGTCGGAAGAAGTAAATTTCGCGCTGATTGTTTTTCAGCTCTTTGTATTGCATCATAATTCGTTGGGGTCATTGCGCGTGCGGCGCATGGTTTGCAGCAACATGGACAGTGGCATCCACAGCAAAGCCGATGTCAGCGTGCCGAGGAAGAACTCCCAGGAGATCGTGCCGCGTATCAGCCAGTGTACGGCTGCAAAAACCGCATAGCTGATCAGCAGTAAGGGAAAAACCTGCAAGGGCTGTTCGCGCACATCAAACATCTGAATGCGCCGATGCAGCAATATCCCGCCAAACGCCAGCACCGAATAAGACAGGGCATGCTGGCCGAACAGGCTGGAATCGGCCACATCCGCGAAGATCCCGATTGCCCACGCCATGCCGATGCCGATGCGATGGGGTTTATGCGTGCACCAGTAAAGCAGTACCAGGGCCGCAAAATCGGGCCGCAAGGCAAGCCACAGGCCTTCCCAGGGCAGCCAGTTCAGCATTAGCGCAACAAACAGGCTCATGCCGATAAATGCAGGATTTGCGGGTAACAGAAATTCCTGATCTTTAGAATAATGATCGCCTGCTCTCACTGCCTGCTCCGTTTCGTTTTATTGACCTTGGGTTCTTTTTCCTTGGCTTCTGCAGGGGGGAGTTCCGGCAGCTTGTGCAAACCGGAAATGATCATCAGCTGGCGTTGCTGGTCCACACCCGCCAGCGGTGCGCATAAAATTTGCGCAAACGGATAAGCCGGATCGCGTTCAATTTTGATTACCCTCGCAACAGGCAAGCCCGGCGGATAGGTACCATCGATGCCGGAAGTGACCAGCACATCGTCTATCTGGATGTCGGCGCTGATCGGCATATAGCGCAAGGTCAGATTGCTGATGTTGCCCGAGCCAAATACAACCGCACGCAAGCCGGTGCGCAATACCTGTATCGGCACGGCATGGTCCTTGTCGGTAATCAGCGTGACTTCACTTAGCCATGGATAGACGCGCGTAACCTGGCCCACCACGCCGACCTCATCCATCACTACTTGCCCCGCAAGCACATTTTTTTGCGAGCCTTTGTCCAAATATACTTTGCGCTTGAATATGTCGCGCTCCAGATACACGATTTCAGCCATCTGCACCGGAAAGTCCGCGTGCTGAGACAAATCAAAATATTTGCGGAGTTGTTCATTTTCGGCTTGCAATACCTGCAGTTGCAATAACTGCGCTGCATAGACAGCGTGCTGCTGGCGAATTTGCGCATTTTCGCTGGCCAGGCTTCCCTGGCTGTCGACGTAGATGCTGAATTGATCCCATAAAATACCCGGACCGGTAGTCAGAGTGGTGGCGAGACGCTGCAATGGCTGGATAGGGAGGGCGAGAATATTGCGGATTGATTCCAGATGTTTGTAGCGCGCATCAATAAATAGCAGCAACAGGGAAAGCAGTGCGAAAAATATTAACCGGGCAACGGGAGTAGGGCCGCGATTAAAAAAACGAAATGATTGCGTGTTATCCATGGAACAGGAACAACTTTACGGGCACAGCCTTAACTTTCATATTCTGAAACCTGTATATTCTGATCGGGTCAGACTTAATCCTTGGCGAAGATATTGTTGAATTTGTCCATATGGTCCAGTGCCTTGCCGGAGCCGCGCACAACACAGGTCAGGGGGTCGTCGGCAATGATCACCGGCAGGCCGGTTTCTTCCATCAGCAAACGGTCTATGTCGCGCAGCAGCGCGCCGCCGCCAGTCAGTACCATGCCCTTGCTGACAATGTCGGCGCCCAGTTCCGGCGGCGTCTGTTCCAGTGCCGTTTTAACCGCGCTGACAATGCTGTTGAGCGGATCGGTGAGCGCTTCCAGAATTTCGTTGCTGGAAATGGTAAAGCTGCGCGGCACGCCTTCGGCCAGGTTACGGCCTTTGACTTCCATGTCGCGCACCTCGCTGCCGGGGAAGGCGGAACCGATTTCCTTCTTGATATTTTCTGCGGTGGTTTCGCCGATCAGCATGCCGTAGTTGCGGCGGATGTAGTTGATGATCGCCTCGTCAAACTTGTCGCCACCCACGCGCACCGAGCCGGAATAAACTGCACCGCCCAATGACAGCACGCCCACTTCCGTGGTACCGCCACCGATGTCGACCACCATCGAACCGGTCGCTTCTTCAATCGGCAGATCGGCACCGATCGCGGCCGCCATCGGCTCTTCGATCAGCTCCACGCGGCGCGCACCGGCGGCATAAGCCGCTTCGCGTATCGCACGGCGTTCAACCTGGGTTGAGCCGCACGGTACGCAAATCACGATGCGCGGGCTGGGGGTGAACATATTGGATTTGTGCACGCGGCGGATAAACTGTTTGAGCATCTGTTCGGTGACGGTGAAGTCGGCGATCACGCCGTCTTTCATCGGGCGTATCACGGTGATATTGCCGGGGGTGCGGCCCAGCATCTGCTTGGCTGCAAGTCCTACCTGCTGGATGACTTTCTTGCCGTTGGGACCGCCTTCCTGGCGGATCGAAACGACCGATGGTTCGTCGAGCACAATACCTTTGCCGCGTGCCCAGATGAGTGTGTTTGCAGTGCCCAGGTCGATTGCCAGATCATTGGCGAAGTAGCTGTCATAAAAACCAAACATAGATGTGTCCCGAAAATAGTAGCCAGAAAGAAGTAAAAATCAATAAGCGCTTTGCAAGCGGATCAGTTGTAAAAAGCACGCCAATAAGTCGTTTATGATACCCTATTAAACTTGTTTTGAAACAGGCCTTACACCGAATATGTCACTTACTACCGACGATGTTAAAAAAGTGGCCAGCCTGGCCCGGCTGGCCATGACTGACGCCGAAATTCAGGCGGCCCATGCCCAGATGTCCAGTATTTTCGGGCTGATCGAGGAAATGCAGGCGGTCAATACCGATGGCATCGAGCCTATGGCCCATGCACAGGACCTCGCCCAGCGCCTGCGCGAGGATGTGGTCAGCGAAACCAGCCAGCGCGAACTGTTTCAGTCCGTGGCGCCGCAGGTCGAGCGCGGGCTGTATCTGGTGCCGCAAGTAATCGAGTAAATCAATGGCAGGGCGGAGCTGGTTTCCCGGCTTCCCCTGTAAGCGCAGGTTTTTCAGGAAATTCATGTTTTTCAGGTTTATTGAACAATGATTAATAGCAGCCTTAAACAACTTTCCGGCCAGCTGGCCGCAAAGAAGATCTCCAGCGTCGAGCTGACCCAGTTTTATCTTGACCGTATCAACAAGCTGAATCCCGAGTTAAATGCCTATATCACGCTGAATGCAGAAACCAGTCTGGGACAGGCGCGTGCGGCCGATGCACGTCTGGCGCAGGGCAAGGGCGAAGCGCTGACCGGTATTCCGTTTGCGCAGAAGGATATTTTCTGTGCCAAAGGCTGGCGCACCACCTGCGGCTCGAAAATGCTGGAGACTTTTGTTTCGCCCTATGACGCGCATGTGATTAGCCAGTTCAATAACGCAGGCGCGGTGAATCTGGGCAAGACCAATATGGACGAATTTGCGATGGGGTCGAGCAATGAGACCTCATATTTTGGCAAGGTAAAAAATCCGTGGAATCTCAAAGCCGTACCCGGCGGAAGTTCCGGCGGCACCGCAGCGGCCGTGGCGGCACGCCTGTGTGCGGCGGCCACCGGCACCGATACCGGCGGCTCTATCCGCCAGCCGGCAGCCTTGTGCGGTATTTCCGGCCTGAAGCCGACCTACGGCGTGGTGTCGCGTTACGGCATGATCGCGTTTGCGTCCAGCCTTGATCAGGCCGGCCCGATGGCGCGCAGCGCGGAAGATCTGGCGCTGATGCTGAATGTGATGGCGGGCTTTGACGAAAGAGACTCCACCAGCCTGCAGCGCGACAAGGAAGATTACAGTCGCAGTCTGGAGCAGCCGCTGCAAGGCTTGCGCATAGGTCTGCCCAGAGAATTCTTCGGCGAGGGGCTGAGTGCGGATGTGGGCAAGGCAGTGGCAGCGGCGATAGACGAATACAAGAAACTGGGTGCCACGATAGTCGATATCAGCTTGCCCAATTCGCGTCTCTCCATTCCTGTTTACTATGTGCTGGCCCCGGCTGAAGCCTCTAGCAATCTGTCGCGTTTCGACGGAGTGCGTTACGGCCATCGTGCCGCTGAATATGGCGACCTCGCGCAGATGTACGAAAAGTCGCGCTCCGAGGGTTTTGGTGAGGAAGTGAAGCGCCGCATCATGATAGGCACTTATGTGCTGTCGCACGGTTATTACGATGCGTATTACCTGAAGGCGCAAAAGATACGACGCCTGATTGCGCAGGATTTTGTCGAAGCCTATAAACACTGCGATGTGATCATGGGGCCAACCAGCCCGACCACCGCGTTTAACCTGGGCGAAAAGGGCGATGATCCGGTGCAGATGTATCTGTCCGATATCTACACCATCGCGGTGAACCTGGCCGGCCTGCCCGGCATGTCTATTCCATGCGGTTTCGGCGCCAATGGCATGCCGGTAGGCCTGCAGATTGTCGGCAACTATTTCGACGAGGCGCGCATGCTGAATGTGGCACACCAATATCAGTTGGCGACGGATCACCATGTGCGTGCGCCGCAGGGAATATGATTAAAAAAACATTTAGCCACAGAGATCACAGAGAAAATTGTTGGTCTTTTTGAGCGTGGTGGCAATAACTAAAAATATATAGAAATAATCACTAGAGAAACAATGAAAAAAACAGGGAAGATTCAAAAATATTCTCTGTGACCTCTGTGTTCTCTGTGGCAAAAAAAGGGTTTGAATTATGCAATGGGAAATCGTCATCGGGTTGGAAATACATGCCCAACTCTCCACTAAAACCAAAATCTTTTCCGGTGCTTCCACAGCTTTTGGTGCCGAGCCAAATACGCAGGCCGATGCGGTAAGTATCGCGCTGCCCGGTGTGCTGCCCGTGCTTAACAAAGGCGCAGTCGAGCGCGCGATCAAGTTTGGTTTGGCGACCGGCGCGCATATTGCGCCGCGTTCGGTGTTTGCACGCAAGAATTATTTCTATCCCGATCTGCCCAAGGGCTACCAGATCAGCCAGATGGATCTGCCGGTAGTGGGCAAGGGCGAGCTGACTATCCATGTACCCGCAGTCGGCAAGGAACAACCCTATGAAAAAGTGGTGCGCCTGACCCGTGCCCACCTGGAAGAGGATGCCGGCAAATCACTGCACGAGGATTTTCACGGCATGACCGGTATCGACCTGAACCGTGCCGGTACGCCGCTGCTGGAGATTGTGTCGGAACCGGATATGCGCTCTGCTGCCGAAGCGATAGCCTATGCCAAATCCTTGCATACGCTGGTGCGCTGGATCGGCATCTGCGATGGCAATATGCAGGAAGGCTCGTTCCGTTGCGACGTGAACGTGTCGGTACGCCGGCCCGGTGGTGAGCTGGGCACAAGGCGCGAGATCAAGAATCTCAACTCGTTCAAATTCATGCAGCAGGCGATCGATTACGAAGTGCAATGGCAGATCGACACGCTGGAAAACGGCGGCAAGATTCAGCAGGCCACCGTACTGTTCAATCCTGATACCGGCGAAACACGTTCGATGCGCAGCAAGGAAGAAGCGCACGACTACCGTTATTTCCCGGATCCAGATCTGTTGCCTTTGGAAATCGGCAAGGAATGGATCGAGCAGCTGCGCGCCACCATGCCGGAGTTGCCCAGGTCAAAACAGTTGCGCTATGTAAACGAGCTGGGCTTATCGGCTTATGATGCCGCGACGTTAACCGCATCACGTGAAATGGCGGATTTCTTTGAAGCCACTCTTCAAGCGGTACCGAAGGATGCAAAGGCCTGTGCCAACTGGATCATGGGTGAAGTCAGCGCGCAGCTGAACCGCGACAACCTGGAAATGCCACAGTGCCCGATCACGCCGCAGCAACTGGGTGGCATGCTGTCGCGTATTGTCGATGGCACTATTTCAAATTCCGGCGCCAAAGAAGTGTTCCGCACGATGTGGAGTGAAGGCGGCGCTGCCGATGAAATTATCGAAGCCAAAGGCCTGAAGCAGGTATCCGATGCGGGTGCGCTGGAGGCGATGGTGGATGAAATTATTGCCGCCAATGCGGACAAGGTTGCCGAATACCGCAGCGGCAAGGACAAATTGTTTGGCTTCTTTGTCGGGCTGGCGATGAAGGCCAGCAAGGGCAAGGCAAATCCGGCGCAGATGAATGAGATTTTGAAGAAGAAGCTGGCGGGTTAATTTTCATGTAGGTTGGGTTGAGCGCAGCGAAGCCCAACGATTCAGAATCAAAATCAAAATCTAAACCAACACCAACACCAACAGGCTACTCTATTTTGCCTTAAAGGGTGGGTGGCGGTTATAGCCAATCGCAGGATTATTGGCTCCAGTCGAGACAATCAGCTCGTTTTCTTTGGAGGTTACTTCGGCATTCGTCGCCGTATTTGATTCCCATAGAATTTCTTTGCGTATTGTAAAATCTCGACGTTGTTCCCGAGTAAAGTCTTGTTCAACAAGAGTGCAGTTCGCACTTCCAAAATAGTTTATATCGTCCGTAATATCCTGGCCGACATAAATTTTCCCATTTGGATAAGTAATTTTGTATATCACCTTCAATTTGATATTCATCTTGCGAAGAGTTGGGGTCAGGTCTATGATCGATGCACTATATTACTTGATTAACAAGCTACGCGAGCGTAACAAGATGTTTCGGCAAGGCATCAGCTACCGCATCCAACGGAATCCCCTGATCCAATGTAACAAAGCGCCCACCCTGCTTAATGGCAAGTGCCAGCAGATAAACATCGGTGACTTGTCTGGAGCTTAGCACCCTGTCCCAGATCAGGGTGTCGGGATGTAGCAGGCTTACTGAATCAGGCCAGAATTCATGTAAGGGATGTTGAGCTGCCTCCGCGAGACGGTTAGCTACTTGTGCTGCAGGTACTGTGTTGGGGTAACCAGGTTGGGAGAAGATGCGTATGCAGCCGTTCTGGGTGATGGGACAAGATGCCCAGCCTGAGTCAATGTTGTCTGCAAGCCAGCCGGTTACAAGCTTATTGTGCATATGACTGCTATCAAGCAAAGCGATCAGAACATTCACATCCAGTAGCGCTCGCATTACACGCCTTCGGATTCACGCAGACGATTAACAGTATCGTTGGTTACAACAGATTTGCCTGCGGGGAATGGTCGGAAGCCGGCAACCGATGGTATCTTCGGTTTCGTATTTTTTGAGGTTGAGGTATTTTCAGTTTGTCCGGTTAGCGCTTTGCGCAACAGCTGGGACACGACCTGGCCTGCGGATGCGTTCTGTTTTCTGGCAAGTTCTTTGGCTGCTTCAAGTACATCGTTGTCTATATCCAGCGTCGTTCTCATTTGAAACCTCTTGAGGTGATGATTTGATGCGCTGATTCTATAGCATCAAATATGCCGGCGCAACACATTGACTATATTATTTAATATAATCAATGTGTTGCATTAAATCAACCCGCGAGGTTTATGTTTGGCTCTGCTGAGTAGGCGGTTATACAACCAGTTGGGCAGGCGTTTCAGCAGATGCCCAACCAGTCCCATCTGCCACGGCACCACCGCAAACGATTTGCGTGCCGCAATGACGCGCGCAATGCGCCGCGCAGCCTGATCAACCGGCAGGATAAAGGGCATCGCGTAGGGATTGATCGCGGTCATCGGTGTTTCGATGTAGCCGGGGCACAGCGTGACAACACTGACGCCGCTGCCGTGCAGTTCGACACGCAGACTTTCCAGATAAGAAATGAGCGCGGCCTTGGAGGCGGAGTAAGCGCCTGCGCCCGGCAGGCCGCGGAAGCCGGCAACGCTGGCGATGCCGACTAAAACCCCTCCCGGCCTTCCCTGCACAGGGGAAGCGTTAGCTCGCATCGGTGCGATAAACGGCTGGAAAGTTTTCACCACGCCCATTACGTTGATATCCATCACCTGCTGGAAAGCATGAATATCTTCTGCATATTCGGTGAGGGTGCCGCTGCTGACGCCAGCATTGGCGATGACGATATCGGGCACGCCGGCTTGCGCGATGAAATGCTGTGCAGCAACTTGCAATGCTGCGGCATCGCGCACATCAAGCGGGTAGCAGTAGACCTGGCCGGGGAATTGTTCTGACAAGTTTTGCAGCAGGTCTGCTCGGCGCGCGCAGGCGGCTACCTGTGCACCCTGTTGCAGATAATGTTGTGCCAGCGCCAGACCCAGGCCGCTGGAGGCGCCGCTAATGACGACGCGTAATGCCATTAACGCTTGCTCGCGCGTTCCTTGCGGGCTTTTGCAATCAATTCATCCAGCACTTTTATCGTAGCGGCGGGTTGCAGGCCGGTGATCAGATATTTGCCATCGACGATCAGGGTGGGAGTGCCGCGGATGTTGTAGGTTTGAGTCAGTTGTTTGCTGCGCGTGACTTTACTTTGCACGCCAAATGAACGGTAGGCCTGGCTGAATTTGGTGCTGTCGACGCCCAGCTTGGCAACAAAGGCGGAGATGTCGGCTTCATTGGTTAAAGCCATGTTCTTCAGGTTCCATGCTTCGTAAAGATCATGGTGCAGATTATGGTTCTGTCCCAAAACTTCCAGCGCGTAATAAGTGTACGCCATCGGTTCCCAGTCAGACCTGAATATGGTGGGTACGAAAACCAGATTAACATCCTTGGGCATTTTTCTTTCCCATGAGGTTAACTCGGGATGCAGATGGAAGCAGTGACCGCAACCGTAGAAGAAAAATTCCAGCACTTCAATTTTGTTGCCGCTACTGGTGGGTTGTGCTGGTTCGACCAGCTTGTAGTCTTTGCCGGCAACGGGTTCTGCCTGTGCCGAGAGTAGTGCAAGGGAGGAAAACAGTACAAAGACGCTAATCAGAACATGTTTGAAGAATTTCACGAATATCTCCCGGGGTTAAAAGTTGCGATAAATAAATGAATGGTCTGCAAAAATCAGTGAGCCTTGATTGGAGCAGCATTGAGTCCATTAAGTTTCAACGTGGCCAGCGCTTCGTTCATCTCTGTTGAGCTTTTGTAGGGCCCCAGACGCACGCGATACCAAACACCTTTGTCCGGAATGTTGGCAGGCTGCACATTTGCTTCCATGCCTATCAATGCCAGTTTGGCTTTGACCTTTTCTGCATCGTCAGCGTTGGTATACGCACCTTCCTGCAGGAAGTATACGGTCGTGGTGTCGGCTGGTTTGACAGTGGCTGCGGGCTTTTGGATGACCGCTACTTGCCTGTCAGGGGCTTTGCCTGTGCCGGCTTCCGGCTTGCCGGTCAGCTCTTTATAAAATTCAAAACGCGCCTTGTTTTCACCCGCACCCGAAGCCGTACCCGCTGCGGCAGGTCGGCCAACAACCGGTTTTTCTGATGTGGCGGATTTGCCCGTCTGCAGTTGCTCTTTGGCAGGCGGAGGGGGCACAGGATTTTTTTTCAGCACGAACCAGGCTATGCCTCCGGCAATTGCCAGCCCCATTACAATGCCGAGCAGGATGCCGGCAAAGATGGGAAATTCATTGCCGCTGCTGTTGGATCGATTGCCATTTCTGCTCATAACTTCCTCATCAAAGTGAAGCTCGTATAAAGACTTGTTCGCTCCCTCCCGGGTATGCCCGGCCAGAAGTTTTTCGCACTCCTGGGAAGGTCAGGGAGGGATTACATTTTTTCAGGCGCGGTGACACCCAGCAAATTAAGCCCATTGCGCATGACCTGTGCGCTTGCCGCGATTAATGCGAGGCGGGCCTGCTTGATCTTTTCGTCATCTACCAGAAAGCGCGAAGCATTATAGTAGCTGTGGAAATCGGCTGCCAAATCTTTCAGGTAAAAAGCAATCAGGTGGGGTGAGAGTTCGTTGGCGGCCGCTTCGATCACTTGCGGATAATCAATCAGGCGCTGCAATACAGTCTGCTCATATTCGCTGTCCAGCGGACTCATGTCGGCATGGGCGAGCGCCGCCCGATCACCGTTCCATTGCGACAGCACGCTGTGGATGCGAGCATGCGCGTACTGGATGTAATACACAGGGTTTTCATTGCTCTGCGATTTGGCCAGATCGATATCGAATACCAGTTGCGTGTCCGGATGACGGGCGGCGAGGAAGAAGCGCGTGGCGTCGCAACCCACTTCATCGATCAGGTCGCGCAGCGTGACATAGCTGCCGGCGCGCTTGGAAATTTTGACTTCTTCGCCATTGCGCAGCACGGTCACCATCTGGTGCAGCACGTAATCGGGCCAGCCCTGGGGTATGCCCAGATCCAGCGCCTGCAAACCTGCACGCACACGGGTGATGGTGCTGTGGTGGTCGGCGCCCTGCTCGTTGATTACCTTGGTAAAACCGCGTTGCCACTTGTCCAGATGATAGGCGACATCCGGCACAAAGTAGGTATAGCCGCCATCGGTTTTGCGCATCACGCGGTCTTTGTCATCGCCGAAATCGGTGGTGCGCAGCCATAGCGCGCCGTCCTTCTCGTAAGTGTGACCGCTGGCGATTAATTTTTTAACGGTCGCGTCCACCTTGCCGTCCGTATAGAGCGCGGATTCGAGTGAATACACATCGAAGCTGATTCTGAATGCATGCAAATCCAGATCCTGCTCACGTCGCAGGTAAGCCACGGCAAACTGGCGGATAGAGGTGGTGTCTTCAACATCGCCGGAGGCGCGCACATGCTGGTAATCGGCATCGATTGCTTCTTTGGCGATAAAAGCACGGGCAATATCGCTGATGTAATCGCCGCGATAGCCGTTCTCCGGCCAGTTGGGGTCCTCCGGCGTGTAGCCTTTGCAGCGCAACTGCACGGAGAGGGTCAGGTTTTCAATCTGCGCACCTGCGTCGTTGTAGTAAAACTCGCGCGTCACCTCCCAACCTGCCTTATCCAGCAGGCGGCACAGGCAATCACCCACTGCCGCGCCCCGGCCATGACCCACATGCAGCGGCCCGGTCGGATTGGCAGAAACAAATTCCACCTGCAGCTTGCGGCCTTCGCCAAGGTCGATGCGGCCATATTCTTCACCTTGCTGCAGAACGCCCTGCACCACACTTTGTTTGGCGGCGGTGGTGATAAACACATTGATGAAACCCGCGCCGGCAATTTCAACTTTACCGATCACTTCGGAAACCGGCAGGGCTGCAATCAAAGCCTGTGCAATATCGCGAGGGCTGCGACGCAAGGGCTTGGCCAGTTGCATGGCCAGATTGCAGGCGTAATCCCCATGTTGCGCCTGTTTGGGTCTGTCCAGCACTACGAGCAGACTATCGGCGAGTTCAGGGGCAACCTTGCATAAGGCTTGCTTGAATAGCCCGGCAAGATGGGTTTTAAAATTTGAGTTGGTCATGAAAATTCATTGGGACGTAAAATTAGATGTGGCGCTGTCATAGCCAATGCATGCAAAAAGGATCACGGATTATAGCATTTTGGGGAGTCCCGTCAGAGGGCCGATGATGCTTTGAGGGAAGTATCAGCTGTGCGATTGTTGGCAATCAATGAATTACAATAAAAAACTAATTATGTCAGGCTTAATGTGTAGTATTGCGTGACTAAACGACGTTGAAACTATAATCACTATACTGGTGTCACAGTCGATGTTAAGTGCTTAGTAAGGCATTTCATGCAGCTCGTACCCATCATTCCTCAGCCGACAGTCGGCATCAAAGAGCCCCTGGCAGTAAACGCGGTTGCTAAAGTGAAGGCAGTAAAGCCAGTGGCGGAGACGACTGCGCCCCCTGTGGTGATCTATGCGCACGGGGAGCAGGTAAGGGTAATCAAGGGAAGAGTGGAAAGTGACAAGCGCCAGAGTGCAGAGCAGCCGGAGCGGAGATCTGTTTGCCGCCGCATAGCCCATCGGTCCATTCTGGAAGAGCTTCGCTCTTCAGTTGACAGACGCAAACATCATCAACGAATAACAGATCTGCAATTGCATATTGATGAAGAAGCATGATCAGCGATTTGGGTTGCTGGAAAATTAGGAAAGGTTTTTTGTGTCAAAAATTATTGTTGCTGCATTATATAAATTCGCCAACTTGCCCGATTATCGGGAGATTCAGCCAGCGTTGCTGGATTTCAGTATCAGGCAGGGGCTTTACGGTACTTTGCTGCTGGCGGAAGAAGGTATAAACGGCACTGTCGCGGGAACCCGTGCAGGTATTGATGCACTGATTGTATATTTACAAGCTGATCCGCGTCTTGCCAGTCTGGAGCACAAGGAATCCTACGCTGATGAAATGCCATTTACACGCATGAAGGTCAAGCTGAAAAAGGAAATCGTTACCCTGGGTATTGCCGGGATTAATCCAAACAACAAGGTAGGCACTTACGTTGCACCTGAAGACTGGAATGCGCTGATTTCCGACCCTGATGTGGTTTTGATCGACACGCGCAATGGTTATGAAGTCGATATTGGCACTTTCCGTGGCGCGATTGATCCGCAAACGGCCACTTTCCGGGAATTTCCTGGCTATATAAAGGAAAACTTTAACCCCGCCAAACATAAAAAAGTTGCGATGTTCTGCACCGGAGGCATACGCTGCGAGAAAGCCAGTTCACTGATGGTCGAGCAGGGTTTCGAACAGGTGTATCACTTGCAGGGAGGTATCCTGAAATACCTGGAGAAAGTCGCACCCGAAGAAAGTTTGTGGGAAGGTGAATGCTTTGTATTTGATCAGCGCATTTCGGTCGGTCACGGTTTGAAGGTGGGTGATTACGAGCAGTGTTACGGTTGCCGTCATCCTGTTTCCGCTGAAGACAAGGCATCAGCCCGGTATCTTGAGGGGGTGACATGCCCCCATTGTTTTGAGCGCCAGACTGCAGAGCAGCGCGCCCGCTTTGCCGAACGGCAAAAGCAGAGCGAACTGGCGCGCTTAAGAGGTGGAGAGCATATTGGGGTGACGCAAAAAATAAGCAAATACATTTAGCGTCGTGTGTCGCTGTGCATCAAGCAAGCTGGTGCCCGTGACAATTTGCATTTCAAATAATGTTGAATTGCTTGCCTTGTAAAAGATATCAATATTATTAATTAATTAGTTAATGATGTATGGAATAACTTTCAAGCAGAATACGTCGCATTTTTTTAGTTTGACACATGGTATCTTGGTGCAAAAGGAACAGAAAATAAATGGCGGATTAAAGCGGGTTGATGATGTGGATATATTCAACTGTGTAATTTCGATTTTGAAGAGGGAGCGGAAATGGATTTTTGTTGTAAAAATAGTTTGAAATATATTGTGTTGTCTGCACTGGTTTTTCCGGTTGCTGCATCAATGGCAGCCGAGCTGCCTTCCAAATCACAGCCGAGTCAGCCCAGCATTATCATTAAAGGTGGTGGCAGTCAGCCTATATCCCCCTTGTATGTTGTGTGGAGCAAGAGTTATGAGGCACGTTATCGCGATGTATCGATGTCGTACAAAATATCCAATGTGGTAAAAGGCATAGAAGACCTTGAGGCGAACAAGATAGATTACGCCGGTTCTGAAATCCCGTTAAAAGCGGATGAATTGAAAAGGAAGGGTCTGTTTCAATTCCCGACTGCGCTGATTTCCTTTACGCCGGTAGCCAATATTCCGGGTGTACACAGTGGCCAACTCAGGCTGGATGATGCCGCGCTGGCCGGTATATTCCTCGGCACAATCAAAAAATGGAATGATCCGCGACTCGTAGAGCTTAATCCAAAGCTGCCCTTGCCGGATGCCGAGATCAACACTGTTCACCGTAATTCAGGTAATACCATTACTTATGTATTGAGCAGTTATTTGAGCAAGGTGAGCCCTGAGTGGGCCACTAAAGTCGGGGTGGGTTCGACCTTGAATTGGCCCGTTGGGCAAGAAGTGGGCAAGGGTACCAACGAGGATATGATGGCTTATATCAAAGCCACGCCTTATTCCATGGGTTTCACCATGTTGTCTCTGGTGCTTAAAAACAATCTTAATCTGATTAAAATGAAAAATCGTGACGGAAAGTTTGTGAGTGCTACACCCGAGGGCGTGATGGCCGCGTCAAGTAATGCGAAGTGGAATGTGGAAGACGGTTTCTATAATATTTTGACCGATCAACCCGGGGCTGAAACATGGCCGTTTGTGATGACGGGTTATGCAACGATGAAGCTGCAGCCGGCAAACCCGCAAGTCAACAAGACATTGCTGCACTTTTTTGACAGCGGCCTGAAACGTGGCCAGATCGAAGTGGTCAGCGCAGATCTGATTCCTTTGCCGGATAGTGTGGCTACAATCATTCGTGCCGCATTGAAAGAGCAGCATATAGGCAGCCAGGGTGGAAAGTAAATTTTCACGGCTTCCGGGATGAAGAATTTCACTTGGGGGGAATGATCTGATTCAATAATTTTTTATATTGAAATCAATAAATAAGGCGACTTCGGTCGCCTTATTCTTGGGTGGAGATTTTAATGCGTTCTTTCCGCAGTTTGCATAAGGCATCTGTATGCTATCCTTTAATTCGTTTGATTTTCCGCTATTCCAGATGAAGTATTTATTACTGGCACTACTTCTCATTCCTGCTGTTGCCTCAGCAGAACAGGACGACGACTTTCTGGCCGCACGTGAAGCATATCGTGCAGATGATCTCCCGCGTCTTGAAAAAATTGCCGAGAACTTCAAAAGCTCGCCGCTAGAACCCTATCTGACCTACTACCAGCTCCGCTTGCGCCTCTACACGCGTAACCCTGATGGCGTAAAAGAATTTCTGGCGCGACCTGACGATACACCCGTGATTGATAAGTTGCGCTCGGAATGGTTGAAGTGGCAAGCAAAACAAATGAGATGGGATGTATTTGAAGCGGAGTATCCGCGTTTGCTGGAAGCAGATGACGAGATGAAATGTTATGCGCTGCAGGCCCGTCTGCCTGATGGTGTTGAACAGGTGTTGCATGAGGCGCGTACCTTCTGGTTTAGTGGCAAGGGACAGCCGGAGAGTTGCGTGACTCTTTTCAATATGGCACTCGGTGCCGGGATAATCAGCGAAGAGGATGTATGGCAGCGTATACGACTTGCGCTTGAAGTCAATAATATCGCACTGGTCAAGCAACTCTCGGAGCACTTGCCCAAAGAGCGCAAAATTCACACAAGAGTACTGGAGAGTGCGGCTGCGCATCCGGACCGATATCTTGCGAAGCTCAAGCTTGTCAATTCAAGCGAGGCGGAACGCATGGTCGTACTCTTTGCCTTGCAGCGTTTGGCCAAGCAATTGCCTCAGCTGGCCTACTCGCGCTGGAAGAAAATTGAGGATCATTTTGATTATGCCGAACAACATTATTTTTACGGATGGCTGGGCTATGAGGCTGCGCGCAATCTGGATGACAGGGCATTGACCTGGTTCAAGGCCGCCAAGGATAATCCGCTTAATGAAACGCAGCTGGCATGGCGGACGCGGGCGGCATTGCGTGCGGGAAACTGGTACGAGGTTTGGGCCAGCATTACCGCCATGTCACCCGGTCAGCAACGAGAAGGGGCGTGGCGCTACTGGAAAGCGAGGGCATGGAAAGCACTCGGGCGGGACAGTGAGGCTGAAGCATTGCTGACCGAGTTGAGTCGTGAACACAATTTTTACGGGCAGCTTGCAGCAGAGGAAATCGATACCGCCCATACTGGCGGCTTAATTTCGGTAAGCTATCAGCCAACTATAATTGAAATTGAAGCCATGCAGGCGCAACCTGCGATGCAGCGCACCTTGAGTCTCTATCGCATGGGCTTGCGAGAGGAAGCGGCAAAAGAGTGGTCCCTCGCTGTTCGCAAACTGGATGACAAGCAGTTGCTGGTTGCCTCCGGGATTGCAAGCCGCAATGAAATGTATGACCGTTCAATTAACGCGGCAGACAGGACCATCTTGCTGCACGATTTTAATTTACGATATCCCGCTCCTTACCGCGACAGCCTTCAGGAGCGGATACAGGAAAATAATCTGGAAGAGGCATGGGTATATGGTCTGATGCGACAGGAAAGCCGTTTTGTGACACAGGCAAAATCGACTGTTGGTGCGGCAGGATTGATGCAGGTTATGCCCGCAACGGCACGCTGGATAGCGCAAAAAATTGGAATGAAAGACTATCGCAAAGCACTGATCAGCGAACTGGATACAAATCTCAAACTGGGTACTTATTACATGAAAAACGTACTGTCCTCACTGGGAAATAATCCGGTACTTGCTTCTGCTGCCTATAACGCCGGGCCAGGACGTGCCCGCCAGTGGCAGGCAGAGCGACCGCTTGAAGGTGCTGTTTACGTGGAGAATATTCCTTTTGATGAGACGCGTGATTACGTCAAAAAAGTCATGAGCAACACTGTTTATTACGCCAGGCTGTTTGGCCATGCCGCGCCTACACTGAAGCAGAGGCTGGGTGTAATCGAGGCAAATATGCGCGGCAACCAGCGCTCGATGAAGAATGAAAGATAAATCGCCAACTATTTATTGCGTGGGGGGCGCGGTGCGGGATGGCCTGCTCGGTTTGCCGGTGCAGGATCATGATTGGGTCGTGGTGGGCGCCACACCTGAAAAAATGGAAGCTTTGGGCTACAGGCCGGTAGGCAAGGATTTTCCGGTGTTTTTGCATCCGGACACGCACGAGGAATATGCGCTGGCACGCACCGAGCGCAAAACAGCACTTGGCTACAAGGGCTTTGCAGTCTATGCCGCACCGGACGTTACGCTGGAACAGGATTTATCGCGCCGCGACTTTACTGTCAATGCCATTGCCCGGGCTGAAGATGGCAGCCTGATCGATCCTTACCACGGCATCGACGACCTGCGCGCGGGCATATTGCGCCATGTCAGCGCGGCATTCAGCGAGGACCCGGTGCGCATCTTGCGTGCGGCACGTTTCGTCGCGCGATTTGGTTTTTCCATTGCGCCCGAAACGCTGGAGCTGATGAAATCGATGGTTTCGAATGGAGAAGTCGATGCCTTGGTGCCGGAGCGAGTCTGGCAAGAGCTGGCGCGCGGTCTGATGGAGAAAAATCCCTCGCGTTTCATCACCACCCTGCGCGATTGCGGCGCTTTGAAAAAAATCCTGCCCGAAGTGGATGCGCTGTTTGGCGTGCCACAACCCCCGCAGCACCACCCTGAAATAGATTGCGGTATCCATACCATGATGGTGCTGGATGACACGGCAATACATGACTATGCGCTGGAAGTGCGTTTTGCGGCACTGATGCACGATCTGGGCAAGGCCAATACACCAAAAGATATTTTGCCCCGCCATATCGGTCACGAGGCGCGCAGTGTCGATCTGTTGCGCGCCTTGTGCGAGCGCCTGCGCGTGCCCGGTGAATGCCGCGACCTGGGTTTGCTGGTGGCGCGATATCACGGTGATGTGCATCGCGCCCGCGAGTTGCGCCCTGACACCATTGTGCGTTTGTTTCAAAATTGCGATGCATGGCGCAAACCGGAGCGCTTTACACAGCTGCTGGAAGCTTGCGCATCCGATGCGCGAGGCCGCAGCGGGCATGAGCAGGATGAGTACCCGCAGGCTGCATACCTTCAGCGCATGTTGCGTGCGGCACAGGCCGTGAACGCCGGTGAAATAGCGCGGCAATGTGTGGATAAAAACCTGATTGCAGAGCGGGTGAAGGAGGCAAGGATTGTTGCGGTGGAGATGGAGCGGAACAAATAAGTGAATATTTATTGACAGGGTATGTAAGTAATTTTGCATTCGTGCGACCAAGGGTCGAGTGCAGTAAATATTGACTGATTGTTGCTTCGTCCAGCAAGGAGATTCTGCTGGTGCAATGGAACAGCAGTTTGTTTTTTACCGCTTTAGTGATGACATGCGCAGCCATATTTTTAAAAAGGCAATAATCTGATGGTCCGTTTAATACCAGCCTGGTCCCTCTGCAGGAGTTATCTTGAAAAGCCGGGTGCATATATACCGCAGCTCGGTTTGCGCCTGTTGCTGGCCTATGAGTTCTGGATCGCCGGGATTGAAAAAATTAAGGGCACAAACTGGTTTGCTGATATTCAGCCCAGTTTCCCTTTTCCGTTAAATTATGTTCCGGCAGAAATCAGCTGGCAGCTTGCAACCTGGTTTGAGCTGATCGGGCCTATCGCCTTGCTGCTGGGATTGGCAACTCGATTTTTCAGCCTGTCATTATTCATCCTGACGGTTGTGGCATGGGTGGCTGTTCACGCCGGGAGTGGTTATAACGTATGTGATAACGGTTACAAATTGCCATTGATCTATCTGGTGATGTTCCTTCCTTTGATATTCAACGGTGCGGGCAAGGCGAGTCTGGATTATTTCGTGTGGCAACGCTTTGCCCAGGCCGGGAAGCAGTAGTCAGTCTGGCTGTAACGTGGATTGATACTTAAGTATTTGATTATATTGAATATTTTATGATTTAAATCAGGCTGTTGCAGCTGATGCAAGTTGCGGGAATGTTGCTTCCCTGTTTTAAGTATGCCGGTTGTGAGTTTTTTTGAATTGTGATGGAATAAAGCATGAGTCATGCTTGTTTACCCGGTTGAGTAGCAATTGAATCGATCATGAATTTTCAGGTGTCCACCATCGCTATGAATATTGAGCAAAGCGGGTCAACAAAACTGTCGCGTCCTGAAGATTGGGTTTCGCAGCATGGCGATTATCTGTTCCGTTTTGCGATGGTCAGGCTGAGGGATGAGCATCTGGCTGAGGATGCGGTACAAGAAACGCTGCTGGCTGCATTGCAGGGACAAAAAAACTTTTCAGGCGACTCCTCGGAAAGAACCTGGCTGGTGGGCATACTGAAACACAAGATTGTTGATCTCATACGCAAAAAAGTTCGCGAACCCACCCTGGTCAATGTGGATGAAGCGATGGAGTTTGGCGAAGATGAAGTAACAGACGCCCTGTTCGATAACACCGGGCATTGGGTGACACCCTGCCAGGATTGGGGCAGTCCGGACAAGGTGCTTGAACAGAAACGTTTCTGGAAGATTTTGTCTGAATGCCTGAAACGCTTGCCGCCACAACTGGCCATGCTTTACTCGTTGCGTGAAATTTCCGGCATGGATACGGAAGAAATTTGTAAGGATCTGAATATCTCGCCGACTAACAGTTGGGTAATGTTGCACCGGGCCCGCTTGGGGTTGAAGCAGTGCTTTGAAGTCCATTGGCTGGGTGAAGAACGCGCGGGGGCAGGATAATGTTGACGTGTAAAGATGCCAGTCATCTTATGTCGCAATCATTTGATCGGCGGCTGGGCTGGATGGAAAAGGCAGGTTTGCGCTTTCATCTGGCGATTTGCAGGAGTTGCCAGATCGCGCACAGACAACTGGATTTTTTGCACTGGTTTTGTAAACGGATAGCAGCAGATCCGTCGGATATCACCTCCATGCAGCCCGGCCTCTCGGCCGAAGCGCAGGAGCGGATATTGAAAGAATTGCGTCGAAAGCAGGGTGAGCAGTCAACATCGGGTGATTGATGCTTGTGTGCCGGGAAACCGGTTTGTATTTAACTTTAAATTATGGAGAAACACCAACATGGCTAACACCAAATCTACTCTTTCCCTCGCATTAGGCAGCGTTTTTGTTGCATCGATGGCGGCTTCTTCAATGGCCAGCGCTGCTCAAAACCCGTTTGCAATGGCAAGTCTGGACAACGGTTATATGGTTGCCCAGGCTGACAAGGCTAAAGAAGGCAAATGCGGCGAAGGCAAGTGCGGCGCAAACAAGGCAAAAGCTAAAGAAGGCAAGTGTGGCGGCGATAAAGCAAAGATGAAAGATGGCAAATGCGGCGAAGGCAAGTGCGGCGGTACCAAGAAGTAATAGTGCAGGGCAGACATGAATACTAAACGTATTTATGGCGCGGGCCTGGGACTGCGGCGGGAATTAATTCCCGAGCTGAAGACCCATGTGCCTTCTGCTATCGATTTTTTTGAAATCGCTCCGGAAAACTGGATTGATCTGGGTGGCGCCACAGGGCGAGACCTGCGTCAATTCAGCGAGCGGTTTCCGATTGTGTGTCACGGCCTGTCCCTTTCATTGGGCGGGCCTGCGCCGCTGGATGAAATGTTCCTCAAGCGCGTCAAGAGTTTTCTCGATCAGCACCGCATTCCGCTTTACACAGAACACCTGAGTTATTGCAGCGATGACGGGCACTTGTATGACTTGCTGCCGATACCGTTTACGCAGGAAGCAGTTCACTATGTGGCAGCCCGCATCCGGCGCACCCAGGATATTCTGGAGCGCAGGATTGCGGTGGAGAATGCCTCCTACTATGTGGGCTCACCTGTCGCGGATATGAGCGAGCTGGAATTTATCAGCGCCGTGCTGGAGGAGGCGGATTGCCTGCTGCATCTGGACGTGAATAATATTTACGTCAACAGCGTGAATCACAAATATGATCCGGTAACGTTTTTGCATGCGCTGCCCGGTGAACGCATTGCCTATATTCATACTGCCGGTCATTTCGTTGAGGCAGAAGATTTGATCGTCGACACGCATGGTGCGGATGTGATCGACCCTGTGTGGGATTTGCTGGAAGAAACCTATCAATCTTTCGGCGTATTCCCCACCCTGCTCGAACGCGATTTCAATATTCCGCCTTTGCAGGAACTGGTTAAGGAAGTTGAACACATTGCGCAGTTGCAGCAGCGTTTTAGCCAGCCCCGGTATTCCAAAAATGAGCATGCCAAAAAAGGCTGATATGTCCGTCAAGTCCGAATTGCCTGCATTCCAGCAATATCAGATTGCGTTCGCCAGCCATATCCGCAATCCCCAGCTCCACAAGCGGCCTCGCGGCGTGGAAGCACGGCGCATGAAAGTCTACAACGAGCTGCTCTTCAATAACCTGGAGGGCTTTTTGCTCGCCTGTTTTCCGGTGTTGCGGCAGGTGCTGGGTAAAAGGAAATGGACCAGGCTGGTGCGTGATTTTTTCACCGCACATCGCTGCCATACGCCTTTCTTCAGGCAAATCCCCGACGAGTTTGTGCACTATCTGAAAAATGAACGCGGCGCGCGGGCGGAAGATCCTGCATTTTTGCAAGACCTGGCCCATTATGAGTGGGTCGAGCTGATGCTGTCCGTTTCAAACAAGGAAACCAATTTCGCATTGATCGATGCGCAAGGCGATTTAATGCAGGGTCAGCCGGCATTAAATCCCGTGCTGACACTGCAAAGTTATGACTATCCGGTGCACCGTATCAGCCCGCGCTTTAAACCCACGGCAGAGCAGAAGGAAGAAACCCATTTCGCCATTCTGCGAAATAGTGAAGATGAAGTGAAATTCATCCTGATCAATCCGGTCAGCATGCGTTTACTCTCGTTATTGCAGGCAACCGCGCTAAGCGGTAAAGAGGTGCTGTTACAGATTGCCAGTGAAATGAAACATCCTGATCCGCAAGTTGTTCTGGCAGGAGGCCTTGAAATCATGCAGTCATTGCGTGATTCACAGGTAATTTTGGGAACGTGGCATATCGAGCTCCCTGATACGCGACGTAAAAACTGGTAAATATCATTTTGGTTGATTTCGCGCTGAGCTTTAAACCAAAACAATCAGACAGTCAAAATTGCTGGATGGAGTGAATTAACCTACCAAAGCACTTTCAATCCAAACTGCCGATACTCGGGAAAATTGGCATCCTTTGAAACCAGTATTCTTTGTTGTTGAATGGCCTGCCAGATAATCATCCGGTCAAATGGATCCTTGTGTGCGACTTTGGGGAGCTGATAAAACGAGGCTGTTTCCTGCGCGCCGAGTTGAACAATTTCGATACCCATTTGTGTAGCAATATCCGGCATGTCAGCCGGTGTGCAGTTGCTGAGTTCGATTTTTCCCAAGGTATACTTCAACGATATTTCCCAGAAGCTGACGCTGCTGACGCTTACCTGATTTTCCGCCAAGCGGATTGCTTCGCGAGCTTTGGCGCTTAATTTGTTGGGTGAAAAGGCGGCCCACAGGAAGGTGTGGGTATCGAGCAGGTAATTCATGCGTTCAACATGTCTTCATCGCTCAGCGCAAAATCTTCATGTATCACATAACTGGCTTTGCCTTGCATCACCCCCAGTTGACGCTCTGTTTGCGGCATGAGCTGGCTATAAGGAATAATCGCAGCAATTTTTTCCTTTTTTTTGCCGTAGCTGATTGCGACAGGTTCGCCGTTTTTGGACAGTTGATCCAGTACTTCCGAGAAATGCGCTTTCAGTTCGCCTACAGTCATCGTTTTCATCTCGGTGTTCCTTTGATTGCTTGCTGTTACTTTAGGTTTTCCGTGACAAGTTGTCAAGAAAAGAGGCCTGGATAATAGTTTCCCCTTGCACTTGAAATAAGTACGTCTCGCCCTTATCATTAGCAGTCTACAGCGCCGAGTGCTAACCGGTTGCGTTGAAAGTTTATAACTATTTGTTTTCAGGAGAAAAAGCATGAAAGTACGTCCCTTGCAGGATCGCGTTATTGTTAGGCGCATGGAAGAAGAGCGTAAAACAGCCTCTGGAATTGTGATTCCTGATGCAGCTACAGAAAAGCCGGATCAGGGTGAAATCATTGCTGTCGGCAAAGGAAAAGTCGGCGATGACGGCAAATTGATCGCGATGAGCGTAAAAGTTGGCGACAAGGTGCTTTTCGGCAAATATGCCGGCCAGACTTTCAAAATGGATGGTCAGGAATACATGACGATGCGTGAAGATGACATCATCGGCGTCGTTGAAGCCTAAGCCACTACTCAATATTCAGGAGAAATAAAATGTCAGCAAAAGATGTAAAGTTCCACGACTCAGCGCGTGCGAAGATGATGGTGGGTGTTAACGTTCTGGCCGATGCGGTCAAGGTTACTCTGGGTCCTAAAGGCCGTAACGTCGTGCTTGAGCGTTCGTATGGCGCGCCAACAATCACAAAAGACGGCGTATCTGTTGCCAAAGAAATCGAACTGAAAGACAAGTTTGAAAATATGGGCGCGCAGATGGTCAAGGAAGTTGCTTCCAAGACTTCAGACGTGGCCGGTGACGGTACAACGACGGCGACCGTACTGGCGCAATCCATTGCTCAGGAAGGCATGAAGTTTGTTGCTGCCGGCATGAATCCTATGGATTTGAAGCGCGGTATCGACAAAGCGGTGATCGCTGCTGTTGAAGAACTGAAGAAAATTTCCAAGCCATGTACAACCAATAAAGAAATTGCCCAGGTTGGCAGTATTTCCGCGAACTCGGACACCGTCATCGGCGAGAAAATCGCTGAAGCGATGGACAAGGTTGGCAAGGAAGGCGTCATCACTATTGAAGACGGCACCAGCCTGAACGACGAGCTGGAAGTGGTTGAAGGTATGCAGTTTGACCGTGGCTATCTGTCACCTTACTTCATCAACAACCAGGACAAGCAAATCGCAGCGATGGAAAACCCTTTCATCCTGTTGCATGACAAGAAAATCTCCAACATCCGTGATCTGCTACCGGTACTGGAGCAGGTTGCAAAGGCTGGCCGCTCACTGCTGATTATCGCTGAAGACGTTGATGGCGAAGCACTGGCAACACTGGTGGTGAACAACATCCGCGGTATCCTGAAGACTGTTGCCGTCAAGGCGCCGGGCTTTGGCGATCGTCGCAAAGCCATGCTGGAAGATATCGCTATCCTGACCGGTGGAACTGTGATTGCTGAAGAAGTGGGTCTGACACTTGAGAAAGCAACGCTGGCAGAGCTGGGCCAGGCCAAGAAAATCGAAGTGGGCAAGGACAACACCACATTGATCGACGGCGCAGGCAAGGCAGACGCAATCAAGAGCCGTGTTGGCATGATCAACAAGCAGATTGAAGAATCCAGCAGCGATTACGACAAAGAAAAACTGCAAGAGCGTAAAGCCAAGCTTGCCGGCGGCGTAGCCGTGATCAAGGTGGGTGCTGCAACTGAAGTTGAACTGAAAGAAAAGAAAGCCCGTGTTGAAGACGCATTGCACGCTACCCGTGCAGCTGTGGCTGAAGGCATTGTTCCCGGCGGCGGCGTTGCATTGCTGCGCGCTAAAGCTGTAGTAGCCAAGCTGAAAGGCGACAACCACGACCAGGACGCCGGTATCACCATCGTTCTGCGCGCGCTGGAAGCACCGTTGCGTTGCATCGTGCATAACGCAGGTGACGAGCCATCCGTAGTGGTAAATGCGGTGATGGCGGGCAAGGGTGTTAACTTCGGTTACAACGCAGCCAGCAGCGAATACGGCGACATGATGGCGATGGGCGTAATTGACCCAACCAAAGTGACCCGTACAGCATTGCAAAATGCAGCGTCTATCGCCGGATTGATGCTGACCACTGCATGCATGGTGGCTGAGTCTCCTGATGACAAGCCAGCAGCAGGCGGCATGGGTGGCGGCGATATGGGCGGCATGGGTGGTATGGGCGGCATGATGTAATTGCCGCGTTACCCGCTGCTCTAGTTGTAATTAACAAACCCCGCTCAGCGGGGTTTGTTTTTTTACGGGTATCGTCGGGAAATGCTGCTGATTTATTAAATTTTTATCATTTCATCTGCCCAGAACCGGGCAGATGAAATGGCTGAAACTGTCGCCCAAAATAGGCTGCAAGTAAGCAGATGCGCCGCAAGTAAACAGGCAAAAGTTTAGCGGGCATTGGGCTTGTGCCAGTGCATGCAAGATGAATTTACTCAAGCAATTTGCAATAATTGCGTTTGCGGCTATAATGCCCGACTTCGCGGGAATCGAAAGATAATCGCGACAGTAAAAAGCAGTATGGCTCGGTAGCTCAGTTGGTAGAGCAGTGGATTGAAGATCCTCGTGTCGGTGGTTCGATTCCGCCCCGAGCCACCAGTATTTGAAAGGCCTGCAGAGATGCAGGCCTTTTTCTTTTTCTGTAATTCCCTGCTTTTAGCCAGGCAGCCTGCATGAAGTACTGTCAAGGTACGAAGGCTTCTAAATTTAAAATTTTTACTGGTCCTGTAGAAGCGGTAAACTGCGGCTCCCAGAATGGCTCGTTTTCTGCCATTGCATCCACTCTTGAAGTAATCGCTCATTGCTCCCGATTCGGCATCTGTGAAATAGAAAGCCGCCGTAACGTCGGTCGCTGCTTGACCTGGTGCCCGCTCATGCGCTCGAGTATGCCGGCCAGAAAGCGCACAGTTTCAATGATGTACGGGCCCTTGTTCAGCATGACGCACTCTGCTCGTATCGACATGGCGGCATCGGATACTTCCGCGCGGGAAGGCATGCCGTGCTTGGCCATGTTCTCCAGCACCTGCGTTGCCCAAATAACCGGGATATGCGCCGCTTCGCACATCCACAGAATTTCTTCCTGAACTTCGGCCAGCCGTTCAAAGCCAACTTCGACGGCAAGATCACCCCGTGCGACCATTATTCCGACAGGCGGGCGGCGCAGGCCGGCTAGCAGGATCTTCGGCAATTGCTCGAATGCCTGGGCGGTTTCAATCTTCAGTATGATTCCCAGATGTCCGGCATTACGTTGATCCAGCAATCGATGCAGGATCAACACATCATCCGGCGTTCTTATGAAGGACAATCCCACCAGATCGATCGCTGACAAGAGTACATCCAGATTGCGGATGTCAGTCTCGGTCAACGCCGGAATATCGAGATCGGTCAGTGGAAGGTTGATTCCTTTCTCGGCTGCCAGCTTGCTTCCCTGCGGTGCGGCATGGGTGATTTTGACATGCAGATGGTTGCCGCTATTGGACTGAATTATCCCGCCGATTTTTCCATCATCGAACCAGATGGGCTGCCCCGCTCTGGCGGCATCGAATACTGCGTCCAGCGTGCATGGAATGGATGCGGCTTGCACCAGATTGTTGTTGTCGTCATATCGCGCTGCAGCTCCTGCTTGGTTCTTGCGTGTGACCATCAGGTCATCGCCGATATGCAGCAATATAGTCTGGAATACTTCCGGTACAGGCGAAACGCGGCCTTGTGCAATCAACTTGTTCCTGCGATAAAGACCGCACCATGCCTGTTCTGCGATATAAGCATGCTTCCGGCAATGCGCCAGCCATGAATTATCATTGCGAGAGGCAAGAAAAAATTCGCGTGTCAGTCCGCGGGTGTCCTCAATTATTACGATATCCCCATTGAGCGCCTGGGCAAGCAATTGTTGATCGATCGGAAGCGATGCATACACCGGCGCATTCGGAGGTTGTTGCTGCTCGCGGGGTGTCAGCCAAACCGCAGTGGGCTCGATAATATTGCCACGCATATCCCGCCTGACTTTGATCTCGACAAGTTTACCGGCAGCACCGATGTAGCCGGTACGGAGCTTTGGCCCTGCCAGGTCTGCCAACACCTTGCAATTCATTCCCAGTTCGCTCTCCGCCTTGCGCAGATTGGCGATCATCGCCAACCACGCTTCGGCATTGTCATGTGCACAGTTGATCCGCATGATGGTCATCCCCGCTTTGACTAATTCACGCACCAGCACCGCATCAGTGGCGGCTTCGCTCGGCATCGTTACCATGATGCGTGTACTCAGTCTGGCAGCGGGTTTCCCAAGAAGCGTCCGGGCATGCGCGTTGAGGTATTGTTCCCCGGCCCTGATATCCACCGAATCTGTTCTGTCCCTTTCGCTGCGGGGTATACCTGCCAATGTGCATGCGGCATCGAGTACGGCATCAAGACTGCTCAGGGCATGCGCTTCCGAGCGGCCCAGCCTGCTCAGACCCATCAGTGCAAGATCTTGCTGCAGCTGGCGTATATCGTGTTGTCGTAGCGATACGTAGTGCAGCAAGTTGCGTGCGCTCGCCCGGTAGTGGGGTGGAATAATCGCGACATCTGCCTCAAACGAGTTTGCCAGGACTATTGCCTCGATACGCAAATTATTAAGAACGGGTAGAACGTGCTCGACAATGTTAGATTTTGAGAGGGAAGCGCGGTGCATTTGACTGGGTCACACTTGTCATCATCGAATTGGATGACACTTGAATATACTTGGTGAAGATTTCACTTTTGTTACGCTGACCAGCAAAATTTGCTGATTGCGACAGACTTAAGGAGCGAGTGTTATTCGCCTGTCTGTCGAACTGAAGCCGAGGGACGATGCGGTTACGTTATTTTGTGCGCGACCAGCAGCACAATGGCCATGCCAATCGCGCTGGCACTGGCACCCGCCAGGCGCCGCCGCCATCCCTCGCGCTCGCCCAGTAACAGGATGCCCAGGACCACCATCAGCAGGATGCCGCCATTGGCCAGCGTCACGGCATAGGCAGCCGGCAGCGCGCGCATGGCGAAGATGACCAGCGAATAGGCCACGCCGACAGTGAGGCCGCCGGCCAATAATTTGAGCAGGCCTGGCCGTGCGGCCGGACGCCAGCGTCCTTCCTGAGCACGCAGTTCCAGCGTCAACACCAGCCACGCGATGCAAAATGCGGCGCTGACGAAACCCAGCGCATCTTCAAGGCGCACAAGCCGCACCACCGCCAGCTTGTCGCTGAGGCTGTATACGCTGGTCATTAGCGCGGCGAGCGCGGCCCAGGGCAGCGCTCGCCGCACGCCGATGGCGTGTTCGCGCGTGTCGAAGGCGATCAGCCACAGGCCGAACACGCTGAGCGCCACGCCGAACCAGGCCAGCAGGGGCAGCGAGCTGCCGAAGAACAAAGTTTCGCCCAGCGCCACCAGCAGCGGTGCGCTGCGCGCAAGCGGATAAACGGCACCCGCCGGTGCATGCCGGTAAGCATGGCGCAGCGCGACAAAATAAATTCCGTTGGCGAGACCGGTGACCAGGATGGTGCCGGCCAGAACCGGGTCGGCCATGGATAGCTGAACCACAGCAGGCATCGTCCACGGTGCAAACAGCAGCAGGTGCATGCCGACCGCCCACCACAAAAAATGCGCGGCGGCTGCCGTATGCCGCGCCAGCAGATTCCACGCCACGTGCATCAGCACCGCCAGTGCTATCGAAGCCAGCGCGCTCATGCGTCCGAAAACTCCAGCATCATTCCGTCATGCGCCAGCGTGACTGCTTCCGGCAGCGCCTGCGGCTGCTCATGCAGCCAGGCATCGAAATTGTGGCTGATATGCGTTAGCACCAGTTTCGTGTCGCCGAGCTGCTGATGCAGGGCAAGTGCAGCCGTCAGGTCATTATGGTTGCGCGGCGAATCGCTGCGTGGCGGGTGGGTGCAGTCGAGCACCACGGTGTGCGGCTGCCAGTGCTGCAAAAATGCCAGCGTGGCCGGCGGCAGGCCACAGGTGTCGGTGAGATAGGCAACCCGCTCGCCACGATGCTCGATGCAGAAACCGAGGGTGGGCTTTGAGTGGATAAGTGGCACCGGTGTAACGGTAAGACCGTCCAATTCAAATTCGCGGAATTTGGACAAGCGGTGAAAACGCAGCAGACCTGGATTCTTGTACAGGTCGGCACAGCCTTCGGAATCCGGCGGGCCGTATACATCGATGTGTTCTCCGGTGCCCCAGCGCAGATGAAACAGACCCTGCACGTGGTCGGGGTGATAATGGGTCAGCAGTACGCCGTTAATGCTTCCTGCCGGAAACCGTTCGCACAAATCCATCAGGCCTGCATCGATCAGGAGGCGCTGGCTGCCGGCTTCCACCACGGCACAGCAGGGATTACGCCGGCAATCCAGCGTGGCGCGGGCCATCACGCATGCGCTGCAATTGCAGCCATACAGCGGCACGCCGCCGGCCGCGCCGGTGCCGGACAGGATCAGGCGCATGCGTCCTGTTCCTGTCCGGCCAGCAGCAGTTCGACCAGCGCGCGCCCCGCCGTCGCAATATCCGCATCATTACGGATGCAGTTGATGCTACGGTTCATTGTGTGGAAAACCGGAGCATGGGTAAGGCGCCGCTCGATCTCTTCGGACGATTCACGCCCGCGCGCCTGCAGGCGCTGCCTGAGGATGGCAGGTGCAACCTCCACCAGCACCGGGGTCAGTTCATGATAGTTCAGCATCGCCCGGCCCAGGTATTCACGCGAGCCGTTGAGCACGACACTGCAGCCCTTGGCCAGCCACAGGTTGATTTCCTTGCCGATGCCGTAGCGCAGGCCATGGCTGGACCAGTGCATGGCGAACAGCCCGCCCGCCAGGCGCGCGTCAAATTCCGCATCGTTTAGCGCGATATGGTTTTCGCCGCCGGCATCATGCGGTCGCGTGATATAGCGGTGCGCAAACACGATATTGCGGTGGCCGGAAAGTTGTTCGCGCGCGTGGCGCAGCAGGCTGTCCTTGCCGCTGCCGGAGGCGCCGATCACATAAAAAAGACGCGCTCTAGCCATGGCCGGCCACAGTCGAATAGCTGCGCACGCCGTTGACCCATACCTGCTCGACATGCGGCAGGCCGCCCAGATGGTTGATTGCGATCAGGTCGGCGCGTTTGTTGACGGCGATTTCACCGCGATCGAGCAAACCGGAGGCACGGGCGGGATTGGCACTGACCAGGCGCACCGCCTCGGGCAGCGAGATGCCGGTCAGTTCAGGCAGTTTCATCACGGCATTCAGCAGTGCCGCCGGTGAATAGTCGCCGCACAGGCAGTCGGCAACACCGGCCTTGACTGCATCCACCGCCTTCATTGAGCCGGACTGCGATTTGCCGCGCAACACATTCGGCGCGCCGAACAGGGTGTAGACCCCGTTTGCTTTGGCGGCCTGGGCCGTTTCAAGGTTGATGGGGAATTCAGAAATAGCCGCGCCCAGTGTTTTCATGATGTCGATTTTCTGCGGCGTATCGTCGTCGTGGCTGGCAATCGAGATGCCGCAGCGGCGCGCGGTTTCGGCCAGCACCTGCATGCGCTGTACCGCGCCCTCGGCGGCGGCGAATTTGGCATCAAGGATCGCGTCCAGTTCCTCGGCATTTTTCTTGTAGGTGCGCGAGAGATAGTTGCGGTAGGCGTCGATATCCTTGAACTGACCCTGTCCTGGCGTGTGGTCCATAAAGGACAGCAAATGCAATTCGTTGTTGACCAGTAGCGATTCCAGCACTTCCTGCGCGGTGGTATCGGTGATTTCGTAGCGCGCGTGCACGCGGTTGTCGACCAGCGCGTGCGGCTGCCACGCATGCACCGCGCGTGCCACTTCCGCGGCAAAGGCATTGTTGCGCACGCCCAGCTCGGCATTGGCAAATGACAGCGCGTGAAAAATGGTGGTGACGCCGGCGGCGGCATTGCGCCTGTCGGCCTGGGCGCAGGCGAAATCAAGCGGAAAATGCACATTCGGGCGCGGCTCAACCTCCTTTTCCAGCGCATCGCAGTGCAGGTCTATCATGCCCGGCATCAGTGTCTTGCCGCTCAGGTTGACCGCTTGCGCGCCGCTGCCGGATTCGGGATTGATGGCAGCGATGACGCCGTTGTCGAGCAGCACGGCGGCGTCTTCGAGCACGCTGTCAAACAGCACCACGCGTGCGCCGGTCAGATAAAGTTTGTTTGTGTTCATAGCATCTCCTTGAGTAATTCTTCGACGGCAGGCGGCGGGGTCAGTACGATGACCCGGTCGGCCAGCCTGCGGGTGGTTTCGGGGTGGTGAAAGATGGCAAGCATGGCGGTGCCTTCAGTTTTCAGGCGCTCGATCAGACGGATCACGCATTCGGCGGTTTCCGGGTCCAGACTGGCAGTGGGCTCGTCGAGCAGCAGCAGGCGCGGTCTCGCGATAAAGCCGCGCGCGAGGTTTACGCGCTGGCGCTCTCCGCCGGAAAAAGTGGCAGGCGATACGCTCCACAGCCTTTCAGGCAGGTTCATTTCTGCCAGCAATTCTGCCGCGCGCTGACGTGCTTCCTCGCGCGCAACACCGTTCATAAACAGCGGATGCGCGACGACATCCAGCGTGGACTGGCGCGGCAGGCAGTGCAGGAACTGCGTGACAAAACCGATTTCGCGGCGGCGCAGTTCCAGGATCTGGTGATCGCTGGCGAGGCAGATATCCAGCTCGTGACCCTGCGCATCGCGGTAAAGGATGCGCCCGCCGGTGGGCAGATAGCTGCGGTAGATGCCTTTCAGTACCGAGGATTTTCCCGCGCCGGTGGGGCCGACCAGCGCGGTCAGTTCGCCCGCATGCACGCTGAAGCTGACATTGTGCGAGGACGGGATCAGCTTGTTCTGTTCGTGCAGCTGGAAATATTTTCCATAGCCATCCACCTGCAATACTGGTTTTGCCATTGTGCTTTCCTTATAAGGCGGAAGCCACCAGCCGCTGGGTATAGGCGTGCTGGGGGTCTTCCAGAATTTGGTCGGTCAGCCCCGCCTCTATCACGCGGCCGTACTTCATCACGATGGCGCGGCCGGTCAACAGGCGGATCACGCCGAGGTCGTGGGTCACCACGATCATCGAGGTTTTCAGTTCCTGCTGGATTTCCAGGATCAGGTCGAGAATACGGGCCTGCACCGAGAGATCGAGGCCGGTGGTGACCTCGTCCAGAAACAGCAGGGGCGGCCGCGTCGCCAGCGCCTTGGCGATCTGCACGCGCTGCTGCATGCCGCCGGAAAAATTCTTCGGCAGATCATCCACCCGCGACAGCAACACTTCGGTGCGCGCCAGCAAGCTTTTGGCGCGTTCGCGGATGGCACCGTAGTCCATCAGGTCGCTCATCAGCAGGCGCTCGGCAATATTGCCGCCGGCGGTGATGTTGAAGTTGAGGCCGCGCTGCGGGTTCTGGTACACCATGCCGAAGCGGTGGTTGCGCAGCCAGCGTTGCTGCGCCGCATTCAGCGCGAACAGTTCGTGCTGTTTGCCTGATTTTCCCCCCTCCGCAGCGCTGACCGGATCATAGAAAATCGCCTCGCCGGCAGACGGTGCCTGTTCCGAATACAGGGTATTCACCACGGTCGACTTGCCGCTGCCCGATTCGCCCATGATGCCCAGAATCTCGCCTTCAAACAGATCAAAGGAAACGCCGTGCATCGCCACCAGGCTGTCGCAGTGCGGGCACAGATTGGTATCCGCTTCGGGGCCGGTGGAGTCTATGCATTGCGGGCAGCCGGGGCCGTAAATCTTGCCGAGATTGCGCACTTCGAGAATCTTGTTCATGCCGCTACTCCCTGAACCTGTTCGGCCCGCTGTAATTGCTCATCGCACCAGTCGCTGTCCGAGCACTGGTAAGTCTTGTTGCCGGCATCACCGACAAATTCGTCGAGGAACGAATTCGCGCAGCCGCAGCGCGCACAGACGCGACGCTGCCCCGCCTCATCGCGAAAATCCTCGACGCGGAAGGGCACGTCGCTGAACACCAGCGGTTCGGCGCGGGTGTGCGGCGGCACCGCATAAATCTTTTTTTCGCGCCCTGCGCCAAACAATAAAAGTGCTGCGGAGTTGTTGAGCTTCGCCACATCCCAGCGCGGGATGGGTGAGGGGTCGATCACATAGTGGCCGTTGATGCGGGTCGGGTAGCGGTGCGAGATGGTGATCTCATCGTACTTGACGATATCCTCGTAGAGCTTGACCAGCAGCCGCGAATAATCGGCCTCGCCGTGCATGGTCTTGCGCTTGTTTTCGGAAGACTCGACCACCACCAGCGGGTCGGGGTAAGGCACTTGCAGCACGATGATTTGTTCTGCAGTCAGAGGAAGCTCTGGGATGCGGTGGCGTGTCTGCAGCAGCGTGCATTCCGCGGTGCAGGTGGTGGTGGAAACGCCGGGGCAGGTCATCTCGATAAACTGGCGCAGATTGACCGCGTTCACCGAGTCGTCCGATCCCTGGTCTATAACCTTGACGATTTCATCCGGCCCGATCAGCGCCAGTGTCAGTTGCAGGCCGCCAGTGCCGAAGCCGCGCCCCATCGGCATTTCGCGCGAGGCGTAGGGCACCTGGTAACCGGGAATGGCGATGGCCTTGAGGATGGCGCGGCGCACTTCCTTTTTGGCGTATTCGTCGAGGAAGCCGAAGTTGTAAGCGTGGCTGGTCATACTCGCTCCTTGCTTTTTTTCTGGGTGGTGCGCAGCCTGTCCATGTCCGACTGGAAGGTGACGTAGTGCGGCATTTTGTAATGTGAACAGAAGCCCATCGAATCCACGCCGTCGACATGCAGCAGCACGAACTCGGGGTCTTCCGACGGATTGGCAGCGCCGTCCTTCATGCCCTTCTGCAGCGCGCGATCGAGGATCGCCATGCTGATCGCCTTGGTCTCGTTATGGCCGAGGCAGGCGCCATAGCCGAGGGTGAAGGTGGGCGGGCCGTCGGCAGCGTTGCCTTCGTACATGGCCACCACTTCGCATTCGGTGATCAGCACTTCGCCCGCTTCCATAGTCTCGCCGGTCACCGGGTGCGGCAGCATCACCGGCAGGTAGCCGACGCGCAGTTCCGCCACGGTGGGATGGATATCGCCGTAACCGCGCATATTGCTATAGGCGATGCCGAGCAGCGAGCCGGTTTCGGCGCGCGCCAGCGTGGCCAGCGCGGCCGAGCGCGGCACCGGAAACGTCAGCGCCTCGCGCGTGATGTCGAAGGCTGCCTCGCGTGATTCGGCTACCGGCGGCAACAGGCCTTCTGCGCGCAAGGCGTCAAGCACCTTGGGGAAAGTAGCGGGCAGTTGCGCCTCGGGCGTGGCGGCGAGAAAGCGGCGGCTGATGGCGCGGAAATGTTCCGGCGTTTCGTCGGCCAGCTCCAGCCGCATCAGGCGCAGCGCATAATCGTATGTAGGCCCAAGCATCTGGCCGCCGGGAATATCCTTGAACGCGGACGAGATGCGGCGTATGCAGCGCATGCGCGAGGTGTCCTGCGGCGGGGTTTCCAGCAGGCGCGGTTTGGTCGAGCGGTAGGCGCGCAGCGCGAACGCCGCCTCCAGCGTGTCGCCCTGGAATTGCTTGATCGCCAGCGACGCGAGGCGCGGGTGGTAGAGGCCGCCTTCGGAGATCACCCGCGACACCAGCAAACGCAATTGCTGTTCGATCGCATCGAGCTGCAGCGGCGCTTCTTTGCCAGTGCTACCGGCGCGCATGAATTCCACCGCTTCCGCCGCGCCGTCTATGGCCGCGCGGCCGCCCTTGATTGCAACATAAGCCATCAGCAAACCTCCAGTTCGATATGGGTGGTGCGCGGCAGCGCGGTGAAGCCGCGGCTGTCGCACAGGATAAGGTCGACGCCGAGTGGGAAAACAGCTACCCAGTCGGCGCGCGCGGACAGCCAGCCCGGATGCAGGCCGCTGACGGCGAGTTTTAGCGTGCCCGGTATGCCGGGTCCGCTCAGCTTCAAGTTCAAGCACTGACCCCCTGACCGGGCTTGTTCGTTGCCCAGTGGGTTAACCAGTGAGTTAACCAGCAGCAACAGTGTGGCGCTTTGCTCGGGCGATTCCAGTGTGCCCAGACGGGGCGTGAAGTCGGCTGCCAGTGTGCCATTGGCGACCACGAAGGCGGCGTGTTCGGCAGTGCCGCTGCGCACTTCCAGTTTGGGCCAGTCGCCAGCTTTGATCAGGTGATGCGGATCGGCGAGGCTGGTTTCCGCATCGAGCAAAGTGGCCAGCAGCGCGGTGAGCGGGGCGCGGTCGGTATCGCCGCAGGCTTCAACACGCCCGGGGTGGCTGTAGCAGTCCAGCAGGCGGCGGAATACTGCCTGCTGCGTGGCGGGATGCCAGACGTCGAGGCCGGGCAGCGGTTGCATCAGATCATTCATCGTCTTCCTCCTCTTCTTCGTCCAGCCCGAGTATCGAGAAATCGACGCGGGTGCGGGCGAGGAGATGCTGGCGTTGTGCAGCCATTTCCGCGTGCACGGCATGGCCGCGCTGCAACAGTGTGGCGGCGCTTTCCCATCCCGGCAGGTGCGCGGCAAGCACCGCGTCGAGTATCGCCATGGCACGCACCAGTTGCTTGCTGTCATCCAGTATCACGGCGCCGCCGCTGGCCTCGGCGCCATCGGCTGTGCGCAGCACAACATGGGCACGTGCCACCAGCACTTCGCCGAGATAGAAGGGCTGGTGGAAGGCGCTGTCGGTCAGCGTTAACAAGCCAAGTCCCGCCTGTGGCAGGCTGATATCCTGCACCTCAAGGCTGCGGGCGAATTGCGCGGCAGCGGCTCTGATTTCTTCTGCGGGCAGCGCGCCCAGTGCGCGTGCCCAGTCTGTTCTTGCGATGTTCATTTAAATTTCCGTTTCATGTTGTCTCGCTATTTATGAGTCCCGGTGCTAGATGTCTAGACATGTCGTTTTGGTTGTATAATCAATATCAATAACATATTGATTATATTGAATATTTTAACAAGAGGCCGCGCTGTGTTGCACTTACAGGATGCGGCTGCGCAGCCGTGCGGAGAACTGGTCGAGCAGGAACACGGTGAGGAATATGATCACCAGGATGGTGCCGACATGGTCGAAATTGAACATGTCGAAACGTCCTTTCAGTTCCAGCCCGATGCCGCCGGCGCCGACGATGCCGATTACCGTGGCCATGCGCACGTTGCGGTCAAAGATGTAGAGGGTGTAAGCGATGTACTGCGGCATCACCTGCGGCAGCACGCCGTACCACAGCGTCTTGACCTTGCCCGCGCCGATGGATTGCAGCGCTTCCTGCGGGCCGCGGTCGGCGTTCTCGATATCCTCGGCGTAAAACTTGCCGAGGAAACCCGCGCCGTGGATGCCGAGCGCGAGAAAACCGGCGATCGGGCCGAAGCCGAAGGCGAGCACCAGAAACAGCGCGCTCACCAGTTCCGGAATCGCGCGAAACAGGCTGATGGTGGAGCGCGACAGGTTGTAGGCGAAGCGGTTGGGCGCGTAGTTGGCCGCGGCAAAATACGCCAGCGGAATCGACAGCAGCACCGACAGCAGCGTACCCCACAGCGCCATCTCAAGCGTCTCCAGCATCTTCAGCAGCACATGGCTCAGATAGCCAAGCGGCTTGATCAACACTTCTTTGCTTTCGATTGTTTCCTCGAGCCTGAGGGTGTCGGTATTCATGCGCTGCATTTTGGTTTCGATGACTTCGACGCGTGACAACCATGGCAGATTTTCGCGGTCGAAATTTTCTATACGCGAGATTTCGGTTTCCTCGGAAATGCGCAAAGGCCAGATTGATTCGGCGATGCGCTTGACCCCGGTTGCCACCGGCGACTCGTCGGCCAGACCGACGGCATAACCCACGCCCTGTACCGTGTCGTGCACCATGCGCGGCACTTCCATGCGTACGCCGCTCACTGCGAGGATCAACAGCGCGATCAGCGCAAACAGCACATGCCGCGTGTTATATGGCTGGGGGAGGTGCCAATTGGCGGCCTGGTTTACGGATAAATTGCTCATGTCGATTTCCTCAGGCAATAGCCATTTCGAGTGAAGGTACTGAAACAGGAACAGCTGCTTTGGGTTCTTCGTGGTGGCGGTTCAGGGTGCCGTGATAGAGGTCCTCGCAGACGCTGTCGGTGAGCTGTGCCGGCGTGCCGTCAAACACCAGGCGGCCCTGGCTCACGGCGACGATGCGGTCGCCGAATTCACGCGCCAGTTCGGGCTGGTGCAGGCTGCACAGCACGGTGGTGCCATGGTTGCGCGACTGGCGGTGCAGCAGTTGCAGAATGCCGCGGCTGATACGCGGATCGAGGCTGGCGACCGGTTCGTCCGCCAGCAACACTGCAGGATCCATCATGAAGGCGCGCGCAATGCCGACGCGCTGCTGTTGCCCGCCGGACAATTCGGAAACCCGGCGCGGCAAATGTTCGGGAGTGAGTCCTACTTCATCCAGCAGGCGGCAGGCTTTTTCGCGCAGCGCAGCGGGGAACAAGCCGATGCCTGCACGCCAGTGGGAGACCTGAGGCAGCGCGCCGGACAACACGTTGAGCGCCACCGACATGCGCGGTGTCAGGTTGAATTGCTGGTGTACCGTGGCCACTTTGCGGCGCAGTCGCGACACGGACTTGCCGGTAATCTGTTCATCGTCGAGCATGACCTCGCCCTCTGTCGGGCTGGATAGCCCATTGAGCATGCGCAGCAGGGTGGACTTGCCGGCACCGGAAGGGCCGAGCACCACACAGAACTGGCCGCGAGGCACCTGCAGCGAAATGTTGCGTATAGCTTCGGTGCCGTCGGGGAAGCGCTTGGTGACATTGTTAAATTTCAGCATGGCCTGTACTCCTTCTGATTTGGGTTATTGGAAAAAAATCCAGACTTTGCGCACGCCAGCTTTGCTGTTAATCGCGGCGTTCGCAAAATTTGTGTTTTTAGCGCTGTGCTGCCTTCTTCAGTATTTCGGCCTTGACACTGTCGTCAACCAGGGCCATTTTCTTGCCGGCTACATCCATGCCGGACTCGGGGAAGTTGGCGTCATAGCGATCGACTTTGGAACCGCCGTAGCCGCGTATCATGTCCGGAGTAATGCCGGGTGCCTGGTGTACCGTGTTGAAACCGTCTTTCAGTTTTTTCTGGATAGACTCGGGCAGTGCGGTGGACATCGCCAGTGGGGGCTGGGGGATCGGTTCGCTCTTGGCCAGCACACGCACTTTGGAAGGGTCGATTGCGCCCTGTGCCACAGCTTTCTCGAACGAATCAAACGATGCACCGCTCAAATCGGCCTTGCCTTCGGCAACGGCCTTAAGCGAGTTGGCATGGCTGCCTGTGATAACGACCTGCTTCATGTCGCGTGTCAGGTTTACGCCGGCATCCATCAGCATGGCGACAGGATAAATAAAGCTGGAGGTGGAATTTACATCGCCGAGCGCGAGGCGTGCGCCCTTGGTGTCCTTCAGGCTTTTATAGGGTGAGGCCGTGCTGGCAAAGACGCCGGAGTAATACACGGAAGAACCCTTGTGTACCGCCACTGCGAGCAGCTTGGCACAGCCTTTGTCACGTACCGGCAGGTAACTGGCCGCGCCGAAGAAGGCGATCTCGGTCTGCTTGAGGCAGATAGCTTCCATTACCGCGCCGTAGCTCTGGCCAACCTTGATATCGAAATTCAGGCCTGTGGTTTTGGTCAGCGCGTTGAATATTGGCAGGAAGTCGGCCTTGGTGCCGTCTTCGGTGCCACCGTCGGCGGGTATCAGCATCACGCGCAGGGGATGTTCCTTGCTGCCGTCGTGGATGGCGGCAGCTGCTGCCGGGAATGCAGTGGCCAGAGATGCAGCGGCCAGTGCGGAGAGTGCAAGTTTCTTCAAGTTCATGTTGATGCTCCTGTCAGATATTAATTAAAGTGAAAAATTTACGGCATGACGCGCAGTTGGATCCGGTCGGCGCGAAACCGGGTTAAGGCATATTCGAAAGGTGTTCCGCTTTGTTCGTCTACGTTGACACTTTTGACCCGCAGCACCGGCTGGTTCTGCGACATGCTCAGTAGCGAGGCATCGTCCCCCTGCGGCAGCGAGGCGCTGACCAGGCTTTCAATGCGGCGCAGCTTGAGGCCGTAGCGCAGGGTCAGGTGCTCGTGCAGCGAGCCGCCAAGATATTCGTCGAGCAATTCGGGGAATGCCTGCTGCACCAGAAAATGCGAGATGATGCAGATGGGCTTGTCGTCGGCAAGACGCAGTGTCTCTATCCATACGACCGGTTCGTTTTCCTTCAGGTGCAGGCGCTTGGCAACGCCACCCCGAGCCGGTATCACCAGTTTGCGCAGGATGCGGTTGCTCGCGGTCTTGCCCAGGGATTCAAAGGTTTCAGTGAAGCGGGTGGAGCTGCCCAGTAAATAGTCGGTGGGGGCGTCAAGCACGAAAGTACCTTTGCCATGGCGGCGCTCCAGCAGGCCGGTGGTAACCAGGTCCTCGATGGCATGGCGTATCGTGTGGCGGTTGACGCCAAAGCGCATCGCCAGCTCATTTTCGGAAGGCAGGCATTCCCCCGGCTTGAGGCAGGTGGTGATTTCTTCCTTGAGCAGCTTTGAAATCTGGCTGTAGATCGCGAAGCCGTTTTTTCGCTGCAGTGCGACGATACTCATCTAGACATCCCTACAATTAAGTTGCAGGAATGCTAATTGTCCAGTGTGACAACAGAATTAATTAAATATGATGTTTTGGTTAAGGCGCAAGAAAATGGCCCAAAAGTTAATTCCCTAAACAACTTAGGGCTTGTCATAAGATCGCATCATTGTCATGATGACAGCCAATTCGTCGCAGACGATCTCACAGCGCGGCTTATAACCATGGAAATGAAAGTAATATGGTCTTGACGTTCCTGAAAAATGCATTCAGCGGCAAAGGAACCGGATTCGCCTCGATTCTGCTGGCATTTGTGTCGACTTTCATCGTAATAGCGCTCTATTTCAATCAAAATCAATTTCTGGAGGCTTTTGAAGCCAAGACTTACGACTTGCGCTTTAAAAGCCTGCGCGGTGTGATGCCGCCTAGCCCCGAGATTGGCATTGTCGCAATCGATAATAAAAGTATCAACGAACTGGGGCGGTTTCCGTGGAGCAGGGGGCAATATGTGCGCCTGCTCGATCGCTTGTCGGCTGCTGGCGCGAAAGTGGTGCTGTTTGATGTGTTTTTTTCCGAGCCTGAAAGCAGTGCGATAGACAAGTCTCTGGCCGCTGCCGTTAAACGGGCCGGCAATGTCGGTCTGGCCGTTGCCTATGATTTTGACGAGAACTTCAATGTGGTCGGTAGCACGCATACCCTCGCGAACATTGAAAAAAATGCCGCGGGGTTCGGACATATCAATTTAACGCCCGAAGATGATGGTGTCGTCAGGCGCAACAAAATGTATGTCGAAGTCGCGGGCAAAAAAATGCCTTCGCTGGGGTTGAAGGGTGCGATGATGGCGCTGGGGGAGGAGGAATTTGCTGCCGGGTCATATGCGATCAATCTTGGCAAACGGCGTATCCCGGTTGATGCCAGCGGTTTCATGTGGATTAATTTTACCGGTCCCTCCAGTCATTACCCGGTCTATTCCTTTGCGGACATTGTGCAGGGCCGCATCAAGCCGGGGGAGTTGAAGGGCAAGATACTGTTCGTTGGGGCAACGGCGCTGGGTATCTACGATTTGCGTGTGACCCCGTTTGACCGAAATACACCGGGGGTCGAAGTGCATGCGGCGATCACGGATAATATTCTGACCGGCAATTTCATCCGCCGTACCGGATTTGAGGGCTGGCTGGATATAGCACTTATTCTTGCCCTCGGCCTGTTTACCTTTTATCTGACCAAGCGCCTGGGTTTCTATACCGCTTTTCCTGTGGCTATTCTGCTGTCGGCGGCTTATGTCTGGCTATCCTATTTACTGTTCAAGCAGGGGCATTGGGTCAGCATGATCTACCCGCCGCTGGCTGTAATCCTTTCGTTGTTGATGGGTGGCAGCTTCCGCTATCTGGTGCTGGAGCGCAGCGCGAGGGAGCTGCGCTCGATATTTTCGAGCTACCATTCGGACAAGCTGGTTTCGCGGCTGGAGGAAGATCCCGAGGCGGCAAAAATTGGTGGCGACAGCAAGGATGTCACGATCATTTTTACCGATATCAAGGGCTTTACAGCTTTTAGCGAGAAGCACACACCGCAGGAAGTGGTTGCCCGCCTGAATGAATATCTGGGCGAGATGGTGCAGGTGATCGAGGAACATGATGGCTATGTCGATAAATTTATCGGCGACGGGATTATGGCTTACTGGGGTGCGCCCCTTGCGCAGGCTGATCATGCCAGGCTGGCCATCGCCTGCGTTCTGGCGATGAACCAGGTTATGCTGAAGCTGTGCGACAAGTGGCAGACGGAGGGTGTGGAACCTTTTGCGATACGCGCGGGGATACAGTCGGGCGAGGTGGTGGCCGGCAATGTCGGCTTGCGCGGCAAGAAGATGGAATACACGGTGATTGGGGATACCGTAAACCAGGCAGCCAGGCTGGAAAGCAGTGCCAAATATTACGGGGTGGATGCGCTGGTGGGTGAAAACACTTATCGCAGAACCAGTGATATTTATCGTTACCGTGAACTGGATAAAATACGCATGGTGGGCAAACAAGTGCCGGTTACCGTGTATGAACTGATCGAGCCGCAAACACCTGAAAAAAACAGGCTGAGTGAGCTGTTTGCCGCAGTGCTGTTTGTTTATCGCGCCTGCCACTGGGAAGAGGCTGCAAAAGGATTTGCTTCCATTCTGGCCGAGTTTCCCGATGACAGGCCCAGCCAGATGTATCTGGAGCGCTGCCAATATTTCAAGGGAACGCCGGTCTCGGAGAATTGGGACGGGGTATTCAACCGCAGAGGTAAATAGTTTCAGCAGACAGCGACAGCTAAAATATTAAATATAATCAAATAGTTACAAATACAATCTACATGCGAATGGTGTTAACAATGCGACTAATCACGATCATTCTTTTTGCGCTGGGCTGGATTTCCTCTGCCGCAGCGGAATCCCCCGCAGCTGGTGCAACCGTTGCCGCAGCCAAAGCCGGCTTTGTTAAGGAGCAGGCCATCAGCGGTGCCAGAAAATTAATTGGCTGGAAAGACGATCATTTTTTTGTCGCAAAACAGGATGCCTCAATTGATGAGGTCGATCATGCGGGGCGCAAGGTTCTTGCGCTGCAGGCGAAAGACAGCAAGGGCTCCCTGATACTAAAACAAGCTGAAGCTGCTGCTGTGGCCGATGGCATTATTTATGTGGCTGACAGTGAAAATAGCCAGATAGCGATGTTCAGCGTGGCGGGAAAGTATCAGGGCAGTTTTGGTGCCAAACGGGGCGGATTTTTTGGCGGCAATGCCGGGGTGGAGTTGAGCTCGCCGCAAGGGGTTGCGATTCATGAAGGTATCGTCTATGTGGCCGATACCGGCAATGGCAAGGTGCAACTGTTTGGCAGCAACGGTGTGTTTCTGGCGACGCTGGAGATAGACAGCTCGCCCGATAACAAGGATGCGGCAGAAAAGAAACTGCCCTACAAGTTGAGCGAGCCAACGGATATCGCGATCAGCGGCAGGGGTGAAATTTATGTGCTGGACGCCAATGATGGCCTGATCAAGGTATACAGCCTCAATGGCAAGTACCTGAAACATCTGCCGGCAAACGGCAAGGCTCTGGCCTTTAGTCTGGCAGCGGAAGGTGTGTATGTGGCCGACAAGGATAGCCTGATTGTGCAGCGCTTCGATTACAGGGATAACGTGACTTACTCTTTTGGTGCGAAAGGGGAGGGGCGCGGACTTTTCAAAAGTATAAGCGGGCTGGTGGCAGGCAGGGACAGTCAGGTTTATGTTGGCGACAGCAAGAAAGGCACGGCGAATATTTTCCGCGCAGAGGCGGGTGTCGCGCTGGAAACCGTGCCCAGACCCGCCTCCAGAATATCGGTAAAAGTGCTGTCCGTGATACCGGTTTCAGTGAGTAAAATGGCGTGGAATGGCAAGGATACGATTTATGCTGTCGATACCGAAAAAGAATCTATTGTCATCCTTAAAAACGGCGTTGCAGCGGGAGAAATCAAGGTAAAGGATCTCAGGCCGATTGCGGTTGCGGTTGATAAAAGCGGTGCACTTTGGGCGCTGGATAAAAATAATCTCAGGGTGGTGAAGCTGGATGAATCCGGCACTATCCTCGGCAGCATCGGCAGCAAGGGAAGCAAAAAAGGACAGCTTGACGACCCTACCGATCTGGCAATTGCAAGTAACGGTGATATCTATATCGCAGACCGTGGCAATAACTGGGTGCAGGTATTCAACAGCGAGGGCGGCTTTGTAAAGGCTGTCACCAAAGGCATGACTGCCGAACTGGATGAACCTTCTGCCATTGCGCTGGACCCGCAGGACAATCTTTATGTGCTGGACAAGGGACGCAATACGGTGACGGCCTTTTCGGCCAGGGGTGAGGCGCTGGCCGAATTTGGCAAGGGCAGGGGCGGCGCTGCCGATCTGGTCAAACCGGTGGCGCTGATGGCGACACAGGATGAAGTATTTGTACTCGACTCAAATCAGGTCAGGGTGTTTTCCACGCAGGGTGAGTATCGGCGTTCATTCTCTGCAAGGGGCAGCGCGCCCGGCGAACTCGACGAACCGCTCGCCATTGCCGCAAAAGACAGCACGACATTTTTGATCTCGGAACGCGGCAACAAGCGCGTGCAATCATTTGCCACGCTGTACAAGCCGCCAGTACCGGAACAGTTTGCGGCGCAAGGTGCCGTGCACGCGGTTGAGTTGCGCTGGGCCGCCACTGCCCTTCCTTACATCAAACAATATCAGGTATATCGTTCAGGCAGCGCGGGCGCGGGATTTGTCCGCATAGGCAGCAGCCAGAATAATCAGTATGTGGACCAGGGCCTGGGCGGGGATGAGCAGTATTACTACCGCATTGCCGCAGAATCGTATGATGGTTTTGAAGGGGCAAGCAGCGGCGCGGTGCAGGGCACAGCGCAAAAATTCAGTCCGCCGGTACTGGAGAAGGTTGAGGTAGAACCCACGCCATGGCAAATCAAAATGAGCTGGAAGCCGGTAGACCCGCAATATCTGGGTGCCTACCTGATCTATCAGAAAGAAGGCGAGACCTATACCAAAATCGGTGAGGCAAGCGTGCCTGAATATACCAGCGCTTCACTCAAGCCCGATTCCAGGTACACCTTCTACATTTCCACGCTCAGCACCGACAATGTCGAATCTGAAAAGTTTGCAGTGACGGCTTCAACGCTGCCTTTTAACAAAGCGCCGCTGGAAATTGATGTGCTTAAACTGAGCGATATCTTTTCCAATACTTACAAGCTTTATGAAGATAATGGCGTGGGACGCATCAGGTTGACCAACAACACGGACAAGATCATCAATAGCATCAAGGTAAGTTTCGTGCTGAAGAACGTGATGGATTATCCGACTGAGATAAAAATAGAGCAGATTTTGCCGGGCAAGAGCGAGGAAATTACGCTGAAGGCGGTGTTCAATAACACCATTCTCACCATTTCCGAGGATAGCTCGGTACAGGCCCTGATTGAGGCCAGCTATTATGAAAACGGCGCGCAGGTGGTCTACGGTAAAAACTCTACCGTTAAGGTTTACGACAAGCACCGGCTGACCTGGGATGAGCGCGGTCGTTACGCCGCGTTTATCACGCCCAAGGACCCGCCCATTCTGAATTTTGTGCGTTCTGTCGCAACACAGTATCCTGATGCAAAAGACCCGGCGCAAATGGCTGCCGTTGTGTTTGACGCACTGGGCGTGGCCGGCCTGACTTATCTGGCCGATCCCACCAATCCGTATCAGGTGAGTTCGGGAAAAACAGATGTGGTCGACTACATCCAGTATCCGCGCGAAACCATGCGGCGCAAGTCGGGCGATTGCGATGATCTGGTGGCTATTTATTCCGCTTCCCTCGAAGGTCTGGGTATTTATACGCTGGTGGTCGAAGTGCCGGGACATATGTTCATGATGTTCTCTACGGGTATCGATGCGGATGCGGATGGCTATACCAACAATGACCTGTATGTAATTCACAAGGACAAGCTGTGGATTCCGGTTGAAACAACTATTGTCGGCAGTTCTTTTATAAAAGCCTGGGAGTTGGGTGCGGCGAATTACTACAAATGGAAAGACAAGGGGCTCACGATACTGGATGTGCATGAGGCATGGAGTACCTTTAAACCGGCCAGCCTGCCCGAATCTTCCCAGGCGACACTGGATGTCAGTGTCAAGCAGATAGACAAAAAATTTCCGGGCGACCTGGTTTCAGTACTGAAAATCAGCTCGCAGACTAAAATCCGAAACCATCTGCGCGCGATTGAAAAAAATCCTGCGGATATGGATGCACATTTGCAGGCGGCTATTGTGCTGGCGAGACTGGGCGACAGCAGTGAGGCACTCAAGTACTTTGACAAGATTGTTGCAGTTGAACCAAAAAATGCCGCTGCGCTGAATAATCGCGGTAATATTTTTATGTTGCAGGGAGACTATGCGGCGGCGCAAAAGAACTATTTGGCTGCCACGCTTTCGAACCCGGAAGACGCTGAAATATGGGTCAATCTGGCGAAGTCTTACAAAGCAGTGAGAAACATGAAAAAGGCCAAGGAATCTTTTGTAAAGGCGAGCAAACTGGATCCCTCTGTTAAAAACAAATACAAGGCTTTGTCGCTGGAATTGCTGAATGCCCTGTAAATTGATTATTGCACAAATATTTGATTTTATTGAATATTTTGTTTTAAGTGTTTTGCCCGGGTTGGGTGTGAATCACGATTGTTAGGAGAGCGGAATGAAAAAAATCATGACAGCGCTATTGCTGGCAGGCGCCACATTGACGGCAGCAATGGTGCATGCAGAGGAAAAAACTGGTGCAGTGGCCAGCTTCTGGGAGAAACTGAGAGTCAGAATTGAACAGATGGCGCCGCAAAAAAAGGTGAGTGCTACCACGGCTGTGGGTGGTGTGCGCGGCTCCAAAATGGCGGCAGATGACGTTTACTGGAAAGGCGAAAAATCTGCCCAGGCAGTCGATGCCGATGAACTGGAAGTCTTCAAAAGCGCAATGGCACTGGCGGCTTCGGGCGAGCTGCTAAAGGCGCAGGAGGCCTTTACCGAGTTTGTTGCAAAAAACCCTGAAAGCCCGTTGCGCAAGGACGCGGATCAGGCACTGGCCGAGCTTAAAGCTGCAAAATAACCCATTTTTGTCCCTGCTGGCCGGCAACCGTGCCGGCTGCGGCATTTCCGGCTGCTGGCATAGATTGCTGCAAGCCTCTATAATCTCGCCCCCCGGCTTATCTCCGGCTCCCATTAATACAGTTCCCTGAAAACCATGCAGTTATTCGCTTTTGGCATAAACCATAAAACCGCACCGCTTGCCGTGCGCGAACAGGTTGCGTTCAATGCCGAAGCGATGGAATCGGCGTTGCGTGATCTGGTTGGTCATGGCGCCGCCAAGGAAGCCACCATCCTGTCCACCTGCAATCGCACCGAAGTTTACTGCAGCACCCATGAGCCGGTGCAGACCATCAACTGGCTGGCTGATTACCACAAGCTTTCCAGCAACAAGATCGAGCCTTATATTTACACCATGCCGCAGGAAGAAGCGGTCAAACATGCTTTTCGCGTGGCCAGCGGGCTGGATTCAATGGTGCTGGGCGAACCGCAGATTCTGGGACAGATGAAACAGGCAGTGCGTTATGCCGAGCAGGCGGGCACGCTCGGTTTCCTGTTGCACAAATTATTCCAGCGCACCTTTTCTGTGGCCAAAGATGTGCGCACGCAAACGGAAATCGGCGCGAACCTCACCTCCATGGCCGCTGCTGCGGTCAAGCTGGCCGAGCGCATTTTCCCCAGCATCAAGGATCAGCGCGTGCTGTTTATTGGCGCGGGTGAGATGATCGAACTGAATGCAGTGCATTTTGCCGCCAAATCGCCGAAGCAGATCACCGTTGCAAATCGTACGCTGGATCGGGCGCAAACGCTGGCACGCCGTTTTAACGGGCACGCAATTACCTTGCATGAGCTGCCGGAACAACTGGCACAACACGACATTATTGTCACCAGCACCGCCAGCCAGTTGCCGATACTGGGCAAGGGTATGGTCGAGCGCGCACTCAAGGTACGCAAGCACAGGCCGCTGTTTATCGTTGACCTGGCCGTGCCTCGCGACGTTGAAGCGGAAGTGGCCGAGCTGAGCGATGTGTTCCTGTACACGGTGGATGATCTGGCCGAGGCGGTGCGCGACGGCCTGGATGCGCGCCAGGGAGCGGTGAAAGAAGCCGAAGTGATTATCAATTCCGGCGTCAGTGAATTTATGCACTGGATGGAATCGCGCGAAGTGGTGCCCACGATACGCGCGTTGCGCGATGTGACAGAACGCCAGCGCCGCCATGAAATGGAAAAAGCCCTGCGCAATCTGGCGAAAGGCGAGCCAGTTGAGAAGGTGCTGGAAACCTTGAGCAATGCGTTGACCAACAAATTTCTGCATGCGCCCACTCATGCGCTTAATCAGGCACAGGCGGGCGAGCGCGATGCATTGCTTGAAACCATCCACCGCCTCTATCAATTACATACCCCTGAATGAAACCCACCATTGCCGCCAAAATGGCTCAACTGGCAGACCGCCTGGATGAGGTGAATACGCTGTTGAGCAGCGAGCACGCCACCAATGACATGGATGCCTACCTCAAGCTTAACCGCGAGCGCGCCGAGCTCGATCCGGTGGTCACTCTGTATCACGCTTATCAGGCCGCCGAGGACGATGTGGCGACCGCGCTGGAAATGGCGGCAGATCCCGAGATGCGCGAGTTTGCCGATGCCGAAGTGAAGGAAGGGCGTGCGCGTCTGGAGCAGATCGAGATCGACCTGCAAAAGCAGCTGCTGCCGAAAGATCCCAACGATGACCGCAATGTATTCCTTGAGGTGCGCGCCGGTACCGGCGGCGACGAGGCTGCGCTTTTTGCCGGCGACCTGTTCCGCATGTACACGCGTTTTGCCGAGCGTCGCCGCTGGCAGGTCGAAGTTATTTCTGAAAGCGTGGGCGAAAAGGGCGGCTACAAGGAAGTGATCGCCCGCATCATCGGTCAGGGTGCGTATTCGGTGCTGAAATTTGAATCCGGCGCGCACCGCGTGCAGCGTGTGCCGGCCACCGAAACACAGGGGCGGGTACATACTTCCGCCTGTACCGTCGCGATTCTGCCGGAAGCGGACGAGGTTAGCGATGTGGTGCTCAATCCGGCCGATTTGCGCATCGACACCTTCCGCGCCAGCGGTGCAGGCGGCCAGCACATCAACAAAACCGATTCCGCCGTGCGTATCACGCATCTGCCCACCGGCACCGTGGTGGAATGCCAGGACGGGCGCTCGCAGCACAAGAACAAGGCGCAGGCGATGTCGGTGCTGGCTGCGCGCATCAAAGCCAAGGAAGAAAGCGCGGCACACAATAAACTGGCGGCCGAGCGCAAGTCGCTGGTCGGCAGCGGTGACCGTTCCGAACGCATCCGTACCTACAACTTCCCGCAGGGACGCGTCACCGATCACCGCATCAACCTCACGCTGTACAAAATGGATCACATCATGGACGGCGAGATAGACGAGCTGTGCAATGCGCTGATGGCCGAGTACCAGGCCGAGCAGCTGTCTGCGCTGGCGGATGAAGTCTGAGAACATAAATTATTTATTTTCTCCTGCTTCACAAGGTAATGATTTTTTCTTTGTGGTGATCTGACTTGCCCCATTCCATTCAAAATATATTGCCACGAGACACCGCAATGCTGGCTGCGGCGCTTGCGCTCGAAGCCAGCACGGCACGGATTGAAGTGCAATCTCTGCTGCAAAAAACCCTGCGTGTCGAGCGTGTATATTTGTTTGCCCATCCCGAACGCAGTTTGACGGATAGCGAATTCTCGCATTACCGCGCCCTCCTGCAACGGCGCATGCATGGCGAACCCATTGCCTATATTCTGGGTGAACGTGAATTCTTCGGACTGAATTTTAAAGTCACCACTGCAACCCTGATTCCGCGTCCCGATACTGAGCTGCTGGTTGAACTGGCAATCCAGCGCATACCGCCCAAAGTGCGCTGTGCCGTGCTGGATCTGGGTACAGGTACGGGTGCCATTGCACTGGCGATTGCGCAGACTCGCCCGCAGGCCGATGTGCTGGCCTGCGATGCCTCGCTAACGGCGCTGGCAGTGGCACAGGAAAATGCGCGCGCGTTGGGAATTTCCAATGTGGATTTTGCGCACAGCAACTGGTTTTCAGCGCTGGGCGGGCAGCGGTTTGCACTGATCGTGTCCAACCCGCCCTATATTGCCGCCGGCGATCCGCATCTGTTGCAAGGTGATGTGCGCTTTGAACCTGTTTCAGCGCTGGTGTCGGGTGCAGACGGACTGGATGATATTCGCCAGATCGTCAGCAATTCAATTGTTCATCTTCTTCCCGGCGGATGGCTGCTGCTGGAGCATGGCTATGATCAGGCTGAGCGCGTGCGCGGTTTATTGCTGGAGGCGAAATTGGATGCCGTATTTTCTGCCCGGGATCTGTCGGGAACGGAACGTGTCAGCGGCGGTCAATTTAAAGGTTAAACATAGCAACTTGACTGGATTTAATTGTCACTTTAAAATACTTGAGTAAATTACTCAATTAATCATTAAATGGAGATTATGGAATATGGATATTCAAGAGGTTATCAAGCAGCAGGTCACCACGCACCCGGTGGTTGTTTACATGAAAGGAACGCCCGCGGCACCGCGCTGCGGCTTTTCCGCCAATGTGATTAATATACTTAATGCCTTGGGTGTAAAGGATATTTTTAGCGTCAATATTCTGGAAAGCGATGATATTCGCCTGGGAATCATCGAATATGCAAATTGGCCAACCGTGCCTCAGGTCTATATCAACGGTGAGTTTATTGGCGGCTCGGACATTACAACGGAAATGTACCAGAGCGGTGAACTGAAGACTTTGCTGAGCAAAGTGCCAGCCTGAAGCTGCAACGGGTTAGATCGTTATCTAGGCCGTTTGGCATATATGAATGGGAGGAAGGCGGTTATAGAATGAAGTCTGAGTCTTGAGGTACAAGTTCTTGTAACTCGTTCTATCAAACTCTCCTCCTTTACGGGCAGTCGCAAGATTGCTCGTTTTTTTTGCCTGCAATTCCTGAAAAATCCGGGGATAAATTAGCGACCGTCGGCCAGTGCTTTTCTGGCACGGGCAATTGCCGCTTCCACCTGTGCCGGGGCAGTGCCGCCTATATGGTTGCGTGCCGCCAGGGATCCTTCCAGTGTCAGCACCGCATAGATATCCTCCGCAATCAGTGCGGAAAACTGTTTTAACTCTTCCAGCTTCAGTTCGGCCAGGTCGCAACCGCGTTTCTCGGCAAAACGCACGGCAAGCGCAACCGCTTCATGGGCATCGCGGAAAGGCAGCCCCTTTTTAACCAGATAATCCGCCAGATCGGTGGCAGTGGCATAGCCCTGTAATGCCGCGGTACGCATTGCCTCGGGCTTGACGGTAATGCCGCCCATCATGTCGGCATAAATGCGCAAGGTGATCATCAGTGTATCTACCGTATCGAAAAGCGGCTCCTTGTCTTCCTGGTTATCCTTGTTGTAAGCCAGCGGCTGGCCTTTCATCAGCGTCAGCAAGGACACCAGATTGCCGTTGACGCGGCCTGTCTTGCCGCGCACCAGCTCGGGCACGTCCGGATTTTTCTTTTGCGGCATGATGGAAGAGCCGGTGCAGAAACGGTCGGCAATGTCGATAAAGCCGAAGCGCGGGCTCATCCACAGAATCAATTCTTCCGACAGGCGCGATAAATGCGTCATGATCAGCGCGGCTGCGGCGGTGAATTCAATGGCGAAATCGCGGTCGGAGACTGCATCCAGCGAGTTTTCACAGACGCCGTCAAAGCCCAGCAGCTCGGCCACATATTCGCGCTTGATCGGATAACTGGTACCGGCCAGTGCGGCAGCGCCCAGCGGCAGGCGGTTCACGCGCTTGCGGCAATCCCCGAGCCTGTCCGCATCACGCTTCAGCATCTCGTAATAGGCCATCAGGTGGTGGCCAAAACTCACCGGCTGGGCCACTTGCAAATGTGTGAAGCCCGGCATGATGGTCTGCGTGTGCACGGCGGCAAGGTCCACCAGTGCGGTTTGTAGTGCCTTGATCAGCAGTTGCAGTTCGTCGATGGCATGGCGCAGATACAGGCGCACATCGGTCGCCACCTGATCATTGCGCGAGCGGCCGGTATGCAGGCGTTTGCCGGCGTCACCCACCAGTGTGGTCAGGCGCTTTTCGATGTTGAGGTGCACATCTTCAAGATCCAGCAACCACTCGAATTCACCGCAGAGGATCTCATTCTCGATCACGCCCATGCCACGGCGGATATCGTTCAAATCCTGCATGTTGATGATGTCGCATGCAGCCAGCATCTGCGCGTGGGCAAGCGAGCCCTGAATATCGAATAAGGCAAGGCGCTGATCAAACCCCACCGAAGCGGTAAATCGTTTCACCAGATCAGCAACGGGCTCGTCAAATCTGCCCGACCAGGTTGTTTGAACAGTTTGGGTTTGTTTATCTTGCATGGATGCCATGTCTTGTCCAGAATAGCGGCATACAGGGATCTGATATGCCTAAAGTTGAAAGTATAAATCAAAATCTGCCAACTGACGCTTTACCCAACTTTCGCAACCTGGGTGCGACCTTGCGTATTGTGTTGCTGGTAAACGGTATCGCGCTGCTGGCAGCCCTTGTGCAGGCGATTTCGCTGCAGGATATTGTTAACCACTTTATCGATGGTTCTGCTTTTTTGCAGCCTGTTCTGTTAACCAGTCTGTTGCTGCTTTATGTGCTGAACGACAAGCTGGCCCGGTTAATCTATTGGCGCGGAGTAGCGGCAGTGATTGCGCTGGTGGTTGCGACGACACTGGCGATTGCTTATCTGGGGGGGGAGCTGTATGCGCCTGCTTTGGGGAATACATCATTTTATGCGGCGCGCAATGCTCTGCTGAGCGGCATACTTACCCTGTTGCTGCTGGCATATTTCAGGCTGCGCACGCTGTCACTCTCGACCGCCTTGCATGATGCGCGCTTGCAGGCTCTGCAGGCGCGCATACGCCCTCATTTTCTGTTTAACAGTATTAATGCCGTGCTGAGCATTTTGCGTGCAGATCCCAGGCGTGCCGAGACGGCCCTTGAGGATATGGCTGATTTATTCCGCATGGCAATGGCCGATAGCCAGAAAATGGTTCTGCTGCGGCGCGAAATAGAGCTTTCCCGCCAGTACCTGTCACTCGAAAAATTGCGCCTTGGTGAGAGATTGCGCGAAAACTGGCAGGTCGACGAGGCGCTGAATGACGCGCTGGTGCCGCCGCTGATGTTGCAACCGCTGCTGGAGAATGCGGTATATCACGGTATAGAACCTTTGTCGGAAGGCGGCCTGATCGAGGTAAAATTAAACCTTAAAGGCCATGAGCTGCACCTGGATGTGCGCAATCCCTGTCACGGAAAGTGCGGGGTACATAACGGCAACAAAATGGCACTGGAAAATATACGCGAACGCTTAGCCCTGCAGTTTGATGTGGAGGCAAGCTACTCGGTGGAAAGTGGCAGCGACTATTACCATGTGCATATCCAGCTGCCCTACAAAAAAGAGGAACGTAATGAACAGCGTTGATCTCCCCCTTGCGGTATTTATCGTCGATGACGAAGCGCCTGCACGGCATCGCATCAGGGAATTGCTCAGTGATTGCAGCGCGCAACTTTCCCTTGAGCTGGTGGGTGAAGCTTCGAATGGGCTGGATGCACTGGAGCAACTCACCACGACACACGCCGATGTGGTGCTGGTGGATATACGCATGCCGCAGATGGATGGCATAGAGCTTGCCCAGCATCTCAACAAACTGGAAAAGCCGCCGGTCATTGTTTTTACCACCGCTTACGATAATTATGCAATCCAGGCATTCGAACAGCATGCGATAGATTACCTGCTCAAGCCCATCCGTCTTGGCCGCTTGTTTGAGGCGCTCAGCCGTGCACGTGCCGCCGTTCCGGTGAAAAGTGAAACGCTGAAAGAGCTGATGCCGGAGCCGCGCAAGAATTTGTCGATTCAGGAGCGCGGGAAAATCCTGCTGATTCCGATTGAGAAAGTGTTATACCTTCGTGCAGAATTGAAATACATCACCGTGCGTACAGCAGAGCGTGAATATCTGGCAGAAGAGCCGCTGGGTGCGCTGGAAAAGGAATTTGCCACACGCTTTGTGCGAATACACCGCAATTGCCTGGTGGCGAAAGAAGAAATCGAAAGCTTTGAAAAGGTCGGCGGGGAAGGGGCGGAGTCACACTGGACGGTGAAGCTCAAGGGGCTGGAAGAAAAGCTGCCGATTAGCCGCAGGCAACAATATATTGTTAAGGAATTCAAAAAGCATTAGGCAGCGCAGAAGCTTCATTTTTGCAGGGTGTGCCATGCGCACCCTACGACAGTTCGCTATTGCCTCTGCTGTGGAGAAATGAGTCGTCAGCCGAAGATGTTTTTAATTTCACCTCCGTGTACCAGCTGTCCGTCAACACAATTGCCTGCGAAATAAACCCGTCAAAAAAAGGCAGCAGTTCACCCACATCGGCAGTCTCGCTGCCGAAGCGAAATTCAAATACCGCCGTATTCTGATCCTTGTCCAGAAAAACAATCGACCAGGTAATGGGCACGCCGATTTTATGCGGGTGATCATAGACGGCGGCGTGGGGAAAGATTCTTTCATCCAGCATGTTGATAAGGCTGCTAAAAGCCGAGCCATCACTATTACCCTGCACGCTCACGTCATCGGCAGGCAATTTGCCGGTACCCTGTCTGGCTATGGCGCCATCGCGGTCTAGCAACAGCGTCAGTGCGTTTGCCTGATTGCTGACTATGTCGATGCGGATTTTTTGTATATCGGCTTTTTTCATTTTGATGCTGGCTCAGGCATTTGGCGTTTCCTTGAGCCGGGCGAAGTAACAGGACCAGTCCGGATCAGGCTTGACGTCATATTCAATGCAGTATCCGGGATGCAGGGGCTGTCATGCGGGCAGCGGCTTCGCCGGGGTTATAGCCTGCAAATTGATCATTGAGCAGGACTTGCGCCTGATCGCCGAGGATCTCGGTGTCAAAAAGCTGACATGTCATGGGTATTCCTTTGGGGTGTTGAATAATTTAGTGCATCACGAGATCAGCATTTTACCCTACGCATGGCGATTCAATTTTTTTGTCTTTTATGTGTCAGATCAACGAGTAATAATTTTGAATTTTCAGCGATGTTTGCGGTGGTAAAATTCAGGCTGAAATCATCAGCAAAATAACATGTCACAACCCGCTTTTATCCATCTTCGTTTGCACAGCGAGTATTCCATTGTCGACGGCATCGTCCGTGTCGGCGATGCGGTGGAAGCCGCCAAACGCGACGGCATGCCCGCGCTGGCGCTGACCGATTTGAATAATATCTTCGGCCTCGTCAAGTTTTATCTGGCGACGCGCGCCAAGGGCATCAAGCCGGTGATGGGTTGTGATGTATTTGTCAGCAATGATGCCGAGCGCGAGCAGCCGTTTCGCCTGTTGCTGCTGTGCCAGTCCAGTGCCGGCTACCTGCGCCTGTGTGATTTGCTGACGCGTGCCTATCTGGAAAACCAGTATCAGGGCCGCCCCGAGATTCGCAAGGAGTGGCTGCAGGGCGGTACGGAAGGCCTGATCGCGTTGTCCGGTGCGCAACTGGGCGAAGTGGGCACCACATTGTTGAATGGTAATGCCGCCAGCGCACGCATACTGGCGCAGGAATATGCAGGCTTGTTCCCCTCGCGTTTTTATCTAGAGGTGCAACGTTGCGGTTTTGCGCGCGAGGAAACTCATGTGCGCGAAACAGTCAACCTCGCTGCCGAACTGGCGCTGCCGGTGGTCGCCACGCATCCTGTGCAGTTTCTCAGTGAGGACGATTTCAAGGCGCATGAAGCGCGTGTGTGCATTGCCGAAGGCTATGTGCTGAATGACAAGCGCCGCGTGCGCGCGTTCACACCGCAGCAATATTTCAAGACACAGGCCGAGATGGCGGCGCTGTTTGCAGATCTGCCCGAAGCGCTGGCCAACAGCGTGGAAATTGCGAAGCGCTGCAATCTGACGCTGAAGTTGGGCAAGCCCTACCTGCCCGATTTCCCCACGCCGAACAACATCAGTCTGGACGATTTTTTGCGCACCGAGTCCGAAGAAGGTCTGGTGCAGCGCATGGCGGTGCTGTATCCGGATGCGCAGGTGCGTGCCACCAGACAGGAAGAATATTCATCGCGTCTTGCGTTCGAAATCGAGACTATTATCAAGATGGGTTTTCCCGGTTACTTTTTGATTGTGGCGGATTTCATCCGCTGGGCCAAGCGCAACGGCGTGCCGGTGGGGCCGGGGCGGGGTTCCGGGGCGGGCTCGCTGGTGGCCTATTCTCTGGGTATTACCGATCTTGATCCGCTGCGCTATGAATTGCTGTTCGAGCGCTTCCTCAATCCCGAGCGCGTCTCGATGCCCGACTTCGACGTCGACTTCTGCCAGGACGGGCGCGAGCGCGTGATTGAATACGTGAAGCAGAAATACGGCGCGGCGAGTGTGTCGCAGATCGTTACCTTCGGCACGCTGTCATCCAAGGCGGTGATCCGCGACGTCGGTCGTGTGATGGACTTCCCTTACGGCCTGTGCGACCGGCTGTCAAAACTGGTGCCGCTGGAAGGCGTGAAGCCGGTGTCGCTGAAGAAAGCGCGCGAGATCGAGCCCGAGTTCAATGCCATCATGGGCGCAGAGGAGGGGGTGAGCGAACTGCTGGAGCTGTGCGAGAGTCTGGAAGATTTGACCCGCAACGTCGGCATGCACGCGGGTGGCGTGCTGATCTCGCCGGGCAAGCTATCCGACTTCTGCCCGTTGTATTGCGCCGAAGGCAGCGAAAATGCGGTCAGCCAGTTTGACAAGGACGACGTGGAAAAAGTCGGTCTGGTCAAATTCGACTTTTTGGGTTTGCGCACGCTTACTACCATCGACTGGGCGGTGCGTTATGTGAACCAGATGCAGGCGAAAACAGATGCAAGTCTGCCGTCATTTACCGTGGACAATCTGCCACTGGATGACAAGGCAACTTATAAGCTGCTCAAAGCAGCCAACACCACCGCGGTGTTCCAGCTGGAATCGCCGGGCATGAAAAAGCTCATCGTCAAGCTCGAGCCGGATACCTTTGAAGATATCGTCGCGCTGGTTGCGCTGTACCGTCCTGGCCCTCTCGAATCGGGCATGGTGGAAGACTTTATCAACCGCAAGCACGGCCGTGCCAAGGCGGATTATTTCCATCCCGATCTGGAAGTATCGCTCAAGCCTACCTACGGTGTCATCGTGTATCAGGAGCAGGTGATGCAGATCGCGCAGATTATCGGCGGCTACTCGCTGGGTCAGGCGGATCTGTTGCGCCGTGCGATGGGCAAGAAAAACGTCGATGAGATGGCGGAGCAGCGCAACATCTTCGTCAATGGCGCGGTCAAGCGCGAGATCGACGAGAAGCTTGCCACCTATTTGTTCGATCTGATGGAGAAGTTTGCCGGCTACGGCTTCAACAAATCGCACTCGGCGGCTTATGCGCTGGTGTCCTACCAGACGGCCTATCTGAAGGCACATTATCCGGCCGCGTTTATGGCGGCCACGCTGTCGTCCGACATGGACAACACCGACAAGGTACACAGCAATTATGACGACACGCTGGCGCAAAAGCTGACGGTGCTGCCGCCCGATATTAACGCCTCCGATTACCGTTTTGCACCAGTCGATGAGAAGACCGTGGCTTACGGTCTGGGCGCGATCAAGGGCACCGGTGAAGCGGCCATTATCAACATTGTGGCAGCGCGCAACACGGGCGGCCCGTTTAAAAACATTTTTGATTTCTGCAAGCGCGTCGACAAGCGTCTGGTGAACCGCCGCTCGATCGAGGCGCTGATCCGCGGTGGTGCGTTTGATTCTATTTCGGAGCACCGCCATCAAATCTTCGCATCACTCGATGATGCGCTGGCCAGCGCCGAGCAACAGGCACGCGCCGCCAACCAGAACAGCCTGTTTGGCGACGATGAGGGTGCGGACATGCCGGTGCAGATGAAGGAGGTGCCGTACTGGAGCCTGCGCGAAAAACTGCAGCAGGAAAAAACCAGCCTGGGTTTTTATCTGAGCGGTCACCCCTATCAGGAATTTGCCGAGGAACTGGCCCCGTTCATCAAGCAGCGTCTGGCCGATGTCACGCCGCAGACATTGCCGCAGGGCGGCAACAATAATCGGCGCGCCAGTCTGGCAGTGCTGCTGGCCGGCATGGTGGCCGACGTGCGCATCCAGCAGACGCGGCGCGGGCGCATGGCGATTGTCAAAATTGAGGACGGCAGCGCGCAGCTGGAAGTGACCCTGTTTAATGAATTGTATGAAGCCAGCCGCCCGTGGATCAAGGATGGTGAGCTGCTGGTGGTGCATGGCAAAGCAACCATGGACGATTACTCCGGCAATATGCGCGTGACCGGCGAAGAGGTGATGGACCTGGCTTCCGCCCGCGCCACTTTCGCCAGACGGCTCGATCTGGGCTGTGCGGAACAGGACGCCTCTATCGTCGCCAGACTGAAGGAATTGTTTACACCCTATCGCGGCGGCAAATGCCCGGTGGTGATTCATTACCGCAACCAGACCGGCAGCGCACAGCTAAAGCTGGGCGAAGCCTGGAATGTTACGCTGCCGGACGGTTTACTCAGTGATCTGCGCGGTTTGTTGGGGGAGAAAAATGTGCGCGTGGTGTATGGGTGATTGGGAGCGCCGACGTCCCCGTCGGCAAACAAGCGAAAAAATGCTGACGAGGACGTCGGCGTTCCAACTTTATTTATCATCAGCAGGGTGCGAAGTGAACACCCTGTTGATATCATTGTAATAAATTGATTTTATTCAATATATTAATATAATGGATAGTGATTTAAAGCAGGATCGTTCAGCTTGCGGGTTTCCCACTCCCCCTACTCACTATTTCCTGCCTCCAGTCCTTTCGCTATCGCCGGATGATGTTCCTGCGGCTTGTCCAGATGATAGCCCTGCACCATATCTACACCAAGACGTTTCAGCATTTCCAGAGTCTCTGCATTTTCAACAAATTCGGCCACGGTCTTTTTACCCAGGCCGCGCGCCACATCCACGATGGATTTTACAAACACCTGGTTATCGCGTTCGTTGGTCAGGTCGCGGATAAACAGGCCATCTATCTTCAGCACGTCTGCTTTCAGGTGCTTGAGATAGGCAAATGACGAGAAGCCGGTGCCAAAATCATCCAGACAGGTGGTGCAGCCGGTCTTGTGCAGGGCTTCGATAAAGCGTTCGGCATCCTGCAAATCGGACACGGCAGAAGTTTCGGTCAGTTCGATCAGCAGGCGGTGCGGTTTTACCTTGAACAGTTTCAGTTGCTCGGCTATGTAATGCGGCAGTGTCGGTTCATCAAACGAGCGGCCCGAGATATTGATTGCCAGCGAGGGAATGTTTTCGGCTTTCGCCAGCAGTGCAATGCTTTCGCGTACAACCCAGCGGTCCAGTTCGAGTATCTGCCCGCTTTTTTCCGCATGCGGAATAAAGTGACCCGGCATGATCAGCCGTTCATGGTCCTGTTCATCCACCATGCGTACCAGCACTTCGAGATGCGCAATCTCGCCATTGGCGGCGTGATATACCCCCTGGTAATGCAGACGCAGCAGATTTTTTTCAAAGGCGCTGGCGATACGGTCATTCCACGTCAGGCGGGTCAGCATTTCGCGCGAGGTGTCGAGATCGGGACGGTATTTGCGCCACGCATTTTTGCCGGCTTCCTTGGCCTGATACATCGCGGCATCGGCGTGCGCAATCAGCTCCTCCGTAGAGGCGGCATGTTCGGGGTAAAGCGCAATGCCGAGGCTGGTGGTGAGCCTGAAATTCTGCCCCTCAAAGCGGAACGGAATTTGTGAGATGGCACGCACCACGCGCTCTGCCAGCACTTCAGCTTCCTTTTCTGTTGCATCGGGCATCAGCAGTGCAAACTCATCGCCGCCCAGCCGGCTCAATATTTCATTGCGCCTCACCAGTGCACCCACTTCACCGGCAATGCGTATCAGCATGGTGTCGCCCGCCCGGTGGCCGAAGGTGTCGTTGACGTATTTGAATTCGTCGAGGTCAAAGAAAATCAGCGCGCCCTTGGTCTGATGACGTTCGGCTATGGCGAGCAGGCGGGTGAGTTCATCCTGCAAACGGCGACGGTTAAACAGGCCGGTAAGCGCGTCACGTTCGGCAAGATAGATTAGCTGCTCCGCAGTCTGGCGCTCGCGCGTGATGTCCTCGTATATCCACAGACGTCCAATAAAGCGGCCTTCCTGGTCGCGTACCGGATAGGACAGCTGGGTAATGATGCGGCCATCGGCCATGGTAATTTCAAAACTGTCGGAAACTTCATGGGTTTCCAGCACGCTGAGAATATGACTGGAAAAATGATCAGGCCGCGCCAATACATTGCCGGAATATTTGAGCACCTCCTCGGCGGCTTTTCCCGTGAGTGTGATGTCATTCGCAATCATCCAGATGCGCAAGAAGGTGGGGTTGTAATACATCACCTGGTTTTCCGCATTCACAAACAGTATGCCCAGATTCATGGCGGCGAGCAGTGCAACCAGACGCGCACGCTCTTCTTCCATATTGCCCAGGTACAAACGACGTGCTTCATCGGCTTGCCTGAGTTCCGCCATGGTATTGCGCAACATTATTTCCGATTCTTTGCGGTCGGTGATATCCAGCATGCTGGTGCGTATCCCCAGTGAATCGCCCTTTGCCCCGTAGATGGGTTGCCAGAATACGACCATCCAGATGACATGGCCGTTTTTTCTGCGCAACTGGAATTCAAAATACTCACCTTTGCTGCTGCCATGCAGAGCGGCCCGGCAGGCGAGTTGAACACGTTCGGCATCTTCCGCGACCGCCATGCTGGACGGGAAATCTTTCATCGCCATACATTCGTCTATGCTGTAGCCGGTGATTCTTTCGACGGAAGGGTTAACCCACACCAGTTGACCGTCCGGCCCCAGCCAGCTTTCCCAGCCGTAGGTGAAATCGGCGATGGCATGGAACCTGGCTTCATTTTCGCTGAGCGCCCTGATACGGTTGTTGATTGCGGCAGACATGGTGTTGAAAGCATTTGATAAGCGGCCAATTTCATCTGCTGTATTTACAGGCAGCTGGATACTGAAATTTCCGGAGGCTACTTCTTCACTGGCACGCGTCAGCAGGACGAGATGACGGGTCAGCCAATATCCTATCAGCGCGAGCAACAGCACGGATAAGCCGATTTCAATGGAAGCGATCAGCAGGCTTTGCTGCAACAGGCGGGATTTGGCGCTGGTTAAAAATTCAGTGGAGAGGCCGTAGCGCAACATCCCGTACTTCTGGCCGGAGACACTGATATCCGTTTTGGTATCAAAATAGCCATCGTCCACATCCAGGCTGGTATCCAGTTCGGGGGGGCTGCGGTGCGTACTCCAGCCATTGGCAGCAATCAGCTTGTTGTTGTTGTCAAACACGGCGAGGTAAGCAATGCCGTTGGCGCTCTGAATTTCATTCAGGATTTCCTGCAGGGTACCGTAGTCACGCTGTGCCAGCGGCCCGGAAAGCGCGGCGTTCAGCAGCGGGCGAATCTCCTCGGCGCGTGTAAGCCCCTGCTCGTTCAGGCTGGTCTGGATCAGGCGCACACTGTTAGTCACCAGTAAAGTCAGCATGACTATCTCTACCACAACGCTGGCAAGCAGCAGCCTGAAGCGCAGGGATTTGCCAAATTCGGGTTTATTCAAAATAGTGCGATCTCCATAAGCTGAATACTATTCTGTATTCAAAGTGTTTCATCCAGCAATCGTTTCGTGTCTGCAATATAGCGATCCAGGTTATACATATCTTTAGCGGTAACCGGGATAATTTCCTCAAAACCATTGTTTTTGAAAAACAATTTTCCTTCGATGGTGTCACTGCCAAACTTGAGCAGCTTCTTGCTGATGAGGTGCTTAAGCTTTTTTTCCAGGCGTGGGTGGGCCAGAAAAACCAGGCTTACGAACTCGCCGGTGTCCAGCAACGGCTGCACCGATTCGCGCAACTCGGGAGCCATCTGTGCAAGTGCACCGGGGGCAGAAACGGCTGCCGATGCCTCGCCTTTTTGTACCGACAGTATTGCGGATGCGAATGACGGCACTTCCAGAACTTTAAAATCTGTACCTGGCTTGAGTCCGTGTTCGCGCAAATGGCTCATACACACGATATTGGCCAGAGAAAGCTGGTCCGGTACGGCAATAACCTGACCCCGCAAGTCCTGCAGTTTTTTAAGGGGGCTGTTAAGCGCCGTCATCACCAGTCCACGACCGCCGGCCGAGTAACGCACCAGCGGTGTAAATTTTTGTTCCGTTTGCAGTATCCGGGCGAAATGGGCCGCCGTAATCACCAGATCATAATCGCCTTGTCTGGCATTGAAAAAAAATGGTTTGAACCCCGGCGCAGTGTAAATTTTAACCGGCATACCCAGCGCCTGCTCGAGATAATGCCGCATCGGCTCATAACTGGTGACCAGCGCTCGGGCACTCAGATATGGCACGACACCTACTTCCAGCGGTTTGACAGACGATTTGTCTGCGGCATATGCAGGCACTACAGTCAGCGTAATGAATGACCACAGCACATAATGAAATAGTCTAAGCATGATTCTATTCCTTTGCCAGCAAAAGAAAAACTTGCCCTATTGGGAACTCAGGGTGTTTCATTCAGCAGCCTATTTGTCTCTGCAAGATAGCGATCCAGTCTTTGCATATCTTGGGTAATGACAGGGACAATTCCCCCAAAACCTGTGCTGTTAAAAAATTGTTTCCCGTCTTTGGTATCGTTGCCAAATTTGAGCAGCATCTTGCTGAGGAGGTCGGTGAGGTTTTTTCCGAGGCGGGGATGGGCGAGAAAAATCAGGTTGCTGAATTCTCCGGCGTCCACGATGGGCCGCACTGATTCACGCATTTCCTGTGGCATCTGGGAGAGTACGGCATCGGTAGTGACGGCTGCCCTGGCTTCGGTTTTCTGTACCAACAGAATTGCTGAAGAAAATGAGGGTGCCTCAAGTAGATGGAAGTCAGTGCCAGACCGGAGACCGTTTTCACGCAAATAATTCATGCATACGATTGTTGCCAGTGAAAGCTGATCCGGTACAGCAAGAACCTGGCCCCGCAGATCTTGCAGGGTATGGAGTTTGCTGTTTAGTGCCGTCATGACCAGGCTATGGTTATTGGTTGAATATCGTGCCAGTGGGGTAAATTTACTGTTTTTCTGCAATATCCGCGCAATATGGGCAGCAGAAATGACCACGTCATAATCGCCTTCCTTGGCGTTTAAATAAAATTGTTTGAATCCGGTAGCGGAATAAATTTTCACCGGCCTGCCGAGCGTTAGTTCCAGATAAAGCCGCAACGGTTCGTAACTGCCAATCAGGACACGCGCGGATAAATAAGGCACGACACCTATTTCCAGAGGTTTTTCCTGGGAATTACCTTCGGCAAATACAGGATATGCCGGCATTGCCAGTATTGTTAACAGCAGCAATTTAAGTAGACAAGGCAAAAGTTTTCCCCTTTGAAATAATTTGTAATGTCAGACCCGATTTATTAAGTGACCATTTATTGCTTAAACGCAAAAGCAGCCATGTGCAATGTATGAGTGTGTTTAACTACGCTGCGTATACAGGCTAAGTGCAAAGGGGGTCAGGGATTGTTTGCCATGGCTTTTTTCAGCAAGGCTCCATAAGGTGCAAGTGGTCGCAGCTCTTCTGGCCGCATAGGTATCAGACCATCGTAGCCGATATCCTTCATCATTTTTTTCCCTTCCGGTGTGTTTTGAGCAAACTCATATATAGCCTTGCTGATGAGCTCAAGTTTGTCATGGGGTAAATCCGGGCTCCCCAGATATACAATACCCGGTGCCGCACCTATTTCCCAGGTATGGGCAATTTTGATTTTCTCTCTGGTCGATGGTGGCATCTGCAACAGCGCGCGGTCGGACACGATGGCTGCAGTTGACTCGCCTGTAATGACAAGATTGACTGCTGCGCTATGATTCTGCATATTTTTGATGAATACGTTGCGCTCAGGCACTAATCCGGCTTCACTTAACATTTGCAAACCCTGCATCGAAACGACAGCCAATATATCCGGCATGGAGATCGTCTTGCCATGCAGGTCGGAAAGCTGTTTAAGCTCCTGATCTTTGGCTATCACCACGACAGGCCGTGTGTAAATGAGTGGTTGCAGCAGCGGAATATATTCGGAATCAGACCAGGCAAGATAGGCCGAATTCGCCGTCGCAATAATGATAGGGTAATCGCGATTCTGGATGCACTTTGAATAGGTCTTGTAATCCGGGGCTGAGACTATGGTGACTGGTTCATGCAGGCGATTTTGCAGATATTCGCGCAGGGGTGCATAGTTTTGCACCAGTGTTTTTACCGGCAGAAATGGGGCGATGCCGATTTCAATGCCCGGATTCCGCTCGCTTGCGCAAACGCCATATGCAAACATTGCCAGCAATGCTGCTGCGAGTGCTTTGAACTGGATCATTCGAGCCATATTCTCCTCCGCGGTCTGTCTTGATATTAATGCCATTTTTAATCGCGCTATTGATAACTGGCGGGTAAATCCTGATAGCGCAACTATTTATACCGTAATTTGGTGGTTATGGCTAAGTTCATGGGCATTTGGCATGGCTTTACGTCCCAATAATCCACCAGTGAATTACTTGCTCCGGCCCAACAGCATCTTCACCTCTTGCGCGAGTGCATCCATTGCTCTGGTTTCTTTGTCGCTTACTTCACGCATGCCCAAATACCCAGTTGCATCATAAAACATTGCGCCATCGCTTGATTCAGATGTAAAGCCAAGTAGTGCGGTTTTGAGTTTGGGTATTTCGGGAAGCATGCGCGGATGTGCCAGCCACAGCAAGCTGGGCAAATCTGGCAACGAGGCAAATACAGCAATATTTTCTTTCAGATTTTCCGGCAGATGCTTAAGACCTTGCGGGGAACTGATCGCCATCACACTCTGGTGGCTTTGCACCGAATAGGCGGCACTGATAGGTGTGGGCGTTACCAGCAGCGTGAAATCAACTCCAGCCCTCAGCCCTTGTGATTTAAACCAAAGCATGGCTTCGTTCATGGCAAGGGTAATTGGATCAACCCCGGCGACCACTTTGCCGCGTACATCCTGCACGGATTTCAGGGGCCGGTCTTTTGCCACAATCAGCAGTGTTCGATGCGGTGCCGTATATCTTGCCAGAGGCACGTATCCAGCCTCAGTTTGCGCCAGGCGACCCAGATGGGCAGCCGTTATCACCAGATCGAAATTACCGTCCATGGTGTTGAAATGAAACGTTTTGAAATCGGGAGCAGTAACTAAATTTACCTGCCTGTTGAGGACGCGCTCAAGATAGGCCTGCAAGGGAAGGTAATTCTTGATCAGGACTCTGGTGGTCGAGATGGGAAGTATGCCAATGTGCAATGGCTTGGCTTGTGTTTGTGCCAGCGGCTGCGCGAATAATGTGGCAGCCGGCATTGCAAGCGCAAGGAAGAGTGTCAGTAAAGCAAATCGGGCTGCCGTATTATTTGAGTTCATCAATACCCCCTTTTCAATTTTGACTGCGCCGTCGCACCTCCCGGTTTATTTAATCCTCATGCCGGGCTGGGCGCCCTCATCCGGACTTAAAATAAACAGACCCGGTGTTTCGCCGGAGGCGGCCAGTACCATGCCTTCGGACATGCCGAATTTCATCTTGCGCGGTGCGAGATTGGCGACCATCACTGTCATGCGGCCCTTGAGCTTTTCCGGATCGTAGGCGGATTTGATGCCGGCAAATACCGTGCGCGGTTTTTCCTCGCCGATATCCAGTGTGAGCTTCAACAGTTTTTCCGCGCCTTCCACATGCTCGGCATTTACAATTCTTGCCACGCGCAGATCGATTTTGCTGAAGTCGTCAATGCTGATAGTTTCAGCGATAGGCGCAATCGCATGTTGCTGTGCTTCGGCGTGGCGCGCGGGAGAGGGCTCGGCTGCAGCTTGCAGGCTTTCCTGGTTGGACTCTATCAGGGCTGTAATTGATTTCGGATCAATGCGGGTCATCAGGTGTTTATATTCGTTGATGCGATGCTTGAATAACAGTTCTCCCGCTTTTGTCCAGGTCAGTGCGTCGATGTTGAGAAAATGTTCCACTTCTTTTGCCAATACCGGCAAGATCGGTTTGAGATACAACGTCAGCAGGCGGAACAGATTCAGGCTCACCGTGCAGGCTTCCTGCAATGCTGCTTCCTGGCCTTCTTGCTTGGTCAGCACCCACGGTGCCTTGTCATTCACATATTCGTTGGCCAGATCGGCAAGACGCATGATTTCGCGTATCGCCTTGCCAAAGTCGCGGTCTTCGTAGCATTGTGCAATCAGGCTGCTGGCATTGACAAAGCTTGCCATTAATTCGCTTGCACGAGCATCCGTAATGCCCTCTTTCGCTGCCAGCCTGCCGTCAAATTTCTTGCTGATAAAGCCGGCGGTGCGGCTGGCGATGTTGATATATTTTCCGATCAAATCGCTGTTCACCTTGGCCACAAAGTCGTCGAGGCTGAGGTCCAGATCTTCCATCGTACCGTTGAGTTTTGCGGCGTAGTAGTAGCGCAGGTATTCGGTGTTCTTGATGTGCTCAACATAGCTGCTGGCGGTGATAAAAGTGCCGCGAGATTTCGACATCTTTTCGCCGTTGACGGTGAGAAAGCCATGCGCAAACAGTTTGGTCGGGGTACGGAATCCTGCGTGCTGCAGCATTGCGGGCCAGAACAGCGCGTGGAAATACAGGATATCCTTGCCGATAAAGTGGTACAGCTCGGCATCAGAACCCTGCTTCCAGTAATCGTCGAAGTTAATACCTTTTTCATTGCACAGCTTCTTGAAGCTGCCCATGTAGCCCACTGGCGCATCCAGCCATACATAGAAATACTTGCCCGGCGCATCGGGAATTTCAAAACCAAAGTAGGGCGCATCGCGCGAGATATCCCAGTCGGTGAGTTTGTTGTCGCCCTCTGTGCCCAGCCACTCCTGCATCTTGTTGGCGGCTTCAGACTGCAGCGGAGGCTCTTTGGTCAATTGGCCGGTAGTCCATTCCTGCAGAAATTTCTGGCAGCTGGGGGCGGAGAGCTTGAAGAAATAGTGGTCGGATGCTTTCATCACCGGTTTCGCACCGGACACAGCCGAGTAGGGATTAATGACCTCTGAAGTGGTGTACGCCGCGCCGCATACCTCGCAGTTATCGCCGTACTGGTCTTTGGCATGGCACTTGGGGCATTCGCCCTTGATGAAGCGATCGGGTAAAAACATTTCTTTTACCGGATCGTAATATTGTTCGATGGAACGCTTGGCGATCAGGTCGCCGGCTTTGAGCCTGTTGTAAATCGTATTCGCGAATTCGCGCGTCTCGGCGGAATTGGTCGAGCCGTAATGGTCGAAGTTGACATGAAAAGCCTTGAAGTCATCGTAATGCTCCTGCCACACGCGCGCGATCAGCTGTTCGGGCGTGATGCCTTCCTTTTCGGCGCGCAGCATGATGGGCGTGCCGTGGGTGTCATCCGCACACACATAATGGCAGCTGTTGCCCTGCATTTTCTGAAAGCGCACCCAGATGTCGGTCTGGATATATTCGACCAGGTGACCCAGGTGAATACTGCCATTGGCATAAGGCAGGGCGGAGGTAACGAGTATTTTTCTGGGTGCGGTTGTCATTCTGCGGGTCACGTGCCTTGTTTGGATCATGGTTTTGATTAGATTCGCCATTGTAGCAAAACCATGGCGTCTCTGAACGGGGCTGAATAAGCAGTGAATGCGGTTTTGCGGGAGCAGGGGCGTGAAAACAACGTGACTGAAGGGGGATTTGGTGGATATATCCTACGCATTTAGTCGGAATTAGGTAGAATCATGTTTTTCGTTATTGAATGAAGCTCCGGGAGATAGAAATGGCTTTTACAGATGCAGATGTACAGGGTGCAATGAAACAGTTGATCGATCCGAATACAAAAAAAGATTTTGTGACGGGCAAGTCTGTCAAGAATATCAAGATCAGCGGCAACGACATTTCACTGGATGTGACACTGGGTTATCCGGCCAGAAGTGTGTGGGCAGAAATCAAGGCGATGGTTGAAGATCACCTGATGAAAGCGCTCCCCGGTGTGGGCAAGGTGGAAGCAACCGTGAGCAGTAAAGTGGTGTCGCATGCCGTGCAGCGCGGTGTAAAGCTGGTGGATGGCGTTAAAAATATTATTGCCGTTGCCAGTGGCAAGGGCGGTGTGGGCAAATCGACCACCGCAATTAACCTCGCGCTGGCGCTGGCTGCCGAAGGCGCGCGCGTCGGTATTCTGGACGCCGATATTTACGGCCCTTCGCAGCCCACCATGCTGGGTGTAAAAGGCTCGCCCAAATCTACCGATGGCAAATTCATGGAGCCGTTGATAGGTCACGGCATTCAGGCCATGTCCATAGGCTTCATGATCCCTGGCGACGACCAGGCCATGGTGTGGCGCGGCCCGATGGTAACGCAGGCACTGGAGCAGTTGCTGAACCAGACACGCTGGGACAATCTGGATTACCTGGTGGTCGATATGCCGCCCGGTACCGGTGACATTCAGCTGACGCTTGCGCAAAAGGTGCCGGTAACCGGCGCTGTAATCGTGACCACGCCGCAGGACATCGCGTTGCTGGATGCGCGCAAGGGCCTCAAGATGTTTGAAAAAGTCGATATCAAGATTCTCGGCATCATCGAAAACATGAGCACACATATTTGCTCCAAGTGCGGTCATGAGGAGCATATCTTCGGTAGCGGCGGAGGGGAGAAAATGTGCGCTGATTACAACGTGGAATTCCTCGGTGCTTTGCCGCTGGATATCAAGATTCGCGAGCAGACAGATTCGGGCAAGCCTACCGTTGTTGCAGAGCCGGACAGCAAAATCAGCAAGATCTACCTGCAAATGGCGCGTCGTGTTGCGGTGAAAATTGCCGAAATGGCACAGGACCACAGTGCGGTATTCCCGAAGATTGTGGTTAAGAGTACTTAACAGCTGATTGGAAAACGCAGTAAACTAAAGTCCTTTTCCTGAATAGGGGAAAGGACTTTTAACATTGAGCGCCTAACCCGACCAACTTTGAGGTTGATATGAGTATTAAAGCAGACAAGTGGATACGCCGCATGGCGGAGCAACACGGCATGATAGAGCCGTTTGAACCGGGCCAGGTGAAAGAGGTGGATGGCAAGCGCATTGTGTCCTATGGCACATCGAGTTACGGTTACGATATCCGCTGTTCCAGGGAATTCAAACTGTTCACCAACATCAACAGCACGATAGTTGATCCCAAAAATTTTGATCCAAGCTCGTTTGTTGAAGTGAACAGCGACTTCTGCATCATTCCGCCCAACTCTTTTGCGCTGGCACGCACGGTTGAATATTTTCGCATCCCGCGCAACGTACTCACCATCTGTCTCGGCAAAAGTACCTATGCACGCTGCGGCATTATCGTCAACGTCACCCCGTTTGAACCGGAATGGGAAGGTTATGTGACGCTGGAGTTTTCCAATACCACGCCGCTGCCAGCGAAGATTTACGCCAATGAAGGCGTGGCGCAGGTGCTGTTCTTTGAGTCTGACGAGGTGTGCGAAACCTCGTACAAGGACAGGGGCGGCAAGTATCAAGGGCAGAGCGGTGTAACTCTACCTAAAATGTAAATTTTCAACCTTTGAAAAGCACAAAATCTGGCCACAGATATCGCAGAGTCCACAGAGAAAACCGCTGAGCCTCAAGTTGTGGTTGCATTCTCTGTGATCTCTGTGGCAAATGGGTTTGTCCTGGTCTTTTACTCTTTACACTTCAACCCCTAAATCTGCGACAATTCGCGAACTTTATGCCGCAAGGCAGCTTTTCCTATTGTGGAGTAATCAATGAAATTTAACTTTAGCTCCGGCGTCACATTGCCCTGCGGTCAATATGAGACTGCACTTAAATTTGCTAGTCCCATGGTTGAGCATATTCGCTTCTGTTTTTGATGTATTTCCCTATTAGAGAGTTGCCATGAAATTTAATTTTCCCATCATCATCATCGACGAAGACTTCCGCGCCGAGAACGCCAGCGGTCTGGGCATACGCGCGCTGGCCGATGCGATCCAGAAAGAGGGCATCGAAGTGCTCGGTGTGACCAGTTATGGTGACCTGTCGTCGTTCGCGCAGCAGCAAAGCCGTGCGTCTGCTTTTTTGCTGTCGATTGATGATGAGGAATTTGGTTCGGGCAGTGAGGCGGATACAGAAATTGCGCTGAAAACCCTGCGCGCTTTTGTTGCGGAGATACGCCACAAAAATGCGGAGATACCAATTTATCTTTACGGTGAAACGCGCACCTCGCGCCATATTCCCAACGACATTCTGCGCGAGCTGCATGGCTTTATTCATATGCATGAAGATACGCCGGAGTTCGTCGCGCGCCATATTATCCGCGAAGCGAAATCTTATCTCGATTCGCTGGCGCCGCCGTTTTTTCGCGCGCTGGTGGGCTATGCGCAGGACGGTTCCTATTCCTGGCACTGCCCCGGCCATTCCGGCGGTGTGGCGTTTCTGAAATCACCGGTCGGGCGCATGTTCCACCAGTTCTTTGGCGAAAACATGCTGCGCGCCGACGTGTGCAATGCGGTGGACGAGCTGGGCCAGCTGCTCGACCATACCGGCCCGGTCGCGGCTTCCGAACTCAATGCGGCGCGCATCTTCAGTTCGGATCACCTGTATTTTGTCACCAACGGCACTTCGACTTCGAACAAGATCGTGTGGCATTCCACGGTGGCGCCGGACGATATCGTGGTGGTGGACCGCAATTGCCACAAGTCCATCCTGCACGCGATTATCATGACCGGCGCGGTGCCGGTATTCATGACCCCATCGCGCAATCACTATGGCATTATCGGCCCGATTGCGCTCGACGAATTCAAGATGGAAACCATACAGCGCAAGATCGACGCGAATCCGTTTATCAAAAACAAGAAGCAGAAGCCGCGCATCCTTACCATCACGCAGAGCACCTACGACGGTGTGCTGTATAACGTCGAGACGATCAAGGAAATGCTGGACGGCAAGATAGACACGCTGCATTTCGACGAGGCCTGGCTGCCGCATGCGACCTTCCACGAATTTTACAAAGATATGCATGCGATAGGCCCCAACCGTGCGCGCACCAAAAAATCGATGATTTTCTCCACGCAATCTACACACAAGCTGCTGGCCGGTTTGTCGCAGGCTTCGCAGATTCTGGTGCAGGACAGCGAAGAGAACAAGCTGGATCGCGATTGTTTCAACGAGGCTTATCTGATGCACACCTCGACCAGCCCGCAGTACGCGATTATCGCCTCGTGTGACGTGGCGGCGGCGATGATGGAACCGCCGGGCGGCACTGCGCTGGTGGAAGAATCCATCGCCGAAGCACTCGACTTCCGCCGCGCGATGCGCAAGGTGGACGCGGAATTTGGCGAATCGGAGTGGTGGTTCAAGGTATGGGGGCCGGAATATCTGGTGGACGAGGGTATGGCATCGCGCGACGACTGGATGCTGCATGCAGACGAGCGCTGGCACGGCTTTGGCAACCTGGCGCCGGGTTTCAACATGCTGGACCCGATCAAGGCCACCATCATCACACCTGGTCTGGAAGTGGAAGGGGATATCGCGGAATCAGGTATCCCGGCCTCCATTGTCACCAAATATCTGGCAGAACACGGCGTGGTGGTGGAAAAGACCGGGTTGTATTCCTTCTTTATCATGTTTACCATCGGCATTACCAAGGGCCGCTGGAACACCATGGTGACCGAGTTGCAGCAGTTCAAGGACGACTACGACCAGAACCTGCCCCTGTGGCGCGTGCTGCCTGACTTTATTGCGAAAAATCCGCGTTATGAAAAAATCGGCCTGCGCGATCTGTGCGAGCAAATTCACGGCATTTACAAGGCCAACGATGTGGCGCGCCTGACCACAGAGATGTATCTGTCGGACATGGTGCCGGCGATGAAGCCTTCGGATGCCTTTGCGAAAATGGCGCATGGCGAAATTGACCGCGTGCCGATCGATGAGCTCGAAGGACGCATTACCAGTGTACTGCTGACACCTTACCCGCCAGGAATTCCGTTGCTGATTCCGGGTGAACGCTTTAACAAGACTATCGTCAGTTACCTAAAATTTGCACGCTCGTTCAACCAGAAGTTTCCCGGCTTCGAGACGGATATTCACGGTCTGGTGGCGGAAAAGATAAATGGTGAAAAAATTTATTATGTTGATTGTGTGCGGCAGGCATAAATCAATTTAACTGCAAGAAAAATTCTTGTGAAATAAAAAAGCGGATGTATTCATCCGCTTTTTTTATGTGTATTACACCTGCCGGATTATGCGCCTAGTTGCGACCTCCGGACCCCATGCCACCACCCATGCCGCCACCGGGCCCCATACCACCACCGGGTCGCATCATGGGTTTATCGGGCAGGGATACGCCTTTTTCCTTGGCGCGTTCCTGCATGCGTTTGTGGTGCTCTAGTTGATAGGCTTCGCGTTCCTTGTCGGTTTTCAGATTGCGCATCGTGTTGCGATGCTGAATACGTTCCTGTTCGGTCATCAACTGGCTGCCATAAATTTGATCCTGCAATTGCGTGCGGTCTTGTGTCTGGTCACGCGTTTGATCCGGTGTTTGAGCCTGAACCAGACCCATGCCCAGAATGAGTGAGCAAGCCAGTGCCGATATAGCGAGTTTTCGAATTAGCATAATCCCTCCTGATAAATTGATACAAAAGATTGAACTCAACACTTGTGCTGGATTCATGGTTTAAATAATGCGCGTTTATTCTAAGGCAATGCCTCAAAATGGGGTATAGGTAAAATCCTTAATTTATTTTGATTACGACGGATTAAGAGGGATATAAAGATGGTATCTGGAATTTGAAACAGGCGAAGTAGCCTGTTCGTTATTCATATGCGCCTTCAAATACCTGGAGAATTTCGCTGGTAAGTGACGAAATGATAATCCAGCGCTTGCGGCTGTGACTGGCTGCGCTTTTCACGTGCAATTTCGTGCCATACAGCTTTATCAATGGCAGGAAAATGTGCATCCCCCTGTATTTCCTGCCGGATCTCGGTGATATACAGCGTGCTTGCCAAAGGCAGCGCCTGAGCATAAAGCTCCGCGCCGCCCACCACAAAAATTTCGGCATCAGCCGCACAGGCTGCAATCGCTTCCTTGAGTGAATGCGCCACGATACAACCCTCAATTTCAAGCGAGAGATTGCGGCTTACCACGACGGTTGTGCGCCCGGGCAATGGCTTGCCGATGGAGTCAAAAGTTTTGCGACCCATGATCATATGATGCCCCATGGTCAGGGATTTGAAATGTTTCAGATCTTCGGGACAGCGCCAGGGTAAGGTGTTGTTGATGCCGATGGTGCGGTTGGCAGCCATCGCGACGATGATTGAAATACTCATATCGCGACGGGAGCCTTGATTGCGGGATGCGGATCGTAGTTTTCAAGCGTAAAGTCTTCGAACTTGAAATTAAAAATATTATTTACCGCTGGATTGATCTTCATCACAGGCAAGGGTTTGGGTTCGCGCGACAGTTGCAGCCTGGTCTGTTCAAGGTGGTTCAGGTATAGATGCGCGTCACCCAGCGTATGCACAAAGTCGCCTGGCTTGAGATTGCACACCTGCGCGATCATCAGTGTCAGCAGCGCATAGGAGGCGATATTGAAGGGCACGCCCAGAAAGATATCCGCGCTGCGCTGGTACAGCTGGCATGACAATTTTCCATCGGCCACATAAAACTGGAAGAAGGCATGGCAGGGAGCCAGCGCCATTTTGTCCAGTTCGCCCACATTCCAGGCGGAAACAATCAGGCGGCGTGAATCGGGATTGCTTTTGATCTGCGCGATCACTTCCGAGATCTGGTCTATCACACGGCCGTCCGGTGCCGTCCATGAACGCCACTGCTTGCCATACACCGGCCCCAGATTGCCGTTCTCATCCGCCCACTCGTCCCAGATACTGACGCCGTTTTCCTTGAGATATCTGGTATTGGTATCGCCCTGCAAAAACCACAGCAATTCATGCACGATGGATTTGAGGTGGCACTTCTTGGTGGTCACCAGCGGAAATCCCTCGGCCAGATTAAAGCGCATCTGGTAGCCAAACACGCTGACGGTACCGGTGCCGGTGCGGTCTGATTTTTGGGTGCCGTGCTCCAGCACATGCTGCATCAGATTCAGGTATGTTTTCATAAGTATTTGATTTTATTGAATATTTTATTGAAAGCTCAAGGCAATTATCGCATATCGCGCGCACTTGCCGATAGCAATGAATAACAGCGAATACCACGGGTTCATGCGCAGGAAACCGGCGGCGAGGCACAGCGCATCGCCGATCAGGGGCAGCCATGACAAGAGCAACGCCGGCGTGCCGTAACGTATGATTTTGTCGGCATGTTTGAGCTCGTGCTTGAGCGGCAGAAACCAGCCCATCGCAAAAGTCGCCATCGCGCCCAGTGTATTGCCAACGGTGCCGATTGCGACGGCGGGCCACAGCAGCTCAGGATGCAGCTTGACCACACCGATCAGCACCAGCTCGGAGCCGCCGGGTAAAATAGTTGCACTGAGGAAGCTGGAAAGGAACAGGCCCCACAGGCTGAGGTCAGAAGTGAAGAAATCCATCATCTACCGTGGCGATGAAAAGCGTTGCAGGAGCCCAATTGATTGGGCGATTTTTTATCAATCAATCGCCCAATCAATTGGGCTCCTACAGGGAAAGCACGCACTGTTTAAAATTTCTTAGTGCTTTTTCTTCGGCATATACAAATCCGTAATACTGCCCTCGGCAATCTCCGCCGCAAAACCGATCGTCTCCGACAGGGTCGGGTGAGGGTGTATCGTGAGTGCCAGGTCTTGCATATCTGCGCCCATTTCCAGTGCCAGCACGCTTTCGGCCAGCAGCTCGCCGGCATTTACGCCGACGATGCCGGAGCCGAGGATGCGCATGGTTTCCGGATCGTAGAGTAGTTTGGTCAAGCCTTCCTCGCGTGCAACAGACAAAGCGCGGCCGGAAGCGGCCCATGGGAAGGAAGCTTTTTCATATTTGATACCCTGTGCCTTGGCCTGGGTTTCGGTGAGGCCCATCCAGGAAATTTCCGGGTCGGTGTAGGCCACGGAGGGAATGGTCAGCGCATCGAAGCTGGCCTTGTGGCCGGCGATCACTTCAGCGGCAACCTTGCCTTCATGCACTGCCTTGTGCGCCAGCATAGGGTCGCCGACGATATCGCCGATGGCGTAGATATGCGGAATGTTGGTGCGCTGCTGCTTGTCTACCGGGATAAAGCCGCGCTCGTTCACCGTCACGCCTGCTGCTTCAGCAGCAATTTCGCGACCATTCGGGCGACGGCCCACCGCCATCAGCACGCGATCATACAGTTGAGGTGCGGGTGCGTTGTCGCCTTCAAAAGTGACCAGCAGGCCCTCTTTTTTGGCGTCGATCTTGCTCACTTTTGTTTTAAGATAAATCGCTTCATAGCGTTTGGCGATGCGGTTATACAGCGGCTTCACCAGGTCCTTGTCTGCACCGGGGATCAGCTGGTCCATCAGTTCCACCACCGAAATTTTCGAGCCCAGCGCGTCATACACGGTCGCCATTTCCAGGCCGATAATACCGCCGCCGATGATCAGCATGCGCTTGGGCACATCGGCCAGCGCCAGTGCGCCGGTAGAGTCGATAATGCGCTCATCGTCATACGGGAAACCGGGAATGCGCGCGACACTGGAACCGGCGGCAACGATACAGTTGTCGAAGGTGATGGTTTTCTTGCCATCCTTTGTTTCTACGGCGAGGCTGTTAGCCGAAGCAAACTTTGCCACGCCCTGCACCACCTGCACCTTGCGCTGTTTGGCCAGACCGGCGAGGCCGCCGGTAAGTTTGCCTATCACGCTTTCTTTCCAGCTGCGGATTTTATTGATGTCGATCTTCGGTTTGCTGAAAGTCACGCCGTGATGTGAAACTTCTTCCGCTTCGCTGATCACCTTGGCCACATGCAGCAAGGCTTTGGAAGGAATGCAGCCTACATTCAGGCACACACCGCCGAGCGCGGCAAATTTCTCGATCAGTACCACCTGCTTGCCGAGGTCGGCGGCACGGAAGGCCGCGGTGTAGCCGCCGGGGCCTGCGCCGAGTACGACTACTTCGGCGTGGATGTCGCCCTTTACGCTCGGTGCAGAAATCCCCCCCAGCCCCCCTTTTTCAAAGTGGGGAGCCGTGTTTTGTTGGATTGCTGCGGCAGCTGCAATAGTCGTTACCCCACTTTGCAAAGGGGGGGCAGGGGGGATTTTTTTTTGACTTTGTTCTGCCGCTTCAAGCATCAAAATCAAACTCCCCTCGCTCACCGTATCACCCACCTTAAGCTTGAGTTCTTTCACAATTCCCGCCTCAGGTGCGGGCACATCCATCGTGGCTTTGTCGGTTTCCAGCGTGATCAGCGATTGTTCTTTGCTGACGGTGTCGCCAACCTTGACCAGAATTTCAATCACGGGAATATCTTTAAAATTGCCGATGTCGGGTACGTTGACTGCGATGGTTTTGCTCATACAATTTCTTTCATAAATAATCAATCTAAGTTGAGTATAGCTGTTGGATTCCGTTCGCCCTGAGCTTGTCGAAGGGCATTTCTTTAAAGTTCAGATGGTTCGACAAGCTCACCACGAACGGATGTAAGTAAATTTATTTCCTGATCTGCCCGCTGCCCAGCACAATATATTTCTGCGAGGTCAGGCCTTCCAGCCCCACCGGGCCGCGCGCATGGATCTTGTCGGTGGAAATGCCGATTTCCGCGCCCAGCCCGTATTCAAAGCCGTCGGCAAAGCGCGTCGACGCATTCACCATCACCGAGCTGGAATCCACCTCGCGCAAAAAGCGCATCGCCTTGCTGTAATTCTCGGTCACGATGGCATCGGTGTGCTGCGAGCTGTAGGTATTGATGTGCTCCATTGCTTCATCAAGACCTGCCACCACCCGCACGCTCAGGACAGGCGCCAGATATTCGGTATGCCAGTCTTCTTCCGTGGCTGGTTTCATCTGCGGCACCAGCTTGCGTGCCGCGTCATCGCCGCGCAGCTCCACACCCTTGTCGGTGTAGATTTTGCCCAGCCTGGGCAACACTGCTGCCGCCACGCTTTGCGCCACCAGCAGGGTTTCCATTGCGTTGCACACGCCGTAACGATGAGTTTTGGCGTTGTCGGCAATGCGGATGGCCTTTTCCAGATCGGCCTCGTCGTCTATATATACATGGCAGATACCGTCCAGATGCTTGATCACCGGTACTTTTGCATCGGCAGAGATGCGCGCAATCAGGCTCTTGCCGCCGCGCGGCACGATCACGTCCACATACTCTTTCAATGTGATCAGCTCGCCCACCGCGTCGCGGTCGGTGGTGCTGATCACCTGCACCGCTGTTTCGGGCAGGCCGGTTGCTTTCAGTCCGTCAATGACGCAAGCAGCAATCGCCTGATTGGAGTGGATGGCTTCCGAGCCGCCGCGCAAAATGGCCGCATTGCCGGACTTGATGCACAAGCCTGCGGCATCGGCGGTCACATTGGGGCGCGATTCATAAATAATGCCGATCACCCCGAGCGGCACGCGCATCCTGCCCACCTGAATGCCGCTGGGTCGATACTTCATGTCACTAATTTCACCAATTAAATCAGGTAGTTGAGCTATCTGGCGCAAGCCTTCGGCCATGCCGAGGATAGTCTTGTCGCTAAGCGTGAGCCGGTCAAGCGAGGCGGCATCCAGGCCGCTGGCACGGGCGGCGCTTACATCCTTGGCATTGGCTGCAAGCAGCACCGCGCTGCCGGCGATCAGAGCTTCAGCGATCGCTTCCAGCGCGCGGTTCTTGGCATTGGTATCCGCCTGCGCCATCAGGCGTGACGCGGCGCGTGCCTGCTGCCCGACTTGCTGCATGTATATTTTGATGTTTTCCATTGCGTCTCTCTTTTTTCTTCACCCCGCTTGAGGGAGAGTGAAATATGTAGGGTGCGTCTTACGCACCATGGTGCGCACGGCGCACCCTACATAATATTTTCGCTAAAATTAATGATAGAGTTTTAAGCGGCCTGATCAATTGTTTGAGTCAGTCGCGCATTTTACCGCAACCCAAGTGATAAAATGCGCGCCTTGTTAATTGAAGGCCTGCCATGTCCGATATTCTGAATAAAATCCTTGCGGTCAAAACTCAAGAACTTGCTGCTGCCAGGCAGGCGAAACCCCTGGCGACAATGCGCGCCGAGGCTGAACAGGCCGCACCGGCGCGCGACTTTACCGGCGCAATCCGCAGCAAGATTGCCGACGGTTTGCCTGCCGTAATTGCCGAAATAAAAAAAGCCAGCCCCAGCAAAGGTGTGCTGCGAGCCGATTTTAATCCGGCTGAAATTGCCGCCAGCTACGCCAGGCATGGTGCGGCTTGCCTGTCGGTATTAACTGACGAGCAGTTTTTTCAGGGCAGCGCAGCCTATCTGCAGCAGGCACGGGCAGCCTGCAATCTGCCGGTGTTGCGAAAGGATTTTATGGTGGACACATACCAGATATATCAGGCGCGCGCGATGGGGGCAGACGCGATTCTATTAATAGCCGCAGCCCTGAGTCTGGATGAAATGCGCGAATTTGAAGCGCTGGCGCACAGCCTGAAGATGGCCGTGCTGGTCGAGGTGCATGACGCAGCCGAGCTTGATATGGCATTGCAACTGAGCACGCCATTATTGGGTATCAACAACCGCAATCTGCGCACTTTTGAGGTCAGCCTGCAAAACACGCTCGATTTGCTGCCGCGTATTCCGCAGGATCGTATTGTAGTCACCGAAAGCGGCATTTTTAAACAGGAAGACGTAGCGCTGATGCGCAATCATGGCGTGCATGCGTTTCTGGTGGGGGAGGCGTTTATGCGTGCGGAGGATTGCGGCCAGGAATTGGCGAAGGTGTTTGCGCTGTAATTATCCCCATGATTGCATTAAATGATAATGAATGGCTAATATTGAAATCCCCCGCTAGACCTGTTTTTATTACCCTAGCCAGACATTGTGTTGTAAAAAAGACACACTTTTGTGAATATTTTGTTATAAAACGGCCCTAGCCCTTGTACTTCACCTGAACCTTAATGCACAATCGCCCTCGGATTTTCCAACAAGGGGAATTTGTAGGAGAAAGGCTGAGCACCGCCTCATTTCAATCACTAAGGAGAGTTACAAATGCAAAAGAAAATTATCGCTCTGGCAATCGCAGCAGCATTCGCAGCACCAGTTGCCATGGCAGCTGATGGCGTAACTGTATACGGTTCTGTTGACGCTGGCTTGCAAAGCCGCACTACTCAAGGACCTGCTGGTGCAACTTCGAACACAATGGGTTCTGAGGTTTACAATTCAAACCGTTTTGGCATCAAATCTGAAGAAGATCTGGGCGATGGCATGAAGGCAACAACTCAAATTGAAACCGGCTTTAACACTGCTACTGGCGATGCTGCAACAGTTGGTAGTCGCGGAATTGGTGTTGGTATCTCTAGCGGTGATCACGCTGTGGTATTGGGCGGTAACCAGTATTCAACATCATTTAAAGTGATCAACACTTACGACCCACTGGGCTACAAGTTCCTGGGTGTAACTGGCGCGAGCAGCATCGCTATTGCCGGCCGTCATGACAGTGACATCGCTTACACCGGCAAGTTTGGTGATATCACTGTTATGGCCAACAAGGCAATGGGCACTGCTGGTGATGACTCTTCTTCAAACGCAGCTGTTGGCGCAACCTTCAAGAGCGGTCCTATCAATGCGGGTGCGGCTTATTCAACAGCTAAGCCAGCTGTTGGTAGCGAGGCATCAGTGACTCAGATGACCGTAGGTGCTGGCTTTAACTTTGGCGATGGTTCAGTCATGGCTGGTTACGCTACGATGACTACAAAAGGCGCTTCTGCCGCTATGGAGAATGCTAAGCGTAACAATATGTGGGTTGGCGCTTCTTTCAACATGAGCTCTAAAATTGGCCTGCTGGCCGGTTACTACAAGACAGCAACTACCGCTTCTGTAGCAGTTGGAGCGACACAAAATGAAGCAACTGACGTGCGCATGGTTGTGGGTGGTACATACTCACTGTCCAAGCGTACCAAGTTCTATGCTGAAGCTGATAGAAAAACAACCAACGCTGGCGGTGCTGCTTCTGATGTTGTAGAAAGCGGCTACGCTTTAGGTCTGTCAACTACCTTCTAATCATGCGCAGGGGTGACCCTGTAGAGATTTAGCAAAGTAGATAAAACGGGCTCCTTCGGGAGCCCGTTTTTTTATTGCTTAAAGATTAATAATTGTAAATTTAGACCATGACAACAGGCTGGTTAAATACCGTGAAACTTAACGATATAATCGCGTTCTGAAGTGTAGTTGCCCATGTTATTTATTTTGAGTGAACCATTATGTCCGGTAAATTTATATTTTCTGCATTGCTGAGTGGCGTTTTACTCTCGTTTGCGCAAGCGGGTGTTGCAGGCGTGACCGTAAAGCCGTTAAAGGTGAGCGCCCACGCTTATTACGTGCAGGGTGAAGCAGGGCTCGCTTCCTCTGCAAATGAGGGATTTATGTCGAATGCCGCTTTTGTGGTAACCGATGAGGGGGTGGTGGTTTTCGACACGCTGGGCACGGCGGTGCTGGGGCAAAAACTGGTTGAGGCTATCAGGCAAGTCACGGACAAGCCGATCAAGCGGGTGATCGTGAGCCATTACCATGCCGACCATATCTACGGTTTGCAGGTGTTTCAGGATATGGGCGCCGAGATCTGGGCGCATAAAAGCGGGCAGGATTATCTGGCTTCCGAGACGGCGACCAGGCTGATGAGTGAGCGGCGCGAAACGCTGTTTCCGTGGGTGGATGACAAGAGCAGGCTGGTGGCGGCGGACAAATGGCTGGAGGGCGATACCGACTTCAAAATGGGCGGGCTGCATTTTGAGTTGCGCCATGTCGGGCCGGCCCATGCGCCGGATGATATGGTGATGGTGCTTAAAGAAGACGGCGTGCTGTTTGCCGGCGACCTGATCTTTATCGGCCGCGTGCCCTATGTGGGCGATGCCGACAGCCGCAGCTGGCTGGTGGCGATCGACAGGCTGATTGCTTTCAAGCCAAAATATTTGATCACCGGGCATGGTGCAGCCTCCAGCACGCCGGTAAAAGACCTGGAGTTAACCCGTGATTATCTGCGTTATCTGCGCAAGGTGATGGGCAAGGCGGTGGAAGACTTTGTGCCGTTTGCCGAGGCGTATGACAACACAGACTGGTCGCAATTTTCCAGTTTGCCTGCCTTTAAGGAAGGCAATCGGGAGAATGCGTATAACACTTATTTGTTGATGGAGCGGGAGTCGATGCAGTGAGTGCTGAGTCAGTGAGTCGGGTTAGCGCAGCGTAACCCGACAAAGGGTGGTAGCTATCAAAACGTCGGGTTACGCTGCGCTAACCCGACCTGCACAAAGTATCAAGCTACAACATCCGCGATTTATCGCCCGATAAAAAATTTCGCAACGGCGCATCGATACCTTTACCGAGTGCAATCACCTTGAACAGCTCGCCCATTTCCGCCGGGCTGGTGAGTTTTTGAATTTGCGCAGAGAGCGGTATGTATGCTGCCAGGTTATCAGGCGAAATATCTTTTATCAGCTCTGTTATGCCGCCATTAATCAGAAAGTGAGCCTGGGTGGTGTAACCCAGCAGGTGCGCGCCATGGTCGATTGCGCTTTCGGCGACGGCGGTAAAGTCCACATGCGCGGTGATGTCCTGCAGGCCGGGCAGAAAGAATGGATCATCATGCGCCTGGTGGCGGTAGTGGCACATCAGCGTGCCGGTGCTGCGTTGCGGATGGTAATACTCGCGTGCGCCAAAGCCGTAATCGATGAACATCAGTGCGCCGTTGCTGAGGCGCTCACACAGGCTGCTGACCAGCCCGCGTGCGGTGAGCGAGATCTCACTTAGATAGTCGTCCGGCACATTGATTTGCCGGGTCAACTCAAGCAAAGCCGGATTTTCAGGCAAGCGCTCTTCCCAGATAAAATTGCTGCCCTTGCTCGCCACACCGCGCTCGAATATGCGTGTATCCGACCAGCGCACCAGATGCACCGGCAGCGCATCCAGCACTTCATTTGCAATAACCGCGCCGGAAATTTGCGCGGGTAATACATCCAGCCATTGCACGCGTTCGAAGAGGTGCGGCAAATGTTTGTGCAACAGTGCTTGCTGGCGCTCGCGCAGGTCAGCGCTTACTTCAAGTATGGAGTAGGAGGCAGGCAGTTGTTCCAGTCGCTCCAATTCGCCAAGGATATCGAGAGCCAGCTTGCCGCTGCCCGCGCCCAGTTCCAGAATATGAGGTGAGCTTAAGGCTATGATGTCGGCCAGCTGGCGCGCCATGGTGCGGCCAAACAGCGGCGATAGTTCAGGCGCGGTAATGAAGTCGCCCGCAGCACCAAACTTGCTTGCTCCCGCACTGTAGTAGCCCAGGCCGGGCGCATACAGCGCCAGTTCCATAAAGCGCGAAAACGGTATCCAGCCGTCTTGCAACGCGATGTCGTGATGTATCAGTTCGCACAGTTGCCGGCTGTGCTGTTGTGCTTCAGGGCTGGGCAACGGTAGGGAGGACATGAGCGGGATGTGTTAAATTACGGGCTGCTAAGTTTAATCCTATTGCCCCTGCTCGAATAGCGTTAATGCAACGTCGAGTTTGATCAGTGAGTGCAGCTGGGGGTGAAATATTGTGTTTAGTGGGAGCGCCGACGTCCCCGTCGGCAAATTGTTTGAAAGAGCCGACGGGGACGTCGGCGCTCCCACTCATAATTTGTCGAACTATTTAATGTTTTATTGATACCGGATTAATATAAAAAAAATATCTGTGTTGTGACAGATTTGAATTCGAAGGTGTGTTCATGAGTGATTCGATGCAAGGCAAAGTGATATTGGTAACCGGGGGCGCAAAACGCGTGGGCGCTGCAATCAGCCGGCGGCTGCATGCAGCGGGTGCAAATATTGCGCTGCACTACCGTTCTTCCGCGCAGGAGGCCTTGACACTGCAGGCCGAGTTGAATGCAAAGCGTGCGGATTCGGTGCTGTGCGTGCAGGCTGATCTGCTGGATATGCATGATTTGCCCGGGATGGTAACGGCAACCGTCAAGCATTTTGGCCGGCTGGATGGCCTGGTCAATAATGCGTCCAGTTTTTATGCAACCACGCTGGCGGAGGTGGATGAGACGCACTGGTCCGATCTGCTCGGCACCAATCTGAAAGCGCCATTGTTCCTGGCGCAGGCCGCCGAGAAAGAGTTGCGCAAGCATCATGGTGCCATCGTCAATATTGTCGATATTCATGCCGAGCGGCCGATGCAGGGGCATCTGGTATACAGCGTGGCCAAAGCCGGACTGGTGGCGCTGACCAAGGCGCTGGCGCAGGAACTGGCACCGCAGGTGCGGGTGAATGCGGTGGCGCCTGGCGTGATTATCTGGCCGGAGCAGGGCAATTGGGAAAATGAAGAACGGCGCAGGCAGATTGTCGAACATACGCTGCTTAAACGCGAAGGCGAACCGGACGATATTGCAAAGACGGTGCAATTTTTGCTCGGCAGCGCGCCGTATATCACCGGGCAGGTGATTGCGGTGGATGGCGGACGCAGTATTAATTTGTAATGGCTTTAAGGGTTTCCTGCCAGATACATCAGCTAATGATAAAATAACACCAATTCTTTGTTTTATTTCAATTGTACAAACGCTTGCAGGAAATTCAGGATACGTTGAACAAGCCCTTCGACAAGCTTAGGGCGAACGGTTATTTGATGAAATCCGTTCGTGCTGAGCTTGTCGAAGCATGAGCGGAGCGCTCCTGATTCGGATTTTTATAAATGGATTCTGCAAGTAACATTTAATTATGAACGCTATCACACAACCCATCCATTTCGAGTATCGCTCGACCAATTTCAACCGTTTGCGCGGCAAGCTGGAGCAGCTTGTTGGCAAGGCCATCGGCGATTTCAATATGATCGAGGAGGGCGATGTGATCATGGTGTGTATGTCGGGTGGCAAGGACTCGTACACGCTGCTGGAGGTTTTACGTGCACTGCAGAAACGCGCGCCAATCAAGTTCAGGCTGATTGCGATGAATCTGGACCAGAAGCAGCCGGGTTTCCCCGATCACATTTTGCCGGACTACTTCAAATCGATAGGTGTGGAATATCACATTGAAACGCAGGACACCTATTCCATTGTCAAGGAAAAAATCCCCGAGGGCAAAACCACCTGTTCGCTTTGCTCACGCCTGCGTCGCGGCATTATCTACAAGGTGGCGGGTGAGCTGGGGGCGAACAAGATTGCGCTGGGTCATCACCGCGATGACATGATAGAGACTTTATTTTTGAATATGTTCTTTGGCGGCAAGCTCAAGGCGATGCCGCCCAAACTGGTGACCGACAAGGGCGACCATGTGGTGATTCGTCCGCTGGCCTATTGCGCCGAGAAGGATATCGCCAGCTTTGCACGCGCGATGGAGTTTCCGATTATTCCGTGCAACCTGTGCGGCTCGCAGGAAAATCTGCAGCGCCAGAATATCAAGGAAATGCTGAACGAGTGGGAGCATCAGTATCCGGGCCGCAGACAAACCATCTTCACCTCGATGCAGAACATCAAGCCGTCGCATCTGATGGACAGCACTCTATTCGATTTCAAGGGCATTAAAGTGGGTGATGTGGTGGCAGAGGGTGATGTGGCGTTTGACGACTAAATATTAAATATAATCAAGTACTTATAAAATATCAAACAGCAATCTTGAAAATCAGTTTGCGTATTTTTCCCGTACTCACCAGCGGCGCATGCGCATCATCCGGAAAGAAAATGCAGAAGGCATTGGCCGGCGTGCTGATCCAGCTATCTGCCGTATCGTTAAAGAAACGAATGTCGCGTTCCTCGTTGTAATCGCTCACAGGCTGCAGGCAATCCGCCAGCGGTTTCCAGCCCATCTCGTCAGTCCCCTGCAGCACCAACTGAATGTCGATGTAACGACGGTGGCATTCCAGCCTGGCCTCTGTACGCGTGCGACCCTGTGCTTCTTCCACGATTACGAATAACTGCTTGTCAATAATTTGATGGATACCCGTGCTGAGTGTACTCAAGTCTGTATTGCGAATGAATTCGAAAGCACGGGGGAACAGTGGGTGCAATGCAGCATAGCGGTCGGCTTGGGAGAGGGTGGCGAAGATCATAATTGGTCAAGCGTAATGTAAGTTGTATTTTTTGCAAGCTCATCATGGTAAATATAAATCCGTTCGCCCTGAGCCTGTCGAAGGGTGAAGCGGCTAGCCAACTTTGTTAGTGCTTTTTGACAAGCGAGAAACTTCCGCCCAATCGCCTTGCATCATTGCTTCTTTTTTCTTCCTGCCCCAGCCCTTGATTTGCTGTTCAGCTGCAAGGGCTTCAATCCGAGTGGCGCATTCCTGACTGAACACTAATTCAACAGGCAAGCGACTTGCGGTGTAGCCGCCACAAAGGCCAGCTTGATGTTCACCAATGCGATGTTCGAGATTATCAGTGTGCCCTGTGTAATACGAATTGTCTGCACACTTCAGTATATATACCCAGAAACTCATACTTGTTATGCTCCGGTTTCATTCACAATATGACCAAATATTTTTGAGCGCCGTCCAACCCTTCGACAAGCTCAGGGCGAACGGGTTATAGGCCTGGATTAGATAAACCGGGCGATCATGCCATGTTCCAAATTTCCGCTTAACGGTATCTGCACGCGGTGGCCGCTGCCTGGAGCTACGCTTATCGTTTTTCCATCCATGCCGTGCATTTCTGTAACATCAACAATCTGGTTGCCGTCTGGGTGGATGACTTCCAGCTTGTCACCCACCTGGAATTTATTTTTCACGTCGATCTCCGCCAAGCCATTCGCACAGCTGACGATGTCGCCCACATATTGCTGGCGTGTGCTCACTGAGTGGCCGCGCATGTAGTTCTGGTGTTCGTGGGTGTGGTGGCGCTCGTAGAAACCGTCGGTGTAGCCACGGCTGGCCAGCGCATCCAGCGCGCCGAGCAGGCCATAGTTGAAGGGACGGCCGGCGACCGCATCGTCGATTGCCTGGCGGTACACCTGGGCGGTGCGTGCCACGTAATAGATCGACTTGGTGCGGCCTTCCACCTTGAGTGAATCGATGCCGATTTTGGCCAGACGCTCGACATGCTCCACCGCGCGCAGGTCTTTGGAGTTCATGATGTAGGTGCCGTGTTCGTCTTCCAGCACCGGCATCAGTTCGTCGGGATGGTCGCCGCGCGCGATCAGGTAGGGCTCATCCGCCAGCGGGTGGCGCGGGATCGAGCCGCAATCAGACAGGGCGCTTTCACTCAGGGCTTTATCAAAATCAAATTCTATTTTCTGGATATCGCCGGCACCGTCTTCCTGTGCATTCGCCACCTTGTAATCCCAGCGGCAGGAGTTGGTGCAGGTGCCCTGGTTGGCATCGCGGTGGTTGAAGTAGCCGGAGAGCAGGCAGCGGCCTGAGTAGGCGATGCACAGCGCGCCGTGCACAAACACCTCCAGTTCCATGTCCGGGCATTGCTGGCGGATTTCATCAATCTCATCCAGCGACAGTTCACGCGACAGAATCACGCGTTCGAGCCCCAGCGATTTCCAGAATTTCACCGCCGCATAATTGACGGTGTTGGCCTGTACCGACAGATGAATCGGCACTTCCGGCCAGCGCTCGCGCACCATCATGATGAGACCTGGGTCGGCCATGATCAGCGCATCCGGCTTCATCGCAATCACCGGTTCCATGTCGGCCATATAGGTTTTCACCTTGGCGTTGTGCGGCATCAGGTTGCTGGCGACAAACAGTTTTTTGCCCAGTGCATGCGCCTCCTGAATGCCGATCTGTAATTCCTCCAGCCTGAATTCATTGTTGCGTGCTCGCAGGCTGTAGCGCGGCTGCCCGGCATACACCGCGTCTGCGCCGAAGGCGTAGGCGGTGCGCATTTTATCAAGGGTGCCGGCGGGTAATAGCAGTTCTGGTGTTCGCATGATCGTAAATTATAACTAATTGATTATATTCAATATTTTGTAATTTGGTTTGAAGGCTAAATCGTTCCCAGCGTGGTAGGGTGGGCAAAAGCCGAAGGCTGTGCCCACGTAATCTGCGTGGGCAGATGAAGCTTGCCCACCCTACGGTAGCTACGACACCACTTTCCTATTGTTCTCTGTGGCAAATGTTTTGCTGTTTTACAAACCTAAGCGCTTCCAGATTTCCAGGCTGGGTGCAGCCTGGTTCAATGTATAAAAATGCAGGCCGGGTGCGCCGCCCTCAAGAAGACGCTCGCCCATCTGTGTCACCACCTCCATGCCAAAAGCCTGGATGGAGGCACTGTCATCGCCATAGCTTTCCAGTGTCTTGCGTATCCAGCGCGGAATCTCTGCACCGCAGGCATCGGAGAAACGCGCCAGTTGTGAAAATTTCCCGATCGGCATAATGCCCGGCACGATGGGGATGGTGATGCCCAGTTTGTGGCACTGCTCGACAAAATAAAAGTAGCTGTCGGCATTGTAGAAGTACTGGGTGATCGCCGAGTCCGCTCCGGCTTTCACCTTGCGTTCGAAGTTAAGCAGGTCATCGCGCGGCGATTTGGCCTGCGGGTGAAACTCCGGGTAGGCGGCCACTTCAATGTGAAAGTGGTCGCCGGTTTCGGCGCGGATAAACGACACCAGTTCATTCGCATACTGAAACTCGCCGGTGGTCGCCATGCCCGAGGGCAGGTCGCCGCGCAAGGCCACAATGCGTTTGATGCCCAGTGTTTTGTAGGTTTGCAGGATGGCGCGGATATTGTCGCGGGTGGAGCCCACGCACGACAGATGCGGTGCCGCGCTGTTGCCGTCGGCCTGTATCTGCTGTACGGTTTCCAGCGTGCGGTCGCGCGTGGAGCCGCCGGCGCCAAAAGTGACGGAGAAAAATTCCGGTTTCAGCGGTGCCAGCTGCTTGCGCGTTGTGTTGAGTTTCTCTATGCCTTCCGCTGTCTGCGGCGGGAAGAATTCAAAACTGATGGATAAATTTTTTGACATGTGTAAATAAATCTCCGCTAGGGGTGACGGCGCTGATCAGGCTTTGATTTTCGATCAAAGACTATCATCGCCAGCACGGAAGAAAAAATACTGTAGAGCAACGCGCCTAAGACGCCGTACCAGAAACCGCTCACCTCAAAACCCTTCAGCACCGTGCCGGCAAACCAGAACAGCAGACCGTTGATCACAAGGATAAACAAACCCAGCGTGATGACGGTGACCGGCAGCGTGAGGAAAATCAGCAGCGGACGCAGCAGCATATTGATCAGGCCAAGGATCAGCGCGGCAACCAAGGCGCCCGTGAAGCCATCGACGTGAATGCCGGGCAACACATAGGCCACTGTCAGCAGTGCCAATGAGTTAAGGAACCAGATCAATAGTAGTTGCATATACAGTATCCCGAAATAATTGTGCGTACCAAGACAGAAGGGGCGGAATGAATCCGCCCCTGAACATGGTACGACTTACAAAACGTTATATCTTAGTAACGATAATGGTCAGCCTTGTACGGGCCTTCCTTTGGTACGTTGATGTACTTGGCCTGTTCATCGGTCAGTGTGCTGAGTACGGCATTCAGTTTTTTCAGTTGCAATACTGCCACTTTTTCGTCCAGATGCTTGGGCAAGGTATACACGCCAACCGGATACTTGTTGCTGCCTTTCTTTGCTTCAGTCCACAGCTCGATTTGAGCAATAGTCTGGTTGGCAAAAGAAGAGCTCATCACATACGACGGATGGCCGGTACCGCAACCGAGGTTCACCAGACGGCCTTCGGCCAGCAGAATGATACGTTTGCCATCAGGGAAGATGATGTGATCAACCTGAGGCTTGATGTTGTCCCAGGTGTACTGTTTCAGCGAGGCAACGTCGATTTCATTGTCGAAGTGGCCGATGTTGCACACGATGGCCTGGTTCTTCATCTTCTTCATGTGCTCATGCGTGATCACATGGTAGTTACCGGTGCAGGTTACAAAGATATCGCCGTGTTCAGCGGCATAATCCATGGTCACCACGCGGTAGCCTTCCATCGCGGCCTGCAGTGCGCAGATAGGATCGATCTCGGTTACCCATACCTGTGCCGACAATGCGCGCATCGCCTGAGCCGAGCCTTTGCCCACGTCGCCGTAACCGGCAATGATTGCAACTTTACCTGCGATCATCACGTCAGTAGCGCGCTTGACAGCATCTACCAGCGATTCGCGGCAGCCATACAGGTTGTCGAATTTTGATTTGGTCACAGAGTCGTTGACGTTGATGCCGGGGAACTTGAGTTCTTTACGCTCATGCATCTGGTACAGACGATGTACGCCGGTTGTTGTTTCTTCCGTCACGCCTTTCACTGCTGCAAGACGCGCTGAGTACCAGCCCGGATGGCTGGCGATGCGCGCTTTGATGGCGGCGTAGAGGAAGGTTTCTTCTTCCGAGCCTGGCTTGCTTACCAGTGAAATATCTTTTTCGGCACGTGCACCGAGATGCAGCAACAGGGTTGCATCGCCGCCGTCATCCAGAATCATGTTGGCGTGCTGGTCATTGGCCCATTCAAAGATACGGTGGGTGTAGTCCCAGTATTCTTCCAGATTTTCGCCCTTGTAGGCGAACACCGGGATATTGCCGGCTGCAATTGCAGCGGCAGCATGATCCTGTGTCGAGTAGATGTTGCACGATGCCCAGCGTACTTCCGCGCCAAGAGCGACCAGTGTTTCAATCAGCACGGCGGTCTGGATCGTCATGTGCAGAGAACCTGCAATGCGCGCGCCCTTCAAGGGTTGCGCCGCTGCATATTCTTCGCGGATCGCCATCAGGCCTGGCATTTCTGTTTCGGCAATAGCGATTTCCTTGCGGCCAAAAGCAGCCTGGTTGATGTCGGCGATTTTATAATCGGTGAATTTACTCATTTTGATACTCCATTCATAGATATGAATGGGCGCGGTTGCTACGATGAAGCTACCGTTCCGAGCCTGACAAGCTAACTTGCGTTAGCCGCTGCAGCGCCCCTCGGTTGGTAGTAAAAACTACAAATACTAGCCAGAGCGTGAGTGTTGGGGCTTTAGCCCCTTACAACTACGGCCTACCCTTTACGGGTGCAGAGATCACAGAGCACACAGAGAGGGAAGTGTCTTTTCTCTGTGGTCTCTGTGTGCTCTGTGGCAAAGGCTTTTAAAGTCCGGCGTCAGCGCGCAAGGCTGCGGCCTTGTCTGTTGCTTCCCAAGTAAAGCCAGGCTCTTCGCGGCCGAAGTGGCCGTAGGCTGCCGTATTCAGGTAAATTGGACGCAGCAGATCAAGCATGTTCACAATACCTTTTGGACGCAGGTCGAAATGCTTGCGTACCAGTTCGGAAATCTTGTCATCAGAAATCTTGCCTGTGCCGTAAGTGGTCACCCACACGCTGGTAGGCTCGGCCACGCCGATCGCATAGGAAATCTGGATCAGGCATTTTGTTGCCAGACCGGCAGCCACGATGTTCTTGGCAACATAACGGCCGGCGTAAGCAGCAGAACGGTCCACCTTGGAGGGGTCTTTGCCGGAGAACGCGCCGCCGCCGTGAGGGGCTGCACCGCCGTAGGTATCGACAATAATCTTGCGGCCCGTCAGGCCGCAATCGCCCTGCGGGCCGCCGATCACAAAACGACCCGTTGGGTTCACCAGAAATTTGATATTGCCCTTGATCAGCTCTTTAGGCAAAACCGGCTTGATGATTTCTTCAATCGCGGCTTCGCGGATGGCTTCCAGTGTCATTTCCGGCGCGTGCTGGGTGGAGAGCACAACGGTGTCAATGGAATGTGCCTTGCCGTCAACATACTTGATCGTTACCTGTGATTTTGCATCCGGACGCAGCCAGTTAAGGCGGCCATCGCGGCGGAGTTGTGACTGGCGTTCAACGATGCGGTGTGCCAGATATATAGGCAGCGGCATCAGCGTGTCGGTTTCATCGCAGGCATAACCGAACATCAGGCCCTGGTCGCCGGCGCCCTGGTTCATGTTGTCATCGTAGGCTTTGTTTACACCCTGCGCGATATCCGGGCTCTGCTTGTCGTAGGCAACCAGTACTGCGCAGCCTTTGTAGTCGATGCCGAACTCGGTATTGTCGTAACCGATGCGCTTGATGGTGTCGCGCGCGACATGGATGTAGTCGACATTGGCAGTGGTGGTGATTTCGCCGGCGAGAACGACGAGTCCGGTATTAACCAATGTCTCCGCCGCTATCCGCGCATGGGGGTCTTGCGCTAGAATAGCGTCAACAATGGCGTCGGAAATTTGATCTGCAACCTTGTCCGGATGACCTTCAGATACGGATTCAGAGGTAAAAAAGTACTCGCTCATGTCGCTCAGCCCACTTATAAAATAGAAAAAGTCGCGCATTATAACAAAATCCTTAGTAATTCTCCTATGAGCTCTCGTTTTGTCGTCTGGTTGATTGATTTGATGGCCCGCCTGCCCCTGAGCGTGTTGCATGCGCTGGGTAGCTTGCTGGGATGGACTATTTTTCTGTTGTCGGGCAGTTATGCGGCGCGCATGCGCGAAAACCTGGGAAATTACAATGCGGGCAGGCATCCGTCCGAGTTTCGCAATGTGTTGCAGACCAGCGTGGCAGAGGCGGGCAAGAGCTTTACAGAGCTGCCCTGGGTATGGCGTCGCCCGGTGACAGAAGTGCTGTCCAGGGTGCAACATTGTTACGGACGCGAGTTTTTCGATGCGGCCTGCCAAAACAGCAAGGGCATGATCATCTTGACCCCCCATCTGGGTTGTTTTGAAATAATAGGCCTGTACGTGGCCGCGGAAATACCCATGACGTGCATGTATTCCACGCCGAAACGGGTATGGATGGATGAGGTGATACGCGGTGGCAGGCAGCGCGGGCAAATGAAACTGGCCCGCGCCGACATAGGCGGTGTGCGCACCCTGATCAAGGCATTGAAACGCGGCGAGGCGATCGGCGTGTTGCCGGATCAGGTGCCGGCAAACGGCGAGGGCGAATGGGCAGATTTTTTCGGGCGTCCTGCGTATACCATGACGCTGGCCGGGCGCTTGCTTGAATCAAGCGGTGCCAGTGTGCTGTTGTCCTATGTGGTACGCAGGCCGCGTGGCGAAGGCTATGACATCCACTTCGCTCCGCTGCAGCTAAGCGAGGGTACGCCGGTCACGCGCCAGATTAATCTCGCACTGGAAAAAATCATACGCACCACGCCCGCACAATATTTGTGGAGTTATAACCGTTACAAAGCCCCGCCTGGCTCGCTGCCAGCGGCAGAATCCAGGGAGTAAGCATGTTGCTAAGGTTGGGTGTTTTTATTTTGTGGCTGATCCATTTTTTACCTTTCCGCGTGATTGTGTGGATGGGTAATGGCCTGGGTGTGTTGCTGCATGCGGTGGGTAAAGAGCGTCGCCTGGTGGCGAATATCAATCTGCAAAAGTGTTTTCCCCGCATGAACGACGAACAGCGCGCCCAGCTGGTGCGCGATCACTTCAAGATGTTTGGCCGCGGCCTGCTTGAGCGCACCATCCTGTGGTGGGGCAGTGCTGCGCGCATTAACAGCCTGATCCGCGTGGAGGGCGTGGAGCATTTTGACGCGATCAAGGACAAGCCTTCCATCCTGCTGACGCCGCATTTTGTCGGCATGGATGTTGGAGGCCAGTGGATTGCGCAGCATACCGACACGGTGTGCATGTATGCGAACCAGAAAAATATGTATTTGACCGACCTGCTGCTGAAAAAACGCGCGCGCTTTCGCAAGCAGTTGCTCTATTCACGCCAGCAAGGTTTGCGTCCCATACTCAAGGGTATGCGTGCAGGCATGCCCTTTATTTATCCGCCGGATCAGGATCAGGGTGTAAAGGATGGCGCTTTTATTCCCTTTTTCGGCGTACCCACCGCTACCATGACTTCTGTGCCGCGCCTCGCGCAGACGGCAGGCGCGAAGGTTGTGCCCAGCATCACGCGAGTGTTGCCGGGTGCGGCGGGTTATGTGCTGACTTTTTATCCGGCCTGGGATAACTACCCAACCGGCGATGACATTGCGGATGCCCGCCGCATGAACGAGTTTATCGAGCAGCGCATACTGGAAATGCCGGAGCAATATTTCTGGCTGCATAAACGCTTCAAGACCCGGCCAGAGGGCGAGGCGAGTTTTTATCCGGAATAAGAAAAAGCATTCGTCCACAGATTTCACAGATTAATATAACAAATACTGCGATCAATACTTGGAGAATAGTTCTTCTATTAGAGTCTGAGCAGGTTTTGAATCTGTGAAATCTGTGGATGATGCATTTCAAATACATGAGGATTACACCGTGAAATATAACGACCTGCGCGACTTCATCGCGCAACTGGAAAAAGTCGGTGAATTGAAACGCATCTCCGTGCCGGTATCCACTCATCTGGAAATGACAGAAATATGTGACCGTGTGCTGCGTGCGCAGGGCCCGGCCTTGCTGTTTGAAAATGTCGCTGGCCATACCATTCCTGTGCTCGCCAACCTGTTCGGCACGCCGCGTCGCGTGGCGCTGGGCATGGGCGAGGAAAGTACGCAGGCGCTGCGTGAAGTGGGCAAGCTGCTGGCGTATCTGAAAGAACCGGAGCCGCCCAAAGGTCTGAAAGACGCGTGGGACAAATGGCCGGTGCTGAAGCAGGTACTAAATATGTCCCCCAAGGTGGTATCAAGTGCGCCCTGCCAGGAGATCGTGTGGGAAGGGTCAGATGTTGATTTAAATCGTCTGCCGATACAGCACTGCTGGCCGGGTGACGTTGCACCCTTGATTACCTGGGGCCTGGTGGTCACGCGCGGGCCGAACAAGCCGCGGCAGAATCTGGGCATTTACCGCCAGCAGGTGATCGCGCCCAACAAGGTGATCATGCGCTGGCTGGCGCATCGCGGCGGCGCGCTGGATTATCAGGAATTTATCAAGCTGAATCCCGGCAAGCCGTATCCGCTTGCAGTGGTGATAGGTGCCGACCCCGCCACTATTCTGGGGGCGGTAACGCCGGTGCCGGACTCTTTATCTGAATATCAGTTTGCCGGTTTATTGCGCGGCGCAAAAACTGAACTGGTGAAGTGCATGGGCAGCGATCTGCAAGTGCCTGCCTCGGCCGAGATTGTGCTGGAGGGTGTTATTCATCCCGGTGAGACGGCGCTGGAAGGCCCCTACGGTGACCACACCGGTTATTACAATGAACAGGAAACCTTTCCGGTATTCACCATTGAACGCATCACCATGCGGCGCGATCCCATTTATCACTCCACCTATACCGGCAAGCCGCCGGATGAGCCGGCCATGCTGGGCGTGGCGCTGAATGAAGTGTTTGTGCCCCTGCTGCAAAAGCAGTTTCCGGAAATTGCAGATTTCTATTTGCCGCCGGAAGGCTGCTCTTACCGCATGGCGGTGGTGTCCATGAAGAAGCAGTATCCGGGTCATGCCAAGCGCGTGATGTTTGGTATCTGGTCTTATCTGCGCCAGTTTATGTATACCAAGTTTATTATTGTGGTGGACGATGATATTGATGTGCGTTCGTGGCCCGAGGTGATGTGGGCGATTACAACCAGAGTTGATCCTTCGCGCGACACGCTTTTAGTGGATAACACGCCGATTGACTATCTGGATTTCGCCAGCCCGGTTTCAGGTCTGGGCAGCAAGATGGGCCTGGACGCGACTAATAAATGGGCGGGTGAAACCCAGCGGGAATGGGGTACGCCAATTGTGATGGATGAAACAGTCAAACGGCGCGTGGACCAGATGTGGGAGAGTCTGGGCTTGTGATTGCTTGCGCGTTAAAGTGCTTTGTTTTGTCGCAATAATGATACGCTGGTATTGATTTTAATCATTGTAGTGTAGAATCCAACAATAATTTCGTGCCGTGGATTATCCCGGGTGAAGTTAGTATTTATGTGTAACTTATTGATTCCATTCAATATTTTGTTTAATATTAAATTTCTGGAGTAAAAAATGAAGAAAATTGCATTGGCAGGCGCAACAATTGCATTGGCGATGGCAGCAAGCAGTGCTTACGCTGCGAACAGTCTGAACGCAGGAACAATCGGTCTGCATATCCCGGTTATTACATCAACATCAACAACCAATACCAATATCAATAGCCCAATAATCAGCGGTAGCTACTTTATTGCGCGGGATATGGCTGTGCTCGGCGGCTTTGGTTTTAGTTCCGGTGGTCCCAGCGGCAATTCAACGACTACTTTTGCCCTGATGGGCGGCGTGAGAAAGTATATGAAGGTTGATGATTTTGCGCCATTTGCAGGTGCTTTCGTGAAATATGAATCAACCAGCTCGAGTCCTACTGCAACAGCAATGACCATTGCAGCTGAAGGCGGTGCAGAGTACTTCCTCGCCAAGCAATTCAGCGTTGAAGGCAAGGTTATTTTTGGTTACCAGTCTGTTGAAAGTGCGGGTACAAAATCAACTTATTTTGGCTCTACTACCGCCAATCTGGGCTTGAACTTCTATTTTTAACGGAAGTTAATTTGCCTGTTTGGCATGCCGGGCGCAATTCGGCATGACAGGGAAAAATGAACTGACAAAAAGAAGCCGGGATTAAAAACCCGGCTTCTTTTTTTTTCAGTGGACAGGCAAAACAGCTAAAAAAACAGTTCAATCCACAGATTACACAGATTTACACAGATTTTTATGCAGTGATCAGTGATGTCAGTATCACACAAAGGGTGTTTATGCTAAGTAAGGCAATTCTTTGTTTAATCTGTGGACAACTGCGTTTACCGGGGATAAATGCACCACTCGCTCCATCCAGCTACAGCTTCAAGGTTTAATGCGTTTGTTCCAGCCACTCGATCAGTTCGTCCTGAGCCTGATTTCCCATTGACGCATTTGGATGATTAATGATGAAAACCAGTATCCACTGCTTGCCGCTGCTTGATTGCAGATAGCCTGCAATGGACTTTACGCCTTCGAGTGAGCCGGTCTTTAGATGTGCATGGGCCGTGACGGTGCAGTTGTCATGGCGTTTTTTCATGGTGCCATCCACACCAACGATCGGTAAAGAAGCCTCAATTTCGGCTGAAAAAGGGCTAAGCTGAATATCCTGCAACAGCAGGGAGAGGTTGTACGGACTGAGACGTTCCTTGCGCGATAATCCGGCACCGTTTTCCAGCACCAATTCGGGAAAATCAAAACCTTTTTGCGCAATCCAGTTACGCAAAACGATTTCGCTGCGCTCGACACTGGCAGGTGTTGCGGAAATACCGGGCAACAAAAGATCCGCTTGCATGCTGCCTGAGGGCGTATTGATCAAGGGTATCTCCTTGTTCAGGCTGAGGCTGAGCAGAAGTTGCCGCGCCATCACATTGTTGCTGAATTTATTGATGTCCCGAATAATTTCGCTGAGCGGTTGCGAATAGTGCGTGGAAAGCAACATGGCGGAAGCAGGCGTTATGCCATCACGGGTAGCGCCGCGCACAGTGCCGCCCATTTCCTGCCACAGCGAGCGAAACACTGCGTCAAAATAGCGTGCATGCGACAGCAGGTTGACGGGTTTATCGCGTTCACCGCAGGCAGAAAGGTAAGTTCCCTGCAGGCGGATGACATCGCCCACCAATTGCACGCCGATATTGCCGTCCCAGTTGGCGCAGAAATTCTGTTTTTTTAGCGTGAGACGGTTATCGATGGTAATGCCCGCCAGGCTCGGCTCGGTAAACACGTTTACGGTGCCATTGCCCGGTACGAAGCGCAGCCTGATGGCATTGAAGTTCAGCAGCAATGCATCGGGCACCACGTTGTAAGCTCGTCCCGGATCATTGTCAAACGCGGCAGGGTCAGCCTCCTGTGTGGCAAAGACGCTGCGATCCAGTATCAGGTCGCCGTGTATTTCGCGCAAGCCGCGATTACGCAACTCGCGCAGCCACAGCCACAGATGTTCGGAGTTAATTTTCGGGTTGCCATAACCCTTGATAATCAGATTTCCCCTGAGTATCCCGTTCTCCAACTGGCCGTCCACATAGGCTTCGGTCTTCCAGGTATAGGCCGGCCCGAGCATCTCCAGCGCTGCGTAGGTCGTCAGCAGCTTCATGGTGGAAGCCGGGTTCATCGATTGCTTTGCATTGACCTGGATCAGCGGAGCGGGCGCATGTATTTCGCGTACCACGATGCCCACGCTGCCAAGCGGAATGCGCGCCTTGCGCAGCGCGTCGATAACGGAAGCCGGCAGGTCTTCGGCCTGCGCTGAAGTGAAAGTGAGCAAGGCTGCAAGCAGCGCGCAGCCCGCTTTAATGATGAGGCTATTGATTGTGCTCATGTCAGTTGCACTATCACCAATAAAGTTCGCGCGACCAGCAGATCCATTTCCGCATCGCTGATCACATAGGGTGGCATGAAGTAGACCGTATTGCCCATCGGACGCAGCAGAATTTCATGTTGCAGTGCAAGCGTGAAGCAGCGCTGGGCAAAGTCGGCATGGGGGCTGTCCACTTCAAAAGCCCAGATCATGCCGCGATTGCGGAAATGTTTCACTTTCGGGTGCTCGCGCAAGGGAGATGCAATGCTATTGAGATAGGCTGCCTTTATGCGATTGGTGTTGATCACATCGTCGCTTGAAAAAATTTCCAGGGTGGCCAGCGCGGCACGACAGGCGAGCGGATTGCCGGTATAGGAATGTGAATGCAGGAAGCCGCGCGCTGTTTCATCGGCATAAAATGCGCGGTAAATTTTATCTGTTGTCATTACCACCGATAGCGGTAAATAGCCGCCGGTGATGCCTTTGGACAAACACAGAAAATCTGGCGTAATTTCACCCTGTTCACAGGCAAACATGGTGCCTGTCCGCCCCATGCCCACGGCTATTTCGTCCGCAATCAGATGCACGCCATATTGCTCGCACAGATCGCACGCGCGGCTTAAATACACCGGATGATACATGGCCATGCCGGCGGCACCCTGTACCAGTGGCTCAATAATAAACGCGGCCAGCTGCTGATGGTGTTGCTGCAGGTAAGTCTCAAGCTGATCGGCGCAGCGCAGTGCGTAATCGTGCGCGCTTTCACCGGGTGCAGCATCGCGACTGTCAGGATTTACTACAGTGGCATTTTGTTTTGTCAGGTCTGCATAGGCATCCCTGAACAGGGCGACATCGGTTACCGACAATGCGCCCAGGGTTTCGCCGTGGTAACTGTTTTGCAAACTGATGAATTTTGATTTTTCCGGCTTGCCGCTGTTGCGCCAGAAGTGCGCGCTCATCTTTAATGCAATCTCGACCGCAGAGGCGCCATCCGATGCATAGAAGCAATGTCCCAGACCTTCAGGGGCCAGTTGTGCCAGTCGTTCGGACAACTGCACCACCGGCTCATGCGTAAAGCCCGCCAGCATCACATGTTCCAGTTTGCCCAGCTGGTCGGAGATTGCCGCATTAATCCGCGGATTGCTGTGCCCGAACAGATTTACCCACCATGAACTCACCGCGTCCAGATAACGCTTGCCGTCGGGATCATAGAGCCACACGCCGCTGCCGCGTGCGATCGGCACCAGCGACAAAGTTTCGTGGCGCTTCATCTGCGTGCAGGGGTGCCACACTGCGGCAAGTGAACGGTTGAGCAGGTCGTTGTTATGCATGCCGTACTTTGCGCTGATTATTTTTGTGCAGTGAGTGCATTGGGCTTGTTGGCGGACAGCCAGGCTGCGAACGCTGGCTGTGCGTCACTGTTCACGGGAAACTCGATAAAGCTGCCGGGGTAGCGCGCATGTTTGCCCAGATAGTTAACCAGACGGGTGCCAAATTCCTGCGGATCTACCTGCGGTAACTTTCGCTCACTGAAGCGCAAGGGAACCAGATTGATCGATTGCAGGCTGCCGTCCTGGGCGACAGCCACTTCCAGCAGCGCGGAAACAGCGGCAAAGTTTTTTGCGGATAAGCCGCCCACACCCACAAAATTTCCCAGCGAATAAAGGATAGGACGCTCCTGATAACACTCTGCCGCGCGCAGCACATGCGGGCCGTGGCCTACAACCAGATCGGCACCTGCATCTATCATTGCTCGCGAGAAGGCCACGGTATTGCCGCGGTTTTCTCCCATGAATTCTTCATCCTCATCGTCGTGCCAGATGGCAGGCGAACCTTCTGCACCGGCATGGAAGGTCACGATGACATAAGCCCCATTGCTCTTTGCGGCACGCACCCGCTCTGCACCTTCGGTGATTTCGTGCAGGGTGTTGAAGCGGCTGTTATAGGTAAATCCCAGTACGGCAATTTTCAGCCCGCGCACGGTTAACGTGGCGGTTTCATCGCGCACTCCCGCGACCGCGATACCTGCATTCTGCAAATTGTTGCTGGTGTCTTTAAATCCGGTATCGCCAAAATCATTTGCATGATTGTTGGCGATATTCAGCACCCTGAAGCCTTCCCGGTACAATAATTCCGCATAATGCGGAGGGGAGCGGAAGGCATATTGCCGGCCCGAGCCGGTCACTTTTGAAGTCTTTGCGTGATTGGTTAATGTGGCTTCAAAATTTCCGATGGCGATGTCGGATCTTTGCAAAATATTGCGCACACCCGCAAAGTAGCTGCCCTCCCAGTCTTTGGGAATATGCTCAACGACAAAGCTGTTGCCCAGCACAATATCGCCGCCAAATACCATTCGCACCACGTCAGTTGCGTCGGCTGCGGGAATTTTGCTGGTACAGCTCATGGACTGGGCCGATACGGTATGAATATTCAGCAACAGCAAAAATAGGAGAGTTGTTGTGTGAGGGGTAAAGCGCGAAAGTATTTTATTCATTATAATCAATATGTTATATATTTTAATTGGCAAGAGCTAAATGTGCAGCATTGTTGCCAGGCAAGCGGGTGTTTCATCGATCTTGACAGTATAAGTCAATATGTCATGCGCACTATTAGTAGCTGAAACTGTCTGATTAGTTCACCAGCAGGGAGTCTTCCAGCATTTTCATTTCTGCTGCCGTAAAACCCGCAGCCAGACGGGCCGAAGTGTGCAGCGGGCCGCGCAGCCTGGGCGCATTGTATTCGCGCAATAGTGTGCGGAAGGTCGTTAAAGGCTCAAGGTCACGCTGTTTGCACAGGTAGTTGTACCAGTGATTGCCTATGGCCACATGGCCGACTTCATCGTGAAGTATGGTTTTCATGATTGCGACAGCGTCATGCGCACCGGCCGACGCGAGTTTGTGCATGATGCCGGGCAGCACATCCAGGCCGCGCGCTTCGAGCACTCTGGGAACCAGCGCCATGCGCACCAGCGGATCGTGCGCGGTAATAACCGCCATCTCCCACAAGCCGTTATGCGCGGTAAAATCCCCATACTCATAGCCTTGCGTGCGCAACCAATTGCGCAGCAGAATGAAATGGCCGGCTTCTTCTGCGGCGACTTTCAGCCAGTCATCATAGTATTTCAGGGGCAGCTCGCGGAACCGGTAGATTGCATCCAGTGCAAGGTTGATTGCATTAAACTCTATATGTGCAAGCGAATGTATGAGTGCCGCGCGACCTTCAGCTGTGGATAGTTTGCGCTTGTCCACCGCCAACGCAGAGACCATCGCAGGTTTTTCAGGACGGCCAGGGACGGGAATAGGGATGATTGCGGAGAGAGCGGCTGAGGATGTGATTTCACCCTGTTCCCAGGCATGGCGAAATTTGGCAACATTTTCAAGTTTGGTTTCCACGTTTCTGCATTGCAGGCAGAAAAGCGCGGTGGAAAATAGTTCATTCTGCATAAGTGGTCATTAAAATATGAAGGGTAAGCCATTATGGTTGTGCGACAAATGAAGCGACAAGACGGCATTTTACGTTTAAGCGGCCTCAGGCAAAGCGTTATCGCATGTGGCTTTCTGCTACAGTGGCCATGTAAATTAAATTCGGTACCTGAATTTTTTCGTGAGACGAAACAGGATATTGCCTGTCAGATGTGAGGGATTAATTTATTGAATAGGTTAAATATTTTTACCCGATGCAGATTGTTTCATGATTGTATCTGCGGTATCGGGGCTGTTACAGATTTACCCGTGTGTGAATAATTTAATTGAAGGGTAGAAATGCCCCTATTTTTCGTATTTAATAGAAGCACGGTTGTCGCAATTAGCGAATAGACTTGTACTTATAAAAATAAAAGCCTGGGCGCTTGCATTAATGACCCGGGTGATTTGGTTGACGAAATTCATTGTGAGGAATTTTGCGGCCACAGGAGGTAGCTATGACACAAAATAAAATATATAAAGTTGCAGCGCTTGGTTTGTCTGAGATTGAATTGCGTTTCATCAAGATCATGCTGGCTTTGACTGTTCACGCTACAACGCTGCGCGAACACGGGCGTTACGAGCTGACTGAAGATTTGAGTGCGGCAAATATTGTTTTGCTGGATGCCGAACAGGATGAGGCCATGAACCGTTGGCGCATGTTGGCCGAGAAAAAATCAGCGCCCATTTTGCTGCTGATTACTGCTGCGAAACATGTACCCTATACTCAATATCATTTTCCCAGACCTTTTGGGCCGTCAAAGGTGCTGGCGATGCTGGATAAAATTGCCAGGGATCAGCTCGAGAAGATTGTTGAAAAAGAGGTGTTTTCGGGAGAGGGAAAGTCTGCGCATCGACAACCTGCGGTGCAGAATGGCAATGCAATCAGGTATCGCGCATTGGTTGTTGACGACAGTCCAACGGTGCGCAAGCAGCTCGTGCTTGAACTGGCCTGCTTCAATATCAAGGTGGATACGGCAGAAACGGGCGAGCAAGGTTTGGAGATGCTCAGAAACAGTCATTACGACATCATTTTTCTGGATGTTGTGTTGCCCGGGACGGACGGTTATCAGGTGTGCAAAACCCTCAGAAAAGAACAGGAAACAAAGCGCACGCCAGTTATCATGCTGACCAGCAAATCTTCCCCTTTTGACAAGGTGCGCGGCTCGCTTTCGGGATGCAGCAGCTACCTGACCAAGCCGGTTGATTATGATAATTTTTTCAAAGTGCTGGAGGGGTTTCTTGCGCATATTAAAAGTGATCTGGCAGAAAGTAAAAAACGTGCATAAAGGTTTAATCTTCTTGAACAGTTGCCCAAATGAAAGATTCAAGATGAACATTCATCAGTCATTTAATTGTTATGCCGCGAGTTATTCTTCAGGCTGGGTAGGGGGGACTTGTGACTCAAGATAAAATCAATCTGGTGGGGACGCTCGGCTTGCAGAAGCACGAAGTGCGCTTTATAAAAATTATGCTGGGTCTGACTACTCATGCCCCAACCAGTCGAGCACAGGGTCGTTATGAATTGACTGAGGATGTGCATAAAGCCAACATTGTTATCGCTAATTCCGAAGATGATGACGCCATGCAGGCATGGCAAAAATTGTTCCAGATCAAGCCTGCGCCAATGTTGCTGCTGGTCACCGAGGAAGGCAAGGCTGCTACTGCAAAGTATCGTCTGTCGCGCCCGTTTGGCCCGGCAAAGGTACTCATGTTGCTCGATAAAATGGTCAAGGAGCAGCAGGAGGGAGGAGGTGAGTCGGAAATATTTTCAGGAGAAGGCAAGTCTGCAGCACGTGACATTAGCCGTACTATTCCCGGCATTCCCTCCAGGCATCGCGCTTTAGTGGTTGACGACAGTCCGACGGTACGCAAATCACTTGTACTTGAATTAGGCTCTTTCAATATACAGGTGGATACTGCAGAAACCGGGGAACAAGGGCTGGAAATGCTGGAGAAGAATCAATACGACATTATCTTCCTTGACGTTGTCATGCCTGGAGCGGATGGCTATCAGGTGTGTAAAACCATCAGGCGCAACCAGCAGACCAAGCTCACACCGGTTGTCATGCTGACCAGCAAATCTTCACCCTTTGACAAAGTGCGGGGCTCACTCGCGGGATGCAGTGCATATTTAACCAAGCCGGTAGAGTATGAGAATTTTTACCAGGTTCTTGAGGAATACCTGGCTCTGGCAAAAGACCCTGCCCTGGCAAAAGACCAGAGCTCCGGGCAGGCGGGATCGGCAAGCATGATGTAATCAGATGTTTCAAGTGACAAATCGTGTAATCAATTAATTTTACGTTTTTTCGAGGAGAATTATCATGGCAGTAAGAAAAGCATTAGTGGTTGACGATTCAGCAGCCGACCTGGCAAATATCAAATCCATTCTGAGTGATGCGGGTTGCATGGTGGTAACAGCAATGAGCGGCAAAGAGGCAATAGACAAGGCGAAGACTGAGCATCCGTCGCTAATTTTTATGGATGTGGTTATGCCGGATATGGACGGGTATGAGGCCTGCCGACTGCTTTCACAGGATACGGGCACAAAAGGTATTCCCGTGGTATTTGTGACCAGCAAGGGGCAGAAAGCCGACAAAGTCTGGGGTGAGTTGCAGGGAGCCAAAGGGCACATTACCAAGCCTTATACAGCGGATCAGATTGTTGATCAGCTCAAGTCGCTCGCCTGAACGTATAACCGGGTGAATCGGGGTGAATCAACAAATGGATGAACTTGCTTCCGTGAAAGCGGTTGGCAGTGAAGAGACGGCGATCAGTGACTGGCTGTTGCCCAGCGTTGCGCTTGATCGATTTGAACCTCCGGAAGGCATGGTGCTGTCCGATACAGTTGAAAAGGAGGCGGGGCGCTATGGCTTCAGGGTGGGTTCACTGGGCCTGCTCATGCAACTGGGCGTAGGCAGCGAAGTGATGGAGCTGCCTGCAATCTGGACGCTGCCCGGAGCGCCACCCTGGCTGCTGGGTTTGATTAACCTGCGCGGCAATCTGGTGCCGGTATTTGAGCTCAGGATCTTGCTGGGCATGGAGCCGCGTGTGGCGGATCAGAAGCCGCTGGTGCTGGTGTTTGATCAGGGTGAGAAGGCAGTCGGAATATTGATCGAGGACTTCCCCGTGCCGCTCTCGGCGTTGCATGCTTTGCCTAATTTGCCGCAATTGCCGACGGCGCTTTCCGGCCATGTGCGTACGGGATATGTGAAGGATTCATCAATCTGGCTGGAATTTGACCACAGTTCGTTCTTTGAGGAGATTAACCGGCAGGTTACCCAGTAGATGAGCAGTGAAAGCTGGAAATGTATTCACGGATGGCAGTGTGGATCTGGCGTCGTGACGGATAATTTGAAATGGTTGAACAGGATAAAACACAAATGAGGGTAGCAAAATGAAAAATTTACGCTTTACGATCAGATTCCAGATTACGCTTCTGGCATTGGCAGGTTTGCTTTTCCTCGTCCTGGTTGGCGGTTTGGGTTATCAGGCGGTGCGATCACTGTCTGCGCAAGCCGGCAAGTCAGTTGCGCAAGCCTCAAATACGACAGACTTGCTTAACTCGATGCGTACCGCTCACGGATCCTTTCTGTCCCAGCTGAAGGAATTCAAGAATATTGTGCTGCGCGGTGCCGACGCCGAGCGTTTTACGGCGCACATGGAATTGTTCGAGCAGGAGCACACCCTGCTGGTCGACAGTCTGTCTGAAACGCGTCTTGCTGCGGAAGCCGTGGGTTTTAAGGGAGTTGCAGCCATAGATCAGCTGCAGAAAGACAGTGATGTGCTGTTCAAAAAATATAATGATGCGCTCAAATATTTTAATTCTGCCAGCGCTTCCTCGGGCCTTGAGGTTGACCGGCGTGTACGGGGCCTGGATGAGCCCATCATCGAAGCATTTGACACGCTGGGTGAAGACATTACACAGTTCGCTATCACTAACAGTAAAGAAGCACAGGTTGGCCTGCAAAATTCCGCAAGTTCGACCGAGATCAGAACGCTGCTGGCCCTGGCCTTGTCCTTGCCGATTTTGCTGGCGCTAAGTTTTTATATCACGCGTCGTATTGTGCGCAATCTTAATTTGTTTCAATCGACCATCGCCCAAATTAGCGCGGGTGACTATAGCGCCCGCGTCAATATTAAAACCAATGATGAGCTTGGCGTTTTATCCAGTGCCTTCAACGAACTGCTGGATAGTCGTGTGGCCTCGCTTGCCAATGCCGAAAAGGAAAACAACGAGTTGAACGAGTCGGTGCTGTCGCTGCTGCACGCGGTGGCGCAGCTGTCGAGGAAAGATTTGACGGCAAAAGCCCCGGTTTCTGAAAACGTTACCGGCGCTGTTGCTGACGCGATTAACCTGATGGCCGGCGAAACCGCCAAGGTGATGGCTGAGGTAAACAACATTTCCGCGGACGTGACCAAGGCGTCGATGTCGGTACAGGCACAGGCAGATAATATGCTGACGGCAGCCGAGCAGGATCGCGAAGAAGTGGACCGTACCGCGAACGCGTTGCAGACTGCAGCGCAATCGATGCGCTCAATTGCGAACCTGGCGCAGGAATGCAATAGCGTGGCGGATAGCGCGATCAAGTCAACGCAGCTGGCGCTGAACACGGTGAACAGTACCGTAAGCGGTATTAACAGCACGCGTGACGTTATTCGCGAAACTGAAAAGCGGATCAAGCGACTGGGTGACCGTTCACAGGAAATTTCGGGTGTGGTTAACCTGATTAACGTGATTGCGGAACGTACGCATATTCTGGCGCTTAACGCCAGTATGCACGCGGCTTCTGCCGGTGAGGCGGGTCGAGGCTTTGCGGTGGTTGCCGACGAGGTGCAGCGTCTGGCAGAAAACGCCCGTCAGGCCACGCAGCAAATTTCAGCGCTGGTGAGCAACATCCAACTGGAAACGGCCGATACGGTTAGCACTATGAACTCCGCAATTGCGCAGATTGTGGAAGGCAGCCGGCTGGCCGAGCAGGCGGGTCAGCAGATGCAGTTGACGCAGCAGACAACCGCAGATCTGGTTGCATCGGTTAAACAGATTGCAGTGACTTCAGAAACCCAGGCGGCGGCGGGACAGGATTTGATGACGCGTTCCGAGCATATCAGGCAGAGCAGTGAAAAAGCGACAGCACAGTTGCATGAACAGGCTTCGCAAACATCAAATTTGATGGAGTACGCAAAACAGCTGCTTGCAGCGGTTCGAGTATTCAAGTTGCCGGCATAGAAAGATTCCTACACTGATGAAAAACCCGGGACATCATGGATATGCATGAGGAAAACTTGTCGCAATTCGGCTTGCTGGCCGCAGAAGCGGTTGATGAGCTGTGGGGGATGTTGGCAGGCAATCCCCAGGCAGAAGCCGGGGCTGGGCAGCAATTACCCCGTTATATCGAAATCATGCAGCGCATTGAGGAAGCGGCCGCGAGCTCTGCGATGGACGGGTTGCAATCCCTTTTCGCCATGGTTGAAGCCAATTTGCAGACCATATACAGCGAAGGCAGGGAGCTGAATCCGGCAGAGCAGTTGTTGCTGGGGGAATGGCCCGAGTTGCTGATGGCTTACGTGATCAGCGGGGGTGATGAAAGCTCAGTTGAGCCCTTGTTAAAAAATATGTCATCGGCCAGCTGGCCGTTGCCGATGGGTGAAGACGATATCGACATGCTGCGGCAGATGCTGCTGGTGTCGGCGGCAACGGATATTTCCGGCGCTGAACATATTGCCGTGCCGCAGGAAAACAATCTGCCCGAAGACAGTTATGCATCATCTTCTGTGATTAATGCGGAAGAGCCTGTTGTGATCTCCGTTGATTCACGCGCAATGCAGGATGTACCGCTGGTTGGCATACAAGTGGTTGACAGCGAAATGATCTCCATGCTGAACAAGGAATTTGCGCTGATGACCGCGCAAATTAACGAGGACTTGTCGGCTGCTGTCAGCAAACATTTTAGTCCGCAGGAGCGAAGGGCAGCCCTGGCAAACTATGGCGAATTGATTGAACGCCTGGCGATGGCAACCGAATCGGTTGGTCTGCTGGTATTAAGCAAAGTGTTTTTGCGGGTCAGGCAAATGCTGGATGAGATCGAGGCCGATGTCAGCCCGCAGCAGCAAGCCTTGCTGGAACAACTGCCGGGTCGTGTTGCGGCCTACCTGGTGTGGCCCAATGACAGCAGCGCATGCGCGGCCCTGATTGATCTGCTCACAGACACCGCCTGGCAAACGCCTGTTCCGCAGGATGATGCCCCGCACTGGATTGCCGCCTTGTCCAATTTGGAAATTCATGAAGGTGCAGTGGAGAAACTGGAGCGGCAAACCGAAGCCACGGCTGAAGATGTATCGCTCGCGCTGCCGGATGATATCAACGCCGAATTGCTGGATGGCTTGTTGCAGGAGTTGCCGCTGCAGACCGCCGCCTTTACCACGGCGATCGAGCATATCTCCGCGGGGCATGGTACGGCAAGCGATGTAAACCGGGCGATGCGTGCCGCGCACACACTGAAGGGCGCCGCCAATACGGTGGGGATAAAAGGCATTGCCAATCTGACACATCATGTGGAGGATATTCTGGTGGCATTGTCGGAGGAGAGTGCCTTGCCCGATGCAGAGCTCGCCGCCATGCTGGTAAATGCGGGCGATTGCCTGGAAGCGATGAGCGAAGCGCTGATGGGCGTGGGGCCGGTACCCGAGCAGGCGCGCGATGTATTCCAGGCGGTGCTCGATTATGCAAACCGTATAGACCGCGAAGGTGTAAATGTCGTGGCGACGCCCGTGCCATCGACAGTTGAGCCGGGTGCTGTGGCTGGCGAAGCGGATCATGCTAAAAAATTCAATGAAATCAATAACTTGCAAGATAAGGGTCAGGGCTTGCGCGTGTCGGCGCCGGTGGTTGACGAGTTGTTGCGTCTGGCCGGTGAAACGCTGATTTCCAATTCGCAAATTCAGGACCGCTTGCGCCAGACAGTCAAGCAGGCGGAAGCGATGCAGAATCAGCAGAAACTGGTTGCCCAGCTGGTTGCCGAACTCGAAAATCTGGTTGATATTCGCGGTGTGGCGGCACCCCAGCAAAGAGAACGCGTCAAGGATGATTTCGATCCCCTGGAGTTTGATAATTTCAGCGAATTGCACACGGTTACACGGCGCCTGATTGAGGCTTCTGCCGACTCGCAGCAGATCATGAGTCAGGTAAACGAACAATTCACCACCCTGGGTGATTTGCTCGAAGTGCAGCAACGCCTGCAAATGGCCAATCAGCATGCGGTGATCCGCACGCGCATGGTTCCCGTCAGCAGTATCGTTTCACGCTTGCAGCGTAGCGTGCGCCAGACCTGCCGTTTGCTGGACAAGCAGGTTGAGCTGGTCATCAGTGGTGAGAGCACCAACATTGACAGCAACGTACTGACTGATCTCATGGATCCGTTGATGCATATACTGCGCAACTCGGTGGATCATGGCATAGATGATCCGCAGGCCAGGGTTGCCGCAGGCAAGCCTCCCGCGGGCCGCATTGAGCTGAGTTTTGCGCGTGAAGGCAATTCTATCGTGGTGCGCTGCAAGGACGACGGTGTCGGCCTGGACTATGAATCAATCCGCCGCATTGCCGAGAGCAAGGGCATGATCGCGCCCGAGCGCAATCCAACCCCCGAGGAACTTGCCCGCCTGATTCTGGTAAACGGCTTTTCAACGCGCGATGAAACAACCCAGGTTTCTGGTCGCGGTGTGGGCATGGATATCGTGTACAACCGCGTGCTGCAAATGAAGGGCACGCTCGCGCTGAATTCCGCGCGGGGCCTGGGGCTGACGGTTGAATTGCGCCTGCCGGCAACGTTGCTTTCCGCGCACACGCTCATCGTGCGCCATGGTGAAAAATTGATTGCCGTGTCCAGTCGCGGTGTGGAAGACATCCACTACGTCACGCTGGATCAGATCGAAAAAATCGGCTCGCAGCCGGTCTATCGGGTGGGCAATGCCGTGCATAACCTTGTCAGGCTGGAGACCTTGCTGGCCTTGCCCGTTGACAGGCGTGAAGCGGACCGTCTGGGCTTCCCGATTCTGCTGACCCGCATGGATGACGGCTCCCTGAGCGCAATCCTGGTGCAGGAGGTGATTGATGGCAGGGAAGTCGTGCTGAAAAATTTCGGGCATCACGTGCCAAAAATTCAGGGTGTCATTGGCGCGGTTATTCTGGGTGACGGCAGTGTTGCGCCGGTGGTCGACCTGGTTGAATTGCTGCGTGTACCCGCACGCAACAGCCTTGCAGAGCATGCCATGAGCCAGATGGCTGCTGCCGAGCAGCACGGCGCGGTGCATGACGCGCATACCGCGCTGGTCGTGGATGACTCGCTCACCGCACGGCGGGCGGCTGCAAAGGTAATGAAGGATGCGGGCTATACGGTACGCACCGCAATCGACGGGCTGGAAGCGGTTACAATTTTGCAGAACTTTGTACCCGATATCATGCTGGTGGATATGGAAATGCCGCGCATGAACGGACTGGAACTGACAGCCCATGTGCGCAATGCAGAGCGCACAAAACATACACCCGTGATTATGATCACCTCACGCTCGACTGAAAAACACCGCCAGCAGGGCAAATCGGCAGGTGTGGATGTATACCTCACCAAACCCTTCAGTGACGAGGTTCTGCTGGATCATGTGGTGCGCCTGACCGGACAGCAGGCATGATGCAACTCTCGCGCCCTGTCTCCAGCAGCACAGCGGCATTACTAAAAATTAACGGATTAAATTTGCTGCTGCCCCAGGGCGAGATACGCACACTCGAATCCGCCACCGAGTTGAACACCATTGCGCCAGCCCTGTGCAGCGCGGGCTGGATTGCCTATCACCAGAAAAGCTGGCCGGTTTACTGCCTGTCGGAAGACTTGAGCTTGTTGCAGGCAGTTCCGCCGGAGCGCAGGGCCTGCGCCATGATGACAATGGGCGCAGGCTTTATCGGAATCCTCTGCGATGACATGATTATTCTGAAAGATTTTATTGCCCAGCGCCATCAGCTGCCGCAGGCGATGAAACTGCCAGCCACACCAATATTGCATCTGGTCAATTATGAGCAAGGCATTGCCTGTGTCAGCAACGCAAAGCAGATGACTGCCTATATCGAACATCTGGTTTTGAATACAGAAGAACAAGGAAAGGTTCGCGATGGCGGAGAGTAACGCCTGGATACTGGACTTTGGCCAGCACTTCACCGCAGCCGTGGGTGCGCGCGAGGTACTGCATTTGCTGGATGTGCACTCGACCTTTCTCGTGCCATGCACGCCAAAATATTGCAACAGCGTGGTCGCCTGGCGAGACCGCTTGTTGCCGGTTATGGATATGGCCTCCAGACTTGGGGGCATGACACAGCAGGCAAAATTTATTGCAGTCGTCGGCTATCAGCAGCGGCGTGGAGAGTATCCGCAGTTTGGCGCGCTATTGCTGAGCAGCCCGCCATTACAGGCAACAGTGAACGATGAACAAGCCTGCAAGCTGCCGGAAAATGCCCAGGTCTGGAACGGGCTGGCCATGGCATGTTTTGACTTTCACGGCGAAGCCGTGCCTGTGTTGGATATCAATAGGTTGTTTAATACGGCGCCAATTTCTGCTTGATCAAGTTTTCCCCAGATAGCATAGGTTTACCAGATAAGTCGATTTGAGTCAGCGTTATTTGTTAAATATAATCAAATATTTGTATATTTTCACTCGTACACAGCCAAAAACTGCTTCAACCTGTTCCTGCATGCATTGCAGAAAATACATTGGAGGCCTTGCTTGTTGCATTAGAAAATTTGACTGTGGTTTGTAAGGCCCTGATGGTTGTTCATTTCTACAACTTCGTTGGGCGCTATGGGGAACTGAACATGAATAAATTTTCTGGTCTCGATTTTGCGGTAGGCGTATGCGTGTGGATTGGTTGCTTGTTTATCGCTATAACGAGTATGGAATGTCTTAAGTTCCGCACCTGCGGGGCTGGTGATATGTTCTTGTTCGGCATCATTGCCGTTGGCATGCTCGCTCCAGCCTGGGTGGCGATGTTGATCTTTTCGGGGGTATTCGGGGGTATTCGGGGGTAAGAAATAAATGCAGGCCCCGTTGAGTACACACACGGCCGTTGGTTTTCTATTTGCTCCGTGCAAAAGAGTAAAAGTCATCGGGGGCGCAGGTGCTGGAACCTTCGAAGTCGCTAGGGTCGGGTCTTACATTTTACTTTCGAATTTTACAATGTGAAATGTAAGACTCGACCCTAATAGTTATTCCGACAGGATCCCAATGATTCCGATGCGGCTTATGAAAAGAGTTTTTATACAACGTCGTTGGGCGTAAATTTAATTATGCGATATTCGATCATTCTCGTCCTGTTTCTTGTGTCTTGCTCTCAGTCACAGGACACAACTTATTGGATTCAATGGGCAAAAGGCACCGATAATTTTACTTGTCTAGAGAAAGTTTTAGAACGTAGTGATAATGAAAATCAATATTTTGAACGCAGATCATTGAAAGATTACTTCGTTGAGCAACATACCCAAGATGGAATATCTTTCCGTTCGTATATCTTGAAGGGGGTATACAAATGCGGTGCAAATTTATGGGGACCTGCTGGAGTGCAATATTTCTCTGGGCCGATGGCTACAGGAAAAATTGTGGCCAGTTATGAGAGGCCCATCAATGAAGTTGTCGAGAATTTTTTGGCTTTTGAAGCAGGTTCAGGAACTGAGGCTACGTATAAGGCCACATGCACAGAGGTCGGAAAATGAGCAAGTCTAACCAGTCCATAAGGATTTCTCAGTCAAGATAAATTTTGCAAATCAGTGCGAATCCACCTTCTAAGCGGTGGTGCACTTGGAATTAGAATTCACCGCTTATGAAAATACTTTTTATACAACGTCGTTGGGCATCGCAAACATGAATCAGATCTTCGAGCCATCAAATGATCTCGAGCGAGCTCTAGTTGCAGCCAAGCAAGGACACCTTCCAGTGCCCGCTTTTATGCAGGCGCTTCTATCGTCAAAAGTCTTTGTATTAATCGATAAAGACATTGGGCCAAATGGTATCTGGGATAACAGTGCAACCCCCATGGTGCTCTTAAATTCTGAGGGGGCGCCGGTCCTCGCAATGTTTACGGCACCAGATCGAACAGGTGAATGGGCGAAGCAACAACCACGGTTCAGTTTCGGGTTACTGACAGACTTTGCGTGGTTACTAAAGGGAATAGGATCAAACGTTGGTGTCGTCATTAATCCAGGCCTCTCGGTAGGCTTGGAGATGCAACCGTCAGCCGTGGCGCAACTCAAACAAGGGGCGGCAAGCGAAGTGAAGCCTTAATCAATAGGGTCAGGCTGAGGTAATCCTCATTTCACGGATAGTTTAATTGAGAACATAACCTCCAACCTTTCAAAATTCAACGGAATAGCAATTTATTTATTATAATCAAATGCTTGCTCTTGCAGGTAAAGTTTATCTAAGATCTGCTTCAACCTGCTCCGCATGCATTGCGCAGGTATTTGTTAGTCTGCAAGCCGGATTGAGAGACACTTGCTTCGTCGTGGTTGACAGGCGAGCGGCTAGCCGATAAATTCGCGCCTTTCGTTTTTAACCCCCTGGAGAAATACATGTCAGTACTCGTCGGCAAAGCCGCACCCGATTTTAATGCCGTTACCGTGATGGGCAATAATGACATCAACGAAAATTTTAATTTGAAGAAACATTTGAACGGCAAGTATGGCGTGATTTTTTTCTATCCTCTTGATTTTACGTTTGTCTGCCCGTCCGAGCTGATTGCATTTGACCATCGTCTGGATGAATTCAAGAAGCGCAATGTTGAGGTGATCGGTGTGTCGATTGATTCGCAGTTCTCTCATCTGGCTTGGAAAAATACGCCTATCAATAATGGCGGGATAGGCAAAGTAGCCTATCCGCTTGTGGCAGACATCAAGCATGAAATCTGCAGAGCCTATGATGTGGAGGCCGCAGAAGGTGTGGCTTACCGCGGCTCTTTCCTGATAGACCGCGCCGGTATTGTGCGTCATCAGGTGGTAAACGATCTGCCGCTGGGGCGCAATATCGATGAAATGCTGCGCATGATTGATGCCCTGCAGTTTACCGAAGAGCACGGTGAAGTTTGCCCGGCTGGCTGGAGCAAGGGCAAGGCCGGTATGGTTGATTCCACCGAGGGTGTGGCAAAGTATCTGGCGGCACATTCCAAAGACTTGTAAATTGAGCCAGGGTAAAGGCTGGTCGCACGCGGTGTCAGGTTTGTTTTTGTAAGTATTTGATTTTATTGAATATTTTGACTTTTGTGTGATCCGGGCTTGCCCTGCTTTTATTATGGATTGATGGTGAGAAAGGCTCCTGCGGGAGCTTTTTTTATGCGGAAAGTAGTGGTCGTGCCGGCTAAGCCAGCTGTTTTCTCTATTACAATTACATTTCAAATTTTAGCGGGGGCTTGTCCATGTTGATCTGGTTTGTCATTCTTTATCTGCTGGTTTCTATTGCTATAGGGTTGTACGCGGCGACGCGCGTGCATAACGTTAAAGATTATGTGGTGGCCGGACGACATTTGCCTCTGTATGTGGTGACCGCAACGGTTTTTGCCACATGGTTTGGCGCGGAAACGGTGCTGGGTATTTCGGCCAAATTTGTGAAGGATGGCCTGCAGGGAATTGTTGAAGATCCGTTTGGTGCCAGCATGTGCCTGATACTGGTGGGTATGTTTTTTGCGGCAAAGTTATACCGCAAGAATTTGCTGACGATAGGTGATTATTACCGTGCGCGCTATGGTCGCACGGTGGAAGTGCTGACCAGTCTGGCGATTATCATGTCTTATTTGGGCTGGGTTGCCGCGCAAATTGTGGCGCTGGGGCTGGTATTTTCCTTTGTCACGCATGGTGCGGTGACGCACCATGAGGGCATGGTGATCGGTGCGGCTATTGTGCTGGTTTATACCCTGTTTGGCGGGATGTGGTCGGTGGCGATGACGGATGCTTTTCAGATGACGATTATTGTGATCGCAATGTTGTATCTGGCCTGGTTTTTGTCGGGCATGGCGGGGGGCGCTGATGTCGTGATCGCCCACGCCGCGCAGGCGGAAAAATTCACCTTCTGGCCGCAGCTGGAAACGCGGGACGTGCTGGCCTTTATTGGTGCGGCGGTGACCATGATGCTGGGTTCGATTCCGCAGCAGGACGTGTTTCAACGCGTGATGTCGGCCAAAAATGAGAAAACCGCGGTACGCGGTGCGCTGTTTGGCGGCGGTTTATATTTCTTGTTTGCCTTTGTTCCGCTCTTTCTGGCCTATTCCGCCACGTTGATTGATCCGGTGATGGTGTATGCCCTGATCGATGAGGATTCACAGTTGATTCTGCCGACTTTGATCATGAGTCACACACCCGTGCTGGCCCAGGTTTTGTTTTTTGGTGCTTTGCTTTCCGCGATCATGAGCACGGCCAGCGGCACCCTGCTGGCACCTTCGGTTACTTTTACCGAGAATATCCTGAAGGGCATAATCGGTCACCAGAGCGACCGGCATTTTTTATGGACGATGCGCGCTGTCGTGGTGTGCTTTACCGTTGCGGTAACGCTGTTTGCGCTTAACTCCAATGCAAGTATTTACGAGATGGTGGGCAACGCCTACAAGGTTACGCTGGTGGCGGCGTTCATTCCGCTGGTAAGCGGGCTGTACTGGAAGCGCGCCAATACCCAGGGGGCTTTGTTTGCGATAAGCGCAGGTATTTCTACCTGGCTGTTGCTGGAGATTTTTAATGCCGGTGGGCTGTGGCCGCCACAGTTGGCAGGTTTGCTCATGAGCGCTCTGGGAATGCTGGTGGGATCATTGTTGCCCGATTTGATGCGTCAGCAGCACAAATATACCGAAGCGTAAAAATAAATTCGCCGCTGTCATGTTACTGTCATAATTCTTTCATACCATTTCAGGCTGGTAGCAATTCTCGATAGGATGAACGATGACAGCAAGTATTTTGATTGTGGAAGATGAGCCTGCGATTCAGGAGCTATTGGCGTTTAATGTGAACCAGTGCGGATTTAAGGCCATACAGGCGCTGGATGTGATGAGCGCAACCCGGCTGATTAACCATGCGTTGCCCGATATGGTCTTGCTGGACTGGATGCTGCCGGATACGACGGGTGTTGAGTTTGCCCGCCGCTTGCGCGCCGATCAACGTACCCGCAATATTCCCATTATCATGCTGACAGCACGCACGGAGGAACGCGACAAGGTCATGGGGCTGGAATCCGGCGCGGATGACTATATAACCAAACCGTTTTCGCCACGCGAACTGATGGCGCGCATTCGTGCCGTGTTACGGCGCCGTATGCCGGAAATGAGTGAAGAAACCGTCAGTGCCGGGGGCGTGGAGCTTTCGCCCACAACACATCGGGTAAGTGCCAAAGGTGTGAAGCTTGACCTGGGGCCGACAGAGTTTCGTATTCTGCATTTCTTTATGACTCACCCGGAACGCGTATACAGCCGCACGCAGTTGCTCGATCAGGTTTGGGGTGATCATGTGTTCGTTGAAGAGCGCACGGTGGATGTGCATATTCGCCGCCTGCGGCAAGCATTGGAGCCTTCCGGTCTGGATATTCTGGTGCAGACTGTGCGCGGTAGTGGTTACCGGTTTTCACCGGGCTGATAATGTGTTCTGCCAAAATAAAAAATGAGCCAAATATACATAGCGTCATAAGTCGTAGCGAGCGGATGAAGGGTAAGGCGCACGGAGCGCAGGAGCCGGAGTGTATATAAACATACATGAGGACTCCGAGCACCGCGCAACGCAACCATTCATTCGCGCAGTAGACTTATGACGCTATGTATAGTTCGGCCGGTATAATGGCAACGTATCCTTACAAAAGGTTTAACTGTGTTTGATATTTGGCGCCAGGCCCTGACTTACCTGCTGTTGTCTTCGCTGCTTTCCCTGATTTTATGGGCGGTGGCCGGTCCATTTTCCGCTGTTGTGGTGTTTGCCGCGCTGCTTATGTTTCGCTGGTTGTTTCATGTGCGCAATCTGGTCAAGCTGGGCTACTGGCTTGAAAGCCCGGAGACGCGGAATGTGCCCGAAGGTGAAGGCCCCTGGGAAGATGTATTTGCACGGCTGAATAAAATGGTGCGCGAGCACCGCAAGGAACGCACCAAGCGTGCCTCAGCGTTGCATGATATGGAGCTGGCTACTTCCGCGTTACCGGAAGGTGTTGTGAGCCTGGACAAAACCGATCATATCGAATGGTTCAATCCGCTGGCCGAAAAGCACCTGGGTCTGGACAGCTCCCGCGACATAGGCCAGCAAATTACCTATCTGGTTCGTCAACCCGAATTTGTGGAATACCTTGCTGCGAAAAATTTTGCGGAGCCCTTGCTGTTGCACGGGGCGCGACAGGATGATCTGGTTTTGTCATGCAAGCTGGTTGGCTATAGTGGCAATAAAAAACTGCTGGTCACGCGCGACGTCACCCGCTTTGAGCATATAGAAACGATGCGGCGGGATTTTGTTGCGAATGTATCGCATGAGTTGCTTACACCATTAACGGTGGTGAATGGTTTTGTTGAAACCATGCAGGATATGCCCAGCCTTGAAAATGATATGGCCAGGCGCGCCTTGCCCATGATGGGTGAACAAACGATGCGCATGACCCACCTGGTGGGAGATTTGCTTACCCTTTCCAAATTGGAAGACAGGTCAAATGTGCTCAAGGAGGAGGTGCTGGACGTGCCTGCGATGTTGTCGAATTGTTATCAGGTTGGGCTTGAGCTCAGCGCTGGCCAGCATAAGGTAAGGCTTGAGTTGCTGAGCGATGCGAAATTGACGGGATGTGCGGAAGAGCTGCGCAGCGCGTTTGGTAATTTAATGTCAAATGCGATCCGATACACTCCGCCTGGCGGCGAAATAGTAATACGCTGGCAAGTGCTGGCGGACGGCCAGCCTGTTTACAGCGTGCAGGACAGCGGTATTGGAATTGCGCTACAACATATTCCGCGTTTAACCGAGCGCTTTTACAGGGTAGACAGCAGCCGTTCGCGCGCGACCGGAGGCACTGGCCTGGGATTGGCCATCGTAAAACATATCGTGAATCGCCATCAGGCGCATCTGGACATAAGCAGTGAAGAGGGGAAAGGCAGCACCTTTAGTATTGTCTTTCCTGCCAGTCGGCGAGTGGCATAGAAACAAGGGGCCATTTTTTATTCTTGCGTAAAGCTCACACGTTCGAAATCGGCCGATGTGGAGACACTGAACCCCATTTTGATATTGAATTTGTCTTTGTTGGGATGAATCATTTCAAATGCGCGATTGGATTTGAACACACCGAGAGGAACGATCAGACTGCCGGGAATTTTGAGTGCAGTCATGGCGGGCAGCAATAACGCGGGGAAAGATTTTTCCTGATCGGCTCCGCCATCTCTGGTTTTAAGCACAACGGGTTGTGCGACACCGGGCAAATATTGCACGCCCATGCGCAAGTTGCCGCTACGGGTCACTGTCCGCCAGCTAACCGTACCCAGCATAAATGCCTTTGCCTCTTTGGTGCGCAATGCTATCAACTGGTTGCTTCCGATGCGCTCACCACCCTTGCTCTCACGCAGCAAGCGCGCGCCGAGTATGCTTTCATTCTCGATTGTCCAGCTTTCCAGTTGCTCGATATCAGGAGGGCTGTTTGCGGGAAATGTTTGGGCAACCGTCGCAATATGCGTTTTACCTGCAGCATTCGGGTCGCTTGTTGTGCCGGAGGGTTTGTAGGGCTTGTTGGCAATATAAGCGTAGATTAAATCAAAACCCGTTCCCAGTTTTGCCGACACGGTGACGTTTTGGCGCTCAGCCAGGCGGTCACTGGAGCCCTCGCACCATAAATGCAGTAACTGGTTGAGAAATACAACACAATCCACACCATAAAACTCGCTGCCCAACTCCAGTTGCTGGGGTGCTTGGCCTTGCTGCAACAAAATACTTTTGACACGTAAAAGTTTGCTGAGCGGCACCATCGCCAGATAGCGCAAATGATCGGATTGGGTGATTTGCTGCAAGTCCTGCAAGCCTTTATTTCCTTGCAGATCAACCGCCAGCGGCGGTGCGTCGCCCTTGCTCACGATGCAACGACGCTCTATGGTAATGACCTGGGTCCATTGCGTGAGCCAGCGGTCGAGCAATTGCAATTGCGCACGCGAGAGTTCGGCGGGTTTTGCATGGCAGGTCAAAAGTATCTTGGCATAAAGCGTGTGGCATGAAATGGGCTGGCCATTGCCGTGCAAAGGGTCATTAATTTTTTCGTGCTGCAATCCATTGCCTTCCGTAAAGGAATACAGCGCATGCAGTTGCTGCCAAAGCGTGCCATCAAATTCGTAACCGCTACGCAGGTGTTCAATTATTTGCAGGCTGCCGTACAGCATGAACCGATGACACAGCAAGACGCCATATTTTTCCAGCTGGGTGTTGCCGTCCATAAAATCCTGCAAACAGCGCTGATAACCCGTCAGCATGCCCTGCCATAAGCCAATGATGGCTGTAAAGACGGCATATTCCTCATCGCTCAGGGGGAGTTTTTTGGCGATCAATTTTTTGGCGTAGTCGGCCTGCACTGTAGCGACAGTTTCTCTCAGCTTTTCCAGTGTATTTAACCGGTCCAGCACGCGCATGGGGAGGCGATTGAGTTCATCAATTTGCGCGCGCAGCAGGCCGTGCACGGCGTGCAAATTGGTAAATTGCAGGCGTGACAGCCACTGTTCGCAACTGGCCGGATCTTTAAAGGCCGGGTTGGCGCGGTCGTCGGTGGGTTCCAGCGGGAGTGTCAACATATCAGGCGGTCAGTTTTGTGTGAATGTGCGCGCTTAAACGATCGCGCATTTCTTCGTTCTTCGAAATTCGTGAGTTGCGAACTGCTGCGCCCCAAACAGGATTCGGGAAATTTTTGTCGTCCAGGTAACGGGGAATGACATGCCAGTGCAAGTGGGGTGTCATATTGCCGAGACTGGCAAGATTGATTTTTTCCGGATTCATCACTTCGCGAACGGCGAGCTCCACCGCGAATACGGTATTCATTAATTCGTTGCGCATCGCAGGAGAGAGATCGGTCATTTCTTTTATGTGCTCATTCCAGATGACGCGACAGAAACCGGGATAATCGTCATCTTCCACCAAGATAACGCGACAATGCAAGCCCTGCCATAGCAGGCTTTCATCGGCAGGGATGCAAAGTTCACATGTCATGGCTATGTAAATTGACTGATCAGATTTATAAACGGATTGTTATTGTAACGGGAAAGCAACTTCTGGAAAACGAACATGGTTATTTTTCCATGAAGGTGTTCAAAATTGCACGCCAAATGAAAATGGTAAGATAATGCAGGACGTTGATGTGTTCTGTGTGATTGGAATGGGGAGGGCGTTATGCTGAATCTGGATAAAATTATTATTGAATTCGATAAAGGTTTGCGCACTTTGTTCAGCCAGGCGCACAGCGTGCGAGCCCACCCTGATGCAGGTATGGCTGAAGGGGCGTTAAGCGAGAGTGAGAAAAATAATGCAGCGGCGCTGATGCGTGTGAATCACTGCGGCGAGATTTGCGCGCAGGCTTTATATCAGGGGCAGGCATTGACTGCGCGCGATCCGCAAGTGCAGCGCAAGCTGGGTGAAGCGGCACAGGAGGAGACAGAGCACCTGGCGTGGACTGCCCAGCGGGTGTACGAGCTGGGTGGGCACGTGAGCGTGCTTAATCCTCTCTGGTATAGCAGTTCACTGGCGATCGGAGCCGTTGCAGGGGTGCTGGGTGACAAATGGAATCTGGGGTTTCTGGCCGAAACAGAACGTCAGGTGGGTGCGCACCTGCAGAGCCATCTGAACGCGTTGCCGCAGAACGACGCTAGGAGCAGGGCTGTGGTGCAGCAAATGTATATTGATGAAACACAGCATGCCGAAATGGCTGCGGGGCTGGGTGCTGCCGAGTTGCCACCGCCGGTGAAGTTGGCAATGCAGTTAAGTGGCAAGCTCATGACACGCACGGCATATTGGGTTTAGTGCGCTTTGTTTGGCTAAAGGTATAAATTAACAGGCTATTTCCCCGGGCCGGTTTAGACGGTTTGAATTACCTCAAAATCGTGGGTGATGTCCGCGACTTTTCCCAGCATGATGGAAGCAGAGCAGTATTTTTCTGCAGAGAGCTTGATTGCACGTTCCACTTGTTCAGTCTTTAAATCCTTGCCTGTTACCACGAAGTGAAAGTGGATTTTGGTAAAAATTTTGGGATCTTCAGTCGCACGTTCCGCCTGGATGTCGACGACGCAATCAGTAACCTGTTGACGACTCTTTTTTAGAATGTGGATGACGTCATAGGTGCTGCAGCCGCCAGTTCCTATCAGCAGCATTTCCATCGGGCGCGGCCCCAGGTTGCGACCGCCACCCTCGGGTGGGCCATCCATTAAGACGGCATGCCCGCTTTCTGTTTCACCCAGAAATGCTACCTGCTCTACCCACTTGATGCGTGCCTTCATGAAATTTTCCTTGAGTAATTTGTCAGGATTTTAACCGATACCACAGCATTCCTATGGCTTCATGCAGAAATATTTGAGTGCCATGTAATGCGCCGGCATTTGGTACGAAAGCGAGCAGATCTATTTTGTGTCTGGTCGTAAAGGCTGTTGGTGCAGCGATGACTTCAAAACCGGCAGCCTTAAAGACCATTGAAGAGCGGGGCATATGCCAGGCATGGGTGACCAAGTAGATGCGTTTGATACCTGCTTTTTGCAATAAACGATAACTATAGCGGGCGTTTTCAAGTGTGTTGATTGATTCTTCTTCCAGCCATTGCACGGGGGTGTTGAATTCCTGCTCCAGCGCTTGTTTCATAAGCCGGGCTTCTGAAATGCTATTACCCAGAGGCGTGCCGCCGCTCAGTAGAATGGGCTTTCGGGTGTTACGGTAAAGATGTGCGGCATAGCGCACTCGCTCTAGTGATGCGGTACCAACAGTGTCGCCGGCATATTCGGGAGCATGGAGATAGCTGCCTCCACCAAGCACAACAATTGCATCTGCTGAAAAGGTGCTTTCAGTCAGTTTAAGAGGGGGGGCTTCCAGCGAGCGTAACAGGGATTCGGCCAGAAAAGGGGTGGAAAATAGCCATAACAGAAAAAAGGCGCTGCTCAGCAGGATGCGTGCAATCTGCGGACGCTTGTGCCATAGCAGAAGACCCGCCAACGACATGAGAAGCAGATTCAGAGGGGGGAGCAGAATGGCTGCGACCAGATTGGTGAAAAACCAGCTCATAAATACAAAAATAAATACTTGAGTCGGTATGATACTGCATGCGCTTAAAAATAGGTGTGGGGGTAAAACGCAGAAATTTTGCAATACATTGTTTATATTGAGTATTATTTTGTTCTCTCTTTTTGCATCCAGTCGCGGTACGTGACTGGATGCAAGCTGAAAAGAAATTGTTCTATCATTTCAAGATTGATTTCGTTTTTTTGTTTATTCAGACGGGAATTTTTGTTGTCTCCAACAGACTGATATGTCAGGAAATTTCCGCCATCAGAAATCGTGAAAACAAAACTTCCCCTTGTTCCATCAAGTTGTTGTGATTTTCCGGTATGCATATTTATGGTGAATTTCCGTGTTAGCAGCAGGCATGGTAACGATGAAATATTGCGTTTGCGTTAACTGGGGGCAGTCAGGAATTTTGACCGGATGGGCAAATACCAGGATTGGCTATAATTGAGAAAGCCCCACTATTGCTGGCTTTCGGGAAGGCGGCAAACAATGTAATTGACAGGGTTTGCTTGTGTCGATACAATCCGCGCCCTTCGAAGTTTACTAATTATTGTTTTAGGAAGTGCAATGAAAACATTTTCCGCTAAGGCGCATGAAGTTCAGCATGACTGGTTGCTGGTCGATGCTACTGACAAAATTCTGGGTCGTCTGGCCAGTCAAATTGCATCCCGTTTGCGCGGCAAGCATAAGGCCATCTATACACCACATACTGACACGGGCGATTTCGTGGTGGTGGTCAACGCAGAAAAACTGCGCGTGACGGGAAACAAGGCTCAGGGCAAGATGTACTACCGTCATACTGGTTATCCAGGCGGTATTTACGAAACCAATTTTACAAAATTACTGGATCGTCATCCCCATCGTGTATTGTATAAAGCTGTCCGTGGCATGATGCCCAAGGGTCCTCTGGGTTATGCAATGCTGCGCAAGCTGAAGGTGTATGCCGGTGCAGACCATCCGCATAGCGCGCAGCAACCTAAACCTATTGATCTGTTGAAAGCATAATCATGAGCGTAACTTACAACTACGGCACTGGCCGTCGCAAAAACGCAGTAGCTCGCGTGTTCATCAAGCCTGGCAAAGGCGACATTATCGTTAATGACAAGCCGGTGGATGTGTACTTCTCCCGCGAAACTGGTCGTATGGTGGTGCGCCAGCCTCTTGAGCTGACTGAGACAGTGGGCAAGTTTGACATCATGGTGAACGTACAGGGTGGCGGTGAGTCCGGCCAGGCTGGTGCGGTACGTCACGGTATCACTCGTGCATTGATCGATTTTGATGAAACATTGCGTCCGGTGTTGCGTGTGGCAGGTCTGGTTACTCGTGATGCACGTGAAGTAGAGCGTAAAAAAGTCGGATTGCGCAAGGCTCGCAAGCGTAAACAATTCTCCAAGCGTTAAGTCGTTTGGGAGGTACCGAAAAAACCGCCTGATGGCGGTTTTTTTCATTTATTATTCGGTGTTGATAGAGTTTCTGGCGTACGAATTCAGGAGAACGATGTGATCAAGGTCGGAATTGTCGGAGGTACAGGGTACACAGGGGTTGAGCTGTTGCGTCTGTTGGCGCTGCATCCGCAGGTTGAATTGCGCACGATTACCTCGCGCGCCGATGCGGGAACGCCTGTTAGCCAAATGTTTCCCAGCTTGCGCGGACATCTGGATATCAGTTTTACCCATCCGGATGCTGCGCATCTTGAACAGTGCGATGTTGTCTTTTTTGCCACGCCAAATGGTATTGCCATGCAGCAAGCACGTTCCTTGCTGGATGCGGGCGTGCGCGTCATTGATCTGGCGGCTGATTTTCGCATCAAGGATGTAAAAATATGGGAAAAATGGTATGGCATGAGCCATGCCTGTCCGGATTTGATCGAACAGGCCGTGTATGGTTTGCCGGAAGTGAATCGTGCACAAATAAAACAGGCAAGGCTGGTAGCCAACCCAGGATGCTATCCTACTGCTGTGCAATTGGGCTTTATTCCATTGCTGGAAGCGGGCCTGATTGATGAATCGAGTCTGATCGCCGATGCAAAGTCAGGCGTGTCCGGTGCCGGTCGTAAGGCTGAGGTCGGATTTCTGTTCGCAGAGGCGGCTGATAGCTTCAGAGCCTATGGCGTGGCAGGACATCGGCATCTGCCTGAAATTCGCCAGGGTTTATCATCGATCTCCAAGCATGAGGTCGGTTTAACTTTCGTGCCCCATCTTACGCCGCTGATACGGGGTATTCATGCCACCCTGTATGCCCGGCTAAAGAAAGATGCGGATCTGCAGGCGTTATTTGAGAAGCGTTACGCTGATGAGCCTTTCGTCGACGTCATGCCTGCTGGAAGTCATCCTGAAACTCGATCAGTTCGTGGTTCAAATCAGTGCCGCATTGCGGTGCATCGTCCGCAGGAGGGCGATACTGTAGTAGTATTGTCAGCTATTGATAACCTGGTGAAAGGAGCTGCAGGCCAGGCAATTCAGAATATGAACATCATGTTTGAAATTCCCGAAGCGACTGCTCTGAATATTGTTCCATTGCTGCCTTGACTTTTTATGCGATTTAGAAAATTCGAACGAAGATTCAGTATCTCAGCGCAACGTTTATCAGTGCGCCCTCATGTCCCCTGGTATGTGCGCTGGTTGATTGCCATCCCTTTTCTTTTAGCATTGGGTGGGGTGGTGTGGTGGGCTTATGATTCCGGTCTTGCTCTGGCAGGTTTTCATCGTGGGCAAGCTGTTAAAGAGTTGGAGGACTTGCGGGAAAACCTTACTCAGTTGCAGGAAGAAAATGCAAAGCTGGGCAGACAGGCTGCTTCTTTTGAGCGTCAGGCGCAAATGGAATATGCTGCAAATCAGGAAATTGCGCATCAGATCAAAATATTGAGTGATGAAAATGTGCTTCTAAAGGAAAATTTGTCCTTTTTCCAGAATTTGCCACTGGTGCAAGGAGAAAGTGAAAGTGATCTGTCGATTTTGCGTTTGAAGGTTGAGCGCGACTCACTACCAGGCGAATATTACTGTCGCCTGATTCTTGTACAGTCGGTCAAACAGCGCGGCAAGGCGTTTCAGGGTAATATGCAGTTAATTGTAAATGCTGTTCAAGATGGAAAAAAAGTGGTGCTACAATTCCCAATGGAAAATGCAGTACAGGAAGTCGCAGCATATCAGCTTAATTTCAAGTATTATCAAGTGGTTGATCGCGCATTTAAAGTGTCTCCCGATGTCACAATTGAAAGTGTGCAGGTGAGAGTGTTTGAAAAAGGCGTGCGTGAACCCAAAGTAGTACAAAGTGTTGGTTTATCTTAGGGAGGGTACATGTTTGGTTCAGGACACAGTAAGCCGCAAAATCGAATAGATTCATTGATTGGTGCGGGTACTAGAATAGTCGGCGATGTTCACTTTACTGGCGGATTGCGAGTGGATGGCGAGATTGACGGCAGTATTATTGCAACCCCGGGTAAGCCAAGCACTTTGGTTTTAAGTGAGCATGCCAAAGTAAACGGTGAGGTCAACGTTACTCATTTGGTAGTGAACGGTGAAGTTACAGGTCCTGTAAGTGTGGCTGAGTATCTGGAACTGCAAAGCAAATCCAAGGTCACAGGTGATGTGCACTATAAAACACTGGAAATTCAGTTGGGCGCGGTTGTTGAAGGCAGGCTGATACATTTGGCTGATACCAGCGAAAAAGTTGTCGCCTTCAAGTTAAGCAATGCAGAATCAAGCTAATCTCTTGCGGCAGTATGTATCGGCCAAGTTCTGCAAGAGTAAGTGCGGGACAGTGACAATGAGATTTAATAAAAGCTTTTATTAACGAATACTTAAGGAGTTTATTATGAATGCAGTAACTGAAATTCAAGATCCATTGCTGTTTACTGAAAGTGCAGCCAACAAGGTGAAGCAGTTGATTGAAGAGGAAGGCAATGCGGAACTGAAGTTGCGCGTGTTTGTAAGTGGCGGCGGTTGTTCAGGCTTTCAGTATGGTTTTACGTTTGATGAAGTCATCAATGAAGACGACACTGTAATGAACAAGAACGGTGTGCAATTGCTGGTTGACCCCATGAGCTTTCAATATCTGGTCGGTGCTGAGATAGACTATCAGGAAGGCCTGGAGGGTGCGCAGTTCGTTATTAAAAATCCGAATGCGACTACTACCTGCGGATGCGGATCATCATTTTCAGCTTAAGATAAGGCTGATATTGGAAAAAAGCAGAGACTGTTGCTCTCTGCTTTTTTTTATGCCTGGTGGATCGCTCCCAGTATGCAGGGATGGCGGGCGCCTGTAACCGCGGGCAAATTGGCGCATTGCCCTTTCAGTGTTTGCTGGGCGAGCCAGGCGAATGCCATTGCCTCGATCCAGTCAGCCTCCAGGCCGAGACTGTCTGTGAGTTGAATACTGCAGTCAGGCAATGCTTTGCCGATACTGTCCATAAGTGTCAGGTTGTGTGCACCTCCACCGCATATAAACACTTCTTTAGCTCCGTCAGAATAACGCTTAACTGCTGTGCTGATTGCGTGAGAGCTAAGCGCAAGCAGTGTGGCCTGCACATCGGCAGGTTGTTCATTCCCGCGTAATTTTTGTTTTAACCATTGCATATTGAATAAGTCACGTCCACAGCTTTTGGGGGGCGGCAAGTGGAAATACGCTTCATCAACTAATGATTGTAAAAGCTCGGGGATGACAGTGCCGCTGGCTGCCCACGCTCCATCTTTGTCATATGTTTTGTCAAGATGGAGTTTGATCCACGCGTCCATCAGCAAGTTACCCGGGCCGCAATCAAATCCGCTGGTAATTATCCCGGGCGCAAGGTTGGTGAGATTGCTTATTCCGCCAATATTAACAATGACTCGATGGGTTTCCGGGTGCCGCATCATTTTATCGTGAAAAGCAGGAACCAGCGGGGCGCCTTGTCCCCCGGCGGCGATGTCTCTGTTGCGAAAGTCATTCACGACTGTAATCCCGCTTAATTCCGCCAAAAGCGGGGCGTTGCCGAGTTGTAAAGTGTAGCCAGATTCGGGGCAATGCCTTATGGTCTGGCCGTGACAACCTATTGCCCGTACTTTCTCTGCACTTAAATTTGCGGTCTGCAACAATAATTTTGTCGAGTGTGCAAAACGATGCGATAGTTCGTTTGCCAGCAAATGTGATTGATGGAGTTCGTCTGGTGTCGGCAGGTGTAAAGCCAAAAGTTTTTCCTGAACGGATGCTGGGTAAGGCTCGTAATGTGTGGCCACCAACTTGGGTAGGTCGCCAGAAAAATCCATCAAGGCGGAGTCTATGCCATCCAGGCTGGTGCCGGACATGATTCCGACATAAAGTTCAGATGGAATCACGTGTCGATTAAATCTCGAGTTGGGAAATTTGACTGAACATTAGTTTAGCTTGGCGAGTTGATTGCCACTCAACATGGTTAAACGGTTATTCAGATTTGCTGTAGCCGCTTGAAATTGTGCCTTTTGTACTGCATTAATGGGTCTGGCATCCGGTAGCGCAACGCGCAGCGGATCATGATGCTGGCCATTAATCTTGAATTCGTAATGCAGGTGGGGCCCTGTTGCAAGGCCTGTCCGCCCTACATAGGCGATGATCTCGCCCTGCGTTACGCGCTGACCACGATGAAGGCCGCTGGAGAAACGAGAAAGGTGCCCGTATACAGTAGTGTAGCGGCCCTGATGGTTGACTATCACCACATTGCCGTAACCGCCCTGTTTGCCTACAAAGTCAACAGTGCCATCAGCAGTTACCTTTACTTTAGTTCCAGTTGAGGCAGCATAGTCTACGCCTTTGTGTGCTCTCCATTTATTCAGTACCGGGTGAAAGCGTGAAGGCTTGAAACCTGAACTGATGCGCGAAAACTCAAGAGGAGAGCGCAAAAATGCCTTGCGCATGCTTTTCCCGTCAGGGCTAAAGTAGTTGCCGATATTTTTGGTCATTTCAAAATAAAGAGCTCGGTACTGGCGTCCCTGGTTGATAAATTCAGCTGCCAGAATGTTGCTGGTACTAACAGGCTCTCCATTGCTGTAATTCATTTCGTAAATAACCGAAAATTTATCCCCCTTGCGCAGATCACGGTGAAAGTCGATATCACCGCTGAATATATCCGCCAACTGGTTGGCAACTGCATCGGGCATGCCTGCGGCGTCAGTGGCTGCATACAGGGTGCTATTGATATCTCCTGTGCGCATAAAAATGCGCTTCTCAATTTGTGGACTTACAGTTCGGGTTGTGAAGTTGTCACCATTCTTTTCTATGATGACCTGATTGCCATTATTGCTGAGATAGCGCAAGGAAAGCAGGCTGCCATCTGCCTGAGTTTCAGCTTGAATATCTTTGTTTGTTGCAAAATGGGGAAGTGTCGAGCTAGCCTTGTTGCTGCGTAAATAATTACTGGCAGCCTGATCATCAACATTCAGTCGCCGCAGCACTTCTGCAATGGTATCGCCGCGTTGAATCCGCTCGGTGCGCCAGAAAACTCCTTGCGTATCAGTTTCCTGTGATGCATGCGGCAAGGATATTTCATCAATTACGTTTTCGTTAAAGGGAAAGTTTATTTCACTTTGTGGAATGATGCCGAATGCCGATAGAACAGCAAGAAAAGGGAGTGTGGAAAGTGTAATAAACCAGCGCAATTTCAATTTGCGCGCTTGTGTCAGGGGATTTTGAGTTACCATTTAAAATATTATGGAAATGCGGTATCGCCGCTTTTCTCCAGTGCCTTTATTTAGAACGAGCGGCATATTAGCAGAATTGGGCATTTGCTCAAAATTGGATAAATTTGACAAAAAGTAAGCGGAACATGATACAGCAAGAAGCAATAGAGTTAATTAAGCGCGGTTGCAGCGAATTATTGCTGGAATCAGAGTTGAAGCAGAAGTTGGCAAAAGACCGCCCCTTGCGTATCAAAGCGGGTTTTGATCCTACTGCGCCGGATTTGCATCTCGGGCATACCGTATTGCTTAACAAAATGCGCCAGCTTCAGGATTTGGGGCATCACGCCTTGTTTTTGATTGGTGATTTTACCGGGATGATAGGTGATCCGTCCGGTAAAAATTCTGCCCGCCCCCCATTGTCACGTGAGCAAGTGGCTGAAAATGCTCAAAGTTATCGTGAGCAAGTGTTTAAAGTGCTGGATCCGGCAAAAACAGAAGTGGTATTTAACTCGACATGGATGGACAAATTTGGTGCAGTTGATTTAATCAGGCTTGCCGCTACCCATACTGTGGCCCAGATGCTGGAACGCGATGATTTTTCCAGGCGATATTCAAATAAAACGCCCATTGCGATACATGAGTTCATCTACCCTTTGGTGCAAGGTTATGATTCTGTTGCTTTAAAGGCGGATATTGAACTGGGTGGAACAGATCAGAAATTTAATCTGCTGATGGGACGTGAGTTGCAAAAGCACTACGGGCAGCCCTCGCAATGCGTATTGACTATGCCACTGCTCGAAGGGACGGATGGAATAAACAAAATGTCCAAATCCTTGGGGAACTACATTGGAATTGCTGATGTGCCTCAGGAGATGTTCGGCAAGCTGATGTCAATATCCGATGATTTAATGTGGCGTTATTTGGAGCTGCTTTCTTTCGAGAGTATGAACACCATACTCAAATGGCGTGAAGAAGTTGAGGGAGGGAGGAATCCCCGTGATATCAAGGTGATGCTGGCACAGGAGCTGGTCGCTCGTTTTCACTCGCGTAATGACGCGGAAGAGGCTCTGGCTGACTTTGAGGCGCGTTTCAAACAGGGGGTATTGCCCGAGGATATGCCCGAAGTAACGGTAAGTGCGACTGATGGCAGCATTGGTGTTGCACAAATGCTGAAGCTTGCAGGCCTGGTTGAGAGTACTTCGGATGCGATGCGCTTGATCGCCCAGGCGGGTGTTAAGCTGGATGGCATGAAAATCAGTGATAAGGCCTTGAAAGTATTGAGTGGCAGCATCGTTGTGGCCCAGGTAGGTAAGCGCAAATTCGCAAAAATTAAGGTTCAGTAGTGACCTGCGGCCTGATTTGCAGGGAATTTAAAATCAAGGTTGTGGAAGCATTGTGGTTTTGGTAGAATCGCGCCCTCAAATTTTTTGTATAAGGTAGTTTGTTGATGACAACAGTACGTGTTAAAGAGAATGAGCCATTTGAAGTTGCCTTGCGTCGTTTCAAGCGCTCCATAGAAAAGACTGGTCTGTTAACAGATCTGCGTGCACGTGAGTTCTACGAGAAGCCAACTGCTGAGCGCAAGCGCAAGCTGGCTGCTGCTGTAAAGCGCCACTATAAGCGCCTCCGCAATCAGGTCCTTCCACCCAAGCTATATTAATTTTTGCAGGCAAGGCTCTTTGCAAGACTGAGCTCTTCCTGAAAAAAGAGGCCGAATCTTGAATCTTAGGCTGCAAATCAACGAGGACATGAAAGCCGCCATGCGTGCAAAAGATACTGCACGCTTGGCGGCTATTCGCCTGTTGATGGCAGCTATCAAGCAGCGTGAGGTGGACGAACGTATCGAGTTAACGGATGCCGATATACTGGCTGTTATCGATAAAATGATGAAACAGCGTCGTGACTCATTTAGCCAGTTTGAGGCCGCAGGCCGAAAAGATCTTGCTGATATTGAGAATTTTGAAATGAGTGTATTGCTGGGGTACATGCCTCAGCAACTTAGTCAGGCAGAAATTGACGCTGCGATTGAACTGGCTATAAGCGCAAGTGGCGCTGCCAGTGCACAAGATATGGGGAAAGTCATGGCTATTCTCAAGCCAAAGTTTGCAGGGCGTGCCGACATTGGCAAGGCATCAGCCCAGGTAAAGGCAAGGTTGTCGTCGTAAGATTCTCTGTATTATTTAAATACTTTCTCCACACCAAGTTATACGGCACTCTGTCGATAAACTGCGAGGGCTGGGGTGATTCCAAAAAGCTTTATTCAGGATCTGCTCAATCGTCTCGATATTGTAGACGTGATCGAGCGCTATGTGCCGCTTAAAAAAGCCGGTGCAAATTATGCGGCCTGCTGCCCGTTTCACAGCGAGAAATCCCCATCTTTTACCGTAAGTCAGAGCAAGCAGTTTTATCACTGTTTTGGCTGCGGAGCGCACGGCACTGCCATTGGCTTTGTGATGGAACATGCCGGGATGGGCTTTGTCGACGCCGTAGAAGAGTTGGCGCGCAGTATAGGGGTTCCCGTACCCCGCGAAGCACTCGCACCGGGGCAAGTGCACCAAAAAATAGCGCCTGACCTGTACGAGGTTATGCAGGCGGCCACACGATACTACCGGGAGCAGCTTAAACAGTCACCGCGTGCGATTGATTATTTGAAGCGCCGCGGATTGAATGGTGAAATCGCGGCGCGTTTTGGCATAGGGTATGCGCCGGAAGCCTGGCAAAATTTGAATGGCATAACTTCAAGTTATCAGGATAGCAGTCTGGTCGAAACAGGTCTGGTGATAGAAGGAGAGGCTGGCAAGCGATACGATCGGTTTCGTGATCGCATCATGTTTCCGATTGTCAACGCACGAGGGCAGGTCATCGGTTTTGGCGGTCGCATACTTGACAGTGGAGAGCCCAAATACCTTAATTCTCCAGAAACTGTGTTGTTTGAAAAGGGGCACGAACTGTATGGCTTGTTTCAGGCTCAAAAAGCCATTCGTAACAACCAGCAAGTAGTTGTAGTTGAAGGTTATATGGACGTTGTTGCGCTGGCGCAGCACGGAGTTGGGTATGCTGTCGCCACGCTGGGGACGGCAACCACAGCCTATCATGTACAGAAATTGTTGCGTCTGGCCGATCAGGTTGTATTTTGCTTTGACGGCGATGCAGCGGGGCAACGCGCAGCGTGGCGGGCACTGGAAAACTCTCTCCCTCATCTGGTGGACGGCAAGCGCATAAGTTTTCTGTTTTTGCCCAAGGAGCATGATCCAGACAGTTATATTCGTGAGAATGGTACGGAATCATTTGAACAGTTGTTGCATGAGTCATTGCCCTTGTCGGGCTACTTGTTGCGAGAGCTGTCTGCACAAGTGGACCTGCGGACACAGGAGGGGCGAAGTAATTTGCTGGAACATGCAAAGCCATTGCTGATGGCGATTACTGCCCCGACAATGGCGCTATTGTTGCGCAAGGAAGTGGCAGCGCTAGCTGGAATTACCCAGCTTGAACTGGAGGCTTTGTACGGAGTAAAGGCGATGGGTGCAGCTCCCAGGCGTGCAACACAGAAGGCGGGTCGACCAGCGGCTTCCAATTTGCGTGTTTTGTTACGCTGCTTGCTGTTTAAGCCAGACCTGATCAGAGAGTTGCCGCAGGAAATTGCGGATGAAGGCGCGGACTCGGAAGCAATTGAGGCGTTAAGTGCATGGCTACTCGCGCAAGACGGGGAAGTCAGCAGTGCAGTGCTTATACAGTCATTTCAGGGAACAGCACACGAGCCATTATTCGCCGCGGAGCAGGCGGAAATCATGCAATGGGGCGAAACATTTGATGTGGATGCGGAGTTTCAGGGAGTTTTGGCAAAATTACGCGAGGAAACTCGCAAGAGAAAATTTGAGGCACTAAATGCCAGAATTGCTGGAAAAGAACTTAAGGCCTTGACTGAACAGGAGAGGTTGCTCTATTCGCAACTCTATAAACCAGGCTAAAAGAGAATTTTTTCACAAAGTCGGGTATAATTCGCGACCCATTTCAGCGACATACGAAGTTATATGTCGCCATTCATTTATTAACTGGAATTTAACTGGGCATCCACCGCTATGGCGACTCAGCAAGAAAAGAAAAAAACCGTCGGGACCAAAAAGACGGTTTCAAAAGCAAAACTGGCAGCAAATTTACAGCTTGATGCAAATCCGGCCGAACAGCTACAGGATGTTGAAGAACGTCGAACTCGTTTGAAGGCATTGATTGTGCTCGGAAAAGAGCGCGGCTATTTGACGTTCGCGGAAATTAATGACCACTTGCCTGAAATGCTCGAAGTTGAGCAGATAGAAGGTGTAGTAAGCATGATTAATGACATGGGCATCAGCGTTAGTGATCAGGCACCTGACGCTGAAAATATGGTTATGTCAGAAGGCGTGGTTGTAGTAGTTGACGAAGATGCTGTTGAAGCAGCTGAAGCAGCGCTCGCAGCTTCGACAGTTGACTCGGATTTCGGCCGCACCACTGATCCTGTTCGTATGTATATGCGCGAGATGGGAACGGTTGGATTGCTTACGCGGCAGGACGAAATTGTTATTGCCAAGCGCATTGAAGAGGGTTTGAAGCACATGATTCAGGCCGTTTCGGCCTGCCCTGCGACCATTGCAGAAATTCTTGCGCTGGCAGAAAAGGTCAAGCTGGACGAAATGCGCATAGATGAAGTTATTGATGGATTCATTGAAATTGAGGATGAAACATTGGTAGCGGAAGAGCTCCTTGAAGAAGAATCCGATGAAGAAGAGGAGGAGGACGAGGAGGAGGAGGAGTCAGCAGAAGATAGAGAGGCACTCGTAGCCGCTAATCTTGCACAGCTTAAAATTGATGCACTTGAGCGTTTTGCCATTATTTCTGATCTGTTTGGGAAAATGGGCAGGGCTTATGAAAAATTCGGCTATCGCAGCAAACAATACGATAAGTTGCAGGAGCAAATTTCACATGAGTTGATGCAGTTCCGTTTCTCTGCCAAGCAAGTGGACAAGCTCTGCGACACAATGCGCAGTCTGGTGGAGGAGGTGCGTGGACATGAACGCAGCATTCAAGACCTGTGTGTGGTTAAAGCACGTATGCCTCGCCAGCACTTTATCAAGATGTTTGTCAGCAACGAAGATAATTTGAATTGGGTAGAGCAGGAAGTTAATGCAAAGAAGCCTTACAGTGATACCTTGCAGCGTTTTCAGGCTGCCATAATCGATCAGCAAAAACGCATGCTTGAAGTGCAAAAACGTGTTGGAATTCCGATCAAGGATCTGAAAGAAATCAACAAGCAGATGACTAATGGCGAAGCGAAGGCACGCCGAGCCAAACGCGACATGATTGAGGCCAATCTGCGCCTGGTAATTTCCATTGCCAAGAAATACACAAATCGTGGCTTGCAATTCCTCGACCTGATTCAGGAGGGAAATATAGGCCTGATGAAAGCGGTGGACAAATTTGAATATCGACGCGGTTACAAATTTTCCACCTACGCGACATGGTGGATACGCCAGGCAATTACCCGTTCGATTGCAGATCAGGCTCGCACCATTCGTATACCGGTGCACATGATTGAGACTATTAACAAGATGAATCGCATCTCGCGTCAAATTTTGCAGGAGACCGGTCTTGAAGCAGATCCGGCAACCTTGGCGATCAAGATGGAAATGCCGGAAGATAAAATCCGCAAAATTCTGAAAATTGCGAAAGAGCCAATCTCAATGGAAACCCCGGTTGGCGATGACGATGATTCTCATCTGGGTGATTTTATCGAGGATTCCAATGGCTTGGCCCCGATAGAGGCTGCGGTGTATGACAGTCTGCGCAACGTAACGAAGGATATTCTGGACTCACTTACACCTCGTGAAGCCAAGGTATTGCGTATGCGTTTCGGCATTGAAATGAATACCGATCACACGCTTGAAGAGGTGGGCAAGCAGTTTGATGTGACGCGCGAGCGTATTCGCCAGATTGAGGCGAAGGCGTTGCGTAAATTACGTCATCCTTCGCGTTCAGAAAAGCTCAAAAGTTTCCTGGATGGTGAAAGTTAATTTTTTTCGGGCCCTTAGCTCAGTTGGTTAGAGCAGAGGACTCATAATCCTTTGGTCCGCGGTTCAAGTCCGCGAGGGCCCACCAATTAAACAAAGGCTTGCGATTAAATCCGCAAGCCTTTGTCGTTTTTACCGGTTGAATTCATCAGGGCGGTATGGTTATCCGGTAAGCCGAGTAATATTCTGGTGGCAACTTGCCAGTGCCGGAAGGAAGTGCTTGTTGTGTAACATATTGTTTTTATTTAACTTTATGGGTGATTGCAAACTTGATCAGTAGAATCAATAAATTTTGCATTGCTGCACTCTAATCGGCGGCTTGTAAGATATCTTCCTACAAAAGAATTGGAAATACTCTGATTCTTATCTATTCTTCCTGCATGCAAAATGCAGCTGTCAATAAGGACATCATTTGTCATCAGGGAGAACGAAAATGACTGCTAACCAAATGCACTCAGAAATTAAAGATGCAAACCTTTCTTATATGTTATTAGCTCAACAGATGATTAAGGATGACAAAGTATCTTCAATATTTCGACTGGGTGTAAGTGAGGAAATGGCAAATCTGATTGCAGGTTTGACACCCGCGCAGATGCTTAAAATGGCTTCAACAAACATGATGTTATGCCGTTTGCGTTTCGACGAACGTTTGCTGCTCAATATGATATCTGATTTTAATAAAGACAGAATGATGTCACAGGCACATGCAACCATACTGATGACTGCACAGCCAGTAGAAGCATTGGCTGCTTAATGAAAACGGGATATTGGAGGCGATATGCGCAGTAAGAGTGTAGTCAATGAGGCACGTGAAATTCAGATATGTATCGAGTTGATTAATCTGGGCGCGCGCCTGCAATTATTGCAGGAAGAAACTACATTGAGCCGTGAACGTTTGCTTCGACTTTATAAAGAGGTAAAGGGTGCATCGCCTTCCAAAGGTATGTTGCCTTATTCGACCGACTGGTTTATGAGCTGGTTGCCAAACATACATTCATCCATGTTTATGGACATTCACCAGTATGTAGTTACCCACGCTGGTGTATCGGGTGTTGAAGCACTTATTAAAAGTTACCGACTGTACAAAGAGCAGCTAGGCATCTCCGATGATGAGCCGGTACTAAGCATTACGCGAGCATGGTTCATGTTGAGATTTTTTGATGCAAAGTTGTTGCAGTTAACGGACTGCAAGGAGTGTGGCGGGTATTTTGTTGTACATACTGATGAATTATGCAACAACTATAATTGCGGAATCTGTCGCCCTCCGTCACGTGCAGGGAAAACAAAAAAAGCCGCACTACAAGAATTACAGGCATCAGCTTAAGGCACGCAGTCAAACTAAACATAAAAACGTCGTTAATACTGAGTTAAATTATCAGTATTAACGACGTTTTTTATTTAAGATGCACGTTATACTTCATAAAATAGCATTGGTTTTATGCACTGTTTACGAGTTAGATATATAAAATCCCTGCTAATCTGTTAACGCATTTCGGTGGATATGCAATTTTTGGAGGACTGGCTTCATGTTGGTGATAATTGGATATGTGGTGGTCGTACTTTCCGTATTTGGCGGTTTCGCACTGGCTGGCGGGCACTTGCACTCGTTATGGCAGCCCGTAGAGGTGTTAATGATTGGCGGTGCGGGTTTTGGCGCATTTCTGGTTGGTAATTCCGGCCCGGCATTAAAAGCCACATTCAAAGCGTTGCCCAAGGTATTCAAGGGAGCAAAATATACCAAGGACAATTACATGGAGTTGATGGCATTGCTTTATGAGTTGCTTGGAAAAATTCGTAAAGAAGGTCTCATGTCGATTGAAGGGGACGTAGAAAACGCAGAAGAAAGTCCACTTTTTGCCAAATATCCAAAAATTCTAGAAGATCATCATGTGATTGAATTTATAACGGATTATTTGCGCATTATGGTTAGCGGCAACCTCAATGCAATGGAGCTTGAAAATCTGATGGAAGTGGAAATTGAAACGCATCATCACGAAGAAATGGTGCCTTCCCATGTAATTGCAAAGCTGGGTGATGCCTTGCCTGCATTTGGTATTGTCGCGGCAGTTATGGGGGTAGTTCACACCATGGGATCTGTTGGAATACCTCCGGCTGAGCTTGGTGTATTGATTGGTGCCGCGCTCGTTGGTACCTTTTTGGGTATTTTGTTGGCCTATGGGTTTATAGGTCCGCTGGCAAATTTGCTGGAGCAAAAAGCGGATGAGTCCACCAAGATGTTCCAGACAATCAAGGTTACGTTGCTGGCGAATTTGAATGGATACGCTCCTGCCATGGCGGTTGAATTTGGCCGCAAAGTACTCCTGTCAACAGAGCGTCCCGGCTTCACAGAAATGGAAGCATTTATCAAGCAAAAACGCTAAACAGCGTTTTACTAAGCGAAATTATTTATGGCGACTAATGATAAACGTCCAATCGTAATCAAGCGAATTAAAAAAGTCGCGGGCGGCCATCACGGTGGGGCATGGAAAATTGCCTATGCTGACTTTGTAACGGCGATGATGGCTTTTTTTCTGCTGATGTGGCTGTTGGGTTCGACGACCAAGGGTGACCTGAAAGGTATTGCTGACTATTTCAATACGCCACTCAAGATTGCAATGTTTGGCGGATCCGGCAGTGGTGACAGTTCAAGTATTATTAAAGGCGGTGGCAAGGATTTAAGCCGGTCTGAGGGTCAGGTAAAGGATGGAGAAGTACCCAGCGATAAAAGTATCATCAATCTCAAGGCTGCTTCGGAAGAGTTGATCCGCCTTGAAAAGCTCAAGGAAATTGAAAAGCTCAAGGAGCTTAAAAAGAACATTGAGCAAGCAATCGCCAGCAATATAAAGCTTAAGCAGTTTCAGAACCAGATATTACTGGATATCACCACTGAAGGCCTGCGGATTCAAATCGTGGATGAGAAAAACCGGCCCATGTTCAGGATAGGCCGGGCTGAGCTTGAGCCTTATACAAAAGAAATTTTGCATGAGATCGGTAAAACACTCAACCAGATGCCAAACAAAGTGAGCTTGTCCGGGCATACGGATGCGACCCCCTATTCATCAGACAGGAAGGGATTCAGCAATTGGGATTTGTCAGCAGATCGTGCCAACGCTTCGCGGCGTGAATTGATTGTGGGTGGAATGGATGAAAACAAGGTGGTTCGTGTTGTGGGCCTTTCTTCGGCAGTGCTATTTGACAAAGAGAATCCATTTAATCCGGTTAATCGCCGTATCAGCATTATCGTCATGAACAAAAAAGCCGAAGAAGCGGCGCAAAGGGATGGGGGGACGGTAGAAATTGATGCGGGTAACGCTGAACAGTCGAATGCAGAAGGAATGTCAGCATTGTCTGCTTCATCTGCCGTTGTGCCAACTGCCGTTCCGGTTTCCGGTGTTGCAGCGCCTGTTATTCCGCCTGGCGGAGAGGGTATGTAACAGGGCTTGCTTCATACGGCCTGAGTTCCATATTTTAAAAGATAACTAAAGAAATACTAAAGTTATCCCTGCTGTTGCCGTTATAAACACTGAGATGATAAATAATCGAGTTATGCCATTTTATTGGCTAAGTTGCCCTCAAAATCAAAAAATGTATTTGCAGGTATGCGCCAGGCAATGAGCCGTAGAGAGTCGTACAAAAATGTATTTTCAGGCTGGCAAGTGTTGAATAGGAGTAGGTGATGTCAGATTTGTTCAAAGATATTAATGCGCGTACCAAGCTGGCTGGAACCAACAAGCTGGAGATACTTATGTTTACGCTCGGGAAGGATAACCGCAGCGGACGCCGTGAAACATATGGCATCAATGTGTTCAAAGTGCGCGAGGTTATGCGTATTCCGGCCATCACTAAGGCGCCAGACATGCCGGCCTCAGTTGAGGGTATGGTGAGTTTGCGCGGGGTTCTGGTGCCTGTCATTGACCTTGCGAAATACACCAACATGCAGACTGATACACAACCTTCTATCATGATTGTTACGGAGTACAACGGCCATACACAGGGTTTTCTGGTCGAGGCTGTTGATACGATTTTGCGTCTCGACTGGGCGTCCATGAAGGTGCCTCCGGAGATGTTGAATGCGCAGCTTGGAGGGCTTGTTGTGGCGGTGACAGAGTTGCCTGACAAGCGCCTGGTGATGATGATGGATGTGGAAAAGGTACTCTCAGATACGGGGAATTTTGGCACTGATGAGGTACTGTTTAAACACATCAAGCCAATTAGTCAAAGCAATAGAACGGTGTTTTATGTCGATGATTCACCGGTTGCCCGTAAACAAATTTCACGCACACTGGATGCGATGGGAGTTCATTATATTGCCGCGGTAAATGGCCATAAAGCATGGGAAGAATTAAAAAGACTGGCCGATTCAGCCGATATTGCACACATCCCGGTGAGTGACTTGATTCAAGTTATATTAACTGACGTGGAGATGCCGGAAATGGATGGCTATATGCTCACGCGCAAAATAAAGGAAGACCAGCGTTTTGCCAATATTCCCGTACTGATGCATTCATCGCTGTCCAGTTTGTCCAATCAGCAGCTGGGCAAGGCAGTTGGAGTGGATGAGTATGTGCCGAAATTCGAACCGCAAAAATTATCGCAGACCTTGATGCGTCTGTTGGGCTGAAGGGAGTGTCGCAATGTCCTTGGAACAAGTAAATACACAAATTGCCGTGAGCGGCAGCATATTGGATGCGGTTGATGAGCGCACCAATCTGGCGGGCTCAAACAAGATGGAAATCCTGTTGTTTTCCATAGGCTCGAACGAGACTTTTGGAATAAATGTATTTAAGGTTAAAGAAGTTACACGGGCGGTAACCATTACCAAAACGCCGAATATGCCCCGTGGCCTGGATGGTATTGCCAGCTTACGCGGACATGTAATGCCTGTGCTGAATCTGGCAAGTTTCATGAATCTGGGCAATCCGGCGGAGCAGAAGGTCATGATGGTGGCGGAGTACAGCCGCCATGTGCTCGGCTTTCTGGTGCGGGATGTCGATCGCATAGTGCGTGTGGATTGGGACAAGGTACATGCAGCGGAAGGCATGTCCAGCAATCATAATAATCTGATTACCGCCATTACCGAACTGCCCAATGGCACGCTGGTTTCCATACTCGATGTTGAGCAGATACTTTCCACCGCATTTGGCGAGGATGTGGTGGGTAAAATTGAGAAGGTTGAAAGAGGGCATGAAAAATGCGTCTTTTTCGTGGATGACTCTGCTGTTGCGCGCAAGAAAATAGTAGAAGTGCTGGACAAGATGGGGGTTAAAAATGTACAGGCTCATAATGGCCTGGAAGCCTGGCAGCGACTCAAAGGACTGGCGGACTCTGCGCAGCATTCACGGATTGATTTGCATACGCAGATTCAGGTGATATTGGTGGATGCAGAAATGCCTGAAATGGACGGGTATGTGCTGACACAGAATATCAAGGCAGACAGGCGCTTTGATAGTGTACCTGTTGTGATGCATTCATCACTGTCGTCGGAGGCAAACCGTGCAATGGGCAAGCGCGTAGGCGTTGATTATTATGTGGCGAAATTTGATTCGGGGATGTTATCAGATACACTTCGCCCACTGCTCTCGTGAGCAGACAGGGGGTAAGGGGATAAAAAGGAAGGGAGTTTTATGCCTTCCGGGAAAAACAGTAATGAACGTTTATTCACATTCCTTCTATGCCTTCTTTTAATAATGATTAAGGAGAAATATTGTGGCTGATCCAAATATGAAAATTCTGGTGGTGGATGATTTTTCCACTATGCGCAGAATTGTTAGAAATTTGCTTAAAGAGCTGGGTTTCTCGAATGTAGAAGAAGCTGAAGACGGGATAGACGCGTTAAAAAAATTGCGTGCAGATACTTTTGATTTTGTCGTATCTGACTGGAATATGCCCAACATGACGGGCATAGATTTGCTGCGCGAGATTCGCAAAGATGCTGCCCTGAAGCATTTGCCGGTGCTGATGGTCACTGCCGAGGCAAAGAAGGAAAATATTATCGAAGCAGCACAAGCTGGAGCATCCGGTTATGTGGTCAAGCCCTTTACGGCTATCACGCTGGATGAAAAATTGAAAAAAATCTTTCTTACCATGCAAAAGTGAGTGATGCCATGAGCAAAAAAGCGGCGGCAAATAACGACTCGGACGATCTCGAATCATTATTCGACAGTATCGTCTCGGCGAATAAAAACGGGGGCGATGAAAAAGCATCATCAATCTCAAAGTCGGGTGCAGTGGTGGCGGGAGATGATGTTTTTAACGAGATCGGCCATTTAACCCGCGCATTACACGACAGTTTGCGGGAATTGGGTTACGACAAGAATCTGCAGAAAGCTGCTTCTGCCATACCCGATGCGCGCGACAGGCTCAATTACATTGCGACCATGACACAGGCAGCTGCTGAAAGAGTGCTTAATGCAACAGAAGCTGCGCAGCCGGTAGTGGACAAAATTGAGTCGGGTGCAAAAAATCTTGCTGTCGAGTGGCAAATGCTTTTTGATAATAAACTTGATGTAAACCAGTTCAAGCAACTGGCGACACAGACGCACTCATATTTGCTGGACGTGCCAAAGCAGACGCGCCAAACAAGTGCAAACCTGACTGAAATCATGATGGCACAGGACTTTCAGGATCTGACCGGACAAGTGATCAAGAAGATTATTGATGTGACACAAAATATGGAACAGCAACTATTGGCATTGCTGGTGCATCATGCGCCGCCAACAGTTAACCTGGATCCAAGTTTGTTAAATGGCCCTGTAGTCAATGCCGCTGGACGCGCCGATGTGGTAACCAGCCAGGCTCAGGTGGATGATTTGTTGGAAAGTCTGGGGTTCTGAAATGGGCGACTTCACCGGTATGGAAGATTTATTGCAGGACTTCCTGATGGAAGCCTCCGACTTGCTGTCAGATGTGGACAGCAAGCTGATGGATTTGGAAAAATCCCCGCAAAATAAAGATCTGTTGAATGTGATATTTCGCGGCTTTCATACCATCAAGGGTGGTGCCGGATTTCTTAATGCGCTGTGCCACCTGACTGAAAATCTGTTCGACAAATTGCGCAATTCGGAGCTGCAGCTCGATCCTGCATTGCTGGATGTGATTCTCGCCGCAACCGGTGAAGTGCGGCTGATGTTTAATGATCTGGGAAAAAGCGTGCAGCCGCAGGCCGCACCGGCAGATATGCTTTCTTCACTGGAGGCCGCGCTGCAGGGCAAGAAAATCAGGCCGCGTGCATCTGCTGATGCAAAAGCAAAGCCAGCGGCACCGGCTGAGACTTCACCTCGTCAAACCGGTGGGCAGGGTGGCCCGGATTGGGATGTGCTGTATAACTCCCTGCTGGGGAAAACTTCCCTGGCTGTTTCCGAACCGCCGGTGGATGAACTAAATCCGCTTGAAGATAAAGTGGACATTGATGAGCACCAGCTAAAGGTCAGCGCCTTTGGTCGTCGTGCCGAAGATATTCCCGGTGGCAGCCCTGCGCCAGCAGCTGCTCGCCGCGAAACCGACCCCCCTGCCAAGGACAACACCATTCGCGTTGATACCGACAGGCTGGATCAGGTGCTGAATCTCTCGGGCGAAATCGGCTTGACCAAAAACAGGCTGACGCATTTGCGCAGCGATATTCTGCATGGCAATACCAGCGCTGCAACGCTGAAATCTCTTGATGAATCTGTCAACCAGCTGGACATGCTGGTTGTCAACTTGCAGAACGCGGTGATGAATACGCGCATGCAACCCATAGGCAGGCTGTTTAAAAAATATCCGCGTCTGGCACGTGATCTGGCGCGGCAACTGGGCAAGGATGTAGAGCTGGAACTGTCGGGTGAAACAACCGAAATCGACAAGACCATGATTGAGGATCTCAACGACCCGCTTGTGCACCTGGTGCGCAATGCAGTCGATCATGGTGTGGAAAGTGCGGAGCAGCGAGCAGCAGCTGGCAAGCCCAGCAAAAGTATTGTGCAACTGAGCGCGCGCCAGGAAGGCGATCACATCCTTATTACCATTACCGACGACGGGCGCGGTATGAATCCTGAAGTCTTGCGCAACAAGGCGGTACAGAAAGGCCTGATCACCTCGGAGGAAGCCAACGCACTGAGTGAAGACCAGAGTCTTAATCTTGTTTTCATGCCCGGATTTTCAACCAAGGACGAAATTTCCAGTGTGTCAGGCCGCGGCGTGGGCATGGATGTGGTGAATACCAACATTCAAAAGCTCAATGGCACGATCGAAATTAAATCCCTGCCGGGCAAGGGATCGATGTTCGTTATCGTCCTGCCGCTGACACTGGCGATTCTCCCTGTATTGCTGGTGCGTTTGAGCGATCAGCCGTTTGCAGTGCCGCTGTCGATGGTGCGCGAAATCATGTCGGTGGAGGCCGAAGGGCAGCAATTGATTTCCGGCAAGCCCACCATGGTGGTGCGCGGTGAAGTATTGCCTGTACTTTCACTTGCCAGGTTAATCGGTTGGGAAGAGTCGGGAAAATCAGAGGTTGGCGTATTGATGCAGATGGGAAGTTACAGTTTTATCCTGACTGCTGACGGTTTTGACGGTCACGACGATGTCGTGATCAAGTCACTGGACACCTTCCGTCCCAAGGGAGTGGCCGGTGTAACCATGTCGAGTGAAGGCAAAATTGTAATGATCCTGGATGTTAAAGAGTTGCTCATGTAGGCCAGCCCTTAGGTAATAGAGATTATGAAAACGATATCCAGAATAATAGTGCTTCCCCGGAAGGAAAAACAGCGGGGCAAAAGTGTAATTCTGTTGATGGCCGGTATCGCAATATCAGCGCTCCTGCTGCACTGGTTTTTGTCTGGTCTTGCACAAGGCTGGGTCGCCATGCTGATACAAGCCTCGATTACCATATTTTCGCTCGGTATTGCATGGTTCCTGATCTCTGCTGCGGCGGGTCAGGATGCGGGAAGCAATGTGCAGCAGGAGGTACACCAGCAGAGTGCGGTTGAAAGTGTGCTGATGCAGACACACCCGCAGTTTTCCACGCATTTTGCGGGTGCGAGCGGGGATCTCGATCAGGTACAAGCCTTGCTGGCAGATGCGATAGAAAAATTGCTGGAAAGTTTCAGCGGCATGCAAAGCCTGATAAAAAGCCAGCAGAATGCGGCACTGGGTCTGGTTGGCACGCATAGTTCTCAACATAACACCGAGACTGGAGATTTTCTGACTGAAATTTCCGCCACTTTCCAGCAACTGATTGTCACCATCGTTAACAACAGCAAGGTGGGGCTTGAGCTGGTTGAAAAGATGGATGTTGTGACCGAAAAAGTGGGCGAGATCCTGGCCGTGCTGGCCGATATAGACGGTATCGCCAAGCAAACCAATCTGCTGGCGCTGAATGCGGCAATTGAGGCTGCGCGAGCCGGGGAGTACGGTCGCGGTTTTGCGGTGGTGGCAGACGAGGTGCGCAAGCTTTCCAGCCGTTCCGAGCAGTTCAGCCAGCAGATACGCACCACCGTGAGTGGCGTCAAGGAGGCTATCAGCACGGCCGAGGCCTCGATTGAGCAAATGGCATCACTTGACATGGGCTTTGCGGTGGATTCCAAGCACAAGGTGGGGGAGGCACTGGATCGCGCACAAAAAATTAATGCAAACATGACTGTCGTCATAGAGCAGCAGGCAGATATTGCACGAGAGGTAGATCAGGTAGTGGGGCGCGCCATTTCTTCCCTGCAGTTTCAGGATATGGTCGGGCAATTGCTGCAGCACTCCAATACACGCATAAACAGCATGAAGTCTGCCTGGCATCGCATGGGTGACTGGTCGCAGGAAGCAGCGCAGGGTCGCGCTGCATCCCCCGACAAAATTGATAAAATGCGCGCCGAAATTGGCGAAATTTTCTCCAAAGCAGATACTTTGGGTGCGCGTAACCCGGTGCGCCAGGAAAAAATGGCAACCGGCGATATAGACTTGTTTTAGTGGATTTGTTTGAAGGGGAAGAGTAATGGCAAAAACGATTTTAAGTGTGGATGACTCCAATTCAATTCGGCAGATGGTGTCATTTACGCTGAAAGGGGCCGGTTACGAAGTGATCGAGGCGGCAGATGGACAGGAAGGCCTGGATAAAGCCAAGGCCAAAACGGTAGACCTGGTGCTGACCGACCAGAACATGCCGCGTATGGATGGCATCACCATGATCAAAGCCCTGCGTGCGATGCCGGCATACAAGAGCGTGCCGATACTAATGCTTACGACCGAGTCGGGTGACGCGATGAAATCGGAAGGGAAGGCAGCCGGGGCGACTGGCTGGATCGTCAAGCCGTTTGACCCGGCGAAACTGCTGGAAGTCGTTAAAAAAGTGATCGGTTAATTCAACATCCCCGAACTAATAGGTAGGTTGGGTTGAGGTACGAAGCCCAACATGTTCAATCGGCATAAACAATGGTGTATGTTTGAAATGAGTTGGGCTTCGCTATGCTCAACCCAACCTACAACATAGAAATACCGCGACTTTAATTATCAGGTAATTTCCCAATATGAACTTTGATCTGAGTCAATTCTATCAAGTGTTTTTTGAAGAAGCCGGAGAACATCTGGCTTCGATGGAAAGCCTGTTGCTGGCGCTGGATGTGGCCGACCCGGACATGGACGAGCTGAATGCGATCTTCCGCGCAGCACACTCCATCAAGGGCGGCGCGGGCACCTTTGGTTTTACCGATATGACCGAAGTGACGCACATATTGGAGACCCTGCTGGACAAGCTGCGCAAGCAGGAAATGCAGCTGACTACCGAAATGGTGGATGCATTTTTGCAGGCAGGCGATGCCATCTCCATGCAGCTGGCATCGCATCGCGGCGAAGGCGAGGTAGATCAGCAAGTCATACGCGAAATTTGCGAAAAACTGGAACAGCTTACCGGTGCGCCTGTTGCTGCGGTTAAAGAAACCCAAGTCGCCAGCGAATCCACAAGCACCAAAAAAACCAAAAAGAAAGCAGAAAAGGAAAGCGCGCCGGAGCAGGAAGATTACGGCTTTTTTGATCCATTGCCGTCAGAGTGTGTCGCAGATGAGGGCTATGGATTTTTTGGTGATGCACCAAATGAAACTGCAAGCGCTGATGACGGGTATGGCTTCTTTACCGAAGTTATAGCGCCTGTTGCCGCGCCTGTGGCAGAGGCTGCCGCAGCCCCGGCCATGATTGCAAATGCAGCACACCCTACCCGTCGCGCATCAGACAAAGTCGCTGCCAGCAGCGCCGAAACTTCCATTCGTGTCAGCGTGGAAAAGGTGGATCAACTAATCAATCTTGTAGGCGAACTGGTGATCACGCAGGCGATGCTTGCACAATCGGCGTCAACACTGGACGTGGCCGCACTTGAGCAATTGCAGAACGGCCTCAACCAGCTTGAGCGCAACACGCGGGATATCCAGGAGTCCATCATGTCGGTGCGCATGCTGCCGATCTCCTTTGTGTTCAGCCGCTTCCCGCGCGTGGTGCGCGATGTGGCGGGCAAGCTGAACAAGCAAGTCGAGCTTAAAACCCTGGGCGAATCCACCGAGCTGGACAAGGCGCTGATCGAAAAAATCGCCGACCCGCTTACCCACCTTATCCGCAACAGCCTTGATCACGGTATTGAGTCACCAGACAAGCGTATTGCCGCAGGAAAGTCCGCCCACGGCACGATTACCCTCAATGCCTTTCATCAGGGCGGCAGTATTGTGATTGAGGTTGCAGATGATGGCGGCGGCCTCAATCGCGGCAAGATACTTGGCAAGGCCAAAGAACGCGGCTTGCCGGTGAGTGACAGCATGAGCGATGAAGCGGTGTGGATGCTGATTTTTGAAGCGGGATTTTCCACCGCCGACGTGGTGACCGATGTTTCCGGGCGCGGCGTGGGCATGGACGTAGTCAAACGTAACATCGCAGAAATGGGTGGGCGGGTTGAGCTGAGCTCGGCAGAGGGTCACGGCACGCGCACCACCATACGCCTGCCGTTGACGCTGGCAATACTTGATGGCATGTCGGTAGCGGTAGGCGGGCAAACGTTCATCCTGCCACTGGGGTCAATTGTTGAATCGCTGCAAATCACCGACGAGGAATTGAAAACCGTGAGCGGTGACGGGCGCTTGCTGCGTGTGCGAGGAGAATATCTGCCGCTGATTGCGCTGCATGAAGTATTTGCCATCAGTAATGCAATTACCGAGCCGAAGCAGGGTATCGCGGTAATCGTCGAAGCCGAGGGCAAAAAAACCGCGCTGCTGGTGGATGAACTGCTAGGCCAGCACCAGGTTGTGATAAAAAGCCTGGAATCAAATTTCCGCAAGGTGCCCGGCATGTCCGGTGCCACCATCATGGGCGACGGCACCGTCGCGCTGATACTCGATGTGCTCGCATTAAGTTCGCACCATGTGGCGGGGCTGGCCAAGGCGGCATAATAAAATATTTTTCATCAAATCCTGGGATTTTTGTAGGAGCCCAATTTATTGGGCGATGCCCTTTACAAGAATCGCCCAATAAATTGGGCTCCTACGCTGTAAAGATTTGAGCAAACCGAAATGCCCGGAACTTGGCTTATCAGCTTAACTCCTAAACTTCCTCAAAAATCTGCCGCTAACAGCACTACATCAGGCTGCACCTGATGGAAGTAGTACTCGTAAAATGGCATTCCATCACAGGAAGTAATGTCAATTTTGCCCTCTTTTTATTGAATAAACAGTGGAGTTGGGGGTGTTTAATGCCAGTCTGGAAAAATAATTTAATAGTTGCAGGTCGGGGAAATAGTCCCGCAGGGTGGGCAAGTTTTAATCTGCTCACGCGGTCGAAAATTTGCACGTGGGCAAATCACTTGCCCACCCTACGAATAACGTAACCGTAACAAGGGAGGCAAAAAATGGCAATTGAAAATACGGTGGCAGGCGGCGAATTTTTAACCTTTACACTGGGGCCGGAGGAATACGGCATCGACATACTCAAGGTGCAGGAGATACGCGGCTACGACTCTGTGACCACCATTGCCAATACGCCAGGCTTCATCAAAGGCGTGATCAATTTGCGCGGCATTATCGTGCCGATTGTGGATATGCGGATTAAATTCAATCTGGAGAATGTGACCTATGACCAGCTCACCGTGGTGATCATCCTTAACCTCGCCAGTCGTGTCGTCGGCATGGTGGTAGATGGTGTTTCCGACGTAATCGCGCTTACCCCCGAACAAATAAAAGCCGCACCACAATTTGGCGCGACGCTGGATACCCAGTATCTGATGGGACTGGGTACTGTGGATGAGCGCATGCTGATACTGGTGGATATCGAAAAGCTGATGAACAGCAGCGATATGGAACTGGTAGACAAGATTTCTGCCTGATACATAGCAAATAATTCAATATAATCAAGTACTTAAGGGGTAAGCAAAATGCGTACAAATCTGCCTGTTACCAATAATGAATACATACTGACTGATAGCGACTCCATTGTTTCCAAGACTGACTTGCAAGGCAAGATCACCTTTGTCAACGAAGACTTCAAGCGCATTAGCGGTTTCAGGGAAGAGGAGCTGATAGGACAGCCACAAAATATTGTCCGTCATCCAGATATGCCGGTGGAAGCGTTTGCCGATTTCTGGGCGACTTTAAAGGCCGGCAGGCCGTGGTCCGGACTGGTAAAAAATCGCTGCAAGAATGGTGACTATTACTGGGTGCTGGCCAACGCCACGCCTATCTATGAAAGAGGCCAGCTCACCGGGTATATGTCAGTGCGCGGCAAACCCTCACGCACCCAGGTGGAAGCGGCAGACCGAGCTTATCAGCTGTTCCGCGATGGCAAGGCGGGCGGCCTGCAAATCAAGGACGGCAAGGTGGTGAAAGCCAGCCTGCTGACCAAATTAAATATCTTCAAGGATATGTCTATCAAGTCGCGATTAATCGTCATCATTGCCATTCTTTCTGTGCTGCTGCTGGGCATAGGCGTGCTGGGTTTGAGCGGCATGAACAGGGGCAATGAAAGTGTGCGTACGGTGTATGAAGACCGCACGGTAGCGCTTTCCCAGCTGGATACCATTATCCGCGCGTTGCTGAATAATCGCCTTGCAGTCACCAGCGCATTGCTCGTTCCCAGTGAAGAAAACCTGAAAAACCAGCTTGCGCATCTTGCAGAGAACAAGCAGTTGATCGATAAAACCTGGGATGCCTATATGTCCACGCATCTCACCGAGGAAGAAAAGGCGCTGGCCAATGACTTTTTTGATGAGCGTGATGTATTTCTGAAGGATGGTTTACTGCCTGTTATAAGCGCACTGCAAAAACGCGACTTTGTCGAAGCACGGCGTATTGTTGAAACCCGATTTACGTCTTTGTTCGAGCCAGTAGCCGCATCAGCCGATCAATTGATCCAGCTGCAGATGGATGAGGCGAAAAAAGAATATGAGCAATCGCAAGGTCGTTACTTGCTGAATCGCAATATATCCATTGCAGCGATAGCTTTTGGTTTGATCATGTCTGCCTGGCTGGGCTTGATGCTGATCCGCGCCATTGTCTCGCCTCTGCAGCGCGCGATAGGCTATTTCGGCAAACTTGCCGACGGTAAATACGACAATATTATTGAAATCGACAACCATGACGAGATCGGCAAAGTAATGGACGCATTGCAGTCTATGCAGATCAAGCTGGGTTTTGATGTCAATGAAGCAAGGCGTGTGGCCAACGAAGCAACCCGCATCCAGATTGCGCTGGATAACGTGGCCACCAGCGTGATGATTGCCGACAATGAACGTAACATCATTTACATGAACCGCTCGGTCGAGGAGATGTTCAAGGTTGCAGAAAAGGACATCAAAAAGGACCTGCCCAATTTCAACAAGGACACCTTGATAGGTACCAGCATCGACAGCTTTCATAAAAATCCCGCACATCAGAAGCAGTTGCTAGCCACCTTTACCAGCACCTGGCGCGCAGAGGTGCTGATTGGCGGGCGCACCTTCGCATTGGCCGCCAACCCGGTGATGAACGCCAAGGGGGAGCGGCTGGGTTCTGTGGTGGAATGGAATGACCGCACGCTGGAAGTGGCAACCGAAAAAGAGGTGGCTGCAATTGTTGAAGGCGCGGTGATGGGTGACTTCAGCCGCCGCATGGATATGAACGGAAAATCCGGTTTCTTCAAGCAGCTGGGCGAGGGCATGAACAAGCTCACCGAGACCAGTGAGGTTGGCCTGAATGAAGTAGTGCGCATGCTGTCGGCACTGGCCAAGGGCGATTTGACCGACAAAATCACCAATGAATATTTTGGAACCTTCGGACAGCTCAAGGATGACTCCAATGCGACCGTGGACAACCTGAAGGAAATTATCGGCCAGGTTAAAGAAGCGACCGACACTATCAACACGGCTTCCAAGGAAATTGCCGCCGGCAATACTGATCTGTCACAACGCACCGAAGAGCAGGCATCTTCACTGGAAGAAACCGCCGCCAGCATGGAAGAACTGACCTCAACCGTGAAGCAGAACGCCGAGAATGCGAAGCAGGCCAACCAGCTGGCCAAAGGCGCCAGCGAAGTTGCAATTAAAGGCGGCGAAGTGGTGGGGCAGGTGGTGGGCACGATGAGCTCGATCAATGAAAGCTCGCGCAAAATTGTGGATATTATTTCCGTCATCGATGGCATCGCGTTCCAGACCAATATACTGGCGCTGAATGCAGCAGTAGAAGCCGCGCGTGCGGGTGAACAGGGACGCGGCTTTGCGGTGGTGGCCGCTGAAGTGCGCAACCTGGCACAGCGCTCAGCGGCAGCAGCCAAGGAAATCAAGACGCTGATCGGCGATTCGGTGGACAAGGTTGAAGTCGGCACCCGTCTGGTGGATGAAGCCGGAAAAACCATGGAGGAAATTGTCAACGCGGTGAAACGCGTCACCGACATCATGTCGGAAATTTCCGCAGCTTCCAATGAACAAAGCACCGGCATTGAGCAGGTCAACCAGGCCATCACACAGATGGACGAAGTCACGCAACAAAACGCCGCGCTGGTGGAAGAAGCCGCCGCCGCTGCGGAATCGCTGGAAGAACAGGCGCAGTTGCTGGCTGAAGCGGTCAGCATCTTCAAGCTGGAGCATGCGACAGGCGTGCAACATCAGGCCAAACGTATTGCTGCACCGCAAGCTGCAAGCAAGCCGACCGAGAAGCCGGCTGCTGCAGCGGCCAGAAAACCGGCTGCCAAACCCAAAGCACTTCCGGCCAAATCCGGCAAGCCGGATGATGGCGAATGGGAAGAATTTTAACGACAGTAATAGCAGGACTGAGGACTGAGGACTGGGAGCTGAGTGGTTAAGCAGCTTGGCAGAAGCCACGTCTTGATTATTCAGTTCTTTTTCGCCGAAAGAATCGTTGTTAACTGGTGGAAAAACATGGCAAGCGATGAAGCTGTAAAAGAAGGACGAGAGTTCCATTTTACGAAAAAGGATTTTGACCGGGTATGCAAGCTGATCTACGATCACGCCGGTATTTCCCTGAGTGACTCGAAGCAGGAGCTCGTTTATAGCCGTTTATCACGGCGCTTGCGCGCCACCGGCATCAGTAATTTCGCCCAGTATCTCGCCTTGCTGGAAAGCAATGACGAGGCCGAGTGGGAGGAGTTTGCCAACTCGCTGACGACCAATCTCACCTCGTTTTTCCGTGAGGCGCATCATTTTCCGGTTCTGGCCGAGCATTTGCGCAGCCTGCGCGGCAAGCATCCGATTTCGCTGTGGTGTTCCGCCGCCTCTACCGGGGAAGAGCCTTATACGATGGCGATGACGGTACTCGATGCACTGGGACGCGATGCGTCACAGGTGAGCATTGTGGCGACCGATCTGGATACCAAGGTGCTGGCAACCGCCCGTGCCGGTGTGTACCCGGAGGAACGTATTTCCAAGTTGCCGGCAGATGTGGTCAAGCGCTTTTTTCAGCGTGGCACCGGCGCGCAGGAAGGCATGGTACGGGTGCGCCAGGAATTGCGCGACATGGTTACGTTTCGCCAGCTGAATTTGCTGGACAACAACTGGTCGGTGCGCGCGCCACTCGATGTGATATTTTGCCGCAATGTGATGATCTACTTCGACAAGCCCACACAGCTTGCCATCCTGAAAAAATTTGTGCCTTTGCTGCGCAACAACGGTTTGCTGTTTGCCGGCCATTCGGAAAGCTTTCATCATGCGGATGAGTATTTCAAGTTGCGCGGCAAAACGGTCTACGAACTGTCACCCGGTGCGCGCAAGCAGGCACTGGAGAATGAGCGCAGAAATCAGACCAGGGATGTGCGATAATATATAACTATTTGATTAAATTGAATATTTTATATTGCAAGTCAACTTGCCCTGTACTTTCCGGCCTCTACCGCTGTCGTTTTGTACAGCGTGCGCAAATACAGGGGTAAGCTGCATGGGTGATGGTGCCGACACGACATTTTCCCCCAATCTTTATTTTGACAGCAGCTTCGATATTGATGCCGCCAAAATTTTGCCGGGCGAATATTATGTGACCAAGCGCGACATGGTGCTGGTGACGGTACTGGGCTCGTGCGTGGCAGCCTGCATACGCGACCGGGTCAGCGGCATTGGCGGCATGAATCACTTCATGCTGCCCGACAATAATCGCGACAATGGCGATCCGGCCAGTAGCTCGGCGCGCTACGGCAGCTACGCGATGGAGATGATGATCAACCAGTTGCTGAAAATGGGCGCGCGCCGGGATAATCTGGAAGCCAAGATCTTTGGCGGTGGCAGCGTAATGCGTGGAATGGTGACGGCGAATGTGGGCTCGCGCAATGCGAAGTTTGCGCTGGACTATCTGCATGCTGAAGATATAACCGTGGTCGGGCAGGATCTGAATGCCGACTATGCGCGCAAAGTTTATTTTTTTCCGAATAGCGGGCGTGTGCTGGTAAAAAAGATACGCACTATGCATAATGAAACTATTGTAGAGCGCGAGCAGGCCTACAGGGCCAGGCTCAGGGGCGCGCACATTGAGGGCGATATTGAGCTGTTTTGACCTGCAGGCTTCAAGCAGGCCTATGTACACCGGGGTGCAGGAATGATGCGGGAGCGCAGCCCATTGATTGCGAACAAGGGCGTCAGCATTTGAATCGGTAACAATTACTTAACCGTATATCTTCATAATCAGTGAAAGAGACATACATGTTGCAAAACGCGGTTCAAGCGCCAAAAATAAAAGTCCTGATCGTCGATGATTCCGCGCTGATACGCAGTATTTTAAAAGAAATCATTAACAGCTACCCCGACATGGAAGCAATCGGGGCAGCCTCCAATCCGTTGCAGGCGCGCGACATGATTAAATCACTCAACCCCGATGTGCTGACGCTGGATGTGGAAATGCCCGAGATGGACGGGCTGACTTTTCTGGAAAAACTGATGCGCCTGCGTCCCCTGCCTGTGTTGATGATTTCCAGCCTGACCGAGCGAGGCTCCGAAGCCGCTTTGCGTGCGCTCGAGCTGGGCGCGGTTGATTTCCTGGCGAAGCCCAAGCTGGGTATCAGCGACGGCATGCGTGAATATGCAGACGATATCGCTTCCAAGATACGTGCAGCCTGCCTCAGCAAGTCACGTCTGGCACGGCAGATTGCGCCATCGGGTGCTGCGCAGGAGATGTTGCCGGATCTGGGTAACCGTATTGCCAGCACCGAAAAAATAATTATTCTGGGGGCGTCTACCGGCGGCACCGAGGCAATCAAGGAATTTCTGATGCGGCTTCCGGCTGATGCGCCGGGTATTCTGATCGCGCAGCACATGCCGGAGGCGTTTACCAAGTCCTTTGCTGCAAGGCTCGACAGTCTGTGCAAAATAAATGTGGTGGAAGCCCAGGGCAATGAGCGCGTTCTGCCCGGGCATGCTTATATTGCACCGGGACACTCGCACCTTATGCTCAAGCGCAGCGGTGCAAATTACATGACGGAATTGAGCCAGGCAGCGCCGGTAAACCATCATCGTCCTTCGGTTGAAGTGCTGTTTCGCTCGGCCGCCAAGCATGCCGGCCAGAACGTCATCGGCGTGATGCTGACCGGCATGGGCAAGGATGGAGCAAACGCAATGCTGGAGATGCGTCAGGCTGGCGCATATAATTTTGCACAAAATGAGGAAACTTGTGTAGTCTTTGGTATGCCGCGCGAAGCGATAGCAGTGGGCGCGGTAGACGAGATTGTGCCGATACAGGATATGGCGCAGCGGGTGCTGCTCAGGCTGGCACAGGGTGGGGCACGAAATATCAGGGTTTAGCTTATATAATGCACCGTCTTCCGGCTTGGCAGGCATGGGTCAAAACGGAATTTTGAAAGTTTGTATCGCTTATTGGTGTGCCGGCATGACGAACGGGAAGTCGGGCATGACGTGTATTTTAGAGGGAGAAAGTAATGAGTATTAGCGCAACCGTATCAGGAAATATTGCCACAATCATCATGTCTGGCCGCTTTGATTTTAATGTGCAGCGTGATTTCAAAGATGCATATGACCCACAGCTGAGCAATGCCGCGGTGGGCGCTATCGAGGTTAACCTTGCGGGTGTCGATTACCTCGACAGTTCAGCACTCGGCATGCTGCTGATGTTGCGCGAGCGTGCAACTTCTGCCGGCAAGAGCCTGAAGCTATGCAAGCCTACCTCAGGCGTGGCGCAAATTCTCGAAATTGCCAATTTTTCCAAATTGTTCACGATTGAATAAATTAAGGCGGGCCGCGAACCTTTCAGCGATTTACTCGCATTAGGCAAACCGGCATGCGGGCCATTACCCGCAAAGGACGGGGCAATACACCACCGAAGATATTTTCAGACGGTTGGGGGAAAAAGTCCCATATATACAAGCCCTGTCTGTACTTAATGGGTCATTTCGGTTTATACAGGAAAGCTTGCCATGACAGTTTTAAAGACTTCAACCGCAACTGCCAAAGGACTGGCTCTGGTTGTTGATGATCTGGAAGCCAACCGTAAAATTCTGCAAGGACTTCTTGCGCTTGAAGGCTACCGAACCGTTTCTGCCGTGAATGGCGAACAGGCAATTAAGGTCTATAGCGAGTCGCAGCCCGATATCATTTTTATGGATGTGATGATGCCGGTGATGGATGGCTACCAAGCCACCGCCCGCATCAAGGAGCTGGCCGGCACATTGTTTGTGCCGGTTATTTTTCTCACCGCCTTAAGCGAGGGCGAAGCGCTGGTTAAGTGCATTGAAGCGGGTGGTGACGATTTTTTGAGCAAGCCCTTCAAGCAGGAAATTTTGCGTGCCAAAATGCACGCGATGGAACGCATACGTGATCTTTCCCGTACCGTCGCCGAGCAGCACAGGAAAATTGAAAGCCAGCATCAGTACCTGTTAAATGAACAGGTTATTGCCGAGCAAATCTACAACAGGGCAATAACCGGCGACAATCTTTCTTCCCCCTATATCCATTCCCAACTGCGTGCCATGTCAGTTTTCAGTGGCGATCTGCTGCTGACGGCCAACTGTCCCGATGGCAGGATGCATATTCTGCTGGGCGACTTTACCGGCCATGGCCTGTCGGCGGCGGTGGGCGTATTGCCCACCGCCGACGTATTTCGCGCAATGACAGCCAAGGGCTTTTCAGCACCGGATATTCTAGCTGCAATCAATTCCAAACTGAACAGGCTGCTTCCAACCGGAATGTTTATGGCGGCCTGTTTTGTTGTGATTGAAAAGGACATGCGAAGCGTGAGCGTCTGGAACGCGGGTATGCCGGCAGTGCTGATACTGGAGGCACTTGGCCCGGGTGTCCCCCAGTCAGTCATCAAACACCGGGTTGCGTCACAATATCTTGCTTTGGGTATTCTGAAGCAAGCTGATCTGGAGCCTGCTCCAGCAAAAATTGCGATTGCCGAGGGTGACCGCATTCTTTTATGCAGCGATGGTGTCACCGAGGCAAATAATGCCGGCGGCGAGGAATTTGGCACGCGGCGTTATGAGCAGGCCGCCTGTGCAACACAGCATAGTTTTGAAGCGGTCATTGCAGCGCTGGATAATTTCAGGCAGGACCACCCATACAATGATGATGTAAGTCTGGCAGAAATTAACTGTATGCCCCGCCTGCTGCAAGGCGGGGGGAACTCGGCAGCGGCCAATGACTTTGCCAGGCAAAAGCTGGCCGAGTTGCTGCCACGCTAGTGATACTCCCCATGAAAAAAATAAAATTAAATCTGCGGGGGAAATTGCTGGTTGTTGTCAGTCTCGGCCTGTTACTGGTTTTCAGTCTTATCGGCACTTTTCGCATCTATCAGGCAACAAATACATTCGCAGACGAAATCAATCGTTCCGGACAGGAGAGGGTAACGCTGATTGCCGAATCGGTTGCCAATCTGATCAAGGCTTATGACTACGGCAATATTGAGTCACTGGTTGAGCGTATTGTGAAAATGCAGGATGTGAGGCACATTACAATCAGTAATCGCAATGGAAATGTAATGGCCAGCCAAAGCAGCAGCGACTATGACCCGGAAATTAAAAATCTGGCGTTTGTCGCTCCTGTTACCTTCTCCGGAGAACTAATCGGAAATGTTGAGTTGCTGATATCTCTGGACCGGCTTGATGAATACATCCGCCTGACCTACCGCAATGTGATCATTGCTCTCGCCTTGTCAGGGATATTTCTGGGCGCCCTGATTTATGTCAGCGTGTCGATACTTGTGGTTAGCCCGGTCTTGAGGCTGAGCAAGGCGGCAGACCTGCTTGCGCTTGGTGATTTCGGCGCAGCTTTGCCGCCGGCAAGCAAGGATGAGCTGGGAAATCTGGTGAATGCTTTTTCCTCCATGCGGGAAAGCCGGAAATTGGGCGAGGAGAAGCTTGTATCCATTTTTGAAAATGCTCCCGATGCATTTATTCAGCTGGATAACAATGGCTTTATCACCAACTGGAATGATAATGCGGCCAATATTTTCGGCTATGCCAAAGCTGAAGTCATCGGCAAGCCATTCAATATGATCATGCCGGATCGCAGACTTGATTTGAATGTGAATTATTGCAAATGCTATGTAAAGTCCGAGGACTATAGCGTCATTGGAATCATCAGGGAGGTGGTGGGGCAGCGCAAGGATGGCAGTTTTTTCCCCGCTGAGTTGAAAACGGGTGAAGTCGTTCTGGGCGGCAGCAGTACCTATATTGTCTCGGTACGGGATATTACCGAGCGCAAAGATAGCGAGGCACAGCTGACGCATGCAATGGAAGTGGCCGAAGCTGCCAATCTGGCCAAGAGCGCGTTTCTGTCAAATATGAGCCATGAAATTCGCACGCCGATGAACAGCATCATCGGCATGTCGCAACTGGCACTCAAGACCCACCTGAATGCCAGGCAGCACGACTATCTCACCAAAATCGACTATTCGGCGCATCACCTGCTGGACCTCATCAATGACATTCTGGATTTTTCCAAGATAGAGGCAAACAAGCTTGAGCTGGAAACGCTGGATTTTAGCCTGGACACCGTGTTTAAAAATCTTTCAGGGCAACTTGCCCATAGCGCATCCGGCAAAGGACTATTGCTGAAGTTTGATCTGGATCAGCGTCTGTCGGTCCCGCTGCGTGGCGACCCCTTGCGTCTGACACAGGTGTTGCTCAACTATGTGGGTAATGCGATCAAGTTTACCAACCGGGGAGAAATTGTAGTCCGCGCGCGAGTGCTGGAAGAAGGCGATGATTATTTCCAGGTGCGTCTTGAAGTGCAGGATACCGGCATCGGTCTCAATCCAGAGCAGATTGAAAAGCTATTTCAGGCTTTTCACCAGGCTGATACTTCCACCACGCGCAGATATGGCGGTACCGGACTGGGTCTGGTGATCAGCAAGCAACTTGCGGAACTGATGGGTGGTGCTGTAGGGGTTGAAAGCAATCCCGGCGAGGGCAGCACTTTCTGGTTTACCGCGCGGCTGGACAAAGGGGATAAGCTGCTGGCAAATGTTCAGGAACATGCCCCCAATTTTGAGCTGCTGAAGGATGCAAATATTTTGCTGGTTGAGGACAATCTGTTCAATCAGCAGGTGGCGGTGGAAATGCTGAGAGAAGTTGGCGCCGGTGTGACGATTGCCAATAATGGAAGAGAAGCTATCGACTTTTTGCTTAAGCGCCACTATGACTGCGTGCTGATGGATGTACAAATGCCGGTGATGGACGGCCTTGAGGCCACCCGCCAGATACGCGCCATGCCGGCGATCGCCGACACGCATATTATCGCGATGACGGCAAATGCCGGCAAAGGAGACCGGGCACTTTGTTTTGCCGCTGGCATGAATAATTTTATCAGCAAGCCGGTATTTCCAGACCAGCTTTATGCGAATGTCGCCAAATGTGTTGAGGCGGTAAGAAGGAGTAATGACATGCTTGTTAAACCGATGACAAACAATGAGCGCGATGCATCCGCACTTGCCAGCCCGGCACTGTTCCCGCAGCAGCCTGTTCCGGTGCACGCATCCTTGCCGGACTCGCCAAGTGTGATTGAATTGTCGGTACTGGAAAAAATAATGGGTACTGACCCCGCGAAACTTCGCAAATTTGCACTCAAATTTTTAGGCTCGGCACAGCAGGGGCTGGACGAGATAGAGGCCGCATTGCAGCAGGCAAATCTGGCCGGACTGGCGGCACTGGGTCACCGCAACAAATCGCCGGCCCGAACCGTGGGGGCGATGACTTATGCAGAGCTGTGCCAGTTGCTGGAGCAGTTCAAGGGTGGTGGAGATGTTGAACAGGCACGTCAAATTGTTGCAAAAATGCGCCCCATGCTGGAGCAGATTGCCGCACAAATCAACAGGGATCTGCCATGACCCATAAAGTGACCGAATTATTGGTGGTGGACGATGAGGAGTTTAACCGCGATATCCTGCAGGAGTTGTTGACGGAAGCCGGCTATCTTGTGACGCTGGCAGCTGATGGTGAGGAAGCGTGGGACATTATCGAAGGCAAGCGGCATAATTTTTCTGCCATTCTGCTGGACCGCATGATGCCGCGCCTGGACGGCATGGGCCTGTTGTCACGCATTAAAGCCAGCAAGCAATATGCAGCGATTCCGGTGATTTTTCAGACTGCGATTGACGCACCCTCAGATATTGCCGGGGGCATCAAGGCAGGCGCCTTCTATTACCTGATAAAACCGGTTAACAAAGAGGTGCTATTTGCCATAGTGCAAAGCGCGGTGAGCACCTTCAATATTTCCGACGATTTAAATATTGCTTTCAACCAGGTTGAAGCAAAGCTGACTGATTTATTGTTGCGCAGTGAATACCAGCTGCGTACCTTGCCCGAAGCGCGCACGCTGGCCAACGCCTTATCCGGCTATTATCCGCAACCGCAACGAGTCATTCTCGGCATTTCAGAGTTGCTGATCAATGCGGTGGAGCATGGCAACCTGGGCATCAGCTATCAGGAAAAATCGCGCCTGTTGCAGGCGGGAGGATGGGAGGAGGAAATTGAGCGGCGTCTTTCCCTGCCCGAGCATTGCGACAAGAGAGTCAGGGTGGAACTGGAACATACACCGCATGAAATCAGCCTGCAGGTGACCGACTGCGGGGCAGGTTTTGAGTATCAGAATTATCTGGAAATATCACCCGAACGGGCTTTTGACCCCAACGGGCGAGGCATTGCAATGAGCAAAATGATGAGCTTTGACACACTCGAATATCTGGGCAAGGGCAACCATCTGCTGGCCGTGGTTAAGATATAACGATGGGTCAAATCATTTCCCCCTTGGCTCTTTATGCAAAATATTAAATACAATCAATATGTTACAATAAAATCCTGCGGAATAATCCTGAAAATAGCAGTTCAATCCACAGATTTCACAGATTTCACAGATTCACACAGATTTTCATGCAGTTATTTGTAAGGTCAGTATCACCCATAAGGTGCATAGATTAAACAAAGTATTTTTTGTTTAATCTGTGTGAATCTGTGAAATCTGTGGACAAGAGCTCTATCCGGGATGATAGAAGTAAGCCGTAAAAACCCTCCTATTTCCCGCCTTGATTCCTCCCTGATTACCGATAATAGCCATGACAAATAAGGTAACTGGGTCATGGCTGAAGAAAGCGATCTCGAAAAAACGGAACAACCCTCGCTACAGCGCCTGGAAAAGGCGCGTGAAGAAGGGCAGGTTGCGCGCTCACGCGAGCTGACCACCTTCGTGCTGCTGCTGGCCGGCGGTGCCGGGCTGTGGCTGATGGGTTCCACCATTGCCCTGAAACTGGTCAAGGTGCTGCGCGATGGCCTTACGCTCGATAAAAGGCTGACTTACGATACCGAATACCTGTTGCCGCATCTGCACGTGCTGGCGAATGATGCGCTGCTGGCGTTACTGCCCATCCTGCTGATTCTGCTTGCTGCAGCCATGCTTTCCCCGATGCTGCTGAATGGCTGGCTGTTTACGTTAAAGCCCCTGCAACCTCAATTATCAAAACTCAATCCCATCAGCGGCATAGGCCGCATGTTTTCCACCCATAGCCTGGTTGAGCTGCTCAAGGCGGTTGCCAAGGCGCTGCTGGTGGGCGGGGTGGGTGCCTGGGCCATCTGGCACAACAAGGATGCAGTCATGCTGTTGATGACTCAACCGCTTGCGGCGGCCATCCCTCAGCTCGGCTACCTGATGTGGATCTGTTTCGTCTCCATCATGGGCGGCATGCTGCTGATCGTGGCGATAGACGTGCCTTTCCAGCTGTATGAACACAACAAGAAGTTGATGATGACCAAAGAAGAAGTACGCCAGGAAGCCAAGGAAACAGAAGGCAATCCGGAAGTGAAGGGTCGTATCCGCAGAATGCAGCGCGAAATGGCGCAGCGCCGCATGATGAGCGAGATTCCGACTGCCGACGTGGTCGTGACCAACCCGACGCACTTCTCGGTTGCCTTGCGCTACAGTGAAACCGGCATGCGCGCGCCGATTGTGGTGGCCAAAGGTACGCAGCTGACCGCTGCGCGCATTCGTGAAATAGCAGCCGAGCACGGCGTGCCCATACTCGAAGCACCGCCGCTTGCACGTGCGCTGTACAAACATAGCGAGATCGGCGATGCAATCCCCGAGGCGCTATATACCGCAGTGGCGGAAGTGCTGGCCTATATCTACCAGTTGCGGCGTTACCACAAGGAAGGCGGCGAGCAGCCAAATGAGCCGCGCGAATTGCAGGTGCCGGCGGAACTTGATCCTGCGAATGAGGCATCGGGAAATATTGCGGGGAATCTGCATTGAGCTTAATTAATTTAACCGCAGCAGCGCAGATTTCTGCCAGGTAGTTAACAACGCAATGAAAAAATTGAAGTGAGGAACGGAAATGCTATTAATTCTGCAGAATTTTATTAAAAGCGCGGGGCTGCGCAATCTGGCCGGGCCGGTTTTAATTGTGATGGTGCTGGCAATGATGGTATTGCCGTTGCCGCCATTTCTGCTCGATATCCTGTTCACTTTCAATATTGCCATGGCGATTATGGTGCTGCTGGTCAGCATGAACACCACTCATCCGCTGGATTTTGCGGTCTTCCCCACCGTGTTGCTGATCACTACTCTGTTGCGTCTGTCACTGAACGTGGCTTCAACCCGCGTGGTGCTGCTGGAGGGGCATACCGGCGGTGATGCCGCGGGCAAAGTAATCGAGGCCTTCGGCCATTTTCTGGTGGGTGGCAATTATGCGGTCGGTATGGTTGTCTTCCTGATTCTGGTGGTGATCAACTTTATGGTCATCACCAAAGGCGCGGGACGTATTGCAGAAGTTGGCGCACGCTTCACTCTCGATGCGATGCCGGGCAAACAGATGGCGATCGATGCCGATCTGAACGCCGGGCTGATCGGTGAGGATGCAGCCCGCACCCGGCGTGCGGCTGTTGCGCAGGAAGCAGAGTTTTACGGTGCGATGGACGGTGCGAGCAAGTTCGTGCGCGGCGATGCGGTGGCGGGCATCATTATTCTGGCCATTACCCTGGTCGGCGGGCTGGTGGTGGGTGTGCTGCAGCACAATATGGATATCGCCAATGCGGCCAAAAACTACACCCTGCTGGCCATCGGTGACGGCCTGGTTGCGCAGATACCCGCACTGATCATCTCCACCGCCGCGGGCCTGATTGTGAGCCGCGTCGCCAGCGAACAGAATATCGGGCAGCAACTGGTCAGGCAGTTGTTCAACCAGCCCTCGGTGCTGATTCTGGCCGCCGTGATTATCGCAATGATGGGGCTGATTCCCGGCATGCCGCACTTTGCTTTCCTGTTTCTGGCTGCCGCCATGGGCGGCCTCGCCTATTATCTGATCAACAAGCCGGCGGTGGAGGAAGAAGTGGTTGCCCCGGTCGATATCAGCGCAATGCCGGTGGTGGAATCAACCGAGGCCAGCTGGGAAGACGTGTCGCAAGTGGATGTGCTCGGGCTGGAAGTGGGCTACCGCATGATTACGCTGGTGGACAAAACGCAGGATGGCGACCTGCTGCGGCGCATCAAGGGCATACGCAAAAAATTCACCCAGGACGTCGGCTTCCTGCCGCCGCCGGTGCATATTCGCGACAATCTGGAGTTGCGTCCCAACGCTTACCGCATCACCCTCAAGGGTGCAGAAATCGGCAGCGGCGAAGCCTTCCCCAATCTGTTCCTCGCCATCAATCCCGGCAATGTCACCGGCGAGCTGCCCGGCACGGTCACGCGCGACCCCGCGTTTGGACTGCCTGCAATCTGGATCGAGGCTTCCATGCGCGATCAGGCACAAAACCTGGGCTACACCGTGGTGGATGCGGGCACCGTGGTGGCAACGCACATCAGTCATTTAATACAGACGCATAGCGCGGAGTTGCTGGGCCGCCATGAGCTGCAGCAACTGCTGGACCATCTGGCCAAGACCGCGCCCAAGCTGACCGAAGATCTGGTACCCAAGTTGCTGTCACTGGCGGCGGTGCAGAAAATTCTGCAGAACCTGCTGGAAGAAGGCATGCATATCCGCGACATGCGCACCATCCTGGAAACCCTGACCGAACATGCCGCGCAGAGCCAGGACACGCAGCAACTCACCGCCCAGGTGCGCATGGCGCTCGGCCCCGCCATCGTGCAGCAGCTCTATCCAGCCGCACAGGAGCTGCAAGTGATCGGCATCGACAAGGAGCTGGAATTTGTGCTGTCCCAGGCACTGCAGGCCGGCGGCGGCAAAGCCATCGAGCCCGGCCTTGCCAATACTTTGTTGCGCGAAGCCCAAAATGCCGTGCATACCCAGGAACAACTGGGATTCCCCACCGTGCTGCTGGTGCCCGGACAATTGCGCGACCTGATGGCACGCTTCCTGAAGCGCACGCTGCCGCAATTGAAAGTCCTGTCGCACGATGAAGTACCCGGCTTTAAATCCGTGCGCGTGACGGCAGTGGTGGGAGGGAGAGCTTGAAAAAGGACTGAGGGGTGAGGACTGAGGACTGAACAACAAAGCGGAGTGTGGTTCTGCTCCGTCCTCAGTCCTGGGTTCTTTATGAATAGCACTAAAATTCCCCTCCTATTTGCACGACTGAATCAAAACCTTCGCGATGATAATGCAAGTGACTTACCAGAAAAGCGCCGGCAATCGCTGGACGACTTTGATGCCAGGAGAACAAGCATGAATGTGAAGAAATTTACTGCAGCCACCACCCGCGACGCGCTGCGTATGGTACGCGATGAACTGGGCGATGAAGCCGTGATTCTGTCCAACCGCAAAGTGCCCGAGGGCATTGAAATCATGGCGATGACGAATGAAGCCTTGTCTGACATGACCCAGTCGCACGCACAGTTCGAAGCCGAGTCGGACTGGTATCCGAGTGTCCCCGTCACGAATGCGCCAGTCCCGAACGGGGCAAGCCAGCAGGGGGGGGGCCGGAGTGGCGTGCCCGTGAACCGGGTGTCCGCACAGAAACCGGCAGATATTCCGCAGCTCAATGCGAGAGCAGATGTTGCCGGCAAAGCTGTCTACCCCAAACAGTCATCTGCACTACCCCAGCAGGCAGCGGCACCCAGACAGAGCAAACGCGTGATCCGGCCGGAAGTTGCGCCAGCGGCGAGCAAAGCCGCCGCGCGTCCCGCCGAAGCGCCGGCATTGCCATCCTTTGCCACGCCCGAACAGCAGGGCCTGGTAAAAGAAATCAAATCCATGCACAGCATGCTGCAGGAACAGTTTGCATGCATGGCGTGGTCCGACATGCAGCAGCGTGATCCCAAGCGCACCAAGCTGCTGCGCAATCTGGTGAACGCGGGCTTTAGCCCGGCCCTGGCGCGCCAGTTGCTCGACAAGATGCCGAGTGATGCGGACATGTCCTGGGTAAACCAGGTGCTGACGCACAATCTGCATGTGGCGACACAGGCCGAAGATGTGGTGGTGCGCGGCGGCGTATTTGCGCTGACCGGCCCCACCGGCGTGGGCAAAACCACCACCACCGCCAAGCTGGCAGCACGCGCCGTGGTGCGCTACGGCGCCGACAGCGTGGCGCTGATCACGACCGACAGTTATCGTATCGGCGCGCTGGAGCAACTGCGCATCTACGGTAAAATTCTTGGCGTTGCGGTGCATGCCGCACGCGATACCGGCGATCTGCGCGTGACGCTTAACGGCCTCAAGCATAAGCGTCTGGTGCTGATCGACACCATGGGCATGAGCCAGCGTGACAAGCGCGTAAAAGAACAGAATGAAATGTTTGATGCGGCGGGTGTGCAGCGCCTGATCCTGCTCAATGCAACCAGCAGCGGTGACACGCTGGAAGACGTGGTGCGCATGTATCACGGCAACGGTGTGATAGGCTGTATTGCCACCAAGCTGGATGAGGCAGTAACGCTGGGTGCGGTGCTGGATGTGATGATGCGCCACAGACTCTCGCTGCACTACGTGGCGAACGGGCAGCGCGTGCCGGAAGATTTGCATGAAGTGAATATGGCTTATCTGCTGCATCGCGCGTTTGAATCGGCCAGCAAAACGGCGGCCTTTGCCGCGCAGGAACTGGATATCCCGGCGCTGATGGCGGGACAGGAGCACACGACAATGCGGGGTCACGCCGCGATGGGAAGCGGGCATGCAGGCTAAACGCAAACTTATGCAGCACACAGAGCCGGTTGATCAGGCGGAAGGGCTGCGCCGCTTGCTGGTGCGCCCGTCATTGCGGGTGGTCACCGTGATAGGCGCGCGTCCCGGGCTGGGTGCGACCAGCGTGGTGGTCAATCTGGCCGCCGCGCTGGCACGCACAGGCAAGCAAGTGCTGGTGCTGGATGAAAATCTTGCGCACGATAATGTCGCCAATGCGCTGGCGCTCAAGCCGCGTTTTGATTTGCTGCATGCGGTGCGGGACAGTCTGCCGTGGCGTGATATCGTGCTGCATACGGCGGCAGGCGTGAACGTGCTGCCGGTTGCGCGGGCGATGCAGACCCTGTCCAGATTGAGTGTGGCAGAGCGTGACCGCTTGCAGGAAAGTATCTCGGCTGCGTCGTGGGGCATGGATGTGGTGCTGGTGGACGCCACTACCGACGGCCATTCGGTCTGTGCCAGCCTGTCGGGTGACGAGCCTTTGTTGCTGGTGCTGAATGCAACCGCCGAGGGCATTACTGAAAGTTACGCGCTGCTAAAAAAGCTGGCCGCGCATACCGGGCGCCATGCATTCGATATCGTGGTGAACAAGGTGCGCACCGAACAGGAGGCATGCACTGTGTTTGACAATATGGCGCAGGTGGCACAACGCCATTTGCAGGTGCAGCTAAAATATACGGGCAGCATTCCGCAGGATGAAAATATGCTGGAAGCGACACAGTGGCATCGTCCGCTGGTCGAGGTCCTGCCGGCCGCACCGGCATCACACGCCTTTATCGAGCTGGCGCGCAATCTGATGTTGCCCGTCATTGCAGAAAACGACGGCAACAATGCGCTGAAGCAGTTGATGGGTCGCTTGCTGCAGCAAAAAACACTGCAACGCTGTGCCGCCAGACAGAATGCACGTTAAACAAAAAATTATAACTATGTATACCGCAACCGGAATCAGCGACAAGGAACAGTGCCTGAAGGAGTTTGCACCCCTGGTAAAGCGCATTGCCCATTTCATGATGCTCAAGCTGCCCAACAGCGTGCAGGTGGACGACATCATTCAGGCCGGCATGATTGGTCTGCTGGATGCGGCCGGGCGTTACGATGAACTGCGCGGCGCGCAGTTTGAAACCTATGCCTCGCAGCGCATACGCGGCGCAATGCTGGATGAGCTGCGCGGCGCAGACTGGCTGCCGCGCAGCATGCGCAGCGATATGCGCAAGATCGAGGCCGCCATCAGCCGTGTGCAGCAGCGCCTGGGCAAGTCGCCGGCAGAATCCGACATCGCCAGTGAAATGGGTATGTCACTGCAGGATTATCAGCAGCTGCTGCAGGAATCGCGCGGCGCGCAATTAATGTATTACGAGGATTTTCACAACGCAGAAGACGAGGATTTCTTCGAGCGCTATGAAACCGACGGAAAATCAAATCCGCTGGAAGTGTTAAAGGATGAACGATTTCGCGGCGCGCTGGTGCAGGCGATTGAAAATTTGCCCGAGCGCGAACGCCTTCTGATGGCGATGCATTATGAACAGGACATGAACTTGCGTGAAATCGGCGAGGTGCTGGGCGTGGGCGAATCGCGCGTGTGCCAGCTGCACAGCCAGGCCGTGGCAAGGTTGCGCAGCATGCTTGGGGAGCATTGATGGATCGTCTAAGTGTCTTTGGCCTGCTGGTTGCATTCGCCGGTATCCTCGGCGGTTCCCTGCTGGAAGGCGGCAGCGTGGCCATTCTGCTGCAGGGGGCCTCGCTGCTGATTGTGCTGGGCGGCACGATGGGTGCGGTGATGCTGCAGAATCCCTACAAAATTTTTTCCATGGGGCTCAGAATGGGCCGGTGGGTATTTGTACCGCCCAGAACCACCCACCAGAAAATGGTGTATCAATTGAGCGCGTGGTCCAACCTGGTGCGCAGGGACGGTGTGCTGAAACTGGAAGACCAGATCGACGAGATTGAAGATCCGTTCATACGCAAAGGATTGCAGTTGCTGGTGGATGGCAATAGCGCGGAAAAAATTCGCAATGTGCTGGAGGTGGATTTGCGCACTTTCGAACAGCAGCGTTTTCAGGCGGCGCGGGTGTGGGAATCGGCGGCCGGCTATGCGCCGACGATCGGCATCATGGGCGCGGTGCTGGGACTGGTGCACGTGATGCAGAGCCTGAGCGATCCGTCAAAGCTGGGGGCAGGTATTGCGGTTGCGTTTATTTCCACGCTGTATGGCGTGGGGCTGGCCAACCTGGTATTCCTGCCGGTTGCGGGCAAAATCAAGATGATTATTTTGCGCCAGGTCAATCTGCGCGAAATGTATATTGACGGCCTGATGATGATCGCCAATGGCGAGCACTCGCGCTACCTGGAAAACAAACTGCAGGGTTACATTTCCTGAGGATTAGAAAAACCGCAGGGTGGGCAGGTAAAGCTTGCCCACCCTGCGGGACTGAATTTTTTGTCTTACATCTGAAATTATTCAAACAATAAAAAACGCCTGTATTGGAAATTGGATTAATCGATGGCACGCAAAGCGAGACGACAGGATGAAGAAAACCACGACCGCTGGCTGATCTCCTACGCCGATTTTATTACCCTTTTGTTTGCACTGTTTGTGGTGCTGTATGCCTTGTCCAAAGTGGACGAAGGCAAGTACAAAGTATTTGGAAGTTCGCTGTTGTTTGCATTTGGCTCGGCGTCCATAGGCAAGCCGCTGGTCCTCGATCCGGCCCAGCCGGTGCAGCAAACCGAGCAGGAGCTTTTGTTAAAGGCGCTGGTGGACAAGCGCAACGCGCGCCTGGCGGAGCAGCAGCGCAAGCAGAATGAAGCGATGCAGGCGATGGTTGCCAATCTCAACCAGGTGATGGCGCCGCTGGTAAAAAATGAGCAGGTCAGCGTGACGCAAACCCCGCGCGGCGTGGTACTGGATATCAATGCCAGCGCGCTGTTTGAACCGGGAGAAGCCGCATTGCAGCGCAATGCCGCGCGCACGCTGGGCGCGGTGGCCAAAGTGCTGGAAGCCGGCACGCAGGCAATTGAAGTCGAGGGACACACCGACGACATCCCTATTTTTACGCCGCAATTCCCTTCCAACTGGGAGCTGTCCGCCGCGCGCGCCAGCAGCGTGGTGCGCTTGTTTATCGAGCAGGGTGTGATGGCAGAACGGCTGCGTGCGGTGGGCCTTGCGTCATACCATCCGCTGGTCAGTAATGACACGGCGGATGGCCGTACCCGCAATCGCCGTGTCACCGTCACCATTGTCGCGCCCGTTATCGAGCGTCCCCTGCAAAGCAAGGCTGAAGAAAATCAGGACTGAAAAATACAGGACTAAGGACTGAGGAAAACAGGACTGAGAGTTCAGGATGAGCAGGACTAAGAAAAACCAGACTCAGTCCTCACACCTCAGTCCTGTTGTTATTATTAACCGCTGCCGAGATGGCGTCCCGCGCTGCCGATATTGGCCTGGCCGTCCGGGCCATAAATACCTGCTGCGCTTTTTGAGGAGTTATACAGCACGCCGAGTGCCTGCTGGTTGTTGCGCATTCTGGACTGGATCAGCTCGCCGTTGGTGCTGTTGAGGTGCTGGGCTTCCGCGGCAAGTTTGCGGATGTCGCTCCACAATGCCTGGCTGGCGGGTGCATTTTTGGCAATCCATTTTTCCATGTTGTCGTTGCTGTTGACTAGCAGGGCTTTCCTGCGCGCACTGCCCATTTCCATCAGTTGGCCGGCGGCCTGCGTTTTGGCCTCGCTCAGCGCCAGCAGGCTTTCGGTGTCATTGTTGAGCAGGGATTGCTGTTCGGAACCCAGCAACACCACGAACTTGCGCAATTCCGCGAGTTCCCTGTTCATCTGCAATAACGCTTCCTTGATCACGATGAATTGCCTGCTGCCGGTTTACGCCGCGCCGCCCTTGTTTGCATTGATCAGCTCTTTCACGCTGTCGATCAGGCGGTCTGCAACCACGCCGCTATTGACCTGAAAGCGTCCTTCGCTGATTGCCTGCTTGATCGCCTTGACCTTTTCCGCATCAACCACGGAAGAACCGGCCATGCTGCTTTCCAGGCTGCGCAGCTGTGCGCTGGCAGTACCCAGATGCACACTGGTTTCACTGGGTGCGCTGCCGGGTGCAGAGCCCTGGCCGGGTTTTGCGTTGGGCGAGCGCGGCGCAAGTTCACCAATCTGTGAAGCTGGCAGCGGCGGGGTGGTTTTATCAATTTTCATTGCATTGCTCCTCTATTTATTACCTGTACGGACATTACATCGGCACGGATTTCCAGAACTTTAGTGTTTATGCTCAATATATTGCGATATATTTGCAAGCATTTGATTTTATTGAATAATTTCTATTGCTCCGGCCTTGACCACGCCGCTGACGATTTGTCCCGAGGTGGTTCTTGCGCTGGTGGTTTCACCCTCGGCCGCATTATTCAGCGCACGGCCTTCGGCGCTCACGCGGAAACCCGAGCCCACCACATTCAATTGCACAGATTGCCCCTGCCTGACGCTGTAGGGCGCGCGCAACATGTCGTGGCGCAGAATCTGGCCGGCGGCAATGCCGATTTTCATGATTTTGCCGATCGCCTGTGCCGGATCGGTAAGTGTGCCGGGCTGCAAGGACTCGCTGCTCAGCGTGCCGAGATCCTCGGCGCGGATAGTCTGCCCCTGCTGCAGGGTCTTGCCGGCCGTCAGCATGTTCAGGCTGATTTTCACATTCACCTGCACAAACAGGGACCACGGCTGTTTGCTGTTGCAGCGCACGCCCACATTGCTGTTGCCGTTAAGTTGCGAGCCCGGCGGCAAAAAGGCCTCAAGTGCCGGACAGGCGGGCAATACGATGCGCCGGTCTATATCCGTTACCTGAATGCTGACTTTCCCCGGGATTGCCTTGGTCTGCGCGCGTACAAAGGCTGCCACGGTATCGCGGATGACGCTGTGGCTCTGCACCGCGTTTGCCGCAGCGGGGGCGGCTCCTGCCGCTGCGGGCAGGGCGCTCAGCATGATCAGGCTTAACAATAAAAAGGGGTATTTGTGCATGGCTGCATTGTCGTCGACTACAGGCTTTCAGGGAAGTATTTTGAGGGCTATTTAACCGCGGAAAAGAGCGGGATTTTCAGCCTTAATCGCATGATCAATCTGTACTGATGGGAATAGTATGCGCAACATAGCGGTCATCAGAGGGTGACCATGCGGAAAGACAGTAGGACAGTATAGCCAGAAAGAGAGGCAGATGATGAGCAGCAGAATAGATGATGCTTTAAGTTTTAATCAGACGGCGCTGAGCTTGCGCGCGGCACGCCAGGAGTTGATCGCGTCCAATATCGCCAACGCGGATACGCCCAATTTCAAGGCGAAAGATATCGACTTTGCCAGCGCGTTAAAAGGCGCGATGTCGGGCTCGGCACCCAAGCTGGCGCTGGCGGCAACCGCGGCCAGCCATCTGGGCGGCGGCGATGGCAACACCGTGATGGGCGCGCCGGTGCAGTATCGCCATGCCGCACAGCCCAGTGCGGACGGCAATACCGTGGATATGGACGTGGAGCTGGCGCAGTTTGCCGACAATGCACTGCGCTACGAGGCCAGTGTGAAATTTGTCAGCGATGACATTAAAAAATTATTAACCGTGATCCAGGGCTAATCAGGAGGTAATCATCATGTCCTTATTCAATATATTCAATATTTCCGGTTCCGCGATGACAGCGCAGTCGCAGCGGCTGAATACGGTGGCCAGCAACCTCGCCAATGCCGACAGCGCCACCGGCCCGGATGGCAAGGCTTACCGGGCCAAACAAGTAATATTCCAGGCCACCCCGGTGGGCGCGCAGGGCGGCACTGGCGTCAAGGTTGCGGCGGTGGTGCAAGATGCGTCGCCCATGAAAATGCAGTATGACCCGAAACACCCGATGGCCAACGCGCAGGGCTATGTCGAGATGCCCAATGTGAATCCGGTGGAGGAAATGGTCAACATGATTTCGGCGTCGCGCTCGTACCAGAATAACGTGGAGGTGCTGAACACCTCGAAAAACCTGCTGGTTAAAACACTGGGTATCGGCCAGTAAAAAATGAATCAAGTAACCAGAAATTAAGTAACCAGGAATCAAGTAAAAGGATCGCGCCATGCTAAATGCACCCCAAAATTCCAATGCGGCCACAGCGCCGGTAATGTCGCTCAACCCGGCCAAAAATGCCACGGGAAATAATACCCAGGGCCTGAACACCGCGGCAGCAAAAGCCGGCGCCATCGATCCCAAAACGGGCGCGCCGAAAAAAGGCGTCGAGGAAGCGCAGGACAGATTTTTGAAATTGCTGGTGACGCAGATGAAAAACCAGGACCCGCTGAATCCGATGGATAACGCGCAGGTTACGTCGCAGATGGCGCAGCTCAGCACGGTCAGCGGTATCGACAAACTGAACGCCACGCTGGCCGCGCTCAGCAGCAGCATGACGGCATCGCACTCAATGCAGGCCGCCTCGATGATAGGCCATGTGGTGGTGGTTCCCGGCAACAAGATGGAGCTGAAAAACAGCAAGGGTGCTGCCGCGCTGGACCTTGCGCAGCCTGCCGATAATGTCACCGTGCATATCAAGGATGCAGGCGGCAATGTGGTGCGTAACCTCAACCTCGGCAGCCAGCCGGCCGGCATTTTGCCGATACAGTGGGATGGCAAGAATGACGCCAGTGCGCAGGTGGGTGACGGCAACTATCAATTCAGCGCGTCTACCCAGCTGGGAGCAGAAAAAGCCAGCGCCAAGACTCTGTCTTACGGCCTGGTCAATGGCGTGAAGCAGAAGCCGGAAGGTGCGAGCCTGACGGTGGAGCAGCTGGGCGATGTCAGCCTCGATTCCGTCAAACAAATTTTATAACTGAATAGCGGTTTTTTTATCCCTGCAACGGGATGTGAAGTTAACACTAACACTGGGAGATTATCATGGGTTTTCAACAAGGCTTAAGTGGACTGAATGTAGCGGCCAAGAATCTGGACGTGATAGGCAACAACGTATCGAATGCCAACACCGTTGGCTTCAAGCAGTCGCAGGCGCAGTTTGCAGATGTCTACACCGCAGCCCAGGGCGGCACCACGACACCTGCTATCGGTATTGGCACCAAGGTGGCCACCGTGGCGCAGCAATTCGGCCAGGGCAACGTCAGCATTACCAGTAATCCGCTGGATCTGGCGGTAAGCGGACGCGGCTTTTTCCAGATCGACGACAATGGCGCGACAAAATATAGCCGCAATGGCCAGTTCCAGCTGAACAAGGACGGCTTCATCGTGAACTCGCAGGGGCACAAATTAACCGGCTACCAGGCCAATCCCGCGACAGGCGAAGTGTCAACCGGCAGCACCGGCGCGCTGCAATTGTCCACCAAGGCGATTACGCCGAGCGCAACCGGCAAATCCGAAATCGGCCTGAATCTCGATTCGCGCGAAACGGCACCGCGCGTGTCGGTGTTTAACCCCACCGATCCCGAATCGTACAATCGCTCGACCGCGATGACCATCTTCGACACCCTGGGCAACGAGCATGTGCTCAATATGTATTTCCAGAAAGCGCCCACACCGGTCAATACCTGGAATACTTACGTCACCGTGGACAACCAGCCGGCCAATCCGGGCACGGCTGCTGCCGGGGGCGCGGAAGGCGCTGAAGGTGCGGCACCGGCAGAAGGCGCCGCCGCGCCGGTGCCGGGTGTACCGACCGGCACGCTGGTGGGCACGCTGACATTCAATTCAACCGGCGGGCTGGCAGCGACCAATCCGGCAACCACGCCGCTGGGCATCATGAGTATTCCGGGCGGGATTGTATTTGCGAATGGTTCCTCCACGCCGCAGGAAATGACGATGGACTTCAATATGTCCACCCAGTTTGGCGCGCCCTTCGGTGTGACCGCGCTGAACCAGAATGGCTATACCTCGGGCCAGTTGAACGGCTTCAGCACCAGTGCCGACGGCACCATACTGGGACGTTATACCAACGGACAGTCCAAGGCCCTGGGTCAGGTCGTGCTGGCAAATTTTGCGAATGAACAGGGCCTGCAACCGCTCGGCAATAACGAGTGGGGTCTCAGCGCGGCCTCGGGCCAGCCGCTGGTGGGCCAGCCGGGCACGGCCAGCCTCGGTGTGCTGCAGTCGGGCGCGGTGGAAGATTCCAACGTGGACCTGACCGCCGAGCTGGTGAATATGATCATGGCGCAGCGCGTGTATCAGGCCAATGCGCAGACCATCAAGGCGCAGGACTCGATACTGCAGACCATCACCAATATCAGGTAATAAAGCTGGCAAGCCGGGAGAAATAATATGGACAAATTAATCTACACCGCGATGACAGGAGCTTCACACACCCTGCAACAGCAGGCTGCGGTGTCGCAGAATCTGGCCAATACCAATACCCCCGGCTTTCGTGCCGCGATCAATACTTTTCGCGCCGTGCCGCTGATGGGCGAGGGTCTGCCGACGCGCACCTTTGTGGTGGATTCCACCGCGGGTGCCGATTTTTCGCAGGGCGTGATGCAGCCCACCGGGCGCCCGCTGGATGTTGCGGTAAACGGTCCGGGGTGGATTGCCGTGCAGACGCGCGACGGGCAGGAAGCGTACACGCGCAATGGCAGCTTTCAGGTGACGCCCGGCGGCTTGCTGCAAACCCGCAACGGCCTCAACGTGCAGGGTGATGCGGGGCCGATCACGCTGCCACCTGACGCGCAGGTGACGATTGCGCAGGATGGCACTGTATCCGCCCTTCCGCCGGATGGTCAGGCGGTGGTGGTGGGACGTATCAAGCTGACCAACCCCGAGCAGAATATGCTGCTGCGCGGTGACGATGGCCTGTTTCGCAGCAGGGACGGCAACCCTGCCGAGGCCGATGTCAACGTGAATGTTGCCTCGGGATTTCTGGAAGGCAGCAACGTGAATGCGGTGGAAGCCATGGTGAGCATGATCTCGCTGGCACGCCAATTTGATATGCAGATGAAACTGCTGACCCACGCGGATAACAATGCGCGGCAGGCGTCAAAGATACTGGGCAGCAATTGATAATAGTGCGTTTCATTCCGGGAAGCGGTTGTCTACACATTACGCAAGTTTAACAACGGTTATTTAGATGAATTATTTTGTAACCCGGGTTGTGCCTCATCAATAATTAGTAAGTAGTTGCTTAAAAAAATCTGTGCAAATCTGTGTAATCTGTGGATGGAGCATCGGTTTCAAGAATAAATTAGAAGGGAAATAATCGTGATTCGTTCCTTGTGGATTTCTAAAACAGGTCTGGAAGCGCAGCAGACGCAGATGGATACCATCTCCAATAACCTGGCCAACGTCAGCACCACCGGCTTCAAGCGCTCGCGCACCGTGTTTGAAGATTTGCTGTACCAGACCATGCGCCAGCCGGGAGAGGCAACCTCGCAGCAAACCAGCGCGCCCTCCGGTCTGCAGGTGGGTACCGGCGTGCGTCCGGTGGCCACCGAGCGCATCCATACCCAGGGCAATCTGCAGCAGACCGGCAACAAGTTCGACGTGGCCATCAGCGGCGAGGGCTTTTTGCCGATACTGCTGCCGAATGGCTCGATCGCGTACACGCGCGACGGTTCGTTTCAGGCCGACAGCCAGGGGCAGCTGGTGACCGCCAGCGGCTATGCGATGCAGCCTCCGATTAATATTCCGGCCGATGCCGAAAGCGTGAACATCGCCAGTGACGGCACCGTCTCGATCAGGCAGCCGGGCGCTGCGGCTCTGGTGCAGATTGGCAGCATACAGCTGGCGACTTTTGTTAATCCGGGCGGTCTCACCAGCAAAGGCGGAAACCTGTATGAAGAAAGCGCGTCATCCGGTGCGGCAAAATTCAATCTGCCCGGTACCAATGGCGCGGGAACGCTGACCCAGGGTTATCTGGAAACATCCAACGTGAACGTGGTGGAAGAACTGGTCAACATGATCCAGACACAGCGCGCGTTTGAAATTAATTCCAAGGCGATTACGGCTTCGGACCAGATGCTGCAAAAATTATCCCAACTCTAATTTCCGGACCGGTTCAGTTTATGTATAACTTTTTAAAACTCGGCATGCTTATTCTGGCACTGGTATTTTTTTCAGGCTGTGTGGCGGATCGTGGCGACAGGCGGCTGGTGAAGCCCCTGGAAAAAATGCTGCCCCCCTATGACAATGGCACCATCTACCAGGCGGGTTTCAACGAGCGACCCCTGTATGAAGAAAAACGCGCGCGCAATGTGGGCGACGGCCTGACCATGACCATCGCGGCAATTCCGCCTGCCAAAAAACCCGAAAAGAAAGAGGGTGAAGAAGAGGATTCAAGAAGAGACAGAAGAAAAGAGCGCGATGAGGAACTGAGCAATATTGCCAGCGATGCGCTGGTTGGCAATCTGTCCATGATCGTGATGGAAGTGCTGGGCAACGGCCACCTGTTTGTTGCCGGCGGCAAGCAGGTGACGGTAGACGATGAGGACAAGTACGTGCGCATCACCGGCGTGGTGGATCCAAACAATCTTACCGGCGGCAATATGGTGTCGTCCACGCTGGTGTCGGATGTGCGCATCCAGGTTGATGATCTGCGTATATTCTCGGATGGCACCGCGACCAGCTATTCGGAAGGGCAGAGTACGTTTGGAAATAATTTCCAGTCGATGTCTCGCTGATTTCAGGAAGATGACCATGAAACACTGCTACAAAATGTTGAGTTTGCTGCTGCTGGTCCTGATGCCAATGGCGGCCTCCGCCGAACGCATCAAGGATCTGGCCAGCATGCTGGGCGTGCGCGATAACCAGTTGCTGGGCTATGGACTGGTGGTGGGGCTGGACGGTACCGGCGACCAGACTTCGCCGTTTACGCTGAAGAGCACGCTCAGCATGCTGTCGCAGCTGGGCATGACGCTGCCGCCCGGCACCAATCTGGAAATGAAAAATCTGGCCGCCGTGCTGGTCACCGCCACGCTGCCTGCCTTCGCCAGGCCTGGCCAAACAATCGATATTACAATTTCTTCCGTCGGCAATGCCAGAAGCCTGCGCGGCGGCACGCTGATCATGACGCCGCTGAAAGGGGCTGATGGGCAAGTGTATGCGATGGCGCAGGGCAATATGCTGGTAGGTGAGGCGGGCGGGGCGGTCGGCGGCGGCAAGAGCCAGGCCAACCACCTGATTGTCGGCCGCATTCCCAGCGGCGCCACGGTGGAACGCGCCGTGCCCACCGCGATGGGGCAGGGCGATTTTGTGCTGCTGACTCTGAATACGGCAGACTTCACCACCGCCACCCGCATGACGGATGCCATTAATAAGGAATTTGCTGCCACCCCTCACATTGCGGCGGCGCTGGATGGCCGTGCAATACGCGTGCATGCACCGCACGGCCCGGCCAGAGTCGCCTTTATGTCGCGGCTGGAAAATTTGCAGGTTGAACCGGCAAGCGCATCGGCCCGGGTGATTATCAATGCGCGCACGGGCTCCATCGTGATGAATCAGGAGGTGACGCTGGAAATGTGTTCGGTCTCGCATGGCAACATGACCGTGGTGGTAAAGGCGGAAGCGAACCCGGACAATGCTGCGGCTGAAAATGGCGCGGCCGTCAATGAAATTGCCCCGGCGCCGGGCAATCTACTGCTGATCCCGCGGGCGGTATCGCTGAATGCGGTGATACGCGCGCTGAATGCCATCGGCGCAACGCCCAAGGATTTGCTGGCGATTTTGCAGGCAATGAAATCGTCGGGTGCGCTACATGCGGAACTGGAAATAATCTGATGACCTCCCAACTTAACAATCTGAACGGCTTGGCCGTAGACAGCCAGAGTCTGGACGCACTGCGCGCGCAGGCCAAACAGGCGCCGGACAAGGCGCTGGCGGCGGCAGCAAAACAGTTTGAAGCGGTATTCATGAATATGCTGATGAAGTCCATGCGCGATGCAACGCCGCAGGACGGCATGTTCGACAGCGAGCAGACAAAAATGTTTACCTCCATGCTCGACCAGCAGTTGTCGCAGAATCTGGGCAGCCGCGGCACCGGGCTGGCTGAGCTGATGGTGAAGCAGTTAAGCCGCCACTCCGGCGCGGACGCGCAGGCAGTTGAAATGCCTGTGCCTGCCGTCAGGCAAGTTGCCAAAGCGCCGCTGGCGATGAGCGTGCTGCCTTCCGCCTATAAAGAAAGCGTGCAGCAGGATTTTGTGCAGCGCATGATGCCGCATGCCATGCAGGCCAGCCGCGACACCGGCTTGCCCGCCCATCAGATGATAGGCCAGGCCGCGCTGGAAAGCGGCTGGGGAAAACGTGAAATCCTGATGAAGGATGGCAGCAACAGCTACAACCTGTTCGGCATCAAGGCCGGTGCAAACTGGACAGGCAAGGTCGCAGAAGTGAGAACCACCGAGTATCACAACGGCGTTGCCAGCAAGCCGGTGGAAAAATTCCGCGCCTATGATTCCTATGCGGATTCCTTCCGCGATTATGCAAAACTGCTGAGTGATAATCCGCGCTATGCAAAAGTGCTGGAGCAGGGTGAGAGCGTGCAGGGTTTTGCACAGGCTTTGCAGCGTGCCGGTTATGCGACCGATCCCAAATACGCAGATAAACTGGTGCAGGTGATCGGGCGGGTCAATACGCTCGCTTAATATAAGTATTTGATTTTATTCAAAATTTTTACATTTGGCAGAAATTCGGCGGTAGATTAAAGAAAGCAGAAATTCTGCCGATAAGCAGTATGAGCCGGTCTAGAACGGCGAAAGGAACAACATGGCAACGAGTATATTCGGCACTGGCGTAAGCGCCCTCAATTCAGCCCAGATGGGACTGGCGACGGCCGAGCACAATATCGCCAATCTGAGCACCCCGGGGTTCACTCGCCAGCAGACCGTGCAAGCTTCCAGGCAGCCGCAATTTACCGGCGCAGGCTATATCGGCCAGGGCGTGGACGTTAATACGGTCAAGCGTGTCTACAGCGAATTTCTCGGCAAGCAGGTATTGCAGGAGCAGGGCCTGTCGGCACAGCTCGATGCACATTACGCGCAAATCAAACAGATCGACAATATGCTGGCCGACCCCAACTCGGGCATGGCGCCGGCGATACAGGAATTTTTCAGCGCGGTAAACAACGTCTCCAATGCGCCAGAGTCGCAACCGGCGCGGCAGGCGCTGATCAACAATGCCAATTCGCTGGCCTCGCGTTTTCAGTCCATCGACCAGCGTCTGGTTGATCTCAACAACGGCGTCAACAGCCAGATCACCAACAGCGTGACCAACATCAACAGTTATGCCAAGCAGATCTCCACCCTGAACCAGAATATCGTGCTCGCCTCCGCCGCCGGCAATGGCCAGCCGCCCAATGACATGCTGGATCAGCGCGATTTTTTGGTGACGCAGCTGAACCAGGAAATCAAGGCCAGCGTGGTGAAGCAGAGCGACGGCAGCTACAGCGTGTTTGTCGGCAACGGCCAGTCACTCGTCGTGGGTGCAAAAGCTTATTCAATGAAAGCGATCCTGTCGCCCAGCGATGCCAGCCTGGTCGATGTCGCCTACGTCAACCACGATGGCAGCACCACCAGCATTCAGCAAAACAGCCTGCACGGCGGCACGCTGGGCGGGCTGCTGGCATTTCGCGACAAAACCCTGACCACTACGCAGAATGCGCTGGGTCGTGTGGCGATGAGCATCTCGGGAACCTTCAACGAACAGCACAAAATGGGCCAGGATCTGAATGGCGAGCTGGGCGGTGACTTCTTCAAAAAGCCCCTGCCCTTTGTCATCAGCAATACGGCCAACAGGGGCAATGCCACGCTCAGCGCGAGCGTGGTGGCAACAGACGATTACAGTGCGCTCACCGGCAGCGATTACGAGCTGAAATACAACGGCGGAAGCAGCTATACCCTGACCCGCATGAGCGACAACAAGGTCAGCATCTTCAAGGATGGCTTGCCAAAAACCACGGTGGACGGGCTGACGCTCAGCATGTCCGAGGGTGCGGTGGAAGGCGATAAATTCAAGATACGCCCCACCGTGAACGGCGCGCGCGACATGGTTGCCTCCATCAATGATCCGGCAAAAGTTTCCGCTGCGTTGCCGATACGTTCGCAGGCATCGCTGAATAATACAGGCAGCGGCAAAGTGACAGCCGCCACGGTGAACCTGCCGCCTCCCGGCGCACCTGACCCCCTGCATCCCGAAACGGACAAGAATCTGCAACAGCCCGTGACCATCACCTTCAACAATCCGCCTACCAGCTTCAAAGTGACGGGAGAGGGAACGCAAGATCCGCTGGATGTTGATGAGAATGGCGTGGCCTGCCCGCCGCCGGATATTCCCTATGTTCCCGGCCAGGATATTTCCTACAACGGCTGGACCATGAAAATTAGCGGCTCGCCCGCACCCGGGGACGTCTTCACGGTGGGCAGCAACTTCAACGCAACCGCAGACAACCGCAATGCGCTGCTGCTGGGCGGCCTGCAAACCGCCGATACCATGGCCAACGGCACCACCTCTTTCCAGGGCGCCTACAGCCAGATTGTGAGCGACATCGGCAACAAGACACGCGAGCTTGAAGTCACCAGCAAGGCCCAGTCCAGCATGGTTGAACAAACGCTGCAAACGCAGCAAACGCTGTCGGGTGTTAACATGGACGAAGAAGCGGCCAACCTGATGCGCTATCAGCGCGCGTATCAGGCGGCGGGCAAAGCCCTGCAGATTGCCAATACGATGTTTGATACAGTCCTCAGTATAGGGAGATAACCATGCGTATCAGCTCAAGCGCCATATATGACACCAACGTCAACATGCTCAACCAGCAGCAGGGCAAGCTGTTGCACACGCAGCAGCAACTCGCCAGCGGGCGCCGCATGCTGACACCGGCAGACGATCCTTTCGCGTCGGCACGCGCGCTGGAAGTGTCCCAATCCGATTCTGCCAACACCCAGTTTGTCACCAACCGCAATGCGGCCAAACACTCCACCGCAATGGCCGAGAGCATTCTGCAGAGCGTCACCTCCCTGTTGCAGGATGTACGCACAGCCACCGTAGGCGATGGTTCGGGCGTGCTGACAAAATCGGACAAGATGTCGCTGGCCACCGATTTGCGCGGGCGTTACGAAGAATTGATCGGGCTGGCCAACAGTACCGATGGTCTGGGCAATTACCTGTTCTCCGGCTACCAGGGCAGAACCATGCCGTTTGTGAAAGATTCGGGCGGCATTCAATACGTGGCGGACGATGGCCAGCGCATGATACAAGTGGATAATTCCCGCCAGCTCGCCACCAGCGATTCGGGTGCGGATATATTTATGCGCATCAAGAATGGCAACGGCAAATTTACCGTCGATGCCTCGCCCAGCAATACCGGCAGCGGTATCTACAGCCAGGGCACCTTCACCAATCCCGCACAGCTGACCGGCCACAAATACAAGATCGTCTTCAATGTGGAAGAAAACGGCGGCGAGAAAAAAACCAGCTACGATGTGGTCGACCAGACCACCGAAAAAGTACTGTCAAAAGACAACCGATACACCAGCGGACAGCTCATTGATTTCGATGGCGTGCAACTGGACATCACCGGCGAGCCGGCGAAAGGCGATGAATTTTATGTCGCGCCCAGCGGCAACGAAAGCGTGTTTAAAACGCTGTCAGACCTGATCAACGCACTGCACGCGGAGAACCCGCTGGGTGGCAGCACCGCGAAAGCCCAGTTCACCAACAGCGTCAACCGCGCGCTCAATAATATCGATCGCAGCATGGAAAATGTCTCAACCATACGCACCTCGCTGGGCTCGCGCCTGCGCGAAATCGATGCGCTGCAAACCACCGGAGAAGACGTCGGCTTGCAGTACAAGGCCAAATTGTCAGAACTGCAGGATGTGGATTTCAACAAGGCCGTCAGCGACCTCAACCAGGAACAGACCAGTTTGACGGCGGCACAGAAGTCTTTCAAGCAGGTGTCGGACTTGTCGCTATTTAATTATCTGTAGTGCAGGGTGGGGAAGGTTTCATCGTGCCACTTTATGTGGCGGACTACGTTGATGATAGCTGCAGTTATCTCCATTCAATCTCAACCCAGGGCGCTAACATGCGTATTTGCTTGATGAATATCATGCGATCTGGGCTAAGGCCAGAAAAATCCAGTTTTATCTTGTGCGTATCTTTTTCAGGTTCATTTACGGCTACCTCAAGCCACTCAAAGCCACCACGGTCGTACACCCAGCGTATTGCCGTGATATCTTCCCAAGGGAACCAGGTTGTCTTCAGTACTCCCTCATAAGTAAAGCCACTGGCATCTACGATGACTCGTGCGGCTGGTTTTAACGCGCGAAAAACACAGTAGCTTGCGAACCCCAACCAAAGAATGATTGTCAGTCCCACGAAAATATATACCGGCCAACCATGCCCTTGGGCCTGTGCCTTGTCAGAAAAAATCGTGCCCAACAAAAAAACACCGCAGAATCCGAGAAAAATCGCCCAGAAAATATAGAGCACTCGCCCTCCGCGAACGAGTTGGTATGTGGTTGGTGATAAGGTAGTCTCTGTCATTTTCAAGCGACTCACGAGGCCTAGTATTTACATTTGTATGCTTGCATATAGCTTGTGAGGCCTGTCCCGCGGTGCATATATTATTTGTTGGTGAAGTCGAAATAGAGGATGTTTGACCAGTTTCCAAGCCCTAGGGCATAGATGGATTTCATCGGGTCGTGTACTGGCTTCTGTGGCTCGGAAGCTAGGCCAAATAGCTTTGAAAAAAAACCAACTGGTATAGGTGGTTCTACGGGAGGCGGCAATAGAGATTGCAGCGCCTCAACCATTTCGGGATGGAGGTTTTGTACCTGTTCAAAAAGCTCTAGATTCTGCTCCAGGATTGGAGTGTTCCCCATGTCAAAAATCTCACCACACTCCAAAACGAAGTATTGATTCTGGTTCTCTGGATTGTTCAAAAACTCAATTGCTTCAGTGATTAATTCCTGCGCGGAAGGAAGTGCAACTTTAGATAAAAATCCCTCAAGGTTTTTGACTCCAGATGTGTAATCACCAATCAAGGCAATTTTCTCAGGGTTGTCCCAAATCGAAGACTGACAGGTCTTGGGATTTCCCGAGAGGAGAAGCTTATAAACGATTGGAATGCCGTAGTTCCATTCCGAGATGCCAATCAGTTTTCGACCGTTGGTCTTGGCGTTCGGCCCGGGAATGACGTTGGTTGAGTAGAGATAGCTACGGTTGGCCACGTTGATTACTCCGATGTATAAGCTTAAATTTAGTGGTCATGGAGTGAAGTCTTGCATTTTGCATGAAAAGGTGGAAGTGCTGCGCTTTACCTCGCAGCAGCTTGAGAAAAATTTTTAATCTCAAAAAGTTTATCTACCCACGGCAATTTATTCTCACAGAACACATTGAAACTGGGTGATACAGTTGAGCTTTCTGATAATGACCCGTGATGAATCATGAACATGTCTGGATAATGATGGTGTGATTGATAAAGAGGGCTGCCACATTTTGAACACCCTCGCTTTTGTACACCACCAGATGCTTCATATGTGGCAATATTTTCCCTGCCTTTAGCAATATTTAAATCGGATTGAGCTACTACACAGTAAGTGGAGAATGAAGCCCCATTATTTTTTCTGCACATATTGCAGTGGCAATTTACCACGGCTTTTAACGGCCCTGTGATTTTATAATTAACCGTTCCACATCCGCACGCACCGGTTAGTTCCATTTTATTTATACCTTTCCTGTTGTCTTTGTGCCCAACAAAGCTGCATCAAATATTTCAATAATGAATCTTGCAGGAAGCTTTGAGGTTTTGCATTTTACATTGGTATATTTGAATGTGGTTTGCAAGGTCTGACTCAATTTTTTTTGCTTGTGGCTGATTTTCCTCTGTGATGTCAAGGCTTGGCCAGCTCACGCGCCACCTTCAGCATCATGTCCTGCCCGGACTGCATGAAAATTTCCAGCAGTGTGGCGAGGTAGGGCAGGGTGAGCATCAGGGTGGCGAAGCCGACGACGAGGGTGATGGGGAAGCCGATCGCGAAGATGTTGAGTTGCGGTGCGCTGCGCGTGAGGATGCCGAGCGCGAGGTTGGTGATGAGCAGGGCGCCTATCAGCGGCAGCGCCAGTTGCAGGGCATGCGCAAAGATGCTGCCGCCCCACAGGGTCAGGGTGTGCATTGCGCTGGCCGAGGGCACCTGGGTGCCGATTGGAAATACTTCAAAGCTTTGCGCCAGGATCGCCAGCATGTAGAGGTGGCCATTCATGCTGAGGAAGGCGAGTGCGGTGATGATGCCGAGGAATTGCGCAATCACCGGCGTGGTGGTGGCATTGACGGGGTCATAGAAGCTGGCGAAGCCCAGGCCCATTTGCATGCCGATGATGTCGCCCGCTGTTTCAACCGCGGTGAACACCAGGCGCATCGAAAAGCCCATCGCCAGTCCCACCAGTATTTGCTGCACCAGAATAAACAGGCCGGGGCCGGAGGAAGCTTCAATGTCAGCCTGGATATTTAAATTGGGGGCAATGAGAAAGGTCACCAGCATTGCAAAGCCGACTTTGACGCGTACCGGAATTTGCCGGTTGCCGATGACGGGCGCGCTGGCGACGAGGGCGAGGATGCGTGCCAGCGGAAACATGAAGGCGGCCAGCCAGGCCTCCAGTTGCATGCTGGTGACGTTAATCATGGTGCGGCTTGCGGGGTTGAGACTGGCATGTGCAGCGCTATCGCTAGCCCACCATCCACGGAATATTGCTGAACAGGCGCTGGATAAAGTCGACCATCAGGCCCACCATCCACGGGCCGGCAATGATGAGCACGCCGAACATGCCGATCAGTTTTGGGATGAACGACAGGGTCTGTTCATTGATCTGGGTGGCGGCCTGAAAGATGCTGACCAGCAAACCGACGATCAGCGCGGTCAGCAGTACCGGGGCCGATACGATAATGGTGAGTTCGAGTGCCTGGTGGCCAAGGGTCATTACGCTTTCGGGTGTCATGATTAGTCCTGTGGGTGCGCAGTTTGAATATTAAACAATAATTGTAAGTATTTGATTTTATTGAATATTTTAAATATCGGGGGGTGAGCTGTGCCACCTCAGGTGTAGAAGCTCTGCACCAGCGAGCCGACCAGCAGGTTCCAGCCGTCTGCCAGTACAAACAGCATGATTTTGAATGGCAGTGAAATCATCGCGGGTGACACCATCATCATACCCATCGACATCAGCACGCTGGCCACCACCATGTCGATAATGAGAAAGGGAATAAAGACAACGAAGCCGATCTGGAAAGCGGTTTTCAGTTCGCTGATCACGTAGGAAGGCACCAGAATTCTCAGCGGTACATCATCCGCGCTCTGCAGCGGTTCGATGTTGGCGATTTTGACAAACAGCGCAAGGTCGGATTCACGCGTCTGGCGCAGCATGAAAGTTTTGAGCGGCGCAACGCCGGTATCGAAAGCCTGCTCCAGCGAGATTTTTTTCTCACTGTAGGGCACATAGGCTTCCGTGTACATTTTTTCCAGCACCGGCGACATCACAAAAAAAGTGAGGAACAGAGCCAGCCCGATCAGCACCTGGTTGGGCGGGGAAGAAGGTGTGCCCAGCGCGGAGCGCAGCAGCGACAGCACGATAATAATGCGGGTGAAGCTCGACATCATCAGCAGCAGCGCGGGCAAAAAAGACAGCGACGTGAGCAGGATCAGCGTCTGCAGGCTCAGCGAATAATTCTGCCCGCCGCCAGGAGCGGGCGTGCTGGTGAAGGCGGGAATGGTGGGGTCGGCTGCCAGTGCGCCGGAAATAAACGCAAAGAATAGAACACCTGCGAGTAAAAACTTAAGACGCATTGCGCTTCTCCACCATCTGCTTCAGCCACATCTGGAATTTGCCATCGGGCGCAGTGTTGTGATGCGCGGTACCCGAGGGCAGGCTGCCCTTGGGCATGGTGTGCAGCGTGCGCACCTGGCCGGGAGCCACGCCGACAATAAGCCAGGTGTCGTTGACTTCCATCAGCACCACGCGTTCGCGCGGGCCGACCGCCACGCCGCTGATGACCTTGAGCAGACTGGCTGCGCCGGCCTGCGGCAGGTTGATGCGTTTCATGATCCACGCCACCACCGCCACGGCTGCCAGCACCAGAATCAGGCTGAAAATAATCTGCATCACGCCGCCGGTTGACACGGCGGGGGGCGGGGTGGGGGTGTAGGCGGGGCGTGCGGTCTCGGCCGAGACAAGCACGGGGCTGTACAGTGCGGCGATAAGTAACAGGCGTAATTGCATCATCAGCGGTTGATGCGGCGCAAACGTTCTGAGGGCGTGATGATGTCGGTCAGGCGTATACCCAGCCTGTCGTTTACCACCACCACTTCGCCCTGGGCAATCAGGAAGCCGTTGATCAGCACGTCCATCGGTTCGCCCGCCATTGACGCAAGCTCAACCACCGAGCCCTGTGCCAGTTGCAGCAGATTTTTAATCGGCATTTTGGTGCGGCCGAGTTCCACGGTGAGCTGCACCGGGATGTCCATGATCATGTCCAGATCGTTATGGGCCGTCGCGCCGCCGGCGCCAAACTGCTCGAACACATGCGCTTGTGCCGCAGGCTGGGCGGTTTGCTCGGCCATTGCCGCACCCCAGTCGTCGGCGCTAATTTCCCCGCTATTTTCTTCAGCCATGTTTGCCTCCTGTTTCCGGTTCGGTGAATGAGGTGGACAACATTTTTTCCACCTTGATTGAATATTGGTCGTTGAATACCCCGTACTTGCATTCCATCACGGGTACATCGTTGACGTAAGCCTGGATACTGTCGGCCACGTGCAGCGGGATGATGTCGCCTACCCTTACTTTCATGATGTCTTCGAAAGTGAGATTGGCTTCTCCCAGCACGGCCACAAGTTCGATTTCTGCCGATTTGATTTGCCTCGCCATCAGGCTGTTCCAGTTTTTGTCCGCACTCAGGTGGTCCCCCTGCATCGCGCTGAACAGCAACTCGCGTATCGGCTGGATCATCGAGTAGGGCAGGCAGATATTGATTTCGCCGCCGACTTCGTTAAAGCCGATCTCAAACGTGCTGACCACCACCAGCTCATTCGGCGTGGCGATATTTGCAAACTGCGGATTCATTTCCGAGCGCACAAATTCAAATTCGAGCGGGTACACCGGTTCCCATGCTTTGGTGTAAGCCTCAAATACGGCGGCCAGGATGTTCTGGATGATGCGGTGTTCGGTCTGCGTGAATTCGCGACCTTCAACGCGCGAGTGAAAACGGCCGTCGCCGCCGAACATGGTATCCACCACCTGAAACACCAGATTGGGATCGAAAATAAACAGCGCATTGCCGCGCAGGGGCTTTGCCTGGATCAGGTTCATGTTGGTGGGCAATACCAGATTGCGGATGAAATCCACAAATTTGACCACGCGCACCGGGCCCACCGAAATTTCAGCCGAGCGACGCACCAGGTTAAACATGGAAACACGCAACATGCGCGCGAAGCGCTCGTTGATGACTTCCATGGTGGGCATGCGCCCGCGCACGATGCGCTCATTTGACGCAACGTTATAGGGACGCGGCTTTGTTTTATCCTCTTCCTCCGCTTTGCCTTCGACAGCCTCGCCCGTCACGCCGCGTAGCAGCGAGTCAACTTCGTCCTGGGAAAGAAAGTCGCTCATGGCATTTTTACTGGATTATGAAGGACGTAAACAGCACATCGACAATACCCTGTGGCTCGGCAGGTTTCGCCGGAACGGCCACCGGTGCAGGTGCTGCCGCAACTGCAGCAGGCTGGGCCGGATCAGCTGCCGGTGCGGCCACCGGTAGTGCTGCAGCAACAATCGCGGGTGGCGGCAGGTTGGTCACACCAATTACGCTGTTGCTCATCGTGATAATTTCCTTGACCAGCTGCGTCTTGCCTTCAGCGGTTAACAGCCCGGTTGCGGTTTTTGTGGTGAGCAGCTGCAAAATTTTGCTGCGAATTTCGGGCAGATTCGCTTTGATTTTTGAGTCAATTTCAGCGTCGAAAAGCTTCAGGGTAATGCCCATTTGCAAGTATTGATCGGTGTATTCACGCTGCAGATTGACCGTAAACGGCTCCAGCGGCACAAAAATCGGCGTTTTGGGCGGCGCGACTTTCACTTCTTCAGCATGCGTGCCGTCATCTTTGCCTTTGGTGAAATACCAGCCGGCTCCGCCTGCAATACCAAGGGTCAAAACGGCAATAATGATCAGCATCATCTTCTTGCTGGATTTGGGTGGTGCAGTCGGGTCTGCCGGTTTTGCCGCTGGCTTGTTGTTTTGCGCCATTTCGTTCTCTTTCGTTTGAGTAAGTGAATTATCGGGAAAACCGCCCATTTTCCATCGCGGGAATAGAGCGGAATATAAACCCCAGTTTATTCATTAACGCGCCCTTAAGCAAACGTGTCGACCATGCCATTGTGGCGGCTGATGCCTGAAACGCGGACTTCCGGCAGGCCGGCAGCTTCTGTGGCGCTGTCCGCGATCGATGCTCTTTCCTGCGTATTGCGCGGGGAATTGTCCCTGTCGTTCCTGGCGGGTTGGTCGCTCACCGTCGCATTGCCCAGCATAATTCCGTTATCGGCCAGAATCTCGCGTAGTTTAGGCATGGCCTGCTCGATAGCCTCGCGCACGGCCGCGTGCGGCGAGGTAAACAGCGCGCTAGCCTGGTCACCGTTCATTTTTAAGACCACATCCAGCGGGCCGAGTTGCGGCGGATTGAGATGCAGTTCGGCGGTTTGATTGCGCTGGGTGGCCATCCAGGTAATTTTCTGGCCAAATTCATCGCCCCACGCCGGTTGATTGACTGGTGTGCTGATGCTGAGCGGGCCGGCAGGGGCGGTGGCGCCGCCCAGCAGGGGGGTAATAAGGGGTTGTTGTGTAGCGCTTGCGAGATCGCTGATGAAGCTGGCACCTGTCTGCGTGTTGCTGACGGAAAGGCCTGTTTCCTTCAGGCCGGCAGTTTTGAACGTATCGTTCAGTCCCTTGCGCTCCTGCAGCGCGCTGTTGATGAGCGGTTGTGTTGCGCCTGCGTCGGGCAAGGCGGTACGGGCGTTTGTCTGCACGCCGATCAGGCCGGGCACTATGCCTGTGAGGTTTGGCAGGCCGGTGTCCGGTTGGACCGTGGTATCGGTCATACCGGCGAGGTCCGTTTGTGCAGAGGCATCGGCAGACGGTATTGCCCCCTGGCTTTGCTGCGCCAGCAGTGCGGCCAGAATATCGGCAGGCACAGCGCTGGCGGCATCACCGGTGTCGGGAATATTCGCGGTTTCCTGCCCGGCAGCCTGTTTGTCGCTTTTGCCCGAGGTGTTGTTTGAAGCGGGTTGCCTGGCCGAGTCGGTAAGCTGGCGCGACAGCACGCCGCCGAAATCCTGCGTGTCCTGTTGTGCAGCATCGTCATTGCCGGCAGGCCTGGTTGTCGCCGCTTTGACGGGTGCATTGCTGATGTTGATGGTGAGATCGGCCATGGTGTGCTCCCGTTACGGACACCTAGAAAAATCCAAACTTCGTCGTGATACTGCGTTGCTCAAAAAATTTAAACGCTTACATATTTGTTATATGCTGCGCCCTTAAATTTTGATCGCGCCTTGTCTCACTTAGAATTTTGAATTTTTAGAGGCGTCCTATGTTGTTCAGTTTTCTTCGCTGTGTGCGGTGTTGTGATAAGCCGCACGGCGACCGTTGTGTTCGTCCTGCATTTTTTGTTCGATTTTTGCTTCCAGTTTTCTTTCTGTTTCGCTGTGACGCTGTGCAAGCGTGTCGAAGGATTTCATGCGGCGCTGTGTTTCTGTCAGTTCGCCGCGCCCGTTTTGCACCGAGACCTGTGCCTGCGCGACAACCGCCGTCTGCTGCTTGATCGCGTCATCGAGACGATAAATAAAATCCTGATAGTTGCGCAGATCTTCCAGTGTCATGCCGCCCTTTTCTGCCTCGTGCATCTTTGCCTGATAGTCCTTGCGGTACTGTTGCAGCATGTCCAGTTTGCCCTGGGCTGTTTGCTGGTTGTGATTAAGCAGGCCCAGCTTTTTAATGGCTGCGTCGTGTTTTTGCCTGGCCAGATGCACCAGTGGTTGCAACGAGAAGTGCTTGCTCATCGTATTTGTCCTTGTGATTCAGTTGCCAGACGGTTTATGACTAAAATTAGTAACTATTTGATTTTATTAAATATTTTAATATGACAGCCTGCTATTTTGCTTTTATTTGTTCTCTCAATTTGTTTGGCTTGTGGCTCGATTGCCGAATAACTGCGCCAGTTTTTCCAGGCTGGTGTTATAGCTCTCCGCGTCAAACATGCCCTGCTTGAGGAAGTGCTCGAAGTGCGGATAGAGTTTGATGGCTTCGTCCAGCAGCGCATCGCTGCCATGCACATAGGCGCCCACGCTGATCAGGTCATGATTGCGCTGGTAATGTGCATACAACTGCTTGAAGCGCTGCACGGTAGCGAAGTGTTCCGCTGTGACGAGGTGGTTCATCGCGCGGCTGATGGAGGCTTCAATGTCGATGGCAGGATAGTGGCCCTGTTCCGCCAGACGGCGCGATAACACGATGTGGCCGTCGAGTATCGCGCGTGCGCTGTCGGCGATGGGGTCCTGCTGGTCGTCGCCCTCGGTCAGGACGGTATAAAAAGCGGTGATGGAGCCGCCACCTTCGCTGCCATTGCCGGCACGTTCAACCAGTTGCGGCAGCTTGGCAAATACCGAGGGCGGATAGCCCTTGGTGGCGGGGGGTTCTCCTATCGCCAAACCAATTTCGCGCTGTGCCATTGCGTAGCGCGTCAGCGAATCCATAATCAGCAGGACATTTTTGCCCTGGTCGCGAAAGTATTCTGCAATCGTGGTGGCGTAGGCTGCGCCCTGCATGCGCATCAGCGGGCTGGTGTCGGCAGGGGCGGCGACCACGACCGAGCGTGTCAAACCTTCCTTGCCGAGAATGTTGTCGATAAACTCCTTTACTTCGCGGCCGCGTTCGCCGATCAGGCCCACCACAATCACATCGGCACTGGTGTAGCGCGCCATCATGCCGAGCAGCACGCTCTTGCCCACGCCGCTGCCGGCAAACAGCCCCATGCGCTGGCCGCGTCCCACCGTAAGCAGGCTGTTAATGGCGCGCACGCCAACGTCCAGTTCATCCTTGATGGCGGCCCGGTCAAGCGGGTTGATGGGGCGGCTTTGCAGCGCTGCACTGGGACCTGGCACCAGCGCGCCGAGCTGGTCCAGCGGACGGCCCGCGCCGTCCAGCACGCGGCCCAGCAGCATGTCGCCCACCGGCAAATGACGTGCGAGATCCGCGCCGCGTCTGCGCATGACCGGGCGCTTGCCGGCAAACAGTGGCAGGCACGCGGGCTCGACCGGCACGACGCGCGCGCCGGGCACCAGACCCTGCACATCATTTTCGGGCATCAGGAATAATTTTTCACCGGAAAAGCCGACCACTTCTGCTTCGATGCGGTTGTTGGGCAATTCAATCATGCAGGTGCTGCCCACCGGCATGCGCAAGCCGACCGCTTCCATCACCATGCCGGTGACGCGGGTCAGGCGGCCGCTGGTGAGCAGCGGGTTGCACAGCGACACGGCTTCGGTGCAGCCGTGCAAGGCATCGCGCCAGCGTTGCTGGTGTTTGTTTATTCCTGTATCCATGAGCTGTCCTGTCCAATGTTGGCAACAATGCGCTGCCAGCGATTTGCCAGTGTTGCGTCGATTTGGCTGTGAGCGGTTTCCACACGCGCGCCGCCACGCGCGATATTGGCGTCCTCGAAAATTTTCCAGCCGGTATGGCTGAGCTGTTCGCCCATGCTGGAGCGCAGCATGGTGGCATCGTCGGGATGCAGCACCAGATGCGCACCCTGATTGAAATGCGGCAGGCTGGCTATCGCCTCGCGTATGGTGTTGAGCAAAACTTCCGGGTGAATGTTCAGTGTCTGCTGCACCATTTGCCGCGCAACTTCCAGTGACAGGTTAAGCATGTCCTGTGCAATTTCGTGGTCGGTTTGCTGCAAGGCCTGCTCCAGCGTGTTGAGCAGCGCGGCAATACGCTGCGCCCCTTCCGCGTAGCCGGCCTGATAGCCTTCGTCATGCGCTTGCCGCTGGATTTCTTCAAGCTGAACCGCGGTCGGCAAGACAACGCCGGATTTGTTTCCGTTTTGGCGTGCGGCAGCATTTCCCTTTCCGCCCGCGTTAAGGTTGGGCAGCTCCCAGCGCTCGTAGGCGGTAATATCCTCGCGGGTGGTGGCATCAGACATAAGTTTCCTCGCCTTTCGGTCCCAGTGAAATCTGGCCTTCGTCGGACAGGCGGCGCGCTACCTTGAGAATTTCCTTTTGTTCTGCTTCGACTTCGCTGAGCTTGACCGGGCCTTTTGCCTCCAGGTCTTCGCGCAGCATTTCGCCGGCACGCTGCGACATGTTCTTGAAAATCTTCTCGCGTATTTCCTCACTCGCACCTTTCAGTGCAATGATGAGCGATTCCGACTGGATTTCGCGCAGGATAAGCTGAATGCTGCGGTCGTCTATCGTGAGCAGGTTCTCGAACACAAACATCTGGTCCTGGATTTTTTGCGCCAGATCCGGGTCGACCGAGCGCACATTTTCAATCACGGTTGCTTCATTGGCGGTGCCGACGAAGTTGAGAATCTCGGCGGCTGTTTTAATGCCGCCGCGCGTGAATTTTTTGCTCGCGGCACCGGACAGCATTTTGGTGAACACTTCATTCAGCTCGTGCAGCGCAATCGGCTGCACGCCATCGAGCGTGGCAATGCGCAGCATCACGTCATTGCGCAGGCGCTCGGTCAGCAGGTTGAGTATGCTGGAGGCCTGGTCGGGCTCCAGATGCACCAGGATGGTGGCAATAATCTGCGGGTGCTCGCCCTGGATCAGGTCAACAATCGCGTGCGGTTCCATCCATTTCAGGCTTTCAATGCCGGTGGTATCGTTGTTGTGCAGAATGCGGTCGAGCAGACCGGCCGCCTTGTGGCTGCCCAGCGCCTGGGTCAGCATGTTGCGGATGTAGGCGCTGGAGTCCATGCCGATGGTGGTTTTTTCCGCCGCATTTTCGTGGAATTCTTCAAACACAACCGCGATTTCCTCGCGCGAAAGGTTGCGCAGCGCCACCATGGCGGCGCTGACCTTTTGCACCTCTTTGGGCTCAAGAAACTTCAGCACCTGGGCAGCCTCGGCCTCGCCCAGGGTCATCAGTAAAATAGCGCTTTTGGTGACGCCTTCGTGACTCATTATTTATTCACCCATTCCTGAACCACCGAGGCTACGATTTTAGGACTTTGGTTGGCCATTTGCTTGGCAGCCTGCAGGCTGCTTTCGTAGGAAACCTCGGATTGTTTTGCATGGAATTCTTTTTCCTTTTTGGCCTTCTCTTCATGATCTTCTTCTTCAACCGCACCTGCTGCAGGCATGGCGCTCAGATTGGCCGAAAGGTTTCTGAAGGCCGGGCGGATTATGCCAAAGAACAGATAGAGGCCTGCAGCGGTCAGGAGGAAATATTTGAGCGCTTCTTTGGCGAGTGTGATCATGTCCGGCTGTTTCCAGATTGGAACTTCGGGCACAACGGCGTCGGGAATTTCGTTAAAGGCACTGTTCAGCAGGTTCAGGCTGTCGCCACGCTGCGCACTGAAGCCCATGGCATTTCTGACCAGATTATTAAGCTGGGCGAGCTCGGCCGGGGTGAAAGGCTTGGAGGTTGTTTTGCCTTTGTCATCGGTGATAGAGCGGTTGTTGATCAGCACCGCTACCGACAGCCGCCTGATACTGCCGACGGGCAATTTGGTGTGGCTGATGGTGCGGTCAACTTCATAGTTGGTGGTGGCTTCCTTGAGCGAGCTGTTGTTGCCACCCGTGACATCGGCAACCGCGCTGGCCGGGATGACGACAGGCGCGGTGGCCGGTACAGGCGGCTGGTTGGACAGCGCACCCGGAACGCCGGCCGGACTGCCCGCAGCATTTTTGGATTCTGTGGACTGTGTGCTGCGTATCGAGGCCTGGTTGGGCGGCTGGTTGGGCTTGAAGCTTTCGGCCGTTTGTTCGGTGCGGGAAAAGTCGATATCGGCCGTGACCTGGGCGCGTACATTCTGTGCGCCAATCAGCGGGGCAACAATATCTTCTATGCGCTTGATGTAGTCCTGCTCAATCTGGCGCACATATTTGAGCTGGGTCGCATCCATGGCTTCGGAGCCGCCCTCGCGCATGGAGCTGAGCAGGGTGCCGCGCTGGTCCACCACGGTGACGGCGGTGGCGGGCAGATTGGGTATGCTGCTGGAAATTAGATGGATAATCGCATTGACCTGGCCGGCTTCCAGCGAGCGCCCGGGGTGCAAGGTCAGCATCACCGATGCGCTGGGTTTTTGCTGCTCTTTGACAAATACGGTGGGTTTGGGAATGGCCAGATGCACGCGTGCGCTCAGCACCGGGCCCAGTGTCTGCATCGAGCGCGCGAGCTCGCCTTCCAGCGAACGCTGGTAATTTACCTGCTCGAGGAACTGGCTGGTGCCGAATTTCTGGTTTTCCATCAGCTCGAAACCGGCGGTGCCGCCTTTGGGCAGACCCTGGGAGGCGAGACGCAGGCGCACTTCGTGCACCTTGTCGCCCGGCACCAGCAGGGCGCCGCCGCCTTCGGCAAATTTGTAGGGGATATTCTGCTGTTGCAGGGAGACGATGATCTCGCCGCCGTCGCGGTCGGAAAGGTTGCTGAACAGCACGCGGTAATCGGAAGTCTGCCCCCACATCCACATGGTTGCGATAATGGCGACAAAAGCTGCAACGAAAACCAATACGCTCAATATCAGCTGCGGGCCGATTCTGGCCATTGCCTGCGAGAAGGGAGAGTGTGTTGTCATTGCACTATTAGTCATGTTTTCCGCCAGTTGATTGGACGCCCAATTACCTTATGCTGCGCATTATCTGCGCACAAGGGAAATACAGTACGATGAAAAGCGATGGATTTTCAGCTCTATTCTAGCCCTGATTGGGCTGAGCGGCTGTTATCGTGCTTGCATTGTAAAAGGAGGTGCATCATGAACGTATCCAAAGTTGATGGTTTGCTGGCTGAAATGCGTGCCGCGATGGTCACAGCGCAGGGCGGCGGCGTAGCCAAAGCGGGTGAAGCTGCAGCGGGTGGTGCCGGCAAGGTTGACTTTGCCAGTGTGCTGAAGTCCTCGCTGGATGGTGTGGCGCAGGCACAGAATCAGGCGACCACGCTGCAAAACGCTTTTGTGATGGGGGATGACAAGGTCAGCCTCAGCGACACCATGATTGCGATGCAGAAAGCCAATATTTCATTGCAGGCCACGGTGCAGGTGCGCAATAAAGTGGTGGCTGCCTATAACGACATCATGAATATGCAGGTTTAAAAATCCCTACTTCATCCCGACTGCTGTGTTGTGAAGCTGAATTTTTCTGTACGCACAGACAATTATACCCCAAGAAATTTATTATATTAAATATAATCAAATAGTTGCAATAATACGGTTGGGTCTGGTGGCATGCGCTGGCTTGGTGCGGTTATTTGGTGTGAATATATGGGTAAGTTTGCGCTGGATAATGGCAAATAAAAACACGAAAGAAACCAGTGTTCAGGTCTCTTTCGTGCTGCTTGGATGTTTGTTTTTTGTGCTGTGAATTGGCAACCAGCTGACTTGACTACTATGTCACTTGGGTTGCTGAGGTCACGCAATGCACCGCCGCAAAAAATACACAGTGAGCAAGGTGCTTAAAATGCGCCGCCTATGATCAAAGCCGGTATCAGATTGACCGGACCTGTTCCTTTTTGCTCATACGCAACGGTTACGCCTGGCTCGATATAGATGTTTGGAGTGGCATTAAATTTGTAAAAAACTTCAGCTGCCACGACCGGGATGCCCTTGTTTTCGACAGTAGGGGTTGCGCCGCAGCATTTCTGTACCCAGGTGTCTTTAATCATCGCCACTCCTGCATACCAGCCCACGCCAAAGCCCTGATATCCTTTGTCAGCCATCAAGTAGCGCTGTCCATAAAGAAAGGCAATTCCCTCAATGCTGCTGACGCCGTCAGCGCCGGTACCGCTGGCGTCAGGATCTTTATAAGCCTGCTTATAGGCAAAGGCACGCAACGAGTAGTAGTCCAGTCTCTGGCCTATCACACCTTTGACAAAGTCCTCTGGTTTATTGATAACGTTGAACTGGTATTGATAAGCTTTGTCGCTGATACTGCTTTCACCGGGAACGCTTGAGTCGGTTGAGTTTTGCAGCGATGGTAACGCATTGAGTGATACTGAGAAATGTTTGAAATTGCTATCTTCTGCAGCTTGCGCAGCGCTAAATACGAGTGACAGTAACCCTGTAAAAACTAACTTCTTTAACATCTTCTTCCCCTTGATTTAATGTTTTATAATTTGTTGTGCTGCATCTGGATTCTGACTTATAAAATTAACTTAATCAAGAATTTCACATCAGGTTTTGCGGATCTCGGCGCGCATGCTATTTTCCAGCGAGCGTATCGAACCGCCAGCCTGATAGTTAAACGAAATCTGCAGCACATCGCCCGCTTTGCCTTTCACCGCCGTCGCCAGGGGCAGCACCAGATAGTCGATCAGCCAGTCTATGGTGCTGGCCTGCTCAGGCAGTACGGCCAGGATGTTTTTGGTGATGAAGCGCAATGCATTCACGGTGCCATCCTGCGCAAGCGCAATATTTCCCTGCCATTGAATTTCCCGCGAGCTTGCCTGGGTTAAATCCAGCGTGCTGTAAACAGCAGGGGCGGCAAGTTCAACGCTGCTGTCATGGATAATCTGCGGACGCTGAAACTGGATGATGGGCGCATAAAAGCCAAAGAAATCGTAATTTTGCTGTAGCGGCTGCACCGCCATAATGACTGCTGTCGGGATAAATACTGGCAGCGGTCCGCCAAAGCGTTTCAGGTAGCGCTGTTTGAACGCTTCTATCACCTCAATCTGCTTCTCCCGCAGCATGGCGACATGGATCATTTCGCAAATCACCACATCCACCGGCTCGGGTGGCAAATATTCAAACGCATCCGCGAGGATGACTTCAACTTTGCAGCCGTGCTCATTGAGCGCGAGAAAGCGGCGCGACTCGGCCACCAGGTCAGGATTGAATTCGACACACCACACCTTGCCGGCAGTTGCTGCAGCGAGACAGGAGAGGACGCCGGTACCGCCACCCAGCTCAAGCACTTTGGCACCCTTGAAAACAACATGTTCGATGGCCGCCTTGAAATTCATCATGCGGTTTTCATCTTTGAGCATGTTGTGATGATAGTGAAGGGGAATAAATTGTCCGAGGTAATGATTGCCGGCGCCATCCTCGTGCAGTTCATCGCCATCTGTTGCAGACGGGCTTGTATGGTAATAAGCAGGTTGGCTGGTCATTGCATGGCTCTCGTGTCTGATTTGATGTGGCTTGCTTTGCAACGATGCAGCTATTCGGGGGTACAGATTACTGCGCTCCTACAATGCTATTTCAACATTGATATAAGTACCATACAGCATGCAACACTGCACTAGCGTATGCCGGGCAGTCTGCTCTGCATAATGGCGACATAGCGCTGCAGTAGCATGCTCATTTTACCGTCCAGCTGCATGAATTCGCAGCCGGCATGCCTGGTTATTACCCCGCTGGGCGAGGTTACATCGAACAGGTTTCTGACCTGTATGGTGACAACCAGGGTGCCGATATCGGGCAGTTCGATGCGACAGTCAGGGTAAATTTTACCCTCTTGCAATGCGACGTTGCTTTCCCTGCAGGTGAGTGCGATGCCGCCCACACTGATATCCATAATGGTAATTTCAACCGGGTGTGGAGAAACTGCGGGTGCGGGCGGAATGATGCATTTCAGCGGTGCGTCACCCGAGGTGGGCAGACGGAAGTAATCCCGGCGCTGCAGGCGCACCAGGCTTTGCGGCAGCGGGCAATAAAAGGCGGGGTGGGAGGCATAAACGGCAGTCTGAACCTGGCGGCAAGCAAACTGTACTTTTGCACCATTGTGCATGGTCACAAAAATAACGTCATCACTGTTCGGAACGAGATTGTTGTCGTCCGCATCGGGACCGACATCGAACCACAATCCCTTCTCATTGGCCGCCAGTAAAAGGGTTTTGAAAAATCGCTGGCCATTGTCAAAATACAATACGCCGATTAATTTTTTTTGCGCGATGGCATTGAGGGTAAGCTGTATTTCCCTGGGTGAGTGGATGAGGTATTTTTCTTCCTCGCCATCACGAAATTTTTCTATTGTTAAGACAGGTTCTTTGGACATATTCTTATCTGGAGTGATGCTGTATTTGCCTGGTTAGCGAAAATATGATTATAGCGCCTGCCCCTGTTATGTCACGGATGAAATAGGCGTGCTTTCCTCCCGTTCCAGACGGTATAGCCATGCCAGCAATTCTGCCACCGCGAGATAGAGGTGCGGTGGAATGTTCTCGTCCAGTTCAACCTGCATCAGCATCGCGACCAGATCCTCCGACTCGTGCACAAATACGCCATGCTCTCTTGCTCGCTCTATGATTGCCTGGGCTATCAGGCCGCGCCCTTTGGCAACCACCCTGGGCGCGGTATCGCCGGTTTGATAAGCCAGCGCGATTGCAGTTCTGCGTTTATCGGGCGTCATCATGGTTCGGGGTGCTGGGTGACCAGCGCGCTGGCGATGGCGATGCCGCGCCCGGAAAGCGCCGAAACCAGTGTCGAACTGGCACTACCCAGCTTGTGGCGCGTTTTGCTGGTGTCTGCATCAAGCGTGACGCTCAGGCCGCTACTGGCAAAGCGCAGGGTGGCGCTTACCTCTCCCAGATTGGGCAGATTGAGAAAAATCTGGGTGCTCCATTGCTTGCCTTCTTCGCCGTTGGGCGAGCGCGTTTGTTCTTCCTGAACTTTCCAGTTCATTTCTTGATTGAGCCATATCTGACCCTGCCACTGCACTTGTCTGGTTTCAAGCGCAAGCAGCTGCTGCTGTATCAGCGGCTGCAGGTGATCCGGTATGCCGGGTATGGAATTACGTCCGCTGCCGACGGTGGCGGAATTCAGCGTTACTTCGGTGTCGATATGCTGTGCTTTGCTATCCATCCCCAGCGCCGCTCTCACCTTGTCGGCCGGCTGGTTTTGCGGTTCCTGCATTAACTGTGCGGTGTTGCGCGAACCGGCAAGCCACTGTGCCTGGTGCGCCTCGTAAAAAAGACCGCTCTGGCTCAGTGCGGTATGCAGCTTGCCTGCCAGTTCGGCAGTATCGGGGAATTGCGTTGCACCTGTCCACAACGGCGCACTGTTGGTGGGACGCACAAAGTTTTTTTCCAGCGGTTGCTGGGTCAGCGAGGATAGCAGGCGCGAGGTTGAGCTTAACTGGTCAGAAGTCGACAGAGGATTGGCAGATGCTGCCATGTTAAAAGTCAGCCGCGGCAGCAGTGAAATGACCTCAAGTGTAATCTTGTCGCCGCTGCGGATGGTGCCGGGGAGATGCAATTGCAGGAGCTGGTCGGCTACCTGAACCTTGAAAATGCCGGGAGCAAGCTGTGCCTGTACTGTTGCCTGAAACTTCTGGCCGGGCTCAAATGCTGATGCGGCGCCTGTCGCAGAAACTGCGGTTACCAGCGGTTTCTGTGTGAGCGCGAGCGCTTTCAGGGAGTTTAAGGTGTCGGCGGGTATCATGCATTGAGTGCTCTGGAGAGAAATCCATGTCTGCTGTAATCAGTATTTCAATAACCGCCGGAGTACGCCTGCTTCACACGCTGCTCGCTGCGCGAGCTTTGCATCAGATGTTGCAGTTTTGCCATCCAGGGCAGGGTCTGGTCGCGAATAGCCGCATCGTCCGCCAGAATTTTATGGATCAGTGCCACTTTTTGCAGGCGTATGGATTCATCAATCGGTGCAAGATCCTGCTGCTTCATCGACTCAACATGCAGGCTGCACTGCTGCTCAAGTTCCACCAGTTTGTCCCATTCTCCCTGCGTCGCAGCAGCGCGCATTTCGCTGGTGATTCTGGAAAGTTGCTGGTAATTGTGAATAACTGAGTTCATGACTTACATCCTTCCATACATTAATACCGCCTGTTTGGCGACGGTTGATTGCGGAGCTGATTTTGGCTTTTCTGCTTCAACCGCAGGTCTTGTCATATGCAGCAAATCATCTGTCCTTGCGGCCGGGGCGGCCGGGCGGATGCTTTCCCAGGCACCCTTCAGTTCGCCTAGCAGCGTGCTGACTTCGTCAAGAATGGCCGTGTCGTTTTTCAGGTTTGCTATCAGCAGACGCTGGTTCATGTAGTCGTAAAGATCGTAAAGATTTTTGCCGATTTCACCGCCGGACTTGACGTCCAGGCAGGCCTTCAGTCCTTCGTCAATAATCTTGATGGCTTTGGTAATGGATGAACCTTTTTCCGAAATCTGCTTGCGCAGAATCTGGTTTTTTGCGGAGGCAATTGCGAGCAGCGCGCCCTGGTACAGCATCAGGATCAGCTTGTGCGGATCTGCAGCTGCAACGCCGGATTCAATGCCGACATTTTTATAAGTATTCAGTGCGGTGACGGGGTTCATGTTGATCTCCAGTTAGGACTTAGTATGGTCTGGGTAAGTTGGACAGCTGCTGGTTCAGATAGCTGCTGGTTTTGCTCATATTGCTTAGGGATGTTTCAAGCGAGGAATATTGTTTGCGGAAGCGTGCTTCCTGCAGGGGCAGTCTTTGTTCCAGTGTCTGGCGGCGCGATTCAATTTCCTTGATGCTGCTGTTGATTCCTCTTTTTCTGCTCTCAAGCTGGCCTTCTTGTGCCAGTACGGAGGTGATGAGCTGGTTCAAAATGTGCGCATAGCCCTGTGAATAGTTCACCTTGCCGCGTTCGCCCACGGCGCCGCCGCTGACATCAACCTTAAGGCCCAGGGCAGCGCCGCTGATGGCGGTCAGTGTTTGCCCCGAGCCACTTGCAGGGGAGCCATTGATTGTGCCTTCCACATCAGTGCCCGTCGTGTAAACAGGGGACTTTCCGAACAGGTTGAGCGCGCCTGTCCCGGTTATTTCCACGCTGGATTTGGAACCCACGGTGTTTGAGGTCACCAGGTAACCAAACTGGTCGTGAACAACCGATACCGAAATGCCGGCGCTGGACAGGGTGCTTGCGCCATTGATTTTTGACTGAATTTCCGTTGCGAGACTGTCCTCGGTATAGGTGCCGGGTGTCAGCACAACAGAGGCACTGACGCCATTCACGGTGACATCCAGAGCATCATTTTCGCCAGCATCAATGATGAGCGTTTCGACCTCCTCGCATCCGCCCATGCTGCCCTTGCTGGCCAGTTTGGTGACATTAACCGGATAGGTGCCGGTGCTGTTTGCGGCAGAAGTGTAGGAGAGCAGCGGGTCGGAACTGGTGCCTACCGTTGCGAAGAGGCTGGCAACATCATTTGGGTTTTTCGTGATGGCCGTATTCAGCTTGGCAGTATCGAGCGCCATCGTGCCATCTTTTTGCAGCGTGATGCCAATCTGGGTCAGGTTGGTGTAGGCGCCACCGCTGTTGCTGATGGGTGTATTCAGGACTGCACGTATCTGCGATTGCAAAACACGCAGGGTGGAGTCTCCCTGCAATACCGCACCCTGTTTGGTTGCGGCATTGTAGGAAGACATATCCTGCAATGTTTTGTTCAGGTCGTTATAGCCTTTTACGAAACCCTGCACCGAGTTTGTAATGGCGCTGCTGTCATTGCCAACGGTCAGGGTCGCTGGTGTTGTCGTTGTTTTTAACAGTTCCAGGGTGACGCCAGGAATGACATCGGCGACGGAATTGCCCGTTTTGTTGATAGTCACGCCATCCACCGTGAAGACCGCATTTTGCGCGGTGGCTGTCTGGCTCAGGTTTTGTGTACCACCGGGGTCATGTGACAACAATTTGCTGATTGCATCCTCGCCTGTGACAGAAATTTTCAGGCTGTTGCTGGCGCCAATGCTGGTGGGACTGAGGGTCAGCTTGAAAGGTGCAGCACTGCCATCGTTGATCACAGAGGCGGTAACGCCCATTTTCGCGGCATTGATCGCATCACGTATTCCTTGCAGCGTATTGTTGCCGGAATCGATAGTGAGCGTTTTGCTGCCTTGGCCGGAGGGGCTAAAGGTGGCATCTTTATATTTACCGCTGGCTTCGTCGAAACTGCCGCCTGCAATGGTGCCAAAATCAAAAACAAGTTTGGTTGCTTGCCCGGTACCTATGCTGGTGACATCGCTTTCCTGGCCTGCAACGGCCAGCTTCTGCGTTTGTGCCAGCGAGCTGATGCTGATGGAGTGTGATCCGGTAGCCGCTTTGCCGGACGCGGAGGCGCTGAATGCCGTTGCGTCCGACGACGTTGCTTTTTGACTCTGAAACTTTTCCAGCTTGGTTAATTCCTGAACCGATGTCTGAAAGCCTGACAGCGCGCTGGAGATGTTGCCATAGGCCGAAATTTTTGCCTGGTAATCCGCCTCTTTTTTGTTGAGCATGGCAACAGGACGCTGTTCCAGAGACATGAGCTGGCCAACAATACCATTCACATCAAGATTTGCGCCTCCAATTGCCACGATGTTGCTCCTTTAAGCTTTTTCTTTCAGCAATGCACCCTGCTGTGAACTGTCAATGGCACGGGTGATAGAAAGCATTTCTTCAGAAGGGAATTGCATGATGACCTTGCCCGACTGTGCTTCTGTCACTTTTACCACGGTTTTGTTGGTCGTATCATCCACCTTGAATTCGAGTTTGGAATTCAGTTTGTCCATTGCCTTGTTGGCAGTGTCCACCATGCGCTTCAGATTGTCGGGTGAAGGCGAGCTTTTTACCTCAGCCTGCGCAGGCTCTGCCGGTGCACCTTTGGCTTTGGGTGAACCCGCAACTGGTGCAGTGTCTCCGGCAAGTCCACGCGTAGATACGGCGTTGTTAATATTTGGTGTAGACATGATTTCTCCTTTGCGACATTACTTTTTATACCCAACGACAAGGTGTTAATTCTTGCCGCGAAAGCCTGGGTGTAAAGTTGTTTTCTAATCCGGGAAATCTCTCAAAATACTCTTGTGCATCAATAGTACTTTGAGAGACTCCCCGGGTTAATGATCCTTTTAATAATCGGCTGGTTTGTTGTCAGGGAGGTTAATCCGCCCTGACAGCCCGTGCAACTTATCTTAACAGTGCCAGCACGCCATTGGGTACCTGATTAGCCTGTGCCAGCATTGCAGTACCTGCCTGTTGCAGAATCTGGCCGCGTGTCAGTGCGGCAGTTTCCGAAGCAAAGTCGGTATCCATAATACGGCTGCGGGCAGCAGTCACGTTTTCACCGGAAACCTGCAATGTTGCAATCACGCTGGTGAAGCGAGCCTGCAAGGCACCGAAGGCAGAACGCTGGTCACTCACCGCACCGAGGGCAGAGTCAACCTGGGTGATTGCGCGGCTTGCGCCATCTACACTGGAAATATCAATCTGGCTGACACTTTGCAGCTGGGAAGAAGCTGATGTGCTGTTGAAAAAGTCAGTTGTGTTGCTGACTTTTGACAAGCCAAACGATTTGTTCGAGTCAAGTATCAGTTGGCCGGTACCAATCACACTTGCGGTTGGCGTTGGCGCTGGTGGTGGTGCTTCCCCGTTTTCGTTGGCTTGTGCTGCCGCTTCTGCAGCTTTTGCCTGCTCTTCTTCAGCCTGGGCTGCGCTTACCAGTTTGGTGCCGCCTGCGGTCAGCGAGGCTTCAGCAGAGCTGTTGGTCAGGTTGATATTCTCACCTGTTGCATTGACCAGCGTTACGCCTGTGCCGGCCTTGTTCAGCTGTGCCGTAACACCGGTGGTTGATGATACATCGTTGAAGGCTTTGATTGCCGCTGCCAGGCCATCGGCATTGGCATTGGCGCCAGTGGTGAAGGCAATGGTAATGGGTGTGGAGTTGTTTGAGGTCAGGTCCAGACTGAAGCCCTTGCCCGGTGCAAGCTCAGTCAGGTCAAATTCGGTTCTTGCCTGGGCTTGAACGTTGGTTGTGCCTGCCTTTGAGTTGATCAGGGATGCCACGTTTTTGGCAGTGTCCCCTTCTTTTACGTTGATTGTCACGGAGCCTGCAGAACCGTTGATGGTGAATTCACCACCTTTAACACGGCTGGTTCCCGCTGCATTGGAGGCAATTGAGTTTGAGGTGCTGCCTGTGGTCAGGTCACCCGAGCCTCCGGGCGTGGTGGCGATACTTGAACCGATACGATAGTTACCGAAACTGGCGGTACGGAAATTGCCGGTGGTGGCGGTAATAATCTGGTTGGCATTGGCGCCTACCTGGAAGTTTGCTGAGCCGAATGTTCCATCCAGCAGGTTCTGGCCGTTAAACTGGGTGGTTGTAGAGAGACGGTCCAGTTCGGCAGTGAGCTGGTTGGCTTCGGCCTGCAGCGCTGCACGGTCTGTCACCGAGTTGGTGGCGTTGGCGGACTGCACGGCCAGTTCACGTATACGCTGCAGCATTTCGCTGGCTGTGCTGAGTGCGCCTTCAGCTGTCTGCGCAAGCGAAACGCCGTCATTGGCGTTACGACGGGCTTGATCAAGGCCGCGCACCTGGGAAGTCATACGGTCTGAAATCGCCAGACCAGCGGCGTCGTCCTTTGCGCTGTTGATGCGCAAACCGGAAGACAAGCGCTGCAATGAGGTGGCCAATGCGCCCTGGGATGTGCCCAGGTTACGTTGTGCATTAAGTGACGCACTGTTGGTGTTGATGACTGCAGCCATGATAATTCTCCTTTAACTTGATTTTGTAACCAGGCACTATTGCCATTCACTGCGGTTTTCCTGTTGCTGCCAGGCACATCAACCGCCGTTAGTCCAGTTATCGGAGTGTTATGGGGAAACTTTAGGCATTATTGTGAAATTTATTTGAAGTGACTGTTTACTTGGTTTCATGCTGCCGCCACCACGCGGTTTTTGCCGGTTTGTTTGGCCTGATACATGGCTTTGTCGGCACGGCCGATCAGGTCTTCCTTGTCTTCGTTTTCCATGCGTAACGCAACCCCCGCACTGAAGGTGATGAGTTTGCGTTCGTTGTTGTGCATGAAAAACTTCTTGGTGAGCTCGCGTTGCAATCTTTCCAGTGTTTCAATCGCTTCTTCAATGCCGGTGTTGGGCAGAATAATCAGGAATTCCTCGCCGCCATAGCGCGCAACGGAGTCGCTGGGACGCAGCGCTTCTTTTATGACATGGGTGAGGTGCACCAGTGCTTCGTCGCCGCCCTGATGACCCAGTGTGTCGTTAAGCTGTTTGAAGTTGTCTATATCAATCAGTCCCACGCTGAGCAGTGCATGTTCACGATTTGAGCGTTTAAATTCACGCTCCAGAGTCTCTTCCATGCCGCGACGATTGAGTGCGCCGGTAAGCTGGTCTTCGCGCACCATTTCACTGACTTCTTCCAGCTCCTGTTCCAGCTTTCTCACGCGTTCTTCCGCTTCATTGGCTTGCTTTCGGGTTGACAGTAGTTCTTCGTGCGTGCGCAGGGCGCTGGCCTGAATGATGCGCGTGTCCTGCATGATATCGGCAAGAATATGGCTAAGTTCAGTAATGTTGTCGGCACCGCCGATTTTCAGGCTGTAGCCTTCAATCTTGGTGTGGTAATCGCCGGTGCTTTCGGTCAGGTCACCCAGGCGATCAATAAATGTAGTCATCAGGCTTTTGAGTGTGATCTTGGCGTCGCTCAGGCTTTGTTTCAGGTTGCTCTGCTTGATGATTGCATTGCGCAAGTTGCGCTCTGCATCGGCAATTGAGTTCTTGTCGAGCGGCTGTTCGATGATGTCTTTAAGAGTGGTAATCTGCCCCAGCATCCATTTGTCATCGGCCACCAGTTCACTTACATTTTCAACCAGCAGGCGCAACAGGCGCAGCAGGCCTTCCTGAATCTTGACCTTGTCACCGCCGCGCAGTTCCAGTTTTAGCCAGAATTTGCGCAGCTGATTGGCCAGATCGGTAATCTGTCTGGAATTCTCGGCCGCGCGAGCCTGTTGTGCCAGCGCCTGAATTTCGGCACCCAGTTCGGGTTGTGTGTATTGCGTATTTTCGAGTGTGTGCGCAAGAAGTTCGCGCAACTGTACGAGCAGAGCATGTGACCCCCCTGGGGTCGTGGCCATGGGCTTGTCTGTGCCTGGCGCAGCTAAAGGCGCAATATTGTCGGCCACCGCCAGTGTTTCATTGGGAGCACTGGTCGTGCCTGACCATGAACGCACCAGGCTCTGCAGCTTTTCATGCAGTACGACGGCATCACTGGTAAAACGGCTTAATACAGTTTCAATGCCTTCTTTTTTGCGGGTGAGGGTAATACCTTTATGCGGAATATCGAGTTGGCGTAACAAATCTCGGATCAGGTTGGGCCATGACAATTCTGTGGGTTGGCCCCCTTTGATTTTGGACGGGCTCTTTTCTGTGGTTTGAAGGAGAAGGTTTTGCAGTTCATGCTGGCAGTTTTCCCAGTTTTGTGCGGATACCGCCTGTTTCAGTGTTTTGCCTGATGCGGCGGTCTCGGGAGATTTTTCCGCGAGGAGCTGGGCGATATTTTCCAGGACGGCAGTTGCGCCTGATGGCATCTGCTCGGTGCCGCTGATTTCCTGATAAGCCTGTGCGTAGTTGTCCGGCGTGGGCGGCAACTTGCGCGCGGCAAGCGCTTTTAGTGTTTCACGCGCGATTTCAGAGGGGCTGCTGGGGGTTGCCATGATCTTTTTTTATTTTTTCTCGGTGTTGTGCATTATTCATAAAATACAACTTTGATCATGTAGGGATTAGCGGCAATTTTTAGTGCTAATTCCGTTGCCGGCCGGGGTGGCGTCGAATTAATGGCTTAGGCAGCTATTTTAATAAAATTAAATAAAATCAGTATGTTATATAACTTTAAAATGCTGGCGTTTCAAATAGTTGCTGCATAAAAGGCCGCAGCAAATGATTTGCTAATCGAGAAGATGGTTGCTGATGGCGTACTGGATGGCTTCAGCATTGGTTTTCAGCTTCATTTTGTCCAGCAGGCGTGCGCGGTACACACTGACGGTTTTCGTGCTGAGAGACATGATTTCAGCCATTTCACTTAATTTTTTGCCGGAAGCCAGCAGACACAATGTTTGATACTCTCGATTGGAAAGTGTTTGATGCAGCAGTTCATGGAAGCCTTCTGATAGTCCTTCTGCCAACTGTTGCGCCAGTTCATTGCTGATGTATTTTTTCCCTTTTGCAACCTGGCGGATGGCATCCACCAGTTGTGAGGGCACGCTCTGCTTGTTCAGGTAACCCGCTGCGCCTGCTTTCATTGCACGCACCGCGTATTGGTCTTCGGCATGCATGCTAAGCATGAGAACGGACAGTTGAGGGTGATTCTGCTTCAGCTGTTTGAGTACTTCGACGCCGTGTTTATCCGGCAGACTGATGTCCAGTAACACTAAATCAAAAGATTCGGACTGGGTCATATGGATGGCCTGCATGCCGCAATCTGCCTCACCTGTCACACGCATATCATCGGTGTCGTCCAATATTTGTTTGAGCCCCTTGCGGATGATCGCATGATCATCCACCACTAAAACTTTTATCATCCAGAAGCTCCGTTAAAACAATGATTGTTGTGGTGCCAGTGTTCTTTCTGTTTCGATTGCAGCTTGTGGAATGCTAACAGCAATAGTTGTACCTTGCCCCGGTTTGCTACTGATGCGTACCTCTCCGGCAAAGCGTTCCACCCGCTCCTGAATGCCGCGCAGACCGAAGGAGCGCGGCTTGAGGCGATCGGGTTCGCTCAGGCCGCAGCCATTGTCGCTAACAGTTAACTCAACACTGTGAATGCGGTTGTGTATTAAAACTCTCACCTTGCTTGCCTGGGCATGTTTCATAATATTATTCAGCGCTTCCTGAAAGATCCTGAACAGGGTAATGGCGATATTGGGGGGGACCGCGACGCCCTCATCGACCGTGTCAAGCAGGCAAGTGATTCCCGTGCGCTGTTCAAATTCACTTGCTTCAACTTCAATCGCGGCAACAATGCCAAAACAGTCGAGCGCACTTGGGCGGAGATTGCGCGAGATATTGCTGGCAGCGGCGGCACATCGGGTAACCAGATTTTCAACGTCCTTGATCTTTGCTGTCAGGGCCGGCTCCTGGCTGGTCAGGCGGCTGTTTAACCAGGCTATGTCCATTTTGATGGCGGTCAGCATGCTGCCCATATCATCGTGCACTTCGCGTGCAAGGGAAAGCCTTTCCTGTTCGCGAACGTCCTGGATATGATCCGAAAGTTCGCGTAATTGTTCGCGTGAGCGAATGATTTCAATTTCCGCCAGTTTGCGTTCAGTGATGTTGAACATCATGCCTTCCCACTGCACGCCCTGTGGCATTTTTCGCGGGCAGCAGCGCAGGTTGACCCATCTTGTTTCTCCATCCGGCAAAGAGTTGATGCGACCCTCCCAGTATAGGAAGTCCAGATTTTTGGCAGAAGAAAGCATCGCCTGCCGATAGGAGTCGAGGTCGGCCGGATGCAGCATGTTGGTAAACAGTGAGGGATCCCGCTCCAGTTCCTGCGGGTGTATGCCCAGTAAAGCGTGGCAGCCTTCGCTGACATAGGGATAACTTATTTCGCCGGCGTTCGTTTGCAGCAACTGATAGGCCATGCCGGGCAAGTTGGAAATCAGGGCTTGCAGGCGTGTCTGGTTTTCCTTGAGATCAAGCAACATCTGGCGGTGTTCGCGGCGGATATTGGCTTCACTCAGGTAATGTTCAATCGCCGGTATAAGCCGGTTCAGGCTGCCTTTGAAGATGTAGTCGCCCGCGCCAGCCTGAATGGCGCTGATGATATTTTCTTCACGCAGATTGTGTGAAAGGAACAGAAACGGAAGATCCGGATTCAATGATTGCACAATGCTGAGTGCTTCCAGTCCGCCAAATGCGGGAGGGTTGTAGCTGCACAGCACAATATCCCACTGGTCTCCCAGCAGCGCGGCTTTCATTGCATCAGCGTCTTCTACGCGCTGATGCTCAACCAGATAATCGTTGTCCCCAAGCTTGGCAAGTGTCTGATGCAAGTCGTCCTGGGACGCTTCCACAAACAACACTCTGAGTTTTGTTTGAGGCATTTTATTCCTCGGATTGTTTATAAAGCTACTATAAGCAATACCAGTGTGGCAGGCAAGGTAATATTTAGATAATAATATATTATTTTAATGGGTAAATAATGCGTGACAGAGCTTGAAATTGCATTGCACAAAAACGCGGAATAGCGCCGGTTTGCCAATTGTTGTTTATGCCCGCGCTGAGCGTTCATTTGCCTTCTTGTTTGTGCCGTAATCAGGTTGAAAAATAATATTTTGCTACAGTAATGAGGCGGTTTAAATGCTTAATTGCGTTAACTCGAAGCGTGATTGGGGTAAAATACTCAATTCGAATAAGTGCAGATTTATTATGTCTTTTAACCGTCCCTCCCTATCGCCAGAGCGCCTGTTGCGTCAGGAAGTCTTGGCTCTGCATGCTTATCACGTGCAACCCAGTCCGGGTATGGTCAAACTGGACGCAATGGAAAACCCCTACCAGTTGCCTGGGGGAATTCGTGAGGAAATAGCCAGGGCTGTGGCGACGGCCGCGATTAACCGCTACCCGGATGCCGATGCGCAGCGCCTGAAGCACAAAATCAGGGAGGCAAGCGGATTGCCGGCATCAGTGGATGTGCTGCTGGGTAACGGTTCGGATGAAATTATTCAGCTGCTCGCGATGGCCGTCGCCAAGCCGGGAGCAATCCTGATGAGTGTCGAGCCTTCATTTGTGATGTATAAAATGATTGCAACTTTTACCGGCATGAAATACACAGGTGTGCCGCTGGCGGAGGATTTTGCACTCGATCTGCCCGTTATGCTGGAAGCAATCAAACGCCAGCAACCAGCGCTGATATTCCTGGCATACCCTAATAATCCCACTGGAAATATGTTTGATGCTGCTGCTATCGTGCAAATTATTGAGGCAGCAGAAGGCCTGGTGGTGATTGATGAAGCCTATTATGCCTTTGCCAGTAACAGTTTTTTGCCTCAATTGGGGCGGTATGACAATTTGCTGGTAATGAGAACATTCTCGAAGCTGGGCATGGCGGGTTTGCGTCTGGGATTTCTGGCGGGCAGTAAAGTATGGCTGGAGCAGCTGGAAAAGCTGCGCTTGCCGTATAATGTCGGAGTGTTGCCGCAGACAGTGGCAGAAATTTTATTGCAGCACCATGATGTATTGCTGCAGCAAGCCGAGCAGATCCGGCGTGATCGCACATGGTTGTTTGAGCGACTGGTCGGCACGGTAGATGTGCACGCTTATCCGAGCGATGCCAATTTTATTCTGTTCCGGCTGCCACATGCCGCGCGGGTATTCGAAGGATTAAAGCAGCGCGGCGTACTGGTAAAAAAATTGGACGGCGGACATCCGGCGCTGCTGGATTGTCTGCGAGTCACGGTGGGTACGGCGGAAGAAAATGAGTTATTTGTAAGAGCGTTGCAGGAAAGCATTCATCAGTTTGCATAATTTTATTGGGAATCATCATGCGTAACACGCAGGTCACTCGAAATACGTTGGAAACCCAGATTAGCGTATCGCTGAATCTGGACGGGAATGGTAAATCCAGTTTCAAGACAGGTGTGCCTTTTCTCGATCATATGCTCGACCAGATTGCGCGCCATGGCCTGATGGATATTGATATTGTTGCAAAGGGCGATTTGCATATTGATGCACATCACACGGTGGAAGATATCGGCATTACCCTCGGGCAGGCTTTTCATCAGGCAATAGGGGATAAGAAGGGCTTGCGCCGCTACGGGCATGCCTATGTGCCGCTGGATGAAGCCTTGTCGCGCGTGGTGCTGGATATTTCCGGGCGTCCCGGACTGGTGTTCAATGTGGATTTCACGCGTGCCACGATAGGTGAATTTGACGTGGATCTGTTCCATGAGTTTTTTCAGGGCTTCGTTAATCACGCGCTGGTCACGCTGCATATTGATTGTCTTGCCGGAAATAATGCACACCATCAGGCCGAAACGGTATTCAAGGCCTTCGGACGTGCCCTGCGCATGGCGGTTGAACTCGATCCGCGCATGGCCGGCATGATGCCCTCCACTAAAGGCAGTTTATAATATTTCATCATGGTTGATATAGCGGTAATAGATTACGGCATGGGGAACTTGCGTTCGGTGCATAACGCGTTAAGTGCCGTTGCGCCTGATGCGTCAATTGTAGTAACAGGTGATCCTGATGTGGTTGCACAGGCAGGCCGCGTTGTGTTTCCGGGCCAGGGTGCGATGCCTGACTGCATGCGCGAGCTGGACATGCGGAATTTGCGCAATGCGGTACTGGATGCCGCCCACAACAAGCCTTTCCTTGGGATATGCATCGGCCTGCAAATGCTGTTTGAACGCAGCACTGAAGGGGATGTGCCTTGTCTGGGTGTGTTGCCCGGTCAAGTAGTGCGGTTTGGACATGACCTGCATGATGCCGAGGGTAATCGCTTAAAAGTACCGCATATGGGGTGGAACCAGGTTCATTATTCAGATGGACACCCTTTGTGGCAGGGTATCGCGCAGGATGAGCGTTTCTATTTTGTGCACAGCTATTATGTGCAGCCTTCCCAGGTGGCTTTGGTGCAGGCCGAAAGTAATTACCCGCTGCCTTTTGTGTGCGCTGTAGCGCGTGATAATTTATTTGCAGTACAGTTTCATCCTGAAAAGAGCCACACGGCCGGTTTGCAGTTACTCAAGAACTTTGCAAGCTGGAACCCCGTTTAAAACAAGATCAACTTTACCAATTATTTAATTCTGATTATTTAATTTTACTATGCTAATTATTCCCGCGATTGATTTGAAAGATGGAAATTGTGTACGCCTGCGACAGGGCATGATGGAAGATGCGACGGTGTTCTCGGAAGACCCTGCTGCCATGGCGCAACACTGGCTTGCGCAGGGCGCACGCCGCCTGCACCTGGTCGACCTGAACGGGGCTTTCGCGGGTAAGCCCAAAAATGAGGCGGCAGTGCGCAGCATAATCGAGGCGGTAGGGCTGGATGTGCCGGTGCAGCTCGGCGGTGGTATTCGCGATCTGGAAACCATCGAGCGCTATCTCGACATCGGTGTGACCTACATTATCATCGGTACCGCAGCGGTCAAAGTGCCCGGTTTCCTGCATGAAGCCTGTGACGCGTTTCCGGGTCATATCATGGTGGGGCTGGATGCCAAGGCGGGTAAGGTGGCGGTGGATGGCTGGTCCAAACTGACCGGTCATGATGTGTGTGACCTCGCCAAGCGTTTTGAAGGATATGGCGTAGAAGCCATCATTTACACTGATATCGGACGCGACGGCATGATGACTGGTGTGAATATACCCGCCACGGTAGAGCTTGCCCAGCCACTGACTGTGCCGGTCATTGCCAGTGGCGGTATTACCAACCTGGATGACGTGCGGGCTTTGTGTGCCGTGCAACAGGAAGGTATTACCGGCGCCATCACGGGACGCGCAATTTACGAGGGGACCCTGAATTTTACCGAAGCGCAGAAGCTCGCCGACGATCTGAGTGCAAACTTGCTGGTGAAAAGCTAGTCGCTGTCCGTGCAGTTATTTCCATCCAATATCCCTCAATAGTCTATGTTAGCCAAACGTATAATTCCCTGCCTTGATGTTACTGCCGGACGTGTCGTTAAAGGGGTCAGTTTCGTTGAATTGCGTGATGCTGGCGATCCGGTTGAAATTGCGCGCCGCTACGATGACCAAGGGGCCGACGAGCTTACATTCCTGGATATCACGGCAACCTCGGACGACAGGGGGATTATTTTTCGCATTATTGAAGAAGTGGCCAGGCAGGTATTTATTCCACTGACTGTCGGTGGCGGGGTGCGTCAGGTAGAAGATGTGCGGAATCTGCTGAATGCGGGTGCGGATAAAGTCAGCATTAACACCTCTGCCGTGGTAAATCCTCAGTTGATAGCCGACGCTTCTGCTCGTTATGGCTCGCAGTGCATAGTGGTGGCGATCGATGCCAAACAGGTTGCGCCGGGGCATTGGGAAGTGTTTACCCACGGCGGACGCAAGGCAACGGGGCTGGATGCGGTGCAGTGGGCGTTAAAAATGCAAAAGTTGGGGGCTGGAGAAATTTTGCTGACCAGTATGGACCGGGATGGCAGCAAAATCGGTTTTGATCTGCCGCTGACCCGCGCCGTGAGCGATGCGCTGGAAATCCCCGTGATTGCCAGCGGTGGCGTGGGTAACCTGCAACACCTGGTGGACGGGGTAAAGCAGGGCGGTGCGGACGCGGTGCTGGCTGCGAGCATTTTTCATTACGGCGAATATACGGTGCAGCAGGCCAAGCAATTCATGGCGCAGCAGGGTATAGAGGTGAGGCTTTGAGCGATAACTGGCTGAGCAAAATCAACTGGTCTGCAGATGGTCTGGTACCGGCCATCGCACAGGATGCCGAAAGCGGACGCGTGCTGATGGTGGCATGGATGGACAGGGATGCCTTGCAGCGTACTGTTGATCTGGGTGAGGCGGTTTACTGGTCTCGTTCACGCAAAAAACTGTGGCACAAGGGTGAAGAATCCGGCCATGTGCAACGGGTAAAGGAAATACGCCTGGACTGTGACCAGGACGTAATATTGCTGCAAATTGAACAACAGGGCGGGATCGCCTGTCATACCGGCCGCGAGAGTTGCTTCTATAGCCGTTTGGAAAACGGACACTGGGTTGAGACCGATGCAGTATTGAAAGATCCTGGCGAAATATACGGAAAATTAAAATAAATCAATGAGTTATGATATCTTGCAGAGATTGACTGAGACTATCGCTTCGCGCAAGGGCGCAGCGGCGGAGACCTCCTATGTCGCCAAGCTGTTCAGTAAGGGCGAGGACGCCATCCTGAAAAAGGTGGGTGAGGAAGCTACCGAAGTGTTGCTGGCGGCCAAAGGCGGGGATAAGGCGCATCTGGTCTATGAAACCGCCGATTTATGGTTTCACTGCCTGGTGCTGCTGGAGCAGCATGATCTGAGTATAAATGATGTACTGATTGAGTTGGCTCGGCGTGAAGGCGTTTCTGGAATCACAGAAAAAATGGGCAGAAAGAACGATTAAACCCGGAGAAAGATGAACATGGACGACTGCATCTTCTGTAAAATAATACGAGGCGAGCTTCCCAGTAAAAAGGTTTATGAGGATGATGACGCCTACGCTTTCCATGATATCCATCCTGCGGCTCCCGTACATCTGCTGCTGATTCCCAAGTTGCATATCGACTCACTGGCAGCGGCCGATGAACGTCATGCTGGATTATTGGGCAAGCTGATGCTGTTGGCGTCCAAGCTGGCGAAGCAGCACGGTTTAGAGTCGGGATTTAAAACCACCATCCACACCGGACGGGATGGAGGGCAAGTTGTGTTTCATCTACACCTGCACATTTTGGGTGGTGGAAAAATACCCACCCTGTAGCAGGAATTTGAGTAATCATTAATTAAGGAGAAATAAAATGGGTTCATTTAGCATTTGGCACTGGTTGATTGTATTGGTGGTGGTTGTCTTGATATTCGGCACCAAAAAACTGGGAAATATTGGCAAAGACGTGGGTAGTGCAGTTAAAGGTTTCAAGGAGGGTATGAAAACCGATGAAGAGGCGCCCAAGCAAGTTCAGGATGATGGCAAAACCATCGAGGGCGAAGTAAAAGAAAAATCGAACACCAAAGCTTAAGGCTTCTTCCAGCATATGTTTGGAATTGAATTTCCTGAGTTAATGGTCATTGCGGTTGTTGCATTGATTGTTGTCGGCCCTGAACACCTGCCCAAAGTGGCCCGCACTGTCGGTCACTTGTGGGGGCGTGCGCAGCGTTATATCAGTGGCGTCAAGGCGGACATCTCACGCGATATGGCGCTGGATGAATTGCGCAAGGTGCAACAACAGGCGCAGCAGGAAGTCAGTAATTTCGAGCAATCTATACATCAGACCACTCAAGATTTTGAAAAGCAGGTTAGCGAAGCAGGATCTGAGGCTGTTGCATCAAAGTATGATCTGGGGAAATCTATACCGGAAAATGAAATTTCGGCAAAAGTGTTACCCAATAGCGAGTTGTTAAAGAGTGAGCAGCCGAAAAGTGACTTGCCCGATAACAATATACCCAGGCATGAAATAATTGAAGAGCATCATGCTGTGCTGCCGCTCTCTGCCGAGCAGAAAAATAAAGCCAATACTTGATGAGTACTACCCAAAACATTATTGCGCACCTGATTGAGCTGCGAAAACGCCTGCTGTATTCGGTGGTGTCCCTGCTTTTGGTATTTGTCTGCCTGTTTCCGTGGGCATCAGATCTTTACGCAATGCTTGCGCAACCGCTTCTGGCCAAGCTGCCACAAGGCGGCCAAATGATCGCAACCGATGTGACAACGCCGTTCTTCGTGCCGGTGAAAGTCGCTTTGATGACAGCATTCCTCATTTCCCTTCCTTATATTTTGTTCCAGATATGGAGCTTTGTAGCTCCCGGTTTGTATTCACATGAAAAACGCTGGGTTGTGCCGCTGGTGGTAGCCAGTTTGTTTCTGTTTTTGAGTGGAATGACGTTTGCCTATTTTGCGGTCTTTCCCATGGTGTTTGGTTTTATAACGGCATCGGCTCCCGAAGGCGTTGCCGTCATGACGGATATTGACAAATATTTGAGTTTTGTCATGTCAATGTTTTTGGCATTCGGTTTTACTTTTCAGGTGCCTGTTGCAGTTGTAGCGATGGTGAAAATGGGATTTGTGTCTGTTGCGAAGCTCCGGGAGATTCGCCGTTATGTGATTGTAGGTGCATTTATTGCGGGTGCTATCCTGACGCCCCCCGATGTTGTGTCGCAATTTATGCTGGCAATCCCGCTATGGTTGCTTTATGAGGCGGGGATATGGGTAGCAATCTGGATTACAAAGGTAACGCCGGAAGATCGTGTCGCGAAAGCGGAGTAATTGTTGAGATTGAATCAGTGTTGTTGAAAGTCTGATTGCTTTCAGAGGATTGGTATTGATTGAGTCCGGAGGAACCGGAACCACAAAACCTGGCCGTAAAAAACCGCGACCAGGTTTTTTATTGCTGGGGTTTGGGACGCGGACGTCTGCCTATCTTGACCTGTACAGTGATTTCACGCTGATTGCGCAGCAATTTTAGTGCAACTGTTTTTCCTGGCAGCAAGGCAGCGACGGTCTCCAGCATGGAATTTGAATCAGGCAGTGCTTTGCCATCAACTGAAATGAGTATATCACCAGCTTTTATTTTTGCCTGATCAGCCGGTCCACCGCGTACTACTTCCGAAATAAGTACCCCCTGTATTTTCCCCAGTTTGAAAGATTCTGCCAGCTCCGGCGTAATTTCCTGCACTGCCACGCCAATCCAGCCACGTGTGACTGAGCCGGTGAGGATAATCTGCTCCATGATTTTTTTTGCGGTGGTGGCGGGAATGGCGAACCCGATGCCCAGAGAGCCGCCATTGGGTGAGTAGATGGCGCTGTTAATACCAATCAGGTTGCCGTTAACATCAACCAGCGCTCCACCGGAGTTACCAGGATTGATGGCGGCATCAGTCTGAATAAAGTTCTCAAAAGCATTGAGGCCGAGGTGGTTGCGTTTTACCGCGCTGACAATACCCATCGTAACGGTTTGCCCTACGGCAAAGGGATTGCCAACCGCTAGCACGATATCACCCACCTGTGCCTGATCAGACTGGCCAAAGGTGATGGCCGGGAGATTGTCACCCAAATCAATTTTGATCACGGCAAGGTCGGTTTCAGGGTCAGATCCAATAATGCGTCCTTTGGCATTGCGTCCATCGGCCAGCGCAACCTCAATCTGGTCTGCAGCCTCAACCACGTGATGATTGGTCAGGATATAGCCATCATGGCTGACCAGCACGCCGGAGCCGAGGCTGGAGGCTTGCTGGGGCGCGTTTTCTTCAAACTGGTCGCCAAAGAAAAAGCGAAAGCGAGGATCATCCATGAACTGATTATTGGAATTTTTTACTTCGCTGGTAGTGAAAATATTCACTACGGCTGGCATGACTTTTTTGGCAGCATTGCTAAAGCTGGCAGCAGGTATTGCATTGCCACCATCGGGCATGTTTTCGTAAAGCGTAACGACACCGTTGCGTGCAGCGTTTGGTAGCAGGCCGGGCTTGAGCGTGTTTATGATGAATAATGCAGCGAGGCCGATTGTGGTGGCTTGTGCAAAAAGGAGCCAAAATTTACGCATGGTATGATTTGAACATTAAAAATTAAGGTCAGGAATATGCGATGCAATTATGCGAATTGAATGATTATATCGGAAGATTGCTGGAAACCAGCCGTTTTCGTGACTACTGCCCGAACGGTATACAGGTTGAGGGGCGGGCTGAAATTCTCCGCATTGCCAGCGGCGTTACGGCTTCGCAGCGATTGCTGGAAGCGGCAACTGCGTGGGGTGCTGATGCCATTCTCGTGCATCACGGATATTTCTGGCGTAATGAAGATGCAACGGTGACCGGTATCAAGAAACGCCGACTTGCGCATTTGTTGCAACATGATGTGAGTCTGCTGGCATATCATTTGCCACTGGATGCGCATCCAGTGCTTGGCAATAACGCCCAGTTGGCGCAACGCCTTGAATTTTTGGCGCAGGGGCGATTTGGTGAGCAGGATATCGCGTGGTATGGCGAATTGAAACAAGCGAAAGCGCTCGGCCAGCTTGCTGAAAATATCACGCACAGCTTGCAGCGCGCGCCGATGGTCATCGGAAACCCGAGCCGAGAGTTACGCCGAATTGCGTGGTGTAGCGGTGCGGCACAGGGCTATTTTGAGCAGGCTATAGCTCTTGGCGTGGATGCGTTCCTGACAGGGGAGATTTCTGAACAGAATGTGCATTTGGCACAGGAAACAGGCGTGGCATTTATTGCGGCAGGGCATCATGCTACCGAACGCTATGGCGTGCAGGCACTCGGTGAACATCTTGCTCGGCAGTTCAAAATTGAGCATTGCTTCTTTGATATGGACAACCCGGTTTAAGATGTTGGGCTAGTGCAGTCTCCCCTATCAGCCTGATGATTAAAGGTTTAATTTGGTATTTTGCTGGGAATTAGAGGCTTAAGCCGGATTTTTAGAGGGACTTTCGACCTGTAACGTGGTATGATTTCGCGTTATTAATAGCCCATGGGATGAACCGCGTAATGATGACATTGTATTCAGGAACGACAGATCCTTTCAGTCAACGCTGTCGCTTTGTATTGTATGAAAAGGGCATGGATTTTCAGGTAATTGATGTGGATGTATTTAACAAGCCAGAAGATTTGGCCGTTATGAATCCATACAATAAGGTACCTGTGCTGGTAGAGCGCGATTTGATCCTGCACGAGGCAAACATCATAAATGAATATATTGATGAGCGTTTCCCTCATCCGCAATTAATGCCTGCTGATCCGGTCATGCGTGCACGGGCTCGCCTGTTTCTGTACCGCTTTGAGCAGGAATTGTTTTGCCATATTTCAGCACTGGAAAGCGGCGTCGCCAAAACAGTGGAAAAAGCGCGCCAGGCTGTAAAAGCAAATCTGACGCAAATTGCCCCAATATTTTTGAAGCAGAAATTTATGCTGGGCGATGAATTCTCCATGCTGGATGTGGCAATTGCCCCGTTGTTGTGGCGTCTGGATCACTATGGCATTCAGTTGGATAAAGACGCGGCACCTCTGATGAAATACGCCGAGCGTCTGTTTTCACGTCCTGCCTATATCGAAGCGATGACACCGTCCGAAAAAGCGATGCGTAAGTGAGCGAAACTTCCACCAAACCCTATTTAATCCGAGCGATTTATGACTGGTGCGCCGATAACGGGTATACGCCCTATTTGTCGGTGCAGGTGGATGCAAACACAAGAGTACCCATGTCCTATGTAAAGGAAGGCGGAATCGTCCTGAACATCAGCATGGATGCGGTGCAAAACCTGCAGTTGGGCAATGAAGAGATTACCTGCGGCGGACGCTTTGGCGGGGTAGCGCATAAAATTGTAGTGCCTATACCCGCTGTGATTGGAATTTTTGCGAAGGAAACAGGGCAGGGATTGGCATTTCAGGGACAGGAATCCAGCCCGGCTGATTCTGGTTCTGGTGAAACTGATGATGAGCCCCCCCAGGGGCCGCCACCGCATGGCAAGCCGCGTCTAAGAGTCGTGAAATAAAAAAAAGCCGCAGAAATGTTCTGCGGCTTTTTTTATTCTTTACTGTTTATGTATGTACGCTCAAGCCCTGCTATAAATCCAAGTTGGACGCGAGAGCAAAATTTCAGGCTTGCGCCATCATGCTGGCTTGCATCTTGCTCAGCGCCTTTTTCTCGATCTGGCGAATGCGCTCGGCCGACACATCAAACTCTGCAGCCAGATCATGCAGGGTGGCAACGTCCTCATTTTCCTGCAGCCAGCGAGCCTCGATGATGCGGCGGCTGCGGTCATCCAGGCTGTCCAGGGCGCGGCTCAATCCCACAGTCTTCAGATGTTCGCGCTCGGTTCTTTCCAGTGTGTTGGAGGGCTCGTTTTCGGTGTCTGCAGCCAGATAGGCGATAGGTGAAAACTTGTCATCCTCATCATCCATGTCCGCTTCCAGTGCCATTTCACGGCCATTGAAGCGCGCCTCCATTTCCACCACATCGCTTTCGCTGACATTTAGCTCCAGCGCAATTTTCTTCACTTCCTGCGGCTTCATCGACTCCAGACCCTGCTTCAGGCTGCGCAGATTGAAGAATAGCTTGCGTTGCGCCTTGGTCGTGGCGATTTTTACCAGCCTCCAGTTGCGCAGCACATATTCGTGCATCTCGGCGCGTATCCAGTGCAGCGCAAAAGAAACCAGACGAACACCCCGGCTGGGGTCATAACGCTTGACGGCTTTCATCAGGCCAATATTACCTTCCTGAATTAAATCCGCCTGGGGCAGGCCGTAACCTGCATAGCCACGGGCGACACTGACCACGACGCGCAAGTGTGACAAAACCAGATCGCGTGCTGCATCCAGATCATTGTCGCGCTGAAAACGGGTAGCGAGATCCAGTTCTTCCTCATGCGTCAACATGGGAAAACTCTTTACCGATGAAATGTAATTTTCCAGACTTCCTACGGAAAGTGACGGTATTGCTAATGGCAAGTTATATGACATATACGTATCCTCCAATAATTTAATATTAGCACTCTATTGTTGAGAGTGCTAGTCTGTTTGGAAGTTCTATCAATAAAAACTATCTGTTGTTGCGTTCGTATAATTTTTAATAAATTCAATATATTGGCGATATTTCTTGCTGGTTGAGGCGATGGAATTGTTGCTTGGTTTGACCATAGCATAATTTTTTAAAGAAGCCAGGCTAAATTTGGAGTATTTCGGGAATCAAGCGCCTTCAATTTGCCATAGATGCTGCGACACCGACAGAAAAGCACCCAGCCAGCCGAGATAGGCTGAAAAAACCAGAAGTGTGGCGCTATCGCCAAAAGACAGATGCTGCAGACTGAAGTTGCTGGCATAAAGTTGCACCAGATCGCTCAGATTGATATTCAGCAGACTTAGACTGATGGTGATAATCAGCCAGGCCGTCGTGCCGCCAAGCAGGCCCTGCACCAGGCCGAAATATAAAAATGGGCGGCGGATAAAGCTGTTGCTGGCGCCAATCAGTTTGGATACTTCAATTTCTTCACGACGGGTCAGGATTTGCAGGCGTATCGTATTGAAGGTAATTGCAACCAGTGCAAAGCTCAGCAATATCGCGAGGATCAGCACGGCCAGACGACCGAATTTCAGCAACGCTTCCAGCTTGCGCACCCAGGCCGAGTCAAGCTGTACATGCTCAAATTTAGGCCAGGCTTTCAATTCGTCGCGCAGGGATTCCAGCACCGCAATGTCATTGCCTTTCGGGTAAATAATAAACGCATGAGGCAAGGGGTTCTGCGCGAGTCCCCCGGTTACATCCGCGAGCCCGGTGGTCTGCTGCAACTGCTGCAACGCCTGTTCGCGCGACACAAATTCCACGCGTGAAATATCAGCGTGTTGCTCCAGCTGCTTTGTGAAGCGAGAAATTTCATCCTGGCTGCTGTTCATGTTCAGGAACACGCTGATTTGCGGGGCACCTACCAGCTTGTCTGCAACCCCTTGCAAGTTCTGTAACAGAATATAGCCCCCGGTGGGCAAGCTGAGTGCAACGCCAATTACAAGTATGTTCAGCAGGCTGGACAGAGGGGAGGTGCGCAGGCGCCGCACAGTATATTGCATGACATACAGATGGTGCATCAGCCAGCTTTTCATGATTGAAGCTCTCCCTGCTTTAGGGACAGTCTTCTGCCTTTGAATTCACGCAGGATATTTTCATCGTGTGTGGAGATCAGTAACGTGGCACCCACCTGATGGAAGGACTTGAAAATATCCATGATGGCATTGGCGCTGTCTGCATCCAGATTGCCCGTAGGCTCGTCTGCCAGCAGAATGGAAGGACGGTTGACGATGGCACGGGCGATACACAGGCGCTGCTGTTCACCGCCAGACAGTGCAATAGGAATTGCCTTTTCGCGCTTTAGCAAGCCGACCTTGTCGAGTGCGGCGCGCACGCGCTTGGCGCTTTCGCGGTGATCGAAGCCGGCGATTTGCAGGGGCAGCATCACATTGTCGAACAGGTTGCGGTCGAACAGCAATTTATGATCCTGAAAAATCAGGCCGAGGTTGCGGCGCAGATAGGGCACTGCTCCGGCTTTGATTTTGCCGATATTCTGGCCGTTCACCGTCACGGTGCCGCCGTTGGGGCGCTCGATGGCCGCAATCAGTTTCAGCAGCGTGCTTTTGCCGGCACCGGAATGGCCGGTCAGAAAAATCATTTCTCCCGCAGCAACCTCAAAGCTGATGTTCTTCAGTGCTGCATAGCCGCCGGGGTAGCGCTTCGATACCTGCTTGAAACTGATCATGCGTCCAGCCCCAGCAGTGCGGCGACAAAATCCTCCGCCACAAACGGGCGCAGATCATCCAGACCCTCACCCACGCCGATAAAGCGCACCGGTAGCGGATGTGACTTGGCAATTGCGGCGATCACTCCGCCTTTTGCAGTTCCGTCCAGCTTGGTGAGCACCAGTCCGGTCACCTTCAGCGCATCGTCAAATGCTTTGGTCTGACTCAGCGCGTTCTGGCCAGTATTCGCATCCAGCACCAGCAGTATTTCGTGGGGCGCGCCCGGCAGCGCTTTGTCGATGACGCGCTTCACCTTTTTGATCTCTTCCATCAGGTGCGCCTGGGTGGTGAGGCGTCCCGCGGTATCTGCCAGCACCACATCAATCTTGCGCGCCTGTGCGGCCTGTATTGCATCAAAAATAACCGCTGCCGCATCACCGCTTTGCTGCGCAATCACCGTAACATTATTGCGTGCTCCCCATTCCATCAACTGTTCCCGGGCCGCAGCGCGGAAGGTATCACCGGCGGCCAGCAATACCGATTTACCCTGGCCCTGAAAATATTTGGCAAGTTTGCCGATGGAAGTGGTCTTGCCCGCACCATTGACCCCCACCATCATGATAACGAAGGGTTGCTGATTGTTTATAGCAAGCGGCACAGCCAGCGGCTTGAGCAGTTTGAGCAGGCTGTGCGCCAATGCGTCTTTTAATTGTGCCGCTTCCGTCAGGTGCGCTTCCTTGACCTGGCGTCTTACATCGGACAGCAGAAAGCGGCTTGCATCCATGCCCACATCCGAGGTAATCAGGATGGTTTCCAGCTCCTCGTAAAGATCCTCATCAATTTTTCCGCCGAGTGAAAACAGGCTGCCAAGCTGGCTGCCGGTTCGGGACAGGCTGTTTTTCAGGCGTCCAAGCCAGCCAAGGTCACGGCTGGTTTCGGGTTCAATGGTGTTGCCGGCAGGAGATTTTTTAAGGAAACCTAACATGATTTGCGCTGTCTTGTACTCTGTAAGTGAGATGGCCGAAAGGTAATAAAATAAGGGATAATGCGTGCTGCTGTTACAGCAACCCAAGGCGCATATTCTATTCTGATTGAATATTATTAGTCTAAAAATATTAGGTGTATTGATGCATAAAAATCTGCTGAATAAGTTGCTCTTGCTTGTCTGTCTGCTGCCTCTGGCGGCACAGGCGAGCCAGCCTGAAAAAACCGTGTTTGAAAAGACCCTGAGTAACGGCCTCAAGGTGATCGTCAAGGAGGATCACCGCGCGCCGGTGCTGGTGCAGCAAATCTGGTACCGCGCCGGCAGCATGGATGAAAGCACGGGCACCACAGGTATTGCGCATGTGCTGGAACACATGATGTTCAAGGGTACCAAAACCGTGCCGCAGGGTGAGTTTTCAAAACGCATCGCGGCCGCGGGCGGCCGCGAGAACGCGTTTACCAGCTACGATTACACCGCGTATTTTCAGCAGCTGCACAAGGACAAGCTGGAGCTGGCCATGAAACTCGAATCCGACCGCATGCACAATCTGGTGCTGTCCGACGCGGAGTTAGGCAAAGAAATTCAGGTGGTGATGGAAGAGCGGCGCATGCGCACCGATGATCAGCCGCATGGCTTGCTGTTTGAAAAGCTGATGGCGATGTCTTTTCAGGAGCATCCCTACCATAACCCCATTATCGGCTGGATGAATGATCTGAAAACACTGACTGCAGCCGATGCGCGCAACTGGTATCAGCGCTGGTATACGCCCAATAATGCGGTGCTGGTGGTGGCGGGCGACGTCAAGGCAAGCGAGGTATTCGCAATGGCGCAGCGCTATTACGGCAAGATTCCTGCGCGCACTTTGCCGGCACGCAAGCAGTTCAGCGAGCCGCCGCAAATGGGCATCAAACGTTTTGTTGTCAAAGCACCAGCGGAATTGCCGCTGCTGGTGATGGCCTACCATGCGCCGACGCTGCGCGATGCGGAAAAGGACATCATGCCCTATGCGCTGGATGTGCTGGCAGGCGTGCTGGATGGCAACCAGTCCGCGCGGCTGAACAAAACCCTGGTGCGTGAGCAGCAGATAGCCAGCAGCGCTGGAGCAGGGTATGACGGCACCGCGCGTGGCCCCAGTCTGTTTACACTGGAAGGCGTGCCTAGCGAAGGCGTCAGTGTGGCCGAGCTGGAAGCGGCCTTGCGTGAGCAGATTGCGCTGATCGTGCGCGAGGGTATCAGTGCGCAGGAGCTGGCACGGGTCAAGGCGCAAGTCATGGCAAGTGAAGTGTACAAACGCGACTCGGTGTTTTATCAGGCCATGCAGATCGGGCAAATGGAAAGCATAGGCCTGTCTTATCATGATATTCCGCAGATGCTGTTAAAACTGCAGGCCGTTACCGCGCAGCAGGTGCAGGATGCCGCACGCGAAATCCTGAAAGACGACAACCTGACTGTCGCGGTACTGGAGCCGCAAGCGCTCACCGGCAAACCAAAACGTGTCAATGAGGGAGCTATCCATGCGCGCTAATCTGATTGCCGTGATCGCGACCGGCCTGCTGCTGGTTTTTTCCACCGCAGCAATTGCAAACCCGAAAATTCAGCACTGGCAGGCAGCAAGCGGCGCGCGGGTTTATTTTGTGGAAAACCACGATCTGCCGATGCTTGATGTGGCCGTCAATTTTCCGGCCGGCAGCGGCTTTGACAGCGCGGAAAAAGCAGGCCTCGCCGCATTGACTCACGGTCTTCTGGCCTTGGGATCGGAGGGCATGAGCGAGGATGATGTCGCGCGCAAGATGGCGGATATCGGCGCGCAGCTGGGCGGACATTTTGATGCAGACCGCTCCAATCTCTCGGTGCGCACCCTGAGCAGCAGGGCAGAGCGCGATGAGGCGCTGGCCATTCTGGCACGCGTGCTGCAACGCCCATTGTTTCCCGAAGCTGTGCTTGCGCGTGAAAAAACGCGCCTGATCGCCGCGCTGAAAGAAGCGGAAACCAAGCCCGAGAGCATCGCCGCAAAAGCCTTCAGCAAGGCGGTGTTTGGCTGGCACCCGTATGGTCTGCCGTCTTCCGGCGATATTGCCAGCGTGGAAAAATTGCAGCGCGCTGATCTGGATGCGTTTTATTCCACGCACTATGGCGCGAAAGCTGCCGTTGTTGCGCTGATGGGTGACATCAGCCGTGCCGAGGCCGAAGCCATTGCGCAAAACCTCACCGCGCAGCTTCCACCCGGCGGCGCCAGCAGCGAAATACCGCAGGTGGTAGTGCAGAGCAGTGCCAGCACCCTGCGCATTCCCCACCCGGCGACACAGAGCCACATCCTGATCGGCGCACCCGGCGTGGCGCGCAGCGATGAAGATTATTTTCCGCTGTATGTGGGCAACTATATTCTGGGTGGCGGCGGCTTTGTATCGCGCCTGATGCAGGAAGTACGCGAGAAGCGCGGCATGGCATACAGCGTCTACAGCTATTTTGTACCGATGCAGCAGCCCGGTGTGTTTCAGATTGGCTTGCAAACCAGAAAAGACCAGGCCGATGAAGCACTGCAAGTCGTGAATACCACCCTGCTCAATTTTATTGAAAAAGGTGTCAGTGAAAAGGAATTAACCGCTGCCAAACAGAACATCATTAACGGTTTTCCCTTGCGTATCGACAGCAATAAAAAGATTCTCGATTATCTGAGCGCAATAGGCTTCTATCACCTGCCCTTGAGTTATATGGATGACTTCCCCGCCAGAATAAGCAAGGTCAGCGTGGCCGATATCAGCGCGGCCTTCAGGCGCAAGGTGAATCCGGATGTCATGGCAACCGTGATCGTCGGCGCACCCGAGGAAAAAAGCAAAATCGACCAGCTTGAAGGAGCAGGCAAATAAATCGCGTCCGCATTATCGGCGGCACGCACCGCAGCCGCATCCTTGAGTTTCCCGATGCGCCGGGCCTGCGCCCGACCCCGGACAGGGTGCGCGAAACCCTGTTCAACTGGCTGGGGCAGGATCTCACCGGCAGACGCTGCCTTGACCTGTTTGCCGGCAGTGGTGCGCTGGGTATAGAGGCGGCCTCGCGCGGCGCGGCAGAAGTGGTGATGGTGGAAAGCAATCGCGCGGTGTTTCGCGCCTTGCAGGAAAATGTTCAGAAACTTAAGCTCAGCAACATCGCGCTGCGCAACGAAGATGGGCTAAACTTCGCCAGCCGTGGCAATGAGCAATTCGATGTAATTTTTCTCGACCCGCCTTTCCAGAGCGACTATCTGGAAAAACTCATACCCCTGTTGGCGCGCCAGCTCACAGCGGAAGGCCTGCTGTATATTGAAAGCGGCACAAAGTTCGAGGTAGGCACGGCATGGCAGGTTTACAGGCAGGGCAGGGCAAGCGCGGTTCATTATCAATTACTACAACGAAAACAAAATGATTAAAGTAATTTACCCCGGAACATTCGACCCCATCACCCGGGGTCACGAGGACGTGGTGCGCCGCGCTGCCGGGCTGTTTGGCGAGGTCGTCATTGCCGTCGCCGCAAGCCGCGCGGCCACGCTTTTTACGCTGGAAGAGCGCGTCAACATGGCACGCGAAATATTCGCCGACCAGACCAATGTGCGCGTGGAAGGCTTTGACTGTCTGCTGATGGATTTTGTACGTGACCATCATGCGCGTGTGGTATTGCGCGGTTTGCGCGCGGTGTCGGACTTTGAGTATGAATTTCAAATGGCCGGAATGAACCGCAGCCTGCATCCCGATGTCGAAACGGTATTCCTCACACCGGCAGAGCAATACACCTTTATTTCGGCCAGCATGGTGCGAGAGATCGCGCGCTTCGGCGGTGATGTAAGCAAATTTGTGTCGCCGTCCGTGGCGCAAAAACTAATAGATAAAAAGAAAGTGTGAGAGGTTTAGCATGGCATTAATGATTACCGATGAATGTATCAACTGCGACGTATGCGAGCCCGAGTGCCCCAACGACGCCATCTCCCAGGGCGACACCATCTATGTGATCGACCCGAACAAGTGCACTGAATGTGTGGGTCACTACGACACACCGCAGTGCGTGGTGGTGTGTCCGGTTGACTGCATTCCATTCAATCCTGAAGTGGTGGAAACCAAGGAGCAACTGCAGGTGAAGTATGAAAAACTGATGGCGGAAAAGGTCGGCAAATAGAGGCAACGGGCAGTATATTTACGGCTGTCGTGAAAACACACAAATACTTGATTTTATTTAATATTTTTATATTGAGGCAAGCCTGGCAGTCATCTCGCGAGCCGCCTCTGTCATGTTTTAATAAGAAGGACGGTCTGCCGTGGCAAGCAGTCTGTTTTTAATCAGCAGGTTTTTGTAAATGACGGCTTGTGTAACCGCGCTCTTGAGCTCGTATTCCCGCCATGGCTTGCTGACAAAATTGAAAACTTCCAGCTTGTTGATGGCATTGGTCAGTGTCTTTTTGTCCGTATGACCGGTTAACAGGATGCATGCTGCATCGGGTTGCTGTTCCCGGATAGCCTTAAGAAACTCAAAGCCATTCATCTCCGGCATCATGTAGTCGGAAATCACGACATCGCATGCTACACGTTTGGAATATTCCAGCGCCTGAATGGGTGATGTTGTTGTGTACACTTCAAAGCGAAAGTCCGGCTGTTTTTGCGGGTTTTGTGGATCTGCTTCGCTCATCAGGGCCATGTGCAACTCTCCAAATGAGTTGCGCGAGGTTAGATCGCGCGAAATAGTGTTCAAAATATTCGTCTCGTCATCAACCACCAGAATTTGGTAATGCTTTTGCGTGTCCTGCGCTTCATATCCAAAATTTATATTCGCCGGTTTTGAATTCTTCAGGCGGATATTTTCCAGCAGAACCTTGCGATAAGTGAGCGCCTGCGCGATTGTTGCGGCAAGCTCAGTCTGGTCCCAGGGTTTGTCGATAAACCGGTAAATATGGGTTTCGTTGATTGCGCTAATCAGCACACGGCTGTCTGCCTGGCCACTCAGAATGATGCGGGTTGCATTTGGCTGCAGCTTGCCAAACCGTTTCAGGAAGTCAATGCCGTTCATTTCCGGCATCTGGTAATCTGCAATCACGAGGTCAAATTGAGCCTCATGGCAGCGTTGCAGCGCCTCAAAAGGATTGTTGAAGGTTTCAATATCGTAGTCATCATGCAACTCGCGTTTAAGGGCGTTCAGCACATTCTGTTCGTCATCAACCAGTAATATTCGATTCATAAAACCCCCTGATAATTAACACATCGAGTGCAATAGCGGTTCAACAGTACAAGTCAGCTTTGACATGTGCAAGCAGGAATTCAAATATTTTCCATGCAGCTTGGCTGCCTGACGGGCAGCCATACACGGAACGCAGAACCTTTGTTAACCTCACTGCAAACTTCGATTCTGCCAAGATGCTTTTGTACAATGCTGTAAGATAAAGCCAGCCCCAGGCCGGTTCCCTGGCCTACTGGTTTGGTGGTAAAGAAAGGGTCGTAAATCCGGCTCATGTTATTCGGATCAATGCCCTGCCCTGTATCGGCGATTTCTACCCAGACCTGATTGCCCTCCTGCCCGGTGCGTATTGTGATCACACCGTGATCCTCGATCGCTTGCGCGGCATTCAGCAGCAGATTCATGAATACCTGATTGAGCCGCGAAGGCAGGCAGTAGACTTTGGGCAGGGGCGAGTATTCCTTGTGAATTTCGCATTTGTACTTGAGCTTAGCCGCCACCATATTCAGGGAGCTTTCCAGTACCTGCTGAATGTCGGCAGACTTCCATGTTTCTTCCGATCCGGTATGGGAAAAATCTTTCAGGTCGGCAACAATTTTTCTGACATGATCCAGACCCTCCAGTGACTCTGCAAGAAGATCCATCGAGTCGCGCTGGAGATAGGCAAGATCTGTTTTCTTTTTGTATGCTTGCAGCTCTTCAAGCTCGGGTGGCTGGTCTTTAATCAGATTAACTGCTTTCTCATACTTGGTCAGCATGGTGAATATATCGGACATATATTTTTTCAACGTGCCCAAATTGGAGTTGACATAGCTGATGGGATTGTTGATTTCATGCGCCACACCTGCCGCCAGCAAGCCAATGGAGGCCATCTTTTCAGACTGTAGCAGCTGATTCTGGGCCTGCTCCAGCTTGCTATTTGCTTCCAGCAACTGGGCATTGCTTTGCTTGATCTGCTCAAGCTGGGCCTGGATTTTGTCTTCGGCAATCTTGAGGTCGGTAATGTCGCGATTAATTCCGGTCATGCGCAGAGCGCGCCCGTTTGCATCGCGGCTGGTTACGCTGCCTTCACTGAGCACCCAGATATAGGTGCCATCCAGCTTTTTAACACGGTGGGTGACTTTATAATGTGAGTTGTTAAGCCCCTTCATGGCGGCAATAATCGCATCATTCAGCATGGGCCGTTCTTCATCGGGTACAAGTTCATTCAGAACCTGAAGGGTGGTATACGTTGGCTTGTTTTCACCGCAGAGGAAGGGGGCCCAGCCCTCCGACAAATAGATATTCCAGTTTGTCAGATCCAGATCCCACAGTGCTGAACGGGATGCCATCATCGCCTGCCTGGATGTTTCTTCACTCTTGTGCAGATTTTCGCTGATCTGCTGTAGTTGCATGGCGTCATCCTGCAACTTTCTGAAAAATGAAATGAGAACGGCTACAACCAGCCCCGCAACAAATAATGACGCCACGAATCCGGTCAGCAGAAAGTCGAAAGTTATTCTTCCGTGCAGGAGCAGGCTCATGATGCTGGTAATAATTTCAGACATAAGTACCGAGGTCCCCAGTGCTATGGCCCAGATGCTCAGTGTAGATTGTTGCCGGAGGAAGTTAATGAGGCGCATGTGAAGTCAAATAAGTGCGGTGGCGACGGATTACATTGAGCTCATTATTTATAGGATGTTGCAGTCGTCAGAATTATACGCGCTGCTGGAAATCCCGGTGCTAACAGCGGTGGCAGCTCAATTATGCGGAGTAAAATATTTAATATAATCAATATATTGAAGATATTTAAGGCGGCCTCAAGGCTGCACTCTTGAAAGTATGCAGAGTTTGCCCGGCGGTAATTAGAACTGATAAGCCAGCCCCAGGCTTGCGTAACGATTCGAAGATTGTTGCACCAGCGGACTATCGCTAACAGCCACCCGTACCTGCCGGGACTCAATATTCCCCAGCACTACCCATTCTGGATTCAGCTCATACGAAAAGAATAAACCATAGATGCTAAACATTTCCCCGCTCTGCGCATCAAACGCGCTCAAGCCGCTGCTCGCCGATTGTTGTGTGGAGATGCCGTAATAATAATTGGAGGATTTTTTATCGGCCCGGGTGGACTGGGCAAAGATGCCTGCATTCAGCCCGCCGCCGCTAAAAATCCCCGCTTCCAGGCGCAGGTCTGTTTGTGCGCCGCGATTGTTATCCATGTCCTGCCGGTAACGCAGCAAAGCTGCAACAGGCATCGGCCCCAATTTTTTGACCAGTTCTGCATGAATACCCCAGGACAGGCTGGGATTGAGCGTGGGCAGGTTGTGCGCGGCGAGGAATTCGGATTCTGTTGTGTCGCGGCCGCCTTCATACGCCAGTTGGCCGCCGAGCGTGAGTCCGCTCAGCGCCTGGTAACGGGCTCCCCCTTCCAGCATGCCGAAGGTGGTGCGCACAAACCACGGCTTGCCGTAATAGCGCAATTCGGGAATCAGCGAGGTTCGGTTGCTGGCGGCACCGGTATAAGCCGGCCGCGACCATATTCCTGCGCCGATCAGGGTGGTAAGGGGTGGCGTGTCTTCAGCCTGTGCTGAGGTTAAGGTGATGACAGGCAATGCGAGCGCGAGTAGAAATAAACGCAAGATGTGGACGCCTCTCATTTTCTGATTGCTCAATAGCGTGATGTCTGTGACCTTATTTATCCGACAGTTTAAGAGATGAGCCGGTATTACTGGCAGCTGGATTGCGACCCGCACCATTGGCCGTGAGCATTTCAACGATCCCATGAAAACCCTTGCCGGTTGCCATTTGCAGTGCGGTTAAGCCATCAGTATTTGCCAAATCCAGATTGGCGCCTGCAGACACCAGCAAGGTGCAAACTTCCAGATGCCCACGTGTGCATGCCTGCATCAGCGGCGTCCATTTGAATTTGCTTTGCGAATCCACGTCCACATCCTTGGATAAAAGTAATTCAACGATGGAGGTCATGCCCTTGAATGCAGCCCAATGAAGCGGCGTAAAACCGTTTACATCTTTGGCTGTCAGGCGGGCACCGCTATGAATCAACAGCTGGGTCAGTTTTTCCTGGCCGTTGGCTGCCGCTATCATCAGGGGCGTCCAGCCCCTTTCATCTTTTACTTCCAGGTCAATGCCGGATGACAGGAACACATGAATTGCTTCGGCGTTTTCGTTTTCAATTGCTTTTAAAAATCCCTGGGGCGTAAAAGCAAAGCCCAGGCGTTCTGCTTCAATACGCTTTAACTCGGGGATGTTGTTCCAGACATTTTGTTTAAATCTTCTGGCTTCCAGATTGGAAAAATATTTGCCAAGACGCACAATTTCCGTGGCAGCTTCAGGCGGAAAGCCCTGCCGTGTTCCACCACTGTTGTCCACCATCAGATCGAGCAGATAGGCTTCAATCAGTTTGGTTTCACACAATTCCAGAATCCTGTTAAAGACTCGAGAAAACTTCTCCTCAAGGATATAAGGATAGATTTCAGTGTTGCCGTTCAGTACTTGTAAGAGTCGCTCGTTCATCGTGTAAAAAACTCATATCGTATATTTGTCAATTGTAAAACAATCAAGCTATTGAATATATTGTTTTTTAGAATGCGAGTGAATCAGCAGAATCCTGCTGCATGATATTTCATGCGGCGGGTAATTGTCGGGGCATATACCCGCTGTGCCGGGCTGCTCACTGAGGTAGGGATTCAGCCTTGAAGGTGATTATTGCAGGTGAAACACATGCTACAGGCGCAGTGTATATACTTATGTAAGTATTTGATTATATTGAATATTTATGAGCCGTTGCGCACCAGTGACATAAATTCCGCGCGCATCGCCTGATTCGGCTGCAGCTCGCCCAGCATCGCCGAGGTTAATGTTTCTTCGCCCTGTGTGCGGATGCCGCGGCTCTCCATGCAAAGGTGGCGGCATTTGATGACCACGCCCACGGCCTTGGCCTGCAGTTGGTCCATCAGTGCATTGGCGATCTGGATGGTGAGACGTTCCTGAACTTGCAGGCGGTGCGCGAAGCAATCGACCAGTCGGGTGAGTTTGGAGAGGCCGACAATTTTTCCGTTGGGCACGTAGCCTATGCTGACAGTGCCGAAAAACGGCGCAAGGTGATGCTCGCAATGGCTATACACCGGAATGTTCTTGACCACAATCAGTTCATCGTAGTGCTCCGCGCCATCTTCAAATACTTTCAGCACATCGGTTGGGTCCTGCGTGTAACCTGAAGTCCAGTGCTTCCATGCACCGACTACACGGGCGGGAGTCTCGGCGAGGCCGGGACGGTCGGGGTCTTCACCTATGCTGCTGAGAAATCTGCGCCAGTCTTTCTCGGTGAATGAGTCTTGCTCGGTGAATTGTTCTTTTGCTTTGGACATGAATATTTTCCCGGATGGTTAAGCTGCAGAGCTGTGTATTAACATCAATTACTTGGAAGAGCACCCGCCGCTGCCACAACCGCCACTGCCGCAGCCTCCCGCCGCGCTGGCTGTCTTTAATATGTTGGGAGCGGGCTCGCGTTTGGCACCGGCGGCTTCCATTTTTTTCAGGTAGTCCTGCCACATGGTGTCCTGCTTGAGGCCCATTTCATGCAGGTATTCCCAGGAGTACAGGCCACTGTCATGGCCGTCGGAAAAAGTAATCTGCATCGCGTAGGTGCCCACCGGCTCGGCAGCAGTGATTTCCACTTCCTTCTTGCCGACCTGCAGGGTTTCCTGGCCGGGGCCGTGGCCGCGCACTTCAGCCGAGGGTGAATAGACGCGCAGGAATTCGTAGGGCAGACTGAAGTGAGTTTCATCTGAAAATGCAATTTCAAGTACGCGCGATTTCTGGTGCAGCTCGATAAGTGTGGGTACGGGCTTCTCTGCTTCTGACATTTGAATTCCTTTAATTGTTACTGTTTAAACTTGAATTCGTGCAATTACTCGGGTACTCCCTCTCCCGCAAGCAGGAGCGCGCCGGGGAGAGGGTATCGTCGTTAATCCCAGCGATTATCGCGCACCTGTATTGCGCCGTTTTCAACGCGCAGCGGGAAGGTGGCCGTTGCTTCGTATGCCGGCGCGGTCAACGCTGCGCCGGTACGGATGCAAAATCTTGCACCATGGCGCGGGCAGATAATCTGGTCGCCTTCCACTTCGCCGCCGGTGAGCTGTCCGCCATCATGCGTGCACACATCCTCAATGGCGTAATATTTGCCATCCAGATTGAAGACAACAATCTGCGAGCCATCCACATCGATGATTTTTCTTGCGCCAGGCTTGAGTTCGTCAACTTTCGCCACGGTTATCCAGTCACTCATGCCTTATTTCCAATTCTCATCACTGGAAATGGAACCTAGACAGCGAGGACTTCGATATCGGGCTCGATCGTGCGCACCAGGTTCACGATGGCATTGAGCGTGCCCGAAAGCGAACTGGGGCAGCTGCCGCATGCGCCCTGGTAATGCACACTGAGCTGATTGCCGGAGAGACCGACGACATTGAGGTCGCCGCCGTCACTTTTCAGATAGGGGCGTATCTGTGCATCCAGCAGTGCGGTGAAGCGTTGCAGGCGCTGCTGGTCCTCCGGACTGAGATTGGCCATTTCAGCGCTGGTCTCGGCGATAATTTTTTCTGATTGCGATTCCGCCGATGCGGCTAAGCGTATCGGTTCGGCAACTTTGCGCACCAGCTCTTTCCAGTCGGCGCCGCCATCCTGCGTAACCGTAATCCATTTGTCCACATAAAACACGTTGCTGACATGGGGTATCTCGAACAGACGCCGCGCGAGTTCGTCGTCCTGAGCCTGCGCTGCGTTTTCGTACGAGCATGTCACGCCGCGGCTCAGCGGCTCCCTGAGGATGAATTTCATCGCATTCGGATTGGGCGTGCTTTCAATTTCGGCAATTTTTGGCATTGAGGTCTTCTAAAAAATATATTCAGGCATTGCCCATTGGGCTATGCATGGGGTCGGCATCCGCTTCGGTCGATACTTCTGTTACTGAGTTGAATGCGGCATGCAGCGTGTGCCACGGCAGAATTGCGCACTTGACCCGGGTGGGCAGGTCGCGCACGCCGGCAAACACAGCGAGGCGTCCCATGTTGTTGGGTGCGCTCATGTCCATTTTGCCGGTGGCCATGGACAGAAAATCCTGTGTCAGTGTCTCAGCTTCAGCGCGGGTTTTTCCCTTCACTGCAACCGTCATCATCGACGCGGATGACTTGCATACCGCGCAGGCTTCGCCCTCAAAATTGATGGCTTTAACCTTGTCGCCGGCAAGATTCATATAGATATTGATATGGTCGCCGCACAGTGGGTTGTGGCCTTCAGCATGATGGGTCGCGGGCGACAGCTTACCGAAATTGCGCGGCTTCTTGTTGTGATCCATGATCACTTCCTGGTACAGGGCTTTCATGTCGGCCATTATGCAAATACCTTTTGTACGACTCTGATGCCGGCAATCAATGCATCGACCTCGGCCATGGTGTTGTAAAAAGCGAACGACGCACGCGAGGTTGCCGGTACGCGATAGCGGTTCATCACAGGTTGCGCACAGTGGTGGCCGGTGCGCACCGCAACGCCTTCCTGGTTCAGCAGCGAGCCGATATCGTGAGGATGCACGCCGTCGATCGCAAAGGAAATCACCGAAGCTTTGTTCTTTGCTGTGCCGATAATGCCCACGCCCGGCATATCGTTGATTTGCGCGGTAGCGTAGGCCAGCAGCGCGTGCTCATGCGCGGCAATATTGTCGAGGCCGATAGTCTGCAGGTAATCAATGGCCGCGCCCAGACCGATGGCTGCCATGATGGGCGGGGTACCGGCTTCAAATTTGAACGGGATGGTGTTGTAGGTGGTCTTTTCAAACGTCACCGACAGTATCATGTCGCCGCCGCCCTTGTACGGCTGCATGGCTTCCAGATGTTTGGCCTTGCCGTAGAGCATGCCGATGCCGGTAGGCCCGCACAGCTTGTGGCCGGAATAGGCGTAGAAATCGCAATCCAGTTCCTGCACGTCCACCTTCAGGTGTGGTGCCGCCTGTGCACCATCCACCAGCACCGGCACGCCGCGCGCGTGGGCAAAGGCGATCATTTCCTTCACCGGGTTAATGGTGCCCAGCGCGTTGGAGATATGCACCACACCGACAAATTTGGTACGCTCGTTGAACAGGCTTTCGTATACGTCAATATCCAGCTCGCCCGCGTCGTTGATTGGAACTACCCGGATCTTCGCGCCGGTTTCCTCGCACAGCATCTGCCACGGCACGATGTTGGAATGGTGTTCCAGTGTGGTAAGAATAATCTCGTCGCCAGCCTTGATAAACTTGCGGCCGTAGCCGTGCATCACCAGATTGATGGCTTCGGTGGTGCCGCTGGTAAAGATAATCTCGCGGTCTTCTTTGGCGTTGATAAATTTCTGCAGCGTGCGGCGCGCGATTTCATATTCGTGCGTGGCGGTTTCCGACAGGTAATGCACGGCGCGGTGAATATTGGCGTGCTGTGTAGTCTGGTAGCGCACGATGCGGTCAATCACCTGCTGCGGCATCTGGCTGGAGGCGGCATTGTCGAGATACACCAGCGGCTTGTCGTTGACCTGCAGCTTGAGGATGGGAAAATCCTGGCGGATGCGTTCAACATCCAGAGGTGATGATTTGAAGGTGGGTGCGTTCATAGTTGTCTGACTTTAAATTTTGGCCGAAGTTTGTTCGAGCACGGTCTGTTCCAGGCTGTGCTTTAGCGAGGCAACGGGTATGCGTTCAATTACTTCCGCGCCGAAGGCATAGGTCAGCATATTGCGCGCATGCTCGTGTGTCACGCCGCGGCTTTGCAGATAGAACACTTCATCCTTGTCCAGCTGGCCGATGGTGGCGCCGTGCGTGCACTTGACGTCGTCATTGAAAATTTCCAGCTGAGGCTTGGTGTCGATATGAGCTTTGTCGGTGAGCAGCAGGGTGTGGTTGGACTGCTCCGAGTCGGTATGGTGCGCACCACGGCGCACCATGATCTTGCCGTTGAATACCGCATGTGCGCCACCACCCACGATGCACTTGTGCAACTGGCGGCTGATCGCGTGCGGCTGCGCGTGGTCGATGCAGGTGTGGGTGTCGGCCAGCTGGCGGCCCGAGATCATGGCGAGACCGTCGGCACTGCATTCAGCGCCCTCGGCCAACTTTACATTCAGGTTGTAGCGCGAGATACGCGCGCCCATCGCGATGTTCACCGACTGATAATTGCTGCCGCGCGACAGCGTCGCCGCGCAGTTGGCGATATGGAAAGCTTTTACGCCTTCGCGTTGCACGCGCACATGGTGGATGCGCGCATTGTCGGCCAGCACAAATTCAGTCACCGCATTGGTGAAGTAGGTTTCGTCCTGCAGCGACACGTAATCTTCTATCACCGTTGCCTCGCAGCCATTGTCGGCCAGCAACAGCGTGCGCGGATAACTCACCACTTCTTTCTGCGTGGCGATGAACAGCAGGTGAACCGGTGCCTTTGCCTGCGTATCGCGCGGCAGCATGATCACGGCGGCATCGCGCAGCTGTGCGGTATTCAGCGCGGCAAACACGTTGCCTGCGCTGGCTACCTGCTGCGCCAGATGGGCTTGCAGCAGTGCGGCCTGACTGTCTACCAAGCTTGATAAATTATTCAATATAATCAATGAGTTGTCTATTTTTGACAGATGCGCCGCATAAACGCCGTCAACAAACACCAGACAGTTTTCCGCTTCCTTGATATGGAAGCGCTGGATGTCTGCTGCCGAAAGTTTGACACTTGTTTGCGCAGGCTGCAGCGACACTTTGGTCAGCATCGTCAGATCGGTGAAGCGCCACTCCTCGTCGCGGGTGGTGGGGATGGTCAGCTCGCTGACGCTTTCCACCGCGCTGCTGCGCAGTTTGTTCAGCCATGCCTGCTTGCTGGTAGCCACGCCGGGCTGGCCGGCCAGGAGGCTGTGCAAGTATATTGATCCTGATTGAATTACAGCGCTCATGCGGCCACCCGCGAGGCTGCCTTGTATTCATCGCTCACCCAGTTGTAGCCGCGTGATTCCAGCTCCAGTGCCAGTTCCTTGCCGCCGGATTTGATAATGCGGCCATCTACCATCACGTGCACGAAGTCGGGCACGATATAGTTCAGCAGCCGCTGGTAATGCGTCACCATAATGATGGCGTTGTCCTTGTTGGCCAGCTGGTTCACACCCTGTGCCACGATGCGTAGCGCGTCGATATCCAGACCGGAATCGGTTTCGTCGAGGATCGCGAGGCTGGGTTCCAGCATTGCCATCTGCAGAATTTCATTGCGTTTCTTTTCACCGCCGGAGAAGCCGGCGTTCACGCTGCGATCCAGAAAATCTTCGCGCATTTCCAGCAGCTTCATTTTTTCGCGCACGAAGTCGTCAAACTCCAGCGGGTCGAGTTCTTCCTTGCCGCGATGCGTCTGTACGGTGTTGTACATCAGGCGCAGAAACTGGCTGTTGCCGACGCCGGGAATTTCAATCGGATACTGGAAAGCCAAAAACAGTCCGGCACGCGCACGCTCTTCCGGTTCCATCTCCAGCAGGTTCTTGCCTTCGAATATGACAGTTCCGCTGGTGATTTCATAATCAGGATGGCCGGCCAGCACCTTGGAAAAAGTGCTCTTGCCCGAACCATTGAGGCCCATGATGGCGTGGATTTCGCCGCTCTTCACGGTGAAATTCATGTTCTTCAGGATAGGTGTGCCTTCTACGCTGGCGCACAGGTTGCGCACTTCCAAAATGGTTTTGCTATCCGGGTAAATCATCCGACACTTCCTTCCAGTTTAAAGCTGAGCAAGTTGGTCGCTTCGACCGCAAACTCAAGGGGTAATTGTTGAAACACGTCTTTGCAGAAACCGTTGATGATCATCGACACGGCGGCTTCGGCGTCGATGCCGCGCTGCGCAAAATAGAACATCTGGTCTTCGCCGATTTTTGAAGTCGAGGCTTCATGCTCGACCTTGGCAGTGTTGTTGCGCACATCGATATAGGGGAAGGTGTGCGCGCCGGAGTCCTGACCGATCAGCATCGAGTCGCACTGCGAATAGTTGCGCGCGCCGCTGGCGCTGGGTGCAATTTTCACCAGACCGCGGTAACTGTTGTTGGATTTTCCGGCCGAGATACCCTTGCTCACGATGGTGCTGCGCGTGTTCTTGCCGATATGGATCATCTTGGTGCCGGTATCGGCCTGCTGGTAATGGTTGGTCAGCGCCACCGAATAAAATTCGCCCACCGAGTTGTCGCCCAGCAATACTACCGAAGGGTATTTCCAGGTAATGGCCGAGCCGGTTTCAACCTGAGTCCAGGAGATGCGCGAGTTGACGCCTTTGGCCAGGCCGCGCTTGGTGACGAAGTTATACACGCCGCCAACGCCATTCTCGTCTCCCGCATACCAGTTCTGCACGGTTGAGTATTTGATATCGGCGTTGTCCAGCGCGACCAGTTCCACCACTGCCGCATGCAGCTGGTTGCTGCTGAAGGCAGGTGCGGTGCAGCCTTCCAGATAACTTACAGAGGCGCCTTCTTCCGCCACAATCAGCGTGCGCTCAAACTGGCCGGACTCTTCGGTGTTGATGCGGAAATAAGTGGACAGATCCATCGGGCATTTCACGCCCTTGGGTATAAAGCAGAAAGAGCCGTCAGTAAATACCGCAGAGTTCAGGGCAGCATAAAAGTTATCGCCGCTTGGTATGACAGTGCCCAGATATTTTTGCACCAGTTCGGGGTAATCTTTTACCGCCTCGGAAAACGAGCAGAAGATCACGCCGACTTCGGCCAACTTGGCCTTATAGGTGGTTGCTACCGACACACTGTCGAAAATCACGTCCACTGCCACGCCAGCCAGCGCCATGCGCTCATGCAGCGGCACGCCGAGTTTTTCAAAGGTGCGCAGCAGTTCGGGATCGACCTCATCCATACTCTTTAATTTTGGCTTCTGCTTGGGTGCCGAGTAGTAGCTGATCGCCTGAAAATCGATCTTGGGATAATGCGCGTTCTGCCAGGTAGGCTCGGTCATCTTGAGCCAGGCCTCGAAGGATTTCAGGCGAAAATCCAGCAGCCATTCAGGCTCGCCGCGCTTGGCCGAAATCATCCTTATTGTGCTTTCATCCAGCCCCTTCGCCGCTACATCAGATTCGATGTCGCTGACGAAGCCGTGCTTGTACGGCTGGTTGATGATGTTCTGCAGTGCTGCACTCATGTTAAAGACTCCATATTATCCGGGTCGAAGGCTGGTATAGCAGTTGGTGAGGGCTATTAATTCTCAAAACCAGAGGCAGTACTCAGACTTTTATGCTGAAGCTTTCTCCGCAACCGCACATCGCCGTTACTTTTGGATTGTCGATTTTAAAAATCTGCTTGAGACCCTCGTTGACGAAATCCAGTTTGGAACCGTCGATGTATTGCAGTGAAACCTTGTCCAGTACCACTTTTGCGTCATAAGCTTCAAACAGTTCATCGTTCTCGCGAACTTCATCTGCATAGTCATAGGTATAGCCGTAGCCGGAGCAACCCATCGGCTTTACGCCTATGCGTAAAGCCAAGCCCGAGCCGCGCTTGGCAAGCTGGTTTTTAATGTGTTTTGCTGCGCTTTCCGTCAAGGTAATTGCCATTTTGTACTCCTGAATTCTAAAACCGCGCTAAATTTCAGCGATAAAAAGTGATTATACCGAAGCCAGTACCGGTTTGGCATTGCTCTTGCCGAGGTTCATGGTCACAGGTACCGCTGCTGTTCCTGCTTTTGCATGATTGTCGACCAATTGCTGCAGGCTGAATTCGGCCATGTATTTGTGCAATATTTCATTCAATCCCATCCACAAGTCATGGGTTGAGCACTGTTTGTTGTCATCGCAGTTGCCTTTGCCGCCGCACTGCGTGGCATCCATATGCTCGTCTACCGCCACGATGATGTCGGCGACTGTAATCATGGATGCAGGGCGTGCCAGATAATAGCCGCCACCGGGGCCGCGCACGGCAATCACGATATTGTGCTTGCGCAACTTCCCGAACAGCTGCTCAAGATAGGACAGTGAAATTTTCTGGCGTTCACTGATACTGGCCAGTGTTACCGGGCCGTTGCCGTGGCGCTCGGCCAAATCCGCCATTGCGGTCACTGCAAAACGACCTTTTGTGGTTAGACGCATAATTCACCCCTGCATAAAATTAAGTTGACGTTTGTTCGGTTGAAATCCGAATACCTGATTAATAAAGTCAACTATACTAATCCTGACAATTTTAGTCAACATATTTTTCTTTTCAGCGACAGGCAGGGATTGAAGCCGGCCCATAAAAGCAAAAACCCCCGGAATTTCGTCCGGGGGTTTTTGAGGGGGGCTTTACTTGCGGAATACAGGGGTCTGCATTTTCAGGCCGTTGCTCATATAACTCATGAAGTATTCCAGATTATTGTACTCTGCGCTGTTAATCTCTTTTGGTTCAGCGCGGGTATTTTTCTGGCATCCGACAAAGCGCGCTTGCAGGGTTACGGCTTCCGTGCCGGCGCGAAACAATGGAAAGTGGGAGGCCTGGCCGATCATCATCGACAATTGCTCACTGCGAATATATTTGCCGGCATTGTCAACATGGCAGGTTGCGCAGGAAAAATTAAGCTGCCCCTGGCGTTGATAATAAAATTGTTTGCCCTTTTCGTAGGCCGCCAGCGCACCGGCACCTTTTACTTTGATATTCACTTTGGCATGATCCGAAAGGCTTTTAGCATAAGCGGTCAGCAAAGCCATTTCCTTGCTGCCGTATTTTATTTCCGGTTCACTGTTAACTTTAAGGCAGTCATTGATCGCGTTTTCAAAAGTGATGACACGCCCGGCTTTTTCATCAAAATACGGATAGCTGGCGGCTGCATTGATACCTCCATATTTGAAGCAGGACGCAAATTTATTGCCATTTCTGAACGGTTTTTCCCAATGCACGCCGCCCTGGCGCACATCTGCCTCATGGGCGGGAAATTCCATCACCATGTCATATTGTTCTTTTGCTTCCGGATTCATGGCAAGCGCACCGAGGACATAGTCATCAAATTCGATATTTGGCAAGATTTGCTTATAGTGATCGATCAGCGCTTTGCGATCCTCTTCCGGTCCCGCATGGACACCCAGGCTGGCGATCAGCAGGAATCCGGCAAATATGGACGTGATGATATGTTTCATGTGGCTGTCCCCTTTTTATCCAGCAGTATGATTCCAAGAAATGATATTGTCTGGAACAATAAAAATTGAAACGATTTTGAGATAATCAATCAGATCACAATTGCATTGTGTTCAAATTTTCCGCCTTGATTATCCATCGCGCTGATGGCGATAAAATCGCCTGGTTTTGCACCCTTGACCTTAAAACCAAAGAATGGATTTTTGGCAATGCCACCGCCGCACTCAACTTTCAGCACCGTGGTACCGTTTAAGGTAGCTTCGACATGGTTGATGAAATGGGCGGGAATGACTGCCTTTGTTTTCGGATCCTTGCGTGTGCCTGTTTCCATGGGGTGGCTTAACAGCGCTTTGACATCGGCGACATCACTACTGATCATTCTTGCGCGTATTTGCATTTGTCCTGCCATTTTTTTCTCCTGGTTAATTCTTAATGCTGTAGTTTTTTCTTACAGGCCGTAAATGTAGTCTGTAACCTGATCGAGTTCCGCTTCAGTCAGTATTTTATTTCTGCCAAAAGGCGGCATCGATGTACGCTGGTTGTTTACGGTTGCATCCCATATTTGAGCGCGTAATTTTGCACGATCCGGAAAGCGGGCTTTCATGCCGATTAATGCCGGGCCGATATCGCCGGGAGAGGTGGCTTTGGCGTCATTGGGTATTGCATGGCAGGCAAGGCAGTTGCCCTTGTTTCTGTCAAAAGCCAGGCTTTGGCCCGTTGCGCCGTCACCCTCGGCAGCCATGACCGGGATGCTTATACCCAGAGAGAGAATCAGGGAAAATAATACCGTGGAACTGATGCGCATTAATGCTTCCTCCTGTTTCATTGTGCGTTCATATCGTTATGTCCGCGCTGAAAATCTTATGCATACTTTCCGTACTTACGTACCGAAGTATACTCAAACAAATTCGATAATTGCAAAGGTTTTCAGATGAATGCTGCTCATTATTGAGGTGAACGTTTAATATTTAAGCCCGAAATCATGGAATTTCCGCGTCATTCATCTTGTACAAAATGATTTCTGTCTTGCGTATCAACCCCCTGGCTTCACGGTGATAATCGTAAAAACGCGGATTGGGGACCATCGCAGCCAGTTTGGCCGCCTGCTCGGGCGACAGTTGAGAAGCGCTGATCTGGTAGTAATGACGCGCTGCGGCCTCGGCGCCAAACACGCCGTTTCCCCATTCGATCGTATTTAAATAAATATCAAAGATGCGCTGTTTGTCCAGTATTGTCTCCAGCATCAGCGTGATGACGGTTTCCTCGGCCTTGCGCCACGGCGTGCGTTTGGAGGAAAGGAACAGGTTTTTGGCCAGTTGCTGGCTGATGGTGGAGCCGCCCGCGACAATTTTGCCGCGCGCCATATTTTTTTCATATGCCTTCTGGATGCCTTCCCAGTCAAAGCCTTCATGATCAATAAATTTCGCGTCTTCTGAGGCAATCAGCGCGCGTTTAAGATGATCTGAAATATTTTTGTAAGGCACCCAGCGATGTTTCAGTCTGGCGTCGGGATTTTTACTCTGCATGATGAGCAGCCTGTCATCCATAAAGGCGCTGGTGGCTGGGTTGTGATTTATCCACCACGCAATCTGCGCGGCTATCCAGGCCTGATAGATCAGCAGCAGCACAAATAAAACAGCAAGCAGCCGCCAAATCACTTGCCACAGAAATTTTCTCATGCGCGCAGCCTGGCGATGACAGGTGCGGTGTCGGGACTCACACCGCGCCATTTCTGGAAGGCGACCGCGGCCTGCTCGACCAGCATCCCCAGTCCGTCTGCCAGTTGCGCAGCCCCTTGTTCCTGAGCAAAGCGCAGGAAGGGTGTCTGTTTGCCGTACATCATGTCGTAGGCCAGCGCGCCGGGTTTAAACAGGCCGTCGGGCAAGGGCGGCAAGGCGTCAGCCAGACTGCTGGAGGTGGCGTTGATCACGATGTCAAACTGCTGTCCGGCCAGTGCTGCGTAACTTTTTGCAAAAACGGTGCCGTAGCCTTCAAACTCGGCGGCGAGCTGCTCGGCCTTGTCCATGGTGCGATTTGAAATGATGATGGCCGCACCGGCATTGAACAGATGCCATATCACGCCGTGCGCAGCACCGCCCGCGCCCATCAGCAGCACGCGCTTGAACAGGAATTTGCAGCCCAGATTCTGCTCGATATCGGTCACCAGACCGATGCCGTCGGTATTGTCGCCAAGGATAGCCCCGTCCTGAAACAGGAAGGTATTCACCGCATGCGCCGCGCGTGCGCGGCCGGAGTGTTCGTTGGCGAGTGTGTAAGCCTCATGCTTGAACGGTACGGTGATGTTGCAGCCCTTGTAGCCCTCGTCGCGCAGGCGCTGTATGGTCGCCGCAAAACCGTCCAGCGGGGCTTCTATGGCCTCGTAGCTCATGTCCTGGCCGGTCTGTTCGGCAAACATTTTGTGGATCAGAGGTGATTTGCTGTGGGAAACCGGATTGCCGATTACGGCATATTTGTCAGTCATCTTTTTAATGGGGTGTCGTGTAATGGTCTAAAATAGCGTTACTATATAAGTATTTGATTTTATTGAATAAATTAATAATGCGCTGTCCTGTGTCCGCAATCAGAATTTATCCTGAAAACACAAGTTCAATCCACAGATTTCCACAGATGAAACAAAGAATAGCCTTGTGTATACGCACCTTTGGGGTGACGCTGACATCACTGATCACTCCAAAATAATCTGTGAAATCTGTGGACAACTGTTTTTCTCAAAATTATTTGATTATAGCGATTAATCTGCTTCGTTTGAGCAGCAGCAATATGCTGCCCGTCAATGCCATAGCCCACACGATGGCGGCACCCGCCGGCAGATCCAGCCAGATCGACAATAGCAGGCCGGCTGCATAACCGCTCCCTCCCGTGATATAGGCCAGCGGCAGTTGATTGCGCCGCAGGGCATGGGTGGCAAGGGCGGGAATGATGAGGCTGGCAAATACCAGATATACGCCCACCATTTGCACCGAGGCTGTTACCGCCAGCGCAAACATCGCATAAAAACCAAAGGTACCCAGCTTGTGGCCGAATGCGCGCCAATAAGCCAGTATCGCGGCGCTGAGGAAAAAGGCCGCAAATAGCTGGGTGTGGCTGACCCACAGGATTTGCCCGACCATCAGGTCTTTCAGGTGCTCGCCGGAATGGGTGTCGTGGCTCATCAGCAAGATGCTGCCGCTGGCGGCCAGAATAAACAGCAGGCCGATGCTGGCTTCGCGTACCTTTGCGGACAGACGGTCGATATAGGTCAGCAACAAAGCGCCGAGTAAGGCACTGCTGACCGCAACCAGCTGTACCAGCAGCGGATGTTCGGCAAGGCCTGCAAGTCCTGCAACGACCACGCCCATGCCGGCGATTTGCGCCACCGCCAGATCGGCAAAAATAACGCCTCGTTCCAGTATTTTCATGCCCAGCGGCACGTGGGTGGAGAGCACCAGCAGGCCTGCAAGGAAAGCCGGAAAGAGTATGCCGAGATCTATTTCATTCATTGCGCTTCCTTTATTTCAGGCCTGCCAGCAGGCGTGTAATGGTGTCGTCAAACAGGCTGTATAAATCCCCGGCCTGTGCGTTGCCGCCGACACTGAAAGGCAATTCTACCGTATGCAGCCCGGTGCGCTGCGCGATCCATTGCGACGGCCTGGCATACTGATAGGCCGAGCGTATCACCATGCGTGCGGGGCGGGCCTTGAGCTGCGCGACCAGCCCGGACAGATACGCCGCACTGGGTTCCATGCCCGGTTTGGGCTCCAGCTCGGCTACCTGCTGCAAACCCAGCCAGGCATGCAGATAAGGGTAGGAGCGATGCTGCACCACCACGGGCTGGCCTTTGAGCGGTGTCGCCAGCGCGCTCCAGCGCAACAGTGCAGCCTGCCATTTCTGCCTGAAGTCGTGCAGGCGCTGCGCGTAGAAAGCGGCATTGGCCGGATCGAGCTCGCTGATGCGGGCCGACAGCGCGTCGGCGACGGGCAGGAAGTTGCGCGCATCCAGATGAATATGCGGATTGCCCGCCGCATGCACATCGCCCTCGCCGCGATCTAGCCGTGCCGGCACTTCCAGCATGGTCACATAGAGCGCCGCCTCAAAGTTGCCGCGCTTGCCCTCGGCTATATCCGGGTTGGCGGCCTCGCGCAAAATCACCGGCAGCCAGCCGGTCTCCAGTTCCGCGCCGGTGCATACCAGCAGCTGCGCGCGGCGTGCCTTGGCGATCAGGCTGGGGCGCGCTTCCACGTGATGCGGATCCTGCAGCGCATTGGTGGCGGCATAAATGCTGGCCTTGTCGCCGGCCAGCTCTTGCGCCAGCGCTGCCCATTCCGGCTCGCAGGCGAAAATATTAAGCGCGGCGTGGGCAGGCAGGCCGAGTGCCGAAATAAATAAAATATTGAATATAATCAATGAGTTACGCATATTAACCTCCTAGAAGCGATGGCCGCCATGGGCGCCGAGGCTCATCACGTATTGCATAAATAACATATTGTCAGCCAGACCTTCGCGAGATTTATCCTGTGCCAGCTGCAGGCGCAGGCGCGAAAACTCACTGGGGCTGTAGTCAAGCATCAGCGTGGTGCGGGTCGGGATGAAGTTATAACTGGCGGGAACGTTGGCTGCAATGGCCGCGCCCACCTCTGCGCTGCCCGAATCAAGCTGGTCGTAACGCAGACCGGCGCGCCAGCGCGGCATGAACTGGTAAACGCTTTGCAGATACCAGCCGGACTGGGTCACGCTGTATCCGTCAGTTGTGTTAACGCCGGCAGTGTCATAGGTCAGCAGGCCGCTTTCTTTGCGCTGAAAATATTCACCCTGCAGCTTGAAGTTGGTCACCGTACTGTTGCCGTTGGGGGCGTATTTCCACACGAAATCCAGCCCGGCAGTGCGGCTGTCACCGCTAAATTTGTTCTTTGCATCAAACGCATCGGCTTCGGCATTCACACGTCTGGTCTGATGCAGTGAAACGCCCGCGCGCCAGCTATGGCTCACGCCAAGGTCATCACCCAGATGGGCATACAGGGCGGTAGCACCCGCGCCATTATTGTCCTTGCGATCGGTGCCGGGATGGCCGCGTCCGCGACCAATCTCCGCGCCCAGCTCAACATAAGTGTCGGTTGGTGCCAGCCATTTGAGTTGCAAGCCATCCTCACCCAGCTGTTTATCCCAGAAGGTGCGGTACACCAGCGGCTGGTCAACAAAGTCCCAGGCGTGGGCGTGCTGTTCGTTAAGGTAGCCCAGTCCGGAGAAGAAACGCCCCATCTTGAGATTGAAGCCGTTGCCCAGGGCGCTAGTCTGCACATAGGCATTTTCGACACCGAGACCACCGCCGGCCTCAAGCGCAAAAGTCGCTACGCCGCGAAATTGCGGATCAATGTTGGCGCTGATGCCCAACTCGGATTCGCCCAGATTGAAGCTTCTGCTGTAACCGTGGTCGTTTGGCGAAAGGGCAAAACCGGTAATCTTGGCATCCTCATGGTTCTGGCTGTAACTGCCATAGGTGCCCGAAAGGATAAGCGAGATAGCGGGGTTGAATGCATTGTCGCCGGAAGCCGCGCGGCTGGTTTTCGCCACGCTGCTATCAGTGGCGGCGGACTCGGTTTTCAGCACGCGCTTTTCCAGCTGCTGTATCTGTTCGCGCAGCTCGCGCATTTCAGTGTCGCTTGCAGCATGGGCATAAAGTGGCGCGGCTAATGCAATAAATAGCGGCGCCACAAGGAAGGCGGAATTCTTGAACATGATGTATCTCCAAAGGAAAATCAGGGTGCAGTGACGCACCGGATTCCGCAGGCGTGTTTTTCACGCAAGCTGCGGCAGATTAAGTCGATCTCTGGAGGGAAGGCGGGCCACGGGCGGTGGCGGTGAGCGTTTGTTGGGCATGGACAGCAACATGATGTTGCGCCAGTTCCTGGGTTAATGAGGCAAGCAGGTCAAAAGTGAGGTGGCTGCTGTTGAGCGCATTACCCAGTTGCGAGTAGCTGGTGCACTGTTCGCAAGCGTTCGAGTGCGGTGTTTGTTTATCCTGCTGTTGCTGCGATTGCTCCGCGAGCACATGCTGCAGCGCGTGCAAGATTCCGCCTTGCTGGGCGAGCAGCAAAACAAAGGCAAAGAATACGGGCTGGATAAAGCGCAGGTTAAGCATGATGGTTGAAGAATATCACAACTGTTTTAAAAGGTGCTATTCGGTTTCCAGACTGTCGTTGGAGGTAAACGACCAGGTGCGCACGATGCTGAGGATATCGGTTTCCTTGCGGATTTCTTCCGGGAAAGGCGCGTAGGGAGCGGCCAGTTTGACAATGCGCACAGCTGCCGCATCCAGTATGCGCTGGCCTGAAGACTTGGTGATTTCCACACTTTCCAGCGTGCCGTTTGCCCTGATGGAAACAGTCAGTTGCAACTTGCCGAATATTTTCTGCTGGCGTGCCTGTGCCGGATAATTCATGTTGCCGATACGCTCAACTTTTACCCGCCAGTCTTCGATATATTGCGCGTAACGGTATTCCTGGGTGCGGGCGCCAATAAATTTGCGTTGCGGTGTTTTCTGGTACGCATTGAACTCGCGGTTGATCTGCGCTTCAAGCCGCGCAATTTCCAGTGCGCGCTGCACCAGATCCTGGCCCTTCATATTGCTGCCGTCCTTGCGCTGCTTTTCGGTGTGTTCCTGAGGTACGGTGTGTACACTTTTTGCCTGGGTGAGCAATTTTTTGACCTGCTGTTCCAGGCGTTGCAGTTTTTGCGTGGATTGCTCGGGCGTCAGCTGCTTGTCGTCGCCCATGCTGGGCAGCGGGCTTTTTGCACGCTGGTCTTCTGCCGTGTTGCCGCCGCCATCCAGGCTGTGCTGCGCGAGGGCATCGGCCTTGACCGGGCGCGACTTTGATTTGCTGTTGACCAGCACCACTTCCAGCGGCTGCAAGAAATTCTTGCTCTTGTTCTTGTCGGGATCAGGCAGGGCAAAGCCGACGCCAAACATGACAAACGCGTGCAGGCACAGCGAAAACACAAGCGCTCGGGACATGGGCTGCTTGAGATAAACCAGCAGTTCCTGTGTCCTGTAGGGATAACTTTTCAGACTGGCCAGTATCGCCGTTTTGCGCATTAGGCAGCCGCCTCCACAGCCACCGTTTCCACGGTGGCAACCGCTGCCGCCGAAACGAAGCGTGCAGTGAAACTTAGTTCGAGCAGGTCGATCGCTTCTATTTCAAGCGTCACCATGGTGGCGGGGGGCAGCTCGGGTATCGACGGGAAGCGTCCCACCAGCGGAATACCGGAAAGTCTGACCAGATTTTCGCGTATCAGCGCGCCTTCTACATGCTGAATTTTTTCCTGGATCAGCCAGCGCAGGCACCAGTAGCGTTCCATCTGGCGCTGGAAGTCGTTGTAGGCGGTATAGGCGGCATCAAAGTTGCTCAATACCGTGAACAGCGCGGTATCGTTTTTGGCATAAACCGGTGCTTCGTTTCTGAGCAGCTGGATAATCTGGCGCTGGTTGACCAGGTCGATATAGCGCCGCAACGGCGAGCTCGACCACATGTATTGCGCAACGCCCAGCCCCTGATGCGGCGCGGCAACCGTGCTCATTTTGACCTTGCCGTTGTTCTGCGTGCGATATATGCCCGCTACTTCGTTATCGGCCAGCAGCTTGCCCCAGGTGCTGTTCACAAAAATCATCAGCTCGGCCACCACCTTGTCGATAGGCGAGCCGCGCAGGCGTTTGCTGATGCTGACCACGTCATTTTCAACATTGAAGTTGTAATCGAACTGCTGCTGGATTTCGCCGGCCTTGCCGCGCGCTGCTTCCAGCTTGTGCGACAGGTTCCACAGCAAGGTGAGTTCGCTGGCATAGGGATAATCGAGCTTGCATTCCGCCAGTGTATTTTCGTTAAACAGCGGCTCCAGCGTATCGTGGCGCAGGTTGGCGGAAATATGCAGCCGCTCCAGGCGACTTTCGGTGCCGAGCACGGCCAGCGTGGCGGAGTCCACCTCCAGGTAACACGACAGCGCGGGGCAGATCTTGTCCGCGCACAGCGTGTATTCCTGCACCACATTTTCGGGCAGCATGGTGATTTTGCTGCCCGGCATATACACGGTAGACAGGCGCGCGGCAGCAATGTCATCAACCGGCGTGTTGGGCGTAATGCCCAGCGCGGGTGCGGCAATATGCACGCCTATATGCCAGTTGCCATTGGGCAGCTGTGCCACCGAGAAGGCGTCGTCGATTTCGGTGGTGGACGCATCGTCGATGCTGAAGGCCGTCACTTCGGCCAGTGGCAGCTCGGCATGTGGCTCGACTGTAACTTCCGGGAAACCCGTGCCGTGCGGGAAATTTTCCAGCAGGAAACGGTTCAGATGGTAATCTTTGGTGGAAGGAATGCCGCCGCAGCGTTCCAGCAGGTGTGCCGGGGATAAACCGGTGGCTGCACAGGCGGCTTCCAGCGCCTTCACTTCCAGCGTATTGCGATCGGGGCTGTAGAGCAGGTGCGACATCTTGTCGGCAAACTCGGGCGGCAGCCTGAAGGCGCTGAGCTCTTCGGTATAGCGGGCCAGCAATTCGGCCTGCAAGCGTTTCTTTTCGGCGCTGGCGAGGGCCGATTTTAAAGCTTCTGCAGGTGCCGCCTTGTAGTGGCCTTTGCCTTTTTTGTAGAAATACATCGGCGCCGAGTGCAGGCGTATTACGATGCCTGCGGCCTCTACTGCGGCAGGTTTGTGGCCAAAATATTCTTCCGCCAGCGCGTCAAAGCCAAACTCCTCGGCAGGGCAGGATTCCCACAGGAAATCCACATCAATTTCCGCAGAGACTTGTTCCGCCTGCGCCATGAATTCGCCCAGTGCGGGTTTTTCGAAGCGCAACAGCACGTTGGCTCCCTTGATTTTGCTGCGTTTGCCCTGGATGCTTTCAATCTGCAACGAGGTGTCGTTGTCAGTCATGATGCTGCCTACTTTAAAGCCGCCGTCTTCTTCGTAAAATATATTCATCGTGTGTTACTGCCCTGGTCGGGTTGGGTCATCGTGACCAGGGCAGGAATTGATTGAGATAAAAAGTAATACGAGATTATAACCGAGAGGCGCTAACAATTGAGGGCAAGCATCAGTCCCTTACCCGGAATTTTGGGTTGTCACGCTTAAATGTTAGTATTCGCTATTGTTCCAAATGCGAATCTGCATGCGGATGCGTATGATAAAAACGGAGAGTGTCATGGCAGGTCACAGCAAATGGGCAAATATTCAGCATCGCAAGGGCAAGCAGGATTCCAAGCGCGGCAAGATTTTTACGCGGCTGATCAAGGAGATTACCGTGGCGGCGCGTCTGGGTGACAGCGATCCGGCAGGCAATCCGCGCCTGCGTCTGGCGATGGAAAAAGCCTATGCGCAGAATATGCCCAAGGATAACGTGGAGCGCGCGATCAAGCGCGGCAGCGGCGAGCTGGATGGCGTGAATTACACCGAGATACGCTACGAAGGATACGGTATCAATGGTGCTGCGGTGATTGTGGACTGCATGACGGATAACAAGACGCGCACGGTGGCTGATGTGCGCCATGCTTTCAGCAAATACGGTGGCAATCTGGGCACAGACGGCTCGGTGGCTTTCCTGTTCAAACATTGCGGGCAGATGTTTTTTGCCCCCGGCACCAATGAAGATGCACTGATGGAAGTGGCGCTGGATGCGGGTGCGGAAGATGTGGTGAGCAATGATGACGGCAGTATCGAGGTGATCACCGGCCCGCATGATTTTGCCGATGTGAAGCAGCGCCTGGAAGCGGCCGGCTTCAAACCCGAGATGGCTGAGGTGGTGATGAAGCCCTCGACCGAGGTCGTATTTACAGGTGAGGATGCGCTGAAAATGCAAAAATTGCTGGATGCGCTGGAAGATCTCGACGACGTGCAAGAGGTTTATACCAACGCTGTCATTGAGGATTGAGGATGCAGGATCGAGGATTGAGGGGAGGGCGTGCAGGTTAATCTGCACGTAGATATACATGCGCACCAACTCAATCCTCAATCCTCAATCCTCGATCCGCATCCTGGGTATTGATCCCGGTCTGCGAATTACAGGCTTTGGGTTGATCGACAAGGTCGGGCAAAAGCTGAGCTACGTGGCGAGTGGCAGTATAAAAACCCCGGCAGGGGATTTGCCGCCGCGTTTAAAGGTTATTCTGGCATCGCTGGCTGAAGTGATCGCCACCTATCAGCCGCAGCAGGTGTCGATAGAGAAGGTGTTTGTCAACGTCAATCCGCAATCCACCTTGTTGCTGGGACAGGCCCGCGGCGCCGCAATCTGTGCGGCGGTGCTGGCGAATCTGAGCGTGGCGGAATATACCGCGTTACAGGTAAAACAGTCGGTAGTCGGCAATGGTCATGCCGACAAGGAGCAGGTGCAGGATATGGTGCAGCGCTTGCTGGCGCTGGATGGCAAGCCGGGTGCGGATGCGGCCGATGCGCTGGCCTGTGCGATATGTCATGCCCATGCGGGGACGGGCCTGGGAAAAATGTCGACGCTGGGTATGCGGGTGAAAAATGGCCGGCTGGTTTGAAAGCGCGTAGCGAAAAATTTAACTTGAAAGCAGAACAATAATGATTGGTCGTTTAACCGGATTGTTGCTGGAAAAAAATCCGCCGCAGATTCTGCTGGATGTGCAGGGTGTGGGCTACGAGGTGGATGTGCCGATGAGCACGTTTTACAACTTGCCCGCATTGAATGAGCGCGCGGTGCTGCATACCGTGATGGTGGTGCGCGAAGACGCGCAGCTGCTGTATGGTTTTGGCTCGGTTGAGGAGCGTGCTGCCTTTCGGCAGCTGGTTAAAATCAGCGGTGTGGGCCCGAAGATGGCGCTGTCTGTGCTCTCCGGTTTGAGTCTGGCTGATCTCGCTTCAGCGGTGGTAAACAAAGATATTGGCCGCATGACGAAAATTCCCGGCGTGGGCAAAAAAACTGCCGAGCGTTTGCTGCTGGAGTTGCAGGGTAAATTTACCGCACTGCCAGCCAGTGTTGCCAGGGGCGCGCTATCTTCACATGCGGACGATATCGTCAATGCGCTGCTGGCCTTGGGCTACAACGAAAAAGAAGCCGACTGGGCCGCCAAGCAATTGCCTGCCGAAGCGGGCGTGTCTGACGGCATCCGCCAGGCATTAAAATATTTATCCAAATCATGATCCAGCACGACGATTTAAATACCTCGCGCATTATTTCCCCCGCCGTCGATTCGCCGCGCGAAGAGGCGCAGGAGCGCGCGCTGCGTCCCAAAATGCTGGACGAATATGTGGGCCAGGAAAAAATCCGCGACCAGCTTGAAATATTTATCGAGGCGGCAAAGAAGCGCAAGGAACCGCTCGACCACGTGCTGCTGTTCGGTCCGCCCGGTCTGGGCAAAACCACGCTGGCACACATCATCGCGCGCGAGATGGGGGTCAACATGCGCCATACCTCCGGCCCGGTGCTGGAGCGCGCCGGCGATCTGGCCGCGTTGCTGACCAACCTGGAGCCGAATGATGTGCTGTTTATCGACGAGATTCACCGCCTGTCCCCTGTGGTGGAGGAGATCCTCTACCCCGCGCTGGAGGATTACCAGATCGATATCATGATAGGCGAGGGGCCGTCGGCGCGTTCGGTGAAGCTCGACCTGCCTCCATTCACATTGGTCGGTGCGACGACACGTGCAGGCATGCTGACCAATCCGCTGCGCGACCGTTTTGGCATTGTGTCGCGACTGGAGTTTTACACGTCCAATGAGTTGCAGCGCATCGTGACACGCTCCTCCGGTTTGCTGGAGATGCCGATTTCAGCGGAAGGCGCGCTGGAAATTGCCAACCGTTCACGCGGCACGCCTCGTATCGCCAACCGCCTGTTGCGCCGCGTGCGCGATTACGCCGAGGTGCGCGCGCAGGGCGAAGCGACGCGTGCGGTGGCCGATCTGGCGCTGACCATGCTCGATGTGGATGCGCAGGGTCTGGATGTGATGGACAGGAAACTGCTGCTGACCGTGATCGAAAAATTCATGGGCGGCCCGGTGGGCGTGGACAATCTTGCCACCGCCATCGGCGAGGAGCGCGACACGATAGAAGATGTGATTGAGCCCTTTTTGATACAGCAGGGTTATTTGCAGCGCACCTCGCGCGGCCGCATGGCCACGGCCAATGCCTATGCGCATTTTGGTATGGTGCAGCCGCGCAATGCGAATAATCGGGAATTGTGGGACCAACCGGGAATTGCAGAATGAGCAGAAGCGTTCAAGTTTTTACACTGCCTGTCAGGGTTTATTTTCAGGATACGGATGCAGGCGGGGTGGTGTATCACGCGAGTTATGTGAACTTTATGGAGCGCGCACGGACAGAATGGTTGCGCAGTTTTGGCTTTACCAATGCGGGATTGATTAAGGAACTGGGCGTGGTGTTTGTGGTGCGCTCGCTCAAGCTGGATTACCTCAAGCCTGCCGTGCTGGATGATCTGTTGCATGTGAGCGCGCAACTGAAGGAGATCGGGCGCAGCCGTATCACGCTGCATCAAACCCTGTCGCGCGGAGATGAAAGCCTGGTTGAGGGTGAGATTCATCTGGTCTGCGTTACTCTGGATACGTTCAAGCCGGTCAGCGTGCCGGATGTATTGCGCGAAAAGTGGAAAAAACTGGTTTGAGCGGCAGTTAATGTTTGCTTGTAACTAATTGATTATATTTAATATTTTATAAAGGTCTTTGGGTATGGATGCAACGCAAAATTTATCGCTGATGCCCTTGATCAGCGGCGCCAGTCTGCCGGTGCAGCTGGTTATGGGATTGCTGCTGATGGTTTCGCTGCTGTCGTGGTGGTTTATCTTTCTCAAGATGTTTGCCATCCGCCAGGCCAAGAGTCAGAGCGATGTATTTGAAGAGGCCTTCTGGGGTCATCCCGATCTCGCCAGACTGTACAAGGATTTTCTGGATGAGCGTGAAGCGGCGGGCAGTCTGGAACGGATTTTTGCGGCCGGCTATTCTGAGTTTGTGAAGCTGAAGAAAAAATCCGATATGGACAATGCTGCGGTGATGGACGGTGCCCGTCGCGCAATGCGTGCAACTTATCAGCGTGAAATGGACGACCTGGAGTCGCACTTGTCATTTCTCGCGACTGTCGGTTCTGTCAGCCCGTATGTGGGCTTGCTGGGCACGGTGTGGGGCATTATGAATGCGTTTCGCGGTTTGTCCAATGTGGGCCAGGCTACTCTGGCGCATGTGGCGCCGGGTATTGCAGAAGCGCTGATTGCCACTGCAATGGGTTTGTTTGCGGCAATTCCGGCCGTTGTAGCCTACAACCGCTATGCAACAGATACGTCGCGGCTTTCGTCACGCTTCGAAAGCTTTATGGAAGAATTTTCCAATGTGTTGCAGCGCCAGCCATGAGTGAGAATCGTCGCGCTTCGCTGCAACCGATGAGCAGCATCAATGTGGTGCCTTATATTGACGTGATGCTGGTGTTGCTGGTGATCTTCATGATTACCGCGCCCCTGATGAATCCGGGGCAGATTGACTTGCCGAGTATAGGCAAGTCGCTCGCGCCGCCGGTGTCTCCGCTGGAAGTGATTATCAAGAAAGATGCCTCTTTGGCCATGCGTGATTTGGGGAAAAACGGCATTGAGATTGCCGTGTCGCGCGACGAATTAATTGCGCAACTCAAGTTGAAACAAAAGGCAAACGCAAATCAGCCGGTCGTGATTTCCGCGGATAAAAATGTGCGTTACGAAGAAGTTATCAAGGTCATGGATTTGTTGCAGCAACAACAAATCAAAAAAGTGGGTCTGCTGGCCAAAGTGAAATAGACATGAGTGCTGCAGTTTCTTCCGAGCCGTATAAATTATCCGCAGGTGCACTGGCTTTGCTGGTGCATGGCGCATTCTTTCTGCTGCTGTATGTCAGTTTCAGCTGGCAAATGAAACCACCGCAAGGCATGGTGGTCGATATCTGGGAAAGCCTGCCTGCAGAATTTGATGTGCAGGCCCCCGTAACGGCTCCTGCGCCAATAGAAAAGCCAGAGCCTGCGAAGCCGCCCAGGGTCGAGGCAGCGCCGGCCCTGCCGCCCAGGGCCGATATAGACCTGAAGGACAAGAAAAAGAAACTGAAAGCAGAAAGTACAGCAGAGCAAAGGCTGGCAGAAAAAAAAGCAGAGCAGGCTGAGCGGCGCATGGAGGAGGTCGAAAGACAGGCGCAGGCGCGTAGCCAGGCTCGCCAAAAGGAACAGGCTGAAGCAGCCGCAGCGGCGGGCAGGGTAGTGGATGAATATATCGCTAAAATTGCAGCCAAAGTCAGGCGCTTTATTGTTTTGCCGCCGGGCGTGTCCCCGCAAATCAGGGCGGAGTTTAATGTGACACTGTTGCCTGGTGGTGAAGTTTTAAATGCAAGCCTTGCCAAGTCCAGTGGCAATGAAGCATACGATGCTGCAGTGGAACGGGCCATATTGAAGGCGCAACCCTTACCCCTGCCTCCGGCAGAAAAAAACATGTTCAATCGTTTTCGTGATTTACGTCTAAAATTTAGCCCCGCAGAGAGCGGGCAATAAGAGGTTCGAGGTTATGGTGATGCGTTTTATTTTGTTTTCATGTCTGGTATTTGCCGCCCTTCCGGCACGGGCCACGCTGGACATTGAGATAACCGGGGCAGGGGAACACCAGATTCCAATCAGTATTGTGCCATTTGAAGGCGAAGATGCGTTGGCCCAGAAAATCAGCGCGGTCATTGCCAGCGACCTGAAGCGCAGCGGCCTGTTTCGGCTGGTAGATCCTGCCGGTAAAGCGCCGCAGGAGATGCGGGATGTGCTGTATAGCGAATGGTCCGATGTGGATGCGCTGACAATAGGTTCGGCGAAGGTGCTGCCTGACGGGCGTATAGAGGTGAAATTTCGGCTACTGGATACGCATAAACAAAGTCAGTTATTGGGGCAGTCGGTCGTATCCAAGGGCGACCAGGTGAGAGCCATCGCGCATCGCATTGCCGATATGATCTATGAAAAATTTACCGGGGATACCGGTGTTTTCAGCACACGAATTGCATATGTTAATCGTGAAGGTCAATTGAATCGCCTGGTGGTTGCGGATAGCGATGGCTACGGCGAGCAGTCGGTCCTGTCGCTGAAGCAGCCGATAATGTCGCCATCATGGTCACCGGATGGCAGCCATCTTGCTTATGTGACATTTGAGCAGGGGCGCGCAGTAACTTATGTGCAATCATTATTTACCCGCCAGCGTTTTGCCCTGGCAGCATTTCCCGGCAGCAATAGCGCGCCGGCATGGGCGCCGGATGGCAAGCAGCTAGCCATCGTGCTTACCCGGGATGGGACATCGTCAATTTATTTGATACGTCCCGATGGCAGCGGCTTGCGGCGCATCACTTACAGTGACGCTATCGATACCGAGCCGAGCTTTTCGCCGGATGGGCGTTACCTTCTGTTTGCCTCCGACCGGGGGGGCAGTGTGCAGATTTATCGCATGCCGGCCGAGGGTGGCTACGCCGAGCGTATGACCTTCGAGGGTAATAATAATTTTTCGCCGCGTTACAGCCCGGACGGTAATAATTTTGTGTTTATGCACGGCACCGGCGGGCAGTTTTATATCGCCACGCAGGATTTCAAAACCCGGCAAATACAGGTGTTGACGGATGTTGGCTGGGAAAAAAAACCAAGTTTTGCGCCTAATGGAAAGATTGTACTGTTTGCCACCGAATCATTGGGGCGTGGTATATTAGCGACAGTGTCTAGCGATGGCAGGGTAAAGCAGAAGATGATTCCACAGCAGGGGGATATCCGAGAGCCAATGTGGGGACCTTTTTTGAAGTAATTTTTATAGACTAGGAGATAAGAAAATGAAAAAACTGATGAGTGTTTTGTTGCTTGGAATGTTAGCCGCTTGTGCCAGTGACCAGCCGGCAGAAGTAGAGCCTGCACCAGCAGCTCCTGTTCAAGCCGCTGAACCAGCACCCGCTGCCCAGGCACCACAGGCTGCAGCGCCAGTTTCTACTGATGCGCTGGATGATGCCAACAGTATTCTTGCCAAACGTGAAACATTCTTTGACTTTGACAAGTCGAACGTTAAAGAGGAATACAAGCCTATGGTACAGGCACATGGTCAATATCTGGCCGGACGTGCTGACCGCAAAGTGGTTGTAGAAGGCAATGCCGACGAGCGCGGCAGCAGTGAATACAACATCGGATTGGGAAACCGCCGCGCAGACGCAGTCAAGAAAATGCTGGTTGTGAGCGGTGCGAAGTCAGACCAGGTTTCAGTTGTCAGTTTTGGCGAAGAAAAGCCAAGAGCAACCGGCCACAATGAAGCTGCATGGTCACAGAATCGTCGCGCTGACATTGTTTACAAGTAAGTTTTAACAGCAGAAAATGCATAAATTGCAGCTCTGGTTGTTTGCAGGATTGTGTATCGTTACAGCCCAGGCTTCAGCGGGGTTGTTTAACGACGATGAGGCACGCGTTCAAATTCAGCAACTTGAAGACCGGATCGTGCAGCTGGAAAAAGCAAATATCAGGCTGGAAGAAGCGAATAAGCAACAAACCGGTTCAATGCTGGATCTGCTAACGCAGATAGAGTCATTGAACCAAGAATTGCGCAAATTGCGTGGCCAGAACGAAGAGCTGGAGCACAATTTGCAGGATGCAAAAAATCGACAAAAAGATTTTTATGTGGATCTGGATGCCCGTATGCGCCATTTTGAGGCCGCCGAGGCAGCAGAACAGTCTGCATCCAGTCAAAATGCGACGACCGCGGTTGATGACCTGACGGTAGTGGCGAGTAGCGCATACGAAGTGGTTTATGCGAATTACAAAGCCGCAAATTATAAAAAAGTGCTTGAGTCTGGAAATGAATTTCTGAAAAAATTCCCAGAATCAAGCCATGTGCCCAATGTGTATTACTTGCTGGGTGATGCATATTTTTCGCTGGATGATTTCAAAAAAAGTATTGCCAGTTATCAGGTGGTGGTCAGCAAATACGAAACGAGCCCGAACGTTCCCGATGCCTGGCTGAATATTGCAGCCTGCCAGCAGCAGTTGAAGGATGCGGCCTCGGCAAAGAAAACGCTTAAATTGCTGATATCAAAGTATCCGGACAGCAAGGCAGCCAAAAAAGCCAAACAACGCCTCTCAAAGCTAAAATAGTTGTACCTCTCCTATGTCACCCTCTGAAACGGGCGTATCACTACGCATTAGTGAAATTTTTTATTCGTTGCAGGGCGAGACAAGTCGCGTAGGCTTGCCTACGGTTTTTGTTCGCCTGACAGGATGCCCGCTACGATGTAATTACTGTGACACGACTTATGCCTTTAGCGGAGGGCAAAGCATGACGCTGATGGCGATTATGGATGAGATTAAGCGTTATCCCACGCGCTATGTAACGGTCACCGGTGGCGAGCCCCTGGCGCAGAAGCAGTGTTTGACATTGTTGCGCAGCTTGTGTGATGCGGGGTATCAGGTGTCGCTGGAAACAAGCGGCGCACTGGATGTCAGCGCTGTGGATCAGCGCGTGATGAAGATTCTGGACGTCAAGACTCCGGCCTCCGGCGAGGAGGAAAAAAATCTGTGGAGCAATCTGGATTGCCTGAATGCACAGGACGAAATCAAATTTGTGCTGTGCGACGAGGCAGATTACCTCTGGGGGAAAAAAATCCTGCTGGAGAAAAGCCTGGCTGCCAGATGTGAGGTGCTGTTTTCTCCCGCGCAAGGGCAGCTGTCGCCCACCGTGCTGGCCGACTGGATATTGCGTGACAGGCTGCCGGTAAGGATGCAGTTGCAGTTGCACAAAATATTGTGGGGCAATGAGGCGGGGCGTTAGGCAATGAAGAATGCTGTAGTCTTGTTATCAGGCGGGCTGGATTCCGCAACAGTACTGGCGATGGCGCGCAAGCAGGGTTTTCGCTGTTATGCGCTCAGTGTCGACTATGGCCAGCGTCACCATGCCGAACTGGCTGCTGCAAAGCGTGTGGCTGATGCGCTGGGTGCAGTGGAGCACCGTATTATCAATATCGATTTGACAGGCTTTGGCGGTTCGGCATTGACCGACTGTAATATCGCCGTGCCGGAGCATGAAACTCCCGGCATTCCACTGACTTATGTGCCGGCGCGCAACACGATCATGCTGTCTCTTGCGCTGGCCTGGGCTGAGGTGCTGAAGTCGCAGGATATATTTTTTGGTGTAAATGCCGTGGATTTTTCCGGCTATCCGGATTGCCGCCCGGAATATGTGGATGCATTTGAGCGTATGGCCAATTTGGCAACCAGGGCTGCCGTTGAAGGCCAGCCATTGACGCTGCATGCGCCTTTGCTGCATTTGAGCAAGGCTGAAATTATCCTGCAAGGCACACAGCTTGGCGTTGATTTCAGCCTCACCGTGTCATGCTATCAGGCTGATGAAGAGGGGCGAGCCTGCGGACTATGCGATTCTTGCAGATTGCGCCGCGCGGGCTTTGAAACCGCTGCAATTTCAGATGCTACACGTTATGCTAAACAGGCTAATCGTTAAGAAATTGCCGCATAATTCGCAGATATACACGAGTTCGCGTTGACATAATGTTTCCAGTCCGTATAATGCGCGCTTCCTTTTGGAATGTGGGTCGTTAGCTCAGCCGGTAGAGCAGCGGACTTTTAATCCGTTGGTCGCCAGTTCGAATCTGGCACGACCCACCACAGTTTTAAGCGTAATGTTCCTGTGGCTTCAATATCACTAAACATTAAGTAAATGCCTTACCGCCGCTTTAGCTCAGTTGGTAGAGCAACCGCCTTGTAAGCGGTAGGTCGTCAGTTCGAATCCGACAAGCGGCACCATCTTGCTTTTCCTGTTACAAATAATTGTTAAATGAACAATGCAACGCTTACTTCGCGTTGCATCTGTCTGTCTGTTATTTTTGTCAGTCTGGGTATTCCCGTTTTGCATTTCTTGATGCGTGTACGGCACGGCACAATATTCCGCGCCGGTTTAAAATATTCGGTAATATGCAGGCTGAATTTATTACTGTCCATGAGCCGGTCGGCAAGGGTGAAAAATGAAAATTCACGAATATCAGGCAAAAGAACTTTTGCGACAATTTGCAGTGCCCACGCCGAAAGGTAATGTTTGTTTTTCAGTGGATGAGGCAGAGATGGCAGCCCGGAAGCTGGGTGGGGCAATCTGGGTGGTGAAGGCGCAAATTCATGCGGGTGGACGCGGCAAGGGAGGCGGCGTGAAAGTGGCGCGTTCATTGCCGGAAGTGCGCGAGTACGCCGAAAAAATTCTGGGTATGCAGCTGGTGACACATCAGACCGGGCCCGGGGGGCAAACAGTCAGGCGCTTGCTGATTGAAGAGGGCGCTCAGATCTCCAGGGAATATTACGTTGGCATGGTGATAGACCGCAGCAAGCAGCGGGTTGTGCTGATGGCGAGCAGTGAAGGTGGCATGGATATTGAAGAGGTTGCCGCAAAATCGCCGGAAAAAATTCACAAGGTATGGATAGACCCGCTGGCGGGTTTGACAGCTTCCGAAGCTGATGCCATTGCAAAAAAGATAGGCATTCCCGATGGTGCAATCATGCAGGCTCGTGCCTGTTTGCAGGGACTCTATCGCACCTTTGTAGAGAAGGATGCGATGCTGGCCGAGATCAATCCACTGGTGCTGACGGCTGACCAGCGCGTGATCGCGCTGGATGCAAAAATAAATTTCGACAGCAATGCCTTGTATCGCCATCCGGAAATCCTTGCATTCCGCGATCTGGATGAGGAAGACCCCGCCGAGGTGGAGGCTTCAAAATTTGACCTCAGTTATATTTCGCTCGATGGCAATATCGGCTGTCTGGTCAACGGAGCCGGTCTTGCGATGGCTACCATGGATATCATCAAGCTGTACGGTGGTTCACCCGCGAATTTCCTGGATGTGGGCGGCGGTGCCACCACGGAGAAGGTCACCGAAGCCTTCAAGCTGATGCTGAAAAATCCGAAGCTCAATGCAATCCTGGTGAATATTTTCGGCGGCATCATGAAGTGCGATGTGATCGCGGAGGGTGTGGTTGCAGCCGCGCGCGAGGTACATCTCAAGGTGCCTTTGATCGTGCGGCTGGAAGGAACCAACGTTGATCTGGGCAAGAAAATTCTGGCAGAGTCAGGCTTGGCGATTATTGCGGCAAGTGATATGGCTGACGCCGCACAAAAAGTGGTGGCCGCCGCAAAGGGGAAAAACTGATGTCTATCCTGATCAACAAAAACACCAGAGTGATGACGCAGGGCATGACCGGCAAGGTCGGTCAGTTTCATACGCTGCACAGTAAGAATTATGCCAATGGTGCGAATTGCTTTGTGGCAGGCGTTACGCCGGGCAAGGCGGGACAAAGCTACGAAGGCATTCCGGTCTACAACAGCGTAGCCGAGGCCAAGACACAAACCGGCGCAACCGTATCGGTAATTTATGTGCCGCCACCCTATGCTGCCGCTGCAATAGACGAGGCGGTGGAGGCCGGGCTGGAGCTGGTGATCTGCATCACCGAAGGTATTCCGGTGCACGACATGATACGCACGCGCTACAAGATGCAGGGCAAGTCAACAATACTGGTCGGACCTAACTGTCCCGGCCTGATTACCCCGGATGAAATCAAGATCGGCATCATGCCCGGCCATATTCACCGCAAGGGCCGCATCGGTGTGGTGTCGCGCTCCGGCACGCTGACCTATGAGGCGGTGTGGCAGTTGTCCGAACTGGGCATGGGGCAATCTTCCTGTGTCGGTATAGGCGGTGACCCCATCAACGGCCTGAAACATCTGGATGTGATGAAGCTGTTCAACGACGATCCCGACACCGATGCGGTGATCATGGTCGGCGAGATTGGCGGTAACGATGAGGAAGAATGCGCGCGCTGGATCAGGCAAAACATGAAGAAGCCTGTAGTTGGCTTTATCGCCGGTATCACCGCGCCACCCGGCAAGCGCATGGGGCATGCCGGCGCGATTATTTCCGGCGGCCAGGGCGGGGCGGAAGACAAGCTGGCGGTAATGGAAGAAAGCGGCATACACATCACGCGCAATCCGGCGGAAATGGGCAAAGTCATGCAGCGCATTCTCAAGTTGTAATGCCGCGGGTCTGGCCGGCGAGTATTGTATAACTATTTGATTATATTGAATAAATTTTAACGCGGGATCGCTCGATGATTCTGTAATTGATTAACAAAGGGAAGTTATGCGTCATTTCAAGTATTCATTTCTGGTTACCTTCATCGGCCTTGCCTTTGCAGCATGGTGGGGATACAGCCGCGGCGGCACAGCAGGTGCACTGCAGGCGCTGGGAATTGCCGCTATTCTCTGCATCATGGAGGTGTCGCTGTCATTTGATAATGCGATCGTCAACGCTTCCATACTAAAAACCTGGAACAAGTTCTGGCAGGATATTTTCCTGACAGTGGGCATGGTGATTGCTGTGTTTGGCATGCGCTTGCTGTTTCCCCTGCTCATCGTTGCCTTTGCGGCCGATATCGGCCTGGCTCAGGTGTGGAATATGGGTTTGAATCAGCCTGATGAATATGCACGGCATTTGACTGACCACCATGCTGAAGTCGCCGCTTTCGGTGGTATGTTTTTGCTGCTGGTGTTTCTTAATTTTTTGCTGGATGAGAAAAAGGAGCTGCACTGGCTGGGGCATATTGAGGAAAAGATTGCCTCATTCGGCAAGATTGCGTCTATCGCAATCATGATAGCAATAGGCGTATTGTTGTCCAGCCTGACCATGATTGAAGAGGGCCGGCAGCTGGCGGTGCTGGTCGCGGGACTCTGGGGCGTGCTGACTTACGTGGCTGTCGATGTGGTCAGCAGCGTTCTGGAAATGGAGGAAGATGACCCAAAAGTCGGCGATATGATCAAGCGCGGCGGGGTTGGTGGTTTCCTCTATCTTGAAGTGCTGGATGCATCGTTTTCTTTTGACGGCGTCATCGGCGCGCTGGCGATCACCAAGGATATAGTCATCATCATGGTCGGTTTGGCGATAGGTGCGATGTTTGTGCGCTCAATGACGGTCTATCTGGTGCGCCAAGGGACACTGGATAAATTTGTATTCCTTGAGCATGGTGCGCATTATGCGATCGGCATACTGGCATTTATCATGCTGGCCAGCATGAAATTCCATATCCCGGAGATATTCACCGGCCTGGTAGGCGTGGCTTTTATCCTCGCGGCGTTATGGTCGTCAGTTATTTACAAGCGTAAACAATTGCTTAGTTGACAAGGTGGGGTTGAATGGTCTTTTTTTAGCTTGTCCTGTGTATACATGTTCAGCGTAGTGTAGTTGGGATTATTCTCAAGAAATCAAGCAGCTTATGGCATGTAGTTGAAAAATGTTTTAGTATTCGCCCATAACCTTTAAATAAAGAAAATCAAGCACGTGGTGAATTTCAAAAAAATTTCGATATGGCAGGCTGACTGGTTTATAGGCCTGCTTGTTGTATTGTTTTTCTTGTTTAGCGCAGGCAGTGATTTAATTCAGAGCCTGGAACGCAAGGCCTATGATTTGGGAGTGCGCGCAACGTCGCGAACTCCCAGCGACAAGGTGGCGGTAATTGCGATAGACGATCAAAGCATCGCAAATCTGGGACGCTTCCCCTGGCCCCGCGCAACACATGCCAATATGCTGGATATGCTGGCCGCCAGTCAGGCAAAAGTGATTGGAAATACGGTATTGTTTTCCGAGCCGCAGGTCGATGCAGGCATGGAATACATAAGCCGTATCAGTACGCTGCTCGACTCGCCCTCCCTGAAAAGTGGCTCTGCCACGCAACAAGCCGAGCTGGCGCAATTACGAGCGCTGTCGCTGGAAGCCGCAAATCGCCTCGATAATGACAAAAAACTCAGTGCAAGCATATTGAATACAAAAAATGTCTTGCTGCCCATGGTATTTGGTTTGGGAGAGCCGCTGGGCAAAGAAGATCAGCCCTTGCCGGATTATGTGGTTAAAAACAATCTGACCAGCGTCAACGGCTCCACAGAGGCAATGCCTATCCCGGCTGTCAATGTGCAGATTCCCATCGCTATACTGGGCAGCGGCGCGGCAGGAATTGGACACCTGAATATCGAGAAGGATGAAGAAGATGGCCGGGTGCGTACCGATGCGCTGGTGGTCAACTATTATGGGCAGATGTATCCATCCTTGCCTTTGTTGCTGGTTGCCAAAAGTCTGAATCTGGATACCAAAGATATCAATGTCAATCTGGGCAAGGGTGTGAAGCTGGGTAATTTGAATATCATTACCGACGATGCGTTGCGCATGCACACGTATTTCTACAAAGACAGGGACGGTGTGCCGCCATTTCAGGTTGATTCCTTTTACGACGTGTTGAGCGGGAAAATACCGGCTGAAAAATATCGCGATAAAATTGTGCTGATCGGCGCTTCGGCCGCAGGGGTGGGAGATTCATTCTCCACGCCGGTTTCGGCAAATATGCCGTCAGTATTGTTGCTGGCGCATTCTGTTTCCAGTATCCTCAAGCAGGATTTTTTCATCATCCCGAGCTGGAGTCTGAAAGCGCAGCTCGGAACTTTTTTTGCCGTTGCACTCTACCTGATTGTTTTGTTGCCGCGCCTGAGCGCAGGCCTTGGCGCGGTAATAACAGGGCTGTTGTTTGTAGCGCTGCTGGGCACCCACTTCATGCTGATGATCTCGCATGCGATGTGGCTGCCGTTGATGCTGTCTACCAGTATGCTGCTGGTGGGCCACTTGCTGCTGACGACCAAGCATTTCTTCCGTACCGAGAAAGGCAAGATCAAGTCTGATGCGGAGTCTGCTGAAAGCAACCGCATGCTGGGCCTGGCTTTCCAGGGTCAGGGACAACTGGATATTGCCTTTGATAAATTCCGCAAGGTTGAAATTGACGACAGTCTGATGGAGGTTTTGTACAACCTCGGGCTGGATTTCGAGCGCAAACGCCAGTTCAACAAGGCCGAGTCGGTGTTTAAATACATGGCGGAATACAACCCGAAATTCCGCGATCTGGATGCCCGCATGGCGCAGTCCAAGGCCATGTCTGAAACAATCATACTTAGCGGCAGTTCCAATAAATCCAACGCGAGCACGATGGTGCTGGACAAGACCAGCGTCTCCAAGCCGATGCTCGGCCGTTACGAAATTGACAGCGAGCTGGGCAAGGGCGCGATGGGCGTGGTTTATCTGGGCAAGGATCCGAAAATAGGCCGCGTCGTGGCGATCAAGACCATGGCCTTGACGCAGGAATTTGAGGCTGACGAACTGAAGGACGTGATGGAGCGATTTTTCCGCGAGGCTGAAACTGCGGGGCGCTTGAACCATCCGAACATCGTCACCATGTATGACGCCGGGGAAGAGCATGATCTCGCCTATATCGCGATGGAGTTTCTCAAAGGCAGGGATTTGTCACTACATGCCAAACCGGACAATCTGTTGCCCATTCCAAAAGTGTTGAGCATTGTGGCCAGGGTGGCAGAAGCGTTATCTTATGCGCATAGTCTGAATGTTGTGCATCGCGACATCAAGCCGGCCAACATCATGTTTGACGCGGCAAGCGATACGGTGAAAGTGACGGACTTCGGCATTGCGCGCATTACCGATTCATCCAAGACCAAAACCGGCATGGTGCTGGGTTCACCATCCTATATGTCGCCCGAGCAATTGGCCGGCAATAAAATTGAGGGCACTTCAGATTTGTTCTCGTTGGGTGTGAGCTTGTACCAATTGCTATGTGGTAAGCTCCCATTCTATGGCGATTCAATGGCGCAATTGATGTTCCGCATCGCCAGTGAACCACATATCGATATTATGACTGTCAGGCCGGATGTTCCCCGCTGTGCAGCGGAGATCATCAATAAAGCTCTGGCCAAGAATGTCGCAGAACGTTATCAGAGTGGTGCGGAAATGGCCGACGCAATCCGCAAATGTGCGGCAAGTTTGCAGGGATAGTTATGGATATAAAAGATGCGCTTGAAATGGTTTGCATGACCCACCCGGGGATGGTGCGTGCCCATAATGAAGACAGTGTTGCCTGCGAAGCCTCATGCGGGCTTGTGGTATTAACCGACGGAATGGGCGGATATAATGCGGGTGAAGTAGCCAGTGGTATTGCGGTTTCTGTTGTGTCTTCCGAAATCAAGCACTATCTTGAAGAGGCGCGTCCCGAGGATAAGGACGCTGACAGCGGGGAGGATGTTGCAGTGGTGCTGCTGCGTAACAATGTGCAGAAAGCCAATTCTTCAATTTTTCACGCCGCACACAGCCAGCCGCAGTATGCCGGTATGGGGACGACCATCGTATCGGGATTGTTTTATGACAATCGCGTGGCGGTTGCACACATAGGTGATTCACGGATGTATCGCTTGCGCGGCGAAGTTTTTGAAGGCATTACCCGCGATCACTCTTTGTTGCAGGAGCAAATAGATAGCGGAATGATAAGCAAAGCAGATGCTCGTGTATCGCAGAATAAAAATCTGGTTACACGGGCAGTTGGTATTGATGCAGAGGTTGAAACGGAAGTGCATGTTTACGATGTAAAGCGCGGTGACATATATTTGCTTTGTTCCGACGGTCTGAATGACATGGTTGAGGATGAAGATATTGCCGATACTGTTAAAACACTGAAATCCAATTTGCCACTTTTGGCTACGCAGTTAATTCAGGCTGCGAATGACAATGGCGGACGCGACAACGTGTCGGTTATTTTGGTAAAAGTAAAGGGCGACTTTGCTGCGCCACGTGGCCTGCATGCAAAAATTTTATCTTGGTTCAAGAATTAATTACGGGGAATGATGATATGGCTGCAAAAATAATACTCAGCATGGATGGCGTGGTGCTGCAGGAATATGCGCTGAACAAGGAGCGTATGACAGTGGGGCGCAAAGCCCATAATGATATCGTGATTGATAATCTTGCGGTAAGTGGTGAACATGCTGCGATCGTGACAATCCAGAACGACTCCTTTCTGGAGGATCTGGACAGCACGAATGGCGTGATGGTAAACGGCATCACGACCAAAAAGCATTTTCTGCAGAACAACGATGTGATAGAGATCGGCAAGTACAAGATAAAGTATTTGAACGACCAGCCTACCCAGACCACAGCGGCAGATTTTGAACGTACCATGGTATTGCGTGCCCCGGTCAAGCCGGCAGCAGCAAAGCCTGTGCTGTCAACAACACAGGCTATTCCGACAGTTGTTACTTCTGAAGATGCGCTGGATGCTACAGGCAAATTTAGCGCGACAGGCCCCCTGACAGGCTCGGGCTCGATGGCGAGAGCAGCAGGGCAGTCTGCTGCCGCTGGCGGCGGGGAAGGCGGGGTTACTTCGCAGGCGCCTGCCGTTGTGCAGATTCTGAGTGGTCCGAATGCTGGCAAGGAGCTTGAGCTGGTCAAGAACTTGACTACTCTTGGAAAGCCTGGTGTGCAAGTTGCGGTGCTGGCACGGCGCCCGCATGGTTACTTCCTGACACATGTGGAAGGTGCAACTTTTCCGGTGGTCAATGGCGAGTCACTTGGCGAGCATCTTCGTCAATTAAACGACCATGACATCATAGAGCTGGCGGGTGTGAAAATGGAGTTTTATTTCAAAACATAAGCGCAGTTGCGCAGGTAAAGAAATATTGCCAAGCAGCAGTTGTCATCGTTGTTAGGTTTTTGGGGTGTACAGAAGAGATAATTAATTATCGGCTTGAGTTGCTTACGATGAGGTTAAGAGTGCTTGGATGTAGCGGTGGTGTCGGCGGAAATTTGCGCACTACCTCAATGCTGCTTGATAACGATGTTTTGATTGATGCAGGCACGGGTGCGTGTGACCTCAGTCTCGAAGAGTTGAGCCTGATCGATCATGTGTTTCTGACCCACTCCCATCTCGATCACATCGTCAGTCTTCCCTTCATGCTCGATAGTGTTGCGTTTATGCGTAACAAGCCCTTAACGATTTATGCCACGCAGGAGACTATTGAAAGCCTGCAGCAACACATCTTTAACTGGAAAATTTGGCCTGATTTTAGCCAGATTCCGAATTTCCACCAGCCCTGTATGCTTTACCAATCCATTGCGACAGGGGAAACAGTGAAGTTGGGTGAGCGTGAAATTACTGCGCTGCCTGCCAATCATGTGGTACCTGCGGTTGGTTTTCAACTGGATAGCGGAGCAGGCAGCCTGGTATTTACCGGGGATACAACGACTCAGGATGTTTTTTGGGATATGGTCAATCGTATCGGCAACCTGAGATATCTAATTATTGAGTCGGCCTTTTCCGATGCTGAAAAAGAGTTGGCAATTGTTTCCAGGCACCTCTGTCCAGGTTTGCTGAGTGGTGAGTTGCTTAAACTGAAATCTAACCCGGATATTTATGTTACCCATTTAAAACCGGGAGAGGGTGATTTGACCATGCAGGAAATCAGCAAATATGTGCAGGGTCAAGTGCCAAAAATGTTGACGAACGGCCACGTATTTGAATTTTAGGGTTCCCGCAGACGGGTGCGATTTCCATGAGATGCGCATGCCGGGAATTCAGCCTATTGTTTAAGGAGTAGCGGATGAACAATGTAACAAGTAATCCGGCGGAACGCCGAAGTAACCCGAATGAGATGGCGGCCAAATTAGAGCTCACCAGAAATCTTAATCACGTTACAAACAAGATACACGCAACCAGCAATATTGACGAAATCATGCTGGATGTAAGCAAGGATATTTGTACCCTGTTCAATGCCGACCGTTTGACTATTTATATGGTGGGAGATGACAAATCTTCATTGGTGTCCAAAGTCAAAACAGGACTGAATTCATTCAAGGACCTTAAGTTACCCATTGCAGAGCAAAGTATTGCAGGGTATGTAGCATTTAATAAAAAGCTGCTTAATCTGAAGGATGTTTATGATGAAAGCGAGCTGGCAAAACACAGTGCCCATCTGAGATTTTTGCAGGATGTGGATAAGCGAACGGGTTATCGTACCAAGCAGATGCTGGTTGCACCGATTATTGAGGCTGACAACAAGGAGCTGGTAGGCGTAATCCAGGTTATCAACAACAAGAGTGGCACGCCTTTCCCTTCCATGGTGGAGGAGGGGGTGATTGAGCTTGCACAAACACTGTCTGTGGCACTGCGCCAGCGGCAGCAGCAGGTTAGTACTGTCAAGACAAAATATGACAGTCTGGTGTCCAATGCCAAATTGTCAGCCGCCGAATTTGAACTTGCCACCCGTACTGCACGACGCAAGGGTGTTGATATTGAAGATGTTCTGGTCGATGAGTTTCAGGTCAAGGCAGCCGATCTGGGCCAGTCTCTGTCAAGTTTTTTTGGTGTTCCCTACGAGCCATTCAGGGCAGACCGCATCAAGCCTTCCGAGCTGCTAAAAAACCTGCGCCGCGAATATGTGGAGAGCAGTCACTGGGTACCTGTCGATGATACCCCTGAAGGTCTGATTATTCTGACTACCGACCCGGAGCGTATCCGTGCGTTACGCGTGGTCAATAACATCTTTCCCAAGCATCGCCTGGTTTACAAAGTTTGTCCTCAACGCGAATTCAAGGCCACGCTGGATATGTTCTACGGTGGCGGTGGTGCAGGCGACCTTACTGGCGGCTTTGAAACCGATACCGGTACCATGGACGATCTGCTCAGCTCCATGGGCGATGATGAGGATACGGGTGGTGATCTCAATCAGGATGATGTCAACGCGGCGGCTGACAATGAGCTGGTTAAGCTGGTTAACAAGATTATTGTGGATGCCTACAAGATGGGCGCTTCCGATATTCATGTGGAGCCCGCACCAGGCAAGGGCAAGGTGCTGATACGCTTGCGCAAGGATGGCTCGCTGCTCAAGTACATCGAGATTCCGTCAACCTACCGCAATGCGCTGGTGACACGACTCAAGATCATGTGCGATCTCGACATTTCCGAGAAACGCAAACCGCAAGACGGCAAAATCAAGTTCAAAAAGTACGGTCCGCTGGATATCGAGTTGCGTGTCGCCACCGTGCCATCGCAGGGCGGCGTGGAAGACGTGGTGATGCGTATTCTGGCGGCCGGCGAGCCGATCAAACTGGATGAGCTGGGCTTGTCGGTACACAATCTTGCAACCCTTAAATCGATCATTACCAAACCATACGGCCTGTTTTTTGTGTGCGGCCCGACCGGTTCCGGTAAAACGACCACCCTGCATTCAGTGCTGGGCTATATCAACAAACCGGAAACCAAAATATGGACGGCGGAAGACCCGGTTGAAATTACGCAGAAAGGCTTGCGCCAGGTTCAGATCAACAAAAAAGCCGGCATGGACTTTGCCACCATCATGAAAGCCTTCCTGCGTTGCGATCCTGACGTGATTATGGTGGGCGAGATGCGCGATAAGGAAACGGTCTCTATCGGTATCGAAGCCTCGCTCACGGGCCATCTGGTGTTTGCCACGCTGCACACCAACAGCGCGCCAGAATCGATTACACGTTTGCTGGATATGGGCATGGATCCCTTTAACTTCGCCGACGCAATCCTGGGTATTCTGGCGCAGCGTCTGACCAAGCGCCTTTGCAAAAAATGCAAAGTGCCGCATATTGCAACTCAGGATGAAATCAAGTCATTGCTGACCGAATACGCCCAGGAATTGAACAATACCCCAAAATGGAAACGTGACCCCAATGCCGCTTTCAAGGAGTTGTATGCCGAGTGGGTCAAACTGTTTGCGGACAATAAGGGACAGTTTACACTGTATGAAAAAGTAGGCTGTCCGGAGTGCTCGGACACGGGTTACCGTGGCCGTGTGGGCCTGCATGAGTTGCTGGTAGGGTCAGATCCACTGAAAAAGCAGATTCAGGAGCATGCCCGTGTTGCAGAGTTGTTTGCAACTGCGCTGGAGGAAGGAATGCGCACCCTCAAGCAGGATGGTATTGAAAAAGTTTTGTCCGGTGCAACCGACATGCATCAGGTACGCGCTGTCTGCATTAAATAGACATTTGCCGGGCATGAAAATTTACAGGGCCGTGGAGTGCAAGGCTGAAAAATGAGTCACGCAGAGTCAATCATGCCGCAAGGCAATGCCATGTTAAACAGGCTGGAAGAGCTGAATGCCATCGGCATTGCACTCTCCAGTGAGCGTGACATCAACCGCCTGCTGGACACCATACTGCTTGCCGCAATGCGCATCACCCACGCAGATGCCGGAACCCTTTATCTGCTTGAGCCTGACAAGCAGGAACTGACCTTTGAAATCATGCGCACCAATTCGCTGGGCAAGGCTTTTGGCGGCACCACGGGTAAGCCCATTCCATCATCGGTATTCCCCATCCAGCTTTACAAGGACGGTGTAGCCAATCACAGCATGGTGGTGGCGCATGCTGCGTTAAGCGGGAAATCGATCAATATTCCCGATGCCTATAAAGCTGAAGGTTTTGACTTTTCCGGCACCAAGGGCTTTGATAAAAAGAGCGGCTATCGATCGACTTCGTTTCTGGCTGTGCCGATGCGCAACCATGAAAATGAAATTATTGGTGTGGTGCAACTGATCAATTCCATGGACCGCAGCACGGGAGCTATCGTGGCTTTCTCACGGCAGGAACAAAGCCTGCTGGAGTCGCTTTCCTCCCAGGCTGCCATCGCGCTGACCAACCGCCGCCTGATCCAGCAAATGGAAGATCTTTTTGAATCTTTCATTAACCTCATCAATGCCGCAATCGACGACAAGTCTCCCTACACTGGCGGGCACTGCGAGCGCGTACCGGCGCTCACCATGATGCTGGCCGATGCGGTCAATCGCACGTCACAAGGGCCGCTCAAAGATTTTGTGATGACCGAGCGCGACCGTTATGAGCTTAAAATCGCCGGACTGTTGCATGACTGCGGCAAGATCACCACGCCGGTACACGTGGTGGATAAATCGACCAAACTGGAAACCATCTTTGACCGCATCAAACTGATTGATACTCGTTTTGAAGTGCTCAAGCGCGATGTTGAAATCAGGATGTTGCGAAACCTTCAGGATACAGGGCTCGAACCTGAAGAGGTGCGGCAGTTGCGCCTTGATTTCGAAGAAAGAGCGCGGCAACTGGATGATGATCGCGAATTCTTGCGCCATTGCAATATAGGCTCGGAAAAAATGGACGCGGCGCATCAGGAGCGCGTGCATCGCATTGCCGCCTATACCTGGCGCAATGAAGCCGGAGAAGAAGCCAGCTTCCTCAGTGCAGACGAGCTGGATAATCTCAATATCCGTGCAGGCACACTAACCGAAGCCGAGCGCCAGATCATTAACCATCATATCGATGTCACCATCAAAATGCTGGAATCGCTGCCATGGCCCAAGCATCTGCAAAAAGTGCCGGAATACGCCGGTGGACACCATGAACGCATGGATGGCAAAGGTTATCCAAAGGGGCTGACACGCGAGCAGATGTCGGTGCAGGCGCGTGTAATGGGCATTGCCGACATCTTCGAGGCGCTTACCGCCAAAGATCGGCCTTATAAACAAGGCAAGACGCTGACCGAGTCGCTGACTATCCTGGGCAAATTCAAGGAAAACGGCCACATTGATCCGGACTTGTTTGATGTATTTGTGCGGGAAAAAGTCTATCTGGAATATGCAAAACAGTTTCTGGGGCAGGAGCAGATTGATGAAGTGGATGAAAGCCGGATACCGGGTTATTCTCAATTGCCCTGAACGAGGGCATTGAGGTGACAAAAATTGTCAGTTAGAGTGACACAAAATGAAGTGTTATTTCTCTTGCAGTCTCTATCACACTGGTCGTAAACTCCGCAGCACAGTAAATACAAGGAATTGGCCGATTCTGAATTTTCTGGCACGCATCCTGCTTTAACTAAACTACACACCCCGTGTGTTTAATCTAACTTTCGGAGGAGCACTATCATGAAAAAAGTACAACAAGGTTTTACATTGATTGAATTAATGATCGTTGTGGCAATTATCGGTATTCTGGCTGCGGTGGCGATCCCGGCTTATCAGGATTACATTGCTAAATCCAAGTGGGGCGCGGCTAACTCGGAAGTGGCAGGCATTAAACAAAATTATGATGCTCAAATTGCCAGTCCTGCCACAGATGCAGCTGGCGCTATCATTCCTCCCGCTATGGGATTCGGAGCGGCCGAATCACTTGGTTTTTCTGCAGCTGCTACAGCTAACTGCACGGTGACGGTCACTAATCTGGCTAATTCGGCTGCAACGCTTCGATCTGTAAATGGTGAGTGGACTTGTGCATCTACCGTGGCACAGCGTTTCATCGGTGCAGTAGGAATTTGCGATGGCGTTTAACAACGAAAAGGGATGTGGTAAGACCTTTTCCTAAGTGCAAAATGACCCCTCTATGAGGGGTTTTTTTGTATCTACTGGGGCGACGTTGGATATGGAGAATATAAAATGGGCCATACGCGTTATGGTTGGCTAGCCAAGTAATAAAGGAGTATTTACATGAAGAACATTCAAAAAGGGTTTACCCTGATCGAACTGATGATCGTGGTTGCAATTATCGGTATTCTGGCTGCAGTGGCAATTCCGGCTTATCAGGATTACATTGCTAAATCCAAGTGGGGCGCGGCAAACGCGGAAGTGGCAAGCATCAAGCTGAACTACAATGCTCAAATTGCCAACCCTGTGCTTAATGCAGCTGGCGTTATCATCCCTCCCGCTTTGGGATTCGGAGCGGCCGAATCACTTGGTTTTTCTGCAGCTGCTACAGCTAACTGCACGGTGACGGTCACTAATCTGGCTAATTCGGCTGCAACGCTTCAACGGTTGCAGGTAATACTATTACTTGGTCCCGATCTGTAGATGGTGAGTGGTCTTGTGCATCTACGGTGGCGCAACGTTTCATCGGCGCAGTAGGAATTTGCGATGGCGCGTAAAAACGAAAGTTGAGTGATTCGTCTTGTCGCTAACGGTAGGAAAGTTGGATTTTTCATTCGGCTAGATTTTTGATTGCAACCGAATAGGATAGCCCACTAACCGTTGCAGTCAAGCTCAAATCCAGTTCAGTTTTTCCCCCAGTCGCACTTGGCCAGTGTCAGCAATGACTCCAAAATCAAATCGACCGTTGCGGAAATGCGAAAGACTTGCCAGACACCATAGAAATAGGGGACAGGCCACGTTTTATACAATTATATGGCAGACTAAGTTCACTTCCTGCTTCATGTTTATTATTGGTTCTTGCCCGGCTTGCTCGCCTACCTAACGCGATTTCAATTTCCTGCTGGAATCGATCATTACCCAATGCAAAATTACCATTCGTTGCTTTGCAAATCTGTCCAACAATTTTTTCATCAAGCTGTGCATAGAACAACGCTCGATATGCTTCTAGCCGTTCAGTCTCGTTAAGTGCCAGTCGAAGATATTCATCCTGTGGCGTTATTAGGCTGCTGGTTTTGCCTAAAGCATTTGCATGATAGCTTGTCCAACGAAAATCCTGCGGCCTGTTCACCATTTCTGCCCGTACCGGATTAAGTTCAATATCGCGATCACAGGCTAGAACTTAAGCTTCGGTCTTGGTCAGGCAGGAGCGAAACCTTCCCTCCTACAATGTACCACTGTGTTTATAGGAACGGTTGATATATTGCACATATCGCTGTCCAAGATGTTTCATCAACAAGGATGCGCTGTCCAGCCGTTCAGGTGTGAGCAGTAAATGTACGTGGTTAGTCATCAGCACATAAGCATGGATAGCACAGTCGAACTTGGTTGCCAGTTCTTCCAGGTAATAAAGGTAGAACTGGAAATCGTCTTCAGCATAAAAACATGCTGAGCGGTTATTGCCTCGCTGGATGATGTGCCAAGGGATGCCGAGAATGGAAAGGCGAGCACGACGAGGCATTGGGTTGGTTAAGTATTTAAGATGGCGGGATGATCATAAAATGTGGTCTGTTTCATATTTTACTATTTTATAAAAGGCTGAAAAAAGACGATCAGGCAATAATACAGATGATAAAAAGTTGCGAGTTAAAGAATATTGCAGCTTGCATGATCGTGGGTATGTCTCAACAAAAAAGATAACAACTCAGTGGTTCTTTTCCTGCGCCGCCGCAAATTCACGAAATTGCCTCAGTTCTGTTTCAATCGTCGACAGTTCCTGAAAATTGGTACCGGCTTTTTTGGCCAGTTCCAGTTGCTCGATGGCGCCGCGGAGGTTGCCATTCAGCAGGTAATAATAAGCGATTGCATGGTGCTCTTCCTGATGCCTGCCCAGCGCTGCATAGGTGCGCGCCTGAAGCTCGTATAAGTGCGCATCATTTGGATGCAAGGCAACTTGCTGGTTGAGCAGAGTGACGGCGTCGCCATAGCGTTTATTCTGTAGCAGTACTTCGCTGTAATCATAAATGAGCGCGCGGTGTTGCGGGAAGTTCTGCGTGGCAGTGCGATAAAAGGCAACGATATCCTTGTCGTTGATTGCGCCTGCGCGGCGCAGTTGGCCGGCCAGGGTGGTAATCATTGCGTTAGTCTGCACATGCTTGCGCAGCGGGGTGAATTCCCTGGCGGCAAGTTCGAGCTCGCGGGTTTTTAGCAGGGCATTGACCAGGCCATAGCGCTGTGCCACAGGGTTGCCAAATTTTTGTTTGCCCAGTGCTGCATTGAAATAAGCGATAGCTTGTTGCGGATTTTTTTGCAGGGTGTGCAGCTTGGCGCGCACGAGATGAAAATCCAGACTGCTGGCAACCGGGCGGTAGGGCAATTGTTGCACGCGGTTTGCCACATCGGCGACACGTTCATTGGTGACCGGGTGGGTGCGCAGATAGGTGGGTGTGTTGCCCTCCAGCAGGCGGCTGGATTTTTGCAGCCGTTCAAAAAAAGTGGGCATGGCACGCGTGTCAAAACCGGATTTTTGCAGAATGGAAAGGCCAATCCGGTCTGCCTCCTGCTCGTGCACGCGGGTGAAATTTATTTGTCGTTGTATGCCCACCGCCTGCACGCCGGCAATGGAAGCCATCGCGGCATCGGGATTGCTGCGCGCGGATAAAATCGCGGCGGCAATGAGTGCCATAGACGCGAGCGAGTCAAACTTTTGCCCGGCAATCAAGCGCGCAATATGATGCTGTGTAACGTGTGCTATTTCATGGCTGAGTACTGAGGCAAGCTCGGACTCGCTTTGTGAGGTGAGGATCAGTCCTGTATTGACGCCGATAAAGCCGCCGGGCATCGCGAAGGCATTGATGGCATTGTCGTTAATGGCAAAAAATTCAAAAGGCTGCCCCGGTTCGCTGCTGTTAAGCACCAGCGAACCGCCCAGCAAATTCAGGTAATCGGCAACTTCCGCGTCATTCAGATAGCTTTTAATCTGGCGTTCCTGCTGGGGCGAAATAACCTCCTGCGAAACATCTCCCAGGTCGGGTAAACCTTCCGCATGGCTGAATAGCGCGGTGGAGCAGAGCACAGCAAACATCAATTTTTTCATGCCAATATGATAACCCGTTTATGTTTTAGTTCCCACTGAGGGCGAGCGCGCTCAAGCAGGGTAAATCCGATTATTTACGTGGTAATATTAGCCATTCATGATCATGAAGGGTTGTGGTCGCTGTTACTGGTGGATTATCTATGGACAAAATCGGCAAGTATAAAATAATCAAGGAATTGGGGCATGGCGCAACCAGCACGGTTTACCTCGCACATGATCCTGATACGCAGCAACAGGTCGCGTTAAAATTATTCAACCTCGATGTTCTGGTTGATAACGACCGCGCGAAAGCCTACCGCAAACTGTTGCTCAGCGAAGCCTCGCTGGCGGGTAAATTGTCGCACCCGCACATCGTGAAGATATTCGATGCTGTCATGGATGACGGCGAAATTAATTACATGGTGATGGAGTATGTCGAGGGTGAGAGCCTTGAAAAGCTGGCAGAAGTCGATCATCTGCTGCCGCTGGGCAATATTTCGGAGATTATCTACAAGTGCTGCAAGGCACTTGAATATGCGCAATACCAGGGCGTGATTCATCGCGATATCAAACCTGCCAATATCATGATCTGCGGCGATCATGACATCAAGATTTCGGACTTCGGCTCGGCGCTGATCGAAAGCCAGCAGACCACGCAGGTGAGCGGCGTGGGCTCTCCGGCTTATATGTCGCCCGAGCAAATCAGGGAGCAGGCGCTCACACACCAGACCGATATTTATTCTCTCGCAGTGACGATGTACAGACTGCTGACCGGGAAGCTGCCGTTTGATGCGCGCAATAATTACAGCATGATTTACCAGATCATGAATATCGAACCGCCCCCTCCCAGCACCTTCAGGCCCGAAATTCCGCATACGCTGGACAAGATCGTGATGCGCGCGATGCATAAGGATGTTGCGCACCGTTATCCGACCTGGGATGAATTTTCGCGCGATCTGGTGGGATTCTTCAGCAAGAAGGGAGTGCCGAAGGATGGCAAAATTGATACAGAAAAATTTGATACTTTGCGCGCACTCGCCTTTTTCAAGAATTTCAGCGATGTGGAACTATGGGAAGTATTGCGTATCAGCGAATGGCGAAAAATTCATAAAGACGAGGTTGTCTTTAGCGATGGTGATGAGGGTGAGTCCTTGTTTGTGCTTGCGCATGGCACGGTCAAGGTGCTGAAGCAGGGGCGCTTGATGAATTTATTGCATCAGGGCGACTGTTTTGGCGAGATGGCGAATTTTGCAGAAAAGAAATCTACCCGTACCACAGATGTGTTGACCAAGACAGCCGTCACGCTGGTGGAAATAAAAATAAAGGTACTGGAAAAAACCTCGGCAGAATGCCGCTATCAATTCAGTGACGCATTGCTGCACTTGCTGGTCAAACGACTGAATGTGGCGAATACGCGCATCAGCCACTTGCTGGCCGAGCATGGTTCCGCACCTGAAGAATAAAGCTGCATTACCGCAGGGTGCGTCACACGCACCCTGCAATTTTTACACTAGTTTTGCGCGTTGCGCCTGCAACTGTGTCAAGGTCGCATTAAAATCCTGCAAGCGTTTTTTCTCCTGCTCGACAACTGCTGCCGGGGCACGCTCTATAAAAGTGGGGGTGGAAAGCTTGCCCTGCGCCTTGGCGATTTCTGCACTGAGTCTGGCGAGTTCCTTGTCCAGACGTTCGCGCTCGGCAGCCACATCGATCTCCACCTTCAGCATCAGCTGGCAATCGCCCACAATGGCCACCGGCGCATCTGCGTCGGGCAATGTCTTGAGTATGCTGAGGTCGCTCAGTTTTGCCAGCGCCTGCAGATAAGGCGCTGCAACTTTCAGCGTGTTTTGATTTCCTGCTGCGAGCAAGGGTACGCGCAAGGCCGGAGACAGGTTCATCTCGCTGCGCAAGCTGCGCGCGGCGTTCACCATTTCCTGCAGCAGAGCAATCTGCGTTTCCTCTTCCTTGAAGATCAGTGATGGCTCCGCATGCGGATAAGCCTGCAGCATGATGCTGTCGCCCTGTACTGCAGCGAGCGGTGCAACCTTCTGCCATAACTCTTCGGTGATGAATGGAATGATGGGATGGGCGAGGCGCAGCATGCTTTCCAGCACGCGCACCAGGGTGAGGCGGGTGGCGCGCTGCACTGCGGGCGAGCCGCTGGCGATCTGCACCTTGGCCAGTTCCACATACCAGTCGCAATAAGTATCCCACACCAGTTCATAGATGGTGCGCGCGGCAAAGTCGAAGCGGTAATGGTCAAAGTGATTGGCCATGTCGGCGGAAGCGTGCTGCAGGCGGCTGATCATCCACTTGTCGGCAGCGGAGTATTCCAGCGGCAGTGTCTCATCCAGCCCGACATCCTGGCCTTCGCAGTTCATCAGCACGAAGCGCGTGGCGTTCCACAGCTTGTTGCAGAAGTTGCGGTAGCCTTCGCAGCGCTGCATGTCGAACTTGATGTCGCGGCCGGGCGAGGCGAGCGAGGAGAAGGTGAAGCGCAAGGCATCGGTGCCAAACGCCGGAATACCTTCGGGGAATTCCTTGCGCGTTTTCTTTGCGATGCTTTCCGCCTGTTTCGGATTCATCAGCCCGGTGGTGCGTTTCTTCACCAGATCATCCAGCGAGATGCCGTCGATTAAATCGATAGGGTCCAGCACATTGCCCTTGGATTTCGACATCTTCTGTCCTTCCGCATCGCGGATCAGGCCGTGCACATACACATCCTTGAACGGGATCTTGCCGGTGATATGTTTGGTCAGCATCACCATGCGCGCCACCCAGAAGAAGATGATGTCGAAGCCGGTGACCAGCACCGAGGACGGCAGATATTTGTCTATGCAACTATTTGATTTTATTGGATATTCTGGCGTCCAGTCGAGCGTGGAAAACGGCCACAGCGCGGACGAGAACCAGGTGTCGAGAACGTCGTTGTCGCGGTCGAGCTGGCCTGCATAACCCGCCTTGTCGGCAAGGCGGCGTGCCTCGGCCTCGTCGTGCGCGACGTACACTTCGCCGTTCACGCCATACCAGGCGGGAATCTGGTGTCCCCACCATAGTTGACGGGAAATACACCAGTCCTGGATATTGTTCAGCCACTGGTTGTAGGTGTTCACCCAGTTTTCCGGCACGAACTTGATCTCGCCGCTGGACACACATTCCAGCGCCTGCGCAGTGATGCTTTTACCTTCGGCGCCGGGCTTGCTCATCGCGACAAACCACTGGTCGGTGAGCATAGGCTCGATTACCACGCCGGTGCGGTCGCCGCGCGGCACTTTGAGTTTGTGTTTTTCGGCCTTGTCGAATAAGCCGGCCGTTTCCAGATCGGCCACAATTTTCTTGCGCGCCTCGAAGCGATCCATGCCCTGATATTGCTTGGGTGCATGTTCGTTTATTTTTGCATCCAGCGTCAGGATGGAGATCGGTTCCAGCTTGTGGCGCTGCCCCACTGCATAGTCGTTGAAGTCATGCGCGGGTGTGACCTTCACCACGCCGGTGCCAAATTCCTTGTCGACATAGTCGTCGGCGATGATGGGGATGTTGCGCTCGCACAGCGGCAGTTTTACCTGCTTGCCGATGAGGTGCGCATAGCGCTCGTCTTCAGGATGCACCATCACCGCGACGTCGCCGAGCATGGTTTCGGGGCGGGTGGTGGCGACGGTGAGATGGGTCAGGCCCTTGATGCTATCCTTTTCAACAAGCGGATAGCGGATATGCCACATGAAACCGTCTTCCTCTTCCTGCACCACTTCCAGGTCGGACACGGCGGTGTGCAGTTTGGGGTCCCAGTTCACCAGACGTTTGCCGCGATAGATCAGGCCCTCGTTAAACAGGCGCACGAAAGTTTCGGTGACGGTTTTGTTTAAGGCGGGGTCCATGGTGAAGCGCTCACGCGACCAGTCGGGCGAGGTGCCGAGGCGGCGCATCTGCCGGGTGATGGTGTTGCCGGAATATTCTTTCCATTCCCACACCTTCTCGATGAATTTTTCGCGCCCCAGGTCGTGGCGCGAGATACCCTGCGCATCGAGTTGGCGCTCCACCACGATCTGCGTGGCGATGCCGGCGTGGTCGGTGCCCGGCTGCCATAGCGTATTGTCGCCGCGCATGCGATGGTAGCGGGTGAGCGCATCCATAATGGTCTGGTTGAAGCCGTGCCCCATGTGCAGTGTGCCGGTGACATTGGGCGGCGGCAGCAGGATGCAGAAATTGTCTTTTTTCTCGTTATCCGTGCCGGCCTTGAAGTATCCGCTGTTTTCCCACAGCGGATACCAGCGCGCTTCGATCGCCTTGGGTTCAAAACTTTTTGCCAGTTCGGTTAAGCTGGCTTCGCTGTTGGCGGTGGTGGGTTTGTCTGTAGCTGGTTTCATTGTAAGCACTTGATTTTATTGAATTTTTTTATTAATCTGGCGCTGCTGCCTCAGCGTTTGCTGAGGTCGAAGTGGCGCATTTCATAGCCACGCTCGCGGTAGAAGCCATAGCGCTCGCGGCCTGCTTTTGCGTCTTCCGTCTCCTGGCTGACTATCTCTATCACCCGTTCGAAGCGGCTGAAAAACGGCAGGCTCACGCTGTGCAGGCTGATCAGCAGCTCGCTGTGCGGAAAGGGTTCGCGCTGATGGCCGATGATGACCGGCATCTCCGCCGCCGCTTCATCGCCGCACAGGCAATGCGGAATAAAGGCAGTCGCGGAAAATTCCCACAGCAATTTGTTCAGCTGTTCGGCAGTGCTTTCATCCGGCGTATGCAGCAGCACGCGCATGCCGTTCTGCATGGCCTTGTGGCTGAGCAGGCAAGCGGTCTGCAGCTTGTCATTCACCCCCGTATAGAAATCCACCTTGGTCATGGCTGGCTTTATTTGCTGCCGGCAGCGCGGTTGACCAGGTACTGCGTGAGCAGCGGCACGGGCCGGCCGGTCGCGCCTTTGTCCTTGCCGGATTTCCAGGCCGTGCCGGCGATGTCGAGATGTGCCCAGCGGTAGTCCTTGGTGAAGCGCGACAGGAAGCAGGCTGCGGTAACGCTGCCACCCGCGCGTCCGCCGATGTTCTGCATATCGGCAAAGTTGCTGTCGAGCTGCGGCTGGTACTCTTCCCACAGCGGCATATGCCAGGCCCTGTCCTGGCTCTGCTCGCCTGCAGCCAGCAACTCGTGCGCCAGTTTGTCCTGGTTGCTGAAGAGCCCGCTGGCGACATGGCCCAGTGCAATCACGCAGGCGCCGGTCAACGTCGCGATGTCGATCACGGTGTCGGGATCAAATTTTGCCGCGTAGGTCAGTGCATCGCACAGTATCAGGCGGCCTTCCGCATCAGTGTTGAGTATTTCGATAGTCTGGCCGGACATGCTGGTGACGATGTCGCCGGGTTTGGTGGCGGTGCCGCTGGGCATGTTGTCGCAGCTTGGAATAATGCCAACCACGTTCAGCTTGAGGCCCATCTCGGCAATGGCCTGCACCGTGCCCAGCACGCTGGCCGCGCCGCACATGTCGTATTTCATCTCGTCCATCTCGGCACCGGGCTTGAGTGAAATGCCGCCCGAGTCAAAGGTAACGCCCTTGCCCACCAGTACAATGGGCTTCTGGGTTTTGTCAGCGCCGAGATATTGCATCGTGATCAGCTTGGCGGGTTCCGCGCTGCCGCGTGTTACCGATAGCAAAGAGCCCATGCCAAGTTTCTGCATGTCCTTCTCATCAAGCACAGTGGTCTTGATGGTTTTGTGTTTCTTGGCCAGGGTAAGGGCCTGCTGCGCCAGATAGGTGGGAGTGCACACATTGCCGGGCAGGTTGCCAAGGTCCTTGGCCAGTATCATGCCTTGTGCCGTTGCATCGGCCTGGCTCACTGCCGTATTCAGCGCGGCAGTGGGTTTTGCTGCGAGCAGGCCAAACTGAATTTTCTGCAATACCTTTTTGTTTTTCTCCGGTTTGCTCTTCAGGCGGTCAAAGCGATAAGCCGTTTCATATGCTGCAAGCACCGCCTGGCTGATACACCAGGCGCTGTCGCGGCCTTTGACGGGTAGCTCGGCAAGATAAAGCAGTACTTCTTTGGCATTGGTTGCCTGCAGTGCGCGCATGGCGGCACGCACACAGTCACGGTACTGGCGCGCATCAAGCTCGGCAGGCTTGCCCAGCCCCAGCAGCAGTACGCGTTCGCTTGCAACAGCGGGTACGCTGTGTAGCAACAATGTAGTGGCAGCTTTGCCCGTCATATCGCCACGCGCAATAATGTCACTGATATAATGCTGCGCAGATTTGTCCAGAACCTGTGCGGCGTCGGTCAGTTTCCCGCTTTCAAAAACGCCGACCAGCACGCAGCCGCTGTGCAGTTTTTCCGGGCTTCCCTGTTTTATGCTAAATTCCACTTGCCTGCCCCTATCGTTAAAGTATTACGCCTAATGTCGAATTATCCGCAAACTCACCTTGAAAAGTCAAAACCGAAGCAAGCCCGGCCTTTGCGCACGGGCGTATTTGATCGGTCATTGGTGCGTGAGTTTGCAACCACAGGATTTTTCGTGTTCGCGATTCTGCTGGCTATTATAGTCCTTACTCAGTTGATACGCCTGCTGGGCGAGTCAGTCGGCGGTACATTGCCGGTTGAAGCGGTATTGGTATTACTGGGTTTCAGCGCGCTGAACTATCTGCCCATACTGCTTTCCATCAGCCTGTTCCTGTCGGTATTGCTGACGCTCACGCGGAGTTACAGTGACAGTGAAATGGTGGTCTGGTTTAGTGCGGGCATGAGTTTGAAGCGCTGGATGCGCCCGGTGGTGTGGTATGCGCTGCCGGTCGTGAGTATCATCGCGTTGCTGAGCCTTGTGCTGGCGCCATGGGCCATGTCCAAGGTGGATGAGATTAGACTAAAGCTGGAAAGCAGGGATGATGTGGCAGTGGCGGCGCCGGGCACCTTCAGGGAGTCCAGACAGGCAGACCGGGTTTTCTTCCTGGAAAACGCCGTGTCGGGCAGCAGTCACGTCGGTAATATTTTTGTCCAGTCCGTGCAGCAGGGCAAAGTCGGCACCATGGTTGCCAGGGAGGGGTTGCAGGAGACGGCACCGAATGGCGACAAATTTATTGTATTGCTGAATGGGACCCGCCATGAGGGAACGCCGGGACAGCTGGATTACAAAGTTGTCGAATTTGAACGCTATGCGATGCGTGTTGAAACCGTTGAGAGCAAGAACAAGCCACCGAACCCCAAGGCTTATACGACCCTGTTTTTACTGGAAAATCAAACCAGCTGGAATTTGTCAGAGTTCAACTGGCGCGTGGGCTTGCCGATCAGTGCGGTGATACTCGCATTGCTGGCGATTCCTTTCAGCTTTGTTAATCCGCGTGCGGGGCGCTCGCTTAATCTTATAGGAGCGCTGGTGTTGTATATGGTTTACAACAACCTGCTGAGTGTCATAAACACCTGGGTGGGGCAGGGTAAGGTTGCCCCAGTCTTTGGCCTGCTTGGTTTGCATGTGGTAATGATAGGGGTGATGGTGTTGATGTTTTATTACCGTGTATCCGTATTTTCTTTTAACCGGTTGCGGCGATGAAACTGCTTACACGATATTTATCCCGTGAAATTTACAGCAGTATGGCACTGGTGTTCGTCTCTCTGTTGATGCTTTTTGCTTTCTTCGATCTGCTGGGCGAGATGAGCGACATGGGGCGCGGAAATTACAACCTGACGTACGTGTTGCTTTATGTGGTGCTGACCGTGCCAACCCGTATTTATGAGCTGTTTCCGGTTGCGGTATTGATCGGCGCGATTTTTGCGCTGGTACAGATGGCATCCAATTCTGAACTGACGATTTATCGCAGTTCCGGCGCATCGCTTAAACAGATGATCCGTGCCTTGTTAAAGATTGGCTTTCCGCTGATGGTGCTGAGTCTGCTGATAGGTGAGCTGATTGCCCCCTCCAGTATGAAACTTGCGCAGGAAGTGCGCCTCAAGGCACTTAACGCGCAAGTATCCTTCAAGGAGTTTCGTTCGGGCGTATGGGTAAAGGACGAGCGCAGTTTTGTTAACGTGAAGATCGTGCTGCCCGACACCACCCTGCAGGATGTCAATATTTACGAATTTGATGAAAACTTTTTTTTCCTTGGCATTACCTCTGCACAGCGTGCCACATATTTGAACGAGGGCAGCTGGCAACTGGAGGGTGTGACGCAGACACGCTTTGACAAGCAGGGAGCGCAATTAAGTCACCAGCCCAGGAGAGAGTGGCGCTCGGCGATCACGCCGGATATTTTGCGCGTGCTGATGGTGGTGCCCGAGCAGATGTCGGCATGGAACCTGTATTTGTACACGCAGCATCTCAAGGAAAACAAGCAGGAGTCCACGCGTTATGAAATCGAGATGTGGAACAAAATTGTATATCCGTTCGGGGTCATGGTGATGATGCTGCTGGCCTTGCCGTTTGCGTCGCATCAGAAGCGATCAGGCGGGATCAGCGGAAAAATATTTACCGGCATTGTGCTGGGCCTGTCGTACTATTTTATCGGCCGGCTGTTTGCTCATCTCGGTTCGTTAAACCAGTGGCAGCCAATGCTGAGCGCATCGGCAATGACGGTGATATTCCTGTGTCTTGCGCTGGGGATGTTATGGTGGACTGAAAGGCGATAGAAATGTCGCCATGTTTCAATTTTTTAACGGACGCGAATTAACGTCGCTGTTCTTCTTCTGATACTTCGGGTATGCGGGAAACGCCACTAGCTGTAATGCCGTAAATTTTCTCCAGCTCATTCTGCAACACCATCTTTTTGACCTCTTCACGCTTGTCGGGCGTGACCTTCTTGAAAGCCTTGTATTTTTCCCGGGCCCGGTTGCGCTGTTCCGGCGTAAGCTTGCTCCACTCGGTGAGGCGGTCAAGGAAACGCTGTTTTTGTTTTGGAGATAGTCTGGGGTAGCTTCTGGTGGTGGCCAGCAGGCGATTTTGCTGCACCTCAGGCAGGGCATCCCACTGCTGGGCAAGTGGTGCCAATGCTTCCTGCTGCATGGGGGTAAGCTTGAGCCACGGCTGGGTTGCAGCCTGTGCCGCCATGCCAGGTAACAGTGAACTCAGCGCCAAGATAAGAGTCAAGCCGGAAAATGCACGCATTACCGCATCAGTCCACGTATACATGTATGGGCATGTCACCCGTCAGGATGGCGATATCCAGTTCGCTTATCTCATGTTCTGTCGTGTAGTTGTTCCAGTAAACGGCGCCACTGGCCAGGAAAACCGCAAACAGTGCGGCAATGGCCCATGTCATCGGCCTGGACAGATGGTGCGAGTCATGCCGGCTGTCGTGATGGCCAATCCAGAATAAAACCGGCACTGTGCTGCTGGTTCGCTGGTGATCGAGGGCGCGTGTTCTTGCCATGTGCAGCTTTTCCAGCGTGGCAGGACTTATCCGGGCGGTTGATATATTTAGCAACTCCTTGATTGATTTAGTATTTAATGTATTTTTCATATTGTTGTCACTCCTTGGGCTCTTAACGCGGCGGCAAGTGCATGGGTAGCACGGGAACAGTGGGTTTTAACGCTGCCTTCAGAGCAACCCATTGCCGCCGCAGTTTCTGCGGTATCCATATTTTCCCAATAACGCAGCAGGAAGGCTTCCCGTTGACGGGCGGGCAGCTTGCCGAGTTCTGATTCAATAATAAGCAGCAATTGTGATTGTTCAAGCGAAACATCGGGTCGTGGAGACTGGCTGTTATTGCCATCGTCCTGCAGCGTATCGAGGGGGTCATAATCGCTTTCATCGTGCTGCGGAATCAGCGAGGACATCAGTGTGGTCCACATTGAGCGGACTTTTTGCCGGCGATAGAAATCACGAATCGTGTTTTGCAGGATGCGCTGAAACAGCATGGGCAGTTCCGCCAGCGGCTTGTCGCCATATTTTTCGGCAAGCTTGAGCATGGCATCCTGCACGATATCCAGCGCGACATGCTCGTCCCGCACCGCGAATAACGCCTGTTTATAGGCGCGACGTTCGACAGAGGCGAGAAATTCGGAAAGTTCGTTACGGCTTGCCAGTTTATCCACTCCAAAATGCAGCTGAGTCCGGATGTTAACAAAATGTGGGCGGGACAGGGTGAGAATGACCATATTTGGCGGCAGGGTATGCATTCAGGGGTTGACCAAAAGCCTTCCAGGCTTTATCTTGCGCGGTTCTATAATTATTGCTTGCTAAGGTTTTTGACATGGAACTCACGGGTGCGGAAATAGCGATACGCTGTTTGCAGGAGGAAGAGGTTGAGTACGTATTTGGCTACCCGGGTGGAGCAGTGCTTTTCATTTATGACGCACTCTTCAATCAGGACAAGGTCAAGCATATTCTGGTTCGGCATGAGCAGGCGGCAGTGCACGCGGCAGACGGTTATGCGCGTTCCACCGACAAGGTGGGTGTCGCATTGGTCACCTCCGGTCCCGGTGTGACCAATGCGGTTACCGGCATCGCGACTGCCTATATGGATTCCATTCCGATGGTGGTGATCAGCGGCCAGGTGCCCACCAGCTATATCGGTGAAGATGCATTCCAGGAAGTGGACACGGTCGGTATTACGCGTCCCTGCGTCAAGCACAATTTTTTGGTGAAGGATGTGAAAGATATCGCGGTTACCATCAAAAAGGCTTTCTATCTCGCCAAGAGCGGCCGTCCCGGCCCGGTTCTGGTCGATATCCCCAAGGATATTTCACTGGCCAAAACCGAGTATGAGTATCCCAGGAGTGTTTCCATCCGCTCCTATAACCCGATCGTAAAAGCCGATCCGGCCGCGTTGAAGCAGGCGCTGCATCTGCTGCTGGAAGCCAAACGCCCGATGATCTACACCGGCGGCGGCGTGATCCTGTCGGACGCGGCAAAGCAGTTAACCGAGCTGGTGCGCCTGCTGGGCTTCCCCTGCACCAGTACCCTGATGGGTCTGGGCGGTTATCCCGAAACCGACAAGCAGTTTGTCGGCATGCTGGGCATGCATGGCACGGTTGAAGCCAATATGGCAACGCAGAACTGTGATGTGCTGTTTGCGGTGGGCGCGCGCTTTGATGATCGCGTGATCGGCAATGTAAAGCACTTTAATTCCGTGCCGCGCAAGATTATTCATATAGATATCGACCCTGCTTCTATTTCCAAGCGCGTGCAGGTTGATGTGCCGCTGGTGGGCGATGTGGCAAATGTATTGACGGAAATGCTGGCGCTGCTGAAGGCGAGCAAGCACAAGACGGATACAGCGGCGATTGCACCCTGGTGGAAGCAGATTAACGAGTGGCGTGGCCGCAATTCGCTGATTTATACCCAATCGACAGAGGTGATCAAGCCGCAGTATGTCGTCGAAAAGCTGTATGAAATTACCCGTGGCGAAGCCTTTGTGACTTCCGACGTCGGTCAGCACCAGATGTGGGCCGCGCAATACTACAAGTTTGACCAGCCACGCCGCTGGATCAACTCCGGCGGTCTCGGCACCATGGGCTTTGGTCTGCCTGCGGCAATGGGCGTGCAACTGGCTCATCCGGGTGCTCCTGTTGCCTGTGTTACCGGCGAGGGCAGCATCCAGATGTGTATCCAGGAGCTTTCCACCTGCAAGCAGTTCCATCTGCCGATCAAGGTGATCGCGCTGAACAACCGCTATCTGGGCATGGTGCGCCAGTGGCAGGAATTCTTCCACGGCAACCGTTATGCGGAATCTTACATGGACGCGCTGCCTGATTTCGTCAAACTGGCGGAAGCCTATGGTCACGTCGGTATAAAAATCGAGAAGCCCTCCGAAGTTGAGGATGCGCTGAAAGAAGCGTTTGCGCGCAAGGATGATCTGGTGTTTATGGATTTCCGTACCGACCCGACCGAGAACGTGTTCCCCATGGTTCCCGGCGGCAAGGGCTTGTCCGATGTATTAATGGCGGAGGATATCTAAATGCGCCATATTGTTTCTTTACTCATGGAAAACGAAGCGGGTGCCCTGTCACGCGTGGCCGGGCTGTTTTCTGCGCGCGGCTATAACATTGAATCACTGACCGTCGCGCCGACAGAAGACGAAACCCTGTCGCGCATGACCATCGTGACACGGGGTTCCGAGGAAGTTATCGAACAGATCACCAAACAGCTGAACAAGCTGATTGAAGTGGTAGAGGTGATGGATCTGAGCGAAGGCGAGCATATCGAGCGCGAGCTGATGCTGGTCAAGGTGCGCGCGGAAGGTGCGGCGCGTGACGAGATGAAGCGCATGACGGATATTTTCCGCGGCCGCATCATCGACGTATCCGATCGCACCTACACCATCGAGCTGACCGGTGCGGGTACGAAACTGGACAGTTTCCTGCAGGCGATAGACCGCACGCTGATACTGGAAACGGTACGTACCGGTGCCTCGGGCATCGGTCGCGGCGACCGTATTTTGAAATTGCAGGACCGGTAGAGGGCAAATTTACCGGGCTGTTGAATCACTGAATTAAATATAACGAAAAGGAAACACCATGAAAGTTTATTACGACAAAGACGCAGACCTCTCACTGATCAAAGGCAAGCAGGTCACCATCGTTGGCTATGGTTCACAGGGCCATGCCCACGCACAGAATCTGAAAGAGTCTGGCGTTAACGTGACTGTAGGCCTGCGCAAGAGCGGCGCCTCGTGGAAAAAAGCCGAAGCAGCCGGACTGAAAGTGTCCGAGGTTGCAGCGGCAGTGAAAAACGCCGATGTCGTGATGATGCTGTTGCCCGACGAAAATATTCCCCAGGTTTATAACGACGACGTTGCGCCCAACATGAAAGCCGGTGCTGCACTGGCTTTCGCGCACGGCTTCAACGTGCATTACAACCAGGTCGTGCCGCGTGCCGATATCGACGTGATCATGATTGCACCAAAAGGCCCCGGCCACACGGTGCGTTCCGAATACCTCAAGGGCGGCGGCGTACCCACACTGATCGCCGTGTTCCAGGATAAATCCGGCAAGGCCAAGGATATCGCGCTGTCCTACGCGGCTGCGAACGGCGGCACCAAGGGTGGCGTGATTGAAACCAACTTCCGCGAAGAAACAGAGACTGACCTGTTCGGCGAACAGGCCGTGTTGTGCGGTGGCGCGGTTGAACTGGTGAAAATGGGTTTTGAAACCCTGACCGAAGCCGGTTATGCGCCTGAAATGGCCTACTTCGAATGTCTGCACGAGCTGAAACTGATCGTGGACCTGATGTACGAAGGCGGCATCGCCAACATGAACTACTCGATCTCGAACAACGCTGAATACGGTGAGTATGTAACCGGCCAGCGCGTAATCGGCGAAGAGTCACGCGCCGCGATGCGCGAATGCCTGAAGAACATCCAGAACGGCGACTACGCCAAGCGCTTTATTCTGGAAGGTCGCACCAACTATCCTGAAATGACAGCGCGTCGCCGTCTGAATGCCGAGCATCCGATTGAAACAGTAGGCGCGCAGTTGCGCGGCATGATGCCGTGGATCAGCAAAAACAAACTGGTAGATCAGTCTAAAAACTAACAGGATTTGTGGTGTATGAAAACGGGTGACTGGTGATGGCGGCAAAAGCTGGCTTTCATCAGTCACCTTTTTTTATACATTTGCTGTTCTGGCCGGCTACCATTACAGTCGCTATTGGTGATAAAGTATTCCCGCTGCCACTTTTGTTTCATTCTCTATGACACTAAAAATATGAACGATATTAATCCCCGCAAACCAATGAGTATCCGCCGGCGCGGCATATATTTGTTGCCCAATCTGTTTACCACTGCGGCATTGTTTTCAGGCTTTTATGCCATCGTGCAGGGCATGAACAACAGGTTTGAATATGCCGCTGTCGCAATCTTTATTGCCATGGTGCTGGATGGTCTTGATGGGCGCGTGGCGCGCATGACGCACACCCAGAGCGAATTCGGCGCGGAATACGACAGCCTGTCCGACATGGTGTCATTCGGTGTCGCGCCCTCGCTGCTGATGTACGAGTGGGCGTTCCGGGATCTGGGCAAATGGGGCTGGTTTGCCGCGTTTATTTATTGCGTCTGTGCAGCCTTGCGCCTTGCACGTTTTAACGCAAATATTGACGTGGTGGACAAGCGTTATTTCCAGGGGCTGCCCAGCCCTGCAGCTGCGGCCCTGGTCGCGGGATTTGTGTGGGTGATGCAGGATATTGGTTACTCGGGAAATGATATACGCTGGTATGCGGCTGCGCTCACTGTTTTTGCCGGCTTGAGTATGGTCAGCAACTTGCGCTTCTACAGCTTCAAGGATTTCAACCTGCGCAAGAGCGTGCCCTTCATCGTGATTTTTTTGCTGGCGATGTTCTTCGTGGTGATCTCCAGTTATCCCGCCGGCGTGCTGTTCCTGCTGTTCCTCGGCTACTCGCTGTCCGGCTATGCGCTATGGCTGCTCAATCTGCGCAAGCCAAAAAACAAATCACTTCCTCCTGCATAAGAGGTAGCCCTGATGCGATCTTCCACGGTGGTTTCTACCGAACAGCTGGCGCAACATCTGCATGATCCTGACTGGCTCATCTTCGATTGCCGTTTCACTTTAACCAAAACAGACGCGGGAAAACTGGCCTATCAGCAAGGCCACATACCGGGTGCGCGTTATGTGCATCTGGATGACGACATGTCCTCGGCGGTCACACCCACCAGCGGGCGTCACCCGCTGCCGGATGCAAAAGGTTTTGCCGATAAGCTTTCTCGCTGGGGTGTGGACAGCAGCAAGCAGGTGGTGGTGTATGACGACAGCTTTGGTTCAATGGCGGTGAAAATGTGGTGGCTGTTGCGCTGGCTGGGGCATGACAATGTCGCGCTGCTGGATGGCAACTGGCAGATGTGGGTGAAGCATAAATTGCCGGTGACAACCGAGTTGCCAAAAATCATCCCGGCGAAATTTGAGCCGCATGTGCGCGAAGCGTTGCTGGTGGATACGGAAGAAGTGGATTTTGCCCGGCGCGAGCGCTGCAGCGTGCTGATCGACGCGCGTCCCGAGCAGCGCTTTGCCGGTGAACGCGAGCCGCTGGACAAGGTGGCGGGCCATATTCCCGGCGCAATCAACTGGGTGTATGAGGAGAACCTGGATTTTGACGGCACCTATCTGCCGGCAGAAGAATTGAAAGAATCCTACCTCAAGCTGATGCATGGCCTGAAACCAAACCAGGTAATACACACCTGCGGTTCAGGTGTGACGGCCTGTCATAACATGCTGGCGATGGAGATTGCCGGGCTGCATGGCAGCAAGCTGTATGCGGGATCATGGAGCGAGTGGATTACCGATCCCAAGCGGCCTGTTGCGACGGGTGAGGGGCATGAGCATCGGGTGCATTTGACGGATGATCCGTTGGGGTGTGCTTGATTTTTTCGAGGATGTGCTGGTATGCAAGATCTAACATTGGGCACCGTTGAAGCACATGCGCATTTGTTAAGCATACCGTCTGACACACAGTTGCTTTACAAGATAATAAGTGTGGAGAATTTGTTGCGCTCAATTGTCGGTAACTACCTGTACTTTAACCGCGTCGATAGCTATATAGATTTTCCAGGCGCAGACCATCACGATGGGCGTCAATTGCCTCAAGATCAGGAGAGCAATTCACTTTCTCGATTTGAAAAGGCTCCAGATTTTTCGGCTGCCAATTATTACGATCAATCGCGTGCGAGAACCTACGCTTGTTGCTTCTCTCTAGAAAACTCTGACTTCATTTGGAATAACTATGCAAACGGTAGTGAGAGAGGTAAGGTTTGTGTTGTTTTTGAGTTCGGGAAATTGCGCAATACTCTAAACCAAATCCTACAGCCCGGAAATGCCGTATTAAATTATAACGGCAACCAATGTCATCAAATTTTTTCGGTAAACTACGGAACTGTTGGGTATGTTAATAGGGAAACTCATCAAGCAAATACTCAGTATCTCCCAAACCCGATCATATACACGTATTTGAAAGACAAGGAGAAGTTTTCTGAAGAGAAGGAATTCCGCATTTCTCTGTCAACTATAGGAATAGGTCAATTTGCCTTAAGTGATGGCAGTACAATGCAGTTGCCACTTGGATTGGAGTTGGCATTCGATCTCAAGGCTGCTATCGCGGATGGCACGATTCAGCAGATACTGTATTCATCATGCTCGGATTCCGACTTTCTTCTCGCGGAATTACACAAGCTTCATATTTTTCCGAGCAACGGATGACACAAGTACGATTGTCAATTTTAAAGTTTGAGTCTCTGGTTGTATCAAACTAAAGGTTATTTCTATCCCGAGCACCTAAATTTGATCAAGTGTTTGTGCTGTTCTCAATTTGCCGGGGGTAGCCCGGCGGCTAGTCACTTTTCTTGCTTCGCCAAGAAAAGTAACCAAAAGAAGGCGAACCCCAATCCGCCACCTCTTCGAGGTTCCCGGGGTAGGCAAGTCAAAAGCAAAGTCAAAAGCAGTGTGCGCGTAGCGCACACCAAAACCAAAAACAAACCGTGTGGGCAAAGCCCACACTCGAACTTCGCTTTTGAAGTTGTTTTTTTGGTTTTGAATTTGCTGTTGCTTCTGATTTTCGCTTTTCTCTCCCCTCGTCCGCCACCGAGTAGCACAGGCTGGTCAGGGAATTCTGACGAACATGTTTGAGCACGTGGACGCGCAGCGGATCGTGCGAGTTTGTGAGGAAGCCTGGCCAGACGAGCAACGCAGGGTTCTTTTTGGCGAAGCAAAAGAAAGTAACTAGCCGCCGGGCTACCCCCGGCAACGAAAACGGTACGATTACAGGATCAGATTATCGTTATCGTGAAAAGGTTAGCCCTAGCCCCCCTTTGCCAAAGTGGGGAACGAGTTTGGCGGTGACCGGAGAGCGTTCCTCCCTTTAGCAAAGGGAGGCTAGGAGGGATTTAAAGCCTTAAGAATTACGTAAGTACTTGTGAAAAATTTATTGATTGTACGTCTATCTTTTCCATAAAGTTTCAGCCTGACCTTCACCGCGATTCAACACACGGCTCAGCACGAATAATAAATCCGACAGTCGATTCAAATACGGCAAACCGTTTGCTGGCGGTTCTTCCAGATGGGAGAGCGCGACCAGTTCGCGTTCGGCGCGTCGGGCAACGGTGCGGGCGATATGGCACTGGCTGGCGGCGCGGGTGCCGCCGGGAAGGATGAATTCCTTGAGCGGCGGCAGTTCGGCGTTGTAATGCGCGATTGCAGCGTCAAGTCTGGTGAGTTTGTCTTCGGTGAACGGGGCAACCGGGTAGGCGAGCGAGCCGCCGAGGTCGAACAGGTCGTTCTGTATTGCCAGCAGCAGGGCGCGGATATCCTCGGGCAGGGTTTCGCACAGCAGCAAACCGAGATGGCTGTTGAGTTCGTCGACGGTGCCGAGGCAATGTATGCGCAGGCTGTCCTTGTTGACGCGAGTGCCGTCGGCAAGGCCGGTGGTGCCTTTGTCGCCGGTGCGGGTGACGATTTTGCTGAGTCGGTTTGCCATAATTCAAAAGCTCCTTAAAGGCTTGTCAACAGATTACACAGATTGACACAGATTAAAACCGATTATTAGGATTTGCACGGTAGTCAGAAATTCAGGTTCAGCTTCAATACTCTGTTAAGTGGGGAGAGGGGGCAATATCATCGCCAATATTTCTGAGTGATAAGTAATTTGGGTCGCTGATTTTAATCTGTGTCAATCTGTGAGATCTGTGGATAAAGCATTTATTGTTTTTCCAGACACGCAAAGTAAACACCAACATCCGGCCCGCTGCCATTGCGCTGTGCCTGCCACAACATTTCGCCGAGGCACTCCATCATCTTGTGCAGTGCATCGTGTTCGGACTGGTAGTGTGCGGTGAGACGCTGGAAGTGCGCGCGGATGCCGGGCGGCTGGTTGATGGAAATCTGTTCCTGCATGGTGAGATGCATCATCAGGTGCAGGAAGGGGTTGGGCTCGCCTTCGGCAGGGGTGTAGTCCTTGTGCTTGAACTGCTCCGGGTTTTCCAGCAGCGCGTGATACTCGGGATGTTTTGCAATCAGCTGCGCCGCGATATCTTCCAGCGGGGTCAGCACTTCCCCCGCGCGCTGTTTGCGCCAGCTGTCGAACAGGAAATTGCGGGCATCGTCCCGGCTGGGGTTAAACATCAGAATTCCTTCTTTTTATATTCGCACAGGTTTTCAATAATGCACTGGCCGCATTTTGGTTTGCGCGCCTGGCAGATGTAGCGCCCGTGCAGGATCAGCCAGTGGTGCGCGTCATGTTTGAATTCATCCGGTATAAATTTGAGCAGCTTCTTTTCAACCTCGACGACATCCTTGCCGGGCGCAATGCCGGTGCGGTTGGAAACGCGGAAGATGTGGGTGTCGACCGCGATGGTGGGCTGGCCGAAGGCGGTGTTCAGTACCACGTTGGCGGTCTTGCGTCCCACGCCGGGCAGGGCTTCCAGCGCCTCGCGTGTTTGCGGCACTTCGCCGCCATGTTGCTCCAGCAATATCTTGCAGGTCATGATGATGTGTTTGGCCTTGGTTTTGTACAGGCCTATGCGCTGCACATACGCGCGCAGTTTTTCTTCGCCCAGCTTGAGTATCGCCTTTGGTGTATTGGCAACGGGGTACAGCTGGCGCGTGGCGGCATTGACGCTGATATCGGTGGCCTGCGCGGATAGCAGCACCGATATCAGCAGCTCAAACGGCGTATGAAATTCCAGCTCGGTGGTGGGGTGCGGGTTCTGCTGCTGAAGTCGCAGGAAAATTTCGCGGCGCTTGGCTGCATTCATGGATTAAGCCGCACTGGTTTGCGTGCTGGTAATCTTGATGATTTTGGATTTCTTCTCGGCGCGCAGCGTCAGATAATTTTTCCCTGCAATCAGCAGCCCCAGGCCGATGAAGGCACCAGGCGGCAGCACGGCGAGCAGAAAGCCGTGGTAGTCGGGGATGATGGTAATTACCCAGCCTTTTGCCATCTCGCCCAGCGCCAGATCGAAGCCGGCAAACAGCGTGCCGTGGCCGACTATTTCGCGCATGCCGCCGAGTATGCCCAGCACAGCGGTCAGGCCGATGCCCATTGCAAAGCCGTCCAGCGCGGAAGGCAGCAGCGCATTTTTGGACGCAAAGGCTTCGGCGCGCGCCAGCACGATACAGTTGGTGACGATCAGCGGAATGAAAATGCCCAGCACGATATACAGCGGGTACATATAGGCATTCATCAGATATTGCACCACGGTGACCAGCACGGAGATGATCAGCACGTACACCGGAATGCGGATTTCATTCGGCACATAGTTGCGTATCGGCGCAATCGCGCTGCCGCTCACCACCATCACCAGCGTGGTGGCCAGGCCGAGGCTGACGGCGTTTACCACGGTGTTACTGATCGCCAGCAGCGGGCACAGACCCAGCAGTTGCACCACGCCGGTGTTCTGTTTCCACAGGCCGTTGTGCAGGATGGTTTTGACTTCAGAAATGTTCATGTCGCTCCTGACCTATAGCATAATATTCAATATAATCAAGTACTTATGTTTTAACGCATAAAGCGCTCAAGCGGGCTGCACAGCTTAGTTGTCCGCCTGCTGTGCAAACAAACGGGCGCGGTTTTCTTCAAAATAATGCAGCGCCTTGTGCACCGCCTTCGCCACCGCGCGCGGGGTGATGGTGGCGCCGGCCATATAGTCGATCTGCCCGCCGTCCTTCTTCACTTTCCAGTCGTCTTCCTGATAACGCTGGTGCGACGCGCCGCCAAACAGGCTGATCCATTTGTTTTTCGCGATGTCGATATAGTCGCCCAGTCCCGGCGTTTCCTTGTGCGCAACAACGCGCACCCCGCTGATCACGCCGTCGTAATTGATCGCCACGATCAGGCTTATTTTACCGCTGTAGCCGTCGGGTGCAATCGCTTCAATGACCACAACAGATGGCTGGCCTTTGAGGCGTCCGCGGTAGGCCGGGGTTTCCTGCTCTGTGCCCAGCTGCGCGCTGGCGGGCAGCGTGACCGTGTCGTTGAGCAGATCGTTGTCATACAGCGCAGTGGGAGCGACCTGGTTGATCAGCTTGAGTTTGGCCGCGGCTTCGCTTTGCGCAATGCGCTCGTGCGTCAGGTTAAAGGTATAGGCCAGAATAGTGGTGCCGATAACGGTGAAAAAAAACAGATTCAGCGCGGTTCGCAGCGTGGCTTTGGTCAGGCGTTTCATTGCTCACCTTTCTTGCCGAATACTTTGGGCTGGGTGTAGGCATCGATCAGCGGCACGCACATATTCATCAGCAGCGTGGCGAAAGCCACGCCATCCGGAAAGCCGCCAAACACGCGGATGATGTAAGTGAGAAAGCCCGCGCCGGCAGCAAAGATAAACTTGCCGCGTATAGTCGTCGGACTGGTCACCGGATCGGTCAGGATGAAAAAAGCGGCCAGCATGGCAGCGCCCGAGAACCAGTGGAACAGCGGCGGCGCATAGTGGGCGGGATCAAACAGATAAAACGCGCCCGCGGTGGCGAACAGTGCGGCTAAAAAGGTGAGAGGCAGATGCCAGCTGATAATGCGATTGGCCAGCAGATATATGCCGCCGATTACAAAACCCAGCGCAACCATCTCGCTGCCTTTGCCTCCCAAGTTGCCATAGACCGGCATTTGCAGAATGTCGCCCATGCTGTGTGCGGAATGCAACTGCGTTTTCAGCGTATCCAGCGGCGTGGCCATGCTCACCGCATCCACAGTTACGCCGGCCGGGAAGTGCCCGCCAAAGATATAGCCCAGTTGCTGCATAAAGTTCAGCTCAAGCTGCCCAAGTCCCTGCGGTGCCAGCCAGTGCGTCATGTAGGCCGGGAAAGAAATAATCAGCACCGCATAGCCGACCATGGCCGGATTGAAAGGATTGCTACCCAGCCCACCATACAGATGTTTGGCGACGCTGATCGCGAACATGGTGCCCACCACTACCAGCCACCACGGTGCCAGCGGCGGAATGGAAAGTGCCAGCAGCCACGCGGTGAGCAGCGCGCTGTTGTCGCTGAGAAAAGGTGCCAGCGGGCGGCGGCGCAGTTTCAGCATCACCGCTTCGGTGGCCAGTGCCGTGAGGCTGGCAAGGGTGATCGACACCAGAATCGCGGGGCCGAAATACCACACATATAAAGCGATGCCGGGCAGCAGCGCGAGCAACACCTTGAACATGATTTCGCGGACACTGCTGGCCTGGGTGGTAAACGGTGGGAACATATTATTCCTTGGTATGTTTGGCTTCTGGGTGAGCAATCTCGCGCACCTGCGCGCGCAGTGCGTCGATTGCGACGGCGTCGGTGGCGCTCACCGTGGCGGGGTCGGGTGCTGGCTGGCTTTGGGCTGGCTGGCTTGGAATGGGCTGGGCTTGTGTTGCAGCGGCTGCTTTTGCCGCCAGCGCGGCCTTTTCTTTTTGCGCCAGCTTGTCGGCCTTGTCCTGCTTCTCGCGTTCGATGCGCAGCAGATGAAACTCGTGGCGTTCGCGCGCAAGGTTGGCCGCTTCCTTGTCGCGCTCGTTGGCCCATATTTCGCTTTTTGCAAAACGGTAATACTGCACCAGCGGAATATTGCTGGGGCACACATAGCTGCATGCACCGCATTCGATGCAGTCGAACAAATTATAGGACTGCGCCTTGCCCAGATTTTTGGCCCTGGCAAACCAGTACAGATCCTGCGGCTGCAATTCCGCAGGGCACACTTGCACGCAGCGTGTGCAACGTATGCAGGGCAGCGCGGGAGGCGGCGCGGGAAATAATTTGTCTGATTTGACGATGATGCAATTGCTGCCTTTGACTACCGGCAGCTGTGCGTTCGTCACCTCCAGCCCCATCATCGGGCCGCCCACAATATAACCGTTTGCATCCTCCAGGGCGCCGCCCGCGAGCTGCACCAGTTCGGCTATCGGTGTGCCTATCAGGGCCTCGATATTGCGCGGCGATTTCACATTTCCGGTCACGGTGATCAGGCGCGAGATCAGCGGCTCGCCGTGGTTGACCATGCGATGGATGGCAAAAGCTGTTGCGACGTTGCTGCACACCACACCAATGTTGAGAGGGCGTCCGCCGGACGGTACTTCCTTGCCGGTGAGAATTTTGATCAGCTGTTTTTCGCCGCCGGAAGGATAAAGCGTGGGGATGACCACCACTTCGATGCCGCTGCCGGCACAGGCCTGCTGCATCGCGGCGATGGCCTGCGGTTTGTTGTCCTCGATGCCGATCAGCGTGTCGGCGGGCTGTGCCAGATAACGCAGAATTTCGATGCCCTGCACGATCTCGGCGGCGCGCTCGCACATCAGCCTGTCATCGGTAGTGATCCAGGGTTCGCACTCGGCACCGTTCAGTATCAGCGTCTGTATGTGCTGCGCATTGTTCAGTTTGACATGGGTGGGGAAGGTGGCGCCGCCCAGCCCGACGATGCCGGCATCGCGCAGCCGGTTCAGCAGCTCGTCACGCGGCAGCGCGCGGTAATCGAAACCCGCGTGTTCTAGCCAGCGATCCTCGCCATCCGGCTGCAACACGATGCACAGTTCCGGCAGGCCGGATGGATGGGCGACCGCGTGAAAATCGATAGCGGCTACCGTGCCCGAGGTGGGCGCGTGTATCGCGGCGCTGAGCATGCCTTCTGCCGCGGCGAGCAATTGTCCCTTCAGCACCTTGTCGCCCGCCTGCACCAGCGCTTTCGCCGCGCTGCCGATATGCTGCTTCAGCGGCAGCACCAGGCGCTGCGGCAATGGCGCGCGCAGGCTGGGCTGCGCGGATGATTCCAGCTTGTGTTCAGCCGGGTGGATGCCGCCGTGAAAAGTATGCAGTTTTCTCATGGGGCTTTTTTCTCCTGCGCATCTTCAGGATATTGCCACTTCCAGGTCTGCAGCGTCTGCGGCAACGGCACCATGGTGATGCAATCTACCGGGCAGGGCGCAACGCACAGTTCGCAACCGGTGCATTCCACCGCAATAATGGTGTGCATCTGTTTGGCCGCGCCGGCAATGGCGTCGACCGGGCAGGCCTGTATGCACAGGGTGCAGCCGATGCAGGTGTTCTCATCGATCACCGCCACGGACTTGGGTTTGGGTGCGGCGGTGTCTTCGCCAAACGGGATGAATTCCTTGCCCAGCAAATCCGCCAGTTTGCGTATGCCTTCTTCGCCGCCCGGCGGGCAGCGGTTGATGTCCGCCTCCCCTGCGGCTATCGCGGTGGCGTAAGGCTTGCAACCGGGAAAGCTGCATTGCCCGCATTGCGTTTGCGGCAGGATGGCATCAATCTTGTCGACCAGCGGATTGCCTTCCACCCTGAATTTGAGTGCGGAAAAGCCCAGCACCGCGCCCAGCGCCAGCGCAATAAACGACATGACCAGCAGCGCAATCAGCATAATTTATTCAATATAATCATATACTTATGAAATTACGCCTATTTGACCAGACCGGAGAAGCCCATGAACGACAGGCTCATTAATCCCGCCGTAATCATCGCGATGGCGGAGCCCTTGAAAATGCCGGGTACATCTGCGCCATCCAGGCGTTCGCGGATCGCGGCGAACAATACCAGCACCAGCGTGAAGCCAATCGCGCCGCCCATGCCGAAGAACAGCGACTCGACGAAGTTATGCTTTTCCTGCACGTTGAGCAGCGGTATGCCCAGCACTGCGCAATTGGTGGTGATCAGCGGCAGATAGATGCCCAGCACCTGGTGCAGTACCGGGCTGGTTTTCTGCACCACCATCTCGGTGAATTGCACGATGCCGGCAATCACCACAATAAAAGACAGGGTGCGCAGATACTCAAGCTGAAAGGGGGCAAGCAGGAAGTGGTCGATCAGATAGCTGCTGCCGCTCGCCAGCGTGAGCACAAATGTAGTGGCCAGACCCATGCTGATGGCGGCTTCCAGTTTTTTGGACACACCCATGAACGGGCACAGACCGAGAATTTTGACCATCACAATGTTGTTTACAAACACGGTGCTGATGAGGATGAGCAGGTAGCTAGTCATGTTGGGTACGATGCCGTGAAGACGCGGATTATCCCTTGTTTTAGAGGCTGCTTCAACCATGCCGGGTTATATGAATTCCCCGGCTTTAGGTTAAAGTACAGGTTCAAAAAAATTGGGCAGCGCGAGCGTGGGTGCATAGAGATGAAAAAATACTTTGATGGATTGGCAGTATTAATCGCGTGCGCATGGGTGGGCGGCATGTGGATGGCGGGATATATCGCCGCGCCGGTGCTGTTTCAGGCATTGCCGGACAAGGCTCTGGCCGGCATGCTGGCGGGTAAGTTATTTGCCGTTACAGCCTATGTTGGCATGGTGTGCGCGGTGTATTTGCTGCTTTATTTTTATGCAATATCGGCCAGGAGCTGGCTAAAAAATGGCATGTTCTGGCTTGTTGCAGGCATGCTGCTGATACTCCTGCTGGGCCAGTTCGGCATGCAGCCGCTGCTGGCCGAACTCAAGACACAGGCTTTGCCGCTGTATGTAATGGAAAGCCCTTATGCGGGCCGTTTCAGATTCTGGCACGGCGCAGCCAGCATCGCATTTCTGCTGCAAAGTTTGCTGGGCGGCGTTTTGCTGCTGAAAATGTATGGCGGCAGGAGATAGCGCTTGTGCCATATTGCGCTCTTGCATGGGGTGAGTTACCCTGCCGAGTATTGATTAAAATGACGGGAGTTTAATGATATGAAGCTACACACTCTGTTTGCAGCTGCCGGGTTAGTCACTATGTTGTCGGCATGTGCGCCCAGTATCCGCGGCACTATCCAGCTGGTGGACGCGAATAACAAGCCTATCCCCGTTGCCGTTGCGTCGCCCGAAGGCGCGGTGGTGAACATGATCAACACCTCGGCTGCCGTTGAAGAGGCTTCCTACTCGGTGACGACGGCCGCCGACGGCAAATTTGAATCGGCCAAGGATGTCATCAAAAAAGGCAAATATCAGGTGGAAATCACCCATCTCGGCTTTCAGACCGAAACCAGAACAGTGGAAGTGACCACGTTTTCCAACCCAAAAGTGGATGTAAGCCTGCGCAAGATTCATGAAGGGCGGCGCAAATCGATCAGGGGCTCACGCAGCGACGAGGATAAAATCGTTAATCCCGGCGAAGTGAATATCCAGCCGCCCAGTATGTAACAGTATTTTCCCGGGCGCATGAAACGAATGACTGCCTGATTCTGGTTTAACCTGTCGCAGCACTTTAATTATTATGAATTGTCGAGGGTCTTTATGCTGACAACTACTATCCGCGTTTTAACCACATTGCTTCTGTCGCTTGCCCTGCTTTCCTGCGGGGAAAGCAAGCCCCGCATGGATATGGAAGTTAATGTCACCCTGAATGGCATGCTGGTACCCCAGGCCAAAATCATCATGGATGGCAAGCCATTGGGTGAGACGGGTGCAGACGGGCAATTCAACATTTCCATGAATCAGCAACCGGGCAAGCAGGTGAAACTTTCGGCCAGCGCGGAAGTTGCGGGATTTGAAGTGCAGCCATGGCAGAGCGAATTCACGGTGAAGCTTCCCAATGAAGGGGAGATATTGAAATATGTCTTCGATGTTGAGTTGCAGGCGGATCCGTTTGTGGTGATTGCGGTGCAGGAAAAAGGCGTGCCGGTCTCGGGCGCAACGGTGCTTGTAAACAAGCGGGAAGTCGGAAAGACTGATGATGCCGGTAATTTTGTTTATAAATATCAGACAGGCAGCAAGCAGGCCCCGATTGTAGAAGTCAATAAAAACGGCTATTCCAGCTGGAAAAAACCGGCAAAATTTGAACCGGGTAATAAAGTGGCAGTCGATCTGTTCAGGCAGGTGGCGGTTACGTTTGAAGCACTGAAAGAAGAATACGGTCGCGGTGTGGGTATAGCGGGAATAGCCGTGTCGGTGGCGGGCAAGCCGGCCGGAAAAACCAACAGCATGGGCACCCTCACCCTTAACTATGCGGGAGACCAGGGGAAGCCGGTCAAGGTCACCTACTCGGCACCCGGATATCTGCCTTCGCAGTGGACCACAAACATGCTGATAGAGGACGGCCTTACCGTCCGCCATTATTTTTATCCGGTCAGTCCCAAGCCTATCAAAGTTGCCTTTTACCATTTTGGCGGTAATACGCCGGGTGTTGATTTAAGGGATGTGGCCGTGCAAACGCAGACGGCACTGCGCTCACAACTATTCAAATATAGTGTGTTTAGCGAGATGCCCGGCGACAGGCTGGACAAGGAAATCAAGAATGCAAAATTGAGCCTTGCCAGGCTGACCAGCAAGGGCTGGCAGCAAACCAGGCTGCAGGGCATGCTCGATATGATCGTGGTGGGCAGCGTGTCCAGGGATGCCAGGGGCTATATCATCGAAGCCAAGTTTCATTCTTCCGGTGGCAAGCTGATTTACAGCCAGGTGATACGCGCCGATGAGCGCGGTGACATCAATAGCGCGACACGGGAAATTGCGAGCAATGTGATGGATCGCTTCCCGTTTGAGGGCACGGTGATTGCATTTAAGGATGATCGCTATGAGATCAATCTGGGAAAATCCTATGCAATTTCCAGGGGTACTGAGTTTGCACTTATTCCGCCTGCTGAAGGGAAGGCCGCGGCGGAGGATGCTGTACTCACCGTTAAAAAAGTCGGTGATGGCAGTTCATTTGCAGCACTCGAAGACGGTCAGGCCAAGGTCAGGGTCGACGTGGGTGACAGGGTTGTCCGGCGCGTGCAGCGCGAGGGAGAGCCCGCCGGTTCAGGCAGAACGCGCGAATCGTTTGTTGTGTCGGTCAAAGGGGGGGCGGGCAAGGATGCCGCTTCGCTGGCGGGTGTGAATGTATACCTGAATAACGATTGGGTGGGCACAACAGGTAATGATGGCAGCGCAAAAATAAGTATTCGTACGGGCACTAATTTTAATTTGATGCTGTATCGCCACGGTTACCAGCAAGTGGCCGAGAAAATTAAAATAGAAAAATCCGGTGAAGTAAAACGCTTTGTGATGGCCGCGAATTATGCCTTGTTCAGAATGGAGTCAACACCTTCCCCTGCCACGGTGTATGTCGATGGCGAGTTGTTTGGCAAGACACCCATGCTGGAAGGCAAGCAAGTGGCACTGGGTTTCCATACGGTGCGTGTGAGTGCGGGCGAGAACTATCGCGACTGGGAAGAGGTGGTTGAATTTGACAAGAAGATAGAAAACCGCACCGGTGCCAACAGGATCGTGCTGCACAAGGACTATATGAAGCTGGGCGAAGCGGCAGAAGCGAAGGGCAATGTTGATGCTGCCATTGCTGCCTATGCGGCAACCATTAAAACACATCCCGACTATTCGGAAGCCCGTCACAGACTGGCGCAGCTGTATCTGGATGAGAAGGATGACTTTAACGGCGCGATCAGGGAATTTGAAAATGTATTAACACTTCCCGAAAATGAACAGCTGATATTCAAGCAATATGCCGTTGCCTATACCAACCTTGGTCATGCGTATTATGAAAAGGGCAATAACACAATGGCGGAAAAGCGCAATGAGGCGGCGCAGTATTATGCCAAGGCGTTGCAAAACCTGAAGATTGCCAAACAGAATACGCGCTTCTTCCCCGCAAATGAGTATGACCAGGCTGTGCACGATACCTATTTCTACCTCGCCTTGTCATACCAGAAACTGTACATGATTACCGGCCGCGCCAATATGCTGAGCGATGCGAACCTGGCGTGGCGTGATTATTTTGATTTTTTCCCCAGAGCGCTTGAGGGTGACCCGGTATTCGCGGAGCACCGTGAAACAGGCAAAAAATTCTGGAATCAGATCAAAGATAAATAACAGTCAAAAGGTAATCCCACGTGAGTATATTTCGTCATACCGGATCTCTGGCCGCTTTGCTTCTGTTCTGCTTTGGCATGGTACAGAGTGCCGTGCCTGCTGCTGCGGAAATGGAAGCCGGATCGATGCTGATACTGCCTGACGAAACCTCGGTAGTTCCGGCGGCGGCTGTTGCGGCGGGCGGCGAATACGATATCGTTGAGCCGGAATTTGTACGCGCCTTGACAGCATTTGAGTCGGGGCGCAATGATTTGAATCCGGTCTGGGCACCGGCCGGCAACCTCCTTGCTTTTGAGCGCAGTCGCGGAGACAAGCGCGAAGTTGTTGTTTCGCAGACAGACGGCAAGCTGTTGCAGACTATTTATTTTCAGTTGTCGGGAGCCGAAAGTGACAGCAAGTTGTCGCAATTTTTCCTGCCCGGCCTTGCCGAGGACCCGAGCTACAACAGCGGTGTGAGCTGGGCGCGCGATTCCAGGCGTCTGGCTTTTATGAGCAATGGCGGCGAGGGTAACTATGATGTGTACAGCCAGCTTCTCGGTGGCGTGGTTCAGCGCCTGACGCAGGACAAGGAAAAAGACGGTCTTGCCGACTGGTCGCCCACCTCGAACCAGATTGTTTTTGTTTCCGGGCGCAGCGGCAAGGGGGATGTGTATCTGCTTGATCCCGGAACCCGTGCCGTTACACAGCTCACCAGTGGCGACAAACCCTACCTTTATCCGCGCTGGTCGCCGGACGGCAAGAAAATTGCGATGATCCATGGCAGCACTGAAAATCATGATATCTACGTGATAGATGATCCCGCAAAGCCGGCAGCAAGCATGCGCGCTTTAACCCGCTGGCAATATGATGACCTGCGCCCGAACTGGTCGCCCGATGGCCGCAAAATTGCCTTTTATACCAACTTCAATCCGTCCGGCGAGCAAAAAAAATGGTCGCTGGCGGTTATCGCTGCTGACGGCAGTGATGGTGAGGGGGGCGGCAAGCTGGAGCAGTTTATTGTTGCCACAGACATTGTGCCGGACATAGAGCAGGGCCCGGCCTGGCTTGCGGACGGCAGCGGCCTGGTTTACGTGAAGGATGACGCGCTGGAATACAATCCGATTTTTATCGTGGATCTTGGCAGTAAAAAAAGCCGGCAACTGAAGACGGAAACCAAAATGAATCATGATATCGCCTGTGGCCCCAATGGTTTGATCGCGTTTCGTGCGCAGCAGGATCAATGGGACCAGATTTTTATCGCCAAACTCAAACATTAAAAGATGACTTGCTTAAAGCGACTGCTGCTGGGTGAAATATTGCTGCTGTTGATAGCCGGGCCGGCTATCGCGGCTGATGATGTCACGACGCAAGCCCTCAAGCTGTATGAAAAAAATCGTTATGAAGACGCCGCGCAGTTGTTGCGTCCCGAATTGGCGTCTATGGATGCCGGCCGGCAGCCGGCAGCGAGCCTTGCGCTGGGAATGACCTATCTGCGCAGTGCGGCGCTGTACCGTGGGTTGCACCAGACGGCGCTGGTGATTGAGCTTGATTATCTCACGCAGTTGAGCAGGCAAAGGACAGGGGCCGCCAGCCGCCATGTTGATTTCTATCTGGGGCAGGCCCTGCTTGAAGTCGGGAGGACGGCCGAAGGTGCCACATATTTGCGCCGCTTTTCCGGCAGGGCAGGGCTCAAGGCCCCCGCCAAAGCTTACGCTGATATCGAGCTGGGTGTCGCCTACAGCCGGCAGAAGCAGGCACAGAAAGCAACGCGGGCATGGTCCGGGCTGGATCTGAATAATCCGTCAATCAAGGCCGCACTTGCCGGCGCGTATGCTGCCGCCGGTGCGCATCAGCACAAGCCTTTGCTGATGGCCGATGAGGCGCTGGCCAGGGCAAAAGCACAGCACCTCGTGCCCGATGCGCGCATGATCAGGAATCTGCTGCGCGTGTACAGCCAGGCTGCCGCGCCGGAACAGGCGCTTGCACTGCTGGATGCAAACGAGCTTAAGGGAGCGTCATTTTCGGAAGAGCTGGGTGCCTCCAAAGCGATCAATTTTTATGACCCGAGTTTGTTGCACGATATTGCCCGGACCCATCTGCATGCGGCAGTGTACTACCTGGAGCAGGCTGGCCGTGATACCAGACTGGGTGCCACGGCGTCCTTCTATCTGGCCGATGCTTACCTGCAACAGGGAAACGAAAAACTGGCCTTGCAGGCACTGGACAATTTCCTGACGCAGGCAAAGCTGCCTGTGCAATATCGAAACAATGCACAAATTCAGCAGGCCGTCGCCTTGGGCAGGGTGGGACAGAAAAAGGAATCAAAGGCCATATGGCAGGCGCTGGCAGCGAAGTCGGCAAATGATCCCGACTTGCTGGCAGCGCTTCTGCAGGCCTGTACTCCAGCGCAAGCCGACTGTGCAACAACCGAAAAACTGGCATTGGCCGCGGTCGAAAAAGGGGAAGGGAAAAAGTTTTTCCTGTTGAATGCGGCACTGGGAAAATATTATTTGTTGCAGAAAAGCTATCCCAGAGCAGAGTTGTATATGGAAGCCGGGCGTGACAAGGCAAATAAAAACAAAATAGAAGTGAATGATCCTGTCATGCTGGTTGCTCTGGCAGAGGCGTATTACCGCAACAAGAAATTCTCCGAGAATCTGGAAATATATTTTGAAATAGGCAAGCAATACCCGGCCGTGCGCCAGATACAGGAAGCGATGCAGGGCATTTATTCCATGGAGCAGCAAAGTGCCGGCGATGTGAAAATTTTTTAATGCGCAGGAAAATGTAGCAATTTATTTGCATATGTGAAGTGTGGTTTTTGAGTGAACGCGCTTGGAGTCAATCGGGAGAAATGTATGAAACAGTTATCAGTCATATTCGTTTTAGCTTTGAGTCTGTCGGGTTTTGCTGCCGGGGTGTCCCAGGCAGCGGATGTCCGCAAGACTGCAAGGCCAACTGGCGGAGCACTAAACTACGGTGAATATGGCCGGCCCGCCACGCTGGATCCCATTACCAGCAATGAGATGATTTCGATGCGTATCAGCGAGCTGCTTTTCAACGGACTGGTGGGTATCAACGAACGCCAGGATGTGGTGCCCGAACTGGCGCAAAGCTGGGATGCTTCCAAAGACGGCCGCGTGTATACCTTTAATCTGCGCAAGGATGTGACGTGGCATCCGAAGAACGGTGAAGCCGGCTTGCCCTTTACCGCCAACGACGTTGTTTTTACCTACAACATCATGATGCACCCGAAGACCATTACGCCGCTCAAGGTGCGCTTCGAATTCATTGAAAAAGCAGAGAAGCTGGATGACTACACCGTGCGCTTCACGCTGAAGCGCCCCGTGCTGAATGCGCTGGCAAAATTCAGTTTCAAGATTATTCCGAAACATGGCCCGAAAAACTCTCTCTATCTCACTCGTGAAGATTCGTTTGTGCAGCAGCCTATCGGCACCGGCCCCTACATGCTGAACAATATAACGGCCGACCGCGAGATCGTGATGGTGGCCAATGAAAAATACTTCAAGGGCAGACCGAATATAGACCAGTTTGTCACCAAACCTTTTGCCGACCAGAATATTCTGACGCAGGCGCTGACCTTCAATGCCATCGATATGATCGTGCTGGTCAACCCGCGCAGCATTGCCGAGATTCAGGGTGACAAGCGCTTCATCCTGCAGCCCTACAATGCACTGTCTTATTCTTTCTTCGGCTACAACCTGCGCAATCCATTGCTGAACGACAAGCGTGTGCGCCAGGCTTTCGGTCACGCGTTAAACCGCCAGGAAATGCTGAGCTCCTTCTTTAACAATCAGGGCACGATTATTTCGGGTCCCTTTGCGCCGGGCAGCTGGGCATACAATCTCGACGTGCAGCCGTTGAGCTATGATCCCAAGAAAGCCATTGCCTTGCTGAACGAGGCCGGATTTAAACAGGGGCCGGATGGCGTGATGCAGAAGGGCGGGAAAAAACTGGAACTGACCCTGATGGTGCCGATCGAGAAGGAAAGCGAGGCGGTGAAACGGGTCGTGCTTGCTTTCCAGAACTACCTGAAAAATGTCGGCGTGACCGTAAAGGTGGAGTTCAAGGAATGGCAAGCCTGGAAGGAAGATGTGTTTGCCGACCACCGCTTTGACATTGTTTTCGCCTCATGGGTGTTTGACGACTCCGCGGATATTTCCTCGCTGTTTCACTCGGCTGAAATTGGCCCGTGGAAAAACAATTTTGTGGCCTATTCCAATCCCGGGGTTGACTCGCTGATCGTTGAAAGCAAGCTGACGCTGGATCACGAAAAGCGCCGCACCATCAACCGCAAACTGCATGCCCTGCTGGCCGATGAGGCCCCGTATACCTTCCTGTGGACATTAACCAACTACAGCGCGTATCACAAAAAAGTTCAGCATGTGGCCATCCATCCTTACAAGTTTTTCTCTTTTGCCGATGAATGGTACATCCCTGTGAGCGCACAGAAGAAATAGGGTGGCTTGGGGAACATTGTTTTTTTAAAAATATTGAATATAATCAATATGTTGCAATTATCAGGTAATCCTGTGTCGGCGCAGGATTGGGGCCGGTTCAACAGTCCTGTTGCGGGATGAAGCTTAAATAAATATTTTGCCGGACGAATACTGGAGCTTCATGAGATATATCCCGCTAAAAGCGCTAATCCTTACCCTGCTTAAAGAATTGGGGCTGGCTTTTCTGCTTTTGCTAGGAGTAAGCTTTGTCGTATTCGCCATACTCTATGCGGCTCCCGGTGACCAATTCAATGTGCTGCTGGAAGGACAGCTGCCTACCGAGGAAGCGCGCGCCGGAATTCGCGAAGCCATCGGTACCGCGCAAACCTGGTATGGCCAATATTCCTCTTGGTTGCTGAATGTGTTGAGCGGCAATTTTGGAACCTCGGTGCGCACCGGTCTGCCGGTCGCCGCGGAGCTGCTCAATGTCAGTTTGAATACGCTGTACCTGACCCTTGGGTCAATGGCGGTAACCCTGCTGATTGCCGTGCCCATTGCGCTGTATTCCTCCGTGCGCGGACATTCGGTGGTCATCAGCTGGCCGCTTACCATGCTGGGTTATGTCATCTCTGCGCTGCCGGTGTTCTGGCTGGCTTATATCGCCATTTATATTTCCATACACAGTTTTGATTTTTTTCCGCTGGCGTCCATGAGCGAGTCGCAGGGCGGAAATGCCTGGCTTTATACTCTGGTGCCGGTTCTGGTGCTGGGTTTGGGGAGTGGCACCATCAGCGAAGTGATCCGCAATTTGCGCGAGGAAATGACCCGTGTCATGGCAGAAGACTATCTGCGTACCGCGCGTGCCAAGGGCGCCTCGGTATGGCGGCACGCATTCAAAGAGGGTTTGCTGTTACCCGTAACCGAAATCATCGCATCAAAAATTCCCTTTATGCTGGGCGGCGCAGTGATAGTCGAGCAGATTTTTAACTGGCCGGGCATGGGGCGCATGGCGTGGCAGGCAGCGCAGGACAGGGATTTTCCGGTCATTATGGGAATCGCGCTGGTCGCCGCGGCCTTTGTGAGAGCGGGCAGCCTGCTGCAGCGCATGGTTTGCACCGCGGTCAACCCGCAACAGGCGCGGGATTGACCGCAGGCAGAGTTCAGGAACCGGAGCGAGAAATAATTTTCATGAAAAAATATATCCAGACCAGCGGTGAAATCGGCGATTTTTCCACGCTGCCCGTGTGGCAGAAATATGCCATTGCTGATCTGGTCTATGTGGCCTATGGTCTGTTGATTGTGGCTTTGGTCGTGGTTTCTTATGTGGCGGGCATGTTTGCGTGGCTTCCGTATGACCCGCAGCAGATCAACATGGATGCGATGATGGCGCCGCCGCTGAGCGAGGGCTATTTGCTGGGCAGCGACTTCATGGGGCGCGATATTCTGTCGCGCCTGATTATGGGGATACAGGCATATTTTCTGCCGGGGCTGCTGGCAGTCTCGATCTCCCTGAGCGGCGGTGTGGTGCTGGGCATTCTGTCCGGCTATCGCGGAGGCAGGGTTGAAACTATCATCACTTACTTCACCAATCTGGTGGATTCTTTTCCCCGCCTGGTGTTGATCCTGCTGGTGGTCGCCGCGTTCAAGCCGGACATCTACTATATTATGGTGGTGATGGGTATTACCGGCATTCCTACCGTGGCAACAGCCATTGCCAACAAGATACGTTTCCTTGCACAGAAAAATTTTATCGAGGCAGCCATTGCGCTGGGGTTGCGTACACGAGTGATTATTGTGAAACACATCCTGTGGTACAACTGCCGTGCGCTGCTGATTATTCACGCAACCATCGGCATGGGCGAAGCCATCCTGCTGGAAACCAGTCTGAGTTATCTCGGTTTCGGCGTGCAGGAGCCGGTGTCTTCGTGGGGGAATATGGTGCAGTCGGGAGCCAATTATTTTCTGCAGGGAAATTTCTGGCCTTCCACCGCGCCCGCACTGGCGATTATGTTCACCATACTCGGATTCAATCTGCTCGGTGACGGTCTGAATAATATTCTCGAAGACAGGCGGGAAAAATGACGCAGCCGCTGCTGAAAATCGAGAATCTGCAAACCTATTTTTATGCGCGCAGCAAGCACTCCTTTGTGCGTGCTGTGGACGGTGTTTCGCTTGAGGTGGGACAGCGCGAAACAGTGGGCGTGGTCGGAGAGTCGGGAAGCGGCAAGAGCATCACCGCGATGTCGATTATGGGCCTGATTGGCGCGGGGCCGGGTGTCATCAGTGGCAGTATTCATTTCGCCGGCACAAGGGTGCGGCAAAACTTGCTCGATGGGCTGGACAAATATGTCAGGATCACTGAAAAAAATAACCGCGTAATGGCGGTCAGCAAAGACGAATCCGGCTGGCAAAAACACAGTGAAAAGCTGATGAAAAATCTGCGCGGCAAGGAAATTGCGATGATTTTTCAGAACCCGCGCGCATCGCTTAATCCCTATATCACCGTCGGCGAGCAGATTACCGAGGCCGTACGTTTGCACACCGAAAACAAGTCAGTCAAGGAAGCACGCGAGCGCGCCATCTACTGGCTGGAGCAGGTCAAGATAGACTCGCCGCGCTTGCGCTTCAATGCTTACCCATCTGATATGTCGGGTGGCATGTGCCAGCGCGCGATGATCGCGATGGCACTATCCTCCGAGCCAGCGTTGCTGATTGCAGACGAGCCAACGACCGGACTTGATGCAACCATCCAGTCGAAGATAGTCGGATTGCTGGAAGAGCTGAAATACGAGACCGGTATTTCTACCCTGCTGATCAGCCACGATATCAGCGTCATCTCGCGTCTGGCAGACCGTGTCGCGGTGATGTATGGCGGCGCGGTAGTGGAATATGGCCCTGCGAAGTCAGTACTTGGTATGGGGCAGCCCACCAAGCATCCTTATACTGCCGCGTTGCTGGCCTCGGTGCCGAGCGAGCAGAAAATTCGCGACAAGGCCAATCTGCAGACAATAGAGGGCGATGTGCTGGATACGATTAATGTGCCCGCGGGCTGCCGGTTCTATGCGCGCTGTAACCGGGTTACGCCGGAGATCAGGGAGAAATGCGCCACACTTCATCCTGGGCTGAAAGAAGTTTCCCCCGGCCATCAAATGCGCTGCTGGCTTCATTGCAGTTAAGGATACCAAGGCAAGCCATGTCCAGAACAATACTTGAAGTCAAACAACTCAGTAAATATTTTCATCGCAATCGTGGCATTTTTTCGGCCCTGAACCGCCGTTCGGATGCCATTCCTGCAGTCGACAACGTGAGTTTCTATCTGCGCGAAAATGAAACCATGGGGCTGGTTGGTGAGTCGGGTTGCGGCAAAACCACCGTGGGCCGGACTATCCTGCGCCTGACCAGGCCTACTTCAGGCAGCATCATTTTCGATGGCCGCGACATCACACGATTGTCGGATAGCGAACTGCGCCCGCTGCGCAAAGACATGCAATTTATTTTTCAGGATCTGGATGCAGGCCTCAATCCCAAGATGCGAGTGCAGGATATTTTGCGCGAAGCCGTGTCGGTGTTTGAGCGTCTAAGCGATGCTGAGGCGGCTGTTAAGTCGCGCATGCTGCTGGACCAGGTCAATTTGAAATACAGCAAGCTTTCCAGCTACCCATCGGAGCTGTCGGGCGGCGAAAAGCGCCGCGTGGGCATCGCAAGGGTGTTGGCGGTAGGTGCAAAAATGATCGTCGCGGATGAGCCTACCAGCGCACTCGACGTGTCGATACAGGCGCAGGTGGTTAACCTGCTGCGCGATCTGCAAAAACAACTGGGCTTGTCCTACCTGTTCATTTCACACGATCTGCAGGTGGTAGAGCTGATGAGTCACAAGGTGGCCGTCATGTACCTCGGTCGCATAGTGGAAATGGGGCTGACTGAGCGAATTGCAGGTGCAGCCCGGCATCCCTATACCTATATTTTGTGGTCGTCCCTGGTTGACAAGCACAACCTTGAGGCCGTACAGACGGGGAAAGTTGACCGTCGCGCTGCATGGGGTGTGTTCGACTTTGAGCGCCCCGCCAGCGGTTGCCGTTTTGCACCGCGCTGCCCGGTGTATGAGCGGCGCGGGCGTCCTGCTGAGTGTACTGACCCTGCCAATGAGCCGCAGCTGCGCGATGTGGGCGGCGGGCACCAGGTGGCGTGTCACTTTCCGTTGGGAAGCTGAGCAGGCGCGCAATGAACGCCGAACATCTGCAGCTTCTGCTTGTCCGCGAAATGCCATTTGGCAAATACAAGGGCCGCGTGATTGCCGATTTGCCCGGGGATTATCTGAACTGGTTTGCACGCAAGGGCTTTCCGCCTGGTGAAATCGGCAGGTTGCTGGCCCTGATGCAGGAGCTGGATCACAATGGCCTCTCCTCCCTGTTGGAGCCTCTGCGCAAGCGTTAATCACCGCTCGCTGCACTGTTAACGCGCTTTAATCGCTGTGTCACTCTCTGCAACACTCCCTTCCCCGCATGACCTGCGCTTAATACTCTGCCATAGATATTGGTTTGCATCATCCGCAGCAGGTGTCATAAATCGTTAAAACCCCTGTCACACATACTCATTAACCTGCAAAGCTGGTTTACCCCGTAGCTTCCCATAATAAAAATAATTACAACCTAAATTATCGATAGAGGAATAAATGAAAGCTAACAATCAGTTTTTTCAAGGGGGGATGGCATATGCATCCATTGCCCTTTTACTCGTTTCATTTGCTCACGGCTCCGCATTTGCTGCTGCAGTAACGCGCGGTCCCTATTTGCAGATGGCCACACCAAACAGCATCGTCGTGCGCTGGCGCACGGATACTGCAACTAACAGCCGTGTTCAGTTTGGCACCTCGCAGACGCAGTTGACCAGCACTGTCAACGATACCGCTGTGGGAACGGAGCACGTGGTTAAACTGACCGGTCTCAATGCTGAAACGCAGTATTACTACAACGTTGGCAGCAGTACGACTGTGTTGACCGGCGGCGATGCAAACACCTACTTTAAAACCGGCCCTGTTACCGGCTCTGTCAGACCATCACGCATCTGGGTGATCGGTGATGCGGGTACCGGCACTTCCAGTCAGACGGCGGTGTACAACGCCTATCTTAATCACACCGGCAGCACTTATACCAACCTGTGGCTGATGCTGGGTGACAACGTTTACGACAGCGGTACAGATGCAGAATTTCAGGCAAAGATGTTCAACATGTATCCAGCCCTGATGCGCAAGACTGTCTTCTGGTCCACGCTGGGCAATCATGATGCCGTCTCGGCGGATTCTGCCACGCAGTCCGGCCCTTATTATGACATCCACACCTTCCCGAAAAATGCCGAGGCTGGCGGTGTTGCTTCCGGTACTGAGGCTTATTACTCGTTCAACTATGCAAATATCCATTTCATCGTTCTTGATTCCCAGGAGACCTCGCGTTCTTCCACGGGTGCGATGATGAACTGGATGAAGTCTGATCTGCAGAGCACAACTGCTGACTGGGTTATTGCCTTCTGGCACCATCCTCCTTACTCCAAGGGCTCGCACGATTCCGATACTGATGCCAATATGAAAGAGATGCGCCAGGTATTCCTTCCTGTACTGGAGAGCTATGGCGTGGATCTGGTGCTGAGCGGTCACAGTCATTCCTATGAGCGTTCAAAATTCCTTAATGGCCACTATGGAACTTCCGGAACATTGACCAGTGCCAATATCATAGATGGTAACAGTGGACGTGTTGATGTCAGTGGCGCATACACCAAGACTGCAGTAGGCGTTGACAATGCAGGTGTAGTCTATTCCGTGGTGGGTGCCTCAGGAAAAATCAGCGGCGGAAGTCTGAATCACCCTGCCATGTACCTGTCATTGAACGAGCTTGGTTCCATGGTGCTTGATGTGGATGGCTTGACGCTGAATGCAAAATACATAGGCAGCACCGGCACCGTGCGTGATTACTTCACCATCACCAAGGGTACATCGAATACACCTCCGCCAACAATTCCCACGGCTCCTTCCAATCTGGTCGCAACGGCTCTGACCTATAACAGTATCCGTACCAACTGGACTGACACTGCCGGCGACGAAACAGGATTTGAGCTGGAGCGTTCACAGGATTCCATCAACTGGACTCGTGTGGCTACACCGGGTGCAAACGTTGTGACATACACCGATAGCAGTCTTGTCGGCAGCACAACTTATTACTACCGTGTGCGTGCAGTGAATGCTGCGGGTGGATCTGCCTACTCTAACGTGGTCAATGCAACAACGCCTGCTGGCACTGCTCCGATTACGAAGAATATGCGCGAAGGTGAAAATTCTTATACCGGAAACATCGACAGCCATGTGTCCAGCACCAAATCCACGACCAACTACGGAACTGCAACTACGCTCCTCGCCGATGGTTCTGATACTACCTATGGTCGTGTCATGTCGGTATTCAGATGGGATGTCAGCTCTATTCCGTCAACTGCATCCGTTGACTCTGTGAAGTTGACTTTGCAGGTGGTTAACAAAAGTGCCGGCACCTACAAACTCTTCCCGCTAAATGCGGGCTGGAGCGAAGCGAGCGTAACGTATAGCAGCCTGAACCCGCTGAGCAATATTGGCGCCGAGATTGGCTCCTTTATTCCAAGCGCTACCGGCTCCAAACAGATTACGCTGAATGCGGCAGGCATTGCACTGGTCAAGGGCTGGATAAATGGTTCAGTTGCAAATAATGGCTTTATCATCATTGATGCTTCAACCGATGGGCTGGACATGTCTTCGTCTGAGCATGCAACGATAAGTCAGCGGCCTATGCTATCTGTAACCTACCAGTAAATTTATAGGGTGAACCTGAACGGGCCGTGGGATTCACGGCCCGTTTTTTTATAAATTGTTTAATTATCCGGAGCAAAATCATGATACGACTCTTATTCCTGATCCTGTTATTCAGCCTTCCCCTGTCCGCTTGGTCCCATGGTGATTTACATGATCAAATCGACAAAATCAGCCAGCATATTCATAGTGGAAAGCCAGAAGCCGCGCTTTATTTAAAGCGCGGGCAACTCTACCTGCAGCATGGAAACTATCCTGATGCCATCGTCGATCTGGGAAAGTCCATGGAACTGGATCCGAAACTAAAAGTTGCGCATTATCATCTTGCCCAGGCATATTTGGCCGAGGGAAGTAGCGATACTGCCGAACAACATATAAAGCTTTTCCTGAAGTCACTCGGCCCTGATACATATGGCGGTTTAAGCCGAGGATATGGCCTGCTGGGAAAAATCCACCAGAAAAAAAATGAACATATGGAGGCTGTTCAGGCTTTTGAAAAGAGCCTGAAGAACAACACCCTGCCGGCTCCGGTCGATTATCTTCAAATTGCCAGGTCGTATGTGAAATCGGGTCAACAATATCAGCAAAAAGCCATAGATATACTCGATCAGGGCATCGTACGATTGGGCCCTGTCGTGACCTTGCAGGAAGAGGCAATAGAGCTTGAATTACTCTTGGGCAATTATGATGCGGCCCTTGGCAGGGTAGAAACTCTGCGCAGCCAGGGCATAAGTGATGCAAATATTTTCTTCAAACAGGCTTCAGTCATGTCAAAGGCCGGTCGATTTGAAGAGGCACAAGGCTGTTACAAAAAGGCACTTGCAGAAATTGAACGCCTGCCCGCATACAAGCAACAATCAAGAGTAATCGTGAAGCTGCGTCATTCTATTGAGGACGACATGTCAAAACTGGAAGATAAAAATGAATCTACCGGTAAGGCAATGACCAATTCAAGCAGCAGCAGGAGTTAAATTCAATAGGTGTCAGGTCAATAAAAAAACGCGGATTAAAATGAGCGGATGAAAAATAAATCAAGGCCGAGGAAAGCTGAATTCGCAGGAGCGTGCCCGTATGCATTTTGCAGCACGATGTATGCGGGCAGAAAGCATATTTTCCAAAAAAGCGACGCAAAGTGTGGCAAAAATGCAGAAGAGGGCCGGGCGCGCACAGCTCCAGCAGGGGTTGGCAATGTTATATTGGCCTGCTGATTTTAATCGCGTCAGCACATTCAGCAAGCAAATCCGTTCCGCGATAAATTAACCCGCTGTAAACCTGTACCAGCGCTGCGCCCGCCTGCATTTTTTCCATTGCATCCGCGCCTTTCAGTATGCCGCCCACGCCAATAATGGGCAGCGCGCCTTGCAGTGCGGCGGCGAGCTGGCGGATTACTTCAGTGGATTTTTCGCGTACCGGTGCGCCCGAGAGGCCGCCTGTTTCGCCATGCAGTGGCAGGTGCTCAACGCCCGCACGCGACAGCGTGGTGTTGGTGGCGATAACACCGTCTATGCGGTGGCGCATCAGCAGCGCGGCAATCTGTTGTATCTGCTCGCTATCCAGATCGGGTGCAATCTTGAGTGCGAGCGGCACATATTTTCCGTGAAGCTCAGCCAGTTTTTCCTGTTCCACTTTCAGTTGCGACAGCAGCGCATCCAGCTCGTCGCCACCCTGTAGCTGGCGCAGATTTTTGGTGTTGGGCGAAGAAATATTGATGGCGACATAGCTGGCGTGGCTGTAAACCTTGCGCAGGCCAATTAAATAATCATCGGCTGCACGCTCGATCGGGGTGTCAAAATTCTTGCCGATGTTGATGCCCAGAACACCATGGTAGCGTGCATTTTTTACATTTTCCAGCAACGCATCCACCCCCAGATTGTTGAAGCCCATGCGGTTGATAATGCCCTGCGCCTGGGGCAGACGAAACAGTCTCGGCTTGGGATTGCCAGGTTGCGGGCGCGGCGTGACGGTGCCGATTTCGATAAAGCCAAAGCCGAGTGCGCCCAGCGCGTCGATATAAGCGCCGTTTTTATCCAGCCCTGCGGCGAGACCGACAGGGTTGGGAAAATGGATACCCATCACGGTGCGGGGATCGGCAGCAGGCTGTTTGGCGATCAGCGGCAGCAGGCCCAGCATGTAGGCGGCTTGCAGCGCGTCGAGTGTGACATGATGCGCGGTTTCAGGATCGAGCGTGAAAAGCAGCGGGCGTAGCAGTGAATACATGGGTGTGCTTTCTGTGGAGCAAATGGTAAGTGGGTGGCTGGAAGTAGAATATTTTTATGCTGTGTCATCCATGGCAAGCGTTTTCCACACGCCTTGCACCAGCCCCTGCAACGGTTTGAAATTGGCCTTGTATGCCATCTTGCGGCTTGCTTCTATCCAGTACCCCAAATAAAGGTAGGGCAGTTCCAGCTGGCGGCATAAATCAATCTGCCACAGCACATTGTAGGTGCCGAAGCTGGCGGTTTTGATGTCCGGATCAAAGAAGGTGTAAACCGAGGACAGCCCGTCATCCAGCGCGTCGATGATGCTGATCATGCGCAGCACTCCGTCCTCGCGGAACTCCACCAGCATGGAGTCGACATGGCTTTGCAGCAGAAATTTTTGGTACTGGTCGTGGCTGTCATTGTTCATGCCGCCATCGGGGTGGCGTGCTTTCTGGTAGCGCTGGTAAAGCTCGAAATATTCCGGCTTGTCCTCCAGCGGATGCAGGGTAATCACCGGATGATGATTTTTCCATACACGGCGTTGCGTGCGGCTGGGGGTAAAGGCATTTACATCGACGCGCACCGGCACGCAGGCGCTGCAGCCGTCACAGCGCGGCCGGTAAGTGAAGGTGCCGCTGCGGCGGAATCCCTGCCGTACCAGTTCTGAATAGATTGGGGTGGAGATTAAAAAGCTGGGTGTTGCAACCTGCGAGCGCGCGTCAAGTTCGGGCAGATAACTGCACGCGTAGGGCGCGGTTAAATAGAATTGCAGCGCCGATAAGGGAATGTCACGCAAATAGGTCATGGTCGAAACGGAATGATTCAATATCCGGATAGTGTATCAATTCTTGCAGGCGCAGGATAAATTCTCTGCGCGAAATTTCCCGCGCGCCCATTGAGGCGAGGTGTGGCGTATTCATCTGGCAGTCTATCATGCCAAATTCCCAGCGTTTTAGCTGGGCCGTCAGGTGGGCGAGGGCAATCTTGGACGCATCTGTTTTGCGGCTGAACATGGACTCTCCGTAAAACATGCGCCCCAGGCTTACGCCATACAGCCCTCCCACCAGCTCACCTTCCATCCAGGTTTCCACCGAATGGGCCAGGCCCACTTTATGCAGCCGCACATAAGCCGCGATAATTTCTTCCTGTATCCAGGTGCCGTCCTGGCCTTCACGCGGCAACGCGCAGGCGCGCATGACCTGCTCAAAAGCGCTGTCCGTGCGAACCTCAAATTTACCCTTGTGCAGTGTTTTGCGCAAAGACTTCGATATTTTGAACTCCTCCGGAAACAGTACCATGCGCGGGTCGGGGCTCCACCATAGTATGGGGTCGCCGGCGCTGAACCATGGAAAAATACCTTGCCGGTAGGCGTCCAGCAGTCGTTCGGGCATCAGGTCGCCACCAGCCGCGAGCAGGCCGTTAGGCTGGTGCAAGGCCTGGGTAACAGGTGGAAACGGCGTGTCGTGGTGCAATAATGAAATCATTAACTGGTTGAAGAAGATGAAAATTTTCGGGTGTTAGGCCTTATGTCATATAGCGAACATTAAATATTTGTGTTTATATAACAACAATATCAACTGGCATCAAGTGCACGGAGATTCGTTATGTTGGGATTGTTCAGCAATAAGTCGGATCACCCGTTAGCCAATCTGAAATCTGCGCAACTACTGCTGAATGATCTGCCCAAAACAGATCCGGTCGTAGTGTTGCATGAAATTGGACTATGGATCGAGGCCTTATTCGATCCGGTCAACGAATTTCGTCTGGATCACCAGTTTGCCGTGATGCGCATGCTCGACGAAGCGGCGCATCCCCATCTGCGTAAAATCTTGCAGGGCTATTTCGCTGTGGTTCCGCCCTCTTCCTTCAATGAAAATCGCCTGTGGGGCGCGATGAACGCCTATTTCAATTTCTGCGATCTGGGCTATCTGGATTTGCTGATTGGCCTGCAAAAGGGCGAAAAAGGCAGCGGAGCCATCAAGTCCAATCTGTCGCTGATCTGCGCGCGCGGCATTTATGCCGCGTTTGGAAAGCTTGAATGTGCGGCGGTTCGCTATATACAGATCGATCCGCAGATATGGGCACACCTTGCTGAATTTTATGCCTATGCCGAAGCAGAGCAGTGTCTGGATGAGTTGCTTCCGCTGTATGCCGGATCGGGCTCGGAAACCACAGCCAGTCGCCTGTTTGCCAGTGTGCTGATGTGGTACACCGCCGGAGTCGGCTCTTTCAGGCCGCTTGATCTGCATATTTCAAAACGTTTAATCACCTATATGAGCAAGGCTTTTGCTGTCGAAGAAGAATGCAAGGCAGACAGTCTGTTTGCGTTTGACCTGGCCAAGCCTGCAGCGCCCGTGCGGGTAAAGGAGCAGGGAGCCATGTATCCCGACAGCATACGCTTTATGGGGGTGGGCGCGGCGCCGCAGTTGTTTGATAACCTGCTTAAAACGCTGGATAAAAACCTGGTGCCGGAAGAGCTGAATATGGGTGTCGCCTATAGCGCTGATTTGGTGGTCGATGTGGCAAGCAGCCTGTCTGCCTGTTGCCGTTCTCCGCTGCCGTTGCGCCGCAATCCGCGCCGCAAAATAAAAGTGCATATGAATGTTGTGAATGGCTTTTTCAGGGTGGTGGAAAAAACGGATGCCGGATTGAATTTTCATGGCTCCGAAAGCGAGACCTGGGAAGTGGAGGATGTCAGTGCAAATGGCCTGAGCTGCATGCTGCCTGCCGGAAAGGTTGCCAATGTGTCGATCGGTTCGCTGCTTGGCCTGCAGCCTGAAAAAATAGAGCACTGGGGCGCGGGTATCGTGCGCCGCATGCGCCGCGATGCGCAAAATAATCTGCACCTCGGGGTGGAAATGCTGGCCAGCAAAGTGGTGGGCATTATTTTGCACGCGCCTGAAGGCAGCAGCGAAGATGCCCGGCAAGCCGCCCTGCTGCTGGATAAAGCTGATCTGCAAGATGGCGAGAGTCTGGTGCTGATGAAACAGGATACCTTTTCAGCCAATCGCAGTCCTACCATGACGCTGGGAGAGCAGAGCTTTTTGTTAATGCCGATGGCACTGGTTGAAAAAGGTATGGATTTTGAGCTGGTGCGCTACCGTAAAATGGCGCAGGACAGCAACAGCGCTGAAGAAACGTATTAAACCAGACCAGCCGCTGCGCGTATTAAACCAGCCGCTGCGTCAGCCACTTTTCAATATCGCCGATCTCATCATTGTTGACCGAATGCGGCATCGCGTATTCATGCCAGTCAGTCTGAAAACCATGCTGTTTGAGCTTTTCTGCCGACTGTTTCCCCAATTCATAGGGGACGACAGGATCGTGACGTCCATGCGCAAAAAATATGGGTGTATTTTTTGCGCTGAGGCTGACTTCCTGGGAGAGCGTGTCCGCCAGCGGCAAATAGGTGGAGAGCGCAAGTATCCCGCCCAGCCTGGCCGGATGGCGCAAGCCGGTGTGCAGCGCAATGGCGCCCCCCTGTGAAAATCCGGCAAGGAAAATATTTTCCTCGGCAACGCCGCGCGCTTTTTCCTGCGCAATAAACTTTTCAATTTCCAGTTGTGAAGCATGAATGCCCGCTGCATCCTGCTTAGCGCCTATATCAATATCTGCGATGTCATACCAGGAGGGCATGATAAAACCGCCATTGATGGTGACAGGCATTTTGGGTGCGTGCGGAAAAATATAACGCATCGCCAGCGGCAAATTGATCATCTCGGCGACTTCAACAAAATCACCGCCGTCCGCACCCAGCCCGTGCAGCCAGATAATGCTGTGGGTGGGGGCTGTGCCGCGGTCCAGCACGATGTGGGGGAGGATGGAGGTCATGTAGTCTTTACTCTTCGGCGTCACTGTCTGTTTCGCTGGCGCGAACCCTGCTTGCGGGCTGAGCCAGGGGTTGCGCCAGTGCTTCCTCCGGAATCAGGTCGCGCAGTACCTGAAAAATTTCACGATAATTCTTGGGCGGTTTGCTCAATTCTTTTTCCTTGATCGCGTTGCGGATCAGCGCGCGCAAATGCTGCACATCGGCACCCGGGTGGGCCGCAAGCAGCTCCGTGAGAGCGTCCGGTTGTTCCAGCAGGCGGTCGCGCCAGCGCTCCACCTGATGCAGCCAGGCAATATGCTGGCGCGAGGTACCGTTCCATTCGGAGAGCTTGGCCTGTATCGGCGCGGGGTCGATATCGCGCATCAGCTTGCCGATATATTGCATCTGCCGCTTGATCGCGCCAAAGCTCTTGATTTTTTTAACCTCGCGCACCGCATCACGCAAATTGTCCGGTATCTCGAGTTCGGCCAGGTGTTCCTTGCTGAGTTCGGTCAACTGCTCCCCCAGGTCCTGCAGATCATGCATCTGCTTCTTTACCTTGGTTTTGCTGGGCGGAAGGTCAAGTTCGTCACTGTCGTCGTATTGCTGTTGTTTCATGGCGTGCCGGTAAAAATATGTATATGTTGATATGATAGCGCCTTACGACCTTAAGTTTTGCAGAATTTACACTGATGACCACAATTTTAAACGCAGACTCCAGCAAAGAAACACACTTTTCCTACTCGTCCGAGACCCTGCGCCAGATCGCGCAGGACCTGCTTCAGTATGCCCGCCAGCAAGGTGCCACCGCCTGCTCGGCGGAAGTGTCGGATGGTTTCGGCCAGGCCGTTACGGTGCGTCAGGGCGAGGTGGAGACCATAGAATACAACCGCGACAAGGGCCTGGGGGTCAGCGTCTATATCGGCCAGCAGCGCGGCAGTGCAAGTACCTCCGACTTTTCACCGCAGGCGGTGCGCGACACGGTGGATGCCGCGCTGAACATCGCGCGCTTCACCGCCGTTGATGACTGCGCCGGCCTGCCGGAGCCGGAAATGCTGGCGACCGAATTTCCCGATCTGGATCTGTATTATCCGTGGTCGTTGGATGTGGACGGCGCCATCGCGCTGGCCAACCGCTGCGAGCAGGCCGCGTTTGCAACCGACAAGCGCGTCAAAAATTCCGAAGGCGCCAGCGTCAATGTGCATGAATCGCAATTTGTGTATGCCAACAGCCTGGGCTTTGTTGGCGGCTATCCAACATCGCGCCACAGCGTCAGTTGCTCGGTCATCGCCGGCAAAAATGCCGCGATGCAGCGCGATTACTGGTACAGCGAAGCGCGCGATCCCGCCGATCTGCTGGCCGCTGAAGAAATCGGGCGCATCACGGCCGAGCGCACTGTGCGCCGCCTGAATGCGCGCAAGCTCGCGACGATGCAGGTGCCGGTGCTGTTCGAGGCGCCGATTGCCGCCAGTTTGCTCGGCCATTTTGTAGGTGCTGTAAGCGGCAGCAGCCTGTACCGAAAATCCTCCTTTTTGCTCGACCAGCTCGGTCAGCCGGTATTTTCAAGCAATATCCGTATCGATGATGTGCCGGATATACGCAAGGGTCTGGCCAGCGGATCATTCGATGGCGAGGGTGTCAGAACGCAGCGCCGTACCATTGTTGAAAACGGCGTGCTGCAGGGCTATTTCCTCGGCACCTATTCCGCGCGCAAGCTAGCCATGCGCAGCACCGGCAATGCGGGCGGCACGCACAACCTCATCGTCAAACCCGGCGAGCTGGATTTTCAGGGCTTGCTGAAGCAGATGAATCGCGGCCTGCTGGTTACCGAGCTGCTCGGCTCCGGTGTAAACGGTGTAACCGGCGACTACTCAAGGGGCGCGGCGGGGTTCTGGGTGGAGCATGGCGAGATTCAGTATCCGGTGGAAGAAATCACCATCGCCGGCAACCTCAAGGAAATGTACAAACATATCGTCGCTGTCGGCAATGATGTGCTGGTGTCAGGTTCGCGGCAGTGCGGGTCAATATTGATCGAAAACATGATGGTGGCGGGGCAATAGCATGAGTGAAAATATTGGCGAAATTAAAGACGGCCTGAGTGAAAGCGAAAGGCTGGCACTGCAGAAACATCTCGAGGAAAAGTTGCTAGAGCTCGGCAGCGCGCAAGGTATTACCCCCCTGGCCCGTGCGCGCATGCAACTTGATATCGCGGAAATCCTGAACAATCTGGAACGCAAAACCGAGGCATGGGATTTTGCGCGAGATGCGTTTGACGCCGCGCTCAACAACGATGCGTGGCAGGACGCGGTGGAAGCCTGCAATGTGCTGTACCAGAGCGAGCAGGACTACTCCATCGCCGCACTGGGCATGGGTGTGTGGCTGGCGGTCAGCTTCCCGGTCGATCCCGAGTTGACACTGGCGATGCTGCTGCACATCGTCGACGAAACACCGCCCAACTCGGATGGCGCGGCGCTCGCCGCAGTGACCGCGCGTTATGTCATCGACCTGCGCGCCAGTGATGACGTGCACGAAAGCCAGGGTTTCCTTGCCAACAACCTGATTGCCATGGTGGCCGGGCGGCACAGCAATGTGCGCGACCAGGCCGCGCTGGACAAATGGCTGGACCGCCTGGAACTGCGCAACCCGCAGATCTTCCTGCCGCGCCTGGGTCAGGTGGTTGATGCCATCGTCGGTGACGCGTGGTGGTTTGAGCGAGACGAGTTGCGCAAGAAGTTTGATTAAGAACAAATGGTGTTGAATATGGTTCAAGCCGTGCATTGTTGTAACTACTTGATTATATTGAATATTTTAACTAATCGGAAAAACGGCTTATGCTCCGCTTCTTCTCTGGTAAAAACATGACAAAGCTTCCTTCCATTCTCTGGCACAAGATTCCCTGGAATAAATTTCGCTCCAGCTTCAGGGGGCATGGCAAGGCGCTGCGTGTGACCGCACTGCTTCTGCTGTTGGGATTATCCGCGTATATCTTTTACCTTGATGTGACGATCCGCGCCGCGTTTGAAGGCCGCAAGTTTGCACTGCCTGCCCGTGTGTATGGGCGTGCGCTGGAGGTGTATCCGGGGTTGAAGCTGACGCCCGCGCAGTTTGCGGAGGAGCTGCAGGCGCTCGGTTTTCACCAGCAGCCGGAGCCAAATGAGGCAGCGACTTATAAATACACGCTGAATGGTATTGAGTTCACCACGCGTGATTTTGTGTTCTGGGATGGTCTGCAACCCGCACAGCGTCTGCGCATCGAATTCGCCGACGGCAGGGTGACGCTGCTGCAGCAGCGTGGCAGTACGGATATCGATCTGCCCATATTGCGCACCGAGCCGCCCCTCATCGGCGGCATCTATCCCGGACACAATGAGGACCGCGCGCTGTTGAAACTCGAGCAGGTTCCGCAGCCGCTGATCGACGCGCTGATCTCGATCGAGGACCGCAAATATTATTCGCACTGGGGTATCGATCCGCGCGGCATTGCCCGCGCGCTTTACAAGACGCTCAGCGGGCAGCGCATCGAGGGCGGCAGCACGCTCACGCAGCAGCTGATCAAGAATTTTTTTCTGACTTCCGAGCGCACGCTTACGCGCAAGGCAACCGAAGTGCTGATGGCGCTGCTGCTGGAGCTGCACTACAGCAAGGATGAAATTCTCGAAACCTATCTGAATGAAATTTTTCTGGGGCAGGATGCCAGCCGCGCGATACACGGCTTTGGTCTGGCCAGCCATTTCTATTTCGATCGTCCGCTCGAGCGGCTGGAGCTGCACGAGATCGCGACGCTGGTGGGCATGGTTAAGGGGCCGGGCGTGTATGACCCGCGCAACAAGCCCGACAACGCGCTGAAACGCCGCAACATTGTGCTGCAGGAAATGGTGAAGCTGAACGCCATCACCCAGGCGCAGTTTGTGGAGGCGCGCCAGAAGCCGCTCGGTGTCATTCATCGTCCTCCCGCGGGCACCTCGCCGTATCCGGCCTTTCTGCAACTGGTGCACCGCCAGTTGCAGCGCGATTATCGCGAGGAGGATTTGCGCAGCGAGGGCTTGCGGATTTTTACCACACTCGATCCTCGCACCCAGCGCCATGCAGAGCAGGCCCTGGCAAGTCGCCTGTTGCAAATTGAAAGAGCGCGCAAAATTCCGGCTAACACACTGGAAGGCGCGGTGGTGATCAGCAGCACGCAGCATGGCGAGGTGCAGGCGCTGGTGGGCGGGCGTGAAGCGCGTTATGCCGGCTTTAACCGTGCGCTTGATGCGCAGCGGCAAGTTGGCTCGCTGGCCAAGCCCATAGTGTTTCTGACCGCGCTGGAAAACTCCAGCCGTTACACGCTGCTTACGCCGCTGGATGACAGCCCGCTGGTGTGGCGCGAACGCGGCACTGCTGACTGGAAGCCGCAAAATTATGATCACAAGTTTCACGGCCAGGTCGCGCTGTACACCGCACTTGCCAATTCCTACAATGTGTCAACCGCGCGCCTGGGTATCGATCTCGGTATCGACACCATCCTCGACAAGCTGCCCAAATATGGCATCGAGCGGCGCCCGCCGCCCTTTGCCTCTTCGCTGCTGGGCGCGTTTGAACTTTCCCCGCTGGAGGTGACGCAGCTCTACCAGACCTTCGCCGATGGCGGCTTTCGCACACCGTTGCGCGCAATCCGCGAGATCGTCACCGCGGAAGGCAAGCCGTTGCAGCGTTACCCGCTTAACGTCGAGCCGGTTGCCGCGGCTGCCCCCGTGTATCTGCTGACCGCCGCATTGCAGGGCGTGGTGCGCGAGGGCACGGCGCGCGCGCTGACAAACTGGCTGCCGGCTGAAGTGGCCGCGGCGGGCAAGACCGGCACCACCGATGACCTGCGCGACAGCTGGTTTGCCGGCTATACCGGCGATCACGTTGCGGTGGTGTGGGTGGGGCGCGATGACAATAAATCTTCAGGCCTGACCGGCGCATCGGGCGCGCTGACGGTGTGGGGCGAGATGATGAAAAATATCCAGCCCGAGCCGCTGCAGCCTGCCGTGCCGGAAGAAATCGAACTGGTGAATATCGATCCGGCCGGCGGTCTGCGTTATGCAGAGGAATGCAAAGCCGGTGTGGTTATGCCCTTTGTCAGGGGCACGGCGCCAACGGAAACAGCGGCTTGTCCTGTCGCGTTAACGGATTCAAATATGGCCGATGACAAAGAGATTATTAAAGCGGAAGATAAACCCGGTGCTCAACCCGGCACCCAAACTGGCGGTGAGAAGAAAAACTGGCTGCAGAGGTTGTTCAATTGATAAATCAAAAATACTTGAGTTGTATTTGCGCGCTGTTGCTCCTTGGCGGATGCTCCAGCATGACGATACCCACGCCTGAGGAAGCTTCCCCGCCCGATGCTGTCGCCGCGCCCGTTTCCGGTGAGGGTGTCATAGCCGAGCCCGAGTCCGGGCCGCCTGTATCTGAAAATCGCGCGGTGATCGCACTGCTGGATCGCGCCCGGCTCGACCAGGGGGCAGGGCAGCGGGAAGCGGCCGGCGCATCGCTGGAGCGCGCATTGCGCATCGAGCCGCGCAACCCCTGGCTGTGGAATGAGCTTGCGCAGCTGCGCCTTGCGCAGGGGCAATATGCACAGGCCATTTCCATCGCGCACAAATCGATCAGCTTCGCCGCCCGTGACCGCCGTTTGCAGGCCTTGAACTGGCGCGTGATAGGCAATGCCCGCGTCGCGCAGGGTAATGCTGCGGGTGCTGAAGAGGCGTTCAGCAAGGCCGCAGAGCTTGAGCAATAGCTTGCCGGCCTGTTTTGGCCCTGTGCAAGTGATATGTTGACAAAGCGGCAAGGGCGTGGGAAATTGAAAAAAAATAAAAACTTATTGAGATTTACATAACTCATGACACTTTCAAACCCCTCCCAGCCTCCCCCTTGTCAGGGGAGGAGCGAACCCAGCTCTCCCCCTGACAAGGGGGAGCCGGAGGGGGTTTGGATCTGTTGAAAAAGTGCTGCACTCCAATTGTCATGTATTTTGTAATATTCGATAGTCACTTGATGTAATTAGATTCGAAAGGGGAGATAAAAATGAAAAGAATATTGCTGAAGATGGCGGCGTTGTCGTTCACGATGTATGTCTCAACGGTTCTGGCCGCCACGGGTGAGTGGTGGGAAGTGACGGGCAAGATGGAAATGGAAGGCATGGGATTTGCGATGCCGGCACAGACCTCAAAAGTGTGCATGCCCAAAGGCGGCGAAAGCGACCCCCGTTATACACAGGGCAGTAACAGCAATTGCAAAATGACGGATGTAAAACATTCGGGCAACACGGTTAAGTTCAAGGGAACCTGCGTCACAAATGGCGAGACCATGAATGTGGCTGGTGAAACATCGCACAGTGGCAGCAGCTTCAAGAGCAATGTGAAAATGACCGGAAAATCGCAGGGCGAAGCCATGAATATGAGCATGGTGAGCAGCGGAAAAAAAATAGGCGGTAGCTGTGATACCGAAGAGCTGGGCAGAAAAGTAAAGGCGCAGGTGGATGCGGGCATGGAAAAAGCATGTGATACCTCAAAATATGAAACCGTCAGCTGGGTGCACAGTTCGGAGATGTTTATCGGTGCAAAGCCACCTTGCCCGGGCAAAAAAGAGGCGCTATGCAAGGTGTTGCGCAACGATGTGCCAAAAGATTTGAATGCATATCAGGCACTGGAGCAGATGGAAAAAGAAAAGAATAAACCTTCCGCTGCAAAAGCATGCAATGTGAATCTTGACAGCATGAAAAAATCGCTGTGCAAGACCAGGGCAAAGAGGGGTCCTTTGTCTTTCCTGGAAGCCAATTGCCCGGCAGAAGCCAAGTCCTATCGCGAATTACTGCGCAAGCGCGAAGAATGCGAGGGGCGCGGATTTACTTCGGGTGCAAAGATGAAGCAATGCATGGGCGGGCAGCTGGTCGAAGACGAGTCGGAGAGTGCACCTCCGGCAAAATCCAGAAGAGCAAAAGCTGAGCAGGAGGAAGTAGCCTCCGGCGATAACACTTCCGAAGCCGTGCGCGAGGGAGCCAAAGCTTTAAAGGGCCTGTTTGGCTTCTGAGTTGCATCGCATGCGTTACATATTAATCGGGCTGTTGCTGGTGTGCGATGTGGCACTGGCGCAGCCCGATCCTTTTCCGAAAGTAGCCTCTGCTTATCTGGTGAGGGTAAACGGGGAGCTGTTGTGGGAGAGGCAGGCAAACCGGCGCCTGCCTCCCGCCAGTCTGACCAAGCTGATGACGGCACTGCTGGTGCTGGATAACTACCAGCCCAAAGCGATCGTCGAAATCAGCCGCAATGCCGCGCAGGAAACCGGCATGCGGCTCGGTCTCAGGCGCGGGCAACGATTTTATGTTGAAGACATGTTGAGTGCCGCGCTGATTAATTCGGGTAACGATGCCTGCCATGCGCTGGCGGATTTTGTGGGCGGCAATCATGAAAAGTTTGTGCAACTGATGAACCGGCGGGCGCAGCAATTGGGCATGCGCAATACCCACTTCAGCAATGCCTGCGGCCACGATGCTGCCGATCATTATTCAAGCGCGCATGATCTGGCATTGCTGGCCGTTGAGCTGATCAAAAACAGGCTGGTTGCCGATCTGGCCGTCAAGGAATCAGCGCAGATTTTCGCCATCGGTGAAACGAAAAGCTACACACTGCAGAATAAAAATGCGCTGATCGGCCGTTATCAGGGTGCGCTGGGATTAAAGACCGGTTACACACCCAGGGCCGGTACCTGCCTGATTGCGCTGGCAGAGCGGGGAGGTTCACGGGTGCTGCTGGTGATGCTGAATTCGACGAACCGCTGGTGGGATGCAGTTGATCTGCTCGACCTGGCTTTTGCGCAGGCGCGCCATGCGTCCTGAGGAAAAATTTTTCGCAAAAATAAATTCTGCCCGCACAAATATTTTCGCCGTCACACTGCTGTGCGCCGCAGTTTTTATTGCCTATGCCAATTCATTTTTTGGCGCGTTCCAGTTTGACGATTTCAAGGTTATCGTCAACAACCCGCGTGTGCATTCCTGGTACGCGTGGTGGCAGGATTTGCAGCAAGGCATACGCCCCTTGCTGAAATTTACCTATACCGCAGACTGGACGACGGGTCTGGGTGCAGCCGGTTTTCATTTAACCAATGTGCTGATACACCTGTGCAACACCTGGCTGGTGTGGCTGCTGACTCGCCACTTTGCCGCAAATCATCATGCGCTGCGCGCCATGCCGGCCTTGCCGCTGCTGGTTGCCTTGCTGTTTGCCGTTCATCCCGTGCATACCGAAGCGGTCACCTACATCTGCGGGCGTTCCGGCGCGCTGATGACACTGTTTTATTTTGCGGGCATGCTGTTCTATATTGCCGGGAAGGCGCAGCACAATAAACTATATCTGCATCTGCTCACGCCACTGTGCATGCTGCTGGCGCTGTGGGTCAAGGAAACCGCGGTGACCTTTCCGGCGGCTTTGCTGCTGTGGGAAATTTACAGCGGCGGTAGCTTGAAATCTGCATTGCGGATGCAGTGGTCAAGCTGGCTGTTGTTGCTGGCGAGCGCCATTTTTTTTCTGCTGCACGATGGCTATCTGGCACAAATGGAAATCAGTGCGGGTTTCAACAGCCTGCAGGGAAACCTCGCCACGCAGACCCAGGCCTTTTCCTATTTGTTGCGGCAATGGCTGTTTCCTCTGTGGCTGAATATCGATCCCGATTTGCGTGTGCTGCATGACTTTACGGGGTTGTGGTTGCAGCTGGTTCTGCTCGTTTTTTGTATCATATTGATTATATTCAATTTTTCAGGAAGGCCGTGGCTCAGTTTTGCACTGGCCTGGGCACTGCTGCAACTGTTCCCGCTTTACCTCTTCCTGCCACGCATTGATATCGCCAACGACCGCCAGCTGTATCTGGCCAGCTGGCCGCTTGCGCTGGCACTGCTAGCCGAGCTTGCTATACGGGTGCCGCCCAAATTATTCCGACCGGGTGTTGCGCTGTTGTTGCTCATATTGGCGGGGCTTACCGTGATGCGCAATCAGGAATACCAGAGTGAAATTTCGCTGTGGGAAGCCACTGCCCAATATTCGCCTGAAAAGGCCAGGGTGCAGAACAATCTGGGTTATGCGTACATGCTGGAAGACAGACCAGTTGAGGCGCATCGCGCCTTTGCGACTGCATTACAACTCGATCCGAATTATTATAAGGCGCACTACAATCTGCAACGGCTTAGCGAAGAAGCTGCAGGTACTGATGAATTGCAGATGAGAAGGCGCAAAAATTAATCCTTGCCATAACACGGTGCCGGATTCGCCGCGTACCTATTTTTTCAACTGTATCAAATAAGTGAATTTGTGAAAGCGTTGAAGATATTTCGTTTCGAACTACTTATAATTTCTCTGTTTTGGAAAAATGGGTTCAGATTCGATTTATTTTGATCCATTGAATTTGTGGTGCATTGTTTCTGTTCGATTGATTTCAGAACCATCATTATTTTTTCGGTTCCCAAGTTGTTAAATATATTTCAAGGAATAATAAATGAAACTGAGGGTCATCTTTGCTGCAACTTTGATTTTAATTACCCCTCTGCTCACAGGTTGTGCGTCTCAAATGACAACGCAACAGTTATATGCAATGAAGGAGCCAGTTGGCGGACCTCAGGCGCGCCTTCGCGTCATGTCAGATGCGGGTGTTATTGCAATTCCCGAGAGAGATTGTCTCGATTGGAGTGCTGAGGGATCCGGCACTGTCTACGCCGATACATTGTTGGGCAGCAAGGGATTCTTGGGTAGAACGCTTGCTATGCCCAATCCGCCGAGTGCAGATTTGTCGACCATGGGAGAGGTGCATATCGCAGCCGACAAACCCCTTACCCTTCATTATCTTTACAGCGGTAGTTATTATTGTTCAATTTCGGTTTCGTTTACGCCCAAAGCTGAAAAGGACTATGAGGCAACGATGAAGTATGATTCCAAGTTGAATACTTGTTATGCACTGGTAAGTACATTGGGTCTGACGCGGGAGCCTGTGCAACTTAAGCGTGCAGAAAGATGCAAGAATTAATCATCTTGATGCTTTTGCAAGGTCAAAAAATTTCAAGATAAGAGCCATTGCAAAAACCCATTGGGGTCAGCATGACCCCAATGGTGATGGGCATTTTTGGGCGATAATCAGTTTGTTGAGCGCATGCAAGCCTACATTCAACCAGATAAAGACTTCGTACAAATTCCGCTCGCGCAACGCCGACGATTACCGCCAAGTTTGGCGGTAATCGAGCGTAAGTCAGTTGATCGGAGTACGGCAATTATTGTGGCTCATGCAACAGGCAGTTATTCCTTCCAGCAAATTGCCGACTATTTTGGTGTGTATTTCACGATCATTGGAAAAATTGTCAGGGATGGCAGGTGGTGAGAGGGGGTATGATTGTAGACCTGACCCTGAAGTGCTTGATGCCCCTGCAAGCTTGGAGCACATCGCTCCTCTTAAATGTAACCAGATGATTAGAAATTAATTACCAGACCGGCTGAAGCTGCAGTAATACGAACCTTCTCGGGAGTTGATGCTCCGTAATAACTATATATATCGTATTGGCCAAAGTTTTCATACTGTACGCGGATGCCATAAGTTTTCGTGAAGTCATATTGAAAGCCAACACCGTATATCGGTGAGTAGACCTCAGTGCCGGTTACGGGTACGCCATTTAGTGAGGATGTAATTAACCAGACACCCGAGACTAAGTCATAATCTTCTTCATGGAGTTGTGTACGTATGACGCCTAATTTGCCAAACAAAGAGAAACTTTTACCAATCGTGAGGTTGGCAATTCCCGCAATCGCCCATCCATCAGCTTTCAATTGCCATTTGTTTGGATACGTACCACCTTGTGTATAAGTGCCGACACCATTGGCATTGGCTACATCGCCACCGCTGATTTCTATCCCCCATGCTGGTGTAAATTTATAAATATAAGCAAGGCGGTAAATGGTGTGATCCTCGGAACATTCATATCCCGGGTCGGCTATGGCGACAATCGGCGATGCGCAAGCGTTTAGCGCTACAGAGCGCCCGCCACTAAAGGCTAATGAAGACCTTGTTTCATCGGCGGCGAAGACTGATGAGTTATGAAAAAAAACGGATAAAGTAACTATACAGATTGTCATGCGTACTTGCATTGTTACTCCCATATATAAAGTTGTTTAAACAATTTAGCTAACAGATTAATCAGTATTGCTTTAACTCGAGCCAAAGTGCAAAATCTGACTCAAGCAGGACAATTGGTTTTATTGGGAAAGAAGACCGGCGAAACTATATTACGAAGCTATAATTAATGATAGCTTGTTATTGATTTAACTTTTTCTTCGTGATGTCAGAAATTGCAACTGATCTGTTAAGTTCAGCTTTCCGTTTGGGGCGAACAGCATTTTTCTGATCAATCCAAGCTTTCCCGTATGCCTCATTTATTCGCTCCCGGAAGGGCGCACCATATCCAAAAAAAGACGCTATTACCCAAGCTGCCCCGAGTTGTCCATTTGTAGGGGGAGACTTGTATTGAATATGTCGAGTCTGCATTTTTAATGCCATAAAAAAAGGATCCTTGCGGATCCTTTTTTAATTTCATGCAACAACTGATTCGGTTACATCTTTATTTGCGCTTTGAATGCCCACGCTTGTCATCATCCTCATCATTCGACGAGTGGTGGTGGTTTGAGTGGCCGGGGTCGCAAGCTTCAGGACCATTGCCTACGCCTTGATTGCATTTTTTGTGCTTTTTATCATGATGATGCTTGTCTTTTTTGCAAGTTGTATCATTCGACAGTGTATCGCAGCCAATGACGCTCGCGCCCGTCATGGTCACGGCAACGTTAGCCATTACCTGGCCGGCAAAGCTTCCGCCTGTCAGCGTGACTGAACCACCGATTGGATTGCCCGCAAGAATGCTGCCCTTGAATGCTGAAGTAGTCAGTGTGGCTGCTGCAGTTGGTGCCCAATACACATTGCACGGCTCACCGCCACCCGCCATGACTACATTGAAATCAGTTGCAGTCAATGCGCCATTAACCAGGAAAACCCAGACGCCATCAGCCGCGCCGGTCAGTGTCAGCGTACCCGCTTTGGCAACAGCATCGAGGCAGTAAACGCCGGGTGCAAGATTCTGGTCAGCGAGATTGCCAGGTAACTGGACGCATGTATTTGACTGGGACCACAGGGAAGCATATGCATTCAGGAAGTCAACGCGAGCGCCAACTGCGGCAGCATCTGTCGCAGGCGGGGTCAGGCCGGTAATCGTGCAGCCGGTATTGGTAAAGGGAACGGCGCTGCCGGGAGCAACGCCCACATCACCTGCAATCACACCCGCGGTACAGGTGACATTGCTGCCACCCAGAACCGCAAAATCTGCAGCATCGCCCAATGAGACCTGGGCCCACGCTGCAGATGCGCCTGCAAACAGCGCGACGGCAAGCAAGCCTTTGGAGAAGTACTTCTGTAAAGTATTCATCATAATAATTCCTTTCAAAAATGTTTCGGGGAGGCAAGGCATAGCCTCATTGCAATAGCGAGGCATCATCGCCGGCTTGCTCCTGGCGGGAACATTTTCAGTCGGCACGGGCACCATCTATCGTATTTGCATTGTTATTCATGGCGCCTGCAACTGACTGTTCGTTGTCGCACATATGAGAATATTTTCCTGAATAAAACGGTGATTATTGGGATCGCCTGACTTCCGGCATTCGTATTGTGCGCTCTGATACACAGGACCGAAGATGCTTTCAGGGTCAGGTAGCGCATCGATGCCAGTTTACAAGCCCGGGAAGCCTGCTCCGGGCACCATGCCGAAAGGAACCCGTTGGACGCGAAGCCAGTTATTACCGTTTTGGGCAAGCAGCCTTCCCGTGATAAAATGCGTGCTTTCCCGTATATCCCATTTATTAGCTCCCGGAAGGCTCGCCATGTTCTCAAGAAAAAACACCATCGCCCACTCTGACCCCGATTTGTGGGGCATGATCCAGAATGAAAACCGCCGCCAGGAAGATCACATCGAGCTGATCGCCTCGGAAAACTACACCAGCCCGGCGGTGATGGAAGCGCAGGGCAGCCAGCTGACCAACAAGTACGCGGAAGGTTATCCCGGCAAGCGCTATTACGGCGGTTGTGAATTTGTGGATCAGGCCGAGCAACTGGCGATTGATCGCCTGAAGGCTTTGTTTGGCGCGGAATACGTCAACGTGCAGCCGCATTCCGGCTCGCAGGCGAATCAGGCGGTGTATGTTTCTGTATTGAAGCCTGGTGACACCATCCTCGGTATGTCGCTGGCGCATGGCGGCCACCTCACCCATGGCGCATCGGTCAATATCAGCGGCAAGCTGTATAACGCGATTCCGTATGGCCTGAACGACAAGGAAGAAATCGACTACGACACGGTAGAAAAGCTGGCGAAGGAGCACAAGCCCAAGATGATCGTGGCCGGCGCTTCTGCCTATGCGCTGGTGATCGACTGGAAGCGCTTCCGCGCAATCGCCGACAGCGTGGGTGCGTATCTGTTTGTGGATATGGCGCACTATGCCGGCCTCGTTGCCGCGGGTGTTTACCCCAGCCCGGTCGGTATCGCCGACTTTGTGACCAGCACCACCCACAAAACCCTGCGCGGCCCCCGTGGCGGCATCATCATGGCCAAGGCCGAGCATGAAAAGGCGCTGAACTCGGCGATTTTCCCCGCTTTGCAGGGCGGCCCGCTGATGCATGTGATCGCGGCCAAGGCCGTGGCTTTCAAGGAAGCCGCAAGCAAGGACTTCAAGGAATACCAGAAACAGGTGGTGGAAAACGCGCGCGTAATGGCCAAGGTGTTGCAACAGCGCGGCGTGCGCATTGTGTCCGGCCGTACCGATTGCCATATGTTCCTGGTTGACCTGCAGCCGAAGAATCTCACGGGCAAGGATGCCGAAGCCGCGCTGGGCCGCGCGCACATCACCGTGAACAAGAATGCCATTCCCAATGATCCGCAAAAGCCTTTTGTCACCAGCGGCATCCGCATCGGCAGCGCGGCGATGACGACGCGCGGCTTTACCGAGCTGGAAGCGGAGAAGCTGGCCAACCTGATTGCCGATGTGCTGGATGCGCCAAACGACGACAAGGTGATTGCGCGCGTGGTGGGCGAGGTGAAGACGCTCACTGCAAAATTCCCGGTGTATGGCAACTAAAGCAGGACTGAGGGACGAGGACTGGGGACTGAGAAAAATCCCGAATTTTTCTCCTCAGTCCTTAGTCCTCAGTCCTCGATCCTCGCCCTTATGAAATGTCCCTTCTGCAAACACCCCGACACGCAGGTTGTCGATTCGCGTGAGAGCGATGAAGGCGACAGCATACGTCGTCGCCGCCGCTGCCTGAAATGCGACAAGCGTTTCACCACCTATGAAACGGTGGAGTTGCGCATGCCGCAGGTGGTGAAGCAGAACGGCATGCGCAGCGAGTTTGATGCGGAGAAATTGCGCACCAGTTTTTCGCGCGCACTGCACAAGCGGCCGGTGTCGACCGAGCTGGTGGATGCGGCTATCGATCATGTCACGCAGAAAGTGTTTGCGCTGGGCGAGCGTGAAATTGGCTCGCGCGAGATTGGCGAGATGGTGATGAAAGAGCTGCTCAAACTGGACAAGGTGGCCTACATCCGCTTCGCCTCGGTGTACAAAAGTTTTCAGGATGTGGGCGATTTTGCCGATGCGGTGGATGCGGTGCGCCAACCTCCGGCGAAGCGCAAATTACCCGCCAAACCCAAGGAGACGAAGAAATAAATATGTTGTCAGCTGCGGACAGTGTTTGGATGGCACAGGCTCTGCACCTCGCAGAGCGCGGCCTTTACGGCACCAGTCCCAACCCGCGTGTGGGATGTGTGCTGGTTCAAAAAGAAGTGCTGGTTGGCGAAGGCTGGCACGAGCGTGCGGGTGAGCCGCATGCCGAAGTGCACGCCTTGCGTGCGGCAGGGGAGCAGGCAAAAGGCGCAACTGCCTATGTCACGCTGGAGCCATGCAGCCACCATGGCCGCACGCCGCCCTGCGCGGATGCGCTGATAGCAGCCGGTGTTGCCCGTGTTGTTGTTGCGATGCAGGACCCCAATCCGCAAGTTGCAGGGCAGGGCATTGCCCGTTTGCTCGCTGCGGGAATAGAGGTTGAATGCGGGCTGATGGAAGCTTCTGCGCGCGCGCTGAATGCCGGTTTTATTTCGCGCATGAGCCGCGGCCTGTCGCTCGTCAGAAGCAAAATTGCAATGAGTCTGGATGGCCGCACCGCGTTGCATAATGGTGTGAGCCAGTGGATCACCGGAGCGGCAGCGCGGCGTGATGGTCATCACTGGCGCGCGCGTTCCTGTGCGGTGCTGACGGGTATAGGCACGGTGCTGGCGGACGATGCGCAGCTCAGCGTGCGCGAGGTTGAAACCAGCCGGCAGCCGTTGCGTGTGGTACTGGATAGCGAGTTGAGGATGCCGCCGACCGCGCGCATCCTGCAGGGCGGCAATGTGCTGGTTTACAGCGCAAGTCGCGATGCGCAGAAAATTGCACAGCTGGAGCAGCAGGGCGCCAAGGTTGAGGTGCTTGCTGCGGCGAATGGCCGGGTGGATTTGCCGGCGTGCCTGAAAGACCTGGCAGCGCGCGGCTGCAACGAGGTGCTGGTGGAAGCCGGACGCACGCTGAACGGTGCGCTGTTGCAGGAAGGTTTGCTTGATGAACTGGTGCTGTATCTGGCGCCGCAGTTGCTGGGCGACATGGCGCGCGGCATGGCGCAGCTGGGCGAGCTGTCAACACTGGAGCAGCGTGTAGAGCTGGCTTGGCAGGATGTGCGTAATATTGGCAGTGATCTGCGCATCATCGCCACGGTAAAAAATAATAGGTAGGGTGCGCCGTGCGCACCATGGTGCGTAGACGCACCTGCGAAGACTTAACTATAAGTACTTGATTATATTGAATATTTAGGATTATCATGTTTACCGGAATCATTGCAGATGTGGGCACCATTGCAGACAAACAGGAACGCGACGGCGGCCTGCGCCTGCGCATTGCCACCAGCAGGCTCGATATGACCGATGTAAAGCTGGGCGACAGCATTGCGGTGAATGGAGTTTGCCTGACCGCGGTCAGCCTCGAAGATAAAAGTTTTACGGTTGATGTGTCGCGCGAAACGCTGCACTGCACCGTTGGCCTTGAACAGCAGGGCGCACAGGTGAATCTGGAAAAAGCCTTGCGTCTGGCAGACCGGCTGGGCGGCCATCTGGTGAGCGGGCATGTGGATGGTGTGGGCGATGTGCTGGACTTTGTCAATCTGGGCGAGAGCTGGAAACTCAGCGTGCGTGCGCCCAAAGCGCTGGCCAAATACATTGCGGCCAAGGGCTCCATCACCATCAACGGCGTGAGCCTGACCGTGAATCAGGTTGAAGGCACGGATTTTGAAGTAAATTTAATCCCGCACACCCTGCAGGAAACCACGCTGAAAGGCTTGCATCCCGATTCAAGGGTGAATCTGGAGATAGACCTGATTGCGCGCTATGTGGAGCGCATGATGAGTGCAGAGAAGTAATGTGGCTTGGTGGTAAAATTTGAACGACAAACTATCCACAGATTGCACAGATTCACACAGATTAAACAATAACGAATCAAAAATCTGTGTACATCTGTGCAATCTGTGGATAAAAACTGATTTTAAACAGAAGGTAAGCAGGACATGACTGACATAGCACCGGTACAGGAAATTATTGAAGAAATGCGCCAGGGGCGCATGGTGGTGCTGATTGACGAGGAAGATCGCGAGAACGAGGGCGATCTGGTGTTTGCGGCGGAATTTGCCACTGCGGAAAAAATAAACTTCATGGCCAAGCATGGCCGCGGCCTGATCTGCCTGACGCTGACCGAGGCGCACTGCAAGCAGATCGACCTGCCGCTGATGGTGCGCGAAAACGGCCTGCCGCTGGCAACCAATTTTACGCTGTCGATAGAAGCGGCGACGGGTGTGACCACCGGCATTTCCGCGGCCGACCGCGCGCGCACCGTGCTGATGGCGGCTGACAAGAATGCCAAACCCTCCGACATTGTGCAGCCCGGCCATATCTTCCCGTTAATGGCCAAAAACGGCGGTGTGCTGGTGCGCGCCGGTCACACCGAAGCGGGCTGTGATCTGGCGCAGCTGGCCGGGCTGACACCCGCCTCGGTGATCTGCGAGATTCTGAAAGAAGACGGCGAGATGGCGCGCCTGCCCGACCTGATTGTGTATGCGAAAACACATAATCTCAAGATCGGCACCATCGCCGATCTGATCGAGCATCGCAGCCAGACCGAAAAGCTGGTTGAATGCGTTGCCACGCGCAATGTGCAAACGGCCTACGGCGAGCTTGAGTTGCGCACCTATCTCGACAAGACCACGCAGCGTACCCATCTGGCGCTGGTCAAGGGCAAGATCCAGCCGCAGGTGGAGACACTGGTGCGCGTGCATGAGCCGCTGTCGGTACTGGATTTTCTGGAGCAGACCAGCTATCCGAATTCCACCAGCGTGCATGACGCGCTGCTCAAAATCAAGCAGGCACCGGCCGGTGTGATGGTGATGCTGCATCATGCGGAAACTTCAGAAGACTTGCTGGCGCGCGCCGCGGCCAAGCCGGAAACGCATCATGCGGCACGCTGGGATCCGCGCAGTTATGGCATAGGTGCGCAAATCCTGCGCGACCTGAATGTCGGTAAAATGCGCCTGATTGCAACGCCCAGAAAATTGCCCAGCATGGCGGGTTTTGGTCTGGAAGTAGTCGGTTATGTACATAGCGAGGGATAAAAAATGAAAGAAATCGAAAAGAATTTAAACGGCAAGGGTATGCGTATCGGCATCGTGCAAAGCCGCTTCAATCCGGAAGTGTGCGAAGGTTTGCTGGGGGCTTGCCGCTCCCAGCTCAAGCAGCAGGGCGTGAATGATGATGACATCACGCTGGCGACGGTGCCGGGCGCGCTGGAAATTCCGCTGGTGTTGCAACAGATGGCGGGCAGCGGCAATTTTGATGCCTTGATTGCGCTGGGCGCGATCATCCGCGGCGACACCTATCATTTTGAAGTGGTGTCGAATGAATCGGGCCGCTGCGTGAGCGATGTGCAACTGGACAACGGCATACCCATAGCCAACGCGATACTCACCACCGATACCGACGAGCAGGCCGAAGAGCGCATGATCGTCAAGGGCGAAGAAGCTGCCCTGGTGGCGATTGAAATGGCGAACCTGCTGAAAGCGCTGGCATGAGCGAGCAGGGATCCAATACTCCGGCAGCCAAGGCGCCGGCAAAAAGTGCGCGCCATCGCGCACGCGAGCTGGCCTTGCAGGCTATTTACCAGTGGCGCATGAGCGGCGGCGATCACCTGGAAATTGAAAAAACCACCCGTGCGGAAAAAAGCCTGGGGCGTTACGACATTGAACTTTTCAGCCAGCTGCTGCGCGGCGTGGTCAGCCATAATGAAGACCTGGTTGCGGCGCTTGCACCGCACCTTGATCGCGACATGAATGAACTCAGCCCCATCGAGTTTTCCGTGCTGCTGCTGGGCGCATTCGAATTGTCGCGCCACCCCGAAGTGCCTTACCGTGTGGTCATCAACGAAGCGGTTGAGCTGGCCAAAACCTTTGGCGGCACCGATGGCCACAAATATGTGAACGGCGTGCTGGATAAGCTTGCTGCGCAAGTCAGAGCAGTAGAAGTCGCCGCGAAGTAAGTAAACTGGATAACTGTTTTTACCCCACTTTTGTAAAGGGGGCAAGGGGGGATTTGCAGTTGTGTGAAAATACCGCGTGTTCAAATCCCCCTCAGTCCCCCTTTGCTAAAGTGGGAAGTTAAGCGTGTAGTCGCCTTGATCATTTCAAGGTAATGCACGTGCTGATTAACTTCTTCCTTTACTGCAAGAGGCCATCTTGTCCGAATTCAGCCTGATCCAGAAATACTTTACCCGCACCACGCCCGGCGCGGTATTGGGTGTGGGCGACGATGCTGCACTGGTGCGCGTCGGCAGCGGCATGGAGCTGGCCATTTCCACCGACATGCTGGTCAACGGCACACATTTCTTTCCCGATGCAGATCCCTTTATGCTGGGCCACAAGGCGCTGGCGGTGAATATTTCCGACATGGCGGCGATGGGCGCTCAGCCGCGCTGGGCTACACTGGCTATTGCCTTGCCAGCCGAAGACGAAGCCTGGCTGGCGCGCTTCAGCGCCGGCTTTTTTGCGCTGGCGGATGATTTTAAAGTCGAGCTGATCGGCGGCGATACCACACAGGGACCGCTTAATCTGAGCGTCACCATCCTGGGTGAAGTGCCGCAGGGACAGGCCTTGCGGCGTGATGGCGCACAAATGGGCGATGAAATCTGGGTGTCGGGCAAACTGGGCGATGCCGCGCTTGCGCTGGCGCATATGCAGGGCAGGCTGAAACTGGATGAGGCCGGCTTTGCCGCAACAGCAGCGGCCCTGCATCGCCCGTTGCCGCGTGTTGCGCTGGGTATTGCGTTGCGCGGCATTGCACACAGCGCGATTGATATTTCCGATGGCCTGCTGGCTGATCTGGGGCATATACTGGAGCGCTCCGGCATGGCTGCCGAGTTGCAGTTCGACAAGTTGCCGATGTCGATTTACCTGCGGAGCTATTTTGAGCAATCAACAGGTTTTGAGCAATCAACAGCTCTGGAACAATCAACAGCCCGGCAATGCGTACTGGCGGGCGGGGATGATTATGAGTTATGTTTTACTGCACCCGTTGAGCGCCATGCACAGCTTGAAAAAATATCAGCACAGCTTGAATTGCCCTTAAGCTGTATCGGCCAGATAGTCGCGGGCTCGGGCTGCAGGGTATATGCGGCAGATGGCCGTGAGATCACAACAAAGGAAACCGGCTATGACCACTTCGCGTGAAAGTTTTTATCTGAAACCGGACTGGCGTCTGCTGGTCAGCCATCCCGCGCATTTCTTTTCGCTGGGCTTCGGCAGCGGCCTGATGCCCAAGGGTCCTGGTACCGCCGGCACGCTGGTCGCCTTCCCGCTGTATTGGGGGCTTGCGCCGCTGATGAACGACTATCTGTTCCTGCTGTTTCTGCTATTGGCATTCATCATAGGTATTTCAATCTGCGATAAAACCGGCCGGGCGCTGGGTGTGCCCGATCATGGCGGCATCGTGTGGGACGAGATCGTCGCCTTTATGCTGGTGCTGTTTTTTACGCCGGCAGGCATCTACTGGCAGATCCTGGCATTCGTGCTGTTCCGCTTTTTCGATATCGTGAAACCGCAGCCGATCAAATATTTCGACCAGAACATGCATGGCGGGCTGGGGGTCATGTTTGATGATCTTCTGGCGGCGGGATATGCGCTGCTGTGTCTGGCCTTTATAAAAAGCATGATGGCATGATGCGATTGCTGCTGCTTATGCTGCTCAGTATAAGCAATGTGCACGCTGAGGAATTCAATGCGAAGGTCATCGCGGTGATGGATGGCGATACCGTGCTGGTGCTGCGCGACGGCAAGAAAATCAAGGTGCGGCTGGTGAATATCGATGCGCCGGAAGCGGCACAGGAATTCGGCAGGGAGTCGCGTGATGCACTGGCTGGCATGGTGCTGAAAAAACAGGTCCAGATCAACAGCCGGGCAATCGACAGCTATGGCCGCATGATTGCGGAGATCAGTGTTGACGGGCAGAGTGTGAACGAGGCGCAGGTCAGAAGTGGCATGGCGTGGGAGTACTCGCACTTTCATCGCAACAAGCGTTACCAGTTACTGGAAATGCAGGCACAGCAGTCCCGGCATGGCGTGTGGGGACAGGCTGAAGAACCCGTTTCGCCCGAGCAATGGCGCAAGACGCATCCTGCAAAAACACCTGTAGCAAAACCGGAATCAGCTACACATGCGAATGTGGCCTGCGGCAAGAAGTATCTGTGCAGGCAAATGATTTCCTGTGAAGAAGCAAAAATTTATTTACTGCAATGCGGTGTGCAAACGCTGGACGGGAATGGCGACGGCGTGCCGTGCGAGAGTTTGTGTGTGGCCGAAAAGAGCTTGAAGCACCCGCTTAAACAGGGCGCGTTACATGCATGGTGAATATTAAAATATTCAATATAATCAAATAGTTATATTAACAAACTCGCAGCCCGCAGCATCGCAGCGCAGCGCATTTCCCGTTGTATGCCAGTCACCCAGTACCCAGCGTTCACAGTTCTTCCCATCCACCATGTGCTGATGATGTTTCTGCCGGTGGGTATGGCCGTGGATCATGCGCGGATAGTGGTGGCTGCGAAACAGTTCCGCCACCGCATCCAGATTCACATCCATGATGTCCATCGCTTTGCTCTGTTTCTGCTCTTCGCTCATTTTGCGCAGTTGCTCTATGGTCGCCTTGCGCTGTGTCAAAGGCTGGGCGAGAAAATTGTTGCGCCATGCAGGGTCGCGTACCTGTTTGCGAAAAGCCTGATACGCAAGGTCGTCGGTACACAGTGCATCGCCGTGTGTGAGCAGGGTGGGCATGCCATACAGGTCGATTACGCTGGGATCAGGTAGTAGGGTTGCGTTGCACTCTCTGGCTAATTGTTCATCCATCAGGAAGTCGCGGTTGCCGTGCATGATATAGACAGGCGTGCCCTGCAGACCGACTTCACGAATTGCGCTGATGATTTTCTGGTGAAAGGGCGTATTGCGGTCGTCATCACCGGCCCAGTACTCAAACAGGTCGCCGAGGATATACAGCGCTTCGGCTTGGGGTGCGATATCGCGGCTGAAGTTCAGGAACAGCTGTGTGACATGGGCTTGCTCTTCACTCAGATGGAGATCGGATATAAACAGGGTGTGGGACATGGCGGGCTTGTTTTATTTTTTCCTGTACCTGCACTCAATAATTTCGCGGTCGGTCTTGAGTTCCAGGCAGTATCGGTAGTCAACATGGTTGTCGTTGATGGGGCGGGTGTTATGGGCAGGCTGTGTGTCGTCTTCAGCGGGCGGCACAGTGTCCGGCGTTGTTTCCGCCGGTACCACTGCTACGTCTGGTTCCAGCCCGGTTGCCATTGAAGGGTGAGATGTTCCAAGCGCAACAATGGAGAGCAGGGCAAAGATAATATTTTTTATCATGATCTTCATTCCGGGAAAATGCCGGGGAAAAACGGCCCGGCTTGTATAAATGATTATGGCGCAACGCCATAAATAATAGGGGCGTAGCGGGTATAAATAATAACGGCGCTCAGGGCGCCGTTATTTGCTTACTGAACGATCTCAGCTTTGGTAATGATGACGTCTTCTTTTGGCACGTCGCCATGTCCGCCCATATTGCCGGTTTTGACCTTGCCGATTTTGTCTACCACGTCCATGCCTTCAACCACTTTGCCAAATACGCAGTAGCCGTAGCCCTGCGGATTGGGTGCCGTGTAGTTGAGGAAGTCGTTGTCTTTTGTGTTGATGAAAAACTGGGCCGTGGCAGATTGCGGGTCGCCGGTGCGTGCCATTGCAATGGTGTACTTGTCGTTTTTCAGGCCATTGGCCGCTTCGTTCTTGATTGGCGCATTGACTGGTTTCTGTTTCATGCCCGGCTCAAAACCGCCACCCTGGATCATGAAATTGTCGATCACGCGATGGAAGATGGTGTTGCTGAAATGGCCGCTGCTCACATAATCTTCAAAATTCTTGACGGTGACCGGTGCTTTTTCTGCATCGAGCTGCAGGGTGATAACGCCGTGGTTGGTGTGTAACTTGATCATGTGTGTTTTTCCTTTTTTAGCGGGGGGTTGAGTGGCCGCATGCGCGGGTATTATGCACAGGCCGGCGATTAGTAAAGCGAATAACGGGGTAAGAAATTTTTTCAAGATGCAGCTCCTTCATAAATGATTTGCCAGCGGTTGTCGCGTTTCATCCAGTACTGGCGTTTCTTCATGCGGTTGGCCAGGTTGTTGCTGGCATAGTCCTGCTCGAAGTTTACGACCACCAGATTGGGCTGATTGGGGTAGGGAAAGACACTGAGGTCGGACAGGCCGACCTTGATCCATGACTTGCCCGAATTGACCAGACGCTTTTGCGCAGACCAGCTGTCCAGCTTGAAGTTGCCTGTCGCGAAATCGGACGCATAATGCGTCAGGTAGGAGTCGGTATCGAGACTGGACCAGTCGCTGCGCCATTGTTCAATCTGCTTCAGCAAAGCGGCACGATCTTCCTGGTCGGCCTCATTGCTCCAGTCCATCTGGTTGGTAATGATGACCGGGGTGGTGCCCACCTGCACCGATTTGCCGAGGTGGCTGAGGTCGTCGTTGGAAAGCACCACGCAGCCATTGCTGGCGAGAGGCGGGCGGCTGTAAGTGTCGCTGGGGGTGCCGTGCAGCCAGATGCCGTGGCCATTGCGCCCCAGTCGCGTATCCCATTCGTTGGGATAGTTAATGGGGTAGGCGCCGCTGCCGTAAAAGTCGGTGAGTTGTTTTTTGCTCAAGTGGGCGTTGATAAAATACACACCCAGTGGTGTCTTCTGGTCGCCCTCGACGACTTTGTCCGAGCCTTTTTTGCCGACGCTGATATAAAAATTTTCCACATAGCGCGGCGTACCGTTGACGTTCTCATACAGGTAGAGCGTTGATTTGCTGGTGTCGACCACGATGGCATGGCGCTGCTGCGGATTAAGTTGCCAGATAAAGCGCGGCGCTGTGGTAACGGTTTGCTGCTGCACGCGCTGCAGGCGTGCACGGGCCTCGTCGCGCAAATCGTTGACGCGGTCGGTGGGTGCATCTGCGGCATTGCCAAAGCCGCTGAGCGGTTTGGCGCGTGCCATCAGCAAGTCACCTTTCAGCATCTGCGCCAGCTTGAAATTGGGATTGATCTTGAGCAGGGCGTCCACTTCATTGAGCGCGATATCCAGGCGGTTGCTGCCTACAGAGTTGATGCTTTTGACCAGCAGCGCTTCCATCGCGCGCGAATCCAGATCGCCGGCATGCGCGCCGAAGGGAAGCAAGCCCAGCATAAGCAGGGAAGAATAGTTCATGTTTTATCCACCTGTCCGTTCCGCCAGAATTTGCCAAGCGCCATTGTTTTTGATCATGTCGAGCGTCTTGCGCGTGGTTGACTTGAGCGCGCCCGAACGATAAGACTGAATAAAATTGACACTGGCATGGCTGTCATCCTGCATGCTGACTTTGGCATTGCTGACAATAACCACAATAGGCTGGGGTTTGGCTATGCGCTCGCGGCGCTGTTTTTCCCAACTGCTGCGTGTTTGGTTGCCGGGGATTTTGAATTCTTTCGCATACATGGCGAGGTATTTATTTGCGTTTCTTGCTGACCACGCGCTGGCCCAGTCATTCAGTGCTTTCAGCACTGCGTCATCAGCACTCGCATTCGCGCTGTTTGTACTGACGGGCCTGGCCGCTGCCGGTTTGGCTATGACGGGTTCGACAGCCGCGGTCACCAAGGGAGTGCCCGCTGGCACGACTGCCGCAACGACCACCGGTTTTGGCACAACTGGCACCGGCGTTACTGCGGGGGCAGGAACGGGAGTGGAAGGAGGGTTTGCACTCGCAAGCTGGATTTTGGTGGCTGGCGCCTGCATCTCCTTGAGCATGGCCAGTTTGGTGGCGGGGAGCGCCTTGCTGCGATCCAGTTGCAGGGCGCGGTCATAGGCCTGGCTGGCCATTTTGGCATAGATGTCGCCCAGATTTTCATGCGCGGTGGCGTAGCTGGGATGCGTGCGTAACGCCTTTTCCAGCATGATCTTTGCCTTTTCATACTGCCCCTGGCTGGCATACAGCACGGCCAGGTTGTTGTAGGGCTCGGGCAGGGCGGGATAATCTTCGGTCAGCGCAGTCAGGATGCGCACGGCTTCATCTGTTTGCCCCTGTTCGCTCAGGATCAGGGCCTTCAGGAAACGTGCCTGTGCATCTTTGGGTTGGGATGTCAGGATGGTGTCAACTTTGACCAGTGCCTGCGCGGCCTGGCCGCGCTTGAATAATTTATTGGCGTCCTGGATGTCGTCAGCTGCCGAACTGGGGCTAAAACTTAACAACAGCGCGCTGAGCGCGGCAAGTTGGGTAAAACGCTTGAATCGGATCATCTGAATTTTTCTAACGTTGCGTTGGTGACGGGAAGCCCGTCAAAATTGGCCTGAATTCTACCAAAAAAGCCTGCGGTTTTCATCCGTTATCAAGCACTATCGATTTCGGGTAAAATCCGGATTTTACATGGCAACCCCATTCAATAATGAGCAGCAATCCATCTTTACCCGCGTCCAACTTTATCCGCAGCCTGATTGAAGCTGATCTGGCCAGTGGCAAGCACAAGAGCATAGTAACCCGCTTTCCGCCCGAGCCTAACGGTTATCTGCATGTCGGCCATGCCAAATCCATTTGTCTGAATTTTGGCCTGGCGCAGGATTTCAATGGCAAATGCAACCTGCGTTTTGACGACACCAATCCGGAAAAAGAGAGTGAAGAATATGCGCGCTCGATTCAGGATGATGTGCAGTGGCTGGGTTTCAAGTGGGATGGCGAAGTACGCTGGGCGTCGGATTATTTCGAGCAGCTGTACCAGTACGCGGTCGAGCTGATCAAACTGGGCAAAGCCTATGTGGAAGACCTGAGCGCCGAAGAAATGCGCGAATATCGCGGCACGCTGACCCAGCCGGGCAAAAACAGCCCGTTTCGCGAGCGTACTGTGGCAGAAAATTTGGACCTGTTTGCGCGCATGCGTGCCGGCGAGTTTGCCGATGGCGCCAAGGTACTGCGCGCCAAAATAGACATGGCTTCCGGCAATATCAATTTGCGCGATCCGGCGATTTACCGCATCCGCCGCGCGCACCATATCCGCACCGGCGACCAGTGGTGCATCTACCCTATGTACGACTACACGCACTGCATCTCCGATGCGCTGGAAGGGATTACCCATTCGCTGTGTACGCTGGAGTTTGAAGACCACCGCCCGCTGTACGACTGGGTGCTGGACCAGCTGCCCGTGCCTTGCCATCCGCAGCAGACCGAATTTTCGCGCCTGGAACTGCACTACACCATCACCAGCAAGCGCAAGCTGCTGCAGCTGGTGAATGAAAAACATGTGAGCGGCTGGGACGATCCGCGCATGCCCACTATCAGCGGCATGCGCAGGCGCGGTTATACGCCGGAAGGCATACGTGAATTCGCGCGCCGTATTGGTATTTCCAAAAGCGCCAACACCGTGGATATGGCGGTGATGGAAGGCGCGATTCGCGAAGATCTGGAAGGCCGTGCGGCGCGCGTGATGGCGGTGGTGCATCCGATCAGGGTCACCATTACAAATTTTGACGAGGCCAATGCGCAGTCGCGCGAAGCCGGCTTTCACCCCAATCATCCCGAGTTTGGCAGCCGCATGGTGCCGTTTGCCAAAGAGCTGTGGATCGAAGCCGACGATTTCGCCGAGCAACCGCCGGAAGGCTGGCAGCGCCTGACCGTGGGTGGTGAAGTGCGACTGCGCTACAGTTATGTGATGTGCTGCGATGAAGTAATCAAGGATGCATCCGGCAAGGTGATTGAGCTGCGCTGCTCGATCGACCCTGAAACGCTGGGTAAAAATCCGGCCGGACGCAAGGTTAAAGGTGTCATTCACTGGCTGTCAGTCGAGCATGCAATCGCCGCTGAAATTCGCCTGTACGACAGGCTGTTCAGCGTGGCCGAACCCGATGCAGACAAGGACGTTGATTTTTGCCAGTATCTGAATCCGCATTCGCTCAGCGTGGTGCAGGGCTGGGTAGAGCCCGCGGTGCGCGCTGCAGCGCCCGAAACGCGCTACCAGTTTGAGCGGCTGGGATATTTTTGTGCCGACAGGCGAGAGCATCAGGCAGGCGGCAAGCTGGTGTTTAATCGTACCGTTACGCTTAAGGATTCTTGGACGAAAGAGTAGTGTGTGGATTGAGAGAGTTAAATCCCCCCTAGCCCCCCTTTGCAAAGTGGGGAACTGATGCAGGGAACTCAGTAATTCACCGCAACTTTTTGGGTGTTTTGATTCCCCACTTTGCCTCGCAGAGGTTCTTGCACCCTCTGGGTGTAAAAGGGGGGTTAGGGGGATTTTAAGTTGTATGCTTCAAATAAATTTTTGTGAAGGATTGCGGCAATGAATGAAGAGATTGTGCTACCCCGCGACGAGAAAATGGAGTCGCTCAAAAATATCACCATGGTGGTCTATGCGTTGTATGCCTTTTCCTATTTTGCCGGCATTACCGCGATCATCGGCATTGTCCTTAACTACCTCAAGCTGGAAGAGGTGACAGGCACCTGGCTGGAAAGCCATTTCCGCTGGCAGATACGTACTTTCTGGTTTGGGCTGCTGTGGGCTGCGGTGGGTATTGCAACGCTTGTTTTACTGGTCGGCTTTGTCATTTTATTTGTGAACTGTATCTGGATTATTTATCGCGTCATTAAAGGCTGGCTGTATTTCAACGACAATAAACCAATGCCTCTCTGATTTGTAATCATGCTAAAAATTTATAACACGCTCTCCCGCGACAAGCAGGAATTCATCCCGATCGAACCGAACAAGGTGCGCATGTATGTGTGCGGCATGACGGTGTACGACTATTGCCATGCCGGCCATGCGCGGGTGATGGTGGTGTTCGACATGGTGTATCGCTGGCTGAAAGCTTCCGGCTATGACGTCACCTACGTGCGCAATATCACCGATATCGACGATAAAATTATCAAGCGTGCATTGGAAAATAACGAATCAATTCATGTGCTTACGCAACGATTTATCGATGCGATGCACGAGGACGAGCGCGCCCTCGGCGTGCTGCCGCCCGACCACGAGCCGCGCGCCACGGAGTATGTGCCGCAGATGCTCGCGATCATCGCGCAGCTGGAAAAAAACGGCCTGGCCTATCGTGCAGATGATGGCGATGTGAACTATGCGGTGCGCAAGTTTGAAGGCTACGGAAAATTGTCCGGCAAGTCGCTGGAAGACCTGCGTGCAGGTGAACGCGTGGATGTGGCCGATAACAAAAATGATCCGCTGGATTTCGTATTGTGGAAGCACGCCAAGGACGGCGAGCCTGCCGAGGTGAAGTGGGATTCGCCCTGGGGCGCCGGTCGTCCCGGCTGGCATATCGAATGCTCGGCGATGAGCTCGGAGCTGCTCGGCAAGCATTTCGATATTCACGGCGGCGGTGCCGACTTGCAGTTTCCGCATCACGAAAACGAAATCGCACAGTCCGAAGGCGCGGTGCTGCACGATGAAAAATGCAAGGGCCGGTTTGTGAATTACTGGATACACAACGGCTTTGTGCGCGTGGACAACGAAAAAATGTCCAAGTCGCTGGGCAACTTTTTCACGATAAGAGAAGTGCTGCAGAAATTCAATGCGGAGGTGTTCCGCTTCTTCATCCTGCGCGCGCATTACCGCAGCCCGCTCAACTATTCGGACATGCATATCGACGATGCAAAAACAGCGCTGACCCGGCTTTACACGGCACTCAAATCCAGCCCGCCAGCAACAGTCCAGGTGGACTGGCAGGAACAGCACGCACAGCGTTTCAAGGCCGCGATGGACGATGACTTCAATACGCCGGAAGCGATGGCAGCATTGTTTGACCTGGCCAACGAGGTGAACAAAAAATTTGATATGAAACTGGCCCGACAACTCAGGGCGCTGGGCGGGGTGCTGGGATTGCTGCAGCGCGATGCGCAGGAATTTCTGCAGGGCGACATGTCAGCAGGCGGCATGAGCGAAGCGGAAATTCAGGCACAAATCACCGCGCGTAACGCCGCCAAACAGGCGAAAAACTATGCCGAGTCAGACCGCATCCGCAAGGACTTGCTGGCAGCAGGTATTGTGCTGGAAGACAGTGCGGCTGGCACCAGCTGGCGCCGCGCGTAGTGTAGGAGCGCAGATTTCTGCGCGATTTTTTCTTGTCGGCCTGATGTTATTCCAAAGATAATTCCGACTGCACCTTTGTCGTTTTGGAAGTGAAGAGTCCCCAGCCGACCAGCGCGGCAGGATAATTCTGCCACCTGGGGTCGGGTTTGAATTGTGCGGCCCACTGCGGTACTTCTTCGGAGGGCATAGCCCGCGCGATACCGTTGCCTTGCGCCATGTTGCAGCCGAGCTTGAGCAGCAGCGCACCGTGAGCGGCGGTTTCCATACCTTCGGCGATCACTTCGCGCTTGAACACCCTCGCCATCTGCAGAATGCCATCCACCAGTGCGCAATCCTCCTCGTCATCCAGCATGTCCCGCACAAATGACTGGTCGATTTTCAATGTGTTGACGGGCAACAGGCGCAAGTAGGCGAGCGAGGAGTAGCCGCTGCCAAAATCGTCCAGGGAGATACTGATGCCCATATTCTGGCAGGCCAGGATAATGGAACGCACATGCTCCAGGTCTTCAAGGGCGGTCGACTCGAGAATTTCCAGTTCCAGCAGGTTTGCCGGCGCGCCCGGATTGCGCGCCATGATGGAGTTGAGGTTCGTAAAGAATTCATGGCTCTGCAATTGACGCGCGGCAATGTTGATGCTGACGGTCCAGTCATGGCCGGCGGCATGCCAGACCGAGATTTGGTGCAGCGCTGCACCCAATACCCAGTTACCAATGTCCACAATCAGGTTTGAATCTTCGGCCAGGTGCAGGAAGTCGAGTGGCGCCAGCAGCCCTCTTTCCGGGTGCTGCCAGCGCAGCAGGGCTTCCATGCCGATGATCTTGCTGGTTTTCAGATTGACCTTGGGCTGGTAGAACAGGCGTAACTCGTTCTGGATCAGGGCCTGTTGCAGCCGGGTTAGTTGCAAATGGTGCTCGTGGGCCTGAAGATCCATGCTCGCGTCAAACAGATGGAAACGGTTGCGTCCGCTTTGCTTGGCCTGGTACATGGCTTGGTCGGCATGGCGCAGCAGGGTATCGGTATCGCTGGAATCAAACGGGAAAATTGTTGCGCCTATGCTGGCGGAAATTTTCAGGGTTTGCTGGCCGATCAGGTAGGGGCAGGCCATTTCTTCCAGGATGCGGGTGAGCAGCATATCGACCTCATCCATGGTGCTGATTTCGCTGAGCAGCAGCACAAATTCGTCGCCGCCGAGGCGCGAAACCGTGTCGTCACTGCGCACCACATTGAGCAGACGGCGTGCAACTTCAATCAGCAATTTGTCGCCAAGATCATGGCCGTGCAGGTCGTTAACGGCCTTGAAGCCATCCAGATCCATAAAGCATACCAGCAGCAAATGTTCCTGCCGCTGCGCATGCGCAATGGCCTGGCCGATACGGTCCGAGAGCAGGGTGCGGTTGGGCAGGTGTGTCAGTGTGTCATGTCCGGCCTGCCAGGAAATCTGCTCCATCAGCTGGAATTTTTCGGTGATATTGTGGCATACCAGCACGCACCCCAGGGTGTAACCCTCGTTGTTGCGCATGGGTGATGCCGAGAATTCGATGGAGTACTCCTTGCTGTCGCGCGATACCAGAACAGAGTGGTTGTTGACATCATCGACAATGGTGCAATTGTCACGGATTGCACTGTAAGCGAGTTGTTGCAGCGGCTTGCGTGTGACCTGATTGATAATATTCAGTACGGATTCGAGCGGCATGCCTGCCGCTTCCTTCCGCGTCCAGCCGGTAAGTGCTTCTGCAACCGGATTCATCATGATGATGGAGCCGTCATAGTCCGTGGTAATAATGGCATCGCCGATCGAGTTCAGGGTGATATGGGCCAGCTCACTTTCAATGGATGTCAGATTTTGTGCCTGCCGGAGTTTTTCATAGGGAGCTTTAACGTTAACAACAAAAATGGCTTTGTACAGGAAAAAATAGGCGATGATCTTATACAGGTGGCCAAGCAGATTGAACTTGTCGGTCACGCCGGTATAAAGGGTAAAGCACAGTTCGCTCAGCACCATAATGCTCAGCGCGACCAGCAGGTTCCGCGCGTATTCATTGTCGCGTATCCGGCTGCCCATAAACAGAAACAGCAGTGCCGCGGAGGTGATATTGATCAAAACAATCAGGTATTCGGCAGCTGTTTTGAAAGGCGTTATTCCGCTTCCCTCAACAAAGGTTTGTGGCAGCACACCTGGATGCAACAAAATAAGCCAGTAAGCGAGCGCGGTATAAGCGATGAAGACAGACGCGATGAGATAACAGGCGCGCAGCGTGCTGACCGGCCTCCAGCCTGTAAGGATTGAGGCAAGCAGGGCTGCGGCGGCGATAAAACGCGCGGCAAGCCAGAAATGGATGGCTTTGTCAGAGGAGGCGGGCGTGACAAATTCGGACATGCCCGAATAAGACATGAAGTGCCCCAGATCAAGCAGGGCGACCGCGAGAAAGGCGCAGGCAATCACCACTACATTTATCGCGCGGCTGGGCACGTAAGCGTGCCAGCCCACCGCGAATATCAACACCGCAAGCACCACTGACAGCGTTTCCAGCGTGGTGTGTAGGGGCAGATAATCAGCGAGCCTCTCAAAGGGATGAGAAACGGGCAGCAGCCAGACCAGTAAAAATACAGCGCTTAAAAATGACAGCAGCCAGAGTACTGGCTGCCATGACTTGTTGCTGATGGCTGACGGGGTAAGTCTGTAGGGAGGCATTAGAGAAAGAAAAATTAGGGTAATTTGTTGACTGCAACCATGCGACTAATCAATGTATTGGTGGAAATCCAGATAACTAGATCGTCAAACGTTGAAGTATTTGTTTTACTGACATAGATCGTATTCGTATTATTGGTGTTTTCCTGTTGGTCGGCGTTGGCGCAATAGATAGGCGCTGGCGTGGACGAATCATCATCTATCCGCGCCCCGCTGGGCATATATGCACCGCAAGCGTTGGGGCCGTGTGACCAAAGAATGACCGGTATGTTTGGCGCAATAGTATTGCCTGTTGCGCTTTCTTTGATGGACATGTTGCCACTCGATGACAGCAAGAAGGTAGCAGACGTGCCTGCGGCAACCGCGCCGGTAAATACGGGTGTTACACGATAGGCCAAACGGTTACCCCAAGCATCGGTTTCTTTTACGCCGAGAGTAGCCCAAGGCAGAACCGCAATATCACCCGCGCCGGAGGTGCAAAGCGCAGCACTGGCGGGTATCAGTTCAATTCCCGCATTGTTGAGCGCTCCCGGCACGGTGGGAATTGTGCCGCAAGCTGGCGATGGCAGGCGTCCGTTGACCATTACATACCCCAGCAGGGATTCCCGTATTTCTTCCATCAATTTTCGGGTTTCATTTCTGCGTTGCTGTTCCATCTGGCTGCTCAGTGTGGGCAACAGTCCCCCCAGCAAAAGTGCGACGATAAACAGAACAACTGCTATCTCGATTAGAGAAAAGCCATGCGATCCAATTTTTGAGGGGACGATTTTTTTCATTGGCTACTCAGGGCAAGATATGCAATGTGTCATTTGAGCTTGAACTGGGTATTACATAGTCGGCATCAATAATCTTGTTCAGGTCGTCTTCAAAATAATCTGCCAAGTTGCCTGAACTTAGATTGGCGCGGCCAGTGCCATTAAGTTGTGTTCCTGGCAAAATGAAAAATGCTTTGACATTGGTGCCAGAAACGATAAGTGGGTTAAAACAACCGGTACCTGTTGAGGCTGAGCCCATTCCACCACCACCCATTCCACCACCACCTATAAGCGGCAAGGTGCTTGTGCTAGCGGCGTAATAGACAACATCGAACCAGTTATTTGGTACGAACCATGCAGGTAGAGTAAATCCGGGATTGCCAACAGGTATTTTTCCGACACAGGTAGGTTGGCTTGCTGTATCGCTAACGCAAGATGCAGATGAGGTGCAAGTGAAGTTGGCGGGGTAGGGGTAGCTACCATAGGCCAAAAAAGCTTTTTCCAGCTCTTTTTTAACGCGCTTTTCAACTATAGAGATGATATCGCCTGTTTTGATAATCATTAGTCTGTCATTGAAAGTATCGCTTGCTTGACTGCTGATGAAGATGTTATCGCCATCGCTATTGCTGAGCTCCAGATATTGCGCGGGGTCTGGCGGTGCGCTGGATGTTGGCGTAGGCCGGGTTTGACCGTTAACAGGGGAGCCGGCGGAAAAAATGATGGCTATGGCGCTGTTGGCTGCGCCGTCAACAGTGAGCTGTGCGGGCGTGTCGCTGTTGATGGGGGAAGTGCGAAAGCCGGGTGAGAGTGCGTACCAGAGTAATTCGCTGTTGCCATCGCGAAGGGGACCCAAGCCTAATTGGCGCCAGGGCAAGCGGCCGATTGCTGGAAGAGTACAAGTACCTTTTGAGGTACCTTCAGTGGGTAAGCCTATTAGTGTTGTGTCTTCTGGGCAGGGAAATTGCCCGGGAGTGTTAGCTTTAGCTGCATACCCAATCAACGCCTCTTTCGCTTGCGCTAACGCATCCGCCGTTACTTTATCTCGTGCCAGACGGGGTGTCACGCTGTTGAGTGAGCTCAGCAGCATTGCCGAGCCGCCGGTAACCAATATCACCAGCATCACCATCAACACCGCCCCGCGCTGCCTTGGAGGGTGTTTACGTAAGCATTTGATTTTATTGAATATTTTATTCATGGCTGCTCCATGGGTGAGTGCTGTCCGGGTGGCGCAGACTGGTCGAGCAGTATTCGGTCGCCCACTTTGATTTTCACGGGGTGCGATTTTCCCGGGACAGTGACGCTCTGTGTTGTCGGGTTGCGCTCGCCGCGGTTTCCCGCGCTTTGTGCGATACCGTTAACCCAGACCGTGCGTGCCCCGCCATTTTTTTGCACGATGCCATTCACGGTGAGTATGGGCGAGGCGCTGCCTTGGGCGGGCGCATTGCGGGCGTAGGCATAATCGAGCTGGGCACGCTGCTCGGGGGTAAAGAACAGGCGGCCGAGATTGGCGGCGTTGGCGGCGGGAGTTCCAATAAACAGGAGAGCTGCTAAAAATACAGGAGAACAGATTTCTGCGCGATTGTTGATAAGAGCAAGCGCCCGACACCCAAAGGGTGCAAGAACCTCAATGAGGTGAATCGGGCCCCTGCAGTTTATTGTTCGCAATGCTATTGAAAAATCCTGAATATGAGGTTTCATGTTCCATTCCTGTTCTTCATGGTGAGCCAGCCCCCGCTGCACTCTGCCTTGAGTTGCGCCATCGGGCCTGCGCTTCCGGGTGAAATTGCAGCTCTTTCCAGGGTGCATTTTTCCAGTATAAACCAGCCATTCATGTCACGATGCAGACGCTCAAAAAAATTGATCAGTTGCCCTTCGTGCAGCAATTCAAACTGCAGCGTCATGGGGCTAAGCTGGAGGTCAAAATTGCCGCTGTCCAGTGCCGGTGCGGGCTTGTAAGGTTGTTGCGGCGCAATGGCGTATTTAAAGTCCACCACGCTGTTGCGTTTACGCAGCGCTTCCAGCCCTTCAATGATGTTCAGGCGCTGCTCATCGCCAATAATCTCGCGTCGCTGTATGGCGGAATATTCCTTGGTATAGGTGGACATGTTTACCTGGTCGTCGCGAGCCGCATTGAGTTTGTTGCGAGCGTCTATCAGCTGTTGCTGGGCTGCACGCCTGTCAGCCAGCGCGCTATTGGCATATTTCTGGGCAATGAACACTGCGCTGCCGCCTATGCCCAAGGTGAGCAGCAGGATAAGCAGGCTCCACTTGATGTGCGGTAAATCGCTTTGGGTGAATGTCATGGCTGCGGTTTCCAGGTAATTTTGAGCGAAAAGTCGGAGGGCTTGTCACTGCTCTCGCCGATATCCGCGCCGATACTGCCTTTGGTGCTGAAATCCAGCGGTAGCTTGACAGGTGTAACGCTGTAACCCGCACGGGTGAGCATAAGCTGGAAGCGCTCAAGATAGTTGAGCGCGCCGCGATAGTCGTTGCCAAAATCCGCCAGCTCGCCGTTAAATGTAATGATCTGCTCCGGATAGGGACCGGCCGCGGCGCTCGATTGCCACGCCAGCTTGTCCGTATAAATGCTCGGGAAATTGTTCAGGGTCTCGGTCAGCCCTTGCAGTATTTGTCGGGGAGGTACCGAGTAATATTGCAGATTGCGAAACAGGGTAACCGCAGTTTTCATGTCCGAAGCGGAGGCCGTGCCGCCCTGGGCATTCCGTGTGCTGATGGGGAAGTGCTGTGTGATCTGTTGTGTGTCCCGCATCATGCGGCTGGCCTGATCTTTTATGCTGTCAATTTCCCCGCTGACTGCCTTGCCTTCGAGGAAGGAGAACGTTCCCCATGCCAGACAGGCAAGTGCCGTAGCCGCTGCCAGGCCAAGCAGACCGCGCCTGGTCTGCCAGAGTTGATAGAAGTGTGTTTGCTTTGAAGCCGCATAGCTTGCGCGCGGCGGCTGCGTGGCAAGCAGATGCAGATAAAGCGGAGTGGCATCCGAGTCCGGAAAGACATATTGGGACTTGAAGCTTTTGCCCAGTTGCTGCAAATCGAGATAGCCATAGCGCATGTGCAGGTTGGCCGGCAGCCGCGCATCCAGCTGCGCCCTGTCGCTGGCATGGCAAATAATATGCACGTTGAGCAGCTCGCCCTGCGGGGTCAGGCTCAGGCTTTGCAGGTATTGATGGGTGCGTGCCGATTCGGTGGCAATGGCATCGGCAAAAGTACCGTTGGGATTGATGGAGGTGAGGCGCGAAAAGCGCAGGCGCTTGTTTAAAAAATAGCTCTGGCGCAAGCCCGAGTTCTTTTCCCATGACAAAAGCAGCAAGTGGTCGGAATCAACGTCCTTGATCAGCGGAATACTGGCGTGGGGAACGGAGTAGATGCCAACGATGGGCGTGTTGTGGAGCAGCAGCAGCTCCAGCCACGCGGAGATGCGCGCAGGGTTGGTGAGTGCGGAAAACAACAGCTCGTCGTCGCGGCGCCCTTCGCTTTGGCGCTGTTGCAGGCTGGCCATGCGAAACGGCGTGCTGCGGTAGTATTGTTCAAACTTGCGCTGGATAAGCGCATGACGGTTGGCGCCGATAAGATGGGGTACCGTTTCCTGGCGAAAATCTTCTTCAATCAGGTCGACCAGCAGATAGGCGGGATCGGGATAGGCTTTTAAAAAGTCGGAAAATTTTGCCAGGCCGTCAAGCGTGGTCGTGAAATAGAACGGCGCGCTCAATGCGCCATTTTTCCACACATGCGCGTGAAAACTGTCGGAGCTCAGGAAAAACAGTATTTTGCGTGACATTAAATTTGCACCTTGCCTATGATGTCATAGATCGGGCCAAGCACCGAGAGCATGACCCATCCCAGCAGGACGCCCAGTATGAGGGTCATCGTGGGCTCGATCATGACCTGCACTTTTTTGATGGAGTCTTTCACATCGCGGTCATAAAAATAGCTGACGTTGAGCAGCGCCATGTCGAGTTGCCCGGTAGATTCGCCCACCTTGAGCATGCGTATCACCAGCGGCGGAAACATGCCGGTGTGCTGGAAGCTCTGGGTCAGGTTTTTCCCGGCTTCAATTTCACGAATGACCTGCTCCATGCTTCTGGCCATGACCTGGTTGTTGACCAGATCCCTGGAGCTGGCGAGGCAATCGAGAATGGTGATGCCCGAGCCGTACATCATCGCAAAGGTGTTGGCAAAGCGCGCGAGAATAATTTTGCGCAGTATGGGACCGGTAGGCCAGATGTGCAGCTTGAGTTTGTCCACATGGTATTGCAGGCCGGGTTTCAATATTAAAGCCGCCTTGAATGTGCCAAACAGCAGCAGCGGCAACAGCAGGATGACATACCAGTAATTGACGAATATGGACGAGGTGGCCAGCAGCAAACGGGTCTGGAACGGAATTTCCATGCCCATGCCCTTGATGAAACCAACCAGTTGCGGCACCAGATAGATCATCAGAAAAAAGGTAATGCCCAGCACCACCGAGCCCACAAAAAGCGGGTAGATCATCATGTTTTTGGTTTGTGTGGACATTTCATCCTGCCACTTGATGGATTCGGTGAGATGCTTGAAAACTTCGACCAGGCGTCCGCTTTCTTCTCCCGCCGCAGTCAGGCTGACAAAAATCTTGTCGAAGGCATTGGGGTGCAGCGCCATCGCCTGTGACAGTTTTTTACCGCCTTCGATCGATTTGACCAGGTTGGCGATGATCTCGCGGAACACGGGTTCTTCCATGCTGTCGCGCAAATCGGCAAGACATTCCAGCAGCGGCACCCCGGCACCGGTGAGCTGTTCCAGGTTGAAAAAGAAGGTGATCAGATCCGGGCGCTTGATTTTTTTCAAGCCGAATGACGAACTGCTTTCAACCAGCCGGGCGTTGATTAAATCCAGTCCGCTGCGCTTAAGGTGCAATTCAAGGTCAATCAGATTGGCGGCATCCTGCATGCCCCGGGCAGCTTTGCCGAGTTGATTAATCGCCCTGTAGGAGTACATTGCCACGATCTGTTCCCTAGCCCATGCGATCGGTTAAGTCGACTACCCGTGCAACTTCGGAGAGCGAGGTAATGCCTTGCAACACACGCTGCAAGCCGTCGGAGGCGAGCGGGCGGAAACCCTTGTCCAGCGCGGCCTGTTTCAAGTCGCGAATACTGGCGCGGTGTGCCACCAGATCGTCGAGGTCGCTGTCCATTTTTAACAGTTCCATAATTGCAAGACGCCCTTTGTATCCCTGGTGGTAGCAAAGGTCGCAGCCTGCGGCGCGGTAGAGTGTGACATCATCGTTGGGATGTATGCCTAGCAGTTTTCTTTCCGTTGCGTCGGGGTGATAGGAATATTTGCAATGCGGGCACAGCACGCGCACCAGCCGCTGCGCAATGATGCCGATAATATTGCCGGCCATGATGTCGGGCAGAATGCCGATGTCCAGCAGACGCGGAATCGCGCCGATTGCGGAGTTGGTATGCAGCGTGGAATAAACCTGGTGGCCTGTCATGGCGGCACGAAAAGCCATTTCTGCGGTGGGATGGTCGCGGATTTCACCGACCAGGATGATGTCCGGATCCTGGCGCATCATGGAACGGATACCGCTGGCAAAGTCCAGCTTGGCGGCTTCGTTTACCGACGACTGGCGTATCAGCGGGATGGGATATTCCACCGGGTCTTCCAGGGTCATGATATTGACCGACTCGGTGTTGACGTGATTCAGCACCGAATACAGCGTGGTGGTTTTTCCGCTGCCGGTGGGGCCGGTGACGAGGATGATGCCTTCCGGTTTGGCGATAATCAGCTTGAGCGTGGTCAGTGCCTCCTCGTCTAGGCCGATCTGGTTGATCGCAACGATACCCTTTTGCCTGTCCAGAATACGCAGCACCAGGTTTTCGCCATGTGTGGTGGGGTGCGAGGCCACACGAAAATCAATCGGACGGCCTGACAGGCGCAATGACATGCGGCCATCCTGCGGTGCGCGGGTCTCGGCAATATTCATGCCGCTCATGACCTTCATGCGCACCACCATCGCCGGCCAGAAGCTTTTGTGCAGGCTGCGTACCTGGCGCAACACGCCGTCAACGCGGTAGCGGATGCGCAGGAAACTGTTTTCAGGTTCAAAGTGTATGTCAGATGCGCCTTGCTGCACGGCCTCGGTAAACAGCGCGTCAATCAGGCGCACCACCGGCTGGCTGAATTCGGTGACACCCTGATTGATCGTCTGGTACTCCATGTCACCCGGTTCGATTTCGTGCAGGATGCCGTCGATGGAGAGTTCAAAGCCGTAATACTGGTCAATCGCCCGCACGATGTCAGACTCGCTGGCCACCTGGGTAATCAGCTGATATTCGCCGTGCAGCAGCGCGCGCACCTGGTCAAGTGCGAGAATATTGTCGGGGTCGGCAATGGCCAGAATCAGAATTTTATTGGCCGTGTCTACCGACAAGGGCAGCAGCTGGTAACGCCGCGCCACATCTTTGGGGATCAGTGCGACGGCGGCTGAATCGATGATAACGGTGGTGAGGTCTACACTTTCCTTGCCCAGATTTTCCGACAGCACGTCGCGGATAGTGGCCTCGGACAGAAAGCCCAGGCGCACCAGCAGGGAGCCTATCGGCTGGTGGTTTTTATGTTGTTCCTGAACGGCGATGCGCAGCTGGTCTTCGCTGATCACGCCTTTTGAGACTAGCAGCTGCCCCATGGGGAGCTGGAATTGTTGCTGCGGCACGGACATGGCTATTTTTCCTGGGGGGCAAGCAATTGTTTCAGGCGTAATTCCGTTTGGGGGCGGTCAAAACCCGCGTAGCCGGAGGTGTTGAGCTGCAAGGCGAGTGCGTAATATTGCGCAGCGGGTTTTGCCTGGCCCAGATGATCCAGGCTGGTAGCCAGATTAAAGGCAAATTGTGCGTTGGAAGGTTCAAGCCTGAAGGCGCTGAAATAAGCCTGCTGTGCATCGCCCCAGCGTGACTGTTCGGTGTACAGGTTGCCCAGAGCGAAATGCAGCGCGGCAGACTGGGGAGCTTGCGCAAGACTATTCTTTAAGCGGCTTTCTTTGGCGGACGCATCGCCGGTGGAAAATGCCGACATGCCGGCCTGTGCAACCGGATCGCGCGGATCCAGCATCAGGACTTGCCGGTAGTATTGAACCGCGGCATCGTCTTGTCCCTGTTGCTGTGCGATAGCCGCCATGCCTAGCAATGCGTCACGATTCCTGGGGTCCTTCAGCAGAACTTCGCGGTAGCGCTGCCATGCGGTGCCAAGATCTCCGTTCTGATATGCACGGTAAGCAGTGATCAGTGCGGTATAGGTTGTATCATTTTCCTGCTGGCGCTGAATCTGGATGCCGGAGCCGGACTGCGCATCAGCGGACTGTACTGCAGGCGCACGCCTGACGCTGGCAATGCGCGCAGTGTTTTGAGTTGCCGGCGCGGCACGGCTGGTTTTTGCCTCGGCTTCAGGCATGTTTTCGGGCGGCAGCACCAGTGCAGGGGCCGGTTGCGGCGCGGGCGCAGTGTAGGCAGCGACGGCAGGGTTGGGATTATTATATTGCACCGCCTTGGGTGGCTGAATTTCTATCCAGACATAAATTGCTCCGGCAGTTCCCAGTATCAGGCCGATGATCATGGCCGTGGGCACGATACCCAGCGTGTAATGAAATTTTTTGGCTGCGGGGGCTTTCTTGGCGGCAAACAAGTTTTCTCCCGTGCTGCGTGGCGTGGGAGCAGGCGTTGCGCTGAAAGCGGGTGTGGCAGCGGGTGCCGTCTTGCCGGGCAGGTCTTCCAGGGTCATCTCGGTCAAACTGTTTGGTGCAGCCTGTCCATTTGCGCCCTGTTGTGCAGCGCCGGTTTTTTTGAGGGCATCCAGAAGCAGGCTCATGATCAGGGCTCGATATGTTTGCCTTTTGCATCTTCATGGAAGAAGTTTGCATTGGGCAGGTTTTTGGAAAATTCCTTGAAATCACCGTTGATGCTTGCATCCCTGATGACGATCGGGCGCAGGAAAATGACCAGTTCGGTTTTGGTGGTGGTGTCATCGCGATTCTGGAACAGATTGCCCAGTAAAGGTATGCGCGCAAGGAAGGGAACCTCGGAAGTATTTTTGTCGATGGACTCCTGTATCAAGCCACCCATGACCGCCGTCTGGCCGCTTTCTACCTTGATAATGGATTCCATCTCGCGTGTCTGGATTTCCGGGATCAGGTTTTCGATCCCGGGAATATTGCAGGTTGCAATACCTGTGCCGCACGGGTTGGCCAGATTGGGGTTGGGATCTTTTGCATAACTGATAATGCGGGAAATGGACGGGCGCAAATTGATGGTTACCGTTTCCGTGTCGCTGATTTGCGGCGTGACGCTCATGGTCAGGCCAACCGAAACAGAGTTGGCAGTAGAGGTGACCAGATAAGTGCCGGTCGTCGCCGTTCCGGTTGGGGGGGTATAGGTGGACTGCAGACTGAAATATACCTTGCTGTCGGCGACTTTGAGCGAGGCAGTCTGATTGTTCATGACACTCAGTTTCGGGCTGGACAGGACCTTAACGTTGCCAAACTTTTCCAGCAGCTGGACAGACGCAAGAATATTGCCAAATTCCGAGGTGGGGTCAAAATAATTGATGGTAAGGGCGCCTGCCGTGGCACCTATTCCCGTAGTGCCGGCCTGGCTCAGGGCAAAACCCTGTGCGCCGAGCAGCGCGCGCGACCAGTTGATGCCCTGCCTGTACTGATCATTCAGCTTCACCTCAACGATGGTCGCTTCTATCAGTACCTGGCGTTTTGCCGTCGACATCACGCTGTCTATAAATTCCTGAATTTTCTCGTGCTGGCGGCTGGTTGCACGGGCCAGCAATACGCCTGTTTCTCTATTGGCGAATACGCTGACCGATTTTTCAAATTCTGCGGTAGTACTCCTCGCAGCGCCTGATGCCTGCACCGACTCGTTGCCCGCGCCCGAGGCGCCACCACTGGGGCCGGATTCACCGCCCCCGGGCTGCTTGCCTTTGCCCGCGGAGGATCCGGCAAAAACAGTTGCGGCACCATCACCTTGCGCGCTTACCCTGCTTGAGCTCTGCGTTTCTTTTTGTGATTTATATTTAAGACGGTCTTCTTCAAGGATGATATCGGTGACATTTTTGACCAGACTTTCCATCAGGTCGTTTTTTGTGTCGCTGGTAACGGTGGTGGAGGCGGCGTTTCCGGAACTGGTTGTGGCAACACCGCCGGCACCGGTAATCTGGCTGGAGGTGGAATTGGTGCTCCTGGACGTGCGGGAAATATTAATGAAGTCAATTTTGTAAGTCTTCAAAAAAGGTTTGTCCGGCATCACCGACAGCGTGCCGTTCTCCAGCTCGTAGCGCATGTCCACTTGTTTGGCAATGCGGTCAAGAATTTGTGGCAGGGTCTGGTTGATGGCGTTGATCGACACATTTCCCTGTATGCCGGAGCTGATGTCGAGATTGATTTTTGCGTCGCGCGCCAGGGCAAAAAGAATTTCCTGCGCGGGCACGTTGCTCACGACAACACTGTAAGTTTCAATTTTTGCGGCAGGTTTTGGGGGGTAAGAGGTACGGTGCGTTTGCTGGGCTGGGGTATGTCCGCATTGCCGTGCAGCGAGGTTTCACCGGGTTGCCGTATATGCTTGTCGGAGGGTTCGATCGGGGCGGTGCCGCAGGCGGCAAGGACTACGCATGCAAAATACAGTGATGTATGGCTGAGCTTCAATTTTTTCCCCTTGCCGCACGCCTTGGTATGGGCGATTATTTTATTGATTGTTCAATATGTTACTTAGCATTGTGGTTTTAATCAATGCATTAAAAAGCGGGCGCATCTTCGAGCAGAAAAATTGAAGGCGCATACGCCTCCCGATACTGCACGGGAAGTTGTTGCATGCCGGCGCGCGCATCCCTGCTGTTGGCGTAGATGCCATACAGCACCCGGAGGCCCAGTTTGCCATTGATTTTAATGGGCATTACGTATACTTTCTGCAAGCTCCCCAGTTCCTCTGCCTGTTTGAGGAAACGTTCAAGCCTGAGCGGCCTTATTTCATTTGTATAAAACAGCTGAATGCTGGCACTACCAATCGGGTTCGCAGCCAGCGCGGCGCGGGTTGCGGCCATGCGCTGTTCAAGCAAGATTGCTTTTTCTTCTGCTGTCTTGTTTATGGGTGCGGGTTTGTTTGGGTTTTCGGGGATATTGCTCGCTGTGTTTTGGGGTGAGGCGGGTACGTTGTTTGCGCCTGCTGCTATTGCCGGGGCAGGCGTTATATCCGCGGCAACCTCAGCGAGTGCGGGGATGTGAGGGGGCGTTGTCGCATAGGGTTTTGTTTCCGTAACCGTCGGCTTGCCTGACTGCATGCTGCCGACGATCCAGCCTGCGCCGCCAAGGATGAAGGTCGCCGAGAAGGCGAGGATGCCGGCGGTTACCATATATTTGCGCTGCCACCAGCCCTGGGCCGAGGGCGATAGTTCGCTGTCGCGGATTGCAGCCTGTACATGGCGCACTTCGATGTTGTGGGTGTTCTCCACAAATGCCGAGAGTAATGATTTGTCAGCGAGGATGTTGACGCGCCGCATCAGTCCCTGCGAAGCCTTGCCAATTAATGCCGCGGCAGCAGCGGAAAAGGGGGTGGGGCCGCGATAGCCGGCGGTGCGCATGCGGAACAGCAAATAGGATTCGATAATGTTTTGCGACAGGGGCAGCATGGAAAAATGGTGAATGATGCGATCCTTGAGCTGGCGCATATTGGGCTGGTTAAGCTTGTCGTTTAATTCGGGCTGGCCAACCAGCACAATCTGCATGAGCTTGTGATTGCCGACCTGCAGATTGTAGAGCAGGCGCAGTTCTTCCATGGTTTCCAGCGGCATGGCGTGGGCTTCGTCCACCAGTATGACGACGCGTTTGCCCTGGGCGATTTTCAGTTCAAGATGATTTTGCAGGGTTTGCAGAATGATGTTGACACGCTGGCCTTCGAGGTTGAGCTTGAGGCCGTCGGCAATCGCATACAACATTTCCTCGCGCGACAGGCTGGGGTTGGCCAGATAAACCGCTTCAACATGTTCCGGGAATCTTTCCAGCAGCATGCGGCACAGCATGGTTTTGCCGCTGCCCACTTCGCCGGTGACCTTGATGATGCCTTCGCTGTCGGTAATGGCGTAAAGCAGCGCATCGAGTATTTCGGCGCGATTGGCACCGGGAAAGAAGAAATCAGTGACCGGGGTGATTTTGAAGGGAGGCTCTTTAAGCCCGAAATGGTCTAGGTACATTCTGATTTTCCGGGAAGGTTAATTTTCCGTATACCATGCATGAGTACATGCTATGTTTGTAACTATATGATTTTATTGAATATTTTTTAAAAGTAAATGCAGAGAGCCTGTGTTTTTCTGCCTGGTTTGAGTTGCCGTCTTGTGATTTCCACTGGTTTAACTATTAAATTCTTGATCGGTTTTCCCGGTACCTGAGTTTGCCTTCAGGTGTTTTTGCAGTGCTTCCATGCGACTATATAACGTGGTGCGATTCATGCCTAGCAGTTTAGCGGCTTCGCTGATGTTGTTGTGCGACAGTTCCATTGCGGCATTAATGTAGTGGCCGGTATGTTCCATCAGCAAATTGTCAAGACTGAAGCTGCCGGTTTGCTGCAATATCTGGCGCGCAAGCGCTTTGGGATCGGAATCGCTACCCGTTGCAGCGGTTTGCGGCAAATCGAGTTCGGCTGCCAATTGTTCGGCATTGATTCTTGCCCCCGGATACTTGGTAATCAGGCGGATAGTGATATTCCTCAGTTCGCGAGTGTTGCCGGGGAAGGTGTAGCTTTCCCATAGTTTTCGGGCGGCTGGTTCCAGTTCAAATTTTGCACGGCTGATTTGCCGCGCATAAAAATCGAGGAAGTGATCGAGCAAAAGGAATTTGTCCTGACCCAGCTCACGCAAGGGAGGAACCTGGATGGTGAATACACTCAGGCGGTGGTAGAGGTCGGTGCGGAATTTCCCGGCACGCACTTCCTGGCGCAGGTCGCGGTTAGTGGCGGCCAGTATGCGTGCGCGGCTCCTGCGTGTGGCGGTTTCGCCCACCCGCTGGTACTCGCCGTTTTCGAGGACGCGAAGCAGGTTGGCCTGCAGATCCGGCGGCAGCTCGCCAATTTCGTCCATAAACAGGATGCCGTCCCCCGCATCTTCAAAAAAGCCGCTCTGGGCCTGACTGGCGCCTGTAAAGGCGCCTTTGGCATGTCCAAACAGGGTTGAAGCCAGCAGGTTCGGGGAGATGGCAGCGCAGTTAAATACCAGAAAAGGTGAGCTGTCATTTTGTTTGAGTCTTTGCATCGCAGCGGCGACCAGCTCTTTTCCGCTACCCGATTCACCCTCGATTAAAACGGGGAAAGGCGTGGGTGCATACAGCATGATCTGGGTGCGCATGGCCTGTATCGGGGGGCTGAGCCCCACGATGCCAAGCAGGTCAATCGGCGAAGGGTTTTGCTCCTGCTCCTTGCGCTGTATCAGCAGGGCATTGAGCAGTTGCGCCTTGATACCCTCGGGTGAGCAGGGTTTAGTGATGAAGTCGGTCGCTCCCAGCGTGCGTGCGTGCCTTGCGTTGCCGTCTTCGTCCTGCCCGGACAGCACAATTATTTTGATGCCGGGAGAGTGTGCAAGCAGCTCGGCAATCAGGCGGAATCCCTCGGTTGGGCGGTGTGGTGTGGGGGGCAAGCCCAGGTCTATCAGCGCCAATTGGGGTGGTGCAGCCATGTCGCGCAGCATTTTGATGGCCTGGTCGCGGCTTTCCGCGAGATGCATGTCAAAGCTCTCTGTCAGGGCGAGGCGTAGCGAGTCGCGGATGAGCGAGTCATCATCCACGATCATCAGGCTGGGAAGTGGGGTACTGGTATTCAAAATTGCTTACGGATGCTTTTACTGGATATGCGAAGAATAGCCCGCAATTGCTGTGATCTCAAGTATGTTGATGTTGTGAATGGTGATTGCGTGGTTTAGAATGCGTCACTTAAAACCACGCTGGGCTTAATTAAGTGACATCATCGCAAGCGCTAGTCGAAATACGAGACGTCAATTTTTCCTACGACCGTCGTCCCATCCTGAAAGGTATCAATATGACCTTGCCGAAAGGCAAGGTCATTGCGATTATGGGCGGCAGCGGTTGTGGCAAGACGACGCTGTTTCGCCTGATTGGCGGCGCGCTCAAGCCCGATAAAGGTTACGTCAAGGTTGACGGGCAGGATATACACGGCTTGAGCCAGCAGGGCTTGTACGATATGCGCCGCAAGATGGGTGTGCTGTTTCAGTTTGGCGCGTTGTTCACCGATATGTCGGTATTTGACAACGTGGCTTTCCAGATGCGCGAGCATACTGATTTGCCGGAAGATATTATTCATGATCTGGTAATGATGAAGTTGCATGCGGTGGGTTTGCGCGGCACGCACAACCTGATGCCGGCGGAGCTTTCCGGTGGCATGGCGAGGCGTGTGGCACTGGCACGCACGGTGGCGCTTGATCCCATGCTGATTCTGTATGATGAGCCGTTCGCCGGTCTGGATCCGATCTCGTTGACGGTTGTGGGTGAGCTGATACGCCGCCTTAACGATGCTCTGGGGGCAACCTCTGTGATCGTGACCCATGATGTTCAGGAGTCGCTGAAGATTGTCGATTACATTTATTTTATTTCAGACGGAGTGATTGTGGCCGAAGGCACGCCGGATGAAATTCGCGCTTCTGACAAGCTGTTTGTGCACCAGTTTGTTCATGGAGAGATGGATGGCCCGGTGCCGTTCCACTATCCCGGTAGTGATTACAAGCTGGATTTGGGAGTGAATGCCTGATGCCTATTTTGAAAAGTTTTAGACTTGTCGGGCACCGTACCGTAAACGCGGTATGGCGCCTTGGTTATGCCAGCCGTTTTTTTATGATGACCATGTTTTATTCGGGGCCCAGCTTCCGTCGTTTTCACCTGACGATCAAGGAGATGTTCTCCAGCGGTGTGATGTCGCTCATCATTATTCTGGTGGCCGGCATGTTTGTCGGGATGGTGCTGGGCTTGCAGGGCTATGAAACACTGAAACGCTACGGTTCCGAGTCCGCGCTGGGTTCGCTGGTGGCGCTGAGTCTGGTGCGCGAACTGGGACCTGTGCTTGCGGCCCTTTTGTTTGCCAGCCGGGCAGGTTCGGCTATGACCGCAGAGATCGGCCTGATGAAGGCTACCGAACAGATTGCGGCAATGGAAATGATGGCGGTAAATCCAATTGCACGTGTCATTGCACCGAGATTCTGGGCGGGTGTGCTTTCCATGCCCTTGCTTGCCTCACTATTCTCCGCGATGGGTGTGTTTGGTGGTTATGTGGTCGGCGTGGTGCTGATAGGCGTGGATGAGGGTTCGTTCTGGTCGCAAATGCAGGACTCTGTGGATTTTAACCATGACATATTGAATGGCCTGATCAAGAGTCTTGTGTTTGGTGTGGCGGTTACGGTTATCGCATTGTTTGAAGGTTATGATGCGCCGCCAACTGCGGAAGGGGTGTCCGGCGCGACCACGCGCACTGTGGTGGAATCTTCGCTGGCGATATTGATACTGGATTTTATTTTGACTGCATTTATGTTTCGAGGGGATTAAGCATGGAACGCACCGCACTGGATTTATGGGTAGGCGCATTTGTTGTGGCGGGCATAGCGGCACTGGTTGTGCTGGCACTCAAGGTGGGTAATCTGAGCACTTATAATGTGTCGGACACCTATCAGTTGCATGCCTATTTCACCAATGTGGGCGGGCTAAAGCCGACTGCTTCGGTGAGAAGTGCCGGCGTGCTGGTGGGGCGGGTAACCGAGATCAAGCTCGATATCGAGCGCTATGAAGCCAGAGTGACGATGAGCATTGATACGCGTTACAATTTTCCCAAAGACACTTTTGCCAATATCCAGACAGCAGGTTTGCTCGGCGAAAACTATATCGGCTTGCTGCCGGGCGGAGAAGAGCAGATGTTAAAAAACGGTGAAGCTTTTAAGCAGACGCAGTCTGCAATGGTGCTGGAAGATCTGATAGGCCAGTTTATTTATGGCAAGCCCGGCGGCAATGGGTCGGGTTCAAAATAGTTCACAAATTGAGGATGTCATGAAAATACTTTCGATACTTCTGGCTGCCTGGCTGGTCACTGCCAACGGCCTTGCTCATGCAGAGATTGTGCCGCCCGATGAGTTGATCAGGGTAACTTCACGCGAAGTGCTGGAAGTGATTAATCAGGACAAGCGCACGCACGACCAAAAGAAACTGCTTGAGTTTATTGATGCGAAAGTATTGCCGCATTTTGATTTTGAGCGCATGACCAGACTTGCGGTTGGCAGGGCTTGGAGAACAGCGACCACGGAGCAAAAGTCGGCATTGGTTACTGAATTTCGCACCATGCTGGTTCGTACTTATTCAAGGGCGTTTACCCTGTATAAGGATGTAAGCATTGATACCAAGCCGTTAACAGTGCCTGCCAATGCCGATGAAGTGACGGTCAAAACAGTCATTCTGCGTCCTGGCGCGCCGCCCGTGCCGGTGAATTACGAGATGGAAAAAACTGCTGCAGGCTGGAAGGCTTTTGATGTGACGGTTGAGGGCATCAGTCTGGTGGCAACGCACCGCGGTTCGTTTGCGGAAAAGGTGCAGCAATCCGGTATCGACGGGCTGATAAAATCCCTGGTTGAGCTGAACCAGGCCTCGGAAAAAAATTCAGTAAACAAGGCTGACGCCAAGTGATAACGCGCAAAGATGACTCCTCATTGCTGGTGTCTGGCGATGTGACCATGGCTACTGTCAGCGCATTATTCAGGGAGGATTTGAAGCTCCGGCCAGAAAATGCGGGCAGCAATACTGTGGTTGATTTTGCGCAACTTGAGAAGGTGGATTCTTCGGCGGTCAGTCTGATGCTGGTGTGGTTACGCGAGGCGCAACGCAACAAGATTGATTTACGATTTGCCAATGTGCCGGCTAACTTGATGAGCCTGGCCAAGCTGTATGGTGTGGCAGAGCTGCTTCCGCTGGGCGCCGCCGAATAATTTGTTATTAATAAAGCAGAAAAAATAAAATGGTTACTCCTGAAAGCATAAGAATCGACATTGATAAAGGCATGAAAACGAGCTATCTGACCGTTGAGGGCGATGGGCAGCATTTTGAGGCGGTGATTGTCAGTGAGGAATTTGCTGGCCTTAGCCGTATTCAGCGGCAGCAGCGGGTAAACAAAACTTTGGGCGAGCGCATGACAACGGATATTCATGCGCTGTCGATGAAAACGTTTACGCCGCAAGAGTGGCAGGAAAAAAACAAATAATGCAAAAGTTAGCGATTCAAGGCGGCAATCCGCTGCACGGCGAGGTTTTTATTTCTGGTGCGAAGAACGCCGCATTGCCAATAATGTGCGCGAGTCTTTTGAGCGCCGAGCCGCTCAGGTTGAGCAACGTTCCCGATCTGCACGATGTGTCTACCATGCGCAAATTGTTGCAGCAGATGGGAGTGGACGCCGACGTTCAGGGCGAAAATCTGACGCTGAGTGGCGCGAACGTCAACAAGCTGGAAGCGCCGTACGACATGGTGAAAACCATGCGTGCCTCGGTTCTGGTGCTGGGCCCATTGGTTGCGCGTTTTGGTGAAGCAATGGTTTCGCTGCCGGGGGGGTGCGCCATTGGCTCGCGTCCGGTTGACCTTCATATCAAGGGTCTGCAGGCGATGGGTGCGCAGATTACGATCGAGCATGGATACATACACGCGAAGGCAAAGCGACTCAAGGGTGCGCGCATTTTCTTTGATATTGTGAGTGTGACGGGTACTGAAAATTTAATGATGGCAGCCGCGCTGGCGGATGGCGTAACCGTGCTGGAAAATGCCGCGCGCGAACCGGAGGTTGTCGACCTGGCAAATTGCCTGATTGAAATGGGCGCAAATATTTCCGGCGCGGGCAGCGACACGATCACGATCGCTGGTGTGGAAAAATTGCACGGCGCCGAATACCGGATTTTGCCGGACCGTATCGAGAGCGGAACCTTCCTCGTTGCTGCGGCTGCAACAGGTGGCAGTATTACCCTGCGCAACACCAGTGCCGATATTCTGGACACGGTGCTTGAAAAACTAACGGAAGCGGGAGCGCGCCTGAGCATTGAGGCCGACACGATTCATCTGGAAATGCAGGGGCGGCCCAAATCGGTTAACTTGCGTACCTCGCCTTATCCAGCTTTTCCTACCGATATGCAGGCGCAATTTATGGCGCTGAATACGATTGCGGATGGCAGTGCGATGATGGTGGAAACAATTTTTGAAAACCGCTTCATGCATGTGCAGGAATTGCGCCGCCTGGGAGCGCAGATAGATGTGGAAGGTAATACAGCGCTGGTGCGCGGAGTGCCTTGTCTGGAAGGTGCTACCGTGATGGCGACAGACTTGCGCGCTTCAGCCAGCCTGGTTATTGCAGGTCTGGTCGCGCAGGGTGAAACGGTGATAGACCGCATTTATCATCTGGATCGCGGTTATGCGCATATAGAAGCGAAATTGTCGAAGCTGGGTGCGAGTATCCGAAGATTGAAGTGACAGGCCGGGTTGCCCTGAATATATAAAATATTCAATACAATCAAGTGCTTGAAATTTAATCGCTTATTCGGTGTATCAGGGGTTTTATCGGGCCGCATATTGCATTTTCGCAATGTGCGCTCAAATTCTGCAGGATTGACCCTTACACAAACTGTCTGCCATCATTTAAGTTATATACGAAAGAATTCATTCATGATTACCATCGCCTTATCCAAAGGGCGCATTTTTGAGGAAACCCTGCCCTTGCTTGAGGCTGCAGGGGTGATCCCGCTGGAAGCACCGGAATCTTCGCGCAAGCTGATCTTGTCCACCAACCGTGCGGATGTGCGCCTGATCATCGTGCGTGCGTCGGATGTGCCGACTTACGTTCAGTACGGTGCTGCTGATCTGGGGGTGGCGGGCAAGGACGTGCTGAACGAGCATGGCGGTGTCGGCTTGTACCAGCCGCTTGACCTGAATATTGCGCGTTGCCGCATGATGGTTGCGGTGCGTGATGATTTTGATTATGCAGCGGCTGTGCGCCAGGGTGCTCGCCTGCGTGTTGCTACAAAATATCTGCAAACGGCACGCGAGCATTTTGCCGGCAAGGGCGTTCATGTGGACCTGATCAAGCTGTACGGATCGATGGAGCTGGCGCCTTTGGTGGGTTTGTCCGACGCGATTGTGGATGTGGTCAGCAGCGGCAACACCTTGAAGGCCAATCACCTCAAGGCAGTTGAAGAAATTGCGCAGATCTCGTCGCGACTGGTGGTGAATCAGGCCTCGTTAAAACTCAAGGGCGCGGTTATCCAGCCTATGCTGGATGCATTTTCCAGGGCGGTAAGTGTATGAAGATCAGACGCCTTTCATCGCAGCAGGCTGATTTTCAGCATCAACTGGACCAGTTGCTGGCTTTTGAAACTACCCAGGATGAAAAGCTGGAGGCCACAGTGGCTGCGATACTGGCTGATGTGCGCAAGCGCGGAGATGAGGCTGTGCTTGAATACACGCAGCGCTTTGATCGCTTGCCGGTCAGCAACGCGGCGTCGCTGGAAATTCCCAAGTCTGCCTTGCGCGCAGCCTTTGAAGGCTTGCCTGCGGAGCAGCGTGCTGCGCTGGAAATGGCTGCGCAACGCGTGACGGCCTATCATCAGAAACAGCTGCAAGCTTCATGGAGCTACACCGAGGAAGACGGCACGCTATTGGGGCAGCAAATCAGCCCGATTGAGCGGGTAGGGTTGTATGTCCCCGGCGGCAAAGCGGCTTACCCTTCTTCAGTGCTGATGAATGCTTTGCCTGCCAAGGTGGCCGGTGTTGGCGAGTTGATTATGGTGGTGCCAACTCCGGACGGAATACGAAATTCACTGGTACTGGCCGCAGCCTGGCTGGTGGGTGCAGACCGGGTATTCACCATCGGTGGTGCGCAGGCGGTTGCCGCGCTGGCATATGGTACGTCAACCATACCGCGGGTGGATAAAATTGTTGGGCCCGGCAATGCCTATGTGGCATCAGCCAAGCGCAGGGTCTTCGGCGTGGTGGGCATAGATATGGTGGCGGGTCCATCCGAGATTCTGGTTATTTGTGATGGCAACACAGATCCTGACTGGATTGCGATGGACCTGTTCTCGCAAGCGGAGCATGACGAGTTGGCGCAGGCTATTTTGCTGACGCCTGATCCGGCCTATGCGGACGCAGTGCAGAAAAGTGCGGAGCGTCTGCTTGAGCAGATGCCGCGCCGCGATATTATCCGCACCGCGCTGGAAAATCGCGGTGCCCTGATTACGGTACGCGATCTCGACGAGGCTTGTGCCATCAGCAATCGCATCGCCCCAGAGCATCTGGAAATGTCGGTTGACGAGCCGCAGCAGTGGCTACCCAAGCTGAAACACGCGGGTGCGATTTTTATGGGGCGCTACACCTCGGAGTCGCTGGGCGATTATTGTGCCGGTCCCAACCATGTGCTGCCTACTTCCGGTACGGCGCGTTTTTCCTCCCCGCTGGGTGTATATGACTTCCAGAAGCGCAGCAGCCTGATTCAGGTTTCTGCCCAGGGAGCGGCAACTTTGGGCGATATTGCAGCCACACTGGCCTTCGGCGAAGGCCTGCAGGCGCATGCCCAATCCGCTATTTACAGGAAATCGCCCCCTATTTGCAGGAAATCTTGATTCCCCCTTTGACAAGCCTGGGAGAAATACGGATAATCACGGGTTCAGTTTGGAGGGGTGGCCGAGTGGTTAAAGGCAGCAGACTGTAAATCTGCCCTCTTATGAGTACGAAGGTTCGAATCCTTCCCCCTCCACCAAATTTCTGTTTGTGTGTATTTGATTATCAGCCGGTTTGTTTTGGCTGATTTTGATGTTTGTGCTGGGCGTGGCGTTGATTTTTGTCACTTGCCTTTATAGCGGCAAAGCGTGCGGGTGTAGCTCAATGGTAGAGCAGAAGTTTTCCAAACTTACGACGAGGGTTCGATCCCCTTCTCCCGCTCCAGTTTGTGAAGGCCCAAATGGCTCAGTGGCAGAGCACTCCCTTGGTAAGGGAGAGGTCGCGGGTCCGATTCCCGCTTTGGGCACCAGAATTCTTTAAATTTTTTTGTGTGTTGGTGTTAGTGAGGAAATAATCATGGCAAAATTAAAATTTGAACGTACGAAACCGCACGTAAACGTAGGCACGATTGGTCACGTAGACCATGGCAAGACCACGTTGACTGCAGCGATAGCA
>NCJL01000003.1 GCA_002278935.1 Gallionellales bacterium 39-52-133
GATTATATTTAATTAAATAATATTTATTAATTCTGGCACGGCTGTTGCTTGTGTAACAACCATCAACGGGTCAATGGCGATTCGGTGTTGGAGTAACACAGGACAAAGGCGTCCCACTGCGCAGAGCGTAGTTGGACGCCATTTTTTTTGCAGGTTTGAGTTTGGAATTAATTTTTGATTTTAAATTTATATATAAGGAGAGCAAAAATGCAGCGCACTAAAAAATTAGCAGAGACCACCAATAGTATGGACAAAACCCGCAGGGGATTTTTCAAGCGTGGCGCGATTGCAGCCTGCGTGCTGGCGCTGAGCAGCATGGCGCCACTCGGCATGGTTGAAGCCAGCGCTGCCGTTGGAAAGGCCGAACAGACTTCATTGAAGTTTGGTTTTATAAAACTGACCGACATGGTGCCGCTGGCAGTCGCGTACGAAAAAGGCTACTTCGAAGACGAGGGTCTCTCCGTCACACTTGAAGCACAGGCAAACTGGAAGGTGCTGCTGGACCGCGTGGTAACCGGTGAGCTGGACGGTGCGCACATGCTCGCCGGTCAGCCGATAGGTGCCACCATCGGCTTCGGCACCAAGGCCGACATCATCACCCCATTAAGCATGGATATGAACGGTAACGGTATTACCGTTTCAAACGCGGTGTGGGAAGAGCTGAAGAAAAAGCTGCCGATGAAAGACGGCAAGCCTGTGCATCCTATCGATCCCAAGTATCTGAAAGCGGTTGTCGACGATTACAAAAAACAGGGCAAGACTTTCAAGATGGGCATGGTGTTTCCGGTGTCCACACATAACTACGAGTTGCGTTACTGGCTAGCGGCCGGCGGTATGAACCCCGGCTACTACGCACCAGCCAAGGGCGATACCAGCGGCACCCTCAAGGCAGACGTACCTTTGTCAGTCACACCGCCACCGCAAATGCCGTCAACCATGGAAGCCGGCACTATCGACGGCTACTGTGTAGGTGAGCCATGGAACCAGCAGGCAGTGTTCAAGGGTATCGGCGTGCCGGTTGCAACAGACTCTGATGTGCAGAAAAATAATCCGGAAAAAGTGTTCGGTGTATCCAAGGCCTGGGCTGACAAGAATCCAAATACACTCATTCACGTGGTGAAGGCGATGATACGTGCCGGTTACTGGCTCGATGCGGAAGACAACAAAAACCGCATGGAAGCCGTAAAAATGATCTCCAAACCCATCTATGTGGGTGCAGACGAAAAGGTTATCGCCAACAGCATGACCGGCACCTTCGAGTATGAAAAAGGTGACAAGCGTGCAGAGCCCGACTTCAACGTGTTCTTCCGTTATAACGCAACCTATCCCTACTACAGCGATGCGGTCTGGTATCTGACACAAATGCGCCGCTGGGGTCAGATTGCGGAAGCCAAGCCTGACAGCTGGTACATCAAGATGGCAAAGCAAATCTACCGTCCAGACATCTATGCAGCAGCGGCAAAAGAACTGATTGCCGAGGGCAAGATGAAAGCGTCCGACTTCCCTGACTTTGCCAAAGAAACCGGTTTCAAAAAACCGCAAAGCGGCTTTATCGACGGTGTGGTGTACGACGGCAGCAAGCCCAACGCCTACATCAGCAAGTTCAAGATCGGCCTGAAGGGCAATGACAAGCTTTAACAAGTAAATATGCCCCGGCGCTGGCCGGGGCGCTAATAAAAGTGTGAGGTAAAAATGAATACGACGACACAACTAATACCTTCTGTATGGCAACGCCTGATGGCACTTGTGCAAACAGACGCCAGTGGTGAATCGGTATTGCGCAAGTTTTTGGGCGGTATTGCACCGCCTTTAATGGGCATCATTATTTTTCTCGGCATCTGGCATGTCAGTGCGAGTGGTATCCACACCTCGCTTGGTACGCTGCCGGGCCCGGTTGCCGTGATGAAGCAGGCGGACAATCTGTATCAGGAATATCGCAACGAGCAAGTGCGTGAAGCATCATTTCATGAGCGCCAGAAAAATCGCAAGGCCGAATTTATGGCTTCAAACCCGGGGGAAGAATTTAGTGAAATAAAGTACACTGGGCAACCCACATATCTGGACCAGATTTTCACCAGCCTCTATACGGTGTTTGTCGGCTTCATGCTGGGAACGGTTATTGCCGTGCCGCTCGGTATCCTGTGCGGCCTGAATAAAACCATACAGGCGGCACTCAATCCGCTGATCCAGATCTTCCGTCCGGTGTCACCGCTTGCGTGGCTGCCCATTGTCACCCTGGTGGTGAGCGCTGTTTATATCAGTGACGATCCGATGTTCGCGAAATCATTCCTGATCTCCGCCATCACCGTCACCCTGTGCTCGATGTGGCCAACGCTGGTGAACACCGCACTGGGTGTGGCCTCAATCGACAAGGATCTGCTTAACGTCTCCAAAGTGTTGCGCCTTTCTACCCGCACCAAGGTGATGAAAATCGTTATTCCATCTTCGCTCAAGCTGATCTTTACCGGCATGCGCCTGTCTTTGGGCGTGGCGTGGATGGTGCTGATTGCCGCCGAGATGCTGGCGCAAAACCCCGGTTTGGGAAAATTTGTATGGGATGAATTCCAGAACGGCAGTTCACAGTCGCTGGAACGCATCATGGTAGCCGTATTTACCATTGGTTTTGTCGGCTTCATGCTCGACCGCACCATGCACAGCCTGCAGCAGATGGCCAGTTTCGGCCAACGAACTGAATAACAGCGATCAAATTAATAGCGCACAGCTTTAAAGAATGACTAATCAGGAAAAACAACATGACAAACGCACAACTTAAAATCGAAACGCCTGTTGCTGTTGAGGGGGCAGCGGTTGCCTCTGCCGGCGTACCGAGTCTGGAATTCAAGGGCGTCACCAAATCTTACGGAACGGGTGCGCAGCGCAGCGTCGTGCTGGACAACATCAACCTGCAGATCAAAGAAGGCGAGTTTGTCGCTATCGTCGGATTTTCCGGTAGCGGCAAGTCCACCCTGATTTCGCTGATCGCCGGTCTGCAGCAGGTCGATTCCGGCCAGGTGCTGCGCAATGGCAAACCTATCGAAGGACCGGGACCCGATCGTGGCGTGGTGTTCCAGAATTATTCACTGATGCCATGGATGACCGTACGCCAGAATGTGGCGCTGTCGGTAGACCAGGCCTTTCAAAGCGCCAGCAAAGAAGAACGCAACGCGAGGGTCGAAAAATACATAGCTATGGTCAACCTGACCCCCGCAATGGACAAGCGGCCTTCCGAGCTGTCTGGCGGCATGCGCCAGAGGGTTTCAGTAGCGCGCGCACTGGCAGCCTCGCCGGACATCCTGCTGCTGGATGAGCCGCTGAGTGCACTGGATGCACTGACCCGCTCCAAACTGCAGGATGAAATTATCCGCATCTGGAGCCAGGAGAAAAAAACCGTCGTGCTCATCACCAACGACGTGGACGAAGGCATCATTATGGCCGACCGCATCATCCCGCTGAATCCGGGACCCAATGCGACCCTGGGCCCCGAGTTTATCGTGACACTGCCGCGCCCGCGCGACCGTGCTGCCATCAACCATTCGCCCGAGTTCAAGCGTATCCGCCGCGAAGTCACACAGTATCTGATGCAAGTGGGTGCTGAGAAAAATGCTGCAGTTGAAAGTAATGTGGTCACTTTGCCTTCGGTCTTGCCCAACACATCGCGCGAGCATCAGGAGAACAGAAAGCAGGGAGCAGTTGTGCCGCCGAATGTCGAGCGTTATGTTGATTTCTCCCAGGTATCGAAAATTTATCCGTCGCGCAAAGGGCCGATCAAGGTCGTCGACGGTTTCGATCTTAAAATTCGCAAGGGTGAATTTATTTCTGTTATCGGTCACTCGGGTTGCGGCAAGTCCACCGTGCTGTCGATGATGGCAGGTCTCAGCGATATCAGCGAAGGTGTCATCGTGCTGGACGGGCGCGAAATTGATGCCGCAGGCCCAGATCGCGGCATTGTGTTTCAGGCGCCCAGTCTGGTGCCCTGGCTCAGTGCCTACGAAAATGTGGCAATGGGTGTGGAGCAGGTATTTCCGCACGCGAGCAAACAGGAGCGCAAAGATATTGCTGAAAATTATCTTAGTCGTGTCGGCCTCGCCGATGTATGGAATAAAAAAGCGTCCGAGCTTTCCAACGGCATGAAGCAACGTGTGGGCATTGCGCGTGCCTTTGCGCTTTCGCCCAAAATGCTGCTGCTGGATGAGCCCTTTGGCATGCTGGATTCGCTCACGCGCTGGGACTTGCAGGAAGTGCTGATGGAAGTGTGGACCCGCACCAAGGTCACCGCGATGATGGTAACCCATGATGTGGACGAAGCGATACTGCTGGCCGACCGCGTGGTGATGATGACCAACGGCCCGAATGCCAAAGTGGGCAAAATACTGGAGATAAACCTGCCGCGTCCTCGCACACGCAAAATGCTGCTGGAGCATCCGGACTATTACGCTTTGCGCGAACAGTTGCTGACCTTCCTGGCCGAGTGCGATCATGGCTGACACTATCATGAAAATCAGCGGCAGCGATGCGCCAGAGCTCAAGGAAGTCAAAGTCGGTTTTATACCGTTGACAGATTGTGCCTCACTGGTCGTGGCATCGAGGATGAAATTTGACGAGAAATACGGCATAAAAATTGTTCTGTCGAAGGAGGCCTCCTGGTCTGCGATACGCGACAAAGTTGTCAACGGCGAATTGCATGCCGCTCAAATGCTTTATGGGCTGGTTTACGGGGTACATCTTGGCATTGGCGGGCCCAAAAAGGATATGGCCGTGCTGATGACCATCAATCAGAACGGGCAGGGAATATCGCTGGCGAGCCATCTGAAGAAAGAAGGGGTGAGTGATGGCAAGTCGCTGGCGAAAGCGATTAAAGCGAGGCAAAACAAATTCAAATTTGCACATACCTTTCCCACCGGTACGCATGCGATGTGGCTGTATTACTGGCTGGCCAGTTACGGCATCAACCCAATTTCAGATGTTGAAACCATCACCGTGCCACCGCCGCAGATGGTGATGAACACCCGCTTCGGCAACATGGATGGTTTCTGTGTGGGCGAACCGTGGAATGCTCGCGGCATATACGACAAGATCAGTTTCTCGGTCGCGTCTTCGCAGGATGTGTGGGCGGACCATCCTGAAAAAGTGCTGGGTGCAACGGCCGAGTTTGTGCAAAAAAATCCAAACACCTCGCGTGCACTCATCATGGCCATGCTGGATGCCGCAAAATATATTGATATACCCGCCAACCGTGAGATGGTTGCCGAAATGATATCGGCAAAAGAGTATGTTGATGCGCCGGTCGATGTTATCAAATGGCGCTTTATGGGCGAGTACGAAGATGGCGTGGGCGGCAGGTGGCACGACCCCAATCACATGAAATTTTTTAACGGGGGGAAAGTACCGTTCCCTTACCTTTCTGACGGCATGTGGTTTCTCACCCAGTTCAGGCGCTGGGGCTTGCTGAAGGAAGATCCGGATTATCTGGGCATCGCCAGACAAATAAACCAGATTGAACTGTACCGGCAGGCGGCCGCGCAAATAAATGTGGCAGTGCCCGGTGATGTCATGCGCAGTTCGACGCTGCTGGATGGAAAAATATGGGATGGTAAAAATCCTGAGAAATACGCCGGATCTTTTGAGATAAAAGCGGAACAGGCAACAGAAAATATTATTTCTAATTAAAGCAAAGGGTATGTCATGAACAGCGAAAAAATCATGTTGGTGCGCAGTAGCTGGCAACAGGTTCTGCCGATCAAGGAAACTGCTGCAGATTTGTTTTACGGCCAGCTGTTTGAGCTTGACCCCTCGCTGCGAAAAATGTTCAAGGGCGACATGGTTGAACAGGGCCGCAAGCTGATGGTCATGCTAAATGCCGTCGTCAACAGCCTCGATAATCTGGCACCTCTTCTAAAGACAATTGAAGACATGGGACGTCGCCATGTTGCTTACGGCGTGACAGCGGCACATTACGACACCGTGGGCAATGCGCTGATCTGGACCCTGGGTCAGGGCCTGGGTGCGAAGTTTACCCCGGCAGTGAAGGATGCCTGGCTAGAAGCGTATACCACGCTGGCCTCGGCAATGAAACAGGTGGCTTACGGCGAGTCTTAAAATATTGGCGGTTGCGATTGAACGGTCAAAAAGGGAATTTAAAAAGAGGAAAATAAAATGTCTGCCATGAGCTATCTGAGCGTGATCGAACGCTACCATGAATACAAGCATGCATTGCACGAGCTGACTGCATCCATCCTCACCGGCATCGCCGAGCCGGCACTGCTGGAAAGCGAGCAAAACCTGCGCGAAACTTTCAATAGTGTTGCCGGGCATTATCCGTTTATGGCGCTGATGTACACGCTGGATGTAAACGGCATGCAAACCAGCGGCAATATCGCCTCGCTGCATCCGGGGAAAGAAGATGCCGGCGGGCTCGGCAAAAATCGCAGCGAGCGTCCCTACTATCTGCTGGCGAAAGACAGCGACAGCGTGGTTGTCACCGCACCGTACTTTTCCAATAACGGCAGCATGCTGTGTATCACCGCTGCGACAAGGCGGCATCGTGCTGGCAGCAAAGAGGCCGCCTACATCGTGCTGGATATCGACCTCACCAAGGCCATTGAATTTTTAATGGGAGACACGGCGCGGCGACGCTTTATGCCGGCATTCAAGTCCGTTTACACCCTGATTGTGACCGGACTGTTTGCGGTAGCCGGGGTGCTGCTGTATGCGGCGGGCGCGGAAATGATCAGCCTGTGGCATATTGGCAGCAGCAAGGAAGACCTGCACATGAAGCCGTTTGGCGTGATCATCTTCCTGACGCTGGCGCTGGCCATTTTCGATCTCGGCAAAACCATACTCGAAGAAGAAGTGCTGATGCACAAAGATATTTTCCGCCACAGCTCCACCCGGCGCACCATCACCCGTTTTATCGCGGCCATCCTGATTGCGGTATCCATCGAGGCCTTGCTGCTAATGTTCAAGGCGGCGCTGGGCGTGAATGGCGACCTCCTGTCTGCGGTGGGAATGATGCTCACCGCAGTCGGGTTGCTGGTCGGCCTCGGCATCTATGTATACCTGGGCGCGCGCGCAGAGGCAATATTAAAAGGTTGCCGGTAGCAGGGCTTGCTGGGTGAGTTAATATATAACTATTTGATTTTATTGAATATATTTAAATATTTCTTGCATGGGATATATCCGTGGATGCGGAAAATGTCGCTTCAGGTGCGGCTGTGTCCGGCAGGGTGCTGACCACGCGCGATGCCGGGCATATATACAGTGGATTGGTTTGCGGTTAGCATGAAAAACATTTTTATCCAGAGCAAATAAAAATCACTTTATGACGCCGCTCCTCTCCGAACAAAAATATTTCGCAAAGCTGCCAGTCAGCCAACAACTTGAAATGCGCAACATACTGGTCATCCTTGCACTGCTCGCGGCAGGCATGGTGCTGGCCTGGGCGCTGCCCCCTTTGCCTGGCGTGCAGGGCATAGCCGGGTATCTGCCGCTCCATACCCTGCTTGAAACGATAGCCATCGTGATTGCGATGCTGGTGTTTGCCGTGGGCTGGAATGCCTACAGTGAAAAAATGCCGGGCTACATCGTATTGCTTGCCTGTGCATTTTTCGGTGTGGGGCTGCTCGACTTTACGCACCAGATGTCCTATGCGGGTATGCCCGATTTCATTACACAAGGCAGCCCGCAGAAATCGATCAGTTTCTGGCTGGCCGCGCGTACGCTGGCAACCTTGGCACTGTTCGCCGTGGCAGTCATGCACTGGCGCCCGTTCGCCTCTGCAAAGACGCGCTATATATTGCTTGCATCGGTAATCGCGATTGTCGCTGCCACACACTGGTTGCTGCTGTTTCACGACGACCTGTTGCCGCCCGTCTTTATTCCTGATAAGGGACTCACGCCTTTCAAGGTGTATTACGAGTACATCCTGATCGCGCTCAATCTGCTGGCAGCGTTATTGCTGTGGCTGCGCATGCGCAAACCGCAGCCGTTTAATGCAAGCGGATTATTCGCGGCATTATGCGTGATGGCCATGAGCGAGTTCTTCTTCACTTTATACGCGGTGACGACGGACATTTTTAACGTGCTGGGGCATATCTACAAAGCGATTTCCTACCTGTTTCTTTACCAGGCCCTCTTTGTGGCAACCGTCAAAAGTCCGTACAAGCTGCTGAAAGCATCGCAAAACCAGTTGCAGGCCACGCTGGATGCGCTGCCTGACCTGATGTTCGAACTTGATATCGACGGGCGTTATGTTGACTACCGCGCCGCAAATTCCGATTTGTTGGCGATGCCTGCGCAGGAGTTTCTGGGCAAGGAGTTGCACGAGGTTATGCCGGCAGAAGCGGCCGAGATCTGCATGTCAGCCTTGCAGGAGGCCCATCAGCATGGACATTCGCAAGGCAAACAAATACAGCTGTTTGTGCCGCAGGGCATGCGCTGGTTTGAACTTTCTGTTTCGCCCAAACCGGAAGAAGCAGGGCAGCCGCCGCATTTCATCATGCTGTCACGTGACGTTACCGAGCGCAAAGCCGCAGATGCACAGATTCATACCCTGGCCTACTACGATGCGCTAACCGGCCTGCCCAACCGCCGCTTGCTGGCCGACCGCCTGCAACAGGCTTTTTTATCCAGTGCGCGTAATGAGCAAAATGGGGCGGTGTTATTTGTTGATCTGGACCAGTTTAAAAAAATCAATGAAACCAAAGGCTATGAAATCGGGAATCTGCTGCTTACAGAAGTGGGCATGCGGCTGAGTGCCAAGGTTCGCACAGGCGACACCGTGGCCCGCATAGGCTCGGATGAATTTATTGTCGTGCTGGAAACATTGGGTACCCACGCCAACGAAGCGGCAGCGCAGGCCGGATGGTTTGCCGATGAAATACAAATTGCCCTGAGTCTGCCTTACCAGCTGCAGGGCAATACCCATCACATCACGCCGAGCATAGGCATTGCATTGTTTAACGGCCAGCAGGATTCACTGGATAACCTGCTCAAACATGCCGAGGTTGCAATGCAGCAGGCAAAAATATCGGGTCGCAATGCCATACGTTTTCACGATCAAACCATGCAGGCTGCACTGGAAGTTCGCGCGGAGCTGGAAAACGAATTGCGCGTCGCGCTCGGCAAAAATCAACTGCAGCTTTATTACCAGATTCAGGTTGATAGCCTTAATCGCCCGCAGGGAGCGGAATCACTGCTGCGCTGGATACATCCCGAGCGCGGCATGATCTCGCCGGCGCAATTTATCCCGATGGCCGAAGAAACCGGGATGATTCTGCCAATTGGCTTGTGGGTGCTGCAAACTGCCTGCGCCCAGCTCAGGGAGTGGCAAAAAAATCCGTTGACGCGCGATCTGGTCATGGCGGTCAACGTCAGCGCAAAGCAATTCCATCAGGCCGACTTTGTCTCCCAGGTGCAGCGCGTGTTGATGGAAAGCGGCGTCAAGCCCTACATGCTCAAGCTGGAGCTGACCGAAAGCATGATGCTGGAAAAAATGGACGACATCATCGCCAGAATGCGCGAGCTTAAGTTGCTGGGCGTGCAATTCTCAATGGATGACTTTGGGACCGGGTATTCATCGCTGCTGCATATCAAGCGACTGCCCCTCGACCAGTTGAAGATAGACCAGTCCTTTGTGCGGGATATCAATGAAGACGCCAACGATGCCGCAATCGTAAAAGCCATTATCGCGATGAGTGATGCGCTGGGCCTCAGCGTGATTGCCGAAGGCGTTGAAACCCAAGCCCAGCGCGAGTTCCTTGAGAAAAGCGGTTGCCATGCTTTCCAGGGTTATCTGTTCAGCAAACCGGTGCCGCTGGAGCAGTTTGAAAAACTGCTTGCCCTGCCGCATCTTGTGTAAGGTAAAAAACAAGTGTCGCGCCGAAACGCGGAGCACTGCAAAACAGAAAGGGATGTAGCCATGCAAGGCAATAATTTATATCTGAAAGCATCATTGGCAGCTGCACTTTGTCTGCTCGGTAGCACAACGGCTTATGCCGAATATGAGCCAAACGATAATTATTCGACACTGGTACTTTCTTACCAGAGCTCTAATTTTGCCGAGCCTGCCTGCATCACCACCGGCTCGGGGGTCGAGTGCCATGAAGGCGTATCCGGCCCGGCCGCCATATATGCGCGCCAGGTTGTTCCCAATATCGCGCTTGGCGTGTCGGGTTCCTACCTGCAATCGAGCGGGCGGATCTCCAGCATCAAATCAACCAACGCTGCAGTCTTTGTGCAGGGCATTGCGGGCCTGGGTTCCAGTGTGGACGTGGGCGCGTCGGTCGCCGCGCTCAGAACCACGCTCGATCTGTGCTCAAGCAACCCCGCTACCTGCAGCTCCTTCAGCGATACAGGCACGGATTTTGGCGTGTTCGGCAAAGTGTTTCTCAACAAAGCCAAATCGCTGAGCACGACACTCAGCTATAACCACATCAGCTTCCAGAAATCAGAAAGCCAGTCGATTGTTGCACTCTCAATGGTAGCCATATTGGCCAGGCGTCACCGTCTGGCCTTCTCTGTTGACAGGTCTATCAATGCAAGCGGCACAACCGTGTCCGGTGGCTATGGTTTTGGTTATAGCTATCTGGTGTTTTGACGGCCACAAAACACACAAACCCGCGCGGCCACGTGCGAGAGAAGGTCGCAAAATAAAGGAGAACAGGCTGCCAGGTTTTGCAGTGATGCGTTACAGTAACTTTCCCCGCAATCAAACCCATAGAAATGAGCGCCGCGTAATATGACCTCTGCCGTAAAAATTCTGCTCATCACCACCATCGCCAGCTTCCTGCTCACAGCGGGTGCCGAAGAAGGCCTCATTGCAAGCCTGGCCCTGTGGCCGCTGCAGGCCGGCTTCATGCCGTGGCAGCTCGTCACCTATGCGTTTCTGCACGGCAACCTGATGCACCTCGCTTTTAATATGTATGGCCTGTGGATGTTTGGCACCGAGCTGGAAAATATTCTGGGGAAGCGCACCTTTTTGAAGCTGTATTTTGCCAGCGTGTTGTCCGCCGCCGCGATGCAGCTGCTGGTGAATGATATTAGCGGCAATCTGGTGCCCACCGTGGGTGCGTCCGGCGGCGTGTTTGGGCTGCTGCTTGCCTATGGCCTGCTGTTTCCAAATCGCAAACTCATGCTGCTGTTTTTCCCTGTTCCCATTTCGGCGTGGGTGTTTGTCACGATATATGCCGCAATCGAGCTCACGCTGGGTGTCACAGGCGTGCAGATGGAAGTGGCGCACTTTGCCCATATCGGCGGCATGATCGGCGGCTATCTCGTCATCCGCCAATGGCGCAGGCAAAGACGCGATCGCCGCTGGTATTAAAATAATGGGCGACTTCGGCGCGATCATCATCGGTGACGAAATCCTCAGCGGCAAACGCCAGGACGGCCACTTTCGCCACACCGTGGAAACCCTAGCCAAGCGCGGGCTGGCACTCAACTGGTGCCGCATCATCGGCGACGATCCCGCCCTGATAATCGAAACACTGCGCCAGACCTACGCCGGCAACGACATCGTGTTCTGCTTCGGCGGCATAGGCGCCACCCCCGACGACCACACCCGCCAGTGCGCGGCCAAAGCGGCAGAAGTGCCGCTGCTGCGCCACCCCGAAGCCGTGGCCGAAATCGAGGCACGCTTCGGCGCAGAAGCCTATCCCCATCGCATCACCATGGCCGACATGCCGCAGGGCAGCCAGATTATTCCCAACCCGTTTAACCGCATCCCCGGCGTATCTTTCCGGCAGCATCACTTCCTGCCCGGCTTTCCGCAAATGGCCTGGCCGATGATGGAGTGGGTGCTCGACACCCACTATCCGCAACTGCGCAAACAGGCGCCAGACACCGAAGCAATCATCACCGTATACGACACGCTGGAAAATTCACTCATCGACTTGATGAACGAATTTGTCAGGCGCTATCCCGAGGTGCGCTTCTCCAGCCTGCCGCATATCGGCGAAGGCAGCGAACGCCGGCTTGAGCTCGGTGTAAAAGGCGCACAGGCAAAAGTAGAGGTGGCGATGGCGTGGCTCAAAAAGGAAATAGAAAAAATGAATTTCAAATGGACGGAATAAGCTCAATCCTCGTTTGATGAGAATTCTGCCGCTCTTTATGTACTGAAAAAATTTTTTTAGTTAAACGGCATAAATATACCAATTAATTGCCAATGTAATATTAATAGGCATATTTATGCCGCTTGACATTAGTTTAATTAACGATCAATATATGCCGGCAATAATTCACCGCTTAATGGTGAAAATCATATTAACCGGCATATATTAACCGTATGAATGAGCTCTTGTTTAACACCCCCGAAGAACTGCAAGCCGCCCTTGGCGAGCGCCTCAAGCGCCTGCGCCTGAACCGCAATCTCGACCAGCGCAGCACCGCCGAAAAAGCCGGCATCTCCGAGCGTGCCCTGCGCAACCTCGAAAGCGGGCAGGGCTCCACCGTAGAAACCCTGTTGCGCACCTTGAAAGCACTCGACTATCTGCAGGGCATCAACATGCTGGCACCCGAAACCAGCGTCAACCCGCTAGACCTGCTGCGCCAGAGCAAGGCCCCGCAACGCGTGCGCCGTGCAAAATAAAACATCCCATAACAATAAGAATTTTTTACCTGACGGTTTAATGAAAAGTGATTTCATATTGCCAAATTTGCAAATCCCCCCTAACCCAATGCTGTTAGATTTACCGTTCGTGGTGAGCCCTTCGGTAAACTCAGGAGAGCCTTGTCGAACCACCCGCTAATGACAGAGAACCCTTCGACAAGCTCAGGGCGAACGGATATTTTGCTTAATCAAATAGTATTGCCCTCCTAACCACCTTTTTGCAAAGTGGGGAATGTGGTGGTTTGTGCTCGAAGAGTATTTCGCTCTTGGGAATGAGGCAGGGTCGATGATCGGCAATGGTTTGCCAAGTTGCGTTTTCCACGCGGGTTAAAGAGATGAATTTTTTCAGCTTACGACTAGTCTGGTTCCCCACTTTGCAAAGGGGGGCCAGGGGGGATTTTAAAAACGATGAAAACCCGAAAGCCCAAAATTTAATGGATGCCAGCTTATGAATACACCCGTCATCGAAGTGCGCATCTGGGGCCGGCGTGTGGGCGCGGTGGCGCCTGATCCGCGCCTTGGCTGCTATGTGTTTGCCTACGAGCCGGCCTGGCGGCACACCGGTATAGAACTGGCCCCGCTCACCATGCCGCTGGCCGACACCAGCCCCACCTTTGCCTTCCCCAGCCTTGCCGAGCCCAGCTACCACCGCCTGCCGGGCCTGCTGGCCGATGCGCTGCCGGACGACTTTGGCAACGCGCTGATCGATGCGTGGATGGCGCGCAAGGGTATGGACAAAAGCGCCGTCACCACGCTTGATCGTTTGGCCTACATGGGCAAACGCGGCATGGGCGCGCTGGAATTCAAACCCGCACGCGGTGCCCATCGCGAAAGCGTCGAGCCGCTGCAAATGCAGGCTTTGGTTGAAGCTGCGCGCAAAGTTATTCACGGTGATCTCAGCGGCGACGTGTATGCCCAGGCCGCGCTCGCCAACATCATCCGCGTGGGCACCTCGGCCGGCGGTGCACGCGCCAAAGCGGTGGTCACCTGGAACCCGCAAACCAATGAAATTCGCAGCGGCCAGTTTGAGGCCGCCGAAGGCTTTGAACACTGGGTGCTCAAATTTGACGGCATGGGTAAAGACCTTGAGCTGGGCGGCAGCGCCGACTATGGCCGCATTGAATACGCCTATCACCTCATGGCCAAAGCCGCCGGCATCCACATGAGTGCGTGCCGCCTGCTCGAAGAAAACGGCCGCGCCCATTTCATGACGCACCGCTTTGACCGCGAAGTGAGCGGGGCTGGCACCGTAAAACACCACGTGCAAACGCTGTGCGCCATCGACCATCTCGACTACAAACAGCGCGCCACCCACGCCTATGCCCAGCTGTTTATGGTTATCGCCAAACTCAAGCTCGGCGACGAAGCCAACACCCAGGCTTTTCGCCGCATGGTGTTTAACGTCATGGCCAAAAACTGCGACGACCACACAAAAAATTTCGCCTTCCGCCTCAAGCAGGGCGGAGCATGGGAACTGGCCCCCGCTTACGACCTCACCCACGCCCACAACCCAAAAGGCGAATGGACCTACCAGCACCTCATGAGCGTCAACGGCAAATTCAGCAACATCACCCGCGCCGATCTGCTGCAGGAAGCAGACCGCTTCGGCGTGCGCCGCCCGCTGGATTTAATCGCCGATGTGAAAGCGGCGCTGGATAACTGGCCCAAGTTTGCGGCAGAAGCGGGGCTGGGGGCAAAGACGGTGGAGGCGATTGCGGCGGAGTTTGAGAAAATTTGAGACGGGAAATGCATCAGCACAGCATCTTGCTGATTATATGAACCCAGGTTGTCCCACTGCCGTTAATCCCCACCAGCATTGCCGCGACCCTTCCTCTAACAGAGGGGGGCGCAGTCAGCCCCTCCCCTGTCAAGGGGAGGTTGGGAGGGGTTTGGTTCTAATGGATTATCTGGAATGAAGTCAACATTTATGAATTTATTGTGCGTCATAACTCATTATATGATTAATTAATAAAGTGTTATAACGCATAATATTGATTGACAATATTGCTATATGATGCATAATTATACTCATGAAAACACGTTTTAAAGACCTCAAGCAAAGACAGCTGGATGCAGGGCTGGCAAGTTGGCGCTCGGCAAAGCTGCCCGTGCGGCCGCCTTCTGGCTGGATAAAAACGATCCGTGAAGCACTCGGCATGTCGGCCGCGCATCTTGCCAAGCGTTTGGATTTGGTTCCTTCCACCGTGCTGCGGCTGGAAAATTCCGAGGCAGATGACACCATCACCCTGGCAAGCCTGCGTCGTGTTGCAGAAGCGCTGGATTGCGAGCTGCAATACGCACTTGTGCCCAAACAAACGATCGCTCAAACCATCGAAATACAGGCCAACAAAATTGCCCGTGAACGTATGGCTGTGCTAGCCCACACCATGGCTCTCGAAGCGCAGTCCACCTCAAAAGAATCGGTCGCAACACAAGTGCAAGAAATGGCCGAAAGCCTCATTAAAGGCTCAAAGCGAGAGTTATGGCGCTAACCCCGGAATACCTGCCGGGTGCTACGCCATTGGATGCGGATGAACTTGCCAGCCTGATACCCAAACACATCACCACACAAGGTGAGCTTAACGAGTGGGAGCAGCTCAATATAGAGCAAGGCGAAGCATGGGCAAGGCGGCAACGCAAAGACATTCTGAATGAAGCATTTGTGCGCCAACTGCACCAGAAAATGTTTGGTGAAACCTGGAGCTGGGCTGGCAGCTTTCGCAAATCGAACAAAAATATCGGTGTCGATTGGCAACAAGTTAGCGTTAAGCTGCGCGACCTGCTCAGCGATACGCAATACCAAATTGATCACGCCATCTATCCACCCGAAGAAATTGTCGTGCGCTTCCATCATCGATTGGTATTGATACACCCCTTTCCCAACGGCAATGGCCGCCATGCACGATTGATGGCCGATTTGCTGATACAAAAACTTGGCCAGGCAAGATTTACCTGGGGCAGCCAAAGCCATACCGCATTAACCGAGACGCGCACACGCTACATCGCAGCCCTGCGAGCAGCCGATGGCGGTGATATACAAGCATTATTGGCTTTTGTTAGAAGCTAGAAAACCTTGTTTCATTGAATCACTATTTTCTTAAAGCAGACCGCTTCGGCGTGCGCCGCCCGCTGGATTTAATCGCCGATGTGAAAGCGGCGCTGGATAACTGGCCCAGGTTTGCGGCAGAAGCGGGGCTGGGGGCCAAGATGGTGGAGGCGATTGCGGGGGAGTTTGAGTCCGTATAGCTGCAACCTTGACTTGCAGCCTGCGGGCTGATTTAATTGGCTCCAAATTAAGAGCTATTTAAGGAGCTAATTATGGCAATGGAAACCATATTGTCCGACCTGTCGGTCAGCATGACCGAATTCAAGAAAAACCCCAATGAAGCGCTGAGAGAATCCGCCGGCAAGACAGTGGCCGTGCTTAGTCACAACAAACCTGCGTTTTACATGGTGCCGCCAGAGCGTTACAAAGCGATGCTGGAAATGATCGACGACCTGCAACTGGTGCGAGTAGCAAAAGAACGGCTCAAACAAAAAGACCGCGCCATCACGGTAACGCTGGATGAGCTCTAAACCGGCAACTCAAAAAGCTGGCACAAAATACACCCTCAAATTCGTGCCGGACGCATGGCGCGAATGGCAAGCCTTGGATGGCCCCATCAAACAACTACTCAAACCCCTGCTGGCAAAACGCCTGCAAAATCCTCATGTGCCAGGCTCGCTTCTGCACCGAGAGTTGGCGGGTTGCTACAAGATTAAATTGCTCAAGCATGGTTACCGTCTGGTTTACTCGGTTGAGGACGATGTATTGGTTGTGTTAGTGCTTTCTGTAGGCAAGCGGGAAGACAGCGAGGCCTATATGACGGCAGTCAAGCGCATTAAATAACCGCGGCCAGCATGGCTAATGCAGCACAACACGAAACAGAAAGTGATCTATGAGTGACTGGCTGCTGCTACTGATTATTCCCGCCATCTTGCTATTCCTGCACAGCAAATGGTCAGGCAAGCTGCTCCTCGGCCTTGCTTCCGGCCTTAAACAGCATGCCGAAACAAAGGCACTGGCCGAATGGCAAGGCAATTATTACAAATGGGGCGACCAGCAAATTCGCATCGTCGAAAAAGACGGCAATATCTGGGTGGTGGATGCAGACCTGCTCAACGCCGCAGGCCTGAAGCTCGACAAAAACCTGCGCCGCAAACTGCAAATCTCCTACGGCGGCTATGCCCTCATCCCCGGCACCAGGCAATATGGCTTCAGCGAAACAGCAGTGCTGGAATTTTTAAATGGCAAGCAGGCACGCAATCCTGAAATTACCAAACTGAAACTTTGGTTTGAGCGCGAGGTGTTTTTTACGTTGCAGAGGAAACGGGAAGGGGTTTAGTGAGCGTGGTGGCAAAGTTTGCAGGTTGAAGCAGGGCTAAAGTTTATCTATATAACTATTTGATTTTATTTAATATTTATTAGAATGCATTGATTTAAAATGTATACTCAATGTTGACACATTGCCGCCTGGCTACCTGCTTAGGTGCAAGTCAAATTATCTAAGATCGATATTATGAGAGTCATACTAGAAAAATGGGGGAGCGGCGCAGCAGTGCGTATCCCTGTATCCGTAATGGCTGCGGCGCATATCGGTTTGAGTCAGGCTGTTGATGTGCGCGAAGAGCAAGGTTGTATCGTTAGCGAGTCGTCGCTGACGCGCCGGTTGGCAAGGAAGTTTGGTAATCCGCTGCTTCGAAGCTGCCTCCAATGAAATAATTTTGAATACATGTTGCCAAAGGGAAAAATACGGGCATAATGTCCGCTATTCGTCCCAGACAGGAGAGCAGCATGGCAGCAGTCTTCCACACCAGCCCAGACAGGGATATAGCAACAAATTATCTTATATCGGCCCTCAAAACGCACAAACAGGCTGAAATAGCCCGTCATCTGGGTATTGATGCTCGTACCGTCCGCCGCTGGGTGACTGAACAATCAGTTCCTTCTCATTATGCATTTGGTCTGCAACGCCTCTTGCCGCTTGAGTTACCTTTTGAAAACAATGGCTCTTTTACCTTTATTGACCTTTTCGCAGGCATTGGCGGTATTCGTATGGCCTTTGAGGGTATTGGTGGACACTGTGTATTTACCAGTGAATGGGACAGTTACGCGCAGAAAAGCTATGCCGAAAATTACCCCGGCGGACATCAGATTAACGGTGATATTACTCAAGTCGAGGCAGCAGACATCCCGGATCACGATGTTTTGCTGGCAGGTTTTCCGTGCCAGCCATTTTCAATTGCAGGTGTATCCAAAAAAAATGCGCTGGGTCGCGCGCATGGGTTTGCTGATGAAACGCAAGGCACTTTGTTTTTTGATGTTGCACGCATCATACAAAAGAAACAGCCCCGCGCATTTCTGCTGGAGAACGTAAAGAATTTAATCTCGCATGACAAGGGGCGGACCTTTGATGTCATTCGTCGCACACTGACAGAAGAACTGGGTTATCACATCCAGTATCGCGTAATAGATGGCGCGCATTTCACACCACAACACCGCGAACGCATTTTAATCGTCGGTTTTCGTGAGCCAGTAAATTTTGATTTCGATGCATTGCCTTTGCCAGCCAAGGGCAGGCGTACATTAAAGGAAATTCTTCACAAGACAGATGGCAGTGAACCCAATTTGCCATGGGATGGCGACCGCTTTTTCAACCATGGCAAGCAAAAAGTTGATCCAAAGTACACCCTTACAGACAACCTGTGGACTTATCTGCAAGGCTATGCGGAAAAACATCGTGCCAAGGGTAATGGTTTTGGTTTTGGCTTGGTCACGCCTGACAGTGTTACCCGCACACTGTCTGCACGCTATTATAAGGACGGTTCAGAAATTCTTTTATTTCAGGGAAAGAAAAGCAATCCGCGACGCCTCACACCTCGAGAATGCGCACGGTTGATGGGATTTCCTGATTCCTTCAAGATTCCGGTATCAGATACACGCGCATACAAACAGTTTGGTAATTCTGTTGTTGTTGATGTCATGGCACACGTTGCGAAACTGATGCAACCTATGCTTGAAGCAGAGACTCTGGAGCCTGAATTACCCCTTCGCTACGCAACTGCTTAAGGAGATAAGATTATGCAAAATCAATCACGTATTCCAAAGCTTCGCGAAACCACTTTTGATTCAGCCTTGTTGTGGTTCTCGGAATTGCAATGCAATAATCTGCTGTTTCATCCAGAGGATGATCCTGCCGAGATAGTTCGTATCTCAGATGGAAAACTTCTCTTTTCGGATGTTGAGATTGAAGAGTTACGTTTCTTGTTAAATGAGCTTGAGGCGGGTATCGGGCATGAAAAAGTGATTGAGGCTGCATATCCTGTTTTCATGAATGCGTTCGGCAATCAGTTGGATGCCTGATGGTTGACGTTGTTGATTCGGCTACCCGTAGCCGGATGATGTCCGGCATCCGCTCAAAAAATACAAAACCGGAAAAGCAAATCCGGTCTGCACTTCACAGGCTGGGCTTCCGGTTTCGGCTGAACCAGGCTTCGCTTCCTGGAAAACCTGATCTGGTTTTTAAAAAATACAACGCTGTAATATTCGTACATGGCTGCTTCTGGCATGGACATGAATGCCGGTTATTCAAGTGGCCGTCATCCAATACAGTCTTCTGGCATAGCAAGATTGAGCTGAATCGAACCAGGGATGCTGATGCCCTGAGGGAACTCAAGAAAGCAGGATGGCGCGTAATGGTAATTTGGGAATGTGCTTTAAAGGGTAAAGCACAAATGGCCCAATTCCCCAAGATTGTTGACAATGTGAGTTCCTGGCTGTTAGGGTCAGGTACTTCATATAAACAGATTACCGGGAAGCAGCAACATGGCGCAAAATCTACGGGTAGAAACTCTCAGTAATCTGGTGCAGATGTTCGCCGACAAAGGCGTTACCCGACTCTACATGAAGATTCTTGCAAAAAACAACAACAAAAAACAGCAAATATATTTCGGCACCAGCTTTACTGTATTGAACCTGTTTCCTACCTTGGGCATAACGCCTGACCCAAATGGTGATAATCCAATTTTCAAGGCAAGGCTTAATTTTTGGTGGATGATGGGGGCAGGTGAGATATATAACGCACCTGGATCACAACTCATTTTTTATCCACAATACCCAGAAGTTCGCTTTTCGGGATTCCTTGATGGTTGCACAAATGGCCCTTCTGATCTGCTGGATGAAGCCACCAGCGTTGCTGGCCGATTATTATTTCTTGGTGTACACCCTGATGGCCGGATTATCGGTGCCTTGTTACCACATACACACCCCATTCGGCAGGAAATAGAGCAAGCGACCCATCTGAACAAAATTCGAATATTCTATGAGATTCCAGTTGAGGGTGATACCCGCAAGGAGCTCCTGGAAAGATTGAAGGTTATTTATGAAAAAGGGTGGATTGATTCCAAACGGCTGGATGGCAAGGGTAATATTCTTCCCTGTACTGCGCCACAGTGTGGTGGTTATACGTTAGAGGCAGAGTTTGGTATTTCTCCAAATGGAGATTCTGCACCTGACTTTAAGGGCTGGGAATTAAAGCAATATGCGGTGGACAGATTTGATCGTGTAAACAGTTCAGTGATCACCCTGATGACGCCAGAGCCAACCGGGGGCCATTATAAAACGCATGGTGTAGAAAGCTTTATAAGAAAGTTTGGCTACCCTGACAAGATGGGGCGCGAAGACAGGCTTAACTTCGGTGGTGTTCACAAGGTTGGTGAGAAGCACGCATCTACCGGCCTTACTTTAACCTTGGTGGGATTTGACTCCAACAACGGAAAAATCCTCACAAAATCAGCAGGCATCTCATTACTCACAGACGATGGAGAAGAAGCTGCCACATGGACCTATGTTGACTTAATGAACCATTGGAATCATAAGCATGCTCAGACTGCCTATATTCCATCCTTGAAACATACTGATCCAAGACTTCAATACAGCTATGGCAACACGGTTCGCTTGGGTGAAGGCGTAGACTTCCTGCTGGTATTGAAGGCTATGTTCAAAGGCAAGATTTATTATGATCCCGGAATAAAACTGGAAAATGCTTCCGGTGCAAAGCCAACTACAAAACGACGCAGTCAGTTTCGGGTTAAGTCAGGAGACTTGTCTTCTCTATATTTGAAAATGGAAGCAGTTGATGTATCAGAGATATAAAAAAACAACCTGACGCTTTTTTTTACATTCTGGAATGAGTTAGAAAGTAATACAAAACTGAGTAGTTTTCCTTAAGCATGTTGGTTATTTTCGTTGACTGAATCCTGGAATATGTTAGGTTGCGTCAGTTAGTTTTTAAATTTTGCGCGATAATATGCAAGCTATTGATTTGTTTAGTGGTTCTGGTGGTATGTCCGTTGGTGCAGCTATGGCCGGGATAGATGTTCGCTATGCGGTGGAGTTGGATAAGCACGCAGCAGCTACTTTTTCGCTTAATCACAAAAGCACTATCTTGCTTAATCAGGATATCCGAAAAGTAACTTCAACTCAGTTTCATGGCCTGGATAAGAAACAACACAAAATTATTTTTGGAGGGCCACCTTGTCAGGGTTTTTCGACTTCCAATCAAAAAAACCGGGATAAAAATAATGAAAACAATTGGCTGTATAAGGAATATTTACGCCTCGTTGGCGAGGCACGGCCAGACTGGGTTGTGTTTGAAAATGTGAAGGGCTTACTTGAGACGGAAAATGGATTTTTTCTGGATGCCGTTCTTGATGGATTTAAAGAGCTTGGATATACCACCAGTCATTTTGTATTAAACTCGGCAGATTTTGGCGTGCCTCAAAAAAGAAATCGTTTATTCATTGTTGGTTCATTGCATGGTATTGAACTAGATAAACCCAAGCCAACAGTAAAAAAACACCGAACTGTAAAGGACGCGATATATGATTTGCCCGAGTTGGACAATGGTGATGCGCCGGATATAACTGAGTATGCAAGGGATGCAGAAACCACCTATGCAAAGGCTATGCGTAAAAAACTTGTCCAGTGCGGGAATAATGTGGTGACCCTAAATGCGCCTCATATTGTTAAGCGTTATAGTCACATACCGCAAGGTGGCAATTGGGAGGATATTCCGAAGCGGCTAATGGGTAATTACACTGATGTTTCAAGATGTCACACTGGCATTTACAGGCGCCTAAAAGAGGATGAGCCATCTGTTGTGATTGGTAATTTCCGGAAAAATATGCTGGTTCATCCATGGCGTGATCGTGGTTTATCTGTAAGGGAAGCAGCACGCTTACAGTCGATTCCAGACTGGTTTCGATTTGCTGGTTCTATTGGATTTCAGCAGCAACAGGTTGGGAATCTGGTGCCACCGCTTCTTGCAAAAGAAATATTTCTAAATATAAAAAATATAATGGATTGACCTGGTATGGCAATAAATAACCAACTATCTTGGGATGAAACATCGTTTGAAAAAGCTTTAAAGATTAGGCTTGGACTCGATTTGTCCGAGATCGAGGCAAGTAGATTAATGAGGTTATGGGAGAATGCTCGAGATTTCTTAATACCGAATATATTGGAAGAAATTAAAGCAACTGAACCAGATCTTTCAGACCACGGGCCAAGGCATGTTGCCAATGTTCTTAATAATGCATACCACCTTCTTCATGCCCAACCTTCACAAACATCGAAATTATCATCTAACGATAATGGATATTTTGACGGACTAACCTCGTATGAGGCCTATGTACTTGGCTTCTCAATTATGTACCACGATGTGGGCAATATTTTTAGTAGAAAAAAACATAATCAGCGCATTCAGGAAATATTTTCAGAAGGATTTACCCAATATCAATTAGATAAGGATTTGCGTCAAGTTGTTAGTGATATAGGTGGTGCACATACGGGTGGTCAAAATGCAAACAATCAAGCTATTGATACGCTGTGTGCTGTTGATGTTCGCGGACTTTGGATGAATCAACAAATTCATATGCAGCAATTAGCGGCTATTTTGCGTTTTGCAGATGAGCTTGCTGAGGGGCCGCAAAGAGCATCTATATTGAGGTTGCGTAATGATTTACCCTTTAAAGATGGCGCTGCTATTGCGGAGACTTCAAAGATATTTCATAAATACGCTGAATGTATCAGTCCACAAATTGATAGATCGGGTCAAAGGGTAATGGTTCGCTTAAATATTGACTTGGCGGAATTAGATCCAAAGAGTCAACATGAAGAAGTTACCGCGCTCCTGGAAACATTTTGGAGGCGCATTCATGTGTTGAATCTAGAAAGGCGATATGCGTGTTTTTACAGCCCATTGTTGGAGCCATTCAAAGCAACAAATATTCAGGTCAGATTTTATAACAGGGGGAGACTAATACCTGTTACAAGACACCATGTGTTTAATGATTTAGTAATACCCCAAAAACCAACAGGAGATTGGAAGTTCGATAATTGTCCTGAATTAGATTCATCAAAAATATGGTCTGAGGTTATTGGGTTTTTGGAGGCAGAAAATGGAACTGAGTAATCCGTTTAGCTATGAAGCAGCTACCAACCTTAATATTGATGAGGTGTTAGATTGGTATGTACCCGATCACAATCAAGGGCCATTGATTAACTCTTCACGCAACTTATTCCTTTTTGGTGAGAGAGGTTGTGGGAAGAGCATGACGCTTCGAAATTATTCATTAGAAGCTAAAATTCGACGTTCTACCAAGTTAAAGATACCTTTAGATTTGGATTACATCGGTATTTATGTAAAGTGCAATGCGCCATTGATATGGAAAAGAGAGTACGAATTAATTAAAAGGGATGATGAAGGTAAGGCAAAAGCAGCACTTCTTTCTGAACACATTCTATCGCTTTGGATTGCTAGAGCGCTCGTTGACCAAATCAGCCAAATACCAAATCTGTTTGATGATCCAAAGGAGCTTGAGCAATTCTCAAAGAGGATTTCATATTTAATTGATGTTGAGCTGCCTATGGATGACCAATGTCTAGTTTTTCTAAGTGATCACTTAGAAAAAAGACTTAATGATGCTCAGGTATTTCTTGCAGAACGTGATCCAGGAAAGCATTTGTCTACATTTAGGGGATTTAATTCTTTGGTTGTACAAATCATGATGCGCCTCAGGACACTTAAGTGCCTTATGAATTCACATTTCATGATAATGCTTGATGATGCCCAGGATTTATATTCGCATCAGAGAGAGGCTGTGAATTCGTGGATAGCTTATAGGGATCATTCCATATTTAGCCTTAAAGTCGCTGTGGCACGAAGACAATCGTATGATTTTTGTACGGCAAGTGGTTCTTCGATTCTTGAAATACATGATTTCAGTTCGTTAGATTTGCAGACCCCTTATCAGAACTCTTCATCAGCTTACGCAAAATTTGTGGAAAACGTGTTGACTATTAGGTTGGAGAAGTCTGGGATCTCTGTACCTGCGGATAAATTTTTTCCCCCTGATGCAAAATTTGAGCAGGATATTGAGGACTCTATCAATAGATGTGCTGTTAGTTACCTTAAATTAAATCCGGGTGCTTCGACACATCAGATCAACAACTATATTTATAAGCGAGGCCGTGCTTGGTATTTCAGGGATAGATCGCCCAAAGCAAATCGTCCAATATATGCAGGGCTTGAGACAATTACTGAGATTTCTACAGGGGTTACAAGAAACGTATTAGAAGTAGCATGGAGATCGTTCGATTTACTTGCAAGCAAGGATCGTACTTCTAAGGTGTATCCCTCCATTCCTACAGGGTTGCAATCAGAGGCCATATTTGCCTGTAGTGAACGTCTATGGAATTCTCTAAGAGAGGGGCTGCATAAACGTTCGGCTCGTGTAACGGCTCAAGATTCTATCAAGTTACTAAACTTGTTTGAGCAACTTGGGCAGTATTATAGAAGGCGCTTGATAAGTGATATTAGCGAGCCTCGTGTTTTGAGTTTTGTAATTTCAGATGTAAAAGCAAACCAGGTGGCAGCAAATGAAGTTGAGCGTATATTAAGTTTAGCTTTTGAACATACGTTGATGTTTGCTCGACCATATCATTCGAGGGATGGTGGTACATTGGAAACACTTTATACTGCTAACAAGCTACTGTGGCCAACTTTTGGTTTAGATGTTGTTGGACAATCAGGTAGGGCATCGATAAAAGCACAGGATCTTTTGGCTGCAACATCAGGTAAAGAAATTCCTTTCACTATTCGTGAGGTTGAGCAAGAATCAATATCGCATCTGCAATTAGGGTTGGATTATGAATAATAGTAAACGGTGGTTAATTACTATGGGCAGTTGGGAGGAGCGCTTTGTCTTAGGCGTTGAGCACCTTATTAGCAATAATAAATTTGATGGGATATCGATTGTATATAGCAAAGAATTCGCTGAAAGTACAAACAACAATAGATTGAAAGTGAAAGAAATTTGCTTAAGACATCAACTTCAATCAATTGAAGTTGATGTTGATTTTATTGACCAAGTAAATACGTACATTTCTATTGAACAGCATCTTGCCTTAATAACTAATAAATTAGCTAATACCACTGTAGAAATTATATTAGATATTTCTACGATGCCTAGAGAACTTATTTGGACATGCCTAACATTGAGTCGTGACGAGAATCTGCACATCGAGTGGATATATTATCCTCCACAAAAATATGATGAAGAGTGGCTAACTAGAGACCCGGTTATTCCAAGAATGGCATTAAGAAAGTCGGGTGTTACACGTTATGGAAAACCGACTGCAGTTATTGTGATTACTGGGTTTGACACTGAGAGAACCCTGAAAGCCATTTCGTATTTTGAACCTAGCCTTGTTTTGTTGGGCATACAAACTGGGGAGCAATACGAGAATCTAAAACGGAATGCGAATGAACAAAAGGCGCAACTTCGCCCAGAGTTGTGCAATATAGAGACGTTTGATTTCAATGCTTACTCAGAAGATCATGGTTTGAAATTGTTGAGTGAAAAAATACAGTTACTACAGTCGAATTTTAATGTATTGCTTACCTCTCAAGGGCCTAAGCCGAGCGCAGTTACAGTTTATGAAATAGCATCGTTGTTCCCAGAGGTTGGTTTATTTTATGTGCCCGCAAGAGAATATAACGAAAAATATTCTCTTGGAATTAAGATTGATTCTATGGTGTGTGGAAATGTAAATTAAACCGCCATCGGTGCTGTAAGGGGGGCATGGTGCTGATAACCCTCTAATGTGAAATCAGAAGGTTCAATTTTTTCAAGCCATTCCGATTCATATTTTCCTGTTGTTGCATAATTCGGAACTCTGTCTGATATAACTAACCTTGGACTAGGGTAAGGCTCGCGCTTTAGTTGCTCTTGTAGCATCTCTTGGTGGTTTTCATAAATGTGTGCATCACCGATAAAGTAAGTGAACCATCTAGGTGTGTATCCAGTTAACCTCCCAACAAGCGAAAGCAACGCTGCACCTTCTGTGATATTAAATGGTGCTCCCAAGCCTAAATCATTGCTGCGAATATAGAGGCAAAGTGATATCTCCTTGCGTGCTTGATTCGGCAGGAACTGATATAACAAATGACATGGTGGGAGGGCCATTTGATCTAGCTGAGCCCAATTCCATCCATGAAAAATGATTCGTCTGTCTGAAGGATTTGAGATAATTGTATCCAGACACTGGCGGAGTTGGTCAACTGCTTTATAGAGTAAAACTTTTTCAACATCACCTTCAGTGAAATTGGTGATAACCAGGAACCCAGCCTGCTGCGCATCATTAATTTGGCCACTTTCTGACGCATTCACTACCTTATAGGCGGGCCACTGACGCCACTGCACACCATATATCTCACCAAGGTCGTCGGTGCCTTTTCTGTATGGATTTGAAAGCCACTGTTTGTTTTCATTGGCATTCTGATCCCATACTTTACAGCCAAGAGCACGGAAATCTGCTGCATTTCGATAGGCACGGAGAAAACCAACTAGCTCGCTGACGGCAGTTTTGAAAGCTAATTTTTTTGTTGTAATTGCAGGAAAGCCATCGGCTAAATCAAAGCGCATCATTGCGCCAGGGACTGAAATTGTTCGTATTCCAGTGCGATTTTCCTGTATAGAACCATTTTCAAGTACATCTTTGATTAGCTCGAGGTATTGCTTCATTTGTGTTTGTTCCGTGGTTCAATGTATATATGAGAGTATATCTAATTGAGTAGGCTGGCCGAAGTCTTAAGTAATTATATTTTTGCTGCAAAGATAATTGCTTTGGTGGTGTTTGAGTAAACAGGCAAGTAATTAGCAAGTTATCGAGGGATGTTTGTTTTTAACATGGGGAATTTAGACATGGCTAGCATAGGAATACTTGCGTATGGTTCGTTGATAGATGATCCGGGTATAGAAATTCAACCACTTATAGTTGAACAACGGGCTGGTGTTGAGACACCTTTCCGTATTGAGTTTGCACGATCGAGCTCAACCCGAAATGGTGCACCAACAGTTATACCAGTTGAGAATGGTGGCTCAAGTGTGCTTGCGTCAATTCTTGTTTTGGATAAAGTCGTTAGTCTCGTCGCGGCAGAAGATTTGCTGTGGAGAAGAGAAACAAGGAACGAGTGCTCCGAGAGTCATTATAAAAGGGCAACGAAGCCGAATTTAAATAAAGTGGTTGTTAAATTATTGCATGACTTGGGTGGCTTGGATTTAGTTATATACACCAGTCTTGGTCCCAATATAGAAGATCTAAGCCCCACAAAGCTGGCTGATCTTGCGGTTAGTAGTGCAAGGGCTAAAGCTGGCAAGGAAGGTACGGACGGCATCAGTTATCTTCTATCATTAAAACGCCAAGGCATAGCTACGCCACTTGCACCGGCTTATGAAAGTGAAATACTTAGACTAACTAAAACATTGACTCTGGAGAGTGCGTTAGCTAAGTGTCAGGGTAAAGGGGTATAAATCTTTAATGGCATGTCCAAACTTGGTGTCAGCTCTTGCAATACAACGTTATTATGCAACATGCTGATTCTATTCAATATTTAGAATGCTGACTAGCGCATCACTAGCGCATCAAGAGACAGGCTGGCTGCTTACACTAAGTTATAGCGGCTATCAGCGCGCATTTCGTTCGCAATAAAATTTGCAAAAGGTTTGATGTCGCCACCCACGCTTGCCGCTTCAAGCGCTGCCATATATTGATCGCGGCTTTTCATACGCACTATCGTCCATGGGTAACCACCCGATGCCAGCATTGCATTCATCAGGAAACGGCCAACACGACCATTGCCATCAAAGTATGGATGGATAAACACAAAGAGGTGGTGTCCTAACACTGCACGCACTGCAGGCTCCGGTTCATTTGCAAGTAGGTTAAACAGCACCTCCATCGAGTCTGCCAGTGCCTCACGGGGTAGCGGGGCGTGCATTGAGTTCCTGATGAAGATAGGTCCACTGCGGTATCCGGCCAGTTGGTGTGGCTCCACAATACCTGCTGTAACTGAGGGGGCGAAAAGTTCACCATACCACTGGTGATGCGAGCTTCTTGCGACCTCACCGGGATTTTTACCGGATAGAATTTCAGCCAGGCTGGCTTTGACGGCCTGGAATGCTTGATAGTAGCCACGCGCAGCCAGTGCATCGCGGTTATTTTTGTCTTCTTCGTCTCCATCGGGATTCCAGTTGCCTTTTGCAACTCGCTCGATCAATTCATCATTGACCTGGTAGCCTTCAATGGAAAGGGAGTTGTAGGCATCTGCCACATATCGTTCGTTTACTTCAGCAAGGTAGGGTTCAGGGCTTTTGGGTAAGCCTGGTGCTGATGGGAATGCTGATAAAACATCATCACGCCAACCCGCCCACATTGACTGGATGCGCATGGCGTAGGGAGAACGTTCCCGGCTGTTTCCCAATGTGGGTGTGGGTATCTCAAATGGATTGGATTCGCGCACGTTGTGTTTCGCACGCTTCATCGTTTCAATAATGCGGTCTGCATCAGAGCCGCGCCCCATGAAGCGCAAAGCCCCTGCCAACCTTCCAGCGGGGGCAGGCATTCCATCACCAGCCAGCAGGATAGTGAGCAGTTCACCGGGGTCGCGAATTAGGTTGAGTGCGATTTCGGCTTCACGTGGGTTGTTTTTAAAAAACTGCGGGCCCAGGCGGCATAGGACTTCTGGCAATGGAATAACCTGTAATCCGTTCACCTCGATGCGGTTCCTGGGTACATTTTTTTCGTCTGTGTAGATCAGTACAGAGGTATCGTGAGGCAGGCTGAGGGTTGACGTGCCACCTTCTTTGGCAATCACTGCAATCTGGCGCGGAACAACTGTGCAGTGGGTATGCAACAAGGCAGATGCTTCTGTGTTGAGGCAATATCGTTTGCCAAAGCGCTTGTCCAAATAACCTGAAAGAAATGACCAGAAACTTGCATACCAGGAGGTGCTGTCTCCTTGGTTGTCTCTGGGATTGGAGCAGACGTACCATCCCTTCATTACAGGGCGCAAAAAACCTTCTTCTACCAGAATGGATCGGTGCGCTTCTTTCAGGCCATTAGACTCAACAACGCCGTTATGCTTGTCCTGCAATTTTTTGAGTGCTCTTAAAGCATCAGCGAGTTTTTCATTGGGTTTGGCCATTGGGTGTCAGTTATGTTATTGCACGTTGTATGAACTATGTTATTAGTTTAATAATCAACTATGTTATTGGCTTGTGCGCTGGCTATGTTATTGCGGATTTTTGTATTACAACATATTGTTATATAAAATAAAAGTAAATTTTCAAATGTAAGTTATTTGCGTGTAATTATTATGAAATTTAGATCAATTGTCGGTGCATTCACTTGCTTGTAAAGCGCAGCATTGCTGCGCTGATACGCAACGATTCGGCTGAGTTGGGGGCTGCTTCATCGCAGCACTTGCAAAGAGAAAATCATGACGTCAGGTCTTGCAATACAACGTTATTATGTAACATATTGATTTTATTTAATTTATTGAATAACGGCTAGCGCATCAGGAGGCAGGCGGGTTTCCTCAGTCTCGACTTGTTGTATAGAGCTTATGGTAGGCTTTTGACATGCTCAATATTCCCAACTTTCTCACCCTGCTGCGCATTGCCCTGGTGCCTTACATTGCGATGCGCCTGCTGGATGGTGCCTATGCCACGGCCTGTGTGCTGTTTATTATTTCCGCCTTGTCTGACTGGGTGGATGGTGTGATTGCGCGGCACTGGAACCAGCGCACGCGTTTTGGCGCGATGGCTGATCCGCTGGCTGACAAGTTGACGATGCTTACGGTTACGCTGCTGCTCACTTACCTGCATGCGCTGCCCTGGTGGTTTACGCTGGCTGTTATTCTGCGGGATGTGCTGATTGTTGCGGGGGCATTGGCGTTTCACTTTATGATTGGGCAGCTGGTGATGGCACCGAGCCGCATTTCCAAGCTGAATACGGCACTGGCATTTATTCTGCTGGTTACCGTTCTGGCCATTGAGGCCGGCTTCCTTCCCGATGGTCCATGGCGCGCGGCGCTGTTGTATTCCACCTTCCTTACCACGGTGCTTTCTGGCGGGTGGTATGTCTACGTCTGGGGGCGCAAGGCGATCGAGGCGCGTAAAGCGATTTGATTTTGTTAATCCAAGGGAGTCAGCTTCGCATTTGAAAGTGACTGATCAAGAAATAGCGGGTATTGCTGCAGGCTGAACTGACTGAGCTAAACAAAGAAATCGATAGGGGGAGAATAAATTAGGGTCAGATTCGACAAAAACCAATAGGACCATCCTTAAATATTTAATATAATCAATGTGTTGTAATACTTGTTTGATCGGCGTATTACCCTGGTTACATATCAAATTCTCTTCCTTCTACGACCCTAGTGCTTCTTGCCAAACTGGCGGTCAATAATGTTCCCCCACAATATTGACATTAGAACGAACGTTCTTTAGGATGAGGTTGTCATTTTAACTATCTGACAAAATTCGTTATTTCCACTTATACGGGAAATCATCTGACTATAACTAATCCATTGGATTATAATGAATATGATTACGATTGCAGAGGTGCCAGAATATATCCGTCAGGCAGAAAAACTTTTAAGTGCCTCAGAAAGACAGGATGTATTGAGTTATCTGGCCGCGCACCCCAAAACGGGTGATCTGATTGAAGGCACGGGCGGTGTTCGCAAGCTGCGTTGGGGCAGGGGTGGCCGTGGCAAGAGTGGTGGTGTGCGCGTTATTTATTACTACCATAGCGAGTTGATGCCGCTCTATTTGCTGACGTTATTTGCCAAGAATGAGCAGGTCAATCTGAGCAAAGCCGAACGCAATGATTTGGCGAAGCTGGTAGATATTTTGGTTGCAACATGGATTGAGAGGTGAGAAATGGGAAAATCTTTTGACAGTATTTCGCGCGGTTTAAATGAAGCCATTGCCCATGCCAAGGGAAAAAAGGTGGCGGTAAAAACATATAAGCCCGAGATGGTGGATGTTTCTGCCCTGCGCCAGGGCATGGGTATGACACAGGAACAATTTGCCGCAAGGTTCGGGTTTTCTGTTGCAACGTTGCGCCACTGGGAACGCGGTGACCGCACACCGCAAGGTGCATCACTGGTGCTGTTGAATGTGATTAAGCGCGCACCGGATGTTGTTACCGCTGCGTTGAGTAGTTAGGCGATTATTCTAATCAACGCAGTTGACCGCTCCATTTAGATTTCAAGCCAATGAACATAACGCAATTGATTCTTATCATTACGCTCACCATTTCGGTGAATCACTGTTAGAAAGATGTCCGGGTACAGTGAGCAGGGTGCGTAGTGGTGATGAATTGCCAGACGCAATTAGTTCACGTGGAGTGTACGGTTTAATGAGAAAGAGTAGTCGCAGATCTCAGGGGCAGACTCCATCGATTTCGCTGATTGTTTCGATCAGCTTACTTGGTTTGATCGAGTAATTGCTTGATTTGCACGTGCAGCTGCGGCAAGTCTGAGTGAATGGTTTTCCAGATCATTTCAAAATCCACTTTGAAATAGCCGTGGGCTACCCGGTTGCGCATGGCGTAGATAACTGTCCAAGGTATGTCCGGATGTGCAGCAGCAAAAGCTGCGTGGTGGGTTTCGATGTTGTGCGCGGCTTCGCCGATAATTTCAAAATTGCGCACTACCGCATCTTGCGTTTTTTGGTCATTCAGGAATTCTACTTCGTCTGTGTCAGCCAGATAGCGGTCTATACGTTCAATCGCTTCGAGAATATGCTCAAGATAATCGGGGATGCGAAGGACGTCAGATTTGCTCATACCGTTGCGGCTTCGTTCATCACTTGTGCGCGGAATTTATCGGGCAGCGCATTGGGTGTTAAGACATCCACTTTTACATTTAGCAGGCGTGCAACTTCAACTTGAATTCTTGCGATGTCCATCAGTGTAGTTTCAGATGTGGGTTCAACCAGCAGATCAAGGTCGCTGTCTTCTGTATCTTTGCCGTGCAACGCAGAGCCAAATACACTCACGTTGGCCACGCGGTGGCTGAGTGCAATGCGGCGTATTTCAGCGCGGTGTTGTTGCAGGGCTATGGAAGGGCGCATGGCTTTGTTCCTGAAAGGTTCTCGGGCATTATAGCCAAGTATAGGTGCACAGTCACACTGCAGTAGCTAAGCAAGCACCGGCTGACGATGAATTACCATACGTCATTTAGGGTGCGCCGTGCGCCCCATGGTGCGTAGACGCACCCTACATTACAACTCCATAAGCAACTACGTTTTCAGGATTATTCTTCAGGCATGCGGGCCGCTTCCTTCTCATACGCTGCAGCGCGGGGGTTGCCGAGTTTGCGGTAATCGTCGGCCGCAAGCTGGTAAGCGTTCTTTTTCTGACGCAGATCGGCGACATTGGGATTGCTTGCGCTGCCGGCCAGAGAGGGTATCCGCAGTGTGATTCCGCTATCGATCAGGTCCGGGTTGTGGCGGGGCAGTTCTGGTCTGTTCTCCGCATAGATAAGCGGCCACCAATAGGGATCGCCCAATCGGCTTGCAGCAATCGACCACAAGGTGTCGCCGGGCGCCACGATAACGCCTGTCGCCGCAGCGGTGGTTTCCACTTCTGCGGGAGCAGCGGGGACGGGTGCAACGGCAACGGGTGCGGGAGTCTGTTCGGTTTGCACTACGACGGCTTGCTCGGGTGGCACGATGGAGGCCTCCTGAGTGGAGTTTTCACTCATAGTATTGATGCCAAGCAGGATCAGCAGCAATAAAAGCAGCGCCAGCAAGATCCAGACGAGGGGTCTGGTGCGCCAGCCGGTTTTGTCCGGTGTGAGTTCCCTGATTCGCAGATGGCTGAAAGGTGCGTTAACCGCCAGGCGCAATGCGCCGTAGGGGTGAAAGTGGACACGCGTGTGCTCGGGAATTGTTAACGGCGCGCCGGAGTTGGGGTTGTGCCCCGCCTGTTGATCGACATGGGTGGTATGGAAACGGCCAAAGTGATACAGATGAATGTCGCCGCCTTTTTCCAGCTCGTCACTGATGGATTTCGCAAACTGGTGGATAAAGGTGTCTGCTTCTACACTGCTGACCTTGGCCCGCTCGGCTACCAGCGCCGTAAAGGTGTGGAGCGTTATCTTGTTGTCGTCGCTCATGTTGGCGCACCTGCTTCGTTCGCTTCGATATCGTAAACTTCTTCACGCAGCAAGGTGCCCGTGCGAAACACCGGCACGCGCCGTTTTGGGAAAATCGCAAAGTCATGACTGGCTGGCCGATAACCGCGGTGCTCGTCGTAGGTCGCCGTGTCGAAGGTGCCAAGGTGCGGGATGGTTACCGCGTGCCCAACCCGGAGCAGGTCACGAATCTCCCGCAGGGTTGCCTTCAGCAAGCGCTGCGACTGGGCATTCGATATGCGCAACTTCTGTGCAACTTTTTCAACAAGTTCAGATTGATCCATGGGTGTACCTTGACGGGTTGGTTTATGTGAAGTGCCAGGAACTACTTTAGGGGAGACCGTCATTTGCATCTGTGCGCAAGCGCACATTAGTCAACTGGCAATCAGGTGGGAGTAGGAATTCGTCATTAAGTCCCATGTAGGTTGGGTGGGATTATTTCGACCATTTTTGAGATGCACATAAAACCGGGGCTCTTGCTAGCTTTTAGCGGTGATTTTGCGCTATTATTAAAAAAATATGATATTAGTTTAATAACGCAAGTTCTTATTAAAGGTTTGCCGCCATGCACAGAGATATCACGGGCCACTATGTTTCAAGTCCCGCTGGCGGGGAAATGGTGAACGCCTTTGTCCCCGGCCCTTTACCTCCCGTGCCTCCGCTGGAATTAAGCGGGGCACGGCAACATTTGCTTGAACGGGCAACCGTTGCGATAGGGCGGCTCGACAGCGTGAGTACCTTGCTGCCCGACCCGCAACTTTTTCTTTACGCTTATGTGCGTCGCGAAGCGGTATTGTCTTCTCAGATAGAAGGCACGCAATCTTCTTTGTCCGATTTGTTATTGTTTGAGCTGGATGAAGTGCCAGGTGTACCTTTTGACGATGTGGTGGAGGTCTCCAACTACATCACCGCTCTGGAGCACGGTATGGCAAGACTTCGCGCAGATTTTCCGCTGTGTAACCGCTTGTTGCGCGAGATGCATGTTCATCTTATGTCGCGTGGTCGGGGTAGCGACAAGGCACCCGGCGAATTTCGCCGCAGCCAGAACTGGATCGGCGGCACCCGCCCCGGCAATGCTCGGTTCGTACCGCCACCGCCGCTGGAAGTTGAACACTGCATGGCCGCACTGGAACAGTTCATCAACCAGCCCGCCAATGCAACACCGGTGCTGATCAAGGCAGCTTTGGCGCATGTGCAATTTGAAACCATTCACCCTTTTCTTGATGGCAATGGCAGGCTCGGTCGTCTGCTCATTGCGCTGTTGCTGCATCAGGGCGGCCTGTTGGCGCAGCCGTTGCTGTACCTGAGTCTTTATTTCAAACAGCATCGCGCCCTGTATTACGACTTGCTGGACAGGGTTCGCACACAGGGTGATTGGGAAGCATGGGTAGATTTTTTCCTCGAAGGTGTTGAGCAAACCGCACAAGGTGCCGTGCTGACAGCACAGCGGCTGGTCGAGCTGTTTCAGCAGGATAGTATGCGTATTCAAGGAACTGGCCGCGGCGCAGCGAATGCCTTGCGAGTGCTCAACGCTTTACGCAGTCACCCCGTTTCCAGCCTCAAATTACTGTGTACGGAAACAGGTATGTCCTTTCCTACCGTCGGAAAAGTCATGCAAACGCTGACCAAGCTTGGTATCTCACGCGAACTCACCGGACAGCGCCGCAACCGGGTGTTTGTATACGATGGCTATTTAAGCATTCTGAATGAGGGTGGTGAAGCGCTATGACGGCACTACGCTGTACACAGAAATTAGTGAAGGCGATGAAAGTCACACCGTCTGCACCACCTGCACCTGGATCAAACCGTTTGGGAGATTGGTCGCTGAATCTGTTGCATACTCGCCCGAAGCTGGTGGTGGCAGTAAGCGAGCATGACAGGCTTGGGCTGGTTCTGGAAGCTGCGCCATTTGCCACCTTGCCGCAGCGCTTTGCCGAGGCGGTGTTTGTGCAGTTGCTCGCCATAGGCGTGCCGCCCGAAGAAGCAAGACACGAACGCGATGCGATGCAGCCTTTGGTAGTCACCGCAACTACGGGTTATGCCAATCGCCTGAGCTTGCAAGCCAATCTGAAGGATTACGCATGGCTTGCAGATGTAAGGCAGACGGGACGCAACGAGCCTGTCGCCGCCATCAACGCGCGCTTGGCTGATAATATTGTGAGCATCAACGGCAAGATGGATTTTCCAAAAGAGCATGTGCTCAACAGGTTGCTGGCAAAGCGTCTCGGATGAATATGACAAGCTGTGATTATTTGCAACACTTTTCAATTTAACATGACTACACGTATCTGCTTTATCCGCCATGGTGAAACCGACTGGAATGTGGCCCATCGCATTCAGGGGCAAACCGATGTTCCACTGAATGAAACCGGCCGCAGCCAGGCGCTGGCAATGGCGTTTAATGCGGGCCATTATGATTTTGGTGCGATTGTCAGCAGTGATTTACAGCGTGCACTGGATACTGCAAAGATGGTTGCGGAAAGGCGCGGGCTGGAAGTGAGCACCCTGCCGCTGTTGCGCGAGCGGCATTTCGGCATTTTTCAGGGGCTCACGGCGGAGGAGGGCTTGCAGCTAAGTCCGGCCGCTCATGCCTGTTATCTGGCCCGCGATGTGAACTATGATTTTGAATCGGGCGAAAGCATGCTGCGCTTTGCCGAACGGGTGAAAGAGGCGGTAGATTACCTGACCCATCTTCACCACGGGCAGACCATTGCCGTTGTCAGCCATGCCGGTGTGCTGGAGATTGTCTACCGCCAGGCGACCGGCAGGCCGCTGCACACTCCGCGCGATTTCGTCATTCCCAATTGCGCGCTTAACTGGTTTAACTTCGATGAGCGCGGCTGGCACCTGGAAGCATGGGATGATCACCATCATCTGGCCAAGGTGTTGATGGAGTCTGCGGAATAAAGAAATTGCAGCGTGACAATATGCCGCGCCACCCGATGAGAAAGGTTTGCTGGCAGCGCTTGCATCTTTTATGATTCGCCCCCATGTCGTTAATGTTTCACCTCACTTTAAAGAAGGATATAAGCCGAATGTACAATACTTTTAAACCCGCACAGCCTGTTGGCCTGATGGATTTTGTGAAAGCCGCCAAGGCCTGCGTTACCGAAATTTCTCCGCAGGAGCTAAAAGCGAAGCTGGATGCCAAGGAGGATTTTGTGCTGATCGATGTGCGCGAATCGGCAGAATTTGAGCATGGCCATATCCCAAGCGCGCATCTGGTGCCGCGCGGCATTATTGAAGCGGCCGCAGATACCGGCTACCCCAAGCATTACCCACCTCTGTCTGGCGCGCGCGAGCAGCAGGTTGTTGTTTACTGTGCTACCAGCGGCCGTTCGGCCATGGCCGCCGCGGTGTTGCAGATGATGGGTTACAAGAAGGTGCTTAATCTTGCCGGCGGTTTTGGACGTTGGGAAACCGAGGGTCTGCCGCAAGTGCGCGAGGCTGAATATTAATAATTTGCTTTATAGCGTGCCGCCTGAATTGCAGGTGGCGCCAGGCTGCCTGGCGGGCAGGTCAGCGGGGGCGCTGCTGTCAGCTTGACCGTTCCTGCCGGGCCCTGCGCTAAACGCGGGAGAGCCTGGTCGAAGCACCCGCTCTTTACGCAGAACCCTGCGGCAAGCTCAGGACGAGCGGATGTTTCGCTTAATCTGACAATATTTGGCCGGAAAGCAGATGTGAAATTTTTGATCAGAAGCGGAAAAAAGGGCTACACTGTGTATCCCGGCTCAAACCCGATGAACAATTCATGGCGATTCAAAATCCCCAAAAATTATGCATGAAATTTTGAAATTCCTTAAAACACATGGTGAAAAACTCGATACCGAGATCGCTGAAGCCATGGGGCTTTCACTGGCTAAAACTCGTGTCCAGCTGACGGCGCTTTCTGCCGAAGGCGAGATTATGACGTGCCACAAAATTATGTTTGAGAAGGGTCATAAGATCGAAGGTTTGAGCTGTCGTTTATCCGGCCACATTCCCAAAGCTGCACCGGGCAGAAAATCGAAAGTGCAGTTAAAGTTGTCCTAGTCTTCCCCGCGCTACACACGCACTTCAGTCCTCTAAAGTGTTTAAAATATTCAATGTATTCAATATGTTACATTGAATACCCGGCGGTGTCGGCGTGCCGGATATTTATTCCCGCTTTGTTCCATTCCCCCGCGTTATTGACAGTGCTCATCCGGCTTCAGCTCAAAGAAGCGCGGATATTCACTGGGGTGGTTCGCCAGTACCTTAACGCAATCCCCCACCTTGTATTGCAGATAGCTCATCACCTCGATGCGCTCTTCGCTGCCCAGCGGCTGCACGGTATAGCGGATAGCCCCTTTGGCAATTTGCGGTTGCTCGTCGCGGCTGTCGCGCTGGCTATTGATCGGGCTGCCCATGCCAAACATCATGCCGCCAAAGCTGCCGCCTCCACCTATGCCAACACCTAAGCCGACTCCCACGCTGACTTTACTGTCAGCGGGGCTGTTCGCCTGTGCCTGCTTGCGTTCAAATTCGCTGAATTCATGCTTGTCGATTACGGTAGCCAGTTTGGCGTAGCGCGGGTCGTCTTCAAGTTTGGGTGTGTTCTGGCAGGCGGCAAGTAAAACCAGCAGCAGCGTTGCGATATATTTTTTCATGCAGGTGACCTCATCAGAATAGTCCGCATCAATCTGTAAATCTGCCTTGGCAGTCTTCTGTATTCATTTTGCACATTGGGGTTTTTGGCGATAACTCAAGTGACCGTCATTGGGGCTTGTGGCCAAAGCATTTTCTGACTGCGATGATACAGGCAATGGTTCACACATATGCACACTGCGGTAAAATGATTTTCTAACCACGGATTTCTATGAAACTCATCGACCCCAGAACAACTTATGTGCTGACCAACCCTGTCGCTTTCGCGCTGCAGGTTTTAAAAGCTTTTCAGGCGAATCAGGGCCTGCTTCTCGCCGGTGCGGTGGCATTTTACGCGCTGCTTTCGATTGTGCCGCTGCTTATTCTTCTGGTGATTGCCTTGTCTCAGGTGATTGATCAGGACGTGCTGCTGGCCACCGTAGTGAGGGCGCTGGAGTATGTGGTGCCGGGGGAAACCCGCGCGGTGGTGGTGGAGCTGAAATCCCTTCTTGAGCAAAGCGGCGTATTCAGCTGGGTGTTGCTGGTGACGATGCTGATCTCCAGCTCGCTGGGCTTCAAGGTGCTGGAGAGCGCAATCTCGGTGATATTTCTGCACCGTGTGGAAACACGCAGAAGGCATTTCCTGGTGTCACTGCTATTGCCCTTTGGCTATATTGCTTTCATCGGCATCGTGCTTTTTCTGGGCACGTTTCTGATTATTATTTTGCTGGCAATAGGCGGAGAGAATCTGCAAGTTATGGGCTATAGCTGGTCGCTAGGCGGCTTTTCGCGCTGGATGATTTATGTTGCCGGTGTGCTCGGCGAAATTTTGCTGATTGCCGCCATTTACTATTTTATGCCGGTAGGCAGAATCACGGTGCAGCATGCGCTGATCGGCGCGGCTACGGCGGGCCTGCTATGGGAGCTTGTGCGCCATGCGCTGGGCTGGTATTTCGGCACGCTGTCGCAGCTTAATGTGGTGTACGGCTCGCTTACTTCTGTGATTGTCGCGCTGCTGAGCCTGGAGGTAGCCGCCACGCTGTTGCTGCTGGGAGCGCAGGTGATTGCAGAATACGAACGCATCGATATCGCCGGGGAAGCGAAGGAGCCTGTGCCACTGCAAACTGAAGGGAGCTGAGTCAGCTAGTTGCAGTGTTCGCCCGATTTAAGCTTAAAGAATCGGGGGAATTCGGTGGGGTGGCCTGCCAGTACTTTGACGCAATCGTGTATTTGGTATTTGCTGTAGCTCAGCACTTCTATGCGTTCCTGGCTGTCCAGGGGCTGCACAATATAGCGGATTGCTCCGTCACTTATCTGGGGCTGAATGTCGCTGTTGTCACGATGGTCGCCCAGGCCCAGCATGATGCCGCCAAAGCCGCTCTTGCCAACACCAAAGCCCGTATTGCTGTTGTCAGGGTTGTTGGCTTTGGCCTGATTGCGTTCAGTTTCACTGAATTCATATTTGTCGATAACAGTTGCCAGTCTGATATAGCGCGTGTCTTTTTCCAGCTTGTGAGTGGTGCTTTGGCAGGCGGACAGCAAGACCAGCACGAGGGTGGCGATAAATGTTTTCATTCTGTTTGCATGGTCAGGCAACTTCCGGATTATTTATCGTAAAACAGCAGCTCAAGCTACAGATTTCCACAGATTAAACAGAGAATTACCTTGCTTAATCTATACACCTCACGGTTGTTGCCGACATCACAGATAACGACATGAAAATCTGCGTGAATCTGTGAGCAAGAGCTTGCAAGGTTTATGCAAAATTTTTCGCGGCGAAATCCCAGTTGGCCAGTTTATTGAGGAAAGTTTCAACAAACTTTGTGCGCATTTTCCGGTATTCGGGGTAATGAGTATGCTCGCTGATGTCTATGCATAAGAGTGGCTTGTCGGTAGTGGTAAGCGGCGTGCCTTCCTCGCTCATGTTGTCGATATCGAGCGAGCCATCGGCGCGTTTGACCAGCCATGTCCAGCCGGAGCTGTGATTGCCGACGGCGATTGTCTGGAAAGCTTTCTTGAATTCATCGAAGCTGCCCCACTTCCGGTTGATTGCATCCGCCAGTTCGCCGTCCGGAATTCCGCCGCCGTTCTGCTCCATGCTGCGCCAGAAGAAAGTGTGATTCCACACCTGTGATGCGGCTTTGCAGATATCTCCCGCAGGCGCAATTAATATAATCGTTTCCAGACTTAGTCTTTCAAACGCACTACCTTTGTTCAGGCGGTTAAAGTTGTTCAAGTATCCCAGATGGTGCAAGCCACAACGGTATTCAAATGTTGACTGGGTCATATGCGCAGCAGTGCCGTCCATCGTGTAGGGCAAATCTGTTAATGAGTGTTCCATTATTTTTCTCCTCGTTCTTGATGCAGCAAGTATGCAGTTGTGAAAAAACGGGTGCTGTGCGGCAGCGCACATAGCAGACAGGGGGCTGCGTACGTTATCGAACAGATTGGATTTCGCTTTCGGTTCAATGTGCAAATCTGAAGGTAAGGAGAGGAACGCAACGTGAGCTCAGTAAAGCAGCTGGAATATAGCAATGCCGCAACCCGCGCCGGGTTGCTCTATGTGACGGACGCCCTTGCCGGCATTACGCGGCGACGTGCGGGCAAGGGCTGGAGTTATTTTGATGCTGAAGGTGCGCGTATCAGTGACGAGAATATACGAAAGCGCCTGAATGGCCTGGCGCTGCCGCCGGCATGGAGCAACGTGTGGATCTGCCCGCATCCGGACGGTCATATTCTGGCGACGGCGCGCGATGCGCGCGGGCGCAAGCAGTATCACTACCATCCGCTGTATCGTGCCGCGCGCGACCAGTCAAAATTCAGTCATATGTTCAAGTTCAGTGAGATTTTGCCCGCGCTGAGAAAACGGGTAGAGCGCGATCTGCGCGCCGGTGAGCAGACGCGGCGTCAACTGCTCGCGTCGGTAGTGTGGCTGCTGGACAAAACGCTGATACGTGTCGGCAACGACGAATATGCGCGTACCAATCAGTCCTATGGTTTGACGACGATGCTGAGGAAGCATGCACGGGTGACAGGCACGCTGCTGCGCTTCAGTTTTCGCGGCAAGAGCGGTGTCGACCATATTGTTGCGGTTGACGATCCGCTTCTCGCGCGTATTGTGCAGCGCTGCGAGCATTTGCACGGGCAGGAAATTTTTCAGTATGTCGATGAGTTGGGGCAGAGCAGGCCGATCCTGTCGGATGATGTGAATGAGTACTTGCGCGAAGTGAGCGGGCGAGATATTACCGCAAAGGATTTTCGCACCTGGGGTGGCACCATGGTGGCCGCGGTTACGCTGCGCACGCTGGGCCCCGCGGCCAGCCGCAAGGAGGCAGAGCGCAATATTCTGCATGCACTCGACACGGTGGCAGAGAGGCTGGGCAACACGCGCGCGGTATGCCGCAAATATTATGTGCATCCCGCCGTGCTGGAGGCCTACCATCTGGGCCTTACCGCACCGCACTCCGAGGTGGCCGAAACCTTCAACGCCAGAAATGAAATGTCGCATGCGGCACTGCGCCGCGACGAACTGGCGGTGCTGAATTTTCTGCAAAAATCGGCTGCGTATTGAGTTTTTCCTGAAGCAATGCACGCTATAAACCCTCCCGGCCACCCCTTGTCAGGGGTGGAGTCCGGGTTGGAGGAAGTGGCGCAACTGCAGCGCGCCTTGCTCAGCCAGTCGCTATGTTCACGTGGGTATGCGTGGGAAAATTTGTTCGCTTGAATTCGTTTCCCTCGGCGTTGCGATAAACCAGTTCGCAGGTTTCGAAATTAAATTCGGGATGGTCGATATCTTTCCACTGGTCGAGATAGTGTTTGTAAAAGGGCTCAAAAAAACCGCGTTGCGGCTGGTCATGCTGCAGGCCGAAAACATACTCGGGCTGTGATTTTAAATCCATGCCGATATGGCAGTACTGCACCCATACATATTCCCCGGTAACCACCAGTTTCCAGAAGGGTGGCTCGTCATAGAATTTCAGCTTGATCTTTTTGCCCGCATCGGCAAGCTTGCGCAGGAAGGCGATACTGTTCTCAACCTGTTCGCGATGTGCCTTGAGCGAGGCTTCCGGGTCTTCGGTGGACAGCGCCCGGGTGGCAATGCCTTTGCCGTAGGGGTTTGCCAGCAGCACGCGAATTTCATACGCCATATCAAAAGTTTTTTGCAGGTCGAGATTGTCCGCGCTCAGGGTATCGTTGCCGGTGATCGACATAATGTACACGTCGCGCACGTTGGCAATTAGCCTGCGCATATCACGCTCTTTTCTGCGTGAGTTCCAGCCGCGCTCTTCGCGCGCATAAACCAGCGAGGCGATTTTGTTCATCTGCATGCTGCGTATGCCATCCCATGCAATCTTGGCTACATTGAACAGCAGCACCAGCACGGCGGCAAAAGCGATTTCCGTGACCAGCAGCAATTGTGAGTTGCCTTCCACCATGGGCCACCAGTTGAATAGTATGTATTCCGCAATGGCAGGCATGGAAAAAGCAATGCCTACCGCCATCAGGGTAACTACTACATGTGAGAGTGCATGATTGATGCCTTCGCTCAGATTGCTGAAATGTTTGTCGTGATCCACGTTGTTTACCCTGTAATGAAATGATAGTGCCGGCAGAAAAACTGAATGTATTCCGAAATACAGCGTGAAGAAAATGCCTGAAGACAGACAGCTTGACAGGTCGTGGCTGAATATTCTGTACGACAGCGTACGCAGGCTGGTGATTGTTCTTTTGGAAAATCGCGCAGAAAGCTGTGCTCCAGCAGGGTGAATACATTGATTCAATATAACTATTTGATTATATTGAATATTTTATAAGGTTATTGGGCTGCCAGATATGCCCGGCCACGCTGACAGCCGGCCTACTCGCGGCGGAATGCCACGACGTGATCGACGGCCAGTCTGATGCCTATCATTTCGCCGATGGCATGGTTGTGATGTGAAGGCACTAGCGACAGGGCATGCTGGCCGCTGGGCAGCTTGAGGGTGTAGAGGAATTCGGCACCGCGAAAAGCCTTGTTCTCGATTTCGGCCAGCAGCGGGCTGTCGTCGTCGTGGATGATGTCGTCCGGCCGCAGCAGTACGTCGACATGGCAGTTGCGCACGCATTCCGCGCAGCCGCTGGCATCGCACTCAACCGGAATGTGGCCGCTGAGCACGCCGAGTTCTATTTTTACCTGATGGTCGTTGATTACCTCGCCGGTGAGCAGCGCGCCCTGGCCGACAAAATCGGCCACAAAGCGGTTGGCCGGTTCGTGGTAAAGATTGTAGGGTTCGTCCCATTGCTGGATGCGGCCTTCATGCATCACGCCTACCCAGTCGGCCAGCGCGAAGGCTTCGTTCTGGTCATGGGTCACGATGAGCGCGGTGGTGGCTTCGCGCTTGAGAATGTCGCGCACTTCCAGCGACAGGCGCTCGCGCAATTCCACGTCGAGGTTGGAGAACGGCTCGTCCATCAAAATCAGGCGTGGTCGCGGTGCCAGCGCGCGGGCCAGCGCGACACGCTGCTGCTGCCCGCCCGAGAGCTGGTGCGGATACTGCCCGGCATGGGCGGACAGCCCGACCAGCTCCAGCAGCTCGGCAATGCGCGCGAGGCGTGTGCTTTTGGTTTCATGGCGCAGGCCGAAGCCGACATTGTTGGCCACCGTCAGATGCGGGAACAGTGCGTAATCCTGAAACACCATGCCGACGCGGCGTTTTTCGGCGGCGAGCATCCAGCCGGGGCGGCTGACGACTTCGCCATCGATGCGGATTTCACCGTGCTGGATCGGCTCAAAGCCGGAGATGCAGCGCAGCGCGGTGGTTTTGCCGCAGCCGGAAGGGCCCAGCAGACAGCCGATCGCGCCTTCGGGCAGGGTGAAGGAGAGGTCGGCAATAATCTGCCGCTGCGCGTAGGACTGTGAAACCGACTCGAGGACTAATTCAGCCATGGTATTGCGCTCCGCGCCGGGTGAGAAGAATGACCGGAATAATACCGGCAATGACAAGGGCGAGCGAGGGCAGCGCGGCGCGCTCCCATTCGCCTTCGGAAGTCATTTCAAAAATGCGCACCGCCAGCGTGTCCCAGCCGAAAGGGCGGGTCATCAGCGTGATCGGCATTTCTTTCATGATGTCGACAAAGGCGAGCGCGGCGGCGGTCAGCAGGCTGGCGCGCAGCATCGGCAGGTGTACGCGCGCCAGCAGACCGGCGCTGCCGGTGCCGAGGTTGCGAGCGGCTTCGTCGACATTGCGGGTGATGCGCTGCAGGCCGCTGTCGATGGGGCCGAAGCCCACCGCGAGAAAACGCACCAGATAAGCCAGCAGCATCACCAGCAATGTGCCCTTGAGAATCTCGCTGCCGTCAAAGCCGAACCACGCGCGGCCAGTGTCGATCAGCCAGTTGTCCAGCCATGCCACCGGGATGAACAGGCCCACCGCCAGCACCGCGCCGGGAAAGGCGTAGCCTATCGTGGCGAGGCGCTGCAGCCACATGATGGCAGGGCCGGGGCGGCGCCGACCGGCGTAGGCGAGCAGCAGCGCCACGCCGGTAACCAGCAGCGCGCCTATGCCCGCCAGCAAAACCGAGTGCCATGCAAAGCCCCAGTAGCGGCTGTCGAGGTCGGTGGCGATCACGTCGCTCGTCCACAGCGCAAGCTGCGTGACGGGAATGATGAAGGCCAGCGCCAGCACGCTGGCCGCATACAGTGTGGCCAGCCCGGCCTGCAGCGGCGTGAGCCGGATGCGGCGCGAAGCAGCGCTGCGTCCCACCGCGCCATAGCGCATCTGTATGCGCGAGCGTTGCTCGAACACCACCGCAACCAGCACAAACAGGATCAGGATGGATGCAAGCTGTGCCGCGGCAGGCAGCGAAAACAGGCTGTACCACGCTTTGTAGATGGCGGTGGTAAAGGTGTCGTAGTTGAAGATGGCCATGGTGCCGAAATCGGCCAGCGTTTCCATCAGCGCCAGCATCAGGCCTGCGGCAATCCACGGCCGCGCCATCGGCAGCGCCACGCGGAAAAAGCCCTGCGTGCGCGACAGGCCTAGCGACTGCGCCGCTTCCAGCGCAATCGCGCCCTGTGTTGCAAATGCATTTTTGGCTATCAGATAAACATAGGGATACAGCGCCAGCGACATCACCAGTATCACGCCGCCGCGCGAGCGTATCTCGGGCATGCCTCCCAAGAGCAAGATGTCTCGCAGCCAGGTCTCGCGCAGCCAGCTTTGCAGCGGGCCGGTGTAGTCGAGCAGGCCGATTGCGACAAAGGCGGTGACGTAGGCGGGCAGTGCCAGCGGCAGCAGCAGCGCCCAGTCGAAAAGGCGGCGGCCGGGAAATTCGCACATCGCCACCAGCCACGCCAGCGTTACCCCCAGCACGCTCACGCCTACTCCCACACCCAGCAGGAGCCACAGTGTGTTGACCAGCAATTCCGGCAGCACGAATTCCGCCATGTGCGCGAGCACGTCGCCTTCGCTGCGGCTGAAAAATGCCGAGAAGGTGACCGCAACCGGCACCAGCACCAGCGCGGCGACGGCCAGCGCAAACATCATCCACACGCCGGGCAGGCGTATGGATGCTGTCAAAGCCGATGCGTTTGTCGTTGGAGTAGCGCTGTTGTCAGACAAGATTGCTCACTTGATTGGCAGGATGGAATTGATTATTTATAGCCGGCCCGATCCATCAATTTGACGGCGCTGGTCTGCATGCGGCCAGCCTGTTTTACATTAATGAGGTTCTGTTTGAAGCTGCCCCACGCCGCCACGCTCTGGTCTGGCGCAACCGCGGGATTGACCGGGTACTCAAGGTTGGCATCGGCAAACAGGTTCTGTGCTTTTGCGGATGCCAGCCATTCGATCAGCTGCTGTGCGCCGACAGGATTTTTTGCATGGCGCGTAACGCCCGCGCCGGAGATGTTCACATGCACGCCGTCTGTTTTATCCTTCAGGTTCTGGTTGGGCCAGAAGATTGCCAGGGGAAGCGCGGGATTTTTTTCCATCAGGCGGCCATAGTAATAGGTGTTGACCAGAGTCACATCACACTGTCCCGCGGCCACGGCTTCCATCGCCTTGGTGTCGTCGGGGAAGGGCGGGGTCGCCAGATTCGCCACCCAGCCCCGGATGATTTTTTCTGTTTTGTCTTCGCCGTGCGCGATGATCATCATGGCCACCAGGCTCTGGTTGTAAACCTTTTTGGAGGTGCGCAGGCACAGGCGGCCTTTCCATTTGGGGTCGGCCAGATCGGCGTAAGTGGACAGCTCCGCCGGCTTGATCTTGCCGGTGTTGTAGACCAGCGTGCGCGCGCGCACCGACAGGCCAAACCACTGGTTGCCGGGGTCGCGCAGGTGCGACGGTACGCTGCTTAGCAGGGCTTTGGATTTGATCGGGCGCAGCAGACCCTCGTTCGAGGCCTGCCACAGGTTGCCCGCGTCTACTGTCAACAGCATGTCGGCAGGGGTATTTTTGCCTTCCGCTTTGAGCCGTTCCATCAACGGGCCTTCCTTGTCGGTGATAAATTTAATCTGCACGCCGGTGTCGCGGGTGTAGGCATCAAACAGCGGCTTGATCAGTTGTTCGTTGCGTGCGGAATACACCACCACTTCCTCGGCCAGTGCGGGTATCGCGGCGGCGGTAAAAAGCAGGGCGGCAAGTTGAGCGGCTAGTTTCAAGGGGCTGGCTTTCATGGTGGTTGATCTCATCTTCAGTTGGATGAATGGAATCTTACTGCAAATGATAATCGTTATCAACAACTAGATCGCTCAAAGTGCCGCAAGCGCGTATACGAATCCAGTGACAATCGATACGCATATGGAGTAAAAGTAACACCACACCGCCACTATATTTTATGCCCAGGGAATAATTCAGCCTGAAAGGTCAGTCGAAATGAATAATAAACATCTGCTCGTCATGCAAGCTATCAGGTTCAGTCTGTTACTCATGCTATGCCTTGCCGCTGTCCCGGCGCAGGCGGGGACAGGCGCGCTGGTTTATGAGGAGCAAGTGCTTGCACTGGACGGTGAAAACAGAGCAGTGCGCGTGCCCAAGGGTTACCGGCTGGAATTTCTGGCCCGTCTGGACAAGCCGCGCATGCTCACTTTTGCCGCGAATGGCGATCTGTTTGCAGGCTCGAAATCGGGCAAGGTGTATCGACTGCCGCCGCCATATACCAAGGCGGAGGTGCTGCTTGAGCTGGATGATTATCCGCACAGCGTGGCTTTTCGCAAAGGCGAAATGCTGATCGCGCAAACTGATGGTGTGTATCGCGCGCCCTACACCCTGGGCCAGCGCGTTATTGCAAAGGAAGCATTGAAGTTGCTGGCACCACTGCCCGCAGGCGGCGGGCATAACAGCCGCACCGTGGCGCTGGGGCCGGATGGGCGGGTGTATGCAAGCCTGGGTATACAGTACAACTGCAGCGAACAGTATCTGGGCGAGGGTTACACGTTTGATGAGCAGCGCGGCGGCGTGCTGGTGCTGCGCGAAAGCGGCGGCAAGGCAAGCTGGGAAACATATGCCAGCGGACTGCGCAATCCGGTGGGCTTCGACTGGCACCCTCAAACCGGCGTACTTTATGCGGCTAACAACGGGCCGGATCATCGCGGTTTTGACCAGCCGCCGGAATATTTCAGCAAGCTCACGGCTGGTTCTTTTCACGGCATGCCGTGGTTTCAGTACGACGGCAAAAAATTGCAGCGCGACGACTGTGCTTCAAGCAAGCCGCCGCGCGCCCTCAGTGAAGTGAGCCAACCCGTTGCGACTTTTCCGTCGCGCAATGCGCCGCTGGGCATGGCTTTTGCGCCCAAAGGGGCGCTTGATTCCTCGCTGGAATTTGATGCCGCTGTAGCGCTGCACGGTTCCTGGGGTACCGCGCCCGGCGGCGGTTTTATCGGCCGGGCCGCCACGCGCCGCGAACCAAAAATCGTGCTGGTGCGCTTCAAGGAAGGGCAGGCGGTGCGCGTGGATGATCTGGTCAGCGGTTTTCAGCTGCCCGACGGCGAACGCTGGGCGCGCCCTGCGGGTGTTGCCTTTGGCCCGGATGGTGCGCTGTACTTCAGCAGCGACAGCGACAATAACGGTCTGTTCCGTTTGCAGCGGGTGCGTTAAAACCGTTAAATCTATGCGCTGGCCAGCGTACCCCATATCTGTTGAAGATTTACATGCACATCCGCTTCGACCGGATAGATCGCCTCTGCAATTTTGTAAGATTCCTGACTTGTATCGCGCTTGATCGGGGCGGCATACAGTTCGCCGTTTGCCTTGACCAGCGAATGGGCTATACAGCTGCTGTGATCCGCGCCGCGATGGGAAATAATTGCGATGTCCCTGTTCTTCAGTTGCACGAAAGTGCCGGGCGGGTACAAGCCCAGTACTTTTATGAAATAGGCAGCGAGTGCGGGATCTGCATGTGATTTGTTTTCAATGAAAATATCGCGCAGGGCAACACTGGGTAATGTGGATTTGCGATAGCCTCGCGATGAAATTCGGGCGCAAAAGCCATCAGCGAGGGTCAGTATTTTTGCAATTTGCGGAATCTCACCTTTTACATTTCCAACAGGATAGCCCGAACCATCTTCATGTTCATGATGCAATAATACATAAAGCAGCCATTCAGCATCTTCAATTCCGGCCTCGAAAAGTATATCGATTGAATCCAGCGGATGGTTTCGAATAGCCAGTTTATCTTCATCAGATACCGCCGTTTTCTGTTCTTGCAGTTTGACCTGCAATTCCCTCATTGAAATGTTCATAGTAAGGGCGGCGGCGGCAAGGACGTCAATTTCTTGTGAGGATTTACCCATAGCCTGGGCAACTATGATGGCCAAAATGGCTGTATCTACACAGTGGCGTTCACCGTAATCGCCGGATTCCTGGTTGAGTTGTATGCTGGCGAGTGCGAGATCTTCGTTCAGCTGGATTGCAGTACGGAGTATTTTGACAATTTCAAGGATGTTTGCACGGGCATCCGGAAACTTGCGAATATTTTTAAAAAGTACACCCAGTCGCTGAACGGCCAGATTGATGGAGTGCAATACCGAGACGCTTTCAGCTTTAAGCTGGGGTTCAGGTTCCCTGTTGCTGCCGCCAGAAATACGATTGATATCTACGGGCGGGAGTTTTGTATATAAACTTTTTTCAATATACATGCCGCGCTCAACCATTTCTTTGGCATGGGCCCCATTTTTTACACAAGCCCCCTGGCGCATCAGCAAACGCCCGAAGCTGTCCATAATATCCCAGGGAAAACTTTCTCCAAGCACAATATCTTCAAGTTGTAACCGGTGCAGTTCATTCATATCGAGCTCCAGTAAGAAGTGCAATGCTAAATGGTTTTTAAAACGATGGCGCAATGTGAAAATATTGTAACTGCTGGTCGAGTATGACAAAAGCAGATGAAAAACACGGATTGCCGGGATGCAACAATAGCAGATATTTGTCCGGGTAAATGCAGAATATAATCAACGGGGTAATCGTGAAGTCAGGGTGCCGGTTCAGGGGGGAAATGCAAATCAATGATGCGGGATTTATTTATTCTGGTGCAGGCAGCAAAAAATGGAAATTTTGGCAAGTATCATTTTGCCGATGTGTTATCTATCCCGATGATCCTTGGTATACTGAACCAGCATTAAAAAATTTCACTTACCTGTCAAACGCCATATGCATCAAAAATATATAATAATTTCCGCGTTATTTGTTTTGCTTGCAGGCTTAATGGGAGCTGCTGTTGCAGCGCCGCCGGCGGGAGCCCCTGCTACCGCCCGTGTGCGGGTGTTTCAGGATGCGGTGATCACGCTTTATCCGGGCGAGTATTGTTACAGCCCGAAAAACCCGCAGCTTATCCGGGCCGCGGATGGTGAGCCCTCGATGTTTTCTTTCTATAAAAAAATAGGCATGCCGGTAACTGAAAACATGCCGTCCGCATACAACGAATATTTGATCGAAGCGAACAAGCCCATGACCGTGCTGCTGCAATGGCAGGCCGAGAAAAATGGCGTGATAGCAAGCTGCGGCCCGACCGGCGTGACTTTTTTCCCGCAAGCGGGCAAGGATTACGATGTCAGCATGGGGTATGCCGGAAACTGTTTCGTGCAGGTCAGGGAGTTGTATGAAACCACACCGGGCAAGGCCGCAGCGAGACCCGCACCCTCCGGCTATTCTTTTGCTTGTGCACCAAACTGAAGTGTCGCGGTAAAATATCGAAGTCTGTTTATTGGAATGATCAAATGAAGAAAATATTATTGGCCGCTGTGGTTTTGTTGATGTCGGTTGCAAGCGGCAGTGCGCTGGCTGAATGGGTGTGGGTGGCCAGCAGTGACAAAGTGACGGCCTATGCCGATCCTTCCAGCATGCGTAAAAAACTCAATATTGTGAAACTGTGGACTTTGTTCGATTACAAGGAAGAAGGGGTGCTGACCGACGGCAGCACTTTTTTGTCCGTGATGAGAGAGACAGAATTCAACTGCAAGGATAATTTTCAGCGCATGACAGGCTACTCGATACACGCCGGCAGACTGGGCAAGGGCAAGACGCTGGAAAGCGGTAACGAGCCGCAGGAATGGAAGCCGGTTTCACGCTCGGCGATGGCACTGCAGATGAAGAAGTTTGCCTGCAAGGCAGGCTAAGCCGGGCCGGATTATGTCTGCGCGGTTTGTTTTGTAATTGCAGTCAGGATGCCCTGCAGCAGGGCTGTCGGTGTGGGCGGACAACCCGGCACGGCAACATCCACCGGAATGACATTCGATATTCTGCCGCAACTGGCATAGCTCTCGCCCTTTCCCGCAAGGGAGTTGTCCGGTGAAAAAATTCCCCCCGTACACCCGCAGTCGCCCACCGCAACGACAAGTTTCGGTTCAGGTGTGGCATCGTATGTACGCTTCAGCGCAACTTCCATATGTCGCGAAACCGGCCCTGTCACCAGCAGCATGTCGGCATGGCGCGGGCTGGCGACAAACTGTATGCCCAGGCCCTCGATGTTGTAATAGGCATTGTTCAGCGCGTGGATCTCCAGCTCGCAGCCGTTGCACGAGCCGGCATCAACATGGCGGATGGCGAGCGCGCGGCCGAGGTGGCGCAATATCTGCTGCTGCAACTGCTGGTCGTTAAGCTGCAAGGCGCTGTCCGGCTGCGGCGGTGTTTCGGTTTTGATGCCGCTGCGCAATATCTGTCTGATGATCTGGTACATAATTTATAGATCCTGTCCGCTATAGCTCAGGTTGAACGATTTGTTGATCAGCGGGAAATCCGGCACGATGTTGCCAATAATCGCGTGCTCCAGTACCGGCCAGTTTTGCCACGACGGGTCGTGCGGGTGCAGGCGGTGGATGCTGTTGTCTTTGCCGCTGTGCAGGGCCACCATGATCTCGCCGCGCCAGCCTTCCACCCAGCCTATGCCCAGCTTGCCAGGCGCAACCACGGCTACTTCTTCAACAAGTGTTCCTTCCGGCAGGCTGCCCAGAAGCGCGCGGATCAGGCGTACCGATTCCTTTATTTCCTCAAAGCGCAACATCACGCGCGCGGCCACATCGCCATTGCGGTGGGTGGCCATCTGCACTTCCAGGCTGTCATAGGGGGCGCACGGAAAATCGGCGCGCAAGTCCCAGGCCTGGCCGCTGGCGCGTCCGGGCAGGCCGGTCAGCCCGAGCTGTGCCGCCAGCTCCGGGGCGACCCTGCCGGTGGTGAGAAAGCGATCCTGCGCACCGCTGTGTTCGTCGTAAATTTCCCTCAGCCTTGCGCTGGTCTGCTCGATATGCGTCAGCGTTGCGCGCAATTTTTCGTGGCCAGGCGCATCAATATTGCAAGCCACGCCGCCGGGGATGATTTTGTCCATCATATAGCGGTGACCGAACAGCTCGCCGATCACACGCAGCAGGTCTTCTTTCAAAATCCAGAACTGCGCAAAGCCGAAGGCCAGCGCCACGTCATTGCCGAGGTAACCGAGATCGCCCAGATGGTTGTGGATGCGTTCCAGTTCCAGCATGACGGCGCGCAGGGCCAATGCCCGGTCCGACGGCGTGGTGCCGCCAAGGCTTTCCACTGCCTGCGCATAGGCCCAGGCGTAAGCCACGGTGCTGTCGCCGCTGATGCGTCCGGCAAGTTTGGCGCCCTGTTGCAGGCTCATGCTCTCGAAGCGTTTTTCGATGCCTTTGTGTTTGTAACCCAGCCGTTCTTCCAGGCGCAGCACGCGGTCGCCGATGATGGAAAAGCGGAAATGGCCGGGCTCGATGGTGCCGGCATGCACCGGGCCGACCGGGATTTCATGCACGCCATCGCCGCTGACCTGGATAAATTCATAACTATCTGATTCTATTGAATATTTTGAGTTTATATCGAAGCTTTTTCGCAGCGGGTGCAGGCCGGGCGGCCAGGCAGCATGGCGCAGCCATTTGCGGTGATCGTCCGCGCCGACGGCGTGCAGGCCCAGCATGTCGAAGGTGGCGCGCTGCATGCGAGCGGCGGCGGGAAACAGTTCGCTGAGGTCGGGATAGGCAGCATGCGATGCGCTGAGCGGCAGGCTCAGACAGAGCATGCCGCCTGCATTTACCAGTGCCACGTGCAGTGCGTAACCGTTGCCGCGCGGCTGTTCGTCGCTGCCCCACAGCGCGAGCAATTTGCCGCCTTCCTGTTTGACCGCCTCGCACAGTGTGCGCAATTCGTCCTCATCCACATTGCCGTGCCACACCGGCATGCTGCCGGCTAAGCGTGGATGTTTGGCGGTAAATTCTGTCGGGGTCATGTTTATCCTATCCTATCAGGGCGGCGGCTTGCTTGAACCAGGCAGCCAGCCACGCGGGAATATAGAGGCCCAGCAGCAGCACCAGTCCCAGATGCACGAATACCGGAACCAGCGCGGGCGGGTGCGGCAGGCGCTCGCCCCCGGTTTCGCCAAACACCATGCGCTGCACGCGGCTGAAGATCGCGGCAAAAGCCACGCCCAGCCCGATAATCAGGAAAGGCATGCTCCACGGGTAATCGTGCATCGCGGTGGTGATGATCATGAACTCGCTGGCAAACACACCAAAGGGAGGCATGCCGAGGATCGCCAGCGTGCCCAGCATCAGGCCCCAGCCTATGGTGGGGTTGGTCCTGATCAGGCCGCGGATATTTTCCATCAGCTGTGTGCCGGATTTTTGCGTGGCATGGCCGACCGCGAAAAAGATTGCCGACTTGGTCAGCGCGTGCATGGTCATGTGCAGCAGCGCGGCGAAGGTGGCAACCGCGCCGCCCATGCCGAAGGCAAAGGTGATCAGCCCCATATGCTCGATCGAGGAATAGGCAAACATGCGTTTCACATCCTTTTGCCGCGACAGCATAAAGGCCGCGACGATCACGCTGAGCAGGCCGAAGCCCATCATCAGATTGCCCGCCAGATTGGTGTGCTCGGTGCCATCGACCAGCACCTTGGCGCGCACCAGCACATACAGCGCCACATTCAGTAGCAGTCCGGAAAGCACGGCGGAGACCGGCGTGGGGCCTTCGGCATGCGCATCCGGCAGCCAGCTGTGCAGCGGCACCAGTCCCACCTTGGTGCCGTAACCCACCAGCAGAAACACAAAGGCCAGCGTCAGTATGGTCGGCTCAAGCTGGCCCTTTACTTCGTCGAGATGGGTCCACAGCAGCGCGGTGCCGCCCGGCCCCAATATTTTTTCCGCGGCGAAATACAGCAGGATGGTGCCGAACATTGCCAGCGCCAGACCGACGCCGCACAGGATGAAATATTTCCACGCGGCCTCGATGCTGGCCGGGGTGCGGTACAGCGACACCAGCAGCACGGTGGTAAGGGTGGCCGCTTCCATCGCCACCCACATGATGCCCATGTTGTTGGTCAGCAGCACCAGCAGCATGGTGAAGGTGAAGAGCTGGTACATGCTGTGGTACAGGCGCAGCATGTTGACGGTGAGCTTGCCGTGCGCCTGCTCGATGCGCATGTAGGGGCGCGAAAACAGCGAGGTGGTAAAGGCGACAAAGGCGGTGAGGGCGACAAACAGCACGTTGAAGGAATCCACAAAAAACTGCTCGTCGAATTCCGTGATGGCGCCGTCGCTGATCACGCGCACGGTGAGGAAAATTGACGCAAGGAAAGTGGCGAAACTCAGCGCGGAATTCAGCTCGGGCGCATAGCTCTTGTAGCCGAACACCGCCAGCAGCAGGCCGCCGCTGAGGGGAATTGCGAGTATCCAGAAAATTTCCACGTCAGTCTTCCCTGAGTTTTTCCATATGCTTCAATTCCAGGCTGTCGAAGGTGGCGCGTATTTGAAAGAAGAAAATTCCCATGATGATCATGCCCACCAGAATATCGAGCGCGATGCCCAGTTCCACCACCATCGGCATGCCGTAAGTGGCGGTGACAGCGGCGAAGAACAGGCCGTTTTCCATCGCCAGAAAGCCGATCACCTGCGGCACCGCCTTGCTGCGCGTGATCATCATCAGGAACGACAGCAGCACGCTGGCGATGGCAATGCCGAGCGTGCTGCGGGTGATGGTGCCGGCTATTTCGGAAATAGGTCCCGCCAGGTTGAAGGAAAATACCACCAGCGCAAGGCCGAGCAGCATGGTGGTGGGAATGTTGATCAGGGTTTCAATATCCCATTTCACATTCAGCTTGCGGATCAGGCGGTGCAGCAGCCACGGCAGAAACAGCACTTTCAGAACCAGTGTAAGCGCGGCGGAATAATAGAGGTGATGCTGGTCGGAGGACCAGGCCACCAGCGCGGTGCTGGCCGCGAGCAACAAACCCTGCAACGCAAACAAATTGATCAGCGACAGCACGCGGCGCTGCGCCAGCATCGCGAACGCGATCAGCAGCACCAGTGCGGCAAACAGGTTGATCAGTTGTCCTGAATAAATATTTAATATATTCATATAGTTACGATCCAACCAGAAAATGGATCAGCATGCCCAATACCGCCAGCAGAAAGGCGGTGCCCATGAATTCCGGCACGCGGAAAATACGCATCTTGGCGGTGACGGTTTCCAGCAGTGCAAGTCCTGCCCCCGCCACGGCCAGCTTCAGCAGCAGCATGCCCAGCGCCAGCGGCAATGCCTCCAGCCTGCCGGCCTCGGCGATGCCCCACGGCATGAACAGGGCAATGCCGATCGTGGTGTAGGCAAACAGTTTCAGCGCGCTGGCCCATTCGATCAGCGCCAGATAGCGCGCGGAGTATTCCAGGATCATCGCCTCGTGGATCATGGTGAGTTCGAGATGGGTGGAGGGATTGTCCACCGGGATGCGCGCGTTTTCTGCCAGCAGCACCATCACGAAGGCGATCGCGGCGAAGGCCAGGCTGGGGTAAATCACAAACTGTTTGTGCGCCAGCGTTTCGACGATGGTGACCAGCGAGGTGGACTGGCTGATCAGCGCGGCGGAGAAAAACACCATCAGCAGCGCCGGTTCGGCGAGGAAGCCGACCAGCATTTCGCGGCGCGCGCCCAGCGTGCCAAAGGAGGTGCCGATATCCATTGCCGCCAGCGAAATGAACACCCGCGCCAGCGCGAAGATACCTACCAGCGCGATCACATCCACCGCCGGCGACAGCGGCAGGTCGGTCGCGATCACCGGCACCAGCGAGGCGGCCAGCCACATGCTGGCAAACAGGATATACGGCGTGAGGCGGAACAGCGGCGACGCGTTGTGCGCCAGCACCGCGTCCTTGTGGAACAGCTTGATCAGTTTGCGGTAGGGCTGCAATAGACCCGCGCCGCTGCGGTTTTGCAGCCACGCGCGGCACTGGTTGACCCAGCCCACCAGCAGCGGTGCCAGCAGCAGCACCAGCCCGTTTTGAAACAGTTGTAAAAATATGCCGTTCATCGCACAAACGCCAGCAAGGCGAGCAGGGTTACAAAACTGTACAGCAGATAAATGTGGATGCGGCCATGCTGCAGTCTGCCCACCAGCGCTGATATTTTTTCAGTGAGGGCGGCGATGGGCAGGTAACACCATTCCCACAGCAGATCCCTGGTTTCGCCGCGGTAATGCGGCTTCTTGTCGAAGGGGCTGGGCACTTCGCGGGTCACGCCAAAAAACAGATCGAAGATCTGCCGTATCGGCTGGCCGAAACCTTCGGCGGTATCCTGCATGCGCGCGGTCTGCTCCGGATAGCCGCAGTCCCATGCCGCGCTGCGGCGCAGGCGGCGGTGGTAAAACTTTTTAACCATGTACAGCGTGAACAGCACGCCGAGGACAATTGTGCCGATCAGGATCAGCGGATTGTAGCTGGCGCGATCGGCCTGGATAGGCGTCAGCCACATCCAGCCGTTTTGCATCGCGCCGCCGAGATGCTGGCCCACCAGCATCTGCGTTATATGGTCTATCTGCGTGATGATATACACGGGAAAAATTCCCAGCACGATGCAGCCCAGCGCCAGCCAGGCCAGCCCCAGCCATTCGTGGGTGCCGATATCCTGTGCTTTTTCTACCAGGTTGGCCTCGCGCGGCTGCCCCAGAAAAATAATGCCGTAAAACTTCACCATCACATAAGCCGCCAGCGCCGCGGCCAGCGCCAGTGCGGCCGCCGCAATCGGCACCAGCATGTTGAGATAGCTGTTGGGCAGGCCGGGTGACAGCAGGAAGGCCTGCAGCAGCAGCCACTCGGACACGAAGCCGTTCAGCGGCGGCAGGCCGGCCAGCGCCAGCGTGCCGACCAGCACCAGCAGCGCCAGCTTCGGCATGCGCCGGATCAGCCCGCCCAGCTTGCCGAGGTTGCGCTCGCCGGTGGCGTGCAGCACCGAGCCGGTGCCGAGGAACAGCAGGCTTTTCATGAAAGAGTGGTTGAGCGAGTGGTACAGCGCGGCGGTGAGCGCCAGCGCGGCCAGTGCCTCCTTGCCAAAGCTGTGGAAGATAATTGCCAGACCGATGCCCACCAGGATGATGCCGATGTTTTCGATCGAGGAATACGCGAGCAGGCGTTTCATGTCCGACTGCACCGCGGCAAACAGCACACCGAACAGCGCGGTGACCAGGCCCAGGGTCAGGGCGATCGCGCCCCACCACCACAACTGCATATCGAGCAGGTCGAAGCTGACGCGCAGGATGCCGTAGATCGCCGTCTTCAGCATGATGCCGCTCATCATCGCGGAGATCGGCGAGGGTGCGGCGGGGTGCGCCTCGGGCAGCCATACGTGCAGCGGCAGGATGCCGGCCTTGGCGCCAAAGCCGAACAGCGCCAGCAGGAAAGTGATGCTGGCCCAGAAGGTATCGAGCTGGGCTCCGCGCATGGTGGCAAAAGTGTAGTCGCCGTGGCCACCCTGCATCACGCCGAAGGACATCAGGATTGCAATCGCACCCACATGCGCAATCAGCAGATAGAGAAAACCGGCGCGGCGGATTTCGGGCACGGCGTGGTCGGTGGTGACGAGAAAGTAGGAGGACAGCGCCATGGTTTCCCATGCCACCATAAACAGGTAGGCATCATCGGCAATAAATACCAGCGCCATGCCGAGCAGAAACAGATGGTATTCAAAGCACAGCAGACCCAGCGTGGCGCCAGACATATGGCGGAAATATCCCGCAGCGTAAATTGAAATACCCGTGCTGGCAGCGCCCAGCAGCAGCAGGAAAAAAGCGGAAAGCGCATCCAGGCGCAGATGGAAGGGCAGGTCGGGCAGGCCCAGCGGCAGCACCGCAATGTTGGCCGGGCCGCCCAGGCTAAACAGCGCCGCTGCCGCAAGCACCAGCGAGCCGAGGGCCGCAGCGGGGAAGATGTAACGTGTGATGAAATGGCTGTTCCGGCTGAACAGGCCGGCCAGTCCGAGCAGCAGCCAGTAGACAATAACACCCAGCGCGATATCAAGCGGCAACAGAGCTGAGGCTAGTGTCACAAGCAGTTCTCCCGTTTATAGTTATTGTCTTGCTGTTAACTTACTGTGCTTATGATACTGCTACTGAAGTAAAAATGCAGAAGCAAAAAACATTCAGCGCGGTGAGACTCCATCAAAACCGGTCATGGGAGTGGTGATTAAAGGCGCGAAAAGTGCAGGCGCTGCTGTGTTATGTAGCGTACATATAAACTTCGAAATTTTTGCTATAAAGTGCGCCGTTTCGCTTTATCTCTCCGGTAAGCGGCGCCAAAAGTTAAACAGGATTGAAAATGTTAAAGACAGACAAAGCCGCAACTCCCGAACCCACCCAAAATCGCATACTTGCCGCTTTGCCCGCGCTGGATTACGAGCGCATGTTGCCCGATCTTGAGTATATCCCCATGCCGCTGGGCTGGACGATGTCGGAGTCGGGTGATCATGTGAATTTTCTGCATTTCCCCACCAGCGGTATTGTGTCGCTGATATATGACCTGGAAAACGGCGCTTCAAGCGAGATCGCGCTCGTAGGCAATGAAGGCATGGTCGGCATTTCCATTTTTATGGGCGGGGAAAGCATGCCCAGCAGCACTGTGGTGCAGAGTGCGGGTGGCGCTTACCGGCTCAGCCGCAAAATCATGAAACGTGAGTTTGCACTGGGCGGTCAACTGCAACACCTGGCACTGCTTTACACCCAGGCGCTGATCAGCCAGACCTCGCAAACTGCAGTATGCAACCAGCATCACTCGCTGGACCAGCAACTTTGCCGCTGGCTGCTGATGAGTGTGGACAGGCTGCATCACAACAAGCTGGTGATCACGCAGGAGCTGATTGCAAACTTGCTGGGTGTGCGCCGCGAGAGCATTACCGAGGCCGCCGGAAAGCTGCAGAAGGATGGTGTCATTGAGTATTCGCGCGGCCTGATCAAAGTGCTGGATCGCCCCAAACTGGAAATGAAAGTATGCGAGTGTTACGAGGTGGTAAAACAGGAATACGAGCGCCTGCTTCCTCTGCCCCGAAGCAAGGCAGGCTGATTGCAGGTCGGACGCTGTTTTGCTAGGTGATCACGCGGACAGCTGCTTTGCGCGCGCTGCTGCGGCGGGAATGGAATTTTGAGGAGAGCTCCTCCCATTCTATTTGCAATGTGCCGCCGGTGAGTTCATGCTGTTTTTCCCAGTTGGAAAGCAGATCCAGGCAGGCATGATCGATGTAATCCAGATGTTCAAAATGGATGTGCACTTCGGCTCCCGGCCTCACCTCTTCCAGCGTGGCGGCCAGTTTGGGCAGGCGTATCAGTGTGGCCGCTCCCTTCAGGTGCAGCTCGACGCGGTTTCTGACAATATCTTCATCCCAGCGAATTTCCAGATGCGAAAACGCCTGCAGCAGCTTGAGTATCGACAGGCCGAGGCCGATCAGCACGCCTTCCAGCAGGTTGGTCGCGACGATCATCACGATGGTCACAAGATAGATCGCCACTTCGCTCTTGCCGAATTTCAGCAGGCCGGGCACGGCCCTGGGATAAGCCAGTTTATAACCGGTAAATACCAGCACCGCAGCCAGGCTGGCAACCGGGATGTAGCCCAGCGTGAACGGCAGCACTGCCGCGAACAGCAGCAGCCATACACCGTGCAGAATGGTGGAAGCGCGGGTCTTGCCGCCCGCCTCGACGTTGGCGGTGGAGCGCACGATGACGCCCGTCATCGGCAGCACGCCCAGGATGCCGCATAGCGTGTTGCCCACGCCCTGCGCCGCAAGTTCCCTGTCGTATCTGGTGCGCGGGCCCTGATGCAACTGGTCTACCGCGCTGGCGCTGAGCAGGGTTTCGGCGCTGGCGATAAAGGCGACGGAAACCGCCGCGATGAGGATGGCGGGTTCGAGTGCGCGTTTAAAATTATCCGGCGTGGGATACTGGATGGCGGACCAGATGTTGTTGATGTCATCCGGATTGGCGAGCAGATCGGGAATGTATTTGATCTTCAGTTGCATCACTGCCGCCACTATCACTGCGGTCACTACCGCAATCAGCGGCGCCGGCAATATTTTCAGTTTGCCGGGTGCGAACGCACTCCATAATACGATCAGCGCAATGGTCAGCAGGCCGATGTACAGCGCCTGCAGCGACGTGCTGCCGGAGGAGAAGGTGTCCAGCAGTGCGGCGGGGATGCCGGTAAAGTTTTCAATGCCCGAGCCCAGGGGTTTTTTGTCCAGCATCACGTGGAATTGCGATGCCAGAATCAGCACGCCTATTCCCGCCAGCATGCCGTGTATCACAGCCGGAGAAACCGCGCGGAACCATTGCCCCAGTTTGAGCAGGCCGGCCAGCAATTGCATCAGGCCGGCCAGCAGCACAATCACGCCCAGCATCGCCATGCCGTGATGTTCCACCAGCTGCCATACCAGCACGGTCAGGCCTGCGGCAGGGCCGCTCACCTGCAGCGGCGAGCCGGCCAGAAAACCCACCACCAGACCGCCGATAATGCCGGTAATAAGCCCGGCCATCGGCGACACACCGGAGGCAATCGCCACACCCATGCACAGCGGCAGCGCGACCAGAAAAACCACCACTGAAGCCAGGGCATCCTTGCCTATGCTTGCACGAAATCCCTGCAATCCTTTGCTGCTGTGCGTGACCTGTGGCATTTCCGTTCCTTATTTAAAATATTTAATATAATCAAATACTTATAAAATAACCCAAAATGGCTGTCTGAAGTGCTGGCTCAGCAGGTGCCCGCTGTTTATAGCCAGGTTTTTACCCCGTCGTCACCACCGATATGCTGCTTCATCAGACGGCATTGCGCATTGGGATCGACTTCCAGCACTTCGGCGTAGATGGAAGCCAGCGCCTTGTCCTCGTCGGAAAAGATATTTTCACGGCCGAGATATTCAAGCAGGCCCGAATGTTTCATCACCTCGATGACCTGGTTCTTCAGGCCGCTGAATACCACGCGTATACCGTTGGAGCGCAGCCTTTCAACCACGTGGTGGATGACTTCGTCGCCGGAAGCATCAAGCTGGTTGATGCCTTCCGCGACGATCAGCAGGTGTTTCGCATTCGGGCTGCCTGCGACCGCTTCCAGTATGGTGTCTTCAAAATAGCTCACATTGGCAAAATAGAGCGAGCCGTCATAGCGCACCGCAACGATGTACTCGCTCACCGGCAGATTGTGCACGCTGGCATCGCGCAGGGTGCCGTCCGGATGGCGGCCGAGGATCGCGACCCTGGGTGTCATGGTGCGGTAAAGGTAAAGGATGATGGCAAGACCTGCCCCCACCATGATGCCGCTGTCCAGGTGCGGCGCAAATGCCAGCGTGGCGACAAAGGTCACGACGGAGGCAATGCCGTCATGTTTGTGGGTGTGCCACGCGTGCAGAATGGCCTTGAAGTTGATCAGGCCGATCACCGCCATCATGATCACCGCGGCCAGCACGGCCTGCGGCAGGTGATACAGCAGCGGCGTGAGGAACAGCAGGGTGATCAGCACGAACACGCCGGCAAAGACTGAGGACATGCCGGTTTTGGCGCCGGCATTCAGGTTGACCGCGGAGCGGGAGAACGAGCCGCTGGCGGGGAAAGCCTGGCTGAAGCTGCCGACGATATTGGCAAGGCCCTGTCCCACCAGCTCCTGGTTGGGATCGATGCGGTCCTTGGTTTTGGCGGCAATTGCCTTGGCGATGGAAATGGCTTCCATGAAACCCACCAGTGAAATCACCAGCGCGCCGGTAAACAGTGTCAGCATCATGTCCCAGCTGAATTTCGGCATATCGAATTGCGGCATGCCCGCCGGTATCATGCCCACCACTTCGCCTCCGCCGACCAGGTTAAGCTCGCCTTTGTTCACCTTTTTGATGCGCCAGCGATAGCCGTCGCCGGTCTCGTTTTGCGGCACCTGGCCGAGCAGGTATAGCCTGGCTGGCTGTGCTTCGCTGGCGGGCACCTGCTCGAAGATGAATTTGCGTAGCGAGCGCGCGAGGTTGCGGTTTTCATTTTCCGCATCCCTGAGTTCCAGCCTGAGCAGCTCGATTTCATAATTGAGCGCGGCGATGCGCTGCCGGTTGCCATTTTCCTGCTGCTGGTGCTGTTTCACCTCGGTGCTGGTCGAGCTGAGCCTGCTGTTTAATTCGTCGATCTTGCTTTCGGTTCTGGAGAAATTGTCGGCGAGGGTTTTGACCTCCGGATCCATGATGTCAGTTACCCTGCCGGTGCTGTTGTGCTCAAAGCCTATAGACCAGCTGACGACAGTGGTGATGACCACCGCGATCAGTACGCCGGGCAGCCTGGGCAGGTATTTTTTCAGACCCCACATGATGGCGAAGGCCGAGACGCCCATCAGCAGCGTGGGTATATGCGTATCGCCGACCTGCTGCAGCACGCCCCAGATATCCTGGATGAAATGTTCGCTGCGTCCCATCGACACGCCGAAAACCTTGTTGAGCTGCGACAGGCTGATGATAATGGCGGCGGCGTTGGTGAAGCCGACAATGACCGGATGCGAAAGGAAATTCACCACCACGCCGAGTTTGAAGACGCCCAGCGCGAGCTGGATGATGCCGACCATGAACGCCATCATGATAGCCAGCGCAATAAACTGCGTGGAGCCGGAAGCGGCCAGCGGGGCGAGTGCGGAAGCGGTCAGCAGCGAAACCACGGCAACCGGGCCGGTGGCCAGTTGTGCCGAAGAGCCCCACATCGCGGCGATAATGCCGGGCAGGAAAGCGGCATACAGGCCGTAATAGGCAGGCAGACCGGCAAGCTGCGCATATGCCATGGACTGCGGCACCAGTATCAGCGCGATGGTAATGCCGGCGAGGAAATCAGCTTTGACATTAATAGCCCTCAGAGGAAACCATTTCAGGAACGGAAGAAAGCGCGCCAACTGATTCATCTTGATGGTCTCCTTTGAGTATGCTGATTTTTTACGAATGCTAATCCGGCTTGTTGTAATCCATTGCCATTATTTTGGGTGCCCGGTCAATGCGGTATAAAACCAGCAGCAGGGCGATGGTTGAGACGAGCATGAAATAGGGGCCGAACAGCCAGAACACCAGCGGCACCAGAAAATAATAGGCGCGCATGCCGATGCTGTAATAGGCTCCGGCCCGGTTCAGGTGTATGGCCACATGCGCCGGGGTGATCATCATGTGATTCAGTCCAAGGGGGACATTGATCATGTAGCCGACATGATTGAATACGCGGATGGACATGGCGAAACTGAAGAAGGCTACAAACAGGTCCAGCAACAGGAAGATCAATTTTGTCATCCATAATTCGGGATGCTTTGCGCCCACCGTATTCAATACATGCCAGGTATTTTCAAAATTTCCGCCCTGCTCGCTCAGGGTGAGCACACCTATGATCAGCAGCACCGAGGTGGAGGCAAGAAAAGTCGCTGCCATGGTGGAATTGCGCAGCGTCTGCACGGCAAGGATGTCCTTCTTGCCGTCGTTCATGACGGTTTCTACCCATGCAGTGCGCGCAATTGTATTGATCGCCTGCACCGTATAGGTGGGATTTTTTCTGACTTTACGGCGGAGAAACACATGGTAAGCAATGACAAGCACGACGCTTGCAGTCAAGCAGGCAAGGTCGTATTTTAAAGAAACAAGCAGATGAAAAATATTTCCCGCTTCAAAATTCATTTTGTAATTTTTTGTAACCCTTAACCAGTTCGTGATTGGCTTTCAGTACCGATTCGGAGAAGTCACTGACCTGCGGCGATACCTGCTTGATATTTTTCAGTTCATCATTGGAGTGAACGTTGGTGGTGGAAGGAATGTGGAAGTTTTCGGGCACTTCGCAATGTTCCACCACCGAGTTGTGGCGCACCACCGAGCCATTGCCGATCACGCAGTCAAACAGTACCGAATTGAAACCGATAAATACGTTTTCGCCGACGACACAGGGGCCGTGCACGATGGAGCGGTGGGCGATGGAGGTGTTGATGCCGATCTTGACCAGACCGCCTGCCTTGGAGTGGATCACCACGCCGTCCTGGATGTTTGAATTCGCGCCGATGATGATGGGGTCCATATTGCCGTTTTCATCCACTTCATCGGCACGAATCACCGCATAGGGTCCGATGAACACATTTTCCTCGACAATGATTTTGCCGCACAGAATCGCGGTGTTGTCGACATAGGCCGATTCATGGATAACAGGCAGGTCGCCGCTGGGGTTTTTACGTATCATTTTATTCTCGCTTAGGTGTCAGGTTGTAATTCGTCCCGGATTTTTCCGTCAGGCAAATGGGTTTGGCATTCCTTGAAAATACGGACTTTGCAGTTGCGGCAAATTTCCGGGTCCAGTGTGGCGTAAACCGGTTTGATCCAGTTCGACATGGCGGGGAAAAAGCCGCCCACGCCGATGTCGTCTATCTTGTTCGATTTTTTCAGGAACTGGTAGACCCTGTCCTTGCAGCGGTAAAAATACAGCCCGCCGCCCAGCTTGCGGCGGCGCCGCGCTTCCTGTGCGAGCATTTCGGCGCCTGCCGCATCGACAAAATTCATGCCGCTGGCGACAATCATCACGGTCTTGCGCTGGGGATTCATCTCGTCGATTTGCAGCAGCGCGCTCTGCACATGGTCAACGGCGGCAAAGAATATAGAGCCGTTGATACGCATAATGCGCATTTGCGGGCATTCGTCATGGTCAAAAGCGCTCACAAAGTGATAAGCGCCTTCTTCTTTTGCCGGCACCACGGGCACGATATTGGGCTTGGAGACGCGGTTAAGATAAATGACCAGGGACAGCAGGATGCCGAAAAATATGCCGGCCTCCAGATCGACCAGCGTGCCCAGCAGGGTCACCCACAACACTACGGCTTCCGAACGGTTGGTTTTGGTAATTTCAGCGATGTGATGGAAATCGATCAGGCCCCATGCCACCAGAAACAGTATGCCCGCCATCGCCGCTGTGGGCAGATAGGAGGCCAGCGGCCCGACCAGCAGCAGGATCAGCACCAGGAACACCGACGCATAAACCGTCGCCAGCGGCGTCCTGGCACCCGCGGCATAGTTCACACCGCTGCGGTTGAACGAGCCGCAGGACGCATAGCCGGAAAAAAAGCTGCCGGCGATATTCGCCAGCCCCTGGCCGACAAATTCCTGGTTGCCATCAATGCGCTGTTCGGATTTGACCGCAATCGCGCGCGAGATCGACACCGCTTCGGTCAATGCCAGCATGGTCACGATCAGTGCCGGGAATATTACCTTGTGGATAGTGCTAAAGGAAAAGTCCGGTATGGACAATGGCGGCAAGCCGACTGGCAACGCGCCGACTGTCTTGATATGGGTGACATCAAAGCCTTCCAGGGTATTGAGCAGGAAAGCGAGCACACTGCCAACCAGCATTGCGACAATCATGTAGGGCAGTCTGGGTGTAAACATCCTGGCCAGTATGCCGGCCGCGAGGGTGGTAAGCGCCACCAGCGTGACGTAGGGATTGATATCGGTGAATTGCAGCACGAATTGTTCAATCACCACATGAAAGTGGGCGCCGCGTACGATGTTGATACCGAAAAAGTTTTTCACCTGGCTGGCCGCAATCAGCAGTGCGGCGCCGGCGGTAAAGCCCATCACCACGGTGTGCGAGATAAAGTTTACCAGTACGCCCATGCGCGCCAGGCCGAGGATCAGCTGGAACAGTCCGGTCAGGAAGGTCAGGGTCAGAACCATGCTGATGAACTGCGGCGAGCCTGGCTCGGTCAGCGGGCTCATCGCGGCAAACACCGCGATGGAAATCGCGGTGGTGGGGCCGGAAACCAGATGCCAGCTGGAGCCGAACATCGCGGCGATAATCGCCGGCACCATCGCCGCATACAGGCCGTATTCCGGCGGCATGCCGGCAATCGTGGCGAAGGCCACGCCTTGCGGCAGCACGATCATTGCGCCGGTGATGGCGGCAATAATGTCGGCTTTGTGGGTGTCGCGGCTGACCATGGGCCACCAGCGCAGAAACGGGAAAATTTTGTAGAGGTGAGGATGAATTTTGGCTTGGGACACGACTTTTCCTATACGGCTATGGCAATGCAAAAAAATACTTTCTGATTCCTCGCCTCGTGATAATTCTGGCTGCCTGTGAGTATCTGTTTGCCGGCAGTGACCAAATTGTTGTGAGGCAAGCTGAACGGGCTCTTTCAAGTGAGGCCGCTGCACATATTCATCCGTGCACTTATAGCGGCCCGTTTCCCGAATAAATAAAACTTTGTAATTATAACGTAATACTTGATTCTGGATTGTTTGCGAATAAGGCTGGCATGAGGAAGGTGCAGGCATCGCCTGCATTTCGTATATGCCGGCGGGAAAAGAATGGCTTTGAAATTTCCGCCGGCCACGTTAAACTTGCCTAACCATGAATCTGATCCGCATAATCCGTTCGCTGTTGCTGATGCTGTTCGTACTGTTGCAGTGCGTGGCGCCGCTTGCGCATGCGCATGTCAACGGCGATAACGCGAGCCAGCGGGTGCATTTTGACGGCGTTGGTCCGGCGTGGTCCGGAGATCACCACCAGCATGCTGCCGATACCGCGCAGCTTGCTGCCGAAGAGCATCAGTCTGCGGTTGTCTGCCCGCCGCCCGAATACAGGTCCGGTTCGCCGCTGCTTGAACAGCCGGCCATTGCATGCCAGTCTTGTCTGCCCGTGCCGCAGCAGCATCCTGCCCTTGTGTCTGTCGATGTATGCCGGCAAGCTTTTTATTCCTCACCCTATCAGCATCCCTGCAGCCAGGCTCCCCCTGTTTGAATATCAGTGAAAGTCATAGCTTGAAAGCTATGTTATTTGCCCGATATTTAAACAATAAATGTTGCGATTTCGCAACATCAGGAGCTTTACACCATGCCCTCAACCCGCGCACTCTTTGCACTGATGCTGCTCAGTGCAACACCAGGCTTTGCTGCAGATAATCTGCCGCCAAGCCCGCAGTCAACTCAGGCCGCAGGCCCCTTTGCCGAAACACTCCCCCCGAAAGTATGGACGCTGGAAGCCAGCATCAGGCGCGGCATCACCGTTGCGCCCGAGCTGCGTGCCGCCGAGGCGGAAATAGCCGCGCGCAAGGGTAATCTGACCGAAGCCGACGCCTGGCCGAATCCCTCCATCGCCTTGCGTGTCGACCCAAAGCTGGGTATCGAAGACGGCCGTGGCGGCTATAACCTCAACCAGGTTACGCTCAGTCAGCCGCTGCCATTGCAGCGGCTGCAGCACCAGCGTCGCGCCGCCGAAGCCGGGCTGGAAGCCGCGCGTGCGGCACAGCGCTACCAGCGCCTGCAACTGGAAACACGCACCGCACAGGCGTTTCACACGCTGCAGCAGGCTGCAGAGCGCCAGCGGCTGGCGCAGGAGCGGCTGGCTTTCGCCGAAAAAATGCAGCAGCGCGATACCCGTCAGGCTGCCGACCGGCTGGTGCGCTACCTGTCGCCGCTGGAGCGCGCACGGCTGGATATTCTGCGCGCGACCGCCCATCAGGACGTGGCCTTGGCCGAAGGCAAATGGAGCGAGTCACTGGCGCAATTCCGCGCCTTGCTGGCCCTGCCGCCAGGGGCGCAACCCGAAACAATCCGCCTGCAACCCGCCGCCGCACCAGCCGAGTTGAATGCTCTGCTCAAACAGCTGGCAGAGCATCCCGCCTTGCAGGCCACGCAATTGACGCGCGATGCCAGCCACGCGTCGGTGGACGCGGCGCGCGCACAGCGCCTGACTGATCCCACGCTGAGCCTGATCCACGAGCAGGACTACCTTGCCGGCGAACGCCGCAACTATATCGGCGTGATGCTGGAAGTGCAGATACCGGTGTGGAACCGCAACGATGGCGGCGTTGCGCGCGCGCGCGGCGAAGCCGACAAGGCCGGGGCGGCGCTGGAAATGCAGCAACGCGATTTGAGCAACCGTCTGCGGCTGGCACATTTGCATCTGGGACATCTGATCGAGCAGGCCGAGCACTACCGCGGCAATTTGCTGCAACCTGCACGCCAGGTGCTTGAGCTTACACAGAAGGGCTACGCCACCGGCGAGCAGAATGGCCTCGCGCTGGTGGATGCGAGCAATACCTATTTCGACGCGCAGGCGCGCTATCTGGAATTGTTGCGGGATGCGTGGAACGAGGCTGCAGAGCTGCGCCTCGCCGCCGGTATTTCATTAGTTGATTCCGCACAGGAGGCGAAGCCATGATTGCAGCACTGATACGTTTTTCACTGGTGCAGCGGCTGATGCTGCTGCTCGCCGCCGCTGCGCTTACCGGCGGCGGCCTGTGGGCTTTTAACACCCTGCCGATAGATGCTTTTCCCGATATATCCAGCCCGCAGGTGATGGTGGTGGTGAAGGCGCCGGGCATGGCACCGGAGGAAGTGGAGGCGCGCATCAGCTTCCCCATCGAAATGGAAATGCAGGGCCTGCCGCGCCAGACCGTGCTGCGCTCGACCACCAAGTACGCGCTGTCCAGCATCATTATCGATTTTGAGGATGGCACCGATATTTACTGGGCGCGCGCGCAGGTGGCGGAGCGGCTGAATCAGGTGTGGAGTGAATTGCCGGCCGGTGTTGTGGGCGGGCTTGCGCCCATCACCACGCCGCTGGGCGAAATTTTCATGTACCGCATCCAGGGCGAGGGTTATACCAATCAGGAATTGCGCGCCCTGCAGGACTGGGTGATACGTCCGCGCCTGCGCAGCGTGCACGGTGCGGCCGATGTGAACTCGCTGGGCGGCGAGGTGCGCGCCTTCGAGGTGGTGCCCGATCCGCAGCGCCTCGCCGCGCAGGGTTTGAATCTGGATGATCTGGAGCAGGCACTGGTCAACAGCAACCGCAATGCCGGCGGCGACCGCATCAATCGCGGCGATGAAATGCTGCTGGTGCGCACCGTGGGCCAATTGCGCAATGCGGAGGATATCGGCAATGTCACCGTCATTGCGCGGGCCGGTGCGCCGGTGCTGATCAAGGACGTGGCCAGGGTACGCATCGGCTCGCTCACGCGCTTTGGTGCGGTGACGGCAGACGGCAAAGGCGAGGTGGTGACCGGAATTGTATTATTGCGCAAAGGCGCGAATAGCCGCACCACGATAGAAGGCGTGAAGCGCGAGCTGAAGGTGCTGGCAACAGTGCTGCCCAAGGGCGTGGAGATTGTGCCCTTCTACGACCGCACCGAGCTGGTGAATGCTGCGGTGTGGACGGTGGAAACGGCGCTGGGTGAAGCGGTGTTGCTGGTGCTGGTGGTGCTTGTTGTGCTGCTGGGCAATCTGCGCGCCGCGCTTACCGTGGCGCTGATTCTGCCATTGACCGTGCTCGCCACCTTTATCCTGATGCGCATTTTCGGTGTCTCCGCCAACCTCATGTCGCTGGGCGGGCTGGCGATTGCGATCGGCATTCTGGTGGATGCGGCGGTAGTGGTGGTGGAAAACATCCACATGCAGCTGAGCAACGCACCGCCCGGTGTGAGCCGCCTGCATCTGGTGTATCGCGCCACACTGGAAGTGGCCACACCGGTGATTTCGGGTGTGCTGATTATCATCATGGTGTTCCTGCCGTTGTTCAGCCTGACCGGGCTGGAAGGCAAGATGTTCACGCCGCTGGCGGTGACCATTGCTTTTGCGCTGATTGCGTCGTTGTTGTTGTCACTGACCGTTATCCCGGTGCTGGCGAGTTTCCTGATGCGCGGCGGTGCGCATGAAGATGACTGGATACTGGCGCAATTAAAGCGCGTCTATCTGCCGGTGATGCGCTGGGCGCTTGCGCACCGGGCGGGTGCGGTGGGTCTGGCGCTGGTGGCGCTTGTCAGCGCGCTGGCGCTGTTCCCGTATATCGGCCGCGAATTCATGCCGGTGATGGACGAGGGCACCACGGTGGTGATTATTGAAAAGCCGTCCAGCGTGTCGCTGGAGCGTTCGCTGGCGATGGACAAACCCATCCACGAGGCGCTGATGGAACTGTCACCGGTCACCGGCGTGGTGTCGCGCACCGGCGCGGATGAACTGAGACTTGACCCCATGGGCCTGTACCAGACCGACAACTTCCTGCTGACCAAGCCGCGCAGCGAGTGGGGCATGAGTCTTGCCGAGTTCCACCTGCAATTGCGCGAGAAGCTCGAACGCTTCAAGGACTGGGAGCTGGACATCGCCTATACCCAGCCCATCGATATGCGTACCTCGGAGATGCTGACCGGGGTGCGCGCGGCGATGGCGATCAAGCTGTTTGGCGATGATCTGGCGCTGCTGGAAGAAAAATCAAAACAGATCGAAGACATCATTAGCGGTGTAACAGGTGCGGTGGATATTTTCCGCGGGCGCTTGTCGGGGCAGAATTATTTGCGCCTGGATATTCGCCAGCAGAATATCGCGCGCTATGGCATACGCAGCGAAGACATCAACCGCATGATAGAGAACGCGGTGGGCGGCAAAGTGGTCAGCGATATTATTCAGGACAACCGCCGCAGCCCCGTGCTGTTGCGCTATCCGGAAGCGGCACGCAACTCGCCACAAGCGCTGGGACGGCTGCTGATCGAAACGCCGGGCGGCGCGCAGGTGCCGCTGTCCCTGCTGGTGGATATCAAGGAGGTGGACGGGCCGGTTCAGATCAATCGCGAAGCGGCCAAACGCCAGGTGGTGATACAGGCCAATGTGGAAAATCGCGACGTGGTCGGTTTTGTGAACGAGATACGCAGTGCCATCGAGCGCGACGTGAAACTGCCGGCCGGTTACTACGTCAGCTATGGTGGGCAGTTTGAGAACGAGCAGCGCGCCGCCACCCGTCTTGCGATGGTGGTGCCGATTTCCATCGTGCTGATTTTCATCATGCTGTTCACCACCTTCGGTTCGCTGTCGCAGGCTGGTCTGATTATTCTGAACATACCGTTTGCGATGATAGGCGGCGTGGTGAGTCTGTATTTCTCCGGCCTGTATCTGTCGGTGCCGGCGTCGGTTGGTTTCATCACGCTGTTTGGCGTGGCGGTGCTGAACGGTGTGGTGATGGTGACCTTCTTCAACCAGCTGCGCGCGGCGGGCCGCACGGTGTTGCAGGCGGTGCAGGAAGGCGCCGAGCGGCGCTTGCGGCCGGTGCTGCTGACCGCGCTGATCGCCAGCCTCGGCCTGGTGCCTATGCTGCTGGCCAGCGGCCCGGGTTCCGAATTGCAGCAGCCGCTCGCTGTGGTGGTGATCGGCGGGCTGTTCACCTCCACGCTGCTGACGCTGGTGCTGCTGCCCACGCTGTATGCGTGGATAGAGACGCGCGCCGAACGGCGCCTAAATCAAATGCAAGGAGATACCCTGTGAAAATTCTTACGCTGATTGCTTATGCCGATGTAAAACAGGTACTGGCGGACACGCTGCACGGCTTGAAGCAGGTGCAGGGCTTTACCTTCACCGATGTCGAGGGTCACGGCGCACAGGATGGTCGCGAACTCACACTTTCCGCGCGCGACGACGTGGTGGGCTATGTGCCGCATGTGCGGGTGGATGTGGTGCTGGAAGATCAGGATGTGGCAGAGGTGCTGGCCTGTCTGCGCAGCAGCCAGTGCGGCCTGGCCGGGCGCGGCAGTTACTGGATTACCGCAATGGAAAGTCAGGGGCAGCTATGAACGGCCTTGAACGCGAGATTATATAAGTATTTGATTTTAATTAATATTTTTCACAACAGTGATTTGTATATAAGCGCTGTGCGAGCCGGTTACAGCATCGCTTCCATGCGCACACCCAGCCACCAGGTTTTATCTTTGCTTATATCCTCGCTGTGGTTCAGCAGATATTGCACGAAGGGCTGCACGATGAATCCGGGCATTGCGCGATAGCGGTAGCCGAGTTCAAATGATTTCTCGGCGTGCACCGCATTGCCGCTTGCAGTGCGGTACTTCTCGCTGTTGCGTTCCTGCGCGTAGGCAAGGCCAAGCTCGTCCTGTTCGCGCCCCGGAAACAGGCCTGTGAATACGATGCCGGCGCTGAGTGCCAGGTCGAATTGCGTGGTATCGCCTTCCGTCTGGCCGATGCGGAAAAAGCTGCTGAGCAGCGCGTCACTGGAATCCGCTTTGTACTGCAGCACTTTTTCCACCATCGCGTAAGCACCGCGGCTTATTCGCTGCACGGGGTTGCCGCCGGCATCCAGCTCCAGAGTATCGTCAAAGCGCGTGGTGTATTGCCACACACCGAAGGCCAGTTTGTTGTTGTGCGCATTTTCAGGCGAGCTTAGAGGGATGCCGGCCTCAATCACATTCAGCGCGCCATCGCCCTCGTCGAATTTGATGTAAGTGCCTTGCGGATTATTCGGGTCGCCCGGCACGCCGTCCAGCGTGATTGCCTGCACATAATGGCCGGAGGCAGATTGGGTTTTTATGCGAATGCCGAAGGAGGAGGTGGGAAAAACCGACGGGCCGTTTTTGCCGGTGCCGGCCAGTTCCGCGCTCATGCCAAAGGTGGGGTGCACAAACATGGAGGCAGATTCGGTGAAATAGAATTCCGAATTCAGATCGTACAAACCGGCCAGCACGGAAACCCTGTCATCGAGGAAAGCCTGCTGCAGCCATGCCTGAAACAGCTTGGTGGTGTTGCCGTTAGCCGGCGTTTCAATGTTGTCCACCCCGTGCGGCAGGCGGTTGCTGTGCGCGCCGGGCTTGTCGCCGCGGTTGCTGATGACATGCAGGAAGGCCGTTGTGCCTTTGCTGCCAGTGATCTTTTCAAAATCCACATTCAGTTTGAGATCCAGATTGTCGAGAGCGTAGACGCGACCACTTTCTGCCGAAGTGTTGTTCAGCAGATCCAGCTTGTAGTTGGCTTGCAGGTCGTAACCGCTGGCCAGCAGCGCGTTGCGCTTGCCGTTCCAGTCGCCAAACAGCGTGTCGCTGTAAGGATACGCTGCAGGGCTATTGGTGTTCGCCGCCGGCAAATTCTCCGCTGCCATGACAGACAGAGAAAAAATTCCCGAAACAATAACTGGAAGAATTGCCGGAAGAGTTGCCGGAAGAGTTGAGAGACAGCCTGGATGCTTCATTAATATACCGCGGCAATAAAGATTATTTGAAAATTGCAGAGTCCGATTATTTTCGCGACATATTAGCGTATCAAATATACAAGTCTGAAATATTAAATTGTGCTGTTTAATCCTTTCTGCCCAGCAGTAGCGAGAACCAAAACAAAAATTCTGGCGCGCACCAATTGCATGCATTCTGCTTGAATGCGCGCACTGTTATTGGTCATTGGCAGTTTAATGACGAAATTATTGGTACAAGCTATTGATTTGTTGTGGCTGAGTTGCTGGCACGGGTATTGCTTTTAAGTAATCAGGCAGACCAACGGCGGGATGTTTAAAGAAATTACACAGGGTCTGGGCAATATGCCCGGCCTTAAAGGACAAAGGCGTCCATTCGCGGAAATATTTTTTCGCGGGTGAGACGCCTGTTTTATTTTGAGAGTCTGGAACGGGAGAGTGCGATGAGCAATATTTTTTACAGCAGAGAAGGCGATCGCATCAGGCAGCGTGCGGTTTTGCCTTTTTCAGGCGCGACGGTGTGCAAAAGTGACGATGTAGTCATGAGCTGTTTTTCCCTGAACGATCAAATATAAGAGCGACAAGCAATCATGCAAGAAACCAGATCAAGCTGTTGTTACTGCGGTGTGGGCTGCGGGGTGATTATCAGCACGGAGGCGGGCAAAATCACCGGGGTGCGCGGTGACCCCGAGCATCCGGCCAACTTCGGGCGTTTGTGCAGCAAGGGCGCCACGCTGCACTACACCGCGCGCGAGGAGATGCGCGCCCTCTATCCAGAGCTGCGCAGTGCGCGGGGTGAACTGCGCCAGCGCGCAAGCTGGAACGATGCGCTGGATCTGGTTGCCGACAAATTTGCAGAAATCATCCGGCAGCACGGGCCGGACGCGGTCGCGTTTTATATTTCTGGACAATTGCTGACTGAAGACTATTACGTGTTCAACAAGCTGGCCAAAGGCCTGGTCGGCACCAACAATATCGATACCAATTCGCGCCTGTGCATGTCTTCCGCCGTGACCGGCTACAAGGCGACGCTGGGCGCGGATGCGCCGCCGGGCTGCTACGAGGATATCGATCACGCGCAGTGTATTTTTATTGCCGGTTCCAACACTGCCTATGCGCATCCGATATTGTTCAGGCGCATTGAAGACGCGCGCAAGAAGAATCCGGAATTGAAACTGATCGTGGTCGATCCGCGCCGCACCGATACCGCCAGTGCTGCGGATCTGCATCTGGCGATTCTGCCCGGCACCGATGTGGTGCTGTTTAACGCGATGCTGCATGTGATGCTGTGGGAAGGCTGGTGCGACATGGCCTACATTGCCGCGCACACCAGCGGGTTTGACGAGCTGAAGGCTACCGTGCGCGAATTCACGCCGCAGCATGCGGCCACCCTTTGCGGCATCGCGGCGGAAGATATTGTGCGCGCGGCGCAGTGGTTCGCCACTTCAAAGGCAACGCTGTCGCTGTATTGCCAGGGGCTGAACCAGTCGGTGCAGGGCACGCATAAAAATGCCGCACTGGTCAATCTGCATCTGGCCACCGCGCAGATCGGCCGGCCCGGTGCCGCACCGCTGTCGCTGACCGGCCAGCCCAATGCGATGGGCGGGCGCGAGGTGGGCGGCATGGCGAATCTGCTGTCCGCGCATCGCGATATGGCCAATCCCGCGCATCGTGCCGAGGTGGCGAAATTGTGGGGCGTGGACGAGGTGCCCTCGCAGCCCGGCAAGACGGCGGTGGAGATGTTTGAAGCGTTGCGCAGCGGCGAGATCAAGGCGGTGTGGATAGCCTGCACCAATCCGGCACAGTCCATGCCCGACCTGAATCTGGTGAATGCGGCCCTGGCCAATGCGGAGTTTGTGGTGGTGCAGGAGGCGTTTCGCGCCACCGAAACCACGGCTTATGCCGACGTATTGTTGCCCGCCAGCACCTGGGGCGAGAAGGAGGGCACGGTGACCAATTCCGAGCGCTGCATCTCGCGCGTGCGTGCCGCGTTGCCGCCTGCGGGTGAGGCGCGCAATGACTGGCAGATTGCGGTGGAGTTTGCACAGCGCCTGGCCAGCCGCCTCGGCAAGGCCGCATTGATCAGCTATACAAATACCGAAGCAATTTTCAACGAGCACCGCGCCAGCACCATAGGCCGTGATCTCGATATCGGCGGTCTCAGCTATGCGCTGCTGGAAAGTGCAGGGCCGCAACAATGGCCGTTGCCGCAGGGGAAAACGCAAGGCCTCAGGCGCCTGTACGCCGATGGCATTTTCCCCACCGCCGATGGCCGTGCAAAATTTGTCAGCGCGAAATATGTGCCGGTTGCCGAAGACATCAGCGCGCGCTATCCGCTGCATCTGAATACGGGCCGCCTGCGCGATCAGTGGCACGGCATGAGCCGCACCGGCACGGTTGGACGTCTGTTCAGTCATGTGGAGGAGCCGCTGCTGGCAATGAATGCGGCGGACATGGCGCGGCGCAGCCTGAGCGAGGGCGACATCGTGCAGCTGTCCAGCCGCCGCGGCAAGCTGACGCTGCGCATCGAGGCGTCCGAAGAAATGCGTGCCGGCCAGGTGTTTATGCCGATGCACTGGGGCAACCGCTATATGAGCGGGCTGGGCGTGAATGCGCTGACCACCAATGAATATGATCCGCTCTCAAAACAACCCGAGCTCAAACACGCTGCGGTGCAGGTGGAGAAACTGGCGTTGCCGTGGCAGATGGTGGCGATGCGCAAGGGCGAGGCGCTGCAGCGCATGGCGCGCCTGCAGCCGCTGCTCAAACACTTTGATTATGCTTCCATCGGCCTGTTTGGTCGCGGTGAAGAGCTGGTGATATTGCGCACGGCGAATGCGACCCCGGTGGCTGCAGATATTCTGGTGGAAATCGACGCAATACTGGGTCTGGATGATGCGAACGAGGTGATGAATTATCGCGATGCCAAACGCGGCATTTCCAAACGCGCGCTGATGGAGGAGGGGAGGCTGCTGGGGGTCAGGTTGACCGGCGAAACGGTGGCGCGCGACTGGCTCAAGGAAATCATCGCGCAGGGCAGCGATGCGCAGTCGCTGCGCCCCTGGCTGTTTGCGCCGCTGAGCGCGCCGCCGGCCGGGCAGTCGCAGCGCGGCCGCATTGTGTGCAACTGCCTCGATGTATCGGAACAGGAAATCCTGGCGGAATTCAGGAACGGTCTGGACTTGCCCGCGATACAGGCCAGACTGAAGTGCGGCAGCGAATGCGGTTCCTGCGTGCCCGAGCTGAAACGGCTTACCGCACAACCGCTGCTGGTATAGATAAAGCATTAATACTTTTTGAACGGGCAATATAACTTTTTGTAACAGGAGCAATATCATGCAAAAAATGAAACTGGTAATGGTGGGCAACGGCATGGCGGGGGTGCGCACGCTGGAGGAATTGATCAAGCTGGAACCTGATCTGTACGACATCACGGTGTTCGGCTCCGAGCCTTATCCCAACTACAACCGCATCATGCTGTCGCCGGTGCTGGCGGGCGAGCAGGGCATACAGGACATTATTCTCAACGACCTCGACTGGTATAAAGAGAACAACATCACTTTGCACCTGAACAAGAAGGTGGTGAAGATCGATCGCAAAAACAAAATAGTGTATGCGGAAGACGGCACCGAGGCGGAATACGACAGGCTGCTGCTGGCGACCGGTTCCAACCCCTTTATGCTGCCCATACCGGGGAATGATCTCAAGGGCGTGATCGGCTACCGCGATATTCAGGATACCAACGCGATGATAGAGGCCGCGGCGAAATACAAACATGCGGTGGTGATAGGCGGCGGCCTGCTCGGCCTTGAAGCCGCCAATGGCCTCGCACTGCGCGGCATGGATGTGACGGTGGTGCATATCATGCCGTGGCTGATGGAACGCCAGCTTGACCAGAGCTCGGCCAGAATGTTGCAGAAGTCGCTGGAGGACAAGGGCCTGAAATTCCTGCTGGAAAAGCAGACTCAGGAACTGGCGGGCGATGCGGACGGTCGCGTCAAGGCGATACGCTTCAAGGACGGTACGGAGATCCCCGCCGACCTGCTGGTGATGGCGGTGGGTATACGCCCGAATACTGCGCTGGCCGAATCTGCCGGCATCCATTGCAACCGCGGCATAGTGGTGAACGACACGATGCAGACTTACGACCCCAGCATTTATGCGGTGGGCGAATGCGTGTCGCACCGCGGCACCGCTTACGGCCTGGTGGCGCCGCTGTTTGACATGGCGAAAGTGTGCGCCAATCATCTGGCACGCATGGGTATTGCGCGCTATCAGGGCTCGGTGACTTCGACCAAACTTAAAGTCACCGGGATTGATCTGTTTTCTGCCGGCGACTTCAGCGGCGGCGATGCCACCGATGAAATTCTGATGCACGATGCGGCCGGCGGCGTGTACAAGAAGCTGGTGCTGAAGGATGACAAGCTGGTGGGCGCGGTAATGTATGGCGACACCAAGGATGGCGCGTGGTATTTCCAGCTGATACGCGACGGCAAGAATGTCGCCGACATCCGCGACCATCTGATGTTTGGCCAGTCGCATCTCGGCAACTCAGGCCATCAGGGTCAGGACCTGGCCGCAGCGATGCCGGATACGATGGAAGTGTGCGGCTGCAACGGCGTGTGCAAGGGCACGATTGTTAAGTCGATCAAGGAGAAGGGGCTGTTCACGCTGGAAGATGTGCGCAAGCACACCAAGGCCTCGGCTTCATGCGGCTCCTGCACCGGGCTGGTCGAGCAGATCCTGGCTTCCACGCTGGGCGGCGCCTATGCGCCTCAGGCCACCACAGTCAAACCGATGTGCGGCTGCACCGAACACACGCATGAGGAAGTGCGCCGCACGATCCGCATGGAAAAACTGTTGTCCATCCCGCAGGCGATGAAATTCCTCAACTGGAGCACGCCGAACGGCTGCGCCTCCTGCCGCCCGGCGCTGAATTATTACCTGCTGTGCGCGTGGCCGCACGAGGTGCAGGATGATCCGCAATCGCGTTTTATCAACGAGCGCGCGCACGGCAATATCCAGAAGGACGGCACCTTCTCGGTGGTGCCGCGCATGCACGGCGGTATCACCACGCCGGACCAGTTGCGCCGCATTGCCGATGTGGCCGACAAGTACAAAGTGCCCACGGTGAAGGTGACAGGCGGCCAGCGTATCGACCTGTTCGGCATCAAAAAAGAAGACTTGCCGAGTGTGTGGGCCGATCTTGGCATGAGCTCCGGCTATGCTTACGGCAAGGCGCTGCGCACGGTGAAAACCTGTGTCGGCAGCGAATGGTGCCGTTTTGGCGTGCAGGATTCGACACAGATGGGCATCGATCTGGAATACGCGCTGGACCATATGTGGACGCCGCACAAGTTCAAGCTGGCGGTTTCAGGTTGCCCGCGCAACTGTGCGGAAGCGGCAATCAAGGACGTGGGTATTATCGGTGTGGAATCGGGCTGGGAAATTTATGTGGCGGGCAACGGCGGCATCAAAACCGAAGTTGCGCAATTTCTGGTGAAAGTTAAAACCAAACAGGAGGTGATGGAGTACACCCTCGCCTTTACCCAGCTGTATCGCGAGGAAGCTCGCTATCTGGATCGCACTGTGCATTATGTGGAGCGTGTGGGTATCGACTATGTCAAACAGCAGGTGGTGGAAGATGCGGATAATCGCAAGGCACTGTACGAGCGCCTGCTTTATGCACTGAAAGATGCGAAGAATCCATGGGCCAAAGACAGCGTTAATACGCGTGAATTTGAAGCCATCACCCTATAACGAAAAAGGAACTAATCATGAGCAACTGGAAACAGGTCGCAACACTGGAAGACATCCCGTCACTGGGAAGCCGTGTCATCAAGTCTGCACAGGGCGATATCGCCCTGTTCCGCACCGCGGAAAACGAAGTGTTTGCGCTGCTGGATAAATGCCCGCACAAGGGCGGGCACCTGTCGCAGGGTATTGTGTTCGGGAAAAAGGTGGCATGTCCGATGCACAACTGGCATATCCAGCTGGAAGACGGTAACGCGGTGGCGCCGGATGTGGGGTGTGCGCGTAATTTCCCGGTAAAGCTGGAGGGCGGAGCGGTGTATATTGAGTTGACTTAGGAGGTGATGCCTGATGTTGCAAGAGAGCGTTGGTGTGCTGATGTTTGGCAAGAGTACACCGGATGTGCTTTTAGTATCTGAGTGTTGCCGTCATGAATATGCGCTGGTTAAATCTGTTTTCCTTAAGGTAGTCGATATAGTGCTCGTTGAATAAGCCCTGCACGACCAGCGCAAATTCGCCCCCCGCACTGCCGTTCGACGGCTTGAATTCTTTGGCGATTCTTGCATCCCAGCGCGTGGTAAAGGACTGGCGATCGTTCACGCCGCGGTCGATAGGCAGCATGGCATCCTGCTGGTAATAACCCAGACTCAGCGCGATGTCATCTGCAAACTTTTTGGAGTACAGCGCGCTGATCATGTTTCTGGGCATGGACTCGCTGTACTGGCTTGTATACGATAAATTATTCTTGCTGCTGAGCACCATGTAGCTGTAATTGAAGGTGAGCTGGTTGCGGTTGCCCCAATAGTGCTTGGTGGTCAGTTCAAAGCCATTCTGTTCCGCGTCAAAGGCATTCACAAAATCCTTCGGATCTTCGACTCCCGTGGTCACATCTTCTGTTTCGTAAATGATGTCGCTCAGCTCGTCATGATAGAAGCGCGCATCGACAGAGAATCCGTGCTCGGGGAACTCGCCCAGATAAGCCACTTCGCGTGACAGCATGCGCTCGGAACGCAAGCCGCCGCTGGCCTTGTACAGCCCGTTCGGGTAAACCGATTTGATGGCGGGGTCGTCAAAATAATAATAGCCGCGCTCCTCGTAGACAGATGGATTGCGATAGGCTTGCGAGATGCCGGCACGTATGGATTGCTTGTCGGCAATCTTGTAAATCAATGCGGCGCGCGGTGACAGATGCTTGTGGCCAAGGCCGCTGCTTTCCTGCATGGCGCCGGTATTGAGCAGCCATTGCGGGGTGATGCGCCATTCATCATGTGCAAACACGGTGGTTTGGTATACGGTCTGTTCCTGCGAAAATCTGGCGGGCGCTTTTGTCGTGTCGTAGCGCATGGAGCCCCCCCACACCAGTCTGTTGCTGGCGGAAGTCTGCAAGGTATGCTGCAGCTCCAGATCGTCGCGGGTATTGGTGTAGCTATCGTTGAGCGCGGTGTACGGCGAGATTGGGGGAATGTAATTCAACTCGTGCTGGTAGATATGATAAAACATCAGCTTGAGTTCATCGCCTCCCTCCAGGTCGTGTAACCAGGTGATTTGCTGGAAGTGTTCATTGCTGATTTTGTCGTGGGGCGCATTGGCCTCCCCCGTTTTGCCTGTGCTCAACTTGCCCTCGGTCAGGCCGATCTGAATATCGAAGCTGTCTATCGCATTCGGGCGGTAATTGCTGCGCAGGTTAAGCAGTTTGGTATAGTGGCTGTCATTGTTTTCAACATATGTGAGCGCATTGTTTTCAACCAGATGATGCGAGTCATAGCCGTAATCACTGCGGTAGCCCGCTCTGATGCGGTAGTCCAGCGTTTCCCCCGCCTTGTCTATACTGATGGCCGCATCGGAAATGCCGCCTGTTCCCTCGGTAACGCTGGCTCTGAATCCGGGAGATACGCCGGGCTCGCGCGTGATGATGTTGAGCACGCCCTGCGTGGAGTTGCTGCCGTGGGAGGCCGCCGCCGGGCCGCGCACCACTTCAATACGTTCAATATCGTCTATATGTACAGGCAGGCTTTCCCAAAATACGGAACCTATCGGCGGCATGAAAACCGAGCGCCCGTCTACCAGTACCTGCATGCGTCTGGACAGATTATCGGTGGTGCCGTGGTAGGCGACAAAAGGTTCGTTGCCTGAGTTGTAGCTGACATACATGCCCGGTACCAGTCGGAACAGGTCCGGAATCGTGCGAAAGCCGGAAGCCCTGATCATCTCCCTGTCGATCACGGTCATCGCATTGGGCGCTTCGTCCAGGGGTTGAGACAGGCGTGAGGCGCTGAGTACAACGGGAAAATCCTGCAGGTATTGCTGTTCGGAAAGCGCGAGGTCTTGAGCCAGGCTTGTGTTGCTGAATGGCAGGGCGCATATGGAAAATGCGGCTGCAACAAAAGCAGCGGAATATTTGTCTGTTTTGATTGATCGCATGGCGTATTATATAAGTCTTTGATTATATTTAATATTTTCCACAAAGACCGTGATGATCAAGTGCTTGTCGACCATGGCATTCCAGTTGTTTACGTTGCAGTCTATAAGGTGCGGAGTGTCCCGAAATAGTCGCAGGCCTTCTTCTGTATATCCCTTTAAGCCAGATTATATCGTTTCAGCTTGCGATACAGGGTGCGTTCGCTAATTCCCAGTGTATCCGCCACATTTCGTCTGTGGCCGTTATAGCTGAGCAGGAGTTTTGCAATATGTCCAGCTTCCACTTCGGCTATCGAGGCATGCGAGGTGTTTTCTTCATCCGCCTGTTGCAGCAAACTCAAGGGCTTCTCAATTGCAGTGTTCGCCTGTGTAATTTCAGGTCTTTTGATTTCTTGTGAAAGATGAATATTGGACGCGCTGATGACGCCGTTGTTGCTTTCGGCAATCGCTTTCAGCAGTATGTTTTTCAATTCGCGAATATTGCCGGGAAAGCTGTAAGACTGGAGTTTTTTCAGTGCCTCCTGGGTAAGCTTGCAGTGTGGCGCGCCAACCCGCGTGATGCGTTTCACCATGGCATGTGCCAGTAGCGGAATATCGCTGTTGCGTTCTTTCAGGCTGGGCAGATGCAAATCGATGCCGGCGATACGGTAATACAGGTCATGGCGAAATTCGCCGTTCTCCACCTTTTTCAGCAGGTTGTTGTTGGTTGCCGAAATCAGGCGTACGTCGGCACGCAATATTTCGGTGCCGCCTATGCGCCTGAATTCCCCGCTTTCCAGCACACGCAAAAGTTTGGCCTGCATGAAGAGCGGCATGTCACCGATTTCGTCCAGAAATAATATGCCCTTGTCGGCCAGTTCAAACAGTCCCTGCTTTCTGCCGATGCAGCCGGTGAATGCGCCACGTTCATGACCGAACAGCTCATCCTCGAACATGTCCACCGCGATGGAGGCGCAGTTAAGCACGATCAGCGGCTGTTTGTTGCGTGAAGAACGTTTGTGTATGTACTGTGCTGCCAGCTCTTTGCCCACGCCGCTTTCACCCAGCAACAGCACCGCAGCATCCGATCCTGCGGCGCGGGTCAGGTGGTCAAGGCAGGCAAGAAAAACAGGTGAGCTGCCTATCATCTGCATCTCGGTGCAAACCAGTTCATCCGTGCTGGCAATACGAAAAACGGCTTCACCCAGATAGAGCTTCTGGTTTGCCCCGCGAATCGGATGCCCCTTTATGCGCACATGTTCCGCCCGATTGTTGCTGTCAAAATGAGTATGGATGACCTCGTGCATACGGCCGGTACGAAATACTTCCTGATGCGGGCAGTCTTCTCCATTCAGGTGGCAGGGTACTGCGGAAAGGTGGGATACCTCATGGCAAGGGCGGCCGACCACCTGGCTGAGGTCCATGCCGTAGTTTTCGCAATAGGCGCGGTTGGCGGCAACAATCTGATAGTTTTCGTCTATCAGTACGAAGGGGTTTTCCTGTACGTCTATGAGGGATTGCACTTCAGGAGTAATGATGTTTTTCATTTGCAGATTCCTGTCAATTTGTCATGACTGATTTTTTTATTCTAATGCAATGCTGTCATATTGGCATGGATACATTGCCTGTTACAGCCGCGAGAATATTATTATCAATATTAATCATATGGATAACTTGCTGGCATGGCGCTTGCTGCATATGCAGCAAGACTGGAATTCGCTCAATCTAAACACACTATGTGTTTTTCTGAGTTCCATATTTCACAACAGGAGGAATTAAAAATGGCACACATTGTTATTATCGGGGCAGGCATAGGCGGCTTGCCTATGGCTTATGAAATGCGTGAAATTGCACGTCCGGATGACAAAATCACCGTGATTTCAAACAGTACGCGCTTTCACTTTGTTCCTTCCAATCCCTGGGTGGCCGTTAACTGGCGTACCCGTGAAGATATCGAAATGGAACTGGAACCGGTATTGAAACGTAAAAAGATTGATTTTATTGGTGTGGGGGCGAAGCGTGTGCACCCGGACAGAAATATGGTCGAGCTGGATAACGGCCTGATGGTGGACTACGATTTTCTCGTGATAGCAACGGGCCCCAAGCTGGCTTTCGACGAGATTGAAGGCCTGGGTCCTAAAGGGTATACGCAATCTGTGTGTCATGTGGAGCATGCAACGGAAGCCGAAAAGGCCTGGCAGGCGTTTGTAAAAGATCCGGGCCCTGTCGTGGTGGGTGCGGTGCAGCTGGCTTCCTGTTTCGGACCAGCGTACGAATTCGCCGCGATTATGGATACGGACCTGCGTCGCCGCAAGATACGCGACAGGGTGCCGATGACCTTTGTTACCGCTGAGCCATATATCGGTCACCTTGGGCTGGGTGGCGTGGGTGATTCCAGAGGCATGATGGAGTCCGCGCTACGCAGCAGGCATATCAAGTGGATCTGCAATGCCAAGACCACCAAGGTTGAGGCCGGCAAGATGTATGTGACCGAGCACAACGATGACGGCACGCCAAAAAAAGAGCATGTGCTCGATTTCAAATATTCGATGATGCTGCCCGCCTTCAAGGGAATCGATGCGGTGTTTGGCATAGAAGGCCTGACCAATCCGCGCGGTTTTATCCTGATCGACCAGCACCAGCGTAATCCGAAATTCAGGAATATTTATTCGGTCGGCGTGTGTGTCGCGATTCCCCCGGTTGAAGCCACTCCCGTACCCACCGGCGCACCCAAGACGGGTTATATGATTGAGTCTATGGTCACGGCAACGGCACACAATATTCGCGCCGAACTGGATGGCAAGGAGCCGCAGGAACGTGCCACCTGGAATGCCGTGTGTCTGGCCGATTTCGGTGATACCGGTATTGCTTTTGTTGCTCTGCCCCAGATTCCGCCGCGCAATGTGAACTGGTTTTCCGAGGGCAAGTGGGTGCATCTGGCCAAGGTCGCCTTCGAAAAATATTTTATGCGCAAGATGAAGCGGGGGACGTCAGAGCATGTCTTCGAAAAGGTGCTGCTGAAAGCCGTTGGTATTATGAAGCTGAAAGAAAAATAATCAGCAGGCTGGTATTGTAATATTTGATTCATTTTGGATTGCTTGGTATGCATCTATCTGTATTTATTTACTTTATTGCCCTGTGTCGTCAAGGCTTTGATTAAAGGGCGGGTGGGGGCAAGTCACTTGTGCGCCCAGTGAATTAAAATTTTATCAATCCTCCGATTTATGAAATAATTTCATTCAATACATGTGTCATATTGCATGCATTGCCTTGAAATTAAATCCTTGTCAGGAGACAGTATGGCTGCGCTATTTTCAGAAAAGTGGATGCTCGCGTTGCAAAGCAAATGGAACAACAGCCCGCAAGTTTATGAACCGCTGCAGAAGGCTGGCTTTACGTCCCGCATCGGTTATGGGTTCAAAGGCGAGCCACGTGCCAGCGGATATATCTCAGTCATTAACGGCAGGGTGCTGAGTGCCGGATTAATGGATGACGGTGAGCTGGATTGGGATTTGCGTGCCAGTCCGGAAGATTGGGCAGCGTGGATAGAGCACGGTTTTGGCCTGAACAAGCTGGGGCCGGCAATTGCCAAAAACTCGCTGGAGTTTGCCAAGGGTAATTATCGCCAGATGATACAGAATTTGTCGTTGAGCCAGCCATTCCTGGCACATTTCCAGTTGATGGGGGAAATTTAAATCCAGGTTTACACTGAGCAGTTGTCTGCAATTTCCCCGGTGGTGCAAGATCGCCAGGCTAACGATAATATCGCAGGCCTCGATTGAAATCATAGAGGGTGAGGGCATCCGGCAAAAATGCGACCGATACCGAAGTGGGGCCCATCACGCCGGGTTGCTGTATATGGGTATAGGAGCCTGAAGAGGTGCGAAGTTCTACCGGAAAACGGATGACCTCATCACTCCAGCCTACCCATAAATATTCCGGCAGGTAACGGACAAAGCGGTAGCCAATGCTGGGATCAATATCCTGTTTGAACTCTTTCACGCCAGCTTTGTAGCCGCCGGAAATATAATTTCCGCCCCATGTCAGGCTCGCGGCTGCCGTAATCAAACCCAGCCTGAGCAGCTCATCAGAGCCGGACTGCAATCCTGCATTGGCGATGACGGCGCCCAATGCAGTGCCACCCGCGCCGACCAGCACACCCAGTCCGGTTTTCGCCGCAACTTTTGATGAGGCGATGGCACCGCTGGCCGTTACCTTGCCGCCAAATGCAGAGTCCAGAATAATTTCATGTAGTTCACTTTCTCTTTCCAGATGACGCTCGTACCATTTTCCGGCATCGGGAGACAGGTGCGCATTAATACGCAGTCCGCTGCGGTCGGTGATCGCAAGCGCACTTTTCTGTCCGCGAAGTTTAAAGCTGATCTGGCGATGCGAGCGCAAGGGGTTGATCTTCAGCTCGGGTGTCCAAACCGGTTCAGGACCCGGCCCGCCCAGCACCAGAAACAGATTGGCCGGCGGCTCCTCGCGACCGGATAATTCCCTGGCCCAGCCAAGGCGCTTGTCCATGGTCCATGCAGCGCGAAAGTCTACCCGGGCTTCCTGCCAGTCACCGCACATTGTCCACAGTCCCGCAAGAAACAGGCGCATGGCAGGGTCGTCAAAATGACCTTCAGGACTCCACGGCAGCGACAGCAGGCTGCTGGCAACACGCGCTTCTACGCAGGCTTTTTCATATTTTGCCTGCAATGAGTAACCCCAGCTCAGCAGAAAGTGCAGCCAGATTATTTCATGCTCGGAAGCGTAATAATCCTCGGGTGTCTGCAGATAGAAAAATGTTTTTGCTTCACGCGAAATATGGTAGCGCACACGGTCTTCAAGTGCTTCCACCTGCTTTTGCAGCATTTTGATCTGCGGTTTACCCTGAACCAGATTCAGGTAGGTTTTTTCCATTGTGGTGATGAAATTTCCTTCTTCCATGCCGCGCGGGAAGGCGAGCAGGGCATCGTCGGTGTCGCCCTGTACAAACTTGCTTTGGCTTTTTTGATAGTCCTGTCTGGACAGCAGGGTGGTCTGGCTGCAGCCGGTAATAACAAGCAGCGCAAGGAGCAATAAAAAATGTGCGGGGGCAATACTGTGCATTCGGAAGATATTTTGTTTTAACTGTTGCGTGCAAATAATAATTACAGCATGCCGCGCTCTGCAAAAGACAGGCATCCGGCACCTGCGACAATGAAGTGATCCAGCACGCGCACATCCACCAGTGCGAGTGCCTGCTTTAATGCATCCGTCAGAAGACGGTCGGACTGGCTGGGCTCGGCTACCCCCGAGGGATGGTTATGCGCGAGGATAACCGCCGCTGCGTTGTGAAACAGCGCGCGTTTGACCACTTCGCGCGGGTAGACGCTGGTTTGTGTGAGGGTGCCGTGAAAGAGTTCCTCCGCGGCAAGAACGCGGTGTTGTGCGTCCAGAAAAATCACCATGAATACTTCCTGCTCCCTTCCGCGTAACAGGAGCTGTAAATAATCGCGCACCGCGCGCGGGGAATTAAGCGCGTCGCCCGTGCGCATTTCCTCGCCCAGCGCGCGCCGCGACATTTCCAGTACTGCCTGCATCTGAACGTATTTGGCTTGCCCCATGCCGTGGATGTCACAAAACTCTGCTTCGCTGGCGGCAAACATTCGGGTAAGCGAGTTGAAGCGCCCAAGCAGGTCGCGTGCCAGATCTACCGCGCTTTTGCCGGTAACCCCGGTGCGCAGGAATATCGCCAGCAATTCTGCGTCGGAAAGCGCCGCGGCACCCCGCTGAATTAATTTCTCGCGCGGGCGTTCACCTTCCGGCCAATCGTTGATTCCCATTTTGCATCCTTATCTCGATTTTTCGATTAAGCGCAGCGGTTTTTGCTAAGATACGCAGCATTATGGAACAAATTAAATCTAAAAGCATTGTGCTCGGACTTACAGGCGGTATAGCTGCCTATAAGGCGGCTGAGTTGGCGCGCCTGCTGATAAAGCAAGGTGTGGATGTGCAGGTCGCCATGACGGATGGTGCCGGTCATTTTATTACGCATACGACTATGCAGGCTTTAACGGGCAAGCCGGTGTTAAGCAACCAGTGGGATGGATCCGGAAACGGCATGGCGCATATCAATCTGAGTCGTGCTGCCGATGCCATCGTCATCGCGCCGGCAACGGCTGATTTCATTGCCAGGCTGGCGCATGGCCTGGCGGATGATTTGCTTTCCACCATGTGTCTTGCGCGCAATTGCCCCTTGCTGATCGCCCCTGCGATGAACAGGCAGATGTGGGAGAGTGCCGCGACGCAGCGCAATATTGCACAGCTTAAAGCCGACGGTGTGATAGTGCTGGGACCGGACACGGGTGTGCAGGCTTGCGGCGAGGAAGGCATGGGACGCATGCTGGAAGCTGAACAATTGGCACAGGGCGTTATCGGCAGTTTTCAGCCGAAATTACTTGCCGGTAAAAAATTGCTGCTTACTGCCGGCCCGACGTATGAGGCTATCGATGCGGTGCGCGGCATTACCAATCGCAGCTCCGGCAAGATGGGGTATGCAATCGCGCAGGCAGCGCTGGATATGGGAGCGCAGGTTACGCTGGTATCAGGGCCGGTTGCATTGGCTGCGCCGGCAGGAGCTCAGTTGGTGAAGGTGGAAAGCGCCCTTGAAATGTTTGATGCAGTAAAAAAGCTGGTTGCCGCCAGCGATATTTTTATTGGAGTGGCAGCGGTTGCGGATTATCGCGTTGCGCAAACCAGCGCACAAAAAATCAAGAAAGATGGCGGCAATCTGGCGATCGAACTGGTACCGAATCCCGACATCCTTGCTTATGTTGCAGCGTTAGCGAATCCACCTTTCTGTGTGGGTTTCGCAGCCGAGAGTGAAAATTTGCGAACCTATGCCGAACAGAAACGCCGCGCGAAAAAACTGCCGCTGCTCGCGGCCAATCTGGCGCAAAAGGCGATAGGTGCGGATGACAATGAGCTGATTTTATTCGATGATGCGGGAGAGCATGTATTGCCGCGCTCGGACAAGCCGAGCCAGGCGCGCGCCTTGCTGAGCCACATTATTAAACTGACAATGACCAACAAACTTTAAGGAATGGCACGATGAAGAAAGTGGATGTAAAAATACTCGACCCGCGTTTGCTTGAAAACCCGCCCGCCTACGGCACACCGGGCTCGGCCGGCATCGATTTGCGCGCCTGTATCGAGCACAACATGATTGTAAATCCCGGACAGTGCGAGTTGATTCCCAGCGGTATAGCCATGCATATCGGTGATCCTCATTACGCGGCGATGATCCTGCCGCGTTCGGGTCTGGGGCATAAACATGGCATTGTGCTGGGCAATCTGGTGGGGCTGATTGATTCGGATTATCAGGGTCAGATTTTTGTTTCACTGTGGAATCGCGGCCACAGCCCGTTTACGCTGATGCCACTGGAACGCATGGCACAACTGGTGATTGTGCCGGTGATGCAGGTTCAGTTTAATATCGTCAGCGAGTTTCCGCACAGCGAGCGCGGTACAGGCGGATTTGGCAGTACCGGCAAGCATTAGGCACGGTAAAAAAATTCCCGGTCAGTCATCCAGACTGATCGTGCAGTAATCAATTTCAACGACAACCAGTTCGTCTATTCCGTTGGGCAGGCGCAGGGTAATCATATCGTCCACGCGTGTTTTTAGCAGCGCACGGGCCAGCGGTGACACCCAGCTGATCAAACCCTTGGCCGGGTCGGCCTCGTCCACGCCCACAATGCTGAAGGTGCGGTTGACACCATCGAGTCCGCATACGGTTACGGTTGCGCCAAAAAAGATCTGCTCGCAGTTCACCCTGAGGGCAGGGTCGACCACTTCGGAGTTTTCAAGGCGCTTGGCCAAAAAGCGTATGCGCTTGTCGATCTCCCTCAGTCGTTTTTTACCATAGATATAGTCGCCATTTTCAGAGCGGTCACCGTTTGAAGCCGCCCAGGTAATGGTTTGTACCAGCGCTGGACGTTCTACTCTCCAAAGTTGGTCCAGCTCATCCTGTAAACGCCGGAATCCGGCAGGGGTGATGTAATTTTTCGTGCCGGCAGCAATTTGACTGGAAGGTTCGGATTGCTCCTCATCTTCCGATTCATCAAATTCAGTGGTGAATGCTTTGCTCATATGGGTAGAAACCGGTTAATTCGAATAGCTGGCCAATCTGGATGTGACCTGGTGTCATTATGCCGAAAAAAAATTCCCGGCAGAGCCGGGAATTTTACTTTCAGCCTGACTACCTGAATGGCTGAAAATCAGGCTTCACGCATCATCAGGTAATACTGGATTTTCATGGTGATTGCGGAGCCGGCAATAATGGCAATCAGCGTGACAAAAGAGCCCACTGCCAGCGTTGAAACGCCGGTAATGCCCTGGCCTATGGTACAGCCCATTGCGGTGATGCCACCAAAACCCATCAACAGCGCGCCGATGATGTGATTGCCCATATCCTTGGCAGAAGTGAAGTATTCCCAGCGGAAGCTGCCGGATGCCTTGGCGTGGATAAACGAGCCTAGTATCACACCCCATGCAGAAGCCACGCTGAAGGTGAGCACGTTGGATGTGTCAGTCCAGTAGCCGAGGAACTCCAGGGTGTAGGCTGAAGGAGCCACAAAAGACATCGACTCTGCCAGACGTGACGCGGTGCCCATATGGGTCATTTCCATGGTGTCTGGATTTTCTGCATAGCCGATGTGACCGGTTATGTACCATGCGGCAATAATGATCAGGCCAATTACCACACCAGCCAGGATATTATCCTTCTCACCGCGGAATTCCTTGTTCATGAAAATGAAAACAAGCAGGGCAAGCGCAATTACAGCGGTAACAGCTATCAGGGCTGTCTTGCCTTCCATGCCCATCATGCTGCCCAGCAGGGCGGGTAAAGTCTGGTTGGGTTCCAGTTGCATGGTCAAGGATGAAGGGCTGAGGAAGTTGACGCGGAACGCTCCAAAAATTCCTTTCAGCGTGGCGATTGCCGCTACGCCCATGAACACGAAAACGACCACGGACTTCAGGTTTCCGCCGCCGATGCGCACCAGAGTCTTGTTGCCGCACCCCGATGCAATGGTCATGCCCACGCCAAAGGTCAGGCCACCCACGATAAAGGTCAGGATAGGGAAGCTTGCGCCAGTGTAAATGGTATGGGATAGATCAAGTAACCCGCTGTACGCAAGCAGATTGGTGCCGATGATTGCTACTGCAATTGCCAGGAACCAGGCGCGCATGCGTCCCCAGCTGCCCATGTTTACAACGTCTGAAACCGCACCCATCGTGCAGAAATTGGTCTTGCTGGCGATAAAACCCAATATCACACCCAAACCAAGTCCCCACATAACTACCGTCGTTGCTAAACTCATGATCTCGTCCCCCTTGATTATTGTGCGTTTAAATAAATCGAATTAATTCAGTAGCATGTCGGCAAAAGATGCTTAAAGTTGCCGCCTGTTAAGCAGATAAGAAAAATGCTTGATAAACAAGAAAATATCCTGTTTATCAAGCATGATTAATCGCTCAAAACATCTTGTTACGCTATGCCGGGATTGCCTTTAACGCCAATCAGCTTGGGCATGTTCAGCTTGCGTGGTGTGATCACCTTCTTGCTGCGCAAGTAGCCGGAAACCAGATCAAAGATAGGTTCGCCAACAACGCCTTCGCCAACGGGTGCCCAGCCTGCAACTTTGTATTTCTTGTTTGGATCAAGTGCCTTGCCATTCAGCATCATATTATTGATGCGCTTGCCAAAGCCTTTGGTCAGGTCGCATGTGTACTGAATGCCACCAACGCGTACCATATCGCCACCCTGCTGTTTATAAGGGTCAGCATTGAACAGGTTGTCACAAACGTCTTCCATGATGGTCTTGATGGTGTCACCGGTCATTTCAGTTACTGTGGTCTGCGGGTAAGTAATGGCCGTCTGGTCCATTACATGCTCCAGGGTGATTGCTTCGCCCGGCAATAGTGACGTGCCCCAGCGGAAACCTGGTGAGAATGCTGCATCGGCACCTTTTACTTCCATCAATGCATCCAGAATAAGCTGGTCGAAGGTGCCGTTAAAGTTGCCGCGACGGTACAGCGTACCCTCGGTAATTGCGAGTTTTTCAGCCAGTTGTTTTTCATACGGTGCGCGGATGCTGTCGATCAGCTTGTTCATTTCTGCATCGGGCGCGATCAGGTTGGAGAACACCGGCAGCAACTTGTATTTGAAGCCGGCGATCTTGCCGCCTTTAACATCAAAATCGAGCACGCCGAGGAATTTTCCGTTTGAGCCTGCATTGGTAACAAGTGTCTGGCCAGTGCGGTTCTTGATGATTGAAGGTGCAGGCACGCCATCATGCGTGTGGCCACCCATGATGGCATCGATACCCGTCACGCGGCTCGCCATTTTCAGGTCTACGTCCATACCGTTATGGGAAATCACGATGACAACCTGGGCGCCTTTCGCGCGCGCTTCATCCACCACTTTTTGCATGTTCTCATCCTGGATACCGAAACTCCAGTCCGGAACCATATGGCGCGGATTTGCGATTGGTGTGTAGGGGAACGCTTGTCCAACAATGGCAACGGGTATGCCGTTAATTTGCTTCATTACATAAGGCTGGAATACCTGGTCGCCGAAATCGGTGGTTTTAACGTTTTGCGCAACAAAATCCAGCTTGCCTTTGAAGTCGTTTTCAATTACTTCTTTTACACGTTCAGCACCCAATGTGAATTCCCAGTGACCGGTCATCACATCAACGCCCAGCAGCTTGCACGCATCCACCATGTCCTGCCCGTTTGTCCACAGGGCCGTGGCAGAACCCTGCCATGTATCACCGCCATCAAGCAGCAGGGAGCCGGGACGGCTTGCACGAACCTGCTTTACCAGTGTGGACAAATGGGCAAAGCCACCCACTTTTCCGTAAGTTTTGGCCGCTTTTTCAAAGTTAAGGTAAGTGAAAGCATGTGCCTCCATTGTATTGGGGCGTACGTTAAACTGTTTCAGCAATTGTTCGCCAACCAGATGTGGCGCCTTGCCCTTCATGGAGCCCAGGCCAATGTTGACATCCGGTTCGCGGAAATAAATAGGTTTTAACTGTGCGTGGCAATCCGTCATGTGCATGATGGAGACATTGCCATAGGCGGGCAAGTCGTAAAAACTGTCTGTGGATCCTTGCTTGGCAGCCAATGTTGTTTTGCTGTTCAGCGCCAGGCCTGAAGCCGATGCTATAGCCAGCAATTGTAAAAATTCACGACGATTCATGGACATAAACTTCTCCTTTTAATAATTTGTAAATTTTAAAGTAGGGTCGTGCAAAATAATAAAACGCTACCTCACTAAAATAACTCGGACACATTTTATGTGTCCGAGTTATTTCTTGAGATGTGGGGGAAGCGAAGTTACTGAATTTGAGGAGACCCTGAAATTTTCTAATTGTGATTAAATCTTTTCAGGCAGATCGTATCGTTTAATGATTGTGTTTCTCGCAAGTCAGCAATACGAATATGCCTGATGAATCAAATCAGAATGACATCTCCAAAAATCCAAATCCCCTTTGATTCTTACGTTCGATTTATGTTCGTAGCATCCGAATATGGACTCTATGCCACGCACTCAAACCAGACTTACTTAACGTTCAGAAATACCCGGAGATCTGAATTTTTAATGATGCCCTTGCTGATTAACCTACTGCAACGTCGCCGTTAAACTTGTTGCCCAGATTGTCATCAGCGTTAACGGCAATCTTGTCGCCAGCTTTTACGCCTTTAACTTTGAAACCCAAGAAAGGATTCTTGGAAATGGCGCCGCCCCATTGTGCTTCGAGTACAGCTTTGCCGTTCAGAGTGGCTACAACGTTGTTGATGAAGTGTGCCGGTACCAGCTTGTCTGTTTTTGCATCTTTGCGTGTGCCAGGCTCCATTGGGTGGCTCATCAACACTTTTACTTCAGCTACGTCGCCTTGAAGCGTCGCGCGCATTTTCATTTCTCCAGCCATGTCAAACTCCTCGTTAAATCATTAATTAAAATTCAATTCAAACCGGTCAAAGGTTGATTAACCGCCGCAGCCGCCGATGGTAACCTTGACTTCTTTGCTTGCCATGTAAGTTTTGCCGCCTGCTTTAACTGCAACGCGTACCAATGAAGTCTGACCCATTTTAATACGAGTAGAAACGTAAGGCTCTGCACCGGCCATAAATTCGAATGAACCAACCATAGGAGTAGGATTCTTTTCTACAAACATAGCCATTGAAGTTGTTCCAGGAATGCTGCTGGTAACTTCCACAGGCACTACAGCGCCGTTTTCAGCGATTTCTGGAGCTTTGATAACAATGTCTTTGCTCTCGGTTGCGCCAGCAAAACCTGCGGCTGACATTGCGTCAGCAATGCTTTTTGCGGTGAAGGCATTTGAATTCCATGCTGCGGCCAAAGCTTCGCCAGATTTGAGTAAACCAGCGCCGATCGCAACTACTACGGATCCGGCAATTCCGGCACTCTTCAAAAATGTTCTACGTAATTGATCCATTTCACTACCCCTCAAATAAAATTAACTTAAATACTTCAGTTTGCAATCGGTATTCTGATCAACTTTCTGCTCTGTGATTATTTAATGCCAAATACATTTTCAATGTTTTGATGTTCGCGCCAGTTTTCTGCTTTTTGCAAACTTCAAATTCCATCTCAGTTGTTGTCTGCCATCTTGCCAGAATCAAACCATTTTCATGATGAGACTCGACGTTAATAAATAACCGACACAACTAGTTTACTCAACTTAATCTACATCTGACAAGCGATTTTTCTAAATTTTATCGAACTTGGCAGAAACCGCGCTTCTTTGAGTCGGCCATGTTTTATTGGCTTTCCGAGTTAAGCTGTTGTCTTTTGTTGACTATGCCGGTTAAATTTCGGCAATCGCTTAAATCCTGACGTAGCCCCACCCCTGATGCAGTCGCTTGTTAATTTGGTCGGCGGCGGAAGTGGCAATACCCGTGTGAGGTAAAAGTTGGACATTTTCACCTTCATTGCGCAGTTTTGCTATGGTTTTGCCACACACCAAAAAACTCAGATTCGGGTACTTCTGCTGCAACTGATTTATACGCTTTTCGTGAACCGATACATTGGCGCGCAACAAATCCACACCTTGTTTGTTTGCGATTACTTCCACTTGAATTTGATGATTTGCGCGCTTGTAGTTGTCGAGCAAACCTTCTGTTTCGTCCAGGGCCGCTTTGAGTTTCTGCGGATTGGAGTTGCTCAGGTGAACTATCACTTTTCGTGTATCGGCAATAGGCGTTGCATTTTGTGAAGATTGAATCATGGTTGCCATGTCAGGTCCGTTTTCCTTGCTGCTCCACGCATGAGAAAACCATCCGGAAAGGCCGCCAAGTAGCAGTAGCAGACAGGCTGCCAAAGCCTGGAGTCGGCTGGACCAGGTGTAAGGCTGATTGGTGCTGCGACGACCGCGGGTGGGCGGGCAGCTATAGACATGCTGCATCATCTCTTTCAGGCTGCTCAATTCGCAGACCCGATCTTTCAATGTATCGTCCTTTTTGATGAATTCATATGCGCGAATTTTTTCGGCTGACTCCAGTTGGTTGTCTACAAAAGAATTCAGATATTCGTCAGAGATGTTTTGATCTTTCATTATTTTACCCTCCGGATTGCCACAGTTTGTGCGGGTTGCTGAGGCGAAAGTTCCTTTAATAGAGATTTCATTGTCTGTCTTGCCCGGCACAAGCGGCTCATGACGGTGCCAATCGGGATGTTCAAAATTGATGCAACTTCAATATAGGAAAGTTCTTCAAGATCCACCAGCGTCAGTACTTGTCGCTGTCCTAGTGGCAGCTTTCCCACTGCAATTCTTACCTGCGAAACTATTTGGCTCTGCGAGTGTTCTTTTTCGGGTGTGTTTTCATGCGCGTACCGATAGTCTTCAATATCATCAATGTCATCCATGTCCCTGTGCTGGCGGAAATGATCGCGCCAGCAGTTGGCAAGGATACTGAAGAGCCAGCTGTTCAAAAGTGCGGGATCCCGTAATTGGCTTGAGTTTTTCAGCGCCTTTATCAGGGTCTCCTGCACCAGGTCGTCGGCAAGTTCGGGATTGTGGCTCCACGAATAGGCCAGACGATATAGTCTGGGACGAATTTGTTCGATCTGCTCCTGGAGATTGGTAGTGCGGCCAAACAGGGAAAAAATTTTCATTATTACTTAACCAGTCGCGATGTAATTAATTCGTGTACATTATAAGACGTATGTTTGAGTATAAATATTCCATTGTTCCATGCAATTATTTAAGGGGAATAAATGCCGCCATTTGAGCGTCTATACCAGTGTGGTTGTATTAAAAGTTGTATTTATAATAATTCAAGGAGGAATTAACATGAAATTGAGGAATATTTTGGGGTCTGCACTTATTATTTCACTGGCTTCATTTGCGCTGCAGGGGTGTAATTCAGCCAAGGCTCCCGCTCCCAAAGAAAAGCTGGTAGTGCAAATTAGTGAGGCCGATCCTGCCAAGTGGAATCTGGCGCTTAACAATGTTAAAAATGTGCAGCAAGCATATGGCGCGGACAAGGTTGAAGTTGAGGTCGTTGTATATGGTCCCGGAATCGGCATGCTTAAGGCGGATTCAGTTATTGCTAATCGCGTAGAGGAGGCGAAGAAGTCAGGAGTCTCTATTGTGGCCTGCGAAAATACAATGAAGGCCAACAAGTTAACGAAAGAAGACATGTTGCCCAACACCAGCTATGTACAAGCAGGGGTAGTTGAGATCATGAAAAAGCAGCAGGAAGGCTATGCATATATCCGGCCTTGATATATGGCGTGAGTATTTAGATTTGGATGTATAAACAGTTCGGCGCTACCGCAAGGAGCGCCGAACTGCATTTGGAAAGCCGGTAAAGCAGGATCGAAGTTGATGGCGTATGGAAAATATTTCAGTTAAATGGTCTTTGCGTTACCATGTGGTATCTTTTAAAAAAGGAATGGCAATATGACTAAATTTTTCAGAGCAATAGCGGCAATCATGGTGCTGGCGGTCCTGTCACATTCAGCATTGGCGGATGGCACTCATATGACAATGTTTACCAAAAAGGGCAGCTTTGCCGAAGTGAAGGAAGCTGTTGAAATGGCGATAACGGGGCGCGGTTTCGTCATCAATAATGTTTCACATATAGGTGAGATGCTGGAGCGAACCGGAAAGGATTTGGGGGGCAAGCAGGTGTTCATCAAGGCCGAGGCCCTTGAGTTTTGCAGTGCCAGCGTGTCACGTCACATGATGGAGACCGATCCGGACAACATCGTGTTTTGTCCTTATATCATTGCTATTTATGTACTGCCGTCAAAGCCGGATGAAGTGCGTGTCGCTTACCGTAATGCGCAGATGGTGGGATCGCCGGCATCACAAAAATCACTTAAGGCCGTGAATGATCTGCTTTCTTCCATCATCAGGGAAGCTGTGGAATAAGGCCGCAGCAGCAGAAGTTACTGGCGATGATCATAGACCTCTTTGGGACCATAGTGCTTATAGCTTAATTCCATTTTTTTGACTTCTGCTTCTGCTGAAATTATCCTGATTTGCTTGTCAGTGAATTTGAATGACAAATTAATTGGTACGCGATCCCCCATTTTAAGCGGCTGTTTGATGCCGGTCATCATTAAGAAAAGTCCCTGTGAGCCAAATGCAATGGTGCGATGATCCGGCAGGGGCAAGCTATGCACTATTTGCGGTTTCAACGCTCCCCTAACCTTCGTCAGGTTATGGATCTCCACGGATTCGGCAAAGGGGCTGCTCACCGACACCAGCGTGACAGGCTTGATAGTGGTTAAATTCAGTTGCAGAGTTGCGGTTGATTGCCCCGGTATGCTTTCACCTACCCAGGCTTTGCTGACGATGGGATCAAACGGGCCTGCCCATGCGCTGTTCAATCCGGCCATAAACAATACGTACAAGATACTTTTCCACATGATGATACTCCTGTCAGGCGAGGTGAAGGGGAGAGGGTTGCACGGATTCGTCAGGCGCGGTGTTTAGTGGTTTTGATGACCGTGCCCGCCGGTAAGTGATTTGACCTGAGCCTGGGTCTGGATTTTTTCAGTGCGCTTGTCGGCAAATTCCACTGTCAGGGTCAGAGGAACGGAATCGCCTTCCTTGAGGGGTTTTTTCAGCCCCATCAGCATCAGATGTTCACCGCCGGGGCCGAGTTTTACCGCTTGTTTGGCTGGCAAAGGCAAATCCTCTATCTGGCGCATTTTCATTATGCCATTGTCCATCGTCATGGTATGAATCTCGGAGCTCGCTGCGGCAGTGCTGGATACGGCGATCAGGCGCGCGTCCTGCTGGCTGGTGATAATCATGCCGACGGAGCCGTTTGCCTGGCCGGGTGCGGTTGCGCGCGCCCATGCGCCGTCTACGGTAACGTCAGCAGCGTAAACCTGTGCTGCGAATAATAATGCGGCGATTACAAACAAATTCTTGCTTTTCATTGTTTTTCCTGTCTGAAAATGAATCAAAATTGATGGCATTAACGATATTGCCTGATTCGTTAATTAAGTGGCAAGAATACCTCATGCGGGGATTTTCAGTCCAGGCATTTCCTTGCGGGATTTAAAACGGCTCCCAGCGAAAACTGCCAAAAATTAATAGTTATGCGGGCTTAATCAGTTGCCAAGCAAGGGGCGGGTAAAGGAATAGGCCAGCCCTAGCAGTGCGCAAATGCCTATGACTTTCATGATGTCGGCCTTGTATTTCCACAGTGCGATAAACGCGGCGATGGCCACCACCACAGAGAGCCAGTCGAAGGCGCCCACAAACGGATCGCCTTTAACGCCCTGCGGCCAGAAGGTGTGCCAGGCAAAAAATGCCGCCAGATTGATAATCACGCCGACCACGGCAGCGGTGATGGCGGTGAGCGGGGCGGTGAATTTGATTTCGCCGCGGGTGGATTCCACCAGCGGGCCGCCTGCAATGATAAAGAAGAACGACGGCAAAAAGGTAAAAAAAGTTGCCGCTGCCGCGCCTGCCAAACCCGCCGCAATCGGGTTGCTGAAAACTTCCTTGGCCACGCCGCCCATATAACCCACCCAGGTCACGATCATGATCAGCGGCCCCGGTGTGGTTTCACCCAGCGCCAGGCCGTCCATCATCTGCGGGCCGCTCAGCCACGCAAACTCTTCCACGCCACCCTGATACACATAGGGCAGCACCGCATACGCACCGCCGATGGTGAGGAAAGCCGCCTTTGTGAAAAACTCGCCCATGTCGGTGAGCGTTTGCTGGCCGCTGATCGCAAACATCGCGGCAAGCCAGATGGCGATGAATGCAGCAGTCGTCGCAATGAGCTTGCCCCAGGAGAATTTTGCATGCGCGGGTGTGGGGGTGTCGTCGTCTATCAGTGCCGGGCCATGCTGTTTATGCGAAGTGCCATGGCCGCCGCCGCTTTTGAATTTTGCCGGCAAAAATTTACCGCCGAGCGCGCCCAGAATGGCTGCTGCCAGCACAATCCACGGAAAACCGATATCAAAGAAAAAAATGCCGATAAACGCCAGTGCCGCCATTGCCCACAGCACTTCATTCTTTAAGGCCCTGCTGCCTATGCGCCACGCGGCAAACAAGACCACCGCCACCACCGCAGGCTTGATGCCGTAGAAAATTCCCTGCACCATCGGCACATCGCCCCACGCAAGATAGACACCCGCCATCAGTGAAAGCAGAATAAAGGCGGGCAGAAAAAACATCACACCCGCCACCACTGCGCCCTTGATGCCATGCATCAGCCAGCTAATGTATATCGCCAGTTGTATGGCCTCGGGTCCCGGCAACAGCATGCAGAAATTCAGCCCGTGCAGATAGCGATGTTCGGAGATCCAGCGGCGCTTTTCCACCAGTTCCTGATGCATCATCGCAATTTGCCCGGCCGGGCCGCCAAAGCTGATAAAGCCCAATTTAAACCAGTAGCGGAAGGCCTCCCAGAATGTTACGGGGGGCGGCGGGGTGGTGGGTATGGCTTCATTGCTCATGCAGGTACTCCTTGTTGGAACGTGTCGGGTGCAAAGCGTAATCAATAAATGTTACAGCGACGAGGAAAGTCTTGGCATCCGAGTGCCTGGGCGAAAGCCAGGCTCATCAGGACTTGTGCATCGCGGATCATCTGCAGAGATTGGCGCCGGTGATGTTATCTTAAATTTTAATGTGACGTAATTCATTGTTTTGATTATCTTTGAAATTAATAGCGCAAGCTGCTATTGACGTGGAACTGGCTTGCAAATAACATTCCAATACTTGTTAGAATGTTATCGCGATGACTAAATTAACCAAACAATCTGTGCCACTCAAAAAATCTGCCACACCAAGCCTGGGCGCGCGCCAGATTAAGGACGTGCTGTATGAGCAGGTCGCCCGTATCGGCAAAGCCGCGTCCAGCCCCAAGCGGCTGGAGTTGCTGGAGTTGCTGTGCCAGGGCGAGATGAATGTGGAACAACTGGCTGCGGAAGCCCAGATCAGCATCAAGCTCACCAGTGCGCACTTAAGCGTGCTGAAAGCGTCCAGTCTGGTCGCCTTCAGGCGCGAGGGGAAAAATATCTTTTACAGTCTGGCGGCACCCGATGTTGCGCGTTTCTGGGTGGGTATCCGCTCGCTGGCCGAAGAGCGCCTGCTGGATTTGCAGGCAGCCCTGGGCAATCTGGTGGATGGTTCCGGCAGCCTTGCATCAATGGATCGGGCAGCACTGTTGCGCGAAGCCGAAAGTGGTGAAGTGGTGGTGATAGACGTGCGGCCCGAGGCTGAATTTGTTGCCGGACATCTGCCCTTTGCGCGATCCATTCCGGTGGCGGAGCTGAAAAAACGCATCGCCGAAATTCCCAAAAATAAAAAGATCGTAGCGTATTGCCGCGGCCCGTTCTGCCTGTTTGCCAGCGAGGCCGTGAGCATTCTGCAGGAAGCCGGCCATCATGCCATGCGCCTGGATGACGGCGTCGCCGAATGGCAGGCGCGGGGCTTGGCGATACAGCGTTAATTCCACATTTGTATTTAATTTAACAACAGGAGGCCACGATGTTTTTCAAACAATTATCCGCCAAAGATTCCTCACTTTCCTATTTTCTGGGTTGTGGCACGTTGGGCAAGTCCATCGCGGTGGATGTGGTGGCAGGCGATGAAGCATGGTTTATCGAGGAGGCAAAAAAAGCCGGCGTCACCATTTCCCACGTGATCGATACCCATGTGCATGCCGACCATTACTCCGGCGGGCGCAAGCTGGCGCAGATGGCGGGCGCCGTTTACTGCCTGCATGAAAGCGATGCTGCCTTGGTCAAATTTCCGTTTCACCCGCTGCACGATGGCGACATCATCGAGGTGGGCAATGTCGCGGTGAAAGTGATGCATACCCCCGGCCATACCATGGACAGCACCTGTCTGGCCGTGTCGGACAATCGTCGCGCGGATCAGGTGTGGTTTGTGATTACCGGCGACACCCTGTTTGTCGGCAGCGTGGGGCGCCCCGATCTGGCCGGGCGCGAGCAGGAAATGGCGGGCAAGCTGTTCGACAGCCTGCATGCCAGGCTGCTGAGCCTGCCGGATGAAACAGAAATCTTTCCCGGCCACCAGGCAGGCAGCGTATGCGGAGCAGGCATCTCCGGCAAGCCGTCTTCCACCATCGGCTTTGAAAAACGCTTTAATCCCGCGCTGCGACTCACGGACAGAAACGAATTTATCAAACTGGTGACCGGCGATATTCCACCGCGTCCGGCAGAAATGGACAAGATGGTGGCGGCCAATATTGCAGCCTGATGTTGTAAATTATTAAATATAATCAATAACTTGCACAAATAACAATGACACACGCTTTTCAGCAATACAGTCTCGGCATACGCCAAAATTTCACGCAGTTTGCGCACCAGCTGTTTCAGGTGTTTCTGGTGGGGATGACCATCGGCATGATGCGCACCGTGGTGCCTGCCTTGGGTGAGGCCGAATTCGGCGTGCCGAAGAATTCTTTTATGCTGCTGACCACCTTTGTGGTGGCGTTCGGTTTCGTCAAGGGCACGCTTAATTTTGTTGCCGGAAGATTGTCCGAGCGCATCGGGCGGCAGAAAGTGTTGCTGATCGGCTGGGCTGCGGCCGTGCCGATTCCCTTCATGATCCTGTACGCGCCCAACTGGAACTGGATCGTCGCCGCAACCGTGTTGCTGGGGGTAAACCAGGGCTTGACCTGGTCGATGACGCAGACTGCAAAGCTGGACATTACCCGTCCCGATCAGCGCGGTTTTGTGATTGGCCTGAATGAGTTTTCCGGCTATGTCGGGCTGGCGATTGCCGGCATTATCACCGGCTACATGGCGACGGCCTACGGCCCGCGTCACGGCCTGCTGATTTTCGGCGTTGCGGTGATTGCGCTGGCATCACTGCTCACGCTGCTGTGGGTGAAGGACACCTTGGGCTGGGCCAGGGCGGAAGGCGCAAAACATGCCGCCGGAAATTCCACCGGGCCGGTACCGCGCTATCCCACCAATATTTCCGACAAGCCTACAACATGGGAAGTGTTCTCGCTGATGTCGTGGCGCGACAGGCGCATGGCGGCTATCAGCCAGGCCGGGATGGTGGAGAAATTCGTCGATGCGCTGGTGTGGGTGTTCTATCCGGTGTTTCTGTATCAGCATGGCTTGCCTTTAACCAGTATCGGCTGGGTCATCGGCGTGTACGGCTTCGTCTGGGGCGGCTCGCAATTCTTCACCGGCAAATTGTCCGACCATATTGGCCGCCAGAAACCGATCGTGTGGGGCATGTGGATCTGCGGTGCGGGGGTGGCGATGATGCTGCTGGGCGAGGGCGTGGCGTGGTGGTCGCTGTCGGCAGCGGTTTCCGGCTTTGGCATGGCGCTGTTGTATCCAACGCTGTCGGCTGCGGTATCCGACATTGCCCATCCCAACTGGCGAGGTTCGGCCATAGGCATCTACCGTTTCTGGCGCGACCTCGGCTATGGCATCGGAGCATTGGCGATGGGTGTGGTGGCCAGTTATAGCGGCGTCATCGAGCAGGCGTTCTGGTTTGTCGCGATCTCGATGTTGCTTTCCGGCTTGGTGGTGCAGATATGGGGAGAAGAGACCCATCCCCGACTCAACCCGGCATCCCCAACTTAAGCCGGTGCTTTCAATAACAGAACAGGAGTAACACATGAAATTGACGAAATTAATCAGCACATTTTTGATCGCCACTGCATTGTCAGTACCCGCTGTTGCATACGCCGAAGACAAGGCGGCAATATCGGCGATGGAAGCCTATTTTGATTTCTCCGAGTATGAAAGCGGGACTATTTTGCCCGAGCAGATACCGGCCGAGGACTGGAAGAAAATTTATGTCATCGATACTCGCGACGCGGAGCAATTCCACAAAGCGCACATTCCGGGCGCGGTGAATATTGATTGGCGCAAGGTGCTGGGGCAGCGCAGCAAACTGCCCGCCGACAAGATGGTGCTGTTGTACTGCAATTCAGGCACGCTTTCCTCGCAGGCAGCAATGGCATTGCGCGTGGCCGGTATGGAGAATGTGCGTATCTTGCAGGGCGGCTTTAGCGAATGGAAAGCCAAGGGCGGGTTTGAGGCCAACAGGATAGCCACCAAAAAATCCGCAAAGTAGGGCGGAAGGAGACGCTGTCCCTGAGCTGAGTGCTTATTGTGCTATTTTTACATATATTTGATTTTATTTAATATTTTGCCTTTGGCTGGGCGCAGAGCCTCCTCAGGAGCAAGGCGGAAATCGGTGCCTGCGGCGTGTGTCTGGAGGCGTGCGGAATCAAGGATGAAGAACTGATTCCGGGTGTGCAGCACAGCACGCTTGAGCATCTGGCGGAATGGACGAAATGGGGCGACAAATTGCTGGTTTTTTAAGGGTAGCCAAAAGGAGCGTGAGCCATGGACCGCAAACAACACTGGGAGGAGATTTACACCTCTAAAGTTTCCAGTTCGGTGAGCTGGTTTCAGGAGCATGCGGCTCTGTCGCTTCGCCTGATACACGACACGGGACTGCCTAAGCGTGCATCCATTTTTGATGTCGGTGGCGGTGCTTCTACGCTGATGGATGACCTGGCGGGTGAAGGTTATGCCGACCTCACGGTGCTCGACCTGTCGGCGACTGCGCTGGCTGTGGCAAAACTGCGTCTGGGCAAACATGCGGCTGCCATACACTGGCTTGAGGGTGACATTACTTGCGTGGAGCTTGCCGAAAATCGCTACGACATCTGGCATGACCGTGCCGTGTTTCATTTTCTGACGGACGCGGCTGACCGTCATGCGTATGTCGAACAGGTGCTGCGTGCAGTGCGTCCGGGCGGGCATATGATCATTGCCACCTTCGGTAGCGATGGCCCGGAAAAATGCAGCGGCCTGCCGGTGGTGCGCTACCGGCCCGAAGCACTGCTTGCGGAATTCGGCGAGGCGTTCAAGCTGCTGGCGCATGAACAGGAAGCACACCTGACTCCATCCGGCGCAGTGCAGCAGTTTGTTTATTGCCATTTCCGCAAGGCTGACAATTGGCAAAAACCTGTCGGTAAGGAAACCAGCTAAAATTCAACTTTTATATCGCAACGCTTTGACGGTGCCGCTAAAAATCATGACCAATCAACCCGACATCATCGCATTACGCAAATACCTGGAAAACACCATCGTCGGCCAGGCCGACCTGCTCGACAAGCTGGTGGTGAGTCTGCTCACCGGCGGACATATTCTGGTGGAAGGTCTGCCGGGGCTGGCCAAGACCACCGCGGTAAAGGCGCTGGCTTCCGCTGTGCACAGCAGTTTTCGCCGCATCCAGTTCACGCCCGATCTGCTGCCCGGCGATCTGACCGGCACCGAAATCTACAACCCGCAGGCGGCGAGCTTCAGTTTTGCCGAGGGGCCGCTGTTCCATGAAATTATTCTGGCGGACGAAATCAACCGCGCGCCCGCCAAGGTGCAGGCCGCGTTGCTGGAAGCGATGCAGGAGAAGCAGATCACCGTGGGCGGTATTACGCGGCCCTTGCCGGAGTTGTTTATGGTGATGGCCACGCAAAATCCGCTGGAGCAGGCCGGCACCTATCCGCTGCCGGAAGCGCAGATGGATCGCTTCCTGCTGCATGTGATGCTCGATTACCCCAGCGCGGAAGACGAGCTGAAAATATTGCAGCGCGATCGCGAGCGTCTCACCGGCACCTCACCCGCGCCGCAGGGCGCGGTGCTGGAAGTGGCTACCGTGCTGGCGGCACGTGAGGAAGTGAAGCGCATACATATCACAGCGGCACTGGAGCAATATGTGGTGGCGCTGGTCGGTGCGACGCGGCAGATCGACAAGTGGCTGCCGCAGTTTGCCGGCTTTATCGAAGTGGGAGCCAGCCCGCGCGGCTCGCTGGCAATCGCTCATGCCGCCGCGGCAACCGCCTATATGCTGGGGCGCGAGCATGTTATTCCCGACGACATAATTGCGGTCGCACCGGACTGTTTGCGTCACCGCATTATCCCCAGCTTCACCGCGCGCATGGAAAAAGTGTCGCGTGATGATATGGTGAGGACGCTGCTGGAAGTGGTGCCTATACCCTGATCGTTTAGAGTTAATGAAAAAGTTTTATAACTTGCAGATTGTGCAAATCCCCCCTAGCCCCCCTTTTGCAAAGTGGGGAACCAGTTAAGTTTGAATCGGAGAGCGTTCCTCCCTTTGCCAGAGGCAGGGTCGTTGCGAAGCAACGGGGACACAACGGCGTACCCCTTGCGGGTAAAAGGGAGGCTAGGAGGGATTTTGAGCATAGTGAATATACAGCCAATATGATGAAGTTTAGTAACCTCTCCAGCCTGGCCTCGCGACTTTTTCCCGCACAAACGGTTACCGTGGCCGAGCAGTTGCACGCGCCGCTGTTGAGCGATGCGGATCTCGCCGACATCATCCAGCATGTGCAGGCGATGGATCTTGCGCATCACCAGCCCAGGGATGTGCACTACCGGCAGGCGGGAAATTTCCGCTCGATCTATCTCGGGCGCGGTCTGGATTTTGAAGAAGTGCGCCCTTACCAGCGCGGCGACGAAATGCGCGACATGGACTGGCGCACGACCGCGCGCACCGGCAAGCCCTACCTCAAGGTGTACCGCGAAGAACACCAGCCCGCGCTGCATATCGTGGTTGATCGCGGTGCCAGCATGCGTTTCGGCACCCGCACACAATTGAAGGTCACCCTGGCCGCACGCATTGCCGCGGTGATCGCCTTTGCGGCAATGCCTGAAAATACCTGTATCGGCGGCACGCTGTGGCAGCCCGGCGGCTTTACGCTGCCGTGCCTGAATGGCGAGGAGGGCGCGACCCGGCTGGTGCGCGCCGCCATCGAACCGTGCCCGCCTTTACAGCAAGATACGCAGCAGGAAGCGCGCACTTTTTCCGAAATGTTGCGCGAACTGGACGCGCTGCTGCCGCGCGGCTCGCGACTGGTGTTGATCAGCGATTTTGCTCAGTTGCACGAGCAGGATATGCCGGTGCTGATGCGTCTGGCATCACACCACGATCTGCTGGCACTGCAGGTGGTGGATAGCGCGGAAGAGAATCTGCCCAATGTCGGCATGATGCGTTTCTTCGATGTGGCGACAGGCAGGCTGCGCTGGCTGGATACCGGCAGTCAGCGGGTGCGCGCGGCCTTCAGCCGGCGTGCGGCGGCGCTGCACACGCAGCAGCGACAGATGTTTGAGCGCATCGGTGTGCAGCTGCACCGCTGTGCCACCGATGACGATGTCTATAAGCTTTTTTTGAAAGTGTATGAATATGAGTGAAGCGAATAGCGGCCTGGTCGATATTGTCGAACCCGCCGCTCCAATAGTGGTTGAAGCAACGGGCTGGTTGCCGGTGACTGGAGTGATTGCAGCGCTGCTGGTGCTGGCGCTGCTGCTGTTTGTGCTGTGGAAATACAAGCTGCCGGCTTATCTGGCGCTGCAGCGGTTGCGAAAATTGCGCAAAGCGCTGCAAGCGGGAGAGCTGACCCCGCATGAAGCCGTGCTGATGCTGGCGCTGGAATTGCGTCACGCGCTGGGCGTCAGGCGCCTGCTTGCCGACAAAATGCCGCAGCAATTCAAGCAGCATGAACACACGCGCTGGGCCGAATTCATGCAGGGTCTGGACGCGATGCTGTATCAGCATAAAGCCGATCTGGGTGCGGACCGGCTGGCCGCATTGTTTACCCAGACTGCCTACTGGCTGCGGCGCTACAGCCGCCGGTCGACACTGAAAAAAATCATAAATTAGCATGCTGGCCGAATTCAGTCTTTATCAGGTTGTCGCCATTGCCATGCTGTTTGTGTGGACGGGCTTTGTGCGCACCGGGCTGGGCTTTGGCGGTGCCGCACTGGGGCTGCCGCTGTTGCTGTTTGTCAGCAACCAGCCGCTGTTCTGGTTGCCCATCATCAGCGTGCATCTGCTGTTTTTTTCCGGTTTAACCTTGTTCACTCGCCTGAATAATGTGGACTGGGGATATTTGCGCCACTCGTCGCTGTTTATTGTGCCGCCCGCAATCATCGGCGTGTTCGGCCTGATTAATCTGCCGACCTTGTGGCTGAATATTTTCATCTACTCGGTCACGCTGTTTTATGGCGTGATCTGGTTTTTGAATTACGTGATCGAAAGCCACCATAACTGGGTGGACAAACTGCTGCTGGTACTGGGCGGCTATATTGCCGGCACCTCGCTTACCGGCGCGCCGCTGATGGTGGCGGTGTTCATGCGCAAGGTGCGCAAGGAACAGTTGCGCGACACGCTGTTTGTACTCTGGTTTGTGCTGGTCGGCATCAAGATGTCCACCTTCATCATGCTGTCGGTAGAGCTGCATTTTCTGCTTGCGCTGAGCCTGCTTCCTGTTGCGGCGATCGGCCATTATCTGGGCCTGAAGGCGCATGACAGCATCAGCAAAAACGATATCGCGTTCAAGCGCTGGATGGGTGGCGGCGTGGTGGTGATCAGCGTGCTGGGTTTGTGGGATCAGATTGCTGAGGTATTTCAAAGATGAAAAAGGCTTGGTCCACAGATTACACAGATTTACACAGATTAAATCCAACACGATTAACAGCCGGAATAAATCATTGTTGCCGGTTGAAAATTGATAGCTCAGATTTAGAGTCTTCGCTTTTTGTAATCTGTGTTTAATCTGTGAAATCTGTGGATAACAGTTTTTGATTTTATTCATTTGAGGCTTAACAAATAATATAAAGCTATGCTAGTCCTTGCCCAACCTTTATGGCTGCTGTTAACCCCGTTGCTGCTTGCCGCACTGTGGCTGGCTGCGCGCAGGAGTGCTGACGAGGGAGAGTCTGGCAGCACGCGCATGCTGCTGGTGCATCCCGATCTCAGTCCCTTGCCCGAGGAAAATAATGCGCCCGCTGTGTCCTCGCGCTGGCCTCTGGCGCTGAATGGCGGCGCGTTGCTGTTGCTGGTGCTGGCGCTGGCACAGCCGCAGCGCATCGGCGAGCTGATACCGGAAGCGCCGGAAGGACGCGAGATTGTGATGCTGATCGACACTTCCAAAACCATGAGCATCGACGACTTCGAACTGGACGGCCAGCGCGTGGAGCGTCTGGCCGTGCTGAAGGGCGTGGTCAGCCGCTTTGTCGAGGCGCGCGAGGGCGACCGTTTCGGCGTGATTGTGTTCGGCAGCACCGCCGCAACCATGGTGCCGCCCAGCTTTGACCGCGATCTGGTGACCGGCATGATCCGCCAGGTGCAGGTCGGTATCGCCGGAGACAACACCGCGCTGGGCGATGCAATCGGGCTTGCTTTGAAAAATTTACGCGAGCGCCAGGCGCTGCGTCCCGCGCTGATCCTGTTCAGCGACAACACCGACAACACCGCGGGCGATCTGACCCCGGGCGAAGCGGTGGAACTGGCGAAGCGCATGGGGGTTGCGATTTACACCGTGCAGGTCGGCAGCGATCTGTTTGCGGAAGGGCGTGCACCTGCGGCAAGTGAGGCGGCGGCCGAACCCGGCATGCAGCAGATTGCCAGCCTTAGCGGCGGGCGTTTTTATCGCGCCGACAGCAGTAGTGCGCTGCAAAAAGTGGTGGCCGATATCGGCCAGCTGGAGCAAACCATCACGCGGCCTTCAACACGCCGCGCGGTGGAAGAATGGTATGGCGCGCTGCTGTTGCTGGCAGCCTGTCTGTTTAGCGCCGCGCGCTTGCTGCAGATACGCAGGATGGCAGCATGATGAACTGGGCAGCCATGTCGCAGCTTGAATGGACGCATCCGCTATGGGCGCTGGTGGCGCTGCAGCCGCTGCTGATGGGGCTGCTGCTGAAGCTGCGCCGCCGCCAGATTTTGCATTATGCCGATGCGCATTTGCTGGCGTGGGCGCTGCGCGGCAGTGCGGGGGTGACGCAGGGCAGCTGGCGCGGCGTGCTTAATGTTGCAGCATGGCTGCTGCTGGCGGGTGCGCTGGCAGGGCCGCGCGTGCCGCTCGTGAGCGACCCCGAGCAGCACGCCATCCAGCGCCATGCACTGGATGTGATGGTGCTGCTGGATGTGTCGCCGTCGATGCAGGCGCGCGATATTTCGCCGCAGCGTTTGCAGCGCGCGAAACTGGAGTTGCTCGATCTGCTGCCGAAGTTGCATGGCGAGCGTGTGGGGCTGATCGCGTTTTCCGGCAGCGCGGGCATGGTCATGCCGCTGAGCCGCGATTACGCGGCGCTGCGCTATTACCTGCAGCTGGCCGAACCCTCATTGTTCGATGCGCCCGGCACTGCCATAGCCAGCGCGCTCGATCTGGCGCTGCGCAAACTGGATGACGAAAAATCTTCCCACCGCGCGATGCTGCTGCTGACCGATGCCGAGAGCAGTGCGCTGTCCGGTCCGGCCGGGGCTGCAATATGGGAGAGCGCGGACAAATTGAAGCAGGCCGGCATTCCGCTATATATTCTCGGTGTGGGCACGGCAGAGGGCTCGGTCATCATCATGCCGGATGGCAACACTCTCGTGAGCGAGGGCGCGGATGTGGTGAGCAGCCTTGATCAGGCCGGCTTTGCCGAGCTGGCAAATAAAACCGGCGGTAAATTTGCGCTGGTGCAGGATGGCGATGCTGACTGGGGCGCGCTGTATGAGCGCGGCCTGCTCACGCTGCCTGGCGGCAAGCAGGCGGCGGAAAATGTGCAGGCGTGGCAGGAGTTGTATGCCTGGCTGTTGCTGCCCGCGCTGCTGCTGTTTGTGCTGCCGCATATATCCATTTTATTGAATGTAATCAATAAGTTACAAATATATGTCTGGGTGATGATTTTCGCGGTGTTTAGTACTGCGCAGCAGGCTGAGGCGGCTGAAACCCATAGCGCTTCGGCACAGGTCGCTGACATTTCCACAGCAGCAAGAGCCTACGCCGCCTACCTCAAGCAGGACCACAGGCTTGCGCAAACCCTGTATGCCGACCTGCCCGGCTTTGACGCGCGCATGGGCGAGGGTGCGGCGGCCTACCGGCGCAAAGATTTTAATTATGCGATCAAACAATTCAGCACCGCGCTGCTGCAAGCGCGCGAGGCAAAACAGCGCGAGCAGGCTTTATACAATCTAGGCAACAGTTACTTTATGACGGGCGCTTATCGCGCGGCGGCGGATGCGTTTCTGGGCGTGCTGAAATACGCAGCCGACAATCAGGCTGCCCGCGCCAATCTGGCACTGGCAGCCGGCAAGCTGGCCGAGGCAGGCAAGTCAGCCAAAAACACACAGGGCATTCCTGGCCGCCGCGGGCGCGAAACCGGCGGTACACCGGGTGATGACAGCGGCAAGGAGTCTTTGTCCATCGAGTCAGACGAAGACAAAAAGCAGCAGGCATTGTTCGCAGGCAGCGAGCCGCTGGGCGCGGGTGCTGCCAGACTGCGAACAGGCGAACAGGCGGACGGCAATCGTGCAGCGACAAGCGATGGCGATATCGCCTATCGCGCCGCGCTGAAGAAGCTGGAGCTTGCCACAGACCAGCCCGCGCCGCTGCATAAAGCCCTGATCAGGATTGAAGCCGCGCGCGAGTATGTGCCGCAACTGGAGATGGCGCCATGGTGAGAAATCTTCGTCTTATTGCATTGCTGTTGTGTGTGGCCTTGCCCAGCCTGGCGTTGGCTGACGTTCGTTTAAGCATCAGGGCGGATAAAAAAAACCTGGTGCTGGGCGAGCCGCTGAGTGTAGTAGTGAAGGCCGAGGATGTGCGCGAGCCGCTGAGCAGCATCAGCCTGGATAAACTGAAACAGGATTTTAATGTGTATGCCGTCTCCGGCAATGTGCAGCAGCAAAATAAAAAAGGTCGCATAGTCAAAAGCGAGATGCTGACCCTGACGCTGTACCCGCTGCGCGCGGGTAAGCTGTTTGTGCCCGCGTTGAGCTACAGGGGGAAAAGCACACAGCCATTGCAGGTATCCGTGCTTGAATCCGGCAAGCAAATGTCGCGCGTGCTGTTCAAGCGCAGGCTGGATACTGCGCAGCCGCAAGTGCGCCAGGCCGCCACGCTGGTGCTGGAAATATACGACGATGGCAGCCTGCAATGGAGCGTGCCGCAAGTAATCACTGCAACGGGTGCGCATCAGCGCAGGCTGGCAGAAAGCCAGCGCGAGGAAGTGCTGGAAGGAACGCGTTACACCGTGCACCGTTACGCATGGGCGCTGATGCCCTTGCGTGAGGGCAGCCTGAAGATAGTGTTTCCGATGCTGGATGCATTCAAATTCGGCGCGCGCCTGCGCTATGCGGTTGCGCCTCTGCTGCTCAACGCCGCGCCGGTGCCGGCCTATCTGCCGGTGCATGTTCCGATAGGCAAGCCATTGCTGACGATGGAAGCCTTGCCTGCGGAAATCGCCGTGGACAGACCGGTTAACTGGAACTTTACGGTGCAGAGTTCCGGTATCAGCGTAGAGGGAATAGGCAAACTGCTGGCATCGATACGCAGCAATGAATCCCTGCGCTTTTATCCGCCTGAAATCAGCCAGGCCGGGGACGAACGCGCCACCACGGCCACGCAGACTCTGCGGGTCACGTTGCCGTTTGTGCCGCTGCGCGCCGGCACGCTGCAGTTGCCCGACATCGACCTGCCTTATTACGACCCCGCCGGCGTACGGGTCGAGTCGGTCTCTGTTCAGGGTGCGGAGTTTGAAGTGATTAATCCGCTGTGGCAGAACGTGCAAAAAATTACACTGGGATTTATTGCCTTGCTGGCCTTGGCCGCTGCGGCATATAGTCTGATTAAAACACTGCGCCGCATTTTAAAAATCAGGCTATCCCTGCGGGTGATACGCAATGCGGCGAGTGCCATAGAGCTGCGCCATGCTTTGCTGAATTTTGAGGGTGAAAAGGTATTGGCGTCCAACCTTACCCTGCAACAATGGTTGCTGCGCATGCAGGCGATATATGGTGTCGATGAACGCCTGGCAGCCATGGTGCAGCGACTGGAAAACAAACAATATGGAGCAGGCGAAACAGATGCCGGCATTGTTGGGCTGGCTCAGGAAACGTCCAGAATATTGCATCGGAAATATTTGAAGTATGCGTTGCCAAAATATTTTAAATTTAAGTTGCCGCTAAAATTTTTGCAATGATGAAAATATTTCAGGCTTGCGGGGAAACATTACTTCCCGTTTTCAGAACTTCAATCTGACTGCAGTGATGAAATGATCGGGCAGCACATTTCATCCTGTTTGTTTTCACATTCATGCAATAATTTTGACAGGGATTTTTCCATGGCCAGCAATTCAGCGAGCTTGACGTGAATCTCGGTTAATTTTTCTTGTGCTATTTTGCGCGCGGCACTGCATTGTGTGCCATCTTCAAGCAGCAGCAAGGCTGCAATTTCATCCAGACTGAAACCCAGTTTTTGGGCGGACTTGATAAATTTTATCCGCGCCAAATCAGCTTCTCCGTAACGGCGAATTTTACCGCCTGCGCGCTCGGGTTCTTCCAGTAGATCCCTGCGCTGGTAATAACGTATGGTTTCGACGTGGACATCGGTTAGCTTGGCAAGCTCGCCTATGGTAAGGGATTCTGTATTGATGGTTTTCATCTGGTGTGCTCTGACGGCATAAACATAAAGATTTGTTGCATCAAAGATTTGCTGCATCCGTACCCGCCTACGGGCTTAAGATTACCTTATTTGGGCCCGATTTTACAAGGTATAGGCCGTATTTGTGGGAATAGCGACACATTACAGTTTTTTATTCACGGTTCAGCTTGCTCGTAGCGCTGCCGGACCAGACGCTTAATGATTGCCTGGATAGTATAAGTCTTTGTATTTTTAATTTTAATAAACGACAACGGATGTAAATGGTAGGATATGATTCATTAAAAGCAGGCATGCAGATCTGCTGTTGGTCTGGAGAGGTATCGAATGGTTGTGAGTAATTCAATAAATCAAGAGTTGGAACAGGCAGTACTGAATTTGGGGATTCCTCCTTGCCCTAAAATATTATTGGCAATTTCCGCGGAGTCTAAAGTTGCCGAACCGGATCTGCAGAAAATTGAAAAATTGATTTGTGCCGATGTGGGGTTGTCAGCAGCCCTTATTAAAACAGTCAATTCCCCGTTTTATGGCTTGCGCACCAAAGTTCACACGGTGATGCAGGCTATCCATATGCTGGGGCTCTCTCATTTGTCGCTGATGGTGACGGGCATGGTATTGCGCGAAGTGCTGAAAGGTATAAGCACAGTTGACATGGGGCGCTTTTGGGATGCGTCGAGCAAAGTTGCGATCATCTCTTCTTATATCGCAGGCAGATTGCCTTATATCGCTTACGAGCATGTCCGTCGAAACATAGATAAAGACGAGGTGTATACCTACGGGCTGTTTCAGGACTGCGGAATCCCGATTATGCTGAGCTACCATCCTGAATACAAGGCGGTGCTTGCGGAGGCCAATCTGGCTTCGGACAGAAAATTTACGGATATTGAGGACGTAAAGTATGTCAATAATCACACCATGATCGGTCACATGCTGGCAAAGAGCTGGGGCTTGCCGGAGTCCATGATACAGGCGATCCGGAATCATCACGAGCATGCAGTGCTGGCGCAGGACGATAATTTTGTGCCGGTAGAAAGCAGGGATTTTATTGCGCTGGCCCTGTTATCGGAAAGAGCGATTCAGATTATTTCCGGACTTAATCAGACCTGCGAGTGGGAAAAGGGCGGGCATTGGGTAATGCGGCATTTTGGATTGTCGGATATGGACTTCGAGTCCATCATCAAGGGTATTCGAACTTTAAGCGACGAGGGTAATCTCAATTTCTAATTCATCGGGATGCCGGAATCATTCCAGATCAATTATAAATGTCTGTCTGAATAATAAAGAGGTGTTCAAATGGCCGCACAAACCGAGATCAGCAATATGGCACTGTTCTGTGATTTTGAGAACGTCGCACTGGGCGTGCGTGACGCCAAGTATGCGCAGTTCGATATCAGGAAAGTGCTGGAACGCCTGCTGCTGAAGGGCAGTATTGTGGTGAAAAAGGCCTATTGCGACTGGGATCGCTACAAGGAATTCAAGGCAACGATGCACGAGGCGGCCTTTGAACTGATTGAAATTCCGCATGTGCGCCAATCGGGAAAAAATTCCGCGGATATTCGTCTCGTGGTGGATGCGCTGGATCTTTGCTATACCAAATCACATGTGGACACTTTTGTGATCATCAGTGGAGACTCGGATTTTTCACCGCTGGTCTCCAAATTGCGCGAAAACAACAAGTATGTCATCGGCATAGGCGTTAAAGACTCGACCTCGGATTTGTTAAGTGCAAACTGTGACGAATTTATTTTTTATGACGACCTCGTGCTGGAGCAGGAAGCCAAGCAGAAGCGCAAAGCGAAAAAAGCCCCTGCAAAGGAGTCCGCTGACAAGAAAAAAGCCGCCAGCAAAGGTGAAGACGACAACAAGCGCCAGGAAGCGCTGGATTTTATCGTTGAAACGGTGGAGGCGCTGATCGCAGAGCGCGGTTCGGACGAGAAAATATGGGGTTCGCTGGTGAAGAATACCATGCAGCGGCGCAAGCCCGGTTTTACAGAGACTTCATATGGTTACCGTTCGTTCAAGGAGCTGGTTGAAGATGCGCAGAAACACAAATTGCTGATCGTTGTGCGCGATGAAAAATCCGGTCCGTATACAATACGCCTGGCGACACCTGACTATACATAGCGTCATAAGTCGCTACGACTTATGACGCTATGTATAAAATTTTATTCTGGAAAAAATTTATCCACAGTTGACGAATATTTTCGTCGTTAAAAATTCCCCTTTAAGTACGCTCATCCCTTGGGGTGATATGGGTATTTTTGGTTTTGTTAATCACAAATAGGAGTAAACCATGATCAAGGTTGGTCTGCTGGTGTGTCTGCTGGGACTGGGAATTGTTGCAAATGCAAACGCTGCAAGCGCCGGAGCGATAGTGGTGAAGCCGGTCAAAATGGGACCGCATAGCTACTATGTCAAAGGGCTGTCCGGTGCGGCATCACCCGAAAACCAGGGCTATATGTCCAATGCCGGTTTTGTGGTAACCAAAGCCGGCGTGGTTGTGTTTGACACGCTGGGCACACCGGAACTTGCACAAAGTCTGGTCAAGGCCATTGCGAAAATCACCAGCCAGCCGATCAGGCGCGTCATTATCAGCCACTATCATGCCGACCATATCTACGGCATGCAGGTCTTCAAGGCGCTGGGCGCTGAGATATGGGCGCATCGTGCAGGGCAGGAATATGTCGGCTCTGAAGAAGCGAGTATGCGTCTTGCACAAAGGCTTGAAGCATTGAAACCATGGATGGATGAAAACACACAGGTGTTGCCCGCGGACAAATGGCTTGAAGGTGATGCCAGCTTTGAAATGGGCGGTGTCCATTTTGAATTGCGCCATGTGGGTCCCGCCCATTCGTCGGAAGATATGGCCATGTTTGTAAAAGAAGATGGCATGCTTTATTCGGGCGACCTCGTGTTCAAGGGCCGCGTACCATTCGTGGGCACGGCGGACAGCCGCATGTGGCTGAAAGCGCTGGACAAGCTGATCGTGTTTAATCCGAAATTCATGATACCCGGACATGGTGCGGCCTCCAGCACGCCGGTTGCCGACCTCAAGCTGACGCGCGATTATCTGATTTTTGTGCGTCAGGCCATGGGCAAGGCAGTGCAGGACTTCGTGCCGTTTGACGAGGCCTATACACAGACCGACTGGTCACAGTTTTCAAAACTGCCTGCATTCCTGGATGCCAACCGTGCCAATGCTTACAACACTTATCTGTTGATGGAGAGAGAGTCTTTGAACAAGCAATAATGCACTTCAACGATAAAATTTAATAATTGTGGAATAAAATTTGAGCCTGTTGCGTCATGTTAAAGTTAAATTTTTATGAATATTGGCGAAAGCAATATTAGTCATTATTTATATACTCTTGAAATGAGTAACTTGAACAGGAAAGTTGCGCACTGAAATATAAAAAGTTCCGCTAGGCTATATTTTATTGGGCAAGCGGGTTGCCTAGTTGGTAAATTTCTGGGATACTTACGAGCGGTTTAATCAATGTCGCAAAGTTGTTTTGTTCTTTTTGATTGACTACGCTTTTACAAACAGAATTAAGGAGAGGGGATTTTATGAAAAAAATAATATTTTTAGCAATTCTTAGTATGCTGATGTTGCAAGGTTGCAAGACAACTCCGGGGAGTTCAGCTGCGGCACCAGCAGCTGATGCCAAAAAAGAAGCCAAACCGCTTGAAATGGATCCGAAGAAACTGTTTTCCAGCTCCGGCAAGGGAATGGGAAATTGCACGGCCTGCCATGCAATTCCTGCGGATGAAAAACTGGTTGCTGGCGACATCGGCCCACCCATGATCGGCATGAAATCACGCTTCCCTGACATCGAAAAACTGAAAGCAGCCATTGCGGATCAGAAAGTTTTTGCTCCTGACACGATCATGCCTCCGTTCGGTCGCAATAAATTGCTGACACCTGAGCAAATCGACGTTATTGCTCAATATATCTATCAATATTAAGAGGTTGCGAATGAAAAATATTAAACTCGTTTTATTGCTCGCATTTTGCCTGCCTGCCATGGCAATTGCTGAAGGTGTAAATACTGCAGGTTATTCAGAAAAAACACCTGAAGCCACATTGAAGGCAATTCATACTTTATTCTCCAAAGAGTTCTCTCCAGATATCAAGGGCGATAACTGGGTTAAAGGTTCAATGAACTTCAACAAGGGTTCGGAAGAGTACAATAAGCTGATGACAGCCCGTATGAATGACGACTTTGACCAGCCTGTTGGCTATCCTGAAGCAATGGCAGCCGGTAAAAAGCTGTGGGAAACTCCGTTTGCCAATGGCAAGAAGATGGCCGACTGTTTCGCTAAAGGTGGCAAGGGTGCAGCGAATGACTATCCGCGTGTGAATGCTGCAACTGGAAAAGTGGAAGTTTTCGAGCATGCTCTGAACAAGTGCCGCACTGATAACGGTGAAAAAGCACTGGATTATGGCGACATGAAAACAATGGGTGCCTTGTCTATTGTTGCGCGCAGGCTGTCAGATGGCGAGCGCATCAAGATAGAAGTAAAGACCGATGCTGAGAAAGCAGCATTTAATCGCGGCAAGGAAATCTTCTACGGACGCGTGGGCAAGTTTGAACAGGCTTGTGCGCATTGCCATATTCAAAAAGCCGGCAAAATTGCACGTACCGAGGATCTGTCACCTATCATCGGTCAGGCAGCCCACTTCCCTGTATTCCGCATCCATAAAGCAACCGACGGTGTGCATGTGATTACATTGCACAAGCGGTATCAAGGTTGCCAGAACAGCACCGCTGTGGACAAGAAATTACAGATCAAGCCTGGTTCAGACCAGTCCAGCGATCTGGAATATTTCCACACCTACATCAGCAATGGCTTGCCATTGAGCGCTGGCGTATTCAGGAAGTAAGCTGAAGTTGTAACGAAATATAAATCGTTATAGAAACAGGCCGGGAGAAATCCCGGCTTTTTTTTGTCTGCAGCTTGCGCAAGAGTACGGGGGAACAGGGCTCATTGAGCTGCACAATGCTGACCAATGCGCCGCTATCCCGCCCAATATTATGTTCTGCGCATGAGATATTAATAAATAAGTATTTATGGCAGTATTCATCCCGACATTTGCCAGCGCCGCAAACATACCTGACCCCCAGCCACTGTTAATCCCCTATGACATCCACACTGTTAACACTATACCGCCATCTTGTGCCCGAGACTCCGCCCTTAAGTGCAGGCGAAAAGTTTCGTTCCGCCCTGGCGGCATTTGTGGCAATTTTTCTGGTGGGCTATGTCAGCAGCATTTTTGTCAGCGGTATCGGCCTGCCGATTCTGGTGGCTTCGATGGGTGCGTCGGCCATTTTGCTGTTTGCTGTTTCAAGCAGCCCCCTATCCCAGCCCTGGGCGCTGACAGGCGGGAATATATTTCCGGCACTGATTGCGGTGACGTGCGGCAAGCTGGTGCCGGACCTGATTTTGGCTGCGGCCATTTCCGTCTCGTTATCGTTGCTTGTGATGCAGTATTTGCGCTGCCTGCACCCGCCGGGCGGCGCGCTGGCCCTGTTGCCCTTGCTGGGTGATACCAGCGTGCATGAGCTTGGCTACCGCTTTGTGCTGCAGCCGGTAGGCCTGAATATCCTGATTCTTCTGACACTGGGTTTTGTGATCAACAACCTGCTGCCGGGCCGGCGCTATCCTGCGCGCGCCGTGCCGGTAAGCAATGATGTGCATAAACATGAAGATCCCGGCTCGCTCGACAGGGTGGGCATTAACCAGTCTGATTTGCATAATGCGCTAAAGGAGATGAACACCTATCTCGACGTGAGCGAAGAAGATCTGAGCCGCGTCTACAAAATGGCAGGAATGCAGGCATACCGCCGCAAGATGGGAGAAATCAGCTGTGCCGATATCATGTCGCGCGATCTGGTCACCGCAGAATATGGCACCGAGCTGGAAGAAGCCTGGGCCTTGTTGCGCTATCACAAGATCAAGGCGATACCGGTGGTGGACAAGGCGAAACGCGTGATAGGCATTATCACGCTGGTCGATTTTCTCAAGCGAGCCAACCTGAAAACCTATGAGACCTTTCAGGACAAGTTGATGAAATTCATCAAGCGCACGCCCGGCATGGATTCGGAAAAACCGGAAGTGGTGGGGCAGATCATGGCGGCTCCCGTGTATACCGCCAAGGAAACCATGCATATTGTCGAGCTGGTGCCGCTACTGTCGGAAAGAGGCTTGCACCATATTCCCATCGTCGATGCCGAGCGGCGCCTGATCGGCATGGTGACGCAATCGGACCTGATTGCCGCACTCTATGCAGGCTCTGTTAGCGGCGAGTAATTACCTTAAGCACTCGCAACATTCGTAGGGTGGGCAAGCTTCATCTGCCCACGAGGAAGCTAAACAAGGCAATTCTTTTTTTATCTGTGGGAATTTGTGTAATCTGTGGACAACTGCTTTTTCCTGGATAAAAAATATGCAATTTTGTTGCTGTTGCATGAGGTGATATTCTTTCCTGTGCGTGGGCAGATGAAGCCTGCCCACCCTACGAATTGACAGTTGTATGTTCAGGTCTTATTTGTTTTTCCGATGGCCCACACAGCGGCTTCCACGCGCGATTTCAGGTTGAGTTTTTTCAGCAGGTGTTTGACATGCACTTTGACCGTACCCTCGGTAATGCCAAGTTCATGCGCGATGAGCTTGTTGCTCTTGCCGGTGGAAATATGCTCCAGTATTTTTTCCTCCTGCTCTGTCAAACCTGCTTCCCCCGTGCTTTTTGGCTTGCTTTCCTGTGTCAGCGCGCGCGCCAGCATGCCGCTCAGTTTGTCGTTCAGCGTCATTCGCCCCAAAGCGGCAGAGCGTATATTGGCGAGCAGGTCTTCCGGCTCCATATCCTTCAGCAGATAACCATCCGCACCGGCGCGCAGCGCGGCGACCAGATCTTCCTCATGGTCGGAAACCGTCAGCATGATGATGCGCGTATCAAGGTCGCCAGGCTTGAGCGCTTTCAGCACCTCGATGCCGCTCATGTCTTTCATGTTCAGGTCGAGCAGTATCATATCGGGATGCAATGAGTGGGCGAGGGCAATGCCGTCCCTGCCACCGGAGGCTTCACCGACGATATCGAATTCAGCGGCAGTTTGCATCAGCTGTATCAGGCCCTTGCGGAACAAGGGGTGATCATCAATGATCAGAATGCTTTGTCTGGTATGAGCGGTCATGTAGCAAGCGTACCCTGTAGTGGATGAAGATGGCGGCGCGTGCCGGGGTGAAAGCGGAAAATAATGCGTGTGCCACCCGCGGGCCTGGTTTGCACGTGGAAGGTTCCGCCCAGGCTGCGCGCCCTTTCCTGCATGATGCTCATGCCATAGTGGTGGGTTTCCGGCTGCTTTGCGGCAATGCCCACGCCATCGTCGTCGATGATCACGGAGACCATGTCGTCCGCGCCATGTTCGATCATCACGCTGGCATGCGCCGCATTGGAATGGTGAACCACATTGGCAAGTGCCTCGCGCACAATCTGCATAATATGTATTTCTTCATTGGCCGAAAGCTGGCAGCCGTCAAGACGCGTTTCAATAGTGATGGGAATTTCTCCGCGTGCCGCAAATTCCGTGACTGACTTTTCCAGTGTGGGCACCAGACCGTTGCCCTCTATCTTCAGGCGGAAGGTGGTGAGTAATTCCCTGAGTTCACGATAAGCGCCATTCAGTCCTTCGCGCAACTCATGCAGGATGGTGTCGGCATCGCCCGCGAGATTATGCTGCGCCATGACACCCTGCAAACGGCTGACCTGAATTTTCATGTAGGACAGTGACTGCGCCAGCGAATCATGCAGCTCGCGCGCAATCACGCCGCGTTCTTCCAGCAGTGACAATCGGCGGCTTTGCTCGGCGCGTTTTGCGGTGCCGATGGCAATGCCGATATGCCTGCTCAGCGCTTCCAGCAGCTGCGTTTGCCAATCTTCCAGTGTTTTGCTTTCCGGAACTTCAATTTGCAGCACACCATAGCGCCTGTCGATATCCTGCAGCGGGACGGACAGAATCCGCTTTTCCCCGTGCTTGCCAATGCGGCGTAAACTCAGCGTTTCGCTTTGCAGGCATTCGCTGCAATTCTGCAGTTTGCACAAATTGACATCACCTTCTTTGGGATTCAGCGTGGAAGCGAGTATGACGGCCTTGCTGCTGTCGTTTTCTATCAGACAGGTTGCGCCATGGCCGATACCGAGCACTTGTTCCAGGTCTTTCAGCAGCGTGATATAGGTGTTCTGCTCCACGGGTGCATCGTAGATACGGGCGATGGAATGATAAAGCAATTCCAGCGAACGGTTGCTGCGTTCCAGGTCGGCTGTTTTCTCCGCCACCCGCGCTTCCAGATTGTGATACAGCTTCGACATATCCTCGGCCATGGAATTAAATGCTTCGCCCAGACGCCCCAGCTCGTCATCGCTGGTGTGCAGCGTGCGCACGTCCAGATCGCCGCGCCCGAAATTTTCTGTGCAGGTGAGCAGCTCGCGCAAGGGAATGAGAACGTCGGTATACACCACGTACATCGTGACAGACACAACAATCAGGATCAGAAAAAGCGCGATGCCCAGAATTGTGCTGAGCAGGGTAATGCGGTTTTCTGCCTGCAGCGTGAGCAGGTGCACCAGCCCGTCAATTTTTGTGACAAAGGAATTGATGTCGTCCAGCAGCTGAATATTTTTCTGCACCGGATGCTGCAGTGTGGTGCGGCCGTGCTGCAGGATGTCCGCTAGTCTGGGCTTCAGCTGCGTCTGCCAGTCTGACGCGATGATGCGGTAACTGATCGCAGAATTGGCATTCATTTTAGACACGGAAATACCGAGCAGCTTGGGGTCATACAGCGTGTGTTCGAAGCGCTCGATGCCCGTCTCTACATTTTCCCAGTTGGCTGCGGTGTTCTGGCTTTGCGCCAGCTGCACCAGACTGGCAATACGGTAGCTTTGCATGCGCAGCGTGCCGGTCTGGTTGATGGTGGCCGCACTGCCCTGGGTGATGCCGGCAATGATGATGGAGCTGGCCATGCTGATAACGCCCAGCAGCGTAATCGTGCTCATGGCGACACCCAGGCGCAACAGCAGGGAGTGTTCAAATATGGTGCTGAGGATTTTTTTCATTTCACAAATCCGGAAAGATTATTGACGGACAAATGCAGTCTGTGTGGAAGAAGTATAGCCGTATAAGGCGGGGGCCAGCGCCCAAACAGCCTGCTGCCGTATAAGGTATTTCGGGATACCTCCAAAGAAATTATTCCTGCTGCAGAAACAGCTGGTAATAAATTAAATTCTTGTTAAACAATATGTTGCTTAAGTTTTTAACTACCACTTTGGTGGTATTTCCCAGCAAATTGCTTGGCTTTTGGCCGCTGGCATCGTGCATTTCCCGGCTCTACACTGCGGCCAGCTTGAACATCTGCATCAAACAATCTGCAACTCAGGGGAGAGAAAAATGGCAACGCAACAATACAAGGCCTGGTCTGTGGTAACAGCAAGCACCATCGCCTTCACGGTGTGTTTTATGATCTGGATGATGTTTGCGGTGATCGGCATTCCGATCAAACAGCTGCTGGGCCTGAATGAAACCGAGTTCGGTCTGCTGATTGCGATGCCGGTGCTGACCGGCTCGCTGATCCGCTTGCCGCTGGGCATGTGGACGGACAAATACGGCGGGCGCATCGTGTTTTTTGTGCTGATGCTGTCCACGGTCATTCCGATCTGGATGATTTCCTATGCCACCAAATACTGGCACTTTCTGTTTACCAGTTTGTTTGTGGGTGTGGCCGGCGGCTCGTTTACCGTGGGCATCGCGTATTGCGCGCGCTGGTTCAAGAAAGACCAGCAGGGTCTGGCGATGGGAATCTTCGGTGCCGGCAATACCGGTGCTGCGATCACCAAACTGGTGGCGCCCGCCATTGTGGTGGCGTATGGCTGGGCCATGGTGCCGCAGGTGTATGCGGTGCTGATGCTGGTGACCGCGATACTGTTCTGGATGTTTACCTTTTCCGACGCCACTCATATTGTTGGCAAGCATGTCACCATCAGGGAGCAACTGCAGACGCTGAAAGATCCCAAAGTCTGGCGCTACAGTCAGTATTACTCCATCGTGTTTGGAGGCTATGTAGCGCTGGCCTTGTGGATGACCAAATACTATGTGAGCGAATACGGTTTCGACCTCAAGACCGCCGCGCTGCTGGCCGCCGCCTTCAGCATTCCGGGCGGCCTGTTGCGTGCGGTAGGCGGTTATTTTTCCGACAAATTCGGCGCGCATACCATCACCTGGTGGGTGTTGTGGATCTCGCTGGTATGCCTGTTTTTCCTGTCGTATCCGCAAACTGAATTCACCATTCTGACCGTAACCGGACCGGCCACCTTCCATATCGGCCTGGGCCCGGTCATGTTCACCATCATCATGTTTACGATGGGCATTGCGTTTGCAATCGGCAAGGCATCGGTCTTCAAATATATCTCCGATGATTATCCCGGCAATATCGGTGTGGTGTCCGGCGTGGTCGGGCTGGCCGGCGGTATGGGCGGTTTTCTGATGCCCATTATGTTTGGCGCACTGGTCGACCTGACCGGCATACGCTCCTCCGCCTTCATGCTGATGTTCGGCATCGTGTGGGTGTCGCTGATGTGGATGTACTTCACCGAAGTGCATCCGCTGCATGCAGAAAAAGAAAGCAGCAGGGTTGGTTCTTAACTTGCCACGGGAGACGTGATGCAGTGATATTAATACGTAAGTATTTGATTTTATTGAATATTTAGTAATGCGGCTTAGGTCTTTGCAATCAGTGCCTTAGCCTGAAAATTGAGTTTTAAGCTCGAAAAAAATGTAGTTTCTATTGATGCAAATTATAGGAGGTAGATATGTCATCTCATGTGCTCACCAAGTGGGAACCGGAAGATAAAGCGTTTTGGGAAAAGGAAGGCAAGGCGATTGCCAGCCGCAATCTGTGGATTTCCATTCCCGCGCTGCTGCTGGCCTTTTCGGTATGGATGGTCTGGAGCATGGTGGTGGTGAATCTGCCCAATGTCGGCTTCAAGTTCGATAACAACCAGTTGTTCTGGCTGGCCGCCCTGCCGGGTTTATCCGGTGCCACGCTGCGCATTTTTTATTCTTTCATGGTGCCGATTTTTGGCGGGCGCAAATGGACCACACTCAGCACCGCGTCCTTATTGCTGCCGGCACTGGGTATCGGTTTTGCGGTGCAAGACCCCAGCACTCCCTTTATCACCTTTCTGATTCTGGCCTTGCTGTGCGGATTCGGCGGAGGCAATTTCTCCTCCAGCATGGGCAACATCAGTTTCTTCTTTCCCAAGGCGCAAAAAGGCATGGCGCTCGGCATGAATGCAGGCCTGGGCAATCTGGGCGTGTCGGTGATGCAGTTTCTGGTACCGCTGGTCATCACTGCCGGCGTGTTTGGTGCACTGGGTGGCGACCCGCAAGCCTGGGTCAAGGGCGACCTGCACAAGGATATGTGGCTGCAGAATGCCGGCTTTATCTGGGTGCCGTTTATCGTGGCGGCCACAATCGCCGCGTGGTTTGGCATGGATGATATCGCTTCGGCCAAGGCGTCTTTTTCCGAGCAGTCGATTATCTTCAAACGCAAACATACCTGGATCATGTGCTGGCTCTACCTCGGCACCTTCGGATCGTTTATCGGCTATTCGGCCGGCTTTGCGCTGCTGACCAAAACCCAGTTCCCCGATATCAATCCCACCCAGTACGCTTTTCTGGGCCCGCTGGTCGGCGCGCTGACGCGTGTCGCGGGCGGCTGGCTGTCCGACAAGCTGGGCGGTGCCGCGGTTACGTTCTGGACTTTCCTGATCATGGGTGCGGCTGCCTATGGTGTGATCATGTTCCTGCCACACGGCGGAACCGGCGGAAACTTCTGGATGTTCTTCACCATGTTCATGATTCTGTTTGCGGCAAGCGGTGTGGGTAACGCGTCCACCTTCCGCATGATCCCGGTCATCTTCATGAATGAGCGCCAGCTCGAAGCAGCCGGTAAAGGCAAGGCTGCCGAAGACCAGGCAATCAAGGATGCCAACAAGGAGGGCGCCGCCGTGCTGGGCTTCAGCGCAGCGATCGCCGCCTATGGCGCGTTCTTTATCCCCAAAATGTTTGGCTCATCGATCGCGCTGACAGGCGGGGCAGATGCCGCGCTGTACGGGTTTATCGCCTTCTACGTGAGTTGCCTTGCCATCACCTGGTGGTATTACTCGCGCAAGAATGCACTCATGCCTTGCTAGGGAAATATAGCGAAGTAGGGTGGGCAGGCTTTATCTGCCCACGCTGTTGAAAAGTTACGCGTGGGCAGATAAAGCCTGCCCACCCTACCAACTACGGACAAGCAGATTAATTTGTTACCAGGCAATTGAATAACATCAGGAGTGATAAATGAGCCACTTTATAGACAGATTAAGTTTCTTTAAAAAGAATGTAGATAATTTTTCCGGTGATCACGGTGTGGTGACCAGCGAGGATCGCAGTTGGGAAAATGCCTATCGCCAGCGCTGGCAGCATGACAAAATCGTGCGCTCTACACACGGCGTCAACTGCACCGGTTCCTGCAGCTGGAAAATTTATGTGAAGAACGGTTTGATTACCTGGGAAACCCAGCAGACCGATTATCCGCGCACCCGTCCAGACCTGCCCAACCACGAGCCGCGCGGCTGTCCGCGCGGCGCCAGTTACTCCTGGTATGTGTACAGTGCGCAGCGCGTGAAATATCCGATGATACGCGGGCGTCTGATGGAGCTGTGGCGCGAGGCGCGCAAGAGCATGGAACCGGTGGAAGCATGGAAAGCCATCAGCCAGAATCCCGAAACCGCAAAGAAATACAAGTCGGTGCGCGGGCAGGGCGGCTTTGTGCGCGCAAGCTGGGACGAAGTGTCGGAAATGATCGCGGCGGCCAACGTGTTTACCGCCAAGGAGTTCGGCCCCGATCGTGTGATCGGTTTCTCGCCGATACCGGCGATGTCGATGGTGAGCTATGCCGCCGGATCGCGTTACCTGTCGCTGATCGGCGGTGCCTGCCTGTCCTTCTATGACTGGTACTGTGACCTGCCCCCCGCCTCGCCGCAGGTTTGGGGCGAGCAGACCGACGTGCCGGAATCGGCTGACTGGTACAACTCCACCTACCTGATGGTCTGGGGCAGCAACGTGCCGCAGACGCGCACACCCGATGCGCACTTCATGACCGAGGTGCGTTACAAGGGTACCAAGGTGGTTGCGGTCGCCAGCGATTACAGCGAGATGGTGAAGTTCGGCGACATCTGGCTGGCGCCGAAACAGGGCACCGACGCGGCGCTGGCGATGGCGATGGGCCATGTGATTTTGAAAGAATTCCATCTCGACAACAAAAGCGAATATTTTGACGGCTACTGCCGCCAGTACACCGACATGCCGATGCTGGTGATGCTGAAGGATTTTCCCATGAAAGATGGTACAGCAACTTTAGTTCCGGATCGCTTCCTGCGTGCTTCCGATCTGGACGGCAAGCTGGGCCAGGAAAACAATCCCGACTGGAAAACCATCGTCGTCGATGAAACAAGCGGCAACCTGTCCGCGCCCAATGGCTCGATCGGTTTCCGCTGGGGGCAGGCTGGCGTATGGAATCTGGAAATGAAAGACGGCGCAAGCAAGGCCGAGATCAAGCCGCAGTTGACACTGATCGACGGCAAGGATGGAGTAGTGGGGGTCGGGTTCCCGTATTTCGGCGGCACCGATGCCAAAGATGTGCAGGTGCGCAATGTGCCTTTCAAAACGCTCAAATTGAGTGGCGGCGGCGAAGTAAAAGTTGTCACCGTGTACGACATGATGATGGCCAATTACGGACTGGATCGCGGCCTCGGTGGCGGCAATGTGGCCACCAGCTATGACGACATGGTTCCCTACACCCCGGCCTGGGGCGAGAAGCATACCGGTGTGAAACGCGCGGACATCATCACCGTCGCGCGCGAGTTTGCCGACAATGCCAACCGCACCCATGGCAAATCCATGGTGATCGTCGGTGCGGGTCTGAACCACTGGTACCACATGGACATGATCTACCGCGGCATCATCAATATGCTGATGATGTGCGGCTGCATCGGCAAATCCGGCGGCGGCTGGTCGCACTATGTGGGGCAGGAAAAGCTGCGCCCGCAAACCGGCTGGGCACCGCTCGCGTTTGCGCTGGACTGGCAGCGTCCGCCGCGCCAGATGAACGGCACCTCGTTCTTCTATGCGCACACCAGCCAGTGGCGCCATGAAAAACTCAACGTGGCAGAGATTACCTCGCCCACAGCAGATGCCAATGCCGAGGATTACCGCCTGATCGATTTCAACGTGAAATCCGAGCGCATGGGCTGGCTGCCTTCCGCACCGCAGTTGCAGACAAATCCGATGGAAGTGGTGAAAGCGGCGGAAGCAGCCGGCATGGACCCGGTCAAATACGCGGTGGAGCAGCTCAAGAGCGGCGCGCTGAAAATGTCGTGCGAAGACCCGGACAATCCGAAAAACTTCCCGCGCAATATGTTTGTGTGGCGCTCCAACATCATGGGTTCCAGCGGCAAAGGCCATGAGTATTTCATGAAGTATTTACTGGGCACGCAGAACGCGGTGTTCGGCCCCGATCTGGGCGAGCTTGGAGAGGAAAAACCAAAAGAAGTGGTGTGGCATGACAAGGGCGCGGAAGGCAAGCTGGACCTGCTGGTGACGCTGGACTTCCGCATGTCCACCACTTGTCTGTATTCGGATATCGTGTTGCCAACCGCCACCTGGTATGAAAAGGACGACCTCAACACCTCGGACATGCATCCCTTTATTCACCCGCTGTCTGAAGCCGTGCAGCCCCTGTGGCAAAGCAAGTCTGACTGGGAAATTTACAAGACCATCGCGAAGAAATTCAGCGAGCTGGCGGTCAAGCATCTCGGCACGCAGAAGGATCTGGTGCTCACGCCGCTGATGCACGACACACCGGGCGAGCTGGGCCAGGCGCTGGGTGTGAAGGACTGGAAAAAAGGTGAATGCGAAGCGATACCCGGCAAGACCATGCCGGCGATGACGGTGGTGACGCGCGACTATGCGGATACCTACAAGAAGTTCACCTCGATCGGCCCGCTGATGACGAAGATCGGCAACGGCGGCAAAGGCATAGCCTGGAACACCGAAAGTGAAATCAAACAGCTGGCCGACCTCAACCGCACGGTGCAGGAAGAGGGCATCAGCAAAGGCTTGCCGCGCATCGAGTCGGCCATCGATGCGTGTGAAATGATTTTGATGCTGGCGCCGGAAACCAACGGCCAGGTATCGCTTAAGGCCTGGGAGGCCTTGTCCAAAATCACCGGACGCGACCACCGCCATCTGGCGCTCACGCGCGAGGATGACAAGATCAGGTTCCGCGATATTCAGGCGCAGCCGCGCAAGATTATTTCGTCGCCCACCTGGAGCGGCATCGAGTCCGAGCATGTGAGCTACACCGCCGGTTATACCAACGTGCACGAATATATACCGTGGCGCACGCTGACCGGGCGCCAGCAGTTTTACCAGGACCACAAATGGATGCTGGATTTCGGCGAGGGCCTGTGCGTGTACAAACCCGCCATCGATACCAAGACCATCAAGCCGGTGATCGACAAGCTGGGCAACGGCAATACGCAACTGGTGCTGAACTGGATTACGCCGCACCAGAAATGGGGTATCCACAGCACCTATTCGGACAACCTGCGCATGCTGACCCTGTCACGCGGCGGGCCGCATGTGTGGATCTCCGAGCCGGAAGCGAAGGCGGCGGGAATAGTGGATAACGACTGGATCGAGGTCTACAACATCAACGGCACGATTACGGCCCGTGCCGTGGTCAGCCAGCGCGTGCCGCGCGGCATGGCGCTGATGTACCACGCGCAGGAAAAAATCATCAATGTGCCGGGTGCCGAAACCAGCGGCTTCCGCGGCGGTATTCACAACAGCGTGACGCGCACCGTGACCAAGCCCACCCACATGATAGGCGGCTATGCGCAGCAGGCCTGGGGCTTTAACTACTACGGCACGGTTGGCTCAAATCGTGATGAGTTTGTGGTGGTGCGCAAGATGAATAAAGTGGACTGGATGGAAGGGCCGCTGGACGAAAACCGGCCAGCCGGCATACACGGTTCCGCCAGAAATCAATTCTCCGGCAAGAAAGGAAATACAAAATGAGAATACGTGCCCAAGTAGGAATGGTGTTGAATCTGGACAAATGTATCGGCTGCCACACTTGTTCCGTCACCTGCAAAAACGTGTGGACTTCGCGCGATGGTGTTGAATACGCGTGGTTCAATAATGTGGAAACCAAACCGGGCGTCGGCTATCCCAAACAATGGGAAAACCAGGACGTGTGGAATGGCGGCTGGAGTCGCAAGAATAGCGGCAAGATCGAGCCGCGCCAGGGCGCGAAGTGGCGCATTCTGGCGAATATTTTCGGCAATCCCAACTTGCCGGAAATCGATGATTACTACGAGCCGTTTACCTACGATTACCAGCATCTGCAAACCGCCAAACTGTCGGAGACACCGCCTACGGCGCGCCCCGTGTCGGTGATCACCGGCAAGAAAATGGACAAGATTGAATGGGGACCAAACTGGGAAGACGATCTGGGCGGCGAGTTTGCCTCGCGAAGCCGCGACAAGAATTTCGACCATGTGCAGAAGGAAATGTACTCGACCTTCGAGAACACCTTCATGATGTATTTGCCGCGCCTGTGCGAACACTGCCTGAATCCGACCTGTGTTGCCTCGTGTCCGTCCGGCTCGATCTACAAGCGCGAGGAAGACGGCATCGTGCTGGTGGATCAGGACAAATGCCGCGGCTGGCGTATGTGCATCAGCGGTTGCCCGTACAAGAAGATCTATTACAACTGGAAGTCGGGCAAAGCGGAAAAATGCACCTTCTGCTATCCGCGCATAGAGGGCGGCCAGCCTACGGTGTGTTCGGAAACCTGCGTTGGCCGTATCCGTTATCTGGGCGTGCTGCTGTATGACGCTGATCAGATCGAAGCCGCCGCCAGCGTGAGCAACGAGCAGGACTTGTACGAAGGGCAGCTGAAAATGTTCCTCGACCCGAACGATCCCAAGGTCATAGAGCAGGCACGCGCCGACGGCATACCCGAAGCCTGGCTGGAAGCAGCGCGCCACTCACCGGTGTACAAGATGGCGATGGAATGGAAAATCGCCTTCCCGCTGCATCCCGAGTATCGCACGCTGCCCATGGTCTGGTATGTTCCGCCGCTGTCACCGATACAGTCCGCTGCAGCCAGCGGCGATATGGGTATGAACGGTATTATTCCGGACACCAAGTCTTTGCGCATACCGGTGAAGTATCTGGCCAATCTGCTCACTGCGGGCAAGGAAGCGCCCATCATCACCGCGCTTGATCGCATGCTGGCCATGCGTGCCTATATGCGCGGCAAGTCGGTGGATGGCGTGGCCAATACCGCTGTGCTCAAGCAGGTTGGGCTGACCGCAGCGCAGGTGGAGGAGATGTATCGCTACATGGCGATTGCCAATTATGAAGACCGCTTCGTCATCCCCAGCAGCCACCGCGCTGAAATCGTGGATGCCTACGATGAAAAAGGCAGTTGCGGCTTCACCTTTGGCAATGGCTGCTCGGATGGAAAATCGGAGGTCAGCCTTTTTGGCACGAAGAAGACTGCGGCAAAGAATATTATCGCGATGCCGAAGTCGCTTAAAAGTATGAAAGAGGGGGCGTAAGCATGAAAACATTTAAAGTACTTTCATTGCTGCTGAGTTACCCGCAGGCCGAATGGCTGCAAGAGCTGGATCTGCTTGAGGAGGTGCTGGATGAAGAGCAGCGCCACAATGGAAAGGCAGCGAAAAAAATGGCCGGGCTGTTAAACATGATGCGCACCGAGCCATTGCTGGAACTGGAGCAGAATTATGTGGGCACCTTTGACCGCAACCCCTCGCACTCGCTGCATCTGTTCGAGCATATCCACGGCGAGTCGCGCGATCGCGGCATGGCGATGGTGAATCTGATCGAAGAGTATCGCAAGCACGGGCTGGATATGGATGCCGAGGAGTTGCCGGATTATGTGCCGCTGTTTCTGGAGTATCTGTCGCAGCTGCCGGACGCGGAGGCGTGTGCAATGCTGGGTGAGACGATAGACGTGATGGCGCTGATCGGGCGCAAGCTCAAGGCCAACAACAGCCCGTATCACCATGTATTTGCCGTGATGGAAGCGATCTCGCCGGTTGAAGCACGCGAGTTGCCCGATGTGCCGATACGCGAGATGGAAGAAACCATCATCCAGTTTGGCCCGTCCGCCGACGGCACCGATCCGCTGCTGGTACCCAGGCCGCAAAGCGCCGTCGTGCGCATGCCCGAATCGCGCAAGGCCGCAGCAGCTGCAACTCAAGCCTCTTAATATAAGGAGTTCAAATCATGGATTATCTGAATAATGCATTGTTCGGGATTTATCCCTACATCGCCCTCGCGATTTTTCTGCTGGGCAGCCTGATACGTTTTGACCGCGAGCAATATACCTGGAAGAGCGATTCCAGCCAGTTGCTGCGTGCAAAGCAACTGCGCTGGGGCAGCAGCCTGTTTCACATCGGCGTGCTGTTCCTGTTTTTTGGCCATATGGTGGGCTTGCTGACACCGCACTGGCTGTATGAAGGTATGGGCCTGTCCACGCCCAACAAACAGATGCTGGCGATTGTCAGCGGCGGTATTGCGGGATTGATATGCCTGGCCGGTATTACGCTACTGCTGTTGCGGCGTTTGCTGGATGAGCGTATCCGCGCAACCAGCAAGCCCATGGATATCATTATCCTGCTGTGGATTTTTGTGACGCTGGTACTTGGCCTGATCAGCATCCTGTTCTCGCTGCAACACAAGGACGGCAGCGTGATGCTGTTGCTCGGCCAGTGGGCGCAGTCCATTGTGACTTTCAGGGGCGGTGCAGCAGACGCTTTGCTGACGGTGCCGCTGATCTACAAAATTCACCTGATGTTCGGCATGACCGTGTTTGTATTGTTCCCGTTCACCCGCCTGGTGCATGTGTGGAGCGGCTTCGCAGTGGTGACTTATTTGACCCGCAGTTATCAGATCGTGCGGCAACGCGGCTAACTTTGAACATGTTGGTAAACCATTTATCCACAGATTGCACAGATGGACACAGATTAAAAAATCTGTCTTGTCTTTCAAATTCTGTGTAAATCTGTGCAATCTGTGGAAGAAATGGATTTTGATGACCGGAGGATGAATTATGAGTATCAGCGTAAACGATGTAGAAATAACCGACGATGCAGTGGAACGCGAATTGCCGTTTCATGAGAGCTCACCCTCGCCAGTGAAGTCGGCGGTGGAAGCGCTGGTGTTGCGCGAAGTGCTGTTGCAAGCCGCGCGCGACAAGGTTGCCATGGCACAGGAAGAATTGCGCGCGCTGGAAGCAGCGGGCGATGAAGCAGACAGGGAGTCGCTGCTGGAAGATGCGCTGATCAACCGCCTGATAGAAATGGAAGTGAGTTCACCAACGCCGACTGTGGAAGAATGCGAAATTTACTATCGCAAAAATCTGAAGCAGTTCCGCAATGGAGATTTGGTGGAAGCCAGCCATATCCTGTTTCAGGTCACCCCCAATGTGCCGCTGGATGCGCTGCGCGCGAAGGCTGAGGAGGTGTTGCTGCAGGTGCAGGCAAACCCCGCGCAGTTCGGGGAGCTGGCGCGCACTTACTCAAACTGCACCTCTGCAGAAGTGGGCGGCAATCTGGGCCAGCTCAGCAAAGGCCAGACCGTGCCGGAGTTTGAGCGCGTCATCTTCAGCCTGGAGTCTGGCGAGATTGCGCCTAAACTGGTTGAAAGCCGTTTCGGTCTGCACATCGTGCGGGTCGAGCACCGCGTCGAGGGCCACACCCTGCCGTTTGAAATGGTGCGCGAAAAACTGGCGCAGTTTCTGGCCGAACAGGTGCGCACACGCGCGCTGAAGCAGTATCTGAAAATACTGGTGGGTCAGGCAAATATTCAGGGAGTGGAACTGGAAGGGGCAGATTCGCCGCTGCTGCAATAGTAATGTGGTGGTTCCGCAGTTGCGTAGAGTGGGCAAGTTTCATCTGCCCACGCGCTCAGGATATGTGACGGTTCCCAATGCGGGTTTGTCACGAATTCTTTTATCTGCGTGGGCACGCTACGCTTTACCCACCCTACGTTTTAGCCCGTACTCCGGCAGGTAGCGTCGTAGGGTGGGCAAGTTTCATCTGCCCACGCAGTCATTACGATGAAGACGTGTCAGGTTCTTTTGATCTGCGTGGGCACGCTGCGCTTTGCCCACCCTGCGTTTTTTCAGCCTGTGCTCCACGCGCGCGGACGTTTCATGCCGGCAATCTTGCACGCCTGTTTCACATAACCATAGGGGAACAGGTCAAACACCATATTGCGCGACTCGGGCCCGTGCTTTTCGGCCAGATGCTTGATCACATGGCGCACATCCACCGCTATCTGGTGTTCGGCATAATAGTCGCGCATAAAACGCAGCACATCCCAGTGGTCATCGGTGAGCTCAATGTTTTCCTGACGTGCCAATTCCAGCGCGACTTCTTCATTCCAGTCCATAGGCTCGATCAGGTAACCTTCCGCATCAACCGGGGGAAATTGAATTGTTGCATCCATTTCATGCCTCCATCAAACAGTTAATTTAAAAGCTGGCTGAATTATATATCACAGTTTGATATAATATCAATCATCATTTTCACTTGAACAGCATATGTCAAAAAATACGCTCAGCAAGAAAGAGTATGAGACTCTGTCCCACTTTCGTTACCAGCTAAGGCGCTTTATGCGTTTCAGTGAGGAGGTGACACATGATCTTGGCGTTACGCATCTGCAGTATTTGTTGCTGTTGCATATCAGGGGTTATCGCGGGCGGGAGTGGGCCACGATAGGAGAGCTGGCAGAACGGCTGCAATCGCATCATCACGGCGTGGTTTCGCTGGTGTCGCGCTGTGAAAAGATGGGGCTGGTTTACAGGCAGCAGGGCGAGGCAGACAGGCGCATCGTTGAAGTGCATCTAACCCCCGCCGGCGAAAACATAGTGGGGCAGCTGGCGCGCATGCATCGCGACGAGTTGCTCAAGCTGCAGGGTATCTTCCAGGTGCCGGGCAGCACGGAATTGCTGGGTTAGCTGTTTCCCGAAATTGCTCAGGCGTTAAATTCTGAGGTGGGTTTGCCTGTAAAGTTGCCCTGCACGAAGTCGACACCGAGCTGCTGCAAAAAGCGGATGCTTTCATCGTCGCCTGCATATTTTGCGATAGTCTGCATATTCAGATCGACCGCTATGTCCACAATGGAGCGCACAGAAATTCTGTCGATACTGTCATTGTTGATGCGTTCAATCAGCGAGCTGTTAATCTTAAGAAAGTGCACCGGGAATTTCTTGATGTAATTGAACGAGCCAAAGCCCGAACCGAAATCGTCTATCGCAAAACGGAAATCAAGATCCGACAATTCCGGAATAATAAGTTTCAATCTGTTGATGTTGCGGATGATGAGCTGTTCAGGCAGTTCAAAAATAAAATGTTTGGGCGAGACATGGTAATCCGTGATCACTCCCTTCATAAATTCCACCATGTTGTCTTCCTCGATAAATTGTTCTGAAAGATTCATGGAAAAGACGAGATTGGGGTTTTTTTGCACAGCAAGAACGCCGGCAACCTTTTTGATCATCTGCCGGTCAAACTCGGCCATCAGGCCAAAGCGTTCTGCAGCCGGCATGAAGGCTCCCGGTCTGAGGACTCCGTGTTCCATGTCGGGTATGCGCAACAGCACTTCCCTGATATGTTCGCTCTGGTTTTTCAAGCCGATCAGCGGCTGGTAGTAAGGTATGGCCTCATTGTTGAGCAGCACCTCCTGCAAGCGCTCATGCCAGCCCACACCTGATTCGGGAGCGTTGTGCAGAAGTGCGCGGCGCTGAAAAATTCTGAAGTCATTTCTGCCCTGGGTCTTGGCTTCGTGTACTGCCGTATCTGCTTCCTTAAGATAATCATGCGAACTTAAGGTGCCGTCATCAATGATGGTGATGCCTATGCTGAAGTGAATTTTCAGCATATCGCCAGCCTCATAGAACATGAATTCACGCATGAGCTGCATGAAGGACTCGGCCACCTCCAGCGCACTGCTGCGGTCCACGTTATAGACAAGCAGGGTAAATTCATCCCCGCCAAAGCGCGATACCAGGTCGATGACGCGTTTGCGCTGACTGAGCTGGTTTGAGATCTGTATCAGCAGACGGTCACCTGCGGCATGGCCGTAGGTGTCATTGATATGCTTGAAGCGGTCCAGATCAAAAAAGAACAGCGCACTGCTGCCGCCACTTTGCGCGATGCGCCCGATTTCCCTTTCGAGTTGCTCCACGAAAAATTTGCGGTTAACCAGTCCCGTGAGGCTGTCATGGTTTGCCATGCGTCGCAGAGTCTCATCGCGCTCTTTCAGCGCGCTGATGGTGGTGTTGAGCGCAATGCCGATGCGTGCGATCTCCTTGTCCCCGGTGCTGTTGACAGTTACATCGGTCTCGCCATTGGCAAGGCGTGTCAGGGGTTCTTCAAGCTCGGAGAGCGGACTCAGTGCCCAGCGCACCGTGACGCGGCCTGCATATGCTGCGACAAACATCATCAGTGCAATAATCAGGCTCGCGTACATCAGGTTGCGGTTGAGTGCGGCAGAAATATGGCTGTAGTCCAGCACGATATCGATAAAGCCGATAGTCTCGATCTTTTCACCGTCATTTTTTTTAAGACTGAAGGCGATCATGCCATCGTTCGATATGGACTTTATCCAGATTGGTGCACTGATGCGCATTTGCGAATTGCTGCCCTTTTCAAACAATAGCTGTTTGCTTCCAAGCTCGGTTTGCTTGAGCTGCCCGATGGCCTTTGCATCCAGTGGTTTGAATTTTGAGATATGGACATTTTTCCGGGTGTATTCGGCAGTAATTTTCTTGCCGGAAACATCAAGAAATTGTGCGCGCAAAACCTCGGGGAAATTTCGCACATAGCTGATCGCGTCATTCAGTTGGGTGGGATCGTTGGTGGCGTAAACGGGAATGCCCAGTTCGTCCAGTTTTGAAATCCAGCCTTCACCCTGCTGCCGTACACTGTTTACTATTACCAGATTGATCGTAAACCAGAGTGCGCCTATGAAAAGCAGGTAAATAATAATCGACCATGCAAACTGCAAGGCGAGTATGCGGTTGGCGATGCTCTTGGGTGCGTTTTTGGAAAAATAAATTTCGGCCCTATTGTAAAAGGCCGAGCCTTTGAGCCGGGCTGCCAAAACAGGCAGCTTGCGCAATATCAATGTGATTTTGGCGAGCAGATCTGTCGGCTTAGGGAGCATGTGCAAATTTTCTGAATGGTTCAGGTATCTCCACGCCAAGATTTTTTGCCATGACGACATTAATGCGAAGTTTTAATTTGTCGAGATACGCGATATCGGGCCCTGGAACAATGTCAGTTACACCCGCCTGCTCAAGTCTTTCAATTACCTGGTTGGCAATGTCATGATAGTCACTGCTTACACTGAACAGCCCCCCGAGCTTAAGCAGCTCATCGCTGAAGACAGCAACCTGCTTGCTGTTGCGCACGCTGAAGGTCATGACATCGCGCAAAATATGCTCGCTGAGTACCCGGTTATCCGGCAGCAGCCAGTAGGCCTGAACCATTTTGCTCATATTTTTGTAAGCGTACTGGTATTCCTTGTCGGAATTAACGGTTTTGTGATGCAGCCTGAAGCCATGGCTTTTGGCAGAAATTCTGGCCGTTTGTATCACATCATCAAAACCCGGCCCGCTGATGACTCCGATATCCGTGACAGAAGGTGACAATGAACGCCAGGCACTGAAAGTTTTTGGAATAGAGGGCAGCATGCTGACGCCCTTGCGTCTTGGGGTAAGCAAACCGTAATCCTGATGGTTGTATACCTGGCAGAAAATCACCTGTTTATTGCCCAGGCTTTTTGCCGCGATCGAGGCGTTAAGCCCGACACTCACAATCTGTGTATTTTCTTCGTTCTTGAGTTTGGCAACGGCCTTGATATTCTCTAGCTGGCTGCCTGTCAGGTAGTGAATGCTGGCGCGTTTCCCCAGCTGTCTGGCGATCGCATTGGCAACTGTTGAATAAGCCGGAATATCTTCACTGGCAAGTATCACTACTTGCATGGGCGATGGTGCTTTTCTGGGCGGCGAAGCGCTTGTTGCGACTTGCTCGTTTGCAGGCATGGGTTTGGCATCCTGCGGTGGCTGAGCGCAACCGTGCAGAACAAGAAAAACCAGAATGGACAATGAACGCCCGCGCATAGCGAATACCTGACAGATTAGTAAAGGAATATTACCCCAAATTGGCGGCCTGATTTTGCCATATTTACTGGTGTGCCGAGGATTTTCCTTTGGCGTGCTGAAAGCGACCATTCGTCATAAATGAGTTGAAATGAACAACTTGCTTAAAGGTGCCCCATATTGATGTGGAGATGAGCGGAAATTAGCGGCCGGTGCCCCGGGATTTTTTGGGCAAGAATGATAAATTTCAGGGCTTGAATCGAGCATTTCAGGATCAATTTAGTCGGGTACTTTTACGGGCTAATTACGCGATTTTTCAGTAAAAATATCAGGCAGAATTTGCCCTATTGTTTTAGTGGGTTGTTTATTTCATCCTAAGTATTCATACTGAATCACCGCGAATATTTTAAGAAAAGGAATCATATGTCCCATTATCACGCCGTTGTATGGATTGACCACAGAGAAGCTCACGTAATGCACATTAGCCCGGATGACGTGGAAGCTTCCATCATTCGTCCCGCCAAACCGCATCAGAAATTGCACAGTAAACGGGGCGCGGATAAAGGCGGTGCAGTTGGAACGGGGCGGGCCAAGGAAGACGAGAGTTTCTATCACGAGGTGGTTGAGGCGCTCAAGGGCGCACAGGAAATTCTGGTCGTTGGCCCGGCCAATGCGAAACTGAGCCTGATCAAGCATATTCACAGCCATGATCACCAGTTTTCCGACAAGGTGATAGGTATAGAAACGGTAGATCATCCCACCGATGCGCAGCTGGTTTCCTATGCACGCAAATACTTTGCTGCCGCAGACCGTATGCGCCCGCAATAAACTGCCCGGCAGGGCGAGCTGTAATTTTTGCCAAAGGCCTGCATTTTGCAGGCCTTTGGCATTCCGGGTGCAGCTGCCTGCAAAAAGCCGCGGGCTAAAGCCACTTTAGCTTGATTTTGCCGCATTCGCCTCCACGTTATCAAAACAGGGCATGTAATATTTCTGCCATCAAGATTTGTAATAATCAGATCGAATAACGCGTCACGGGAGGAATCATGGCTGTAACAACGAAGAAAATAACCGCAACAGGCAAAAAAACGGCAGGCAGCGAAGTCAAAAAGCCGGCAACAAAGAAAGTGGCAGCCGGCCCCCTCGTCACTGCAAAGACAGCTGCAGTGACAACAACCAAAAAGCCTGTTGCAAAAACACCCGCCAAAAAGCCTGTGGTTAAAAAGGAAGCGCTACCGAAGCCTGCTGCAGAAGAAGGCAAGCCTGCAAGAAAAACCGCCGTCAAAAAATCAGCGCCGAAACAGAATGCCATTGCCGTGTCGCGTGAACAACGTTACCAGATGATCTCAACCGCAGCTTATTTTAAGGCCGAGCGCAGGGGATTTGCGGGAGGGTATGAGATGCAGGACTGGATTTCTGCCGAAGCAGAGGTTGATGCCGGGCTATCAGCCTGAGAGCGTGCTATTGCTAGGCGAATCGCGTAAAATATTCAATATAATCAAATACTTACGTAGTAGCGATAAGCGCTTCAGCCAAGACTGACGCCGCGCCGCTCAGCCATTTTTTTTCCGATTCCGTCGAGCTGTTGCTGACTCAGCAGTTGCGCGGCAAGCGGCAATAACTGCGTATTTTCCAGCATGACATGGCGACCGTAGGCAAGGCTGAAATCGGCCACCAGTTTTTTCTCCAGCACTGCGGACGCACCTTCGGCAATACTTTGTAACTGGCTGCGCAGGGCTGACCATTGCGCATCCATCACCTGATGTTCGTCCAGCAAGCGTTTGATCAATGTCTCCGCATCGGAATTTCCGCTGGCGAGCAACAGCGGGAATAAATCCACCTCTTCATCCTGGTGGTGAGACTGGCCGGCAGTGTCGAAATAACGCACCACTGCCTGCGCGGCCTGTTGTGCCTGCACATCGCTGCCATGCACGGGCAGGTGCTGCAACAGTTTTTGCAGCGTGGCGCACTGGTCCATAATGCGGTCATGGCAGGCATGCAGCAAGTCCAGCGGGTTATCAAAACCGGGAGCGCCTGTACTGGATTTCAACTCTTGCATGGTGATTTCTTTCCGTAATTAATTGAATGGTTTAAATCGGCAGCATTAGAAATTGCTGCAAGCACGGCTGTCGCTCAGTCTTTAAGCTCGCCGCCGCAATGGGGACAGGCTTTGCTTATTTCCTTTTTTCTGGCCTGTTCAATCAGGGCCGAGGCCAGTATCGCGCTGGGCAGCGCAAAAAAACCGATGCCCAGCACCGCAAAAAATGCGGCAATAATTTTTCCCAGCACTGTGACAGGATAAACATCGCCATAACCCACGGTCGTCATCGTCATGATGCCCCACCATAACGATGCGGGAATGCTGGAAAAGGCCTTGGGCTGCGCCTCATGCTCGGCAAAATAAGCCAGCGAGGAGCACAGAATAAGCAGCACAAACATGATGGTTCCCGCGATGAGAAATTCAGCGCTCTTCGAGCGTGCGGCCTGCCAGATTGCATACATAGCCTTGTTGAAGCGCGGAACATGCAGCAAACGCACCACCCGAACCAGCCTTAGTATGCGCAAGGAGCGCAAATCCAGCCCGCTCATTAACAGCAGGGATGGCAAAAAGGCCATCAGGTCTATCAGTGCCAGCGGGCTGAATAAATAGCGAATGCGCCCGCCCACAGGTTGTTGATATTTGGGATGAAGATTGGCAACCCACAGGCGCAGCAGGTATTCGGCTATGAAAATACTGACGGAAAACAACTCGAAGAAAAAGAAAAATACTTTCCATTCCTCATAAAGTGCATCTACCGTTTCAAGCATCAGCGCCAGCACATTCAGAATGATCAGCGACGCCAGACTGAAATTAAAAATCCGCGCCCACGGCTCGACTTGATGCTGTCCCTGCAGCATGTGATGAATGCGATGTTTGAATACGGGAATTTTACTCATGGTGCGATTGTATCAGGCAGACAAATATTTTTGCTAGCCGCCAAACAGCGTAACCAGCCCGTCCAGACCAACAAAATTAAAGGCATAGGTTGCCTGCGAGCGCACCACCGGCTTGGCGTGGTAAGCAATGCTGACACTGGCCTGCGACATCATCTTCAGGTCATTCGCGCCGTCGCCCATCGCAATCACCTGCTTGCCATCCAGCTCCAGTTCCTCGCGCGTGTGCACCAGATAATCGGCCTTGCCCTGCGCGTCGAGGATCTTGCCCAGCACCTTGCCGGTGAGCTTGCCGTTCACAATCTCCAGCGTGTTGGCATGCGCAAAATCCAGCCCCAGCCGCGCTTTCAGCTTCTCGGTAAAGTACACAAAGCCGCCCGACACCAGCAGCGTCCTGATGCCGTGCTCCTTCAGCTTCGCCAGCATCGCTTCCGCACCGGGGCTCAGTTGCAAACGCTCGTCATACACGCGCTGCAAGGCGCTTTCCTCCAGCCCTTCCAGCAGCGCCACGCGGCGGCGCAGGCTCTCCGCAAAATCGATCTCGCCGCGCATCGCCGCCTCGGTAATCGCCGACACCTGCGGCTTCAGGTGATACATGTCCGCGATCTCGTCGATGCACTCGATTGTGATCAGCGTTGAATCCATATCCATCACCACCAGGCCAAAGTCGGACAGATGCTGGCCGGGGCGCACAAAGCCGTAGTCCAGTGCATGCTCATGGCAATAGTCCGCAATGCTGTCGTGCGGCTTCGCGTCCACCAGCCGGCAGGCATGCGGGCCGATTTGCTCGGTGCGGGTTGCCAGCGTCAGGTCGCTGAGGCGTTTCAGTTGGGCGGCGGGGATGTCGTGCAGGGCTTGGATGATGAGGTTCATTAAATTTTCTTTAGTGCTGATTTGGTTAGATTGTTTTATTGAAATATTATAAAAATAGCGCGGCAGAAACGCCAAAACGAGCAGCCATGGCTTTGGCCTGACGGGCATTGAAATCGCGCCCTCCAGACAATAATTCAGACACAACGCCCTGGCTGCCAAGTTCAGGCAAATCAGCCTGGCGCAAGTTATCACGCTGCATCAAATAACGTAAAGCATCGGCGCCAGTGGCAGCCGGTGGCATCTTGTCTTTGGCTTCATATTCGGCGATCAGCTCGCCGAGATATTCTGCCAGCCGGGCCAACGGGTGTTTTTCATCCGCGCCGCCCGCATCAAGGGCGGCATCAAGCGCTTCAACCAGTTGCGCGTATTCCTTGGCATTGCGCGCAGGCTTCAGCACGGGTGCGACATAGCTCCAGTGCTGTATCGCGTCTTTAACAATGGTGTTCATTTCCAGCTTCCTTTGTCATGTTCCTTGTGAAAGTTTTTTGTTTATTGATGTAGATATTTTTTTCATTTCTTCTTCGATTTCGTAAGGCAAGATATTCGTCGAAATATATAGTGGTGTGGAATAATTTGTTTTTAAATAGTCTTGATGCGAGGTTATAAATTTTAAATAATGTTCTAACACTTCAAGTTTAGTTGAATTTCTGGATAGGGATCTTTTTACGCTTTCCTCCGTCTTACGAATATCCAGTTCATTATCATCATCATATTTCGCCAGGTATATTTCTGCACCCAGTCGCTTTTGTGACCAGCCAATTATGCTTAATAATCGCTTGATCTCCTTTTGCAAGTCTGTCGTAGCGTTAGTCTCCATTTGTCCCCGTTGCTAACTTTAAGATGCAGTCATCCAATTTTGGATGAACTTTTAAAGGAAATTTATCATGCGTATTAATCAAACTGTAAACTGGCCAAGTAAAACTGGTAATCCATCAGGAGGGGGGCGTGATAATAATCCACCTCGGGGTAAATAGGCACTAGCTGGTAAAAGGCCGGGTTTGATCTTGGCTTTTACCAGCAGTGGTCTATATTACTTCTAAATAAGGCAGTAAAACTTTTATCCTTATGATATTGATCATAAGGAATTTCCCCCATGGTTTTTTCTAAAGCACAGGTACAAGCTTGCAGCTTTCTTTTAAGAAAGTCATGTGGAATGCTACTGTGATCTGCGGTTGCGCATGAATTGATCAGTGCATATTCTATGGCTACTGGGTAGCGTGCGTGGTGTATAGCGTTTTGTTCAGTGCTTAAAGTGATGGCTGTGCCAATAGTGACTACCGAGCCAAGAAAGAAGGCTTGGATGGTGGGCTTAATTGGAAGTTTATATTTTCTGTAAGCATGCCCTTTTAAGCTCGCTTTGCATTGACCGCAAACAATATCTCTTTCTTCTATCACATTGTTCTGTGTAGAGCATGATGGGCATTTTATTTGCATGGTCGCTCCATAAGGTAATGCTGGGTAATCTGAAAATTCAAGGGTGCGCCGTGCGTACCATGGTGCGTGAGACGCACCCTACATTAATTCCTTGAAGAAATTCTTGATCGCCAGCACGCGCTGCGTCAGATCGCTGTATTTCAACTCTATCCGCAGCTTGTCCGGCCCGCTCAGTTTTACATGGCGTTTGCTCTGGATCATGGTGATGATCTTCATCGGGTCGATCGGCGGATTGGGCACGAACTGTATTGATATCGCATCGGCCGAGGCATCCAGTTTGATGATGCCCAGCGGCTTGGCCATGATGCGCAAACGGTGGCTGTCGAGCAGGGCGTGGGCGGGCACCGGCAGCAGGCCGAAGCGGTCTATCAGCTCCTGGTGCATGTCGTCGAGTTCATCCAGCGTGTTGCAGTTGGCCAGGCGTTTGTAGATCATCAGGCGCTGGTGGATGTCGCCGCAGTAATCGTTGGGTAGCAAGGCCGGGGTGTGCAGGTTGATTTCGGTAGTGACACCCAAGGGGTGCGCCATGTCCGGCTCGTGGCCCTGGCGCAGCGAGGTGATGGCGGCGTTGAGCATGTCGGTGTAGAGGCTGAAACCAATTTCCTGCATCTCGCCGCTTTGCGACTCGCCCAGCACTTCGCCCGCACCGCGTATTTCCAGATCGTGCATCGCGAGGTAGAAGCCGCTGCCGAGTTGCTCCATCGCCTGAATTGCTTCCAGGCGTTTCTTCGCCTGCGCGGTGAGGCCTTCCATACTGTCCACCAATAAATAAGCATAAGCCTGATGGTGCGAGCGCCCCACGCGGCCGCGCAGCTGGTGCATCTGCGCCAATCCAAAGCGGTCGGCGCGGTTCATGATGATGGTGTTGGCGGTGGGGATGTCGATGCCGGTTTCGATAATGGTGGTGCACAGCAGCACGTTAAAGCGCTGGTGGTAGAAGTCGCGCATCACCGCTTCCAGATCGCGCTCGCCCATCTGCCCGTGCGCCACACGGATGCGCGCCTCGGGCAGCAGCTCGGTGAGGCTCTCCAGTATATTCTGGATGGTGCTGACTTCGTTGTGCAGGAAATACACCTGACCCCCGCGCTTCAGCTCGCGCAGCACCGCCTCGCGAATCACGCCGCGGTCGTAATTGCTGACAAAGGTCTTGATCGACAAACGCCGCTGCGGCGCGGTGGCGATCACCGAGAAATCGCGCAGGCCTTCCAGCGACATCGCCAGCGTGCGCGGTATCGGTGTTGCCGTTAAGGTGAGCACATCCACCTCGGAGCGCAGCGCTTTGAGGCGCTCCTTCTGCTGCACGCCAAAGCGGTGCTCCTCGTCGATAATCACCAGCCCGAGATTCTTGAAGTTAATGCCTTTTTGGATCAGCTTGTGCGTGCCGATGATAATGTCGAGCTTGCCGTCTTCCATTTCCTGCAACGCCTGCGTCTGCTCCTTGGCCGACCTGAAACGAGAAAGCTCGGCAATCTTGATCGGCCAGTCGGCAAAGCGCGTGGAAAAATTCTGGAAGTGCTGCTCGGCCAGCAGCGTGGTGGGCACCAGTATCGCCACCTGCTTGCCATCCATCGCCGCGACAAACGCAGCGCGCAACGCGACTTCGGTTTTGCCAAAGCCCACGTCGCCGCAGATGAGCCTGTCCATAGGCTTGCCGGACTGCAGGTCGAGAATCACCGCCTCGATCGCGGCCGCCTGATCGGGTGTCTCCTCGAAACCAAAGCCTTCAGAAAACGCTTCGTAATCGTGATAGGTCAGCTTGAACTGGTGGCCCTTGCGCGTGGCGCGCTGCGCATACAGATTCAGCAACTCGGCAGCGGTGTCGCGCACCTGCTGCATCGCGCGGCGCTTGGCCTTGTCCCAGGTGCCGGTGCCCAGCTTGTGCAGCGGCGCGGTGTCGGCCGCACCGCCGCTGTAACGGCTGATCACATGCAGCTGCGACACCGGCACATACAGCTTGTCGCTGCCCGCATATTCCAGCAGCAGAAACTCGTTTTCGCCCTCGCCCAGATCCAGATTCACCAGCCCCTGATAACGCGCAATGCCGTGCTGCTCGTGCACCACCGGGTCGCCCGGCTTGAGCTCGGAAAGGTCGCGCAGCATGCCTTCCACATTGCTTTTCTTCTGGCTGCGAGCCACACGGCTGCGCGCTTGCGCGGCATACAGCTCGCTTTCGGTTGCAATTGTAAGTCCTTGATTATATTGAATAAATCCGTTTGATAGCGTGGCCACGCCGAGCATGAATTTATCCTTGCTGGCAAGAAACTGCGCGTAGTCTTCGCACAGTGTCGGGCTCAGGTCATAGCTCTGCAAATACCCTGCCATAATCTCGCGCCGCCCCAGACTATCGGCCAGCAGCAGCACGCGGCCCTCGTAATCGCGCAGGAAATTCGCAAACGCCTGGGTGGGGATTTCGGCGCGGCGGTTGACGGCGATATCGGGCAGGGCAGAGGTGGCGCAGGAGATTACGTTTTTTGCCAGGCTCTCCTCGACATTAGGCTGAGTCCGTTCGTGCTGAGCTTGTCGAAGCATGGACGGCGAATCAGAAGGCCCTTCGACGGGCCTGTCCTGAGCAACGTCGAAGGGCTCAGGGCGAACGGTTGAAGACCCTTCGACAGGCTCAGGGCGAACGGTATTTGGCAGTATGTCAAACCTCGAAAACCCCTTCAACTTAATAAAGAAATCCTCCCCGCTCATAAACAATTCTTTAGGCTCCAGCAGCGGATGCTGCGGATCACCGCGCAGCAGGTTGTAGCGCGAGGCCGCATCCTTCGCAAACGTGATAATCGCTTCATCCACATCGTGGTGCAGGCACACGGTGGTGTTCTTTGAAATATAGTCAAACAGCGTCGCGGTTTTTTCAAAAAACAGCGGCAGATAATATTCAATGCCGGATGGCGCAATGCGCTTGCTCACATCCTTGTAAATGCGCGACTTGGAAGGGTCGCCCTCAAAGCGGTCGCGGAAGCTCTGGCGGAAGCGCGCCTGGCCTTTTTCATCCAGCGGAAACTCGCGCGCCGGCAGCAAGCGTATCTCCGGCACCGGGTACAGCGTGCGCTGCGTATCCACGTCAAAGGTCGCGATCTTGTCGATCTCGTCATCAAACAGATCAATGCGGTAAGGCAGCACACTGCCCATCGGGAACAAATCAATCAGCCCGCCGCGCACGCAATATTCGCCGGGTATCAACACCTGCTGCACATGGGTGTAGCCCGCCAGCGTCATCTGCTCGCGCAGATCGTTAATCACCAGCGTCTCGCCTTGCTTCAAAAAGAAGGTGTAAGCGGCGAGGTATTCAACAGGGGGCAGCGGATACAGCGCCGTGGTAATCGGCACCACAATCACATCCACCGACTGGCTGCGGATATGGTGCAAAGTAGCCAGGCGCTCGGAGATCAAATCCTGATGCGGCGAAAAATGGTCGTAGGGCAGCGTTTCCCAGTCTGGCAGCAGATGGACTCTTAACTTGGGCGAAAAGAATGGAATCTCCTCCACCAGTCGCTGCGCTTCCAGCGCGCTTGCGGCAATCACCACCAGCGGCGAGTGTTTTTCAGCGTATTCGGCCAGGGCAAGGGCATCGGAAGAGCCGATCAGCTTGGTGTAGCGCGGGCGGGAATGGGAGGAATCGAGCAACATGGGTACGGACTAAAAGTGTGTAGCGGTAAAGCATGACATTGTACCCGCAAGGAGTACGCCGAGGGAGCCCGTTGCTGTGCAACGACCCTTACGCGGTAACTTGGGCGGAGGGTTTCTTATATGTCAGAAGCTGCAAATCCTTCCTGTCCTCCCTTTGCAAAGGGAGGAATTCCCTTCGGTCAAAGTCTCGCATATTCCCCACTTTGCAAAGGGGGTAAGGGGGATTTGTACATATTGAAGATGGAGTTATCAGAAATAAAATCCAGTATTAAAGTAAAAAAAATTGCCTTGTTTATGTGATGTTAATAAGCGCTACAACATTAGAACTTGCTACTCAGTACGGCAGGGTGGGCAAGTTTTCTGTCCGCTCTGCGATGATGCTTGAAAGGTTGCTCGTAGCTCAGGTTAGCCTCAATGGCCGCAACACGAAAAAATACTATTCATAATAGAATTCAATAACTAATATTTATGATATATTACAAGGAATTAATTAATTTAATTCTATTCACAAATTAACTCATGTTAAGCAAGAACGCCAGCCTTGTATACGGCATTTTAATCAGCGCAGGCCCGTGCACGGTCAGCCAGCTCAAAACTCGCACCGGCCTCAGTCAACCGGTTTTGTCGCGCGCGTTAAACGAGATCGCGCAATACAGCGGGCGATTGTTCACGCACCGCCAGGGCCGCAGCATCGTGTATGCAATCAGTAAGGCAATCCGCTCCTTGCCGCATGTGCTACCGGTCTATCAAGTGGCGCGCACAGGCAGCGCGGCCGCACTAGGTTCACTGATGGCGTTGGAAGGGCGCGGATATTTATTTGCAGAGGCGAGTGGCAGCAGCGAGTTATATGAAGGCCTGCCGTGGTTTCTGCAGGACATGCGGCCACAGGGTTATATCGGGCGTGCGTTTCGCGATGCGTATGCGCCCGGCCTGGGTTTGGGCAACAACCTTGCCCAGTGGACGGATGACGATGTGATTTACGCACTGTCGCAATTTGGCGAGGATGCACCGGGCAATCTGCTGATAGGCGATCATGCCTTAAACCGTTTTCTCGCGCTGAAGGAAGCGCCTCCGCTTGGCGCGCAGCAATTACCCGCACATTATGACGCGCTGGCGGATGCCGCCGTGCGCGGTGGCGCGCCCGGCTCATCAGCCGGCGGCGAACATCCGAAATTTTTGCTGCGTGACGGAGAGCGCAATCTCATCGTCAAATTTTCCCCGCTGCTGGATGGCAGCGCAGCGGCAACACGCTGGAAAGACCTGCTGATTGCCGAGCATCTTGCATTGCTGACGCTGGCAACATGCGGCATCGCCGTGCCGCCTGCGCGAATTATTCTGTCTGAAAAACGCTGCTACCTGGAATCAGAAAGATTCGACAGGATGGGGGCAAAAGGCCGGATTGCCACAGCCTCGTTTGAGGCGATCGACCACGCTTTTATAGGCGCACATCGTAACTGGAGCGAATCGGCGGTGAAACTGCACCAGCTTGGTTTCATCACGGCGGAGTGCGCAGCGCAAATCAAACTGGTGGAAGCTTTCGGGCGCTGCATCGCCAACACCGATATGCATTTTGGCAACCTGTCATTTTTGTGGAATAGGACTGCTTCAACGCTTGGTTTTAACCTGGCCCCCATCTACGACATGTTACCCATGCTGTATGCACCGGAAAAAAGCGAGGTGGTTGAACGTATATTTGTTGCACCGCGAGAGGGGGAGAGTGCAATTGCGCAAGAAGCGGCGCGGCAGTTTTGGAATGAGTTGGCGGCACATCAGGATGTGTCGGCAGGATTTCGGCAGATCGCTGAGGCTAATTTCAATCTACTGGACAAGTAGCCCCACGCCCCGCTTGCGACGACCGCCAGGAGCACACGGCCGAAGTGAGAATAATGGCTTCACCCCCGCTTTACAACTAACAAGGAGATAAACATGAACATGACTATAACCCTCGCCCCGCTGGTTTCGCTGATCGCAGGCATTCTCATACTGGTTGTGCCGCGTATGCTGAATTACATCGTCGCCATTTATTTAATTGTTATTGGCCTGATCGGGCTGTTTGGCAGGAGCAATTTACATATCTGGTGAGCGGGCTCTGATTGGACCATGACACAGAAAATGTCCGCATCCAGCGCCTGTGCAAATCAACGGGGTCGATATACAGCAGGGAAAATAACGGGGACGTTACCCTTTAAAATATGTTGCCATGAAAATAAAGGGCAGCATCCCTTTAAATAGCCATCGCCCCCACGCAACATCCATTACTCCCTAGCCCCGGCTGCGGCGAGAGGGTTAGGTTTGAATCTGTGGTGTGGATTTGTGTTGTGCCTGGGCAAGCGGAAATTCTTCGATCATCACTTTCAATATGGACTTTTCCACTGAACTCCAATAGAGTTCAGGCACTTGCACATCCGCCACAAGTACATTGCACCGCAAGTACGGTGTAAGGCAAAGGGCGGGTTCCCCAGAATGAGGCTGGCGTAAGGATCGATTCCCGCACTGACGGGAAGCATCGCCAGCGGTAGGGCTTGTTCGACAAAGGGGAATATATGCAGTTTAGATTGAGTTCCGCATTTTTGGTCTTCATCGGTTCATATCTACCTTTGGCAATCATCCTAGCCGTTCAGGATATTCCAATTGGGTGGTGGGATCAGTCATTCTGTGGCATGGATAATGCAGCAATAACAGAATGTATTTTCATCCCATTTAAAAATCCAATACTTTCGTTAGTGTTTTTAGGCCTAACATTGGGATCGATGTTGTTAGCAAATTTAATCTTTAGAAAAATATCATTTCCATTTGATATAAATGTAATAACGGCCAAAGTGACTCCAAACGACATTATTAATTATGTATTTCCTTATGTTGTATCTTTCATGGGTATTAGTTACAACGAACCTGAAAAGTTGCTTGGATTTTCTGTGTTCTTATTATGGATGTTTGCAATTACCTATAAGTCCGGGCAGATCATTATGAACCCGCTTCTATTAATGTTTGGTTGGCGTCTATATGAAGCAACAATTGTAATAAATGGTGTTACTAGGGAGGTGCGTGTTCTGAAACAGGGCTTGTTGGTTCCAGGCAAGCAAAAGGCGCAGACTATTCAAGACTTCTACATTGTGAGAGATTAATTATGCCGACTTTATTCAATTCGTTACGAGCGTTCGACTACATCAATGCATCAGCGCACTTGTGGGTTTTTAAGAAAAGTATAGCTGATATAAAGTTTAAAGCTAATTATGTTCCTACTGATCAGTCTGTAACGAATGCCTTAAAGTCACTTATTCAGGCTGAGATGGCACGGATAACAGAATTCTCTAGTTATACATATTTGTCGGAGACGAATGAAAATAGTTGTCTGACGACGCCTATGCAAGAAACCGATTTCAAATTTCTAAAAACACAGGTAGATCGACCTGAAACCGAGTGTCATGTCCAGGGGATTAATAATTTGAAAGGAGCTGAAGGTTATTTAGTAAAATTTTCGAATAACGGAGAAACGATTTATGCGGTAAAGCGTTCAACTTCAACATGGAAGACATCTTATCCGAAGAGATTTATTAATGTGATTTTCGCAGATGGCGAACTTGCGGCGACTGAAGATAATGGATTTTCAATTGAACGAAATTTTGATTTTTTTTGTAACGATACTAAGTTGTTCATTGCGAATAAACGAGGTTTTGAATCAGTAATGTCCTGCCGAACCGCGTATACGCAGGCCTTCTCAGGTTTGCAGGCAAATCCTCCATTTGCAGGATTGTTTACAAACATGGCGCCGTTAATTGATTATGTTGGTAATAATTCAATGCATTTGCGCCGTATGGCAGTCGTTGAGCAAAAAGGCTTGTATGAAAGCCCCAATTTTTTGGGAAACTTGAAACGCGTTAGTGATAATCGTGGCTGGGGTATTAATTTTGATGCGACCACTAATCAAATTGTTGCTTGTGATCAGACTGTGAAAGCTATTCTTCAGGTTTTATTGGATCACCGACTAATGAGTGAGGTAACTGACTGTATTTATGATGTACCTGATGCGACACAGATTTAGCATGGTTATGCAGTAGGGTTAATACATTTTGTGCCTATTTATTTCTTTTAAATATTCAAGGAGTCATAATCCATGGAAGTCAATATCGAAGAAATCAAAGGTAATTGGGATTTAGGCTACTCTCTTGATAAACAAACGCTGAGTAGCACTCCTATTGGCCCCAATCAATGGGGGCATATGCAATTTGACACTGTACGCCCAGCGGCTGGTGAAGCACTATTTCAATTAAAATATCGTGATGATTTCACTCAAGCACTAATAATCGCCAATCAAATACATACTTCATTTTCTTCATACTTCAACAGTGTTGGCTTGGTGATTCCAATGCCGCCCTCTAAGCCAAGACTGCGACAGCCAGTTGTCGAAATAGCTAAAGAGCTAGCCCGGTTAATGAATAGGCCTTGTTATGAAAATATGCTTGTGAAAACTACAGTTACGCCAGCAATGAAGGATATTGCATCAAGAGAGGAAAAGGTAAACATGTTAATTAGCGCATTTACTGTTGCTGACGTGCTTCCTAATGGCTTGTACAATGCATTATTGGTTGATGATTTGTATGACACTGGCTCATCGCTTGAGGCGGCGACTCAAGTTTTGAGAGGTTACAATAAGATTCAACATATCTATGTTGTTACCGTTACTAGGAAAAGATAATGCATAAGGTCTTTATATCTGGCTCGATGAGCATTAAAAATATTGATAGCAATGTAATTGAGAGATTAAACAATATTATCTCTTCTCAATACGAAATTATTGTTGGCGATGCCGATGGAGTAGATAGCTCTATCCAAAATCTTTTGAAAGAAAAACATACAGAAAACGTAACAGTTTACTGTGTCGGAGATGCTCCAAGAAACAACATAGGTTGTTGGTCTGTTGAAAAAGTTAAAACTATTGAAAAGCCTGGTACTAGAGCTTTTTTTACTGCAAAAGATTTGAAGATGGCTGAGAGTTGCGATTATGGACTAATGATTTGGGATACTAAGAGCACCGGAACATTGAGTAATGCCATAGAGTTATTAAAAAGAAATAAGTACTCACTCGTATATATAAATAAAACGAAAGAGTTTTTTAAAATAAAGAATGCGGAAGACTTAGAAACGCTTTTGTCTTATATGAGTGACTCGGCTTTTATAAAAGCCGACGAAAAGCTAAAGCTTAAGAGGCAAATTGAGATTTTTAAAAATAGGCAAACGATACTTTTTTAGGCAGAAAATCACAGAGTCATCGGATTAGTCGATGGGGGTAGCCTCTGAGGTCGCACCGAAAACTCCGTTGCATTTCAATAAATTAGGGTTGAATCTGTCAGCTTCGCAATGTTTTTGTCCCAAAGAGAAATGATGCTTCTTCCCATTGGCGCGCAGGTGATAAAACAAAAAGCAAAGTGAAGCCGGTTGAGAAAGTTCAAATAGTTGTTGTGCATCATCTTCTGTTCAAGCGGAGGTAATAGTTGATGAAAAGACGTGAGGAGTATAAGCAATATCTTCAATCGGTTGATTGGACTAAACAACGAAATATCGCCCTTGAAAGAACAACTGGATTTTGTCAGTTTTGTGGTGATGTTGCATCGCAGGTTCACCATGTTAAATACCCCAAACGTTTTGGAGAAGAACATCCGCATAGTTTGATACCAGTATGTGAGCGTTGCCACAATATTTCTCATGGAGTACAAAAATTGAAGATGTTGACTGATGTTGTACAAATGACAGAATTGACTCCAAATGGGGGACGACTTAAGTATCTATTAAGTGGGGCACGAGTTTATGCATCAGCTCCGTCGTGGAATAGAGCACTTCAAGTTCCGGAATGCAGGAAGGTATGGTTTGAATCCGGTCTTGCGCGTACTGCTTTGCTCAAAAAGGATCTTGCTGGCGGTGAGCTTGAAATGTCGTATCTTAATACGGCTGTTTACCGCTGGCATGCCGTTGCAGAGCTACTTCGGGCATTTGATCGTGAGTGGAATAATACAAATTACAAAAGTAAATCAAAACAAGAGCAAAAAGAACTTGAACAGTTTTATAACAATTATGAACGCCTAGTCAGTTGGGGTTATGATCTTCAAGAACGTGCTCTCAGCAGTGCATTGAACCCAACAGCAGTTTCAACTTCTTCTGTTACTCAAGAATCACTTATTGAAGCGATGAAAGAAGCTGTTGCACCACGATTAAGGGGGCATGATGACAAATTACACGAACATGATGTTGTGATTGCCGAGATTGTAGATGCTGTACCAACACTCCGTGATCAAGACGAATTTATCACCATAAAACAGGCGGTCAGTGAAAAAGGATTTGATTCGACAATGATGCCACTTTATCCACAATCCCGCGAAAATTTATCTGGTCTTACTGGCAGGATGCTAAAAGATAGTAACGCTGAACAAGGTGCTAGTGTGATTGCCAGGGTAGATGGTCAATCAATCCCTATAGAAATGAATACTTACCGACGTCGTAACATTTATGCGGCACTTGATGAGATTAATAGTAAAAAGCAATATGGTTTGTTGATTTGAAATTTCCTTGCAAACAAAAATAATTATGGAGTGAACTTTAATATTCCAACATCAAAAATCAATCACAGGGTCGGGCCTAATCAATCACACAAACCCACAAATCACGGGGTCAGGCCTTGCAAGCTATATTTATATTTTCTAATGTAAGACGTATGGTCTTACCCCGTAGCCGCCCCAAGCCTTCCCGGCTAACCTTACTCAGACAGATAATGTTTTTTTAGAAGATTTCTTGGCTATAAAAAGAAACCGTGAAAAATATTTTGTTTTAAATTTGTAGTTTTTATTGGTATCAGTAGTGCTGGTTAATCTTCCATATTATTAAATTTTAAAGGGGTGAATTGGATGGCTCAGTTTGATTACAAAATTAATGGTACTGATTTGCAATATATTCACTTTAGACTTAATTCGGGCCAGCAAGTCATTGCAGAGCAGGGCGCAATGATGTTTGCTGAGGATAATATAACTATCGATACCGTGCTGGGAGATGGAAGCGACTCGCGGTTTGGTGTGATAGGACGTTTTATCAACGCTGTAAAACGCTCGTATACCGGCGAATCGATGTTTAGCAGTATTTATTTAAACGACACGGCTTCTCCCCAGACTCTGGCGATTGCTGCACCGGGGCCCGGTGAGATTGTTCCCGTGAATCTGGATGAGCAGGGTGGTTCGATTATTTGCCAGAAAGGTGCATATTTGGCAGGTGAAAGAGGCCAGAGAATTCAACTGGCTTTTCAAAAACGCTTGCGTGTGGGATTTTTCGGCGGTGAGGGTTTTATTATGCAGAAAATTGGCGGCCAGGGCGTCGTCTTTATTCATGCGTCGGGGACGTTAAAGCAAGTGGCGCTTGGCCCAAATCAAAAGCTTAAGGTTGATACCGGTTGTCTGGTTGGCATGTCATCCACTGTGCGCTATGACATCAAATACGCAGGGAAGCTTAAAACGGGTTTGTTTGGTGGTGAAGGTTTGTTTTATGCCACGGTTACAGGTCCTGGAACAGTCTGGATGCAATCTTTGCCCTTAAAAAGACTCAGTAAAATTTTGGTGACTGCCGCTATAACGGGCCGTGGAAATAGTTCGGTACTCGGCAAGTTATACCTCCTCCTTATTATCGGTGTTGTAATTTTCTCGCTCTTTAATGGGGGTTAATATCGTTCTATTATCGATGGTTACCTGTTTCCATATTCACTAGCTGATGATGTCAATGAGATGAGCGAAATCAAAATTACCTTGTACGGTCCGGCGCTCCCGGCTGGGGGGCTAGCCATGTATTGTGTGGTAGGAAAAAATGAAGTCTGCATAAGTACATTATTGGCAGCGCATGCGCACACCATCAAGCTGGTCGATTTGCAAGCCAGTGTGGTTGGGTTTGACCATGATCAATTGCAATTAAGCTGGCGACATGAAGCTGGAGATTACTCTTTTATACCCTTCGACAGGTCTGAACAGAAAAAACTCATCTCGACGTTGCCAAAAATTGATATTCCCGGCCTGGTGCAATGGAAGCGCGCTACTCAATCGCAAAGTTGGGTGTGGAAAGGTCTTTTATATACATTTGGTGTGGTTGCAATAGCTGCCGGAACGCTGGTTTGGCAATATGACAGGGTAACAACATGGGCGGCTAGCCAGGTTTCCATGAAGACTGAAAAAAATATAGGCGAATCTGTGCTGAAATCGCTTAATGCCAGTCAAAATTTGCTCAGCCAGGGTGAGGCGGTGAATGTTGTCAGGGATATCGGGCAGAAAATTACTGCAGGTTCACGCTATCAGTACCAATGGTTTGTTTCAAAAGATCCTGAAGTTAATGCTTATGCCATTCCTGGTGGAATTATCGTGGTGAACAGGGGTTTGTTAAAGCTGGTTGATTCCCCCAATGAGCTTGCTGCGGTTTTGGCTCATGAGGTTCAGCATGTTGAAGAGCGCCATGCGCTTAAAAACATGCTGAATAGTGCAGCGATGGCAACAGTTATTTTGGCTGTGCTGGGTGATACCAATGCCGTAGTCTTGTTGATGGCGCATCAAGTTTCTACGCAATATTTTAGCAGGCAGGTTGAGTCTGATGCGGATCTGAAGGGTATACAGTTATTGCAAAGCAAAAATATTGATGCGGGGGGTATGTCCAGTTTTTTTAAAAAAATGGATGCTGATGCAAAAAAAATGCAAGCAGGGGAAAATGAAGGCGACGATAATCCATCACTGGTGGCAAGCTGGTTCTCATCACATCCTGATACCCTGATTCGTATTCAGTTAATCGAGAAGTATGTTAACAGCCACCCTTGTAATACTTGTACTACATTAAATTGGAATCAAGCCGCTTTAAGGGCTGAGCTTGACCATTTTGACAGCAAATAAAAGTACAGAAAAAATTGGGCTCAAGTCTCAATACTGTTTGTTTAAGAAAAATTCCGTTCGCCCTGAGCTTGTCGAAGGGCTCTTGGTGAATAGCGTGCAAAATCACGGGGTCAGGCCTTACAAACTACATTCATATTTGCGAATGTAAAACGTAAGGCCTGACCCCAAATTTTTCTGCAAATTTTCTGATCATTGAGACCTCCAGAGTTGTCCGGCTGCTGTTTTTCCGTTTAAAAACCAAAATCCAACTGCGTAAATTATGCCTGCAGTATGTTTTGTTCTGTGCGCCAACCAACAGACAGCAAAACACACAAATCTCGGGGTCATGATTCTGTTCGTAACGTAAACAGGCGCTGTTTTACTTGTGTGCGATGGCGAACGGTGCGGGTCGATACGCAATGGCATGCTTTGCCTGGCACAAGAAATCAATCGTCTTGGGAGGTGCAGTGGAAGAATACCGTTTAGTGACAATCTGGCGCTTCGAAGCGCCGCTGGAAAAGGTGTACGCAGCCATCCAGAATTCTCTGCACTGGCCGGAATGGTGGCCAAGCGTGCGCTCAGTGAAACAATTGGCAGCCGGAAACGCAGAGGGCGTCAATAGTGTCTGGCGCTATGCCTGGCAAGGTAAATTACCCTATCAGGTGGAGTTTGAAGTATGCGCCACCCGCGTTGATAAGCTGGTCGCCATCGAGGGTGTCGCGCGGGGCGATCTTGATGGTATCGGACGCTGGAATTTTACGCGCGAAGGTGCTGTCAGCATTGTGCGTTGCGAGTGGCATGTGCGCAGTACCCTGTGGTGGATGAACCTGCTCGCTCCGTTTGCCCGCTCGATATTTATCCGTAACCATGCGCGGGTCATGGCGCAGGGCGGAGCAGGGCTGTCGCGCCTGCTCAACGCACCTCTGCTGAGTCAGCAAACCATCGATTTGATGGCTGAAGTACACTTGCCAGCAGCAGGCGGGTGAATCACGGGGTCAGGCCTTACAATCTACATTCATATTTGCTAATGTAATACGTAAGACCTGACCCCATATTTATTTTGCCCCAAAATTTATGACCCAAAATTTTGCATTTACACAAAACTCAGGACGCCCCCTCAAAAATCATTTTAGGAGAACATCATGACTCAGTACCATATCGCCGTTGTTGTAGGTAGCCTTCGCCAGACTTCTCTCAACCTCAGGTTGGCCAACGCTGTTGTCAAGATGGCGCCATCCAACTTTTCATTCAAACAAGTGCAGATCGGCGACTTGCCGCTCTACAATCAGGATGATGATGCCAATCAGGCAGATTCCGTCAAACGCCTGAAGAACGAGATCAAGACTGCGCATGGTGTGTTGTTCATTACACCCGAATATAACCGCTCTATTCCCGGTGTACTCAAGAACGCGATCGATCATGTTTCGCGCCCCTATGGCAAAAGCTCATGGACTGCAAAACCCTCAGGTATTTTGGGTGTGTCGCCCGGCGCCACCGGCACGGCCATGGCACAACAACATTTGCGCAATATTCTTGCAACGCTGGATATGCCAACGCTAGGCCAACCCGAAGTGTTTATTCAGGCGAAGGATGGTCTATTCGACGATGCAGGGAATATTGGAGCGGACAGCAGTAAATTCCTGCAAAACTGGATGGACCAGTATGTCGCGTGGGTGAAAAGACACGCCAGCTGATCCGGAAAATTTGACTCAGACGCGATTGATTTTGCTTGAGTTATAAATACTTTATTTTAATCAATATTTTGTATATTGAGCAAATTAAAGGGCAGCATTACATTGTTTTTATCCCCAAAAATAATGGAAGCTTTCAAGCAATACTGCATGTGTAAAGTTCAAAAAACAAAGCGAAGCTGACCTCTTGCTTTCCTTGTTTTCTGCGCGGCAAAACGTCAGGGCCAACCTGGCAATTAACGGTTGGCTACTGGCTCAGATCGCTTTTGCGTTTTTTGTATTCCTCTTCGTCAATCTCTCCGCGCGCATAACGCTCATTCAGGATGTCCAGCGCTTTGCTGTTGCCGCCACGAAAGCCCTTTGATTCGAGCAGCCATTTCACCAGCATGATGATTCCAACAATGATCAGCACCCACCACACAATCATGAAAAAGCCGCCGAATCCGTAACCGCCAGGCATACCATAGCCGCCCATCATGATGTACTCCCGTGAGTTTATGATTTTGGGAACAGGCCGGCATTAAATGCAGCCGGGACTGTCCGATTTTCAATGCAGCGTTATCAAAAAAGCTAATAGCCCATCATGCCCCTGCCGTAGTTGCGGCGCAGCTGGGCTTTCTGTTCCTTGGTGAGCAGTGCTTCCATTTTGTTTTCGGCATCGGTATGCATTTCTATCATCTGACGCTGTAGGTCTGCAATGTTGCTGTAAGACTTTCCAATTTTGGCGGGGTCGCGTTTATCGCTGCTGTACATGTCACCCAGTTTTTCCTGCTCTTCCCACATCTGACGCGCAAGTGTACGGTGCCTGCTCATCATCTCGGTTTGTATCTTTTCCATTTGAGCGGCTTGTGCGTCGGTCAAGTCCAGCATATATAGCGGCCCCATCCCCACGCCCCAGCCGCCCATCATGCCCATGCCGTAGCCTGGGCCCATGCCACCACCCATCATGCCGGGACCATACCCGCCGCCCATCATGCCAGGGCCATAACCACCGCCCATCATCCCCGGACCGAAGCCGCCGCCCCATTGGCCCCGCATCATCTGCGGAGTGGGGGTTCTGGGTTCTGCCGCGGCTACTGATGTGGCTATTAATGTTGCAGCAACGAGGGTGGATACGAATAGAGATTTCACTGGCTTGTTCATGTTAGCTCCTTGTCTTTTGTGATTTAAAAAAGAATCAAACTTGCTGCGCGTCATTGATGCAGACCGCGTGGATTCACTGACGCGTATTTGAATCACGGCCTGGGGATTGATTGCCGAAGTATCACAATCCGGTGTTCTTCACCCATGCAATATAAATATGCGATTAGCAGTAGCTGGTTTTCATGGGAAATTGCCGAGAACATGAGAAAGATAAAGGCGGGCGAGCAAGTTTAATATAAGGAAATTCCTTAAATTCAATCACCATTTGGCGCTCGACTAATCAATGGGGTGGGATGTATTGCTTGCTGAACTCGTGTAACATATTGATTTTATTGAATAATGCTAGAGTTGAATGCCGTGCATATTCAACGGCTTAAGGTTGAGCTTCGCCCGGATGATAGTCAGACCCATACGCGGGCGTCACTTTCAACGGCTAAAGGGTAGCGTCCCTTTTTATGTAAAAAATAATGGAAGCTTTCCAGCAATACTGCGTGTGTGAAGTTCAAAAAACAATACAAAGTTGCCTCATATAGCTGTGTCCGGAAAAGCGGCGTTATCTCAAGCTGTCCACTTAAGTTCAAGATTCTCACGAATTTTTGGAAGTGAACTGTCAGGTTAATGTAGGATGTCGTTTTTAACATTTGAAAGCATTCGAAATGAAATATTCATTCGCAATATTTGCAGCATTGTTGGTTATATCTGGTTGCTCTACCACACCTCAAAAAGAGCAAAACAAAGTGGAAATATCCGCTATAAAAAATATTGAAATTTTTTACCATTCTGAGTATTACCCTGTCATTGTTGGAGAAGCAGGTGGGCTGCTTGCTTTTGCCTCGATAGGAGAGGATGAACGCATCGTGCAGCGATCAAGGGCATTTACCAAGGCCATTCAGGATAGCTTTCCGAATAGTGACTTGAATCTAATCTTTGCATCGAAACTTGCTGAGCAAATTAAGGCGACTGGGAGAAATGTAAAAATCACGAAAATTGACCGGCCTGTCGGAAATATAAATATATTTCTGACAGCAGCATTCTTGTCTGCCCCCAAAGCGACTGACCATGCACCACTAGCGTTGCGAATTGATACCAGATATTTTGCGCCTAATTTTACGCAAGGATTTGCATCTGATATAGAGGTTAAATACCAACTGGGAAATGTAAATGGTGATAAGGAACTTGTTAACGCTTGGAATTACGCGGGCGGCAAGGGTGAAACGTATATGAAGTTTGATAGTTTACTGGCTGCGCACAAAAATGCGTATGAAGAGATTCAAATGGAATTGTACTCTCTGGTTTCCGTTGTAAAAGCAGGTATGTTTTAATTTTAGAGCGGATAAAGGGAATTAAAGGGGGCAGCAGCACATTATTTTTAACCAAAAAATAAATGATGCTTTTATCCAATTGCGCATTGTGTAAAGTTAAAAAAGCAAAGCAAAGCTGATCCATATAGTTGATCTGATTGCGTTTTCGATACTGTTTATAATCCACAGTTATGACAACCTGTATTGCACTGCTGCGCGGCATCAACGTTTCCGGACAGAAGGCTATTCGCATGGCCGGTCTGCAGGCCAGCCTGTCAGCGCTGGGCCTGGCCGATGTGCGCACTTATCTGCAAAGCGGGAATGTGGTGTTCAGGGCGGAGAAGGCGGATGCGGGCCGTCTGGCTGCGGCAATTCGGGCACGTATCGCGCAGGATTTCGGGCATGAGGTTGCGGTGCTGGTGATGACGGCAGTGCAGCTCGATCAAATCGCAAACGCGAATCCGCTGTGGCCGAAGGACGGCGGTGATGAAAAATTATTTTACTGCACTTTCCTGTTTGAGCCGGTTGCGGCCAGCCGTTTCAAGGTGCTGCAACTGCCTGCTGCCGAGGGTGAGCAGGCGCTGTTGGCGGGCAATGTGGTGTTGCTGCATTGCCCCCATGGCTATGGCAAGACGAAGCTGAATAACAATTACTTCGAGCGCGCTCTGGGTGTGGCTGCCACCACCCGAAACTGGCGCACCGTGCTTGCGCTGCAGGCGCTGTGTAATGGAAACTAAGCGGCCAGTATGAGCGAAACCACGAAGTCCAGTTCTTACATTTGAAATGTGAAATCCAGGGCGCGCTGCTGAAATTCTGAAATCTTCCCCCGACACTTTCATTCGTGTCGTTCAATGTGCGCTGGCGCACCGAATATGTACTCCCAATTGCTTATTGTTGCATGACACTCAAGCTGGCTTAGGGCCATTACTTGCTGTGTGATTTGCTTTGATAATCAATATTTTTATAGGGTACAAAATGAAAACCACCAAAAGCATGTTGCTTGCCGCATTACTCCTGAGCTCTGTTGCGATCACTGCCGGAGCGTCAGAAAGTATAGTTTACGGTGCGCTCGATGTTACACAGGGAAGCACAAAAGATGCATGTACAAGTTTGCCGCCGACGATAACCTGCAGCACCTCAACAACCGCTTATCGACTTGGGCTGGGTTTTCAATTTAACAGGTTCATTGGATTGGAAGCTTCGTATCTGTTTCCTGCAAAGTTGACTGCAAGCGGAACCTATTTAACCATTCCTGTCTCCGGTGAAGTTTCAGTGTCAGGCTATCAGTTGAGTATTCTGGGTGCATTGCCAATAGGCGACAGCTTCTCATTGCTGGCTAAGGCCGGGTATGCTTCTACTGATGCTTCGGAATCCATTTCTGGGTTTGGTTATACATTGTCCAATAACGAGAAAAATGTGAATCCAGCTTACGGGTTGGGTGCGCGATTCGCCTTTAATGATCGATTTGCGCTTCGTGTCATGTATGAAGATTTGGGTATTGTAAAAACAGCGAGTATGGCCACGGGAACAAGGTTAACTTTCGTCAATGCAGGGCTGCAAATTGGATTCTGATATAAGTTGATATCGATGAGGTCAGATTCGATCGATGCTAGTTTATTATTGATGCGGCCTGATTATGTTTGTAGTTTGTTCGACTGGAGCCTTTCGGTAAACTCGGGACAGGCTTGTAGAAAGGTGCCTGGGCTTCGACAGGCTCAGCCCGAACGGAGTTGAAGTCACACTGCCGGATCAATCGCTTAAACTGTTTATTTAACCTTGCAGCTCTGATTTGCTGGGGGTGGCGCGGTTAAAGGCAGCATATTTACCTCATATCCAGTATAATCATGCAACTGATTTAATTGATGTAAATGATTATCTCCCCAGTGGCAGTAGTGATTTATGAATACGACCGTTTATTTGCAGGTCGCAGACTCGAATCCTGCTAGTGGCGACAGACATAGCACATGCAATCAGGCCATCCTTAGGGGTGGCCTTTTGCTTTTCAGCGTGTCCTGTCCGGCAGGCCTGGAGATCAGGAATCAGGGAGTCCGGCGGGGTGTCCCGGCGGGTTTCAACCAAATATTTAAGGAGCAGTAGCAGTGACCAACGCACAACGCAAAGCACTCAGCCGCATGGCTGAGATGAATTCGGCAAGTAACGACAGCAAGTCCCAGCCAACGCACAGCAACGCCTTCTGCCCGCATGAGGCAGGCGCGTATTACCTTGCCACGGTGGAAACTGTCGGCACGATTATCAATTTGTTCGCCAAGGGTATCGAGCCGCCCACTCGTACCTATGACATCACCACAATTAATTTTGAACTGGATGCCGCTTCCGGCAAATGGGTCTGGTTTGACGGTAAAGAAAATCAGTCACCGCGCAAGAATCAGGATGGCTGGCGTCTGGGCAGCAAGAAACTGTATGACACACGCGCAGAAGCAGAGGCTGAGCTGCAGCGCCTTATGATCAAAAACGGTGACCGCGTGACCAGGGTGCATGACCTGCCCGATGATTTGGCCGCGCTGAAAAAGTTACGCAGTGCCCACCATCCAGACCGCAACAACCCCGATACCGATCATGATTTGTATCAGGCTGTTATCGAAAAGATGGACAGAATGCGTGCGGCGACTCAGTGAGCCATAACGAAGCCTGATAAAAAAACCCACCCTTGCCCGGTGGTTTTTTTTATGTCGAAACATCGCACCGCTTCCCCTTCTCCTTCGTTATCCCTCTGTAGATACAAGCAAACAAAATGACGGCCCTAACATTTGACGTGTGTGAAATGTCAGGCCTGACTTCAAGTTGTTAATATTGGAACATATCTTTGCTATCTATTCGTATTTTCTTTGTGAGAGCTATTCCACTTCCAGTTTCAACTATCCAAAGCTCGCAGTAGTAAAGTTTAGAACCAAAAAATTTAGGCCCATCTGTCGCAAACATGACTTGATATTTCATATTTTTCTTGAGGTCTACAGAAAGTTTAGTTGAGGCATATGCATAATATTGACCTGATCTCTCAAACTTGATTTCTAATTCGTGATGGCCTTCTGTTAAATGTAAGGGCATAAGAATGCCACCTGGTTCATCAGTTACACTTCCCCATAACCGATTCCTTGGCTTATGCTTTAATACAACAATTTTTCCGTCAATTGAATAAACAAATGCAGACGAATCACCAACGATCCCGTTTGGTTCCTCAGATCCAACTATGGTCGGCAATCCGCTAGTCTGTACAGGCTCTTGATAGCGTAGTTCTAAAGGTATTTCTGGTGCAGGTGTAATACATCCTTGTAACAGGGTAAATGTAAAAGTCGCAAATAAAATTGAGGTTATATTTCTTTTCATAGTAAGGGATGTGATTAATAAATTTATTATTCAAATAACAATGGGTATTTATCAGATTAGCGGAACATTGAAATATTAAAATGATGCGCTGAGGCAGTTTAAATGATTTTAACAACTAAAGGAATCGATGGGGTCAGACGACTGCGGAGCTCGCACGATCTACTGCGCAGCCACGCCCTTAGACAATCGTTGCTACGCGCCGTGTTGTCTCTTATTCTCCACTCTCCAGCGCTCGAACCAGTCGGTCAAAGCGCGGCTTTCGCCTAGTTCAGCGAGTTGCCGATCAATGGCATCGTGATTGCCCCACACTACGTCTGCCCATTTTCCCTCGTCCACGCGGGTTTTGATGTCGTTGCAATAAAGCCCTTTGTCGCGTTGCGCGTAGAAGCCGTAGGTGCGGCACGCTACCGGGCGTTGGGCATAGACAGGACAGGTGCCGGCAGCCAGGTCCAGCATTGGGCATGTGATGGGGCGCGACTGGCTCAGGGCAGCCATGTTGTTGCTGATTTCCCGGAATCGTTCCGGTGTCAGGTCTTGCAATCCCCCGCGCAGCAGGTCCCATTCAGCTTGCGTTAGCTGTGGCACTTCGGCGAGCTGACGGCAACAGTGATCGCAGCCTTTGGCGCACAGCCAGTCTGTCCGATTTTCCAGTATGGTTTGCACGCGCACATCAATATCGGCATGGAGTTGGGCTAGCTTGGTCATATCTGTTGCTTAAGTTGTACAGTACCGGCAACTTTAGCATGAGATGGATAGTGATTTTTGTGTGTTTGTAGCAGTGCCCAATATTGTGTGCCGAACAGCGCAGGCTCCTGCCGGGCTGTGGAGGCAGGCGTATTCGAGGCATCTTTATGCGCGATAAGCAAGGTGTTAAATTTAAACATTTTAAAAACTCCAGAGTATGGCAGACGAGCTCGTCCGCCTCGGTGAAAACTCACTAGAAAAAATCAATAAGGTTAGTCGATTTATTTTTGCTCGAATCGATGAGAGCAGCACGAGGCCATGTATTTGACAGGGATCTGGTGAATTCAAATTCAATGCGCGCCATAAATTCCGAATGAAATACCGGCTTGTCACTGCCCGCCTGCAAGATGCATTTCAGACCTTGAGGAAGGCCAGCAGATCGGTATTGAGCTGGTCTTTGTGCGTGTCCGCGAGGCCGTGAGGTGCGCCCGGGTAGATCTTCAGGGTCGCATTCTTGACCAGTTTGGCTGATAGCAGCGCCGCAGCCTCAATCGGCACGATCTGGTCGTCGTCACCATGGATGATCAGTGTGGGCACGTCGAATTTTTTCAGGTCTTCGGTGAAATCCGTTTCGGAGAAAGCCTTGATGCAGTCGTAAGTGTTCTTGTGACCGGCATGCATTCCTTGCAGCCAGAAGGAATCTATCATGCCCTGCGTCACTTTTGCGCCGGGCCTGTTGGCGCCGAAAAACGGCCCGCTGGCAATGTCTTTGTAGAGCTGGGAACGGTCAGCCAGCGTACCATTGCGAATCTCGTCGAACTTTTCCAGCGGCAGGCCGCCGGGGTTGTTTTTTGTTTTCAGCATCAGCGGTGGGACGGCGGCAATCAGCGCGGCTTTGGCGATTCGCTGCGTACCGTGGCGGCCGATATAGCGCGTTACTTCACCACCGCCTGCCGAGAAGCCGATCAAAACGGCGGATTGTAAATCCAGAAATTCGATCAGCTCAGCCAGATCGTCGGCATAGGTGTCCATCTCGTTGCCATTCCAGGGTTGGCCGGAGCGCCCATGTCCGCGACGGTCATGGGCGATGCAGCGATAGCCGCGGGTGGACAGGAACAGCATCTGCGATTCCCAGCTGTCCGCGCTGAGGGGCCAGCCGTGACTGAATACCACGGGTTGTCCCGCGCCCCAATCCTTGTAGTAGATTTGGGTGCCGTCTTTGGTAATTATTGTGCTCATGGAATCTCCTTGATGATCGCGACAGTTGAATTGCTAAAATACTGCATACCGGCATGCACCTTACGTCGTGAGCGGTCATGATTCTGTTCGTTAACGAACGCAGGACTGCTTTATCTGTGCGTGATGGAGAGCGATGGTGGTCGATACTCAATGGCATGGCACAAGTAATTGCCCTGCTTGAAGGTATCGTGGAAGAATGCCGTTTAGTGAAATCTGGCGAAAATAGATGAGGGCAGAATCGAGCGACTTTGTCTACCCAGTTTTTTTATCTGCTCTTTTCAGGCGTTCGACATTTAAGGGTTCAGTTTCAGAATAGTATCAATCCAAGTGAATCACTTTCAATTCTAAAAGGGATTCTTGAATTTTCACGTCGGCACTCAATCTAATTCTTCCAAACCACAAACATAAAGGAGATGTGATCATGGCAACCAATACTATCCGGCTTCACCGTGTGCTGCCTGCACCGCCCGAAAGGATATATCGGGCATTTCTTGATGCGGATGCGATGGTCAAGTGGCTGCCGCCGCACGGCTTTACCGGCAAGGTACATCAGCTGGATGCCCGGGTGGGCGGCAGTTACAGGATGTCGTTTACCAATTTCTCCACCGGTAACAGTCACTCTTTTGGCGGCAAGTATCTGGAGCTGGTGCCGTCAGCGCTTATTCGCCATACCGACAAGTTCGACGATCCTAATTTGCCCGGAGAAATGGTGACTACGATTACCCTGAAGCAGGTGTCCTGCGGCACCGAGATAAACATTGTGCAAGAAGGCGTACCAGATGTTATTCCTGCCGAGGCCTGTTATCTTGGCTGGCAGGAATCTCTTGCGTTGCTGGCACAGCTGGTTAATGCCGAGATTCCGGATTAAGCCGTCTTCAAATGTAACTGTTTGTCCTGTATGTTTGCCAGCAACAGTTGCGCACTAAGCGCACCGATCAATGCCATTAGCATGTCCGACTGCGTATCCCAGGTATCGCCCTGCGTGCCAAGAAATGCATCGGCTCCCTGCCCGAGCAGAACAGCAGCTGCCCATTCCACGAGTTCATAGCTGGCGCTTACCGCGAGACAGCTGGCGGCAACCAGTGTGAAGAGCAGCTTTCCCTGATGCAGCGGCGAATGGCGCAGCAGTAATTCACGGAACAGCATGGCCGGTACAAAGCCCTGGGCCAAATGGCCTATCTTGTCGTAATTGTTGCGGGTGAATTCGAACCAGTCCTGCATCCAGTATCCCAGTGGCACTTCGGCATAGGTGTAATGCCCTCCCAGCATGAGGATGAGCGCATGTGCGAACAGCAGGCGATATACCAGCGGGGTAAGGGGATGGCGTTTATAAGTTGCGATGAGGATGGGCGCTGCGATGAGGATGGGCATAATTTCCAGCCACCAGGTGGTGTAATCATGCGGCTGAATTGCGCTGAGACAGAGCAATACGATGCCGCAAAGCAGCAGGGCTAAAGGCTCGTTATATTTTTTCATGCATCTTTCCTTGTTGGCTTTTAGTGCGGCAATTTAAAAGTATCGTTTTAAAAAATGCACAGGGATCAGTCTCCTACGCACCTGCAGCTCAGGCAAATTTATGCGGCCTGGCTGCCAGCCCAGGCAAGGCCGCATCTGCAATCTACCCAATCAAAAATCGCCAGGCAATTTCTGCGCTTAATAAAATCGCCAATGCAAGCGCTGTGAGCTTCCATGCGGTGCAAGAGCAAGCCTCTTCAGTTTTCTCTTTCAGATCGAGATCGGAGCCGGTCAACAGAAAGTTCAGCATTTTCTCGGTTTTGGTGTCATCAAACTGGTAAGGATCAAAGTTGCTCATGCCAAATGAGCGCAGCAATTTTTGCACGTCCTGTTCCGCGGGCAAATATTTCATTTCCCAGTTGCCAAAGCTGCGGCTGCTGACTGGCTTTAATGAAATAATTTTTAAGTCCTTATGCCGGACATCTTTTTTTAATGTTTCATACAAGGACATCAGCACGCTTTCTTCGCCTTCCAGGCACTGGAAAAAATATCCATTGCCAAAATACAACGCACCCACAATATTTTTTGCGCGATTGTTCGTGCGTGACTTTCTTAATATTTTTGATATTTCCGGGCCGATCTCGTCACTCTGTGATGTCTTGGGAATATTTGCCCGGCTGATATAGACCATCTGCACTAATTTATTCATTTCAGTATTCCTTGTCTTATGTAAATAGAGCTTTGGAAGCCAAAGAGGAGCGTATTCTTGATATTTTGGGTGTCTCAGGATTGAGGTTATCACGGCGGTGATTAAAACGATATTCAGTTTCTTGCAGATGCCGGTAAAACATGCGAATGCAGGAGCAGGCCTCAACGCTGCTAGTTTTCTGTTTGTGTTGAGCTTGTCGAACCACCAGCGTATATGCGGTGGCTTCAATTGAGCGTTAGAATCAAAGTCCGCACAAAATTCACAGGTCTGAGCTTGCCATGACTGACTACAACATAAGCGCCAGTATCCCCTCGGTGGACGTCCTCCACCTCGGCAAAGCCTGCACTATCAAACGCGAAGATAATCCTGCCGCGACGCTGCGCGCGGACTATGCGCTCACCGCGCGCAAATGTCCGCCCTACTGCATCCAGCCGATGCAGCTGGCAGCGGGCGTGGAAACGCTGGGCGAGCTGGAGGTGCTGGATTATCTGCGGCGCATTGCGCAGGGGGAGGGCGGGCTGCTGGTGGTTGATTCGCGCACGCCGGACTGGTATGTGAAGGGCACTATCCCCGGCGCGGTCAATATTCCCTATGCGCAGAATATGGACGGGCAGGCCACTGATCTGCCCGCTGTAAAAAAGACGCTGCTGGATTTGTTTGGCGTGAAAGAAGTTGCCGGGGTATTTGATTTCAACGCCGCGCACACGCTGGCGATTTTCTGCAACGGCCCGTGGTGCGGGCAGACGCCGAATTACATCCGCACGCTACTGGCGCTCGGCTACCCCGCCGGCAAACTGAAATGGTATCGCGGCGGCATGCAGGACTGGTGTGCGCTGGGACTGGGTGTGATCTGATCGCGCGACGGGTGGTTCAACTGGCTTTTGCTTATGCGAGCGATAAATTGCAAGTATTTGATTTTATTTAATAAATAATATTTGCGGGTAAGCTATTCAGCTGTGATGCGTTGTAGCTAACGCTGCATTCTGCTTTTTAACAGTGTCGATTCATCCATCCATCTGGCGATGTCCTGCCAGGGCAGGGGACGGCTGAAATAGTAGCCTTGTATCAAATCGCAGCCCATGAGTTTGAGCATGTCGTAGCTTGCCGCGTCTTCAACACCCTCGGCAACCACTTGCAGATTCAGGCTGTGGGCAAGGTTGATGGTGGAACGGACAATCTGTTCATCCTGCGAATTTGTGGTCATGTCCTTGACGAAGGTTCGGTCTATTTTCAGGGTTTGGATCGGCATTCTGCGCAAATAGGCGAGGGAGGAATAGCCTGTGCCAAAATCGTCAATGGTGAGTTTGACGCCGAGTGACGCAATTTTTTTGAGGCGGGATATGGCGCCTTCCGGGTCGCGCATCAGGGAAGATTCGGTAATTTCGAGTTCGAGCTGAGCGGCCTCCATTTCGTCTTGCTTAAGCAGCGACTCCAGTTCATTAATGCAATTGTCATCATTCAGGTTTCTGGCCGAAATGTTGACGGCAACCGAGAAATTCAAGCCGGCTTTGCGCCATTCCCTTTGCTGCGCAAACGCAAGTTTCAGCACGGCAGAGGTGAGTGCATGGATGACATCGCTTACTTCCGCCAGGGGAAGAAAAGCATCGGGGTAGAGCAGCCCCAGTCTTGGGTGCTGCCAGCGCACGAGTGCTTCAAAGCCGGTCACGCGCTGGCTGTGCAGGTCAAACTTGGGCTGGTAGTGCAGGCGCAATTGCTGGTCGCGGATGGCGGCGCTGAGCTCGCCTATCATGGCGAGCCGCGCATGCGAATGCATGTCGGTGGCGGGGTCGTAGATTGCAACGCCGCCGCCGTTTGATTTTGCCATGTACATGGCGACATCGGCTGAGCGCAGCAGCTCATGGCTGTCTGTCCCGTGTTGCGGGTAGAGGGCAATGCCGATACTGGAATCGACCTCAAGCCTGATGGAATCAATCTCGAACGGGTGTTTAATGGCCAGCCGGAGTTGCCTGGCGATATGTTCCAGTTCTGCCGTGCTGCTGATATTTTCGATATAGACGGTAAACTCGTCACCCCCCAGCCGGCTGATGGTGGCTGATTCAAGGCGAAGTGTTTTCTGCATCAGGGGGCCGAGTCCCTGCAGAATTTTGTCGCCGATGTGATGGCCGAGGGTGTCGTTAATTTCCTTGAATTTATCCAGGTCTATCAGCATAAGCGCGCTGGCAGAATTTTTATTTTTCGCGATCATTTTGCTGATTTTCTGGTGCAGGGAGTAGCGGTTGATCAGACCCGTGAGGGGATCGTGGTGGGCCAGATATTCCAGTTGTGATTCGGTTTCCTTGCGTTCGCTGATATCCCTGACGGTTGCCAGCAGGTGGGACTCGCCTTCGATTCTAAGGATGTTGAGTGAAACTTCGGCATCAAACGGCGTGCCGTCATATTGGCAGTGCTGCCATTCGAAAAAGGTGGATTCACCTTGCAGTGCGGCGCTGATTTTTTCGAGCGCTTTATCCCTGGACAGTCTGCCATCCGGCTGATATTCGGGAGAAAACTGGTAGGGGGATTTACCTATTATCTGCTCGCGTGTGCAGCCAAACATTTGCAGTGTTGCCGGATTGCATTCGGTAAAACAATCGCCATGCATCAGGAAAATGCTGTCGCTGGCGCCCTCAAAAAGATTTTTGTAGCGAGCTTCGCTTTCCTTGAGGTTTGCCTGTACATGTTTTTTTTCGGTGAGGTCGGCAGCGACACCCAGATAGCCGGTCACGATATTCGGGGTGCCGATGATGGGTGTGACAGTGAGCTGCACCGGAAAGCGCGAGCCGTCCTTGCGCACATAGGTCCATTCCCTTTCCTCGATATTTTCTATTCTGGCTTTGGCGATGAATACCTCGAAGCCGGCTTCAATCGGCCTGCCCAGCTCCTGCGTCAAGATTTTTGCCCGTTCGGCAATTTCTTCAGGGTCGTGAATAATAGCCGGGGTCTGTTTTCCTATCATGTCATCGGCACTGTATCCAAGCAGCCGTTCGGCGGTTGCGTTGAAGCTGAGAATGACTCCCTTCGTATCGGTGGAAATCATGCTGTAATCCGTACTGTTCAGCACGGCGTGTTGCCAGGCGGTTAATTTTGCAACCTGACCCTGTGCCTTTTCTTGCTGGGCTGCGGTGCGCCTGTAGGTCCATATGCCGCCTGTCAAATACAGCAGCAGCAGCACCGATGGCGCGATCATTCTTTCAAGCCAAAGCGCTATGATTTTTGCTCTGGGGATAAAGCTGGCCGAAAGCAGGCCGTACTCATCCATGCGCTGGTAAGCTGCATAATGAGCTCCCCCCCGGCGCGGCAGATAAATTGATGTAAAGCCTTTTTTTGCAGGGAGTTTTTCTATCTGTCTTATTGTTTCTTCAGATGCGGGGCGGCCATAGATCTCTTCTTTGGGTATCTTCGGTTCCGGATAATAAAACTGAAGATAGCCATCATCGCGCAATAGTGCAGATTCCACATTTGCAGGGAAGTCAGTGTTGGACCAGTCGGTATTGCCTGCTGAAACACCATAACCTGCCGTCATGACGGCCACGATTTCTCCGGCCCTGCTGAATATGGGGGTGCGGATGGGTATGGTCCACTGATCAAGCGTGTTCATATAGTAGGGGCGGCCCATTTGAATACGCCTGCTGTTGATAGTCTGCAGAAAGCTGTCATGCGACTCGGGCATGTGTAACAAATTGGGTAGCGGCATACCTTGCTTTACGCCACTCACCAGAACCAGCTGTCCATCAGGGCGCGCCAGCCCAAAACCGACCATGTTCGGGTCGATGCTTTTCATTCTTTCTATCAGCTCCCTGCCTTTTTCCGGATTGGTCAGCGCACCCTTGGAAAATAACTCGCTGCCCAGGCCCCTGAGTACGAGTTCATGGGCTTTAAGTGTTGCGTAGACCCCCTGCACTTGCGCGCTGTTGATATGCGTGAGGCTGTTCTCGGTATCTTTCAGCGCACTGAACCAGTATTGAACCAGGGTAATCAGGTAGGCGCACAGAATAAGCCCCGTGAAGACAAGGAACAGGCGCCGCAAGCTGTGCGTGGTGGAAGAAATGGGCATTGGGGGGCGTAATTGAATGTGTCTTTTAATTTGATATGTCGATAATGTTTCAAGTTACATAAAGTACAGATTAGTGTCAAACAAATAAATTCAAGTGTTCCGGGTGCGGCTTTGCTTAAGGAGTTGGGCCAGATTTATGTTCTGGCTGCCAGGAGTAAATAAGGATTTTTCCTATGTTGTTAGTTTGCTGCCCGGATTAGCATGCGTTTGCTTTTATGCGAAGTTTTTTGGGGTTTTAAAACAGGCGGCTGATTGTGCTGCAGAGTGGCAGATAAAATGCGGATGCTGTACCAGTGGGAGGACAATATGAATGGCACTTTAGAGCTGGCAACGATTATTGAGGCAGTAACAGACAAAACACTTGATTACGCGCTGCTTCTGGCGGCCATCGGTACCTTGTCGATGGCAATTGTTGAGTTGCTTAAGGGGATAACGCGGTTCCGTTGCCGTTTTCACCGGCGCATGCTTGCGCGATGGATGATTGATTTTAATTGTCGCCGGGAATTGATGGTGCTGGCTGCGGGTGGAGAACAGAATGCAAATGTACTCTTCGACCAGCCGACCGAGCGCATGATGGGGCAGATTCAGGCGGCGGCGAATATGGCGCTTGATTACCCGGACCGCTATCCGCATACCTACAAATTTTTCAGTCAGGAAGATTTGCAAATGATGTCGCTGCAACCCGGCGGTTTGCCCAGAGATAGCGAGTTGTGGGAGAGGTTTGCGACGGGCATGGCTCACAGCGGCCAGAGGGCAATCGAAGCGCAGCAGGAAAGTGAGAGTCGCGCGGCGCAACAGGCGCGCGTGCGCATTGGCAATCTGATTGCACGCAGGCTTGATATGTTTCAGAACAGTATGTTGTACCTTTGGGCGCGAATCAACCAGGTTTTGTCTATAGCCGTTGGTTCGGGCTTGTCAGCTTATGTGCTGCTGACCGCCACCAGAAGCGAAAGCACTAACGATTTCATCGTGCTGGTACTTATGTCCTTCACCGCCGGCATGCTGGCACCCTTTGCCAAGGATGTGGTTTCCGCAATTGGTGGACTGCGCGCCAAAGCCTGATCATGCAAGAGATCAGGCGCATCATGCTTTCCTACCGCGAAGCCGAGGTTGGCGGAGAGGTGAGGATGTATCCCCGGATAACGGGGGATGTGCACACCCTCAATAATGCGCAACACCTGGTTGTGCTGATCCATGGTTATAACAATGATGCGCAGGCAGCCAAAGATGCCTACGAGGGTTTTCATGCGCGCCAGCGCGAGCTGGATGTGAATGCACGCTATGGCATAGGCCGCACCTTTGTGGAGCTGTATTGGCCAGGCGATGCGGCATGGGGATTTGCATCGTTTCTTTTTTATATGGGCAGTATCGGACGCGCGATAAAAACTGCTGGACGCCTGGCGGACTATCTGGCGCTCAATTTTGGCGAACAGGTGCGTATCGATATCGTGGCGCATTCGATGGGATGCCGTCTGGCGACAGAGTTATTGCGCGCACTGGCAAGCAAATCCTTTGCACCCGAAATAACGCGCATTGTGTTTATGGCGGGCGCACTTCCAACTTTCATGCTTGAACGCCGCACCCCTGCGCGCCGTTTGCGCGGCCCTTTTGACAAGGTGCTGCGCGATGGTGCGCATAGCCTTTATTCCACGTCTGACAGGGTGCTGGCTCTGGCGTTTCCTGCCGGCCAGAGCCTTGCTCCGGGTGAGGAAGGTTTTCTGCCTGTTGCACTCGGGCATGAACGCTGGGTGGATGCCACTGAACCCGTTCATTTGAGCCAGCAAGGAAATGATGATGCCGGACATGGCGATTACTGGGGCTGGAATAGCAGGCCCAGGTCGCTCGCGTGTGCAAGAAATGCCGCGCAGTCAGTACGCGGCTACCTGCAATTCCCCTCTGCCGGCAGCCGCATAGTTAATGCGCGGTCTATGGTGGAAAGCGAAATCCCCGGGGCGCGCGTATGCGATGCAAAACGCGAAATTATCGCCCGGAATATTCCGGACTATGCTTAGGCGGCAACGGCAAGGGCTGATGTCAATGCGCGCATTTCAACAAATGGATAATTTGAATGCGCAGGAATGACCCTCCTCGCAGCTTCTGAATAATTAGCAGCAGATCACGCCAAAAGGCGGCCTTCGGGTCGCCTTTTTATTTGCGCCGCGAGGATGCCTGTGATCTTTTTTACTTCATGCATTTGCAAACACTTAACAGGCTTGATCTTTTGACGGCTACACGGCAGGATGCACCTGCTTTAAATTTTGCGTTAATCACAAGGGGAAATAATGAATGTATTCAATTTTGGGCGAATGGCAGGCTGTCTGTTTTTAACCGTGTCCATTCCTGCAATGGCGAATGAAGTTTCCAGGGAAGACTGGATGAATGGCATGGCAACGGCGCTGCCCGCTTATTTTTGCAAGTCTGACCAGTATTTTCGCCAGTGCTTTAATGTGACTCAAATTGAATGCGAGGAAATGGCGCTTTCCACAACCAGAATATGTCTTGCGCAAAACAAGAACAAACTGCCCGCGAAGTTGGCAATGCCGGATGACGGCAGGCAGTGGGGCACGGTGATAGGCAGGTGCGCGGGTTCGGCTTATGGCGTTTCCCTGCATAAAAAAGCTGTTAACAGCAGCAAGTGCAATAATGCGGATAACTGGAAATAAATCCGGCAAGCAGGGCAGGCGAAAAATAACTCGTTAATGACACAATAATAAGACAGGGAGAAATAATGGAAAATCAGCAGGAGTTCTACAAGGCGATACTGGGCCCCAAAAATCAGGATTACTATTTGCGCCAGTTTGCAAAATTTGACAGCGCCGGCAAGGCCGGGGCCAGTTGGCACTGGCCTGCTTTTTTTGTCACTTTTTACTGGTTTCTGTACCGCAAGATGTGGATGCCCGCGCTGCTGTATTTCTTCCTGCCTTATTTGTTAATGGTGGTGCTGGGCATTGCGGGAGCGTTGGCCGGTGAGGCTGCCGCTCCCGTTATGGGCCTCGGTTACTTGTTGTATGTGGCGGCAATATTTTTTGTGCTGCCCGCATATGCCAATGCCTTGTACTACAGGCATTGCAATAAAAAAATTGCTGAAGTACGCGCGTCTGCCCATGAGGAGCAAAGGCAGCTGGGTGAGCTTTCGGGCAAGGGTGGGACCAGCAATGTTGTGCTGATTTTTGTTTTTATTTTCGCCTTTGTTGCGGTGATTGGCATACTGGCGGCTGTTGCCATACCCGCATATCAGGAATACGTCACGCGGGCGCGCATGGCCGAAGCGGTATCCATAGGCAAGAATGCTTCTGAGCGGGTGGCCGATTACTATTACCAGCATCAGCGTGTTCCGGGCAGCCTGGCTGAAGCCGGTTTCGAGGCAACTGTTTCTCCCGGGATTAAAGGGGTGGGTGTAAACAGCCAGGACGGTGTGGTGACTATCACGATGGGTGCCGGCCCTGTGAACGGCAAGTCCTTGCAGTTTGTGCCTTCAATTGATGAAAGCAAACAGATAGTCTGGCAATGCACGAGCAGCGAAATTCAGGACAGATATCTGCCGCAGCAGTGCCGTCAGCCAAAATAATTCCGTTTCCTGAAATGACGGGTTGGAGTATCTTTAATTTTATGCAGTCATAAAAGCAGGAGGATGCCATGGCAAATAATGACAAGCCAGTTGATTCTGAAATCATTTCATGTGAAATTTGCATGAAGGAGGTGCCGTTGAGCGATGCAATTGCGCCCGAGACTCATGATTACGTTGCCCATTTTTGCGGGCTGGCGTGCTATGCGCAATGGAAGGCACAAGACGGAAAAAAGAGTACAGATGGCAGGAAGTAGGGGGGCAGGTATTCGCTCCATCGCGCAAGCAATACATGAACCCGGTGGTTGTTACTGTGCCGGAGAGGGAACGAATATTAAAAAACCCATTCGAACAGGCGTGGGCAGTTTCCTGCTTCGCGATACTGTTTTTTCTGTTGAATAGCTTAATTGTTGTAAGTATTTGATTTTATTGAATATTTTTCAATAAGGCGGCGTTTCAACCGTCCATCACTGCCGGAGGTGTTCCATGCAACAAATCAAAGTTGGCGTGCAGCAAGGAATAGCGATGGCAGCGATGGTCGCCGCACTGTTTTTTCAGGCGCTTGCGGCACAAGCCGAGCCCGTTGCCGGCAAACCTGCTGTGCAGCGTGGCAAGTCGCTTGGGGCGATTGAAACGGAATATCCCGCATGGTTTCATGACGGGTTTCTTGATTTTAAGGAGGATATCGCTACTGCCGGTGCCGGGGGCAAGCGGCTGATGATATTGTTTACCCAGGATGGTTGTCCGTATTGCAATGCGATGGTAGAACGCAATCTGGCGCAACACGATATTGAGGCGCTGGTGCGCAGCAAATTTGAGGTGGTCGCCATTAATCTGGTGGGTGATCGCGAGCTGACGTATGTCGACGGCAAGCGCTACACCGAAAAAACGTTTGCCGAGGCGCTGAAGGTGCAGTTTACGCCGACGCTGTTATTTTTCAGCGAGAAGGGTGAAATCATTTTGCGGCTTAACGGCTATTTGCCGCCGGAGCAATTCAGGATTGCGCTCAACTATCTGGTTGAAAAAAGCGGGCAGCTCAGTTTCCGTGATTATGTCGAGCTGAATGCGCCGGCCCCGCAAGCGGGCAAACTCAATACTGAACCGTTCTTTCTTGCTCCGCCTTATAACCTTGCACGCAAGGCTGGCAAGCAATCAAAACCTCTCGCTGTTTTTTTTGAACAAAAGGATTGTCCAAATTGCGATGTACTGCACAAGAAGGTGCTGGTGGATGCAGAAACGCGCAAGCTGATCGCGCAGTTTGACGTGGTGCAGCTGGATATGTGGGACAGGACCATGTCCCTCACCACCCCCGAAGGCAAGGTTAGCAAGGTGCGTGACTGGGCAAAGCAACTGGATATCAAATACGCGCCGACGATCGTGCTGTTCAACCCCGAAGGCACCGAGATTATCCGCTCGGAGGCTTTTTTCAAACAGTTTCATACGCACAGCTTGTTTGATTACGTGCTCAGCGGCGCTTACAAGCAGCAGCCAAATTTCCAGCGCTATCTTTCGCACCGCTCCGAACAGCTGCGTGAGCAGGGCAAGGATGTCAATATCTGGAGCATGGCGGATGAAGCTCCTGTGTTGGGCAAATAGCGCTGAATTTATGCCGCTATGCAAACTAGAGCCGTTCATCATGGCGTGATAAAGCTGTAATCAAAACCAGGAGTGTCAAATGAAGCGGTTTTTAGTCGGTCTGAGTCTGGTCTGCTCGTTTATCCCGTTGTCGCTGCATGCAGCCGAGCCACTTCTGCCCTGGGGCAGTGCGCCTGAAATCAGGCAGGTGTACAGCAAGCAGAAAGTGGTTTTCGATGTCACCACAGGCTCGCTTGCCGGTTTGAACAATATACTCGATCGTGCCAGCCTGATGAGCCAGCTCAATGGCGCGGATCCGTTTGACACGAAAATTGTGATCGTGCTGCACGGCAGCGCGATACCTTTTTTTGCAGGTAAAAACTACGCCAGGTACAGGGAGCTGATGAGCCGTGCGCAAAGCCTGACGGTGGGTGACGTGCTTGAATTCAGGATGTGCCAGGCTTCCGCGCTGTTGCAGGGATTCAGACCAAAAGATATACACGGCTTTATCAGGATGGTGCCGATGGCCGATGCAGAGATCGTGCGCCTGCAGCAGGAAGAGGGCTTTGCCTATATGCGCTGAACCGTTGTGCTGTGTTGAATATTGCACTTGTTTTCAATATTGATGTTTAAGGTGTTTTGCGGCACGATTAAACTGTGATTAATTTTTTTCCAATATGAATTGTCAGGAAGTTATGAATTTCCGTTCCGGTGTTGTGCATCCACATTTCTTACCCGGCCTGAAAGCCTGCTGAAAGCATATGCATATTCCGGAGATCTCTCCTTTCTCAAGGCTGCTGCGCAACGCATTGCTTACTTTTTTGCTGGTTGGCACCGTTGCATTGTTTTCCTATGGTTTGCATAGCTGGTACAGGGAAGAGCGCGATGTGCGCGATAATCTCCTGATACTCTCCAGTTTTCTAGCGTCGGCATCGCAGTCTTTCTTTGATGATCTTGGCAACGGCCTGGCGCCGCTCGGTGAACTGCTCGATCAGCTTGAGGTGCTTAAAAATCCCGAGGCAGCCCGCACACATCTGCTGAATTTTCAGAGTCGTCACCCGCAGGTGCGCGCTGTTGCGGTGTTTTTGCCGAATGGTGCCACGCTCATTAATACAGCGCTGAAGCCTGGCGAGGCCATGCCGGATTTTCGTGCCGATCCTCCCTATCTCAGGCAGCTGCAAGCTGACATGGCAAGTACCGGATACTATACGGTGGGGCTGCCGGAATTCGGCAAGGCCATCAAGGTGTGGCGCTTCCCGGTGCGTCATGTGGTGAGAGATCGCGGCGGCAGGCCAAAATTTCTGGTGCAGGCAGCCATTCCTCTGGAAAAAGAGGGTACCTTTCTGCATCAGTTGCCGGTACCGCCGAATAGTTTCATCGGTTTGCTGCGGGCGGACGGCTATCAGCAGGCACGTTATCCGGTGCAGGATGATGCTTCCATCTACGACAGCTATTTACCCGGCCCGGCGGCACGCATGATTAAGGAGCATCCCGACATGCGTGAGGGCACTTTCAGCGGTGCTTCTTCGTGGATGGAAGGCGATGAGCAGAGGCTGGGAGCATATTCCAGGCTGCCTGTGCTCGATATGTATGCCTACATTTCAGTGCCAAAATCTTATCTGGTGCAGCGCTGGTGGAATCACAATGCGCCGATTCTGTTCAGCTTCATGTTTTTCTTCGGCATATTTGTTGCCATCGCTTATCGTGTAACGAAACGGGAAGGCTTGCACAGCCATGAGCTCCTGGATCAGGCAAGGAGGGATGCGCTGACCGGCTTGCCGAATCGCGCGAGTTTACATAATGTGCTGGCGTCGAATATCTCAAGTGCGTCGGCCGGGCAAAATAAATTTGCGATTCTGTTTCTGGATCTGGACCGTTTCAAGGGGATCAACGACACCTTCGGTCATGCCATCGGGGATAAGTTACTGCTCAAGGTCTCGCAGACCATACTGCCGCTGTTGCGGCACGGCGACGTGCTGGGGCGGTTTGGTGGTGACGAGTTTTTGCTGGTTTTGCCGGGCAGCGACGAGGCCGGTGTGATTCTGATTACGCAGCGCATACTGGATGCTTTCAAGGCGCCTTTCGAAATAGATGAGCGTTTCCTGCGCATTACACCGTCGATCGGCATCGCCATTTATCCCGAAGATGGTCAGGATATTGAAAGCTTGCTGAAGCATGCCGATACGGCGATGTACGAGTCCAAACGTCTGGGCCGCAATGCCTATACTTTTTACGTGGAACAAATGGGCAAGCGGGTGCGGGACAGGCTGGAGATGGAGCAGCACCTGCGAGACGCGCTGCAGAACGAGGAATTTCGTGTGGTTTACCAGCCCATTGTGGAGATGCAGAGCGGTAATATTGTGGCTGTTGAAGCGCTGCTGCGCTGGGTGATGCCGGAAGGAAAATGGCTGCTGCCAGGCGAGTTTATTCATGTTGCGGAAGATTCGGGTGTGATCGTTCCCCTTGGGGAGTGGGTGTTGCGCACTGCCTGCAGCCAGGTGCAGCAATGGGTGTCAGCAGGTCTGGATTTAAGATTGGCGGTTAATTTGTCGACGCGCCAGTTTCAGGATCCGCAGTTGAAGAACAAGGTGTTGGCGATATTGAGCGAAACAGGCCTGCAAGCCGCGCGACTGGAACTGGAGGTGACCGAAAGTGTTGCCATGCTGAACCCGGATGAAAGTGTAAAAATCCTGCGCGAATTTGCCGATCAGGGTATCGGCATTGCGATCGATGATTTTGGAACGGGCTACTCGTCATTGAGCTACCTGAAGCAGATTCCTGCCGACACCATCAAGATAGACAAAATGTTTGTGGACGGCCTGGGTAGCGAGCTGCATGACGCGACCATCGTGCGTACCGTCGTGGCACTGGCAACGTCGCTGGAAAAAGAAACGGTCGCGGAAGGGATCGAAAGCAGGGAGCAATATATGGCGATTCAGGCCATGGGTTGCGATTACGGACAGGGTTTCTGGATCAGTGTTCCGCTGGTGGCGGATGATCTGGCGAGGCTGCTGGCTGGCGGCACCAGGCTAGTCGCTTTGTCTGGCCATGCTGGTTCAAGCGTTGAGCCCTGATTTATTGAACCGGCGGCATGGGCTGCTACCGATGTTCTTAATTTCTCCCGTTCTGTTTGTTATGTTCACCTGCATATAAAAGGCAGTCACTGGAAAGGCAAATCGACTAATAACCATTATTTGAGTAATGTTATCGTTGGCCTGATATTTGATCTTCAGCGATTTTGCACTACAGTTATCATATTAATGTGTACGGCTCACATTTCAATTTTAACCAGAAGAAAGTTAAATGCATGGCTGTTCATTTTCAAACCACGCGCAACCTGCGCCGTGGGTTCGGTTTGGTTCTGCTATGCATGTTCATATTTGTCGTGGCGTACTCATGGTATTCATGGCAGGCAGAAAAAAAAGCACAAATCCATCAGTTGTCAGTCCTGGCAGAAATACAGAGAAAATCTCTGGATAATTTTTTTGGGCATTTCGAAAATAATCTGAGTCTGTTAAGCCAGGATTTGTTGAGTGAAAAAATCTCGATGGATAGCGAGCGCGCGCATTTGTTGCTGAAACGGCTGTATCAGGCCAACAGGGACTTGAGCAATATTGTGATTGTGCGGCCTGACGGGCAGTTGCTGGTATCAGCATTGCACCCACCGGGAACCAGACTTGCCAACAACGGCAAGGAGAGTTCTTTTATTCTCGGGCGTGACACGCTGTTAAGCGGGCCTGATTTTGAAATTGGGCGTCCCATAGTAGGGCCGATGCAAAATGAATGGATGATCCCGCTCAGGTATGCAATGCGGGATAGTAAGGGGCAGCTACAGTATATTCTTGCGGCTACCTTGCCGCTTTCAAGGCAGCAGAGTTTCTGGCAAAGCCTGTACATTCCAAAAAACTCCGTGCTGGGCTTGCTCAGGGATGATGGCTACTTGTTGAGCAAATATCCCAATCCGCAAGCGAATGAACTGGAGTCAATTTACGGCAAGCCGCGTAACGGTGTACTGATGCTGCATCTCAAAGCGATGCGTTTCCCGCAAATGGGTACGGTTGAGGGCCTTTCTACGGTTGGTTCGCATGAGGTCATGGCGTTCTACAGGCTCTCCTGGTACCCGTTAACCGTTCTGGTCGCCACACCCGTGGCGCAGATTCGCGCGGACTGGTGGAAGCACAATCGGTCGTTTTATTGGCTCTCGGGTATTTTTCTGTTAAGTGGCATCGCAATCTACCTGTGGCTGGCAAGGCGCCAAACTTCGTGGGAGACAGAAAGAGAGGCTGCTCATCTGAATCTGCTTGAAGTCAACCGCGCGAAGGACAGGGCAGAAAATGATCTGCTGGCACTGGAACTGGACCATGTGAAGCAGGCGCTGGATCACCATTCCATCGTCAGTATTGCCGATATGGCCGGGAAAATTACTTATGTGAATGACAAATTTTGCTCGGTTTCCGGTTACAGCAGCGATGAACTGCTGGGAAAAAATCACCGCATACTCAACTCCGGCCTGCATTCACGGCAATTTTTTATCGATATGTGGCATACCATCAGCAGTGGTCAAATATGGCACGGCCAGGTCAGAAACAAAGCCAAGGATGGATTGTTTTACTGGGTGGATTCAACGATCGTGCCTTTCCTGAATAAGGAAGGCAGGCCCTACCAGTATGTATCGGTTCGCACCGATATCACCGCATTCATCAGGGCGCGGGCGGCGGCAGAAGAGGCAAACAAGGCGAAGTCGCAGTTTCTGTCCAGCATGAGCCATGAGTTGCGCACGCCGCTCAATGCGATTCTCGGTTTTGGCCAGCTGCTGGAAATGGAAATAGATCCGGATAAAAAGGAGCAGCGAGAGTATGTGAGCTATATGATCGTGGCCGGCAATCAGCTGCTGGGGCTGGTCAATGATTTGCTGGATCTTTCACGGATAGAGATCGGCAAACTGGAAATGAATATTACGGGTTGCAGTATTGCAGAGCTTGTCGCTGGTAGTGTCAGCCTGGTTTCAAGCAGCCTGGCAGGCAGTAAACATATCACAATAGAAAACTCCATTACCGATGGCTCGCTGTTGGTGAAGGGGGATGCGTTGCGCATCAGGCAGGTGCTGATCAATCTGCTCAGCAATGCGGTGAAATACAACCGGGAAAATGGCAAGATCAGTCTCAGCTGTTCAGTCCGTCAGGATGGCAAGCTGCGTGTGCAGGTGCAGGATACCGGCGAGGGTATCGCGAGTGACAAGCTGTCGCTGCTGTTCGGGCACTTCGAGCGCCTGAACCAGTCACACGGCTCAATTGAAGGCGCCGGCATAGGTCTGTATGTGAGCAAGCAACTGGTAGAGGCAATGCACGGCGAGATAGGCGTCGAGAGCATCGCAGGGGAGGGCAGTACCTTCTGGTTTGTTCTGCCGATGGCAACGTCTGATTAATTCCGAAAAAGCGCAGCTGCAAGCCACGCAGAGGGCTGGGCCTTATTCCCTGGCGCTCTGGCGATAAACGCCGGGCTCCTTGTTTAAGGCAGCGCCTGGTTTTTCCATTACAATTCGCCTTATGACAGATTTATTCTACGCACTTGTTCCTGCCGCCGGTTTTGGCGCCCGCATGGGGCATGAGCTTCCCAAGCAATATCACACCCTCGCCGGCAAGCCGATGATTTACCACGCGCTTGCCACGCTGTGTGCCAACCCTGACATCACCACCGTTTTTGTTGTGCTTGCGCCGGACGACGCGCAATGGCGCAGCTATGACTGGACTCAATTTGGCGATAAATTGCAGCCGCTGTTCTGCGGCGGGCAAACGCGCGCGGAGAGTGTGCTGAATGGCCTGCTGGCCTCCGAGCTGGAGCCGGAGGACTGGGTGCTGGTGCACGATGCCGCGCGCCCGTGCTTAAGTGCACAACAATTGGCCGGCCTGCTGGCCGAGTTGCGCGACGACGAGGTAGGCGGGCTGCTGGCGGTGCCGGTGGCCGATACCCTGAAGCGCGCGGACGCAAAACAAAGGGTCGCGCATACGGAAAGCCGCGAAGGGCTGTGGCAGGCACAGACGCCGCAGATGTTCCGCACCGGCTTGCTGGTGCAGGCACTGGAAACCGCGCGCAATGTGACTGATGAAGCCTCTGCGGTGGAAGCGCTGGGTTTGTTTCCCAAATTGGTGAGTAGTGACTCAAGCAATTTCAAGGTGACTTACCCGCAGGATATGCAGCTGGCGGAATTGTTGTTGCAGCATGGGAATATAAAATGAGAATAGTCGTTGCAGGGTGCGTCCCACGCACCATGGTGCGTGGGACGCACCCTGAAAAAGCGCAATATTTTAAGGAAGCAGCATGAGAATCGGGCATGGGTACGACGTTCACCAGCTGGTGGCAGGGCGTAAATTGATTATCGGCGGTGTGGAGATCGCGCATGACAAGGGTCTGCTCGGGCATTCCGACGCGGACGTGTTGTTGCATGCGATTTGCGATGCGCTGCTGGGTGCTGCGGCGCTGGGTGATATCGGCAGGCATTTTGCCGACACCGATGCAAAATTCAAGAACATCGACAGCCGCATTCTGCTGCGTGAAGTGGCGCGGCTGCTGAATAACGCCGGTTTCCGCGTGGGCAATGTGGATGCAACCATTATTGCGCAAGCGCCCAAAATGGCGCCGCATATCGGCACAATGGTGGAGAACATCGCTGCCGATCTGGGGATTGCGATGAACGCGGTGAATGTAAAAGCCACCACCACCGAGAAGCTCGGCTTTGCCGGGCGCGGCGAAGGCATTGCGGCTGAGGCCGTGGCCTTGTTGCTGGTTGCGCCATGAAAATATTGGCGATCGAAACGTCTACAGAATTTTGTTCCGTGGCTTTGTGGCAGGATGGTGTGGTGTCGGAAAAAAGCGAGAATGTCGGGCAGAAGCATTCCGAAATTCTTGTTGCGATGCTGGATGGCCTGCTGCAACAGGCGGGCGTCAAACTTGCGCAGCTGGATGGCATTGCGTTCGGCGAGGGGCCGGGTTCCTTCACCGGTGTGCGCATTGCCTGCGGTGTGGCACAGGGGCTGGCCCTGGGTGCGAACCTGCCGGTGATCGGCATCTGCACCCTGCAGGCCGTGGCGCAAGGTTCGGGCAGGGATAAAGTGATCGCGGCACTCGATGCGCGCATGGCCGAAGTGTATTTTGCGGTGTATGAAAAGCATGAAGGTGTCTGGCATGCCGTGTGCGCACCGTGCCTGTGTCTGCCGCAAGAGGCCCCGGCCGTTACGGGGAGTGGCTGGCAGGCTGCAGGCAGCGGTTTTGCCGCGCATGGCGAGGTCTTGCAAGCGCGTTATGCTGGCCAGCTTGCTGCAATTGATGCGGCCTGTGTGCCGCAAGCCGGCGCGATTGCGGCGCTGGCCGCGCCGCTGTTTGCGGCCGGCAAGGGCCTGGATGCGGCATTGGCGATGCCGCTTTACCTGCGCGATAAAGTCGCTCTCAAAACCAGCGAGCGTTTGCCAGTTGAGCGCTAATCATGACACTCTTAATTCCCTCCCGGCTTCCCCCTGTCAAAAAAAGCCGGAGGGGGTTTGAACCTACTGAACAAATTTGGAACTGCAAGTGTCATGAATTTGGCAATGCTCAATAAGCCTGTTGCAAGGTTGCGCGATATGATTCCGGCTGATCTCGACGCCGTGTTGAGTATCGAGCAGCAGGTACATAGTCACCCGTGGACTCGCGGCATGTTCAATGACGCGCTGGCGCAGGGTAATATCTGCAAAATTTTGGCAACAGAAAATGAAATCGTGGGTTATGCCGTATTGATGCCTGCGCTGGATGAAGTGCATCTGCTCGATATCAGTATAGCCCCGGCTTGTCAGCGCATGGGTTGGGGTGAAAAATTGTTGAATGAGCTTATTGCAGTGGCTGTGCAGCATCAGTTTTTGCGTATGATTCTGGAAGTGCGTCGTTCCAATATTGCAGCCGCTGCGCTGTACCGCAAAACCGGCTTCGCGGAAATCGGGGTGCGGCGCGATTATTACCCGGCGCATAATGCTCAACGCGAAAAAAACAATGAAACCGCCCCAAACAACAGGGAAGATGCGCTGGTGATGGAGTACAAATTACAGTGAATGCCTTACCCAAAGTAGAAGCGCCAGGCAGAGAAGATGTGCTGCGCGAGCTTAACCTGTATCCCTTGTGGCGCCTGCGGGTGCCTGTTGCCGGCGTTGCGCCGCAGGTTTTGCCTGAAGCGACACCCGTGACAATGCTGCAGCAGGAAGCCGTTGTCACAAAAGAGGCGCAAGCTGCCGTTGTCGTATCTCCTCCCGTCGACCCCGGTAACCTCGGCTGGGCGGAGCTCAAAAAGAAAGTGAAGACTTGCAGCGCCTGCAAGTTGCGCGCGGGCTGCATGCAGACTGTCTTCGGCAGCGGTGATGAAAAATCAGACTGGCTGTTTGTGGGTTCGTGGCCAACGGAGGATGACGAGGCGAGCGGTGAGCCGTTTGCCGGCCAGGCCGGACAATTGCTGGACAATATGCTGGCTGCCATACAACTCAAACGCGGTGAAAATGTGTACCTCGCCAATGTCGTAAAATGCAGCGGTTCTATCAAGACCGGCCCGGGGGCGGGGGAGATTGCGCAATGCTCGCCCTACCTGGCGCGCCAGATAGCGTTGCTGCAGCCAAAAATGATTGTTGCGCTGGGCCATGCTGCTGCCACGGCGTTACTCGGGGAGGACAGGGAGTGGGGCAGTCTGCTGGGCAAGGTGCATGAATTTTCGGGTTTTGAAAAAGCGAAATTACAACAGGCAATTCCGCTTATCATTACGCATCACCCTGCGGCTTTACTGTTGACGCCGCAGAACAAGGCGCAAGCCTGGCGAGACTTGTGTCTGGCACGGGACACAATGCGTAACCTGTGAATGCTCACTGCATAGAAATTGAAGGATTTTTTTCACACAGAAAATAAAAAGGGCGGGGTATGGCGAGCAAGGGGATGGAGCTTAAAGTACTGGTGGTTGAAGACAGCAAGGTGACGCTGAAAGCTATTTGCGGCTACCTTGAGCGTATGGGTATTCAGGCGCTGACTGCAGAAACGGGCAGGGATGCCCTGGATCTGTATCGCAGTGAACATCCCGACATTATTCTGCTCGATGGCAGGCTGCCGGATATCGATGGTTTTGAGGTCGCCAGGGAAATTCGGGCGATGGAAAAGAAGAAGGACTGGACCGCGATTATTTTCCTCACCAGCATGACCAAGGATGAAGAGCTCGCGCGCGGCATAGAGGTGGGCGGTGACGATTACCTGCTGAAACCGGTGAGCGAAATTGTGCTGCAGGCAAAGGTGAATGCGATGCGCAGGCTGGTTGAGATGCAGCGTTCGCTGATTGATCTTACCTATAAACTGAATCAGGCCAACAAGGAGTTGCAGCTGCTTTCGGCTACGGACGGGCTGACGGGGCTTTCCAACAGGCGCATGTATGACGAGTTGTCCCTGCGTGAATGGCGCCGTTGCGAGCGCACCAAAAAATCTTTTGCGCTGGTGATGGTAGACGTCGATTACTTCAAGTTTTATAACGACCATTACGGGCACCAGGCAGGCGATGAATGCCTGAAAGCCGTGGCCAGCCAGATGCGGCGCGCCGCACCCCGCGCCAGTGATGTGGTGGCACGCTATGGGGGTGAGGAGTTTGTTTTCGCACTGGGCGAAACCGATATGGATGGTGCCAAGTGGGTAGCCAATCACTTGCGCCAGCGTATCGCCGATTTGAATATTTTGCACATCGCCTCGCCCTTAAGACATGTGACTGTCAGTTGCGGTGTTGCTGCTGTCATGCCGGGAGACGGTGTCAAGCTGGAGATGTTGCTGCAGTCAGCCGACTACGCGCTGTATCAGGCAAAGCAGCAGGGGCGTAACAGGGTGGTGGGGGTTGAGTACGGGCAGGCCAACAAAGAGATTATTCCGTAGCTTCCAGGCGGCCCGGGCTGCCGGACAGATAGCAGTGCAAAAAACTATAAGTATTTGATTTTATTTAATATTTTACCTATATCGCAATTTCATCACCTTCACGCGCCAGGCGTATTTCCAGATCCTTGCAGGCATGGCGCGCAACTGCTTCGGCAAATACTTTTTCCAGATCGTCATCGCTGCGGGTGGGTTCGTGGTGGGTGCAATATAAAATTTTCACTCCTGCTGCTTTGGCCAGCTCGATGCAGCTGTCAAAGGTTCCGTGCCCCCAGCCTTTTTTCGACGGATACTCGCCTATGGTGTAAGAGGAATCGGCGATCAGCACGTCCACCCCCTGGATAGCCTTCACAATGGACAGGCTTTGTTCGTCTATCAGCGACTGGTATTCCGCATGCCCGTCATCGCCGGGCTCATAGATGTTGTAATGGGGCTCGTGGTCGCCGGTGAAAAACAGGGACTTTCCTTTGCATTCGATGCGGTATCCCAGATTGACAACGGGATGGCTGAGCAGTGACGGCGTAATCGTGGTGCCGCCGATTTGCACGGTTTCATGCGGCATGACCGTCAGGTAATGCATGCGGGACTGAATTTCCGCTTCGCGCACGGGAAAGTAGCTGTACTGCATCTGGATGTTCATGATGCGTTCAGGGCCGGCACCGGAGATGGGGTCGAAGGCGCCGTACAGGTGGATGGTGTTGCCGGGAATGAAGATGGGAATGAAGAATGGCAAGCCCTGAATGTGATCCCAGTGGCTGTGCGTGTTAAAAATATGCGCGGTGATCGGCAGTTCTTTCAGCAGCGTCTGCGCCAGTGGAAATATGCCGGTGCCGCCATCAAGTATGATCAGATCATTATCATCTGTACGCACTTCGATGCAGGTCGTATTGCCACCGTATCTCTGGGTGTTGGGTCCGGGTGAGGGTATAGATCCGCGAACGCCCCAGAATTTTATTTTCATGATTGAATCTTTTTCATGGTTGAATTTCTTTGCTTGTCTGTGCAAAAGCGTGTGCTTCGGCAACGACGCTGGAAAGGTCGCCCAATTTTACTATGATTTCATCCCAATTTCCGCCAAAACGTTCGGCGATGGCCGGGGGAAGCTCTTCCATCGGGCTGTCGCTGCCGTTGTTAAGCGATTTGTGCTTGCTCAGCTGGTCGGCAACAAACAGGCAGCATTGCAGCGTGTTTTTGGGTTTGTCGTTGTCATGGTGATGGCGGATTGAGTCGCCAAGATTCTTGGGGAATTGCCAGCCTTCCACCAGCATGGCACCCACGACACTATGGTCTACGCCGATAATTTTACGTTCGGCGACGTACAGCGGAACCTTGTTTTCGGCACTGTAGCTCAAGGCCTGCTTGAATTCTTCCGGCATAAACTGCGCAAACACCACCTTGCCGAAATCATGCAGCAGTCCGGCCAGATTGCAGTCGCCCGGATCGGTGCCATCCTTGTTGAATTTCTGGCATAGCATGCGCGCCAGGCTGGCGGTGATGAGCGAGTGCATCAGGTAGCGCTGCATGTCATAACCTGCGGCATTGTTCTGCGGCAACACGCCAATCACGGCGAAGGACAGCGCCATGTTCTTGATGGTGTTAAGCCCGATGTAAACAATGGACTGGTTTACCGAGGTAATCTGTTTGGGGAAGCTGTAATACGCCGAGTTGATGATGTGCAGCAGCTTCATCGTCATCACCGGATCTTTTTCGATGACGGAGACCAGCTCCTTGGGCGGACAGTTGATATCGCGCGAAAGCTCCAGAATTCTTTGCACGCTTTTCGGGAACGCGGGCATCTTCTCCACGGCTGCGGATAATTTTTTGCTAAGCTCTGCGGAAAGTTCGGCCATAATAAAATTCTGCTATATGCAATTTGTGATCGGGACGATTTTTTTATCCGGCGTCCCTGAAATTTTTGCGCTATTCCTTGCGCAGACAATCGGCCCAGTTGTTGGGTGTTTCATACAGACGCACCCGCTCCAGGGTCAGGTGATTGTTATACGTGTCACGATAAGCATGGTCAAGCAGTTTGAACGCCACCAGCGCCAGATTTTCTGCCGTGGGCACAACGTCCAGCACAATGGTTTTGTGTCCCGCCAGGCTGTTCAAAAATTCAAGCACCGCCGTATCGCCACGATACACCAAAAAGGCGTGATCCCACGCATCCACTACCTGTTCCTTGGCAATGCGTTTGACATCGGAAAAGTCCATTACCATGCCCTGCTCGGATACCCCTTCCAGGGTAATGATGGCGCCGGACAGGGTGATTTCCAGCGCATAGCGGTGGCCGTGCAGATGTTTGCACTGGCTGTTGTGATTGGGGATGCGGTGGCCTGCATCGAATTCCAGACGTCTTGTGATTTGCATGATGAGTTAATGTAAAAAATATTCCGGGTTCCCCGGCTGGAAGAAAAGGCTGCAACGCCATTTGCGCCCGCCCAATCCCCGGTGTGGATTATATCTTGAATGCACGTACCGCGCGGTGCAAGGCGCGAAGGCCGCTTTCATCGGGCTGGTTTTCATAGCGCATGGCAAGGTAAAGGGCGGTAATCCGCCGGATGGCTTCCGCATGCTGCGGCATGTCCATGTTTGCGCGTGTCGCGAAATCCTGCGGACCCTCATGGGCGGCGCGCATGAGACCGCCCCGGGATAATTTTTTGCAGAATTTAAGATACAAAAGCTGTGCCGTGTCGATTTTGCGGATATACAGCTTGCGCAGCAGGAGGATGGCTATCAGCAAAACGGTCAGCGCCACGCCGGTCAGCAGATTAATCGCCATTTTTTGCCAGCTGATATCTTCCATGCCGAGCCGGGTGAGGAAGGCAAACTGGCGCTCGGTGTCGTAACCCAGTATCCATTGGTTCCATTGATGATTCAGCATATCCAGATTGAAGCGGATATTCAGCAGCCACGGAGACTGATTGCGCGCCAGAAAGGGCAATGCGGCACTGTCGGGCATGGCGGCACTGAGCCCGCCCTGTATGCGGCCGGGGGCAATCGCGGCGGTGGGGTCGATGCGTATCCAGCCTCTGTCCTTCAGCCATACTTCCGCCCACGCGTGCGCGTCGGACTGGCGCACGATGGAGTAGCCGCCCAGCGCATTGGGTTCGCCACCCTGATAGCCTGTCACCACACGCGCCGGAATGCCGGCAGCGCGCATCAGGAAGACAAAGCTGGAAGCATAGTGTTCGCAAAAGCCCTGGCGTGTTTCAAACAGGAAGTCATCGATGCCATGTGCGCCCAATAACGGCGGTTCAAGTGTATAGCTGTACCCGTCCCGACTGAAGCGGCCAAGGGCGGTGCGGATGATCGCATCATCGCCGGGCAAACTTGCACGCCAATCCGCGGCAAGCTGTAACGCGCGCGGATTGAGGCCCTTGGGCAGTGTCAGGGCGCGTTGCAGCTGTAGCGGAGATTCATCGACATTGGCAAGGAAAGTGAGCTGTGAATGGGCGCTGTAGCGTATGCGTGCAGTAACTGCATTTCTGCTTTGCACCTGAAAGTCATCGGTCATGAAATTGGCAACCGACAGCCTCGTCGGCATCTCCAGCGCAAACAGCCACTTCTTGTTGTGCGGTTCCAGCGTTACCGTGTACTCAACGGCTTGATCAAGATTGTCAAATTGCGGCGGCTTGTTCCTTTGTGCCGTGCCGGCATTGCGGTTTGACCAGATGACGCCGTCCCGGTTTGACCAGGTCACGCCGTCAAAGTCCCACAGCACCGGCCCGCGCCAGTACATCTGTTCACGCAACGGAGGAAAGCTTTCGAAGCTCACGCGAAACGCAACGGCCTGTGACAGGGACAGTTTGCTCAGGGTGCCGGGTGCCATCGAGTCGGACAGGCCGCTGCTGGAATAGGCGTCCTGCGGCATGCCCCACAATGGCCCCTGCACACGCGGAAACAGGACGAACAGCAGCAGTGTTAGCGGAATCGCTTGCAGCAATAATTTCGCGGAGATAGCCAGGCGCGGCTTCAGGCCCAGGCTGCCGCTGTGCAGATGGACCCAGGTGGACAAAATGACCAGCAGGGACGCAAACATCATCAGCGCCGTGGGTATGCTCTGCGAATAGAAGAAGTTGGTAATGATAATAAAGCAGCTGAGGAAGATCAGCACGGTGGCATCGCGTGCGGCGCGCAGTTCAAGCAGCTTGAGAGCGGCCAGCAGAATGAGCAGCGTGACGCCTGCCTCGCGGCCGAACAGGGTGCGGTAGCTCAGGAAAATACCTGCCGCACTGGCAATTGAGAGCAGAAACAGCAGCCAGCGCGGCGGCAAAGCCATGCCGCTGAAATTGAGATAGGCGCGCCAGCCCAGCACTGCGGCGCCAAACGCGATGACCCATGGCGGCAAATGTTCGGCGTGGGGCGCGCTGACCATCAGTATGCTGGCCAGCAAGCCGTAAACGAGGGATTTTTCGAGTTTCATTCTGCGCCCCCGTCCAGCGCAAACAGCGCCAGAGCACGCAGGCACTCCTCGCGTTGTCCGCTGCTATATTTCGGGGTGATTTCCAGATTGGGCAGGCGCAGACCATATTGCAGTTGCAGCGCATCGGCATCCAGCACCCAGCGTGTCAGCAATTCGAGTTTTCGCTCAACGGCAAGGGCGGGCAGCAAGGCCCAGTCCAGCCATAGTTCGCTGCCCGTTTCCGCGCTGAAATGTTTGACCTGCAGGCCCTGCTCGCGCGCCAATGCTTTCCAGGCGATACGCGGCAAGGCATCACCCGCAACATAAGCGCGCAGCCCGGCAAAATCCTCATCGCCCTTGCTAGGAAGTTTGCCACTGCCATTTTGCGCAGAGTTGGCGGGCAAGGGTTGCGCAGCGGCAGGGCGCGGATAGACCAGGCAGCGCACATCAAAATGCAGATAGGACCAGGCGTGAAACAGGCCTAGCGGATATTCGGTATAGAGCGTCACTCTGCCGCAGTTCAGCCAGCCCCGTTTTGCCGAAGGAATGGCAAGCTGGACTCTGCTGTCATGATGCGGGGGTAAATCGAAGGCGGTGTGGTGCCCGTTGTTATCGCGCAGTTCAAGTTGGTAGCGCGGCAAATTGCCGTTGTTGTGAAAATGAAAAACAAAATCAGCATGGTCACCGGCAAATACCGCTTCGCAATGACCCGCGCGCACTTCCAGTTGTGCAAGATTGCGAAAAGCATGCAGCATGGTGAGGCTGGCAACCGTGCCCAGCAAAAACGTGAGCACATACCCCAGGCTAAGGTTGTAATTAATGTCGCCCACCAGCATCAGCAGCAATACAAGCGCAAAGCCCAGGCCGCGCCGTGTCGGCAAAATAAAAATGCGGCGCTGGTTGAGGGTAATGGTGCCGCTGGAAATTTGCGGACGGAACAGCCAGCTGCGGAATTTATGTTGGAGTGTGCTGAGCACGTCGGCCTTTCTTTACGGGATAGGCACGGCTTCTATCAGTTCGCGCGCTAGTTTGTCCCCGTCTGATTTCTGTGCGTCCAGCACACTCTGCAAACGGTGGCTGGCAACACCCGGTAACACGGTCTGGATATCTTCGGGAATGACCGCCTTGCGTCCGTCCAGCAGCGCCCAGGCGCGGGCGGCTCCAAGCAGGGAGAGCCCGGCACGCGGTGACAGGCCGTGCACATATTGGGCCGATTCGCGCGTGTGGCGCAGGATGGTTTGCACGTAATCCAGCAGTGCGGGCGAAACAAAAATTTGCCTGACCTGTTGTTGCAGCGCGAGCAATTCGGCGGTTTCCATCTGTGGAGTCAGCGTTGCGACAATTTCGCGGCGGTCGATGCCGGAGAGCAGGCCACGTTCTGCCTGTGCATCGGGGTAGCCCAGCTGGATGCGCATCAGGAAACGGTCCAGTTGTGATTCGGGCAGCGGAAAGGTGCCGATCTGGTTGCTGGGATTTTGCGTGGCAATAACAAAAAACGGTACGGGAAGGGGATGCGTCGTGCCCTCGATCGTCACTTGCTGCTCTTCCATCGCTTCCAGCAGCGCGCTTTGTGTTTTGGGCGTGGCGCGGTTGACTTCATCGGCCAGGATCATCTGCGCAAAGATGGGGCCGGGGTGAAATTTGAAATCTGTGCTGTCGCGCTGATATACAGACACGCCGAGTATGTCGGCCGGCAGCATGTCGCTGGTGAATTGTATGCGCTGGAATTGCAGGCCCAGTGTGCGCGCCAGCACGTGTGCGAGCGTGGTTTTGCCGACGCCGGGCAGGTCTTCGATCAGCAAATGGCCGCGTGCCAGCAGGCACGTCAGCGCCAGCCTGATTTGATGCGGCTTGCCCAGTATCACTTGCTCGGCTTCATGTATCACTTTATGGAGTGGATTGCTCATCAGTTGTATCGCTCTCTAATCGGGTTCTTGAAGTTGGCGTGTATCTTACCGCGGCCTTTTTCAGGTCGAACGAATTAAATGTTAAAACCGGCTTGTATATATGTTTGATTGCATAAATTTTTTATTGGTCCGTAAGGCTGAATAAATTGAATATAAGCTATATTTAAAATTGATTAAAAGAAAATTGTCCGGCAAGATTGGACTGAACTTGATTAATGGTTGCGTATTTTTCAGTGAGCTGCAAGTTTTATTCTTGCCGACAAACTCATGCAATGGCTGGAAAAATCGGAATAGAAAGTGCCGAATTAAGCCTGTGCAACCTTTATTCGTCTTAATCGCTCCTTCTCCTGTAGAACTCATTGATGGTTGCTGTTTTGAAACGGCCAGGCATATTCGCTTATGCGGGGATGAGCTGAACGCAGATTTCTGAATGAGGCGGCAACAGGTAACTCAAGCTGCACCTCAAAAACTAATTCAAGCGCTTGACTTAATAATTGCGCAAAGCTACAGTGCTTAACCATTTTAGTGTTTGCTAATGTTTATGAGTGAGCAGGACGATACCCGCATGCGACTGTTGAAGGCGGCTACAGAGGTGTTTGCAGAACACGGCTACCACGCGGCCACCACACGCGAAATATGCCGCCGTGCCAATGCCAATCTGGCGGCCATTCATTATCACTTTGGCGACAAGGCCGAGCTTTATCGCGCGGTATTCAAACTTCCGTTCCAGGAAAAATCGGCCGCTTTCGATGCGGCCGGGCAGGAAAATCTCACCCTTGAAGAATCATTGACGCTGTTTTATCACACCCTGATGGCGCCGATAAACGGTGACAATCTGATGACACAGCAATTCATGCGCATGCATGCGCGGGAGGAGGTTGATCCGTCGGATGTGCTGGGTGATGTGGTGGCCCAGGCAATCAAGCCCAACTTCGAGCAGCTGAAAAAAATATTGTGCCGGGAACTGAAACTCAAAAATTCTGATGCGGATATTGATCGCCTGGCCTTTTGCCTGGTCGGCATGGCCAAAATATTCATGCAGGGTACCTGTGTGGTGGACGCGTTTTGTCCGCAGTTGCTGCAGGGTGAAAAAGCCATCAATACGCTGCTGGAGAAACTGGTCATCTATGCAAAGAGTGTCATCGCAGCCGAAAAAGCTGTCCGTGTTAAAAAATAAATCAGGCCCCCATTGGAGAATATCTTGAATCGCAAGCGCATTATTATTTTGGTTGTACTGGCCGTTGTGATCGGCGCAGGGATTTTTCTGTTTTCCGGAAAAAAATCGAGCAAACCCCTTGCTGGAGACCAGGCCAAGCCCTCCCTGACGGTTACCACCGGCTCTCCCGATGTGCGCAACTGGTCGCATAGAATTTCTGCCACCGGCAATGTGCAGGCATGGCAGGAGGCAATTATCGGTTCGGAAGTGGCCGGTCTGCGCCTCGCCGAGCTGTATGTGAATGTCGGTGACGCGGTGAAAAAAGGCCAGTTGCTGGCGAAATTTACCGATGAAATGACCGAGCTTGATCTGGAACAGCAACGCGCGGCGGTGGATGAGGCGCGTGCGCGCTTTGTGCAGGCTGAAGCGAAGGCGGAGAGTTCGCAAAAGCTGAAGGATGCCGGCATGACCAGTACCCTGGACAATATCCAGAATCAGTCTGCGGCACAAATTGCACGCGCACAGTTGAAAGCTGCGGAAGCGCGCGTCAAGGCGCAAGCCCTGAGGCTCGCGTATACGCGGGTGCGCGCACCTGACGATGGCATTATTTCTTCGCGCACCGCAACGGTGGGCTCGGTGCTGCAGACCGGCAATGAAATGTTCCGTTACCTGCGCCGCAACAAGCTGGAGTGGCGCGCCGAGGTGCCGGATGGTCCGCTGCAGAAAATCAGGGTGGGGCAGAAGGTGACGCTGCATACAGCCCAAGGTGAAGCGGTTGCCGGAAGAGTCACCCGGATTTCGCCGGTGGTGGACGCGCAATCCAGAAATGGCAGTGTATATATCGAATTGAGCGGCACCAAAAATCTGAAAGCGGGCATGTTCGCACAGGGCGAGCTTGAGCTGGGGCGCACCGACGCCATTACCGTGGCACAAAATGCAGTGGTGGTGCGGGATGGCTATAGCTATGTATTTAAAGTGGGTGCGGATGAACGTGTGGCACAGGTCAAGGTGCAGGTCGGCAGGCGCATGGAGGGGCGTATTGAAGTTGTGGAGGGTATTGCCGCCGATGCGCAGATTGTGACGGCGGGTGCGGGCTTCCTCAATGATGGCGATCTGGTGCGTATCGCCAATGCCGGCAGCGTAAAAAGAATCAACCCGAGCAAGACTAATTAGGAATTGATATGAATATTTCCGCTTGGGCAATCAAGAATCCCATTCCCTCCATTCTGTTATTCGGCATGCTTTGCGTGGTGGGCCTGGCCAATTTCAGCTCGACCAATGTGCAGGATTTTCCGGATATCGAGCTGCCTATCGTCACGGTAACAACGCGGCTTGAGGGTGCATCGCCATCGCAAATGGAAACCGAGGTTGCGCGAAAGATCGAAAACGCCGTGGCCAGCATCGGCCTGGTCAAGCATATCCATTCCAATATCAGCGACAGTACTGCACTGGTGACGGTTGAGTTTGACCTGGAGAAAGACAGTATCGAGGCGGTTAACGATGTGCGCGATGCCATCAGCCGTGTGCGCGGAGAGCTGCCGGGTGAAATCAAGGATCCTATTATTACCAAAGCCAATACTTCCGGACGCCCGATTCTGACCTATAGCGTGAGCTCCGCGCAGATGGATGAGCAAGATGTTTCCTGGTATGTCGATAATGATATTGCCAAGGTGCTGCTGGCGGTCAAGGGGGTGGGCAGAATGTCGCGCATCGGCGGGCTGGACCGTGAAATCCGCGTGGAAATCGATCCTGCAAAACTGTTTGCGCTGAAAGTGTCGGCAGCCGATGTATCGCGCCAGATCAAGCGCATCCAGCAGGAATCCTCGGGCGGGCTGGGCGAAGTGAGCGGATCACAGCAGTCGGTGCGCACGCTGGGCACGGTGGCCACCGCGGATGAACTTGCCGCGATGAATATCGCGCTGCCCGACGGGCGGCGTTATCGCCTCGACCAGCTGGCGAAAATCACCGACAGCAAGGCCGAGCAAAGCGGCATTGCGCTGGTGAACGGCAAGCCGGTGGTGGCATTTGAAATTACCCGCACCAAGGGCGCGAGTGAAATTACCGTGGCGAAAGGCGTGCGTGACGCAGTCGCCAAACTGAACGCAGAACACGGCACGTATAAAATTGCCGAAGTGGTCGACAGTGTTGCGGCGGTACAGGAAAATTTCGACGGCTCCATGTATTTGCTGTACGAAGGCGCGCTGTTTGCGATACTCGTGGTGTGGTGGTTCCTGCGCGACTGGCGTGCGACGCTGGTTGCCGCATCGGCGCTGCCGCTGTCGATTATTCCGACTTTTATCGGCATGTACTATTTCGGTTTCACGCTGAATACCGTGACGCTGCTGGCGCTGGCGCTGGTGGTGGGCATACTGGTGGATGATGCGATTGTGGAAGTGGAAAACATCGTGCGCCATTTGCATATGGGCAAGTCGCCCATAAAGGCGGCGATGGAGGCGACAGAAGAAATCGGTCTGGCGGTGGTGGCAACTACCTTTACGCTGATCTCGGTATTTTTGCCGACGGCCTTCATGAGCGGTATTCCCGGAAAATTTTTCAAGGAATTTGGCTGGACAGCGGCACTGGCGGTATTTGCCTCGCTGGTGGTGGCCCGCTTGCTCACGCCTTTGATGGCGGCATATATGCTCAAGGGCAAAGCGGAGGTGGAGTCGGAAAGCAAGCTGTTGCACAGCTATCTGGGCTGGGTTGGCTGGTGCCTGAATCACCGCAAGCTGACCACCTTTTTCACGATTGTTTTTTTTGTGGTGTCTATCATGATGATCCCGCTGCTGCCCAAGGGGTTTGTGCCAGCACCGGATCGCGCGCAAACCCAGGTCACGCTTGAGCTGCCGCCGGGCAGTTCGTTGCAGGATACGCTGGATGCGGCTGAGCGGGCACGCTTGCTGATTGCCGATCTGCCCGATGTGGTTGAGGTGTTTTCAGCCGTGGGCAGAGGGGCAAGCGGTGATATTTTTTCCATCGGCGGCTCGGCTGAAATACGCAAGGCCAATCTGACCATCAAGCTCACCCATCGCAGCAAGCGTGCCTATACACAGCAGGTGGTTGAGGCGCAGTTGCGCGAAAAGCTGCAACAGCTTGCCGGTGTCAGAGTGTCCATAGGTGTGGGTAATGCCGGCGAGAAATTTGTGCTGATACTGGGCGGGGAGGATGCCGAAGTTTTGTCGGCCACTTCGCAAGCGGTGGAGCGCGATTTGCGCACCTTGCCGGGTCTGGGCAATGTCACGTCCAGCGCCAGCCTGTTGCGTCCGGAAATTATTATTCGTCCCGATTTTGCGCGCATGGCCGACCTCGGTGTGACGGCGGCCAATATCGCGGAAACGGTGAGGGTGGCAACGGCGGGTGATTACAGCACCGCGCTGGCCAAGCTTAATTTGCCGCAGCGCCAGGTACCGATCCGGGTGATGATGCTGGAGTCGGCACGCGAAGATCTGGAGTTGCTGTCGCGCTTGCCGGTGCCGGGCAAAAATGGCAACGTGATGTTGGGCAACGTGGCGGATATTTCAATGAACAGCGGTTCCGCCCAAATCAACCGGCTGGACCGCACGCGTGTTGTAACCATTAATATCGAGCTGAGCGGGCGCGAGCTGGGCGATGTGTTTGCCGAGGTAGGCAATCTGCCCAGCATGAAGGCCTTGCCGGCAGGGGTGAAACGCGCTGAAACCGGCGATGCAGAGCGGATGCAGGAGCTGTTTGGCAGCTTTGGTCTGGCGATGCTGACCGGGGTCATGTGTGTGTATATTGTGCTGGTGCTGCTGTTCAGGGACTTCATGCAGCCGGTAACAATACTGGCTGCGCTGCCGCTGTCGATGGGCGGTGCCTTTGTCGCGTTGCTGCTGACCAACAGCAGTTTCTCGATGCCCTCACTGATAGGACTGCTGGTATTGATGGGTATCGTGACCAAGAATTCCATTCTGCTGGTGGAGTACGCCATTGTGGCGCGCCGCGACCATGCCATGAGCCGGTTTGACGCGCTGGTTGACGCATGCCGCAAACGGGCGCGTCCGATTGTGATGACCACGATTGCGATGGGTGCGGGCATGTTGCCGATTGCGATGGGGCTGGGCTCGGACCCCAGTTTTCGCTCGCCGATGGCAACGGCGGTAATCGGCGGCCTGATTACCTCCACCTTGCTGAGCCTGCTGGTGGTGCCGGTAGTGTTTACCTATGTTGATGATTTGTTTCAAAAGTTTCAACGTTTCTTTGTAAAAAGGAGCGCTCGGTAGAGAGTGGTTGATGCGGTCTTTTGTCAGGCTATAGCAAGGTGCAGGGTAGATGAAAAGGATAGGCATTTTTCTGGTTGTGCTGCTGTTGCTGCCGCTGTCCGGCTGCAGCGTCGTTTCCATCGGCTATAACTATGCGGATGCCTATCTGCGCTATTCAATCAACAGCTATGCCACCTTTGATGACAGGCAGACGGAGATCATCAGAGAAGAGGTGGATGTTTTTATGCGGTGGCATCGCAGGGTGATGCTGCCGCAATATGTCAGCTTTCTGCAGGAGGTGCGTCTTGTTGCGCTAAGTGGCAAGGCGCTTATGCATGAAGATGTCGGCAGACTCAGGGTGGCGGCGCGCAAGCTGTATGTAAAAACGCTGCAACCCACGGTGAGTCCAGCAGCAAGCCTGTTAAGCGGGATAAATGCCGCGCAGATAGACGAGTTGGTGCATTCCTTTGCAAAAGAAAATAACAGGCAAAGGGACAAGGTGCTGACTGGCAATCCGCACGAGCAGTTGCGCAAACGGGCGGAAAGAACCATCGATTTTATCGAGAGTCTGGTCGGTGGCCTGACCGATGAGCAGCAGGAAAAAATCAGGGAGCAGAGTCACCGATTGCCGTTTGCCACCGCCTTGTATCTCCGCCTGCGTGAAGAAAACCAGGCCGGGCTGGTCGGAATGCTGAAGGAGAATAAAAGTGAAGAGGAGATTGCTGCACTCCTTTCGGCGTGGCTGACGACACCAGAATTCAGCAGGAGCCCGGATGAGCAGGAGCTATTGATGTCGTTTGAACTTGCAACGGATGAAATGATCGTAAATGTTTACGCCATGCTTAACGAGCGCCAGAAAAAGACCCTGCTTATAAATATAAGCAAGTACATCGATTCATTTACGCAACTGGCCAGCGGAACCTGAACTTTCCGGCAAATTTTCCGGCATAAATTTTATGACAGCGATCATCAGTACCTCAAATCTGGTTAAACATTATACCGGCGTTGTTGCCGTTGACGGCATCAGTCTTTCGATCCCGAAAGGGATTTGTTTCGGTCTGCTCGGCCCCAATGGCGCAGGCAAAACCACCACTATTGAAATGCTGGAGGGCATTAATCTGCCCACCAGCGGCAGCATACTGTACAAGGGCGAGCCGCTGGACACGCGCTATCGCGAGGAAGTGGGCATACAGTTTCAGCACACGGCATTGCAGGAGTTTCTGACGGTGCGCGAGACGCTGGAATTATTCGAGCGTTTGTATCACCGCACGATACCGCTTGCGGAGCTGGTCGAGCTTTGCTCGCTGCACGATATTCTGAACCGCGATACGCGCAAGCTTTCCGGCGGCCAGCGCCAGCGTCTGCTGCTGGCGCTGGCGCTGGTGAATGATCCCGACCTGATCTTTCTGGACGAGCCCACCACCGGGCTGGACCCGCAGGCGCGGCGCAATTTCTGGGATCTGGTCACGCTGGTTAAATCGCGCAACAAGACCATCGTGCTGACCACGCATTACATGGAAGAGGCGTATGCGTTGTGCGATGAAATCGCGATTATGGACAAGGGCAGGATCGTGTCCCAGGGCACGCCCGCGCAGTTGCTGTCGGAACACTTTGGGGATGTGGTACTGCAAATTCCCAAGGCCGATGCAGGCGCCAGGGTGTTTGAGCTGGGGCTGAGTATCGTGGAGGCGGCCGATTTTGTGGAGATACGCACCAGCCGCCTGCACTATACCCTGCAGCAGTTGCTGGAGAATGGCGTGAATCTGGACCGCCTGCATATCCGTTCGTGGACACTGGAAGATCTGTTTATCAACGTGACCGGATTATCGAAATGACGGGAAAGGCTCCAAAGACATGAAACAATTTCTGGCTGTGCTGCATGCGCGCAATATGGAATTTCTGCGCGACCGTTCCGCGCTGACATGGAATCTGGCGATGCCGTTTCTGCTGGTGATAGGGCTGGCCTTCACTTTTTCCGGCAACAACAAGGAGATATACAAAGTTGGCATCGTCGGCGGGATAGAGACGCTGGGCCGCGTGGCACCCGCGCTGCAGGCCACACAACATATCCAGTTTGTGCCCTATGCCGATCTGGACACGGGCATCGACAAGGTCAAGCACCATCAGATGGATATGCTGATCGATATCAGCAGCGCGCCAAAATACTGGATTAATTCCAGCTCGCCCAATGGTTATCTGCTGGAGCGGATTATCTGGGGCACGGAAGGCCGCCAGTTTCAGCGCCAGACCATAGAGGGCGCCGAGATACGCTATGTGGACTGGTTTTTGCCGGGCATCCTCGGCATGAACATGATGTTCAGTTGTCTTTTCGGTGTGGGCTTTGTGATTGTGCGTTACCGCAAGAACGGGTTTCTCAAGCGCCTCAAGGCAACGCCGCTGAATCCGTTTTACTTTTTATTTGCGCAACTGGTTTCCCGGCTGCTGCTGATCATGGTGATTACCACGGTGGTCTATGCCGGCTGCAATGTGTTTATTGAGTTCAATATGCAGGGTTCGTACTGGGATCTTTTGCTGGTGACAACGCTGGGTGCGATGTGTTTGATCTCGATCGGCCTGCTGGTCGCATCGCGCACCGCAAGCGAAGAGTTTGCCGGCGGCATACTCAACACGCTGACCTGGCCGATGATGCTGTTGTCGGGCGCCTGGTTTTCGCTGGAGGGTACGCATGCGTGGGTGCAGCAACTGGCACAGCTTTTTCCGCTCACCCACATGATTGCGGCCACGCGTGCGATCATGAACGAGGGCGCCACACTGGCCCAGGTAATGCCGCATGTGTGGGTGATCACGTTGATGAGTGTGATATTCCTTGCGCTAGGCGCGTATATCTTCAAGTGGGAGTAGCGCGATGTTAGCGATTCAGGCGAAAATGCAATTATTGAAGACCTGATATATTGTGTATGGCAGAAGATTGGTTTGCATGTAAGTGTATGATTTTATTGAATATTTTGTTTTGCGCTTCGGCGGAGCCAGTTGTGCGGTCTGCCGGTAACTACCAGAGGAGAAACTCGTGATGAAAATGCTGCTGCTTGGATTGTTGTTTTTGTTTGGCTCCAATGTTTCGATGGCTGAAACACGCGATGTACACCAATATTTCTTTGATGCGAAGATGGGCGATTTCAAGAGCGAGCTGGACGCCGCCAAACAGGAGGGCAAGAAGGGCGTGCTGCTGATGTATGAGCTGGATGATTGTCCCTTCTGTTTCCGCATGAAGCAGACCATCCTCAACCAGTCTGAAGTGCAGGATTACTACCGCAAACATTTTCTGATCTACCCGATAGACCTCAAGGGCGATGTCGCGATGGTGGATTTCAAGGGCAAAGAAACCACCGAAAAGAAATTCGGCATTGAACAGCGCATCTACGGCACACCGGTATTCGACTTCTTTGATCTGGAAGGCAACCAGATCGTGCGCTTTCCCGGTGCGGCTAAAGACGTGAAGGAATTTATGCTGCTGGGACGTTACGTTGTTGAAGGCGCCTATAAAACCATGCCCTTCGCCAAATACAAGCGACAGGAACAGAGTGCGAAATGAGTGATTTCCTGAACAGGAGATGGCCTGTTTTTTTCTGTTGTCTGTTTTATTTGCTTCCTGCCGGCGCGCAGCAATCCGGCAAGCCGCTGACGCTGGAAGCGGCGCTGGCCAGCGTGGAAGCTGCGCATCCCGATCTGCTGCTGGCACTGGCGGAGCGCGACAGTGCAATGGCGGATCGCGATATTGCCTCATCCCGCCTCGACAGCAGCCTGACGCTGGAGGGCATCTTGCGCAGCGGCTCGCGCAATAGCGCGCCGGGCGATTTTGCCCCCGATAACAGCGTACGCCTGACCGCGCGCAAGACGCTCTATGATTTTGGCCGCAGCAGCGCCGCAGAGCAGGCCGCCATCTCCGAGCTGGTGGCGCGTGAGGCCGACCTGGTTAGCGCCAGGGACAGGCACCGCATGGAAGTGATGTCGCGCTTTTTTGATGTGCTGATTGCCGATATGCAGTTCACCGCGGATAACGAACTGATGGCCGTAACCTATGTGGGTTTTGACCAGGGGCGTGAAAATTTCGCGGCAGGGCAGATCTCCAGCGTGCAACTGGCAGAGCTGGAAGCGCGCTATCAGGATGTCTTCGTCAAACGCACGGCCAGCCTGCAGCGGCAGCGTATTACTCGCGCATTGCTGGCGAATGCGATGAATCGTCCGGGCGAGTTGGCAGGCGATCTGGCCGACCCCAAACTGGAAGGCAATAACCGCGCCTTGCCCGAGTATGAGTCGCTGCTTTCCATCCTGCTGGCAAACAACCCGCGCCTGCTGGCACAGCAGGAAATGCTGGCGGCCTCGCAAAAACGGCTTGAGTCCCTGCGTGCGGAAAAGGGTCCTGTGCTGGATGCCGAAATTCAGGCGGCAGATTTCAGCCGCAGTGCGGTCACGCGCGACAACCTGAGTGCAGGGCTGATCCTGACCTGGCCTTTGTACCAGGGAAGCCGTGCGGATGCGCGGGTGGCAAGGGAGCTGGCGCAATACAACAAGCTGCATGCGGGCACCGAAAAACTGAAAATGGAACTGACGCAGGCGATGCTGGAAACCTATCTGGATATCCAGCAGCTGAAAGGTTCGGGGCGAAGTGCGGCGGGCAAGCAGGTTGATTTCCGCGATCTGGTGCTGGAACGCAGCCGCGGTTTGTACGAGCTGGAGCTTAAAAGCAATCTGGGCACCTCGATGACCGACACGGTGGAAGCCAATCTGCGCGTGCGCCGCAACGAATATCAACTGGCGCTGGATTTCGCGCGGCTCGAAGCCATTCTTGGCAGGCCGCTGGACGACAAAACAAGCCAGGCGAAACCGGCCAATGAAGCGCCCAAATAAATATTGATGTGAAGGATAAGCCATGAAAAAAATATTAATCCCGGCAGTACTGTTCTTTTTTCCGCAGTCCTTAATGGCTGCGGATGCACCGGCGACATTGCAGTGGTCACACCGGGTTGAACTGTCGGTGCCGGTATCGGGCGTGGTGCAGTCGGTGAATGCAACCGTGGGCGAGCAGGTTAAAAAGGGACAGGTATTGCTGGCGATGGACGGCGCGATATACCGTGCCAGGGTGGCCGAGAACCAGGCAGCCATCACGCGTCTGACAGCGGAGGCTGCAGAAGCCAGGCGCGATTTTGAGCGCGTGGAGGAGCTGCATGCGCGCACCGTGGTGGCAACCGTCGAGCTGGATCAGGCCAGGCTGAGATTGACCCGGGCTGAAGCGCTGCTCGCCGAAGCCAAAGCCAGCCTCAGGCAGCAGCAGAAAATGCTGGATGACACGCTGGTGCGCGCGCCGTTTGACGCGGTGGTGGTAATGCGCCAGGCGGAGCCCGGCATGAGTGTGGCCGCCGGCTTGCAGCCGCAGATATTGCTGGTGTTGGCCAGGGCGGGAGAGATGCTCGCGCGGCTGCATTTGCCCGCGGCGCAGATTGAAACTTTGAAAGCAGGCCAGCAGGTCACGGTGGTTGTGGGCGGGCAAAACTATGACGGCAAAATCAGGGCGCTGGGTCTTGAGCCGGTCAAGGTAAAAGATGAAGCCGGCTACCAGGTTGACGTGTCCTTTTCCAGCAAAGCGCAATTGCGCGCGGGAATTGCGGCAGTGGTGAAGTTGCCCTGAAGCGGTTTTCTCTTCCCGGGCAAGTGCTGCGGCTATAGATAGATGAATGTGCAAGTTTTGAATCAAATGAAAAAATTATTTTCCGTGGCAGTGTTGTTGTGTGGTTTTAATGTGCAGGCTGCGCCAATGTCTGGCTCGGGCAATCATCCGGCTTCTGAGTTTCTGTCTTCTTCCGCCATGGCTGCCGCAGGCGGGCGCGTGCTGACTCTGTTTACGCATCCGGATTTTTCGCAGAAATTGTGGGCGGGCACCGAACAGGGGGGCTTGTGGCACTCTGCCGATGGCGGCATCACGTGGTCACTGGCAACAGAACTGATGAGAGGTTTGACCGTCAGCACGGTGGTGGCCGATCCAGTTAATGCCGACATCATGTATGTCGGCACGGGAGATGGCCGCAGCCGCCAGGCCTCGCGGCGCGGCGTCGGCATGTTCAGGTCGGCCGATGGCGGCAAGAGCTGGACCTTGCTGCCCCTGACCCAGCCGGCAACAGTAGGGGAACGCTGGAGCCATATCAATCACATCGCGATCAGCACGGAGGGTGTCGTGCTTGCGGCAACCTCTGACCATAGCCGCAACGGCTTTATTTTTCGCAGTGTTGATGCCGGCAAAAGCTGGGGTTTGTTTCCGGTATATGCGGGCAGTGAAACCGGGCCGAAAAACATGATCCACAAAATCAGGTTTGATCCTGCCAATCCGAATACTGCGCTGTTTATGGATGACTACGCCAATGTGACGCACTCCCGCGATGGCGGAATCATCTGGAGCGTGGCCGGAAAATCTTCCACCTGCAAGTAATCGTTGTCCTCACACCGACCAGATCTGGTCGTGATTAAGTCGTAATCTTTTTGAGAGCCGTTCCATGCCGCATGGCAGCAGTGCTGTTTTGCGCGCTTATTTTTATAATTTAATCAGTCCGTTGCATTATTTAAGTGCCTGCCGCAACAATGCGCTTGACATTGGTTCTAGTTAGTACAATAATAAGTCCTAATTAGAACTAAGTGAGTTGCCATGCCACAAAAACCTTTTCTGCCTGTGCTGTATGAGCTGGTTCGCACCTACCAGGCTTTTGAAGCTTATTCCGGTGCGCATATTCGTACCATGGGCCTGACCGCGCCGCAGTTCGACATTATTGCCACGCTGGGGAATACCGAGGGCATGAGCTTCAAGGATCTGGGTGAAAAAACCCTGATCACCAAGGGTACGCTGACCGGTGTAATTGACAGGCTGGAAGACAAGGCGCTGGTGCGCAGGGTTGCTTCACCCAGCGACGGGCGCAGCCAGATCGTGCAGTTGACCAGGGCAGGCGAGAAATTGTTTGCGCAGGTTTTTCCGGCGCATCTTTCTCACCTTGAGCAAGCGTTTGGCAATTTTTCCCGGCAAGACTTTGAGGCCGCAGAGCTTGTATTGCAGCAATTGAAAGATGCGTTTTTGGCAGCAAATAGCAACCTTGAGGAGGCGGCATGAAACAGGTACTGGCTTATACACGCACGGCAATCGCCTTGCACTGGTTGATTGCGTTGCTTGTTTTTGTCACTTTTCCGGTTGGCGTGATCATGAGTGACATGGCTTTGTCGCCCGATAAGCTGAAGCTGCTGAGTTACCACAAGTGGCTGGGCGTCACGGTGTTTATTCTGCTGGTGGTGAGGCTGGTGTGGCGGGTGGCGCACAGGCCGGCGCCTCTTGATGTTGCCATGCCGCATTGGCAAATGCTGGCTGCAAAAGCTGTGCATGTGCTGCTGTATGTGCTGCTGTTCGCCATTCCGTTGAGTGGCTGGCTGATGAGCTCGGCCAAGGGGTTTCAGACGGTGTATCTGGGCGTGCTGCCGTTGCCGGATTTGCTGGCCAGGGACAAAGTGCTGGGTGACGCACTCAGTGCGCTGCATCAGGTATTAAATATCACAATGCTGTTGCTGGTGATTGCGCATATCGCAGCGGCTCTCAAGCATCACTTTGTTGATCGCGATGGCACGCTGGTGCGCATGCTGCCGTTTCTTGGAAGGAGAACATCAAAATGAACAAGTTTATTGCAGCTATATTGTTGCTGCTTTCATTCGGCGCCGCTGCGGCCGAGTACAGCAAGGTGCAGGCTGACAGCAGCACGATTACCTTTGTGTCGAAGCAAATGAGCGTGCCGGTAGAGGGTGCGTTCAAAAAATTTACCGCACAGGTGCGCATCAACCCGGCGAAACCCGAGGCCGGCGTGGCGCATATGGTGATCGATCTTGCCAGCATTGATGCGGGCAGCATGGAAGCAAATGACGAGGTCAAGGGCAAGAGCTGGTTCAATGTGGCCGAGTTTCCCAGAGCCGAGTTTGTTTCCAGCGCGGTCAAGGCGCTGGGCGCAGGCAAGTATGAGGCGGCGGGCAAAATGACGATCAAGGGCAAGACCATGGAAGTGCGGGCCCCGTTTACCCTGAAAGAGGACAAGGGCGTGCTGGCGATAGACGGTGCCTTTGTGTTGAAGCGCCTCGATTTTGGCATAGGCTCAGGGCTATGGAGCGACACCTCGGTTGTCGCCGATGAGGTTCAGATCAAGTTTCATCTGTTGTTGAAGTAGCACGATAAGAGTAGTCGTTTACCTGTGATTTTTATTTAACCTGACAAGGAGATTTATCATGAAAAAAGTTTTTGCCACGCTTGTACTTGCAAGCTCCTTCGCCGTATCAGCCTTTGCTGCGGATAACTACGCCATCGATTCAAACCATACTTTCCCGGTATTTGAAGTCAATCACCTGGGGTACTCCACGCAGCATGGCCGTTTCAATAAAACCAGCGGAAAAATCACGCTGGATATGGCGGCAAAAAAAGGCAGTGTCGATCTGACGATAGATGTGGCCTCGCTGGATATGGGTTTCCCGCTGTGGGATGAGCACATGGCTGCGGAAGGTTTCTTCAATACCGCCAAATTCCCAACCATGACCTTCAAGTCAAACAAGCTGGTATTCAAGGATGGCAAAGTGGTTGCAGCCGAGGGTGACTTCACCATGCTGGGCGTGACCAAACCGCTGACGGTAACGGTGAAAGGTTTTGTCTGCGGCGACAATCCGATGAATAAAAAGCCGATGTGCGGCGCGAATATCAGCGGAACGATCAAGCGTTCTGATTTTGGCATGAGCAAGTATGTGCCCGCAATCAGCGACGATATCAAGATCCATGTGCCGGTAGAAGCGTACAAAGAGTAATAAAATATTAAATATAATCAAATACTTATAATAAGGAAAAGTCATGAGCAAAGCCGTCTGTGTGCAAAAAAGTCCCTATGCAGTTGAACTGGAGGCCGGTGATTATTACTGGTGTTCGTGCGGGATGTCGAAGAATCAGCCGTTCTGTGATGGCTCGCACAAGGGTTCCGAATTTTCTCCGGTGAAGTTTACGCTGGATAAAAAAGAAACCAAATACCTGTGTGGCTGCAAGGCTAGCGGTAAAGCACCTTTCTGTGACGGTACGCACAACAAGTTGTAACACTGCCCGGTTCCGGGTCTGCCCGGAGCCCCATATTTTAAACGTGCTGCATGATGTAAATGCGGCACTGAATTGATAAGGGATATCGCATTGCGCCAGCCAGCCCTGTTTTTGTCGCACGGTGCGCCAACTTTCATGATGGAAGAAAACGCCACCACCCGTTTCTGGCAAAGCCTGCCCGCGCTGTTGCCGGCCCGGCCGCGTGCGCTGCTATGTGTCTCCGCGCACTGGGAAGCGCCGCAACTGCGCATCAGCGGCACGCTGGGCAAGGTCGGTATCCAGCATGATTTTTACGGCTTCCCCAAAGAGTTGTATGACCTGGGCTGGGAGGAGCATGCAGATGCGGACACGGCGGCCTGGCTGCTGCAACGCTTGCGCGAGCTGAAGGTGGAGGTGCTTGAAGACAGCCGCCCGCTGGATCATGGCGTTTGGGTACCGCTGAAAACAGCCTGGCCTGCGCCTGACTTTCCTGTGTATCAGTTGTCGCTGAGTCTGGCGCAGGGGATGGAAAGTGTGTGGGCGCTGGGACAGAAACTGCAGGCATTGCGCGATGAAGGCGTGCTGATTATCGGCAGTGGCGGCATTACGCATAACCTGCGCGCAATAGACTGGCAGGCGCCCGACGAAATCGCACTGCCATGGGCGTCCGCGTTTGTCGAGGCGGTGGAGCAGGCGCTGGCAGTTAATGATCGCGCATTGCTGTGTAATCCGTGGCAGATGCCGCATGGCAGAGAGTGCCATCCCACTATCGAACATTACGCGCCCTTACTGCTGACACTCGGTGCCGCGGAAGGTGAACCGTTGCAGGCACTGCACCGCTCGTGGATGTTTGGCAGCTTTGCGCTGAATGCCTACGGCACGGCTTTACAAAAATGAAAGGAATGAGTCATGAAAAAAATCAAATCCATACTTCCCGCCTCAACGCGCAACCATTGGGTTGGAGACGGTTTTAATGTGCGCCCGGTGTTCGGTCCGCTTGCTTTTACGCGGGATATCAGTCCGTTTCTGATGTTCGATTATGCCGCGCCGCGTGAATTTTCTGCCACCACCGATAAGCTTGGTGTGGGGCCTCATCCGCACCGTGGATTTGAAACGGTGACCATCGCGCTTCAGGGTGAAGTCGAACATGGCGATTCGGTTGGCAATCGCGGTGTAATCGGCCCCGGCGATGTGCAATGGATGACAGCCGCTTCCGGCATTATCCATGAGGAGTTTCTGTCGCACGAGTTTCTCAAGCGCGGCGGCACGCTGGAAATGGTGCAGCTGTGGGTGAACCTGCCGGCAAAGGACAAAATGAATGCGCCAAAATATCAGGCTATTCTAAGTGGCGATATTCCTGTCGTTGCGCTGCCCGAAAACGCGGGCTCGGTGCGCGTGATCGCCGGCGATTTTGCCGGTACAAAAGGCGTGGCCAGCACCCACAGCCCGGTTAATCTGTGGGAGATCACCGTCAAGGCGGGCAGCAGTCTGGCGTTGCCCGTGCCCGGGGGGCATAACGCCATGCTGTTTGTCCGCAGTGGCAAGCTTGCAATGGAAAAAGTGCTGATTAACCAGGGTGATCTGGTGCTGCTGGAAGCGGCGGGTGCCAATATCGGTTTACAGGCACAGGAAGATAGCAGTGTGCTGCTGATGGGGGGCGAGCCGATAGACGAACCTGTCGTAGCTTCCGGTCCCTTTGTGATGAATACCGAGCAGGAAATACGCCGCGCGATGATGGATTATCAGAGCGGGCGCATGGGGCAGATAGCGGGTTAGATATCGCCCCGCGTCTCCCCCTTTGTTCCTGATGACCGCTTTAATATTTTCGGGAGTTTTTCACTGCCCTTTTATGAAGGTAGCCGGAAAAATTTTCATGTATAAATTCTGTTACAAAATAAGCCAGGATCTTTTCACAATATTGTCACGAAGCGTTATTAAAATCTAATATTCGAATATTAGGGAGTTTTTACATGCGACGTGAGAGTTATGTAGAGATTGATATCACCAGCCTGATAAAACCATTTGAATGTATTTCGCCCGATTTGTCCTTGCACAGGGTGGCTGAATTATTCAGCAATGCAAATTACTCAAATGTATTGTCACTACCGATTGTGGAGAATGGCATTCCAGTTGGAGTGATTAGCCGTTACAGTTTTATTGATGTTTACCTGAAAAATTATAGTCGGGAACTCAATGGCAGGCGACCCATCAGATTTTTCATGAACCCCCTTCCGATACTGGTGGCGCATGACCAACCCCTGGCAGAAGCCGCGCAACATGTGACGAAACATATGAAGTTCCCGCTCACCGAAGACTTTATTATTACTGAAAATGGCCGGTATGCAGGCATCGGTTTTGTCGTCGATTTGTTAAAGGCTATGGAGCTGCAGATGCGTGAAAACGCGGGCGAACTCAATCAGGCCTATACCCGTTTGAAATCATCCCAGCTTGCATTGGCGCATTCGGAGAAGATGGCTTCGCTGGGACAAATGGTGGCAGGGATCGCGCACGAAATTAATACCCCGCTGGGATATGTCCAGAATAATGTCTCAGTAGGAAAGGAGATGTTTACGCAGGTGGAAGTGATGCTCGCAAGCTATGACGCATTGATAGACAGCCTGCTTGACGATCAGGTGGGTGAAGAACAAATTTCGGCACAGATGCAACAGGTTACAGAGCTTCGTTCCAATAGCGGCACGCGGGAAATGATGGGAGAAATGCAGGGCTTGCTCGGTGATACGCTTTATGGTGTGGCACAAATTTCGGAGCTGGTACTGAACCTGAAGGATTTTTCCCGCATGGACGCGGTGTCGACGGAAACTGTTAATTTACATGATTGTATAGAAAGTGCTCTTAATATTGGCCGCAATGTCCTCAAAGACAGGATTGAAATCATCAGGGATTTTGGTGAGTTGCCTACTATTACTTGCTCGCCATCACAGCTTAATCAAGTATTTCTGAATTTATTTACAAATGCTGCCCAGGCAACTGAAGGCAACGGAAAGCTGACGATCAGGACCTGGTATGAAAATGGCTCCGTGCATATAAGTATTGCAGACAACGGCAAGGGGATTTCGCCCGAGCATGTATCGCGTATATTCGATCCGTTCTTCACCACCAAGCCGGTAGGCGAGGGAACGGGCCTGGGCCTTGCGATCAGTCACCAAATTATCCAGAAACATGGCGGTGATATACGCGTGGAGTCCCATCCGGGTACGGGTACGTGTTTTTACATTCACTTGCCAGCCATTGCAACCACAGCACAAGTTGCAGAGATGCTTCCTTTGGCTCCCGACTTCGTGCAAAGCGAGGAAACATTATGACTAAGCCTACAATATTGCTGGTAGATGATGAAGAGCGCATCTTGCGCTCGTTGCGTATGCTGTTTTTTGCAGACTACAACGTGCTGATGACCACTGATGCCCATGAAGCGACACGAATTTTGCGCGAAGAGCGGGTGCATGTGATTGTGAGCGACCAGCGTATGCCCATCATGCAGGGATCAGAGCTGTTAAGTATCGCCCGCGAAACCTCCCCCTCCACCATGCGCATCCTGCTGACAGGCTATTCCGATATGGAGGCCTCAATCGCCAGCGTTAACGAAGGTGAAGTGTTTCGCTATCTGCTCAAGCCGTGGAATGCCGCAGACGTAAAGGAGGTGGTTGCACAGGCGGCGGCCATAGCCAGGGCCACGTTTGCCACGCAACAGTCTCCGAGAGTGGCCGTGATCGAAACCGCAAAACATAAATTGCGCATATTGGTGATGGATAACGATCAGGCCACCGCCCGTGCGATTGAGGAAATTTTGCAACATCGTGCCGAGGTGATATGGGCGCAGGATGAGGAACATGCCAAGGAAATTCTGGCTCACCAAAACGTGTCACTGGTGGTGGCTGACCTTAACATGGGTGGAAAGAGCGTGAGTTACATACTCAAGACTGTCAAGCAATTCAACCCCCAGACTCAAATCATTGTTCTGACTTCTTTTGATGATACTTCCCACCTGATCGAGTTGATCAATCAGGCACAAATAATCCGCTACTTGCCCAAGCCTATACGCAATAATATATTGGCCCGCAATCTTGAATTTGTGATCGAACGCTTTCACGCGCTTGGTGGCTCTCCCGAAATGCAGCAGCGGCAGAGTGTTGAGCCTGTCAAGGATGAACAGGAACGGCTGCTGTCAAACAAATTCATGGGTATGCTGAACCGCCTTCGTTCCCGCCCGGGTGTCGAGCAGAGTTAAGTTCAAATATCCGCGTGCTGTCGTTTTCGGCAGTGTAATCAATATATTGCTTGAAAATTGAGGTGTTCGGCTTGCTGCTTTGAACCCCTCTGCAAGTATATTCAATCAAACAGGATCCCCACCACCACCCTGCGGTCTTCCGCGCTCAAAATATTGTAGGTGCGGCACGCCGCAGGGGTGCTCATGCATTCCACGCCGATACCGGCGGCGGTCAGCGCGCGATACAGCTGCGGATGCGCAAAGCGGTGCTGTTCGCCTGTTCCCAGTATCAGCACTTCGGGTTTGTATGCCAGAAAATGGCTGAAATCTTCTTCTGTCAGTGCGGCAAAGCTGCGCGCCGGCCAGTCTTTCAGCACTTGATCGGGCGTGACGATAATGGGCTGTTCGTAGCGCAGCTCGTTTACCTGAACATAGCCCGCGCCATGGGCGGTAAAAATATTCTGTCCGGGATTGATGGAAAGATGAAATTTCACGGTGTTTCCTCTGGGGTTTATTTGCTCGGCTGGCGTGGCTCGGTTAGAATTGCACCCTTTGCAGGTCGGTGTTTCGTGGCTTCCCTGCGAATTCTACCGGATTTGGCCGTGCTTAAAAACCGCATTGCCAGATTCTGGAATCATTGCCTGAAAAAATTGCCAGAATTCATTAACAGAAAATATCATGAAGCCAGTCAAATCCGTCGAGCAAGTTAGCGTGCGTCCCGTTATGAAATCCGCCAAGCTGGCGAATGTCTGCTATGACATTCGCGGCCCGGTGATGGCGCGTGCGAAGCAGATGGAAGAAGACGGCCACCGCATTATCAAGCTGAATATCGGCAATCTGGCATCATTTGGTTTTGAGGCACCGGAAGAGATCCAGCAGGATGTGATCCACAATATGCCCAACTCGGCAGGTTATTCCGATTCCAAGGGCATGTTCGCGGCACGCAAGGCCATCATGCATTACTCGCAGCAGAAGAAAATTGCCGGCGTGGGGATGGACGACATTTTTATCGGCAACGGTGCGTCCGAACTGATCACGATGTCGATGCAGGGGCTGCTGAATGCGGGTGACGAGGTGCTGGTGCCGGCACCGGATTATCCGCTGTGGACTGCTGCCGTAACGCTTGCGGGCGGCACGCCGCGTCATTATCTGTGCGATGAGCAGAACGACTGGATGCCGGATCTGAACGATATGCGCAGCAAGATCACGCCGAATACGCGCGCCATTATCATCATCAATCCGAACAATCCCACCGGCGCGCTGTATTCCGACGAGCTACTATTGCAGATTATTGAAATCGCGCGTCAGCATCAGCTGATTATCTTCGCCGATGAAATCTACGACAAGGTGCTGTATGACGGCGCCACACACACTTCGATCGCGTCGCTGGCTGACGATGTGCTGTTTGTGACCTTTAACGGCCTGTCAAAAAATTACCGCGCCTGCGGTTATCGCTCCGGCTGGATGATCGTGTCGGGCAACAAAAAGCATGCGCAGGATTACATGGACGGCCTGAATATCCTGGCCTCGATGCGTTTGTGTTCCAACGTGCCGGGGCAGTTTGCGATACAGACCGCGCTGGGCGGCTATCAGAGCATTAACGATCTGGTTGGGCCCGGCGGCAGGTTGCGCAAACAGCGCGATCTGGCCTATGAATTGTTAACCGCCATTCCCGGGGTGACCTGCGTTAAGCCCAGAGCAGCCTTGTATTTGTTTCCGCGCCTTGATCCGAAGATGTATCCGATCGAGGATGACCAGAAATTCATACTCGAACTGCTGGAAACCGAGAAGGTCCTGGTGGTGCAGGGCAGCGGATTTAACTGGCCCCATCCGGATCATTTGCGTATTGTGTTTTTGCCCAATGCGGATGATTTGACCGATGCGATTGGACGCATTGCCCGTTTTCTTGAATCCTACCGCAAAAGATATAGTAAATAACTGACTGGAATAATGGCATGAAACCGATGAATGTGGGACTGTTGGGAATAGGCACGGTGGGTAGTGGCACCTTTACCGTGCTGGCGCGTAATGCGGCCCGATCAATATTACCATGGTGGCAGACAAGAATACCGGGCTTGCCAATAGCGTAACAAAAGGTGCGTGCCGGGTGACGGCAGATGCCTTTGCAGTGGTGAATGACCCCGAAGTCGATATTGTGATCGAGCTGATAGGCGGCACCGGTGTGGCAAAAGAGCTGGTGCTTAAAGCCATCCACAACGGCAAGCATGTGGTCACCGCCAACAAGGCGCTGCTCGCGGTGCATGGCAATGAAATATTTATGGCCGCACAGCAGATGCGCGTGATGGTTGCCTTCGAAGCGGCGGTTGCCGGTGGCATTCCGATTATCAAGGCGGTGCGCGAGGGTCTGGCGGCAAACCGCATCGAATGGATCGCAGGCATTATCAACGGCACTACAAACTTTATCCTGTCCGAGATGCGCGACAAGGGCCTGAGTTTCGACACGGTGCTGAAAGAAGCGCAGCGTCTGGGTTATGCCGAGTCGGACCCCACCTTCGATATCGAGGGCGTGGATGCGGCGCACAAGATCACCATTCTTGCCGCGATTGCCTTTGGCATCCCGATGCAGTTCGACAAGGCTTATATCGAGGGTATTTCCAAACTCGATGCGACCGATATCAAGTATGCCGAACAGCTGGGTTATCGCATCAAGCTGCTTGGCATCACCAAGCGTACGCCTGAAGGCGTCGAGTTGCGCGTGCATCCGACGCTGATTCCGGGCAAACGTCTGATCGCCAACGTGGAAGGCGCGATGAATGCGGTGCTGGTGCAGGGCGATGCGGTCGGTGCAACGCTGTATTACGGCAAAGGCGCGGGTGCGGAACCCACTGCCAGCGCGGTGATTGCCGATCTGGTCGACGTGACCCGCATGCACACCGCCGATCCGCAAAACCGCGTGCCGCATCTGGCGTTCCAGCCCAATCAGCTGGCCGATTTGCGCATCCTGTCGATGGATGAAGTGCAGACCAGTTACTATTTGCGCATGCGCGTGCAGGACAAGCCCGGTGTGCTGGCCGACATCACGCGCATCCTCGCGGATGAACAGATTTCCATCGATGCGGTGATCCAGAAAGAACCGGGAGAAGGCGAAGACCAGACCGACCTGATCATGCTCACGCACCAGACACGCGAGAAGCGCATCAACAGCGCGATTGCAAAGATTGAAGCGCTGAAAGTCATTACCGGAAAAGTAGTACGTATTCGTCTGGAAGAACTGGGCAAGTGATTTTCACCATTTCCGTGTATGTGACGGGATCGGTAAATCTATAAAAAATGGGTTGTCCACAGTTGACTCAGATTGCTCAAGATTAAATTAAGTATTATCGAAATAAACCAGATAAAAAAATTGGTGGTCACCAGTGATCATTAGCTGCTTCGAAATCTGTGCGAATCTGTGAAATCTGTGGATTGAGTTGTAGTTTTTAGAGTAAATAAGGCATAACTTCATGAACTATATTTCCACACGCGGCAATTCCCCGAAAAAGAAATTTACCGAAATCCTGCTGGGCGGGCTTGCTCCCGACGGCGGCCTGTATCTGCCCAATCAGTATCCGCAGATTCCGCGTGACGAGCTGGAGGCGTGGCGCAAGTTGTCTTATGCCGATCTGGCGTTTGAGGTGCTGTCAAAATTTGCCACCGATATACCTGCAGAAGACCTCAAGGCTATCGTCCATAAAACTTACACTGCCGAGGTTTATCACAACGCGCGCCCCGGTTCCGACACCACGCAGATTACGCCGCTGCGTACGCTGGAGCCTGGTCTGCATATCCTCGAGTTATCCAACGGCCCGACCCTGGCCTTCAAGGATATGGCGATGCAGCTGCTCGGCAATCTGTTCGAATATGCGCTGGCCAAACAGCACGACGAACTGAATATTCTGGGTGCGACTTCCGGCGATACCGGTTCGGCTGCGGAATACGCGATGCGCGGCAAGCGCGGCATCCGTGTGTTCATGCTGTCACCGCATCAAAAAATGAGCCGCTTCCAGACCGCACAGATGTTTTCGCTGCAGGATCCGAATATTTTCAATATCGCGATCAGGGGTGTGTTTGATGATGCGCAGGATATGGTGAAGGCGGTATCCAACGATCATGCATTCAAGGAAAAATACAAGATCGGCACGGTCAACTCGATCAACTGGGCGCGCGTCTCCGCGCAGATTGTGTACTACTTCAAAGGCTACTTTGCCGCAACCAAGTCCAGCGATGAGCAGGTGTCATTCTCGGTGCCATCCGGTAATTTTGGCAATATCTGCGCCGGGCATATTGCACGCATGATGGGCTTGCCGATCAGGCAGCTGATCCTCGCGACCAATGAGAATAATGTGCTGGAGGAGTTCTTTAAATCCGGCGTCTACCGTCCGCGCACAACTGCCGAAACGGCACATACCAGCAGCCCGTCCATGGATATTTCCAAGGCGTCCAACTTTGAGCGCTTTGTTTATGATCTGGTCGGGCGCAAGGGTGAAACGGTGCGTGATCTGTGGAGCGGGGTGGATGCGGGCAAGTCATTTGATCTGCGCGGTTCTGCGCACTGGAAAAATATCAAACAATACGGATTTGTCGCGGGACACAGCACCCATGCAGACCGTCTGGCCACAATACGCATGGTGTGGGAAAAATACGGCGTGATGGTGGATACACACACCGCCGACGGCATCAAGGTTGGGCTGGAGAAACGCGAGGCCGGTGTGCCGCTGATCTGCCTGGAAACCGCGCTGCCGGCCAAATTTGAAGATACCATAGTCGAGGCGCTGGGGCGCAAACCCGAGCGCCCTGCAGGCATGGAAGATATTGAAAGCCTGCCGCAGCGTTGCGAGGTGATGGATGCGGATCTGGACAAGCTCAAGGCTTTTATCGGGTCCAATGTGCCTGAGTAATTTGACTCAATATTGGTGTAGGGGGGCTGATGATTGTACCGACTGAAATCAGTATTACCACCGTAGCTCATGTAATCCAGCTTGCCGTCGCGCCGGTATTTTTACTCACGGGTGTAGGCACCATTTTAAACGTGATGACCAGCCGCCTGTCACGGATTATTGACCGCTTCAGGGTACTGGAAAGCATGACACCTTATGCCGTCCAGGCACATCTAGCCGCGGATGAAAGCAGTGCACAGCATGAGGAAATGCAGATTCTGGCGCAGCGCGAGCGGGTGATTTACTGGGCTATCAGTCTGTGCACGATTTGTGCGCTGCTCATTTGCATCGTCATTGCCACGCTGTTTGTCGGTTCAGTGATGGGTGTGCAGTTGACGAGTCTGATCGCATTTTTATTTATTGCAGCAATGTTTGCACTGATAGGCGGACTATTGAGCTTGTTGCGTGAAATATACATCGCAACCGGCAGCATACACAGGGTAGGCAAGCGTTAATGAATACACAGCCGTCACAGCAGGAAAAAGCCACAGAAGCAAAACCTTCCAAATCCAGAGTGTGGCTGCGGCGCGGGCTGGAGCTGCTGGTGTTCATCGTTATTATTATGGGTGTACGGGCCTGGCAACAGCGCGATATTGTGACGGGAGTGGCACCGGTTTTGAGCGGCGAGCGTCTGGATGGCAAGCCTTATGTGTTGCCTGCAAGGCCGGCGCAGCCAGTACTGGTGCATTTTTGGGCTACCTGGTGCCCGATCTGCCGCGCCGAACAGGGGTCGATTGAATCTCTTGCGCATGACAATCCAAATGTCATTACTGTCGCGATGCAAAGTGGCAATAGTAGTGTCGTGCAGAAATACATGAGTGAACAGGCGGTGAGTTTTCCGGTGATAAACGATGCCGACAATCAGATCTCTGCAAGATGGGGTGTACAGGCAGTGCCGGCGAGTTTTATCGTCGATACCGAAGGAAATATTCGTTACGTTGAAATTGGCTATACCACGGAGATAGGGCTGCGTATCAGATTGTGGCTGGCCAGCTTTTAGGCTTGCCCGATGCAATAGTCTGAAAATTTATAACTGGATGACCTGGTTACGTCCGCCCTGCTTGGCCTTGTAAAGCGCTTCGTCTGCGTGATTGATCATCTCGTCCAGCGTATTGCATAGCGTGGTTGTGATACCTATGCTGACCGTCAAATTGATCGCTTCCTTGTCATTCAGTGGTATTGGCATTTTTTCAATATATTGCCTGATACGATTCATGGTTTCGACCGGTGCATCATTGTTTACCGCGACGATACAGAACTCCTCGCCGCCCATGCGCGCAACGATGTCAGTGGTGCGGAAGCTCCTGGAAACGGCCTGTGCGACTGCCACAATGGCCATGTCACCCACATCATGCCCATAAGTGTCGTTAATGCGCTTGAAGAAATCGATATCGATCATTGCAACCACAATATGAATATTATTGCGCTTTGCGCTGCTGTATAAGGCATTGCCGATTTCGAACAGATAACGGCGGTTGTACAGCTTGGTCAGGTAATCGCGATTGGCCTGTTCCTGAATGATACGCAGGCTGTCCATGTAGTCGAGGCGGGCATTAATCCGGCTGACAAATTCTTCAACAAGAAAAGGCTTGTGTATGATGTCGTCTGCGCCGGCTTTGAAGTAACGCACGCCGGAAAAATCATTGGCAGAAGTGGTAATGCCGACTATCGCCAGTTTGGTGCTGGGGAAGTTGGCGCGCAGCTTCATACATAAATCCACGCCATCCATTTCCGCTATTTCATAAGCCGTTACTACAACAGAAATATCTCCGCGCTGCTCCATTTCAGAAAGCGCGGTTTTCGCGTTATCCGCTTCGACTACTTCGAGTCTTTGGGTTAGCAGAATGTTTTTAAGGTAAGCACGGTGAGCCGGATCAGGGTCAACTACCAGCACCTTGCTTTTCATATTGCGCAGCGTGTGCAGGACGCTTTTCTGCACAATGGCAATTGAACCGGGGGATTGCTTGGTGACGTAATCTACAATAGGCTTGGCCGAAATTCGCTCATGGGTGTCGTTGTCCAGAGAGCCGGTAAGTACAATGGTTGCAACGCCATAACCGAGCACCATGTCTACAGCCTCGCCGTTGGTAGCATCCGGCAAATTCAGGTCAACTACGGCAACCTGATACTGGCCCGGATTTTCAGCAATAAGTTTTGCGCAGGCAGCAAGTGAGCGGGCCAGGTCTACGGGCATATCAACAGCTGTACTGATTGCATTTTTGACTACCATGCCGACGGTAGCGCTGTCGTCAACAACGAGTATTCGTCCTGTACCTTTGTCAGATTGGCTCATGATTTTTTGTTATTGAGTTCGAATACGCCCGGGATTGGATTTGAAGATCAGCGATAATTATAACCATTATTCATTAATATTGGGCATGAGATTGCTTGTGCTGGAGGGAAGCAGCGGAATGTATTAAAGCCTGATTTTTCAGATCAGAAAAATCAGGCTTTAATCTCAGGTGAGTTTGGCACAATTGGGTCAGGGGATATTCAGCCAAAAACCATAAGAAGGTTATAGTTTCGACATCATATTGTGCTACGCACAATATGAGTCTGCACCACAAGGTCAAGGAATTATTTATCCAAAAAACTATGCGGAGGTTGTGGTTTCGACATCACATTGTGCTGCGCACAATATGAGTCTACACCGCAAGGCCAAGGAACTTTTTAGCCAAAAAATTCCTTGACCTTGTCCATCCAGGATTGGGCTCTGGGGCTGTGCAGGGCGCTGTCTTTGTCGCTGATGGTTGCAAATTCCTGCAGCAGTTCTTTTTGTCTGTCGGTCAGCTTGACGGGGGTTTCAATCACGACGTGGCAATTCAGGTCGCCATGGGCATTGGTACGCATACCCTTGATACCTTTGCCTCGCAGGCGGAAGATCTTGCCGGACTGTGTTTCGGCAGGGATTTTGATGCGAGCCGAGCCGTCCAGTGTCGGAATTTCGATTTCACCACCCAGCGCGGCAGTGGTAAAGCTGATCGGCATTTCGCAATGCAGATCATCGCCGTCGCGCTGGAATACGCTGTGCGGCTTGATGTGGATTTCCACATACAAGTCCCCCGGAGGCGCACCATTGCTGCCCGCTTCACCATGTCCACTGTGACGCAGGCGCATGCCATCACCGATACCCGCCGGGATTTTAATTTCCAGCGTTTTGTGGTGTTTTACGCGACCTGAGCCGCTGCATGTGCCGCAGGGCGAACTGATGCTCTTGCCGCTGCCATGGCAGCGGGGGCAGGTCTGCTGGATCGAGAAAAATCCCTGCTGCATGCGCACCTGGCCGTGCCCGCCGCAGGTCTGGCAAGTAGTTGGCGTGGTACCGGGTTTTGCGCCGGAGCCGTGACAGGTATCGCATTCGTCCAGTGTCGGTATGCGCACCTGTTTGGTGGCACCACGAGCAGCTTCTTCCAGCGTGATTTCCATGTTGTAGCGCAGATCGGCACCGCGCTGGGCCTGACTGCGCCCGCCACGACCGGCGCCGCCAAAGATATCGCCAAAGATATCGCCGAAATCAAAGCCGCCAGCACCGTGTCCGCCGCCGCCCCTGCTGCCGTCGGTACCCGCATGCCCATACTGGTCATAAGCTGCGCGTTGCTGATCATCGGACAGTGTTTCGTACGCTTCTTTGGCTTCCTTAAACTGCTCTTCGGCCTTTGGGTTGTCCGGATTACGGTCGGGATGAAACTTCATCGCCAGTTTGCGATAAGCTTTTTTAATTTCCTCGGCCGTTGCGTCTTTATTGACGCCCAGAACTTCGTAATAATCTTTTTTTGACATATTCTATTTTCGCTACATGCATTAGAGCCTGAATGCATAAAGGCCTGTTTATATAAAAGAACAGACTCCGGATGACGCTGTTTATGCGTTTCCCCGAAGTCTGTACCGATATGGCTAAAAATTACTTCTTGTCGTTTTTGACTTCAGTGAATTCGGCATCTACTACATCGCCTTCATCTTTCCTTGTTTCGCCCTGGGCTGCTCCTGCATCTGCACCTTGAGATTTTGCAGCTTCGGCAGCCTGCAGTTTTTCTGACAGTTTGTGTGCCGCAGTCGCAAGTGCCTCAGCCTTGGTATTGATAATATCCTTGTCGTCGCCTTTTACCACTTCTTCAGCTTCCTTCAGGGCTTTTTCAATGTTGGATTTCTCGTCGGCTGCAAGCTGGTCACCGAATTCCTTCATGGACTTGTTGGTGGAGTGGATCAGTGCATCCAGCTGGTTGCGTGCAGTCACCAGTTCAATCGCCTTGCGGTCATCTTCGGCAAACATCTCCGCATCCTGCACCATTTTCTGAATCTCGGCTTCAGACAAACCGGAGCTGGCCTGTATCTTGATCTTGTTCTCCTTGCCGGTTGCCTTGTCCTTGGCAGATACGTGCAGAATACCGTTGGCGTCGATGTCAAATGTCACTTCAATCTGCGGCATGCCGCGTGGAGCGGGAGGAATGTCGGACAGGTTGAACTGGCCCAGGCTCTTGTTGCCGGAAGCCACATCGCGCTCACCCTGCAGCACATGGATGGTCACTGCTGACTGGTTGTCGTCGGCGGTTGAAAACACCTGTGATGCCTTGGTCGGGATGGTGGTGTTTTTCTTGATCAGCTTGGTCATCACGCCGCCCATGGTTTCAATACCAAGAGACAGTGGGGTCACGTCCAGCAGCAGCACGTCTTTCACTTCACCTTGCAGCACGCCGCCCTGAATTGCTGCGCCTACGGCGACGGCTTCGTCAGGATTAACGTCTTTGCGTGCTTCTTTGCCGAAGAACTCTTTTACTTTTTCCTGCACCATGGGCATGCGTGTCTGGCCGCCGACCAGAATCACGTCGGTAATGTCAGAAGCGGAAACACCCGCATCTTTCATGGCAATTTTGCACGGCTCGATGGTACGCGCAATCAGATCTTCAACCAGGCTTTCCAGCTTTGCACGGGTGATTTTCACGGCAAGGTGCTTGGGTCCGGTTGCATCAGCTGTGATGTAGGGCAGGTTGACTTCGGTCTGCTGTGCTGAAGACAATTCGATCTTGGCTTTTTCCGCAGCATCTTTCAGTCGTTGCAGGGCCAGCATGTCCTTTTTCAGGTCGATACCGTTTTCCTTCTTGAATTCTTCAACCAGAAACTCGATTACGCGCATGTCAAAATCTTCACCGCCGAGGAAAGTGTCGCCGTTGGTGGACAATACTTCAAACTGGTGTTCGCCTTCGATTTCGGAAATGTCGATAATCGAGATGTCGAAGGTTCCGCCACCCAGGTCATACACAGCAATCTTGCGATCGCCTTCCTGTTTGTCCATACCAAATGCCAGTGCGGCAGCGGTTGGTTCGTTGATGATGCGTTTTACATCGAGTCCGGCGATGCGGCCGGCGTCCTTGGTTGCCTGACGCTGGCTGTCGTTGAAATAAGCGGGAACGGTGATAACGGCCTCTGTAACAGGCTCGCCCAGATAGTCTTCAGCGGCCTTTTTCATTTTCATCAGCACTTGCGCCGATACTTCCGGCGGAGCGATTTCCTTGCCGCGCACGCCTACCCATGCATCGCCGTTTTTGGCTTTGACGATGCTGTAAGGCACCATATCGATGTCCTTTTGTACAATCTTTTCATCGAAACGGCGACCAATCAGGCGCTTGACGGCGAATAATGTGTTTTTGGGATTGGTGACTGCCTGACGTTTGGCGGGCGCACCTACCAGTACTTCACCGTCTTCCATGTAGGCAATAATAGAAGGGGTTGTGCGCGTGCCTTCCGCGTTTTCGATGACTTTTGGCTTGCCGCCTTCCATAACGGATACGCAAGAGTTAGTCGTACCCAGATCAATACCGATAATTTTCCCCATGATGCTTTTCCTTTCGTTAAATATTGAATTGGTATATTTAAGTGCTTCTATATACCTGCTGTTGCTTAAATCAGGTCTTCTGGCAGCTTTTTCAAGAGCTGCAATTTTTTAACTTTATTCTTTTGCCTTTGCCACCATCACCATGGCAGGTCGCAATACGCGATCATTCAGGCTATAACCCTTCTGCATCACGCTCACGACCGTGTTGGCTTCCTGCTCGCTATCCACCATGCCGATTGCCTGATGCTTGTGTGCATCAAATTTTTCGCCGACAGGGTTGATTTCGCTGATATTGAATTTCTCAAACACGCTGGTCAGTTGTTTGAGCGTCAATTCCATGCCGCTTTTGAAGTTTTCCACGGTGGTGTTCTGTACCGACAGGCCGGCCTGCAAGCTATCCATTACTGCCAGCATTTCATTGGAAAAGCGTTCAACGGCAAATTTTTGCGCCTTGCTGACGTCTTCCTGGGCACGGCGACGGATATTCTCCCCTTCGGCCTTGGCATACATCCACGCGTCATAGTGTTCCTGTGCTTTCAGTTCTGCCTGTTTCAGCATTTCTTCCATACTGGGCATCACTTCGGGTGCGATATTTTCATCTTGCGGCTTCTCATCGTGGTGTTGCATGCGAATTCTCCAATTATTTCAGTGGGGGCATAAATGGGGGGTGGTAGTGTGGTCTTCAAGAGGGTAAGGGAAAAATATTTTTAGCATGAGATAATACGCTTTTGAAGGATAGGCTCTCGGGCTGCCTTTGTTAGCAGGTACTGCACTGATTTATATATGATTTCAAGCCATCCGAGTTACTACTGGCGCATCGCCGGATTCTATTTCTTTTATTTTGCTTTCGTGGGCCTGTTTTCGCCCTATTGGAGCCTGTATCTCAAGTCGCTTGGGTTTAATGCGGTGCAAATTGGCGTATTGATGTCGGCGCAGCCGGTTATGCGCATGCTTGCTCCGGCATTGTGGGGCTGGCTGGCAGATCGTCTGGGAAACCGAAGGATGGTGGTACAACTGGCGGCTCTGGGCAGTGTACTTGCCTATCTGGGCGTGTTTTTTACAACTGATTATATCGGCTTGCTGCTGGTGCTGGCGTTGATGAGTGTTTTCTGGAGTGCATCGATGCCGCTGGTGGAAGCGACAACGCTGACTTATCTGGGCAAGAATGCGGCACGTTATGGCCGTTTGCGTTCTTGGGGCTCGGTCGGTTTTATTCTGGCTGTGCTGGGCTTGGGATTTGCGTTTGACTATATTGCAATCGGCTGGATTTTATGGGCAGGTCTGGTTATTCAGCTGGGCATACTTTTTTTCTCGCGGTTAATGCCGTCGACAGTGGTTGTTGCGCATCATACCGACAGTCATTCGATTATGCGCATTGTGATGCAGCCTGCAGTGCTGGCACTGTTTGGCGCATGCTTTTTGATGGCGGTTGCACATGGCCCCTATTACACCTTTTTTTCAATTTATCTGGTTGAACACGGCTATGCAAAAAGTGCGGTGGGGGCTTTGTGGACGCTGGGCGTCGTATGCGAGATAGGGGTCTTTTTTGCAATGCCCTGGCTGATGCGCCATTTTTCTCTGCCGCAAATATTGATGGTCAGTCTGTTGCTTGCGGTTTTGCGTTTTCTGTTAATTGGCTGGCAAGTTGATACCATGTGGTTGCTGTTGCTCGCGCAAATAATGCACGCTGTTACTTTTGGCTCATTCCACGCTGCTGCGGTGGCGCTGGTGCATCATTTCTTTCGTGGGCGGCACCAGTCGAAAGGTCAGGCACTGTTTGGCAGCGTAACGTACGGTGCCGGAGGTATGCTGGGTGGTTTACTAAGCGGGCCATTGTGGCTGCACTGGGGGGCAAGCGTGATGTATAGCTTCAGTGCCGGCGCGGCGCTGCTGGGTTTTGGCCTGATGTGGTGGAAATTCAGGAATATGGAAATTCATTAGCGGGGGATTACCTGGTAGTGTCCCGGGCCATGAATAGTTGGGCAGGATCAGGATTTTGCTTTTTAAATGGAGTGTGTCAAACTCCGGAAGAAATATCTTTCTGTGTGGGTTTGGATACTTAGGAGCGTTATGGTACCTGTTCTGGCATCGGAAAATCTGGCGGAAATTCGCTCCAGGAAAGTTATTCGTATAGGTTTCGCGTTGGTCATGCTGATCATTGCTTTTATCGTGTTGTTTGGTATCGGCCGGATGTCCAAGGTTCACGAAACCCTGTCTGAGATTGTTGCGCATGAGCAGGTGGCTATCGAAATGCTGTTCCGAATGCAGCAGGCAGCGCGTGACCGTTCGGTGCTTTTATATAGTATCGCCTCTACAAAAGATCCCTTTGAACGCGATGAGCAGGTGTTGCAACACGGGCGTTTTGGCGGCCAGTTTGCAGAGGCGAGGATAAAGCTGAATACTCTGCAGCTGGATGAAACCGAAAGGGCTCTTTTGGCACGGCTGGGAGAATATACCAATAACACCCAGAAGCTTCAGGGGGAAGTGCTTGAGCAGTTATCAAATGATCGCTTCCAGCAGGCGCAGGACATTTTAAACAGACAGGCGGTGCCGTCACAGAGCAAGATACTGGCGACAATCAATGAGCTGCTTGATTACGAAATCAGCAAATCTCATAGCACGGAACTGGTCATACAAAAGCAGCAAGTGCAAACCCGGATTTTCATGGTGGCGGGCGGAGTGGTCGCCGCAATTTTCGCGGGCTTGATCGCGACGTTTATCAATCGCCGTATGGGCAAGCTGATATCGGGCCTGGAGACATCGGCGCATCAGTTGCAGGACGCCAACCACAGCCTGGAATCGCTCAGATTGGCGATGGATCACCATGGTATCGTCAGTATTACCGATGTGCATGGCAATATCACTTTCGTGAATGATAAATTCTGCCAGATCAGCCAGTACGCACGCGAGGATTTGATAGGCAAGAATCACCGTTTAATCAATTCCGGCATTCATCCCTCATCATTTTTCGAGGAGATGTGGAACACTATCGCGGCAGGAAAAATATGGCAGGGTGAGATATGCAACCGCAACAGGAGCGGTGCGCCCTACTGGGTGTCGAGCACGATTGTTCCCTTTCTGGATGACGCTGGTCTGCCCTGTCAATATATCGCCGTGCGCACCGATATAACGGCGATCAAGGAGGCGGAACAGGTACTGATGCGCGGAAAATATGAGCTGGAAGCGCTGGTGCACGAGCGCACCGCTGATCTGGAGGAGCGGGAGGAGGTGCTGCAAAGTATTACTACTGCGGCGCAGGATGCGGTCATCATGATAGACAGCAACGGCAATGTGACCCACTGGAATCCTGCTGCAGAAAAAATGTTTGGCTACTCGCTGGTTGAAATTATTGGCCGAAATTTATTGGACCTGGTGGTTCCCTCAAAATATCATGATGCACTTCGTGCAGGCTACCCAAAATTTGTCCAGACAGGGACTGGCCCGCTGATTGGTGCAATCACCGAAGTTGATGCGCGAAAGCGCGACGGCAGCGAATTTCCCGTTGAAATTTCCATTGCGGCTATCCGGGTCAAGCAAAGCTGGCATGCGGTTGCCATTGCACGCGACATCACTGTCAGAAAACTGGCTGCCGAGCATCTGAAACAACTGGCCAGCACGGATGCGCTGACCGGTGCGTTCAACAGACGCCGCTTCAATGAGGTGATGCAGATCGAGCTTGCGCGCGCAAAGCGCTATGGCACGCCTATTACCCTGATTATTTTTGATATTGATCACTTCAAGCGTATCAATGACACCCACGGACATTCGGCAGGAGACCAGGTATTGCTCAAGCTGGCTTTGCTGGTTTCCGGCAATATCAGGGATACGGATATATTTGCGCGTTGGGGCGGGGAGGAATTCGTTATTCTGGCTAGCAATTGTGAAACACAGTGCCCGCATAGTCTTGCGGAGAAAATCAGAAAGCTGATTGAGTTTTACCCGTTTGAAGAGGTCGGCCAGGTTACCTGCAGTTTTGGTGTGACAGAGTATTGCTCGGGAGACGATCAGGAGTCTATTGTCAAGCGCGCGGACAGTAATCTCTATCGAGCCAAGGAGGCCGGGCGAAATCGGGTGTGTTTTGATGAAACAAATAGTCCGCAATAATTAAATTGGGTGCTGTTGTCTGTTTGGCCTAGCTTCAGTTATAAATTGCCTTCAAGTAACGGAAAAGATTCCTGTAATCCCCCTAGCCCTGTGTGACAAGCGTTCCGCAATCCCGCCCAAATCTCGCGCCCGTGGCGCAGCTCCCCACTGCTGTGGCATAATTGCGTGCTCTGCCAGGACAATAGAATGAACAATCAAACGCTTTACGACAAACTCTGGAATAGCCATGTGGTGCGCACCGAGGCCGATGGCACGGCGCTGCTGTATATCGACCGTCATCTGGTGCACGAAGTTACCAGCCCGCAAGCTTTTGAAGGCTTGCGCCTGGCCGGGCGCAAGCCCTGGCGTACTTCCTCCATGCTGGCGGTGGCCGATCATAATGTGCCGACTACCGGACGCGCGCAGGGCATAGCCGATCCCATTTCCAAAATTCAGGTTGAAACGCTGGACGAAAACTGTGCCGAGCTCGGCATTACCGAATTCAAGATGTCAGATTTGCGCCAGGGCATTGTGCATGTGATCGGCCCCGAGCAGGGCGCGACCTTGCCTGGCATGACCGTGGTGTGCGGTGATTCGCATACCAGTACCCATGGCGCATTTGCCGCGCTGGCATTTGGTATCGGCACCTCCGAAGTGGAACATGTGATGGCAACTCAGTGTTTGCTGATGAAGAAGACCAAGGCCATGCAGGTGCTGGTGGAAGGCAAGCTGGGGCGTGGTGTCACGGCGAAAGATCTGGTGCTGGCGGTGATCGGCAAGATCGGTACCGCGGGCGGCACCGGTTATGCGATTGAGTTTGCCGGCAGCGCAGTGCGCGGCCTGTCGATGGAGGGCCGCATGACGGTGTGTAATATGGCGATCGAGGCCGGCGCGCGTGCCGGCATGATCGCGGCGGATGACACGACCATCAACTACATTAAGGGGCGGCCGTTTGCACCACAGGGCGAGTTGTGGGAAAAAGCAGCTGCCTACTGGCGCACTCTGCACAGCGATGCGGGTGCGCAGTTTGACAGGGTGGTGAAGCTGGATGCTGCCGAAATCAAGCCGCAGGTCACCTGGGGTACTTCACCCGAGATGGTGGTGGCGGTGGACGGGCGTGTGCCGGATCCTAAAAATGAGAATGATGCGGTAAAACGCGGCAGCATTGAGCATTCGCTGGCCTATATGGGATTGCAGGCAAATACGCCGATGACAGAGATTAAAATCGACAAGGTATTTATCGGTTCCTGCACCAACTCGCGCATCGAAGATTTGCGCGAGGCGGCGGAGGTGGCGCGCGGCAAGCATATCGCCGCCAATGTAAAGCTCGCGATGGTGGTGCCGGGCTCCGGGCTGGTGAAGCAGCAGGCCGAGCAGGAAGGGCTGGACAAAATTTTTGTGGCGGCCGGTTTTGAGTGGCGCGAGCCCGGATGCTCGATGTGTCTGGCGATGAACGATGACAGGCTGTCGCCGGGCGAGCGCTGCGCGTCGACTTCCAACCGCAATTTCGAGGGGCGCCAGGGGCAGGGCGGCCGTACTCATCTGGTGAGTCCGGCCATGGCTGCCGCCGCGGCGATAGCAGGCCATTTTGTGGATGTGAGCAAATAACATGAAAAAATTTACCTTACTCGATGGACTGGTGGTACCGCTGGATCGCGCCAATGTGGATACGGATGCGATTATTCCCAAGCAGTTTCTGAAATCGATCAAGCGTTCCGGCTTTGGCCCGAATGCGTTCGACGAATGGCGCTACCTGGATCATGGCGAACCGGGCATGGATAACAGCAAGCGCAAGATCAACCCGGATTTTGTATTGAACCAGCCGCGCTATAAAGGTGCGCAGATTCTACTGACACGCGAAAACTTCGGCTGCGGCTCGTCGCGCGAACATGCGCCGTGGGCGCTGGAAGACTTCGGCTTCCGCGTGATTATCGCGCCCAGCTATGCCGACATCTTTTTCAATAACTGTTTCAAGAACGGCCTGCTGCCGATACGTCTGGATGCCGCGATTGTGGATGCCCTGTTCAAGGCTGAAGCCAGTGCGCCCGGTTTCCATCTGCAGGTTGATCTTGAGCAGCAAACGATCACCGCACCCGATGGCACGGTTTATCCGTTTGAAGTAGAGGCCTTCCGCAAGCACTGTCTGCTCAACGGTCTGGATGATATCGGCCTGACCATGCAGCATGTGGACGAGATCAGGGCTTATGAGCAGCGTCGCAAGGCGGAAGCGCCATGGTTGTTTGTATAAAATATTAAATATAATCAAAGAGATACGAAAATGAAGATCGCTGTGTTGCCGGGTGACGGCATAGGTCCTGAAATAGTCGCGCAAGCCACAAAAGTGCTTGAAGCCCTGCGCAGTGACGGCCTGAAAATCGAGCTGGAACATGCGCATATCGGCGGTGCCGGTTACGATGCCGCGAAGGATCCGCTACCCGATGCGACGCTGAAACTGGCGCATGCATCGGATGCGGTGTTGCTGGGTGCGGTGGGCGGCTATCAGTACGACAATCTGCCGCGCCCGCAGCGTCCCGAGCAGGGGCTGTTGCGTATCCGCAAGGGCCTGAGCCTGTTTGCCAACCTGCGTCCCGCGATGGTGTATCCCGAGCTGGCGAATGCGTCCAGCCTGAAACCGGAACTTGTGGCAGGTCTTGATATCATGATTCTGCGCGAACTCACCGGCGATATTTATTTCGGCCAGCCGCGCGGTATCCGCACGCTGGAAAACGGCGAACGCCAGGGCTTCGACACCATGCTGTACAGCGAATCCGAAATCCGTCGCGTCGCGCATGTGGGCTTCCAGATTGCGATGAAGCGCGGCAAGAAAGTATGTTCGGTGGACAAGGCCAATGTGCTGGACACCAGCATGCTGTGGCGCGAGATCGTGACTGAGGTGGCGAAAGAGTATCCGGCTGTCGAACTGTCGCACATGTATGTGGATAACGCGGCGATGCAGCTGGTGCGTGCACCCAAGCAGTTTGACGTGATCGTTACCGGCAATATCTTCGGCGACATCCTGTCGGACGAGGCGTCGATGCTGACCGGTTCCATCGGCATGCTGCCGTCGGCCTCGCTGGATGCGAACAACAAGGGTCTGTACGAGCCGTGTCATGGTTCAGCACCGGATATCGCGGGCAAGAATATTGCGAATCCGCTGGCCACCATCTTGTCGGTGGCGATGATGATGCGCTACACCTTTGCGCGTGAAGACATTGCGCAGCGCATTGAAACCGCAGTGCGCAAGACGCTGCAAAGCGGTTTGCGCACCGGCGATATATATGAGGCCGGCATGCAAAAAGTGGGCACGGATGCAATGGGTGATGCGGTAGTGAAATTCTTGTAACATATTTATTATATTGAATATTTTTAAGGCGTAATTATGCGAGTAGGTCTGGTTGGCTGGCGCGGTATGGTGGGTTCGGTTTTGATGCAGCGTATGCGCGAAGAGCGCGATTTTGAGCTGATCGATCCGGTATTTTTCACCACATCCCAGGTGGGCGGCAAAGCGCCGGATGTCGGCCGCGATGTGCCACCCTTGAAAGATGCCGGCAATATCGATGAGCTCAAGGCGATGGAGGCGATTATCTCCTGCCAGGGCGGCGACTATACTTCGGAGATCTTTCCCAGGTTGCGCGCGTCCGGCTGGAAGGGCTACTGGATCGATGCGGCTTCCACGCTGCGAATGGAAAAGGATGCAGTTATTATTCTTGATCCGGTTAATCTGGATGTGATCAAGCAGGCCTTAAAGAATGGCAAAAAAGACTTTATTGGCGGCAATTGCACCGTCAGCCTGATGCTGATGGCGCTGGGCGGCCTGTTCAAGGCAAATCTGGTGGAGTGGATCAGCTCGATGACCTATCAGGCGGCATCCGGTGCGGGTGCGCAGAATATGCGCGAGTTGCTGACGCAAATGGGCGAGGCGCATCGCTCGGTTAAAGCACTGCTGGATGATCCTGCCTCCGCCATTCTCGATATCGACCGCGAAGTTGCGGGCATCTTGCGCGATGAAAAATTTCCGACGTCGAATTTCGGCGTGCCGCTGGCGGGGAGCCTGATTCCATGGATCGACAAGGATTTGGGCAACGGCCAGAGCAAGGAAGAATGGAAAGGCAAGGCGGAGACCAACAAGATACTGGGTCTCGATGCCAGGCCGATTTCCGTGGATGGCCTGTGCGTGCGTATCGGCGCGATGCGCTGCCACAGCCAGGCGATGACCATCAAGCTGAAGCGCGATGTGCCGCTGGATGAAATCAATGCCATGCTGGCCGCTGCCAATGACTGGGTCAAGGTGGTGCCGAATGAACGCGATATCACTGTACGCGAGCTGACACCTGCAGCAGTCACTGGCACGTTGACAGTGCCGGTGGGGCGTTTGCGCAAGATGGATATGGGTGGAGAATATCTGTCAGCCTTTACCGTGGGTGACCAGTTGCTGTGGGGAGCAGCGGAACCACTGCGCCGGATGTTGCGCATCTTGCTTGAGAAATAGCCGGGCTTGAGAAATAGCCGGGCTTGAGAAATAGCCGGGCTTGAGAAATAGCCGGGCTTGAAAAATAAGCCGCAAAAATTGGTAATTCTATTTATAAATGACAGCTTAACGCATGAATTTAGAGTGGACATTAGCTTGCATCCCTAACTCCATGATGTTAATCTAAATAACAAAGCAAAAAACACAAGGGTGGTAATGTGCTTAAAACACTTCTTAAAACAGTAGGATTTTTGATCTGTCTGGCCTGGTTTAACCTCGCCAGCGCGGCCAATCTGGGTGGAATTAACGTCACTTCGGCATTGGGTCATCCACTGAAAGCAGAAATTTCACTGGCGGAGTTGGGGAAAACCGACACTTCCACACTTGTCGCCAAAATGGCATCGGTCAATGAGTTTAAAAGCGCCGGCCTTGACTATCCCTACAGTTTGCCCAAGCTGACTTTTGAAGTGGCAACGCGCGCCAATGGCGATGCTTATCTCAAGCTTGCTTCTACCCAGCCTGTTAACGATCCGTTCGTATCAATATTGATTGAATTAAGCTGGCCTTCCGGCAAGTTGTTGCGCGAATATACATTCCTGCTTGATCCGGCGGGTTTTGTTGCAGAACAGCCCAGGGCGGCCGAAGTTAAGCCGGTTGAGCCTATGGTGCCAGCGTTTGTTCCCGAGCCAGCTGTCATGCCAGTCCCTGATGTCATGCCTGAAGTTGCAGAAGTCCCTGCAGAGCCAGCGCCTGTCGCCGTCTTGCCGCTTGCGGATGAGGAAAAGAAGGCTGCAGAACCTGTTGCTGAAATGAGTGATATGGCCAAAGCTGAGCTGGCTGCGGCTGGGGCGGCCAAAGCTGATACGGATCTGGCCGAGCCGGGCAAGGTTGAACCCGCTGTAGAGGTCGACGTTGAGCCCCTGGCTCCTCCTGTTGCAATAAGTTCAGTCAAGGTGGAAAAAGGCGACACTCTGGGCAAGATTGCTGACGAGCTCAAACCGGTTGATGTGAGCCTTGAGCGAATGCTGGTTGCAATGTATCGCGCCAATGCACAGAAATTCGATGGCAAAAATATGAACCGTATTAAAGCGGGCAAGATTTTGCGCATGCCGGAATCCTCAGAAATTGAAAAAGTAAGCCAGTCAGCAGCGGTTAAGGAGATTCGCGCCCAGGTTGCCGATTGGCAGGATTATCGCCAGAGACTGGCTGCCGCCCAATCAGTTGCAGACGAGAAGTCACCCACGCAGGAAGCTGCCGGTAAAGTCAGTACAGCAGTTGCCGAGAAAGCGCCTGTCGTCAAGGAAACCGCAAAAGAAGTGCTGCGCCTGTCTAAAGGAGAATCACTGGGTGACAAGACTGTTGCAGGCAAGGGTGCCAAAAGCTCGCAGGAGAGCCTGACAGCCAAGGCGGATGATGCCGCAGCCAAGAGCAAACAGTTGAAGGTAGAGCAGGAGAAAATTGCCAAGCTGGAAGAAATCAGCAAGGATGCGAGCAAGCTGGTCGAATTAAAGGGGTTGCCCGCAGGGCCGGGTGTACCAGCTCCTGAAGCCAAGAAGTCACCAGAACCTGTCAAGTCGGTACCTCCGGTTGTGGCGGCGCCGGCAGTAGAGCCTGCGGCAGAAGAATTTGATATTCTGGCCATGCTGAATGAGTATGTGGCCATACTGCTGGACGACCCAATATTGCTGGGTGCAGGCGCGGCTGTATTGCTGGGCTTGGGAGGCTTGGGTTTTGTGATGGCTCGCCGCGGCAAGACAGTTCAAAAAAAAAGTAGTAAAAAAAAGGATGATGTAGGTTCTGCAACCGGCAGTTGGAGAACACCGGTTGCACCTTCCCCGGATACCGGGGACTTCACCCAGACACTGGCGCCTTCCGCACCGATGTCTGTCGCCGCAGCGATGGATGATGTCGATCCTATCAGCGAAGCCGATCTTTTCCTGAACTTTGGGCGTGACGCGCAGGCGGAAGAAATTCTTAAAGATGCGCTGGTCAAAAATCCGGGAAATATCCAGGTCAAACTGAAGCTGCTATCCATTTATGCGAATCGCAAAGACAGCAAAACATTCTCAAAATATGCACAGGAAATAAAAAATTCGGGCGATACCGCAGCATGGGAGCGTGCTGCAGTAATGGGACGTGAAGTCGATCCTTCAAATCCGAATTATGGCGGTGCTCAGGGTGAGGCAAGGCAGCGGGAGCCGGCCAAGCCCGAGGTTGATTTTGATCTTGGTTTTGGCAAAGATGCCACACCTGCCGCCAGTAATGAAGTTGCATCCAAAGACTTTAAAATGGACTTCGACCTGACCGCATCCCAATCCAGTGTGTTTGCGCAACCGGTTGAAAAGAAGGCTCCTGCTGCCGCATCCTCCAGGTCGTCAGCTGATGTTGATGCAACCAGTATTCTGTCACGAGAAGTTGTTAAGTCCGCACAATCTGCATCTCCGATGGACTTTGATGTTTCCGGAATTTTGCCTGGTGAGATCAAGAGTGTTTCACAATCAACGACAATGGACTTCGACATCTCGGGTGCTATTCCCGATCCCGGCAGGAAGCTGGAGCAGTCAACCACAATGGACTTTGATCTGGGCGAAAGCCAGCTTGAGAGCACAGCTGTTATTCCCGAACCTGCCAGGGCGCCTGCAGCAGAATCCTCAGCCATGAATTTTAATGACCTTGTCTTTGATATTCCGACTAGCCAGGACAAGCCGGTTGAGGAGAAGCCGAAACCTGCAATGGATGAAGGCATGGCTTTTACAATTGATTTTCCAACCAGCAGCGATATCGGGTCGTCAACCGGCAAGCCGGAAACCGCCAAGAAGCTTGATATCGATTTTGGCGATATCAACATCAACCTTGATGAGGATACACCTCCGGTTCATGCCGGTGGTGAGGGCAAGGGGGAGCAATGGCACGAAGTGGCTACCAAGCTTGACCTCGCAAAAGCCTATCAGGAAATGGGTGATGCAGATGGTGCACGTGAAATTCTTGAAGAGGTTATACGTGACGGTGACACTGCCCAGCGTGATTCGGCCGAGAAGCTAATGCAGCAAATCGCTGCCTGAGGAAAGTGCGCTACAAGCAAAACGGCAGCCGGGCACGGGCTGCCGTTTTTATTTAAATTTGCCGAATTAATGTTTATGCAACATCCTGAAGTCGTAAACTTGTACCAGCACTTCTTAAGTAAAATTACAAATGTTGAGATGGGTAAAGGTATGCCACATCCTGCGGTACAGATTTATCTCTGGATTTGCCTGTCACTGCTGGCCCAAATGCTGCACGGTTACCCCCTGTCGATATTGGCAGGGGTAATGGCTGTATTTGCCTTCGGTATTTGCCGCTCGCGTTTTTCAGTGCTGCTCTTGCGAACACGCTGGATATTGCTTGCAGTATTGCTGGTTTTCTCGTATGGCAGCCCCGGTGATGCCTTGTGGCCCCAGTTGGGTGCTTTCAGCCCGGTTGCTGACGGGGTTGTGGCTGGCTTCGTGCAAGCGTTGAAGCTGACAACAATGCTGGCGGGATTGGCAATATTGCTAGCCTTGTTATCGCAATCACAACTGATCGCGGGTCTTTATATGCTGCTCGCCCCCTTGAACTACCTTGGTTTTGAACGTGAGCGTATCGCGGTGCGTCTGGCACTGGTTCTGGATTACGCTGAAAACATCATGCACTATACTGTGAGAAATTTGTCAGGCAGTATCGAACAGTTACTTGCGCCTGTGCAGGGTGGTCGGGAAAGTGTCGAGTTGTACAATGCGCCATTTTCAATACGGGACTGGATGTTGCTTGCGCTATCTAGTATTGCATTATTTGGGGTCTGGTTATGAGAATTGCATTGGGCGTGGAATACGACGGCAGTGCTTACTGCGGCTGGCAGAGCCAGCCGGATGGACGCACGGTACAGGATGTAGTGCAACTTGCATTGGGCCAAATTGCTGGCGAACTGATTTCTGTCATCGCAGCGGGACGCACGGATACCGGGGTGCATGCACTGGAACAGGTTATACACTTTGATACGCAAGCTCTGCGTCCGCTTACTGCCTGGGTGCGCGGCGTGAATGCCTTATTGCCATCAAATATTGCCGTGTTATGGGCGCATCTGGTTGACGACGAGTTTCATGCGCGTTTTTCGGCGCAGGCGCGCAGTTATAGCTATTATTTGTATTGTCGCCAGGTTCGCAGTGCATTGCAACATGGCAAGGTCGGCTGGTTTCACCAGTCGCTTGATGTTGATAAAATGCGCGAAGCAGCGCAGTATTTGCTTGGGGAGCATGACTTTAGTGCCTTTCGCGCTTCGGCCTGTCAGGCCAAGTCGCCAGTCAAGAGCATGAATGTGCTGGATATACAGCAGCAGGGCGAGATGATTAGACTCGATCTGACGGCGAATGCCTTTTTGCACCATATGGTACGAAATATTGTGGGTTGTCTGGTATACGTCGGCAAAGGCAAGCATCAACCGCAATGGATAAAGCAAGTGCTGGAAGGGCGCGAGCGAAGTCAGGCTGCACCGACGTTTTCGCCCGATGGCCTGTATTTGCGAAGAATTACCTATGATGCCAAATGGGGTTTACCCCAACTGAAGTGAATTTCAGTTGTTGAGTACTTAAGTGAGTTTTTAACAACTGTTATTGTGGCGTCACCATGAAACACCAAAAAGCGGTAAGTTTGGCCTGCAACATGAATACATTTACAATGGCGGACTGGCTTTGCAATCAAACTGGGTTTCAATCTATAAATGACAAGAATCAAAATCTGCGGCATTACTAGTCTTGAGGATGCGCTCGATGCTGTGCACAGCGGAGCTGATGCGCTGGGTCTGGTGTTCTACGACAAAAGCCCCCGTCATGTAGGCTTGCAGCTGGCTGCGCAAATTGTAGATGCCATTCCACCCTTTGTTACGCTGGTGGGGTTGTTTGTTAATGCAACCGAGGAGGATGTGCGATCAACAATGCATGCAGTGCCTCTCGATGCGCTGCAATTTCACGGTGATGAAACGCCCGCTTTCTGTGCGCAGTTTGGCCGGCCCTACTTGAAAGCGATTCGGGTCAAGGCAGGGATTGATTTGTTACAATATGCGACTGATTTTGCCGGGGCGCAGGGCTTGTTACTGGATACCTATGTTGACGGCATGCCCGGCGGTACAGGTTCTTCGTTTGACTGGGCGTTGATTCCTTATGATTTGCCACTTCCAGTCGTTTTGTCCGGTGGATTAAATGCGGGCAACGTGGCGGAAGCCATCAGGAAAGTGCGTCCCTACGCAGTTGATGTTTCCAGCGGTGTGGAAGCAAGCAAGGGAATAAAGGATGCGGAAAAAATTGCTGCATTTGTCAACGCAGTGATCAAGGTAGACATGCAGTTATCCCTGCGCCCAGGGGAAATATTGCGGGGTCATCGAACAACTGTACGGAAGTAGGTCAAAAATATAAAGATGCAGCAAAATTTTCTGCACGTATTATTAAAAGGTTAACAAGATTGACTTACAACTATCCCGATAACTCCGGCCACTTTGGTCCTTATGGCGGCATTTTCATGGCGGAGACACTGATTCCCGCAGTGGAGGAGTTACGCCAGCAATATCTGCATTTCCGTGATGACCCGGCATTCAAGGCCGAGCTTGCCTACGAACTCAAACACTATGTCGGGCGTCCCAGCCCGATTTATCATGCCAAAAACTGGTCGGATCGATTAGGTGGTGCCCAGATATATTTGAAGCGCGAAGATCTTAATCATACCGGTGCACACAAGATCAACAATGCAATGGGGCAGGCGCTGCTGGCCAGGCGCATGGGCAAGAAACGCGTGATTGCCGAAACCGGTGCCGGCATGCACGGTGTCGCCTCTGCTACTGTGGCGGCCCGTTTTGGCATGGAGTGCATAGTGTACATGGGCGCGGAAGATATCCAGCGCCAGTCGCCCAATGTGTATCGCATGAAGCTGCTGGGCGCGACAGTGGTGCCGGTGGAGAGTGGTTCAAAAACGCTCAAGGATGCATGCAACGAGGCGATACGCGACTGGGTAACAAATGTCGAAACGACATTCTACATATTTGGCACTGCTGCCGGCCCTCACCCTTACCCGATGATGGTACGCGATTTTCAGTGCGTGATTGGTAACGAAGCGAAAATCCAGATGCCGGAAATGATCGGGCGCCAGCCGGATGCCGTGATTGCCTGTGTCGGCGGAGGCTCCAATGCCATTGGCCTGTTTCACCCTTATATCGAAGAAAAAAGTGTCAGAATAATCGGGGTGGAAGCGGGTGGTCACGGCCTCGCCGGAGGCCAGCACGCTGCGCCGCTAACATCCAACAGCAAGGTTGGTGTGCTGCACGGCAATCGTGTGTACCTGATGCAGGACGATAACGGCCAGATCGCTGAAACACACTCCATCTCGGCCGGCCTGGACTATCCCGGCGTGGGCCCCGAGCATTGCTGGCTGAAGGACACCGGTCGTGCAGAATACGTGGCCATCACAGACGATGAAGCGCTCAAGGCATTTCATGATCTGTGCCGTTTCGAGGGCATTATTCCCGCGCTGGAATCCAGCCATGCACTTGCGCATGCGGCTAAAATCGCGCCGACCATGGGCAGGGACCAGGTGTTGCTGGTGAACCTGTCCGGTCGCGGCGACAAGGACATCAATACCGTGGCACGACTTTCCGGCATCACTCTCTAAATTCATCATGTCTCGTATAGAAAATAAATTCACAGCACTCAAAAAGCAGGGCCGCAAGGCGCTGATCCCGTTTGTCACCGCCGGTGACCCTGATCCGAAGGTAACCGTGCCGCTGATGCATGCGCTGGTGGCAGCGGGTGCGGATGTGCTGGAGCTGGGTGTGCCGTTTTCCGACCCGATGGCGGACGGCCCAGTGATACAGCGCGCGTCTGAGCGCGCCTTGAAACACCATGTCGGTCTGCGTGATGTGTTGCAGATGGTGGCGGAATTCCGCAGCAAAGACACAGCTACTCCGGTGGTGCTGATGGGCTATGGCAATCCTATCGAGGCGATGGGGTGGAAAAATTTTGCACAACGTTGTGCCGAGGTGGGCGTGGATGGGGTGCTGACAGTCGATTTCCCGCCCGAAGAAAGCCATGACGCCTTCGAACATCTGCAGGCGCACGGTATTGCCCCTATCTTTTTGATTGCGCCAACAACCAATGAGGCGCGTATAGCACTGGTCGCCAAACTGGCGCGCGGATATGTGTATTACGTTTCGCTTAAAGGTGTGACCGGCGCTGGAAATCTGGATCTGTCGGATATCGCGCAGAAAATTCCGCAGTTGCGCAAACACATATCCATCCCGATTGGGGTGGGTTTTGGCATACGCGATGCGGAAACCGCACGTGCCGTTTCGGCCCTGTGTGATGGTGTGGTGGTGGGCAGTCGCATTGTGCAGGAAATTGAAAATTCAAAAGAAAACAAGATGCTGGAGAATGTTTCGACACTGGTAAAAGGATTGCGCCAGGCGATCGACTCGGGCAATTGATCAAGTATGAAAGAGGAGAAATTTATATGAGCTGGTTCCAGAAATTATTACCGCCAAAAATCAAGCGCAGGGAAAGTGCCGACATCAAGAAAAGTGTCCCCGATGGTTTGTGGCACAAATGCCCGTCCTGTCAGGCTGTGTTGTATCACGCCGATCTGGAAAAGAACCTGAGCGTTTGCCCGAAATGTAATCACCATCATCGCATCACCGCGCGCACGCGCCTGGACTGGTTGCTGGACAGTGAAGGCCGTTTTGAAATTGGTGCTGAAGTATTGCCGGTGGACACCCTTAAATTCAAGGATAGCCGCAAATACAGCGAACGCCTGACCGCGGCCAAGCGCGATACCGGTGAAGATGACGCGCTGGTAGTGCATCAGGGCAGCATTCATGCGGTGCCGGTAATCGTGGCGGCATTTGAATTCAGCTTCATGGGCGGCTCGATGGGCTCGGTCGTGGGCGAGCGTTTTGTGCGCGGCGTGCAACTGGCAATCGAGCAAAAAATGCCCTTTATCTGCTTTGCCGCCAGCGGTGGTGCGCGCATGCAGGAAGGCTTGCTGTCGCTGATGCAGATGGCCAAGACTTGCGCGGCATTGACACAGTTGAGCGAAGCCAGATTGCCTTTTATCTCGGTGCTGACCGACCCGACCATGGGCGGCGTGTCCGCCAGTTTTGCGTTTATGGGTGACGTGGTGGTGGCAGAGCCCAATGCGCTGATCGGCTTTGCCGGTGCGCGCGTGATCCAGCAAACCGTGCGTGAAACCCTGCCTGAGGGCTTCCAGCGTGCAGAATTCCTGCTGGAACACGGTGCCATCGACATGATCGTGGATAGACGCCAGATGCGCGATCAGCTCACGACGCTGATTACCCTGCTGAGCAAACAGCCGGCAGCCGTTCCGCTGGCAGCGTAACAATTTTTGCCGGGTCATTAGCGAGTGCAGCAGATGCCCAAGTCGTTGCAGGAATGGTTAACGCATCTTGAATCGCTGCATCCCCAAACCATCGCGCTCGGTCTTGAGCGCGTGGCCGAAGTCAAACAGCGACTTCAGCTTGCACCTGCATTTCCCATCATTGTAGTAGGCGGCACCAATGGCAAGGGCTCGGTATGCGCGATGCTTGAGGCCATGCTGCATGCGGCTGGCTATCGCGTCGGCTGCTACACTTCGCCTCATCTTCTTGCCTATAACGAACGTGTGCGTATCGCCAAACAACCGGTGAACGATGCCGAGTTGTGCGTATCTTTTGAACAGATCGAAGCGGTAAGGAGCGACATTGCGCTGACTTATTTTGAGTTTGGCACTCTGGCCGCGATGCAATGTTTTATCTCGCATGAGGTAGAGGTTGCAATACTTGAAGTAGGTCTGGGCGGCAGGCTGGATGCGGTCAATGTGTTTGACAGCGATTGCGCGGTGGTGACGAGCATCGATATAGACCATACGGATTATCTGGGCGATACCCGCGAAAAAATCGCGTTTGAAAAAGCCGGTGTTTTTCGCGCTGGCAAAGTGGCTGTGTTCGGCGATACAGACATGCCCGAGGCCATTGCCACGCAGGCAAAAAAAATCGGCGCGCAACTTTTCTGCCTCGGCAAACAGTTCAGTTTTAAAACTCATGATCTGCAGTGGGATTATCAGGGTGAGACCAGGCGCAGCAGCCTGCCTTTCCCGGCATTACGCGGCGCGTATCAGCTGAACAATGCCAGCAGCGTACTGGCTGCACTGGATGTGTTAAAAGACAAGCTGCCGGTGAGTATGGCAGCGGTGAGACGCGGTTTGATGGAAGTTGAGTTGCCCGGACGCTTTCAGGTGCTGCCGGGCAAGCCCGTGATCATTCTGGATGTGGCGCATAACCCCCATGCCGCACGTGCACTGGCGAAAAATCTGGCCGTTATGCCGCCCTTTCCCACGACCTATGGCGTGTGTGCAATGCTTAAAGACAAGGACATGGCGGGGGTGGTGCGCGAACTGCTGTGGCAGGTGGATGTATGGCTGGTGGCCGGCATTGCTGCGCCCCGTGGCGCCTCTGCAGATGAGCTGGCTGCGGTAGTGAGCCAGGAGCTGATGGAAGGGGAGGTGAGGAGCTTCGCCACGGTTACCGGGGCATTGCATCATGCCTGTGAAGCGGCGGGCGAAAATGATAGAATTGTGGCCTTCGGTTCTTTCTATACGGTGGCGGAAGCGATGCGCGCAAAAATTGCGTAGCGGCAAGTTTCTGCAATGGTGACTATGGTAAAACAAATTATTACTGACGAAGAGTCAAAACTTAAAAGACAAGCCCGCCGCCGCCTGATTGGTGCGATTGCGCTCACTGTGCTTGTGGTTGTATTGCTGCCCATGGTGCTGGACAGTGAGCCTCCTGCACCCCAGCAGGATATTGAGTTGCAGATTCCGGATAAAGACAAGGCGGGTGAGTTTGTGCCGAAGATGGTTTTGCCTCCGCTGAGTGCGGGCGAAGCCGCATCGCAGCCGGTTTCCGCTCCGGTTATTGCTCCGTTGCTGGATGTCAAGCCACTTCCTGTCCAGGCACCACCGTTAATTGACAACAAGCCGGCGACTGTTGCGCCGGCAATTATTGAAACCAAACCCGTTGTTGAGCAAAACATTCCAAAAGCAGATGTAAAGCCCAAGGCTGAAACCAAGCCTGCAAACAAGCCAGTGACGAAGCCGGCAGCCAAGCCTGTTACCAAGGCGCATTCCGGATTTGTAGTGCAGGTTGGTGCATTTGCCAATGCCGATGCCGCAAAAAAATTGCAGGAAAAATTACTCAAGCAGGGTTATGCCAGCTACACAGAAAAAATAGGCGATAAAACACGTGTGCGCATAGGCGACTTTACCACCCATGAGCAGGCCGAAAAAGTACGCCGTAAACTTGAAATACAGGGCATGCAGCCGAATGTGCTGAACCTCCACTGATGACCCAGTTTGATTACATTGTCCTCGTCATTATTGTTTTATCGGTGTTGCTCGGTTGGTGGCGCGGGCTGGTGTATGAAATATTGTCGCTGTTAAGCTGGATAACATCATATTTTGTTGCCAAAGCATGGGTGGCAGAACTTGCGCCTTATATGCCCTCGGTGCTTGAGAGTGAGGCTTTGAAGAGTGCCGCCGCATTTATGGCAGCGTTTATAACCACCCTGATACTGTGCGGTATTGCAGCGTGGGCGCTGAACAAGCTGATTAAATCTTTCGGGCTGGATTGGCGCACGGACGGGGTATTGGGCGCATTTTTCGGGTTTATGCGCGGCCTGATTCTGGTGCTGGTTGTTGTGCTGATTGCAGGCTTGACCAAGTTGCCGCAAACGCCGTTCTGGCGCGATGCGCTGTTAAGCAAGCCGCTGCAAAATGTGGCCATCGTGGTCAAGGATTTGTTACCTGATGAGATATCCCAGCGGGTTAGTTTTTGAACGTTTCCTAATTTAATTTTAAGGATCAAGCAATATGTGTGGCATTTTAGGTGTAGTTGCGCGAAGCCCGGTCAATCAGTTGTTGTACGACGGGCTTCAGGTATTACAGCACCGCGGTCAGGATGCCGCCGGCATTGCCACGCTGGAAGGCAATACCTTCCATCTGCACAAAGGCAACGGTCTCTCTCATGACGTATTCCGTACCCGCAATATGCGCGGCCTGACAGGCAACGCCGGCATTGCACATGTGCGCTACCCCACGGCAGGCTCAGCGGTCGACCACAACGAAGCCCAGCCTTTTTATGTCAATTCGCCCTTTGGCATCGTGCTGGGACATAACGGCAACCTCACCAATACGCTGCAGCTGCAGAAGGAGTTGTTCCTCGACGACTTGCGCCATGTCAATACCAGCTCCGATTCGGAAGTATTGCTCAACGTGCTGGCGCATGAATTGCAGCGCGAATGCAAGCAATTCCGCCTTGATGTGGGCGGCATTTTTGCCGCGGTAGCCAGCGTGCATAAGCGCTGTCGCGGCGCCTACTCCGTGGTCGCGATGATTGCGGGCTACGGCCTGCTGGCATTTCGCGACCCTTTTGGTATCCGTCCGCTGGTGATAGGCAGCAACCAGACCGAGCACGGAGCCGAGTATCTGGTGGCTTCTGAAAGTGTTGCGCTGGACACGCTGGGTTTCAAGTATATGCGCGACATCGCGCCGGGCGAGGCTGTGTTCATTGATTTTGACGGCAAGTTGCACAGCTTGCAGTGTGCAGCAGCGCCCACATTGGCCCCCTGTATTTTTGAATATGTCTATTTTGCGCGGCCTGATTCGGTGATGGATGGCACCTCGGTGTATGAAACACGCTTGAATATGGGCGAGTATCTGGCGGACAAGCTCAAGCGCGAGTGGGGCCAGCACGATATCGATGTGGTGATACCCATACCCGATTCCAGTCGACCCAGTGCGCTGCAACTGGCCAATCATCTGGGCATTTCTTTCCGCGAGGGTTTTGTCAAGAATCGCTATATCGGCCGCACCTTCATTATGCCCGGCCAGGCGCAGCGCAAAAAATCGGTACGCCAGAAACTCAACGCGATCAGCATAGAATTCAAGGGGAAAAATGTGCTGCTGGTGGATGACTCCATCGTGCGCGGCACCACCAGCCGCGAGATCGTGCAGATGGCGCGCGATGCGGGTGCGCGCAAAGTGTATTTTGCCTCTGCCGCGCCGCCGGTAAAGTTTCCCAACGTGTATGGCATCGACATGCCTTCGCGCCACGACCTGATTGCGACCGGCCGCACCGATGAGCAAATCTGCAGCGAAATCGGCGCAGACCGCCTGATCTATCAGGATCTGGATGATCTAAAGGCCGCCGTACGCAAATCCAATCCGGCCATTGAACGGTTTGACTGCTCCTGTTTTGATGGCATCTATATCACCGACGACATTACACCGGAGTATCTGGACAGGGTCGAGGCCGCACGCGGTCATAGCAAAAAACTTGCGGTGCCGGATGAGGACCAGATGGAGCTCGATCTGGCGATGAGCAGTTCGTCGATGTGATTTTGCCGCGAGCGCGGCGTCGCTTGACACCTTCACATTGCGGATGTTAATTTTCGTCTGCGCCGATTTGAGTAGCAGCTTGCGGGCGCATAATAAATACAGCTAAAGCGAGGGGAACCCGGTTTGGCGCAAGCTTGCCGGGTTTTTTTATTTATTTCCGGGAAATTTGATAATCCCCGAAGGAGAGAGAGTCTGCCATGCCAAAAACATTAGATACGAAGAACGCCTACGAACTTGAAACGCTGGCAATACGCGCCGGTACCAAGCGCACCGAATTCAACGAGCACAGCGAAGCGCTGTTCCTGACTTCAAGCTTTGTGTTCGACAGTGCCGCGCAGGCCGCCGCGCGCTTTATCGGACAGGAGCCGGGTTATACCTATTCGCGCTTCACCAATCCCACCGTCACTATGTTCGAGGAACGCCTGGCCGCGCTGGAAGGTGCCGAGCAGTGTGTCGCCACTTCGTCCGGCATGTCGGCGGTGCTGGCGTGCGTGATGGGGCACCTCAAGGCGGGTGATCACATCATTGCGTCGCAGAGCGTGTTTGGCTCGATCATCAACCTGTTCAACAACGTGATCAAGAAATTCGGCGTTGAGACCACCTATGTGTCGGCCACCAATCCGGCCGAGTGGCAGGCGGCGATCAAACCCAATACCAGAATGCTGTTTCTGGAGACGCCATCCAACCCGCTCACCGAAGTGGCCGATATGGCGGCCATTGCAGCGGTGGCAAAAAGCTGCGGCGCGCTACTGGTGGTGGACAATTGTTTCTGCACACCTATCCTGCAACGCCCTCTGGATTTTGGCGCGGACATCGTGATTCACTCCGCCACCAAATATCTGGACGGGCAGGGCCGTGTGCTGGGCGGCGCAGTGCTGGGCAGCAAGAAAAATATGGAGAGCGTGTTCCAGTTCCTGCGCATCACCGGCCCGACCATGAGCGCCTTCAACGCTTGGGTGTTTTTAAAAGGCATGGAGACACTGAAGATACGCATGGACGCGCACAGCGCAAATGCGATGCAGCTGGCACAGTGGCTGGAGCAACAGCCGAATGTCGCGCGCGTGTATTACCCCGGCCTGCCATCGCATCCGCAGCACGAGCTGGCGATGCGGCAGCAGAAAACCGGCGGCGGCATCGTGGCGTTCGAAGTCAAGGGCGGCAAGGAAGCAGCATGGCGCGTGATCGACAACACCCAAATGCTCTCCATCACCGCCAATCTGGGCGACACCCGCACCACCATCACCCATCCGGCCAGCACCACCCATGCAAGGATTACTCCGGAGGCGCGTGCGGCGGCTGGCATCAGCGATGGCGTGATCCGCATCGGCGTCGGGCTGGAAGCGGTAAGCGACATTCAGGCCGATCTGGCGCGCGGACTCAAATGATAGCGCTCGCCACGCAAGTGGGCGCTGCACTCAAGTCGCACGGCATGATGCTGGCGACGGCCGAGTCCTGCACCGGTGGCGGCGTCGCCAGCGCGCTGACCGAGATCGCCGGCAGCTCGGCGTGGTTTGAACGCGGCTTTGTTACTTACTCGAACCAGGCCAAGGTCGATATGCTGGGTGTATCGACGGACACGCTTGCGCGCTTTGGCGCGGTGAGCGAAGCCACCGTGCGCGAAATGGTGGAGGGCGCATTGCGCAACAGTCAGGCGCATGTTGCACTTGCCGTCAGCGGCATCGCCGGGCCGGGCGGCGGCACAGTTGAGAAGCCGGTTGGCACGGTGTGGTTTGCTTGGGGCATCAAGAACGGCGCGCCCGTCTCACGCCTGCATCTGTTGGCGGGCGACCGTGCGGAAATCAGGGTGCATGCTGTGCGTATAGCGCTGCAGGGCACGCTGGAGTTACTGTCCAAGGTGAGCGAAAGGGCCTGAGGTCGGGATAATCGAGTGCTGCCTGAGAGGACGCCAGGGCATCTGAATTTTTTGTAAGTATTTGATTTTATTGAATATTTTATATTTCAAAGCGTTGCTTTACTGGCTTCAAAGGACTGCTTCCTTTAACGCACCCGGTTTCCCAAACAGCCAGCCCTGCCCGTATTCGCAGCCAAGTTGCAACAGTGCGTTGCGCACCGTTTCCGTCTCTATGCCTTCCGCCACTACTTTCATGCCCAGCGAGTGAGCCAGGCGTATGGAGGAGCTGACAATTTCAAAGCTTTGTACCGAGTCCAGAATGGGCGCGATAAAGCCGCGGTCTATTTTGAGGGTGGCGATGGGGTAGCGTTGCAGGTGTTCGAGGCTGGAGTAGCCTGTGCCATAGTCATCCAGTGCAAGGGTACTGCCCAGTTTGACCAGGCGACTGAGGATGGTCATCGCCAGTTCAGGGCGCTCTACCACCACGGTTTCGGTAAGCTCCAGCTTGAGTTCGGCGGGAGGCATGGCGTGGCGGAGCATGATATCGCTGATGTCTTCAACCAGACTTACACCGATAAGCTGGCTCGCGGATAGATTGACACTGACAAAGGGCGCGGCAACGGCGGTCTGCTTTTTGAGCTGTGGCCAGTCGCGGCAGGCGCGTTCCAGTGTCCATAAGCCAAGTTCCTGTATCAGGCCGGTTTGCTCGGCCAGCCACAGAAAATCCATAGGCGGAATCACGCCGTGAACGGGGTGGTGCCAGCGTATCAGCGCTTCAAAACCCGCTACTTTGTCATCGTCCAAGTTGCAGATGGGCTGGTAGTAAAGCTCGAATTCATTGCGCGCCAGTGCGCGGGTAATATCATGGGTGAGCGAGATGTTGTCGGTGGCTTCACCCTTGACGGCGTTGCGCTGTTGCAGCCGGGAAAAGTCCTCATGTGAAATTGGCAATGCCGGTTCCGGAGCCGAGCCCTGCTTGCTGCGGAAGCGCTCCAGTACCACCAGTAACAGGTGACGCAGGATAGGGTCGCTTTTGCCCAGCAGGTTTTCAACGATACGGCGCTGTATCGGAATCAGCACGGTTCTTTCCATCGCGCGCGCTGTTGCGGTGCGGGGATGCTGGTCGATCAATGCGACCTCGCCAAAAAGCTCCCCTTTCTCGATCAGGCCAAGCCGCAGTTCGCCTGCGGCGGTGTCGACCAGAATTTCGATTCTGCCGCTTTCAATCAGGTAAGCGCAATCGCCCGTGTCACCGTTCCGAAAAACGACTTCATCCTTTGATAGTACTTGCCGATCAAATTCATCGAACATGTGATCCCCCTGCTTGATGGGTGCTATGCCCAATATTTTCGGGTATTGCACTTGAGAATATTCCCGCAGCGGTAATTTGCTGGGATGGCTTATATAATTTTTAAAGATTAACAGTAAACCCTGCAGATAACCATATGCCAAAAGACATAGCTAACTGTGGCAAAAGAATAATATGCAAGGCTTTAAGATTGCAGGCGCGGGCAGCAATGAAAAAGGCGACCCTTGGGCCGCCTTTTGTTTGCACCACTGAGGTGCATTTCTTTCGCCATTAAGGCGTATCGGTAAAACATCAAATTGTAAGAATACCGGTAGCCGGAATTCCCGTCTCCGTGTTCTAAAGTCCAACCCTGCTCGCTACCGGATCAATCGTCCGCACGATATTCAGTATCTGCATACCCTGAATTTCGTCCGGATCATATTTCACAATCATGGCATGCGGGTGAGCATGGTGGTCAAACTCGGCACAATCTACGCCGATGCAGCCCATGATTCTTTTTTCCAGAGCGCTTCTTGCCTGAGCATCCAGTTCAGGATGTACATGAATCAACATATCTGCTGTGTGCATGTTTCTCTCCTTTCATTGCAAAATGGAATAAGGACGATGCTTGGCGCTGTTTCATCCTTGGGAATAATTATATGCCTCCGGTGTGTGCATTGTAAGGCCGTGAGACGAGCAATTACCAATGTTGAGTTTGCTGTATTTTTTAACTTAATCAGTCGCTTCCTTGATATTTTTTGAAAATAGCTGGTCGCAAGGTTTTCTTCAATAATTGTCGTAGCTTGCTTTGGTGGAAAGCGCGAAGCCACTCAACAGGTCTCTGATGCCCCAGAGAAAAACACCGACACCAAAGAAACTTAATATCCATGAGCGGTAGCCGTAGTCGACAGTTACGAGCTGCGACGGTAATTGCGACCATGCATAAAGCACAGGGATCAGCAGTGCGACGTAGGCGCCGCCTGCCATGCTTAGAATAAGATGTGTGATTCTTTCATTCGGGCTTAAGGTTCTGGTTTGGTCTTCTACAACAAAATCCCATGCGGTCAGTAGTACCTCAAGCAAAATTATTCCTGCCATTATCCACGCCCAGATGCCATGCCATGATAGCCATGCAAGGCCAATAAACACAATGGCGTAAAACAGCTCCCTCACACCGTGTATCTTTTGCTCGGTTGCGGCGGTTTTCTGTGAGGGTAATCTTTCTTTCCATTCATGGTTCCAGAAGACGTCGTAACCACCAAGCAAGCCCTGAAAAATTAAAATGACTATGATGATGTCCATCGTTACACCTCCTGAGTTGGAAAAGGGTTGTGTGTTATCAGTTGTCTCGCGCCATGCGCAGTATCAGTGCCGGCACTGCTATCAAGGTTACCGCAACAATATCGATAGCTACATGTAGCCAGAAACCATGCAATAGTGAAATGGCAATGTCCAGTGGTGCCCAGGCGATAAGTGAAAGCAGCAAGCCATTCCAGGGCCATTGTTCCTTGCTGCGCACGCCAGCACGAACAAGATATGCCATCAGTATTCCCCAGCTTGCAACCGTGGGGCCAAACAGGGCGACTATCCAGCGCTGGAAAGCCAGTGCTTCCGCAGGAACCGTTGCCGCACCCCAGAAGGTATCGCGCAGCTGGCCGGCATAAAAATCAAAGCCACTGGAAAATGCCAGCACTGGCAAGGCGAAGCCAAGCAGGATATGGCCAATTGCGACGATATATAGCCACCGTTCCAAATTTTTGCTTAAGCGCGCAGCTGGAATCATATTGAGCATCCCTCCCGTTAAAATATTTGCTACAGAGGTTTGGCAACCATCAGCCAGTAAATCGCCAGCATCGCGACAAAGGCCGGGTAGCCCAGCATTTCCCAGTAGCGGGCATAGCGCCAGAAAAGTGCGGGCAGTGCTGTTGAGTTTGCGCTGGCCTCAAGCGCCATATTGCGCATCCGGATCTGCAGCCATACCACCGGCAGCCAGCAGACGGCGGCCAGTGCATACAGCGCATAGGTCCACAGCAGCCAGTTTGCATCCAGAGGCCAGCCCGCCAGATACACCAGCGCAAGGCCAGACACCGGCTGGATGATCACCGTGGGGGTGGTGAACCACCAGTCTGCTTTCACCACCAGGCGGCTCACAATCACCTGTGCCTGCAGATTGTTGCTGCGGTTCGCCATGAACATATAAAAGGCGCTGCCGAAACCGGTGCCAACCATCAGCACGCTGGACAGGATGTGTATCAACTTCAGCCACTCATACATGATGATCTCCTTTTTGCAGATTTGCGTCCCGCCACAATATCCACAGGATTGCCAGTAACGGAATATTTTTGATCAGCATGCCAAACGGGTGCAGCGCATAGTCAGGCAAATAAATGGCAATGATGCTGCTGTAAGTCAAGATCACTGCCCCTTGCATCAGCCACAGCCATTTTTGCATCGTGCGCAGATTGATGAGAGTGAGTACACCCATTGCCACATCGAGGGCTATGCCCGCATACAGAGCAGCGAATGCAATCTCGCCTTGCAGTCCAACGCGTTCAAGCATAGCGATGCTCTGTGCCTGCGGATAGCCGAGGGTGGCCGCTGCGGTGAGCAGCCACACGCCAGCCAGGGAGAGGCGTAACAAGGGTATGGTATTAGTCATTGAGAAAGTCCCGGTAGTTGCGCGGCGCATGCCCCAGCAATTTGACAAACCTGTCCCCATTGCCGGTGCTGCCCGCTGCCAGCATCTCCAGCGTGTCGTTGCCGACAGGCAGCGCGGGAATACGGTCACCTATCCAGGCAACACTGTTCAGCATGAATCCGGGCACGGCAAGCACAAGTGGCGCCTTGCCGCCGCGTTGCATGCGGTAGCTGGCAATCAGCCCGGCCAGCGTGACCTCTTCGGCGCCGACGCATTCAATGATCTGGCGCAGCGGCGGGCTGCCGGTTGCGGCGAGCAGCTTGATCACGGCCTGCGCGATATCATCTATATGCACCGGCTGCAGCATCTGCCTGCCGCCCTCCGGCAGCATCAGCAGCGGCATGTGCGACAGCAACATGAACATGCGCGTGCTGGCACCGTCCTTGCCGTAAATCAGCGAGGGCCGCAGGATGGCCCAGTCCACATCCAGCGTTTGCAGAAAATCATCCGCAGCCTGCTTGGTCTGCATGTACGACGTGTTGATGCCGCTGCCGGCGCCGAGTGCGGAAATTTGCACGATGCGTTTGATGCCGCTTTGCGCCGCTGCGGCAAACAGCGCGCGCGGCACAGCGTCATGCAACTGCGCCATCGGCTGCGCTTTACTGTCGCGCAGCACACCCACGGCATTCACCACCGCGTCGATACCTTTAAGGCGTGGAAGCCAGTCTGCAATCTCGGTGTCAAGGCGATAGTTGATGGCGATATCATCCGCGCCGCGCGGCAGGCGCACACCGCGTCTGACCTGATGGCCGGCATCGCGTAAGGCAATTTCAAGATGCCGGCCTACAAAGCCCGACGCACCGCATAAAAGAATGTTCATTTCACACCTCCGGCGGGTAGCAATGCTGCGCTGTTTCTGTTTGCGCTGATGGCGGGTTTGACTACGCTGCTCCAGATCGACCGCGCGACAATGGCCACCGCGGCAAAGATGCCCATGCTGGTGAGGATGAGCGTGCTGCGTATAACCTGCAGCCAGTTAACGCCTGTATAGCTGGGTACGAAGCCGATCACCAGAACCACGCTGCCGGATACTGCAAGAATTTGCAGACTTCTGAACCAGAAGTCTGCGGCATCGGTGTTGCCGCAGACACTGCCCATCAATTTGCCCAGCACATTGCGCAAGTATGCCAATACCAGCAGCGGAAAGAAGACGGAAACGAACAGCGATAAAAACAGGATTTGCAGTTCCATGATAATTCCTTTCAATAAATTGCAGCGGTTGGAAAATCAGATGTTGCACTGGCCGTTTGCGCATGCGCGGCTTTTGCGCTGCGCGTGCATTGCCAGCCAGTTAAACCAGACTTGCGCAAACCAGCCCGGGATGAGATATCTGTTTCTGGCAATCAGCGGATAAAGTCTGTGCATCACATGCTTTATATAAGGCTTGTCCAGCCAGTCGGCGACAAAGTGAAAGTCAACGCCGGCATAGGCGAGGCGAAAGGCCGGTACGCCAATTACCCAGCTGCCATCGGCGGTCTGTGCATGCAGCAGTTGCATCATCTGCTGCCTGTCGGGTGCGCCAGCGGGCGCCGCAAAATCTGCTGCGGAGCAATCCACCAGTTTCAGCTTGTCAGCATGATCATGCTGTTTCAAGCGTGTCATTTCCTGGTTGCACAAATGGCAGCTGCTGTCATAGTAAAGCGTGACTGGATAAATATTGTTCATCTCAACCTCTGATAATTACGGTTATTTCTGTAATGACAGAAATAACCGTGCAAAGAAAAGCCGGATCAACTCCGGCCACCCAAATACATCTTTAACCTCGACGAATGAGCTTTTGTATCTTTGCGCCCAGCTTCATCACTTTCATCAGTGTTTCGGGATCCAGGCTCAGCATTTCATCGCCCCATACGCTGACAGTTTCCATGAATTGCAGGGTATCGGCGATACGTTTCTGCGCTTCGAGTTCTTCCCACGCCAGATCGCTGCTGGCCATGCAGTCGCGTAAAAAGGCAACGGTCGGATCAAATTCCCGCTGCTTGCGCTCGGCAAAGATGGTTCTTGCCAAAGACCACACATCTTTCGACGTTTCAAAGTGGTCGCGCCGGTCGCCCATGATATGCACGATGCTGATTAAGCCCCAGCCCTGCAACTCCTTCAGACTGTTTGATACATTGGAGCGGGCCACGCCCAGTGTGTCGGTAATGTCATCTGCCGCCATCGGTTTACCCACGATATATAGCAGCGCATGTATCTGCGCGACGGTGCGGTTAACCCCCCAGCGCGTGCCCATCTCGCCCCAGTGTAGAATGAATTTTTCGCTGACAGGTAGTAGTTTCATGGCCTGTATTGTGCCATTCTATTAATTTCTGTCAATACAGAAATTAATAGAATAAAATAATTAAATAAATAACATATTTATATTCAATATGTTAAGATATTTTGAGCAAAAAGAACGAACGATCGTGCTATGCAGGCATGATTTGCCATGCCATAATCGCTCCAACATTTATACAAAGGGGAAAATCATGGATGAGAACAAAAGCAAGGCACTCGCAGCAGCATTAGGCCAAATTGAAAAACAGTTCGGCAAGGGTTCCATCATGCGTCTTGGTGATGCTGATATAGAGAAAGATATTGACGTGGTTTCAACGGGTTCGCTCGGTTTGGACATCGCCTTGGGCGTAGGCGGCTTGCCACGCGGGCGTGTCATTGAGATCTACGGTCCTGAATCCTCCGGTAAAACAACTCTGACACTGCAAGTCATCGCAGAAATGCAAAAATTGGGAGGTACCGCAGCCTTTGTTGATGCCGAACATGCGCTGGACCCGCAATATGCGCAGAAACTGGGCGTAAATGTGACCGAATTGCTTATTTCACAACCGGACAATGGAGAACAGGCGCTGGAAATTGTAGATATGCTGGTGCGTTCAGCCGCAGTGGATATCGTGATTGTGGACTCGGTTGCGGCCTTGACACCCAAGGCCGAAATTGAAGGCGAAATGGGCGATGCACAGATGGGCCTGCATGCGCGCCTGATGTCGCAAGCCTTGCGCAAACTGACCGGCAATATCAAGCGTTCCAATACCACCGTAATCTTTATTAACCAGATACGTATGAAAATTGGTGTGATGTTCGGCAGCCCGGAAACGACTACCGGCGGTAATGCGCTTAAATTCTATGCGTCGGTGCGCCTGGATATTCGCCGTACCGGCGCGATCAAAAAGGGCGATGAAGTGATCGGTTCCGAGACGCGCGTTAAAGTAGTGAAGAATAAAGTCGCACCACCATTCAAGCAGGCCGAGTTTGATATTCTGTATGGCGAAGGTATTTCCCGCGAAGGCGAAATCGTGGAGCTTGGCGTGTTGCACAAGTTTGTAGAAAAGGCAGGTGCCTGGTACGCCTACAATGGCGAGAAAATTGGCCAAGGCAAGGATAATGCGCGTGAATACCTGAAGGAACACCCTGCGGTTGCCGCTGAAATTGAAAACAAGATTCGTGAAGCGGTGGGTGTTGCTGCGAAAAATGGCACTGTGCCGGATGCAGAAGTTAAAAAAGCAGCCAAGGGTGCCGCCGCCAAGGCGGTAAAAAATGCCGAAGCAGGAAAAATTGCCGAGCCGCTTGAGGAATAAGCAACACAGGCGGGCAAGTAGCCAGTGGTGAGTGGGAAGTGGTGAAAGCGAAAGCACAGCCCAGTCTGCGTGGACGTGCCTTGCAGGCTTTGGCGCGGCGTGAATTTAGCCGTGCCGAGTTGCACGCCAGGCTGCTTCCGCACGTCGTTGAAACTGATGATATTGCTGCTCTGCTGGACGATCTGCAAAAGCGCGGCTGGCTTTCCGATGCGCGCGCGCTCGAACAAATTGTGCGTATTAGAAGCGCACGCTTTGGTACGCAGCGTATTGCACATGAGCTCAGGCAGAAAGGTATCAGCGACGAACTCATCAGCGCCGCACTCCCGCAAATGAAAGAAGGTGAGCTGGAGGCCGCACGTTCCGTGTGGCAACGAAAGTTCGCCTTGCCCCCGCAAGACCAGAAAGAAAAGGCAAGACAGGTGCGCTTTCTGCAGTCGCGCGGATTTTCCATGGACGTCATTTTCAAGGTAATGCGGATTTCAGAAGCAGACGATTGAAGCCGCGCTAATTAATGAGTATTGATTCTGTACAAGTAGATGCAATCAGGATGCAGTTGCAAAAACTGGATAGCGACTTTATCTGCCGTACATCTTTGCCTTGCTTGTCAGCATCTGTTCTCTTTCTCGGACCTTTCCAGGAACAAACTGTCCTGTGGCAGATGAATCTGGCCACATTGGCACATTTTCGATTGTCAGCCCCCAACAATCGCCCTCCACTTTTGCCCGAGTTAATTTTTCGTCCATTTATCGAGATTCAGGGCGGAGACAGGGGTGTGATGCAGCTTGCAGTTGGTCTTGAACTGGAGGCAATTGATGAGCCGGTCATTAAAAAAACCATCATCATGATGCGCAACTACAAACGCCTGGCCTTGGGAAGAATTGAATTTGGCAGCATGCACACTTGATATTTCGGGCTAGGTCCCCAGTTGATCAAAAGGTGTACTATACATAACGACATAAATCTACTGCGCGAACGAAGGGTTGCGTTGCGCGGTACTCGGAGTCCTCATGTATTTTTATATACATTCCGGCTCCTGCGCGCCGTGCGCCTTACCCTTCATCCGCTCGCTACGATTTATGTAGCTATATATATTCGCTCAATCTAAGGGGGCAACAAAGCCATGGTGCAGCAGAGCAAATCAATTTTCGCAAAATATAAATGGCTTATTGTGGGCGGGAGCGTGTTGCTTGCAGTAGCTGCAATCACATATTTTTCACGTGCCAAACCGGTTGAGGTAGTTTTGTTAAAAGTTGAGCGTGGCATGGTCGAAGCCAGTGTCAGCAACAATCGTGCGGGTACTGTCAAAGCCTGCCGACGCGCGAAAATGTCTCCTCCAGCTGGCGGGCAGATTTCCAAAATGAAAGTGAAAAAGGGCGAGCGTGTAGTCGCGGGGCAGGTTTTGCTTGAGTTGTGGCACAAGGACTTGCACGCACAGGAGGAGCTGGCTCAGGAGCAGGCAAAAACCGTCGCCAGTCGGGCGAAGGAAGTATGTGCAATGGCAGAGGCTGCCCAACGCGATGCGGAGCGCTCGGTGCAACTCAGGGAGCAGGGTTTTATTTCCTCGCAACTGCTGGATAAAAGCCTGACCGATGCCAAAGCACGCAAGGCTTCGTGCGAGGCAGCACAGGGCGAGGTTGAACAAAGCAGTGCGCGCATTGAAGTGGCGCGCGCAAGTCTGGATCGCATGACATTGCGCGCACCATTTGCCGGCATTGTGGCCGATATCAGCGGCGAACTTGGCGAGTACGCCACCCCTTCGCCCCCTGGGATTCCAACGCTTCCGGCTATCGATCTGATTGATGACAGTTGCCTGTATGTCAGTGCGCCCATAGATGAAGTGGATGCCGCAGTGGTGAAAGTGGGGCAGAGTGGCAGAATCACGCTGGATGCAATCAAGGGCAAGCAGTTTGCGGGCAAGGTGCAACGTATCGCTCCGTATGTGATCGAACTGGAAAAACAGGCGCGCACAGTTGAGGTGGAAGTGGCCTTTAGCGAGTTGCCCAAGGAAGAGAACCTGCTGGTGGGTTACAGCGCGGATATCGAAATCGTGCACAAGGTAAAGGAAAACGTGTTGCGTATTCCCACCCAGCATCTGATGGAAGGCAAGAAAGTGCTGGTCTACAAGGCAGACGGCAAGCTGGAAGAGCGCGTCGTTATCACGGGGCTGGCAAACTGGTCCTACACGGAGATTTTGTCCGGCCTGCAGGAAGGCGAGCAAATCGTGGCGAGCCTGGACCGTGTGGGGCTGAAAGCCGGTGCCAAGGCAAAACCTGAAAAATCACCTGCCACTCAAAGTAGCACCGCAAAATGATAGCGTTCAGCAATGTTAACCGTGATTTCCTGGTGGGTGACCAGCAGGTTCACGCGCTGCGCGATATAAACCTCACGCTGGGCGCGGGAGAGTATGTCTCTATCATGGGGCCGTCCGGCTCCGGCAAATCAACGTTACTCAATCTGATCGGCTTGCTGGACCGGCCAAGTTCAGGCGTGTACAAACTCGACGGGCTTGATGTCACCACACTGGACGACGAGGAACAAGCCCGCGTGCGGCGTGAAAAAATCGGCTTTGTGTTCCAGTTCTTTCATCTGGTACCGCGACTTACTGCCGCGATGAATATCGAGTTGCCGCTGATACTCGGTGGGGTTGAAGTGGAGGAGCGCAAGGAACGTGTGGCAAAACTGCTGGAAAGTTACGGCTTGAAAGATCGTGCCGAGCACCGGCCGGAGCAGCTTTCCGGCGGTCAACGCCAGCGCGTGGCGATAGCACGCGCCACTATCATGCACCCCTCGGTATTATTGGCGGATGAACCGACCGGCAATCTGGACAGCGCAACGGGCAAGGAAGTAATCCGTCTGCTGGAGCAACTGACCGAACAGGGCGTGACGCTGATCATGGTCACGCATGACCGGGATAATGGCAACCGCGCATTAAGGCAGATCACCATGGTAGACGGCAGGATAGTGGGCGACAAACGCAAGAGCGATTAGTGCAGTATTGGAGCGCCGATGTCCCCGTCGGCTCTCCGGTAAGTTGCGCTTCTGCAAACAAGTGTGATGATCTATAGGGAAACGGAACATAGGGATGAAGCTGAACGACACCTTGCAGTTTGCCTCGCATAGCCTGAACAGCGCACATTCGCGTTCGTTTTTGATGATCATCGCCATGTCGATCGGCGTGGCAGCGGTGGTGATTCTTACCGCGCTGGGTGAAGGTGCGCGTCTTTATGTAATCAATCAATTTTCGTCGCTGGGTACCAATCTGGTCATTGCGTTTCCCGGGCGTTCCGAAACTGCGGGAATTAATCCGGGCATGCTGATCGGGCAGACGCCGCGCGATCTGGTGTTGGACGATGCGATGGCGGTGCTGCGCAGCACAGCCGTGCGCCGCATGGCTCCGCTGGCGATAGGCGCGGCGCTGGTATCCAATGGCCCTCTTAATCGCGAGGTGGTGGTGCTGGGCTCGACTGCTGAATTGCTTGCAATACGCCATATGACCATGGCTCAAGGTCAATTCTTGCCGGAAGGGCCGGCAGATGCGGCCTCGCCGGTTGTTGTGATCGGTACAAAAATAAAACAGGAATTGTTTGGTGTGGAGAATGCGGTCGGTGCCTGGCTGCGTATCGGCGACAGGCGTTTTCGCGTGATTGGCATTTTGTCCTCGCAGGGCGAGGCGATGGGCATGAATACCGATGAGCTGGTGATTGTTCCGGTGGCTTCTGCGCACATGCTGTTCAATTCACAGAATCTGATTCGTATACTGGTCGAGGCCAAGAGCCGGGAACAGATCGAGCGCGCACGCAAGGAAACAGAGGAAATCCTGTTCAAGCAGCATGGTGGCGAACGCGACGTGACAGTGGTGACGCAGGATGCAATGGTGGCAACCTTTGACCGCATCCTGCGCACGCTCACCATGGCGGTTGGCGGCATCGCCGCAGTCAGCCTTGCGGTGGCGGGCGTGCTGATCATGAATGTGATGCTTATTGCGGTGTCGCAGCGCACCCAGGAAATTGGCCTGCTCAAGGCTTTAGGCGCGCCCCCGGCGCAGATACGCCGTCTGTTTTTTGCCGAGGCGGTGCTGTTGTCGCTGGTGGGGAGTGTGGCCGGACTATTGCTGGGCCAGCTGGGCAGTTTCGTGATTGGACAGATTTATCCGACACTGCCAGTGGCTGCGCCCTGGTGGGCGATCATCGCTGCATTCGGCACCGCGTTGGGCAGCGGCATACTTTTCAGTGTGTGGCCTGCACGCCGCGCCGCACAGCTTGATCCTGTATTGGCACTCGCCAGACGATAGGGATGATCAAATGAAATTCAGCGATTTGCTCCGTCTGACTGTCACCACCTTTGTGGTCTACCGCATGCGCAGTTTTTTGACCGGGCTGGGTATCGCCATCGGTGTGGCTGCAGTCATCCTGCTGACTTCCATAGGCGAGGGGCTGCACCAATATCTGCTGGACGAATTCAGTCAGTTTGGCACCAATATCATCACGATACAGCCGGGCAAGTCGCAGACGCATGGTGGCAATGCGGGGATCTTTGGCTCGATCAAGCCGTTGACGATGGAGGATTCAGATGCCTTGCATCGCGTTCCACATATTGAGTTTGTAAACCCTTCGGTGCAGGGAAATGCCGAGATACGAGCCGAGGGCAAAAGTCGTCGCAGCTTTGTGTATGGGGCAGGCCCAGATTTCCCGCGAGCATTCAAAATGAAAGTGCAGATGGGAAATTTTCTGCCGGATGATGAAGCCGGCCAGTCAAGAAATTTTGTCGTGCTGGGACACAAGGTCAGGCAGGAGTTGTTCAGCAATACTAATCCTCTGGGCGGATATGTACGAATCGGAGGCGAGCGTTATCGCGTGATAGGCGTGATGGAATCCAAGGGGCAGATACTGGGATTCGACATGGACGATATCGTGTATATCCCGGCTGCCCGCGCGCTGGAGATGTTTAATCGCGCAGGCCTGATAGAAATCAATGTGAACTACCAGCCTTCTGCCGACCCGAATAAAGTGGTCGAAAGCATCAAAAGCATTTTGACAGCCCGGCATGGGCGCGAAGACTACACCGTCATTACACAGGAGCAGGCACTGGAGGTGATGAATTCTGTACTGGGTGTAATCACCTTTGCGGTGGCTGCCATCGGGGCCATTTCATTGCTGGTGGGCGGTGTGGGTATACTCACCATCATGACCATGGCGGTAACCGAGCGCACCGGCGAGATAGGTTTGTTGCGGGCGCTGGGAGCAAAACAGCAGCAGGTGTTAATGCTGTTCCTGGGAGAGGCGATCCTGCTTTCGGCAGCCGGTGGTCTGGCGGGATTGATAATCGGCATGGGCGCTGCGCAAGCACTGCATGCATTGATGCCGTCTTTGCCGGTGCAGATTCCTGTTTTTTTTGCGGTACTTGCCGAGTCTACAGCGATATTGATAGGCTTGGCTGCAGGCGTGATACCGGCTCGCCGCGCCTCCATGATGGATCCGGTTGAGGCCTTGCGTACCGAGTAACTTAAAGCAGCGGCTTGATAATGCCTTCCAGTTTTTCCTTGCTCAGCGTGCCGAGTTGCGTGGCGACTACCTTGCCGCTACGGTCGACTATAACGGTATAGGGCAGACCGCCCTGGGGGTTGCCGGTGCGCCGGGCCAAATCTATGCCAGCCAGATCACCCAGCAGCACGGGATAGTTCATCCCGACCTCTTTTGCATAAGCCTGGACTTTGCTTCTCTGGTCAATCGCTATGCCGACAAATTGCACCCCCTGCTTTTCGTATTGTTTTTGCAGGTGGATAAATTCAGGAATTTCAGCAAGGCAGGGCGGGCACCAGGTTGCCCAGAAATTTACGACCATTACTTTGCCTTTCCACTGCGCAAGAGCTTGCACTTTTTCCTGAAGGTCATAGAAACTGGCTGTTGCAATTGCATCGCTTGCAGAAGTTACGGGCTTTTTATCGGGCAGGAAAATATAGAGGGCGCCGGCCAAAATGATGGCGGCAGTAATCAGTGTAAGGAGAGATCGTTTTGAAATTTTCATGGCTTTTTTTTAGATGAATTAGGTATATAGATCAACCGCTAATGATACACTGAACCACGATCAGGGCAGAGTTGTTAGGGCTGTTTTTTCTTACTAAATGATTACATAGAGGTTTATTGTGCGTAGTGTTGGATTGATATTGTTGTTTTTTATCCTGTTATTTCCGGCGCTGGAAATTTATACAATGTTTCAGGTGGCGGACGTGATGGGTTGGTGGTTACTCGCCTGGCTGATATTAAGCGCGCTGACAGGCTGGATTCTGATGAAGGAAGAGAGCATGGCCATATTCGGCAGGCTGGCTGTCGCTGTACAGAATGGGCAGTCTCCGATTGCGGCAGTGTGGGACAGCGGTCGCACCATGCTGGCCGCATTGCTGCTAATTTTCCCCGGTGTGCTGAGCGATCTGCTCGCTCTGGTTTTATTGCTGCTGCCCAACAGGGCAGAGCAGCCCAATGCGCGCCCCATGCCTGATGACGACACCATCGAAGGCGAGGTGAGGGTGATTGAGGCTGAACAGATAGAATCCAAGTCAAAAAACCAATAACAGCATCCGTATCTCGTGTGGCTTAGACCGCACGCCGGATGGTATTATTACGTCTTTGCCTGTCCGCAGAATTCAGCCCCGTTTAAGATATTGGTGACCCCATGAAAAGCAGTGAAATCCGCCAGAAATTCCTCGATTACTTTGCCACCAAGGGCCATACCATCGTGCCTTCCAGTTCGCTGGTTCCGCATGAAGACCCAACGCTGCTTTTTACCAACGCGGGCATGAACCAGTTCAAGGACGTGTTCCTTGGCTTCGACAAGCGCCCGTATACGCGCGCGACCACTTCGCAAAAATGCGTGCGCGCCGGCGGCAAGCACAACGACCTGGAAAACGTGGGCTACACCGCGCGCCACCACACCTTCTTCGAAATGCTGGGCAACTTCAGCTTTGGCGATTACTTCAAGCGCGACGCCATTAATTACGCGTGGGAATTGCTCACCGTGGAATTCAATCTGCCCAGGGACAGGCTCACCGTCACCGTGTATGCAGAGGATGACGAAGCTTACGACATCTGGACCAAAGAGATCGGCGTACCCGCCGAACGTGTGATCCGCATTGGCGACAACAAGGGTGCGCGTTATGCTTCTGACAACTTCTGGATGATGGGCGATACCGGCCCCTGCGGCCCCTGCACCGAAATTTTCTACGACCACGGCGATCACATTGCCGGTGGCCCACCCGGCAGCCCGGATGAAAATGGTGACCGCTTCATCGAAATCTGGAATAACGTGTTCATGCAATTCAACCGCGACGAGCAGGGCGTGCTGCATCCGCTGCCCAAGCCCTCGGTGGATACCGGCATGGGACTGGAGCGTATCTCGGCGGTGTTGCAGCATGTGCACGCCAACTACGAGATCGACCTGTTCCAGGCACTGATCAAGGCTGCCGCGCGTGAAACCAGGCAGAGCAATCTCGACCAGCCCAGCTTGCGCGTGCTGGCCGACCATATCCGCGCCTGTTCTTTCCTCATCGCCGATGGCGTGATCCCCGGCAATGAAGGTCGCGGTTACGTGCTGCGCCGCATTATTCGCCGCGCGATACGCCACGGTTACAAGCTGGGCGCACGCGACGCATTCTTCTACAAGATGGTACCCGATCTGGTTGCACAAATGGGTGTGGCCTATCCCGAGCTGGTTGCGGAACAGGTGCGCGTGAAGGGTATTCTCAAGCTGGAAGAAGAACGCTTCTTCGCCACCATCGAGCATGGCATGGCGATCCTCGAAGCTGATCTGGCTGAAATGACCAAATCAGGCAGCAAGGTATTTAACGGCGAAACTGCCTTCAAGCTGCATGACACCTTTGGCTTCCCGCTCGACCTGACCCAGGACGTATGTCGCGAACATGGCGTGACGGTGGATGCGGCGGCGTTTGACAGAGCGATGGCGCAGCAGAAGGAGCAGGCGCGCGCTGCAGGAAAATTCAAGATGGCTGCGAACCTCGACTACGCAGGCCCGTCGACTACTTTCCACGGTTACGACACGCTGGAGCACAAGGGCAATATTCTTGCGCTTTACAAGGATAGTGTATCGGTAAATGAGCTTAACGAAGGCGAGATGGGCGTGGTCGTACTGGATGACACACCATTCTATGCGGAGTCAGGCGGCCAGGTGGGCGACAGCGGCGAACTGCGCAGTACCCATGGTATTTTCGCGGTGGAAGACACGCAGAAGATACAGGCTGCGGTGTTTGGCCATCATGGCGTGGTGAAGACTGGCAAGCTGACAGTCGGCAACAGCGTGCTAGCCCGTGTTGACGTGGCGGCGCGTAGCCGCACCATGCGCAACCACAGCGCCACGCATCTGATGCACAAGGCATTGCGTGAAGTGCTGGGCACACACGTGCAGCAAAAAGGCTCGCAGGTCGATGCTGACAAGACACGTTTCGACTTCGTGCATACGCAGCCGATGACCGATGAAGAAATTCGCAAGGTCGAAGACATTGTGAATCGGGAAATCCTGGAGAACAGCGAATGCCGCTCGCGCGTGATGGCGATAGAAGAGGCGCAGAAAACCGGCGCGATGATGCTGTTTGGCGAAAAATACGGCGACGAAGTGCGTGTGCTGGATATCGGCTCTTCGATTGAATTGTGCGGCGGCACCCATGTGAAGCGCACTGGCGATATCGGCCTGTTCAAGATCGTGGCCGAGAGCGGTGTGGCAGCAGGCGTGCGTCGCGTGGAAGCGGTGACGGGCACGGGTGCGCTGGCACGGATTGAGCTTCAGGAACAGCAGTTACAGCAAGTGGCCGATGCGGTGAAATCACAGCCGCAGGAAGCCGCTGCCCGCGTTGCGCAAATTATCGACAACGTGAAGGCGCTGGAAAAGGAATTGTCCGCCTTGAAATCAAAACTGGCTTCATCGCAGGGCGATGAGCTGGTGACGCAGGCGGTGGAGATCAATGGCGTCAAAGTGCTGGCGGTGAAGATGGAGGGTGCGGATGCCACTACCTTGCGCGAAACCATGGACAAGCTCAAGGATAAACTCAAGACAGCTGCCATCGTGCTGGCGGCGGTTGCGGATGGCAAGGTTAGTTTGATTGCCGGGGTGACTGCGGATACAACCTCCAAAGTGAAGGCGGGTGAGCTGGTTAACTTTGTGGCGCAACAGGTGGGTGGCAAGGGTGGTGGTCGGCCGGATATGGCTCAGGCGGGTGGTACTCAGCCGGAGAATTTGGCGAATGCGCTAGCGGGGGTGAATGATTGGGTTAAGGCGAAGCTGTAAAGAAAATAGATGCCGCTCCCCGATCCACCACCAAATTGGGAGACCGATGAAATTTCAAAGTTCATCGATGCTTCACGTGGTAATGAATTCGCTACTTATGCAAATCTGAAAGACGATATTCACCGTTTGATGGATATTGATATTTCATACCGAAAAGCGATTGATGGGCTCAATCATACAAACGAGTGATTTGCCGGATTCTTTCTTTTGCGGGCTCACTCCAATTTTCTAGCAGCTTGTCGCTTATCGTGGTCAGGTCAAATTCCAGAGAGCTACGCAATCATGCGCTCGTGCTTGGAGAACGCGTTGTATGGGTTATATCTAGCCCAGAATCCTGAATCACGCGAGACTTGGCTTCGTCGTCACGATAGTGACGCTGATAAGAAAAAAGTGAAAAGCGAATTCAAAATAGGAACGTTTCTAGAGCTGGCGAAAACTGTTGATCCCTCAGAGGGGAAAGTAGCTGCGACACTTTACGAACGGACTATCGACTACGGTGCACATCCTAATGAGCGTGCGTTAATGCAATCTCTTCAGATAAAACACGAGGCTGACATCATTGAATTCAAAACGACTTACCTTGATGGTGACTCCGATCAACTTAGGTTTTTGTTAAAGACTTTGGCTCAAGTGGGTGTCTGTACCCTTTCATTGTTTCGTGTCACTTACAGAGAACGTTTCGATATCTTGGGAGTGACGGCATCACTTGACCACATAAAGAAGGGACTTTGATGCTTTCTCTGCTCACGATAGTGTCATAGATTTAGTTGAGAGTAACAACACGATAAAAAAGCTAACAACAACTTCGCCGGGGGCAGCCCGGCAGCTGGTTACCTTTCTTGCTTCGCCAAGAAAGGTAACCCAAAGAAGGCGAACCCCAATCCACCACCTCTTCGAGGTTACCTGCGTTGCTCGACAGATCAGGCGGCTGCGGAACTCGCACGATCCGCTAAGCGGCCACGTGCTCAGACAGTCCTCGCCGACTACCCCTGACCTGTCTCCGCTACTCGGTGGTGGAACAGGGGTACCAAAAAGCAAAAATCTAAAGCGGCTTCGAAATCGAAGATCGAGTGTGTGCAGTTGCCCACACGATTTGATGTTGTACTTGGTGTGCGCGTTGCGCACACTGCTTGTGGTTTTGAAGCTGGTTTGTTGTTGACGTACCTTCCCCTGTGCACCGCCTCGATTTGTCGTTAATAAGCGGTGCTGTTAGGCGAGGACTGTTTGAGTACGTGGCTGCGCAGCAGATCGTACGAGTTCCGCAGCCCCGCTTATTAATGACAAATCGAGGGAACCCCGCAGGGGCGGTAAACCGGGGATCGCCTTCTTTTGGTTACTTGTCTTGGCGAAGCAAGACAAGTGACTAGCCGCCGGGCTACCCCCGGCAACTGTAACTTGAATCTTATTGTTGAGTTAGAAAAGCTGAGCGGTTGACTTACTTGTCTAAGTATTTGCCAACCGGAGAATTTTATAACTAATTGATTGTATTTAATAAATATGTATTAGAATGGCAATTGCAAGTCCGTATTAGCTGTCAAAAGCACTCTTCTGAAATCATCCTGTATCCGCTTCAATCCAGCCTCATCATCCGCCTCAAACCGCAACACGATCACCGGCGTAGTATTGCTGGCACGCATCAAACCAAATCCGTCCGCATATTCCACACGCAGGCCGTCGATGGTGATGATGTCCTGGGAATCGGTAAATTTTGCTTCCTTGCCTAATCGTGCAATCAGCGCGTGGTTTTCGCCTTCCTTCAGCTTGATATGCAATTCAGGCGTACTGACCGCATCCGGCAAGTCATTCAATGTAGCGCTGGGGTCAGTTGAGCGGCTCAGGATTTCCAGCAGGCGTGCGCCGCTATACAGACCGTCATCAAAACCGTACCAGCGTTCCTTGAAGAAGACGTGGCCGCTCATTTCGCCGGCCAGCAATGCGCCGGTTTCCTTCATTTTGGCTTTGACCAGGGAGTGGCCGGTTTTCCATAAGGTAGCTTTGCCGCCATGCGACTTGATCCAGCCGAAAAGATTTCGGGTGGACTTCACGTCGAAGATGATTTCTGCACCTTTGTTGCGGCTGAGCACGTCGGCGGCAAACAGCATGAGCTGGCGATCGGGGTAGATTATTTTGCCGCCCTTGGTGACGACGCCGAGACGGTCGCCGTCGCCGTCGAAGGCCAGACCCAACTCGCTGTCATTGCCTGCAAGTGCCTTGATCAGGTCTTGCAGGTTATGCGGATCGGAGGGGTCGGGATGGTGGTTGGGAAAGTTGCCATCCACTTCGCAGAACAGCTCGGTGACTTCACAGCCCAGCTGGCGATACAGATTGGCGGCAAAATCGCCTGCAACACCATTGCCGCAGTCCACGGTGATTTTCATCGGTCGTGCCAGCTTGATGTGCGACACGATCTTCGCCAGATAGTCGGCGCTGATATCTTTTTGTGAGTAGGTGCCCGCGCCGTGGCTGAGATTGTTTTGCTCGATGCGGGTGCGCAGCGACTGGATGGTATCGCCGGACAGGGTTTCACCGGCCAGCACCATTTTCAGGCCGTTGTAGTCGGGCGGGTTGTGGCTGCCGGTGATCATCACCGCGCAGTTGGTGTTGAGCTGGAAGGCGGCGAAATACACCATCGGGGTGGCCACTCGGCCCACGTCGATAACGTTGATGCCACTGTTCTGGATACCACGTGCAAGCGCTGCGGAAAATTCCACACCTGAAAGGCGTCCATCGCGACCGATGGCGATGCTGTGCTGCCCGCGTGCGATGGCCTCGGAGCCGATGGCGTGACCGATGCTTTCAACAATTTCTGCCGTCAGGCTTTTACCAACGATGCCGCGTATGTCGTAGGCCTTGAAGATTTCTGCGGGAATAGGATTTGTCATGTTGAGATACGGCTGGGAGGGAGCTGTTGAGAAGTGACCGGTCAAGCTGGTTGTCTGAAAGAGTCAGCTAAGGCGTATTTATTTAAGTATTTGATTTTATTGAATATTTTTACAAAGAGGGAGAGGCGGGAATGTGCTCTGCAACCATTTGCGGCGTAAGATTCTTCATGCATTTGAAATGTCCCAGCGGGCACTCGCGCTTGAAACAGGGGCTGCAAGCAATATCGATTTTCAAGATCTGCGCCTGCTGCGAAAGCGGTGGCGTAAAGCCGGGGCTGCTAGAGCCATACAGCGCGAGCATGGGGCGATCAAGTGCGGCGGCAATATGCATCAGGCCGGAGTCATTGCTGACTACCAGGCTGGCGCATGAAAGTAGTGATATGGCGTCGCCCAAACTGGTTGAGCCGCACAGATTGCGCGTGCTTAAATTACCCAGTGCGACAATTTTGTCGCCGATTTCCTGTTCCTTTCTGGAACCCACGATCCACACCGCATAGCCTTGTTGTTGCAGATGCTGCGCGAGTTCGGCGAAGTAGGGTATCGGCCAGCGTTTGGCAGGACCGTATTCGGCTCCGGGACAAAAGACTGCAACCGGTTTTTCAAGCGTCAAGCCAAATTTGTCGAGCACGGGCTGGCTTTGCTCCTGGCTCACCAGCAAGCGAGGTTGCGGCAACGGGCGGGAGATAGCGTCCCTGGGCAACTCGGCAAGTTGCGCGAAGCGCTCTACCATCAGTGGCAGGGCGTGTTTGTCGAGCTTGCGTGCGTCATTCAGCAAACCATAACGCATTTCGCCCACATAACCGGTACGTATCGGGATGCCGGCAAAGAATGGAACCAGTGCCGATTTCAGCGAGTTGGGCAGCACGATAGCCTGGTCGTAATAGCGGTTGCGCAACTGCATGCCAAGACTGAAGCGGGCTGCGAGTTGAAGTGATCCGTGCGGAAAAGGATTGGTGATGGTGTTGCTGACTTCAGGCATCTGCCTCAGCAACTCTTCCGTCCACGCCGGTGCCAGCACATCAATAAAGCTATCAGGATGACGCTGTTTGAGCCGGGCCAGCAGCGGATGCATGAGCATTGTATCGCCTACCCAGCTGGGGGCGATGACGAGAATTTTGCTTATACTCCGGACGTCGACTTTTGCCACGTTAATGATGCCCTTTGGGCAGTTCACCCTTGAATTTGTACATGGTGCTGCAATAAGGGCAGCGCGCTTCACCCAGCTTTTCCACGGGTATGGCGACTCTGGGATGGGTGTTCCATAACGCCATGGCAGGCGTAGGGCAATACAACGGCAAATCTTTTGCCGTTACTTCAATATATTCCTGTTTATTGCTCATTGCCTGACTTTCCCTGTGAACAGATTATACGTGTGTAAGCCAATGGGCATACTTGGAATTCTTGCCGCTGACCACATCAAAGAACAGGGATTGCAAGCGCTCTGTGATCGGGCCGCGTGAACCGATGCCAATAGTTCGGGTATCGAGCTCGCGTATCGGGGTTACCTCCGCTGCGGTACCGGTGAAGAAGGCCTCGTCGGCACAATAAACTTCATCGCGTGTGATGCGTTTTTCGATCACTTCGATGCCCAGATCCTTTGCAAAGGTGAGGATGGTGTCGCGGGTAATGCCTTCCAGGCAGGAAGTCAGGTCTGGTGTGTAGAGCTTGCCTTTCTTCACGATAAACAGATTTTCTCCGGCGCCCTCGGCAACGTAACCATCCACATCCAGCAGCATTGCTTCATCGTAGCCATCGGTTGCCACTTCCTGATGCGCCAGAATGGAGTTGGTATAACTGCCCACTGATTTTGCACGGCACATATTGATGTTGACATGGTGGCGGGTGAAGCTGGAGGTTTTGACGCGTATGCCTTTTTTCATGCCTTCTTCGCCCAGATACGCGCCCCACGGCCATGCGGCAACGGCAACATGGGTGCTGAGGGTGGTGGCGGCAATACCCATGGCTTCGGAGCCGTAGAAACAGATAGGGCGGATGTAACAGGATTCCAGCTTGTTGGTGCGCACCACTTCCTTGTGCGCTTCCATCACGGTTGCTTTGTCATACGGCATTTTCATCTTGAAGATATATGCCGAATTAAACAGGCGGTCGGTATGCTCCTGCAGACGGAAGATGGCTGTGCCCTGATTCGTTTTATATGCGCGTACGCCTTCAAATACGCCCATGCCGTAATGCAAGGTGTGGGTCAGCACATGCGTCGTGGCATCGCGCCAGGGTACTAATTTTCCGTCATACCAGATAAAACCGTCGCGGTCAGCCATGGACATAATAGTCATTCCTTAAATGTAGAATTTCGCAAAGGACAGATTCTAGCTTTTTTTGCGTAAATATTGAAGCGGGATGGTGGGGTAACGGCGCAGGAAGCAAATAATCAGGCTCAAGCAGCTTGGGCTGAGGAACGAAGCCCAACGATGCGCATGAGGCTTGGTTGCTGGGCTTTACTCTGTTCAACCCAACCCACGTGCTGTGGGCTGAAGGATTAGCCAAAGCGGCCAGTGATATAGTGGCACCGGCATAACCTAAAGGTTAGCCTACACCGTTACATTACAGGTCGATTAACCGAATCGACCTGTAATGTAATGGCTACGGCAAGCCGCTGCGCGGCATAACATGCAAAAGCGCATGTTAGCCTACGCCGCTACATCACTAGCCGAAGCGGCCAGTGATGTAGTCTTCAGTCTCTTTGCGTTTGGGGTTGGTGAACACCGCGCTGGTATCGCCAAACTCAATCAGTTCGCCCAGATACATATACGCGGTGAAATCGGAGATACGCGCAGCCTGCTGCATGTTGTGCGTCACGATAACGATGGTGAATTCCTTTTTCAGCTCATCCACCAGCCGTTCAATATGCGCGGTAGAAATGGGGTCCAGCGCCGAAGTGGGTTCGTCCAGCAGTAATACTTCGGGTTTGACCGCAATCGCGCGGGCAATGCACAAGCGCTGTTGCTGGCCGCCGGAAAGGCCGGTTCCGCTCTGCTTGAGCTTGTCTTTTACCTCATTCCACAATGCCGCTTTTTTGAGCGCCCATTCAACGCGTTCGCTCATGTCGTGCTGGTTGAGGTTTTCGTAGAGCTTTACGCCAAAGGTGATGTTGTCGTAGATCGACATCGGGAAAGGTGTGGGTTTTTGAAACACCATGCCGATCTTGGCGCGCAGGGTGTTGAGGTCCTGTCTCTTTTCCAGCAGGTTTTGACCGTCAAGCAGGATCTCTCCGGTAGCTTTCTGCTTGGGATAGAGTTCGTACATGCGATTGAACGTGCGCAGCAGGGTGGATTTGCCGCAACCGGAAGGTCCGATAAAGGCTGTGACCATTTTTTCGGGTATGGACAGGTTGACGTCTTTAAGTGCGCGGTCATTGCCGTAGAAAAAATTCAGATCTTTTACGACGAGTTTCGGGGTGGTTGCTTTTTCAGAAATCATTTGAGACTGTCCTTAATGAGAGCTTGCTTGCTGGCGGAACAATACGCGCGCCATAATATTCAATGTCAGTACGCTGAAGGTGATCAGCAGTGCACCTGCCCATGCAAGTTCCTGCCAGTCAACGTAGGGGCTCATCGCAAACTGGAATATCACCACCGGTAAATTCGCCATCGGCTGGTTCATATTGCTGCTCCAGAACTGGTTATTCAGCGAGGTGAACAATAGCGGTGCCGTTTCGCCGCTGATGCGAGCAATCGCCAGCATCACGCCGGTCAGGATGCCGGCGCGTGCGGCACGCAGGGTCACCGAGCTGATGATTTTCCATTGCGGTGCGCCGAGTGCCGCCGCCGCTTCACGCAGGCTGTTGGGTACCAGGCGCAGCATGTTTTCAGTGGTGCGAATGACAATAGGGATTACCAGTATAGCCAGTGCAAAAGCGCCCGCCCAGCCGGAGAAATGCTTCACTTTGATTACGTAAACGGTATAGACAAACAGTCCGATGATGATGGAAGGCGCAGACAGCAGTACGTCATTGATAAACCGGGTAACGGGCGCCAGCCAGCCGCGCTGACCAAACTCGGCCAGATAAGTGCCGGCCAGTATGCCGATCGGCGTGCCGATCAAAGTGCCGAGCGCGGTCATCATCAGTGAGCCTGCGATGGCGTTGACCAGGCCGCCAGCGCTGCCCGGTGGCGGGGTGATCTGCGTAAATACGGCCACAGATAAGCCTGGGATGCCGTGCTGCAGCAGGGTAAATAAAATCCAGCCCAGCCAGAACAGGCCAAAGGCCATCGCAAGAACAGAGATTCCCAAGCTCAGCCAGTTGATCAAACGGCGGCGTGCATAAAGAGTCAGCATAATCAGGTAACCTTTCCTTCACGCTTTGACAGCTTGTATAGCATGAAGCGCGCGATTGTCAGCACCACGAAGGTAATAAAGAAAAGTATCAGGCCGAGCTCAATGAGTGCCGAGGTGTACAGCTCGCCCACGGCCTCGTTGAACTCATTTGCCAGCGCGGAGGATATGCTGTTGCCGGGCATCAGCAAGGAGGCGTTCAAAGAGTGTGCGTTACCAATAACAAAGGTCACTGCCATTGTTTCGCCCAGAGCTCGCCCCAGACCCAGCATGATGCCGCCAACGACGCCGATTTTGGTATAGGGCAATACGACATTCCACATCACTTCCCAGGTGGTCGCACCGAGACCGTATGCCGATTCCTTAAGCAATGCGGGCACGACCTCAAACACGTCCCGCATCACCGAGGCAATAAACGGAATCACCATAATTGCAAGGATAATGCCGGCAGTGAGCACGCCTATACCCATGGGCGGCCCGGAAAAAAAGGGGCCTATCACGGGTATGACGCCGATATTGTCATTAATCCATGGCTCGATGTGTTCGCCAAACAGAGGTGCAAAAACGAACAGTCCCCACATGCCGTAGATGATGCTGGGAATACCCGCCAGCAATTCTACTGCTATGCCCAGCGGGCGACGCAGCCAGCGCGGTGAAAGCTCGGTCAGAAACAGCGCGATGCCAAAGCTGACCGGCACAGCTATTAATAGTGCAATACCCGAAGTGACCAGTGTACCAACAATGGGTACAAGCGCACCGAACTGATCCGTAACGGGATCCCATTCGGTGCTGCTGAGAAAACCGAAGCCGAACGCTTTAATTGCCGGCATGCTGCCAATGACCAGGGAAACGATAATGGCAAGCAGCAAAACCAGCACGGAAAAGGCAGAAAGGCGCGTGATGCTGCGAAACAGGATGTCCGGCCAGTTCTGGAGCTTGAGGCGTGCGTAGCGTAAAAACGTCGGCATAATGAATATTGAAGTATGGTTGGCTGTAAAAATAAAACGTAAAAAATTAAAAGGGGCGTTTTCTGGCGCCCCTTTTAATTATATCGTGAAAACGCGTTTTTTATTCGCGCTCCCTGTATTGCTTATTTCCAGATCGCATTGCCCTTGCTGTCTTTGATTTCTTTTGCCCAGGCTGCACGCACCAGTTTCTGAACTTTATCCGGCATTGGTATGTAGTCCAGCGCGGCTGCCATTTCGTTACCGTTGCTATAAGCCCAGTCAAAGAAGCTCAGTACGGATTTTGCAGATTCTGGCTTGTCCTGTATTTTGTGCATCAGGATGAATGTCGCACCTGTGATAGGCCAGCTTGCTTTGCCTGGCTCATTGGTGAGTAATTCATAAAAACCGGGTGCATTTGTCCAGTCAGCATTTGCAGCTGCTGCCTTGAAGGAGTCTTCGCTTGGATTAACGTACTGACCTTCACGATTTTTCAGTTGAGTGTGCGTCATTTTGTTTTGCAGTGCATAAGCATATTCCACATAACCGATGGAATTCTTGATGCGCTGCACATAGGAGGCTACGCCCTCGTTACCTTTTCCGCCGGTTCCGACTTTCCATGATACGGCTGTGCCTTCACCAACAGTCGACTTCCAGTCAGCGCTTACTTTTGACAGGTAGTTGGTGAAGATAAATGTGGTGCCTGAACCGTCAGAACGGTGAACAACCGTGATTGAATCTTCCGGCAGTTTTAAACCCGCATTGAGTGCAACGATAGCGGGGTCATTCCATTTGGTGATTTTGCCGAGGAAAATGGCGGCCAGAACATCACCATCCAGCTTGAGCTGTCCTGCAGCAATTCCGCTTACGTTAACAACCGGAACCACGCCGCCCATAACTGCCGGGAACTGCATCAGGCCGTCCTTTTCCAGTACTTCTGGTTTCAATGGCATGTCAGATGCGCCGAAATCTACGGTTTTAGCATTGATTTGCTTGATACCGCCGCCGGAGCCGATAGATTGGTAGTTCATCGATACGCCAGATTTAGCTTTATAAGCTTCCGCCCATTTTGCGTAGATAGGGTAGGGGAAAGTCGCACCAGCACCAGTAATATTTTCTGCCATTGCTGCTCCGGCAGTCATCAGTACTGTTGCCAGGCCTATACTTTTTAAAAGGGTATTCAATTTAGTCATGGTCACTCCAATTAGTTTAATTAACTGCCAAAGGCTGCAACTTGTTAGCCAGCGACACACATGGTATTAAATATTTATTACATTATTATTACACAGGATAAAACCTGGGAGTGAAACACTGCTCAAGTTTAATGGTTTGCATTAATTTTGAACTCTGGCAAAACACTTGTGAATGTAAATTTTTATTATAACAATTTGATTATATTTAATTAAATTTTGTTGTGCGCGTCATGGCATTGAAAATCCAGTATTACCTCTGCGCGATTCATCTCCAGTTTTTTTTATATCCTGACTTGCCGTTTTGCATGCAGTCGAGGTAATAAATTTGTCATATAGCACGCGTATATTTCTGCTCCGTAACACCGATGCACCATTTACTTCGGATTGTAACAATTCATTTACTCAGGAGAGCATAAGCATGATTCAGAAAAAAATTCTCGCGGCACTTGGTTTCGTTGCTGCCACATTAGTCAGTCAAAGTGCAATTTCTGCAGCCGTTGAAGTCGATGCAGCACTGCCAACTTATCATAAGACCAGCGGAGTTTCTGGCAGCTTTACCAGCATCGGTTCGGATACCCTGAACAACTTGATGACCCTGTGGGCTGAAGAATTCAAGCGCACTTACCCGAACGTTAATATCCAGATTCAGGGCGCTGGTTCTTCCACTGCTCCACCGGCGATTGCTGAAGGTACATCCAACTTCGGCCCGATGAGCCGTCCGATGAATGCCAAAGAAATCGAGGCATTCGAGAAAAAGCACGGTTACAAGCCAACTGCTGTACCAGTCGCAATCGACGCGTTGGCGGTATATGTGAACAAGGATAATCCTATCAAAGGTTTGAGCATGGCGCAGGTGGATGCGATTTTTTCACCTACACGCAAATGCGGCGCTCCTGCGGATGTTACCAAGTGGGGCCAGGCTGGCATGACCGGAGAATGGTCTGACCGCACGATCGCACTGTATGGCCGTAACTCGGTTTCGGGTACCTACGGTTACTTCAAGGAGCATGCTTTGTGCAAAGGCGACTTCAAGAAGAATGTGGCCGAACAGCCAGGTTCTGCGTCAGTGGTGCAAAGTGTGACAGGCCAGCTGAATGCAATTGGATACTCCGGTATCGGTTACAAGACTTCAGGCGTACGTGCCGTTCCGTTGGCCAAGAAGGATGGTACTTCATATGTTGAAGCAGATCCCAAGCACGCCATCGACGGCAGCTACCCGCTGTCACGCGTACTCTATGTATATGTGAACAAAAAGCCAAACCAGCCTTTGCCTCCAATGGAGCGTGAGTTCTTCAAGCTGGTACTGTCCAAGCAGGGTCAGACTGTTGTAGTGAAAGACGGTTTTGTGCCGATGCCGGCCAAGATGGTAATGGATGCTCTGGCTGATCTTACCAAGTAAATAGCGAAACCAATTTGCGCACCGGTATCCACAGGATATCCGGGCGCTTTAAAAACAGGAGAATTTTATGTTGAACAAACATCTGCGCATCACCTCGCTGATCGTTGCCATGGGGCTTGCTGGTGCGATGGGCGGTTGCGCGTCGAATGGCGTCAAAACAGCAGCTGCTCCGGCGGCCGCGGAAACAAAGGCAGTTGCCGAACAGCAAATGTTCATGACATTTCATGAAAATGGACGTATTTATGTTCTGGGTGACAGCAAGTTGCAGCAGATCTTTATGCAGACTGACGAAGTCGCCCTCACACGCACACGCATCGGTGAAGGTCAGGATGGTCGCACATTGATTTTTGGCATGAACAAGGACGATGCCAAGCGCGGTGGCCCGACTGAAGCTGAAAATATGTATGACGGCCAGCTGGTGCCAGCCGGTGCCTTTTACGGTGAAGTGTTCAAGGATGGCCGTTACTATGTCTTCATTGAGTGGAAAGATATGGCCGCTTATCTGAAACATGGCGAAGTGCCGCTGACCTATACCGAAGTTGGTGCAGGTCCGAAAGGTGAAACTGTAATTTATGCACTCAACAAGGATACGTCCAAGCTGGGCAAGCCGGTTGCAGCGATCGAGCGTTTTAACAGGCAGCATGCAGTAATTGCCAGGTAATCAGGCAAATAATCCTGAGCGGCCCAGTGTCCGCTCGGGATTTTGTTTTTTGCATTTCCCCCTATTCCCGTAATCCGGTTCTCATTATGAATGACACCAACTCGAATTTGCACACAATCGCCGGCTCCATGCGCAGGCGTTTGCTGACGGACATTCTGTTCAAGCATGTCATGACCATAGGCGGTATCAGCGTCATTGTCGCGATCAGCCTGATTTTTTTCTATCTGGCGAGTGTGGCTTATCCGTTGTTCCGGCCGGTGCAAGTCGGCGCCTGGCAGAGCTATGGCATGCCAGGCGAAGAATCAGAGCGCACACTAAGCCTCGCTTCCGAGGAGCAGCGTGAAATTGGAGCGCGCTTTACCGATGCCGGGAAGGTCTATTTCTTTAACCTGAGTGATGGCAAGCCGCGTGGCGAGGCAAAAATCAAGCTGCCCGCAGGTGCCATCATTACCAGCTTTGCCACCGGCGATGCGAATGAATATATTGCAGCTTATGGACTTGCGGATGGCCGTGCTGTTGTTGTGAAGCAGGTCTATGGCGTTACCTTTGATGCGGACAGCAAGCGTGTGATTCAGCCCGGTATCGAATACCCGCTGGGTGAAGAGCCGCTTGCGCTGGATAAGAAGCGCGATGCAATCGTGAAGCTTGCCATTCAGAGCAAGGGTGATGACACAACCTTGACGGCATTGACCCGTGACGGGCGCTTGTTGCTGGCCGGCCTGGCGGCATCGAAGAATCTTATCACCGGCGCCATCACGATTGAGCGCAGCAGCAGCACGCTAGACGGGGTGACTGGCGAGATTCAGAATCTGATTGTCGAAGTCAGGCAGCGCGAACTTTATATCGGGCATGACGGCAAGTTCATCACGCATTTCGATATTACGGACAAAACCCAGCCGCGCCTGATTCAGAAACTTCAGGTGGTGGCGGAGGGCGAAAAAATGAGCGCCCTCAATATCCTTAGCGGGGGCTTCTCGCTGATTGTGGGCACAGACAAAGGCAATCTCAGCCAGTGGTTTCAGGTGCGGGACGAGCAGAATCTTTACACCCTGACCCATATTCGCGACTTCAAGCCGATGCCGGGCAAGGTCACCACGCTGTCACCCGAATATTTCCGCAAGGGTTTTGTGGCGGGCGACAACTTGGGTACGGTCGGACTCTATTACGCCACCTCGCAGAAATTGCTGTGGCGCGATGCGGTGGGCAAGGGTGAAATTATTGCGGCGGAAATTTCCCCGCGTGCCAATCTCATGCTGGTACAGAGTGCCGATGGCCAATTCCATGCCGCAGACGTTGATAATGAATTTCCAGAGGTGTCTTTCTCATCGCTGTGGGAAAAGGTGTGGTACGAAAGTTACGAAAAGCCGGAATTCATCTGGCAATCGTCAGCTGCCACCAATGATTTTGAGCCCAAATTCAGTCTGGCTCCGTTGACTCTGGGAACGCTCAAGGCTGCCTTCTATGCCATGCTGATTGCCACGCCGCTGGCATTGTTTGCCGCGATTTATGCGGCTTATTTCATGTCACCCAGAATGCGCCGTGTGGCCAAACCCTCCATTGAAATCATGGAGGCGTTGCCCACCGTCATACTCGGCTTTCTGGCAGGGCTATGGCTGGCGCCGCTGGTGGAGAATAATCTGGCGGGCACTTTCCTGTCCTTTGTATTTATCCCGCTGGCGGTGATGCTGGCGGCCTTACTGTGGGGTCTTCTGCCGGAAAATCTGAGCGGGCGCGTGCGGCCAGGCTGGGAGGCGGCAATGCTGATGCCGGTGGTCATGCTGGGTATCTGGCTGGCATTTCAGGTTGGTCATCCGATAGAAGCGATCTTCTTTGGCGGCGACATGCCGCACTGGCTGAGCACCGAGATGGGCATCACCTACGAACAGCGCAACTCGCTGGTGGTGGGTATCGTGATGGGATTTGCGGTGACGCCGACGATATTTTCGATTGCCGAAGATGCGATTTTCAGCGTACCCAAGCATCTCAGTACGGGTTCGCTGGCGCTGGGTGCGACACCGTGGCAGACCCTTAAAAATGTCGTGCTGCTCACTGCCAGCCCCGGCATCTTTTCTGCGGTGATGATCGGGATGGGACGGGCAGTGGGTGAAACCATGATCGTGCTGATGGCGACGGGCAACACTGCCGTGATGGATATGAGCATCTTTACCGGCTTCCGTACGCTCGCTGCCAACGTTGGCGTGGAGATGCCGGAGGCTGCCGTGGGCACCACACATTTCCGCCTGTTGTTCGTTTCAGCACTGGTGCTGTTTGTCTTCACTTTTGTGGTGAATACGGTGGCGGAGCTGGTACGCCAGCGTCTGCGTGAAAAATACAGCAGCATTTAATATGACTTCCGCAATGCGGGACTCTGGCACGCTTGCCTGCTTGCGGAAAAGCGTTGTGAGAGAAGGAAAGGGCAGAACATGAAAGAATGGGTTAATTCAGGCAAACCGTGGATCTGGGGGACGGCCGGAGGTCTGGCACTGGCACTGGTAATGGTGTTTGGTGTGCTGTGGCTGACTGCGGCACGCGGCCTTATCTATTTCTGGCCCTCGCAGGTGGTCGAGACGACGTTTATTGAAAAGGACGGCAGCAAGGTGCGGCTGATCGGCGAGATCAAGGAACGTGAAGAAGTCGCGGTGCGCCGTCTGGTCGAATCCGGTTTCAAGATTCCCGGCGATGAAAAATTTACCACGCGCTATCTGCTGAAGCTGGGTAACCGCGATGTGTCCGGCTTTGATTTCAAGTGGTACCCGGAACCCCTGTTGACGGATATGACTTATCCCAAAGATATTCTGACGGTTGAGCGTCACGAATGGGGAAATTTCTATGGCCATCTCAAATCCGTCAAGGAAAATGGAGTTGTGGTTGCGGAAGGAGAAGCCGCGATAGCTGAGCTGGATAAGCGGGTGGAGCGGGCACGCAAATTGTTTTATGAGATTTTTCGCACCGAAAAACATGATATTGGCAATATCAATTACGAACTGGAACAACTGCGCCTGAAACAGCGCAAGCTTGAACTGGACGGGAAATTTGACGAGGCCGCGAAACAGGATTTGCAGAAGCAGCGCGAAGTGAGCGATGCCCGGTTTGCCGACATTCAGGCGCGGCTGGAAAAGCTGCGCACGGACATTGCGCGTGACAGTCTGAGTGCAGAGGTAATGGACGGCAGGATAGTGGATGTGCCGCTGGCCAAGGTGTCTGAAGTGTACCGCTCAAATGCCATGGGCCTGTTCGACAAGATCGGTTTCTATTTCAGCAAGCTGTATGCCTTTGGCACAGAGGATCCGCGCGAGGCCAATACCGAAGGCGGAATATTCCCGGCCATTTTCGGTACCGTGATGATGGTGATACTGATGTCCATCATGGTGATGCCGCTGGGTGTGATGGCTGCCATATATATGCGCGAATATGCAGGACATGGCCCGCTGATCCGCATCATACGTATCGCGGTAAACAACCTTGCCGGCGTGCCTTCCATTGTTTACGGCGTGTTTGGACTGGGCTTCTTTATTTATTTCCTCGGCGGCAATATTGACCAGCTGTTTTTCGCCGAGTCGCTGCCGGCACCGACTTTTGGCAGCCCCGGCATTCTGTGGGCCTCGCTCACCCTGGCTCTTCTTACATTGCCGGTGGTGATTGTGGCGACCGAGGAGGGTTTGTCGCGGGTGCCGCGCAGTCTGCGCGAAGGCAGTCTGGCGCTGGGTGCGACCAAGGCAGAAACGCTGTGGCTCACGGTGCTGCCGATGACGGCGCCGGCGATGATGACCGGTCTGATTCTGGCGGTGGCACGCGCCGCTGGAGAAACGGCGCCGCTGATGCTGGTGGGCGTGGTCAAACTCGCCCCCAGCCTGCCGCTGGACGGCTATTTCCCCTATCTGCATCTGGAGCGGCAATTCATGCACCTGGGGTTTCATATTTATGACGTCGGTTTCCAGAGTCCCAACGTCGAGGCGGCGCGGCCACTGGTATACGCCACTGCATTTTTGCTGGTGCTGGTAATTGTGGTGTTGAATCTTGCCGCTGTCGGGCTGCGCAATCGCCTGCGCGAAAAATATCGTCTCCTTGAAGGTATGTAATTGCCCATTCCCTGAAGTAAATACGAACAGGATAACTTAATGATGAGTACCCCAAACATGAATGCACCTTCTCCTAAAACACATGCCATTGATGTGAGTGCGGCACTGGAGCGCAAAGCCGGCCAGGAAAGCGACCAGTCTGCTTCGTCCACCTGTCTTGCGACAAAAAATCTTAATTTGTATTATGGCGCGACGCAGGCGCTGATGAATGTCAGTGTGCAAATACCCAGGCAGCGCGTTACCGCTTTCATCGGCCCCAGCGGCTGCGGAAAATCCACGCTGCTGCGCTGCTTTAACCGCATGAACGATTTGGTGGACAATTGCCGCATCGAGGGCAAAGTACTGCTCGACAACGATGATATTTACGACCGTTCAGTCAAGGTAGCCTTGTTGCGCCGCCGTGTCGGCATGGTGTTCCAGAAGCCCAATCCTTTTCCCAAGTCGATTTACGACAACGTTGCATACGGTTTGCGCATCATGAATGTGAATGACAAGCGGACGCTGGATGATACGGTGGAGAGGGCTTTGCGCGGCGCAGCCCTGTGGGATGAAGTCAAGGACAGGCTGAATGCAAATGGCCTGAGCCTGTCCGGCGGCCAGCAGCAGCGGCTGGTGATTGCGCGTGCCATTGCGCTGGAACCCGAGGTGCTGCTGCTGGACGAACCCTGTTCGGCGCTGGATCCGATCGCGACCGCAAAAGTAGAGGAGTTGCTGTACGAACTGAAAGATCGTTTCACCATCGTGATCGTCACCCACAATATGCAGCAGGCGGCGCGGGTTTCCGATTACACCGCCTTCATGCACATGGGGGAAATGATCGAGTTCGCCGACACCAACACGTTTTTTACCCAGCCTAAAAACGAACGCACTTCCGACTACATTACCGGCCGCTTTGGTTAACCGCTCATAAGGATCAAGAATATGTCCAAAAAACACACCCTGGAAATCTTTGACAAGGATTTGAGTCTGTTGCGCGAAGAAGTGCAGCGCCTTGCCGATCAGGCCAAGGACGAGCTTGAGCGCGCGATGAATGCCCTGCTGAACGATGACCGTGAACTGGCACGGGAAGTTGTCGCCAGCGATATTACTGCCGATCTGTTGCAGCAGAAAATTAACCAGCATATGAATATTGTGCTGACCCGCCAGCATGCGATGGCCGAAGACCTGCGCGAGATTCTGGCTGCCGGGCGTATTGCCGCGCATCTGGAGCGGATGGCTGATTACGCCAAAAACACCGCCAAGCGTACACAGGCGCTGGATAGAAAAGTGGACAAGGAAGTCGCCGACCAGTTCAGCTGGATGAGTGAACGGGTAACCGCCATGCTGCTGCAGGTGATGCGCGCCTATCACGAGCGCGATCACTCCGAGGCCAATGTTGCGTGGAGCAGCGATATTGAGCTGGACCGCATCTACGGCAAGCTGTTTGCGCATCTGCTGCTGCAGATGCAGCAGGAACCGGATTCGATCAAGGATGCGATCCAGCTGCTTTTCATCGCCAAGGGCCTGGAGCGCGCGGGCGATCATGTGACCGATATTGCCGAAGAGGTTTACCTGATGGTGACCGGCACACCGCTGCAGGGCTCGCGACCCAAGGTGGATAATATCGCGCCGGAATAGACGCGTATCCCGGGGTAGCCGTATGCATTGAAATAATCATTGGAAAAGCTGCTGTCCACAGATTAAACAAAGAGAGTTGTCTTGTTTGGTGGATACACTATTTGGTGATGTTGACTTTACTGATAACGGCATGAAAATCTGTGAATCTGTGGATTGAACGGCCGTTTTCAGGATGCTGATGCAGGCACCCGCCGGGGCATGGTCAATGCAGAATTAATTGTAGGTATTTGATTTTATTGAATATTGCAACAAGTGCTGTGCCGCGACGCCGTGTAATGAATGCTGCAATATAGTGCAATCAGTCAACTCGGCAAGCTGCGAGTAAGAATAGAGTGGACGTCAATTTATTTGATGTCCCGTTCTGTAAAGCAAGCAGTCTGCTTGTTTCCTGATTATCCGGCTTGATTTGTTGTACTCCGCTGTTCGATAAACAGACTGTTGCCCGCCGTACGTTTGGCCATTTTCTTGGCAACGGTGGCAGCGGCAGAAACCTCGTGGTGCGAGAAGAATCTGTCTGCCGTGATGTGGCTTGCGCCTATAGACAGGCTGACCAGCGGATGAAAGATGGTGTTGCCATGACGGTCTTCGCTTGTATATCCGCCCGCCGCCAGATGCTCGGGCTTGAAGAGTAGCGAGGCAGCCTGTTCGAAGGAGCGCAAAGCCTGTTTGCAGCGGGCTTGAAAATCGCGACTTTGCATCAGCAGGATAAAATCATCGCCGCCGATATGACCGATAAAATCCAGCTTGGGATCGCAGGCCCAGCTCAGGATACGCGAGGCCAGCTGTATCATTTCATCACCATGCCGATAGCTGTAGACATCATTGTAGGGCTTGAAGTTATCCAGATCGCAGTAGCAGGCGACAAAGGGTGTGCCGCTCTGTAACAGATCCTCGATGCGTTCATTGATGGGGACATTGCCGGGCAACATGGTGAGAGGATTTGCATAACGTGCTGCTGCAATCTGCATCTGCGTCAGCTCGCGCAATAGATCCTGGCCGGAAGCTACCCCGAGATAACGCCCCTGGTCGGTAATGATAAAGCCGTTGTTCAAATGCCGTTCTTCGGCTTCGGCAATAAAGCGGCCCAGATCCTCGATAGGCATGTTCTGGTCCACCAGCAGCGGATCTGCCTGCATGGACAAAAGGCAGGGCTTCTTGCCCATTAATTCACGCTGAAAAGGTTTGACAAAGTTGTCAAGAAAACTCGAGCGGCTGATCAGGCCCAGCGGTATACCTTGATGTACAACGGGTATGGCGCGCAATGAGGGGTTGGCAGAAAAGAGCTTGAGTATATATTCGTGTTCCGTATCGGGTTGAACCGGCTCGATATGTCGCAGCAATTTTTGTGCGATTACTTTCCCTTGCGTATAAGTGGTGCTTTGCCTGAATGCACTCATTCGACCGGCATTGATAACACTGTTGGTTTCGGCAGAGGCGAGTAATGGCGGAGCGGGGACGGGGCGTGAAATGAAATAGCCCTGCCCAAGCAGAATTCCCAGTCCTCCAATTGTCGACAACTCGCTGCTGGTTTCTATTCCTTCGGCTATCACGTGGGTGCCGCAGCTTTCTGCGATTAGCTGGATCGATTTCAGGAATTGCAGCTTGACGGGATCGGAATCCACTCCTTGTACAAAATGCATGTCGATTTTTATAAACTCCGGGCGTAACTCCGACCACAGCCGCAGACTGGAAAAGCCTTCACCCAGGTCGTCTATGGCAATTTGGAAGCCCATGGCACGGTAATGCAGCAATGCGCCGCGCATACCGGCAAAGTCATACGTGGGCTGGTTTTCAGTGATCTCGATCACGACACGTTCGGGAGCAAGCCCCAATTTTTTGATGAAATCCAGCGTGCAGCCATTTTTAAAACTGGGATGTAGCAGTGTTTCAGGGCTGACATTGAGGAAGAGGTTGCCGGGCAAATTCAGGTTTACAAAGGTTTCCAGCACGATCTGCCGGCTGAGCATTTCGACTTCAAGTGTCATATTTTGCTGGGCTGCTGCGCCAAACAGATTAAAAGGCGAGTGCAGTGCGCTGTCGCTTGGTCCCCGTATGAGACCCTCGTATCCGTAAAATTCACCTGTTTTCAGATTCAGTATGGGCTGAAACAGCGCTGTCAATCTGCGTTGCCGGATAATTTCAACAAGCGGCGTCTTGATTTCTCTGGTTTCCTTGGTTTCCCTGCGCAAAGTGGAGATGCGGGTTGCGGAAGAAGTGAATTGATTGTTTTCCGGAAGTGAATTCACGATTGGAGTCGACATAAACATGTTTTTTATCCTGATGACTTGATTTGGGTACTCACAATAGTGTTCATTTGTTACAAACGTATTACCGCACGGGTAAATATCCCCTGCTGGCAACAATACGATTCTGGATTGTGATTCTGTTTACCCGGTTATGTACACGACATTGATATAAAAATGACATTCTGGCTGCTTGATGTGGCGGGAAAGTAGTCCCCCGGTCATTCCGTTTTAACAGCCTTGTAATATTTATTGTCATCAGAATGCAATAATTTCTCGGCATAATCCAAAAAAGGAAAATCCAATCTAACGTTAATATTGCCCTCAAGGAGAACAAACTGATGTCTGAATTTTTTAAGCAACTCGCCATCCAGCGCTGGGACGATCACCGCTATTACCATCACAGCCGCATTAACCAGTCCTTGCATTTTGTCAGCGCCCTCAGCTTCCTTGTTGCCTATGCGCTGCTCTTCAAGGATCCCGCAATGGCAGCACTGATAGGCTGGCTGGTTTCCATGACGACACGCCAGTCAGGTCATTTTTTCTTTGAGCCCCTCGGTTACGATGAAGTCAACCAGGCAAGCCAGGAACACAAAGAGGCAATCAAGGTTGGTTACAACTTGCGCCGCAAGATCGTGCTCATCGCCATTTGGGCAGTCACGCCCCTTTTGTTATTGATTGACCCAAGTATGCTGGGACTGTTTGAACCCCACGCAACCTTCGAAGCTTTTATGCGCCATACCGGCCTGCTTTGGCTTGCGATCGGTGTGGGTGGCCTGCTGTTCAGAACTGTCCACCTTTTCTTCCTGAAAGATGTAATGTCCGGTCTGGTATGGATGACAAAAATCCTGACGGACCCCTTTCACGACATTATGCTGTATTACAAGTCTCCGCTTGCCCTTCTGCGCGGTGAATTGATCGAGCCACGCAAGGGGCTTGATCACGCCTGATGAAGTGAAGTTCTAGCCGGCGCGCTGGAATTTTGCTTTCAGCATCTCGCGCAGTATGCGACGCTTGATCGACTTGTTGCTCATTGCAGGGTTGTTCCACCACCATCCGTCGCGCTGCATATTCTGGGCTGCACGAACAAAACAACTGGAAACGTTATTAAAATCCTCCTCAGTGAAATTCAGGCTGAAGATAATCCGGCCTGTGCCTACCCAGCTCAACGCGAGCCCTTCCAGGCGCAAGTAGAACTGGAACAGCCAGTTGTAGCAGGCGGGTTGTGTGTAGACCACGGTCCAGATCGAGGAGAGGTTGGCAACTTGCACCGGTATGCCGGCCTCTTGCAGCTTCCGGTTCAGATCCTGGGCACGCCTGTTCCAGCCGGCATCAAGGTCGGCATAGAGTGTCCGGATCTCACTGCTGTCGAGGCGCTGCAAGAAAGCGTTCATGGCGCCCATGACATAAGGGTGGGAGTTAAAAGTGCCGCGCGCAAAGCAGATGTCGCCCGGAGCGTCAGCCCTGTAACGTTTCATCCAGCCGGCTTTGCCGCACACCACGCCGATGGGCAAGCCTCCACCCAGTGTTTTGCCGTAGGTCACCATATCGGCCCGCACGCCAAAGTATTCCTGCGCGCCACCGGGGGCGAGGCGGAAGCCAACAAAGACTTCATCAAAAATCAGCGCAATATTTTTTTCGTCACAAATTTTGCGCAGTGCCTGCAGCCACCCGGTGTACGCCTCTCTGGAGAAGCCGGCTTTGCGCGAACTGTCCAGCAACGACGAATCGCCCGGCGCCGCCACATTGGGATGCAGCGCCTGCAGCGGGTTGACCAGCACACAGGCAATGTCATTGCGGTTGCGCAACACGCGCAAGGTGGCATCGCTCATTTCCGCCAGTGTAAAGGTATCCTTCTCGGTAACCGGGTTGCCAATGCCGGGTTGTACATCGCCCCACCAGCCGTGATAGGAACCGCAGAAGCGCAACACCTTGCTGCGTCCGCTGTGATAGCGGGCGAGGCGTACGGCCTGCATCACTGCCTCGGTACCCGACATATGAAAAGAAACTTCGTCCATGCCGGAAATCTTCTTCAGGCGGATAACGTTATCCGCCACGACCGGATGGTAGGATCCCAGCACCGGGCCGAGCTGCCTGACCATATCGGCACCTTGGTCGATGCAGTCCTTGTAAAAATCATAGCCAAACAGGTTCACCCCGTAAGAGCCGGTGAGATCGAAAAACTGGTTCCCGTCGAGATCGGTAACTTTCACGCCCGCAGTGGATTGCACAAAGGAGGCGATCTTGAGTCCCTTGTCAGCAAGTCTGCGAAACTGGAACGGCACCCTGTAGGCACTGATGAATTGCAAATCGGACAAGCCGCTGACAACATCGGCGGTTGCCAGCAGACTTTGGGCGTAACGCGACTGGAACTCTGCCACCAGTGCTGCAAAGGCAATCCTGCGGCGCGCGGTAATTTCCTCCGGTGCACCGTCAACGCCAAAAGCATGCGCTTCATCATAACTGTAGTCGGGAAGAAAGGAGGCCAAACGACGTGCGTTTCGCGGATGTCCGGCCAGAGAGCCGTGCTTCGCCAGCGAGAGCTCAACACGATTTTTGACGCGGCGCAAACCGGAAAGCAGCAGCAGGCCACCTGCGCCGTAAAGAGCCAAATCGTCAAGACTGATAGTTTCATTCATCATGGATAAACCTTATATGAAAATTGTTACACGAGGGACAGCAATATGAGTATTCGAAAACAGATTCAGCACATCCTGAATCAGGAAGACATCAACTTTCTTTTGACCAACCGTCTGCCGCGACGCTGGCTTACCCAATTCATGGGCTGGTTCAGCAAGATTGAACAGCCCTGGGTGAGGGACTTTTCCATTGCCATGTGGAAGTTCTTTTCGAGCCTGGATCTGAGCGAGGCGAAAAAGAGCGAGTTTAAAAGCATGCATGACTGCTTTACCCGCGAGCTCAAGGACGGCGCGCGCACGATCGACATGGACCCGGCGGTGATGGCAAGTCCGGTGGACGCTATTGTTGGGGCCAGCGGCCACATCGAAGGAACGCGGGTATTTCAGGCCAAGGGATTTCCCTACACGCTGGAAGATCTGCTGGGCAGCGAAGAAAATATTGAAGACTGGAGGGATGGCTATTTTGTGACACTGCGCCTGACCTCCAGCATGTATCACAGGTTTCATGCGCCTGGTGACTGTACAGTGGAAAAGGTCAGGTATTTCTCCGGTGATACCTGGAACGTGAATCCCATTGCCCTGAAGCGTGTGGAAAAACTGTTCTGCAAAAACGAGCGCGCATTTATTCGCGCGCGGCTTGAAGGTGGTGGGCCTTGTGCCAATCAGCGTGTTGCGCTGATACCGGTAGCGGCAATTCTGGTTGCGAGCATACGCCTGCATTTTCTGGATGTTCTGTTTCACTTAAAATACTCTGGCCCGAAATCAATACCCTGTGATGCCCCATTCCGCAAGGGACAGGAAATGGGGTGGTTTCAACATGGTTCGACGGTGATCGTCCTGGCTGGCAAGGGATTTACCTTGTGCGACAATTTGCAGCAAGGCGACGAAGTGCGCATGGGCCAGGCGCTCATGCGCTGGAATGACTGACAGAACTGGATTGCAGGGGTTTGGACACTTTCGAGAATTGCCAGTCATGGCGGTCCAGTACGCCGGTCAACGTGTCCACAAAGCTGCTGTAAATCGCTTCCCAGCCCAGATGCGCCACGCTGGCTGCGGAAGCCTGTCTAACTTGCCGGAATTTTTCCATATTGCCTGCGAGATCTGCCGCAGCATTGATAAATTCCAGTTCATCGCCGGGTGGAACCAGTACGCCATTCTGTCCTGTTGTGATCAGTTCCTGGGCGCCGGCTATGCCGTAGGACACAACCGCAAGTCCGCTTGCCAGTGCTTCCGGCACGACGTTGCCAAAGGTTTCAGTCAGGCTGGAAAACAGGAACAGGTCGCCAGAGGCGTAGTGGGCAGCCAGTTCTTCACCTTTTCTGACGCCGGCGAATATTGCTTCGGGGCAGGTTTTTTCCAGTTGCTTGCGCATCGGGCCATCACCAACAAACACAAGCTTTGTCGTTGGCAAACGCAATTTGATTGCCCGATATGCCGAGATCACCAGTCCGACATTTTTTTCCTTGGCCAGACGCCCAACCAGCAGCACAACCAAATCGTCAACACCTGCCCCCCAGCTCGCGCGCAGCTCCTGCGAGCGCTTGGCCGGCGTGAAATGATCGGTGGCAACACCGCGTGACAACAGGGTTACGTTTTTAAAACCGCGTCCCTGCAGCTCCTTCATCAGTGCTTTGGTCGGAACCATGGTTGCTTCGGTATGGTTATGCAGTTTGCGCAGATATGCCTCAATGGGTGTCTTGAGCAAACCCATGCCGTAATGCTGCGAGTAGCTGTGAAAGTTGGTGTGAAATGAACTCGTGACAGGTAATTGCAATTTGCGTGCTGCTGCCACGGCAGACCAGCCCAATGGGCCTTCTGTCGCCACGTGCACGATATCAGGGCGCTTCCCTTTCCAGAGTTTTGTCAGGCGATTTTTCATCGGCAGGCCAAAACGCAACTCTTTATAGGCGGGCAGCTGTATTCCCTGGCATAACACTTCATCCAGGCTGTCGGGCGTTGGAATGCTGCTTTCACGTGCCTGTCTCGGACGTATCAATTGTACCGAGTGGCCGCGTTGCAGCAAGCCTTCCACGATTCTGCCCAGCGTCATTGCCACACCGTTAACTTCTGGTGGAAAAGTTTCGGTAACAATCGCAATCCTGAGGCTGGAGGATTGCGCAACATAGGACTCAATGAGGATGTCTTCTGGATTTATCATGTTCAATATCCTAGCTGGCTTAAATGACAGAATGATTACGTTAGCTTTACAATTTTGAGACAGTGTCAGCGTTGCATTTCATATGGTTTCAGATGCCGCAAGCCGTTCGCCCATGCCGCGCTTTTTTTGCTGCACAAGATAAATGGCAGTCATGCCGAGCGTAACCATTGCCGCAAAACACCATATCAAGGCATCCAGCGAGATCTGCGTTGCTGTTGCCGCAGCATAGATCGCCAGCATCGCCAGCATGCCCGCATTCTCGTTGAAGCCCTGCACCGCGATGGAGCGACCGGCGGTGAGCAGGGTGCAGCCCCGGTGCTGTAACAGCGCGTTCATCGGCACGACAAAATAGCCCGCGACAGCACCAACCACGATCAGCAGCAGCCCGGCCTGCAACACGGAGTTAACGGCCAGCATGACGGGTACCAGCAGCCCTAATGCAATTCCCAGCGGTATCAGCGTCACGGCGCTGGCAAGGGTGACAAAGCGGCTCGCCAGTATCGCTCCCGCGATGACGCCCACCGCCGTGATGCCCTGCAAATAGGCAGCCTGATCCAGCGGCAGTCCAAGAGATTCATTGGCCCAGCGCAATACGATCAATTGCAGTGTCGCCCCCACGCCCCATAGCAGGGTTGTCACCAGCATGGACAAACCACCCAGTGAGTCCCGCCAAAGGATCATGTTTTCGCTGAAAAAGCGCCGGCACAGCAATACGGGATGGATGGAATGGCTGGCGTAACGCGCACCGCTGTCGGCAATGCTGAAACTCAGCAGCGTCGCCAGTCCGTTCAGCACCAACAGGCTCAGCATGCCCACTGTCAGACTCGTGGTTATATTGTCCAGCGGCCAGATGCCGGAAGGTATGCTGTACTGGTTCATCAGCGGGCTGACCAGCAAGCCGCCCAGCGCTGTACCCAGAATCACCGCACAGACGGTTGTACCCTCAAAAAAACCGTTGGCTTTGACCAGATCTCCAGCCGGAATCAGCTCGGTAATCAGGCCGTATTTGGCCGGTGCGTAGATTGCCGCACCCAGGCCGGCAAGCCCGATCGCAACAATGGGGTCAACGCCTGACAACATCAGGCCAACGGCACACACCTTGAGAAAGTTTGCGATCAGCATCACTTTTCCCTTGGGAAACGCATCGGAAAAAGGGCCGACAAAAGGCGCCAATAGTACATAGAACATGACGAAAGAAAGCTTGAGCGCAGGAATTATCCAGTCGGCAGCGGCCAGTTCAATGACACGGGCAATGGCGACAATCAGGAAGGCGTTGTCTGCCAGCGTGGAAATAAACTGCACGGCGAGAAGGAGGTAAAAATTACGTGGCATGGATCCTTGAATCTTGAAAGCAGCGTTTGGATGAAATCAGGGTATTTACCAGGGCGACTTCCCTGCAAAAAAATCCGGCAGGCCGGTGGCGATAACGGGCAGCCAGGCAATGGCCAGCGTGCCCAGAAAAATAGCGAACAGCGCGGGCAAAACTGAAGCTGCCACGTAACGTATCGGTTTGCCGAACATGGCCGAGGCGAAATAAATATTCATCCCGGCCGGCGGGCACAGAAAGCCCATTTCCATGGCAGCAAGGAAGATGATGCCAAAATGTATCGGATCAATGCCGTAACTCAGTGCCACCGGCAGCAGCAGCGGCACCAGCACAACAATGGCGGCATAAATTTCCATCAGGGCACCGGCGGCAAGCAGGAAGATGCTGAGCACCAGCAGGAATACAAACTTGTTGGGAATGACGCTTTGCACCCATTCAATCGCGGCATCCGGGATGCCGGCATCGACCAGAAAGTTGGTCAGGCCCAGCGCCATGCCGAGGATCAGCATCACGCCGCCGATTATTTGCGCGCAATCGGAGAGGCTGCCGGCAAACACCTTCAGGCTCAGTTCGCGGTGCGCAAAAGTCTGCGTCAGAATGGCGTAGGCTGCGGTCAGGGCGGCACTCTCGGTGGGCGTTGCCAGTCCGCTGACCAGAGATCCTATCGCGACAAACGGTGCAAGGATTTCCCATTTTGCCGTCCAGATTGCCGCCCAGGCTTTGCCGGCATCGAAGTGTGCAGCCTGCACATTGCCCGTTGTTTCAAGACCTCCACGTTTTAAATAGCCGCCAAAAATGAGCAGAAAAGCGACCATCACAAAAGCGGGTATCAGGCCCGCGAGGAACATGCTGTTGATTGGCACACGGGCAATGATGGCGTACATGATGAGCGGCACGGAAGGCGCAAGCAGCACGCCCAGCGCGCTGGCGCTGGTCACCAGGCTGATGCTGCGCTGTTCCGGGAAGCCGGCATTGCGCAGCAGCGGCAACAGCAGGCCGCCGAGGGCGAGGATGGTCACGCCGCTGCCGCCGGTGAAGGCGGTGAAGAAGGAACAGAGGATGGCCGCGGCTACCACGGTGCCGGTGACGCCACCGCCGAACAGCGCGACAAATACCGCGCCCAGCCTTTGTGCCGCGCCGGTGCGCGCAAAAATCAGCCCGGCCAGGGTAAACAGCGGCAGGGCGGGTAACGAGGGATTGACGGTAATCTGGTAATGCGAAAGCGGGATCGAAGCCAGCGGCAGTCCATCCTGCCAGAACAGCGCCAGCGCGAATCCGCCCAGCACTGCGAAGATGGGCGCACCGGCAAACAGCACGGCAATCAGCCACAGCACTGCCGGCCACAGCATAATGGCACTGCCATCGAATTCGGCTGCCAGTAAAAATCCGCAGGCTGGCAGCGCTATTCCCCATGCCACCTTGCTGACGATCGAGGAAAAACTGCGCGCCGCCAGTTTCGTACCCAGCAACAGAAAACCAAGCGGCATCGTTGCCTGTATCCACCACACCGGAATGCCATAGGCAAGATCGTGCGCGGCTTCCATTTCGCTCGCAACAAATCGCCAGCTGGCGAGTGCAAGTATGCCGCAAATAATTGCTGCGCTGCCCTTGGCAAACACCTGATCTGCTGTGTGGAAACGTTTGTTTCCAACATTGTCCAGGCTGCTGCCCAGGGAAGTCAGGTGCCCGTTGCGTTCTGCCGCGACCGCACCGAACATGGCCAGCACCAGACCGAGGTGCTGCACCAGTACCGGCGCATTATCGATGCCCTTGCCCAGCAGCGGGCGCAGCAGGATTTCAAGCAGGGGAATGATCGTCATCAGCAGCAGTGCGCTGGACGACAGCACTTCGTCAAAACGCCACAGACTGTGCAACCGGGAGCGAATATTTGTCAGCACTGTTACTTGCCTTTGCCGGCGCGGTAGTTTTTCAGGTGCAGCATAACTTCATCAAAGGTCTCGGCCGGCACCATGGTTCCACGAATGCGCGGATAGAGTTTGATCGCAAGCTCATCCCATTCGCGCATTTGTTCCGGCGTCGGGCGGTTAACCACGAGGCCGCGTTTCTTCATCGCATCCACAGCCTCATCAACCTCCTGCCTGGCCTTGCTTCGAATCTGCACACTGACCTTGTCGCTCGCAAGACGCACAGCCTTCTGCACTTCGGGCGTCATGTCATCCCAGGCCTTTCTGGTGATGACCAGCGCGCCCACGATGGGCGCCCAGTTGACATCGAGCATATTGGGGGCGCTGTTGTAGATCTGGCTGGCGAGAGCGAAATACGGTGTCGAGGGCACGACATTGATCATGCCGGTCTGGATGGCGGGCAAAATGTCGTTGGTTTCCAGCGGCACCGGTGTGTAGCCGAGACTCTTCATAATGGCCTGTTGTTCGGCCTCGGAACCCCACGAGAAAAACTTCATCTTCTTGTAATCGTCAGGACGGAACGCGGCCTCTTTGGAGAAAAACCTTACCCAGCCGGCATCGCCCCAGGCGAGCACGACAAACCCTTTGTCGAGAAATTTTTTCTCCATTGCCGGACGGATTTTTTCCCGCACATAGTCCACCTCTTCCCAATTCTTGAACAACAGCGGCATGGTCTGCAGCGCGGCGATGGAGGGCTCGATTTCGCGCAGGCCGACCACCGACAGCAGCGCTCCCTGCAACTGGCCGATGCGCATGCGCCGCGCCAGCTCTGCTTCACCGCCCTGGCTGCCATCGGGGTAAACCAGGTACTTCGCATTGCCTCCCTGTGCCGCACGCCAGGCTTCTCCCAACTCCATCAGCTGGCGGTGATACAGCGAATTCTTCGGCGCCAGCGTGCCGATGCGCAACTGTTTGTCTGCAGCCAAACTGGTGCCTGCAACGATGAGGCCGAGACACAACAAGATGCTGGAGGTAAGCTTTTTCATGAGTATTTTGTGCAATTGTCGTGATGAGAATGATGAGTGAAAGTTTGTAAAATATTGTTTTTATTCAATATTTTTTATTGCGGTTCGGATTGTTCGGTGATTTTCAGAACAGGTCATTCGCGGTTTCCTGCAGCCATAGCGCCCGCTCGCGCATAACCTCATTTTGCAAGTCCCGCCGGTTATCGCTGGCAACTATCGCCTGACGCAGCAGTGCATCAAATGCGGTGCGGTCTCCCGCAGGCAAGGCTATCCCTTCCGCCTTTGCAACATAGGGCCCGGCACTCTTGCCTGCGCTGGTGCTAATCGCCTGGTCGAAGTAGGCCGCCGCTTGCTGGCGCGAGCCGCCGGGTCGTGCGCTCTCGAAGCTGCCCATCAGGCTGGCCAGAGCACCTTCGCCATAATCCCGGTTTTTTCCCCAAGCAAGTTGTGCAAGACGCACAGCAAGCGGCAGGTCAGCCACGATATCGGGATCATCTTTGGATAGCGAGATATATCCGCCCCAGGATGCCGCGGCCCAGTAAGCCACGGCAATTTCATCATCATCAAGGCGGGGCCAGTTTGCCGCTTCAGGGCTGGATAGCGCCTTGAGGAAACCGGGCTTTTGCTGTTCCAGCGCTGTCATGGCATGGCGATGTGCGCGCAGATAGAGTCTGGCCGCGCGCACACGTAATTTCTGGGCGGCCTTGATATCTTTTGACTCGATTCGCTCCGCCTCAAAAGAGACGAAAGCAAAGGCGTATTGGGTAAAGCCGGCGGATACTGCTGCAGCAAGCTTGAGGTTGCCCGGTGTCTGGCGCAGTACTGATTCGGACAGTTTGAGATAGAACGCGCTGGCTTCTCTTGCCAGTTCCAGATCGTCCTCAGCCGCTTTGCCCTGGCTGGCGAGTTCATTCGCAGCACCTTCAATGATGAAATATCGCGGGGAGCAGGCGCTGAGCATTGTCGCTACTGTTAAAAATACTATTATTCTGACCGGATGCAATAAGGTATTCATGTTGCTAAATGAATTGATGGTCAAGTTTTTACGGGCACTAATTTTTTGCATCGTCAGTATTTTTTGTTTGCGCCTGGACTTAAAAAGGCAGTAAAGCAGTCATGATGGAAGCTATTTTGGTGAAACGGGAAGGCTGTCTATCGGCCAATATAGCGCTGTAATGTGAAAGTTTAATGACGATGAAATACTGCGTGAGGGGATATAGCTGAAGATTGCCGTCAAATTTCCGGTCAGATTGATGAGAAATGTAACCGTTGTGGAGTAACACCGTGCAAGAAGGAGTGTTGATTCGGAAAGTTCATAATACTGTCATATTACTGACACGTTGATTTTGTAAAGTTTGCACCAGTAAAAATGTTTTTCTTTTTTAAAGGATAAACATTTAGTGCTGCTTCTTTATATGTCAATCGGAAAACTGTTATGAAAATCGCCATTGCCGGCACTGGTTACGTCGGTCTGTCCAATGCTGTTTTGCTTGCGCAACATAACGAAGTCGTCGCACTTGACATCCTCCCCGAAAAAATCGAGATGCTCAATCGCAAGGTTTCCCCGATTGCCGACACCGATATTGAAGATTATTTTCAGAATAAATCGCTGAATTTTCGGGCAACTCTCGACAAGCATGAGGCCTATGCCGGGGCTGATTATATTGTTATTGCCACCCCCACCGATTATGACCCGGTGGCCAATTATTTCAATACACGTTCGGTAGAGCAGGTGATTAAGGATGTCTTGGATATTAATCCACAGGCGGTGATGATCCTTAAATCTACCGTGCCTGTTGGTTATACCGCCAGGCTGAAAGCGCAGTTCAACTGTGAAAACCTGATCTTCTCGCCCGAGTTTCTGCGCGAAGGCAAAGCGCTTTACGATAACCTGTATCCGTCGCGCATCATCGTGGGTGAGATTTCAACGCGCGCGGAAACCTTTGCCAACATGCTCAAGCAGGGCGCGGTAAAACAGGATATTGCCGTGCTGTTTACCAATTCCACCGAGGCAGAGGGAATCAAGCTGTTTGCCAACACTTTTCTTGCGATGCGGGTTGCCTACTTCAACGAGCTCGATACCTACGCTGCTACCCATGGTCTGGACACGCAGCACATCATTCAGGGCGTCTGCCTCGATCCGCGCATCGGCAATCACTACAATAATCCGTCATTTGGCTACGGCGGTTACTGCCTGCCTAAGGATACCAAACAATTGCTCGCGAATTACCAGGATGTTCCGCAGAACCTGATGCAGGCAATTGTTGATTCAAACACCACACGTAAAGATTTTATCGCCGAAAGTGTGGTTAAGCGCAAACCCAATATTGTGGGTATCTACCGACTGATTATGAAAAGCGGCTCGGATAACTTTCGCTCTTCTTCCGTTCAGGGCGTAATGAAGCGTATCAAAGCCAAAGGGATAGAGGTGGTGGTATATGAGCCGGAACTGATGGAGCCGAAATTTTACAATTCACGGGTGATAACCGATCTTGACCAGTTCATGCGCATGTCGGATGTGATTGTGGCCAACCGCGTAACGGAGGAAATTTCCGCGGTGCGTGAAAAGATTTTTACCCGTGATCTGTTTGGTAAGGACTGAACAAGCCATGTGATATGCATGGTGAACAGAACCATGGCACCGCTAATTCTATGGCGTATGCTTTTTGAAACACCACCCAAGGGGAAATTAGATCATGACTATGGCCGTTCAAATCTGGTGGATTTCTTTGAGTGTCATCGCGGTACTGAACATCGCTGCATGGATGGTTTCCGCCAAACTACTGGCAAGCAGTCACGAAAATTTTTTTTTCGCGGTCAAACACAGGCAACGGCGCTGGATGCTGTGGCTGTCAGCTGCCTACGTTGCAGGCTGTGCCTTTCGATCATTTCTGCCGAGAATTGACCTGGAGCGCGTTTGTCTGGTGCAGACGGGATTATCCAATATGATGGTGGGCAGGAGTGTGGCCACGGTGGCTGAACTATGTTTTATAGCGCAGTGCGCGCTACTGTTGCATGAGGCCGGTAGCAGTAAAGATAACAAATTTGTAGTAATGGTTTCCCTGTTGTTGATACCGATCATTGTTGTGGCTGAGATTTCATCTTGGTACGCAATCCTTTCCACGAATTATTTTGGACATGTTGTGGAAAATTCCATCTGGACATTCTCTGCGGTTTTGCTGCTGATGAGTCTCTACATGCTGTGGCCGCACAGTACCCGGCCGCAACGTCACTTTCTGGTTGCGATGATGGCTTTTGCTATTGGCTATATTCTGTTTATGACCAGCGTCGACGTGCCTATGTATTGGGCTCGCTGGAGCGCGGATCAGACTGCCGGTGCAGTGTATCTGTCTGTGATGCAGGGGGTTATGGATGCCTCAAGGGCGTGCGTTGTTGATTTTGGCTGGGATGTCTGGCGCCAGGAAATTCCATGGATGACGCTTTATTTTACAGTGGCAGTCTGGGTCAGTATTTCGCTCACTCATGTGCCCGGATGGATTAATGGGGCGCCCAGAAAATAGCAGGGAGTAATTGAGGAACCGGTGGTGCCCTGCAAGAAGCAATTTGATTGCACAGCTTCAGGCAGGGTAATGGATTAATTATTGCAGGGAGTCGTACATTGGAAAGTCCGTACAAAGGTAAAACCGGTTTAATTCGTTTATGGAATGCATTCGGCTATTCGCTTGCCGGCTTTCGGTCCGCATATAAGCATGAAGATGCATTTCGCCAGGAGTTGCATCTGGCAGTCGTGTTGATTCCATTGGCGCTTTGGTTGCCCGCCAGCAATATCGGCAAGGCATTGATGATAGGCAGTGTGTTGCTGGTAATTATTGTTGAGCTGCTAAATTCTGCTGTTGAAGCTACCGTTGACCGTATTTCCCTGGAGAATCATGATCTCGCCAAGCGTGCCAAAGATATCGGGAGTTCGGCCGTGCTGGTTAGCCTGATTAATGTCGTCGTTGTCTGGGGACTGGTGCTTGCTGATTAAATGCGGGATGTAACCAAATTGTAAAGAAAGCTTAATTCCTTTTTCATCTTGTCGTGAAATCATGATTCCATGACAACAGGCAAGCACCTCTTTACGCAAACTATTTCATCTCCCTTGCGAATTGCAGTGGTAAGCGAGACATATCCTCCCGATGTGAATGGTGTCGCGGTCACAGTGGCCGGCATGGTCGGGGGTATGCGTCAGCGGGGTCACTATGTGCACCTTGTTCGTTTGCGCCATCACAAGCGGGATGTTGCAGTGCAGGAGGAGGGGTATGCGGAGACATTGGTGTCAGGTATACCCCTTCCGGGTTGTCACGAATGGAAAATTGGCATGCCGGCCAGAAACCGGCTGTTGCGGCAGTGGCAACTGCAGCGTCCTGATATTGTGCATATTGCCACGGAAGGCCCCCTGGGGTGGTCGGCCATGCATGCCGCGCGTAAATTGGGTATCCCTGTTGCGACCAATTCTTTTTATAGCCATTTGCATAACGTTAGCCAGCACCATGGTACAGCTTTGCTGAGCAATTGCATTGCATCGTATCTGCGCAATTTTCATAACAAGGCCGATTGTACGATGGTGTCAACGGTTGATATGCAGAAGCATCTGCAGCAGGCAGGCTATAAAAATGTAGAGATGGTTACGCGCGGAATTGACACGGAGTTGTTTCATCCGCGAAAGCGCAGCGAAGCATTGCGCCAGCAATGGGGGGCGGATGTTGATACGCCAGTGGTTGTGCTGGTAAGCCGTTTGACGGAAGAAAAAAATTTGCAGGTTGTGATTAATGCGTTTGAACAAATGCAGGTCATTATTGGCGATGCGAAATTGGTGATGGTGGGTGACGGGCCTGCCCGTGCAAGATTACAGAAGCAATATCCGCAAATAGTATTTGCAGGGATGCGCACGGGTGAAGATCTTGCCGAGCACTATGCATCTGGTGACGTATTTCTTTATCCCAGCCTGACTGAATCGTATGGCTCCGTGACGGTGGAAGCGATGGCCAGCGGCTTGGCGGTACTGGCTTATGACTATGCGGCCGCGCGTCAGTATATTCGCCATGATGTTAATGGGTTGCTTGCACCATTCAATGATACCGATGCATTTTTCCGGCAGGCGATTGCTCTGATACAAATTCCGGACCGTATACAGCGATTGCGGAACCGCGCACGGCTGGCTGTAGAGCCAATGGCATGGGCAAATGTCGCGGGGAAAGTGGAAAGGCTGCTGTTAAATATTGTGTATTCAAAGGGAGCGAAACATGACCAGACTGAACTATCACCTGAGCGTCAGGTTGCAAAAATTTAACGAGTGGGATATCGGTTTATGCCAGTCTTGCAATGATCTGAGCCGGAACCTGCTGGTGCGCAATATATTCAAGCTGGCCAGCCGCCTTGGTGACGGTGTGTTCTGGTACATGCTGATGACTGTTTTGTTGCTGCATTATCAGGCTGAAGCGCTGCCCGCTGTGATACATATGCTGGTGGTTGGCCTGGCAGCTACCCTGTTCTATAAATGGATCAAGCTTAAAACTTTGCGCCCACGACCGTTTAATGTTTATCCAAGCATTGTCTGCAATGGGCATACGCTGGATCAATTCAGTTTCCCATCGGGTCATACAATGCATGCTGTTGCTTTCAGTATAATAGCTGTTGCCTATTTTCCTGTGCTTGTCTGGCTTGTATTGCCTTTCGCTTTGCTTGTGGCCCTGTCGCGTCCGATTCTCGGCTTGCATTACCCTAGTGATGTATTGGCAGGTGCGTTAATAGGTGGATTGTTGTCCATAGCTTCGCTTTTTATTTGAACTCGCAAGATAGCCTTTTATAGATTTTGAGCGAGCTTTGAATTGTGCAATTCATAGTATTTTTCTCCATTTTCAGTCATTCTGAATTTCAATATTTCATTTCCGTTTAATACAGCAAGATTGACCATTTGGGGTTTCATCGGTAGGATGCCCGACTTTCGTGGCTGCTATAGGGATGAGATTATATGCGTCGTAAACTGGTCGTCGGCAATTGGAAAATGTTTGGCCGCCTTGCGCGTAACCAGGCCTTGCTGGAGGGTGTGGCGGCGGGCGTGCGTGATTTGCGCAATACTGATTGCGCTGTATGCGTGCCTTATCCCTATCTTGCCCAGGCACAAGCGCTGCTACAGGGCAGCAATGTTGCTTGGGGCGCCCAAAACATGAGTCATCACGAAGAAGGTGCCTACACCGGCGAAGTGGCAGCCGGCATGCTGGTGGAGTTCGGTTGCAAGTACGTGATCCTCGGCCATTCCGAGCGTCGCGGCCTGTATCATGAAAGCGACGAAACGGTTGCAATGAAATTTGATGCCGCGCTCAAAGCTGGCCTTCAGCCGATTTTGTGCGTGGGCGAAACATTGGCTGAGCGTGAGGCGGGTATTACAGAAGAAATCGTGGCGCGCCAACTTGATGAGGTTGTCAATCGTGCAGGCGTCAAAGCTCTGGAAAAAGCAGTGGTAGCCTATGAGCCGGTTTGGGCTATAGGCACCGGGAAAACGGCATCGCCGGACCAGGCGCAGGCAGTACATGCCTTTATTCGTCAAAGGGTTGCGAAGCTGGATGGTCAGGTGGCGCAAGGCTTGTGTATACTCTACGGTGGTAGCGTAAAAGCGGCGAATGCAGCAGAGCTGTTTTCGATGGCAGATATCGATGGTGGCCTGATCGGTGGCGCGTCGCTGGTGGCTGAAGATTTTGTGGCAATTTGCCGCGCGGGTAAGTAGTTTTATTGGAGTATTTTAAGTGGAAACATTAGTTTGGTTTGTACACGTTGTTAGTGCTGTCGCGCTGATAATTCTGGTGCTGGTGCAGCATGGCAAGGGTGCAGATATGGGCGCGGCTTTTGGCACGGGATCTGCGGGCAGTTTATTTGGCTCAAGCGGCTCGGCTAATTTTTTAAGCCGTAGCACTGCTGTTGCAGCCACCATATTTTTTATCACCAGTCTCAGTCTGACTTATATTTATGCCCAGCCTGTACAAAGTGCGGGCGTGATGGAAAAAATGGATGCCAGCCAGCCTGATGCAGGCAAGGCGGTCCCGCAATTGGCTCCTGAAACTGCTCCCGCAGTATCAAAAAGCGATACCACTGGTTCCAAATCAAAGGATATTCCCAACTAAATCCGGGGAGTTCCAAAAGTAAATATTTGCGGAGTTGGCGGAATTGGTAGACGCGCAGCCTTGAGGTGGCTGTGTCCGTAAGGACGTGAGGGTTCGAGTCCCTTGCCCCGCACCAAATATCAAGCTAAAGTTTTCTAGGCTTTGGTTGAATACAATAAACTAGATTGATCTGCGTCCTGTGATGCAGATCAGGGGGGAACTCAGATGTTGGAAAACTATTTTCCGGTCCTGTTATTTATCATCGTAGGTCTGGCCATTGGCGTTATTCCCTTGCTGTTGGGCTGGATACTTGCGCCCAATCGTCCCGATGACGCAAAGCTTTCACCCTATGAGTGCGGTTTTGAGGCTTTTGAGGATGCGCGCATGAAATTTGACGTGCGCTATTATCTGGTCGCTATTCTGTTTATCCTGTTTGATCTGGAAATCGCGTTCCTGTTTCCGTGGGCCATCGTACTGCAGGAAATTGGCATGTTCGGATTTGTCTCCATGATGGTGTTTTTATCTATCCTGGTGGTTGGATTTATCTATGAATGGAAAAAAGGAGCCTTGGAATGGGAATAGAAGGCGTTCTTGAAAAGGGTTTTGTCACGACATCCCTTGACACGGTTATCAACTATACCCGCACCGGCTCCCTGTGGCCGATGACCTTTGGCCTGGCCTGTTGCGCGGTGGAAATGATGCATGCGGCAGCCTCCCGTTACGACATTGCGCGGTTTGGCGCCGAAGTATTTCGTCCCAGTCCGCGCCAGTCTGATCTGATGATTGTTGCCGGCACCTTGTGCAACAAGATGGCGCCAGCCCTGCGCAAAGTCTACGACCAGATGGCTGAGCCGCGATACGTGATTTCCATGGGCTCGTGCGCCAATGGCGGCGGCTATTACCATTATTCCTATTCCGTTGTGCGCGGTTGCGACCGCATCGTGCCGGTGGATGTGTATGTGCCTGGCTGTCCCCCAACGGCTGAAGCCTTGCTCTACGGGCTGATACAGCTGCAAAACAAGATCAAACGAACGAATACAATCGCACGCTAGGACTGGACATGGCTACTGATTTGAAGCAATTGAGTGCAGCATTGCAGGACGCATTTGGCGGGCAGATAGTCAATCTGGACGATAGTCTGGGCGAGTTGACGCTGATGGTGCGCGCGCAGGATATGCAGGCTGTATTGACCCGCTTGCGCGACGATTCAAGGTTTGACTTTGAACAATTGATTGATCTGTGCGGTGTGGACTATTCGACCTACGGCAGCGATGTGAGCGAGGGTGGGGCTTATTTCAGCGATGATGCATCTGCGCCTTGTGTTTTGAGGCCTTACCGTTTTGCCGCGGTTTACCACCTGTTGTCGATCAGCAATAACCTGCGTTTGCGTGTGCGCGTGTTTGCCGAGGATGATGCAATGCCCATACTGCCTTCCGTGATTGAAATATGGCCATGCGCGAACTGGTATGAGCGAGAGGCCTTCGATCTTTACGGCATAATCTTCACCTCGCATCCCGATTTGCGCCGCCTGTTGACAGACTACGGCTTTATCGGCAACCCCTTCCGCAAAGACTTCCCCTTGTCCGGCCATGTTGAGATGCGTTATGACGCCGAGCAGAAGCGCGTGATCTACCAGCCTGTCAGCATAGAGCCTCGCGAAGTAACGCCGCGGATTGTGCGTGAGGATAGCTATGGGGGGATGAAATAAAATGGCTGAGATCAAGAACTACACAATGAATTTTAGCTGCGACCGCCCTGCGGGCTTAACTTGCATGCGCAAGTTAGTCTTCACTGAAGTTCATGGTGGGCATTTTTCAAGTTTGGTGTTGGGGTAGTCGATATGGCGGAAATAAAAAATTACACCATGAACTTTAGCTGCGACCGCCCTGCGGGCTTAACTTGCATGCGCAAGTTAGTCTCCACTGAAATTCATTGTGGGCCTGTGCAATCTTTTAAGTGTGGATCGATTTAACCATGGCTGAGATCAAGAACTACACAATGAATTTTGGGCCGCAGCATCCGGCTGCTCATGGCGTGCTGCGCCTGGTGCTGGAGCTGGACGGCGAAGTCATTCAGCGTGCAGATCCGCATATCGGGCTGCTGCACCGCGCCACTGAAAAACTGGCCGAACATAAAACATTCCTGCAATCGGTTCCCTACATGGACAGGCTCGATTACGTCTCGATGATGAGCAACGAGCACGCTTATGTAATGGCGATCGAGAAGCTGCTGGGTATCGAGGTTCCGGAAAGGGCGGAGTATATCCGCGTGATGTTTGACGAAATCACCCGCATCCTCAACCATCTGCTGTGGCTGGGCGCGCATGGTCTGGATCTGGGCGCGCAGACCATGCTGTTCTATACCTTCCGTGAGCGTGAAGCTTTAATGGATGCCTATGAAGCGGTTTCCGGTGCGCGTATGCATGCCGCCTATTACCGCCCGGGTGGTGTGTACCGCGATCTGCCGGACAGCATGCCGCAGTATCAGGCTTCCAAGATACACAATGCAAAAGCCGTCAAGCGCATGAACGAAAACCGTACCGGTTCTTTGCTCGATTATCTGGAAGATTTTGCCAATAATTTCCCTGATCGCGTGGACGAGTATGAAACGCTGCTGACCGATAACCGTATCTGGAAGCAGCGTACGGTGGGTATCGGTATTCTGTCACCAGAGCGCGCGAAAGCGCTGGGCATGACCGGCCCGATGTTGCGCGGCTCGGGGGTGGTGTGGGATCTGCGCAAGCATCAACCTTACTCGGTTTACGACAAGCTGGATTTTGATATACCGGTGGGCGTGGAAGGCGATTGTTACGACCGCTATCTGGTGCGTGTGGAAGAAATGCGCCAGTCCAACCGCATCATCAAGCAGTGCATCGCGTGGCTGCGTGACCATCCCGGCGCTGTGATGAGCGAAAACCACAAAGTCGCGCCGCCTGCACGCGAGGGCATGAAGCAGAATATGGAAGAACTGATCCATCACTTCAAGCTGTTTACCGAGGGCATGCATGTGCCGCCGGGTGAAGCCTATGCCGCGGTTGAACACCCCAAGGGCGAGTTTGGCATCTACATCGTGTCGGACGGCGCGAACAAGCCCTATCGCCTGAAGATACGCGCTCCCGGCTACCCGCATCTGGCAGCGCTGGATGAGATGGCGCGCGGTCACATGCTGGCTGACGTGGTGGCCATTATTGGCACGCAGGATATTGTTTTTGGCGAGATAGATCGTTAATTGTTTTTAGAGAGATAGAACGCGAATGTTATCCGATCAAATTCAAACTCAAATAAACCGCGAGCTGGGCAAATATCCGGCCGACCAGAAGCAGTCTGCCGTGATGGCCGCGCTGCGTTTTGTGCAGGATGAAAAAGGCTGGATTGCCAACGAGGATATGGCCGACATTGCGGTTTATCTGGGCATGCCGCAAATGGCCGTGTTTGAAGTTGCCACTTTTTATCATATGTACAACCTGAAGCCTATGGGCAGGCACACGCTGACTGTATGCACCAATATTTCCTGCATGCTATGCGGCTCCGGCGAAACAGTTGAGCATCTCAGCAAGCGTCTGGGGATCGGTTTAGGCGAGGTGACAGCGGACGGCAAATTTGGCCTGCGCGAAGGTGAATGCATGGGTGCCTGCGTGGATGCGCCGATGTTCACGATCAACAACAAGAAATTATGCGGACGCCTGACCAGCGAAAAGATTGATCAAATTCTTGCGGAGCTGGACAAGCAATGAACGCACCTATTCTCCTCAATACCTCGCATTTCGACAAGCCGTGGACGCTGGAAAACTACCTTAAAGTAGGCGGCTATCAGGCGCTGCGCAAAGTGATAGAAAACAAAATGTCGGCAGATGACATCATCGCCGAAGTGAAGGCCTCGGGTCTGCGCGGTCGCGGTGGTGCGGGTTTCCCCACCGGGCTGAAATGGAGCTTCATGCCGCGCAATTACGAGGGTGACAAATACCTGGTGTGCAACTCGGATGAAGGCGAGCCGGGCACCTGCAAGGACAGGGATATTCTGCGCTTTAACCCGCACAGCCTGATCGAAGGTATGGCGATTGCCGCTTACACCATGAGTGTTAAGGTGGGTTATAACTACGTGCACGGCGAAATCTACGAGGCTTACGAGCGCATGGAAGCGGCCTGTGAAGAAGCGCGCAAGGCGGGCTATCTGGGCAATAATATTCTGGGTTCCGGTTTTGTCTTCGATCTGCATAACCATCTGGGCTACGGTGCCTATGTGTGCGGTGAAGAAACTGCTCTGCTGGAGTCGCTGGAGGGCAAAAAAGGCCAGCCCCGCTTCAAGCCGCCTTTCCCCGCCAGCTTTGGCCTGTATGGCAAGCCGACCACCATCAACAACACCGAAACTTTTGCCAGCATTCCCTACATTATCCGCGAGGGCGGCAAGAAGTTTGCCGATATGGGCGTGCCGAACAGCGGCGGCGTCAAGCTGTTCTCCGTATCCGGCCATGTGAACAATCCCGGCAATTTTGAAGTGCCGCTGGGTACGCCGTTCAAGAAGCTGCTGGAGATGGCCGGCGGTGTGCGTGGCGGGCGCAAGCTGAAAGCCGTGATCCCCGGCGGTTCCTCGATGCCGGTGTTGCCGGGCGAGATCATGATGGATCTGAACATGGATTTTGATTCGATCCAGAAGGCGGGTTCCTATCTTGGTACGGGTGCGGTGATCGTGATGGACGAGACCACCTGCATGGTGCGCGCGCTGGAACGCCTGTCATATTTTTACTTCGAAGAATCTTGCGGTCAGTGCACGCCGTGCCGCGAAGGCACCGGCTGGCTGTACCGCATCGTGCACCGTATCGAAAAAGGCGAGGGTCGACCCGAAGATCTGGATTTGCTGCTGAGCCTGTGCGAAAACATTGCGGGCCGCACCATCTGCGCGCTGGGCGATGCGGCGGCGTGGCCGGTACAGGGCTTCCTCAAGCATTATCGCAGCGAGTTTGAATACCACATCGAGCACAAGCGTTGCTTGGTAAAAGACTAAACGGTTAGGTGAGCAATGATCAATATTGAAATTGACGGCAAAAAGGTCGAGGTTGAAAACGGCCGCAGCGTGATCGAGGCAGCTCATCAGGCTGGCATCTACATCCCGCACTTCTGTTATCACAAAAAATTATCCATCGCGGCCAATTGCCGCATGTGTCTGGTGCAGGTTGAAAAGGCTCCCAAGCCTTTGCCTGCCTGCGCCACCCCGGTGGCCGAGGGCATGAAGGTGTTTACCGCTTCCGAGCAGGCGGTAAAGGCGCAAAAGGGCGTGATGGAATTTCTGCTGATCAACCATCCGCTGGATTGCCCGATTTGCGACCAGGGCGGTGAGTGCGAGTTGCAGGATCTGGCCGTCGGATACGGCGGCAGCGCATCGCGTTACCAGGAAGAAAAGCGCGTGGTATTGCACAAGGATATCGGACCCCTGGTTTCAGCCGAGGAGATGAGCCGCTGCATTAACTGTACCCGTTGCGTGCGTTTCGGTATTGAAATCGGCGGCGAGATGGAGCTGGGGCAGGCCTTCCGCGGCGAGCATGCCGAGATTATGAGTTTTGTGTCGGGTACGGTAAATTCAGAGCTGTCCGGCAATATGATAGACCTGTGCCCGGTCGGCGCGCTCACCAGCAAGCCGTTCCGCTACAAGGCGCGCACCTGGGAGTTGTCACGCCGCAAATCAATCAGCCCGCACGACAGCCTGGGTTCCAATCTGGCGGTTCAGGTCATGGACAATCGCGTGATGCGCGTATTGCCGCTGGAGAATGAAGCGGTCAACGAATGCTGGCTATCGGACAAGGATCGCTTCAGTTATGAAGGGTTGAATTCCGCACAGCGCCTGACCAGGCCCATGCTCAAGCAGGGCGGTCGCTGGCAGGAAGTTGAGTGGCAGGTTGCGCTGGAGTACGTGGCGAATGGCTTGCGCCAGGTTGGCAAGGAAGCCGGCGCCGAAAATATTGGCGCGCTGGCCACGGGCAACTCCACGCTGGAAGAAATGTATCTGCTGCAGAAACTCGTGCGCGGACTGGGTAGCGATAACGTCGATTTCCGTTTACGCCAGGCCGATTTCAGCGCCGATGGCAAGCAACTTGGCGCGCCGTGGTTAGGCATGTCTGTGGCAGAGCTCAATCAGGCGGATCGCTTCCTGCTGGTCGGCAGCTTCCTGCGCAAAGATCAGCCGCTGCTGGCTGCAAGAATACGTCATGCCGTCAAACGCGGCGCACAGGCCAGCGTGCTGCATAGCGCGGACGATGATCTGCTGATGAAAGTGGCGAACAAGCTGATTGTTGCGCCGTCGGAGATGGTGTCCATGCTGGCGCAAATTCTGCAAACGCTGGCAGCCGAAAAGAAAGCCGCAGTGGATGCCAGCGTGCAGCCTTTGCTGCAGGGTGTCGCGACATCCGCCACGGCACAGGCTATCGCCAGAAGCCTGATGAGCGGTGAACGCAGCGTTATTTTGCTGGGCAACTTCGCGCAGCAGCATCCGCAGGCAGCCCAGCTGCAACTGCTGGCGCAGCATATTGCCGCGCTGTGCAATGGCAGGTTCGGTTTCCTCGGCGAGGCGGCAAACAGTGTGGGCGGATATCTCGCGCAGGCAGTGCCGTCCGCAAAGGGCATGAATGCTGCGGCGATGCTGGCATCGCCGCGCAAGGCTTATCTGCTGCTGAACGTCGAAGCGGAACTGGATACGCAAAATGGTGCGCAGGCTGTCGCGGCGATGCAGGCGGCCGATATGGTGGTGGCACTTTCCGCCTACAAGCATCAGGCCAGCGAATATGCCGACGTGATGCTGCCGATTTCACCGTTCACTGAAACTTCCGGTACTTTTGTGAATACCGAAGGCCGTGTGCAAAGCTTCAAGGGCGCAGTCAAGCCACTGGGCGAGGCGCGTCCCGCGTGGAAAGTGTTGCGCGTACTGGGCAATCTGCTGAATGTGGCCGGCTTCGACTACGACAGCAGCGAAGCGGTGCGCGACGAAGTGCTGAAGGGTATGGAGGTCAGCAGCAAACTGAACAATCAATTGCAGGGTTTGACCGTGCAGCCTGCGGCAGCGATGCACGGCTTGCAGCGCGTTTCCGAGGTGCCGATCTATGCAACGGATGCTGTTGTGCGCCGCTCTGCGCCCTTGCAGGCAACCCATGATGCGTTGCCGCCGCATGCAGCCATGCATGGCGAGGAATTGAAAAAACTGGGTGTGACGCCCGGTGCGCAGGTCAAAGTAAAAACGGCGCAGGGTAGTGCCCAGCTTGCGATAGCTGCGGATGATAAATTGCCGATGGGCGTAGTGCGTGTGGCGGCAGGCCATGCAAGCACGGCCTGGCTGGGTGCCATGTTTGGCACAATTTCGGTGGAGCGCGCGTAAATGGAAGCTCAAGTACTGCATTTCTTTCAATGGTTTTGGGATCTGTTCGGGCTGTGGAATGTTGTCTGGTCGTTCGTTGAGCCAGTCTGGCCGCTGATCTGGAACCTGATGAAGATCGTGGCCATTGTTGCACCGCTGATGATAGGGGTGGCTTACCTGACATACGCCGAGCGTAAAATTCTGGCTTATATGCAGGTGCGTGTCGGCCCGAACCGCGTCGGCTACTACGGCTTGTTGCAGCCGATTGCAGACGGCATCAAGCTGCTGTTCAAGGAATTGATTGTTCCTATCCGCTCCAACAAACTGCTGTTCGCCTTTGCGCCGGTGATGGTGCTTGCACCCGCCCTGGCCGCCTGGGCGGTGGTGCCGTTTGCCGATGGCATGGTGCTGGCGAATATCAACGCGGGTCTGCTGTTTATTCTGGCGATGACTTCTATCGGCGTGTACGGCGTGATTATCGCGGGCTGGTCGTCCAATTCCAAATATGCTTTCCTCGGCGCGATGCGCTCGGCGGCGCAGATGGTGTCGTACGAATTGCCGATGGGTTTTGCGCTGGTGTGCGTGCTGCTGGCGGCGCAGAGCATGAACCTGACGGATATCGTGATGGGCCAGCAAAGCAATGCCGGCATGCTGGGCTGGTATTTTGTGCCGCTGTTCCCGATGTTTATCGTGTATCTGATTTCGGGTGTGGCGGAAACCAACCGTGCGCCGTTTGACATGGCCGAAGGCGAATCGGAGATTGTCGCGGGCTTCCATGTGGAATATTCCGGCATGGGCTTCGCGCTGTTCTTCCTCGGCGAATATGCAAACATGATACTGATTGCCGGGCTGACCTCGCTGTTCTTCCTCGGTGGCTGGCTGAACCCATTCCATGGCTGGATGTTGGTGGGCGCCCTGACCGAATGGGTTCCCGGCATTGTGTGGCTGCTGGGCAAAATGTTCTTCGTGCTGTTCCTGTTCCTGTGGTTCCGTGCAACTTTCCCGCGCTATCGCTATGACCAGTTGATGCGTCTGGGCTGGAAGGTGCTGATTCCGCTTACGCTGGTCTGGGTTGTTGTGGTTGCCGCCTGGATGCAAACACCGTATTGGCTGTGGACACCCGCGTCCGTGCAAGGATAAAAAATGCAAAAAATCACTCATTTAATTAAAAGCTTCATGCTGTGGGAACTGCTCAAGGGCATGGCCCTGACAGGCCGCTATATGTTTGCACGCAACATCACCGTGCATTTCCCCGAAGAAAAAACCCCGCAAAGTTTCCGTTTTCGCGGCCTGCATGCGCAGCGCAGATACGCCAATGGCGAAGAGCGTTGCATCGGCTGCAAGCTGTGCGAAGCGGTATGCCCGGCGCTGGCAATCAAAATCGAGACCGAGGAACGTGCCGATGGAACACGGCGCACGACCCAGTACGATATCGATCTGGTGAAATGCATCTTCTGTGGATTCTGCGAAGAGGCCTGCCCGGTGGATGCCATCGTGGAAACTCGCATATTGGAATATCACGGTGAAAAACGCGGTGATCTTTACTACACCAAAGAAATGTTGCTGGCCGTAGGCGATAAATACGAGGCGCAAATCGCCAAAGATCGCGCGGCCGACGCACCATACCGTTAACAATAGGAAGTGCTTATGAATCTGGAAACACTGATGTTTTATCTGTTGTCCGCACTGACCGTGTTTGCCGCACTGCGCGTGATTACTTCGCGCAATCCGGTGCATGCGGCGCTGTTTCTGGTGCTGGCATTTTTCAGCACTGCCGGCATCTGGATGTTGCTGGAAGCAGAATTCCTGGCGCTGACGCTGGTGCTGGTTTATGTGGGCGCGGTGATGGTGTTGTTCCTGTTTGTGGTGATGATGCTGGATATTAATCTGGAGCGCCTGCGCGTGGGTTTCTGGAAGTGGTTCCCGTTCGCCGCGATTCTGGCGGTGGTGCTGCTGGTTGAAATGGTGATGGTGCTGGGATCGTCCAGCACCGCAGGCACCAATGTCAATGTGGCGAAGCATGCTGCGGATTACAGCAATACCAAGGAACTGGGCCGCCTGATCTATACCGAATACATCTATGCGTTTGAGCTGGCCGCTGTGCTGTTGCTGGTGGCTATCATTGCAGCGATTGCGCTGACCCTGCGCCAGCGCAGCGGTACCAAACATCAGGTACAGGGCGACCAAATACAGGTCAGGAGCAAAGATCGGGTGCGCATTGTCTCCATGCCATCTGTGGCCAGGCCTGACACCAGAAAATAAAAATTATTCAATATAATCAAGGGGTTATATAAATGCTGAATCTGAGTTTGTCGCATTTTCTGGTACTGGGCGCCGTATTGTTCGCCATCAGTATCGTCGGCATTTTTTTAAATCGAAAAAACCTCATCGTGCTGCTGATGGCAATCGAGCTGATGTTGCTGGCGGTGAATACCAACTTCATCGCATTTTCGCATTACCTGAATGACGTTTCCGGGCAGATTTTCGTATTCTTTATTTTGACTGTTGCAGCAGCAGAAGCGGCGATAGGCCTGGCGATTCTGATCGTGTTGTTCCGTAACCTGCGCACGATCAATGTTGACGATCTTGGCAGCCTGAAGGGTTAAGTATGATGAGCAATATGCAAAATCTGTATCTGCTGGTGCCGCTGGCGCCCTTGTTGGGCGCCATTGTCGCCGGTCTATTTGGCAAGGTTATCGGCCGTACCTGGACACACCGTTTCACTATCCTGATGGTGGCCGTATCTTTCGCCGCGTCGGTTGCGATTTTTCAGGATGTGCTGGCGGGTAACACCTTCAATGGCCCTGTTTACCAGTGGCTGACCGCAGGCGATACCAGCATAGATGTGGGTTTTATGATCGACCAGCTGACCGTGATGATGATGCTGGTGGTGACTTTTGTGTCGCTGATGGTGCATATCTATACCATAGGCTATATGTCGGAAGACAAGGGTTACCAGCGCTTCTTCAGTTACATTTCGCTGTTCACTTTCTCCATGCTGATGCTGGTGATGGCAAACAATTTCATGCAGCTGTTCTTCGGCTGGGAAGCGGTGGGGCTGGTGTCCTATTTGCTGATCGGTTTCTGGTACGACCGCCCCACCGCAATCTATGCCAACCTGAAGGCGTTCCTGGTTAACCGCGTGGGCGACTTTGGCTTCCTGCTCGGCATTGGGCTGGTGCTGATGGTCTTTGGCACGCTGGATTACCAGGCGGTGTTTGATGCAGCGAGCAGCCATGTCGGCATACTCGCGCCCATCCCCGGCATCTATGTCGACACGCTGACAGCCATCTGCATCCTGCTGTTCATCGGCGCAATGGGCAAGTCGGCACAGTTTCCGCTGCATGTGTGGCTGCCCGACTCGATGGAAGGCCCGACGCCTATCTCCGCACTGATCCACGCCGCAACCATGGTGACTGCCGGTATCTTTATGGTGGCGCGCATGTCGCCGCTGTTTGAGCTGTCCGATACCGCCTTGTCCTTTGTGATGGTGATCGGCGCGATCACTGCGCTATTCATGGGTTTCCTCGGCATTATCCAGAACGATATCAAACGCGTGGTGGCCTATTCCACGCTGTCGCAACTGGGATACATGACGGTTGCACTGGGAGCCTCGGCCTACTCGGTTGCGGTGTTCCATTTGATGACCCACGCATTCTTCAAGGCCCTGCTGTTCCTCGCGGCCGGCTCGGTGATTATCGGCATGCACCACGTGCAGGATATCCGCCAGATGGGCGGCCTGCGCAAGTACATGAAAATCACGCATTGGACTTTTTTGGCCGGTTCGCTGGCACTCATCGGTACGCCCCTCTTGTCCGGCTTCTACTCCAAGGACAGCATCATCGAAGCGGTGGGCATGTCGCAACTGGCAGGGTCAGGCTTTGCCTACTTCGCCGTAGTGGCAGGCGTGTTCGTTACGGCCTTCTATTCCTTCCGCTTGTATTTCCTGGTGTTCCATGGCGCAGAGCGTTTCGGCAAGGCTGAACATGCAGTGCATGCTGCCCCCAAAGCTGCTGCACAGCATGACGCCCATCACGGCGCTGCCCATGACGACGACCATGCCAGCCATGAGCATCACGGACTGGCACCGGGAGAAAAGCCGCACGAAACGTCATGGGTAGTGTGGCTGCCGCTGGTTGCGCTGGCCATTCCATCGTTATTCATAGGCTATTTCACCATCGAGCCGATGTTGTTCGGTGGTTATTTCGACGGCGCGATCGTGATCAACCAGCAGGCGCATCCTGTAATGCAGGAGATGCAGCACGAGTTCCACGGCGCGTGGGCGATGGCCATACATGGACTGATGACACTGCCTTTCTGGCTGGCGCTGGCCGGTGTCGTGACCGCTTGGTACTTCTACCTGAAAAATCCGGCCATCCCTGCCTGGATCAAGCAGAAATCCGGCTTTATTTACACGCTGCTGGAAAACAAATATTACTTCGACCGCTTTAACGACTGGTTCTTTGCCGCCGGTGCGCGCAACACCAGTCGCTTCCTGTGGAAGTTTGGCGACGTGAAGCTGATCGACGGCTTTTTTGTGAACGGCACAGCAAATCTGATTGGTAAATTCTCCACCGTGTTGCGCCGCATCCAGACCGGTTACATCTACCACTATGCCTTTGCCATGATCATCGGTGTGTTTGTGTTGCTGACAATAAAAACCTGGTTCAAGTAAATGACAGTGTGTGCCGTGCACACGCTGTATAGAAATCAAACAGTAGAAGCAATCTGAAGGATATTGAGTATGATTTTTGGATTTCCACTATTAAGCGTTGCGATCTGGTTGCCCATCTTCTTTGGCGTGCTGGTGCTGGCAACCGGACATGACCGCAACGCTCCCATTGCGCGCATGATTGCGCTGGTTGGCGCCGTACTGGGATTTTTGGTAACGCTGCCGCTATACACCGGCTTCGACAAGATGATCAGCGCGATGCAGTTTGAAGAAATGTATGTCTGGATACCCCATTTCAATATTAACTATCATCTGGGCATCGACGGTATTTCAGTGCTGTTCATACTGCTCAACAGCTTTTTTACTCCCCTGGTTGTACTGGCCGGCTGGAAGGTGATTGAAAAGCGCGTCGCGCAGTATATGGCCGCGTTCCTGATCATGTCCGGGATAGTTAATGGTGTCTTTGCGTCACTGGACGCAATGCTGTTCTATGTGTTCTGGGAAGCGATGCTGATTCCGATGTTCCTGATTATCGGCGTGTGGGGCGGTGCCAATCGCGTTTATGCGGCGGTTAAATTTTTCCTCTACACTCTGCTTGGCTCCCTGCTGATGCTGATTGCGTTTATCTATCTGTACAGGCAATCCGGCGTGGTTCTGGGAACAGGCAGCTTCTCCATTCTGGACTATCACGCATTGCCGATTCCGAGAGTTGAGCAGATTTTGATTTTTATCGCCTTCTTTATGGCGTTTGCGGTGAAAGTGCCGATGTTCCCGGTGCACACCTGGCTGCCCGATGCGCACGTGGAAGCGCCTACCGGCGGCTCTGTGGTGCTGGCGGCGATTATGCTGAAAGTGGGTGCTTATGGTTTCCTGCGTTTCTCCATGCCGATTGCGCCCGATGCCAGCCATGAGCTGGCATGGGTGATGATCACCTTGTCGCTGATCGCCGTGGTGTATATCGGCCTGGTGGCACTGATGCAGTCGGACATGAAAAAGCTGGTGGCCTATTCGTCGATTTCACATATGGGCTTTGTCACGCTGGGCTTCTTTATTTTCAATGCCTACGGTATTGAAGGCGGCCTGCTGCAAATGATCTCGCACGGCTTTGTTTCCGGCGCGATGTTCCTCGGTATCGGCGTGATGTATGACCGCGTGCACTCGCGCCAGATAGCCGACTACGGTGGCGTGGCGCACAAGATGCCGGTGTTTGCCGCGTTCTTTGTGCTGTTCGCGATGGCCAACAGCGGCTTGCCCGGCACCAGCGGTTTCGTTGGCGAGTTTCTGGTGATTATGGGCGCAGTAAAGGTTAACTTCTGGTACGCCTTGCTGGCTGCCACCACGCTGATTTTTGGCGCGGCGTATACCCTGTGGATGGTCAAGCGTGTATTTTTCGGCGCGATAAGCAATGAGCATGTGGCGCACTTGAGCGACATCACGCTGCGTGAAAAAATCATATTTTCCATACTTGCAGTCTGCGTGCTGGGCATGGGTGTCTATCCGCTGCCCTTCGGCGAAATGATGCATGCGTCGGTGAATAATCTGATTGTTCATCTGGGAAATTCCAAGTTATAAATCACCGTGTGTGAGCCAACCTAAATTGAGCAAACGTGAATTGAGGAAGTTATGAGTTATTTTTCCACCCTAGCACCCGCCTACGCAGAAATTTTTCTGCTGGTGATGGCTTGTATCATCCTGATAGTGGATCTGTTTGTTGCCGACAGGCAAAAATCCGCAACCTATCTGCTGGTGCAACTCACGCTGGTTGGTCTTGCACTGATCACCGTCTACACCTATCAGCCGGGCATCGCACATCTGTTCAAGAATATGTTTGTGGATGACCTGATGTCCGACGTGTTGAAGATGCTGAGCTATATCTCGGTGTCGATGATACTGGTGTATTCGCGCAGCTATCTGCTGGCACGCGGCTTGTTCACCGGCGAATTCATGGTGCTCACCCTGTTTGCTTTGCTCGGCATGATGGTAATGATCTCGGCCAGCCATTTTCTCAGCATGTATATCGGTCTGGAGCTGATGTCGCTGAGCCTGTATGCGATGGTTGCATTGCAGCGTGATTCGGCGGTTGCCACCGAGGCGGCGATGAAATACTTTATTCTCGGTGCGCTGGCCTCCGGTCTGCTGCTGTACGGCATGTCGATGCTGTATGGCGCGACTGGAACACTGGATGTGAATGCGGTTGCTGCTGCAATCAAGCACGGTGTTGCCAATCCCAACCTGCTGGTGTTCGGCCTGGTGTTTGTAGTGGCGGGGCTGGCCTTCAAGCTGGGTGCGGTGCCCTTCCATATGTGGGTACCCGATGTTTACCAGGGTGCGCCTACATCGGTGGTGATGCTGATAGGTTCGGCAACCAAGCTGGCTGCTTTTGCATTTGTAATGCGCTTGCTGGTGGATGGTTTGCAGCAGCTGATGATTCACTGGTCCGGCATGCTGGTTATCCTGGCCGTGCTGTCTATGGCGGTGGGTAATATCAGCGCGATCGCGCAGACCAATTTCAAGCGCATGCTTGCGTACTCCAGTATTGCGCACATGGGTTTTTTCCTGCTCGGTGTGCTGAGTGGCGGCATCGATGGATATGGCGCGTCCATGTTCTATATTGTGATTTATGCGCTGATGAGTCTGGGTGCGTTTGGCATGATTACCATGCTTTCACGCGAGGGTTACGAGGCAGATACACTGGATGCCTTTAAAGGTTTGAACCAGCGCAGCCCGTGGCTCGCCTTCATGATGTTGCTGTTGATGTTTTCCATGGCGGGTGTGCCTCCGACTGCCGGTTTCTACGCCAAGTTTTCCGTGCTGGAAGCGATTATCAATACCGGCCATATCGAGATTGCCATTATCGCGGTACTGTTCTCGCTGATCGGCGCTTATTATTATTTGCGTATCGTCAAGCTGATGTATTTCGATGCGCCGGAAAGTCACGAGCCTATCCGCATACAGCCGGACAGCGGTTTGCTGATATCGTTTAACGGATTGGCTGTGCTCGCCCTTGGTATTATGCCGGGCTGGCTGATGACGGTATGCGCGATGGCGGTGCAAAAATCCCTGCTGCTGCATTAAAATAATGTGCAACATCCGATGATGCAATCAAATACTCTCGCTGCGGCGGGAGTATTTTTTTATAGACGAAAATTATGAAATTCTCAGGAATGAATCTGACCGAAACGCAGATCGACAGCACGCTGTCATATGACGGCAACTTTCTCAAGGTGCGCAAAGATCAGGCGCGTATGCCGGATGGCAGCGTCAGTTCGCGAGAATATATTACGCATCCGGGCGCGGTGGCCATTCTGGCAATGCTGGACAATGGCAAGCTGCTGATGGAACGCCAATACCGTTATGCGCCGCAACGTGAGTTCATTGAAATACCGGCAGGTAAAATCGACCCTGGCGAGGATATTCTGGTAACGGCGCAGCGCGAACTGCTGGAAGAAACCGGCTATGTGGCAAGTGAATGGATACACCTGACAACCGCTTGGCCATGCATAGGTTATGCCGATGAACGCCTCGAATATTTTCTTGCGCGCGGCCTCACGCATCGCGGAAGCCAGCTCGACGATGGCGAATTCCTTGAAGTGTTCGAGCTGAACATGGGGGATGCTCTGGAGTGGGTAAGGCTGGGCAAGATCAACGACAGTAAAACCATCGTTGGCCTGTTCTGGCTGGAAAAGACACTTAAAGGCTGGGCTGCCTGATTAAAGATTTCATTTAAAGTGGTGCAGTTGTTATTGACGAAGTTTGTTCGCAGGGGGAAAAATGGAAAATCTAAAAACGGGAAGTGATACTTTATTTATTCTGCTGGGTGCCATTATGGTGCTGGCGATGCATTCGGGTTTTGCATTCCTTGAACTGGGTACGGTGCGCAAAAAAAATCAGGTCAACGCGCTGGTAAAAATCATGACTGATTTTGCCATTTCCACGCTGGCTTATTTTTTTATCGGCTACAGCATAGCCTATGGTGTAACTTTCTTCACGGGAGCGGAAGCGCTGGCCCAAAAGAATGGATATGACCTGGTCAAGTTTTTCTTCCTGCTGACTTTTGCTGCTGCAATCCCGGCCATCGTTTCGGGTGGCGTAGCAGAGCGTGCGCGTTTCAATCCCATGCTGGTCGCCACCTTTATGCTGGTGGGCTTTATCTATCCCTTCTTTGAGGGCATTGCGTGGAATAATCGTTTCGGAGTGCAGGACTGGTTACTGGCAAACTTTGGTGCCGGATTCCATGATTTTGCCGGCTCCGTCGTAGTCCACGCTGTGGGTGGCTGGATCGCGCTGGCAGCGGTGTTGCTGCTGGGTGCGCGCCGTGGACGTTATACCAAAGAAGGCCGCATGTCGGCCCATCCGCCTTCCAGCATTCCCTTCCTTGCGCTGGGCGCCTGGATACTCACCGTGGGCTGGTTTGGTTTTAATGTCATGTCTGCCCAGGAAATTGGCAAAATCAGCGGCCTGGTCGCCGTCAACTCACTGATGGCCATGGTGGGCGGCACGCTGGTTGCGCTGTGGGCAGGCAAAAACGACCCCGGCTTTGTGCATAACGGCCCCCTGGCGGGCCTGGTGGCGGTATGCGCCGGATCTGATGTAATGCATCCCTTGGGTGCATTGTTGACGGGCAGCATTGCAGGCGGCCTGTTTGTGTGGATGTTTATCCTGACCCAGAACCGCTGGAAGATAGATGACGTGCTCGGTGTATGGCCATTGCACGGATTGTGCGGTGCCTGGGGCGGTCTGGCCGCTGGCATCTTTGGCATGAGTGCTTTGGGCGGGCTGGGAGGCGTGAGTTTTATGTCGCAACTTGTGGGTACACTGCTGGGCGTCGGAATCGCATTTGTTGGCGGCTATGCGGTGTATTTTGTGATCAGCAAAGCTGTTGGCATACGCCTGACAGCTGAAGAAGAGTTTAACGGAGCAGACCTGAGCATACACAAAATTACTGCTACGCCTGAACGGGAATCGGGTTGGTAATGACGGTTGTTGTTTCGTGACAATAAAGTCTTGAACAGAACAATAAAGTCTTGAATGGCGCAAAGTGCCAAAACAATAAAGTCTTGAACAGAATTGTGTATCAAGTAGTAAAACTGAAGAGCTCCCTTTGTGGGAGCTTTTTCTATTCTTCTTCTGAGCTTACAGCTATTGTTTTTGCACTGATCTCTGCTAATGGTTGAGCCTCCGCACTGGGCTACTATTTGTACCATCGGAGGTGTGCGGCCGAAGGAGACGTTCAGGGACGCGGTTGGGAGTGACCATTTCTCGGCCATTGCGGAAGTTTTCGTGAGGCCACTGGGGTGTCTGCTCTACGCTGATTAGCTGACGTTACGGGCAGTACTTTTTACTTCCGCAGTGTGCCCCATGTGGTCATTTGATCATGTTAATACGCCACCCCAAACCGGACGTTCGTGGGTGCTGCAATCGATCCTTAGTTGTCAGTCGAATAAGTTATGTCTAGTGCTACTCCTCGACCTTAACAGTTATTACTTAAAAAGCTTACTCTCAAGGGACACTTATCGTACATTTGGACAGCCGGTATGTTGGCATAATTTAAGGATGTGCAGCACTTAGGACGTTTGGGTAGAGATAGAGATCAATTTTGACTCTGTAGTTACTGAAGACTTAGATGCTGTTCTGATCACCGAAGATGATTGTCGAACGAGCTCTTCCTCCTTTAGGAAGGTAGGTGTGCGCGGAACCAACTAATTGCCCATTCGGATTCAGCTTTACAATAAGCAGTACGGCAAAGTTAGCTCCTACTGATTCATCTTGGACAATTTGAAGCATTGACATATCATCCGTTGTGCTAGGAAAAGGCTCGAACAAAGGATGCGAGTGCCACTCCCCCAAGTAATTGAATCGCCGGTAGTCGTGATCCGTTCGATTAAAGAAAAAACGTAGCTTCCCTATAGCGTCTTCGATGCGCCGTATGAATGAGGCAATCCCACCGAGACGATGCACCGTGATTTCCGAGACCTTGAACTCATTCGGGCCAATATGTTCAGCCATCAGAATGCCTCCAACTTCACACTTATCAGCTTTGCGAAGTGCGACAAGAAGGGTATTAACTACTTCAGGGGGGAGAATCAGGTTTAGCACGATTATTCTCCTCGACTATCTCCATCAGTCCTTTGAATGCAGCAAGGCGGTCCTCGTCCGTAACAGGGATATCGGTGTCATCCCAGCCATCACCTTGTGCATCAATAGGCTGTGTATCGAATGGCTGGTTAAATATCCATTCTCGACGCAATCCAATTAAGTACACGGGGTAAGGAAACTGGCTTGGATTCCGGCGCAAAGCTGCATCAATGGCTAAACGAGTTAGTGCTGAAGCTATCTGACCCACATCGCTGTCGTATGCTATGAGGGGTTGCTCTTGATCTACATCATATCCCCCTGCATGCTGAAAAGGGGCTGGATCTAAAGTAGCAAGGTGGGCATGAATGGAAGATCGAACCGCAAGCGGATTAGGGTCTATGTCTGGGCGTGCACGGGCAATCAGCCCTCCACATCCACCAGCAAATAGCTCACCCCAGCAAAGTATCTTCTTGTTGGCTTTCGCAATGGCAGCCATACGCAGAAAAACCTCTGGGTTAGCGGTTGCATCAATCAACAAATCACAATTAGCCAGATCCTTCAATGCAGCAGCTTCATTTAATGCTGACTCTTGACCGGCTATCCGATGACTTCTTACATCGACGTCCACACCAGCAGCCACCAACTTCAAGGCATCACGGGCTGCATTCACCTTATGCACTCCGACGAAAGCCCAGGAAAGATCATGGCGAACTAGATTACCTGGTATCAGATAGTCATCGTCCACCAGTAAAAAACGTTGTACCCCTGACCTTGCCAGTGAGAGTGCGACCTTGCTGCCAATAGAGCCAAGACCAACAATTCCGACACGAACCTTGGAAAGATGTTCATATTCCTCCGGTAGCCGAGTACCCAAGCTTGAAGGCTTGATCAATTTATACTCACGTAACAATGGCTGGTCACCGGATTCGATCAAGAAAACGCGAAGTGATGTTAACTCTTGCCCTAGCAGCACTACCATTCTTTCCTTGATCTTATGGGTAACCTCGTCTTTTACAAGAACTTTGTCAGCGTCGAGCCCAGCCGTGCATAATAATTTTAGTAAGTCGTCTACCGACGCGATGGAGGTCCTAGTAACGATAGCCTCACTCTTAAATACCAATCCTTCACCTTTAAATGCAAATAAAGTTGAGTACTTGGAAATGCCGGTAGGTAGATCTGGGATTACCTGCACTGTGCTGCCAGTTGTCGATATTTCGGACACGAATGCAACTGTCGCTGTGACATTGAAGATCGTATGTGTCTTCAGCGTTGACCTAGACTGCTGGGGAAGAGTAAATAGTGCATCAAGAAGCCCATTTGTAGCGATAAAACGATACTCCTCGCTTCGCATTGATTGTCCTTCTGTCAAGCGATGTGCTGATGGAACCACTCCGGGAGTTTCAGGATGTTGCTCAGTACTTAATAATTCGAACGCGCTTCGCACAATTTCAGCACCAGTAATGTGTGGAAGCCAATTATCAGCACGCCACTGTAGGCAAAGCGAACCACCAGCGCCATACTGATGTATTGTCCATCGCTCGGAAGTATCCCTTGGCCGAATATAAGGCGGTGAATTCGGAAAAACGTCGGGATAAGTCATTCGACCTGCGTAGTTACGTCCATGTATGATCATGTGAAAATCCACTGCGATCATTCCATCCCCAACAAATTGCCAAGCAGTAGTTAACCAATCCACTTCACCTACAAGGCGGTCGAGTTCGGCACGCTCATGCAGAAAACGAGACGGATTATCTAAGACCCACATCATCAAGCAAAGCCTGATGGTTTGTTCGGAATGACTGGCTTGGACGGAAAAGTAAGGCCAGACGCGACGGCGGCTGGCTGAAGCAGGGACTTTGCCGTTGCCTGGTTCGTGCTAAATTGCTCCCCAAAATAGTTTGTATTGAAGACATTGTCCCAAACCTTAAGAGCTTTTTCGCGTGTACATCCAGGCTCATCAAGAACCTCTAGTTTCTTTAGGGAATCGGCAAGGCAATTATGGAAAAAGGAGATACTTTCGTCATTCCACTCGGCTAACTTCTTTCCGGTCAGGACAGGGTGGTCGATCTGGAGCGAAATATCCAACTTGGTCTTGATTTCCTTCCAAGTGGCATGCAAGGCGTCATCATCGCGCCCAGTCTTGGCGCTAAAATAATCAACGATCAGCTTCGAAATGCAAATACCGCTGGTCGTTTTTGCCTTCCACTCAATGCGACTCCGAGCCATTTTCTTGGTCAACTTTGTTAGCCGCCGCAACTGGCTGGAGTCATTCTCACCAGCTTTAAGTTCCTCACCTACTGCATCGTTGTACCAGCGTGTTACTGCACGCGCATCAGATGTGACCCACTCATTACCACTTGCATGTTCATACTCAATAATCTCATTGCCCCACAAGTCCTTCCTGCGGGTAATACGGTAGACAGGGATGTCGATGTGATAACCATCTGGGTATTTCTGCCGAACGCAGTTAGTTTTGACCACTGCATCGTAAGCTAAGCGCTCATCCTTCAGAGCATTACGTATACGGGTATGGGCGTCCCGAGCACCGAGATGGTTTCCCTCCGCATCCTTTAATTCATCCTTCTCGAAGTAGACACCATCGTCAATATCGTAATCACACTGGTCATCTTCAACCATTGTGCGCATCGCATACGAACCTTGAGAGCTAAACTCCTTAGGCTGAGGGTATTTTGCCTTAGCGAGCCCGTTATTTAGGCGCGTCCGTCCATTATCGCGTCTTGAGCGCATCTCAATCTGGTCTTGATTAGATAGGTTCACATGATCGACGTGATAACCCTTCATTTCCTTATTGCAATCAATGCTGGACATTTTCTTTCTCCTCTTGATGTTGACGCCAATTATTTGGATACACCCACTAGCGCATCTCGTAGCGATTTCATTCGATCATCAGAATTGATCGCTGCCCAAGCAAAATCGACATCAGATATGGCCTGCCGAGCGAGTGCATTAAGTACCTTAGGACGTGCATCGTCCATATTTTTCAGATAGCCATGAAGCTCATTTGAAGGGCACTGCGCCGGTAACCGATACGCAAAACTACCATCACCACGCAACTGAGCGATTTTTGCAGCGATGTAGTCATTAGCGACGGCTTGCGCGTTCATACTCGCGTTGATGGCCTTGATTCCACCTGACCAGCCCCATGCTCCGCGATGGAGATTTCTCGCCCTTATTTCCTCACCTCCCTGAACGGGCAACGCTCCAAGCATGTAGAGGTGGATTGGGCGACCATCTTCACCTCGTAGCTTCAGTATTTCTGAAGCCTCAATCATACCCACCGTTCCAGGGTTGTTTGCCCACAACCCGCCGTCAACATAGTCGACGGTGGTTCCGCCACCATCAGGCTCGGTCAATCGAGCGATGGAGCGAAGAATAGGGGCTGCACTAGTTGCCATACACGCATCCACCAATAACCGATTGTTGTCGCGCCCGTTGAGGCGAACCATGTGTGGAGTCTTGAATACAGTTGAAGCATGTCGATTAAGGTCAACCGAGGTAATTGCCAATGCAATCTCACGACGTTGATATACCTCCCCCATCGTCTGCGTCCCGAAGGCATCCGACAAAGCTGCCTGTAAAGCAGCATTGCCAGATTTTAGTCCAGAGAAAAGGGCACGAGTCAACCTGCCCAGAACGGGGATAGCACGGAGATGTTGACGCGGAAATATCTTCGCTCCTTGAGTTTGGTACAGTTTCAAAACCGCGTTCATTGGAATGCCAGCCGCAAGTGCGCAGGCGACAATACCGCCAGTACTTGTACCAACCAAGAGATGGAAGGCGCGCCCTGGATCAACCTCACCGACACCTGTTGTGCGAATACGCTTGGCAAAGGTGTCTAGGTAGGTAGCTTGATACACGCCGCGCATGCCGCCCCCATCGAGGCAGAGAACGCGGAAAGGTTCTGTAGAAACCATAAATATCCCATCATCGAATCAATTTATTTTTCACACGGCACATTGGAGACGCCTGAGGGAAGTCAAGGAGTCGCTCATTTTAGTCGTGCACACGATCATCATTTTTGGAGTCACCTTATCCTCGCCCATTGTTAGTATAGGAGTTACGCACCTACTCGTGGCAAAAACTATCCAAACGGCTTCGGCACAGCAAAGTGATTGTTGAGAATCTATCCCGATCTTCATCATGTATCTACATAGGCCGAGGAGAGGTTGATCACAGCGACATTTTTGATCGCCCTACTTTGGCAAATAGCTAAATAACATTGATATTCACTGCCCTACAACGGACACATACGAACGACAGTTTTGGGCCGAACTTTCTCCGTTGAGCGTTGCAATCACTAACGGGCAGTGCCTTGCCCTTATGAGCCGGTCGATCTTGTGGTTGAGCTTCCCCAAAGCTGCCGTTAACCAAATGTCGTTTCGACACACTGCGGAAGTAAGAAGTACTGCCCATAACGTCAGCTAATCAGCGTAGAGCAGACACTCCAGCGGCCTCCCGAAAACTTCCGCAATGGCCGATAAAAGGATAGTCAGGTTGTCGGCCATTGCGGACTACGATAGTTTTCTGAAATGGCTGTCGGAATGACTTTTTTGAATGTCTGCTTCACACCCCAATAGTGCAGCATGCAATATCACGAATCAAACCCAACTCATTAATGAACAAACCTTTAGTTTTTAGGTGCCATAGCCTTCAAATTCTCTGCGGGCAGAATAACCTGTTCGGCATCAATATTTTTTTGGATCCAACTAGCGTATATGCTACCCACCACGCCACCAAAAAAACCAATAAGTACGACTGCCCATAGCACTTTACGGAACCGCCTTACTTGGCGAAATGGCCACAGAATCGCAATCGCTGGTTTACGACAGATTGTAAACTCGAGAATAAGATGTCCAAGTACAAAAACTATAATTGACGCGAGTCCCAGTAAGGGAAGCGAGCCAAGGATTTTATCAAGTCGTGGAAAGAATCTCTCAGCTTGCCATACGCTGATGGTGGTAAGTAAAAGGACTAGTGCCAACCAACCAAAATATGTGTAGAGGGCTATTCGTTCGTCGCGTTTGACTTGATCCGCAGTTTCCTTTTGGACTCGGCGTAACTCGGACACTTCCATTGCTTGTAACCGTGTCCTTACCGCATCTAATTCGACACCCTGAAATGAGAGAGCTTGCATTGCTGCAGCCTCGGCTTCCGCTTTCTGTTTCTTTGTCTCGGCACTTTCATTTTCTGCGGCTTTCTTTTGTGCAGCGAGAGCAGCGAGTTCGGAATCGCGTTTTAATACTTCCTGTTGAAGCTCATTGGCTTTGCTTGCTTCAGTCTCAGCATGGAGTCTCATCTCCTCAACGAGTGCATCACGAATTAACGCAACCTCGACATCATCCGTCTGACCTGACTGCAATCGCACGCGAAGCCCATCATTGAGCATTACATGTGTAATTGTGTCTTGTGAAAATCCTTCGCTCCCGTCAAATCGCCCAATACCTTTTAGGATTTTTAGGCTGAGCTGTTCACCTTCAGCATCGAAGTCCTGAAACAAAAATGGCAAGCGCAAGCTGCCCAGCATGGCTTCTTCAAATTCTTTAGTTCTCGGAACCCAAAACTGTAGTAGCTGGATGAGTGATGTCGGGTGTATACAAAGAGGAACCTTAGATTTTGAGTGCTTCTGCTTGTGCTCATCGAAACCAATGAGCCGAAAATCCACTGTGAGAATCCAGTTCAAGGCATCAATCGGCGACTCTATATAAGCAGGTCGTTTGTCGTTTACGAAATGCCACAACACCATATCGTGTGCTACCTTCTGATATGACTTGCGCTTAGTTTCAGGCATTATTTCTTCATACTTGAGCACTACAAGGATGTCATCAATGACATCTTGTCGTGTTGAATAGCCGTCGAGTTTTTGATTGAAGAGTTCTACGCCCTTGCTTCGTGCGATTGGCACAAAGTCATTCAAGTATGGGTCGAACCACTCTTCAACTGTTAATTTACCTTTTCTACGTATGCGTTCTGTAAGAAAACGTACTGCCATACCTGAAAAATTTGCTTTCAGCGCTGCTTGTGTAAAGTTGCTACTCATCGGTAGGTTGCTCAATAGCCCTTTAGTATAAGCAATTGAGCTTTTTGCCTCATCTATGGTATCGGGGGTGATTACCAGTTCAATGCGCGGATTTCCATTTAATTGAGTGATGAGATTGCGAAGTTCTTGCGCTGCAGCATTTGAAGGATTCTCATGCAATTCAAGCAACGAGAAAAGAAAATTTGTGTCAACAAATAAGCGAAAATGGATCAGTTTTCCAACGCTTGCATTGAGTTTGGATAAAACATCTTCAGACAATCCACTTGCTTCTACGCAGAACCGTGCATGTAGCAATCGACTTATGTGCGCGCAGGCCTCTGGCTTTTTGGGGTCTAAGAACATTGCAATCAAAGCACGTAGTTTGGTGTGAAGCTCTGGAGGGTATGGTTTCAAAAATTGATCCACTAATGACTTGTCTACCGTCATCTTCTCTCCGGAGATCAATCGATATGCGTTTGCGCCGACTTGTTTAATTAGTGCGGCAAGAAAACCGTGTTCAAAGGCAATCCAAAGATTCTCCGGTTCCAATCCATCGCCCAATTCTGACGTGAGCTTACAAAATAATGTTTTGGCTTCGAATTCGACCTTCTCAGACTCAGCAATTTCTTTTTCGAAAGTTACTCGATGCTCTTCCGGGATACGGTATGTATGATTAGGAAGTAGCAGCAACATTTTACGTGACACGAGTGAGTCAATCACTGATGTTAATTTTTGAGGAGTCAGCGGTAGTTTAAATGTCGTTTTCAAGCCTGACTGGATTTCAACCAAGCTTGGTGGTTTATCCGAAAGCCAAACGGTAGCCAATAAGAGCCTACACATGGATTTGTCCCACCACCCAGCTCTGTTCAACTCGATATGTTGAACAAGCGCAATGGCCTCTTTTGGCAGTGTATGATTGTCAGTTGTCATGGTTTACTGTCGGAGCAAGTTAGAATGATAGTGCCTCAATCGAATTGCTGTGGCAAAGGGGGCACGTAAAATGTGGCAAATAAATTCGGCCTTGTCCGTATAAGTGAAAATATTTAGGACTGAACCGTAAACGAAATCTAACACTAAATCTCCTTTCTCACCACAAGGAATATCCTATGGGCACTTATCAGCGACAATTGCGAATAATTGGTAACCATATCTATCCTCGAGTATAAGATTTTTACGATCTGACTAGCAGAACTTCATCGAAAGCGAAGATTGTTGAGTGGCAGCTTTCGTGCAGGGTAATCTCAAGGTCGGGAGCGGACATTCCAACAGGCGACACAGACAGTCCTTTTAATAAAACACCACCGTCCGCAAAGGCCGATTAAAAGTCACACAGTGACTTAATGCTTTGGTTGATCAACCCCAGAGGCGTTGCTAACTCCTTACTACATACTCTGTCGAAGCAGAAATCCATTGCTGTTCATTTTAGCAATAGAGTCTTCAACAAATTTATCCGGATCTATATGGAATCTAACTTGATCGAGTGCAGATGTCAGATCATTTCTCGCCATTAGGATAACTTGATGGTTTTGCAGTTCATCAATGCGAATCGCAATTTGGTCTTTTGGTAGCGCACATACAAGTATTCCGTCAACCCTGTTCGGAGATTTGCCGTCTTCAAGTGCTTTTGAAAGCATTCTTTTTCGATCAACCAATTTACCTAGCTTTGAACTGAAATCAGCAATGCGTGTAGTGCATTCAATCAGGATAAGGCGCCCTCCAGGTGTGGCGACTACAACATCTGGCGAGTCATTTTCGAGCTGAACCAATGAAGCGAAACCCATTAAGAAGAAAAGCGCTGCCACTCCCATTTCGAAACGCGTTGAGTCAGCCGACTCAAACAGAGCATTTCTTATCATCTTAAGTTCTTTGTCAAAAAGCTGGACCGAAACCAGCCGATTATTCCCACTTTTTGTTGGATCTAAAAACCATTGTCGCCTAACCGTTATATTGCCAATAACAAACATGGTTAGCACGCTATCAGCCTTATTGAGTCGAATCCGCGCTTGACCTTCGCGCACCCCCTTTCTGGCACTCTTCCAATTGATTTCTGACGACACCTGCTTCCTACTTTTAACTCCAACACCAGGTACTATGCGAATAGCGACGACTAGGCGATCCAAATCAAAATTGGGATGTGCATATAGTTTTAGATTAAGAACATCCTTTTCCAAACTGCTTGCGTGAAAATCCAGATCAACTGGAGGAAGGACACTAATATTGATTGTTGGTGAGTCATGAGTCTGAAGTGAATTCTTCAAGCCAAGCCATCCTGTGAGATCTGCCATACCATCAAATGGTGGCGAGCATTGCCGGAGAGCATCGTCTATTTTGCAAGCATCAATATGCGAAACGGGAAGAGCGGTACCGCGACCACCAATTATTTGCAGCGTAAGTTCACTAAACCACCTATCCCCATAGCTCAATTCAGAGTGGTAGCTGTATTCACGGTCGCAAAACAACTCTAATAACAGTCCATTTGCTTTAAGTATGCCTTGAGCTGCTTGTTCTATGATTTCAAGTAATTCCTGTTTGTCTTGACCAGACAATTGAAGCTGGCCTGCACAAATTTCACTTGTTTCAAGGCAAAACCCTAGGTCATCAGTAAGAGGAAGTGGCGAAACCCCAATCGATGCTGCCATCAGATGCCTAATATCACCGTCTTTTCTTGCCACATAACGAATATCGATTGAGCAAGAGTCGCAAACCCAATCTTTGGACGCTTTAAGAAATTGTTCTTTGTATAAATTGCTCAAAGCGGTCACCTGAGATATTTGTGTTAATTTACGTCCATCAAATAGTTGTCAACTGACTTATCAGTGCCAGTCAGAGCCGGTAATGCAATTCTACTGTAAAGACAGCTTTGGGGTGTGGCGCAGACATGCAAAACGATCACAACAACACACATTTTTGAAAACTACACAGTCCGCTTCGGCCGAATTTCTGACCATCGCATTCTCGGCCTGAGCAGTCGCTGATGATTTCATAGAAAGACTGGTGAACCATTCTGCTGCAATGTCCGCATTCAACAGTCAGGCAAAGTATTCAGACTACAGGTCTGTTTTGCTCTATCTGCCAATCGTAGATTACTAGTGCCTCGATAACGTCTATCTTGTCGCCCAGCTTCAACTCACGACCTATTTGGCTCTCGATCTGCTGCTTCAAAGGTGGGTCTTCTTGGCATAAGTCGAGCAATTCCATTCCTGTGGCCACTCTTTTATTGGTTATCTTGAGGAGCTTCTTCTCCACATCCTTGTCACCTGTCTTTTCAACGCCGATAACGTCGGTCGGTTTTAGGAATGCATATTTCTTATCTGAATCGTAAAGCGTGATGCCGTCCGAGTTGTACTTAAGAGTGTTGCGCGTTCTGTCGTCCAGCGACAGGAACTTGTCCACATACACCGCCCCAAAGCTCGGCTTCTGGAAAGTCTTCGGAAATATTGTGGCACGCTTCAACCCTTTGAGAGACTCGTAACGGTGCGGATTCAACTCTAGATACTCCTGGGTGCGAGAGAAAGGACCGTTATTGCTATGAAAGTCAACAAACAGGTGCGGACATTTGTATTCACTATCGCCTTTGTCGTCGATGAAGGCCAACGAGTCAAATCTGATTAGCCCATTTCTTATGAACGTAGCCTTCTTAGCGCGGGGTAGTAGTTCCCAAAATCCCTTAACACTAATTCCAAGCTCTTCTTTGTCAAGGTTTCGGCGCCTCTCAAAGTTATGGGCGGGTATGACGTTGTTCACAGCCTTAATAAAGTCCCATTCATCTTTCGTTTTATCGATATATGCGTAATGCCTTCCAATAGAAACGATTAGGCCAAGAGGATGGAACTCAACAGTCGAATATTCTTTCCATCGAGGACGCTTATCGAAGTCCTTATAGTCATCCTCATATGGATAACTACTGTCCTTTAGATCGCGCAGCAGCACGGATTGATGATGTGGATCATCGCCTAATATTCTTAAGAGCTTATTCTTTGCATTGACCGTGGCGCGAATTTCAGTCGTTTTTGATCTACGCCTACTGGCAAGCGAAATTCCAAAAAAGGCAAAAAGAATGTGGTCGTTCTTTGGCTGGTAAAGCATGTCTTCTAGCTCACCAGCACCCCACAAATAGAACTCCATCACACCACGGCTTCTTAGTTCTTCTCTAAATTTGTCGTGTGCGGCTTTCGAGAAGTTCGTTGAAGCAGCTAATATATAGCCATAAGGCGGTGCATCTGGATTCACTCCATCATTAATAATGGACTCGATTTTCTTGGGTCCAAGTTCTTTTTCGCGTTTGCACTGAATCATCCATAGATTTCCTTCCATCGGATGATGAGCGTCTTCCGGTGAATCTCCGTCATCTTCTGCCGTAGCGGTGGTCTGCAACACCTCGTAGGCTCTAACATCAAAGCCATCATCTGCGCCACCTCTTCCAGTCGACTCAATCGTCTGCCATTGCCTGAAGTCGTAAACGAGTTGCCTGATGAGATCCTCAAACCTATGCGGGTCAAGGTCTTCAAAGTGAATCGGGCCTAACGTTCTAGTTACGTTCGCTTTTGTCATTTTTTAAGGTGTATTGTCATGGCCGTTATAGCTGCGCAACGGCTATAGTATCTTGCTAACAGCATGTAATAAAGCGGACACCAATATTCAATTCAATTCCGCATAGGGCGACCGACCGCTTTGGCCGAATTTCTGACCGTCGCATTCTCGGCCAACGCAGCCATTCATAAGTTCCCCATGGGTACGTCGGCCAAGGGGCGGGGCTATGTTTTTATGAGAGCATTGTCACTGCCTCTCAGCATCCTTTAGCCAAACGTTGATTGAGTTCACTCCTAATGACAACAGTAAATCTTGTACGGCCACTACGCGTTTCAGCATTGCTCCGTTGTCAGAATCTTCTCTTTCCTCAGCTTCGGCAAAAAGTCGGGTCATCATTTGGACGAGGTGACTTTCATGGTCGTAAAAGTACGGTTTGGCACGATTGACATAGGCCAGGTAAATTTCAGCTGCAGTCAATGCGTACTCTGGATCGCGCTGTGAAGTTGAGTTGAGCCATTCGTCAAATCCGAATAGGCGGTGATGTTTGTTTTGGCCATCGTTCTCGAACACGCTAAAACAGAGGCGAACTATCGTTATCGGGATGGAAATTGGCAGTGTATTGACCCGGAAGATGTTATCTACATGTTGCATTACGGACGTTGCATGAGGCATGCCTGCATTCAAACTGGTCTCGATGCCTGCAAGGCATTGTTCGCGATGTTGTTTGATATTTTCAGGATGGGACCAAACGCTCGCCGCACCTTGCCATGCATCTGCAATATCAAGAGCTTTCAACTCTCCCAGCAAAGCAGTAAAGTCGATGTGCCCCGCCAAGGCGGACAAGGCCGAAATGCGCCCCCAAGTTTCCATGTCTTTCTTATTACCCTCGCCGCGGATACGTTTAAGCAAAGGAGCAACCTTTTCAAAGTGATCATGATATGCGTAATAAAGGCAGGGCTCAGCGATTTGCCAGAGGTCAGTCGCATCTTGCATGGCGAGATGGAATAGGCTCCAGCCCAATTCGGGGTTCATGCCCTGTAAATACGGCAAGCGTCGCAGCATCAAGGAACGGATCGCGGGATGTTTATTGATGGCAAAACGGTGCAGAGTGGGAGGCAATAGCTCGGGCAGCAATACACTGTTCTCTTGAAGGCTATTGACTAGGATCATCAAGGCTTCGGCGACGTGGCCACATTTCATATTAATGCCTGTTGTGAGCAAATTGACTGAATTGCCTTTGATACTGCTTTCCTCTCTAAGGTCAGCAAAACTTATTGCTAGAAATACGAGTCGCGTAGCATTTCCAGAATCTTGAATAACGTAAGAACAAGCTAGAAGAACTTTGGATGTGGAGCGGTTGAGATGCCAGTGGGCAGGATGTCTTTCCAGCTCATGCAGGATTTGACCCGCCAATGCACGGGCATCTGGCTCTTCGAGCGGAATCCAGGTGCCATTGGTTTGCAGGTTGCCATAGCGATGCGACAAATAATTGGCTATGCCGTCCATGATGTCATCACGGAACCCTGTTGGAATGTCGTTCCAATGTGTGGTGAGCAATCGCAAAAATCGGGATGGCTGGCGTGATGATGCTTCGCGCAGTTGAGTGCCGACAGACTCAGCGCCGCCGACCATGAAGTCATCGAAATCTCTTTTGTATCCAGAGTAGTGCGACAGTAAACGAATTACGCCAGCATCGCTGGAATTCAGAATTACTTCAAATGAAAATGGGGCAGCGACTATGCCGCTACGCATGCCGATGAACGGCTGTCGAATTAGTACCCCTTTTATTTTTGCGTATGCATCCACTATCGCTTGTGCTTCTGCCGAGCGCAGATGACATGGGATGGTAACGATCAACGCTGCTCGATCTTGCAATATCCAAAAGCGCTCGCGTTCATCCGTTTCCGGCCCATCTCGCAGGCTTTGGATTGCCGCCATCACCGCATCCTGTGAAGGACTATCGAGGTGTATGAATGCTGCCTGTGTCAAAGTGCCTAGCTCATACGCGAGGCTGGATTCAAGGAGCTCCTTGATGCATAACATGCGTCCAATCAAGTCAATATTGGGCGCAGGGTAAGTCGTGCAAGCGCGGATGGCAAAGTAGCGTAATGCACCTTCGAGATTGAAGCACAGGCGCTTACGGTTGATTTTCCACCAGTCGGAATGTGCCTGTGCATGACTAAGGATGGCAGCTTCTACTGCGTCCAACAATATTCGCTCACTGTCTATGTGCCGAGTGTCGTGCTGAGTATGCGTATCGTTATATGAAGTTTCTTGCAGGAATTGGCTATGGTATCCCATGCGGGGATTGCCATATTTCGATGCCCCAATACTACTCCACTGCTCAATTGACTCTAGGGCCAAATTGAGCAACGCGGTGGATTGCTTCATCCGCTGAACTAGGAAATTATCATTGCGTTTCCCAAATTCATGAGATTGGCAACGTAGCTTGTTACCTAAATGAAGTCCGATTACGTCCTCTTCGCTGATACCACCAGTTATATAGCTCCATAGCAAGTTATCATTTGCAGCACCTGCCTCAACACAACGCGCGACGGCATGCCCCAAGGAGCGGTGTTCTGGTCTGGGTATGCTGAGAAGACGCTCCAATAAGGGCGAGACTAGTTGCAAATTTTCCGTTTTGAATTCGGATAGAGAAACCCCTAGCTGCTCGGCGATTCTATTACCATCAAGCCAATCCAGCGCTAACGTTTCCATCCAGAATGCCACCACCCCGGCGGCATCGTCGTTTTTCCACTGCGCCACCCTGTGAACATGAGCCGTCAGTCCTTCTGCATCGCGTGTCTCCTTTAGCGCTGGCACTAGATAAGAAAACCAGAAGTGATGCCACTCAACCAACGAGGCTTGGTAATAAATGACCTGAAATACCTCACGGTGTTTATCGCGCAAATCGCGGATCAATAACCAATCGTCATTCTGTGGTATCTGGTGGGCGAACGATTCTGCAACCAAACGCTTGATGTGGGAGGCGGCGCTACCAGCCAACACTGCGCGTATTTGCTTCCTGAACTCGCGACGATCCCCTGTTGCCAACTGAGCAACGAAGCTACGGATGCTTGGGCGCACGAAGGGTACGGGCGGCAAGCCTTGAATGAACTCATTAAGCGTGACAGCCCGTCGCATAGCCCCACTGATCACCAGCACATCCAGCAAGGTTTGATGTCCGAAAGTCAAGTTTCCATCATGGGCTTCCTGCAGTACGTTGAGGCTGTGCAGCCGCCGCTGGATGTCCTGCGCGGCGTTGAAGCGTTGATGAGGGATTGCCAAGCTGCGTGACTTCAGCATTTCTTCGGCAATGGCTTCAATCGCTTGCATTGCCGCGTCACCCAGTGCGGGATCGGCCCGCACGATGGTGCCGAGGTATCGCTGTGCTAGTGCTTGACTGGTCACTACGTTGAAACTTCCGCCACGTTGGGCCAGCTCGACAAATAAGGCCAGTTCGCGTGGGTTTCGAATCAGTTCGCGGGTGACGGTATCAATAGTGGTCGAATCAATGCCAAGCTTGTTGAGTAATGGCTGAATTATTGCATCCCAATCCAGCGGATGGCACTGCAATTCGCAATCCCATTGTCGCGCGGCAATGCGACGGTCATAACGGCGGTCGAAGTCGCGGCAAGCTGTGACCACGGAGACGTTGGGGATCAATAGCAGTTGGTCGATTTGCGCCAGGAAGTACGTCAATACGCCGTGGTCACGGGCGATGGACAAGACATCCAAAGAGTCGATGACCACGACTACACGCGCATCTTCAGCCATGCGCGCGGCTTGTTCAACCCATTGCACAGACAAGCCTTGTGCCTGGCGTTCTTGTGCTGTCGTCAGGTCGGCAAATTCGCGCGATTGGATGAACAGCGGCACCATGTCCGTTCGAGTTTGAGTGCGCTGCTCCAATGCTTCCTGCAGGCTTAATATGACACAGGTTTTGCCGGAGCCCGGAAGCCCTGTAAGTAAGATTGCGCGTTTCCCGTCATCGATGGCAGCAAGGATTTCATTCACAACTGGACTTGGAATTTGCTGCCCAGCAATGTCCCGATGCCACGACCTGCCGATGGCTGAGGTGCCTGCAAACGATGATCGTACCTCTGCGATACACATTGCCGGAACCAGCATTGCTCCTGCATGACTAAGAATATCCTTGAGATCGCCCTTGGTCAGGCGATGCTGAGTGGATGCGCACAGGTTGTCACCCTCCATGCGTCCACCAAGTTTATCGAGGCGTGTCCAGAGAGCGTTGAATGCGGCATCTGAGTTGCTTGCCATTTGGCGCAAACGTTCTTGCAGCAAAGCTTCCATGCGATTGAAGTCGGGGCTAATCTCGAAAGTTGTGCGACGCAGGAATTCATAGGTAGATAGACTAGGGGCCTGAACCGCAAGGCGCGTTGCCAGATCGCTATCCGTTTTTATATGTTCTTTGGTCAAATTCGCACGATAGTCGGCCTCATTGCCATAGCCAGTACAGTATTCTCGTAATTTCGCGAGCGAGCCAAACTCGCTGCGCGAATAGAAGTGGACTTGGGCTTGTTGATTCCTAGCCAGTACCAGAGAAGTCTTGTCCAGCTCATCCGCGAGATCGGCTATCGACCATGCATTGAAATCGGGCTGGTTCTTTTTGCACTGACAGCAAACCAAAGAGCCATCAGATTTGCCAATAACGACATCATCCACCAGATAGGTCGTCGAATCGATTTCGAGCCATTGGAACTCGGGGTCGGAGAGGACGGACAATGCCCATCCGAAGGCAATAAAGGTCTGGTAGTTATCACCACGGTTGGAGCGTATTCCTGAGATGCTCATTTAGCCTCCATGCTAGATCTTTCTCATTCACATTGGCTATATTAGAAGATATGCACTTATGATTATTTCACATGGGGCAGTTGTCGGTGCCGCAATCTGCATTCGGATAGTTTTCTCCATCTTATCTAAAAGGATGCCACTGTCTGCTTGGGCCGACTTCCAGACTGTCTTCATTTCGGTTATTGCTGCCATTATGCTGTCTGGGCGGCTGATGTATGTTCAACCATCCCTATTAACCAGATCGCGAAACACTGCGAGGTCTCACGGACAATCATTTACAATGGAGGCCCCCCGCAGTGCCACGTCAGTCACTGAGCCTCAGGCGGGCACGAGCGGGGGAAAATCACACAGGTTAGTTGCCCCATGAATGCAGTAGAAATCGAAGAAGCCATATCGGATCTGGCCCTTCAGCCCTTCGACGCGGCTGAGTTCCCGTTTGCGTTTCTGGCCGCATTTGGCAATAAGGACACGGCTCTCAGGCGTCTGCGTACCGGCAACAACAACGCTTCGGATGTGCCTGGTGGCGTGCTCCAGCGTAACAACATCCATCTTGCCGTGTGCGAAGCTGGCGCCGTTGGCGAAACCCTTAAGGCATTGCGCGCCAGCCCAGCCACTACAAAAGCCAAGGCCAAATTCATCCTCGCTACCGACGGGCAGACCCTTGAAGCCGAAGAGCTGGCTGGGGGCGAAACCATCGTCTGCGCTTATTCGGACTTCCCCAACCATTTCGGCTTCTTCTTGCCACTGGCGGGTATCTCCACCATCAAGGAGATCACGGATAACCCCGTCGACGTGCGCGCCACCGGACGTCTGAACAAGCTGTACGTTGAGCTGCTGCGCGAAAACCCGGAGTGGGCGCAGGAGTCACGCCGCGCCGACATGAACCATTTCATGGCGCGGCTAGTGTTCTGCTTCTTTGCCGAAGACACCGATATCTTCAACGGCGAGGGACTGTTTACCCACACCATCGAGCAAATGAGCGAGCGCGATGGCTCCAACACCCATGAGGTAATGGAAGCCATCTTCCGTGCCATGAACATCAAGAGTAGTGAGCGCGCCCATGCCCAGCCGCGTTTGCCTAACTGGGCGAATGGCTTCCCTTATGTGAATGGCGGCCTGTTCTCCGGTACCACCGACGTGCCGCGCTTCACGCGCATGGCGCGCACCTACCTAACCCACGCGGGCAACCTGAACTGGAAGCAGATCAACCCCGACATTTTCGGCAGCATGATCCAGGCCGTGGCCGACGACGAAGAGCGCGGCGCATTGGGCATGCACTACACCAGCGTGCCCAACATCCTCAAGGTGTTGAACCCCTTGTTCCTGGACGACCTGCGCGCACAATTGGCAGAGGCGGGCGATAACAAAATCAAGCTGCTGAACCTGCGCAAACGCATGGCGCGTATCCGCGTGTTCGACCCGGCCTGCGGTTCGGGCAATTTCCTCGTCATCGCCTACAAACAAATGCGCGAGATCGAGGCAGAGATCAACCGCCGCCGTGACGAAGTGCACCTGCGCAGCGAAATTCCGCTGACCAACTTTCGGGGCATCGAGCTGCGCGACTTTCCGGCGGAGATCGCCCGTCTGGCGCTCATCATTGCCGAGTTCCAGTGCGACGTGCTGTATCGCGGGCAGAAGGACGCGCTGGCGGAATTTTTGCCGCTGAATGCGCAGAACTGGATAGTCTGTGGCAACGCACTGCGGCTGGATTGGCTGAATATCTGCCGACCTACAGGTACGGGTGTCAAGGTACTGGCCGATGATTTGTTTGGCACGCCGTTGGATCAGGCAGAAATCGACTTCAAGAACGAAGGCGGCGAGACGTATATCTGTGGCAACCCACCGTATTTGGGTTCCACATGGCAGACGGACGAACAGAAGGCGGATTTGCAGGCCATCTTCAGCAGGCGCACCAAGACTTGGAAAACACTGGACTATGTCGCGGGCTGGTTCATGAAGGCTGCTGATTACGGCACACAGACCAACTCGGCGGCTGCGTTTGTTAGTACCAACAGCATTTGCCAGGGGCAACAAGTCGCGTATCTATGGCCGCTGATTTTCAGCACTGGACACGAAATCGCCTTTGCACACACCAGTTTCAAATGGGCGAACCTTGCTAGTCACAATGCAGGAGTGACGGTAGCTATCGTAGGTATTGCGCGAAATGCTAGAAAGCCTCGCTGCTTATATGGGGAAGGCGATGACAAGCAAACAATGTTGCGCGAGGCTGATTACATCAATGCGTATTTGGTATCTGGCGTAAATGTTGTGGTTGAGGCGGAAACAAACCCATTAGGTGCAATTTCACCGATGACCAACGGCAATAAGCCTGCTGACGGCGGGCATCTGATTCTGGATTTAAGCGAAGCAGAAGCAATTCGCTTGTCTGATTCCCGTGCCGAAAAGTTTATTCGTCCCTTTGTCGGTTCAGATGAGGCGATCAATGGAAAGCTGCGATTCTGTCTCTGGATTGATGATGAAAATGTTGAGCTTGCCAGTTCTATTCCCGCCATCGCTATTCGCATGGCTGAAGTTCGAGCAATGCGCCAAGCAAGCACCAAAGAATTGACTCGAAGGGGGGCGGGTACACCACATGCTTTTCAGCAAATCAGGCAGAAAGGCAATGAAAGGCTCATGGTAGTTCCTCGTGTTTCTTCCGAAAACCGGCCTTACCTGCCCGTCGCACTGCTGTCGCACGGCACCATCATCGGCGACCGAAACTTCGCCCTCTACGACGCCCCCCTATGGAACATGGCGTTGATTGCCTCACGGCTGCACTGGGTCTGGATTGGCACAGTCTGTGTGCGGATGCGCACCGATTTTTCGTACTCCAACACCCTCGGCTGGAACACCTTCCCCGTTCCCCTCCTCACCGAGCAGAACAAGGCCGACCTGACCGCCTGCGCTGAAGCCATCCTGCTGGCGCGCGAAGCCCACTTCCCCGCCACCATCGCCGACCTGTACGACCTGGACACCATGCCGGAGAATCTGCGCCGCGCCCACGAGCGCAACGACGAGGTGCTGGAGCGCATCTACATTGGCCGCCGTTTCAAGAACGACACCGAGCGGTTGGAAAAACTGTTTGAGTTTTATACTAAGATGACGGCGGTAGCGGCCAAGGCCAAGCCAGCAACGAAAGCGACAAGGGGAAAGAAAGTATGAGCGAGCACATCGGTAACCCGACGAACCAATATACCGTGCCGTCGGTGTCCATAACCACAGCACGCACCGGCGCATCCAGCAAAGCTAACGCGTTGGGGATGCGCGCAATGCAGGAGCGCGCCTATGCCAAGCGCGGTGAGCAATACCTGTTGATCAAATCGCCACCGGCATCAGGCAAATCTCGCGCGCTGATGTTCATCGCGCTGGACAAGCTCCACAATCAGGGATTGCAGCAAGCTATTATCGTGGTGCCGGAGCGCTCCATTGGCGGCAGCTTTGCAGATGAACCCCTGAGCCAGTACGGTTTCTATTGGGATTGGCAGGTCGCCCCGCAGTGGAATCTGTGCAATGCTCCTGGGGTAGACGAACCACGCGTGGCCAAGTCCAAGGTGGACGCGGTACGCAAATTTTTGGAAAGCACCGACAAGCTCCTGGTTTGCACGCATGCTACCTTTCGCTTTGCGGTGGAAGAGCTGGGCATTGATGCGTTCGATAATCGCCTGATTGCGATCGACGAGTTTCATCACGTCTCCAGCAACCCGGACAACGTGCTGGGCAGCCAGTTGGGTGCATTCATCGCTCGCGACAAAGTGCATCTGGTGGCCATGACTGGCTCCTACTTCCGTGGCGACAGCGAGGCTGTGTTGGGGCCGGTGGATGAAGCCAAGTTTGAAACGATCACTTACACCTACTACGAGCAGCTCAACGGCTACCAATGGCTCAAATCTCTGGATATTGGTTACTTCTTCTATACAGGGCGTTACGTTGAGGCCATCGAGAAAGTGCTGGATCCTCGACTTAAAACCATCGTCCATATTCCCAATGTCAATTCGCGCGAAAGCCTGCAAGATAAAGAGCGCGAGGTGAACGAGATCATGGAAAGCTTGGGCAAATGGGATGGCGTTGACCCAGTCACCGGCTTCCATTTGGTGAAGACCAAGGAGGGGCGCACGCTGAAAGTGGCTGACCTGGTGGATGATAGCGACCCGGCAAAGCGTTCCAAAGTGCTTACGGCCTTGAAAGACCCAGCGCAGAAGAATAACCGCGACCATGTGGATATCATCATTGCGCTGGGTATGGCGAAAGAGGGCTTTGACTGGATTTGGTGCGAGCATGCGCTGACCATTGGTTACCGCAGCAGCCTGACCGAAATCGTGCAGATCATTGGCCGCGCTACCCGTGATGCCGAGGGCAAGGAACGGGCGCGCTTCACCAATCTGATCGCCGAACCTGCGGCCGAACAAGCCGCCGTGGCCGAAGCGGTAAATGACATGCTCAAGGCCATTTCCGCCAGTCTGTTGATGGAGCAGGTGCTGGCCCCGCGCTATGAGTTCACCCCAAAAAACAACGGGCCGAAAGATGGCTTTGATTACGGCGAGGAAGGCTACAAGGACGGCGGCCACAACATCGGGGTCAACACGGACACTGGCCAGATTCATGTGGAAATCAATGGGCTGACAACACCGCAAAGCCCTGAGGCTACGCGCATCTGTAAGGAGGACTTGAACGAAGTCGTCACCAGTTTTTTGCAGGACAAGACCGTGCTGGAGCGCGGCCTGTTCGACAAAGAGAACACCCTGCCAGAAGAGCTGACCCAGTTGCACATGGGCAAGATCGTGCGCGAGCGCTACCCAGACTTGAGCGATACTGACCAAGAGGCCATTCGACAGCACGCCATCGCTGCGATGAACATCACCCAGCAGGCCAAGTTGGCCTTGGCTCTGGCAGATGCCAACGGCGGCACGGCGCAAGGTAGCACGGCATTACTGGATGGGGTGCGCAAATTTATCAATGTGCGCGATTTGGACATTGACCTGATTGACCGCATTAACCCCTTCGATGCGGCCTATGCGGTGCTGGCGAAAGCGATGGATGAGAAATCGCTGCGCCAGGTGCAGGCCAGCATTGCTGCGAAAAAGGTGAGCATCCCCGAAGACGCAGCACGTGAGCTGGCAAAACGTGCCTTGCAGTTCAAGAACGAGCGTGGCCGCGTGCCGGACATCAACTCAGCCGATGCATGGGAAAAACGTATGGCTGAAGGCGTGGCTGCTTTTGCGCGCTACCGCGCACAAGCAAAGGCGGCACAGGCGCAAGGAGAGTCCGGCAATGGCTGACATGGACGATGACGAATTGCTGGATGCGCTGGGTGTAGAAGTCGCCCCGCTCAAGGTCTCCAGCCGAACCCCGCGCGAGGAACGCATCATCGCGGGATTTGAGGACATCCTGCGATTCCATCAAGCCAATGGGCGCGCTCCGCTGCATGGCGAAGGCCGTGACATCTTTGAGCGCCTGTATGCCGTGCGTTTGGACCAGATACGTAAATTGCCGGAAGCGCAAACCCTGCTGGCTGAGTTGGATGGCCCCGGCCTGTTGTCTGGTGCAGCAGCGATTAAGATTGATGTGGATGAGTTGGATGAAGATGCTTTGCTGGCCGAACTAGGAATCGGCGATGATTCCGCCAATCAAAGCGACATCACCGTGCTTCGCCATGTACGCTCTAGCGTTGAAAAGCGTGCGGCAGAGGAAATTGCCGACCGCATGCCTTGTGCGGATTTCGAAAAATACCAACCGCTTTTTGAGTCAGTGGAGCGTGAGTTAAAAGCAGGTATTCGCAAAACGCTGCGTTTCGGTCGCGATACCAGCATTGAGGGAGGGAATTACTTCATCGTAGGCGGACAGCTTGCGTATGTGGCCGAGGTTGGCGAAACCATTAAAGCTGCGTATGGGAGAAACGATGCACGTCTGCGAGTGATTTACGCCAATGGTACGGAAAGCAACTTATTGCGCCGTTCACTGGAGCGAGCTCTCTACAAGGACGACACTGGTCGCCGCTTGACCGACCCAGACATGGGGCCGCTGTTTGGTGATACTCAAGAACCAGACGACATTGAAACCGGAACCATCTATGTGCTACGCAGCTTGTCTAGCCATCCATTCGTCGCCGAGCACCGCGAGCTGATTCACAAGATCGGTGTGACCGGTGGCAAAGTGGAGACACGCATCGCAGGCGCAGAAAAGGATGCCACTTATCTGTTGGCCGACGTGGAGGTTGTCGCCACCTACAAGCTTCACAACCTGAATCGCATCAGGCTGGAAAACATCTTCCACCGCTTGTTCGGCGCAGCACAGCTCGACTTGACCATCGAGGATCGCTTCGGGAATCCAGTGAAGCCGAGAGAATGGTTCCTGGTACCTCTCCATGTGATTGACGAAGCGGTTCAGCGCATTCGGGATGGATCAATTACTGAAATGGTCTATGACCCGAAGACGGCTCAGTTGGTAGGCTGAGGATGCGTATGTGGAATGCTACATAGGGAAGAACTTCGGGCAGTATCTGCCAGATGGAGTCTCGGCTACGACTTGTTATTATAAAAATCCAAAAGTAATTTATGGTTTCAATATTAAATTCTTAGCTTGATTCCTTCCATAGCCCAGCGCCCATTCGTAAAAATAGGATTTTGAATGAATTCCTTTTTTGAGATAGTTACAATGTCACAGTTACTCGGGTTTTGCATAGATTCAAATTCTTCTACAGCAAGATGCAGAAAACGTGCAACAAAGCATCTTAATGTCATACCGTGACAAACTATTAGAATATTATGCTTATTGCTTCTGTGAATTTGCCTCATCATGCTTTCAAGGAATGCAGATGTTCTATCAAAGCAATCAGCTGGAGACTCCCCTCCCTTAAAGCGATAATAAAACCATCCATGGATTTTACGTAATTCAAGTTGCGCTTCAGAGTCATCGTAGCCTACGTCAATCTCACGTAGACGAGGATCTTCATATACCTTTATCTCATCAGGCTTAATTCCAGCACCTGCAAGTAAATATTGGAGGGTTTGACGAGTGCGTTGATATGGGGAGCAATATACCAATGCATCTTTTACAAAATCAGGGTTTAATAATTTTCCTGTATTTTGTGCCTGTTCTTCACCTTGTTCAGATAACGGAATGGCTGCATCTTTTTCTTTGTTGGGATGCATTTTCCCTGTATTCGCTTCAGACTCAGCGTGACGAATTAATTTTATAATCATTTCTATACATATCAGGGTTAAGTGATGCCAATTTTATTTAGATAATCTGGATCACGATTTTGGCTTCAAGCTATAAGCTTGATCGAATAGTGCTTCGAGTTCGACATGGGTTCCACGTAAGCCATCAACTACCGCTTTTGCCCACTCAAAGTATTCTTGTTGTCTTTCAAGCAACCAATCAAAAGGTGGGCTATATGCCATGTCGCGTAGATTACAAATTTTATCAGCCAACTTGACTAGCTTTGCTTCTCGACTCAAGTGTGAAGCATGGTCGATCTGAAGTTGCTTGCGAGTAGCCTTGGGCAGAGATTTGTCATCAGTGAGCTCCATGACGATTCGCAGAACATTTTCACCAAACAGATTGGTAATTTCAGAGGTCGAAGTTTTGGTATCTTCAATGGTGTCATGCAGGATTGCAGCCGCAATTACATCTTCATCAGTTATCCCATCCACCTCATTGGTCAAAACAAAAGCCAATGCCAATGGGTGATTAATATAAGGTGAAGCTTCACGATCTTTGCGTCGCTGGTCTCGATGTTTATTGGCTGCAAAATTTGCAGCCAGGATGGTTTTCTTCATGTGTTACCAATCTTAAAGTTTGGATGCTTATATTTTAATACCTTCAATCTGTGAAGATAACAAGCATAAAGTGTTTGTAGGATTCTAATTGGGCCAATAAAGTATTTCTCTATATTTTTTTCAGAAATTACTATTTTATCTTTACTGTCATAATAATCATTATGGTCATAATAATGTCCATTAAGTAGAGTTTATGAGTTTAATGGGCATTATTATGACCATTAGCATAACGAACATAACTTAATAATATTGATAGTGTCAGAGATTTCGAGGGAGTAAAATCAAACGTGTGATTGAAGGAGGTGGCTATAAACTATCGCAGAATTTTAATAGATGTTATTCGATTGTATTTCGCATCATTGGTAGGAGCCTATAGGGGGTGGCGAGCGAGTATAGAGATTGCAATTACATTTCTGGTAACTAACAGGATCAATATCCTAAGTGGGTATTGGTCACACTATTTTTCATTTGAGTAAATAAAAATTTAATTGAGTGCAAAGTAATTACGATATTTTGAATATATCTATTTCGTACAATTGAATCCGCGTATATATAGTAAGGAGGTAATCATGAGAAATTTGCTTCTGAAATTTAAATCTAAAGACTCTCCTTATGGGGTTACGAGAGAAACCCTAAAGGCGCTGGCTGATGAAATGGATATAAGTGAAACGATGGTGGTGCATCTTGCCATCTCCCGTTTAGCAAAAGAGGTTCTTCCTGCCTACGGGATTGATGAGGGCCAACTTACAGTAGGGGACATCAATCGCCTTCGAAAGGCTGCTGAACCAATGCTGCCGAAGGGCAAGGTAATCAGCACGCAATATTTGCCTTAAGTGAAACGATTAAACACACGTCCCAGAGACTTAGTTATCTGACTCCAAATCAGTTATTCTTCAAGTGAGCGTTGCACTGCACTTCAAATTTAAACCCGCGTTACTATTTGTTAAGTATTTTTATGTAAAAAACACTTTTAGTGTTTTTTACATCCTAAAAGACAGTAAAAGTGTTTTTTGTGTCAGTGTATGTCACTGTATTTTATAGGCAATATGGTTGTATATTCTTGGTCTATATATTACTCTGTAGATAAATAATATATTAAATTTGGATTTATGAGACCCTTTGCAATTCTGCTGAAATCTTTACGGAAAATGAGTGGTCTCCGCCAATCGGATTTGGCAGAGAAGCTCGGATATGAGCAAAGTTATGTCTCTGCTCTTGAGCTTGGACTCAAAGGACCGCCAACTGATGAGTTCGTGAATCAATTGATTGGTGTGCTGAAATTATCCTCGGAAGATCAGAAAACGCTCAATGAAGCAGTCAAGGCTTCACAAGGGAAATTCAATATCCCCACAGAAGCTCCCACCGAAGTTTACTGGCTATTTCATAGGTTTCGTCAGCAAATTGATCATTTGCATCCTACGCAAATAGAGCTGATCGAAAAGATACTGAGTTTGTCGATAAATATCGGAGTGACGAGTAAGAGCTCGCAGCTATGTATAAATCAGCGGTATCAAAACAATCACGAAACGGAGGCTGAAATGTAAAAAGGGCGAACCTTGCGGATCACCCCCACGGACAGCTGACGCTACCCGACCTGACAGTCATAGTATCGTCTCCTACCCGTCCGGGTGTCAAGCCATTCACAAAGAAGTTACCAAAAATGCAGTCGGTAAATACCGGCTCGGGGATGTTCGTACCTACATTTTGGGTAATTTCAATTTGATTTATTAATGCGACATTTTTCGTAGGGGCCTTGCGCCCCGCAGAATCATAGGACTGAAGGAGATGAAAATGGATTGTGGACATCAAGTTATATTAATAAAACAAGTTAAGAATAAGGGTATCTCGCTATCGAAGGATATTACACCTAGGCTACCCCAGAAGCCTCGAAGTTCTAAAGTGTTAACGCAAAAAAAGCTAAGCGAGCAAATTCGACTTGGCTTTGGACAGGGGCATGACAGCAACTATCAGCCCTGGCTCAAGATCCGACGTAAGAATACATCGCCTGATTCAAATCAGGTTGTTGCCTGGATGCCTCCCTTGGGTAGAACGGCACACTATTTTTCGCGGGGGGAATATCACACTGCGTTAACTTTGCTATGGCTTGGTGTTTGTGACCTGCGTGAACAATACCCTCTTTGGCCCATCGCACACCCACACCCAATGGAAGGCGCGAAAGGCACGGAGAATTTGAAATTCAGATGGTCTCGTGGGTTGTTGGCAATAGCTCGTGATGCAGGAATTGAGCATGGAGTGGAGTTTGGTACAAAAATTCCATATACCGCAACCATTGATATGTTGGCGATGGCTCCAATGGAAAACGGATTGAAGTTGGTTGGATTTTCTTCAAAACCCATTGATGATCAAGATGATGAAGTGAAAGTGAGAACGTTAGAGCGGCTAGAATTGGAACGGCGTTATTTTGAAGAAATTAATGCGGGATATTTTGTAACAAGCTCAGGAATTGTTTCAAGTTTAATGGCAGGTCAGCTGGAATGGTGGTTTGACTGTTCAACGCTACACTTTGCTCCTGAACTCATACCTAGGATCGATAGTTTCGCAGAATTCATCAGCAAGCACAAAGAGTTTTCAATTGTCGAGTTGGTAACTGCAGCATCAAGCTTCTTATCGATAAATATCGAAGCTGCATGGTTGCTTTTTTTTCATTGTGCTTGGACTCAAAAAATTGATATTGACCCAACCAGTCGCATGCTGACATCACTTCCGATAAAACCTGGTGGCATAGCATTGCGGTCGAAGTTGCGCCAAAAATTTTTTGGGGGAGATTGGAAATGACTATTCTGGTCGGACAAATATTTAAAGGTACCTGTGATGAATCACTGCTGAAGAATTTTCATCGCGTATTACAAATTCTAGAATCGGATGACCTGGTTGTTATGATTGAAATTCCAGATGGTCCCAGAAAAAATGAAGGAGCCAAGCAAAATAATTACTATGTTAAAGGCTTTGTCAAAAAGCGATTAAGTGATCTGCTTGCATGGAGAGCGCAAAGACTGATTGAAGAAACGAATATAAATTGGCCACCATTATGGAATATGTCAGATGATGACATTCGAGCCGAATATCCTCCGAGGAAATGGCAGTCGGAATCGCCGATGATTCAGAGTCGTAACAGAAAATGGGAAATGATCAGTCCTGTTATTCACGCGTATGAAACTAGTCCCTTGATTGATCTAACAGTAATAGAAAAAAATGCTGGTATACGAGCCTTAGAGGTCGGTGTCAGCAAGGGGCAGATGCTTGATGCTATTCATCGCTATTTTGCATATGGCTGTATTAAAAATGCATTGATATCTAATTATGCAGCATGCGGCGCACCAGCCAAACCCAGAATTGCAAATAGGACAAAGTTGGGACGTAAGAATGCGGCCACTCTTGTTGGAAATGTTTCACTAGAAGGCAAGAAATTAACTGAGGAAGATCGCCAAAATTTACGAGATGGCTGGTTAATGTATGTGAGGCCAGGTACGACAGTTGTTGAGGCGTATCGGGCAACAATGACCGCATTCTACAACACTGGATATTCGCTAAAAAATGGTTATTACGCTGCGGATTTGTTAAATGCTGAGTTGCGACCAACTGAAAGAGAATTCCGCTATCACGGACCTTTGGCTGAGGTGGACGGATCTGCTACTGCTACACGTCGCATTATGGGTGAAGGGGAGTGGTTAAAGAATAAACGTGAATTAGTCGGTTCAGCCCGTGATGGAGTTAATGCATTTGGACAGGTATGTTCGATTGATGCATCGCCAATCGATGTTAATTTGGTCTCATGTTTTGATGCATTACGGCCAATCGGGGTGGGACGTGCACTCGTTGTTACCGATATTTACTCTGATTTAAATGTTGGGTGGCATGTGGGAATTGGAGGTGTCGGTGCCAATGAAGCAAATCTGGCCATTTTGTGTGCAGCACTGGATAAAAGGGATGAGTTGGCTCGTTATGGTTTGAATAATTTGCCGCTGGCAGATTTCCCATCTGTATTCAGTTCACGCAACCTGTCGGATAACGGAGAATTACGTTGCAAACAGGGAATTTCGGAAAATGTTGACAAGTTGGGTTCGAAAATTGAATTTGTTCCATCAAGACGTCCTGATAAAAACCCAGTATCTGAATCAGGCCACCATTCAAGAAATAGTGGTTTGAATCATCATTTGATTGGTACAACCAAAGGAAAACAGCGAAAGCGTGGAGAACCTTTGGCAATAACCAAAGCACTATTGAGTCATTATCAATATATGCGTCTTTTGATCTTATGGATCCACTGGCGCAATACAAAGCAAAGGGTTCCACAATTGCTCACCACCGAAATGCGGCGTGACAAGGTGAATCCAACCCGTATTGATATGTATAGGTGGGCCAAACAAAAGGGATATGTTGCGGGAAAGCCTGTTGATCCGATACTTCTTAAATCTCATTTGTTACCAACATTTACTGCTTCAGTTAAACGGAATGGACTAGTTTTGCACCGCCCCAATAAAGGTAACGCAGTGGAGTTGCTTCATCAGGCAAATTTCAATGACGACTACCTTGCAACATCTGGAATTATTCGTGATGCCATGAATGGCGGTAAGAAGCATATCGAGGTGAAAGTGAATCCAGACGATCTCTCCAGGGTCTATCTTTTTGACAAATATGGAAGTCACGAGATCAGAAATACGACAAATGACTCGTTGCTGATAGTAGAGGGTTGCATATCAGATTTGGGTGTATTGAATGATGTGGACAAGGAAGTAAATATTGAAACGGCGTCACAACAAGATCAGGACGTTGTTGATATGCGCTCTTTCAGAGTTGAAGAGCAGGCATCGGCCATTCGCAATAAAAAAAGAATTCTGTCCAAAACAGGTGTAAGGGCTAATCAGAAAACAGACAGATCAAGCGTGCGAGAGAATCAAGCAGCAGAAAAACGCGAGCGCTTGAATAATTCTCTTAATCGAGCATCAGCGGGAAATGACGCAAAAGTACCTGATGAGATTCCCCGAACAATCACTTTGCCCAGCATAACTCCATTAGAGGACAAAGTCGATGTTCAGCCAAAGACGAATGATATCAATTCGTTCAGGTTAGCCAGGCTAAGAAACTTCCACGCGCAACGAAAATCATGAGGAAAATAAAATGTCAATAAATACATCATCAATCAGTTCATTGTATCAATCCGAGGGTAATCCATTTCTCGTGCCAATAGAGCAATTTCTGGCGACAGATAAGCTTGAAATTCGACTGGCGCGCTGGCCCCTTGCAGGAATTGATATTGCATCGCTCACTGATCAGGAGCGCTTGGATTTACTTGATCGAATGCAGGATGAAATGTTTGAGCCAACAGCAAATTCTTCAGATATTGCGTCACGGTTATACCGTCTGATCCGCCGAGGATACTTGGCCAGAGATCCTCGGCAGCCTGGAGTGCGCAGAATAACGATGGAATTGGCAGGCTATGCGGGAAGGGAAATAAAGAATGTTCCATTGCCAAAAACCTATGCCAAGGGAATGCGCATATCGGGAATTACAGGTCTTGGAAAATCATATGACATAGTGCGAGCACTCGAAGTGTTACCGCAAAAGTATATCCATAGTCGTAGTGATGCCGCTGGATGGACACAGATGACGCAGATTGTCTGGCTATATGTTGGGATGAGCCATGATGGCTCTCTTGGCGGCTTAATGCTGCAAATTCTAAGTGCTCTTGATGAGGCTATTGGTACGACTTATTCGCGTGATCGTAATCTTATTCGTCTCAGCAATGAGAAGTTGGCAGTTCATATAGGAATAATATTCCGTAACCATGGACTTGGTGTGCTGGTTATAGATGAAATTCAACATCGAAATTTTTCTGGTATTCGTGGTGAATTGGCTGCGACTTTCTTTTTGCGACTGCTGAATTTTGGAATACCCATTGTTTTGATGGGAAATCCATACGGGATGTCTGAGTTAGACAGATTTTCACAAGACATGAGGAGGATTGGATCCGGTGGGACTTTTGAGATGCATCCCATGGCTCCAGATGATTTCGATTGGCAGCATTGCTTGGCTCCAGCCTTATGGCGCTATAACGTCATGCCTGAGCCATCTCAGGTAAAAGACGATGATGGGGGAATACTTTACAAATACAGCGGAGGGATCAGGGAGTACGCATGCCGAATACGTGTTACCTCACAGCGGCTGGCGATTGATCTGGGGGATAAATCAGTAACAGAAGCGCATATGGAGCAAGCCTTCCTGGGTGCAGATTTCGGCGATAGTGAAAGAAAACTGATTATTGGGTTTCGAGATAAAAATCCAATGTTGCTCATGGATTTTATTGACGTGCCATGGGAAGAGTACGCAGTGAAGTGGAAACGTCTAAAAACCAATTCATCCTTGTTCTCTGATTCGCAATTGACACTGCCATTCCAAAGTCATTCTGAAGATAAGTTTTCTGGTTCTGCTTCCCCCAGTTCACTCAATGATAATGCGAATATCAAGCCCGTTCCCGCACAGGACTTGGAAAATATCAAAAGGAGCCGCACGCGAAAGACAAATTCAGCCAAACGAACGTCTGCAATTCGGTCAACGCTGGATTCGAGTGATATGCGCCATAGTGGGCTTCAGGATCTTCTGATTACAGGGTTTGAAGCAATTTCGAAAGTTGATCACCACCATGACAAATGAACTTCAGTACTGGGAGTCGTAAATACCCCTGTAGTAATTTTGCTTGGAAATATCGTTGATAACTCTAAGCATTGGTAATTATGAATATCTGCTAAATATTAAGGAGAAATTTTTATGGAAACAACGCTTTCATATTTTCCAGCGCCATTGCCTGATGAGGCAATCATCTCTCAAGTAGCTCGATACCACATACAGCGTGCGCATCGGTCTGAGCAATTGACTTACGACGAATTGTTTAATGCGCCTCCCTTCAGTTTAACTTTTTGGGTTCCGCCATTTTTGGACAGACTAGCTAACAAGCTGTCGGGTGATGCAGAGGAGAATCTTGGTCATTTACTTGAACGCAGCACGCTTTTGCCATTGTTTCGTGTGTTTGGAAAGGGAATCCAAGAGGAAGAAGCGGGAAATCAAAAAATTGGATTTGTAGCGCCTAGACGTACTGTTGGGGAATCAGGCACTACACATATATGTCCAAGCTGTATTGTGGAAGATGCCGAGGTGCATGGATCACCCTATATACATCTTGCCCATCAAATTCCGGGGGTGAGTGCATGCTGGAAACATGAAACAAAAACGATAGTACGCTGCCAATATTGCAAATGCCCATTTGAAATACGTAAGGGATTAATTTTGTCGCCCTGGCAAGGCTGTAATTGTGGTCGCCATATTAATGGGTCAGCTAGTCCTGTAGAGCAGGCGTCACCTATAGAAGTGGAGTTCGCGAAGTTCTCCAGGGATTTACTGGAGGGCGCTGTATTCATTGAGCCTGAATTGCTTGTCAAAGTATATAAATCCCGTATTTTGGAATTGGGGTTTCGCAGGGGGGGAAATCAGATTGCAAGAGCTGAATTATTCTCAGCAATCCAAGAAAGCTATGGTCAGGAGCAATTAAGGAAAATGGATAGTGCTTATTGCAATGGGCGCACGGTTGCAATGGGCGCACGGCTGGTTGGTTACATCTTCTTCATGTTTCGTCTGTAACAGAAGTACCGCTTGGTAGGCATCTGCTATTGACGCATTTTTTGTATCGCGAAGCTAACCTATTTTTTAATGCGGTAAAGCGTGCAAGAAATGACATTTTCATTACTCAAAGTAAGATCGGGACGCAATTTTCTGTAGGGAATGGCAGGGAGAAAATATCAGGCAAAAAAAATCTCACCAAAGATGAACTTGTCAGAGTGCTTGTCGATGAAGCAAAACGTAATAATTATGGGTTGGAGGAGTTGTGGAAAAATCAGCTTTTTTACATGAAGAAGTTGGTTAAGCTTGATCCTAATGCAACACAAATGGTTCTAGATCAAATTTTTACTCGTATTGAGGATGGCACCAACAGATCCCCTTCAAAGATTCTTGCAATAAATTATGATCGGGAGGCTGACGACCGTTTGGCAGTGGCGATTAAGCAGGCTTCTGAGCTGCTTTATTCCAGCGCAGAAGATCCTGTAAGAGTCACAAAGAATAAGCTGTTGAAATCGGCCAAAGCAAAGGTATCTGTTTGGCTAAGCCCCTCCAAATTTCCATTGGCAATTACCTCACTTGAAAAATGTATCGAATCTCAATGGCACTTTTATGCAAGGCGCATAATTTGGATTTTATACAGATACCCTGAGTATGCAGGGCGGGAAGGAAAGCTCGTCAAATTATCTAAGCTGGAGTCTCATAAGGGCGTGGCTGTTCACAGTTACTTTTGTCATATTGACCGTAAGCGTCAATTGACAACAAATTCAATTATTTCAATTCTGGAGGAAATGGGCATACCCAAAAATTGGCATGGCCCCAATCCGGATCGAGATTTTTACGTAACGGGGCGCCGTTATACCAAGCGTGAGCGCATGCCCAAAAATTCAGATCAGTCTGAGGATGAAAGCTGATATGGAACCGCAACTACCTAACAGTACCGGTGAAATATTTTCGTCTTATCCGGCTTTTTTGCCGTTAATTACAGATGGGGAGACGCTATTCAGTTGGGCTGCGCGTTATCATCGATTAAGTGGGAATTCGCTTGCCAAGCAGTCCAGTATTCAACTGTTTGGCGATCGACGGGCAGGGCTTAGGCACGATTTCCCGTCTCACCTTCAAAAATTGGCTGATATAACCCAGGGTCAAATTGGGAATGCTGAGACACTGGCTTATGAGCGAACTCTCTTTGGGTTCTTTGCGCCATTCCAGGATGTGCAAGGAGCGAGCAACGTGCTGTCACAGATGCACGGTAAGTCTGTTGAAAAGGTGAAATCTGCGCTGGGTCTCCTGCCAAGTCGGCTGGGAGCATTTTTTCCCCTGAAATCCTGTCAGGATTGCATTAGGGACGATCTGAGGAAGTATTCGGTGAGCAGATGGCATTTGGAACACCAGTGGCCGTCCGTCTGGATATGCCGTAGTCATCACAGAATGCTTCATGCATTGAAGCGTGAGTCTCAGCCTCGGGATCTGCGTCGATGGCTATTACCGGAGGATTTGAAAGCGGAAGAGTGGACAGGTCTGGCAACTAGCTCGGGAGCCATGAAGAAAAAACTGGTCTGGATAGCCGAACTTAGTGCACACATTGCACATCTCCGCGATCAATACTTTGATCACCAGTTACTGCGATATGCCTATCTGCTTCGTGCAAAAGATCGAGGATGGTTATTTACCGATGGATCCGTCAGGCTCGCACAGGTTCGACAGATATTTTTGAAGTACCTCGGTGGGCTGGATGAGCTGCCTGGATTCGAGATGATTCGGTCTGTGCATGCAGAACATGGCGGAATGTTGGGATTGCTGATGCGCCAATATGATTGGCGACGACATCCTGTGAAACATCTATTGCTTATAGCTTTCCTGTTCGAGTCGGTTGCTGAATTTGATGCTACCTATGAGCGGGTACGCCAAACAAATGCTCAGGGAGGCACAGATGCCTTGGAAGGGATGATAGGCGAAGTGTGGAAGTTTGAGCTCAAACGCCTTGTTGAGTTCGAGCGCAGATCATTGAGTGGAGCTGCTTTGGTTCTTGGCATACCGCTGTGTGTAGCGATTCGTGTAGCTAAACAAGAAGGAATCGAATATCAAAAGCGTCCACATGTGCTTGATGCGACACTTAAGGAAAAGATTCGAAAGATGATTATCGAAGGGCTGGGGATTGAGGAAATATTGCGAGAAAGTGAAATTAAGAAAACGCTTTTGAGGGAATTTATGTCGCGTGACCCTGCATTACGTGATGCGTGGCGTATGAAAGATTTTGAGCGTCGTAGGAATAATTACCGGACTAATTTTCTTGAACTAATCGATAGATACAGGGGGATTCCAGTCAAAAGATTGCGGAAGGTGTCAGGTAATGGTGTTTCGTGGCTTCATCGAAATGATCGAGAGTGGTTGACTGAAAATTTGCCTCATATGAAGTCCTGATCGTGGCTATGAATAGATTGGAACGAAAGCTATCACCTTCGCATATAGAAATGCTTCTTGAACAGAGGAGGAGTCCCACGTTCAAGTGCCGCTCCCATGCCCTGTGGACGATTAATCATATTGACGCGATAACCAACAATCTTGTGCGCGGAACGCAAGCGGCGATTTGGACGATCTGAATGCAAAGGATCCCTTCTCAAATCTTTATGACAAATTTTAGGGCGGTTATATGCAAGTATTCTACGATACAGAATTTAATTCCTTGCAAAAAGACAAGGACGGACATCGCTATCTTATTAGCATCGGCTGCGTAGCCCAGGACGGGCGTACGTTTTACGCAGAACTCACGGACACTTGGGACGAAAGTTTATGCTCACTATTTGTCATTGAAACCGTCCTGCCGTTGCTCGAAGGCGGGAATTTCAGAATGGGGGTGGCGGAAATGGCCTCCCGACTAAAGGAATGGCTTGAGAGCCTAACCGACAAGCAAATTGTCATGCGCAGCGATTCGCCAGAACACGACTGGCCGTTCATTCAGGAGATATTCGATTGCGAGGGCTGGCCGAAGAATCTGCGCCAAAAGTGCGGAGCTATTTCTTTTGAAGATCATCGGCAGTTTCACCGATATAACGTGGGCTTGCAATCGTTTTGGAAAGACAATATAGCCCGCCAACATCATGCGCTGGTAGATGCCAGGAGCCTATTGTTTGCATGGAAGTTTGCCATTCGGAGGGGCGTGTCATGCTGATTTTTATTGGGCTACTCATCCAGAATGGCCAAACAAAGAGCTGCATGGCTTATAAATGAAAACGAGCGGCAGTAGCCGCTCGTTTATCTAGTGCATGCATAGTTAGCGATTACTGTTTGGCGTCACCTTTACTGGGGTCCAGACGTGTCCAGGCTTGGTCGTTGGGGGAAGTGGCCGGTGGTCAGGTACAGTTGTGTAATTCGGTTGCTTGCCGCCACGCGGTCCGACCTCTTGGTAAATTCCGCCATTATTGCCAGTGTTTTCGCCGGGCTTTTTTGTCGTAGTCATGTTGTACTCCTTAGGTAGATTGACGTTGATTTAACGGACATTGGTTCAGGGACAATAGATTGTTGTTCCACCGACCATCAGCATAAGTCCGAAGATACGGAACTTTCCCCACTTCGCGGACTACGCCAATGTCGGCGCGTTTTCGGCTGATCGGGTCAAGTGTATAGAAAGTGTTGGTCTTGTTATCGATGCTCGCAATCACCCTTTCACGATCCCACATCCAGTTTTCGGTCGGATTGCCGAGATGCGTGATGTGTTCGTGCGGGCTTTGTGGGAGGGTCTTCAAAATACAGGTTACTAGTACGTCTGCCATGTCATTTCCTTTCTTGCTTGCGCCAGGAGCGTCATATATAATGTGACGAACCCGTCATGCCCCTGGCCAAAAGAGAGACCCCTTAAGGTCGTGACGAATCAGTCAATTGTTACTATACGGAATCGTCATGATAATGTCAACACCCCCATCCGCTGTTTTTCCAGGCCGATTGCGTCGAGCGCGTGAGTATCGCGGACTGAATCAGGCGGAATTGGCGCAGAAAGCTAGAATGCAGCCTTCCGCGATTTCCCACTTTGAAACCGGCACCCGAAAGCCGTCTTTCGACAATCTACGCATCTTGGCTGATAGTCTTGATGTCACTACCGACTACCTTCTTGGCCGCGTTGAAGAGTTTAAAGCTCTCGCTGGCGCAGATCGCCTTCACCGACATTATGAGTCACTTCAAGGATCAGACCGGAAGATGGCAGATGAACTAATAGACATGTTGGCCAAAAGAGCCCAGGCGAAAGGCAAGTCGTGATCAGAGATCCTTACGCCTTTGCCACGCTCGTGGCTGAACAAATTGTAAAAGGCCTTGGTATTGCCACTCTTCCCGTTGATCCAATAAGGATAGCGCGCGAACGAGAGATTGAGGTTGTCGCAAAGCCAATGGAGAACGAGGGCGTTTCAGGAATGTTGGTACGGTATGGCAATGAATTTGCAATCGCGTACGCTACACACCATGAGAACGAAGGGTTTGAGAACTTCAGCGTCGCCCATGAGCTTGGACACTATTTCCTTCCCGGACATGTAGAGGCCGTGATCGCCGGCGACAATGGTTCTCATGTGTCACGCGCTGGGTACTCATCAGGCGATAAGTATGAAGCTGAGGCTGATCGCTTTGCTGCTGGCTTTCTAATGCCACGCTATCTATTCTTTCCGGCGCTTGAAAAAGCTGGAAGTGGTCTAGCGGCTATACAGATTCTTGCTGGACTTTGTAAAACCTCGCTACATGCGACTGCGATTCGATATACGCAATGCACCCGCGATCCAATTGCAATAGTCATTAGTCGTGGTGGGATCATAGACCATTGCTTTATGTCTGAGGCGTTAAAGAATATTGACGGCATTGACTGGCTTAGGAAAACAGAAGGGGTGCCACGTAATACTGCTACATTCACATTCAACAAGGTTCCAACCAACGTATTGCATGGAACCCGAATCGAGGAAACATCCAATCTTCAGCATTGGTTCGGTGGGTCACGCAGTATTGAGATCAGCGAAGACGTTGTTGGGCTTGGCCGATACGGAAAGACTCTTACAGTTCTGCACGAAATCGATATACCAGATGTTGAAGATGAGGAAAGCGAACAATCCCTCATTGAGTCTTTGACTCCTAGATTCAAGTACAAGTAACTTTCACAGCGTTTCTGGCAAATCGTTATTAGTGCGAACTCAACGAGCGATCCGCCATCACCAGTACAGGTGTGACCATGGAAGTAAAAGATCCGAAACTAAAGGCAATATGGCGTAAAGCAAACCCGCCGGTTGTCTTTCGTCGTGATGCCTCAAACCCTTTACTGGTGCGCCTCCCATTTTCCTCAAACAACTACACATGGCTGAGGGATGAAAAGAAATATAAGCCAAAATGGAATGAACAGTTCAAGTGTTGGGAGACGCCTGTAGCATGGTATGACTGGCTGGCTGCACGTCTCGTAGATAGATATCAGGGCGTCTACTTAATTCAACTTCATCGAGAGCAGCAGAAATGTGCCCCAGCTTGTTGGAACGCCACGGGGCTGCACTGCGAATGCTCATGCATGGGTGAAAATCATGGTACGGGCCATCCGGGAAAGCGGTGGCATGAAATTTCTGAAACATTCGCTTTCGAGTGGGGACCTCGGAAATACGCTTGCAGGTTGCTATTGCCAAGCACTCGATAAAAATCGGACTACAGAGCGTACGGGTTGAACTTTCCGTAAAGTGCTCGGGTGACTTGAATATGATTTAAGAGTGATGTCTGCTTTCCCGCACAATGAAGAAGCGCCAAGGTGCAACTGTCAATCCGAAGAACAGCCATACGCGGCAATTGCCCCGGCCTTCTCAAACTGACACTCAAGAGCCGGTCACACAATGAATTAATGCTTCGCTTGATCTACTCCAGAAACAACACTTCCCAGCACCCCAACAAATATTTCCATTGCATTCGTTATAAGCTCAACCTGTTCTTTATTAGGCTTGGCCACGCCGAGCATGGCAAGTGTATCCTCTAACGGTAATTCGCCATACTTAGACTGGTAATGTGCAATATTCATAGCTAACAGCCTCGCGCACTCAGCAAGGTCATCTTTGCTCACTTTTTCGATGAGCTGTTCGGCAAGTTTGTTGTATTGTTGGAAGGTTGATAAATCAGACATAGGGATTCTCCAATATGAAAAGCTACTTTACCCGATTCTATCTACTGATAGCCATTCTGCTGTTGGCTAATGTTGCTATTGCCAGCACATTGGAGGGGAGGGTGGTTGGCGTGGCAGATGGTGATACTGTGACTATTCTAGATAGCAGCAACACTCAGTTTAAGATACGGCTGATGGGTATTGATGCACCTGAGAAGAAACAGGCATTTGGTAATAAATCCAAACAATCACTCTCAGACCTGGTGTTCAATAAACAAGTGATGATCGAATACAGTAAGAAGGACAAATACGGTCGTACTGTCGGTAAAATTCTAGTCGAAGGTGTAGATGCCAATCTGGAGCAGGTTAAGGCTGGGATGGCTTGGCATTACAAGCAATATCAGAGTGAGCAGGCGGTGGCGGATCGTAGGCTTTATGCCTTGGCGGAAGAACAGGCTAGAGCACGGAAGATTGGATTGTGGGTTGATGCAGAACATATGCCGCCGTGGGATTGGCGTAAACAAGAGAAATCTAGGAAATGACAGCTATCGGCCAGTAGCGGAAGGCCGTGTCTGACTGCTTTGCGGAAATATAATTGCAGAGATACTTTATCTGTTTTGTACTATGAAGAAGTGTTCGCATAAGACAAGCATCACTGATAGCTAGGTTGCAAAACAAAAGTTCATTCGCGGAAGACGCGACAAGCTTGGATGATCGGTTCGCCCTAAAACTTGCACACAGATAAATCAGCAACAAGAAATTCAGATTAGACACCGCGCACTATCCTCACTCCCACCCGTGCAATGTCGCCCAACGCACCAGGCTTCTCGATACCAATTACAACGCGACAACAAGGCCATTCTCGCAGTATGCATCCGGCAAGATGCTCGGCCAGAGCTTCGAGCAAACGGTAGCGGCATGGCTTGAGCCATACACTCATTTGTTCCGCAAGTTCGGTACGGGAAAGATTGAATGGAGTAGGTGTCGTTAGATGCACGTCGAAAACGAGAGGCCGTAAAGCCTCTCGTTCCCACTCAAACACACCAATCAGGGTATGCAGCTCAATGTCAACGTGGCTTTGATTATGCAAATTCATGCGGTTCGTAGATCAAGTGTACTGAAGCAAATCAATCTACCGTGGCGCGCAGTGTCACGGCGGCGGCGACCATATTCTTCAACGCGGGTATAACCTCGTTCCATCGACGAGTTTTCAGACCGCAGTCAGGGTTAACCCACAGACGATCAGCCGGTATACGCTCCGCCGCCTTCTTCATCAGCTGCACGATGTGCTCTTGCGCCGGTATATTGGGCGAGTGGATATCGTAGACGCCGGGGCCGATCTCGTTTGGGTACTTGAAGTCATCGAATACATCGAGCAATTCCATGTCTGAGCGAGAGGTTTCGATGGTGATCACATCTGCGTCCATGTCGGCAATGGAAGCGATAATGTCATTGAACTCTGAATAGCACATATGAGTGTGAATCTGGGTTTCATCCTGCACGCCGTTGGCAGTGATGCGGAAGGACTCCACAGCCCAGTCCAAGTAATGTTGCCACTGCGATTTACGCAGTGGCAAGCCTTCGCGCAAAGCGGCCTCGTCGATCTGGATTACCCTCACACCGGCTTTTTCCAGGTCCAGCACCTCCCAGCGAATTGCCAGTGATAGCTGAAAGCTAGACACCGAACGCGGCTGGTCGTCACGCACGAAGGACCAATTGAGTATGGTTACCGGCCCAGTCAGCATGCCCTTCATCGGTTTATTGGTCAGTGACTGGGCATACTTGGTCCATTCAACAGTCATTGCTTTCGGGCGGCTGACATCGCCAAACAGGATGGGCGGCTTGACGCAACGCGAACCATAGGACTGCACCCAGCCGAATTCGCTGAAGGCGTAGCCGTCGAGTTGTTCACCGAAATACTCCACCATGTCGTTACGCTCGGCCTCGCCATGCACGAATACATCCAGGCCCAGCGCTTCCTGCTCGCGAACACTATGCGCGATCTCAGCCTGCATCGCAGACTGGTAGGCAGCCTCATTGATCTCACCGGCCTTGAACTGGCGGCGCGCCAAGCGAATTTCCGCAGTCTGTGGAAAAGAACCGATAGTGGTGGTGGGAAACTTGGGCAGCTTCAGCAGGGCAGCTTGCTTGGCTGAGCGTTGAGCGTAAGGACTTTGACGCTGGCAAAGCGTCGTATTAATCCTGGCCAGCGCAGCCTTGACCGCAGGGTTGTTGACGCGCGGCGAATTGCTGCGTGACTCGATGGCAGCGCGGTTAGCGGCGAGTTCGGCCTTCACCGCGTCGCGCCCCTGATTCAGCGCTGTGGCGAGCAAGGTAAGTTCATCTAGCTTTTGTTTGGCGAAAGCCAGCCAGGATTTGATCTCTCCGTCGAGCTTCTTTTCGCAGTCCAAATCCACAGGCACGTGCAGGAGAGAACATGACGGCGCGATCCACAGGCGATTACCTAGCCGCTCAGCCAGCGGTTCCAGCCAATCAAGCATCAAGTTCAGGTCGGTTTTCCAGATGTTGCGTCCGTTGATGACACCCAGCGACAGAACTTTGTGTGAAGGCAGCAGGTTCAGCAGTGGCTGAATGTCGTCACGGCCATTAATAGCATCCACATGCAGCCCCGCCACCGGTAGATTCACGGTCAGGTATGTGTTTTCGAGCAACTGGCCGAAGTAGGTAGCCAGCAGCAGCTTTACCCGGCAGCTTTTTAACTGGTGGTAGGCAATATTGAAGGCATGCTGCCACTCCGCATCGAGTTCGGTGACAAGGATGGGCTCGTCGATTTGCACCCATTCCACGCCCTGAACAGCCAGAGTTTCCAACAACTCTGCATAGACTGTGAGTAGCTGTGGCAATAACAGCAATCTGTCAGTATCGTCCTTGGATTTGCCGATGGCAAGGTAAGTCACCGGCCCGACGATAACTGGTTTGACCTTGGCACCTTGTTTGCGAGCTTCTGCCAGTTGCGCCAGCAGGCGGGAGGCATCGAGCTTGAACTGGGTAGCGCTGGTGAATTCGGGGACAATGTAATGATAGTTGGTGTCAAACCACTTGGTCATCTCGCCCGCTGCGATGCCTGCGGCCAGCTCCATAGCAGCAGGGGCCGAGCGACCGCGCGCCACGCGGAAGTAGTTGTCCAGCACATCTCCCTGAAAATCTTGCGCGCGCTCGGGCAGATTGCCGAGCATAAAGCTCATGTCCAGCACCTGGTCGTAGATACTAAAATCGCCTACCGGCACAAAGCCGAGACCGGACTGCTCTTGCCAATGGCGCTGACGCAATTCCGCACCTTTAGCCTTCAGTTCGTCACGGGAAGAGAGGCCATTCCAGTAAGATTCGAGAGCAAACTTCAGTTCGCGTTTGGCTCCGATACGTGGAAAGCCGAGGTTATGGGTGATTACCATGGTAGATGCCTTAATAAAATGAACAAGTGCGCCATGATAGGCAATTCTGTCTATGAATAATAATGGTAATATTTCACATATCAATTACTATTATTCATGCATTTATTAACCCATGAGCATTTTGCAACCCATCCATTTCGAAATCGTTCGTGCCGTCGAACAGCACGGTTCGCTGACCGCTGCTGCAGAAAAACTGCACTTCACTCAGTCTGCGCTTAGCCACACTGTGCGCAAGCTGGAAGAGCAGCTCGGTCTTGACATCTGGTATCGCGAGGGGCGTCGGCTGCGTCCGACCCAGGCGGGCGAGTACCTATTGACTGTCGCCAACCGACTGCTGCCTCAAATTGCCCATGCCGAGGAACACCTCAAGCAGTTCGCGAAAGGCGAACGTGGCAGCTTGCGCATCGGCATGGAATGCCATCCCTGCTACCAGTGGTTGTTGAAGGTCGTCTCGCCTTACCTTGCCGCTTGGCCTGAAGTGGATGTGGATGTAAAACAGAAATTTCAATTCGGCGGCATCGGCGCGCTGTTCGGTTATGAAATAGACATGCTGGTGACGCCTGACCCGCTCTATAAACCCGGACTTACCTTCGAGCCGGTATTCGATTACGAGCAGGTGCTGGTCGTAGGCCCGCGGCACCCTCTGCGCGATGCCGCCTACGTGCAGCCCAGGCAAATATCCGATGAAACACTGATCACCTACCCGGTCGCTATCGAGCGGCTCGATATCTACAACCTTTTCTTGACCCCTGCCGGTATTGCGCCCAAGCGTCACAAGATCATCGAAACCACCGACATCATGCTGCAGATGGTCGCCAGCGGACGCGGTGTCACCGCTCTGCCGCGCTGGCTTGTGGAAGAACAGGCCGCCAAATTCAATGTTACGCCAGTGAAACTTGGCCCGAAGGGCATGGACAAACAGATATTCCTGGGATTCAGAGAAGCGGATGCGAAGATCGATTATCTACATGCTTTCATCGAGCTGGCACGCGGCTAAGGCCACCACAAACAAAGCTGAGCGATACGAATCCGTTCATTCTCAAATGTTCCCCACTCAACTTTACAACAGTGGATCAACTGCCAATTTCAGCAGTGTGACTCTATCCGGAAGAGTGTTGTCCAAGATCGCCTCGATCGTCCACGGTGGCAGCATGGCCAGCCAGTTCACAAATTCCCATCAGATTTAGGTTTGTTACATGAACAAAAGCAGGTGCACTGAGGTTTCATCTTGATGGGCACTGTGTGTCGACAACGACACTTCACCAATGGCCGCTTTCAGGAAACGAATTCGAATAAGTCGATGTCAGCTTTGGCCGATTATGCAAAGTGGTTGATTATGTAGAGTCGCAGATCGAAATACGCGCCAAGAGCTGCTTGACAGCGCCCTGCACAAATTTCGAGCTTTGCATAATCAAAGCGTCTTGAGGAAGTTGATCCGCGAGTTAGGGGACATTCAGCCGGTTAATTTGCACCTGGCACGGCACGGGGTGCGTAGTAGTGTGATCCAAAATGGTCTGCTGAAGTGGGGTTACCACTTCAGGCTACCGCAAAAATTATGTTCAGCTCACATTTGCATCAAACCCTGCAAAGCCGCTTACTTCCTGCCTCTCAGCATCATCAGGTCCGAAACTTCTCATAATCGCGAGCTTTACATAATCGGCCTTATGTAAAGCTGGTTATACCCCGGTTCCACGGACACTTAGTTAAAACCCGGCTTGGCCGAAATTAAGACAGTCTGGAAGTTGGCCTTTTCTGCCCTCATGGTCGTCGCAATCCATGGCTCAGTCTGTGTGCTAAGCTGCCGCCCAAAACAATAAGTTGTTGATTAGCACATCAAATCACCACACTATTCACATGCGAATGGTACTCTAGCTCGACGGCTCTTAATCTGTTCTGGTTATAAATTATTTAATAAATCGGTAGCGCAATCTGTGCAACGATGAGTCGGGTGTGGTTGTAATTCATCAGGAGAAAAAATCAAAATGCATTTGTTAGTCCCCCATATTGATGAGGTAAAAGCTTCACTGGGCGAAGCCGCCATACAAGCATTGTCAATTGTCTTTGATAACTCAAACGGCAATAAAGTCTTGAATAGAGCAAAGTGCCAAAACAATAATGACTTGATGAGAACTGTGTATCAAGCAGTAAATCAGAATAGATTTTTTGGCCACGGTCAGCGCATCTGATTGGCCAAGAATATGCAGATGCTACACATATGCAAGCACATATCATGTCCGTCCAAGTCCATGGCGCATCGCATACTGGAACAGCTCGGCATTGCTCTTGATGTTCAGTTTACGCATCAGGCGCGACTTGTGCACGCTGACGGTCTTTGCACTGCAGCCAAGGCTGGCGGCGATGCTTGTAAGGCTTTCGGCGGAAGCAAAACGTTCCAGTATCTCCCGCTCTCGACTGGTTAATGAGGAGAGTAACGGCTTATTTGAACCGACATGCTCGAACAGTAAAGCATCCGCCAGACGCGGTTCCAAGAAATGACCGCCTCCCGCAACTTCTCTCACGGCACTGATCAGTAAAACAACCTCTGCATCCTTGGTGATATATCCGGATGCACCGACCTTTATCGTACGTGCCGCAATCTGCGGTTCCGTATGCATGCTGAGTACTAGAATGCGTAATCCAGGCCGTTCGTTCAATAGAAGTGGAATCAGGTCAATCCCCCCAGCTGGCATGGATAAATCCAGTAGTAGTACATCAATGTCCTTGCGTTGAATCGCCTTGAGCGTTTCAGTTCCGTCCTGACTTTCGCCGATCACCCTGAGGTCAGGGGTCGCATTTGCGATCTTGCACAGGCCATTCCGGACGACCGCATGGTCATCAGCGATCCAGAGACGAATCTTCTTCATTGTTGCACCTCAATTGGGAGAGGTAAATCGAGTATCAGCCGCGTTCCTTTGCCAGGCGAACTGAATATACTCAACTTGCCACCGGCTATCACTGCGCGTTCATGCATTCCGAATAGACCCAAACCGTTCCCTGATAATCGGGTTACTTCGGTGTCGAAGCCGCAGCCGTCATCTTCCACGGTGAGCCACAAGCTTGTCTCGGTACAGGACAAATGAATCGATACCGATTTTGCATTTGCGTGGCGTGCAATATTGGTCAGTGATTCCTGAACGATGCGGAAAATGGTGGTGCCACGTATCTCGTCTATCTGCGGCGATTCGCCGCTTACTGTCAGGCGACAGAGGATGTCAGTCATATTGTAAAAATCTGTCGCTAAACCTTCAAGGGCAGGGAACAGACCGTGCTCGGTCAGTGTTGAACGCAGCTTGACCGAAATACGTCGCACAACATCCGTGCTCTGATCAAGCATTTTGAGTAGATGCTCGATGGTGTGCATGATTTCAGTTTTTTTAGGTTCGCCTTGGAGGAGCAGGGCCGACAATGACATGCGCATTCCGGTTAGTAACTGTCCCAGTTCGTCATGTACCTCTCGTGCCACATGGCTGCGCTCGGTATCACGAATGCTGTCCTGACGTGCCATTAAATCCGCAAATTGCTTGTGCGTGCGGCGCAATTCTTCTTCGATTCTCTGGTGCTCAGACAGGTCAATAACCATAACCACGAGCCCCCTCACATACCCGTTGGCATCTATATCAGGCAAATAGGAAATATGTACCCAGCGAGTTCCTCCCTTCTTGTAGGGCAATTCGGCTTCGAATTCCACACTTTCGCCTCCCAGCGCTCGATGCAGGTTAGGTGCAACCTTTGCCCATGCAGAGTCGCCGAGCACATCGCGGACAGAGCGACCTTCAATTTCTCTTGCCGAATGGCCGAACCAGCGTTCATACGCATGATTGACCATTTTGTAATGAAGGTTGGCATCCAAATAGGAAATTAATGCGGGTACTGCGTCGGTGAGTAGACGCAAAAATGCATTTAGTTCCGATATACGTACCTCTCGCTCCTTGCGTTCGGTGAAGTCATGCAAATAACCGTGCCACAGCACACTTCCATCCGCTTCCATAACAGGCATGGAGCGCCCCTCGATCCATCGCATGCCTTTGTCGGGATGAACGAATCGCCATTCGTCATGCCATTGCGACATCGTCTGTGCAGACTCCCGCACCGAGGCCATCATGTGCAGGACATCGTCTGGGTGGATTCGGGAAAAAATGGGGGCAGTGTCGCAGACTACCTCCTCTGGCCTGATGCCGTAGAGATCAAAGATTGCCGGACTGGCATAGGGCATGGCAGTGGTGCCGTCCGGTCTTAGGCGGAATGTGCAAATAACGCCCGGCACCGCCGCTGCCAGTTTTTTCAGGGGAGTGCAAGATTGACGCTGGCAATCCAGACCGCATTCCCCTGTAATAATTTGAGTATCAGTAATGCCGGGTATGTGCATGACGTGTCATGTAGTTTAATGATTGAATATGCACAGGTAAGGGTTCCCTTATTCAAAAAATAAGATTATATTTACACCTGAATCAAATGGGGCCAGTTGTTGATGTGCTGTAAGCAATATAAATCTGGGCATGAAACATGCATGTTGCAAGTTTATATCTTTTTGCAGCGGATTGCATAACGTAACGGCTCTTTGGGGCTTGGTACAAGTGGGTTTGATTCGTTCGACACAGGTTACAAGTATGAAATCTTATGCCGTCCTGAACCTCGATGATATGCGCATTGCTATACCTCTGCAGTGTGTGGAGCGTGTCGTCCGCGCTGTCCATATTACCTCGCTTCCCGCGGCACCAGAAATCGTTCTGGGATTGGTCAACGTGGCGGGCCGTGTTGTCCCCGTGGTCAATATGCGACGGCGCTTTCGCCTGACGGAGCGAGATATTTTGCTGAGCGATCTTCTCGTTATTGCCCATTCCAGCAGCAGGGTGATCGCGTTTATGGTTGACAAGGCAAGCGGTGAATTCGAGTACGCCGAGTCAGACGTCATCGATACAGCAGCCGTTCTTCACGGACTTGAATATCTCGATGGGATCATGAAACTCGATGACGGTCTGATCCTAATCCACAACCTGGATCGCTTTCTTTCACTTGAGGAAGCCGTATCGCTTGATCGCGCAATGGCGATAAAAACGGAAATGTAATGTGCAGACTATACTCCCTCCTTTCCTACTGACGCGCCTCAGTGAGCTTCTTGCCGATCACACCGGTTTGCATTTCCCGGCTGAAAGGTGGGGCGATCTCGAAAGGGGTATCACTAGCGCAGCGTCGATATTGGGCTTTACAGATACAGAAACCTGCGTACAGAAGCTTGTGTCACTGCCGCTAACGCAACACGAGATTGGAATACTGGCCAGCTGCCTCACCGTGGGTGAAACGTATTTTTTTCGCGAAAAACGCTGCTTCGAGGTTCTTGAACAAAACATCCTGCCAGCACTGTTTCGCGAGCGTGAAGAAACAGGCCAGCACTTGCGCATCTGGAGCGCCGGTTGTTGCACAGGTGAGGAGCCTTACTCGGTTGCAATGCTTATTGACCGGATGATTCCGCGTTACGACAGATGGAATGTCACGCTTTTGGCCTCGGATATCAATCCGGCGTTCCTGAAAAAGGCTGCTGACGGGGTGTACAGCGAATGGTCTTTCCGCAGCACGCCTGAATGGATCAGGGACCGTTATTTTAGCCGCGGCAAGGCAGGCCAATTCAAGCTCGATGCTAAAATCCGCCAGCGCGTGTCATTCTCAAGTATCAACTTGGCAGAGGATTCTTTTCCCTCGCCGATCAATAACACGAATGCGATGGACATCATTTTTTGCCGTAACGTACTGATGTACTTCAGTGAGGAACGGGTACGTTCGGTCATCGGCAATTTCCATCGCGCACTCGTCGATGGAGGCTGGCTCATTGTCAGTCCTGCTGAGACATCGTGTGCCCTGTTTGCCAGCTTCAGCCCCGTCAATTTCGGCGGGGCAGTTTTTTATCGGAAGAGTGCCTGTGCAGAGACTGAACTGTCACCGCTGAAGATGCCGCAGATGCATGCCATTCCCGCGTATGCTTACTTGGCCGGGGACGTCACTCCCGCGCAAGCTTCACGCCTGATTCTCGACATAGAAGAAGTTCCGCTGGTAGCAGCCGGTGAGGCTAACATGTCATCGCTGCCCGGCGATCCCGTATTGCTTGCCCGCGAATGCGCCAACCAGGGGCGGCTGGACGAAGCGGCAGAGTGGTGCCGCAAGGCGATCGCAGCTGACAAGCTCGATTCGAGCCACCATTACCTGCTGGCTATCATTGAGCTGGAGCAAGGACAGCAAGACGCTGCTGCGCAGACGCTCGTACGCGCACTTTACCTCAAACCCGATTTTGTTCTCGCCCATTATGCACTGGGTAATTTGCGCCGTTCGCAAGGGCGACACGATCAGGCAGAACGACACTTCGACAATACACTGGCATTACTGCGTGCTTACCAGCCCTCTGACATTTTGCCGGAAACAGATGGGTTGACTGCAGGACGGATGACAGAAATCATCATGGCCATGCGCGCTGAGATGGCGCAACCACCCATGCATCTTTAATCACGGAGTTTAATCGGCGACAAAAAAGGGGATTCCGCATGAATACAGATAAAGGTAAATCATCCGCCGGAAAACGTGTCGTAATTGACTGGAGTGAAATCCGGCAGCGCCAGGAAGCCGTGCGTGGCGCGATTGAACTTGCCACTCTTCCTGATGCAGAACAAACACAACGCATACTGAAGGCACGCGCACTGGCGCTGGGCCGCAATAGCGAAGCGGAAGAAGCCACGGGTGAGCATATCGAGGTGGTAGAGTTTGTGCTGGCGCAGGAACGCTATGCGGTAGAAACGCGGCATGTGCGTGACGTTTATCCACTCGTACAGCTGACGCCGGTGCCATGTACACCGAATTTTGTGCTCGGTGTCGTCAATCTGCGCAGCGAAATCCTGTCAGTTATCGATATCAGGAAATTCTTCGATATGCCGGAAAAAGGCCTTACCGATCTGAACAAGGTTATCGTGCTCGAATCGGCCAGCATGTGTTTCGGCATATTGGCCGATGCGATCGCCGGTGTGCGCCAAATCGCCGTCACCGATATTCAACCATCCCTGCCTACCCTCACCGGCATCCGCGAGGAATATCTGCAAGGCGTGACCCCAGGTCGCACAGTGATTCTGGATGCTGGAAAACTGCTCAGTGACTCGAAAATCGTCGTGCAGGAGCAGGTGGAAGGATAGGAAAAATAGCGGCCCCCGTTTGCCAGAACAACAAGGAGAACAAAGCATGAAATGGTTCCTGAATTTAACGACGCGCAATAAACTTTTTTTCGGTTTCGGCCTGATCATTGCGTGTCTGGCGGGGGTGGCTACCACCGCGTACTGGGGTATTGCATCGATTCAGGCGTCGCAACGCAGCCTCTACAAGGGCGAGTTTTCCAATGCCGTTGACCTGCTGAATATGCGCTCGGATGAAAATGGTGCGCGCGCTGCACTGCTGAGCATGATAGCGGTGACGAGTAGCAGAGAGCGCGAGACCTGGCACCAGGAAATAGGGTTGCGCAGCAAGGAGATAAGCAAAGGCATGCAGCAACTGCTGCAGCGCAACCACAATGATCAGCGCCTACTTGACCGGCTTAAAGAGATTAATGCCCTGCGTACGGAGTTTACGCAGACACGCGAGAGCAGGATCATTCCGCTGATCTATGCAGGTAAGGAGAAGCAGGCTTATGAACTTGCGCTTGGAGTCCAGGAGGAACGCAATCTCAAGATGCGCGCGATTGCTCAGGAGCTGGGTGATGAGGCGGTGGCTCAGGCGCGCAGAGCCGTGCTGGATTCTGAGTTGCTTAGCGAGCAGGCTGTGCGCGTGTTCTTGATTCTCGCTACCGTTGCTTTATTGTTAGGTGTAGCGATGGTATTTATCCTCAATCAGGTTATCGCTGTCCCGCTCCAAGCTGCCTCCAAGCTTGCCGGGCAGGTTGCGACCGGCGACCTCACCGTCAACGTGCCGAGCGACAAGCGTGCCGACGAGGTGGGTGACTTGATGCGGGCTTTCCGTGAAATGGTAACGAATTTGAGGCAAACAACTCGTGAGTTGAATGAAGGTGTGAGTGTACTCGCATCGTCCTCGAGCGAGATACTCGCCACCACGAGCCAGGTTGCTGCGGGAGCGGCCGAGACGGCCTCTGCGGTGAGCGAAACCACGGCCACCGTCGAGGAGGTGAAGCAGAC
>NCJL01000013.1 GCA_002278935.1 Gallionellales bacterium 39-52-133
TACGCCGGCCGATATTTCCGATCCGCAGGAGGTGATTGCGCGCGCCAAGGCGCTCAGCGCCGAGCTCGCCACCACCATCACGCCGGGCTTTGAAGCGCTAGTATTCAAGGCCTCGCGCGGCATCGAGGATATTTACGAGCTCACCTACATCCGCAAGGATGGCAGCCGCTTTCCGGCGGTGGTGTCGGTTACCGCGCTGCGCGATGCGCACAACGCGATCATCGGCTATCTGCTGATCGGCACCGACAACACCGCGCGCAAGCAGGTTGAGACCGAAAGACAGAAACTGGATCAGCGCCTGCGCGACCAGCAGTTTTACACGCGCTCCCTGATCGAATCCAATATCGATGCGATCATGACCACCGATCCTTCCGGCATTATTACCGACGTCAACAAGCAGATGGAGTCGCTGACCGGCTGCACCCGCGACGAGCTGATCGGCGCGCCGTTCAAAAATTATTTCACCGATCCGGAGCGGGCCGAAGCGGCCATCATTCTGGTGCTGGGCGAAAAGAAAGTCACCGATTTCGAGCTGACTGCGCGTGCCAGGGACGGCAAGGAAACGGTGGTGTCCTACAATGCAACCACCTTCTATGACCGCGACCGCAAGCTGCAGGGTGTGTTCGCCGCCGCGCGCGATGTGACCGAACGCAAGCGTCTCGACCTGGCCTTGCAGGAAACCAACATCCAGCTGGGGAGAGCCAGAACCGTCGCGGATAAAGCCAACCTGGCAAAGTCCGACTTTCTTTCCAGCATGAGCCATGAGTTACGCACGCCGCTCAATGCCATCCTCGGCTTTGCGCAGCTGATAGAGTCAGGCACGCCCGTACCCACGCCGACACAGAAGGCCGGCATCGACCAGATTTTGCAGGCTGGCTGGTACCTGCTGGAACTGATTAACGAAATTCTCGATCTTGCACTGATAGAGTCCGGCAAGCTGTCGCTGTCGCTGGAACCGATCTCCCTGCCCGATGTGCTTGCGGCCTGCCAGGCCATGATAGAGCCGCACGCGCAAAAAGCCGGCATCAGCCTGATCTTTCCGGAGTTTGACAGCGGTTGTCTTATTCATGCCGATCGCACCCGCATGAAGCAGGTGATAATCAACCTGCTTTCCAATGCGATCAAGTACAACCGGGCGCAAGGTACGGTAGAAGTGGCTATCGGCAAAGTCACGCCCGGTCGCATACGCATCAGCGTGCGCGACACCGGCGAAGGCTTGCCGCCGGAAAAAATGGCGCAATTGTTCCAGCCGTTCAACCGTCTTGGCCAGGAAGCCAGCGCGGAGGAAGGCACAGGCATAGGCCTGGTGGTGAGCAAGCGTCTGGTTGAACTGATGGACGGCGAAATTGGCGCGGCAAGCAGCGTCGGCGCGGGCAGTGTCTTCTGGGTTGAACTGAATCTTGCTTCCGGGCCGCAGTTTTTCGATCATGCGGCTGGGCCTTTGGCAGATTTCGCCACCCCAATTCCATATGGCGCGGAGTTGCGGACCCTGCTGTATGTGGAAGACAACCGCGCCAACATGCAGCTGGTCGAGCAGCTCATCGCGCGGCGTCCGGATATGCGCCTGTTGTGCGCGGAAGACGGCACGCGGGGTATCACACTCGCCCGCATCCATATGCCGGAGGCCATCCTGATGGACATCAACCTGCCGGGCATCAGCGGTCTGCAGGCGCTGAAAATTCTGCGTGATGACCCGGCCACCTCGCACATACCGGTGATTGCTATCAGCGCCAATGCGATGCAGCTCGATATCGAAAAGGGACTGGAGTCCGGCTTCTTCCGCTATCTCACCAAGCCGATCAACATAAACGAATTCATGCATGCGCTGGATATGGCGCTGGAATTTTCTGAAACAGGACTGGATCGCCCGGACAGGGATCGCTCAATTATGCCGGGAGCGCCCTCATGATCAGTACCGCCGATATTCTGAATGCCAATATTCTGATCGTGGACGACCAGCAGGCCAATGTGCTGCTGCTGCAGCAAATGCTGCAGGAAGAAGGCTACACCAACATTTCTTCGACAACTGACCCTTTTGCGGTTTGCGCCATGCACCGTAAAGGCCAGTACGACCTGATCCTTCTCGATCTGCAAATGCCGGGCAAGGATGGCTTTCAGGTAATGGAAGAGCTGGGGAAAATTGAAGCGCAAGGCTATCTTCCGGTACTGGTGATTACCGCCCAGCCCAACCACAAGCTGCGCGCGCTGGCTGCCGGTGCGAGGGATTTTATCAGCAAGCCGTTTGACATGCTGGAAGCAAAAACACGCATACGCAACATGCTGGAAGTACGTCTGCTGTACCGGCAACTGGAGCATTACAATCAAGTGCTGGAGTCCATGGCATTGCATGACACCCTCACCGGACTGCCAAACCGGCGCCTGTTGCTGGACAGGCTATCCCTGTCCATTGCCCATGCGCGCAGAAACAAAAGCTCTGCTGCACTGCTGTACCTGAATCTGAACGGGCTTGACCAGATCAGTGAAACCCCGGGGCACGATACCGGCGACACTCTGCTGGGCATGGTCGCCGCCCGGCTGCAGGCAGCGGTACGCCAGGAAGACACGGTAGCGCGTATCAACGGCGATGAATTCATGATCTCGCTGTGGGAACTGAGTCATGCCAACGGCCTGAATGAACTGGTGTCCAGAATATTGCACAGCGTGTCGCAACCCTACCGCATTAACGGCAGCGATGCCCTGCTGACCCCCAGCGTCGGGGTCAGCCTCTATCCAGCGCATGGCGAAGAAGCGGAAACTTTGATGCAGTGCGCAAAAAATGCGCTGCATGAGGCCATGCGAAATGGAAAAAACGATAGCCGCATCGCATCGCGTAGCGGCCTGCTGGCGACAATGACCGGCTGATATCTGGCAGCCAGACTGTACTGCAACATATAAAACGGACGGACATCATGATAAGTGAACAGGAAATCCATAATGCACGCATTCTGATCGTCGACGACCAGGAACCCAATGTGCAGCTGCTGGAACAGATGCTGCACGAAGCGGGCTACTTGAACATCACGTCCACGACCGATCCCTGCAGTGTCTGCGCACTGCACCTGGCCAACCACTATGACCTGATCCTGCTCGATTTGCAGATGCCCTGCATGGACGGTTTTGAGGTGATGGCCGGGCTGAAGAAAATGGCACCCGACAGTTATGTCCCGATACTGGTGGTCACCTCCCAGCCGGGCCACAAATTGCGGGCGCTGGCCGATGGCGCGAAAGATTTCATCAGCAAGCCGTTTGACCTGGTGGAAGCAAAAATCCGCATACACAATTTGCTGGAAGTGCGCCTGCTGTACAGGCAGCATGAAAATTACAACAAGGAGCTGGAACTGAAGGTGCAGGAGCGAACCGCCGAGCTGCACCTCAGCAACGTGCGATTACGCAGGCTGACCGAGCTTTCCTCTGACTGGTATTGGGAGCAGGACGAACTCGGTCATTTCACCAAAATTTTCGGCCCCGTGTTCGAGATGCTCGGTATCCGCAACGATGATGCAACTGGCAACATCCGCGATGATGAGGGCGCAGGCTGGGACGAGAGCGAGCGCTCAATACTTAAGGCACATCTGGCTTCCAGACGCCCCTTTCTGGATTTCGTGTATATGCGCACCCATGCCGGCGGCATATGCCAGTATTTGATGGTAAGCGGTGAGCCCATCTTCGCCCCCTCCGGCAGCTTTGCCGGCTACCGCGGCATAGGCAAGGATGTGACAGAATCGATGCTGCCCATGCATCAGTACGCCTCCATTAGCGGACATATTTGATCATAAAATATTGAATAAAATCAAATACTTATATAAAAAGTAGCACCTCCCCTGCAGCCCCGCCCCTTGCAGCCCGGCAACCGCTCTTGCTTCCTTGCCGATATACATCTCCCGCGATGTGTGCGTTAACGCACGGAAAGATGGCAGGATGATCTTTATCCTCAAACCATCAGCAAAATAGTATTCCGGGCTCGATTTGACCTTCCGCAAGCAGCAATACAGCTTCGGCAGGGATGAATTTAAATACCAGAGGGCGCCACCGTAAAGCGATACCCGTGCGATACATCAGGCTCGCACCCCCATTACCGAGGTCGTCCATGCTCAACGAAAGCCGCAACCCCCAAGCTGCCAGCACTGTCTCCGCCGCATATGAGGACAACAGCGAGAGTTGGCGGCAGGCCTCGGCACTCAAAGCCGACGCGCTGCAGCATGCCATTTTCAATAGTGTCAATTTCTCCAGCATCGCCACCGATGCGCAAGGCGTGATCCAGATTTTTAACGTCGGTGCCGAACATATGCTGGGTTACACAGCCGCAGATGTGCTGAACAGGATGACGCCTGCCGATATCTCCGATCCGCAGGAGGTGATTGCGCGTGCAAAAGCATTAAGCGCGGAGCTTGGCACGGCAATTATGCCGGGCTTCGAGGCGCTGGTATTCAAGGCTGCGCGGGGCATTGAGGATATTTACGAACTGACCTACATCCGCAAGGATGGCAGCCGCTTTCCGGCGGTGGTGTCGGTCACTGCGCTGCGCGATGACCACAACTGCATTATCGGCTATCTGCTGATCGGCACCGACAATACCGCTCGTATCGAGGTAGAAGCAGAGCAGAAAAAACTCGACCAGCGCCTGCGCGACCAGCAGTTTTACACGCGCTCGCTGATCGAATCCAGCATAGACGCGATCATGGCCACCGACCCTTCCGGCATTATTACCGACGTCAACAAGCAGATGGAGAATCTGACCGGCTGCACCCGCGACGAACTGATCGGCGCACCCTTCAAGAATTACTTTACCGACCCGGAACGGGCCGAGGCCGCCATCCTGCTGGCACTGAGCATGAAAAAGGTCACCGATTTCGAGCTGACTGCACGCGCCAGGGACGGCAGGGAAACCGTGGTCTCCTACAATGCAACCACCTTCTATGACCGCGACAGAAATCTGCAGGGTGTATTTGCCGCCGCGCGCGACATTACCGAACGCAAACGACTCGACCTGTCGCTGCAGGAAACCAACGTTGAGCTGGGCAGCGCCAAGTATGTGGCGGAAAAAGCCAATCTGGCCAAGTCCGATTTTCTTTCCAATATGAGCCACGAAATCCGCACGCCGATGAACGCCATCATCGGTATGTCCTATCTGGTGCTCAAATCCGAGCTGATGCCGCGCCAGCGCGACCAGATAAACAAGATCAAAAGTTCGGCGCGGCATCTGCTCGGCATCATCAATGACATTCTCGATTTCTCGAAAATCGAGGCGGGAAAAATGTCTGTCGAACATACCGAGTTTGAACTTGAAAACGTACTCGACAATGTGGCCAACCTGATTAACGACAAGGCGTCCGCCAAGGGCCTGGAGCTGGTCTTCGACATAGACAGGAATGTGCCGCTAAAACTGACAGGCGACCCGTTGCGGCTGGGGCAGATTCTGATTAATTACACCAACAATGCCGTCAAATTTACCAAGCAGGGCGAGATCGACATCCTGATCCGCGTCAGGGAACAAAGCGATACAGATGTGCTCATTTACTTCGGTGTGCGCGATACCGGTATCGGGCTGACGCAGGAGCAGATGGACCGGCTGTTTCAGAGTTTTGCGCAGGCAGATACCTCAACCACGCGTGAATTTGGCGGCACCGGACTCGGGCTGGTGATCTCCAAGAAGCTGGCCAGGCTGATGGGCGGCGAAGTGGGCGTGGAAAGCAATCCTGGCATGGGCAGCACCTTCTGGTTCACCGCACGCCTGCGCAAAGTAATATCCCATCAGCGCGAGCGCAGGCTGCCCGGCGACATTCAGGGCAAGCGCGCGCTGGTGGTGGATGACAACAAGTCCGCCCGTCTGGTGCTGGGTGACATGCTCGGCAATATGAGCTTCAAGGTGGACCAGGTAGATTCGGGCGCGGCTGCACTTGAAGCCGTGACCCGGGCCGAAGCACAGGGCAGGCCCTATGAACTTGTGTTGCTGGACTGGCAGATGCCGGGCATGAGCGGCATGGAGACAGCCAGACAGTTGCGGGAACTTCCGCTCAGGCACACTCCGCCGATGATGCTGATGGCGGCCTACGGCAACGAAGAAGTGATACAGGTTGCGAAGTCCATGGGCATCAGGAATGTGCTGACCAAGCCGGTCAGCGCCTCGGTGCTGTTCGATTCTGTGGTGCAAGTGCTGGGTGGTTTTCTGAGCGGGAAATACAGCACCATCGATGCGCCAACAGATTCCTTTGCACAGCTCGCCACTATCAGTGGCGCGCATGTTCTGCTGGTGGAGGATAACGATCTCAACCAGGAAGTGGCAACCGGATTGCTGATCGATGCGGGCTTTGTTGTCGAACTGGCCGAGAACGGACAGATCGCCCTCGACAAGATAAGGTCCGCCGATTATGACATTGTGCTGATGGACATGCAGATGCCGGTGATGGACGGTGAAACGGCTACCCGCGAGATCCGCAAGGAGGCGCGCTTCAGGGATCTTCCAGTGGTGGCGATGACGGCCAATGCGATGCAGGGCGACCGCGATCGCTGCATGGCGGCGGGCATGAACGACCACGTTGCCAAACCGATCGAACCCGAAGATCTGTGGAAAGCATTGCTGAAATGGATCAAGCCGCGGCATGCGGCAACGGCAATGAAGAAGCAAATGCAGGAGCGGTATATCGAGCTGCCATCGGGCATAGCCGGACTGGATATCAGCAGTGGCCTGCGCCGCGTGCTCGGCAAAAAGGCACGCTATCTCACCATGCTGCGCAACTTCATTGCCGGACAGAAGTTTGCCACGGCGGCAATCATCGACGCGCTGGACATCAACGACTGGGCAGCCGCGGAGAGGCTCGCCCACACCCTGAAGGGCGTTGCCGGCAATATCGGCGCGGGCAGCCTGCAGCGGCTGGCAGAAAGCGCCGAAAACAGCATCAGGCAACTCCATCCGCGCGCTGATGTTGATATCGAAATAGAGGCATTGAAAAAGCAGCTCAACTATTTCATTGTGCAGCTGGAACTGCACTTGCCGGAGGAGCAAAAGAATACTGTCGCCGAGGTCAATCATCAAAAACTCGCGGCAGTCTGCGGCAACCTGGAGGCGCTGCTGGACAATGACGACTCGGAGGCGTGCGATGTGTTCGAAGAAAATGCAAATCTGTTAAACACCGCCTTCCCCGGCCACTATCGAAGCCTGGAGAACAGCATCCGCTCATTCGACTTTGAGGCGGCACTTGCCGCGCTAAGAAGTGCCGGCAGCCCACCAGTCTGGAAGGAATCAAATGCACAGTCACAAACTGATTGAACAACCCACGATACTGGTGGTTGACGACACCCCTGACAACCTGACCCTGATGAGCACCCTGCTCAAGGATGAATACACCGTAAAAGTTGCAAACAGCGGTGTAAATGCCCTCAGAATCTCGGTCTCAGACCGGCCGCCGGACCTGATCCTGCTCGATATCATGATGCCGGGCATGGACGGCTACGAAGTTTGCCGGCTGCTCAAACTTGACGCCAGGACAAAAAATATTCCGGTGATCTTTCTGACCGCGAAAAGCGATATGGAAGACGAGAAGAACGGCTTGCGGCTGGGCGCTGTCGACTACATTACCAAGCCCATCAGCCCGTCCATTGTGCTGGCACGTGTAAAGAATCATCTTGCGCTTAAAGCCATGACAGACTTTCTGCGCGATCAGAACGAGTTTCTGGAAAGCGAGGTGGACAAACGCACCCGCGAAATAATCGCGATTCAGGATGTGACCATACTGGCGATGGCCTCGCTGGCCGAAACACGCGACTCGGACACCGGCAACCACATCCGCCGCACGCAATACTACGTCAAGGTACTGGCGGAAAAATTGCGCGACCATCCGCGCTTCAGCCTGTTCCTGACCGACAGCAATATCAATATGCTGTTCAAATCGGCACCGCTGCACGACATTGGCAAGGTAGGCATTCCGGACCGGATTCTGCTGAAACCCGGCCGCTTTGAACCGCACGAATTCGAGATCATGAAGACGCACACCACACTGGGCTATGACGCTATCGTTCATGCAGAAAAGGCGCTCGGCATCAGCGTCGATTTTCTTTCCTTCGCCAAGACCATTGCGCTGTCACACCAGGAAAAGTGGGATGGTAGCGGCTATCCGCACGGGCTTGCCGGCGATGATATTCCCATTCCGGCGCGCCTGATGGCGGTGGCCGATGTTTACGATGCACTCATCTGCCGCCGTGTGTACAAGCAGGGTATGCCGCATGAAAAGGCGGTGAAGATCATGCTCGACGGTCGCGGCACCCATTTCGACGCGGATATGCTCGATGCCTTTATTGAAATCCAGGAGGAGTTCCGCGCAATTGCACTGCGCTTTGCCGATAGCGACGCGGATATGGACAGGAAGAAAGAGTATCAAATGCAGGTCGACAGCGTGTAATGCGCGAAAGACACAATATGCCAGACAAACACATTGTCTTTCTCGTGGTCGATGACTACGAGCCCATGCGCAAAGTCATCTCAGTGCAATTGCGCGCGATGGGCGCGGCCAACATCCTGACGGCCTGCAACGGTGTCGAGGCGATGCGCATACTGCAGACGCGGCGCGTGGATATTGTGCTTTCCGATCTGAACATGCCGCTGATGAACGGGCTGGAGCTGCTCAGACGAGTACGCGCCGACGTCAAGCTGGCGCACTTGCCTTTCATCATGGTTACCGCGGAGTCGGAGCGGGAACAGGTACAGGAAATAATAGCCAGCGGTGTCAGCGATCTGCTGGTCAAACCGCATACCGGGGATACCCTGGCCAGGCATATAGACAGGGTGCTGACCCCGCATTCAGAGAGAACGCTTCCTGATTCTGCACTTAAAATGCAACAGCAAGCGGCACCGGCAAGTCCGCACAGCTTGCACAAGGCAGAGCGGCCCACAATACTGGTGGTCGATGATGCGGCGGACAATCTGCTACTGCTCTCGCATATTTTCAAACAGCAGTATCGTGTGCGTATTGCCAATAGCGGCGAAAAAGCGCTGGCTATCTGCCTGTCAGAAGCCCCGCCAGACCTGGTGCTGCTCGATATCATGATGCCGGGCATGGATGGCTTTGAAGTAGCGGGTCGCATGCGCGAACACCCCGCTGCTGCAGCCATTCCCGTTATTTTTGTGACTTCCATGACCGGCGAAAACGAGCGTCACCGCGGCCTGGTGCTTGGTGCGGTTGACTTTGTCACCAAACCCGTTGATCCCGAAACACTCTGCCTGCGCGTGCACAATTTTTTACGTCATTTTGAACTGCGCAGAGAGTTGCAGGCCAGCTACGATGGCATGCTTGAAACCGCGCGGCTGCGCGAAAATATTGAACATATCACCCGCCATGACATGAAAGGTCCGCTGGCCGGCGTGATCGGCATGGTGCAGGCACTGGGCTATGACAGCTCGCTCAACAGCGAGCAAATCGGGCAGTTGCGCATGGCAGAAGATACGGCATTTGAGATGCTCGACATGATCAACCTGTCCTCTGATCTGTTCCAGATAGAAACTGGCCGCTACCAGCTGGATGCCAAGCCGGTCAGGCTCGGGCATATGCTGCAGCGCATCATCGCGATTTCGCGCGTGACTTTCATCGACAAGCAGCTGGTCGTTGAACTTGATGCGGATGTACCGGCTGACGGTGGCGACCTGAAGGCTTTGGGGGATGCCACACTGTGCTATTCCCTGTTCCACAACCTGATCAAAAATGCCTGCGAGGCCGCGCCCGAATCCAGCCATGTCAGCATCAGCATGACGGATGAGCTGCCGCTGCACATCATGATCCGCAACCAGGGAGCCGTGCCGGCCGGGATACGCGAGCGCTTCTTTGACAAATATGTCACGCTCGGCAAACAGGGCGGCACCGGTCTCGGCACCTATTCGGCCAGAGCACTGGCACTGGCGCAACATGGAAATATCCGGATGGAGGTGTCCGACCCGGATAACCAGACCACCATCACCGTGACACTGCCGCGCTATACCGGAGCCGCCGCATAAAACCGCCAGTAAACTGCCGTATGTGCGACAACGAACGGTAAGCGGCAGGAATACTCAATATGCTCCCAAGTCATGAATTCTTCCGGATTCTGCCGTGCGCCAATATGAGGTTGTCCATGCAAAAAAAAATTCCGTCTGCAGCTGCGATTGCTACCCCTTCGTCAGCCACCCATACACCAGTCACCCCGGACGCATATGTTCAGAGTCTTGAAGGTTTTTCAAAAACGGAGGCGATGCTTAAAACCGGCGCGCTGCAGAATGCAATGCTCGACAGCAGCCATTTTCTGATTGTTGCCACCGATGCCAAGGGCATCATCCAGCTGTTTAACAAAGGCGCGCAACGCATGCTTGGATACATGCCCGGCGCGATACTGAACAAGCTCACACCGGCCGATATTTCAGACCAGCAGCAGCTTATTCTCCGCGCCAAAGCGCTGGGCACAAAATTTAACACCCATATCACCTCCGGATTCGAGGCACTGGTGTTTAATGCGATGCGCGGCCAAGAGGATATATTCGACCTGATCTGTATCCGCAAGGACGGCAGCTCTTTCCCGCTGCTGGTTTCCATATCGGCGCTGCGCGACGAGCAGGACATCATCAGCGGCTACATGTTTCACGGCAGCGACAATAGCGCGCGAAAAAACGCAGAAGCCGGGCTCGCATTGCTGCATGAACAGCAGCTTGAAAATAATGCGGAACAGATCAAGTCTTCGCTGGCAGCAGAAAATGTCCAGCTTGCCCATTCCGAGTTTCTGATCGGCATGGGCAACGAGTTGCTGATTCAGCTTAATGCCATCCTTGGTTTCTCCCAGTTGCTGGAAGTCGACAGCCAGCTCCCCTACCTTGCACAACGCACCGCGGTCAGCCACATTATTCAGGCGGGCGGGCAGCAGTTGGCACTGATTAACAATATTATCAGTCTCGCCAGGGCTGAATCCGCCAGACTTGAATTGTCACAAGAAGTGGTGTCCTTGTACGATGTGATGCATGAATGCCAGATTATGCTTGAACCCATGGCACTGCAACAGGGTGTCAAATTTGTCATCCCGCAATATGATATGCGGCACTTCGTCAAGGCCGACCGCAACCGGGTCAAACAGGTGATGTTGGGCCTGATTGCGAATGCGATCGAGTATAGCGGCGAGCCGGGCACAGTCAGGCTGGAATGCAGCGAAAGCTCATCTGGCCGGGTACGTATCAGCATCAGGGACACAGGTGCAGGATTGAGTACGCAGCAAATTGCGCAGCTCTTCCACTCCGTCAGTCACTTGCAGTTGCCGACAGCAAGCGCGGATACATCCAGCCTGCTGGTGGCCAAGCGCCTGGTCGAACTGATGGGTGGAGAGCTCGGCATAAACAGCATAGTCGGCGCCGGCAGTGAGTTCTGGTTCGAGCTCAACGCCATTGCGGATCCGTATCGAAGTGGCGCGGGAAGCATGAGCTCAACGCTGCACCAGCCGCATATGCGTCGCAACACGGGAAAGCACACGCTGCTCTATGTGGAAGACAATCCGGCGAACATGCAAATTGTCGAGCAGCTCATTCTGCGCCAGCCCGATATACGCCTGCTGACCGCCGAAAATGGCATCAACGGCATAGCAATAGCGCGCACATCAAGACCTGATGTGATTCTGATGGACATCAACCTGCCCGATATGAGCGGTTACAAAGCACTGGACGTGCTGCGTGATGACCCGGCGACAGCGCATATACCGGTTATCGCTCTCAGTGCCAACGCGCTGCCCATCAACATAGACAGCGGGCTGCAGGCGGGATTTTTTCGCTATCTTACCAAGCCCATCAAGATCAACGAGCTCATGTATGAGCTGGATGTTGCTCTTGAATTTGCGGAAAGGAATCCCGCCGGCAATAAAGCTGATAGAGCGAACGCATGACAAGCACATCCGATATTCTTCAGGGAAAAATACTGATCGTCGACGATCTGCAGGTGAATATTCAGCTGCTCGAACGCATGTTGCGCGAGGCCGGCTATGCAGCCATCACCTCCACGACGGATCCTGCCCAGGTGTGCGACCTGCACCGGGAAAATCACTACGACCTGATTCTGCTCGATCTCAAAATGCCCGGCATGGACGGGTTTCAGGTTCTGGATGAACTCGGGAAAATTGAACAGAATGATTATCTTCCCGTGCTTGTTATTACCGCGCAACCCGAACACAAGCTGCATGCGCTTCAAGCCGGGGCAAAAGATTTTATCAGCAAGCCCTTTATCGTGGGCGAGGTGCTGGCGCGCGTGCATAACATGCTGGAAGTACGCCTGCTGCACGCGCAATCTAAAAACTACAGTATCGCGCTGGAACAAAAAGTGAAAGAAGTGGAGACCAGCCACGCACTGGTCAGCCGCCAAAGTGACGAGGTCAAGCGCCTCTACGATGAACTCGTGGCGGAGCACCAGCGCTCAATCGAGTTGAGCGCCCAGCCCGGCGTCATGGTGGGTGTCGAAAAGGAAGAACGTGTAACCACTCCATGGCCCCGCAGCATGCGGTTACGCCACCCGTGGCTGCAGTTCAACCTGTTTACCTCGCTGCTGGGTGGCAGCATGGTGTTGCTGTTTCATGACACGATTAACCGGCTGCTGATTATCGCCGTGTTCGTGCCGATACTGATCAGCCAGACCAACAACACCGGTGGCCAGACACTGGCGATCACCCTGCGCGGGCTCGCGCTGGGCGACCTGGGAACTGGCAAGGAAAAAGCGCTGATCATGAAGGAAGCACTGCTCGGCCTGCTCAACGGCCTCTTCGTCGGCCTGGTGGCGGCCGTGGCGATGTATGCGGCCGCCACCCTGATGCACCTGCCCATTGCCCCCATCCTCAGCCTGGTCGTGTTTCTCGCGATGACCGGCAGTTGTGTTTTCAGCAGCATCAGCGGCGCCATCGTGCCACTCGCGCTGAAGAAATACGGTGCCGACCCCGCCACCGCTTCCACCATTGTGCTCAACACAATTTCCGGCGTGGCGGCTCTGTTGCTGTTGTTTGGACTGGCGACGATTATGGTGAAATAAAATTATGCATCGCCCAGGCATGCCTGGCGCCCGATCGGGACGAAAGGATAGTTTGCTTGATCCAGCAGTATTTAGCCGGCTTGGCGATTATGCGCCACTCTGCAGAAGCTCATCATCTCAGCGCAAATAATTGTATTCATCCACTGATTTTCGGTGGGCAAGGTAGCTGTGCAGCGACCAGCCCAGCAAAAATCCGGCCAGCAAACCAAGAAATATCAGCACTGCTGTCGATATTGAAAAGCGCCAGAACAAAAATGCGATTTCCACTACAGTTGAATTTTGCGCGACAAACCAGACTGCCAGGCTGGACAGGATGACAGTCAGAATTAATTTAACATTCATCCCGGCATCCCTGAGGCCTGCGGCTGTATGTTGTCGGGATTTTCTCTGGTATCGGGCTGCCACTATTGTATGTACCTCACTTGATATTGACACGAGTGCCTGAAAATTCGGACTTCAGGCTGTCCCATATGCAATCGGCACTTTCCCTGACCTGGCTCCATGATTGTGCGGGGTCTGCGAGCAATTCATTCATGGTGTCGAGTGGGTCATGCCTATCCACACGCACCGGCTGCTTTGCCCCGGCCTTGTGTGCCGTCACCGGGGGCCTTGCGTGCTGCCCATTCTCATCCTGCAATTCTTTCCAGGCGTCAAATGCTTTCAGCTGTGCTTCCATTTCCATCCTGTGGGCATCATTGTTTTTCATTATCGCTCCCTGAGTTGCAGTCTGAGTGTCAATTTGACCGGTTCCGCCGACACTTGCATACGGTGTCGCAGCGCAGCAGTTACTTTTCGTTGACTTTGTCTTTTACTTTGTCGGCTGCATCATCAATTTTGTCGCCAGCCTTGTCGACTGCCTGGTCAAAATTCTTTCCCGCTTCTTCTGCCGGGCCGGGCTTTTCACATGCAGTGAGCGCAAGGGCAAACAGCGCCAGCGCGCCACACATTTTTAAGCCTGATAATAATTTCATGATAATTCCTTAGATTATAAATATTGATCCACGGGCAAACCTTCACCCAGCCTTGTTTATTATTTTCTACTCCAGATAGACGTATTCATCCCTGGATTTTCGATAGGCAAGGTAACTGTGCAGTGACCAGCCCAGCAGAAAGCCGGCCATCAGCGTAAAAAATATCAGCAGTGCAGCTGACATTGATGCTGTCCAGAATAACAGTCCAATTTCTACTTCCGTTGCATTTTGGGCGACAAAGATCACTGCCAGCCCGGCCAGGATTACGATCAGCGCGAGTTTCGAATTCATCTTGCCACCCTCTCAGTTCAACGATAAAAGATATTGTCGCCACTATCGGTGTTGCCATCATTCAGGACATTCAAATTCAACATTTCCGCGAAGGCGGGAATGTCGTGCAAACTACTTTTCCTTCAAAATTTAATACCGCATAACCCAGTGCTGCCGTCAATTATGCAAACCATAACGATGTCATCAGAAAACGTCACCGGACAGTTTGCTATTTGAACTTTGAATGAGCCTCGGCAACGCCCTTCTTGAGTTCGTCCCAGACATTTTCAGCTGTTTTTTTGACTTCATCCCAGGCCGCGCCGGAAGATTTTTCCAGCTCTTTCAATTTTGCGGAGGCTTCATGCTGCTTTTTGCGCAAATCATGCAGCATAGAGGTGCTTTTGACCTTCATGTCTGCGCTTGCATTCTCGATTTTCGCTTCCAGCAAATCAATCTGGGCACCCCATTCCTTCAGCTGTGCTTCCATTTTTTTCTTGTATGCGTCTTTAACTTCCATGTCTGTCTCCTAGTAATGCTGCGTATATTATATCTAAATATTCAATATAATCAATATGTTACAATAATTGCGAAATTGCCAAATGGTATCTCCAGCCCGCCATTGGTAGCCGGGAGTGGATATATCCTATTTCTTGTGCATGACTTCCAGCCGGTTATTAACTTCTTTTACGCCACTGACGGCACTCGCCAGGGACTGTGCATTATCCTTGTCAGCCTTTGAACTGACTGAGCCGGTGAGTGTCACCACACCGTGTATGGTATCCACACTGATCTGCAATGTTTTAAGTCCGGGTTCGGCAAAAATGGCGGCCTTGATTTTAGCGGTGATTTCGGTGTCATCGATAGCAACACCGGCTTTCTCGCCTTGCGAACTCATTTTGTCGCCTACCCTGTCGGCCGTGTCGCTCATTTTCTCGCCAACCTGGTCAACAGATCTGTCTATATTCTGACCTGCGCGCTCGGCGGGGCCGGGTTTATCACAGGCGCTCAGGCCGGCAGTCAGTATTGCCGCCACGCCGATCAACTTAAAACTGTCTGGTATTTTCATTTTTCTGACCTTTTCTGGTGATGAGTTGTTGCCGCATAAACGGGGGAAAAGCAGATTGAGCGCCCACTTCCTGCATACAGGCTGTATGAATTGCAATCTGCGCTTCCCTCGTGCATACGCCACGAAGAGGGCTTCAGTAAAAATCCCGAAGCCCCGTGCTATTACTTCTTGTAGTTAAAGATGATGTTGACCCTGCGGTTTTCCTGCTGGCCTTCCAGCGTGGTGCCGTAAGCAATTCGGCGTGTCTGGCCGAAAGCTTCAGCTGAAACCTGCGAACGTGGCACATCCAGTTTTTCCACCAGATAATTCACCACACTTGCCGCGCGACGCTTGGAAACTTCCAGCGAGACTTCTTCTGATACTTTCTTCTTGCCGACAAATTTTCCCGCATGTGCTTCTACTGTTGCAGTTACCGAAGGATTCGCTTTCAGGTATTTTGCCACCCTGGCCAGTTCATCACGGTACGCAGGTTGAATCTCTGCACTGTAAGGTTCAAATTCCAGTTCCATTGCCACGGTTATTCTGGCAGCTTTTACCTTGAGACCTTCAATATCAGTTACGCATGCAATGACAGCACCGATACGGCGGTTAGCCTGCTGGCCTTCCTTGGTGCTGTTGTCTGCAATCGGACGGGTTTCACCATAGCCAATTGCAGTCAGACGCGATTCTGCAATTTTGAAATTCTCCATCAGATAGTTCACCACGCTTTGCGCGCGTTCCTGAGACAGCTTCAGATTTTTCTCTGACGTGCCTACATTATCCGAGTGACCTTCGATTACTGCGGTGGTATCCGGATATTTCTTCATGTAGTTGCCCAGCACTGCCAGCTTTTCTTTCTCTTCAGCCTGCATTTCGTCCTGGTTAATCTCGAACTCAATGTTGAGTACGCTGCAATACTGGGCAGTCATCACTTTAACCGGCACGATGACATAGATCGGTGCGGTTACAACCGCTTTGGCAGGCTCCTCCTTGCGGGCCGGAGCGGGTTTGGTCCTGTCAAAACGATAGACCAGTCCGAGTGAGTACATGTCCACATCGCCCGTGTTGCCGATGGCATCGTCTATGCGATAACGTTCTGCCTCGACACGCATGCCCAGCGCTTTGCTGAAGTCATACTGCAGGCCCAGACCAAGCTTGTAGTTGGCTGCGGTTTTGCTTGGGCTGGGATTGGTCACCGCGGGGGCGGCGCCGGTGCTGGAAAAGCTGTCCTGTGCCTGTGCGTAAATCAAGCCCAGACGACCGAATGCTGAAAACCTTTCTGTCAGCGGCAACATGCCGACTGCGTCGATATTCAGGCCGTTAAGCTTGATACTGCCGCTTTTTGTACCAGCCGTTGCAGGTGGTGTGGTGCTGGCAACATAACTGAATTGCCCAAGGTCAAAGTAGCCGCCTTCAACAGAAAAGTTATCGTTGAACTGGTAGCCGCCCAGCAGTTTGTAGGCTGTGTCGCGGTCATCAATACTGATCGAATTAAGTGTGGGAGTTACAATGCGCGCTTCGTCGATTTTCGCCCTGGACTGGCCGATGTTGCCGCCGATATACCAGAATGATTCATCCCTTTCCTCCGCTGCGTATGCGCTGTTTATCACCGCGCATCCTAATAATCCCAGCGCACTTACTGTTTTAGCTATTTTTTTCATATTGTTCTCCAAAATTGTTTGATGCAGTTTTTTCAACTTGCATACCGGATACATCATGCTTTTTTACTCGCAAGTTGTTGAGTATGTAGCCGGTGGCGCAAATGGCTTGCCTGGAACGGATACCACGTTACTGTCAAATACAAATGCGCCGGCTGCAAAAGCACCAGCCAATAGCCTGCCGCATGAAGTGGCACCTGTTTTCATTGTGATGCTTTCAGAGGCCAGAATATTTCCGTGGAATTCAGAATACAGACCCAGCGTGGCTGAAGTGCCAGCCTGCCACCAGACATTGGAAGCCTTGGCGCCGTTTACCAGCAAGATTCTTGTGCGCGTTCCGCCAGGAGGAGCCGCACCATCGGCGGTACCGACCGAGCTTGATGACTGGAATACAAAGACGGCATTCGGATCTCCCTGTGCATCGAGGGTCAGGTCACCTGTTACCAGAATGGACGTAAGTGATTGATAAACGCCGGCGTAGAACAAGTTGTCGTTAAGCACCATGGCACTGCCGGTTGCAGCACCCAAAGTTGTACCAGCCGGCAAATTGGTGGCTCCATCCAGCGATCCTGCTGCTGGTGGACCGGCCGGCGGGGTGATTTTCAGGAATCCTGCTTTCAAATCGGCAACGACCCCTGCTGTAGCGACATCACCGGTTATATAGACTGTCCCGGCGAGCGTTGGAGCAAAACCTCCGCACAAACCAAACCCTGCAGTATTGGTGCCGCCAGGAACAGCTACCGTGTTACATGTCAGGGTTGGATCCAGCACCACATCCCCGTTAATGTTCGTATTAGGGGCTGTACCAGTGTTGGTAACTCCCGCTGTTGCCGCAATCCCGAACGGCGCAGCCGAGCCCAGAATATTTGCAGCCGTGACTCCTGCAGGTCCTGAAGAGGCTTTTGCACCCAGGATAGGATCTCCACCGCCACATCCCGCCGTAACGGCTACCAGCGCCATTGCTGCCGTCCACTTAAGGGGTTTTAATATACTTTCGAATCTGTTCATTTTATTCTCCTCATTATTTGATCCAAAAAACATCCGTACAATTTTCAATCTCTAAAAATACCGGTGCTTTCCACCGGTTTACTGCTGGTATTTATCCTGTTGTGCAGTGGCAAAATTCTTTGCTGACTTGCTTCGCGAAGCTGCCAAGCTCCAATTTAATGATTCCCTGCCACCACCAGATCAAGTCGAGCCCATGCTATTGCTCACACTTGACGGCACTATCCCAGTTGCAGCAAAGTCGATCCGTGCGCTAGCGCACACAAATATATTTATTTTTAAATTTCGCGTTTTCCGCCTCACCCGGCAGGAACAAAAAAGCCGTCTCACGACGGCTTTTTCTCAACTGCATATGGTCAGCAGCAGATTTTCCTAGAGTGCGGGTTTGGTAACGGTGTTTGCCTGCAGGGTCACGGCGGTCTGTGCCAGCAACCTGCTGTTTGCGGTGGCCCCTGTTTTCATTGTGATTGCTGTTTGTGCCAGGATCACACCTTCCATGTGTGCGGTCGTGCCAATATCCACCACATCGGCAGCCTGCCAGAAAATATTCTTGGGCAACGCGCCGCCCGCCAGTGTCACCCTGGCACCCGATGACTGGGTAATGCCGCCTGCAATCTGGAAGATCCATACATCATTCGGTCCGCCGCTGAGCGTCACGTCCGTGGGAATCAACACACCACTGCCCCATTTGTATGTGCCCGCTGGAAGCGTCATGCCGCCAATATTGCCGGAACCGATTTCGGTAAAGTCAGGAGCGCGACCTGCCGCATCGGTGTAAGCCGTCTCCATATTGGCAATCGCGGTCGTCAGCAATGCAGGCGTTGTGCACAAACCCGTGTTGTAGTCGGACGCGAACACCTTTCCGGTTACCAGTGCTGTCGTGGAGAAGCACGCCGGTGGAGTCTCGGCCGCATCAATGATCAGGGAAAATCCCTGAATAAAAGTTGCCGCGGCCGGACTCATACCCAGGTCACCGGTGATTGCAGTGACGCCCGTGGTGGAGATCAGTGTTTTTGCCAGAATGACATATTCAGGACTGACAAACGTACCTGCACCAATAACAGTTCCGAGACCCACCGGTGAAGGACCGGCTCCCAGGCCGCCCAGGCCGGTACCTGCACCCGGCGCAGTGGGAGCCGGTTTAGCTGACGTGCCGGAACCACCGCATCCTGCCGTGGCAGCAATCAGCAGCATTGCCATAAGCCACATCAAGGGCTTGGTCACATTATTGAATTTGTTCATTTTGATTCTCCTGATTATTTAATCCGTCCATGCATTGGATTACCCCCCTATACATTGCCGGTACTGATTCTGGTGAGCGGTGGCTATAGTCGCCAAAAAATATTGGCTGAGACTACGCTGTCCATACTTTGGTCTGTTTCAATTAAAACTGGATCAACCGGAAGCACGGCGCAAGACACACCATGAAGACATGGTGTCACTTTCAATCAAAGCGCTCTGTTCGCTATCGCACACAAGGAGAAAACAGATGAAATGCCTGGCAACAAAAAAAAGGCCGTCTTGCGACGGCCTTCGATTTGCTACTGATACCTAACAGCCATTTCGCTTAAGGCGCTGGTTGTGTCACGGTTCCGCCTACTGTGACGGCGGTTTGCGCCAACAATCTGCTGTTTGCCGTTGCACCGGCATTGAGTGTAATGAATCCGACTGACAGCACCACTCCTTCAATATGTGCCGTGGTACCCAGGGTCACATCAGAACCGGCGACCTGCCAGAAGATATTTTTGGCTTGTGGCAATGCGCCACCGGCGGGATTGGACAGGATCATGTTTGAACCGTTACCAGGACGGAAATATCCCGCAACCTGGAAAATAAAGACATCATCGGGACCGCCTGAAATAGTAACATTACCAGTGGAGCCGGCAGATGAGATTAAATCTGTCCCCCACGTGTAGACGCCTGGCACGAGGGTCAGGCCATCGAGCGAACCCGTTCCGGCATTCAGGAAAGTGCCTGTTCCGGCTGTGCGTCCTGCGGCATCGTTGTATGCAGTCACATTATCATTCTGGGCTGCAGTCATTTTTGCAGGAGTAAGCCCGGTACTGCCAATCTGGCCGCCAATATAGCCGGGGGCATATATCTTGCCGGGAGAGACCACTTCAGCCGCGGTCGCAAAGTCATTCAGGGCATCCACTGCAAATACCGTGAACCCCGTTATAAAGCTTGCCGCGTTTGGCGAAATGCCAATATCGCCGGTGATTGCGGCTGCGCCAGCCGTTCCATTGTAGGTGATTCCGGTATTCGCACGAATCACGAAATCACCCGCAGTCAGCAGATTGACCGGAGCCTGACCCGTCAATGCGGTTGCGTTGGTCGTAAAACTCCAGGCAACGGACATGGGCATGGCAGTAACACTGCCGGCATTTTTGGCTGCAGTCGTAACGGTGGCGGTGTAGCTGGTGTTTGCGCTGAGAGCCGCCGATGGTGTAAAGGTCGCCACTGTGTTGGCGGTATTCATCGCAACCGTGCCGGCTACGTTTACGCTTCCGGTTGTTGTTTTAAGCGTGAAGGTCGACAAGGTTCCGGCTGGTGCCGAGTTTAAAGTCACCGGATCCATGGCAGTATTAAAGGTTGCTTGCACGAGCGTACCGGTTACCACGTTTGCCGCACCGTTCCAGCTGTTGGTGCTGGTTGGTACGCTAGTGGCAAGATTTCGTGGATTCGCAGTAATTACCGTTGGGTTAGTGGCATTCGCTCCTGTTGTTCCGGCTACACCCGGTAGCACGGTGGTGGCAACTGCAGCCGGGGCCGCTGAAGTTGAACTGCTACTGCTGCCGCAGCCCACTGCAGAGGCAAGCAGTAGCGAAGCCATCAGCCACTTCATTGGATTGATAATATTTTCGAAGCTGTTCATTTTTTTCTCCTTGAATCTGAATTTAAAAACCGTCACAAGCGACCTGCTCCTTGCCTGTGCTTTACATGGTGTATCACGTTAAATACGGCGAATAAAATGCCTCGCGATTTTGCGCCTCATGCTGACCAGATTTATTGAGATTCGGGTCCAGGCGGAACAAGCGCACAAATCACACCTGAATTGACTATCCACTATCGGCGACGAGAACTCTGTGCGCTGCTACACATAAAAATTTATCAAACATTGATTTGTACGGAAGGATTGCTGCACATACAGGTGTGCTATTAAACAGGTCCGGTGAAAGCAATATATTCGCCGGCCAGTCATGAAGCTGAAGTCAGATATGAATACTGCTTAAACTGACCCCTTGCCATGGATGAGAATGAATCTTCTGAAAAGATCAACATTATGTGCGCTACTGCACAGAGCGCAAAAACTGGAAAGTGGATTATTCGTACGACCAAGTGTTGGCTGCACAAAGCTGGCTTTTACCGAAAAAAAATTCATGCACTGAAATTTATTAAAACTTAACAACATACATGAGGTAATTAAAATGAAAAAAATAGTCATCAGCACAATTTTTGCAATCACGCTGCTCGGTCTGCAGGGATGCACCTTAATTGGAATAGGTGTCGGCGCCGTAGCGGGCTCGGGTACTGCCGTGGGCATGCTGGGGGGCGCAGTAATAGGCGGAGTTATTGGGCATGAGATCGGCCAATAATATATTTGCACCGCTGCATTTCAGGCGTGCATTTAGATAATGCCATTGGGCTTTACAGGATTGTGCGCCAGCGCACAGACCTGAAATGTATAGCGCTATAACTTCCCCAAACTTTGGCGCTGATAGTGATGTAATTTCAACAAATCAATTTGCGCCAAAACGATTGGAGTATTCATGTTAGGGAAAAAATCATGAACAGGCATCTAATAGAAGGAAGCTGGAAGCAAATAAAGGGAAATGTCAGACAACATCTGGGCAGATTTTGCGGGAATCCCCTGAGTGTCATGATTGGAAAACGCGAAGTAGTGTCCGGCAGGATACAAAAAATATATGGTCTCGCCAAATACAAAGCCGCGAAACATATTTAAAACAGGTTTTCCAGTCTGCCATTTTTCTCAATATTGTGGCAGGCAACATGTATCGCAAACAACTGCTTCACCACCGCATTGGATGATGAAGCAATTTATAAATATTAAATTTGAAAGGTAAGAATCATGCTCTATACCATTGCCGTAGTGATGATAATTTTGTGGCTACTTGGAATAATCACTTCATACACCATGGGTGGCTTCCTCCATATTCTGCTGGTGATTGCCATTGTGGTGATACTGCTGCGTGTCATTAATTTGTGATCTTCCCTGTTTTTGCATTTGCATTAGTGTGAGCAATCCGCCAGATAATCAACACCTTCGCTTTCGGCTGAATAATCTCACCTGCCAGGTCATTTTTATCAGGCTCGATCGCTTGAAAAAACTCAAAAATGACGTCATAAATTGAGAGCTGAATTGTGCCATTTTGCTTCTGACCATGGAGGTTCAACCTGAATACTGAAGAAAAAGATGCCGTTATTCTTCTCATCGCAAGCGATTTTGAGGAGGCCTCACTTATTCGTGCCGCCCTTAGAGTTACCAGGGACGTGATGTTGCCGGTTGAATGGGTAACCAGTCTTCGTTCCGGCATTGATCGCATTAGCGCGGGGGGTATCAGGGCAATCCTGCTCAACTTGTATCTGTCAGATAGTCAGGGCATCCAAACGCTGGACAAACTGTTTTCAATTGAAAGCCACATTCCGATTATTACTCTGAGTGATATTGGCCACGAAGAGGAGGCAAGACTGAGCATTCTGCATGGAGCCCAGGATTATCTGATATCAACTCATATTGATATTGCCTATCTGTCTCGCGCCATCCGCAATGTGCTTGAGCGAAATCTCGTGAAAGAGGATCGCCTTCTGGAAAGGGAGCGTGCCGTGGTGACGCTCAATTCTATTGGGGATGCAGTTATCAGTACGAATATTGACGGTAATATTGCGTACCTGAACAAGGTGGCCGAGCGTATGACAGGCTGGTCACACACTGAGGCGATAGGCCAGCCATTTACCAGAATATTCAGGATTATCGACGGCGTGACACGCCAGGAATTACCGAGCCCTCTGGATATGGCAATTGAAAAAAACATGACGGTAGGCCTGTCCAGAAACACTGTATTGATCGACCGGGATGGCGCGGAAGTGTCCATCGAAGATTCTGCGGCGCCCATTATCGACCTCGCAGGACGAATCTGCGGCGGAGTCATCGTTTTCCACGATGTCAGTGAAGCGCGCGCAATTATGCACAAGATGTCACATCTCGCCCAGCACGACTACCTTACTGATTTGCCTAACCGTCTGATGCTAAGCGACAGGCTGGTGCAGTCGATATCTCTGGCACGCAGACACAACAAAAAACTGGCATTGTTGTTTATTGATCTGGACCATTTCAAGCATATCAATGATTCACTCGGACACCTGATAGGCGACAAGCTGCTGAAATCAGTCGCGCAACGCCTTTTGACGTGTGTACGCGACTCGGATACGGTCAGTCGCCAGGGTGGGGATGAATTTATTCTGCTGCTGTCCGAAATTGATCAGGACAGTGATGCAGGCTCCAGTGCGGCAAAGATTCTTGCTTCACTTTCAGAGCCCTACTGCATTGATGAACATAACCTGAATATCACCCTGAGTATCGGCATTAGTGTTTTCCCCGGCGACGGGGAGGATGGTGAAACGCTGCTGAAAAACTCCGACGCCGCGATGTACCATGCCAAGGAAAGCGGGCGCAATAACTTTCAATTTTTCAAGAAAGACATGAATGAATTAACTATTGAGATGCAGTCGCTGGAAAGCAGTTTGCGTCTTGCGCTATCCAGAAAGGAATTTTTTCTGCATTACCAGCCGATAGTAAACTTGCAAACAGGCGCAATCACGGGTGCCGAAGCACTCATACGCTGGCGACACCCAACTCGCGGCCTGCTCTATCCCAAACAGTTTATACCGGTTGCGGAAAAATCCGGGCTCATAGTACCGATCGGACAATGGGTACTGCATGAGGCCTGCAGGCAAGCCAAGTCATGGCAGAATGCCGGCCTCTTGCCTACACCCGTTGCCGTCAATATATCTGCCGCCGAATTCCGCAGTCCTGATTTTATCGCGGGCATTCGTGCGATTCTGGCTGAAACAGGGCTGGAGCCCCGCTATCTCGAAATTGAACTGACTGAAGGTGTGCTTGTGCAGGATGTCGAATTATCCCTGGCCAGGCTGCGTGAAATTAGAACAATGGGAATACATCTGGCGATCGATGATTTTGGCACCGGATATTCAAGCTTAAGCCGCCTGAGCCAGTTTCCAATAGATTCACTGAAAATAGACCAGTCATTTGTACACGATATTGTCAGTGATGTCAGCGATGCCGCCATTGTAAGTGCCGTGATAGGGATGGGTAATAATCTCAAACTGAGAGTCTCGGCAGAAGGAGTGGAAACAAAAAAACAACTGGCATTTCTGCAGGCTAGACAATGTGACGAGGGTCAAGGCTTGTATTTCAGCCCGCCTATCGACGCGGATGCATTTGCCAGACTGTGCAGCACAACAAACTCGGCATATCTGATCAACTGAAATCGGAGGAAATGAAATATTTGACTTATCGATTCTGGCTGAATTTTCCTGCTCTAATAATACTGTGCGGCTGTGCGGCGCTCGACCAATCATCTAAGCCCGCACTCTCAGACTCTCAAATTTGTGCGGACTCCTGTCAAGTACACTCAAAAATTCAAAACAACAAGCCGCGAACATCTAAAGAAGCAATAACACCGCAGCGGGATTCGTTTCATTCTGATAGCGAACAACTTCGAATTGATCATTTGCAAAACAGACGGCACGGCTCGCCCGGTATGACGAACAGCTCAAGCAAAAATGCACTCGTATTCAACAGAATCAACCGTGAGGATATTGATGCTGTTTCGCAAAATAATGCCAGCTTCCAGTGGCCCCGCATACATTATCTGCTCAATAATCGCTGGCGACTGGATGCAGAGCTGCCTGATTTTGGAGATTTCATTCAAAACAGAAACCTCAGTCTCATCATACCCACTCCACGACTGACCTATGAAATGGGCCCGGTAAAACTAAGCACACTCTTCATCCCGCGAACTTTCGATTACAGATTGATTGCTGTAATGGGAATTTACTTCAGCATCAGCTTTTAATTAACCAGGATATGTGAATAGCAAAGTCATAATCAATCAACATATTGATTTTATTGAATATTTCACATAACAACAACCCATTCTGACTGCTCTGACATCACCTGAAATGCGTAAATCACAGGGCTGTGCGGGGCTATGTACGCTGGAGCACAGAGCACCTCGATGAGAAATGTGATGCTTCACTACCGTCATGAAAGTCCACAAAACTGTCGGCAACAAGTTCAACCCCTAATCATCCGGCTATGACTATTTCAAGCATCTATAGCCAAACAAAAGGAGATCATCATGAATATGGATCGTATTGCAGGAAATTTGAAACAGTTCAAGGCCATCATCAAACAAAAGTGGGGAAAAATTACCAGGGATCAATTCCTTGTAATGGAAGGAAGGCGGGAATTCTGGGCAGGAATCACCCAGGAATCATATGGTATCACCAGAGATGAAGCCCCCAAAAGGCATGCCGCCTGGCAAACTCTGCACAAAGAAAAATAATATGTCAGCTGCGCTGGTAATAACTTGCATTCCACCATCTCACTGCATCCAGTACGAGCCGCTTTGTGTGATACCACACAGACTTTGTATTCAGAAAAATCATATTCTCCAACAGCACGAAATTTCAGGATTTTCTTCATCTCCTTGTGTACCTTACAAGGCTATGCCTGGACTTTCATCGCTAAAACAATATGAAACTTCTGCAAGAGGTGCAAGAAATTCTAGCAGCGCTTGCATTCAATGCATTACATAAAGGATGAATAAAATGAATAAAATATCCCCTGCCGGAACGTTCAAACTTCAGAATATATTAATCACAGTGCTTGTCGCAATTTTAATCTCTGCATGTGCATCTGTTCCTCCTCCAACCGAGCAAGTTGCCATTTCAAATGAAGTTGTAAAGAATGCAAACAGTAGCGATGCCAACAAGTTTGCGCCGTTACAGCTCAAATCTGCAAATGAAAAAATGAAATCCGCGAATGATGCAATGCGTGATAAAAAATATGAACTAGCACGTCAACTTTCGGAACAGGCACAGGTTGACGCTCAGCTTGCAATAGAAATGACGCGATCTGCAAAGGCACAGCAAGCTGCTGATGCTATACAGGAAGATAACCGTGTATTGCGTCAGGAAATTGACCGTTCAACCAAGTAATCATTAATGGAGTTTATTATGAAAAACAATATAAAAATAGCTATAGCCCTGATGGGATTTTCGGTTATAGCAGGTTGTGCGGCACCAAAAAATGCATCATTAACAGAAGCGCATAATAGTTATAACAATGCTGCAATCAACCCGCAAGTAACTACCCTGGCTGCACTTGAATTAAAGGATGCTGACAATACATTGAGAAAAGCTGATAACGCGCTTAAAAATCGTGAGAGTACGGAAAGTGTGAATCATTTGTCATATCTTGCCATGCAAAAAATTAGCCTGGCGCAGGAAGCTGCAAAGCGCAAAACTGCCGAAATTGCAGTCACAAATGCCACTGAAAATCGCAACAAGATTCAACTACAGGCGAGGACGGCTGAGGCTGATGCAGCTAATCAGAATGCTGCAAATGTGCAACAAACCGCTGATCAGCAAGCCTTGGCTTTGGCCGCAGCCAGCGCACAGTCTAGCCGCGATCAGGACATAATTGCCCAACAAGAAATGCAACTAAAGGAGTTAAACGCAAAGAAGACAAAGCGCGGCCTAGTTGTAACTTTAGGCGATGTATTGTTCAACACGAATAAAGCTCAATTAAAACCTGGTGGATCACGTAGTGTGCAAAAGCTTGCCGACTTTCTAAAAAAATATCCGCAGCAGAAGGTTTTGATCGAAGGTTACACCGACAGCAGGGGAAGCGACAACCTGAATCAGAAACTGTCGGAAAGGCGTGCTGAAACGGTTAGTGACACATTGAACCGTATGGGTATTAGCAAAGAGCGTATCGACACTCAAGGTTATGGTGAAAAATATCCGATAGCTGCAAACGACACAGCAGCTAACCGCCAGATGAATCGTCGTGTTGAAATCATACTGTCAGACGAAAGCGGCAATATTTCCAAGCGTTAACAGCAATATCGCTGAAAATTATAAGAGGCACTGTCATATCTATTTCGGTGCCTTTAACCATTTATGGAGAAATAATATGTCTGTAGGAACGATTTTGTTGATAATTGTAATATTAATGCTTATTGGAGCGTTTCCATCATGGCCTCACAGCAGAGGATGGGGGTACGGTCCTAGCGGCGGTATTGGACTGATATTAATCATACTGATTGTGCTACTTCTCATGGGTCGATTATAAATCCACCATAAGTTTGCCATACTAGAGTAAAAACCCCTCCGGATACTGGAGGGGTTTTTACTTTGTAAGGAGTCTGACGATGACCTACTTTGGCTCCGACATCACATCGATAAAGCCGATATGAGTCTCCACCGCAAGAAGCCGCGATGCGGCGTCTTGTCACTGCGTTGCAGTAGGTCATTTTCAAATTCATAAAACAATAAAGCCCTCACGAGGAGGGCTTTATTGTTTTGTAAGGAGTCTGACGATGACCTACTTTCACATACGTATGTACACTATCATCGGCGCGGAGTCGTTTCACTGTCCTGTTCGAGATGGGAAGGAGTGG
>NCJL01000004.1 GCA_002278935.1 Gallionellales bacterium 39-52-133
GTGTGGTTGGGTCGCACTACCCACACTATCAGACTTACTCGTCATGTCCGCTCAAATTCTAAACGGTGGTGCACTTGGAATTAGAATCCACCATTGATTCCTGCAATGCATGTCTGATGATTTCGCCTTCACCGTAACCCTTGCCATGATACTTAACCAGGTTTTTGTCAGCCACAAAGCATAGGCATTCGATTTGCGCGTGAGGAAATCTTTCCTTTACCAGTGGAGTAAAATCAAATCCTGAGCTGTCGCATACGACCAGCTGCACCCCAGGGACGATGCCCAGCCATTTTTCAATGGACTCCAGCGTGTAATTAATTCGCTCGGTTGGTTCGGTCAGTTTAACCGCGTAGTCAGAAATGTATATGCACGAGGTTAAGAGCACAGGAGGCAAAGTGGGGGTCATCATTTGTATGGGGCTGTTACACGGGCGTTGCGGGAGGGTTCTCGCTGACGGTTTCATTCAGTTCAAACTGGATATGATGCAGTTGGGCGTATACACCGCCTTTGTCCAGCAACTCCCGGTGGGTGCCAATTTCAACGATCTGGCCTTTTTGCATCACTACAATACGATCGGCTTTTTCAATGGTAGACAAGCGATGCGCGATCACCAAGGTTGTACGTCCCTGCATTAATGTTTCCAGCGCGGCCTGCACATGGCGTTCAGACTCGCTATCCAGCGCAGAGGTAGCTTCGTCCAGGATCAGTATGGGCGCGTTCTTGAGGATGGCACGCGCAATGGCGATGCGCTGTCGTTGACCTCCGGACATGCGCACACCCTTCTCTCCCACCAGTGTATTCAAGCCCTGTGGCATATCCTTGATAAATTCCATTGCATGTGCTGCTGTTGCCGCTGCAATAATTTCCGCTTCCGGTACCTCGCGCATCTGGCCATAGGCGATATTCGCTGCCACCGTGTCGTTAAACAGCACAACCTCCTGACTGACCAGCGCAATATTGGCGCGCAGGCTGGCGAGTGTCAGGTCGGCAAGATCGTGTCCGTCCAGCGTAATCCGGCCAGAGGTGGGGGAATAAAAACGCGGCACCAGATTTGCGATGGTTGTTTTGCCGCTGCCGGATGCGCCTACCAGTGCAACGGACTGGCCGGCGGGAATGTCCAGGCAAATATCGCGCAAAGCCAGGCGTGCGTCCGCTTGGTCTGGCTGGTAGCTGAAATTCACATGCTCAAAAGCAATTTTTCCCTTGGCGCGCTCAATTTCAACCTTGCCCGTATCGCTTTCGTTGGGCGTGTCCAGCAGTTCGAATACGCTTTCTGCCGCGGCCAATCCATTTTGCAGGTAGACGCTCACACCGGCTATGCGCTTCAGCGGTGATGTCAGCATCATCATGGCAACAATATAGGACAGAAATTCACCCACGGTTTTGCCATCGGTGCGCGATTGTTCGATGGCCAGATAAAATAGAAACGCCAGCGCAAACGCAGCTACCATTTGCACGATGGGCACGTTTGCGGCGTTGGCTGCGGTTTGTTTCATTGAGTAGCGGCGCACCCAGTTGGCACGGTCGCCAAAGCGTTCGCTTTCATATTGCTGTCCGCCAAACAGCTTTACCACCTTATGTGCGGTAATGCTCTCTTCAATTACCTGTGTCACATTGCCCATTGCACGTTGCGAGTCCCGGCTGGAACTGCGCATGCGGACATTGATCACGCGTATGACCATCGCAATGACAGGCAGCATGATCAGCGTGATCATGGTGAGCTTCCAGTTAAGGTAAAGCAGCCAGCCCATCAGGCCAATAATGATAATGCTGTCGCGTATCGTTACCGTAACCACGTTGGTGGCGGCTTCCGTGACACGGGTCACATCGAAAGTGAATTTGGAGATAAGCTGACCCGTCGCATGGTCGTCATAGTAACGGGTGTGCAATGTCATGAGCTTGCGAAACATTTCGTTGCGCAAATCCATCACCACCTTGTCGCCCACCCAGCCTATGGTATAGGCGCTGACAAATGATGCGATGCCCCTGACCAGAAAGATCAGCAGTATAAATACGGGAACCAGGCGGATGATCGTTTCATCCCGGTTCACGAAGGTGCCGTCCAGCATGGGCTTCAGCAAGGCGGGTAACAGGGGTTCTGTTGCGGCAGTAATAGCCGTTGCAACAATGGAGAGCAGGAAGATGCGCCAGTAAGGCTTAACGTAACTTAACAGGCGCAGATAGAGTTGGGAATTTGTCATGTTCATGACGCGCACTTTAGCAGAAAATTCCCCGTTCTTATACGATAAGAATCGACAGCTGGCCTGACTGGTCGGGAACTTCAGCTGGCCAGTGCAAAGGCTGCAGCCCCTCGTTGCATTCAATCTGTTAAAATTTACAAATAAGCAGAAACAATTAAAGGCGCATGATGAAAAACATCCCGATTCTGATGTACCACAACATAGGCGAGCCGCCTGAAGGCGCGAGATTGCGCGGCCTTTATGTGCGTACGGGGGCTTTTGGCTGGCAAATGTGGCTGTTGAAATTGCTGGGATATAAGGGCCTGTCCATGTCGGAAGCTATGCCGTATTTGTGCGGCGAGAAAAGCGGCAAGGTCGTCGCGATTACGTTTGATGACGGCTACCTTGATACGCTGGAACAGGCGCTGCCCATTCTGAACACCTTTGGCTTTCATGCCACTTGCTATTTCGTCAGCGGGCGTGGCGGCCAGTATAACGACTGGGATGCGGCTACGCTGAAGGTGGAGAAAAAGCTGATGACAGATGCGCAAATCAAGTCCTGGCACGCTGCCGGCATGGAGGTGGGCGCGCACTCACGCACGCATCCGCGTTTGTCGAAATGCACCGATGAGGAATTGCAGACTGAGCTGGCAGGCAGCAAGGCTGATCTTGAAGCACTGACGGGCGCACCCGTTACGCAGTTTTGTTATCCCTATGGCGACCTCGATGAGCGTGTCGCCAATGCGGCGCGCAGCGCGGGATACAGCGCCGCAACAACAGTGAATCGCGGACGCGCCAAGCCCGGTGACGATCTGATGCTGCTGCGGCGCGTGCTGATCAGCGGCAGCAACATGCTGTATCTGTTTATGCTCAAGCTGCTGACGAAATACGAGGACAAGCGCGGATGAAACTGCTGTTTGTTGGCACTAACCGCGGCGGTGGCGGAACGGAAAGTCATTTCATCACGCTTGCACGCACCATGCAGGAAGCCGGGCACTCTGTCGCCGCCATCGTTTATCCGGGGTCGCCCATACACACCGGATTGCGGGATAGCGGCGTGGTGCTGCATGACGGTGTATTTCGCAATGCCTTTGACCCGCGCGGATTCCGCACGGTGTGGAAAGTCTGCCGCCAGTATCATCCGGACTGGATCATCGGCAGCTTCAGCAAGGAATACTGGCCCCTGGCCGTACTTGCCCGTCTGCTGGGGGTGAAGCTGGCGTTGTTCAAGCATATGGACTTTCGCATGCGGCCAGCCACCAACTATTTTATTCCGCGCATGGCAGACCGCTTCATTGTGATTTCTGATTTCATGAAGAAAAAATTCATCGCGCGCGGTGTGAAAGCTGAACATATGCGGGTGTTGTACAACCCGCTGAATCTGGATTACTTCAAGCCTGACCTTGAATTGCGCCAGACTAGCCGCAAAAATCTGGGCTATGCGGACAATGACATTGTGCTGGGATTCCTGGGTGCGCTGCATCCGGACAAGGGCTTCCTGCAGCTGGCCGATGCGGTCAATCAGGCGATGCTCGCAATCCCCAATCTGAAAGCATTATGGCTGGGCGATGGTCGCGGAGCCGACGCGCTGGACAAGATTATTTATGGCGGAGGCTTTGCTTCCCGCCATACACGACATAAGTGGACTTCTGATGTGCGGCCGTTTTATGCGGCGATGGATATGCTGGCCATGCCATCGGTCGAGTCGGAAACCTTTGGCCGCGTTTCAATTGAAGCGCAAGCCAGCGGTGTTCCGGTGCTGTGCAGCGATATTGGCGGCATACCGGAAACCCTGTTGCCCGGTGTGACAGGAGTCTTGCTGCGTCCCGGAGATATTGCGGCATGGTGCGATGCAATTATTGAACTTGCAAGCAACAAGCCGGAACGTGTAAAGATGGCAAGCCAGGGCAGAGCCTGGGTTGAGCAGCGCTTCAGCGCGCCGGTAATCGGCCGGGAATTCGACGCTATGCTACAAAGTGACGAACCGATAAATTAATATAAATACTTGATTTTATTGAATATTTTTTATAAAAATGAGCATTTACGCTGTAGGCGACATTCAGGGCTGTTACCACGAGCTTGAGCAACTGCTTGAGCTGGTGCAGTTTGATCGGGACAAGGACAAGCTGTGGCTGGTCGGCGATCTCGTTAATCGCGGCGCAGGTTCGTTGCCGGTGCTCAGGCTGGTCAAATCCATGGGTGATGCCGCCATCACCGTGCTGGGCAATCACGATCTGCATCTGCTTGCGGTGGCGGCAGGCGTGGCGGAATTACATCATAGCGACACGCTGGACGAGATTCTTGCCGCGCCGGACCGCGATGAACTGCTGACCTGGTTGCGCAATCAGCGCATGTTGCACGTGCAGGATAATTTTGTATTGCTGCATGCGGGCTTGATGCCGGAGTGGACTGTGCAGCAGGCGCAGCAACTGGCGCTTGAAGTGGAGCACGCACTGCGTGGTGCGGACTACGTTACCTTTCTGCAAAAAATGTATGGCAACACACCGCATCAGTGGGATGACAATTTAACAGGCTATAGCCGCTTGCGTGTCATCACCAATGCGTTTACGCGCATGCGTATATGCAATGTAGAGGGGGAAATGCAATTCAAGTTCAAGGGCGAGATTGGCGATGTGCCGCAAGGATACCTGCCCTGGTTTGAAATTCCGCAGCGCGCCAGTGCGGATGCAACGGTTGTATTCGGTCACTGGTCCGCGCTGGGTCTGATCGTCAGGCCCAATGTGATCGCGCTGGATACCGGTTGCCTGTGGGGGGGAAATTTAACCGCGATACGCCTGCAGGACCGCAAGCTGTTTCAGGTGAAGTGTTCAAAATTGAAGACCAAAAAGGACTGGCAATAGCGCTGGCGATTATCACAGCATTTCCTTTGCAGGAGCGCAGATTGCTGCGCGATATTTTAAAAAATACAATCGCGCAGCAATCTGCGCTCCTGCATGTTCATCTTTTCTCAAGCAAGCTCCGCATCATTTCTTCGGCCTGACTCAAATAACTGCTGCCAACCAGATTGCAGTGATTCAGAATGTGATACAGGTTGTACAGGGTCTTGCGCCTGGCATAGCCCGCATCAAGCGGGAATTCGGCCTGATAAGCGGCATAAAACTCATGATCGAAGCCGCCAAATAATTCCGTCATCGCAAGGTCTGCTTCGCGGTCACCATAATAGGGCGCGGGATCAAAAAGGACCGGCGTGCCGTCACGCAGAAACCCATAATTCCCTCCCCACAAATCGCCATGCAACAACGAGGCTGCGGGAGAGTATTCTGCAAACAGCTCGGGCAGGGCATCCATTACCTGCTTCCCCAATTCCTGCACGCTGGCCCTGAAACCGTTGCGTGCCGCAAGCTCAAGCTGGAATCCCAGCCGCTGCTCGCGCCAGAAGCTGAGCCAGTCGGGCGACCAGGTATTATGCTGCGGGGTCAGAGCCAGGGTATTGTCCCGATCCCAGCCGAATTGCGCTGCTTGCACACGATGCAAGGCGGCCAGCTGGGTGGCCAGCAATTTGTTATTGCCATTACGATGCAACGCCAGATATTCCAGCACCAGAAAGGTGTGCTGGTCAGCGATGCCCTGGCAGATCACACCCGGCACTCGCACCGTATGCGTTGCGGCAAGTGCGGCCAGCCCCAAAGCTTCGGCAGCAAACATTGCCGCTTTGTCGGCGGAGTTGAGTTTTATAAAGTAGTGGGATGTAGTCGACTTGACAGCGGACCGGGTGCCGCCTTCCAGATGCCAGGCCTGGTTGGTACAGCCGCCCGAAACAGGTGTGGCATGAACAATGGAAAAATGTGAGCCGGATGCGTCACTGATGTATTCAGAAATTTTCTTCCAGTTAATCATCAGGCCGTTTTTATGTGCAGTTCAGCAAGCCGCTTTGCTGATATCAGCCCGGCACGCAGGCCAGGTTTTGTATCTGGCAGATGTAGGCTTTGGCATACACCAGTCCTATCCACAGCCAGAACACGATGAAAAAGCTGGCCAGTCCCATATGTGCGTCGGCAATAAATCTTGGCGAGATTGCGCGTGCCAGTTTAAAGATCGGCGAAGTGATAACCAGGAAGATGCGATAAACGAAATTGTCCTGTTTTGACTTGCCCGAAATCAGCCCTATCAGCCCCTGACCGATGAGCGCCATGCCTGCTACTTCGACCAGTGCCTTGAGCGAGCTGACAATGAAAAATTCAATAGAAAACATGGTGTGCGTAAAAAGTAAAATGGAAATGTATTTTAGCACCCTATCGCGTGTAAACTTGCGCGGTCATCAAGCGATGCGCGCAATACTTCACGTGTTTACAACAGGAATGGATAAATGAATTTTGACAAATGGCAGCATTATTTAAGGGCGCGTCTTTTCCATATGCTGAACAGGGATGAAGCCGCCATGCAGGAGTACCAGTTGGCGTTGCGGGCAGAACCCGATTTTGTGCGGGCAGCCTCCTGCATTGCATTTATCTATGCCAGCCATGGCAACTATCAGGCAGCAGCGACGCAGTTTCGCGAGGCCTTGCGCATCACGCCAAATGACGCGGAACTGTATTTTAATCTCGGCTATTCCTGCGACAAAAATGGTGCGCGCAGCGAGGCGATAGAGGCTTTCAAAATGTCCGTGCAACTCAATCCGAAACAGGACAGGGCCTGGTATGGCCTGGGCATGGCCCACGCCGCACTGGGCGACCATGCTGCGGCTGCCGCAGCCTTGCACGAGGCTGCCACCCTGCAGCCGATGAATCCGCATGCCTGGTATGCGCTGGGCATGGCGCACCAGCATTTGAATGAACCTGAGCGGGTCAAGGAAATCATCCTGCATTTGCACCGCTTCGATCCCAAAATGACACGCCATCTGATTCAGGAAACAGGGCGCAGCGATCTGGCTTATCTGGTGGCCGATCTGGTGATTTAGGCCGGGATACAAGACTTGAAAAGGGTTAATCCATAGAATATCCCGGGAAAGGCAGTTGTCCACAGATTACACAGATTCACACAGATTTTCATGCAGTTATCAATGTTGTAAGTATCACCCAAATGGTGACTATCCTAAACAAGGCAATGCTTTATTTAATCTGCGGAAATCTGTGTAATCTGTGGACTTGATTTGGGGTTTCAGAGGTGAGTGCGAAAAACAAAAAGGCCTGCTTGCGCAGGCCTTTTGCATTGCTACTGACTACTTCGTTTATGAAGCTCGTGTATCGATATCGCTTTCCAGACTTGGGTAGCGGACATGGTCAACCATGTCCTGTATATCCTTGCCCGGTGCTGCGGTCAACAGGCTGCCGACAACGACACCGATAATGCCGACCGGCATGCCGAAGATTCCGGCAGAGATCGGATTCATACCCCACCACAGCGGCGCGTTTACACCGAAGAATGGATAGGTCATGTACATGTAGTACATGCAGATACCCAGACCGGAGGTCATACCCAGAATCGCGCCGAACTTGTTGGCACGTTTCCAGAATATGCCCAGCGCGAGCGCGGGGAAGAACGCGGAGGCCGCCAGCGAGAAGGCCGCGCCAACCAGGAACAGAATGTCACCCGGTTTGAGCGAGGTCACATACGCTGCCAGCACCGCAACCACCAGCAACAGGCCCTTGGAAATAGCCAGACGACGGGTTGTTGGCGCATGTGGGTCGATCATTTTATAGTACACGTCGTGCGACAGCGCGTTGGCGATGGTCAGCAGAAGGCCGTCCGCAGTGGACAGCGCAGCAGCCAGGCCACCCGCAGCCACCAGACCCGTAATCACATAGGGCAGGCCCGCGATTTCCGGTGTTGCCAGCACGATCAGGTCGCCGCCTATCGTGATCTCCGCCAGCTGCACGATGCCGTCCATATTAATGTCGGTAATGCTCATCAGGGTTTTGTCCACGGTCGCCCATGCACCTACCCAGCTTGGAAGCTCGGAGAAGTTTGAGCCCACCAGCAGGGTGTAAACGTCAAACTTGGCCAATACCGCCAGGGCAGGGGCAGTGAAGTACAGCAGGAAGATGAAGAACAGCGACCAGAATACTGACTGGCGAGCTTCCTTTACCGAAGGCGTCGTGTAATAGCGCATCAGGATGTGCGGCAACGCGGCTGTACCCACCATCAGGCACAATACCAGCGCGAGGAAGTTCTTGCGTTTATTGTCGCGTGTCGCTTCATCCTTGCCGGCGAAAGGTTCTGCATGCGCTGCAATCGGGGCTGTCTTGGCCTTGGCGGCATTCGCAGCACCTGTCCAGGCTTTTTTCGCCGCGGCTTCATCAGCCGGGTAACCCGCCACGGCTTTTTCAGCCGCTTCGATTGCCTTGGTATCCGGTGCAGAGCTGGCCTTCAGGTTGGACACGGTCTTTTCCAGCTTGGTTTTTTCCTCAGCCAGATAAGCTGCACCGCCGGTTTCCAGCGCCTTCAGCTTGCCTTCGGCAGCTTCCTGTCGCTGTTTGAAAATGGCGCGCACTTCGGCTTCCCTGGCGCCATCCGGCGTGCTGGCATCGTTCAATACCTTTTCACGCTCGGTCACTTTCTCCAGCACATAGCCGTAAGCAACTTGCGGCACAGGGATGTTGGTGTGCTTAACCGACAGCCATACTACCGGGATCATGTAAGCCACGATCAGGATGATGTACTGCGCAACCTGGGTCCAGGTAACGGCTTTCATGCCGCCGAGGAAAGAGCACACCAGAATGCCGGCCAGACCGGCGAATACACCGATGCTGAATTCCAGGCCGGTGAAGCGGCTGGTGATCAGACCCACGCCGTAGATCTGCGCGATCACATAGGTGAAGGAGCACAGGATCGCCGCGAACACGCCGATGGAGCGCGGAATATTGCCGCCGTAACGCGCGCCAAGAAAGTCAGGAATGGTGAACTGGCCAAACTTGCGCAGGTAGGGCGCCAGCAACAGGGCCACCAGGCAGTAGCCGCCGGTCCAGCCCAGCACGAAAGCCAGGCCGTCGTAACCGGACAGATACAGGGTTCCCGCCATACCGATAAAGCTCGCGGCAGACATCCAGTCCGCGCCGGTCGCCATGCCGTTAAACAGTGCCGGTACGCGGCGTCCTGCGACGTAGTATTCGGACACATCCGCCGTCTTGGACATGATGCCGATACCCGCGTACAGCGCCACCGTGGCGGCGAGGAAGATGTAACCCAGAATTTTATTGGGCACACCCATCTGTTCGAGGATGGCAACAATGATGACGAAGGCAACGAAGCCGCCGGTATAGAAGGAATAATATTTCTTCAGGGAAGCGTAAAACTGGGATTGTGATTGCGTAGCCATTAGTCGTCTCCCTCATGAACACCGTATTCGCGATCCATTTTGTTCATCGTATGGGCGTAATACCAGATAATGACCACGTATATGATCAAGGAACCTTGCGCGGCCATGTAGAATGGAAACGGAAAGCCAAGGATAGTGATGGATTGCAGGTCTCGCGCAAACCAGCCGATAACGAATGTGGCGACAAACCATATCGCCAGCAAGATGCCGGTCAGCCGGAGATTTTTTTGCCAATACTCCTTGTGTTTCTCAGTAAGTTGCATACTTCCCCCTGAAGTTGGATTGATTTAAAAATTGCTGAAGTGCAGATGTCCATTTGAAAGAATAAAAACAGGATATCTGCTTATCAATTAAACGCCATTCAACTGCAGATTTGGATAATTGCTTACCCGCAATTAGAATGGCGGTTCAATAAAACGGTCGGGCTTGCGCCAGTCCGCCTTAATTTCGCAACAATACTGCTTCTGGCTTACATTAAACTTACAACACTGGCCCGTTCACGTATAAGCTGCCAACTGCCGAAATATTCTGCAACTTTTTAAATGGTTTATTAACAAATTCTTATGCACATCCTGATTGCCGAAGATGATGAAGTGCTGGCGGATGGTCTGTGCCAGTCCATGCGCCAGCAGGGGTATGCAGTTGATCATGTCAGTGATGGTCAGGAAGCAGATCTCATATTGCGCGGCGCGCAGCCGTTTGATCTGGTGATTCTTGATCTCGGTTTACCGCGTCTGGATGGTTTGTGCGTGTTGCGCAATCTGCGTGAACGCAGCTGTAGAGTTCCTGTCATTATTCTGACCGCGCGTGACGGCGTGGGCGACCGGGTCAAGGGGCTGGACCTGGGTGCGGATGATTATCTCGCCAAACCTTTTGTTCTGGCCGAACTGGAAGCGCGGGTGCGGGCCTTGATCCGGCGCGGCCAGTGCGGGGTCAATCCCGTGTATTCCTGCGGCACCATGACTTACGACAGTGTCGGGCGCAGGGCGGCCATCAATGGTGCGGCGCTGGAGTTGACCACGCGCGAGTTGAGCGTGCTGGAAGCGCTGATGTCACGCACCGGCTGGGTGGTAAGCAAGGAACAGTTGCTTGAGCGCCTGTACAGCTATTCGGAAGAAGCCAGCGGCAATGCGATCGAAGTATACATACACCGCCTGCGCAAAAAAATCGAGCCCGCCGGCGTCAACATACGCACCATACGCGGCCTTGGTTACATCATCGAAAAATCTGTGTAGATCTTCCTGATAAACACATAAGCCAGCCACAGAGTTCGCAGAGTTGAGGATGTGCTTAAATATTTCCTGATTAGTTTGAACGCAGGGGCATCTATGGCGATATGTTTTTTTGGTTTTAATGATGAGCAAACCTGAAGAAATTGTAGTCTCCCTGCGCAGCCACCTGATGGAAAGGCTGCTCACCGCGCTGTTCTGGCTGTGGCTGCTCAGCACCATTGTGGGCTATTTTGCCACCCTCAATTACGCCAACCAGCCGCATGACCTGATCCTGCTACAACGGGCGCAGGCGCTGGCCGAGCAACTTAAACTGGGCAGTGGCCAGGAGCGCTTGGACTACCAGCCCATCCTGCCGGATGGCAGTGAGCCGGGCCATCCGGACAGGGTGGTGTATACCGTCAGCGACAGCAATGGTATCAAGGTTGCCGGCAATGCAAATCTGGCGCGGCCTGTTTCTTACCGCAAGGGCAAAGACGGCCCCCTGTTCAGCAACAGCGAGCGCGAAGGTGAGAAAACCCGCATGGTCAGCCTGATTTATCCGGCTCGCGCCGGCGGCAAGTTATACCAGCTGCACGTATCCGAAACCACGCACCAGCGCCGCGAGCTGGTGCGCGGTATTCTTGCCAATATTGTTATTCCACAACTTCTGCTGATCATGATTTCGGCAGGTGCCGTCTGGTATGGCTTGAAAGAAGGACTGGCGCCACTGGAGCGTTTGCGCCAGGAAGTGGCTGCCAGAAAGCGCGATGACCTGAATAGTCTGGATGCAGCCAAAGCGCCCGAAGAAGTGCGGCCCCTCATCGGCGCGGTAAATGATTTGCTGGAGCGGCTGCAGCAGATCATGCAGGCGCAAAAACGTTTTGTGGCCGATGCCGCGCACCAGTTGCGCACGCCGTTTGCCGGTCTCAAAACGCAGGCCGAGCTGGCCTTGCGTGAAAATGATGTGGAGCGCAAACAGCATGCTTTGCAACTCATGCTAACCAGCACGCGGCACGGTACGCGCCTGGTCAACCAGCTACTGGCGCTGGCGCGCAACGAACCCGGCGGGCAGGGCACACACAGTTTCACCATGCTGGAGCTGGGTCAGCTGGCGCAGTCCTGCGCGATGCAATGGGTGCCGATGGCGCTGGAGAAAAACATCGATCTTGGTTTTGAAGGTGTGGAAACGCAAACCTGGATACGCGGCGACGCGGTCAGCCTCAACGAAATGCTGGGCAACCTGATCGACAACGCGATACGTTATACGCCAGCCACTGGGCACATCACGATACGCATGGCCTGCGAGCAGGGCAAGGTGAGGTTATGCGTGGAAGACAACGGCCCGGGTATTGCAGCGCAACACCGCGAGCGCGTGTTTGAGCGTTTCTATCGGATACTGGGCAGCGGCCAGAGCGGCAGCGGACTGGGCCTTGCGATCGTGGCTGAGGTGGTCAAGCGCCATGGTGCGGAAATCAGCCTGGGACAGGGGCGCACAGGAACAGGAACGCGAGTGAGCATATACTTTCCCATTATATGAGAAAAATATTGAATATAATCAATGACTTATGATGTTTTGGCGCTAGCCGGTTTTCCCCGCCGTACTGTGCAAAAACATAAGTAGGGTGGGCAAGATTTTTTTGCCCACGCTGAGCGCACGGCAAGTTGCTCAGTATTTTCAGTTTGCTGGTGGTGAGATTGCGTGTTCGCGTGGGCAGATGAAACTTGCCCACGCTACGGAGAATTGGTCTGTGAACAGCTGCTTTTCCAGGGTTCAATAGCGTGCCGCGCTCAGCCAGCGTTGCGCCTTCTCCATATCCTGCAATGCCGTGAAACTCTCCAGTCCTTTCATCTGCGCGCCGCGCAAGGCCATCAGCCCGAGCTGGGCGGTGGCAATGGCATCGGCCAACGCATTGTGCCGTTCATCATTGTGGATAGCGAAACGTGCCAGCCAGTCATCCAGCGCATGGCATTTTTTTGCGTGCTGCGGAAACAGTTCGGGCAGCAGACAGGCCAGATCAGCCCAGGCGTGGCGGAAGTCGAAGCCGAGAAATTTCTTGCAGGCTTTGCGCAGCATGGTTTCGTCAAAAGCCGAGTGGAAAGCAAGCAGCGGCGCACCGTCCAGAAATTCCAGAAAGGCCAGCAGCGCCTCTTCCGGCGGCAGGCCGTTGCGCTGTGCGGTGCCGCCGATACCGTGCACCAGAATATTGGCCTTGTCGCTGGCTACTTGCTGGCGCAGCAGCAGGTCAAAGCTGTCGGCGAGGGCGATGCGTCCGCCATGGATACCGATCGCGCCAATCGCAATCAAATGATCATCCGCCAGACTGAGACCGCTGGTTTCCACATCCACCACCACGATGCGATCTGTGGCAAGGCGTGCAGAGCTGCTGGTGGAAATTTTCGGTTTGATATGGTCGAGACGACTTTGTTGCTGCCCGGTAAGTGAGGGAGCTGCACGCTTGAGTCGGGTAAGCAGTTTGCTGATCACAGGTTGTATTCCATGGCCAGGCGGCTCTGCATTTTGCGCGACTGGCGGAAGGCTTCTTTCAAGATGCGCCGGTTGAGATCATTGAGGCGCCCGGGGTTGATCTGGTTATTCATGTCGTCGCCGCGCCTGCTGCATTCATACTGGTGCAGCAGGCGCAGGGTCTGCAGAAAATGGAAGGCCTCTATCCAGCCTTCAATCTCGGCGACGTTGTTATTGTGCTGCGCTTTCGCGATATCCCGCAGCCGCTGCACCGTGCCGGTGGCGCTGCTGCCGGAAGCAAGGCCGAGGATGCGTGCCGCATCGACAAACGGCGTGGTGCCATTGAGTTTGATGTCCAGCGTGTGCTGCTGGTCCACCACGAAGTCGCGCACCAGCCCCAGCGGGGGGCGGTTGCGCAGGGCATTTGCCGCCATCTGGTGCAGAAAGCGCGGGGTGGTGGAGACCTTTTTGTTCAGCCAGGTGCGCAAGGCTGCGGCAAAAGTAGCGTTGCCATACAGGCTGCGGAAGTCGAAAAATATCGAGGCATTGAGCAGGTCTTCCGGGCTGCCGTGGTCGATCCAGTTGCTGAACGTTTTCTGCCATTCCTCGCGCGACAAACACCATTGCGGATTGCTCGCCATGATGTTGCCTTTGCACAGCGGAAAGCCGCAGCGGTCGAGCGCTTCATTGATGCGCCGCGCCAGCGGCAACAGGCGCTGGCGCATGGTGTCAGCCGTTTCGCCCTGCGCTACGCTGAAGATAATGCCGTTGTCCTGATCGGTATAAAAAGTCTGTTCCAGCCTGCCTTCCGAGCCCAGCGCCAGCCAGCAGATCTCTGTCTGGCAGGAGCCGGGTTGCTGCAGGCCTGCGTTCATACATTCCAGTTCGATAATGCGCGACGACAACAGGTCGTTGAGGGTGGAAATCAGCTGGGTGATCTGTTCGGCAGCCACGCCCTGCGCCATCATGTTGAGGGTCAGTTCGCGTATATCCCTGCTCAGCGCAATGAGTTCCGCCACGCTGCCCGCCTGTCTGAGCGAGGTGCTGAGCTGGCGCAAGCCCACGCGCTGCAGGGAAAACAGATCGCGCTCGGACACAATCCCGCGCAGCGTGCCATCGGCCTCGGTTACCAGTACATGACGAAACCCTTCCCTGGCCATCACCATCGCAGCTTCATAGGCCAGCGCGGTGGGCGGCAGCGACACCGGCTGGCTGCTCATCACCCCGCTGATCGGCAGCTCGAGGGATAAGCCGGCAAGTGTCACGCGCTGCAGCAAATCGCGCAGCGTAAAAATACCCAGCGGCCGCTTTGCAGCATCGGCCACGATCATCGAGCCGAGGTGTGCGTCCTGCATGGTTTGCAGGGCGCAGCGTATGGTAGTGTCGGGCAGGCAGGTGACGGGCGCGCTGCGAATAATGCTGGCCAGCGTGCTGGAAAGGGGCTGTTGTTCGGAGGAGGTCTGCGACAGTTGCGCCTGCATCGCCTGGGTGGATTGCTCGAACAACGCGGCGATGCGGCGCGTGCAGAAGTCCTTGAACACCACGGATAATTCAATCAGTTCCAGAAAATGAGGTGCCGACAATTCAAAGCAGAACGCATCCTCGTCGGCGCGATATTCCGAAGTGACTGCACGGTGGGCAAGCAAGGCACCAACCGGAAAGCACTCGCCTTCATGCAGCTCCAGCACGGCATCCTGCGGCACCTTTGCCAGGCGCGAGCCGCGCACCAGACCTTGCTTGATCACAAAGAAACGGTTTGCCGCTCCCTGTTTCGGCGAAGCGATCACTTCGCCCTTTGCATAATAAGCCAGTTGCAGGCGCTGCAGCATCCACAGCAAATGTTCGCGCTGCATGCGGTCGAAGGGCGCATGTTTGGTGAAGAATGGGAGATGCTGGATCAGGGCTGCGCTCATATTCTTCAACCTTCTTTTTTATCCACAGATTTCACAGATGAGCACAGATTAAACCCTGTCAAACGCCATCCAATACGGATTATTTTTACTCTGTGTCATCTGTGGATCAAGTTTTTTTTACAGCTGGATGCGCTTGCCGAAATGCTTGTGGAACATTTCCATCAGTTCCGAACGCAACGGTTTGTGATTCTGGCCGCCGCGGCTGGCAATCTTGAGCGAGCCCATCATCGAGGCGAGGCGCCCGGTGGTTTCCCAGTCCCAGCCCTGCTGGATGCCGTAGAGCAAGCCGGCACGATAGGCATCGCCGCAACCGGTCGGATCAACAATCGCTTCCGGCTTGGGCGTGGGAATGGCAATCTGCTTGCCATCGGCATAGATCAGCGAGCCATCGGGGCCCAGTGTCACGATCAGGGCTTTGACAGATTTTGCAATCTGCTCCAGTGTCAGTTCAGTTTTGTCCTGCAGCAGCTTGGCTTCGTAGTCGTTTACCGTGACATAGGTAGCCTGATCTATGAAGCGTTTCAGATCTTCGCCGGAAAACATCGGCATGCCCTGGCCGGGATCAAACACAAAAGGAATTTTGGCGGCAACAAATTCTTCCGCATGCTGGATCATGCCATCGCGCCCGTCCGGTGACACGATACCTATGCTCACATCTTTTGCATCGGCCACATGGTTGAGGTGCGACATCCCCATTGCGCCGGGGTGAAACGCGGTGATCTGGTTGTCATCCAGGTCGGTGGTGATAAAAGCCTGTCCGGTAAAGCTGTCGGGGATATGACGCAAATGCTGCTGCGAGATGCCAAGTTTTTCGAGACGCGAGGCATAGGGTGCAAAATCATCGCCCACCGTTGCCATCAGCAGCGGATTGCCGCCCAGCAGCTGCAGGTTATACGCGATATTGCCGGCACAGCCGCCATATTCGCGGCGCATTTCCGGCACCAGAAAAGCCACATTCAGGATATGAATCTGCTCGGGCAGGATGTGTTTTTTGAACTGGTCTTGAAACACCATGATGGTGTCGTATGCCATGGAGCCGCAGATAAGTGCTTTCATAATCATGAATAAGAGAGTGGTAGTGAAGCGAGAATTATAACAGCATAGGTGCCCGCTCAGTTTATGCCGAGTCGGCAGGCAAGGGAGAGCGGCTCTTGTCCGCAGGCGAAAAAAAACCCGCATCGCTGCGGGTTATATTTTGGTCATTGTCTAATACATCGATTAAGACGCAGCCCGATTCTATGTTTCTATTGGCCTCTAATCAAACCTCAATTAACGGCCAGATAGCTAAATTAGAACTTGTAACGCAATGATACTGACATTGCCTGTTGTGAGTGTGTGGTTACGTTGGCAGTTGTCAATCCAAGACCCGAAACATCGACTGATTTCGTTACTTCCGGTGTAATCACAACGGCAGCATCAATATCAAGGGCGCTAGATACCGCGTAGCCGCCACCAAAGGTGTAGGAACTCTTTACAACACCTGGGAACATCATGTTATTAAAGAAGTTGACAGTAGAGTTACGCTGGCCGGCTCCGAGTTCTGCAATTGGATCATCAGCATGGTTGTAACCCAAACCGAGCCAGTAACCGTTTGCTGCATATTTGCCACCAACAGCAATAACAGCCTGGTCTTTCCAGTTGAAATCTTTCCAGCCCTTGGCGCTGCCGTACTGGATGATCTTGTAGTCTGCTGTCACGGTGAGAGCGTCATTCATGGTGTAAGCAACACCGGCTTTCATTTGCGCAGGCTGGTTCAGATCATCTCCGAAAGCAGCCAATGCAGTTCCAGCTGCACCAGTCAGTCCAAAACCGGTTCCTGCATCAGACAGTTGTGTGCCGTATTTTGCAGCAATTTCTGACTCGTATGATGCGGCAACTGTTACTTCAGGTGTGACGTTGTAATAACCGCCCATGGAAAAACCAAATGCTGTAACTGTATCCACTTTCTCGGCTGTATTGCGAGCCGCACCAGCTGGATTGTTATAAGAGATCATCAAAGTGCCGTATTGCATTACAGGTGAAAAGCCGACGCCATAGTCCTTCTGGTTGTAAGCAATGGTAGGAACAATATGCAAAACGGTATGTGCAGTTTTTGCCCTGATATGTGTGTTGGCATTGGCAGCAGTGTAATCAACACCCATGCCGGCAATACCAGCCATGGCAATACCATATGTCAGGCTGTCGCTGATTCTGTTGGAATAGGATATGTCGGGTATATAGCTTGTTTTTGCATCACTTGTAGCTGCGGTGCCATCCATACCATCGTTGGTAACGGTTGGCTTGAACAGTACGATGCCACCTGTTACTTCGGAGGCTTTAGACTTGCCCAGCATCGCAGGGTTTGCAAATACGCTATCCGCGCCTGTAAAGTTCGCGACGCCGGAGCCACCCAATGCGGTATTTTGAGAGCCGACTGCCATCATGACTGCACCGTTTGTAGCATAGGCCATTGGAGAAACCAGTCCCAATGCAATCAGTGCTGCAACAATTTTTGTATTCTTATTCATATCTCTTCCCTATAGTATTTATAACATTTAAAAAACTACTACCTTTTTTCCCCTGCTTCCAACTTCCAATACAACTTAAATAAACAGACAAACATCCGCTTCGCCGGCGAATTCCATAAAGGATGCAGCACCTACATAATCAACACCACCGATGAAATCTGTCTTGTCGAACTCGAACAGATCAACAGTCATCTGGCAGGCAACGAATTTAACATCGGCTTCAATGCACATATCGCGCAGTTCTTGCAGGGATGCAACACCCTTGCTCTTGATTTTCTGTTTCATCATCATGCTGGCCATGGCTTCCATGCCCGGCAATGCCTGTACGAAAACGGGCATGGGGATGGGCATGGGCATGGCCGGGTTTGCCAGCGGGCTGACACGGATGCCGTCCATGTCTTTGCGTAGCAGCTCGAGGCCGTAGAAGGTGCAAAAAACTTGCACATCCCAGCCGAGCGCGGCGGCGGTGGAGGCGAGGATCAGCGGAGGATAGGCCATATCCAGCGTGCCCTTGGTTGCAATAATTCCCATTTTTTTCATGGTGTCATCCTTTTTATCAGGGTTCTGCTAAATGAAATGAAAAAGAAGTTTTTACTTCTTTTTCATCATAAAAATGTACTCGCCTTTTTCTTCGCTGGAAGAAACCAGGGTGTTGCCGGTTTGATTGGCAAAGGCCTGCATGTCTTTAACGGAACCCGCATCGGTGGAAACAACTTTCAGAACTTGACCGGCGGTCATGTCGGCCAGGGCCTTTTTTGTTTTCAGGATAGGGAGTGGGCAGTTCATACCACGGGTATCTAGTTCTTTGTCAAAACTCATTTTAAATCTCCATTAATTAAATGTGGAATACAAAACAGCGTGTCCTAACCGGTATTGGGTGGATTCCGCCATTAAGAAGTTTTGGCTAACATACGTCTATAACTATAACGAGTGGGAGGTTATAACCCATTAGGGTTATGAGGATATTTGGCTTGAAAAATCAAGCGATAGCAAAGAGAAGCTGCCTGGATTTGACGATTGAATGAAGCTATTTATGAAATGCAAGTGTTGTAATTTTGCAACACTTGCAGCTTTAAATAAAATTAATAATGAGCGAATTTTTAATTGGGAGGCGGGCGGGATCAGGCCACTTTTTGGTAATACAAATTCTGGGGATGATTGGCCTCGGCAAAAAAGAACCAGCGTTCGGCAAGCAGCCCCGCATATTGAATCACAAATGCCGCAACCAGCAGCTTGGGTGAAGAAAGGCCGGGCACCAGCAGGATTAGCGGCAGTATGAAAGTCAGCACAATAAATCCGGGCTTGATGGTGCGAATAAATGCCGCACTCTTGCCATGGAAAAAAGCGCGTGTGTTGAAAGATCCGCCCATGGAACCTTGCGAGATTTGCACAATGTTCGGGTGTTTGATGCCGATGGCTGTGCTCAATGATGACTTGGGTTTGATGCGCGAGTTACGCCACAGGGAAGCGCTGCGGCTGATGAATGCAAGTGCGGTCAAAATGATTGCCCAGCCCGCATAGAATCCGGTCAGTTGGGGCGCCGCCATTGCCGCGAATACGCTGGCCAGCAGAAAGCCGGAAGCGCCGCCAAAAAGGGTAAAGTTTATAGGGGTAAGTGGCGTGTGCCACTCCTGCATAAAACGCAGACACGCATAGATCATGCCCGTGCTGATAAACAGTGCGAAGCTTAAAAAGGTGCCGGCAGCGCCGAGTATCAGTGTGATATCAACCTGGTGGCTGCCGGAGAGTTCGATCATGGGTGCGTTGAAGTTAAACCAGTGCGCGACGCCATACAGAAAAACGGTGCCAATAAATGCCGGCAATACGATCACTTCGCGTGACAGCCACGAGGTGCGCCACATGGCAGCCGAGCGCCACGCGCGTTCGGGATGGCCAAGGTGAAAGAAGGAGGCAAACAAACCCGCGCCCAGAAAAACCAGTGCGATGATGCTGCCCGTGGCATAAAAGCTGCGGCTGTCCTGTGCCGGCAAAAGATCAAAGAAGGAATAAAGCTGGCCTGTGTAAAGGGCCAGAAACAAGCCCTGGCCGACACCGATAAGTGTGGTGAGAAAAATAACTGAAAATGGTGGTTTCATGTTTTTGGTCCTGTTTTTGTTGCTATCTTTTGAAGCTGATTAACAATCCGTTTTCATTCAAACTTGCACAGGGTGCGTCCCTCGTGCTCTGTGCAAGTGAAATGTAAAATATTCAATATAATCAATGACTTACCAGCTAGTGCTGTCGTCCAGCGTCGGTTGCTGTTTGGACGGTTTGGGCAACTTGCCATCGATCTTCAGCGGGTTGTCCACACGCATCAATTCATCTTCATGTATGGTCATGGTGGTCTTGCGACGCGGCAAATAGTGGTTGGCCGGTTGCGTGCCCCATTCCGGCATCAGCGCATAACCGGCGCTTTCACGTATGGCTTTTGACACGACCGATTCCGGATCATGCACGTCGCCAAACAGGCGCGCGCTGGTCGGGCATGCCATCACGCAGGAAGGCCTGCGATCGGCTTCGGGCAGGGTCGTGCTATAGATGCGGTCGACGCACAGCGTGCATTTTTTCATCACCTTCTGTTTGGCATCGATCTCGCGCGCGCCATACGGACAAGCCCAGGAGCAATATTCGCAGCCTATGCATTTGTCGTAATCCACCAGCACAATGCCGTCTTCCTTGCGCTTGTAGGAGGCGCCGGTAGGGCATACCGGTACGCACGGCGGTTCTTCGCAGTGCAGGCACGACTTGGGGAAATGCACGGTGGCCGTGTTGGGGAAAGTCCCCACTTCAAAAGTCTGCACGCGGTTGAAGAAAGTGCCGGAAGGATTGGCGCCGTAAGGATCGCTGTCGCTCAGCGGGCCGGCAGGGCCGGAGGTATTCCATTCTTTGCAACTGGTGACGCAGGCGTGGCAGCCCACGCAAACATTCAGGTCGATAACGAGTGCTAATTGGGTCATTTCTTCTTGCCTCCGGCAAAATAGGCCAACCATTTGCCAAAGTATGGCTTGGTTCCGGGATAGGGTTTAAGCGGTTCAAACTGCGGTGAAGTCTGCTCCGGTTCGCCGGCTTCGGCGGGGTAGATGCGCACGCGCACATCGAACCAGGCCGCCTGTCCGGTGATGGGGTCGGAGTTGGAAGTGGTGCCGCCGGTTTTGACCGGCAGCTCTTCCGAGATTACGTGATTGAGCAAAAAGCCGAGCTGAGATTCATTGGCGCTTGGCAGCAGGTTCCATGCGCCGGCAGATTTTCCGATCGCGTTCCAAGTCCATACCGTGCCGGGCTCAACCGATTCAGAGTGGCGGCACATGCAGCGTACCTTGCCCCACGGCGACTCTATCCACATCCAGCCGCCGTCAGCAATGCCGGCTTCCTTTGCGGTGACGGTGTTCACCATCAGGTAGTTGTGTGTATGAATCTGGCGCAGCCATGCATTCTGTGAATCCCACGAGTGATACATCGCCATCGGTCGTTGCGTAATCGCGGCGAGCGGGTATTTGTGCAGATCGGTAATCTGTGTTTCCAGCGGCTCGTAGTAAAACGGCAGCGGATCGAAGAAGGTTTCGACGCGCTGTTTCAGGTGCTTGGGCGGCTTGCGTGTGAGTCCCTTGCCCTGCGCTGCTAGGCGGAAGGTTTGCAGCACCTCGGAATAAATATGCAGCTGGATAGGGTCGGCATAGCGCGTGATGCGGTTACGCTGCGACCATTCCAGATAGCCCTTGTTCCAGTTGCGCATGTACTGGTAAGACTGCGGCAGCTCGTGGTGATACACGCAGTTGTTGGCCTCGTACATTTCCAGCTGGCGCGGATTGGGTTCGCCCACCATGGATTTTTCGCCACCCTTGCCGCGATAGCCCGAGAGGAAGCCGATACCTGACCCCGGTGCGGTTTCGTAGTTGATGATGAAATCCGGATAGTCGCGGAACTTGCGCGAGCCGTCCTGGTTTGAAAAAGCCGGCAATTTCAGGCGGGAGCCCAGTTCGATCAGCACTTCCTGGAACGGTTTGCACTCTCCCTTGGGCGGGAAGATCGGCACGCGGATGGCATCAACCGGCCCGTCAAATTCGGAAATTGGCCTGTCCAGCATCGACATCACATCGTGGCGCTCGAGGTAGGTGGTGTCGGGCAGGATTAAATCCGCAAACGAGGTCATTTCCGATTCGAAGGCATCGCATACCACCAGAAACGGGATTTTGTATTCGCCGTTTTCTTCCTTGTCGTTGAGCATCTTGCGCACTTCCACTGTGTTCATCGTGGAGTTCCAGCCCATGTTCGCCATGAAAATCAGCAGGGTGTCGATTTTGTAGGGATCGCCGCGCCATGCATTGGTGATGACGTTGTGCATCAGGCCGTGCACCGACAGCGGATGTTCCCACGAGAACGCCTTGTCGATGCGTACCGGCTTGCCTTCGTCATCCACAAACAGATCATCGGGATCAGCCGGCCAGCCCAGCGGCATGCCATCGAGCGGGGTGTCAGGCTGTACCGCGCGATGTGTATTGGGTGTTTTGGCGCAGGGCGGAATAGGGCGCGGGAATGGCGCCTTGTGACGGAAGCCGCCCGGACGATCTATCGTGCCCAGCATAGACATCAGGATCGCGAGTGAACGTATGGTGTGGAAACCGTTGGAGTGCGCTGCCAGTCCGCGCATCGCGTGGAAGGCTACCGGATTGCCGGTGACGGTTTCATGTTCCTTGCCCCATGAGTCCGTCCACGCGATGGGCAACACCACTTTCTGGTCGCGCGCGGTGATACCCATTTCATAGGCGAGGCGGTGAATCGTCTCGGCAGGGATGCCGGTGATTTTGGCAGCCCAGTCCGGCGTGTAATCCTTGACGCGTTCCTGCAATAGCTGGAAGGACGGTTTGACCGGTGTGCCATCGGACAGTTTGAACTCGCCAAAGAGATAGGGATCGGCACCTTCGGCGTGGGTAATCACCGGTTTGTCGCTGATGCGGTCCCACCACAATTTGTTTTGCGGGTCGAAGCAGCCTTCTTCCTTTGGCACTTCCGAACGTACAAACATGCCGAATTCGTCATGCTCCGCATCGAGGTTCACCAGTTCACCGGCATTGGTGTAACGCGCCAGGAATTCGCGGTCATACAGGCCCATTGCAATCAGCTCGTGGATCAGCGCCAGCATCAGCGCGCCATCGGTGCCGGGCTTGATTGGTACCCATTCGTCGGCAATCGCGGAGTATCCCGTGCGTACCGGATTGATCGAAATGAAGCGGCCGCCATCGCGCTTGAATTTTGAAATCGCGATCTTGAGCGGATTGGAATGGTGATCTTCAGCCGTGCCGATCATGATAAATAATTTTGCGCGTTCCAGATCGGGGCCGCCAAATTCCCAGAACGAGCCGCCTATGGTGTAGATCATGCCGGCCGCCATATTCACCGAGCAGAAACCGCCATGCGCCGCGTAGTTGGGCGTGCCAAACTGGCGCGCAAACAATCCGGTGAGCGCCTGCATCTGGTCGCGTCCGGTAAACAAGGCGAATTTTTTGGGATCGGTGGAACGAATTTTCTGTAGCCGCTCGGCCAATATAGAGAAGGTCTGTTCCCAGCTGATCGGTTCAAAATCACCGGCACCACGCTCGGCGCCTTTTTTGCGCAACAGTGGCTGCGTTAATCGGGCGGGCGAATACTGCTTCATGATGCCGGAGCTGCCCTTGGCGCAAATCACACCATTGTTGAGCGGGTGGTTGGGGTTGCCATCGATGTAGCGAACTTCGCCATCGCGCAGATGCACGCGTATGCCGCAACGGCAAGCGCACATATAACAAGTGGTAGTGCGCATCTCAAGCTTTGCGTCTGCAGGAGTTACCCCTATTGGATCATGTAATGGTGTTGATGACATAGGCTGCCGTTTTTCATTTAATAAAGAGTTGATTGGGTTGCCAACAGATAAACAGACTATATGAGAGGTGTTTAAAGCTAACCGGCTAAAGAGTCAGAAATTTTATCATAACTCAGACGAATATTATAAATTTGCTATATAGCAAGAGGGTTGCGAAACACAACAGGCTTATAACCCTTATGGGTAATTCTCATGAACACTTAAGGGTTATCGTAGCCTCAAGGTTAATGGACTACTATCCTGCTGGCTCAGGGAAAGTAGCAAAAAGTCTATATATAATAAGGCGTTAATATTAGAGGAGTATTATATGGCATTGGTAAATCCGCATGGTGGTGGTGGTCTCAATCCGTTGTTGCTTGAAGGGAGTGCGCTCAAGGCTGAACAGGAGCGCGCCAAGAAGTTAACACAAATCAAAGTGAGTTCGCGCGAAAAGGGCGACATCATTATGTTTGGCATTGGCGGCTTCACACCGCTGGACGGTTTTATGACGCACTCCGACTGGTCGGGCGTGTGCGACGGCATGAAAACAGCAAATGGCCTGTTCTGGCCTATACCCATTACACTTTCAGTCGACAAGGCAACTGCGGATGCGCTCAAGACCGGGCAGGAAGTTGCGCTGACCGATGCAGAAAATGGAGAGATTCTGGCGACCATGATGGTCAGCGAGAAATATGTGATCGACAAGGCGCACGAATGCGCCATGGTATTTAAAACTACTGATCCCAAGCATCCGGGCGTGAAAATGGTGATGGAGCAGGGCGATGTAAACCTGGCCGGATCTATCAAGGTGCTGTCGCAAGGCGGCTTCCCTGAGAAATATCCCGAGTTGTTCAAGACTCCCGCACAGACGCGCGAAATCTTCACCAAGATGGGCTGGTCAAAAATTGCCTGCTTCCAGACGCGCAACCCCATGCACCGTTCGCACGAATACCTTGCGAAAATTGCAATTGAAGTATGCGATGGCGTGCTGATTCATTCGCTGCTGGGTAACCTCAAGCCCGGCGATATTCCTGCTGAAGTTCGCGCCCAGGCTATTGGCGTGCTGACCGAAAAATATTTCGTGAAGAAAACCGTGGTGCAGGCGGGTTATCCGCTGGACATGCGCTACGCTGGTCCGCGCGAAGCGTTGCTGCATGCGGTATTCCGCCAGAACTATGGTTGCTCGCACCAGATTGTGGGTCGCGATCACGCCGGTGTGGGCAGTTACTACGGCCCATTTGATGCGCATGCGATTTTTGACCATGTGCCAAAAGGTGCGCTGGAAACGGAAGCGCTCAAGATTGATATTTCCTTCTGGTGTTACAAGTGCGGCGGCATGGCCTCGGCCAAGACCTGTCCGCATGATGATGCGGATCGTCTGCAGGTTTCCGGCACGCAGTTGCGCAACGCCCTTTCCAAAGGAGAGGATGTGCCAACTGAATTCAGTCGTCCTGAAGTGCTGAAAATCCTGAAGGCATACTACGCATCAATTGACGGCAAATAAATCTGGATTTAAACGAACAACTGTAACGTTGTCCGTATATTTTTGTAGGTGAATTTTGGTAGCAATATTTTTAACGTAATTTTATATGGAGGTAACACAATGCCAACTATTGTACGTGCTGATAAATGTGATGGATGCAAGATCCATTACAAAATCCTGAAGGATTAGTAATTACAAGATAATTTTGAGCCTAACAAATTTGAGGAAATTTTTATGTTATTAACCAACCATTTTGCAGAGCTTTCAGCCGTAATCTCACCCAGCATCATGCAGGGCTACATCATTTTGATGGTCTTGCTGGTGATGGGCGGGACGATACTGGATATGATTCACAAGAAAAGCGCCCAGTATTTTTTCGAAAATGCCAAAAAAGCGCAGAAGAGCGCAACCCGATCAGTGGGTGGCGGTGAGAAGGTGGCAATTGCCACTGCAGTGCTGGTAAATGAAGTGTTGACTTCAGGCGAGTTTAGCAATCCGAGACGCAGACTTTCCCATTTGTTGACCATGTGGGGAACGATTATCTTTATTGTGACGACAGTAATTATGATTTTTGCCTATCCTACAACGGCAACGCCTACACCTGCCATTGTGCCGCAGCTGTGGCATCTCGGTGCATTGATGCTGGCCGTTGGTGGATATTGGTTCTGGTTTGCTATCCGCGTTGATGTGTCTGCGGAAGGTCTTCCATGGTTCCGATTCGAGCGTGCTGACTTGTTCATTCTTTCACTTCTTGCCACCTCGACTTTCGCATTAATCTGGTCGTATATGGGTGGTGGGGTAAATGTATACTTTGTCTTGTTCATCCTGTCGAGCACAGTGCTTTTTGGCGGCGTATATTTTTCCAAGTTCGCGCATATGTTCTTCAAGCCCGCTGCTGCATTCCAGAAAAGAGTCACTGTGGCCGATGGTTCTCGCGAGGGTTTGCCTCCTGACTATGATTTGACTGACCCTGAAGTGCAGCGCAAGTTTCCGGATATCCCTACGTACATGGGCAAGAATCCTCCAAACATGGGGCTTTGTATCAAGGCTGAAAGAGCGAAGCACTACTAATACATATTTGATTAATTAATATTTATAAGAAACTGAGGAGTATTTAATGCCAACATTCGTATATATGACGCGTTGTGATGGTTGTGGAGAATGCGTTGACATCTGCCCATCCGACATCATGCACATCGACAAGACCCTGCGTCGTGCTTACAACATCGAGCCTAGCATGTGCTGGGAATGCTATTCCTGTGTGAAAGCATGTCCACACCAAGCGATTGATGTGCGCGGTTATGCGGACTTTGCACCACTGGGGCACAGTGTGCGCGTGATCCGTGATGAAGAGAAGGGCACGATTGCCTGGCGCATCAAGTTCCGCAACGGCAAGAAAGATATGGAGCTGCTGGCACCTATCACGACCAAGCCCTGGGGTTCAGCGACACCGGATCTCGCAAAGGTTCCGGCTCCTAGCAAGGAAATGCGCGACAGCCAGCTGCTGTTTAATGAGCCGAAATACATCCGTATGGATGACGGTGGTTTACACACGCTGAAATCTAATGGCCTGGAAATCAAAGAAGGGGTGCAATACTAATGAGTTACTCTACAATTATTGAAGACAATATCGATATTTTGGTTGTAGGCGCTGGCTTGGGTGGAACGGGTGCGGCATTTGAAGCAAGATATTGGGGTCAGGACAAGAAGATCGTTGTTGCCGAAAAGGCCAATATCATGCGTTCTGGCGCGGTAGCCCAGGGCTTGTATGCGATTAACTGTTACATGGGTACGCGTTTCGGCGAAAACAATCCCGAAGATCATGTGCGCTATGCACGTATCGATCTGATGGGTATGGTGCGTGAAGACTTGCTGTTTGACATGGCACGTCACGTAGACTCGGCAGTGCACAACTTTGAAGAGTGGGGCTTGCCTATCATGCGCGACGAGAAGAAGGGATCCTTCTTGCGTGAAGGTCGTTGGCAAATCATGATTCACGGTGAATCTTATAAGCCTATCGTTGCTGAAGCTGCGAAAAAGTCAGCGGACAAAGTTTTCAACCGTATTTGTGTGACGCACCTCTTGATGGACGAATCCAAAGAAAACCGCGTTGCCGGTGCCGTGGGCTTTAACGTTCGTACGGGTAACTACCACGTGTTCAAGTCCAAGACTGTGATCTGTGGTGCCGGTGGCGCATCAAATATCTTCAAGCCGCGTTCAGTAGGTGAAGGTGCAGGCCGTGTCTGGTACGCACCTTGGTCTTCGGGTTCTGCATATGGTCTGATGATCGAAGCCGGTGCCAAGATGACACAAATGGAAAACCGCATCGTGCTGGCGCGTTTCAAGGATGGTTACGGTCCAGTAGGCGCGTACTTCCTGCATCTCAAGACCTATACCCAGAATGGCTACGGTGAAGAGTATGAGTCAAAGTGGTTCCCAGCGCTGCAGCAAATGGTAGGCAGTGAATATCTGGACCCAGAGGTTTCTCATAGAACCCATCGTCCTATTCCAACCTGTCTGCGTAACCACGCGATCATCAACGAGGTGAATGCAGGTCGTGGCCCGATTCACATGGTGACGATGGAAGCCTTCCAGGATCCGCATCTTGAAGAAATTGGCTGGCATAACTTCTTGGGTATGACCGTTGGTCAGGCTGTACTTTGGGCTGCTACAGACGTTGATCCAAAGTATGAAAACCCAGAACTGACTACATCAGAGCCTTATGTTATGGGTTCACACGCTACGGGTTGTGGCGCATGGTGTTCAGGTCCGGAAGATATCTCTCCTAAAGAGTACTTCTGGGGCTATAACCGCATGACGACAATTGAAGGTCTGTTTGGTGCGGGTGATGCGGTTGGTGGTACTCCACACGCATTCTCGTCAGGATCGTTTACTGAAGGTCGTCTGGCTGCCAAGGCTGCTTGTAAATATATTGATGATGGCAAAGCACAAGGTATCCGTGTTTCAGACGAACAGATTAATCGTCGTAAGGAGCAAATCTTCAAGCCACTGGAAACATACCGTGTTTACAGCAATGAAGTGGTTGCCGGAAGCGTTAACCCTAACTTCATCAATCCAAGACAGGGTCTTGATCGCTTGCAGAAGATGATGGATGAGTACTGTGGCGGCTTTGGTGTGAACTACATGACCAACGACAAGCTCCTGAACATCGGTCTGAAGAAGATGGCGATTCTGGGTGAAGACTTGGAAAAGGTTGCCGCTTCTGATATCCATGAGTTGCTACGCGCTTGGGAGCTGAAGCACCGCTTCCTGACTTCCGAGAGTGTATTCCAGCATACGCTGTTCCGTAAGGAAACACGTTGGCCTGGTTACTACTACCGTGGTGACGTAATGAAGCTGGATGATAAGAACTGGCACGTACTGACAGTTTCTCGTCGTGATCCAAAGACAGGCGAGTACACGATGGAAAAAGCACCGCTGTACCACCTGGTAGGTGAAGTCGAGGACAAGGCACTGGCTGAGATGAAAGCTAAAGGTCATCACTAAGCAAATGCTGGCTTGACTTAGCAGTTTCGAAAAGTCAGGCCTGTAACAAATATTTGCTGCGTAACTTGTTAGTCTGTTAAAAGAGGGCCGGCATATTTATGTTGGTCCTCTTTTTTTTGCCTATTTAGCTGGTAGTGTGGCAGTGCTATAGATAGAATTATGGAACACTGTGTATATGAGAATTTTATGAATATTATTGAAAAAACGGATGAAGAAATTCTAGCGTTGGCTCACCCGATGTGGGCTGATCTTATTAAGTACTCTAACGAAGGAAACTACGGTGCATTTACACGTAATTTTTCTTCTACATTTATACAGGGCGCGAATGAAGTTGAAATGGGTAAGCAGTTTGCGCGTAGCGACCTTGCGAAAAACCTGTCAGATAATTATTCGTATTTGGGCATGATACGCCGTGGAGAATATGTCACTGTTTTATATAAAGTGATAAACAAAAAAAATAATAGTGAATGGCTGGGAAGACTGGTGCTGGGTTACGAAAATGAGAAGGTTAAAATTTTCGGCGCCACGCTGTTTTAAGAAAAATCCATTATGATCAGGACGTTATAGTTATGTCGGATACCATTGAAGACGAAAAATTTGTTGAACTGAATTACAAGGTTATCGATAACAAAACCGGTGAGGTACTCATTACGGTGGAGTACCCGATAGGTTACGTTCATGGCGTAAATGATGTGATGTCTGAAGATGTGACCAAGGAGTTGTATGGTAAAAAAGTCGGCGATATCATCGAAGTCCCGGTAAATACTGCAAAGTTATACGGTGAGAGAGATGAATCGCTGGTCTTTACCGATCGCATCGAAAACGTTCCTGAAGAATATCGGGAAATTGGCATGACCATTACCATGGAAAATGAAAAGGGCGAGCCCAAGACTTTTATCGTCACGCGTTTCGATGATAAAACCTTAACCATCGATGGAAATAATCCACTGTGTGGAAGAACTGTCACCTTCATGCTGGAAGTCTTGACGATACGTGATGCTACCGATGAAGAAGTTGACCTTGGTGGAGCGGTGGGTGCCAATCCTGATATCAATGAAATACTTGAACGAGCACAATGAAATTCTCAACTACCTATTTGATTTATCCTGAGAACAGGTCCCTGCAACGCGCAATAGCAAATTCTCTAGGTGTGCTGACTAGTGAGGAGGCTGCTGCCGCAGTTCCGGATAGCAAAATTGCTGTGGCGGATAATTTTCTTTACACACGGGGAAATTATGAGCAACGCCGCTACAGTTCCAAAATTTTTGAGACTTTAGTCGAGGTGTTGGAGCTGTCGTTGTCAGAGACTTCCGCTGCAGCTACCCATGTCAAGAATATAAGTCGCAAACAGGAGCCATTAGCCTGGGCTGAGACACAGAATAATCTTGGCAATATTCTTGCAGCAATGGGACAGCAGCGTAGAGATGTTGAATTGTTTGAACGAGCAATACAGTGTTTTACCTATGCATTGGAGGAGTTCAAGCAGGAAAGCACGCCATTGAAGTGGGCCGCAACGCAATTTAATCTGGGAACGGCTAACCAGGCGCTAGGCCGGTTGCTTGAAACTACAAAACCGTTTAAAAACGCAGTAGATGCTTACACCAATGCCTTGATGGTTTGGACGAAGAATGGTGCACCTGAAGACTGGATGTTTACGATGCATCAACTTGGAGATACTTTCCATGCATTCGGAAAGCTGCTTAAAGGTAATCGTCAATTCCAGAAGTCCATTGTTGCTTATAAAAATGCACTTGCTGTACTTGATGCGGATAATTATGCATTGGAGTTAACAGCGGCCCATAATAACCGTGCGGTTGTCTTGCATCATCTCGGTGAATCCGAGGGCAACCCGGAGCGCCTGGAGGAAGCGATCAGGTCATATGAAAAAGCGTTAGCGGTCAGCATGGAGCAGCAACTACCTATTCATCTGGCGGTGCTATGCAGGGTGAATAAGGCAACAGCCCAGAGTTTATTTGCAGAATTAACAAAAGATACTCGGCTTTCAGATGAACTGGCCGATGAGTTTGAAGTTATTATCGAGTGTTTCTCGCATGCACTGCAGCCACTTTGTTTGCGGCATTGCAAGGAGCAAATGGATAAGGCTAAGTCGCTAGCACTTGCTAGTAGCGCTAGCCATTGATAAGGAGGCCGAAGTTTGTCTTCTGTAGAAAAAACGGAAAAAAAGCGAGATCCGAACAATCCATGTCTGTTCTGCAAAGATCCGCGCGGGGTATCGCTGGAGCATGAGCTTGCTTACAGTGCACGTGATACCTACGCAGTGAGCCCGGGCCATACCCTGATTATCCCGCGTCGTCATGTGGCCAGTTTTTTCGAACTAACGACAGAGGAGGTCAATGCCTGCATGGGGCTGATCACCGAAGAGCGCCTGTTACTGGATAAGGAGCTTAAGCCTGATGGATACAATATTGGTGTTAACGTAGGACAGGCTGCCGGTCAGAGTATTTTTCATGTGCATATTCACCTCATTCCCCGCTACAAAGGGGACGTTGAGAATCCCCAAGGGGGGGTGCGGCATGTGATTCCAAAAAAGGGACATTACACACGTTAAAGAGTATAATTTTTGTCAGTAAGTGTGGGGGGGCTGGCAACAACGTTTTTGATATTCCTCCCGTTTTCAACCAGTAAGGAGATATGATTATGAGTGATGTAAAGAAGCCTTTTTGCCGCCCAAAGATTGCCGATGGAAAAGCAGCTCGTGTGACTACCCGTCAGAAAGAAATTGTGCCTGGGCAGTTTTTTGTTGGCTATGAAACCATCTGGGAACCTGCACAAAAAGAGGTTGCATACCAAACCCCAAAGAGGCCTTAAGCCAGTAAGTTGTTCGGTCCTGAAAGACCGCACGGCTGCTAGATTTGCATATGGTAATAAAAAAGCACGCTTTTATAGCGTGCTTTTTTATTTTAATTTAAAGCTTAAATTCGCTCTGATAGGCGGTAATCCACATTTGCAAAAGCACCAATTTCTGCCATAAAGCGGATCGTCCTTGCGCCGAAACCTACATCGGGTACATTCTGATCTTTGTCGATAGACAGCACCAGAACGACCCCCAGTCTTGGCGACAGGTTGTGACTTTTGATGACTTGCAGAATTTTATCCTTGATCGGATCCAGTTGCTTGGTGATCACGTCTGTCATTTTATATACGTCAATATCATCAGTGTGCATCTCGGTTGATATCTCCCATGAGCTGATCACCGGTTTATCCAGGGGGCTGTGTGCGCCGGCTGCATTAACTGATGTCGGCTTGATACCAAGCAAACGCGTGATGTCATCGGGATTGAAATGATAACCACTCAGTGCGAAGTATGCCCGACCTTCATTCGATGCCATGATTTTATCCTCAGTTAGAAATTAATGCGTAGGGCGATTATAATGTATTGTATTTAACTCAGGGAGCGCATTAGCCGAAAGCTGAGGCACTCCGTTTCTGGATTAAAGTTGTTCAATAAATTGAAGTATAGAATTGACCATGGTCGTTATAAATTAGGTGATGTGACATGTTGTTAATGATCGATAATTATGATTCTTTCACCTATAATCTGGTGCAATATTTTGCCGAGCTAGGTGCGGAAGTTGCCGTACACCGCAACGATGGAATCAGCATCGAGCAAATCGAAGCGCTTAAGCCGCAGCATATCGTAATCTCCCCCGGTCCTTGTACACCCAACGAGGCGGGTATTTCAGTGGCGGCCATCAAACACTTTGCCGGCAAAATTCCCGTGCTGGGCGTATGCCTCGGACACCAGAGCATAGGCCAGGCTTTTGGCGGCAAAATCATACATGCCAAGCAGCTGATGCACGGCAAGACATCGCCTATCTTTCATAATGGCACCAGCGTGTTTCATGGCCTGCCCAGCCCGTTTACCGCCACCCGTTATCACTCGCTTGTCATTGAAAAAGAGACCATACCGGACTGCCTGGAAATCACCGCCTGGACAGAAGACGGGGAAATTATGGGGGTCCGTCACAGAACACTGGCGGTACATGGCGTGCAGTTTCACCCCGAATCAATATTGACCGAACACGGCCACGACATGCTGAAAAATTTTCTGGAAGGAAAGAAATAGACATGATCACTCCCCAGCAGGCGCTCACACGCCTAATCGAGCAACGAGAAATTTTTTATGACGAAATGCTGTCGCTGATGCGCCAGATCATGCAGGGCGAAGTTTCACCCGCACAGATCGCCGGCATCCTGGTCGGCTTGCGTGTGAAAAAAGAAACGATAGGCGAGATCTCTGCGGCTGCGTTTGTAATGCGCGAATTCGCCAGCAAGGTACCGGTGACTAAACGCGAACACCTCGTGGATACCTGCGGCACCGGTGGTGATGCGGCGCATACCTTCAATATCTCGACTGCCAGTGCGCTGGTTGCGGCCGCAGCAGGTGCGCAGGTGGCCAAGCATGGCGGACGCTCGGTTTCTTCCACCTGCGGCTCAGCCGACGTGCTGGAAGCGCTGGGGGTAAACTTGACGCTGACACCGGAGCAGGTGGGCAAGAGTATCGATGCAATCGGCATCGGTTTCATGTTTGCGCCCAATTTTCATGGTGCAATGAAATATGCAGCGCCGGTGCGGCGCGAGCTTGGTGTACGCACCATGTTCAATGTTCTGGGGCCGCTGACCAATCCGGCCGGTGCGGACAATCAGGTGATGGGCGTATTCCACCCTGACCTGGTAGGCATTCAGGCGCGCGTATTGCAGCGCCTGGGCAGCCGCCATGTGCTGGTGGTAAACGGCAGCGACGGGCTGGATGAAATCACCATCAGCGGGCCGACGAACGTTGCTGAATTGAAGGACGACCAGGTACATGAATACACCGTAAGTCCGCAAGACTTTGGCTTGAAAACAGCATCGCTGGACAGTATTCGTGTCGCTACGGTTGACGAGGCGAAAGCCATGCTGCTCAGTGTGCTGGACAACAAGCCCGGTGCGGCACGCGATATCGTGCAGCTCAATGCGGGGGCGGCAATTTATGCGGCAGGACTGACTTCAACACTGGCAGACGGTATCAAAAAAGCTGCAGAGGTAATTGCGTCTGGCGCGGCGAAACACAAGCTGGCTCAGCTGATTGCGATAAGTCACGAGGCCTGAGTTCTTCCGGCTGAATTTCTTTCAGTGCATGGGCCACTGTCGGGTAGCGCAGCACTACTTTCAGCTCCCGCTTCATGCGAATGTTGTTTAAACGGCGCGATTCATTCATGAATGACAGCAGCACAGGCGACAGCACCTGTTGCGCTTCCGCCCGTGTTACCCGTGGTGCTGGCGGCAAAGCAAATGCCCGCGCTACCGCATCGAAATATTCACCCATCTTCATCCGGCTATCGTCTACCGTGTGATAAATGCGGTTAGGCTGTGCATGTTGTAGCGCCGCAACAACGCAGTGTGCAAGATCGTCGGCATGGATGTGATTGGTGTAACCGTCTTCTGCTTCCACAATCGCGGGCGTACCTTTCTTCAGACGTTCAAGCGGCAGCCGTTCCGCTGCATAGATCCCAGGCACCCGCAGAATGCTGACATGTACGCCATTGCGCCTCGCCCAGTGGCGTATCTGTCTTTCCGCATCTACACGCAGCTTTGCACGCGCATTCTGTGCACGAGTGCGGCGGGTTTCATCGACAATCTCCCCTTTACAGTCGCCATACACACCGCTGGTGCTGATGTAAATCAGGCGTTGCGGCAGCTTGCCGGATGACAGTGCAGCGAGGAGATGGCGTGTGCGCGTATCGGTCATCGCGGTTTGTTGTCTGGGTGCTGAGACAGAAATGGGTACAGATGGCGTGCGCTCTGCAGCCGGTGGTGGCGCAAAATGCAGCACCGTATTGGCCAGCCCGGCCAAGCGCTGCAGGCTGTGCCTGTCATCCAGATCGCCAGGCAGCGGCACGATGCCCGCCCCACGCAGTTTTTCAAAGTAGGCAGGATTGCGCACCAGCCCGTACAAAATGGATTTTGGTGCCAAAAGCCTTGCAACACGCAGGGCTATATCGCCGCAGCCAGCAATCAGTATTCTGTCCATTCCGTTTTATCCACAATGTAATTAATCCGGAATTATGCGTTAAAATCCTTTTTTTGCGTACTCAGCCTATTCAATATCATGTCCTTTACCACCACCATTCAACCCAGCGGTCACACGTTTTCGGTTGAAACCAATGAAAGCATCCTCGAAGCAGCGCTCAAGCAGGGCATTACGTTGCCCTACAGTTGTCGCGACGGCGTCTGTGGTGTGTGCAAGGGCAAAGTACTGCAAGGCGAGGTTGACTACGGCAAGCATCAGTCCAGCACCCTGAGTGCAGCCGAAAAAGCCGCAGGTTTGGCGCTGTTTTGCTGTGCCAAACCCAAATCGGATCTCATTATTGAGTGCCGCGAAGTGAGTACTCTCAACGATATTCCGGTGAAACTGCTGCCCACGCGTGTACACAAGCTGGAAAAACTGGCTGATGACGTGATGGTGATTTATCTGAAGTTGCCTGCAAGCGAGCGCCTGCAGTTTCTTGCCGGACAATACATCGACATCCTGCAAAAAGTCGGCAAACCGCGCAGCTTCTCGCTTGCCAATGCGCCGCACGATGATGAATTCCTGCAGCTTCATGTGCGTAACATCGCCGGCGGCAGCTTTACCCATCATGTTTTCACCGAGATGAAAGAACGCGACATCCTGCGCATCAAGGGCCCGCTCGGCACCTTCTTCCTGCGCGAGGATTCAGACAAGCCCATTGTTTTTGTTGCCAGCGGCACCGGCTTTGCCCCGATCAAGGCCATTATCGAACATGCACTGCAGATTGGCATCAAACGTCCGATGCACTTCTACTGGGGTGCGCGCAAGCTGGCCGATCTGTATATGCTGGACAAGGCGAAAGAGTGGGAAGCGCGCGGCATCAAATTTACCCCGGTACTGTCAGACGCGTTACCTGAAGACAACTGGAAAGGCCGCACCGGCTTTGTGCATGCGGCCGTAATGGAAGATTATGCCGACCTGTCCGGCCATCAGGTATACGCCTGCGGCGCCCCGGTGGTAGTGGAAGCCGCGCATCGCGAATACACCACGCAACGCAAGCTGCCGAACGAGGAATTCTTCTCGGATGCGTTTACGTTTATGCCTAAAGACTAGCGTGGAGTTGCTACTGATCCGGCATCAATAAAGTAAAAATCGTTTGTAATAACTGGAGCGCCGCCGTCCCCGTCGACATGCATGTTGAAAAAGCCGACGGGGACGTCGGCACTACCAAAAATAAAAATAGAGCCAGCTTCGTTTTTTTCTGAGTTCGTCGGCTTCCTGTTGCCGCACATATTTTGTCGCTGAATAGATGTCTGCCTAGCGGTTGGCGCTGTGACAAGGCAAGCCTGATGTCGGCTAATGCATCATCATCGAGCTGGTGTCGAAATTGGTCTCGGTAGGCCGCCTGTCTATCAGCTTTATCCCCGTCAATGCCCAATAAACCGGGTGCGGGGTGATGCGTGTATCTGTTTGCCCAAGCCCGTTATGCCGGTAGCTGCTCCAGCGATATAGCCCATGGCCTTGCACCCTATTGACACGGATGGTGTTGATTCCGCGCTGAACAATATGCTGTGGTATTCCAGTTAACCCGATGCATGGGTGATGCGGCATGGTTTATCCACAAGTATGCGCAACTGATACCTTTTGTTAAACAAACAGAGTGAGGCAGAAGGGTGTTTCTCTTACTGCGTTCCGCATAAAATAATTAAATATAAACAATATGTTGTAACGCCTATCTTATGTTCGCCAGCCAACAGAGATTTCATGGCGACTAGGCTATGATTTTTTAATTATCCGGCAATCTCATGCCCTGCAAGAGTAGTTTACAACCCAAAAGTCAACATGCTGTGTACACGGCTGGAGTACGCGGTTATGCCAGAATTGTTTTCCCAATAATCAGGATACGTCCACGCTTGGGGACAGCACAAGGCCATACACCCGCTTCTGCGCGGCAAATATAAATATATATTCAGAGAATTTTTCAGAGCAGGCAAACTTATGCGAAGGCAAAACATGAAAACCAGTTCGGGCGTGCAAGTGCCCAAAGCAGTAAAAGCATCCAGGTCCCTGAACAAGGTGTTAGACCAAAGCGAGCATATCAAGGACCTGGTGGTTGAGGCCGCCGTTGAGCTTTCGTCGGTGAATGCGGTGTTGAAGCAGGGGCTCACCGATCAGGAGCCCCTGCCCGGTGTCGAAAATGCGATCGAAAAAAGCGAGGCCGTTGAAGACAAGGTTCAGGATGCCTCCGCAAAGTTGTCGCTTGTAAACCAGGCGTTGAAGACTGAGGTAAAGAAGCGTCATGTGCTGGAGGCGCAGTTGGCCGCGGTTACCGAGCAGGGAGAGGCGGATCACCATGCCGCCTTCCATGATGTGTTGACCGGTTTGCCTAACCGCGCGCTGTTCAATGACCGGCTTGAATATGCTCTTGCACAGGCAGCTCGGCATGGCTGGACGCTGGCTGTGATGTTTGCAGATCTGGATGATTTTAAAATAATCAACGACACACATGGACACGATGTTGGCGACAGCGTGCTGCAAATTATTGCCGGGCGGCTCAGGGAGAATACACGCAGCGAGGACACGGTCAGCCGACTTGGCGGCGACGAGTTTATCTATTTGCTGATGGAGGTGGGAAGTGAGCATGCTGTTTCCTTGATCGCGCAAAATATTATTGAATCGATACAGGCGCCGTGTAACGTTAACAAGCCCGGCTTTACGCTCAGTCCGAGTGTGAAAGCCAGCATCGGCATCGCGCTGTTCCCAAAAAATGGCACGACTGCGATCACGTTGATAGAAAGTGCGGATAAGGCAATGTACGAAGCCAAGCGGACCAAGTCCGGCTATGTTTTTGCAGGGTAAAGGGAGCAGAAGAGAATCAGGTTGCGGAGGAAATTGGGGCCTTGCAAACTGCATTTTATTGATCTTTGCCTAAATCATGAAACGCTCAAACCTCTCCCAGCCTTAACAGGGGAGGGGCGAGTTTGCCCTGTATTTGGAATGCGCAATAATTGGCAAGGGTAGAAGATAAATCCTGCGGTGTTACACGCACATCATTCATGAATCCGCTTAATGCGGAACATTCATGTGTTCCACCACTTCCACTTCTACACTCGCCACGCGTGCATCGGCTGTCAATGCAGCCGCAACGGCCACGACATCCTGCCCTGGTTTGACACGGTAAAACGCCGTTTGCAGATGTGCAAATACGCGTACCACAGCAAGACCATGGTCGCTGGCAATAGCAGCGGCGCTGGTGGTATTCCTGAGTTTCACGCTGAGGGTGCCGGGTACGATGCCTATGCCCCCGGTGCGTGGATTCAATGCGGTTGGATAAGAGGTGCCGTTGACAGAGGTGACGCTCGCCTGGCTTTGCTCGGCGGCAGAAAATATGACGAAAGTACCTTTGGTTTCGATCAGCTTGCCCCCGCCCATTCTGCTGAGCGCTTGTTGCGGCTGTTCGTGCGCGATGATTTCGGCCGCGCGTACGCCTGGCAGGATCTGGTATTCCTGACTGTTGCTGATTACGCTCGAACCCCGGTTCAGTGTTTGCAGCAGTGCTGCACGCTCTGTAGCTTGTGTCGTAATATTTTTACCGGATGGGTATTTGTCAACAGTTTGCGCCAGCGTTGGCAATGCGATGAGCGCAATCAGTAATGCAATAAAACGAATGTTCATATTTTTTTCTCCAGTTGAAAGCGGCAGTTGACCATCATGTGATCAGTGGCCATACACGCGAATTTGTACATTGGTAAGTGTCTGGGTGCCACCGGCCCAGCCATCAACCACCTTGATAGTCCACGTGCCAGTGCTGGTCTCGCCGTAAAACGCATTACTGGCGAGCACCATGCCTGCCAGATTGGTGTTATTAAAGCCATCCTTGATGTTTTTGAGTATGCTTTTCGTCCCCGAAGGCGAGGTTAACTCAATACCCAAGTCGCCGGTGAAACCACTTGAAGTATTCGACGTTGTCACCTTGATCTGTACGGTTTCAACTTTGCCACTTGTGCCAACAGCGGGCACGGCTAGGGGCACACTTACGCCAGTCGTGCTGTTGTCAGCAATGAGGGTGTTGGGTGTGCTACTGATCCAGCCGGTGTTGGCGAAGGTGCCCAATGATCCCGAGGTATAGGTATTTGCCATGGTGACGGCAGCACTGGCATTCACTGCGCCGAAGCCGTACCAATTGTGAAATTTAAAACCCGCAGCATTGGTAATCCAGGCCTGCTCAGCCACGTAATTGCCACCCGTGCCAAGAGTTACGTTCACGGCAGCAATAGCGGCATCCACCTGGATTGAAGTTCTGGCCAGAATATCCTTTACCTCTCGCCAGGTAAGCGCCGGGTTGGCTTCGAGTATCAGCGCGATTACGCCAGACATCATCGGCGCAGCCGAAGACGTGCCGTTGAAATTATTGGTGTAATTACAGCTGGCGTTGATACTGGATAGATTGCTACCGCCCTGACTGAACAGACTGGTTGTGACAGCGGTACGAGAGTAACCATTGGTGCAACCCGATTGATCTGTAGTCACCATGGCAGGGTCAAAAGATACTCCGCTACCGGAGGCCACAGATGCATTTTTCCCAAACTCGCCCCCGGGCGTGCTGACCCAAATTGCCGACCCCGCAGTGGAGTAACTGGTTTTTTTCCCTTTTGCATTCAGGGCAGCCATCATAATGTTGTAAGGCAGTGTGTTATATGGATCAAAATTCACATTCTGACATGAGACGCCAATAGCGAACGAAGCGCAGTTAATTACGACTGTGCCAGTGTCAAAGCTGTTAAATCCATTGCCTGCGGACTTAACATACAATGCTCCCTTGCCACCACGCAGTGTACTAGTGCCGCTTGCATATTGCGCTTCAACGTCGGTATTTACTAGGAAATCAGCACTGTTAGTGTAGCCATAGCTCTGGTTAAATACCGCCACGTCACTGCTATTGGGACTTGCGCTGGAACCGCCAAGCGATATTATTCCATTGTCTGAAGTAGCAACACCACCGCCCAAATAGTTGAATCCCTTGATTGAGACATTGGGTGCGACACCTATTCCGCCTATGCTATTTTTTGCCATCGCGATCAGTCCGCTGACTGAAGTACCATGATCTCCTGTGGTCGCTGTGGTATTGGTGGGGTTGGTAGTGCTGTTAATAAAATTCCACGAGCCACCCGGCACCACATTTGCACTGAGATCTTCATGTGCGATCTCAAGACCCGAATCGACCACCGCCACCGTGACCCCCCATCCGGTATAACCATAGGTACTGTAAACACTGTCGACATTGATGTCAGTTCCTAGCGTTCCCCCGCTATTGGCGGTACCTGTTGTATCCGCATAAGCGTTCTGCGCGGTATTGCGCAAGCCCCATTGCTGCGCAGCCAATGGATCGGATGCAGTTGTGAGTGAATAGGTAGGAATTGCCGTAAGGGTAATCGTGGTTGAGGCGCTCAGCGCACCGCTGGTTGCAGTCATCACGACCGGGCCGATTGCAGCACCTGCAACGGGAGTTACAAGGCCTGTGTTCACGCCTACAGTTGCGAGTGAGGAGTTGCTGCTGCTCCATGTGACCGAGGTGGTGATGTTTTGGGTGGTGCTATTCGAGTAGGTAGCCGTTGCAGTCAGTTGCATTCTCGCATTTAAGGCATTGCTAGGACTAAGAGGTGTCACTGCAATTGATTGCAACGTTGCAGCAGGAGCCGCACCTCCTCCGCCCCCTCCGCCACATGATGAAAGTAATAAAACGGAGATAAATGCGAAAAACAAGATGACACTTTTTTGAGCTTGCAACATGTGTTTCCCTATTGGATTAAATTAATTTGCATGCTCGTTAGTGAACGGACAAATCAGTTTTCAGTTACTCAGAACAGCTTGCTTTTCATCATGCCGTATGCACGCCAAACCCGGATACGGAGCAAGCACCTGATGATTACATTTGGTTAAAATTCGGTCGTTTCTAGCGCGCCCAATTTAATAAGGCCGCGCACTATACTTGTTTAATTTCCAGCTCACCATAAGCAGTATGAGCTATGCCTAAAGATATAGTTGTACATGCAGTTGCAGGAGATTTGATTTGAACGGGTAGTGCGGAGAAATCAGAGTTGGTCCTAAATCAGCGCGAAGAGCAATGTCAATGCTGCTCTTACTTTATGGAAAGGCGCATTTCGCCGCTGTCCTGTTCCACGCGAAATTGTCTCAACACGTTCATGCCGAGCAGCGGCTGGCCGAGGTTGGGAGCGATGGAGGCTTCCACATTGGTCAGCGTGAAAGTGCCAAACTTGAGTTTCTTGATAACGGTGGTGCAGGTGCGGGTGAGGCCGTTTGCAGTCTGCACCATTGTCTGCCTCTGGCAAGCCAGACCTGCTGCATTGGCAATGCTCTGGGGAATGGCGACGACCGTCGCGCCGGTATCAATCACGAAGTTGAGATTTTGGTCGTTAATCGAGCCATCTACAAAATAGTGGCCATTGTTACTCTGGTGCATCACCAGTGGTGCGCCAGAGGCCGAGCCCCATGAAGATACGGATTCAGTTTCTTCCGTGCAGGGTTTTTCCTGGTAAAGCAAGGCGCCCTGCGGGCTTTTGCATTTATAGATGGTCCCTGCTGAGGCAGTGGAGGCCAGCAGGGCTATAACGAATAAGAGCGCAGTACTGTATTTGTTCATGCCACGGCCCGTAAATGAGTTAAGGATATGCTGTTGCGAGTTTATATTATATGTATTTGATTTTATTTAATATTTTACAGTGTTCGGCGCGTTGCCTTATCCGCTGTTGGCAGCATCTACTTCAGTTCCATTGCGCGTTGAGTGTACTTCGCTGCCTCTGCTGTTTTGTGCAGTTTTTCCGCCAGTTGCGCTAGCGCGGTATATGCCGCATGGCTGGGCGCGAGGCTATTGCTGGCATCCAGATAACTCTGCGCCTTGCCCCACAGGCCGTGATGCATGCAGAGTTTGCCCAGCGCCAGCAATAGCCCTGCATCATCGCTGTGCACATTAAGCCATTTTTCGGCCTGCTCGATTTGCCCCACGTTGTTGCTGCCCTGGCACTCGCCGTACAGCGCGACCAGCTCGCTGTCCCACTGGGCATTTAAACTGCTGGTCAGGAGTTGTTGCGCGCTTTTGCAATCTTTAAGTTTTATAAAGTTGGTGGCGGCAATCGCGGCGAGTTTGGGGCGCAGCCTGAATTCGTCGGGTACTGCTTTCCATATTGTTTGCAATGTTTTCAGATCGCGGGTTTCGGCGCGCAGTTTTTCCATCCAGGCTTGCTGCCGCATTTGCAACGCAACCACAGGCCCGATGGCCGAGCGCTTTTCCAACTGTGCGACCACATTCAATACGCCGTCCCAATTGCGCGCCTGTTGCTGCGCCTTCAGCTCCAGCTGCAGTGCGCCTATGTGTTTATGCATGCCCGAGGTGCTGATTTCCTTCAGCGAATCGAGTGCCCGGTGGGGTTGCTTCTGGTCGAGCATAAATTCGGTTTGCGCGATCAGGCGCATGGTCGATTCACCCACGGATTTTCCTTCCGTGCCGGCCAGATAGCGATCGCGCTTGCCGGTTTCACCCAGTTCATGCGCGGAGCGCGCGGCGATAATGGGGTTGATGCCGGACTCATCGCCTGACTCCATTGCGCGCACCGCGGCCTTTTCGGCAGCGGCGTAGCGTCCCTCAAAAAATGCTTTCAGCGCTTCCATCATGGCAGCCCTGCCGACGTTAAGCGCACGCTGCTCGCGGTAGCTGCGCACATAGTTGGGCAGCCGCAACACGGCCATAATGATGCGCATGGCGTAATAGATAAAGACCAGCAATCCCGCCAGGCCAAGCACAAAAAAGGTGAGGGAAAGCTCAATGCGATAGGGCGGATAAACCAGCAATACATAACCGGGGTTTTTTGCGGTCAGGGCGATTGCAACTGCCGCGGTCGCGAGTGCGAGGAGCCAGAATAGAAATTTCATCGTGCTGCCTTTTCGCGAGTCGCGCGGTAATGGCGCACGGCTTCCAGGCTGCCGCTTACATCCGGCAAGTCGATTTTAATACTGGAGGCGTTCAGTTTCTGCAGCATGCTGACCGCCTGTATGCCATCGGCAGATTTCACATCAAAAAAGAGTTTGATCCAGTCCTGCGCGGTCTTGATGTCATGCTTGAAACTTGCCTCGTCGCGCGACAGCAAGGCAATGCGTGCCGACAGCAGGCGCAGCTTGAGATTTTCGCGCAGGAAAAAAGTTTGAGTCGGTGAAAGCAGCGGCAATTCATCCTGATGCATGTTTTCGATGCGCACCAGATTTTTGGCGTCCTGCCAGATTTCGCGCAGCAAATTTTTCCAGCTGCTATCGGCGGTTGCTACAGCGGGAGCAATGTCATTTTTTGCCATGCGCAAATCCTGCACCAGTGCCAGGCGATTGACGATGGAAATGAGATTGTCGAGCCGCGCATTGATCGCGGAAACATCAACATCCGGCAATGCGCGCAACTTGTCCATATCCCTGCTGATGGCTGCGCGCAAGCTGTTCAGCGCGGGCCTGTCGAGACGCTGCAAGCGGCTGTCAGCCTGCTGCATGGCGATTAGGGCAGCTTTGACATTGGCGGCCAGTTGCAGTTGTTGTCCGGCAATCAGCAGCAGCTGCTCTACTTCGGCCAGCATCATCTGGTCGCGGCTGCGCGCAAGATCCTGATACAGGGTTTCAAGGGCGGTACGCTGGCCCTGGGTTTCGGCATAGCGGCTTTCCAGCAGGCTCAGTTTGCCGCCCAGTTCGCGCACCTGCTCCTGGCTTTGCAGCGTCAGCATCTGTGCAGCCTTGCTGCTGCCATCCATCTCGGCCAGACGCTGTGCGAGCGTCTGCTGGATTTTATGAAGTTGCTGTTGGCTGTCGACCCATTGCCACAGAAAGACGATCACCAGCACCAGCAGCGTGAGCTGGGTAAGATTGAGGTGTGAAATTGCGCGCGCGACAGGATTTTTGTGCACGGGTGCAGGCACGGGCGGTATCGTATTGTCGGCTTCGTTTTTATTGTCGTTCATCATCCAGGTCACCTTTTTTACTATTTTTCTGGCTGGACACAAGATCCATCAGTTTGCAGCACAAGCTGCTTTCTGCATTTTCCAGCCTGTGGGCGAGCGTGCTGTTGCGCATTGCGGCCCAATCAGGGCGGCTAGTCAGGTCGCGATTGGGCGCTGGCTTGCGCCCATGCAATCAAGCCCGTCACCACGCCTTTATCGCCAGCCGCCACCGTCACAATATTTTGCCAGCCCAGTTCGCGCGCTGCGTCGGCAATGCGCTGGTGCGGGGCGAATAGCGGTATTGCCGCGAGCCGGACTCTTTCCGTCGTGCCCGCCATTTCCCACAGATTGTTCAGCGCCTCGCTGCTGCTCACACTCAGTGCATCCGGCTTTGCCGCGAGCAGGTCAGAGACATTATGTTGCGGCTTGCCACGATGATAACAAGTTGCATATTCAACAATCGCACCGCGCGATCTTAATGTGTCACCCAGCAACTCGCGCCCCTTGTCACCGCGAAAAATCGCCACGTGCATGCCGTGCACATTCTGCATTTCTGCCAGTTCCAGCAGTGCTTCGCTATCGAAGCGCTGCTGCGGCGCAATAACGTTGGCTACGCCCTCATCATGCAAGGCCTGGGCGCTGCTCAAACCGACGGCGGCGATTTGCGCGGTGGCGGGCAGGCCGCCTGCGCGACGTATGGCCTCCATGCCATAACGCACCGCATTGGGGCTGATAAAAATAAACAGCTGAAATTCATGCAGTCGCGCGACAAATTGCCGCAATACTTGTTCATCGGCCAGCGGAGAAATTTCCAGCAGCGGAAACCGTATGCAGTTGCCGCCCAGCTTTGCTATCTCCTGTGCCAGTTTATCCGCCTGCTCACGCGGGCGGGTCACCGCTATATTCAGTCCGGCCAGAGGCATGCTGCTTGTCATTCAGTCATTCAGCGCCGCTAGAATTTCATCCGCACCCTGCGCGCGCAAAGCGCCAGCCACGGCATTGCCAAGGTCTTCAGGCGCAGCAATGCTGCCCGTTTGATCGGCGCGTATCAGTTGCTTGCCATCCGGGCTGGCAACGAAGCCGCGCATATGCAGCTTGCCGGCTTTAACTTCGGCGAAGCCGCCCAGCGGTACCTGGCAGCTGCCCGCCAGTGCGCGGCTCATCGCGCGTTCGGCATATACGCATGCCGCGGTTTCCGCATCGTGCAAAGGGCGCAGCAGGGCTTCAAGGTCGGGCCGGTCACTGCGGCATTCTATGCCCAGCGCGCCCTGGCCCACGGCGGGCAGGCTGTTTTCAGGGCTGATCAGGTCGCGTATGCGCTGGCCCAGTCCGAGGCGCTTAAGCCCGGCGGCAGCGAGGATGATTGCGGCATACTGGCCTTCGTCCAGCTTGCGCAGGCGCGTCTGCACATTGCCGCGCAACGGTTCGATATGCAGATGCGGGAAACGCGCGCGCAACTGGCTTTCGCGGCGCAGGCTGGAAGTGCCCACTACACTGCCGGGCGGCAAGGCTTCGAGGTTGGCGTAGTTGCTGGAGACGAAGGCATCGCGCGGATCTTCGCGCTTGCCGATGCAGCACAGCATAAAGCCGGGCGGCATGTGCATGGGCACGTCTTTCAGCGAATGTACCGCAATATCGGCCCGTCCCTCCTCCAGCGCGGTTTCCAGTTCCTTGACAAACAGGCCCTTGCCGCCGATCTTGGAGAGGGTAACGTCGAGGATCTGGTCGCCCTGTGTGGTCATGCCGAGGATGCTGACCGCGGTTTTTGGGTATAATGCCAAAAGTTGATCACGGATGTGTTCGGCCTGCCACATCGCCAAAGCGCTTTCGCGCGATGCGATAACCAGTTTAGCGGGGGCGGCTTGCGTCTGAGAAGCATGATTCATTAGATTTTCCTGTGTCCTTAGAGTACTGACTCTGACAATCCGGTTTCCAGGCAAGACTGGGCGCAAATTAAATTTTGTGTGCCGCATGGATTTATTCGTGCAGGCATGAAAATTCTTTGGTTTACGCGGTCTTGCGACGAAATTTGAAAATGTAGAGTACCTCTTTTTATTGATTTATTTGCGGTGCATTCTAGCATGAGCCTGCGCCCGCGTTAAACACGCACTTGATGAAGAAGAACGAAATTAAATGAACCTGCTACCTACCTCTGCCAATATTTCCAGTAAAGATCTTCCCTTGCGCGAAGATATCCGCCTGCTTGGCCGCATACTTGGCGACACGCTGCGCGAACAGGAAGGCGATGCCACCTTTGAACTGGTTGAAAACGTGCGTCGCGCGTCCGTGCTCTTCCGCAAAACGCAGGAACATGCCGACCGCATTGAACTTGAGCATCTGCTGGATCATCTGACGCCGCATGACACCTTGTCGGTGGTGAGGGGCTTCAGTTATTTCTCGCAGCTGTCGAATATTGCGGAAGACCTGCATCACAACCGCCGTCGCCGCGCGCACCTGAAAAGCGGCTCCAGGCCGCAGGAGGGCAGTATCCAGCTGGCTTTGCAGCGCCTGCTGGAGAAAAAAATCAGCCCGGAAGCATTGCAGGCATTTTTCGACAAAGCCATAGTGTCGCCTGTGCTGACTGCACACCCGACTGAAGTGCAGCGCAAGAGTATCCTGGATTGCCAGATGATTATCTCCAGCCTGCTGACCGACCGGGATCGCATCGACATGACGCCGGAAGAACTGGCGGACAATGAAGAAGCGCTGCGCCGCTTTGTGCTGATCCTGTGGGATACGCGCATGCTGCGTTATTCCAAGCTGACTGTGCAGGATGAAATCAAGAATGGCCTGACTTTTTACGGCCATACTTTCCTCACTGAAATCCCCCAGCTTTATGCCAATCTGGAAAAGCAGCTGGAAAAGCAGTATGGAAAATCCTTTAAGGTTGCGCCGCTATTGCGCGTGGGCAGCTGGATAGGCGGCGACCGCGACGGCAACCCGTTTGTAACCGCCGATGTGATGAGCGATGCCGCGAAGCGCCATTCGGCTGTGGCACTGGAATTCTATCTGGCAGAAGCCAATTTGCTTGGCACCCGCCTGAGCCTGTCCTCGCGCGTGGTTGACGTGACCGATACGCTAGGCAAGTTTGCAGCCCAGTCACCCGATAAATCACCATCGCGCGATGACGAGCCCTATCGTCGCGCGCTCATCGCCATCTATTCGCGTCTGGTTGCCACCGCTGAAAAACTGTCGCACCGGGTGGAGCATCTGCGCCAGGTGGACCCCAATGCGGTTCCTTACCCCGACCCCGGCGCATTTATCGCGGATCTCGATATTCTGATCGACTCGCTCAACCATCATCATGCGGTTTATCTGGCGCGCGGACGGCTTGCCAACTTGCGCCGCGCTGCGGAAGTGTTTGGTTTCCATCTGGCACCGCTGGATATGCGCCAGCACAGCGGCGTGCATGAGCAGGTAGTGAGTGAATTGATGGCCGTCGCCGGTATCACGGATTATATGCAGCAGGATGAGCGCGCACGCAGGGAGTCTTTACTGGGTACGCTGAAACTCGGCAAGAAGCTTGCAACCGACACGGGCAATTTCACCGACACCGCCCAGGGTGAGCTGCGCATCATGCAGGCCGCCGCCGATATTCATCTGTCGTTTGGCCGTTCGGCACTGCCCAATTACATTATCTCGATGACCAAAGGCGTCAGCGATATGCTGGAAGTGGCACTGATGGTGCAGCAGAGCGGCTTGCTGGAGGTTTCTGGCAAAAGCGCGGCGCTGCACCTCAATATTATCCCGCTGTTTGAAACGATTGATGACTTGCGCGGCAGCAGCCAGATCATGGACGAGCTGTTTTCCATCCCGTTCTACCGCGATTTGCTGAGGAGCCGCGGCAACACCCAGGAGGTGATGCTGGGTTACTCCGACAGCAACAAGGACGGCGGCTACCTCACTGCAAACTGGGAGCTGTACAAGGCCGAGATCGATCTGGTTAAAGTGTTTGAAAAGCACGGTATCGAGTTGCGACTGTTCCACGGTCGCGGCGGCAGTGTCGGTCGCGGCGGCGGCCCCAGTTATGAGGCGATACGCGCGCAGCCACCCGGCAGCGTCAACGGCCAGATACGCATCACCGAGCAGGGCGAGGTTATTTCCAGCAAATATTCCAATCCTGAAATCGGCAAGCGCAATCTGGAAACGCTGATTGCCGCCACAATGGAGGCCACGCTGCTGCATCACCACGGTGACGACAGCACGATGCCGGATTACCACCGCATCATGGAAGAAATGAGTCTGGATGCGATTGCCGCTTATCGCGAGCTGGTCTTCGAGACCCCCGGCTTCACTGACTATTTCTTTGCCGCCACACCGATACGCGAGATTGCCGAGCTCAATATCGGCAGCCGCCCCTCCGCGCGCAAGGCAACTAACCGCATTGAAGATCTGCGCGCGATTCCGTGGGTATTCAGCTGGAGCAACAGCCGCGTGATACTGCCGGGCTGGTACGGTTTTGGCAGTGCAGTTGAAAAATATCTTGATCGCCACGGCGCGGCCGGGCTCAAGCAGTTGCAGGCGATGAACAAAAACTGGGCTTTCTTCCGCGGCCTGCTGTCGAATATGGATATGGTGCTGTCCAAAACCGATATGGGTATTGCGTCACGCTATGCCGAACTGGTGCCGGACGAGAAGTTGCGCACGAAAATTTTTGGCATGATCGAATCCGAATGGGAAAAAACCACGGCCAAGCTGATGCAAATCACCAGCTGCAATACCCTGCTGGCCGACAATCCCACCATGGCGCGCAGCCTTAATACGCGTCTGCCATATATCGACCCTCTCAATCACTTGCAGGTGATGTTGCTGGAGCGTACCCGTGCCGGAGAAAGCGACGAGAAATTGCGCCGCGCATTGCACATCACCATCAACGGCATTGCTGCCGGACTCAGGAACAGCGGTTAAACGCCATGGCATCGCTTCGATTCATCAGCCTGATTTCTGCGTGCCTGGCATGCGCGGCACTCAACGGTTGCGCCTCCACCACGGAAGGCGGTGCCGTCGGCGCGCAGCGCTCGCAACTGATGCTGATCTCGTCGGGCGAACTGGATAAAATGGCCGAACAAAGCTATGCCAAGCTCAAGGCAGAGGCGGGCAGCAAAGGCGAGCTAAATCGTGATGCCGCGATGTTAAAGCGGGTGCGTGCTATTGCAACACAGATCAAACCCCACACTGCCGTGTTCAGAAAAGATGCGCCCGCGTGGAGCTGGGAAGTGAATGTCATTGCCAGCGACCAACTCAATGCCTTCTGCATGCCCGGCGGAAAAATCATGTTTTACTCGGGTTTGATTAACCAGCTGCGTTTGAGCGATGATGAGATTGCGATTGTGATGGGGCATGAAATCGCCCATGCGCTGCGCGAACATTCACGCGAGCAGGTATCGCAAGCGATAGCCGCGCAAACGGCAATCAGCATAGGCACCTCGTTGCTGGGGCTGGGCCAGACGTCTGCGGAGATCAGCAATTCGGTGTACGACGCGCTGATCGCGACACGCTTCAGCCGCAGTGACGAAAGCGAGGCTGATGATATCGGGCTGGAGCTTTCGGCACGTTCGGGCTACGACCCGCGTGCCGGTGTTTCGCTGTGGCAAAAAATGATCGCCGCCAAAAGCGGCGGCAACCCGCCGGAATTTTTAAGCTCCCATCCGGAAGATGCCAAGCGCATAGAGAGAATTCAGTCGCTGCTGCCCACCGTGCTGCCGCTGTATGAAAAAGCGCCGCGGCCAGCGCATTAATTATTTCATTCCGGTTTTATTCTAATAGTCTGTGTGCTGTATTCTGGTCGCGCTGGCCACAGTTGAAAATAAAAAAGGACACCCGGGGATGTCCTTTTTTAAACTTTAAAACTGGCGGAGAGGGTGGGATTCGAACCCACGGTAGGCATAAACCTACGCCTGATTTCGAGTCAGGTACATTCGACCACTCTGCCACCTCTCCAAAAAATTTGATTCTTTTACGTCTACGCCTGATTTGGCTTCAGCCGTGCCTGCGGCACTTAACATTCGCTACGCTCATGTTAGCTTACGCCGCAACACGCCTGAGAAACGGCGAGTTGTCGAGTCAGGTACATTCGACCACTCTGCCACCTCTCCTAAACTGAATACTTAAAATCAGCGGTGTGCATTTTAACTCAATGACCTGAAATTCGGGCAGAATGTTTCCATGCGCAACCTGTTACCACTGAAAATTGCCATCCTTGCCGCACTTGCTATTGTGCTCGTGCTCAGTTTTGGCGTGGTTGAACCACTGGCTCATTGGCGGCAGGGAGAGATCGTGGTTATTTTGCCACCGGCCGACAGTGTTGATCGCCCGTTCAATCAGCATCTGGCCGAGTTGTTCGCCGCTCATCTGGGTGTAAAGCTCAAGCCGCTTGAGCTTTATCCATATCAGGTTCGACAGGCGCTCAACAAGGATCTCGCGCACTTTTCCGCGGTAGGCATGCGCGCCAACGAAGTGGATGATGAGCTTTTATTCGGTGTGCCATATCAGGCCGTGAGCGAGCTTGTGGTTTGCAGCGGCAGACCTGCCGCTAAGCTGGCCGAGCTGGAGACGAGGATAGTTACTGTTGTTGCAGGTTCCGCCCAGGAAGCTGCACTGCGCGCGACACTACAGAAACATCCGTCGCTCTATTGGGAAACCGTGGATAAGGCCAGGCCGGGTGATCTGCTGGAAAGTGTTGCGCTGGGCGAAATCGATTGCACGGTTGCCAATGAAGAGCAAATTGCTTTTATGCGAAATTTTCATCCGCGCATGGAGGCTACATTCGAAATTGCCGAACCCTCGCAATTGGCCTGGTCGTTTGCCCCCAACAGGGATGCAATATTGTATGCAGAAATGGAAACATTCTTTGCACGGATCGAAGAAGACGGCACGCTGGATCGTTTACTGGAGCGATTTTATGGGCATAATGATCGCATCATCCCGTTTGATGCGGCTGCCTTTTTAACAAAAGTCAATGCAGTTCTTCCGCGTTACCGGCACATGTTTGAAGAGGCCGCATCGTTGACCGGCATCGAGTGGCAACTGCTGGCTGCAGTGGCATATCGCGAATCTCACTGGAACCCGCTCGCCACTTCCTATACCAAGGTGCGCGGCATGATGATGCTGACGGAAGATACCGCAGACCGCATGAAAGTCAGCAACCGTCTCGATGCACGGGAAAGCATCATGGCCGGATCGCGCTATCTGCAATTGCTCAAGGAACAGCTGCCATTGCGCATAGATGAGCCTGATCGGACCTGGCTTGCGCTTGCCGCCTATAATCAGGGCATGGGTCATCTCGAAGACGCGCGCATACTGGCACAGCGCCATGGCCTGAATGCCGACTCATGGGCGGATGTGCAGAAGGTCATGCCGAAACTGCGCAACCCTGGCGTCGCAAAAACACTGAAACACGGCTATGCGCGCGGTGAAGAAGCGGTGGTGTTTGTGGAAACGGTCCGCTTGCATCACGATATGCTGCAGCGCATCTCGCGCAATGAATACAAGCAGCTGTTGCCGCCGGATTACCAGATCAAGCTTAATGCCTGGTAAGTGGGGAGTGTGAAAGTAGGGTGCGTCATACGCACCATGTTGCGCACGGCGCAACCTGCAATTTACTGTGGTGAAATTTTTTCCATGCCTCCCATATAGGGACGAAGAACGTAGGGAACTTTCACGCTTCCGTCTGCAAGTTGATTGTTTTGGTTTCGGCCGCCCCTTTGGGGCTTAACATTCAGAATCGAATGTTAGCCTTCACCGAAACAATCAACTAGCCTGAATGATCTCTAATCCGCCCATATAGGGACGAAGAACGTCGGGAATTTTCACGCTTCCGTCTGCAAGTTGATTGTTTTCCAGAATAGCCACCAGCGTGCGTCCCACCGCCAGCCCCGAACCATTCACTGTATGCACCAGCTCGGGCTTGCCCTGCACATTGCGGAAGCGAGCCTGCATGCGGCGTGCCTGGAAGGCCTCGAAGTTGGAGCAGGAAGAAATTTCGCGATAGGTGTTTTGAGCCGGCAGCCACACTTCGATGTCGTAGGTCATTGCGGAAGAAAATCCCATATCACCCGTGCATAATTTCACCACGCGATAGGGCAGGCCAAGTTTTTTAAGTATGGTTTCGGCGTGGCCGAGCAAGCTTTCCAGCGCAGCGTAAGACTGTTCGGGATGCACGATCTGCACCAGTTCCACTTTTTCAAACTGGTGCTGGCGTATCATGCCGCGCGTGTCACGACCGTAGGAACCGGCTTCGCTGCGGAAGCAGGGGGTGTGCGCGACGTACTTCAACGGCAGCTGTTCCAGTGGTGTGATGGTATCGCGCACCATGTTGGTCACCGGCACTTCGGCAGTGGGAATCAGGTAGAAATGTTCAACGCCTGCATCGCCCATGTGGCGCGGCACCTTGAACAGGTCCTCTTCAAACTTCGGCAGCTGTCCGGTGCCGCGCATCGAGTCTGCGTTCACCAGATAGGGCACATAGGTTTCGGTGTAGCCATGCTGGTCGGTATGGGTGTCGAGCATGAACTGCGCCAGCGCGCGGTGCATGCGCGCCAACGGGCCTTTCAGCAGCGAGAAACGCGAGCCGCTGATCTTGGTGGCGGTTTCAAAATCCAGCCCCATTGCTTCACCGACGCTGACATGGTCTTTCACTTCGAAATCGAATTTTGGCGGCGTACCAACCTTGCGCACTTCGACGTTGTCGGCTTCGGATTTCCCCTGCGGCACGCTGTCGTGCGGAGTATTGGGAATAACAGACAGAAACGCCAGCATGTTCTGCTGGATGGTCTCAAGATTTGCTTCCAGCTGTTTGAGTTCATCGCCCAGATTGGCCACTTCGGCCATGATTGCTGAGACGTCCTCGCCCTTGGTTTTTGCCTGGCCGATCAGCTTGGAAGTTGAGTTACGTTTTGCCTGCAATTCCTGGGTGCGGGTCTGCACCGTTTTGCGCTCGCCTTCGAGTTGTTCGAAGCGTGCGGTGTCGAGCACATAACCGCGGCTGGCAAGCTTTGCCGACACGGTGGTTAAATCATTTCGTAATGCTTGCAGGTCTAACATAAATACTCCAAATTAATTCTAAAAACATTACCGGGAGCGCCGACGTCCTCGTCGGCATGAATTTATCAACACTTGCCGACGAGGACGTCGGTGCTCCAATGCTGTGGCTAAGATTTTTTTGCTTTTTTATCCAGCTCGCGCAAATGTGCAAGCTTCTCGAAAATTTTTGCCTCCAGCCCGCGCTCGGTCGGCTGGTAAAAGCTCACTTCCGGCATGCCGTCGGGGAAGTAATTTTCTCCCGCCGCATAACCGTCTTCCTCGTTGTGCGCATAGCGGTAATCGCGGCCGTAATCGAGCTGCTTCATCAGCTTGGTCGGCGCGTTGCGCAGATGCAGCGGCACCGGCCGCGAGCTGTCTTGTGCCACATGCGCGCGGGCAGCATTATACGCGACATAGCCCGCATTCGACTTGGCCGCAACGGCCATGTAGATCACCGCTTGCGCCAGCGCCAGTTCGCCTTCGGGTGAACCCAGGCGTTCATAAGTTTGCGAGGCATCCAGCGTGAGTTGTATCGCGCGCGGATCGGCCAGGCCGATGTCCTCCCACGCCATGCGCACGATGCGCCGCGCCAGATATTTTGGATCGGCGCCGCCGTCCAGCATGCGCACCAGCCAGTACAAGGCGGCATCGGGATTGGAGCCGCGCACCGATTTGTGCAGCGCGGAAATCTGGTCGTAGAAGGCCTCGCCGCCCTTGTCGAAGCGGCGCAGACTTTGCGCCAGCGTGTTGTCGAGAAAGGCAGCGTCTACCCGTTTTACATTTGCAGTCTGTGCCGCCGTTTGTACCTGCTCCAGCACATTCAGCAGGCGGCGCGCATCGCCGTCGGCAAAGGCGATCAGACGTTCATGTGCAGCTGCGTCAAACTCCAGCCCCTGTAGCGCTTCGTGCTGCGCGCGCTCAAACAGCTGGCCGAGTTCCTCTGCATTGAGCGATTGCAGCACATACACCTGCGCCCGCGACAGCAGCGCGCCGTTGACTTCGAACGAGGGATTTTCGGTGGTGGCACCGATGAAGGTGACCAGACCTTGTTCGACAAACGGCAGGAAGGCATCCTGCTGCGACTTGTTGAAGCGGTGCACCTCGTCGACAAACAGGATGGTGTGGCGGCCGTTCTGCTGCAGCACATGCTGCGCCTGCGCGATCGCATCGCGGATATCTTTTACGCCGGACAGCACCGCCGACAGCGGTACAAATTCGGCATCAAAGGCCGAGGCCATCAGCCGGGCGAGTGTAGTTTTGCCCACACCCGGTGGGCCCCACAAGATCATTGAGTGCAGCTTGCCCGACGCAAACGCCATGCGCAAAGGGCGACCCGGCCCCAATAAATGGGACTGCCCGATGACCTCGTCTATGTGCTTGGGGCGCAGGCGTTCGGCGAGGGGGGCAGCGGGGGGATTAGTGGTAAACAGGTCAGGCATTTTGATTGCCGGGTATTGCGTAATTCATGGCTCGCAAAATCCCTCCTACCCTCCCTTTGCAAAAGGGAGGAATTTTCTCCGATCCAGGGTTGGCGGATTCCCCACTTTGGAAAAGGGGGGCTAGGGGGGATTTATAAATGTGGAGTTTCAATATAGCCTCAATCCCCCTCGATCCCCCTTTGATAAAGGCAGGGTTGTTGCGCAGCAGCGTACCCCCTGCCGGTACAAGGTGGGAAATGTGAAATGTTAAAGGTGCATGGCATTGCAACATGAGTAGCTTATTCGCCCAGCACATCCGCGCCCTTGGGCGGTACGAACTTGAACAGTGACGGTGACAGTTGCGGATTGATCTGCATCTTGCTGAAGCGCAATTCAGTTTTCAAGCCGAAGGCATCGCGCAGTTCCATCACCACCAGTTCGCCCTGAGCATTAAACGCCATCGCGATTTTTTCGAAGCCGGTGTCGGGTGCTTTGGCGGTGGCTTCCAGCCATTCCAGGCCGTCGCGTGAGGCGCTGTCTTTCAGTACAAACGCGCGCTCGATTTCATTGTTGCCGGAGAGCAGCGCGGCGGGGCTGCTGCCCAGCGCGGCATCCAGTTTCTTGACGGTGACCTGGTTCAGGTCCACGTCATACAACCAGAATTTTTTGCCGTCGCCGACAATGATTTGCTCGTAGGGTTTCTGGTATACCCAGCGAAATTTCCCGGGGCGCACAAACTGCATGGTGCCGCTCGCGGACTGGATTTTTTTGCCGTTTTTGTCCTGCACCACCTGGGTAAAGCTGGCCTGGCCGGACTGGCTGGTGCTGATGAAGTTTCTGAGTTTGTCGCTGGCGCCAGCGTGTGCTGCGGTCGCCAGTAGCAGGGCAGAGAGGGCGAAGAGTGATTTATATAACATATTGATTATATTTAATATTTTGTAAGATATATGAGGGTGTGTGGTTTTATCCTGCGTCACGGTTGGGCGCGAGTACTTCGCGGTTGCCGTTGCTTTGCATCGGGGTAACAATGCCGGCTTTTTCCATCTGCTCGACCAGCCTTGCGGCGCGGTTGTAGCCGATGCGCAGGTTGCGCTGCACCAGCGAGATGGAGGCGCGGCGTGATTTCACCACGATGTCGACCGCCTGATCATACAGCGGGTCGGCTTCGGCTTCGACCATGCCGCTGCCCTCTTCGCCGCCGTCACCGGCTTCATCCAGCGAGTTGAGCACGCCGTCGATGTATTGCGGTTCGCCCAGTGACTTGATGTGTTCGATCACGCGGTGCACTTCATGGTCGGACACAAACGCGCCGTGGATGCGCTGCGGATAACCGCTGCCGGGCGGCAGATAGAGCATGTCGCCCTGGCCGAGCAGCGTCTCTGCACCCATCTGGTCAAGTATCGTGCGCGAGTCGATTTTGCTCGACACCTGGAACGATACCCGGGTGGGCACGTTGGCCTTGATCAACCCGGTGATCACATCCACCGAGGGACGCTGCGTGGCCAGCACCAGATGGATGCCGGAAGCGCGCGCCTTTTGCGCCAGTCGCGCGATCAGCTCTTCGACTTTTTTGCCGACTACCATCATCAGGTCGGCTAGCTCGTCGATAAACACCACAATGAAAGGCAGCTCTTCCAGTGCTTCGGGATGTTCGGGTGTGAGGGTGAACGGGTTGGTGAGTGGCTGCCCGGCCTTGACCGCGTCGCGCACTTTCTGGTTGTAGCCCGCTATATTGCGCACGCCGAGGCTGGACATCAGGCGGTAGCGCTTGTCCATTTCCTGCACGCACCAGTTGAGTCCGGCAGCGGCCTGGCGCATGTCGGTGACGACCGGTGCCAGCAGATGCGGAATGCCTTCATATACCGACAGCTCCAGCATTTTGGGATCGATCAGCAGCAGGCGCACTTCCTGCGGCGTGGCCTTGTACAGCAGGCTCAAAATCATCGCGTTGATGGCGACCGATTTGCCCGAGCCGGTGGTGCCGGCTACCAGCACATGCGGCATTTTGCCCAGATCCGCCACCACCGGCACACCGGAAATATCCTTGCCCATCACCATGGTCAGCGGCGACTTCATGTCGGCATAGGCCTGCGAACATAAAATTTCCGACAGGCGCACGATCTGCCTTTTCGGATTGGGCAATTCGAGAGCCATGCAGTTTTTGCCGGGGATGGTTTCCACCACGCGCAGGCTCACCACTGACAGCGCACGGGCCAGGTCTTTCACCAGATTGGTAATCTGGCTGCCCTTGACGCCGATGGCGGGCTCTATTTCGTAGCGGGTAATCACCGGCCCCGGATAAGCCGCGACGACTTTTACCTCGACGCCAAAATCTTTCAGTTTGCGCTCGATCAGGCGCGAGGTGAACTCCAGCGTATCGGTTGAAATCGTTTCCATTTCGGCTACAGCCTGATCGAGCAGGTGCAATGGAGGCAATGAAGAGTCGGAGATATCACTGAACAGCGAGCTTTGCTTTTCCTGCACCATGCGTGTGGATTGGGGAATTTCGACCGGAGCCTGCTGGATAAAAATCGGCTGGTGTTCTTCGGCACGCTTTTTTTCTTTGCGCACGGTCACCAGTCGTTCGCTGACTGCCTGGGCGCCGATGCGCTTGTCCTGCCAGGTGCGCCATGCATTGCCCGACCACAGATAGAAGGTTTCTATGCGCACACCCAGCCAGTCTGTCAGGCGCAACCACGACAGGCCGCTGAACAGGCTGAAGCCGGTAGCGATCAGCACCAGCAGGAACAGGGTGGAGCCGGTGAAGCCAAGCAGGTGCACCAGCGCGTTGCCCGTGACGCTACCCAGCATGCCGCCGGGAGACAAGGGCAGTTGAACGGACAGGCTGTGCATGCGCACCGCTTCGAGCGCGCTGCTGGAAAGCAATAATACGGCGTAGCCGGTGAGCGCCAGCCACAGCGCGCGCTTGTCAAACAGCCCGTTTTCGCTGTCCTGATCCGGATGCAGACCCTGGTAGCTGATATGCACGCGATGCAGCAGAAACGCGACCCACCACCAGGCGGAAAAGCCGAAAATATAAAGTAAAACATCGGCCAGCCATGCACCTGCCACGCCACCTGGATTGTGTATCGTCCCGCCGCTGGCACTGTGCGACCAGGCTGCATCGCTGCGATCGTAGCCGTAAAGTATCAGGACCAGGTAGACGGCCAGCGCCACCAGCAGCAGCCAGCGGGATTCGCGCAGCAGGGTGGCGAGTCTTGCCGGCAGGGGAGGGGAGGAAGATTGGACACGGGGTGGAATCATTGCCTTACCTGCACACTGACTTGATCAATATACGCGTCAAAGGTTGTTCAACCGCCATTGTGGTCCTCACGCGCGAGGGTAATCAGTCCGAGTTTCTGTGCCCTGCGTACCGCATCCAGGCGGCTGTTGACCTGCAACACCTGATAGGCCGCAGCAACGTGTACTTTGATGGTGCCCTCGGCAAGATTCATTTTCAGCGCAATTTCCTTGTTCGATAATCCTTCAGCCAGATATTGTAACGCCTCCATCTGGCGCTTTGTCAGCCCGTGTTTATTGGTATGCAGGTTGTTCCTCTCCTCCATCCCCGGCTGTACGGCCGCAACTTCAGGCTGTGCCAGCAGTTGCGGCGGAAAGTAAATGTCACCGCTCAGCACGATGCGCAAGGCATTGACCATTTCCTTGCCGGAGGTCATTTTGGAAATAAAGCCCATGGCGCCATATTCCATTACCCATTCGATTTCCGCGCGCTGGTCGGAGCCGGAAACCACCACAACAGGTATGCCGGGGAAGCGCTGGTGAAAAATCCGGATTGATGAAACACCGTCACTGCCCGGCATATTCAAATCGATCAGCGCCAGGTCTATGCCCGGATAGGTATCTGCCTGAAGCAGGGTTTCAGCAAAATTACCGGCGCAGATAATATCCACCTGATCGCTGAGTTGCTGCAATACATAGCGCATGCCATCGCGAAATAAAGCATGATCGTCAGCCAGCAAAACCTGCAGTTTCATTTTTCCTCCTGCTACGCTTATATTTTTTTTAGCATCATACCACCTCAAGGGGGGGCTATTGCAGCGTCATCGCGGGAGACGGGCTGGTTTGGCGGGCTGGTATCGGGGCTTTTTCCCTGATGTAGTGCAAAATACACCATGGAGCGCAATCGTGCCGGCGCAATCGGCTTGTTCAGCAATAATGCGCCGCTGGCCTCGATAGCCTGCAGGGTTTGCGGCGCGGTGTCGCCCGTCAGCACCACGGTAGGAATCTGATTGTTCCACAGCTCGTGCAACAGCCTGATGCTATCGATGGCAGTCACTCCCTGCGGCAAGCGATAGTCGCACAGCATGATATCCGGGCGCACACCGGCCAAAGCCATGGGTTGCAGCACTTCATGCGGCAACTCGCCCTCATAAACTGTGCACCCCCATTGCCGCATTAACTGCGCTGCCATCTGGCGGATATCCTGATCGTCTTCCACCAGTGCGACGGTAATGCCGCCCAGGTCATGCCTGTTTTGACTGGGGGCAAGTGGCTGTTCCAGTTGTTGCGGATCGCCCTGCGGAATGCTGAAACTGAACACGGAGCCCAGTGCAATTTTGGAAGCCACGCTTACCTTGCAGCCCAGTAGTGTTTCCATCCGCCGCACGATTGCCAGCCCCAGGCCCAATCCCTGGAGCCGGTCGCGATGCTGGTTGTCCACCTGGTAATATTCTTCAAAGATATGCGGCAAGCTGCTTGCGCGTATGCCAATGCCGGTATCCTCAACTGCAAACTGCAGCATCGCTTCCCCGCTTTGGCTTGTGCGTTTGCAGCCAACTTGTACATGACCCATATCAGTGTAGCGAATCGCGTTTGATATGAGGTTGCGCAGGATGCGTTCCAGCAAATGCGGGTCGCTGTAGCCGACCAAGTTACACGCGGGGACGATTAATTCGAGGCCCTTTGCCAATGCAAGCGGCATAAACTCGGTGTGCAGTCTGTCCAGGACTGTTTGTACATTGAAGCTGCGTTTGACCGCGCGCACAACGCCCGCATCAAATTTGGATATATCGAGCAATTCATCAAACATATCCACCAGTGCACCTACCGATCTGCCTATCTGTTCTGCCAAATGTCGCGGTTCTTTTTCCGTTGTGATTTCCTGCAGTGATTCGCTGAAGAGCACGAGCGCCTGCAATGGCTGGCGCAAATCATGGCTGGCAGAGGCGAGAAAACGCGACTTGTCACGGTTGGCTGTTTCGGCAATGGCTTTTTGTTCGGTGAGCTGTTCGATCAGCAGGTCATTAACATAGCGCTGCCACAGGGATTGCCAGAAAGTCCTGCTGAGTTCGCGGCCGGCGCTGAGCAGCACAAATAAGAAAAGTGTCAGCATGCCTGCCAGCAGCCCGTGAATCTGGTTGCCTTCCATGATGAGGCGGACAAGCAGCGGCAATGTTACGCCCAGCACATAGAGGTACATGGAGGGCGGATAAACAGGATTCAGCGTCACAGCACCGGCCACCAAACCGAGCACCAGGCAAATCATCAATGCCTGATAAGCCATCTCCTGCGGAAAAAACAGTATTGCAATCGAGCCCCACATGAGCGCTGTCAGTGAGGTGAGCAGATTGCATATCCTGCTCCAGCGCTTGCATTCCTGAATCGTGCTGATCTGCTCGTGGTGGCGCCACCACTGTAATATGTCTGCTGTTTGTATTGCATAGAATAGTGTCAGCCACAGCAATAGATGTGCATGTTCGGCATGCTCCCAGAACATCCACACGAATAATGGTGCAAGCAGCACCTGGCTGGAGATCATCACCGGATACAGGTGCAGGCGCGCGCGCAACTGGTCGGAGCGTATGCGCAAATTGTCTTCAGTTATCTGGAAAGACAGTTCGCCGGAGAGTGATTGCAGAAATGTAATGGCCATGGAAATTATTCGATTGGATGATCCTGAAAATATCAGTCGGCCATAAATTCTGTAGAACCCGGCAAATGGCGGCTGGCCAAGCGTGCAATGGTTGAAGCAAGGTGTTATGATAACCAATTGATTATATTCAATATTTTAACCTATAATCTCTACGTCATGCCAGTAATCAATGGCAGCTCGGCTGTATTGTCTTCGTGTGCCAGATCATGCAATAAAGCCAGATCAAGCTGTGGCGCAATTGTGCGTGCATCCGGGCTCGCCTGATAGGGCACGACTGCCAGCAAGGGCGCGCCTATGCGCTGCCGCAGTGCCTGAATATTATCATCAAGCACGGCCATCCCGGCATCCGTCACATTGGCAATCCAGCCGGCACAGTTCAGCCCGCAAGCGCTGATGGCGCGCATGGTGAGCAGGGCATGGTTAAGGCAGCCCAGCCGCATGCCCACAACCAGTATGACGGGCAACCCCAGCGCGACCGCAAGATCAGCACTGTCTTCGGTGTTGTTAAGCGGCACCTGAAAGCCGCCGGCACCTTCCACGATCACCACGTCGGCCTGGGAGGCAAGCTCGTTATATGACTCAAGTATGCGCTGCAGGTTGATCTGCACGCCGGCGTTGCGGGCAGCGATATGGGGCGCGACGGGATGAAGAAAGCTGTACGGATTTATCTGGCCGAGACTGGCCAGAATATTGGTGGCGGCACGCAATTTTTTAACATCCTCGTTGAGGCCATCGTCGTCGCAACCTGCCGCCACCGGTTTCATGCCAACGACACGTTTGCCCTGCGCAGCAAACGCATATAACAGCGCGCAGCTGATCAGTGTTTTGCCGACGCCGGTGTCGGTGCCCGTTACAAAATAATTCATTTAAATTTCCAGCAGACCGGCTTGTAAACCAGTCGCAAAACTATATGTGATGTTGCACGGGCACAGCCGCGAAGCCGAATGCTTCATCAAGATGCATTTCACCGATGAGCTTGTTGGCTTCAGCCTGGCCGTGTTCGCGCACCACTTCCCCCAGAATGAGCTTCGCGCTGTTACGATTGTAACCGCCGCCAAAGTCGACCTGTACTTGCAGCAGTTGGCGCGCTTTTTCGAGTGTCATATCAGCAGCGGCCCGTGGAATTCCTCGCCATCAAGAGAGGCAATGGCTGTGGCGGCAGCGTAAAGGTTGGCAGAAAGGCTGCGAATTTCTGCCCTCCTGTGGAAAAATTGTTAATCGGGTTTTGCATAAATCATCATTCCTGCGTGTGAATTTTAAATAGCAGCGATATCAAATCGGTCGATCAGGTTTGGGCCCACGGCAATCCAGCATGGCGCCAGCCATTGTGGGAGTTGCGATGGTGCTGTTCATCCAGATCACCCTCAAAGCCGTTCAGCACGTTGTAGACATCCTGCAGTCCTGCTTTCTCCAGCGCCAGCGCAGCTTCCGCCGAACGGCGGCCGGAACGGCAGATCAGTACCACGGGCCGGTTGACGCTGGAGGCTTTTTTGACGTGACTGACAAAATTGGGGTCGATGTCCCAGTTCGGACCGTCGACCCAGGGAATCAACATTGAGCCTGAAGGATGGCCGACAAACATGTATTCCATCTCGCTGCGTACATCAATAAAGACCGCCTCGGGATTGGCCTGCAAAAAATCATAAGCCTGCTGTGGTGTAAGCTGTTGCATATCGATGCTCCTTGTAGAAAAGTCATGTTAACCCACTTCAGGGATAACTTCTCTCCGGGGAGTTTTGTTTGCTGGCTGCCAACAAGTTGTATCCAGCCCCCCGGCCTTCGCCAAGTTTTGGTCATACAATAAAAGCCAAAATACAACCCTGCAAATCAACTCGTCGTCGTGGGGTCAAGTCACACGCATCTGCGTATTTCAATATACCGGATGATCTTTTTGCTCCAGCGTCTGAATTTCAAATGTCATGTTTTCCAGATCACCCATAATCCAGGTTAACGGCGCGATGATGCCCGGTGCATGTATGCCTGCAACCGTGCCCGGATTAACCAGTGTGGTCTGGCCTCCCTTTACATTTTCATGCCTGGTTATTTCCGCAACATGGCTGTGCCCGCAGCAGATCAGGTCGTAGTTTCCGGTGCAGGCCATGCCGTGACCGTAATGCGGATAATGGGTGACAAATATGCGTCTGCCGCCGATTTCCAGTGTCGCATCCATGCCGTAAAAGACAAAGCTGCCGGCTGATTTTTTCATCAGGTTATGAATGGCTTGCGGGTCGCCAAGATTGTTGCCCTGCACGACATGAATGGGCAATCCTATCTTGATTGATGCACGCAAGGTGTTTGCCCCTATCAGGTCTCCGCAATGGATAACGGCTTCTGCACCAGCAGCGTGGGCTGCGGTAATGGCAGCGGCAAGCGGTTCGGAACGGTCATGACTGTCGGAGACGATGCAGATTTTCAATTTTATTTGCCGTATTTAGATGCTGAAGCCGGTGCTCAATTGGCGGCACAATTGTCGATTTATTAACTCTCATATTAGGCGCAATTGGCCGGTTTAGTGTCTATAACTATATCGGGTGGTATAATATAGCTCAGTTGGGGGGGGCTTGCGCAGGTGGTTTAAAGAGAAATTTTTACAGTAATTTTACCTGCCTGTAATTCACTAAACACTAATACTGTCGTGGTTAATTGGATGCTTGATCAATCAGGGGCAATTTGTTACCGTTGTGCATGTAGCTATCTCAGGGGGGTGGATATAACCCGGTTGGGGGGTAGGCTTTCAATAGCTGTCCTGATTTTTCAATTTCCAGCTGGTTATTGTGATGCGCAAAATATAAGCGTTTAAATCTTGCATCACAGGAGCTCTAAATGAGGTTTTTGATGAAGCCCAAAATTCAACTTGTGGGTGGTTGTGCATCTTCTTTTGAGAATGAGATGACCACTACGCCTCAGCCAGAATCAAGCAATAGCGGCAATGAATCTGCAGCTGCAAAAAGCAGCGCGGTTGCAACATTGCTGGAGGAATTCCTGGCTACGATAATCAAGTCAGCCGGAGCGAGTGCCGGCATAGTGCGGGTATTGTCGCCCGATGGACATCAGTTCAGGCTGTTAGCCTGTTCCGGATTGCTGGCAGAAAATTGCCACAGCGAAAGTGTTGTTGCTGCAACTGGCGGGGTGTGCGAAAAATCAGCGAATTCCCTGTCGCCCGGGATGTCCGACGCGGACTATTGCATGAGCCGGTGTGGGGAGGATTTTTTCGGTGAAGCCTGCAAGTTTGTGCTCGCTGTGCCGATGGAAAATGCCGGCAAGGGAGGTGAATCCGCAGGAGTGCTTACGCTGTTTTTTGCTTCCGGGGAAAATGTAAGGGATGACATGGCGCGCACACTTCAGTCGTATGCGGATCTCATGCTGATTTCGCTGAAATCTGTTTGGCAAAATGAAGATAAACGCCAAAGTGATCTGCTGGCGGAGCGGCAGTCAATTGCAAATGAAATTCATGATTCGCTCGCACAGACTTTATATTTTGCAAAAATCCGCGGCAGCCTGTTACTGGAAGCAATGAAGTCTGATAACGAGCTGCTGGCGTTCAAATGCGCGCAAGATATTGAGGAGGCACTGGAGGTCAGTCAAAAGACCGTGCGTGAACTTGTTACTCATTTCCGCTGCCAAATGGATCCGAAGGGATTGACTTACGCATTGCAGAAACTGGTCAATGACTTTATGGCTCGTACCAATATCTCTTTTAAATATGATAATGAGATTGAGAAACTGGATCTGCCGAATGACTATGAATTGCAGGTGTTTTTAATTGTCAGGGAAGCATTGGTGAATATTGCCACGCATTCTGGTGCTACCATTGCGGGTTTGACGGTTGCTTGCGTTGCCGGTCAGTACAAGTTTGTTGTTGAAGATAATGGCGGGGGGGTGGACAGCAGTATCCCGCACGAAGGGCATTACGGTCTGGAAATTATGCGTGAACGCGCATTGCGTATCGGTGGTGAAGTGGAAGTGGAAAGCCTGCAAGGGCTGGGCACACGTGTTCAATTAACTTTTAGTGCCCCAGTGGCTTAAGTCCGGATTCGTTCAGTAAATTTCCGGGCTGCATGGAGAAGCAAGAATGGATGAAAAAATAAAAGTTGTCCTGGTTGACGATCATAGTTTGTGTCGACGCGGACTGACTGAACTTCTGACCCTGCGCTACGATATCAATGTTGTTGGCGCGACCGGCAATGTCAAGGAATTGATACCGCTATTGCGCGATCATCAGCCTGATCTGCTGGTGATGGATTTGCGCATGGAACCGCTGGATGGCTTTGGCGTGCTGGCGCAGATACGCAAGGAAGATTTTGACACGCCAGTGGTCATCCTGACCATGAGCGACTCCGAGGCCGATCTCGCCACTGCGTTACGCGCAGGCGTACGCGGCTATCTGCTCAAGGACATGGCGCCGGATGATGTGGCCGATGCGATACGCCGTGTTGTTGCGGGCGAGATGGTGGTGGCACCGGCGATGACGGTCAAAATGATAGGCATCCTGCAACACGGCCAGCGCGGCAAGGAGGGCAAGACCTCGATGTCGCTGCTGACCGAACGCGAGCGCGAAATCTTGCAACTGTTGTCACGCGCCGAAAGCAACAAGGCTATCGCGCAGACGCTGGGTATCAGCAATGACACAGTGAAACAGCATGTGCGTCATATCCTGACCAAACTGCATTTGACCTCAAGGGTCGAAGCCGCCGTGTTGTACGCGGTGGAGCAAAAAGGTATCGAGGGACGCTAGTGCACTGCTCAGGATCGGTTGCCGGATAATTTCCTTCTAACCCTTTTCGTTTTCTTAAAGTAATTCATGGAATCTCAACACCTCACACTTTCCACCCTTGCCTCGATGGAAGATTACGATCCCAATTCGATGCCGGTAGAACAGGCACGCCAGCTGATCAAACAGTTTCTATCTCCTGTTACTGAAACCGAAACCATCAAAGTACAGGACGCATACCATCGCACACTTGCAGCAGACATCCTGTCGCCGATAAACGTGCCACCTCACGATTATTCGTCGATGGATGGCTATGCCGTGCGCGCTGCCGACCTTGGCAGTCCCGGCAACAAGCTGAAAAAAATCGGCAGCTCCTTTGCCGGGCATGGCTTTGAAGGCACGGTGGCTGCGGGTGAATGCGTGCGCATTATGACCGGCGCAACCATCCCCTCCGGCTGCGACAGCGTGGTGATGCAGGAGCAGGTCAGCGCAGAAGGCGACAGCATCACATTTAATGCGGCTTGCAAGCGCGGGCAGAATATCCGCCTGGTGGGTGAAGACATCCAGCAGGGTGCAGTGGTGCTGGCGCAGGGTCAGCGCATCAATCCCGCTGAAATGGGCTTGCTCGCCTCGCTCGGTTTTGCCGAAATCACCGTGTTCCGCAAACTGAAAATCGCCATCTTCTCCACCGGCGACGAACTGGTGCAGCCCGGCAATGCTTTGTCCGGCGGGCAAATTTACGACAGCAACCGCTTTACTCTTGTCGGCCTGCTGACCGAGCTGGGCGCGGAAATTCTCGACATGGGCAATATCCGCGACGACAAAAATGCCGTGCGAGCCGCGCTGCAAAAGGCTTCCGGCCTGGCCGACGTGATCATCACCAGCGGCGGCGTGTCGGTGGGCGATGCGGACTACATCAAGGAACTGCTGGATGAACTCGGCGAGGTTGTATTCTGGAAACTCGCAATGAAGCCGGGTCGCCCGCTGGCTTACGGCAAGGTCGGCCACTGCCATTTCTTCGGCCTGCCCGGCAACCCGGTGGCGGTGATGGTGACCTTCCTGCAGTTTGTGCGCAATGCGCTGTGGGAGCTGATGGGGCAACATCCCAAGCCCGCGTTCAGTTTCCAGGCGATCTGCACTACGCCAATCAAAAAAGCTCAGGGTCGCACCGAGTTCCAGCGCGGCATACTGACGCAAAGCGACGATGGCTTGTGGACGGTGCAGACTACGGGCGAGCAGGGCTCGGGTATTCTCAGTTCAATGAGCCGGGCGAATTGCTTTATTGTGTTGCCGATGGAGCAGGGGAATGTGGAGAAGGGTTCAGTAGTACAGATTCAACTTTTCTAGCTTGTAGGTTGGTCTGAGGTACGAAGCCCAACCTACGGGCTGCGAGTAATTCTGTTTTAAATAATATCGGTTAAGTTGGAGAGTTGCCGGGGGCAGCCCGGCGGCCGGGTACTTTCTTTTGCTTCGCCAAAAGAAAGTACCCAAAGAAAAGGCGACCCCAACCCACCATCCCTACGGGATTCCCTGCGTTGCTCGACTGGTCAGGCTTCCTCACAAACTCGCACGATCCGCTGCGCGTCCACGTGCTCAAACATGTTCGTCAGAATTCCCTAACCAGTCTCCGCTACTCGGTGGTGGATGAGGGGATGGTAAGACAGAAATCAAAAGCAAAGTCAGAAGCGAAGTGCGTGTGTGGGCACTGCCCACACATTTTTGGTTTTGAATTTGGTGAGCGCAAAGCGCACACTGCTGTTGACTTGCTTACCCCTGTGCACCGCCGAGAAAAATCGTAATCATGCGGAGTTTTAGGCGAGGACTGTCTGAGCACGCAGTGCGAGTTCCGCAGCCCCGCTTGATTACGATTTTCCTCGGGAACCCCGCAGGGGCGGTAAACCGGGGTTCGCCTTCTTTTGGTTACTTATCTTGGCGAAGCAAGAAAAGTGACTAGCCGCCGGGCTACCCCCGGCAAATGGTGGGCGGTGCGATCACTTGATCTGATTGTAGGTAAGGGGATAGGTTTAATGGTTTATGTCCAGGTGCAGTGAATTAAAGCAAGACCTGATCATTGCTTGCGATATTGTTATTCCCATAGTATCCCTATGATTTTGGCATGAACAGGCACTTTTTCAGCATCGAAAGTTTCCCATTTGCCTCCTTGAGCAAAAAACGTAGGTTCCCACTCAACCGTAAATGCCAGCTTTTTGCCTGATGTGTTTACTCTGTATGAGACAGGATCAATCAACTCAGAGTCATATCTTGCAATTTTTCCAGTTGGAAATGCTGCCTTTAATTTTGCGAAATTATCGCCTATCTTGACCGATACTGGAGAAAAGCTTCCCTTTATAATTTGCACAGCGATTACTTTATTGCTAAGTCGATCTAAAAGAGCATGTATTTCATTGGTCGAATTGGTCAAAACAATACATGGCTGAGATCCTTCTGAAGGGTGGTCGTGTAGTTTCGTTGCGTATCCAATAATTTTATATCCAGATATATCTGCTCCAGGAGTAACAGAGGAAATATCGTAAGCGTTAACCCCCAAACTATATGAAAAGAATGAGATCAGGATTAATAATCGATTACTCATATAAGCAATCCCATTAGAAATTGGATGATATCGCCGTAAAACAATAACTTCACCTGAATGATAGTGTTGGGCCAACGATGAAGCGTAATCAACCTTGTAGTTTTATCTGTAGCTCACGCGCCAGAACATTGGCATCCTGCACGCTATCCCCAATACAGGTAAAGTGCCCCATCTTCCGTCCCGGCCTTGCCTCACGCTTGCCGTACAGATGCAGCTTGGCACGCGGTTCATCCAGCACCGCGTTCCATGGAGGTGCTACATCACCACTCCATGCGTCACCCAGAATATTCACCATCGCCACCGGCGCTAACAATCTTGCGTCGCCCAGCGGCAAGCCGCACATGGCTCTTACCTGCTGGTCGAACTGCGAAGTGAGGCAGGCGTCCATAGTGTAGTGGCCGCTGTTGTGGGGGCGGGGGGCGATTTCGTTGATGAGGAGGCGGTCGTTTTCTACCACGAAAAATTCCACGGCCATGACGCCGCAATAATCAAGTTTTTTTGCGACCTCTTGCGCGTCGCGGGTGGCCTGTTGCGCGAGTTGGTCGCTCACCAGTGCAGGCACGATGCTGAGGTCGAGGATGCCGTTGACATGGGTGTTTTCGGCGGCGGGGTAGGCGACTGTATTGCCATTCACGTCGCGCGCAACTACCACGGAAATTTCGGTTCGTAAATTCAGGCGCTGTTCCAGCACGCAGGGTTTGTTGCCCATTTGTTCAAACGCGGCAAGCGCATCGGCCAGGGAGTTGACGGTGGCCTGGCCTTTGCCGTCGTAGCCGAACTGGCTGGTTTTCAGCAGGGCGGGTGTGCCGATTTTCTCCAGCGCGGCTTCGATATCGGACTTGATGCTGATTTCGGCGAAGGGTGCGGTGTCAAAACCGTTGTCGCGCAGGAAAGTTTTTTCGCGGATGCGGTTCTGCGCGATGGCGACGGCCTTGCCGGAAGGTCTGACCGGGCAGAATTGGGCGAGAAATTCCATGCTGGCGGCATCGACGTTTTCAAATTCGGTGGTAATGGCAGCACAGGCACGGCCGAGTTTTTCCAGCGCGGCGCGGTCGGTGAAAGATGCGCAAATGTGCTCATTCGCCAGTTCGGCCGCCGGGCTGTGCGGGTCGGGATCGAGCACAATGACTTTGTAGCCCATGGTGCGTGCGGCAACGGTGAACATGCGGCCGAGCTGGCCGCCGCCGAGTATGCCCAGGGTTGCATCCGGCAAGACTACTTTATTTACCCCCATCTTACTCAACCTCCGGCAACTTCATGTCCAGCACGGTGGCCTGTTGCTGGGCGCGGAATTCGGACAGTTTTTTTGACAGTGCGGAATCATGTGTTGCGATCATCGCGGCCGCAAACAGCGCGCTGTTTGCGGCGCCTGCTTCGCCGATGGCAAAAGTGGCAACGGGAATGCCCTTGGGCATTTGCACGATAGACAGCAGCGAATCTACACCCTTGAGATATTTTGATGGCACGGGTACGCCCAGCACCGGCACGGTAGTTTTGGCGGCGAGCATGCCGGGCAGATGCGCGGCACCGCCGGCACCGGCGATAATGCACACGAGGCCGCGCCCGGCGGCAGTGCTGGCATAGTCAAACAGCAGGTCGGGGGTGCGGTGGGCGGAAACTACTTTGGTCTCAAACGGCACGCCCAGTGATTTGAGCATCTCGGCTGCATGTTTCATCACTTCCCAGTCGCTGGAACTGCCCATGACGATTCCTACCAGTGGTTTGCTCATAATTATCTTTCACTATATTTAATGGTTTAGCTTAATACCAAATTTGAATCTACAGATTTCACAGATTCGCACAGATTTTGAAACAGTTACTGATATTTAATCCATCACTTTATTGCATATCCGGTTCATGTTGAAAATATGTGTTTAATCTTGTGTAATCCGTGGACAGGTGTTTTTGCCAAGTTTAATCCCGGTGACTTGCCCGCTTCAAACGGTCTGCCACCGCCAGCCATTCCACCGTTTGCGGCGGTGCTTCGGCCAGCAGACGGTCAAAGTGTTCATTGTCCAGCTGGCGCAGGGTTGCATATAGCATCTGGCCGTAAATCACCGGATTGGCCGGCATGGTGGTGCGTTGTATGCCCGCATGCGGGGAGTGTACTGCATCGGGTGCAGACCATTCCAGCGTTGCCACGCGCAGCCCCTGCGCTTCGAGTTCGCAGGCGCGCGGCCACAGAGCCTGATGGGTCACCAGTTCCAGCTGCGTCAGCGGCGCATAGTGAGACAGCACGCTGCCGGATACGCGTATATCCGCAGTGCTGCTGTCGGCTACCTTAACCTTGTGCTGCAGCACTTCTTCAATCGCGGAAACCGGAATGCCGCCCGGGCGCAAAACCGTGACATGGCCGCCGATGACGCTGACGATGGTGCTTTCCAGCCCCACCTGGCAAGGCCCGCCATCGAGGATCATGTCGGCGCTGTCGCCCAGCTCCTCGCGCACATGCTGGGCGGTGGTGGGGCTGATACGGCCGTAGCGGTTGGCTGAAGGGGCCGCGAGCGCGGTGTGCTCGCCCATTGCGCGCAGCAGCGCCAGCGCAACGGGGTGGTCCGGCACACGCAGGCCGACCGTATCCTGGCCGCCGGTGATGACATCCGCCACATGCTGGCTGCGCGGCAGGATCAGGGTGAGCGGGCCGGGCCAGAAGCGCGTGGCCAGCAGTTTGGCTGCCTTGGGCACTTCGCTTGCCCAGTAACGCAACTGTGATTCATCTGCAATGTGCACAATTAACGGGTGATCCGCAGGCCGATCCTTGATCTCAAAGATGCGTCTGACTGCAGCCGGATTGGCAGCATCTGCAGCAAGGCCGTATACAGTCTCGGTAGGCATGGCGACCACGCCACCTTTGCGCAGAATGGCTGCTGCTGCTTCAATCTGTAATTGCTGTTCAGGTTTTAACATGGGGCGAGTTATGGCAGGGAGCGAGCGGGTCGCTGCGCATGTGTGGGCGTGACTTGCACTTTTTGCAGTGGGGTTGGGTTTTCAAGCGGTGCATTTTACCTGTTTTTGGTCCTGCACTCCATGCGGAGCAGGGAGGGCTGAAACCTGGGCGGTAATTCGTTTGCATCGTGAGGTTTGCGCATATATATTGATGAATACACGAATCGTTACAGACAGGAAATATTATGGGTGGCAGCAAAGCTGTGCAGGGCAAGTTGGCCAGGATTCTCACGGTGGATGATGACAGCATCATTACCGCCTTTTATGGCGCGGTTCTTTCGCCCCATTATGATGTGCATACTGCCGGTTCGGGTGAAGAAGCCATAGAGGCTTGCAATATGCTCATGCCCGACCTGATTCTGCTGGATGTGGAAATGCCGGGTTTGAACGGTTATGACACCTGCCGCAAGCTGCGCGAATTTTCCTCCGCTCCTATCGTGTTCGCCACGGCGCACCAGACGATGGAAGAACATCTCAAGGCTTTTGACGCGGGTGGCGATGATATTCTGACCAAGCCGCTGCTGCCCGAAATATTGCTGCGCAAGGTCGGTCTGGCTATCAGGCTGAAGCATACGCAGCAACAGCTGGTTGAGGAAAAGGATCTATTGCAGGATCAGGCGAGGAATTACCTGTCTTCGCTGGGCGACAGTAAAGTGTTGTTGCACTTTGTTCGAGCCAGCCTGTCCTGTCGCAGCTTTGAGGAGCTGGCACAAAACATGGTGATCGCCATGCGCGAGTTTTCGCTGGAAGGCAGCATTGTCATCCGCCATGGCGGCGTAAATACTTTTTTGACCACGCATGGCGAGGCAACGGCGCTGGAAATTTCAATACTTGAAAATGCAAGAACGATGGGCAGCATGTTCCAGTTCAAGCGCAATCTGGTGGTGAACGACGAAAAGATATCGATTATCGTGGTCAATATGCCGGAGGCGGGCAGCGATGCAAACGAGCGCATACGTTGCAATATGACGGTGCTTGCCGATACGGGAGAAGCTTTTTGCGACAATGTGGATATGCGCAAGGTGTCGATGGAGCGCGCGGAAAATATGCAGATCGCGCTGTTTGAGGCGACCAAAGCGGTTGAGCACATCCGCGAAAAGCAGCAGCAGATGCTGATGGATGTGCGGGTCCATCTGCACGGCCTGACTGCAAAGGTTGAGCAATCCTATTCCATGCTGGACACGACACAGGATCAGGAAAGAGCAATCAGCGGCGCGATGAACGATTCGGTGCAGCAAATTCTGGACGCGCTGGCCGTTGGCAATTTGATGAACGATCAGTTGGCCGGCGTGGTGAACAGTTTGAAGGGGGGCAATAAACAGGGCGATATTGACCTGTTTTAGTCGGCGCCCCGGATATGCTTTAATTATAAATTATTCAATATAATCAAATAGCTGTATTGAATGTATTTTGCGCGGTTCGCGCTGCCCTTCAACTTATTTGACCAGCGACATAAACAGCTGCGGCAACCTCTCCGGCAGGCGCGCGATATTGTCGATTACCGCGTAGTGCTTGCCAAAAATATCCGCCACGTACTCATCTGCCTTTGGATCAAGGTTGATGCAATAGGTGTAAATATTTTCCTGATCCAGCTCGCGTACCGCCATGCGCGCATCGTCGATCAATGTTTTGGGGTCATGGGTGTCGATATCTGCGGGCTCACCATCGGTCAGTATCAGCAACAGTTTTTTGTCCGCTTGCTGGTGCGACAGATAGTGACCCGCGTGCCGGATGGCCGCGCCCATGCGCGTGGAATAATTGGCTTCCATGCCCGCCAGCCGCCCCTTGACTTCATCGCCCCAGGCTTCCTTGTAGCCCTTGAAGTGCCAGTAGCGCACATTGTGGCGGGTGTCCGAATGGAAGCCGCCGATGGCCAGCGGGTCGCCCATCTGGTCCACCGCCCAGGCCAGCAGTGACACCGCTTCCTGGCTGATTTCCAGCTTGCTCTGGGTGCAGCCTTCCGGCACCTCCGCCAGTGACGCCGACAAATCCAGCAGCAGGGAAACCGCCACGCTGCGGCCATCGTGCTTGTGGCTCATGTTGATGCGGGTGTCGGGTTGCGCACCGCTCTTGTATTCAATCAGCGAGCGTATCGCCACATCCAGATCAAGCTCGGAGCCTTCTTCCTGGTAGCGGATGCGCACCTTGTTCTGCGGCTTGAGCAGGTCGATGATTTTTTTCAAACGCTTGGCCAGCGCGCTGTGCTTGGTCAGCAGCTGGTCGATATGCGCGGCATTGCCGGGCGGCTGCAAATGTTCGTACACACTGACCCAGTCCGGGCGGTAATGCTCCGCGCTGTAGTCCCACTCGTGATACAGGCGCGGCGGCAGCTTGAATTCGTCCTTTTCTTCCGCCTGCTGACGCGGACGCTCTTCGTAAACTTCCTCGTCGCCTTCCTCGATAAACTGCCACATCATGCGGTTGTCATCGCGGTAACTCACTTCGGTATCGGTGAAATAAATTTTCGCGCTGAAATCGGCAGGCAAGCGGGTTTCAACAATGAACTGCACGCCGATCAACTGCATGTCGGCGGTGCTGGTTCCACCCTTTGCCATCAGCTCGTTAAAGCGCGCGACATATTTCAGTATCGCCGGATTTTTGTACGGATGCTGCGGATCGAGCAGCGCGCGCGACAGCATCGCGAGGCGATGGCGGATGTAGGATTTGCCTTCCTCGATTTCGATATCTTCCGCCGGTAGCGGATGCAGTTTGCACCACAGCTGGCGCATGCCGGGGTATTCCTGCATCGTCAGATATTCAACGCGCGCATCTTCAAACACCTCGATTGACATGCGCTGGAACGGGCTCAGATTGTCCGCAACAATCGCCCTGGTCCAGCGCTGGTGTGCGCTGAGATGCGCCAGCAGCGCGCGATAGCGGTCGATGCCGCTCACCATTTCCAGCTCGGGCTGCCGTTTGTCCTCCCTGCCGCCCGCAGGGAAGGGGACGATAAAATCGTCATACACATCCGGCAGATGGATGCCCTGCTTGTTCAGATAGGGAATCGGTTTGCGCAGCTCGTCAAACGCCAGCGAGTACGGTACAAATTGCGTTTCACTCTGCCACAGCCCGCGCAGATAGGTATCCAGTTTGCGCTCGCTGTCGGTGAACAGGGTGCCGTGGCGTTCGCGCTGCAACACGGCGCGACTGTCTGCAGTCTTCAGCAGAAAATATTCGCGTTGCGTATCGGGATCATTGGCGTAGGCGAGCGCGCCGTAATCCACCCATTTCTTGATGCCGCCCAGCGAAAGCTGGCTGAACAGAAACGGTGCGCTGTCGAGAAATTCCGGCAGGCAATGGCTGGTGTACATCGAGTCGATGCCGTGTACCCTGGGGCTGGTGCGGATGGCGGTTTGCATCACCAGATTCAGATACTCGGTGAACAACTCGCGGCTCTCCAGCGCGCGCGCGGCAGCGGCCAGGCTTTGCAGAAACGGTCTGATCGCCTTGCTGTTGGGCGACTTCGCCAGCTTGCGCGTGAACTCCACAATTTCCGCGATGACACCCTCGCCCAGTTGTGACGAGACCTGCGGAATTTCTTCCAGAAAAACCAGCACAGGTTCTTCACCGCGCCCGGTTTTGTAGATCGCACAGGCGCCCGCAATGTAAGCCTCGACGCCGGCAACACTCAGATGCTTGCGCGCATCTTCCATGCAGTCGTCAAACACGGCCTGCACGCGCGGCAGGTTGCAATCGAGTTTCCTGAACGCTTCGATATAAGCTGTCATTATTGATTACCCAAAATCATAAACTTGTAAGTATTTGATTATATTGAATATTTTTAATCAAGCTTCAAACACGGCGTCGATTGCGTGGTCCAGCGTGTCGCGTATATCCGCATCATCGGTGATGGGCCTGACCAGCGCCATGCGGCAGGCATCACGTGCCGGTATACCCTGATTCATCAGGGTTGCCGCGTAAACCAGCAAGCGCGTGGAGATGCCCTCGTCCAGACCGTGGCCCTTCAGATTGCGCGCGGTCAGGCCGATCCTGACCAGCTTGGCGGCAACATCCGCAGCAATGCCGGCTTCCTTGCTGACAATCGCCGCTTCGGTTTCCGCGCTGGCGTAATCAAACTCCATGCCGGCAAAACGCTGCTTGGTGGATTGCTTCAGGTCCTTCATCAGATTCTGGTAGCCGGGATTGTAGGAAATCACCAGCTGGAAATCCGGATGCGCCTGCACCAGCTCGCCCTTTTTATCCAGCGGCAGCGTGCGGCGGTGGTCGGTGAGCGGGTGTATCACTACGGTGGTGTCCTGGCGCGCTTCGACAATTTCGTCCAGATAACAGATTGCGCCGTGACGCGCCGCCAGCGTCAGCGGGCCATCCAGCCAGCGCGTGCCATCGGCGTCCAGCAGATAGCGGCCAACCAGATCGGAAGCGGTCATGTCTTCGTTGCAGGCCACGGTGATCAGCGGCTTGCCGAGCTTCCAGGCCATGTGTTCCACAAAGCGCGATTTGCCGCAGCCGGTCGGGCCTTTCAGCATTACCGGCAGGCGTGCGGCATAGGCCGCGGTGTACAACGCAACCTCGTTTTTCTGCGGCTGATAAAAAGGCTCTTGTTTGATTTTGTATTGATTGATGTCGAACGTGGTGCTCATGGTGTTCTCCAATAAATTGTATATCGCTAACGTTGGGTTGCAGGAGCGCAGATTTCTGCGCGATTTTTAAAAAGTGCATCGCGCAGAAATCTGCGCTCCTGCGATAGTGTTGTGGCTTTTACGAAATAGCTAAAAAAAAACCCTGCCAAACATCAGGCAGGGCTTTTCAAAGTTAAGCCAAAATAAAACTCAGCTTACTTATGTGAGCCCAGCTTCTGTCTCCAGCCCGGGTACAGCTTGTCAGCGTCGCCTGGGAACGATTCAAATGCGCGCGCAAATTCTTTATGTGACTTTGCAAACTCAATCGGATCCGCTTTGGCTTTCCAGCATTCGTATGACTGACGCAGAGAGATCGCACCGGCAGCAGGGCTGTCGATGTGGCCGTAAGCGCCGCCGCCGGAGGTATTGATCACGTTACCGTGGCCCAGATTCTCGAAGAAGCCTGGCAGACGCAATGCGTTCATGCCGCCCGAGATGATAGGGGTTGTCGGCTTCATGCCGTACCACTTCTGGAAGTAGACCGGACCCTGCGCTTCATCACGCTCGATCATGTAAGCGATGTTCTTGTCTGAATTCTCGCCTTCCATTTTGCCGTAGCCCATGGTACCCACGTGGATACCTGAAGCACCTTGCAGACGGCTCATCTTCGCCAGTACAAACGCTGTGTAGCCGCGTTTTGCTGAGGGTGAAGTGATCATGCCGTGACCGGCGCGGTGGTAATGCAGGTACTGGTCAGGGTACTGGCGACGTGCTGTCGTCACCATGCCGGGGCCGCCAACAAAACCGTCAACCAGGAAAGCAACTTTGTCTGCATCCGGGCCAAATGTTTCCAGTGCGTAGTCGGCACGTGCCAGCATTTCGTAGTGGTCGTCGGCAGTGATGTTCATGGAGAACAATTTAGCCTGGCCAGTTTCATCCTGGGCGCGGCACATTGCGTCGCGTACCAGTGGCAATACTTTCTTCAATGGGCAGAAAACCTGGTTACCCTGTGGCTCGTCGTTCTTGATGAAGTCACCACCCAGCCAGAACTGGTAAGCAGCAGCTGCAAATGGCTCGGGACGCAGGCCCAGTTTAGGCTTGATAATCGTTCCGGCGATGTAACCGCCATCCTTGATAGGACGGCCCAGAATGCGCCACATGTCGCTGATGTCTTTTGAAGGACCGTCAAACAACTGGATTGCGCGTTTCGGCATGTAGAAGTCATGAATCTTCGCGTGCTCGATGTCGCCCATACCCTGGTTGTTACCGATGATCAGTGTCAGTACGGATACCAGCATCATGCGGCCGTCAGTTACGTTGCGGTCAAACAGTTCCATCGGATAGGCAATGCGCATATCTTCAGTGGCTTCGTCGATGTAGTAAACCAGCGCGTCAACGCCCTTGGTGAAATCGTCGGTGGTTGATACTTCAACGTTGGTACCTGTTGAGGATTCGGCTGCAAAGTGAGCAGCTGCCTCGAGGTAACCGTAGCCTGCTTTCGGCTTCATTTTGTATGCAACGAGGATGTGCTTTTCGCCTTTGATAAGGTCGGCTTCTTTTAGGTCAAGGTTTGAATAACGTGCTGACTGATCCATGCTTCTCTCCTGATAAATAATAGGGGGTGTGAATTGCTACGGAGCGCACTATAGGGCTGAGTAATCATAAATAACATTCAATGTTTTTTATTTTTAGTATAAAATCCCCTTATGGATTGTGGGTATAGTTATTTTTTGCTTATAATTCAATATGTAATGAAATTTTCTTCCGGGTATTTAGTGTCTTTATGTCTCATTTCACCTTGCGTCAACTCCAGGTTTTTGCGGCTGCGGCACGCCATCTGAGCCATTCCCGCGCCGCTGAAGAGCTGCACCTCAGCCAGCCCGCCGTATCGATGCAGATCAAGCAGCTCGAACAAAGCATAGGCTTGCCGCTGTTCGAGCAGGTAGGCAAACAGATCCATCTCACCGAAGCCGGGCGCGAGATGGTTATTTACAGCCGTAATATTGCGCAGCAGCTGGAAGAGATGGATGCGGTGTTTGATGAAATGAAAGGCATGCAGCGCGGCCAGTTGAATATCTCGCTGGTGAGCACCGCCAACTATTTCATGCCCAAGCTGCTGGCAAAATTTATCCAGCTGCACCCCAATATCAACGTCAACCTGTTTGTCGCGAACCGCGACGCGGTGATCAAGCAGCTGGTGGAAAATGTCGCCGATCTGGCCATTACCGGGCAACCGCCGGAAGGCGTGGATATGGTGTCCGAATCATTCATGCAGAACCCGCTGGTGGTGATTGCCGCGCCGACACATCCGTTGGCGCAGGTGCACGATATACAGCCGGAGCAACTGGCACATGAAACCTTCCTGCTGCGCGAGCGCGGTTCAGGCACGCGCGATGTGATGGAGCGTTTCTTCACCAGTAATCATCTGGCCATGCCCGGAAGCATGGAGATGCACACCAACGAGGCAATCAAGCAGTCGGTACAGGCCGGCATGGGGCTGAGCATCACCTCGCTGCACGGGATCGAGTTGAAGCTGGAAACCAATCGTCTGGTGATTCTGGATGTGGCCAACTTCCCCATCATGCGCCACTGGCATATTGTGCATAGAGCCAACAAGCGTCTGTCCACTGCCGGGCGCGCCTTCAAGCAGTTTCTGCTGACCGAGGCCGAAAGGCTGGCGACGCCGGTTCCGTTCAAACTGGCGACGCCGGTTCCGTTCAAACTGGCGAAGTAGGAGCAAATAATCGAGATCACAGTGAAGTAATTCTAGCGCTGCCTGTTTGTCGGCAAGCTGCTTGGATGGCCACGTGTGGCAGTTGGTCGCAGGTATGCCTTCGGTGGTTTATATTTTTCCAGGATGCGGGTTATAATCATTTGGCCGTGAGCAGATAAATCATTGCTCAGGGTGTGGGAATGTTTTTTATTAATGATAAATCAGATAACTAGGGAAGATAAAATGAAAAAAGTATGCACACTGATAGCAGCAATGTTTGCGTTAGGCTTTGCCCAGCAGGCACTTGCCAAGCCCACACTGGAAGAGATGGTTGGTACCTGGAAATGGGAAAGCTTTACCATCAAGGTGCAAAAGTGTGAGAAAACTGGCGTATGCGCGGAAGTATTGTCTGGCCCGAAGAATGTTGGCTTGCAGATGATCCAGTCCACGCTTGCCGCTTCTGATGCCGGTTTTGTGGGCAAAGTGGCTCATCCGCAAACTGGTGATACTTACAACTCCAGGATTTCAATGGTCAACGAAACAACCTGGCATATAGATGGTTGCACTACATCCAATGTGTGCGCGAGTGGCGATTTCACACGCTTGAAATAAGCATTGCTGCCGGTGACGGCAATAAAAAACCCCGCCAGTCATGGCGGGGTTTTTTATTGCCGCGGCTTGCTTAAGCGGTTTTACGCTGCTGCAATCTGCAGGAATAATGAATCATTACGCCGGCTGCCAGCAATGCTGCGCCAACTTTCCAGAAGCTCACCAGAATAAATTCAAAATTGCTGGCATCGCCAAGGTTGAAGGTGGGCGGCATGCTGAGTAGTTCGCCCATAAACTGGGAGGCCAGGAAGAAGATTGCAATGGCCAGCACCACGCGGCTAGACCAGCTTACCAGCGGGCAAGCTTTGACCTTGAATGCGAAGCGCGCGACGGCGAACAATACGCCCAGCGCGACGGCAATAATCGCAATCCACATCAGCGGTTTCATCAGCGGCATCATGCTGACCATCATGTTGATCAATATATCCTTCATGTTTCTCCCTTTTTTATGTTTTATGTGAAAGCGTCAGCATAACCCAGCCAGTGATGAAAGCAAATGTAGTATTTTGGGTCTTTAATCTTTCAGGGGCAGGTCTGGTTGCGCGGCAGCCAAAAATTGGCGGCAACATTAAGGACGGATTAGCTTGCTTGAATTTTGAGAAGAAGCAACGCGGTTATCAAAATGATTATATTAAATTTAATGTTCAATTCTTATTTATTCTCGCGGCTCGGAAAACCCGGCAAGCCTTGCATATAGCGTTCAGCCATAGGTTTGCTTTCCTTCTGCAAAAATTCCAGAAAAGTTTTCGCCACGACAGAGAGTTGTTTGCCCGTCGCATAGGCCACATACCATTGGCGGCGAATCGGGAAGCCCTCCACATCCAGTATCGCCAGTTCGTCGCCGCTTTTTTCCAGTGCAAGTGTGTGTGCCGAGAGCACGGTGATACCCAGGCCGCCGGCAACCGCCTGCTTGATCGCTTCATTGCTGCCAAGTTCCATGCGGAAATTGATGGTCAGCCCGTGATCCTTGAAAAAATTTTCTGTCGACAGTCGCGTGCCGGAACCGGATTCGCGCATCAAAAAAGGTTCTTGCGCAATGCGTGCGGCAGAGATGTTGTGCTGGCCCACAAGCGGGTGATTGTGCGAGGCAAGCACCACCATGGGGTTTTCCAGAAAGGGTTCCACCCATACGTCCATGTGTTCCGGCAGTTGCCCCAGAATATACAAATCGTCTTCGTTATTTTCCAGTCTCTGCAGCAGGCGTTCGCGGTTGGTCACCTTGAGCGCAATGTCAATGCCTGGAAAGCGCTCGCAAAACGGGCCGAGCAGGCGGGGGACAAAATATTTTGCGGTGGTAATCACGGCAATGCGCAATTTTCCGGCTTTCACCCCTTTCATGTCGGAGATGGTCATCTCGAAGCGGCTTAATTCGTCCAGCACGGTGCGCACGACCTTGAGCAGTTCTTGTCCCGCATTGGTCAGAAAGATGCGTTTGCCCACTTGTTCCAGCAGGGGCATGCCGACAATGTCGGCGAGTTGTTTGAGCTGTATGGAAACGGTGGGCTGGGTGAGATACAGCTCTTCGGCTGCACGGGTGTAGCTGAGATTGCGCGCAACCACCTCGAAAATCTGCAGCTGGCGCAGGGTCGCGTTCTTGATTTTGCTTTTATTGAATGAATCTATCATAGACGATAATCTATCATAAGCATTCAAATTTACAATTGTTATTTATGATTTGAGGTTGATATAGTTTCACCAAGCTCAACAGGGCGATACGCCGCCCCCTCTCAGGTAGGCACATTGTTTCAACTTTGCAAGGAGAATTTCAATGGCAGTCAAATCATACAACGCAGGTGTTAAGGAATACAGACAAACTTATTGGGAGCCTGAATACAAGGTTCAGGATACCGATATTCTGGCCTGTTTCAAAATTACCCCGCAAGCGGGCGTGTCACGTGAAGAAATCGCAGCAGCGGTTGCAGCTGAGTCTTCAACCGGCACATGGACCACAGTTTGGACAGATTTGCTGACAGACCTGGATCACTACAAAGGCCGCGCCTATCGCATCGAAGACGTTCCTGGCGATGATACCTGTTTTTACGCATTCGTTGCTTATCCTATCGACCTGTTCGAAGAGGGTTCAGTTGTTAACGTATTCACCTCACTGGTCGGTAACGTATTCGGTTTCAAGGCACTGCGCGCACTGCGTCTGGAAGACGTGCGTTTCCCTATCGCTTACGTTAAAACCTGTGGTGGTCCACCACAAGGTATTCAGATGGAACGTGACATTCTGAACAAGTATGGCCGCCCCTTGCTGGGTTGCACGATCAAGCCCAAGCTGGGTCTGTCTGCAAAGAACTACGGTCGCGCTGTTTACGAATGTTTGCGCGGTGGTCTGGATCTGACGAAAGACGACGAGAACATCAACAGCCAACCGTTTATGCGCTGGCGTGCCCGTTTTGACTTCGTGCAGGAAGCGACACTGAAGGCAGAACGTGAAACTGGCGAGCGTAAAGGTCACTACCTGAACGTAACCGCACCAACACCTGAAGAAATGTACAAGCGTGCTGAATACGCTAAAGAAATCGGCGCACCCATCATTATGCATGACTACCTGACTGGCGGTTTCTGCGCTAACACAGGTCTGGCCAACTGGTGTCGTGACAACGGTATGCTGTTGCACATCCACCGCGCGATGCACGGTGTTATCGACCGTAACCCGCACCATGGTATTCACTTCCGAGTCCTGGCTAAAGCGTTGCGTCTTTCCGGCGGTGACCACCTGCACTCCGGTACGGTTGTAGGCAAGCTGGAAGGCGACCGCGCACCAACATTGGGTTTTGTTGACTTGATGCGTGACAGCTTCATCAAGGAAGACCGCGCTCGCGGTATCTTCTTTGACCAGGATTGGGGTTCCATGCCAGGCGTGTTCCCGGTTGCATCCGGTGGTATTCACGTTTGGCACATGCCAGCGCTGGTTAACATCTTCGGCGACGATGCTTGCCTGCAGTTTGGTGGCGGTACACTGGGTCACCCATGGGGTAACGCAGCGGGTGCGGCAGCTAACCGCGTGGCACTGGAAGCTTGCGTAGAAGCACGTAACTCAGGCCGTGAACTGGAAAAAGAAGGCAAGGACATTCTGACTAAAGCAGCAGCCAGCAGCCCGGAACTGAAAATCGCGATGGAAACCTGGAAAGAAATCAAGTTTGAATTCGATACAGTTGACAAGCTGGACGTAGCACACAAGTAAGCTTTGATTCGGGCGCATCGAATTATGCGCCTGATTTTAATTAAATATTATTTAAAGGAATATAGTCATGAGCGAAATGCAAGATTACAAATCACGCGTAAGTGATCCAGCCAGCCGTAAGTTTGAAACTTTTTCATATCTGCCACAGATGACTGATGCGCAGATCAGAAAACAAATTGAATATATCGTTAAAAAAGGCTGGAACCCAGGTCTTGAGCACACAGAGCCAGAGCACCTGATGGACAACTACTGGTACATGTGGAAGCTGCCAATGTTTGGCGAGACCAATGTGGATGTTGTAATGAAGGAAGCTGAAGCGTGCCGCAAAGCTAATCCTAACAACCACATTCGCCTGCTTGCTTATGATAACTACAAGCAATCTCAAGGTACGAACATGGTAATTTTCCGCGGCAAGACTGTTTAATCGAGCACGGGTAACCCAATAAAATCCCCGTTGCCGCAAGGTGGCGGGGATTTTTTCTGGATAACCTAAAACAAAGGAAATCGATATGAGCGACATAATCAAGCAATACAGAATCGAAAAAGAACCTTATTACCGTACGGTTGCCGATGAAGTGGAGTTATACGAAGCTGCTTACTCGGTGCGTATGCCAATGATGCTGAAAGGCCCCACCGGTTGCGGAAAAACCCGCTTTGTTGAGTACATGGCGTGGAAACTGAAAAAACCACTGATTACCGTGGCCTGTAATGAGGACATGACTGCATCCGATTTGGTGGGTCGCTTTTTGCTGGATGCGCAGGGAACACGCTGGCAGGATGGCCCACTCGCCATCGCTGCACGGGAAGGCGCAATTTGTTATCTGGACGAGGTGGTTGAGGCACGCCAGGACACCACCGTGGTGATACATCCGCTGACCGATAATCGCCGTGTATTGCCACTGGAAAAAAAGGGAGAACTGATTAATGCGCACCCTGATTTCCAGTTGGTGATTTCCTACAATCCTGGCTATCAAAGCCTGATGAAGGATTTGAAACAATCTACCAAGCAACGTTTTGGCGGACTGGATTTCAACTATCCGGCACATGATGTTGAAACCGAAATTGTCGCGCATGAAAGTAAAGTAACAGCTGAAGTTGCAAGCAAGCTGGTGTCAATTGCAGAACGCGCGCGTAACCTCAAAGGGCACGGTCTGGACGAAGGTATTTCTACACGTATGTTGATCTACGCGGGAAATCTGATCTCCAAAGGCGTGGAAGCAAAGGCAGCCTGCCGTGTGGCACTGGTTAGACCGATTACGGACGATCCTGATATGCGCGATGCGCTGGATGCAGCAGTCACGACCTTCTTCTAATCACGGCTAGTCGGTACTCTTTATCACCCGGCCATCACATGGAAAATAAATATGACGCTCTCATTAGAACACCATACCGAGTTACTTGAGGATTTAGGTCCTCATGCCAGTGAGATATTGCAGTCTTCGTGGTATGAAGCGGCACGCGTGTTTTCTGCGCACGGCCTGGAAAACTACGTACAAGGCGCGCGCTCCCTCAAAAGTTTGGGCCGTGGCAGTGAGTTAGTCATAACCTTTATCGAGAGCGCACCGAGTATCGCCAAAGAAATCGGCGAGGATTCGGTGGTGGATTTGCTCGACACCGTGATGGCATTGGCTTCAAAAACCAGTGGTGCAGTACTGCAATCTATCATCGCTTCAGCACCTACCGCCGCCAAGCGTTTGGGCGATGCGACCTTGTTTGGTGCCTATTTGCAGTTGGTTAACACCCTGCTCAATCAGGTACCGCGTGGTTTGCGTCCGATGATGGAGAATCTGGAAACTCTGTTGGCACAACTGACGCTGGGCGGTTTGCGGCGCTGGGCAACCTGGGGTGCCCATGCACACAAAATCAATTTTGAAGAGCAGATTAATTACTTCAGCTTGAAGTCCAAAGAGTCCCTGGCCATGTTGCAGAAGGAGCGCAAAGGTACGCTGTTTATTGATGTGCAGCGGCGTATCAATATGTATTTGCGCGCGTTGTGGGCACGTGATTTTTTTATGCGACCCACCAGTGGCGACTTTGAATCGCGTGAAGGTTACAAGCCTTTTATCGAGGATTATTTCCTGCATTTGCCGGACGCCTTTGATGATTACGAGGGAGTGCCGGGCCTGGAAATGTACCGGGCCACGGCGGCCCATTGCGCGGCCCATCTGGTTTATACCACTGTGCCTATTTCTGCCGAAACACTCAACCCCTTGCAGATGGCTGTCATCAGTGTAATTGAAGACGCGCGCGTAGAAACTCTGTCGATACGAGCCTTCCCGGGACTCAAGAAGGTATGGGCAAGGTTGCATACGGTGCAAGCCGACCAGGCTAATACTGCGGGTGATTATTTAAACCGTTTGGCACGCGCGTTGCTGGATAGCGATTTTCAGGATAATGACCCGTGGATAGCACAGGGCCGCACTTTGTTCGCCCAGGCCGATGATCGCATGACGGACAACACAATCTCCTGGGAAATTGGTGTGGCACTGGCGCATGGCTTGCTGGAAAAACGTATCGGCTTTAATCCGCGAACCGATGTATTGACTGCACCTTACCGCGATGACAACCGTTATTTCTGGGAATTTGAGGAATTCGATTTCAATAAATCACAATCGGCAGGCTTTGAGACAGTCAAGCAGGTGCGCAGGCATGTGTCAGTGACGGAGTTTGCCAATGAGATTGACTGCGAAACTGCAGGTGATGACGCGCAAGAAATCTGGATCATGTCGGAAGAATTCTTCCCTTATGAAGACAATGGCGTCAGCTATAACGAGTCCGAAGGCAAAGAACCCATGTCCGAACCCTTCCATTACGCGGAGTGGGATTATCAGATTCAGCTCGAACGTCCGGCCTGGGCTACCGTGATGGAGAAACGCTCCAAGGCGGGTGATTTGCAGGTGATAGATCAAATCACAGCGGATAACAAGCAGATTGCATCACGCCTGAAATTTTTGCTGGATGCGATGCAACCACAAGGAGTGCAGCGCATCCGCAAACTTGAAGATGGCGATGAGATCGACATTAATGCCGCGATCAGCAGCATGATCGATTTGCGTATGGGTATACAACCAGACCCGCGCATCATGATGCGCTCGGTGCGCAAAGTGCGCGATGTTTCTGTGATGGTTTTGCTCGATTTGTCTGAATCCACCAATGAAAAAGTGCTGGGGCAAGATCAATCGGTACTGGATCTGACCCGCCAGGCCACGGTATTACTGTCCGATGCAATCAACAAAATCGGCGACCCCTTCGCAATTCATGGATTCTGTTCTGATGGTCGCCACGATGTGGAGTACTATCGCTTTAAAGATTTCGAACAGCCGTATAATGAGTTGCCGAAATCAAGGCTGGCCGGGATGACAGGTCAGTTGTCTACCCGCATGGGCGCCGCTATTCGCCATGCCACGCATTATCTGAATGCGCAAAAAACCAGCAAGAAGCTGTTGATGGTCATTACAGATGGTGAGCCGGCAGACGTAGATGTGCGTGACCCACAGTATCTGCGCTATGATGCCAAAAAATCGGTGGAAGATGCTGCCAGAAAGGGTATTTCGACCTTCTGCATGACGCTGGATCCGCGTGCGGATCAGTATGTATCTCGAATTTTCGGTGCAAAAAATTATATGATTGTGGACCAGATAGCGCGATTGCCAGAAAAGCTTCCACTCCTGTATGCGGGTTTAACAAGGTAGTGGAAGCATACAGTGAAGACTAACTTGCGGAGCAAGTTAAGCCACGAAGTGGCGGTCATAGCTAAAAACTCCCTCTGCTGTATGCTGGATTGACACGATAAATCGCTGAGTATTCAGTGTATGACTAAAAAGGTAATAAAAATGGCACTACAATATTCAGGTCTGAAAAATGATGAAAACGGCGGCATGACGCATTTTGGGCAAATGGTGAAAGACGGCTGGGTATTCGGCCTGATACCAGACACCGAAGACTGTACCGGCTGGGATAGCGGTCAAATGCAGAATCTCTACGACAAGATTTGTAACGAGTGGGAGAAATATGCAAACCTGCCCAGCCTCTTGCCGGAAGGTTTGAAACAGCGCCATGCAAAGATTTACCAGGACGCGATAAAACATGCCAAAGCGAATGGATGGGATCCAGAACTGGGTGATGACGACTAACTCATCTTTGTCGCAGTTTTAGCTACCCTCTGCAGGCATTTCTCGCTGTCCGGAAAACTTCAATACTTTCGCCAGCTCGTGTATGGGTTCTTTGCAGGCCAGCTGTTGCAGCGCCAAAAAAAGCTCACGCTGCAGCCTGCTCATAATTTGCGCAGCCTCCGTGGTGTAATACACCGCATCGTAACTGACCGGATCTTTCAGTGAATTGCGTAACTGAGGGCGAAAGCTACGCCAGGCAATGTCGATCCAGCACTTGTGTACCCCGTCCAGAAATACCCATTCTTCCGCATCCAGTATGGCAAGATATTGCATGGAGCGTATAGGGATGAACAGATTTCCGCTTGCACTGCGGGCAAGCAGGGTCAGCGCCAGATTGTAGGTTTCTGCAGGAAGTTGACGATGCTCGCGCTTAACTTCCAGGTCACGATAGCAGGTGATTTCCACGAAAATTCCTCCTTGAGAAAATCGGGCTTAAAGCAATTGTATATCGCATAAAAAATAACACAATCCATTTATCCATCTATATCATCAGGCTGTAAAATTAGACAGGTATAATCAGCTAAAGAATGATGAGTGGAGAATGACATGAAAAGACTGACAATAAGGGAGTTTAACCAGAGGGTTATTTCTCTGGTTGAGAATATTGGCCTGCTGGTTATCGGAATCGCTACGGTGTTTGCGATGGGTGCTGAAACGATGACCATGATACGTGCCATGCAAGTCACGTTAACCGATTTGCTGTTGCTCTTCCTGTATCTGGAAGTGCTGGCGATGGTGGGGCTGTATTACCAGTCAGGAAAGTTGCCGGTGCGATTCCCGCTGTATATTGGCATGGTGGCCTTGGCGCGTTACCTGATACTGGATATGAAGGACATGGAAGATTGGCGTATGCTGGCGGTGACGGGCTCAATATTGCTGCTGACACTGGCGGTATTCTTGATACGCTATGGCCATGTGCGCTTCCCGTACCCGGGGGACGATACAGCCGATCTGCGCCATGCGGACCGGCAGCAGGATTGAGGCAGATTTCAGGTGCTTGGCTGAAAAGTGTTGTTCAAAAAAACGCCCCGGTCACTGACCGGGGCGTTTTTTTGAGTGCAGCTATATTATTACTTGCTTGCCGATGGGAAAGAAGACTCGGTGGGGTAACCTTTTTCTATCCATTCAGGCATTCCGCCACGGAACCAGTATACTTTTTTGTAGCCCGCTTTTATCGTTGCAATCGCCGCTTTATAGCTCCTCCAGCAGGCGCCCGCATTGCAATAAATAATGACGGCATCGTTTTTATTGGCAGGCAGTTTTGACAAATCAAATTTGTCCTGGGATGGATTAAAGACGGCTGATTTTGCACTTTTTTCAGAGTAGGGTGCGTTAATCGCACCGGGTATGTGTTCGGTGTTGTATTCGGTTTCAACGCGCGTATCAATAATCGCAACCCCGCCGGCCAAAAGCGCCTTAACCTGAACTGCACTTGCCAGTGTGGCGCCTTCAATTGCAAGAGGCGTATCATTCCAGCTATTGCGTATGACAGGGGTAAGCGTGCGCGGCACGGGCAGGAAGTCAAGACTCGTGACATGCATATCGCCGCGATTAAGGCCCCAGCCGATAAAACCCAGCAAGGCGACTCTGCGTTCAATATTGTCCGATGTTTTCCTGATCAGGAAATAGGATGCAGAAGTAATCGGCCATGCACCAGGACTGCTGCGGTCAATCAAGTCCTCCCTGAAGCCATTGCTTGCTTGCCATTTGATATCACGAGAAGCTTCTTCAATGCTGCCTGTGTGCGGACTGACGAATTTCCCGGAGCTGTTTTGCAGTTTTACCAGCGTAAGCTGGTTTTTTCTCGCATAGGCATTTTCTGAGTAGCCAATAGAATAGGGGGTATTTTTGACATACGACCCCATTTCATACAGGTTTTCAACAGCCTTTCCAACAGGCCAGTTCAGGGTTACACCCACGCCAACCTTGCCCGCCCATTCAGGATGTACTTTTGCAAGATAGCTGCTCAGATTGTAAGTGCCGCCGCGTTCGGGCACGAGGTGCGCAACCAGAATTTTTTCATTGGGTAATTTGGCTCTGGGGTTAATGTCGACGAGTGCGGGATCATTCCATTTGACGATTTTGCCAAGATAGATGTCGCCCAGTATTTTGCCGGTCAGGTTGATTTGGCCCTCAACTTTGGGAAGATTGACGACAGGGGTAATAGCCGAAAACATATACGGAAACTGCGCCAGATTGAGCTTGTCCAGTTCTTCTTTGGTAAGGGGGTGATCCGTTTCGCCAAAATCTGCCTGCCCTGAAGAGAGTTGCTTGAAACCCTCAGATGCACTGACAGCGTGATATCTGATCGTGACGCCCGGGCGCAACTGGGTGTATTGAGCAGACCATAATTCAAAAATGGGGGCAGGAATTCTGCGGCCTGCTCCAATTAATTCTATGGAAAAAGATGAAAATGAGTATGCAGACAGAAATAAGATTGCGAAAAAGTTGGAATATTTTTTGATGTTCATAGGTATTCAAGTTTAATGTTTTGATACAGAACGAATAAATGTTCTACGTGTCTCGCTTGCCTGAACTGGAAGCAATAACCGGTTCAGACAAACTCAGGTATAACGAAGTTCACCCATGTTCTTTATTTACTTTAATAATAAGCAAAAAGTGCGAAAAATCAGTGTTTATAAAAATAATTATATTGTCATTCTCTAAATATTGGTTTCGTCACCATGCTGAGCGCGTGGTTGTTAAATATATTGAAATCAACCGATTAGATACTATCTGGGCGCGCATTTTACGATATTTTTGTTTGTGCAGGTTGAAAATTGAAAAGAAAATACTTTTTTGACGCTCGATTTGGCGGACGTTAAATGCTCATATGAAATTGCATGACTTGGGGGATGAGGAAATACAGATTTGTCGCAATCAGACAGTGTTTTTGCAGTTGTACTAGTGGCAGAATTTTGCTCCAGATCACAAGCTGAGCCGAAACAAATTAGACGTATTAACTGCAAAATTAAATTTGGTGTGCCCGGCGGGAGTCGAACCCACGACCCTTGGCTTCGGAAACCAATACTCTATCCAGCTGAGCTACGGGCACATATGGGGTGCTATCAAGAACTAAAATAAATCCGGGACTATTTACATCATTACATGATGATGTAGATTTTCACGGTCCGCTACTCATGCCAGTTTGGCTTTGAGCAGATTTCAGGTGGCGCAGTATAACGGTATTTATGCAATTCTGCCCGCGCCTTTTAAGTTGAAAAATGTTATCTTACGCGCCATGAATTTTACAAATCCCGGAAAGAGCGAAATTTGCAGCATGCTGCGCAAGATACGCAGTATTGCAGTAGTGGGACTGTCCCCCAATGCGGATCGTCCCAGTTTTCGCGTTGCACAGGGTATGCAGGAATTGGGCTACCGCATTATTCCGGTACGCCCCATGGTTAGCGAGGTGCTGGGAGAAAAGGCTTACCCCGATCTGGCCAGCGTGCCGCACAAGATTGACCTGGTTAATGTGTTTCGTGCGCCCGAGCATGTGCCGGCGATTGTGGAAGAATGTATTGCCCTGGGCATTAAAAATCTGTGGCTGCAGGACGGCGTGATACATGAAGAAGCGGCGCAGCGAGCGCGGGCGGCGGGCATCACGGTGGTGATGGATAAATGTCTGTGGCGCGACGGGGGTCCATGTGGCAAATCCGTTGCCTGAAATTCGCTGCGCATGGGCGGGCAGCAATGAGCTGTATCAGGACTATCATGACCGCGAATGGGGTGTGCCGCTGCACGATGAACGTGCACTGTTTGAATTTCTGATACTGGAAGGCGCGCAGGCGGGCTTGAGCTGGATCACCATCCTGAAAAAACGCGAGGCCTATCGCGCCGCCTTCGATCATTTTGATGCTGCCAGCGTGGCGCGATATGATGACAGCAAAATCGCCCTCTTATTGCAGAACCCAGGCATTGTGCGTAACCGTCTGAAAGTGAATTCTGCCGTGACAAATGCGCAAAAAATTCTCGCTGTGCAGGATGAGTTTGGCAGTTTTGATGCGTTCATCTGGCGCTTTGTAGAGGGGAAGCCACAGCGGAATAACTGGCGCAGCTTGGCCGAGGTGCCGGCAAGCACAGCGACCTCGGACGCGATGAGCAAGGAGTTGAAGCGCCGTGGTTTCAAGTTTGTTGGCTCCACCATCTGCTACGCTTTTATGCAGGCCACCGGCATGGTGAACGACCATACCACTGATTGTTTCAGACACCTGGAAATAAAATGACAAAACTGAAATTCACCAAAATGCACGGCGCGGGCAATGACTTCGTGGTTATTGACGGCGTGCGCCAGGAAATTTATCTCACGCCCGAGCAATTGCGACTGATTGCCGACAGGCATTTTGGTATCGGCTGCGATCAAATACTGATTGTCAAACGCTCAAACAATGAAGAAGCGGATTTCCGCTATCTCATTTTCAATGCAGATGGCGGTGAGGTTGAACAATGCGGCAATGGCGCGCGCTGTTTTGTGCGCTTCGTGCACGACCACAAGCTCACCAGCAAGCGTGAAATTGTGGTGGAAACCAAAAGCGGCCTGATTTCGCCAAAACTTGAGGACGATGGGCGTGTCACGGTGAACATGGGTGCGCCGATTTTTGAGTCCGCGCGCATTCCTTTTGACAGCGACAGCGATGCAATTATTCAGGAACTGGAAGTGGGCGGCGAGACAGTGCAGATCACCGCCGTGTCGGTGGGCAATCCGCATGCCGTTCAGGTTGTGGCCGATATCCTGCAGGCACCCGTTGCGACCATGGGGCCGCTGATCGAGAATCATGTGCGTTTCCCCAAACGCGTGAATGCCGGTTTTATGCAAGTGGTTGATCGCAGCCATATCAAGTTGCGCGTATATGAGCGCGGCGCGGGTGAAACCATGTCCTGCGGCACCGGTGCGTGTGCCGCCGTGGTGAGCGGCATACGCAGGGGGCTGCTGGATAATCACGTGCAGGTTGCGACGCATGGCGGGCTGCTGACGATAAGCTGGGCTGGAGAAAACGCTCCCATAATGATGACGGGCCCGGCTAGCACAGTGTTTGAAGGCGAAATAAATTTATAACGATCATACCGGACAAGTACTACCTGATTGCTTTGTTATGATAATATATTCAATATAATCAATAGTTTAGTTATTGAGGCAAGTATAAAACCTGATTAGGCCTGACCAATATTAAAAGAGAGCACCATGAAAGCTGACAACGTCGCCGAATATTTGCAGCAGAATCCCGATTTTTTTGCAGAACACGCCGAGTTGCTGACGGATATTGTTATTCCACATCCTCACGGTGGACGCACCATCTCGCTGTCAGAACGGCAGATGCTGGTGCTGCGCGAGCGCGTCAAGGATCTGGAAAAAAAGCTGTACGACTGGATGGAAATTGCCAGGGAAAACGAAGCCCTGCAGGACAAGGTACACCAGTACACCCTGGCGCTGCTGGGTGCACATGATCTGGTCACACTGCAGGAAACGGTCACCCGCAGTTTGCGCGAAATTTTTTCTGTTCCGCATGCCGTCATGCATATCTGGGCAGAGCAGCCACCCAGTGCGGAAGTCATGACCTTTGCCGACCAGCATGCCAAACCGGTGTGTGCGCATCAGGCCGTGCATGATACTAAGTCATGGTTTGGCGAGAGTGCGGAACACCTGCGTTCGTTTGCCTACCTGCCCTTGCGCAACGAGACTCAATCCCTCGGTTTGCTGATCCTCGCCAGCGAAGATGCGCAACGTTTCTATCCGGAAATGGGCACGGTATTCCTGCAGCGTATTGCAGAGATGGCCAGCAAAGCGGTGCAAGCGCTACAGTGAAATGAAGACTAGCAGCCTGGATGCAGCGAAGCAGGACTTGCTGAACGGCTATCTTGCTTACCTCGGCAACGAGCGGCAATATTCTCCCCTTACCCTGGAAAATTATGCGCGCGATCTTAGTCAGCTTTTTAAGGCGGCGGGCGACGTGCCGTTAGCAGACCTCAAGAGTCAGCAGATCCGCCGCTTTATTGCGATGCTGCACGGGCAGGGGTTGGGCGGCAAAACCCTCGCGCGCATGCTGTCGGCCTGGCGCGGTTTTTATACCTACCTGATCCGCGATCACAAATATTCAAGCAATCCCTGCACCGGCCTGCGCGCGCCCAAGTCACCGCGCAATTTGCCGCACACCCTGTCGCCGGATGAAGCGGTGCGTCTGGTGGATTTGCCTGTGGATGATGACGTGCTCACGCTGCGCGACAAGGCCATGTTCGAGCTGCTGTATTCCTCCGGTTTGCGTCTGGCCGAGCTGGTGGGGCTAGATCCGGAGGCACTGGATTTCAGCGATGCTTCGGTGCGCGTTACCGGCAAGGGCAACAAGACGCGCATTATTCCCTTGGGTAGCCATGCCATCAGCGCGCTGCAACAGTGGTTGCAGCAGCGCAGTACGCTGGCCAAAGAGGATGAGCCTGCGTTATTCATCAACCGCAACGGCGCACGCATCAGCGCGCGCTCGGTGCAATTGCGCATGAAGGAGTGGGGCATCAAGCAGGGGCTCAGCAGCAATGTGCACCCGCACCTGCTGCGCCATTCCTTCGCCTCGCATGTGCTGCAATCCAGCGGCGACCTGCGCGCGGTGCAGGAAATGCTGGGTCACGCCAGTATCTCCACCACCCAGGTTTACACCCATCTCGATTTTCAGTACCTCTCCAAAATTTACGACAGCGCGCATCCGCGTGCCAAAAAGAAAACACCATGAACCAGAAACGTCATACCTCACACCAGCGCCGCAAAGAAAATAGCAGGCAACAAACGACGCAAATCAAATCAGCCGTGGTGCCTTTTGCCGGCCCTAAATTATTGCTGCAAGACGGCCGAGAAAAATCCTTGCAGCGCCGCCACCCCTGGATATTTACCGGCGCGGTAGAGCGGCTGGAAGGCAATCCGGCCAGTGGCGACACCGTGCAAGTGTGCGATGCGCAGGGCGGCTTTCTCGCGTGGGCGGCGTACAACTCGCAGTCGCAAATCTGCGCCCGCGTGTGGTCGTGGCAGGCAGATGAAAAAATAGATGCGGATTTTTTCCTGCGTAAAATTTCCAGTGCGCTAGCCGCACGCAAAGAGTTAAAACTGGACCGTCACAGCAACGGCATGCGTCTGATCCACGGCGAATCCGACGGCCTGCCCGGGCTTATCGTCGACCAGTATGCAGACGTGCTGGTGCTGCAACTCGGCAGCGCCGGTGCCGAACGCTGGCGTGAAACCTTTGCCGACGCGCTGCAGGAACTATGCAAACCGGTGTGCATCTACGAGCGCTCGGATTCCGACGGGCGCGAGCTGGAAGGCCTGCCCAAACGCAATGAAATACTGCGCGGCAAACTGCCCGAACAATTGAGCGTTACTGAAAACGGTATACGCATTGTGGTGGATGTGGCAGCCGGGCAGAAAACTGGCTTCTATTTAGACCAGCGCGACAACCGCGCGCTGATCGGCTCCCTGGCCGAGGGTCGCGATGTACTCAACTGCTTTTGTTACACAGGTGGCTTCTCGCTGTACGCCTTGCGCGGCGGTGCGAAATCGGTGCTGTCGATAGACTCTTCTGCAGAAGCTTTGCAACTCGCGCAGCGCAATGTGGAGTTGAACGGCCTCGATGCCAGCCGCGCCGAGTGGCAGGACAAAGATGTATTCGAGGCGCTGCGCAAACTGCGCGACCAGAATCGCAAGTTCGATCTCATCGTGCTCGATCCGCCAAAGTTTGCACCCACTGCTGCCTTTGCCGAGAAGGCTTCGCGTGCGTACAAGGATATCAATTTGCTGGGTTTTAAACTGCTGCGTCCGGGCGGCATTCTGGCAACGTATTCCTGCTCCGGCGGTATCAGCGATGACCTGTTTCAGAAGATTATTGCGGGTGCTGCGCTGGATGCCGGTGTGGATGCGCAGATTGTGCACAAGGTGCATGCAGCGGCGGATCATCCGGTGTTGCTGAGTTTTCCGGAGGGGGCTTATTTGAAGGGGTTGGTGTTGAGGGTGGCTGGGTAAAGTCAGGAATGGTCAAGATAGATAAATTCCACCATCGGGATCGTAGCGCTGTCAAACGAGATCAAGAACAAAATTTTTTTACCTCCACATAAACCACGCCTGTTATCTCAAGATAGACCGGCAGCGTTTTAGATTCACATTGATGCCATTACTTGGTGCCAACCAAGTGCAGCTTTGGTGCGCCTCCCTATACTGAATATGTCTCTTAAGCTGTAAGTTCTACTTAATTCAAAATAAAAACAAAGCGTAACCTCTTTAGAGGATGACTGGCATGGTTATTGCTGAGTAATTTGTGAATATTACGAATATTCAAACCAGTATTACCCAGGACCAATGCTGACGCACTGGTAACAGGCTCTGGCGGTGCAAAAAACACAATGATCATGCTGACAGACTACTCAAGCGGTAACGCCATGATTATTACCAAACACGGCATTAAATCGCTAAAAGATATGAAGGGTATCGTTACTATTTCCTTATTTTCATATTGAAATATAGCGCCTGATTTTTAGTTTGAGTTAGTTGTAAAGGTGAGTACAGGATGACCGGAATTATTATCAATAAGCTACCGTACGACCCAACTATCACCGAATAATCCGACTCCCAAAATGGTATAGAAATCGATGAGTTCAAAATTTTCATTAGTGCGATACTTTAGAGATGCTGCGGGGGTAAAACCAAACGTATTGGCCATCAGTTTTGTGATTATTGGCTATGCAGTTGGAATTGCTTGCCTGTTATCACCCGCTTGGTGGTTCAATGTGTTGGGTGTGTTGCTAACAGCTCAAACGTTGATCATCAGCGCCTATTTGTTGCATGAGTTTAGTCATTACAGTATTTTTAAAACACCGCAGCTGAACAAGCGCTGGGGCACTATCATGAGCTGGATAAATGGTAGCTGTTACAGTACGTTTGAAGAGATTCGTAACAAGCATATGCATCATCATGTGGACCGTGCAGATGTGGTAAGTTTTGATATTAAAAAGTTCGTGATGCACATGCCCAAGCCGTTTAAAGCGGTTGTAAAATTTTTAGAGTGGGCTTATGTACCCGCTGCCGAAATTTTAATGCATGTGTTGGTTATTACATTGCCGTTTACAACGCCACGTTGGCATCACAAGCGCTCACGCAAAGCCATCGTGTTGTTGGTGCGGGGATTGATGTTTGCAGCATTGGCTTATTACTCGCTCAAGGCAATTTTTCTCTACATATTGGCTTATTGCCTCATGCTCACGGCATTGCGTTTTGCAGATGCTTACCAGCATACTTACGATGCCTTTATAGTCAGTGACGCAGGCGATAAAGAAGACAAGTTTAAGGCTGATGGCAAGTTGCGTGACGATGTATATGAGCAAGCAAATACTTACTCAAACTTGGTATCGGTGCATTACCCAGTTTTGAACCTGCTTTTTTTAAACTTCCCCTACCATAACGCACATCACGAAAGGCCTATTGAGCCTTGGTATAAATTGCCCGAACTACATGAACGGCTATACGGCAAAGTCGATGCTGCAAAACCTGTTATTCCGATGTTGCAGTTACTTAAAAGTTTTCATCGCCATCGCTTAACAAGGCTGGAAAGTGACGATTACGGCACGCTGGAATTTAAGCCGGGTGGCGCTGATCACTTTATTGGCGCAGTAGGTGTTTCCTTCCTAACCGTCATATGACAGCAGCTCTTAAACTTTGGCCCTTACTCACGGCGACGCATCGTTACGACAAATCGCTTTCTACGCGTAATCGTGATGCAGGCAAGATGATACAAGCTCCAATATTGGCCTATCTGATAGAAACCACACAAGGCCGCATTTTGGTGGATGTGGGTTGTGATTTTTCCAAAATAAATACGCCCGCTAAAGCATCGCATTACTACAACCCGCAAACTTTTGAGTTTGGTGCGCCCGAGATGCTTGAAGAGCAGCGCTTGCCTCATTATTTTTCGCGTCTTGGATTAACCATGGCCGATGTTGATGTGGCGTTTCTGACGCACTTGCATTTTGATCATGCGGGTGGTCTGTGTGATGTATGTAATCACGAAAATTGCCGCGTGGAAGTGCATGTACAAAAAGAAGAATTGGATGCGGCAAACTCAGGAAGTGATGTGGCATATTTTGATAATGAAGTGATTGCCCAGGCTAATTGGAAAGTAATGGACGGTGAATACGAAATAGCACCCGGTGTACGTGCTATTGCCACCCCCGGCCATACAGCTGGACATATGTCGCTATGGATAGAGTTACCTAAAGGCGCGCCCATTATTTTGGCGGGTGACGCTGCTGATTTGCAGGAAAATATCAATGATGAAATTGCCCCGGGCATATGTTGGCAAGAGAATGATGCTTTGGCGATAGAAAGCATTCGTAAACTAAAAAAAATAGCCGCTCAAGAATCTGCCAACTTGTGGCCGAATCATGATTTGAATTTTTGGCGAACACTCAAACAATTCCCGGAATTTCACGAATGACAATGCGCGGAATATTTAACTATTTGCCTGTCATTTCCATCCTGATAGGAGCGGTATGCTGGGGACTGCTTTGGATACCCTTGAAATTTTTTGCAAGTTTTGGACTCACAGGGAATCTGATAGGAATGACCTCCTATCTTATTGTGGGTTTGGTGGCATTACCTATTGTGTGGCGACAGCGAAAAATATGGCGCGCTGAATTTAACTTGCTGCTATTAATCGGGATTTCATTTGGCCTGGGTAATGTCGCATTTAATGCAGCGTTAATGCAAGGCGAAGTGGTAAGAGTCATGTTGTTGTTTTATCTTCTGCCCGCCTGGGGCGCATTAGGCGGCGTTTTAATACTCAAAGAAAAATTGAGTAAACGACGCTATATTGCAATCGCTTTGTCGCTGGCTGGCGTGTTTGTCATTATGGGCGGCACTACCGTGTTTAGTCAGCCGTTTTCTACGGTGGATATTCTTTCTCTTGCGGCTGGTTTTTGTTTCTCTATAGCGGTAGTAAGCAACAAGAAGGCAGTGCAAATCCCCTTGGCGAGTCGTGCACTCGTGCCTTTTATTTTTTGCCCACCGCTTGCCTTTCTAGGGAATTATCTTGCGCCCACGCCCATGCCTGAATTGGGACTAAGCATATGGATATTGTTAGTCGTTTTTGCTTTCATTTGGTTATTTGGCGCCACCGTATTTAGTACCTATGGGTTTGCCAAGGTGGAAGCAAGCAGAGCTTCAATTTTGCAGGTAACAGAGTTGTTTGTGGCTATTGTTACCGCCACCCTGATAGGCGGTGAAATACTTGGGATCAAAGAATATATTGGTGGCGCGCTAATAGTGATTGCAACCCTATTGGAAGCGATGCCTGCGGAGCTTGCTCAAGAAAATAAATCTATTAAAAGTACATGAATACATGTACTCGTATCATTTAATGATGAGGAGATCAAATGATCATACATCTTTTCAAGAGCAAATCCGGATTCATCTATAACAGCCTTGCCCTGCTATATATTGTGCTCGCTTACGTGCTGGGCTTTGCCGGGCTATTCAGTGAGCACTGGGGTTTGCAACTATTGTCAACTTTGATTTTGGCGCACAGCCTCATTATTTCATCCTACATGCTGCATGAATGTGCGCACAATACGGTGATGAAACTTAACGAGCACAATGCCAGGCTGGGTCGCTTGTTGATGTGGGTGAACGGCAGTTGTTACGGTCAGTATGAAGATATACGCTACAAACATTTTCGCCATCATGTGGAAAATGGTGACCTGTGCTGGTTTGAATACCGCCCCTGGTTACAGAAGCATCCCTACGTGTTGAAAGCGGTGTTGCTGCTGGAGTACCTCTACATTCCTGCGCATGAAGTGCTCATGCATGCTGTGCTGGTGTTTGGCTCCTTTGTTATTCCACAACGCAAATCACAACGCTTGCACAATCTCACCGTCATTGCGGTGCGCGGCACTTTATATGCGCTGCTACTCTGGTTTTATCCTGTCGTGGCACTGCTTTATGCTGTTGCCTACATGCTCATGATGGTTGTGCTGCGATTTATGGATAATTTGCAGCACGACTATGGCGGCACGCATACCTTGTTTGACAAGACACCGCTGCAACAAAAGGGCGATAAGGTATATGAGCAGACACATACCTTCAGTAATCCATTGTCCACTCAGTATGTCTGGCTAAATTTACTGGTGCTCAATTTCGGTTTTCATAATGCCCATCATGCCAAACCCATCACGCCCTGGTTCGAACTTCCGGCATTGCACCATCAATTATTTGGCGAGAATACCCAAAGCATTATCCCGTTTATGGCGCAATGGCAATGCTATTCCCGATACAGGGTCAAGCGTGTCATGCAGGATGAAGATATCGATGCTGCAAGTTTTTTAAATGATGCTAAAAAAGGCCAGACTGCAGGCATTAATGCCGTCTCATTTCTAACCGCATTTTAGGCTTAAGTAACAGGACGAATTTAGCCCTGACCCTTACAATTCTTATAAGTATTACCAATGCAAAAGGTAGCACCATGCACTTACGTGAACTGATAAAAAGCCATGCGCAAGCTAAACCCGCTGGCGTGCCGGACTGGATGCTGGGATTTTTTAAACGCTATTCTATTAGCTTTGCCAATGGCTTAAGCGACACCAATACGCATGTCTGCTGGTTGCAAAGCCGCAACTTTACAATTGACTTGCGCCTGCCCATTGAAATAGATCAGGTATTGGCCAAGCCTCTGATCGATTACAGCGCTCAGGAGCTGCAACAGTTTGCCAACTATGAGGGTTGGTTGGCTACATCGGTATGGGATGGCAGGATGCTGAGCTGGTGTGACACGGATATTTCTCTGCAATTGCATAACCGTTGGACTGAGCCTGCCATTTTAAAACGCGTTGGTAACTGCATGGTGGAGTTTTGCCCCAGCGATGTTTATGTGGAAGACTGGCGCCTGCAACCTTCAGCACCCGGTCCGCTGGTCGGGCTCAAACTGCTGGTGGAACGCGAACTGGCAAGCGGCAGAGTGCGCCATACGGGAGGGGGTTTGATCGTTTGCGGTGATTATGCCGGTCTCGTGCTAGGCCGTGCCAAGCCGCTATCAAATCCTGCGGGTAAGCCGCTTAAAATGCTGGTGGCCGAGGCCGCAGGTGATGCAGCAGCGTTATCCCATCTTTTTGCTATTGAGACCTCCGTTGCCAAAGGTTGCCTCGATACAGGATTTGAGGTTGCCTATTCCACGCACGCCCACCTGCTGAAAACACAGTTATTTCCGCTCGATGGCTTCGAATATCCGGTACAGGATGCTGATTATGAAGCCGAGGGCGCGATGCTCATACGACAAACGCTGGAAATAGATGGCATCGTCTGTGTCAGATTATTCACCATAGATACACTGGAAGCCCAACTGGATTTTGCACAAACTAGCGCTACGACTGCAGAGGCAGCAGCCTGGTTCGACAGTGAATCCCCTACGCTCACGCGGTATACCAAGGTGCTGGTCTAGTACGGCTATCGGACTGCTGCGTGTAGCTGTAATTTATTCGCACCTTTGTGAGGCAGGGTCTTTTTCCATGGCACATTAGCAGTGCATGCGGGCATTGACAGTATTTTTAATCCGGATATTTCTCTTTAACATCAATTAGATTTTTTGTTGGCATAGTTTTTGCTTTTAATAATATCGAGAGGGGTAGCTAAGTAGTTACCGCTGTCGTAATGGAAGCTAGGGTTCCGGTTCCGCCGTTTGGAATGTCTGGTCCGAGAGTTTCCGGCTTCGTTTCAGGACGAAGCTCCACGGAGGGATAAAAGCCCGGGAGGTCGCGATCGGTGGTCGCAGCGCTCTCTCGAATACTTTTAACTTATCTTAAGGAGCTACGGTCATGAAATTCAAGGGCTATACCAAACGCGCAGTTGCTGCGCTCTCACTTTCTCTCGGTCTGTTCACAGCTTCTGCACCGAGCTTCGCAGATGTAAGTATTGGTTACAGCGATTGGCCAGGCTTTGTGGCCTGGCAAGTTGCTATCGAAAAGGGCTGGTTTAAAGAAGCGGGTGTTACTGCCAAATTCGAATGGTTCGATTACTCGGCCTCTATGGATGCCTACGCTGCCGGCAAAATCGATGGTGTGTTGATAACCAACGGTGATGCACTGGTAACCGGCTCTGCAGGCGCCAAGAGTTTGATGATCATGTTGACCGATTATTCCAACGGCAATGACATGATCATAGCAAAACCCGGCATCAAATCCATCAAGGATCTCAAAGGCAAAAAAGTGGCGGTTGAACAAGGTCTGGTTGAGCACTTGTTGCTGCTGAATGCCCTGAAAAATAGCGGCATGAAAGAGTCTGACGTAACCATCGTCAATGCTAAAACCAATGAAATGCCACAAGTGCTGGCCTCTGGTGACGTATCTGCAGTGGGAGCCTGGCAACCCATTTCCGGCCAAGCCATGAAAGCTGTGCCCGGCTCACGTCCTATCGTTACTTCAGCAGATGAACCCGGCTTGATCTATGACGGACTGGCAGTGAATCCCGCCAGCGCAAAACAAAAACGTGCCGACTGGTTGAAAGTGTTGAAGGTATGGGACCGTGTTGTGAGCTATGTCAATGATCCTAAAACACAGGCTGATGCGGTCAAAATCATGTCCAGCAAATCTGGCGTCACGCCCGAAGAGTATCTACCCATGCTGAAAGGTACCAAGTTGTTGAGCTTGTCCGATAACAAGAAAGTGTACAAGAAAGCTACAGGTTTCAAATCCATTTACGGTTCTACAACGGTGGCCAATGAATTCAACAAGGCCAATGGTGTTTATAAGGATGCACAAGATGTAGACAGCTATATCGACGCGTCATTTATCAACGCGAAGTAATTTTTAATCATGTCACTCTAACAAGCGGAGCAGAAATGAGCGCAATTTCCAGACAGTTAAATAAATTGATGAATGCGGATTCAAGCATTCGTACGCTGTATGGTGTTGCCTCGTTCCTGTTACCGTTATTGATCTGGTGCCTGGTGAGCTATACACCATTCATCTGGCACCCCAAAGTCCTCATCACTGATGTTGGTGGCGTGGACTACTTTCAGGTCGGTATGCTGGTGGACAAGGAAATGTTTGCATCTGAAATGGCCAATATGTCTGTGGCACTTCAGCCCTTGCCCGCCGGTACGCCGGCCAACCCAATTTATTTGCCTGCGCCGCATGAAGTGGCGCAGGCCTTGTATAACGGCTTTGCCAATCCGCCCAAGCAGGCCGATACACCCTCCATGCCTGCCAGTATATGGCACAGCATCCAGATCATTTTCTGGGGCTTTCTGATTTCTTCAGTCATCGGCGTACCGTTGGGCATTATCTCTGGCACGTATAACCGCGTTGGGCGACTGAATGAACCCTTTATCGAGTTCTTCCGCTATTTGCCTGCACCCGCTTTTGGGGCACTGGCGGTAGCCGTGCTGGGTATTTACGATGGTCCAAAAATTGCCATCATTGTCATCGGCACCTTGTTTCAACAAGTGCTGATTATTGCCAATACCACACGCAAATTGGAAACCACCATTATCGAAGCAGCCAAAACCCTGGGTACACGCAACTTCAGACTGCTGACTCGTGTGGTGGTGCCCGGCATCTTGCCGGACCTGTATCGCGATCAGCGCATACTGCTGGGTTGGGCGTGGACCTATCTGATCGTGGCCGAATTGATCGGCACCAGCACCGGCATCACCTGGTTCATTACCCAACAGGCGCGCTACCAGCATTTCGATAATGTGTATGCCGGCATCATGGTCATCGGCATCATAGGCTTTGGCACGGACCTGCTATTGGCCAAGCTTGGCAAACGTTTATTCCCTTGGGACAGAACGCAGGATAAAAGCTGATATGAAAATGCCAACAAGGATAAAACGATGAAACCCGCCCATTCAACACGCCCAGGTTATCTGGAACAATCGCCCGCAGTCAAAGCGCGCTTCGACAAGATCAAGCAGCGCGAGGTCATCCTTGAAGTGCGCAATCTGGGCAAGCGTTTCGTTACCGCACAGGGCGAAGTGGATGCCTTGCGCGACATCAACTTCAGCATTCACCGCCGTGAATTGGTTTGTGTTATCGGCCCATCGGGCTGCGGCAAGTCCACTTTGATCCGCATCCTCGCCGGACTGGAAAATCATACGTCAGGTGTTGCCCTGCTCGATGGCAAGCCGATAGATGGACCCGGTCAGGATAGGGGCATGGTGTTTCAGGGCTACTCATTATTTCCCTGGCTCACGGTAAAAAAGAATGTGATGTTCGGCCCTGAAATGAAGGGTCACGGCTGGGAGCAGGCGGAACGCGAAGCTAATTTATGGCTGGAACTGGTCGGTCTGAGCAAATTTTCCGATGCCTACCCGCATCAGCTGTCCGGCGGTATGCGGCAGCGCGTGGCCATTGCGCGTGCCCTGGTCAATGAGCCGCGCATCCTGCTGATGGACGAACCCTTTGGCGCACTCGATGCACAAACCCGCGCAAAGATGCAGTCGCACCTGATGGAAATCTGGCGCAATATTGACGTCACCATATTGTTCATCACTCACGATCTCGACGAAGCCATTTATCTCGCTGATCGCATTCTTGTGCTTAAACCCAATCCCGGTGAGGTGCATGAATTGATCGAAGTGCCGGTGCCACGCCCGCGCTCACCCGCGCAATTTTCTTCCCCGGAATTTTTGGCGACCAAAGCGCGTCTGGAAGAATTGATACATCCGGCAGCAAAAGCTGAAAAAAATGAAGCGGAAGAGGAACAAAACGGTACCCCGCATCTGATCCGCTTCACCAATGTAAATGACAACGTGGAATAACGAGATGACGACAGAATGGTCTCAAATCACTTGGGATGAAGTGCCGCCAAAATTAAAAGCCGCTAATTTTTCAGCGATTTTACCGATAGGTGCAACCGAGCAACATGGACCGCATATGGGTTGTGGTATGGACTATGTGCTGGCTGATATTTTATGCAAAGCCGTGGCAGAAAAAACCAATGTCCCTATGCTACCGACGATGCCTTATGGTTGCTCAATCGGACATAGTCGACGCTGGCCTGGCACGATAGCCTTGCAGCCTATTACACTCATTAACATGATCAAAGACATGGGTGATTGGGCTTACCACAGCGGTGTCAGGCGCTTATTCATTGTGAATACGCATGTGACCAATGCCGCACCTTTGCGCTGCGCTTTGGAGATGTTACGTGCCGAGCATGATGACATGATGATTGCCGTATTAAATACCGCGCACTTAAGTCAACGCGCCAAAGCGTTTCAGCATGCCGATGGTGATGATTGGCATGCAAATGACGCAGAAACATCTCTGATGCTAGCCACTGCGCCATATATGGTGCGGTCAGAAAAATTGAAAATGGCAGATGATCCTGATCGAACAGAGGGTTTGGTTTTTTCTCACTCTGTAAATAGAACCAGTTTAAACGGCGTAACAGGTACACCCAGTATTTCGAGTAAAGAAAAAGGCGAGGAATGGTTTGCCTGGATGGTAGAAGATTTAAGCAATCTGGTAATAAAAGGCATGCAAGAGAATCCTCCATTGGAGCATTCATATTTTGATTCATTTGACAAGGATAGCAACGAATGAAAACTGCAGCAGAGGTTAAAGCAATAGAGCAAAAACTGAAAGAAAACGGCGTGAAATATTGTATTGGCGCTTATGTTGATATTCATGGCATCCCCAAAGGGAAGGTAGTACCTATTGATCATTTGCCGCAAATGTCAGGTGGTTCAGAGCGCTACACCGGATATGCTTTGGATGGCTTGGGACAAGGACCTAGCGATGATGAAATCACCTCCGTGCCCGATTTGGATCATATCATCCAGTTGCCCTGGGAGCCTAAAGTAGCATGGATGCCCGCTGACAATCACTTTCAAGGTAAACCCTATCCGTTAAATACGCGTGTTGCGCTTAAAAACGTATTGGCAGAGGCAGCCAAAATGGGTTTCGGAATGAATTTGGGCATTGAGTGTGAAATTTATTTATTAAAGAAAAATGCGGATGGTTCATTAAGCGTGCCCAACCCTGATGATAAATTGGGTAAGGCAGCCTATGACGTGAGCACCTTTATGGACAACTTTACTTGGTTGGACAAAATGGCGACTGCAATGAACGGCTTGGGCTGGGATTTGTATTCATTTGACCATGAAGATGGCAATAGCCAATTTGAGTTTGATTTTAACTATAGTGACGCACTGAGCATGTGCGACCGTTTTACTTTCTTCCGATATATGGCGAAGCATTACGCAAAAGAAGATGGATTGCTGGCGACGACAATGCCCAAACCATTCGCTGACAAAACTGGAACAGGCGCACATTTCAATATGTCGCTATATGACCTTAAAACAGGGAAAAACCTGTTTGCTTGCGATCCAAAAGATGATCCCAAAGGCCTGGGTTTGACGACCTTGGGTTATCAATTTATTGCGGGCATTTTAAAACACGGCCCTGCACTCTGCGCCACTTTTGCACCCACAGTGAATAGTTACAAGCGTCTGGTCCGCCGCGGTGCAATGAACTACTTTAGTTGGGCGCCAGTATTTAACTCTTTTGGCTCAAACAATCGTACCAACTCTGTGCGCGTACCGATGGGAGGTGGCCGTTGCGAATCACGCAATGCAGATGGCGCAGTTAACCCGTATCTGGCGGCAACTATGGCGTTAGCTGCTGGTTTGCAAGGCATTAAAGAAGGTTTAGACCCAGGCAAACCAAATGAAGATAACCTGTACGACATGTCAGAAGCCGAGCGCAACAAACGCGGTATCGAATTCCTGCCACAAACATTGCAGGAAGCCGTTGCCGCTTTCGCGGCAGACCCGCTGGTGGAACAGGCATTGGGCAAAGAGCTGAAGGATGAATTTATTCGTTACAAAACGGAAGAATGGCAAGCCTACCATCTCACCGTGAGCAAGTGGGAAGTGGAACGCTATAGTCACATGTTCTAAAAAACAGCATGAAAGAAACCGTCAAAAAAGCCACCTCCATACCGGTTAGCCGCGTCAGCATTTCGCTACCACCCCCACTGCTGGGCGAGCTTGACCGTATGGTAGAAAGCCGTGGCTATGAAAGCCGCTCACAGGCAATCGGCGAGATGGTTAATTATCAGCTTTCGGAGCACAAAAGAACCCTGGGCAATGAAGTGATGGTAGGCACCATCACTTTACTCTACGACCGCCTGACACGCGATTTGCAGAAAAACCTGGCCGACCTGCAATACCGGAATATCGATGAGGTCATCAGCTCACTGCACGTGCACCTCACCGAAGACCAGTTGCTGGAAGTGATACTGGTGCAAGGGCCGGCAGCCAAACTGCAGGAGGTAGCCAATGAGATGATCACCCTGCGCGGCATTATCACCGGGCGCTTGCAGCTGCTGGCTGCAGCCATTCCGCCGGTGCATCCCTTAACTGCCACATAAATTCAAGCCACCGCAAATACACCCAGGCCATGCGTTTACGGAGCATGCGCAGGTGTATCATTCATATTAAGTCATTGATTATGTTTAATATTTTAACTGGTGCATCAGGGGTGATTTCACCCTGCTATCTTTTCATTCTGCATGTGCAGGAGCAGCTCCTGTTTGATTTCGCGTAGTCTGGCTTTCATAGTCGCCTCATTTTTGCTGCCTATCCGCATCAGCATGCGCTGACCAATTGAAAGCGCTTCAAGCTCAGGGTCGGCAAATTGATACATCACATTTGGCCTGATCAGTTTGACAGGCTCCTTGAAGTCTGGCGCCTCAAGCAGATCATCGAGCACCTCGATCAAGCGATCGTTAAAATAATTATTCGGGTAGCCCAGCTCTACATATGCCTGTTGAAACAGCGGATAGAGACGAACATACAGCCCGACTAATTTCTTAGCGTCCATCGCTTCGGCGATTTTCACATAAGGTGTGTAACGCGCCGCGTTCTTTGGGCTGATGCTTAACTCGTCGTCATTCCCGGTAGTCATAAACTTGCCCGATGCCTGCTTGACCGGCAACAGCTTCATCGGCAATTTCATGGTAGGCAGGCTGTCTATCGTGGCAACAATATTGCGAATAATCCGTTCGGTATGAAACAACTTCATCAACGACTCATTGCCAACCAAACCGGCCAGGGCATCGAGCACAAAACTGTCGCTGTCGGCCAATTGCGGTAGCGGCGCTGTTGCAGGAGGAGTTTCAATTATTTGGCGCACTTCCGGCTTGGGCGCGGCAGCTATCGGAGGTGGGGGCGGTGCTTGAACCGCTACCTCCGGCTCAATCTGCTGCCAGTAAAAATACGCGGCAAGGCCACCGCCCAAGATGACAAGTGCCACGGTTGCCTTCAATTGATTTTTGTTCATGAGCTAGCCCCAATTATTTTGCCGGTTGATATTATGCATCGAATATTATTTTGGGATTGCGTGCATTTAATCAAGCCCGTCAGGATTTTAAGTCTGGAAATTCTGCACGGCCAAGTATTTTTCTGAAGTACAGATCAGCGGGAGTAAGCTAGATCGAGGGGCGAAGTTCGACCAGTTTCGGACACTAAAATTGTTTATCACTACCGACTGTTCATTAGACCAAAGCTGATATTAATCATACAATAATAGCTGAACATAAATTCCGTTTTATTATTCTATGTCGATGTCCTCACTGCCAGATAATATAGACACTGTACACCGTGAAGTTCAGCGAAAGTTCGGCCGTAACCTGCTTCTACTCCAGCAGTATGAGCAGCTACTGAAAAATCTTTTTGCAGAATCTAATATAGCAGGCGCCTCTTCGGATGACATACTCATCAAAAAAGCGCAACGACATGAATCCGTTTCCAAAAAGTCATTAGGGCAAGTAATTGGGGATCTGATAGGAAGCTACATTACACCAATTTCTAACAGGCACATTTCAGAAGAGAATGATGAACTTCAAAGTGACCTTACTCAGACCAGCATTAGAATTACTTACCGGATGGAATTTACGGAAGAAAATTTCAAGCTAACAAAACAGAAATTGGCTGATTTGGTTGACCTGCGCAATGAGCTTGTACATCACTTCCTTGAAAAGCATGACATCATGACATCTTCTGGTTGTCAGACCGCGGAGTCTTACCTAGATGAGTGCTTCAAGAACATTAATTATCATTACCAAGAGTTACTGCAATGGATCAAGCATTCAGATGATTCCAGAGCTTACATGGCTGCTCTAATGTTGACGCCTGAATTCCGTGATTATTTTATTCATGGGATAAAGCCAGATAAAGCTGGAGTTATTTGGGAACTTAGTACCATAGTGAACTTATTACGTGATGCTGAATCAGCTTTGGCTACAGAGGGGTGGACATCACTTCACAGAGCAATTGCTTACATCGGCAAGCTCGAATCAAAACAAACACCGAAAAGATATGGTTGTAGCAGTTGGCGTCAAGTTCTTCACGAGTCAAAACAATTCGAGGTTCGTAAGGAGCAAGCTGCGCTCGGACTAACAAACGAAACTTGGTATAGAAGTCGGTTTTTGTAAGTGCTAATTAGCGCCATCGAATTTACTGGCAGCAGCCGCGTAGGTTAGGTTCGGACGGATATGTCATAAAAATAACTGTTGAGTAACGTAATTATTTTGAGCGAACATTTAATGACAATCGAGCAAAAGAAGCTGCTACAACAAGAACCTCGTCTCATTGAGAGGTATGTGCGCCTACTAATTTACAGGAACGCTAGACGGGCATCTCGCTTCATCATGCGGCGAGTACTTCCACTCAAAGAAAGAGAAAGAGAAAAAGCTATCGCAAGCACACTTGCTGAGTATGCGAAGCAAACAGCAAAAAGTCGGCGATATAATTTTGAATCGTCAGCCGTACTATTTAACCTTGCACTGTTCTTTCTTATTGCAGATAGAGATATTCAAGCCGTCAAAATTGACGCGCTCACTCATCCTGATCCATGGAAGCGCTCGCTTTGCGCCAGAATTATTCTCCTGACAATTCATGAGCTGGACATGGATAAAGTGGCAGGAGGGAAACTTCGAGCTGCACTTGCAAATGCGGGAGTTACTGAGGAGGCTAAACGCCAAGCTACTCAAGCATTGCGAACCATTCGTAGTGCACAACAAAGGGCGCAAAAACAGTTCACTTTTCTACGTAATGCCACTATTGCACATAGAGACCCGGATGCTCTTCTACAGTACAGTTCAATAGTCCAAATCAATGAGTTGGAAGTGCTTCGAATTTCTGGTGAGTTTTATGAGGGTACCAGATTGTTCCTTGATGTACTGCCGAAATTAGTGATTCAAGTTGGCACGCTGCCAGGGCTATTTAAACAATTGAGAGCTCGCTCAAACATGAATGCTGATAATCACAATACACAGGAAGCGGACATTCCAGCAGACTGAACAATTACAATTTTCATAAATCCATAGGCCGATGAACAGCCATCCACAGCAATCGCTCTGACCGTCTCAATCGCGCCCTGAGTTACTCCCCTCAAGCCATTCGCGCATGCCAATCATGGAAATGCGCATATTCATTTTTCCCCATCCATGAGTTGATCGCCCACAGGTCTGCGACGGGCTCACCGGTAAATGGCTTGCACTGCAGATAGCCGTCGGGGCCGAACTCCGGGGTCATGGTGGTGTAGGCGTCTCCGCGCTCGCGCTGGATTGCCCAGATTTCTTCCCAATAGCGCTGGTGCGAAACCAGTGCGCCCAGATATTCCGGTGCGGCGGGATGCGGCACTTGCGGGCCCTGTGCGTAACCGACACGGGCGTGGATGTGATGCGCATGCTTGGCGACTTCGCGCACCACATCCCATTCTTCATCCAGCTGCCTTTCCATCACCACGACCCAGTGACTGAAGTCGCAGGTGAGGCGTAAATCGGGCAGACGTTCGAGTATCGCCAGCGTGCTCCACGGGTTGAACAGTGAACGGCTGCGGTGGGTTTCAAAGCTGCAGGAGATACCCAGGCGTGCGGCAAGCTCTTGCGTCTCGCCGAAGAAGCGCACGCTCTGCTCCAGTGACCAGGCATCGCAGCCGCCTGTCGTGACAATTTATTGAATATAATCAAGGTATTGCAATTGAAGCACCGCCAGCAGTTCGTCGCGCCGTGCGCGGGTTAAATCGGCATTACCTTCGAGCCCGATAAAACCGGATTTAATCGCTTCATCTGCTGCCTGTGCCAGTGAGCCGCTATGCCCCCACAGGGTTTTGAACAACTGCAATTCCACGGTATCAAGTTCCTTTTATGTGTTTCCTCAGCTTGCAGTGTGGGAGCGCCGACGTCCCCGTCGGCCCTATTAAACATTTGCCGACGGGGACGTCGGCGCTCCAATGATTGATGTGCTTGCGAGAAATTCAACACAGGCTTTGAACAACTGAAAATCCACGGTATCAAGTTCCTTTTATGTGTTTCCTTAGCTTGCAGTGCGGGAGCGCCGACGTCCTCGTTGGCCCTTTTAAACATTTGCCGACGGGGACGTCGGCGCTCCAGTGATTGATGTACTTGCGAGAGATTCAATATGTTATTGCTGGCTCTGCAAGTAGCTGCGCCAGCCGCCGAAGTGGCTGATATCTACAGCATCTTTAACGGCATATTGTTCGCACACAAAGCCCTGCACTGTTTCGCCACTGGCTAAAGTAATCGTGCCGATGCCGAGCGGGGCGGGTATGCCGGCGACGAAGGAGCCGAATTCACGCGCGGCCATTTCCCACACTTCCACCTCGATGGCGCTGCCCGCCTCACCCGGCATGATTCGCACCATACCTGGACGATAGGGAGGGCCTCCGGGCAATGCATACAGTTTGTAATCGGCCGAGCTGGTGGTGCGGGCGAGCAGATGTGCGCCGCGAGCGGTGAGCTGATGGTTGAGCGGCAAGCCGGCAAGGTGAGCACCACACACGGCGACGCGGATGCGCCCTGCGAGTAATTTGTCTTGGGCAATATCTGTTGCTGCAGTACCGTGATTGCAGAACTTTTCAGCCAGATGCAGCAAGGGAATATCCTGATGCGCCGGCGCAGCCAGCGTGATGCCGAAGGGCAGGCCATCCTCCTGAAAACCGGCCGGCACGGCGATGGCGGCGTAGTCCAGCATGTTCATGAAGTTGGTGTAATAGCCGAGGTTTGAATTCAGCCCGATCGGGTCGGCCAGCATTTCTTTTTGTGTATATATGGTGCCGGCGGTCGGCGTCAGCAGACAGTCGATGCTGTGCCACACCTGTTGTGTTTGCTTGCGCAGGGCTTCCAGTTTGTAGATGGCATTGAAGGTGTCGGCGGCGGAAAACTTTTTTGCACCGCCGATAATTTCGCGCACCACCGGGTTGATCGCCCCGGCACTGCTGTCGAAAAATTCCTGTATGGCGGCATAGCGCTCGGCGACCCACGGGCCTTCATACAGCAGCCGGGCGGCCTGCAGGAAAGGGGCAAAATCGATTTCTACCTGCACGCCACCGATCGCGCGCAGCGTGTCGCAGCTGCGCTGGAACAAGGCCGCGGCCTGCTGGTTGCCGAAGAACTGCAGTTGCCCGGCTTGCGGCACGCCAAAGCGGAAGGAGGCGGCCCGGCCAAAGTCGAAACCATGCGCTTGCACCGCACGCGAGTAGATGTCAGTGTCATCTTCGGCGGCCGCTACCGCCAATACCGTGGCGGCATCTGCTGTGTTGTGGGCAAAGATGGTGACACAGTCCAGCGAGCGGCAGGCAGGCACCACGCCGCTGGTGGAAAGCCAGCCGCGCGTGGGCTTGACCCCAACCAGGTTATTGAAGGCAGCCGGCACGCGACCTGACCCTGCGGTATCGGTGCCCAGACTGAAGCTGACCTGGCCCAGCGCAACAGACACTGCGGAGCCGGCACTGGAGCCGCCGGAAATGTAGTCGGGATTGATGGCATTGCGGCAGGCGCCATAGGGTGAGCGCGTGCCATTCAGCCCGGTGGCAAACTGGTCGAGATTGGTCTTGCCGATGGGAATGGCGCCCGCGTCGATCAAGCGCTGCACCACCGTTGCATGCTTTGCGGCCGTGTAGGCATATTCCGCACAGCCCGCCGTGGTAGGTGCACCGGCGAGATCGATGTTGTCCTTGATCGCAAACGGTATGCCGTATAGCGGCAGATCGGCAGGATTTTTATGCTGCAACGCTGCCACGTAATCTTGTATCGTTGCCAGTGGCAGCACATGTATCCAGGCATGGTGCGGGTCATCCCCTATCCCGGCCAGGGTGTTTTTGATAACATCTAACACATTGATTTTATTCAATAAATAACCGTTGCGTAGCGAGGCAATACTCATCTCATGGTTCATTGATTAGCCCTCACTTTTAATCACCAGCAAATTCTGTCCGGCAGATAGCTGACTGCCGGTTTTGCAATACAGCTGCGCCACCTCGCCGTCACAAGGCGCCGTCACCGCAATTTCCATTTTCATCGACTCGACCACAACCAGCGTATCACCCGCTTTCACCTTGCTGCCCACTTGCACGGCAAGGTTCCATACGCTGCCGGCAACAGAGGAAGCCACCACCCGGCTGCCCGCTGGCAGATCGAGCTCGCTGTCGATGCCGGCTTCCGCCACCGTCACATCGGAAGCATATTCGGCCTGGCCGGTAGCGATCCAGTGTTCGCGCTCTGCGGCAAACGCAGCGCGCTGCTTGCTGCGGAACGCGCTAATTTCGCTGTCGTGCTGTTGCAGATACTGGTTATATTCTTTGAGGCTGAAAGTTGTTTCCTCGATCTTGAGCTGGAAGCGCCCGGCGACAAAGTCTTCACGCATCTTTGCCAACTCTTGCTCGGATACCGGATAGAAACGAATCTGGTCGAAGAAGCGCAGCAGCCAGGGTTTGCCCTGTTTGAAATCTGCGGTCTGTTTGTAGCGGTTCCACATCTGGATGGTGCGGCCGACAAACTGGTAACCGCCGGGGCCTTCCATGCCGTACACGCACATATAGGCGCCGCCGATACCGACGGCATTTTCCGGGGTCCAGGTGCGCGCCGGGTTGTATTTGGTGGTAACCAGCCGATGGCGCGGGTCCAGCGGCGTCGCCACCGGCGCGCCCAGATACACGTCACCCAGCCCCAACACCAGATAGCTGGCATCGAACACAATATTCTTTACGGTCTCGATATCCTCGATGCCGTTAACGCGGCGGATGAACTCGATGTTGCTCGGGCACCACGGCGCATCTTTGCGCACAGACTGCATGTATTTCTCGATCGCCAGTTTTGTGGAGGGATCATCCCACGACAGCGGCAGATGCACGATGCGGGTGGGTACCTGCATGTCCTCAATCAGCGGCAATTTTTTTTCTGCGGCGATTAATTTATACAGCAGGGCTTCGCGCGACAGCACGCGGCTATCGAAATGGATTTGCAGTGAGCGTATGCCGGGGGTGAGATCGAGTATGCCCGGCAACTTGCCCGCTGCGATGTCCTGCTCCACCCACTGCATCAGTGCATGTACGCGGAAGCGCAGGTTGAGGTCGAGCACTAGCGGGCCGTATTCGATCAGCAGATTGCGGTCGCCGGATTGGCGGTACACCACTTGCTCCTGTTTGCCCTGCGCCGGGATGGTGTGAATGATGGGGCTGGCCATCGCTTCGTCCTGCGGATAATTTTCGATTTTTTTCGTCAGCACCAGATGCGCGATGGTGGCGTCCTGCACTCGCTCCAGAAAATTGGCCTGCTCCAGGCTCATCGGCTTGAAGCGTACGGTGTTGCCGGGTTTGAGCTGGCCCATTTTCCACAGTTCGCCAAACGCTATCGTTACCGGGCACACAAAGCCGCCGAGGCTGGGGCCATCCGGGCCGAGGATCACCGGCATGTCGCCAGTGAAATCCACCGCGCCTATCGCATAGGGGTTGTCGTGAATGTTCGAAGGATGCAGGCCGGCCTCGCCGCCATCCTGCCTTGCCCATTGCGGCTTGGGGCCGATCAGGCGCACGCCGGTGCGGCTGGAGTTGTAATGCACTTCCCAGTCGGTGGCGAAAAATTGCGTGATGTCTGCTGCGGTGAAAAAATCCGGCGCACCGTGCGGGCCATACAGCACGCCGATTTCCCAGTGCTCCGAATAAGCTGGAATCAAATTGGCAGGCAGTGTTTGCTGTTTTATTTTTTGCGTAGCCGCACCGAGGTGCAGCACATCCCCGGCACGCAGGGTGTGCCCGCCATGCCCGCCAAACTGACCCAGGGTAAAGGTGGATTTGCTGCCCAGATAGTCCGGCACATCAAAGCCGCCCGCCACTGCCAGATAGGCGCGACAGCCGCTGCCCTGCACCGCACCCAGACGCAGCACACTGCCCGCTTTCACTGCATGGCTGCGCCAGAAATCCAGTGCTATCCCATCCAGCTCGGCTGTCATCGCGGCACCTGTGAGCGCAATATTCGTGTCGCTATTAAAGCGCAGCGTAGGGCCGGAAACGGTCAGCTCCAGCCCGGCGGCATTGTCATCATTGCCGAGCAGGCGGTTGCTCAAACGGAAGGCCAGCGTGTCCATCGGGCCGGAAGGCGGCACGCCGATATTCCAGTAGCCGAGGCGGCCGGGGTAATCCTGGATGGTGCTCTGCACGCCCGGCTCGACCACGTCGATGGTGTGCGGGCGATAGTGGAAGCCGTTCAGATAGCGCGTGGTTTGGCGGCCTTCAGTGAATACGCTGTCCTTCACGATCTGGCGCAGATAGTCCAGATTGCACTCAATGCCATCCACCCGCGTGGTGGCCAGAGCGTGTTGCATCTTGACCAGCGCTTCGTCACGGTTCTCGGCCTTGACAATGATTTTGGCGATCATCGGGTCGTAGTACGGCGGGATGTCGCTGCCGCGCTCCACCCAGGTTTCGATGCGCGCATCCTGCGTAAACTCGACGCCGCTCAGGGTGCCGCTGGCAGGCTGGAAATTCTTGTTCGGGTCTTCCGCGTACAAGCGCACCTGCATGGAGGCACCTGCGGGTTTGACCTTGATCGTGTCCAGCGCGGGCAATTCTCCAGCGGCCTGCAACAGCATCCACTCGACCAGATCAACACCGGTCACCTCTTCGGTCACACCGTGTTCCACCTGCAGGCGGGTATTTACTTCGAGGAAATAGAATTCGCCGCTGTGCGCGTCAAACACAAATTCCACCGTGCCCGCCGACTGGTAATTTACCGCCTTTCCCAAGCGCACGGCAGTTTTCAGCAGGTGCTTGCGCACTGCCACAGACAGGCCGGGGGCAGGTGTCTCCTCGATCACCTTCTGGTTGCGGCGCTGCACCGAGCAGTCGCGCTCGCCCAGGTCGATCACGCCGCCCTTGCCGTCGCCAAACAGTTGCACCTCGATGTGGCGCGCATGCTCGACGTATTTTTCCAGATAGATGCCGGCATCCTTGAAGTTGGCGCGCGCCAGACGATCCACCGACAGATAGGCCTCGCCCAGCTCGTCCGCGCTCCAGCACAAACGCATGCCGATGCCGCCGCCGCCCGCCGTGCTTTTGATCATCACCGGATAGCCAATGCGCGCCGCTTCGGCATGGGCATGGCCCACATCCGCCAGCAGCCCGCTGCCCGGCAACAAGGGCACGCCATTTTTTTCAGCCAGTTCGCGCGCGGTGTGCTTTAGGCCGAAGCTGCGCATCTGTTCCGGTGTGGGGCCGATGAACACCACACCGGATTCCGCACACTGTTCGGCAAAAGCGGCATTCTCGGAGAGGAAACCATAGCCGGGGTGGATCGCCTGCGCACCCGTTGCCTTGGCCACCTGCAAAATTTTGTCACTGCGCAGATAGCTTTCTGCAGCCGATGCCGCGCCGATGCAGACGGCTTCGTCGGCAAGCTGCACATGCAGCGAACGCGCATCCGCCTCGGAATAAACCGCCACGGATTTGATCCCCATGTGTTTCAGGGTGCGGATGATGCGGCATGCAATTACACCGCGATTGGCTATCAAGACTTTAGTAAACATGTCGCTCCCGAACTGCAGGTCGTCCTGCTTGTTATGTTCCTATCCGGTCGTCCGGATATTTGTGTTTTACAACTTATTAATCTGAATTAAAATTTTGGTGACGCTCAAAATCCCTCCTAACCTCCCTTTAAAAAGGGAGGAACACTCTCCGGCCACAGCTCAACCGGTTCCCCACTTTTGCAAAGGGGGGCTAGGGGGGATTTGCACTTAATATCTAGTATCCACATTACTCATGTAGGGTGCGTCCCGCGTACCCTACACACGTCTTGCTACACTCGCACTTCATTATAAATTATTCAATATAATCATATAGTTAATTAATTCCAAATCAGCAGCCGCACCGGCGTCGGGTTATACGCATTGCACGGGTTGTTCAACTGCGGGCAGTTGGAAATCAGCACGTTTACGTCCATTTCCGCGCGCATTTCCACATATTTTCCGGCGCCGGAAATGCCGTCGGCAAAGGTGAGTTCGCCTGCCGGGGTCACCGGCACATTCATGAAGAAGTTCACATTGGCGGTGAGGTCGCGCTTGTCCATGCCGCAATCGCAGTGGCCCAGTGCATGCAGAAAGCTGTCGCGGCAGCTGTGCATGAATTTCTTGTCGGTGGCATAGCGCACGCTGTTGCTCTCTGCCGCACAGGCACCGCCCAGCGTGTCATGACGACCGCAGGTGTCGGCGGTGATGGTCATCAGCACATTGCCTTCTGTGGATAGCAGGCGCGTGCCAACCGTCAGATACAGATTGGCCTGCTCGCGTATCGTGTCCACCGCGCTGTAGCGCTCTTCCGCGTTGTGCGCGTTGTAAAACAAGGTATCTACCGCCTGATTACCTTCAAGATCCAGTATGCGAAAAATCTGCCCGCGCTTCACTTCATGCAGCCACGATTCCCCTGCTGGCAAGATCTGGTCATAACAGGCCTGCTGCAAATTTAAACTACTTTCAACAATCGCCATGATTACCCCTTAACGAAACAGCAATTCGGTGTTGTAAAAACCGCGCACATTCTCGGGCCTGAAGTTGCGGCAGTAGTCGTCCGCATCCGCTGTGCCGCAATGCCATGCCTGCAGATGAACCGGCTTGGGGGAATATTGCGTGGCAGGATCGAGCGGATGCTGGCAGGCAGACAGCACCACCAGCACATTCATCTCAAAGCGCAGCTCGACATAAGCACCCGCCTTGGAATGTCCCGGCTGGTAGTGCAACCCGCCCGCCTCATCCGCGCTTACCTTGCTGAAAAAATTCACGTTCGGCACGATGTCTCGCTTGCCCAGGCCCCACTTTCCCAGCTCGATCAGCATGCTGTCGCGCGCATTGCGATGCATGGCATTGCGCTGCTGCTGGTAATCGGCCTTGCCGTATTTCGCTTCCACCAGCGCGGCATTGCTCATGCCGCATATCGTGTCGTGCCAGCCGCAGCTGTCTTCGATAACCGAGGCCAGCACCCGCCCCATGTCGGAATAGCACACAAAGCCTTTGGTCAGGTGCGCGGTATGCTGTGCCTTGAGGGTGTCGGGCATGTTGTAGCGCTCCAGCTTTTCTTCCATGTTGTAAAACAGCACAGACAGATTAGCGCCGCCCTCGATATCGGTGAGGCGCAAGGCGTTGCCGCGCTTCATCTGAAATGACCAGTGTGCAGCGCCGGGTATGGTTTCTTCCCACAACTGATTTTGTCTGGATAATTGATGCATCATCGCTCCTAAAATGAAATAGCCCGGGAGGGTGCCAAATAAACTGGCAACAACCTCCCGGGCTTTTATCCCTCCGTGGAGTCTTATTTTATATAAGACCGAAAACTCTCGGACCAGTCACTATTCTGTTTCGTCAAATAGCCGGAACCCTAGTTCTCATTCAAGTATACGATCAGCAAGATCGACACCCTCGTTTACATATAAGCATGAATTATGCCAATAGCTCAAACCCACCATATAACGCATGTGAGGCAGTGCAGATAGCAGGTAGAAGTTCGCAAACGGTGCATTCATATTTAAGTGTGCACTCTAATTGTGCGAGCACATTCATACCAATGGCATAGAAGATGCGTCATGCGTGAAACATGCAATTGATTTATTGGGTGTTATAAGCAGTGTCCGGTTAAAAATCTAACAAATTTAATTGGTTAGTAAAATCTGGCTGCTCTTGATATTTGCTTGTTTGCTTTTGGATTCCCCTATGCGCCGCCGAGAAAATACACAATCATGTGGAGGGGTAGGCGACAACACGGCGCGAAGCGACTTGTTGCGGTGGAGTCTAACCTTTAGGTTATGTCGGAGCCAAAAGTGACTAGCTGCCGGGCTACCCCCGGCGAAGTTGATTTGGTTTTAATTCTCGGGGTTAAGGCTCCTCACGCCCATGATTTTTTACAAGTACAATTGGAGCTTGCAGAAAACTGTAATCAACTTATGACCCAAGCCCTTTCCATCCAAAACCTCAGCAAGGTCTACAAAAACGGCGTTGTCGCGCTGCATGGCATCGACCTTGAAGTAGCGCAGGGCGATTTCTTCGCCCTGCTGGGCCCGAACGGCGCGGGCAAGTCCACCACCATCGGTATCATCTCTTCACTGGTAAACAAAAGCGCTGGCACGGTGCAGGTGTTCGGCCATGATCTGGATACCGGGCTGGCGGCGGCGAAGGCGTGCATCGGTTTGGTGCCGCAGGAGTTTAACTTTAACCAGTTTGAGCCGGTGATTGAAATTCTGCTGAATCAGGCCGGGTACTATGGCATTCCCCGTCATGTTGCACGTGAACGTGCCGAGCTTTATTTGAATCAGCTTGGTTTGTGGGATAAACGCAATGGGCAGGCGCGCGATCTGTCGGGCGGGATGAAGCGGCGTTTGATGATTGCGCGGGCGCTGGTGCATCAGCCGCGCTTGCTGATCCTGGATGAGCCGACGGCGGGGGTGGATATCGAGATACGCCACTCGATGTGGAATTTTCTGCGCGAGATCAATGCGGCGGGGACGACGATTATTCTGACCACGCATTATCTGGAAGAGGCGGAGCAGTTGTGCCGCAATATCGCGATTATCGACAATGGCCGCATTGTTGAAAACACCAGCATGCGCGAGTTGCTCAGCCGTATGGATACGCATACGCTGGTGCTGGATCTGGTGCATGCACTCGACGGTTTGCCGGTATTGAACGGATTCTCTGTGCATAAAATAGACGGCCATACGCTGGAGGTGGTGGTGTCGCAGGGGGCGAATATCACGGCATTGTTTGCGGAGTTGTCACGCCGAAATATTGCGGTCAGCAGTCTGCGCAACAAGACTAACCGGCTGGAAGAGTTCTTTATTCGTTTGACGGGTAGCAAGGGAGATGCGGCATGAACGGGCGTGCACAGCTGATCGCGCTGAAGGCGATTTTATGGAAGGAGATTCTGCGCTTTTCGCGTATCTGGGTGCAGACGATACTGCCGCCCATGATTACCACCGCGCTGTATTTTGTGATTTTCGGCCGCCTCATCGGCAGCCAGATCAGCGATGTAAGCGGATTCCACTATATGGATTACATCGTGCCCGGTTTGATTCTGATGGCGGTGATTACCAACTCGTATGGCAATGTGGTGGCTTCTTTTTACAGTGCAAAGTTTCAGCACAATATCGAGGAGATGCTGGTATCTCCGCTGCCCAATTATCTGATCATGATCGGTTTCATCGGCGGCGGCCTGGCGCGAGGCATTGCGGTGGGAGCGGCGGTCACCGTGGTGGCGCTATTTTTTACCAGCATACCGCTGCATAATCTGTGGGTCGCCGGCTCGGTGTTGCTGCTCACCAGTATATTGTTTTCGCTGGGCGGGCTGATCAACGCCATTTTCGCCAACAGCTTCGACGATATCACCGTGATCCCCACCTTTGTACTGACCCCGCTGACCTATCTTGGCGGGGTGTTTTACACGGTGGCGATGCTGTCGCCATTCTGGCAATCAATTTCATTGGCGAATCCCATTCTGTACATGGTCAATGCATTCCGCTTTGGCTTGCTGGGAGTGTCGGATGTGAATCTGGTTACAGCTTATCTGGCGATGATCGGATTCAATATCGGCTTGTTCTGGTATGCGCTGTATCTGCTCAATCGCGGCTATGGAGTGCGCACCTGAATGCGGCGCAGGGGATATATCGCTTGCATCATGCGTTATATGTCCGGTCGGATGTGCCGGTGTGTTTCTGTATTGCTGTGCAGTGTTGTTTGTGTGCTGCAGGGCAATGTGCATGCAGAGGAGCTTGATGAAGACACTCGCGGGGCTGCTGCCATTCAGGCAGAAGAGCAGACTACAGCGGCGCCCGGGGTGGACCTGCTGGCAGCGCTGGACGGCCCGCGCGATTATCTGTCGGAGAAGGTTGTTTCCTATAGCAAAACCATAGACGAATTCTTCGGGGACGAGCGCTATTTCCAGGAAAATAATAAAAGTGTGATTCAGCTGGACCTGAATCAATCGTTCGAGCAGGGCGGCAACAGAAATTTCCTGTTTGAAGGAAAAGCCAAGCTGGATTTGCCAGCGGCACAGCGGCGCTTCCAGATCGTGCTGGAATCCAATCCAGAGCAAAAAACTGCCGGCGAAATTAAAAAAGACCAGCCGTCCGCCGTAAAAGAGACGGCCAAACCCGAGCAGTATGCGGCAGCGCTGCGCTTTGAAAAATCGGAGGAAAGTCTGTGGCATTTCAGTTCGGATGCCGGTGCGCAGCTTCAGTTTCCGCTGGACTATTTTATTCGTGCCAGGGGAAGCTATTCAATTCCGCTGGACATCTGGCGTTTGAAAATTGCCGAGACAGTATTCTGGTTCCGCACCATAGGCCTGGGTGAAACGACACAGTTTGATCTGGAGCGTAAATTATCCGAGCCGGTACTGTTTCGCGCCACCAGCACCGCCACCTGTTTTGAAGCGCCGCAAAACTGCGATCTGCGCCAGGATCTGGCGCTCTTTCACACGCTGAATGAACGCACCGCGCTGCTGTATCAGGCCAGTATCATCGGTGTCAGCGAACCGGATCCGCAAGAAACAGCCTATGTGCTGCTGATGAAATATCGCTACAGACTGCATAAAGAGTGGGTGTTTTTTGAAGTGATCCCGCAGCTGAATTTTCCCAGAACAGATGATTTCAGGCTGAACGCATCCTTGCTGTTCAGGCTGGAAATGCTGATTGGCGCGACACACTAACCGGCCTGCTGCAGATGCATGACACGCCGGGCAGGTGTACAGCAATCCACATGGGTCTGCTTTGATGGCATAATCGGTTGCAAATGCTCAGGGGAGGGAAGTCATTCATGTCTATATTCAATAGTCGTTCTTCAATCAATCCGCATTCAATCGGCAAATGGATGACAGGTAACTCCGTGGCTTTTCCCGCTGATCTTTCAGCATGATATCGACTATCACGCGACTAAACAGCATGCTGATGCCGCATTCCAGTCATCGGCCTACCTTGCTTCATGTGTTCACGGTCGTTGTCCTGCTTGCGCTGGTGCTGCTGGGAATATGGATAGACCCGCCGATTCTGCACGATGTTGCAGGCTACCTGCCTCTGCATATATTTCTGGAAACCATTGCCATTGTCGTTTCCATGCTTATTTTTGCAGTGGGCTGGAATGCGCAAGGTCGTGAACAATCGGGTAGCGTGATACTGCTGGCCTGCGCATTTTTTGGTATCGGCCTGCTTGATTTCATGCACGTGCTTTCCTACAAGGGGATGCCGGACTTTGTGACGCCGAGCGATCCGGAAAAGGGACTGGCGTTCTGGCTCGCTGCGCGCCTGATGGCAAGCATCGTATTGCTCGTGGTTGCCATCAGGCCGTGGCGTCCCTTTGCATCGGTGGCCAGCAAATATATATCGTTTGCGACAGTTATTGCCGTCACGGCATGCGCAAGCTGGCTCTTCCTGTTTCATCTTGACTGGATGCCGCGGACATTCCTGCCGGAACAGGGGCTGACGCTATTCAAGGTTAATTTCGAGTACGCGCTTATCCTGCTGAATGTAGTGACAGCGCTGGTGTTTTGGTTACGCATGCGTGAACCTCTGCCATTCAATGCCGCATTGCTGATGGGCGCCGTTCTGATCATGGCGATGAGCGAGTTTCTGTTTACGCTCTACGCCACCATGACGGACATGTTTAATGTGCTGGGCCATGTTTACAAGGTGGCGGCTTATATGATTCTTTATCGCGCGGTGGTGGTGGAGAATATTGAACATCCCTACAACCAGTTGCGCGAATCAAAAAGCCAGTTGCTGGCCACCATGAATGCCATTCCGGATCTGCTGTTTGAAATTGATTCTTCGGGGCGTTATCTGGATTATCGGGCGGTTAATACTGGTCTGCTGGCTATCTCGCCAGACAACTTTATGGGTAAAACGATATTCGATGTTCTGCCGGCAGATACGGCTGAAATCACCATGTCGGCAGTGCGCGAAGCTGCCGAAATCGGTTACTCGCACGGCAAGCAGATTGAGCTGAATGTGCCGGACGGCAAGCGATGGTTCGAGCTGTCCGTCTCGGTCAAACATACGACAACTGGCCAGTTGCCGCGATTTATTGTGCTGTCGCGCGATATCACCGAGCGCAAGCATTCTGAGGTCAGGCTGCAAATGGCGAATACCCTGGTGGAGAATAGTCCGACAGTATTGTTTCGCTGGAAAGCGGAAGCAGGGTGGCCGGTTGAATTTGTTTCCGAAAATATTCTGCAGCAGTTTGGCTACAAGGCTGACGATCTGATGTCGGGCAAGGTGCCCTTTACTGCACTGGTTCACCCGGAGGATTTGGAAAGGGTGGGGGAGGAAGTCGCCAGGCATGCGACCGAAGGCGCGGTGCGCTTTGCCCAGGAATATCGTGTTGTGACGGCGGACGGCAGGGTGCGCTGGATTGAGGATCTCACCTCCATCGAACGGGATGGCAACGGGGAAATATTGCACTATGAAGGTGTGGTGCTGGACAAGACCGAACGCAGGCTTGCCGAATACTCTCTGCTCAAGCTGTCGCAGGCGGTGGAACAAAGTCCCAACACCATCGTCATCAGTGATCTTGACGCCAATATTGAATATGCCAACCCGTCCTTTACCCGGGTAACCGGCTACACGCTTGATGAGGTGCGCGGCATGAATCCCCGCCTGTTGCATTCGGGCAAAACCCCGCGTGAGGTTTACGATGATATGTGGGCACATCTGACGCGCGGCGAGAACTGGAAGGGCGAATTTATCAACCGTCGCAAGGACGGCACTGAATATACCGAGATGGTGTGGATATCGCCGGTCCGACAGCCCGATGGAACGGTTACAAATTATCTTGCGATCAAGGAGGATGTCACCGAAAAAAGGGAAGCCGAAGGCCGAATTGCCAAGCTGGCACATTTCGATCAGCTGACAGAGTTACCCAATCGCGCACTGCTTAACGAGCATGTGCGTCATGACATCAGTGTCGCGCTGCGCAACAATCTGCAGATGGCAGTGATGTTTCTTGACCTTGATCATTTCAAAAATATCAATGATACCCTCGGTCACAGTATTGGGGACTTGCTGCTGATACAGCTGGCAAAGCGCCTTAAGGCGGCAGTGCGTGAGCAAGATACGGTATCGCGCCTGGGAGGTGATGAGTTTGTGCTGATTTTCCCGGGTACCACTTCAGGCAATGCGGCACATCTTGCGGGGAAAATACTGGAGGTTGTCGCCGAGCCGTATGAAATTATGCAGCATGAATTGATTGTGACGGCCAGCATAGGCATCGCAATGTATCCCGGTGATGGCGAGGATTTTGAAGCGCTGTCCAAAAATTCCGATGCAGCTATGTACCGCGCCAAACATGACGGACGTAACAGTTTCAGGTTTTTTGCACCCGAGATGCAGTTGCATTCGGCGCGCATGCTGTTGCTGGATAATGCGCTAAGGCACGCGCTTTCGCGCAATGAATTGCATGTGCACTACCAGCCTCAGGTGTCCATACTGGATGGGCGTGTGATAGGCGCTGAAGCATTACTGAGGTGGGCGCATCCTGCATTAGGCATGGTTTCACCGGCAGAATTTATTCCGATTGCCGAGAATAGCGGACAGATGCTGGCGATCGGGGAATGGGTGTTGCGCAGCGCAGTGAAGCAGCTCAAGACGTGGATGGATAGCGGTTTGCCGCCGATGATTATGGCAGTCAATTTGTCGGCGGTGCAATTCAGGCATCCCAATCTGCCCGAGCTTGTCAGCAGGATTCTGCTTGAGGAAGGATTGGCACCGCAATATCTGGAGCTTGAATTGACCGAAAGCGTCGCGATGGATGATCCGCAAGGTGCGATAACGGTGATGAATGATTTGCATGCACGCGGTGTTCGCATGTCGATAGACGATTTTGGTACGGGCTTTTCATCGCTGAGCCAGCTGAAGAAATTCAAGGTGTACAAGCTGAAAATCGACCAGTCTTTTGTGCGTGACATTGCCAGTGATGCGGACGACAGGGCAATCGTGACCGCTATTATCAACATGGCAAAAAGCCTGGGTTTCCAAACAATTGCAGAAGGCGTGGAAACAGAGGGGCAGCTTGATTACCTGCGTGAACAGGGTTGCCATGAGGTGCAGGGTTATCATTTCAGCAAGCCGTTATCGGCGCCGCAGTTTGAAGCCTTCGCGCGCGCCAGAAAACTATAAAAATGCGGACGCATTGAGCGGCGAAAAATATTCGGTCAGACAAGCGGAAGATATATGGTCATTCCGTCCACCGTGCAAGAGTTGCGCACGCGGATACGTGATAAAATTCGCCTTGAAGCTGGCTAGGCAGTCGCCGCTTTGCAGCAGCAATGTTGTGAAGGGGAGGAAAGTCCGGGCTCCATAGAGCAGGATGCCGGTTAATGGCCGGACGCCGTGAGGCGATGGAAAGTGCCACAGAAAATACACCGCCGATGGCCGGACTTTGCCACCCGCAAGGGTGGCAAAGTCACCCAGAAAGAGCTGGTGCGAAAGCCCCGGCGAGTTTTGGGCAAGGATCAGGTAAGGTTGAAATGGCGAGGTAAGAGCTCACCGCGCTGGCGGCAACACCAGTGGCAGGGTAAACCCCATCCGGAGCAAGACCAAATATGCTGGCTATGACGTTGCTCGCGTCGTCAGCGGGTAGGTTGCTTGAGCGTCAGGTAACGAAACGCCTAGAGGAATGACTGTCCACGACAGAACCCGGCTTATCGGCCAGCTTCACCTCATTTTTTCAAACTGGCAATAAAAAGCCATTCACGTTTTGACTTCCGCAATGCAGGATTCCGGCGCAATGCAAAATTCTTGATTTAATTTTCTACCGGAATGGCTGTAACTTCAAAAAACGATCGTTCGATCAAGTCCGCTTTAAATTTATCTTCGTGTTCTTCTTCATTCTCACAAACAACATTAGCTTGCTTGTGCAATTCATTATTTATTAACGATAAATTGTTTACATTAACTTTGCGAGCTAACTCCTTGTCATATAAAGAAAAAACCGGTGTTTGTGCTTGACTGAGCCTGTATTTTTCAATATAGTGGGGTGGAGTGGTGAAAAGTGGGTTTTTGTGGGTAAACGGACCAGGGTCAGGTGATGTTTCAGGGAGCGGCGCAACTCAATCTGGATAGCAAAGGCAGGCTGGCGATTCCGTCGCGGCATCGCGATGTGCTGCTCACGCATTGCGCTGGTCAGCTGGTGCTGACTGCTGATGCGGATGGCTGCCTGCTGTTTTATCCGCAACCGGATTGGGAGCCTATCCGCGACAAGCTGCTGAAACTCTCCGCACTGAATCCGCGCATTCGCGCCCTGCAGCGACGCCTGATTGGTTATGCCGAAGAAGTGGAAATGGATGCCGCCGGGCGCGTGCTGATTTCTCCCGCCTTGCGCACTTACGCGGCGCTGGACAAGCGCGTGATGTTGATAGGCCAGGGCAACAAATTTGAATTGTGGGATGAAGCTAAATGGATAGCCCAGCAGGATGTTGAGTTGTCCTTTGCCAATGGAGAGCTGCCGCCAGAACTGGAGGGCTTCACTCTGTGAGTGAAGAGTTGCAGCATGCAACTGTGTTGTTGCACGAAGCAGTGGAAGCCCTGCAGATTCAGCCGCAGGGAATTTATGTTGACGGTACCTTCGGGCGAGGCGGACATAGCCGCCTGATCTTGCAGAAGCTGGGGCCGCAGGGTCGCTTGATCGCACTGGATAAAGATCTGGCTGCAATCGCGGCGGGGCAATCGGTCAGGGATGCGCGGTTTCAGCTGGTGCATAGCGGATTTGAAGCATTGGGCAGCGTGTTGAAAAGTTTGGCGGTGGACAAGGTGGATGGCGTGCTGCTTGATCTGGGCGTGTCGTCGCCGCAGCTGGATGATGCGGCGCGAGGCTTCAGTTTTCGTTTTGATGCGCCGCTGGATATGCGCATGGATACCAGTAGCGGCCAGACTGCGGCAGAGTGGCTGGCACAGGCGGATGAGAGTTTATTATCGGAGGTGATACGTGATTATGGCGAAGAACGGTTTGCTAAGCAGATTGCAAGGGCGATTGTTGCAGCGCGAAAGGAACAGGCAATTCTCACTACGCGGCAGCTCAGCGAGGTGGTCGCCAAGGTCGTGCGCACCCGCGAGCCCGGGAAAAATCCGGCGACAAGGACCTTTCAGGCTATTCGGATTTATATCAACCGCGAACTCGAAGAGCTCACGCACATTTTGCCGCAATGCGTGGATAGCCTGAAACCGGGTGGACGACTGGCTGTGATCAGCTTTCATTCGCTGGAAGACCGCATTGTGAAACGCTTTATGCGCGACATGGCGCAGGGCGACAAGATGCCGATGGGTTTGCCGATACGCGCTGCGGATATTCCGCAAGGCAAGCTGAAGTTGTGCGGCAAGGCAGTGTATGCGGGAGAAGCGGAGCTGGCGGTTAATCCGAGGGCGCGCAGCGCGGTGTTGCGGGTGGCGGAGCGAATAAACGATGATGGCAAGGGAGATGCGGGTGGCTAGGCTGAATCTGTTGCTGTTATTTCTGGCCATCGCTTGCGCGTTAGGTGTTGTGACTTCGCAACACAAAGCGCGCAAATTGTTTGTGGAGTTGCAGAAAGAACAGGAATTGGCACGCAAGATGGAAGTCGAGTGGGGTCAGTTGCAGCTTGAGCAAAGTACCTGGGCGATGCCAACCCGTGTGGAGAAAATCGCCAGTCTTCAGCTGCAAATGCAGTTGCCCAAAGGGGAGAAGATCCAGTTTGTGCGGATGGGGCCGGAAACAGGAAGCATGAAGCAGGGAGCGGGAAGCGCGAAGTAGGCGTTTCAATTATCTGAACAGGAATATGAATTACACCAGCAATTTAAAATCTACAGGACAAGTCGAGCTGCCAAAATGGCGCGCGCGGGTGCTGTTGTCCCTGCTGTTGATGGTTCTGTTTTTGTTGCTGGCGAGAGCGGTCTTTCTGCAGGGAATACACAATGATTTTTTGCAGCAGGAAGGTGTGGCGCGCTATGGGCGTGTGATTGATATCAGCGCGCATCGGGGAAAGATAACGTACCGCGATGGCGAGCCGCTGGCAATCAGCACCGAGGTGAATTCGGTGTGGGCGAGCCCTTCCGATGTGGAGGCATCGTCCAGACAGATCAGCCAGCTCGCGCAATTGACGGGCACAAATGCTGCGGAAATTAAAACCAGACTGAACGATACCTCGCGTGACTTTGTTTATCTGAAGCGCCAGTTGCCACCCGATGAGGCCGGCAGGATTATGCGTCTTGGCATTCCCGGCGTTGCGTTAAGAACGGAATACCGCCGTTACTATCCAAGTGCGGAAGTGTCTTCGCACCTTATCGGTTTTACCGATGTGGATGACAATGGACGCGAGGGTATTGAGTATGGGTGGCAGGCGCATCTGGGCGGAAAGAACGGCAGCCAGCGCGTGATCAAGGACAGGCGCGGACACATTATAGAAGACGTGGCGAGTGTGCGTGTGCCCAAGCCGGGCAAGGATCTGACCCTGAGTCTGGACAGCAAGATCCAGTTTATGGCTTACCGTGAAATCAAGGCGGCTGTTACGCAGCATCATGCAAAAAGCGGCTCTATTGTGGTGCTGGATGCAAACAGCGGCGAAGTGCTTGCACTTGCAAACTGGCCTAGCTACAACCCCAATATTCGAGAAAAACCGAATGTAGCGGTGTTGCGCAACCTCGCTGTGACAGACCAGTTTGAGCCGGGCTCAACCATGAAGCCCTTCACGGTTGCTTCTGCGCTTGAGGCCGGCAAGATCAGACAGAATTCGGTGTTCGATACCAGTAGTGGTGTGTTCATCATTGGCGGGCGCAAGATACACGACACCCATCCGGAAAAAACGCACAGTGTGGCGCAGGTCATTCAGCGATCAAGCAATATAGGCGCAGCCAAAATTGCACTGCTGATGCCGGCAAAAACATTCTGGCAGAGTCTGAGTGACAACGGCTTTGGTCAGCCAACAGGCAGTGCGTTTCCGGGCGAGGCGCCGGGCAAGCTGCGCGATTACAAAAGCTGGCGCCCGGTTGAGCAGGCCACCATGTCCTATGGACACGGTATATCGGTCAATCTGCTGCAACTGGCGCGCGCCTACACGGTATTTGCAAGCGATGGTGAGTTAAAGCCCCTCACTTTGCTGAAGCAGGATGTGCCCGTGCTGGGCGCAACCGTGTATTCCGCAGCAACGGCACATGCCGTGCGCGACATGCTGGAGCTGGCCGTCAAACCTGGCGGTACCGCACCGCTGGCACAGGTGGTGGGTTACCGGGTGGCAGGCAAAACCGGCACTTCGCACAAGCTGGAAAATGGCCGGTATGTGGATAAATATGTCTCCTCCTTTGTCGGCTTGGCGCCTGTCAGTGATCCGCGTTTGATTGTGGCAGTGATGTTGAATGAGCCCGGGGGCAAGGAGTATTACGGCGGCCAGGTGGCGGCTCCGGTATTCAGCAGCGTGATGGGCGCGGCATTGCGTCAATTGAACGTGCCGCATGATGCGCCGTTGAATAATGTGCTGCAGCCGCCTGCCGAAATCATCAGGGAGGAGACATGACACCCGCGATGATGCACAACACCGGCTTTCATCCTGACATGCTGCATAGTCTGGGTGTGCCCGTTTTGAGGCTGGTGACGGATAGTCGCAAGGTGAACAGCGGCGATACCTTTGTCGCGTATCCGGGTGGACAGACGGATGGACGGCAATATATTGCACAGGCGATAGCGCAGGGGGCGAACGCGGTGATCTGGGAGGCGCATAAATTCTCTTGGAATCCGGCGTGGCAAGTTCCCAATCTTGCAGTGCATGAGTTGCGCAATCACGCGGGCGACATTGCCGCGCACGTAAATGGGCATCCGTCGGAAAAATTATGGATGGTGGGGATTACCGGTACCAACGGCAAAACATCGTGCAGCCATTGGCTGGCGCAGTCGCTTGGCGGACAGGGGCGCAAGACAGCACTTATCGGTACGCTGGGAAACGGTTTTCCGCCGACGTTGCAGCCCACGCTGAACACCACGCCGGATGCGATACGCGTGCATGGTCTGCTGGCTGAATTTGTGCAACAGGGCGCGCAGGCAGTGGCAATGGAAGTGTCGTCACACGCACTGGAGCAGGGGCGCGTGAACGCGGTGAAATTTGACGTGGCCCTGCTGACCAATCTGAGCCGTGATCATCTTGATTACCACGGCGATATGACGAGTTATGCGGCGGCCAAACGCCGTCTGTTTGACTGGAAGCAGCTCAAGTATGCGGTGCTGAATCTGGATGATGCCTTTGGCAGCGAGCTGGCAGAGCAGCTGCAGGATGCGTCAGTTGAAGTGATCGGTTATGGCCTGAGTGACCGTGCGCTGCAGCAGGCCGAACAGCAAGGTTTGCGCATGGTGTATGGCGGCAAGTTGCAACTGGATGCACAGGGCTGCCGTATGCAAGTGCACACCAGCTGGGGCGGTGGCGCTGTGAATAGCCCGTTGCTGGGGCGCTTCAATGCGGAAAATTTATTGGGCACACTCGCGGTGCTGCTGGTAAGCGAAATGCCGCTGGCCGATGCGCTGCGCGAAATAGCTGCGCTGCGTTCGGTGCCGGGCCGCATGCAGACGCTGGGCGCTGCGGGCGGGCCGGCCGTGGTGGTGGACTATGCGCATACCCCGGACGCGCTGGAAAAAGTGCTGCATGCGCTGCGTGAAGTGACGGCGCCCGGCGGTGGAAAATTAATCTGCGTATTCGGCTGCGGCGGGGACCGTGATCGCGGCAAGCGCCCGATGATGGGCACCGTGTCGGGCAAGCTGGCGGACGCAAGTTTTGTTACCAGCGACAATCCGCGCAGCGAAGAGCCGCTGGAGATTATTGCCGAAATCGTCTCCGGCATCAGGGGAAACTATCGAATTATTGAAGACCGTGCCCAGGCAATTGCACAGGCGATTCATTCGGCACAGCTGGCAGATACGGTGCTTATCGCCGGCAAGGGGCATGAAGACTATCAGGAAATAAAGGGCGTGAAATTTCCGTTCAGCGATATCGAAGTCGCACAGCGCAGCTTGCGAAGCTGGATGCCTGGTCATCCGGAAAACCGGGGAGGGGCTGCCTGATGAAAAGCATGGAGATGATGCCGCTTTCCAAAGTTGCACAAGTACTGGGCGGCGAACTGGTCGGACAGGATGTCGAGTTCGACGCGGTATCGACCGACAGTCGATCGATTAACAAAGGCGATCTGTTTGTCGCGCTGCATGGTGACAAATTTGACGGCAGCCAGTATGTGTCACTGGCGGCGGAAAAAGGCGCGGTGGCCGCGCTGGTGAATGCCGAAAGCTACCACGGCGAAACCATGCCCTGCCCGCTGGTGTTGGTCAAGGATACACGGCTGGCCCTGGGCAAATTGGCGGGTTACTGGCGCGACCAGTTTGCCATTCCGCTGGTGGCGATTACCGGCAGCAATGGCAAGACCACGGTAAAGGAAATGTTGACGGCCATTTTGCGCGAGGCCGCGGGCAGCGAAGAGGCGGTGCTGGCGACGCAGGGAAACTTCAACAACGATATCGGCATGCCGCTGACTTTGTTGCGCCTGCGCAAACAGCACAAGTATGCGGTGATCGAGATGGGCATGAATCACACTGGCGAAATTGATTATCTGACGCGCCTTGCCAGCCCCGATGTGGCGATTATCAACAACGCCGGCAGCGCGCATATTGCGAACCTCGGCTCGCTGGAAGCAATTGCGCAGGCCAAGGGTGAAATTTTTGCCGGACTGGCGAAGCAGGGCACGGCGGTGATCAGTGCCGATGAAAAATTTGCGCCGATGTGGCGCGTGCTGGCAGGCAGCCACCCGCTTGTCGAGTTTGCCCTTGATGCGCCAGCTTCGGTCAGCGCTAAAGCGCAAGTACTTGATTTTATTCAATTAATTGAGGTGGCAACGCCGCTGGGCAAGTTTGCCGCAAAGCTGCAGGTGCCCGGCCTGCACAATGTGCGCAATGCGCTGGCGGCGACGGCGGCAGCGGTGGCGCTGAAGATTTCGCCGACAGTGATTGCCGCCGGTCTGGAAAAATTCAGTGGCGTTGCAGGACGTTTGCAGCGCAGGCCTGCATTGCACGGCGCGGTGGTGATTGATGACAGTTACAACGCCAATCCGATGTCCCTGCTTGCGGCGATTGAGGTGCTGACGCAAGCCAGGGGAAAAAAGATGCTGGTGCTGGGAGATATGGGCGAGCTGGGTATTGAGGCCTCAAAAATGCATGCGGAAATGGGTGCCGCGGCACGCAAGCTGGGCGTGAACCAGCTGTATGCGTTGGGTGAGCTCAGCAGCTATGCAGTGAAGGAATTTGGCGCGGGTGCCCGGCATTTTTTGAGCGCTGAAGAATTGCTTGAGGCGCTGAAAAAAGAATTGGCAGCAGATTGTACCGTGCTGGTGAAGGGCTCGCGCTTTATGAAGATGGAGCGAGTGGTTAAAGAATTGGTAAGTGGTGAGCCGGAGGCAGCGGGTGCTGTCCTGGCTCAGCATTAATACAGGAGAGAAAAAATGTTATTGGCTCTAGCGCAGTGGCTGGCACAGGACATCAGAGCATTCAGTGTATTTAATTACATCACGTTGCGCGCGGTGCTGTCCGCGATGACCGCACTGTTTATTACCTTTATGCTCGGGCCGTACATGATACGCAAGCTGACTGCCTACAAGATCGGCCAGTCGGTGCGCAGCGATGGCCCGCAAACGCATCTGATCAAGGCGGGCACGCCAACCATGGGCGGCGCGCTGATATTGGTGGCGGTGGGAATTACGACTTTGCTGTGGGGCGATTTGCGCAACCAGTATGTGTGGCTGGTGCTGTTGTCCACGCTGGGCTTTGGCGCTATCGGCTGGGTTGATGACTACCGCAAAGTGGTGCATCGCAATCCCAAGGGTTTGTCGGCACGCGCCAAAATGGCCGGGCAGTCGGTGATTGCGCTGATTGTCGGCATTTATCTGCTGCAGCATGCAACCACACCGGCGCATACCGACCTGATTGTGCCTTTCTTCAAGACAGTCGCGATACCGTTGGGCGGATTTGCGTTTGTGGTGCTGTGTTATCTGGTTATTGTAGGCAGCAGCAATGCGGTGAATCTGACGGATGGACTCGATGGTCTGGCGATCATGCCGGTGGTAATGGTGAGCAGTGCTCTGGCCATATTTGCCTATGTGACAGGGCGTGTGGATTTTTCCGCCTATCTGGGCATTCCGTATATTCAGGGTGCCAGCGAACTGGCGGTATTTTGCGCGGCAATCGCGGGCGCCGGCCTGGCCTTTCTGTGGTTCAACGCCTATCCGGCAGAGGTGTTTATGGGTGACGTCGGTGCGCTGGCGCTGGGCGCCGCGCTGGGTACGGTGGCGATGATCGTGCGTCAGGAACTGGTGCTGTTCATTATGGGTGGTGTCTTCGTGGTGGAAGCGGTATCGGTGATGTTGCAGGTGTCCTATTTCAAGTACACCAAGTTCCGCTTCGGCGCCGGCAAACGCATCCTGCTGATGGCGCCGCTGCATCATCATTTCGAACAAAAGGGATGGAAAGAGACACAGGTTGTGGTGCGTTTCTGGATTATTACCATGATGCTGGTGCTGATTGGACTGGCAACTTTGAAATTACGTTAAAAGCATTTTCCACAGATTGCACAGATGGACACAGATTAAAAACAAAAGTTGAACGTAATGACATTGAAATGGGTTGAGATTTTAATCTGTGAAATCTGTGGATAAAAAAGGTTTTGACCAAAAAAAATGAACAAGCAATGGGCTAAAAAATCGGTGTTGGTGCTGGGTCTCGGCGAGACCGGGCTGTCGCTTGTGCGCTGGTTGAGCGCACAGGGTGCCAGCGTGCGCGTGGCCGATAGCCGCAATAATCCGCCCTCGCTTGATGTGTTGCAAAAAGAATTTCCGAAAGTTGATGTTCACTGCGGTTTTTTCCGCAGTGAATTGCTGGATGGCATCGAGCTGATCGCGATCAGCCCCGGTGTGCCGCTACGCGATCCGTTTGTGATGCGCGCGGCAGCGCAGGGTATTCCGGTGGTGGGTGATATCGAACTGTTTGCGCTGTCGCTGCCGCAAAAAAAATGCCCGAAAATTATTGCGATAAGCGGCAGCAACGGCAAGACCACGGTGACCAGTATGGTCGGCGCGATGTGTCGTGCGACAGGAAAAGAAACGCTGGTGGCGGGCAATATTTCGCCTGCGGTGCTGGATGTGCTGATGCAGCGCAAGGGCAAGCATCCGGATATCTGGGTGCTGGAATTATCCAGCTTCCAGCTGGAAACAACCGCGTCGCTGAATGCAGATGCGGCGACGGTGCTGAATATCAGCGAAGACCATATGGATCGTTATAACGACATGGCTGAGTACATTGCCGCCAAAGCGCGCATCTTCCGCGCGAATGGCCAGGGTGGTGTGCAAGTGCTAAACCGCGATGATGCAGACAGCGCAGCGATGGCGCTGCTGGAGCGCAGGCACATCACTTTCGGCATTAATACCCCGCCTGTCAGCGCTGAAGACTGGGGCATAGAAATGGACAACGCTGATACCTGGCTGGTACAGGGCAAACAGCGCGTACTGAAAGCCAGTGAATTGCAGGTTGAAGGCATGCACAATATTTCCAATGCACTGGCTGCGCTGGCATTGTGCCGAGCCATTGATCTGCCGTTGCCGCCTTTGCTGGAGGCGCTGCGCAACTTCAAGGGGCTGCCGCATCGCGTGGAGGCGGTGGCAGAAATCAAGGATGTTATTTACTACGATGATTCCAAGGGCACCAATGTCGGCGCGACGGTTGCAGCGCTGAATGGACTGGGGCGGCGTGCGGTGGTTATCCTGGGCGGTGATGGCAAGGGGCAGGATTTCTCGCCGCTGGAGCCCGCGGTTGCAAAGCATGCGCGGGCGGTGGTGCTGATCGGCCGCGATGCAGAAAAAATCGCCGCTGCGTTGCAGACCTGCGATGTCCCCTTGCTGAAAGCCGCTGACATGAACGATGCGGTAATGCAGAGCGCACCAGCTTTGATATGTACCGCAATTATGTGCATCGCGCCGAGGTCTTTATCAGCGCTGTACGTGCGCTGCAAAAGGAGGCGGCATGATACTGGACAGCTGGAAAATGCCCGGCTTGAATCTGTTCAGCCTGAAAGGGGCGAATGCAGCGTCAGCCGAATATGATTCAGTGTTGACGTGGATCGTGATTGCATTGCTGTCACTGGGGCTGGTGATGGTTTATTCATCCTCGATTGCCACAGCGGAAGCATCGAGAGCGACCGGCTATCAGCAAAGCTATTATTTGATGCGGCATAGCCTGTATGTATTTCTGGGTCTGCTGGCCGGTGTCATGGTGTTTCAGATTCCGTCAAAAATCTGGCAGAGCAGTGCGCCTTTTCTGTTTATATTCGGCGTGGTTTTGCTGATACTGGTTTTTGTTCCCGGCATCGGGCGAGAGGTGAATGGCGGTCGCCGCTGGTTGTCCCTGTTTGTGTTCAACCTGCAGCCGTCCGAGTTGATGAAGCTGTTTGTCGTGTTGTATGCGGCCGACTACACCGTGCGCAAGGGGATAGTGAAACGCAGCTTCAGCAAGGCATTTTTGCCCATGTTCCTGGTGATGATGATTGTGGGTGTGTTGTTGCTGCTGGAGCCGGATATGGGCGCGTTTGTGGTGATCTGCGCGATTGCGATGAGCACCCTGTGGCTGGGTGGCTACAGGCTCAAGGTGTTTGCCGCATTGCTGCTGGCCTTGCCGGCAGCCTTTGCCGCGCTGATTATTTTTTCACCTTACCGCGTCAAGCGCGTCACCAGCTTTATGGATCCCTGGGCTGATCCCTACGGCACGGGATACCAGCTGAGCCATGCGCTGATAGCCTTTGGCCGCGGCGAATTTTTCGGCGTGGGTCTGGGTGCCAGTGTAGAAAAATTATTTTACCTGCCGGAAGCGCATACCGATTTTCTGCTGGCCGTGATAGCGGAGGAACTGGGATTTATCGGTGTGACGGCGGTGATCATGTTATTTGCGTGGCTGATTATTCGCGCCTTTGCCATCGGTCGCCAGGCAGCGATGCTGGACCGCTTGTTTGCAGCATTGGTGGCGCAGGGTATCGCTGCGTGGTTGGGCATACAGGCGATGATCAATATCGGCGTCAACATGGGCGTGTTGCCGACCAAGGGACTAACGCTGCCGCTGATGAGCTATGGCGGCAGCGGCATACTGGTGAACTGTGTTGCAATTGCCATGCTGCTGAGAATTGATTGGGAAAACAGACGAGTTATGCGCGGGTTGCCGATATGACATACCAGAGGACTGAGTACAGAGGACTGAGGACTGAGGGGGTGGTTCGGTGAGCCGTTCTATTTTGATCATGGCAGGCGGAACTGGAGGGCACATCTTCCCAGCTCTCGCCGTTGCCGATGTGCTGCGCAAGGATGGCTGGCAGGTCACCTGGCTGGGTGCGCGCAACAGCATGGAAGCGGAGCTGGTGCCCAAGCATGGTTACGAGATGGCATGGGTGCGTTTCTCCGGTCTGCGCGGCAATGGAATCGTACGCAAGCTGATGTTGCCGTTTAATTTGCTGATTGCCTTATGGCAGAGCGCGGTGGCACTGTTTCGTTACCGGCCGGATGTAGTGCTGGGTATGGGCGGCTACATCACGTTTCCGGGAGGAGTGATGGCGGCTTTATTGCGCAAACCTCTGCTGATACATGAACAGAACTCTGTCGCCGGGATGAGCAACAGGGCTTTGGCCAAAATTGCGACGCGCGTTATGAGCGGCTTTCCCGATGTGCTGAAGCAAGCCGAATGGTGCGGCAACCCGGTGCGCGACAGTATCGCTGCATTACCGGAGCCGCAGCAGCGCTACAAGGCGCGCAGCGGTGTATTGAATGTGCTGGTGGTGGGCGGCAGTCTGGGGGCGAAGGCGATTAATGAATGTCTGCCGCAGGCGTTGTTCTGCATGCCGCAGGAGCGTGAACCCAGGGTGATACACCAGACCGGCAAGCAGCATTTTGCAGAGGTGCAGGAGCTTTATCACAGTGCGGGCATCCCTGCCGAAGTGAAGCCGTTTCTGGATGATATGGCGCAATATTATGCGTGGGCGGATGTGGTGATTTGCCGCGCAGGCGCGCTGACCGTGGCCGAGCTGGCGGCGGCAGGCGTGGCGAGTATTCTGATTCCATTCCCGTATGCGGTGGATGATCACCAGACCGGCAATGCGAAATTTTTAAGCGATAAGGGTGCGGCAATTCTGTTGCCGCAAACAGAACTGGAGGCGCGGCGATTGGCCGCGATACTGGAAGAAATGACACGCGAAAAAGCAATGAGTATGGCAGTGGCGGCACGCGCCCTGGCGCATCCGGCAGCCGCGCAGCGTGTCGCACAGGTTTGCAAGGAGTTGGCGGGATGAAACATAAAATAAAACATATACATTTCGTCGGCATCGGCGGTGTGGGTATGAACGGCATCGCGGAAGTGCTGCTCAATCTGGGTTATCAGGTGAGCGGTTCGGATCTGGCCGACAGCGTTGCAACACAGCGTTTGAAAAAACTGGGTGCAACCGTGTATGTGGGCCATGCGGAAAATCATCTGACCGATGCCGATGCGGTGGTGGTTTCCACTGCGGTCAGCCGCGACAATCCGGAAGTGGTGGCCGCGCGCGAACGAAAAATTCCGGTGGTGCCGCGCGCGGTGATGCTGGCCGAGCTGATGCGTTTGAAGCAGGGCATTGCGGTGGCGGGCACGCACGGCAAAACCACGACGACCAGCCTCACTGCCAGCATCCTGGCCAGGGGCGGGCTGGACCCGACCTTTGTAATAGGCGGCAAGCTGAACAGCAGCGGCACCAATGCGAAGCTGGGCAGCGGCGACTATATTGTGGTGGAAGCAGACGAGTCGGATGCGTCGTTCCTGCATCTGCATCCGATCCTCGCGATCGTCACCAATATCGATGCCGACCATATGGAAACCTACGGTCATGATTTCGCCAGACTGCAGCAGGCTTTTGTCGATTTTATCGAGCACCTGCCGTTTTATGGCCGCGCGATGCTGTGCGTGGATGATTTGCATATACGTGAAATCATGCCGCGCATCAGCAAACCGATCACGACATATGGCTTTTCTGAAGATGCGCAAATTCGCGCGGTGAATGTGCGGCATCAGGACGGCAAGATGCGTTTTACCGCGCTGTGCCGGCACAACACTGTGCCGCTCGATCTGGAGATCACGCTGAATTTGCCCGGCATGCACAATGTGCTGAATTCGCTGGCGGCGATTGCGGTGGCGCTGGAAGTGGGCGTGGACGAGCATGCGATTGTGGCCGCACTGGCGGAATTTGAAGGGGTAGGTCGCCGCTTCCAGCGCTATGGAGAAATTCCACTGGCGAGTGGCGGCAGCTTTACGCTGCTGGACGATTATGGCCATCATCCGGTCGAGATGGCGGCAACCTTGTCGGCGGTGCGCGGCGCGTTTCCGGGACGGCGCCTGGTGCTGGCGTTTCAGCCGCACCGCTACACGCGCACGCGCGATCTGTTCGAGGATTTTGTAAAGATATTGGGCACCGTCGACACATTGGTGCTGGCTGAAGTGTATGCGGCGGGCGAAGCGCCTGTCGTTGCGGCCGATGGCCGCTCGCTGATGCGCTCATTGCGCGTGGCAGGGCATAACGAAGCGGTGTTTGTGGAAAACATTCAGGAGATGCCGCAGGCGATTATGCAAATCGCGCAGGCGGGTGATGTGATTATTACCATGGGTGCCGGCTCGATCGGTGCAGTTGCTAATCAGGTCAAAAATCTGGCACAGGAGCGTGCATGAATATGAATGAAGCGACACATCTGGACACGGCAAGCTTGCGCGGAATAATGCGCATGGACGTGGATATGAGTCGTTACACCAGCTGGCGCGCGGGCGGACATGTGGAACGCATGTACCAGCCTGCCGATTTGGCCGATCTGGTTTGCTTCCTGAAGACCTTGCCAGCGAATGAGCCGCTGCTGCCGGTAGGGTTGGGCAGCAATCTGCTGGTGCGGGACGGCGGTCTGCGCGGCACGGTGCTGCTGCTGCATGCGGCCCTGACAGAGCTGAGGCTGGAACAAGACGGCACGATCTACGCGCAGGCCGGCGTGCCCGGCGCAAAACTGGCTCGTTTTGCCGCAAAACATAACTTGCGCGGTGCCGAATTTTTTGCCGGCATACCCGGCACGGTGGGCGGCATGCTGGCGATGAATGCGGGTTGTTACGGCAGTGAAACATGGAATGTGGCCGATAAAGTGCAAGTATTTGATTTTATTGAATATTTTACAATACGCGAGCCACGGGAATATGAGATCGGCTACCGCCATCTGCGCAGAAAGGCTGGGGCAGATGCGCACGAAATATTTGTGGGAGCGTGGTTCAAGCTGGAGCCAGGTGATGGTGAGGTCTCACGCAAAGAGATCAAGTCCCTGCTGGGCAAACGTATCAGCTCGCAACCGTTAAATTTGCCGAATGCCGGTTCGGTGTTCCGCAATCCTCCGGGCGATCATGCGGCACGCCTGATCGAGGCGAGTGGCTTGAAGGGCAAAAAAACAGGCGGTGCGCAGGTGTCGGAGAAGCATGCCAATTTCATTGTGAATCTGGGCGGGGCCACGGCAGCAGATATTGAAGACTTGATTCACGAGGTGCAGTCCGTTGTGCAGCAAAAAACGGGTATAACACTGCATCCTGAAGTGAGAATTGTTGGTGAATATAAATGAGTGACAAGCAAGCATTCGGAAAAGTAGCGGTGATGTTCGGCGGCAAATCTGCCGAACGCGAGGTGTCGCTGAAGAGCGGCGCGGCAGTTCTCGCCGCGTTACAGCGCAGCGGTGTGGATGCGCACGCCTTCGATCCCGCTACAAGAGGCTTGCATGAATTGCAGGAGCAGGGATTCCAGCGTGTGTTTATCGCGCTGCATGGCCGCTTCGGCGAAGACGGCACGGTGCAGGGCGCACTGGAGCTGATGGGCATACCCTATACCGGCAGCGGCGTGATGGCGAGCGCGCTGGCGATGGATAAATTCCGCACCAAGCTGGTGTGGCAGGCAATGAATTTACCGGTACCTGATTTTGTACTGCTGACTGCCGGCAGCGACTGGAATGCGGTGGTGCAGCAATTGGGTTTGCCGCTGTTTGTAAAGCCGGCTAATGAAGGTAGCAGCGTCGGCATCAGCAAGGTTAAAAGTGTGGCCGAGTTGCCGGCGGCTTATGCGGAAGCCGCAAAGCATGACTCGATCGTGCTTGCCGAGAAATTTATCGGTGGCGGTGAATACACCGCGGCAATTCTGGGTAAGCAGGCTTTGCCCACAATCAAGATTGTGCCGGCGAATGAATTTTATGATTACGAGGCAAAGTATCTGCGCAATGACACGCAGTATCTGTGCCCCAGCGATCTGTCGGCAGAAAAGGAAACCGAGATGCAGCAGCTGGCGCAGCAGGCTTTTGCGGTGATAGGCGGAGCAGGCTGGGGACGTGTGGATTTTTTGAAAGATGAGGCAGGCAAGTTGTATCTGCTGGAAATCAACACCTCGCCCGGCATGACGGACCACAGTCTGGTGCCGATGGCTGCACGTGTGGCCGGCAAGAGCTTTGAGCAACTGGTGGTGGAAATTTTGGGGCTGGCACATGTGGGATAAACCGCACTTGCTGCGTATCAGTGCGGCCATGCTGTTCGGTGTCAGCCTGGTGCTGGTGCTTTATAGTCTGGCGCATTATGCGCTGCAGTTGCCGGTATTTAAATTGCGTACGGTGCAGTTTACCCATGCACCGCAGCAAGTGGATATGAATCAGCTGAATCAGGTAGTGAAACGTAGCGTGAGTGGCAGTTTTTTCACGATTGACCTTGAGCAGACCCGGCGTTCATTTGAGCAGTTGCCGTGGGTGCGAAAAGTGGGTGTGCGGCGGCATTTTCCGTGGGGCCTGGAAGTGACTCTTGAGGAACATGTGCCGATGGCGCGCTGGAATAATGTGGCACTGGTGAATACCTATGGCGAAGTTTTTGCCGGGCAGAGCAAGCTGGCGTTGCCGGAATTTAACGGTGAACCCGAGACTTCAATGCAGCTTGCCGGCATGTATGTTGAATTAAGCAAGCAGCTTGAGATTTTGCACAGGAGTATCACGCAAATCAGTTTGTCGCCGCGCTATGCTTGGCAAGTTCAGCTTGATAATGGCATGCGTCTGGAACTGGGACGCGAGCAGATGCAGCAGAGACTGGCAAGATTTGTGGCGGTGTATCCCTACAGTCTGGCGACGATGCAGCGCAAGGTGAATTACGTGGATTTGCGTTATCGCAACGGCTTCGCAGTCAGCCAGGTGAATGTGACAGACAGCAGGAAAAATGAATCCGGACGAAATTCAGGGAGCAAGGTTTAAAGGATATGGCGATGAGAATTAACAGGGATGCCAAAAATATTGTTGTCGGGATGGATATCGGCACGTCCAAGATCGTGACGATCGTGGGCGAGATTTTGCCGGAAGGCACGCTGGAAGTGATAGGCGTGGGCATGCACGATTCATCCGGCATGAAAAAAGGCATGGTGGTAAATATCGATGCGACCGTCGGTGCGATTCAGCGCTCGCTGGAGACCGCGGAACTGATGGCCGACTGCAAAATCAGCAGCATTATTACCGGGATTGCCGGCAGCCATATCAAGGGCGCCAACGGCAAGGGCATGATCAAGATCAAGGATAAAGAGGTGACGCAGGCGGACATTGACCGTGTGGTGGAAACGGCAAGTTCCCTCAGCCTGCCCAGCGATCAGCAGACCCTGCATATTATTCCGCAGGAATTTACCATCGATGGGCAGGACGGCATCAAGAAACCGATGGGCATGAGCGGTATGAAGCTGGAAGTCGAGGTGCATATCGTGATCGGCGCGGTTGCCGCAGTGCAAAATATTTTGAAGTGCGTGCATCGTGCCGGGCTGGAAGTAAGCGAAATGATCCTGCAACCACTGGCATCGAGCAAGGCTGTGCTGGCGGATGATGAAAGGGAGCTGGGTGTGTGCCTGGTGGATATTGGCGGCGGTACCACCGATGTGGCCATTTTTACCGGCGGCGCAATACGCCATACCGCGGTGATACCGATTGCGGGTGACCAGATTACCAACGATATCGCGATGGCGCTGCGCACACCCACCAAGGATGCGGAAGACATCAAGATTAAATACGGTTGCGCCTTGCGCCAGCTGGCCAACGATGCGCCGATAGAAGTGCCCGGCGTGGGCGAACGCGGAACCCGCATGTTGTCGCGCCAGACGCTGGCCGAAGTGATCGAACCGCGCGTGGAAGAATTGTATTCGCTGGTACAGGCGGAATTGCGCCGCAGCGGCTTTGAAGATCTGCTGTCCTCCGGCATTGTCATTACCGGCGGCAGCAGCGCGATGCAGGGGATGGTGGAACTGGGCGAGGAGATATTCCATATGCCGGTACGCCTGGGATTGCCACGTTATGTGGGAGGGCTGGCCGATGTGGTTAAAACGCCGCGTTTCGCAACAGCGATAGGACTGTTGCAGTACGGTATGGAACAGCAGCAGCGCAATGAAGTGGCACGCATGCAGTCCACATCGATAAGAGATGTGTTAGCACGCATGAAGGCGTGGATGGAGAAAAATTTTTAGGGTTTATCGGGTATTCGGGTGCAAGTTTGAAATTTAATGGGAGAAAAATTATGTTTGAAATAATGGATGCGCAAATTCAGGGTGCTTTGATAAAAGTGATAGGAGTGGGCGGTTGCGGCGGTAACGCAATCAATCACATGATCGAGCAGTCGGTACAGGGAGTGGAGTTCGTTGCCATCAATACCGATGCACAGGCGCTCAGGGGCAACAAGGCGGTGACGCAACTGCAGATAGGCAAGACACTGACCAAGGGACTGGGCGCGGGAGCCAGGCCTGAAGTAGGCCAGGCAGCGGCCATGGAAGACCGTGAGCGCATTGCCGAGTTGCTGAACGGCGTGGATATGGTATTTATTACAGCGGGCATGGGCGGCGGTACCGGCACCGGTGCTGCACCGGTGGTGGCGCAAGTGGCCAAGGAGCTGGGTATACTGGTGGTGGCGGTAGTGACCAAGCCGTTTGAGCATGAGCGCAAACGCATGCAGCTGGCACAGGCAGGTATCGAGGCGCTGGCCGAGTTTGTCGATTCGCTGATCATCGTTCCCAATGAAAAATTGATGACCGTGCTGGGTGAGGACACTACGCTGATCGATGCCTATCGCGCCTCTAACGGTGTGCTACAGGGCGCGGTTGCCGGTATTGCCGAAGTGATCAATGTGGACGGCATGATTAACGTGGACTTTGCCGACGTGAAAACACTGATGTCGGAAAACGGCATGGCGATGATGGGTTCGGCAACTGCCACCGGCACGGACAGGGCGCAGAAGGCCGCCAAGAGCGCAATGTCCAGCCCCCTGCTGGAAGATGTGGACTTGTCGGGCGCTCGCGGTGTGCTGGTCAATATCACCGCCAGTGCCAACTTCACCATGCGTGAATACAAGGATGTGATGGGCTGTGTGCGAAGCGTGGCAGCAGACGATGCGACGGTTATCGTGGGCCAGGTATTTGACGAGGGTATGGGAGATGCACTGCGCGTGACTATCGTGGCAACAGGTTTGGGCAAGCCACGCGCCAGCCAGCAAAAACCGGTGCTGGCATACGAACAGCAACAGCGCACCGGTACGCATGATGCCGTTGGTGTGGATTACCGCGAACTGGAAATGCCGGCAGTGATGCGCACCAATCGCCACCGCGAAGCCACAGTGGAGGCAATGAAGCAATCGGGCGTCGAAACACTGGATATTCCTTCGTTTTTGAGGAAGCAGGCGGATTGATCGTTTGTTGATTGGGGGTAGTGGTGAAGGGTAATCTGTGAGTCACTGGAGCTTGGGAGTGACGCAATATTTTGCATCAAATAGGATGGCGACTTTACATTGGGCATGTCCATGTGCAAGGAATCATAAATGAGATTCTTAATAATATTTGTATTGCTAAGCTTAACAGTAACAACTGCATACTCGAGTAACGATAATATTCCTGAGTCAGCGCAAAAAGAAATATTGAGAATATATCCAAGCGAAAAAATTACATTCCATAAGTATTATGCTATTGGCGATTTAAATACCGATGGAATAGATGATTTGATAACAATTATTGATTACAAAAAGGACAATCAAAATTTTCAAAGGCTCGTTGTTCTCGCAGGAGCGAATGATGAAAAATATCATTTCTCGTCGCAATCCGCGCCATGGTATGAGTTTTTTCGAAGATCGATATCTTTAGAGATTAAAAAATCATCTATATTTATATCTGGCAGAGGCTCTACTAACAATACATATTTTGGAACGACATATCAGTTTAGAAAATACGACAACATCTTCATTATGATTGGAGTTGCCAGCGAATCAGGCACAATAAATAGTGATGATAAGAGGATGGATAGTATAAATTTGTTAAACGGCAAAACCGTAACAGTCTTTATTGATAATGGAAAACGAGAAGAGCTTATTGGAAAATTAAGTAATTCTTATAAGGTCATATTAGAAGAGTTTAGTTTTGACAATGAATTTGAATTTAAATAACGTTCAACCCGCGCCCTGCAAAGCTTAGGGGTCGTGGTATTACATCTCACATTCTCGCTGAAGCTAAAATGAAAAACCGTCGGGGGCAGCCCGACAGCTGGTTACCTTTCTTGCTTCGCCAAGAAAGGTAACCCAAAGAAGGCGACCCCAGTTCCGCCATCCCTTCGGGATTCCCTGCGTTGCTCGGCGAGCCAGGCTTCCTCACAAACTCGCACGATCCGCTGCGCGTCCACGTGCTCAAACATGTTCGTCAGAATTCCCTGACTCGCCTGTGCTACTCGGTGGCGGATATGGGGACCCAAAGTCAAAAACGGTGTTGTGTGAGGGCGCGTTGCGCCCTCACTGCTTTGTTTTTGGGTTTTGGTGTGCGTTACACGCACACTGCTTTTTTTGCTTTTGGGTTCCCCTGTGCACCGCCTCGCTTTTTCACCAACAAGCGGTGCAGTTGGGCGAGGACTGTTTGAGCACGTGGCTGCGTAGCAGATCGTGCGAGTTCCGCAGCCCCGCTTGTTGGTGAAAAAGCGAGGGAACCCCGCAGGGGCGGTAAACCGGGGATCGCCTTCTTTTGGATACTTTTCTTGGCGAAGCAAGAAAAGTATCCAGCTGTCGGGCTGCCCCCGACGGTTTTGATTTTGATTTGAAAAATGTTGGGCTTCGCTGCGCTCAACCCAACCTACGAGCTACCCCCCGGGTTTTGATTTCATTAAAGAAATATAGCTTGCCCTGGAATCCTGCTGATTTATCTCCAGACTAGCTGTGTTAGAATATAAGCAATTAATTTGACGGGAATCCGTTATGGTCAAGCAGCGCACATTGAAAAGTATGGTGCAGGCAACGGGTGTTGGTTTGCATACAGGGGAAAAGGTCTTGCTGACCTTGCGTCCTGCGCCTGTCAATCATGGCATTGTGTTTCATCGCGTGGATTTAAGCCCCGTGGCCAAGCTCAGGGCGGAAGCTTATGCGGTGCATGATACAAGGTTGTCCACCTGCCTCGAGGCCGATGGTGCTCGTGTTGCAACCATAGAGCATTTGATGTCTGCGTTTGCAGGTTTGGGAATTGATAATGCCATTGTGGAAATGAACAGTTCCGAAGTGCCTATTATGGATGGCAGCGCCGGCACATTTATTTTTCTGATTCAGTCTGCGGGCATTGTGGAGCAATCGGCTGCCAAGAAATTTATCCGTATCATCAAGCCGGTAGAGGTGAAAGACGGTGACAAATGGGTGCGCTTCGAACCTTACAATGGCTATAAACTGAATTTCACCATCAGTTTCCCGCATCCGGTGTTTACCAATACCAAGCAACAGGTTACGGTTGATCTTGGCGAGCATTCTTATATCAAGGAGGTGAGCCGCTCCCGCACCTTTGGTTTTATGCATGAGGTTGAGTATATGCGCTCACAGGGTTTGGCACTTGGAGGCAATCTGGACAATGCGATCGTGATGGATGAGTTTCGAGTGCTGAATCCAGACGGGCTGCGTTCCGATGATGAGTTCGCCAAACATAAGGTGCTGGATGCGATTGGCGACCTGTATTTACTGGGACATCCTTTGATAGGCTCTTTTTCCGGCTACAAGTCGGGTCATGCGCTTAACAATGCGCTGCTGCGCGCCTTGCTGGCCGACGAGCAGGCATGGGAATTTGTTACCTTTGATAAGAATGAAGAAGCTCCTGATTTTCTGCGACTGCAGCTACAGGCGGCATAGTCTGCATTGCTTGTCCTAAACTGATCAATGCTAACGGACAGACCAGATCCGTCAGGCAGGATTAAATTCTGCGCCGCGCGCCGCAAGAACCCAATATGCTGATATTGCGACTGTTATTTATTCTGTCCGCGCTTGCAATCGTCCTCTCCGGCGGGATGTACCTGTTTACCCATAATCGTCGCTATCTCAATCTGGCCTGGCAAATCGCACGTTTTGTCATGTTTGCAGTATTGATATTTGCGTTGTTGTTTGTACTGGAACGCTATGTGTTGATAGGCTGGCGTAGTCTTGCCTAGTCCTTTTATTGGCCAGAATACTGTTTATTTTTTACTTTTATTTCTGTTCGCCAACCTTTGCAGTGCGCTTTTCAAAGGGGAGTCGCCCAGGGTAGATGCAAGGTTATTTAACTGCTGTATACCTTCTTCGCTCAGTGAAGAGGGTAAGGCTGGTCGGGGGTTGGGTGGCACGGTAACTTGCACCCTGACTTGAATTCCAGTAACCTCACAGCCCTGTAGCTGTAGCTGTCTGAGCAATTCTGGCGTCATTTGGCGCAGCTTGGCAGCAATAGCTCCATTATTTGCCGCCAAAGTTAAGAGGCCTGTTTCAATGCATAAAACTTGGCTCGATCGCAACAGTGAAACAGGAGCTATTTGTTCATAAAGTGACTGAATTGAGCGAAGTTGTCTCACTTTGCCCGATATTTGGCGAAGTTCCTGGCTGGAGGTCAAAAAGGCATTGAGACGTTGCGTCAAGGTGGCAGTAATTTATTGAGGTAAATGATTTATGAATATTATTATAGTTTCCAATAAATTGGCAAAAACACGCAGTGTTTCGCTAAACGGCATTCATTTATTAACTGCAGCTGCCATTCTTCTGGTTTTATTCATTATGGCAGTACTTTCGGCAGAATATGCGATTGTCCGTTTTCAGCCCGGCAGAATCAGCAATGAAATGCGCGCATGGCTGGCCAGTGCGCAAAACCATGAGCAGCAAAAGCAGCAAGCTTATCTGCGTGAAAGTCTGGATACCATGGCAATCAGTCTGGGGCAGATGCAGGCGCGCCTGTTACGTCTGGATTCGCTGGGTACACGTCTTGTCAAAGTTGCAGGCATGAAGCCGCAGGAGATCGATTTCAGCAAGGTGCCTGCCCAGGGCGGCGCCTATGTTCCAGCCGGACAACAGGAGATAACCCTTGCCAGCATGAACCAGCAGTTAGGGAATTTGTCCGCATTGCTGACTGATCGCGGTGACAAGCTGGCGGCGCTGGAAACATTGCTGCAGCAGGACAGGCTAAGAAAAAAAATGCTCAGCACCATTGCTCCCGTCAGTTCGGGCTGGTATTCATCTAACTTCGGCTGGCGTGTCGATCCCTTCACGGGCAGGAGTGCGATGCACGAAGGGGTTGATTATGTCGTGCCCCAGGGCACGCCGATTCATGCGGCTGCCAGCGGTATTGTCGTTTATGCGGCATTACATCCGCAGTTTGGCAATCTGGTGGAAATTGATCACGGAAGTGACATTTTGACGCGTTATGCTCATGCTTCCAAGCTTTTGGTTGAGGTGGGGCAGGTGGTGAAGCGCGGCCAGTTGATTTCTCTTGTTGGCAGTACCGGGCGTTCAACCGGGAATCATTTGCATTTTGAAGTGAGATTTAAAGGTTTGGCCCAAAATCCAGTACGGTTTTTACAAAGTAACGCAAGCTAGTTGTTGCTCGTTTGGTGCAAGGGTGAGGTGTCCTATTTGATATATGACTTGCCTCGCCTTTTTTATTGTTAAGTTGAATTCGAACTTATTGTCATTAGAGAAGAAAATTTAGAACATGATTTCCAATTTGCTTAAAAGTGTATTCGGCAGCCGTAATGATCGCTTGCTTAAACAGTATCGCCAGACGGTAATTGCAATAAATGCACTTGAGCCGCAAATCGAAGCGCTGACGGATGATGAGCTGCGAGCCATGACCGCAAACTTCCGGCAGCGTGTGCAGCAGGGTGAGTCGCTCGATGCCTTGTTGCCGGAAGCCTTTGCTGTGGTACGCGAAGGTGGCAAGAGAGCCTTGCAGATGCGCCATTTTGATGTGCAGTTAATCGGTGGCATGGTGCTGCACTACGGCAAAATTGCCGAGATGCGAACCGGTGAAGGCAAGACGCTGATGGCGACGCTCCCGGCCTATTTGAATGCGTTGTCCGGCAAGGGCGTGCATGTGGTGACAGTCAACGACTATCTTGCCCGGCGCGATGCCGAATGGATGGGCCGCTTGTATCGTTTTCTGGGGCTTTCGGTGGGGGTTATCCTGTCGCAGATGGATCCTGCCGACAAGCAGGCCGCCTATGCTTCTGATATCACCTATGGCACGAATAACGAGTACGGTTTTGATTATCTGCGTGACAACATGGCAACAGAAACCGGTGAGCGTTATCAGCGGGGCTTGAATTTTGCCATCGTGGATGAAGTGGATTCCATCCTGATTGATGAAGCGCGTACGCCGCTGATTATTTCCGGACAGGCTGAGGACAATGTGGATGTTTACACCAGAATGAACAAACTGGTTCCACAGTTGGTAAAGCAGCAGGAAGAGGATGGAGAGGGCGATTACAGCGTCGACGAAAAGAACCAGCAAATTCTGCTCACCGAAACGGGGCATGAGCACGCAGAAGAGTTGCTTGGCAAGGCCGGATTGCTCCCCCCGGGTGGCAGCCTGTATGACCCAGCAAATATCACGTTGATACACAATCTCTATGCAGCGCTCAAGGCGCATGTTTTGTATCACATCGACCAGAATTATGTGGTGCAGAATGGTGAGGTCGTGATCGTTGACGAGTTCACCGGGCGCATGATGCCGGGGCGTCGCTGGTCTGACGGCCTGCATCAGGCAGTCGAAGCAAAGGAAGGTGTGGCTATCCAGAAGGAAAACCAGACGCTGGCGTCGATTACCTTCCAGAATTTCTTCCGAATGTATAACCGCTTGAGCGGTATGACGGGTACTGCCGATACGGAGGCCTATGAATTCCAGTCTATCTATGGGCTGGAAACCGTGGTCGTACCTCCGCACCGCCCCACTATCCGTGTTGACATGATGGATCAGGTTTACCTGACCGCAATGGAGAAATACAAGGCTGTTATAAATGATATCCGCGACTGTTATCAGCGCGGTCAGCCTGTACTGGTCGGTACCACTTCGATTGAAACTTCAGAGTTGCTGTCCAGTTTGCTGGATAAGGAAAAGTTGCCGCATCAGGTGTTGAATGCGAAGCAGCACGCACGTGAGGCAGAAATTGTGGCGCAGGCGGGACGTCCGCAGATGGTGACGATTGCCACCAATATGGCAGGCCGGGGCACGGATATTGTGCTCGGTGGCAACGTGGAAAAGCAAATTGAACTGGTGCGTCTGGATGCTTCGTTGGACGATGGTTCGCGCGCACAGCGTATTGTCGAGTTGCGCGCCGAATGGCAACCGGTACACGATCAGGTTGTGGCAAGTGGTGGTCTGCATATTATTGGAACTGAAAGACATGAATCACGGCGCGTAGATAATCAGTTGCGCGGACGTGCTGGCCGACAGGGTGATCCGGGTTCCAGCCGTTTTTATCTGTCGCTGGAAGATCCGCTGTTGCGTATTTTTGCATCGGATCGTGTGGCCGCGATTATGAACAGATTCAAGCTGCCCGAAGGCGAGGCAATCGAGCATACCTGGGTAACGCGCGCGATTGAAAATGCACAGCGCAAGGTTGAAGCGCGCAACTTCGATATGCGCAAACAGATTCTTGAATATGATGACGTGGCCAACGATCAGCGCAAAGTGATTTACCAGCAACGCAATGAACTGATGGATAGCCTGGATATTTCAGAGACCATTGCGGTGATGCGCGACAGTGTTTTGCACCGCACCATGAACGAATATATCACGCCCGGCAGTATGGAAGAGCAGTGGGATGTGGCAGGGCTGGAGCATGCACTGAAAGCCGAGTACGAGCTGCATTTGCCTGTTGCACAATGGCTGGAGCAGGAGAAAAATCTGGATGAGGAGGGTGTGCGCGATCGCGTACTGGATGCGGCACAGAAGCAGTATCAGGTTAAAGTTGAGCATGTTGGCGCAGAAGTGATGCACCGATATGAGCGACTGGTGATGTTGCAGAGTCTGGATACGCACTGGCGCGAACATCTGGGTGCGCTGGACCATTTGCGCCAGGGCATACACCTGCGCGGCTATGCACAGAAAAATCCCAAGCAGGAATACAAGCGCGAGGCATTTGAACTGTTTTCAAATATGCTGGAAAGCGTCAAGACTGAAGTGACCCAGATCCTGATGAACGTACAGATCCGCAGCGAACAGGATATTGAAGCTGCCGAGGTTCCCCATGCACCTTCCAATGTGCAGTATCACCATGCGGATTATGAGGAAGCACTGGGTCAAACTGGCGCAGATGAGGGCGAAGAAAAAGCTCCGTTTGTCCGCACAGGTGAAAAGATCGGTCGCAATGATCCTTGTCCCTGCGGCTCGGGAAAAAAATACAAGCAGTGCCATGGCAAATTGAGTTAAAGGTACCCTAATACTTTTTATACAAGGAAAAGACCAATGACAGCGGATGACCTGATATTGAATATTCTGCGCAATTCCGATTTGACTTCGGAGTTGCGTGATGCAGAGATTGAATCTCTGGCCAGCATTATGACAGTGCAGGAATACAAAGCTGGTGAGTTTCTGCTGCGTCCGGGAGACAACCGGCTGGAAAAAACCTTGATGATATTGGGCACGGGAGAAGTTGAAGCGACCGCTGCAATCAAGGGTGAAAAAGCGACCCTGCATTTGTTGCAGCCGGGTGACATAGCCGGCATCATCACTTTTGTCGGCGGCGATGCGACACAAATCAGCGCAGTCGTGCAGGTCAAGAAAGACAGCAAGGTAATCCTGCTCGAGCGTTCCCGCTTTGAAAGCCTGCTGAATTCCAATCCCGCGATTGTGTATTACGTGATGCGCGGCATCGTGCGCCATGTGCACGGCATCGTGCGGCGCATGAATATGCAGTCAGTAGAAATGACAAACTATATACACCGCACGGGCGGCAGATATTAATAAGAAAGTAGTGACAAATGCCTGTTAATCTAAACCCACCTTCAGCAGCCGAACTTTTGCCTGTAGCCGGCATCAAGCTGGGGATCACGGAAGCCAATATCAAAAAGCCCAACCGCAAGGATTTGCTGCTTATTCAGATTGCCGGGCAGTCGACAGTGGCGGGCGTGTTTACGCAAAACCGTTTTTGCGCGGCACCGGTCATCGTCGCGCGCGAGCATCTGGCTGCAGGCAAGGGCATACGCGCACTGGTGGTGAATACCGGTAATGCCAATGCGGGCACCGGTGAGCCGGGAATGAACAATGCACGTGCAACTTGCGCCGCTGCGGCCAACTTGCTGGGCTGTGCGCCCGAGCAGGTATTGCCTTTTTCTACGGGCGTGATTATGGAGCCGCTGCCGCTGGAAAAAATTGTGGCCGGCCTGCCGCAGGCGGTTAAAAATCTGGATGAAAAAAACTGGTTTGATGCGTCACAGGCGATCATGACCACTGATATTGTCGCCAAGGCTGTATCGCGCCAGATCAAACTGGGCGGCGTGACCGTGACTGTGACCGGTATGGCCAAGGGCTCCGGCATGATTCATCCCAATATGGCGACCATGCTGGGCTATATCGCGACCGATGCGGCTGTAAGCCAGCCGATGCTGCAGCAGATGGTGAGCCAGGCCAGCGATGCATCATTCAACTGTATCACGGTGGATGGCGACACCTCCACCAATGATGCGCTGATGCTGATTGCCACCGGGAAGAGCGGTGCAGCGGCAATAGCGCAGGCAGACAGTGATGCATACAAGCTGCTGCAAGCCGCCGTGACTGACGTTGCCACCATACTGGCCCAGGCTATCGTGCGAGATGGCGAGGGCGCGACCAAGTTCATCACGGTTAAAGTTGAGGGCGGAAAAAATGCTGCCGAGTGCAAACAGATCGCCTATGCGGTGGCACGCTCACCGCTGGTGAAAACCGCTTTCTTCGCCTCCGATCCCAATCTCGGTCGTATCCTTGCCGCCATCGGCTATGCTGGTGTTGCCGATCTCGATGTTGAAAAAATCAAACTTTATCTGGACGACGTGCTGGTTGCCGAGCAGGGCGGCCGTGCAGCGAGCTACCGCGAAGAAGACGGCCAGCGCATCATGCAGCAGAGCGATATCGGCATCCGCGTGGTGCTGGGACGCGGCAATGCGGCAGCCACGGTGTGGACCTGCGATTTCTCCTACGACTACGTCAAGATCAACGCAAGTTACAGAAGCTGATTTTTTTCCACAGATTACACGGATTGGTGCAGATTCAAAGCAACAATCTCATGAGTATTAATCTGTGTTCATCTGTGAAATCTGTGGATAAGGCTTTTGCATAATGGATAAACTCGAACACTTCCTTACCCGTGCCGAAGGGCTGCTTGCACGCCTGGAAAATATCCTGCCCGGCGCACAGCCGCAGGCACCAGACTGGCAAGCTGCCGCTGCCTTCCGCTGGGATCATCAACAGCGCACATTGCATCCCGTAGCAAACTTTCAGCGCATCGCACTTACCGATCTGCTCGGCATCGAAGATCAAAAGCAGCGCATCCAGCAGAACACCCTGCAATTTGTGCGCGGTGGCACCGCTAATAATGTGCTACTTTCCGGCGCACGCGGTACCGGCAAATCGTCACTGGTCAAAGCCCTGTTGAATGAATATGCGGGACAAGGCCTGCGCGTGATTCAGATCGACAAGCAGGGTTTGATTGATTTATCGCACATAGTCGGTCTAGTGCAAGGGCGTGCAGAGCGCTTCATTCTGTATTGTGACGATCTGTCCTTCAATGCCGACGAGCCTGGTTATCAGGCGCTCAAGGCCGCGCTGGATGGCGATCTGGTGGCCTTCTCCGACAACCTGCTGATCTACGCCACCTCCAACCGCCGCCACCTGATGCCGGATTATATGCAGGATAACCTCGCCACAAAATATGTCGGCGATGAGGTGCATCCGGCGGAAAGTGTGGAGGAGAAAGTTTCCTTGTCGGAGCGCTTTGGTCTGTGGATTTCTTTTTATCCGTTTACGCAGGATGAGTATCTGGCGGTGGCGGGACATTGGCTGGTACATCATGGCTGGAAGCAGGGACTTACTGATGAGGTGCGCAGAGCGGCATTGCAGTGGTCACAGATGCGTGGATCGAGGAGTGGGAGAGTGGCGGGGCAGTTTGCGAAGGATTGGTGCGGGAAGATTTAGGGGTATCATTTTACCGTTCGTGGTGAGCTTGTCGAACCATGAATTTCTGAAAATAAATCAACTTCGCCGGGTTGCCCCCGGCGCAGTTGATTTTGAAGCTGAAGTCTATGTTGATTTGTAGAAGCCCGAAAACTGCATGCAACTTCAAGCATTTAGGCAAATAACGTGTATTTACAAGCCTTTGATTATATTGAATAAATTGACATATGTCTCAGTGGCTGTTTTGCAGCGTCCAGATGGCGCTTTCCTGATGGCCCGGCGTCCGGAAGGCAAGGCCTATTCCGGCTATTGGGAGTTCCCTGGCGGCAAGGTCGAGGCAGGCGAAACGTCCCATCACGCCCTGACCCGCGAGCTTCACGAAGAGTTGGGCATCGAAGTGATAACAGCCTATCCCTGGTTAACGCGAGTATTCACTTACCCCCATGCCACCGTGCACCTGAATTTTTTCCGCGTCACCCGCTGGCAAGGCGAGCCCCATGGTCGCGAGGGTCAGTTGTTGAGCTGGCAGCGACTGCCTGAATTAACCGTAGCACCTGTCCTTCCCGCCAACGACCCCATCATGCGCGCGCTGCAGCTGCCTCATCTGTATGCGATCAGCAATGCAACCGAGCTGGGTACAGAAGTGTTTATACAGCGCTTGCAGCTTGCGCTTAACAATGGTCTGCGTCTGCTGCAAATTCGTGAAAAAGGTTGGGAACGCCCAGCATTACGGGAATTGGCGCTGCGTTCTATTGAATTGGCACATGCAGCAGGCGCGCGCGTCCTGATCAATGGCGATGCTGACCTGGCGCGCGAAGTGGGTGCTGACGGGGTGCAGTTGACAGGATCACAGCTTGCGGTATGCAGGGAACGCCCTAATTTTGGGTTGTGTGCGGCATCCTGTCATAGCGCAGCGGAGCTGAAACATGCGGCGGAACTCGAACTGGACTTCGCCTTGCTGAGCCCGGTGTTGCCGACGAAAAGTCATCCCGGTGCAGCACACCTTGGCTGGGATGCCTTTGCCGCAATGGCGAGGGAGAGTTCAATGCCAGTGTATGCGCTGGGAGGTTTGCAGAAGCGTGATATGGAGACGGCGTGGCAGAGTGGCGCGCATGGCATAGCGCTGTTGCGTCAGGCCTGGTAAGAACCATTTGTAGGGTCATCATCAGTCAGCTTGTCAGCTGATTGTTCTTCCACGGGAACAGCATAACTTTCAGATGCCCATTGCCCCAGATCGATGAGCTTGCATCGTTCACTGCAAAAAGGCCGGAAGGGGCTGACTTCTTTATTCCAGAGGACTTCTTTACCGCACTGTGGGCAGGCGACGACTGCAGGTTTTTTGGTGCTCATCACAATCAGCAAAAAGTGAGTTTAAATTCGACATCCTGGTCATACAGCGAGGTTTTTGCTGCGTAGTCGGCTGCAACGAAACGGATATTGAGGGCGTATTTGTTGGCACTGATTTCCGGTATGCAAGGCAGATTTTTATCAAGCGTGACACGCAACATTTGCGCAACGCGGCCCCCCTGCATTTGCTGGAAGCTGCCCTGATGCGCGGTAAATTGATGTGACTTGCAATTTTCGCGCAGCAATTTGAGCAGAATTCTGAGCCCGTCCTGAATGGGCCGCAAAGGTGTAAGCCATGTCTGCAGATGTTGACGTCGCATCTCGGGCGACTGGTGTTGCCAAAAATGATAAGAGGGCAGGTCAAATTCGCACATGCCCCCGGGTATGCATGCTCTCTGCTTGATCAGCATCAGCCATTCGTTATCCCGTATGTGCTGGCCGATTTTGCCGCTGACTGCAAGCAATTGTGTCGATACCGTATCTATCTCGGCCAGCATCGAGTCCAGTGCATCTTCGGAAATTTCCGGATTGTTGCGCAAAGCCGCCAACATGCGTTTCTGCCGTTCAAGCTCTTGCAGCAAATCAGACTTTAGTTCTCCTCGGCTCGTGACTTCAAGTATCTCGAATAACACGGCAAGTGCCATATGATGATCGCAGTGATCAGAACCTTTAACCAGTTGATCGATTCTCGCGAATAAATCCTCTAGCCGCAACATTGTGCGCACACGTTCGTTAAGAGGGAATTCGTAGTTAATCACGTTGGCCAGAATGTGAGTAAATTGATAATAGTTGACTACAATATATTGACTATAGCGTTGCGTCAATTGCTTATTTTTGCGAGGCTCAGGTAGCGCTGGTTTAGTTCAAAAACTTCGCGGCGCAGCTCGATTAAAGAGTCGTCATTTCTGATGGCATCATCGGCCAGTTTCAAGCGCTGCTCGCGGGATAGTTGCCTGGACATGATGGCGCGTACTGTCTGTTCGCTCAAGCCGCTGCGGCTGAGGACGCGGGCAATTTGTGTTTCTTCGGCGCAATCAACAGTCAGGGTACGGTTCAGCCAACCCTGATAATCGGCAGTTTCAAACAATAAGGGAATGACCAATATCACGTAAGGGGCGGAAATGGCCTCCGCTTGAGTACGTGCTTGCGCGAGGATGAGGGGATGCAGGATTTTTTCCAGAAGCAGTCTCGCGTTTGCATCTGTAAATACAAGCTGGCGCATTTTTGCCCTGTCGAGCGCGCCTGAGGCATCTATATAGTTGTCACCGAAGGTGTTTCGAATTGCCCCTATGGCTGCACCGACGGGCTTTGTGAGCTGGTGCGAGATGGCGTCGGTATCAATAACAGGGACTCCCAGTTCTGCGAACAGCGTAGCGACGGTGCTCTTGCCGCTACCGATGCCGCCTGTCAGTCCGACAAAATAAGTCATGGCATCGCAAGCAGATTTAAATAACCCTGAGTAAGTTGCTGCCCCCAGAACAGGGCGATCAAGCCGCCGCCCGCGAGGTAAGGGCCAAACGGAATCGGGATATTGCGGCCATGGCGGAGGGCAATGATCAGGGTAATGCCGACCACTGCGCCGACAACGGAAGAAAGCATGATAACCAGCGGTAACATAGTCCAGCCCAGCCACGCGCCGATTGCGGCAAGCAGCTTGAAGTCACCATAGCCCATGCCTTCTTTGCCTGTTACCAGTTTGAAAAGCCAGTACACGCTCCAAAGCACAAGGTAGCCTGCGATCGCGCCGAGAACGGCATTGTTTAAGCTGGTAAAAGTGCCATACATGTTGACGATAATGCCCAGCCAGAGCAGTGGCAGGGTAATGTCGTCCGGTAACAGTTGCGTATCAAAATCAATAAAAGTAAGCGCGATTAAAGCCCAGATAAACAGGATTGCCGCGACTGCAGCTAACCCAAAACCAAAATGCCAGGCTGCGTAAGCGCATAAAATACCGCTGGTAGCTTCAACAACAGGGTAGCGCATCGAGATGGGGCTGCCGCACTTTTTACATTTTCCACGCAAAAACAGATAACTTATCAGGGGAATATTTTCCAGTGCGCTAATCTGGTGACCGCAATTAGGGCAGGCAGAACGCGGCGTATGCAGATTATAAGCAGTGACTTTCGTTACATTTTTCTCCTCCTGAACCACCTGAGTATTCAACTCGGCACATTGCATACGCCAGTCGCGTTCCATCATTTTGGGCAAGCGATGGATCACGACATTTAAAAAACTACCAACGAGCAAACCTGTCAGGCCGGACAAAAAAATAAAGAATGGAGGTGAGTCCTGCAATAACTGGAGGAAGGAAGTCATGGTGAATTATCTGGAATAAAAAAGAATACAACGTGCACGGGGGAATAAAGCTCCCCTCATGCGCGGCTTAGCCGACGGCCTGGCCCATTTTAAAGATGGGCAGGTACATGGCGACAACCATGCCGCCAATCAGCGTACCCAGAACCACCATAATAACGGGTTCCATCAGGCTGGAAAGTGCTTCAACCGCATCATCCACTTCTGCCTCATAAAAATCAGCCACTTTGTTCAACATGCTGTCGATCGCTCCTGCCTCTTCACCGATCGCAATCATTTGCAGCACCATATTGGGAAATACGCCTGAATTTGTCATGGCCGAGGTCATACTGTTACCCGTGGCGACCTCGCGCTGAATTTGCTTGGTCGCGTCAAAATAAACGGCATTGCCGGAGGCTCCGGCTACCGAGTCCAGCGACTCAACCAGCGGCACGCCGGCAGCAAACATGGTGGCGAGTGTTCTGGCCCAGCGTGCAATCGTGGCAATTTTGATCAGCTGGCCAAAGATCGGGAGCTTAAGCATTATCTTGTCCATGGTGCGCTGCATCTGTTTGTTGCGCTTCCAGAAATAAAAGAAGGTATACAATCCGCCGCCAATGATAGAAAAGATCGCCCACCACCACGTGACAAACCAGTCTGAAATAGCCATGATGACCAGCGTTGGCGTGGGCAAGTCTGCACCGAAGCTCTTGAATAATTCCTTGAACGCAGGAATGACGAAAATCATAATCACGGCCGTGATCACAAACGCGATGACGATAATGGAAACAGGATAAAACAGTGCAGATTTGATTTTGCTCTTGATCGCGAGGATTTTTTCCTTGTAGGTTGCGATTTTATCCAGCAGATTGTCCAGGATACCGGCCGCCTCACCGGCACCGATCAGGTTGCAGAAGAGATCGTCAAATTGCAGGGGGTATTTGCGGAATGCCATTTCCAGGCTGCTGCCGGTTTCCACCTCGGTCTTGATATCCATCAGCATGCGTGCAACAGAGGGGTTGCTGTGTCCTTTACCCACAATATCGAATGACTGCAGTAAAGGCACACCGGATTTCAGCATGGTCGCGAGTTGACGGGTAAATAAAGTAATATCTTTTTCCGTGATAGCCTTGCCGCCGCTCTTGGTCTTCTTAATCGAGCTAACCTGAATACCCTGGCGTCGCAGCTGGGCAGAAGCGACTGCTGTGCCGAGTGCACGAATCTCGCCTTTTACTGTTTTCCCGCTTCTGTCCTTGCCCTCCCAGCTGTATCGAATTTCAGTAGATTTTTCAGGTTTTTTTGCGGTGGCCATAGTGTTACCTTAGCTAAATTTCAAAGGAAATTAGAGTAGAAATGCTGACAAAACAAACACGAATCCATAAGATTCTAAAGGAATTTTTGAATCATGCACGTCTTTCTCTTGCTTGTAAAGTGGCGGTCTCCAGTATTGCGGACAGGTAGAAATGCTGATGACCGACACCCGATAAAGCTACGTTAATCAGTTATTCGCAACGCCGGGCGTTTTCTTGTACATTTCATTCCACATGATATAAATCACACTTGCCAGCGCAAGATACATCAGGCTGCCGCTCAAATAGGGAGGGTAGTATTGCGCCACTCTTCCGGCATATTCGGCAACACTCATTTCGGCGTAGCGACCAGACAACAGGAAAAAGCTTGTGTTTGAAATAACAAAAGCTGCCGAGGTGGCTAGCCACGACAGGGCTCCAAACAGTGCAAGACTGGTCCATGAATTTTGCTGCCGCGCAGCAAACCAGCGTCCGCCCAGCCACATGACTGCATAAGTTGGAATCAGGAACCAGTAGGCGGGGGTAACGCACCAGTCGCTTACGCCAGCCACATTGATGGCGTAATAATCGATGCCGCCGGCTTCCAGTAACAAAAACACAAAGACCAGCAGCGCGGGCCATGTGGATCGTGCCATTAGCAATCCAGCCAGCAGGAAAACAGCCAGACTGGCATCTGGCAAGCTGATTGACGAACCAAAATGGTTATAACGAGTGGCTGCCATGAGCAAAGCCAAGGCGGCTAAAATTCCCAACTGTTTGGTTTGTAATTGCATTTAAGGCTCCTTTAGATGGATTCATCCAGTTTGTTCTACTATCGCATAGTGCTAACTGTAGCAGAAAAGTGAGAATATTGACGTGGCACTCAGCTTTTCTGTTTGTATTTACTGGTAGTTCAGGCTGATAAAAAATGTACGACCCAGGGTGTTGTAGCCGTGTGCCAGCATGTATTCCCGATTGAGCAGGTTGTCGGCACGCAGTGATATATCAATGTGTTTGTCCCATTGATAGCGGCTGGTGAAATTCACCAGGCTGTAACCGCCAAGGGTTGTGCGATTGAAAGTATTAATGTCTGTATCCTCGCGCTCGCCCGAGTATTGCAACTCACCGCCGATTCTCCAGCTCCCAAGCTGCTGCGCTAGCGCAAGATTGGCAAAAGACTGGGCCCGGCGCAGTAGCAAAAGGCCGGTTTCGGTGTCACGCGGGTTTTGACGGGTTAGTGTGAACTTCACTTTGGTATCGTCAAACTGTTCCACATAATTGAGCTCAACACCGTTGATACGCGCAAGGCTAAGATTCTTTGGGGTGCCACCGCTGAAAACAATCAGGTTGTTAATTTGATTATCGAAATAGACTAAGTCCAGGCTGCGCTTATCCCTGGCGTAATGAACGCCAGCTTCGCTGTTGGCAGAGCGTTCGGGGTTCAGACTGGGATTGCTGAAGCCAGGGTAAAACAAATCATTAAAGGTCGGCGCCTTGAATGCCGAGCTGACACTGGCGGTAAGGCGCAGTGCAGCGGAAACAGCATATCCATATCCCAGTAATCCTGTGTTGGCCTCGCCAAAATCGGAGTAGTTATCGCGTCGTGTATTGAGCTGTAGCTGATGGTTTTCATAGTTTCCGGTAAATCCGGCAAGAACAGAATTTACCTGGCGCTGGGTTTTGGTATAGGCGGTAGAGCTGACTACTTTCTGGTTCAGGTTTTCTGCTCCCAGCATGAGTTTGCCCCAGGTGCTGAGCGCAAGCGTATTTTGCCAGGAGGCCTGATCGTTGACCGTCTTGATGGATGAGGACGCAATTAAAACGTCATTTTTATATCCCTTGTATTCATCCGATCCTTGGGCAAGCTGTAATTTGCTTTGCCAGCTCTCAGTCAGGCGGTTATCTGATGAAAGCGATAGTTTATTGAGTACAGAAGCGTTTTCATGGATGTCGGTGGCTACACCAGATACATCATACTGATTGCGCCCAACGCTGTTGAAAGCGGTGGCTGACAAGCTGTGTTCAGTATTAAATGCATGGCGCAGACTGGCGGTCAGACTGGTGTTGTCATAGCCATCATTGTCAGGATTGGCGTTGCTGGCAATAGCTGGGTTAATCGCAGAGATGCCGTCAGTTTTGAATCTGGAAATATTCAAACCAAAATCCGTATCGTGGATTTTTCCCCCTAACCCGGCAGCGGCACGATGTGAATTATTTGAGCCTATACCCGCACTGCCAATAAATGCTATTTCACCCGCGTTTCTTCGGGTGAAAATCTGAATAACTCCCCCAATGGCATCCGAACCATACAAGCTGCTGACATTGCCGCGTACCACTTCAATACGATCTACCTGATCCAGCATGATCTGGTCTATGGCGGTAGATCCTGTTGTGGCAGAGTTGATGCGCACTCCGTCTATCAGGACTAATACCTGATTGGCGCTGGTGCCCCGCATGAACAGACTGCTTTGTTTGCCTATGCCTCCCGATTGGTAGAACTCAACGCCGGCAAGATTTTTCAGTACCGAGGGCAAATCTGCAACCTGGGATTCCTGAATATCTTGCCGGGTAATGACACTGGTGCTGGATAGCGTTTGGTCCAGTGGCTGCTGAACTCGAGTGGCGGTAACCACTACTTCGTCGAGGCTAAGATCATCAGTAGCGTGTGCAAAAGTCGTCAGGCAGCAAAAAATTGCGGCCAGTAGTTGAATTTTTTTCATTTGATATTTCCGGTCAGTATGTTCCGAGCGACCCCGCTGGAACGTTATTAACACAGGAAATAAAAGGGAAGAGTGAAGTGGGCAGTAGCGGTGAACGGGAAAATCACAGCGGCGTGCCATCAACACCGCCTCCCGCAGTATTTCCTGAACTTTGTCCAAGGCCGGTATCCGGGCTCGCAAATTGGTCTGAAAGACCGGGCACATCGCCTTCCCATGAGCGTTCACAGTGGCTGTGTGATATGCCAGAACTGTAAAATTTCACACAATTGATTGAAATTCACAGCTCTGATTTGCTTACCGTTGCGGGGGCAGCACAGGCATCAGGAACGAATCCTTCACCTGTTTCCCGTTTAACCGGGCAATAAAATTGCCCGGCACCTTGAAACGGCGCGAATTATACCTTGCGCGTGCAAAAATAGCCCAAAAGTACAAATTACTTGCAGAACGTTACGCTACCATTTGACTTTTCAGGCTTTTTAAATTTATAGTTCAGCCTATGCAAGTCGAATTCGAAGCCTTGGAACACAAACTGAATCAATTGGTGCAATTGAGCACACGCTTGCGCGCTGAAAATCACAAGCTGCGTCAGGAACTTGTCAACGCCTTAAGCTATGGCAAGCAATGTGATGAAAAAATCAGCAGCGCACAGACGCGTCTGGAACGATTGCTGGCTTCAATTCCTGCGGAAGAAAAATGATCACTGAAAAAATCAACACGCTGGATGTAACGATACTGGACCGCGAATTTCGCGTGGCCTGTCCCAACGAGGAGCGTGCCGAGTTGCTGGATGCCGTGGCCTATCTCGATAAAAACATGCGTGAAATCAGGGATGCGGGAAAGATCACTTCGATTGAGCGCATTGCCATTATGGCAGCCCTTAATATCGCCCACGAGCTGCTGACTACGCGCCTCGGCAATGGTTTTGACATGTCCGATTTTAAGCGTAGAATGGAATCCATGCAGGCAGCCATCGACACAGTATTAGCGGATCAGGATGAGCTGTTTTAAGGAAAGCCCCGATGATAAAAAGTCAGGATTTCCAATAGTTTGCACCCTGCGGTGTTCGTCAGGCTCATAATTCTTTGAACCAATAAGCTTTGCTTAGGTCGCGCCCCTTTTAATCGCTGTTGTGCGCATCCCTTGCGGATGTACCTGATGCGACGGGAACCGGCCCTCTTGAACCCAGGTTCAAGATATTGAGTCAACGGCACAGGCGGGGGGCTTTTTTCAGGGCTTCGGTATTTGAAGTCTATCGGTAATGCGACCTTGGGTTTTTTCACCATCGGTCGCATTATTTTTTTCAGCGGAAAATAATGAACATGCGTTACTGGCTAATGAAATCAGAACCGAGCGATGTCAGCATAGACGATCTTGCCGCGCTCCCCGAACAGACGGTTGCCTGGTATGGCGTACGCAATTATCAGGCGCGCAACTTCATGCGCGACCAGATGAAAATCGGCGATGGCGTGCTGTTCTACCACTCAAATTGCAAAGTGCCCGGCATTGCCGGCATTGCGCGCGTGAGCAGCACGGCCTATCCCGATGCCACCCAGTTCGACAAATCCAGCCATTATTTTGATCCGAAATCAACCCCCGAAACACCGCGCTGGATGAATGTGGATGTGCAGTTTGTCAAAAAAATAGACATTATTTCACTGGCCGATTTGCGCACATACCCCGAGCTGGAAGGACTGCGCATCCTGCAGCGCGGCAATCGTCTGTCCATTACCCCGCTTGATCCGGCAGAGTGGAAATTCATCACCGGGAAACTCGCCCATGCCTGAACTGCAATGGGCCCTTTATTATTTGATACTGGGTCTGGTTGTGGGCTATTTTTCCGGGTTGCTCGGCATCGGCGGCGGCCTGCTCATGGTGCCGGTGCTGGTCTTCCTGTTTGAAGCGCAGCATATCCCCGCACACAATACTCTTCATCTCGCACTCGGCACCTCGATGGCGACCATCCTGTTCACCTCGTTCTCCAGCGCCTGGCAGCACCATGCACACCGTGCCGTGCATTGGGATATTTTTCGTTTCATTACGCCCGGGCTGTTGCTGGGCACGGCACTGGGCGCACTGATCATCGGCTATGTGGATGCGTTTTACCTGAGCATTTTCTTTGTACTGTTTGTCTATTTTGCCGCAACGCAAATGCTGCTCGGCGCCAAACCGGATGCCACGCGTGACTATCCGTCGCGCACGGAAGCCTCGCTGGCGGGCATGGTGATCGGTGCAATCAGCAGCATCGTTTCCATCGGCGGCGGCGTGCTCAGCGTGCCTTATCTGGTATGGCACAAGCTGCCCTTGCGCAATGCCATTGCCACCTCGGCTGCGCTGGGTATCCCCATTGCACTGGGCGGCAGCCTGGGCTACATCGTCAACGGTTTGTTGCGCGGCGTTACACTTCCCGCCTACAGCCTCGGTTATATTTATCTGCCCGCATTGCTGTGGCTGGTTATCGGAACCTTGGTCACCGCGCCGCTGGGCGCAAAGGCGACGCATCGGCTCCCGGTGAATATGCTCAAAAAGATTTTTGCGCTGTTGCTGTTTGTGCTGGCAAGCAAAATGCTGTTCAAATTGCTATGACAAGGTTGTTGAATTTATTTTTCTATCATTGCTGCCTTTCAGCCATTCAGGCTATCCGGACGATACGCTATGTTTAAAATCTTTCGCATCTTCATCCTGCTGCTGATACTTGCCGCTGTTGCACTGGGCACCTGGCGCGCAAAAACGCGTTCTGTGGAATGGAAATACACCTTGCCGGTGAATGTCTATCTGATCAATGGCGATGGCAGCGATGTGGCCGCGGAGTATATGCGTGGCCTGAAGCTGTCTGACTTCAAGCCGCTGGAAGCATTCATGCAGGAAGAAGCGGCACGCTATGGCCATGCGTCACGTGCCTCCATAGAGGTCAGGCTGGGCGGCATACTGGCAACTCAACCGCCGGCCCCGCCGCAAGATGGCAGCGTGCTGAAAGTCATTTTCTGGAGCCTGAAAATGCGCTGGTGGGCGTTTCGCCATGCGGAGATCAAGGGAGCTGGCCAGCAAGTAAAATTATTTTTGCTCTATTTTGACCCGGCGCTCAGCAGTCGTCTCGCGCATTCCACCGGTTTGCAGAAGGGGCTGATCGGCAGGGTAAATGTGTTTGCGTCACGCGACATGGCCAGCCAGAACAATGTGGTGATTGCCCATGAATTCTTGCACACGCTGGGCGCGACGGACAAATATGATCTTGCCACCAATCAACCGATCTTTCCGGACGGATATGCAATTCCCGGGCAACTGCCTTTATTGCCTCAACGCTTTGCCGAGATCATGGCCGGTCGCATGCCGTTGAGCGAGAACAAGGCTGCCATACCCGAGGGCTTGCATGAGGCCGTGATAGGCGAGAAAACCGCTGCGGAAATCAACTGGCACTGAGTTGAACTTTAATGTATAAGTATTTGATTGTATTGAATATTTTATGCGCATTGTTGCTGAGCAGTGTGGCGCACGGGCAAACCTGCCATTATCAGGACTGGCACTGGAACGTTAAACAGAAACGGGTGGTTGAGCTCAGGAATGTGGTGAAGGATTATGCAATGCTCACGCCTGACGAGGTGGACACGCAAAGCGGCTGCAGTGTCTGTGTGGAAGACCAGCAGGTGATCAGGCTCTCCGGCCTGCCAGAATTTTCCGTATGCAAGCGCTATGCGCCCATGGTGCGGGACGCTCTCGAGCGGCTTATCGGTCAGGGCGAGAAAATCAATTCAGTGATCGCCTATCGCGTGGGCCGCACGCGCGGCGATATCGATGCGCGCGGCAATCGTACCGGCTTCAGCAATCATTCCTATGGCGTGGCGATAGACATTAACGCCGGGCACAATGGCCTGTATGAAAATTGCCCGCAGTTTGGCGCGCACTGCAAACTGGTTCACGGCGGCCCGTGGCGTCCGCAGCACGACCCGTTCAGCCTGCACCGGGAAGGCAATATCGTAAAGGCCTTCACGCATGCAGGTTTCAAGTGGGGCGGTGAAATTCAGGGTAAACAAAAAGACTTCATGCATTTTTCGCTGACCGGTTATTAAAGCAGGATTGACTGAACAACCATGGCACGCCGCAAGCACCACAACGTCTATGTAATCGAGCTGTCGAAAGACGTGCTGTACGAGGCCAAATTCAAAAAATGCAACCCGGCTTACATCAGTGGCAAGCCCTGCGTCTATGTCGGCATGACCGGACTCGATCCCGATCTGCGTTTCGACAAACACAAGGCCGGCATCCAGTCCAACCGTTACGTCAAGCAATACGGCCTGCGCTTATGGCCCGACCTGTACGAGGCGTATAACCCGATGTCCTATGACGAAGCGGCCGATAGGGAAGTGGAGCTGGGCATCAGCCTGCGCGAGGCGGGGTTTGGGGTGTGGCAGGCGTGAGTGAAAATACTTTACTAATACTTGAACAAGTAAATAAATGGAGGTGCTTGCAATGCAAGATTTGACGCCAAATTTTTCTAGCCTCTCGAAAATTGACGCTTCAGTAGATCAGATTGATTGGTCCATACGTCTATTTTTGGATCACCAAGCCTTCGTCCCTGCAATTACCTTGGCCGGTGCTGCAGAAGAAATTGTTGGTGCAGTCCTTGGAGAGCAGTCAATATTTGCGCTTGTGAAGAAGAAGTTATCGGCTGATCTTGATCTTCCAGAAAAAATTATTTCTCAAGCACATATGAATAAAACCAGGAATTGGTTAAAACACTGGAAGGAAATGCAGGACGAAGAAACGATCTACGTCGACCTTGAGGGAGAGGCAATTCAGTACATCGTGCGCGCCCTTGCAAATCTCATATTGCATGATCGATCTTTACCGTCTGAAGGTCCTCGCTTCTTCGAATGGCTTGCAGCCAATAGGAAATAAAGCGAATAAAGTGGACGCTTTTCTTTTAATTTGCTCAACTGCCCAAATAAGCCCGCTGCACCGCAGCACTCCCCAGTAGATTCGCCGCGCTATCCTCCAGCGTAATATTCCCGTTCTCCAGCACATAGCCGCGCTGCGCAACTTCCAGCGCCAGTTTGGCATTCTGTTCCACCAATAAAATCGACACGCCCTGTGCGGAGATGTTGCGTATCGTGTCGAAGATTTTTTCTACCATCAGCGGTGCGAGCCCCATGCTGGGTTCGTCCAGCATCAGCAGGGTGGGGCGGCTCATCAGGGCGCGGCCCATGGCGACCATTTGCTGTTCGCCTCCCGATAGCGTTCCGGCGAGTTGGCTGCGGCGTTCGGCGAGGCGCGGGAAGAGATCGTAGATGCGTTCGATGTCCTGAGCGATTTCCTTGTCGTGGCGGATGTAGGCGCCCATCTGCAGATTTTCCAGCACGCTCATGCGCGCGAATACGCCGCGGCCTTCCGGCACCAGTGCGATGCCGTCCAGCACGCGCTGGTGGCTGGCGCGGTGCAGCAAAGAAGTATTCTGGTAGTGGGCTTTGCCGCTGTAGGGCAAGAGGCCTGCGAGCGCCTTGAGGGTGGTGGTTTTGCCTGCGCCATTGCTGCCGATCAGCGCCACCAGCTCGCCCTGCGCCACGCTGAGGCTGATGCCTTTCAGCGCGTGGATGCCGCCGTAGGCCACTTTCAGGTCGTGCACTTCGAGCAGGCTCATGCGTGACTCCCCCCGAGATAGGCTTCGATCACCGCGGGATTGTTGCGGATGGCTTCGGGCTGATCTTCGGCGATTTTCTTGCCGTAGTTGAGCACCGCGACGCGGTCGCACAGGCCCATGATGAGTTTGACGTCGTGTTCGATCAGCAGGATGGTGATGCCGTGATCGCGTATGGTTTGCAGCAGTGCCTTCAGGCTTTCGGTTTCGGTGGCGTTCATGCCGGCGGCGGGTTCGTCCAGCGCCAGCAGGGTGGGGTCAGTTGCCAGTGCGCGGGCAATTTCCAGTCGGCGCTGTTCGCCGTAGGATAAATTTTTTGCCAGCGTGTGTGCGGGGCGGTGGATGCCGACGTAGCGCAGCAGTTCGTGCGCACGCTGCTCAGTTTCTCGTTCCTCCGCGCGCGCTGCGGTGTTGCGCGTGAGCGCGCCCCATACGCCGGTGCGGGTGCGCAGGTGCCGGCCGACCATGATGTTTTCCAGCGCGCTCATATTGGCAAACAGGCGGATGTTTTGAAAGGTGCGCGCAATGCCGGCCTTTGCTAGCAGGTGTGGTTTGCAGCAGTTGTATGAATGACCGTCAAATGTGAAGCTACCGCTGTCGAGCTGGTACAGGCCGGTGAGAATGTTGAATAGCGTGGTTTTGCCCGCGCCGTTGGGGCCGATCAGGCCGTAGATTTCGCCGTGCCTGATGTGCAGCGACACGTCGGTGAGTGCGGCGAGGCCGCCGAAATGTTTGCCTACGGCGGAGAGTTGCAGCAGGGGGGGGGCTTTTATATCACTCATGGGATTGTAGGTTTGAGTGATGATGGAAATTATGGGTTGGGTGAATTATTAAAGTTTTTAAATCCCCCCTGGCCCCCCTTTTGCAAAGTGGGGTAACTGCTGCACTTTGAGCAACGTGGATTCCCCACTTTTGCCAGAGGCAGGGTCGCTGCAGAGCAGCGGGGCACCCAACGGCGTACTCCTTGCGGGTAAAAGGGGGGTTAGGGGGGATTTGTCGCACGTTCAATGCCAACAAAATATCAGTGCTTCGCGTCATACACCGTGTCCTGTTCCTGTTGCGCCACACCATCCACCGCTTCGAGTTCGCGGCGGCGCGTGCTGGAGGGCCACAGCCCGGCGGGACGCCACAGCATGACGGCGATCAGCGCGATGCCGAAAAACAATAAACGCAGGCTTTCCGGATCGATCAGGGTTTTGCCCAGCAGCCATTGCTGTGCCGGGCCGGCGCCGTTGCGCAGCGCCTCCGGCAGCACCACCAGCAGCACGCCGCCGAGGACCACGCCGCCGATATTGCCCATGCCGCCCAGCACCACCATGCACAGGATCATGATCGATTCCATCAGGCTGAAACTCTCCGGGCTGACAAAGCCCTGGAAGCCGGCGAACAGGCCGCCGGCGATGCCGCCGAAACTCGCGCCCATCACAAATGCCAGCAGCTTGATGTTGCGCGTGTTGATGCCCATCGCCGCGGCGGCCACTTCATCCTCGCGTATCGCCATCCACGCGCGGCCGATGCGCGAATATTGCAGGCGTGACGACACAAAAATCACCAGCAGGGTGAGGGCGAGGAACAGGTAGTAGTGCTGGTGCACCGAGTGAAAGGTAATGCCGAGAATTTCATGGCTGCGACTGAAATAAAAATCCGCAATGCTGATAGGATCGATCTGGCTGATGCCCTGCGCGCCGTTGGTGATATTGACCGGCGCATTCAGGTTGTTGAGGAAGATGCGGATGATCTCGCCAAAGCCCAGCGTGACAATCGCCAGATAGTCGCCGCGCAATTTGAGCGTGGGTGTGCCGAGCAGGGCGCCGAAGAGGCCGGCGATCAGCGCGCCGATCGGCAGAATAATCCAGAACGGCAGATGCAGGCCCAGCTGCGGCGAGGCCAGCAGCGCGTAGGTGTAGGCGCCCACCGCAAAGAACGCTACATAGCCCAGATCGAGCAGGCCGGCATAGCCCACCACGATATTGAGGCCGAGTGCCAGCATGATAAACAGCAGCGCAAAATCGAGGATACGCACCCAGCCGCGCCCCAGTAATTCGTCGGTGAGGAAGGGCAGCGCAAGCAGCAACAACGCGCAAACAATAAATATAAGTACTTGATTATATTGAATAATTTTACGCACGCTCGGACACCCTTTCGCCCAGCAGGCCGGAGGGGCGGAACACCAGCACCGCGATCAGCACCACGAAGGCCAACGCATCCTGGTAATGGCTGCCGAGAATGCCGCCGGTGAGTGCGCCCATATAACCCGCACCCAGGCTTTCGATCAGGCCCAGCAACACGCCGCCCAGCATCGCGCCGCGCAAATTACCTATGCCGCCGAGCACCGCCGCGGTAAACGCCTTCAGCCCCAGCATGAAACCCATGTAGTAATGCACTACGCCGTAGTTCGCGCTCACCATAATGCCCGCTATCGCGGCCAGTGCCGAGCCCAGCATGAAGGTGGTGGAAATGACCTTGTTGATGTTTACGCCCATCAGGCTGGCGGAGGTCTGGTTTTCTGCCACCGCGCGCATCGCGCGTCCCAGGCGGGTACGGTGCACCAGCAGCATCAGCCCTGTCATCACCAAAATCGCGATAAGCACAATCGTAATCTGAACCTCGGTAATGATGGCGCCACCAATATGATGCGAGGCATTGGGCAGCAGTTGCGGAAAGGAGTGGTATTCGCGGCCCCAGATGATCATCGCCAGATTCTGCAGCACGAAGGACACGCCGATCGCGGTGATCAGCGGTGCCAGACGCGGCGCATGGCGCAGCGGACGATAGGCGATGCGCTCGATGCTGTAGCCCAGCGCCATGCATACCGCCACCGCCAGCAGCACGCTCAGCAGCAAAACCAGCAACGGCGACAGCGCTGCAGCAAGCAGAACTTGTATTGCCGCCAGCGCAATCATCGCGCCCACCATCACCACTTCGCCATGCGCAAAATTGATCAGGCCGAGGATGCCGTAGACCATGGTATAGCCGAGCGCAACCAATGCGTACACGCTGCCCTGAACCAGGCCGTTAATGATTTGCTGCAGCAGAATATCCATGGGTGTCTACAAAGAAAAAGCGACACAGAGAGTGTCGCTTTTAACAGGAAGAAACTTGATCAAGGTGCTGTAGCGCCCATGGTTTCGAAAGGCACCCACTTGCCTTTTTGCACCTGGTACATCGTAATTGCGCCGCCTTTTAAATCGCCTTTTTCATCAAAGCTGATTTTTGATGTTACGCCGTCGTAGCTCATTTTCGCCAGTTCGGGCAGATATTTCGCGGGCTCTGCCGAGCCGGCTTTCTGCATCGCGGCGATCATCACATTGGTGGCATCGTAGCAATACGGTGCATACAGTTGTATCGGCTGTTTGAATTTCGCTTCATAGCGCTGCGCGAAATCGCGGCCATTGGGCATTTTGTCCAGTGGCACGCCGGGCAGCGAGGCATACATGCCGTCCGCCGCAACGCCCGCCAGCTCGGGCATCTTCGGCGTATAACCGCCGTCGCCCATCATGAATTTGGCAGCAAGCCCCAATGATTTTAACTGCTTCACCATCGGCACGCCCTGCGGGTCCATACCGCCAAAGAACAGCAAGTCAGGTTTTTTGCCTTTGATCGAGGTGAGCACCGCGCTGAAGTCTACCGCTTTGTCGGTGGTGTATTCATGCGCGACGATTTGCGCGCCATGCGCTTTGGCAGACTTGATAAACTCATCCGCCAGCCCCTGGCCGTAGGCGGTGCGGTCGTCGATCACGGCGATGGTTTTTGCCATTAATTTCTTGACGGCGAATTCACCCAGCACCTTGCCCTGCTGGCCATCGTTGGCCATCACGCGGAAGGCGGTTTTATATCCCTGCGCGGTGTAGTTGACAGCGGTGGCGGAAGGTGAGATTTGCGCGATGCCATTGTCATGATAAATTCGCGCGGCAGGAATGGTGGTGCCGGAATTGAGGTGGCCAATCACGCCGTTCACTTTTGCATCCACCAGCTTCTGCGCGACGATGGTTGCGGTCTTGGGATCGGTCTGGTCGTCCTCACTTAGCAGTTCAAAGCGCGCCTTGCGCTCGCCTATCATAATGCCCCTGGCGTTGGCATCTTCTATCGCCATGCGCGTGCCGTTTTCATTGTCCTTGCCGATATGTGCCTGCGGGCCGGTAAGGGGGGCGGCAGCACCTATGCGCACGACCAGTTCGTCACTTGCGGCAGTGGATTTGGGTGCCTCAGACTTGCTGCAAGCCGACAGTGCGAGCAATAACGCAGCAGAGAACAACAACGCATTTGAATGACGTGCCATGATGAACAGTACCCCCTTGGAATGGAAGCTGGGATTATGCGTAGCACTACCGTGCTTGTCAATTTAACCGCTGTGTTTTTAAGGGAGCGCGTCCGCTTGGCAGGCAATAAAAATGCCGGCTTGCGCCGGCATTTTTATTGCTGGAAACCCTTGAGGATTTGTCGCTATTACTTGGCCAAAGACAAAATGTAAGCAGTCATTGCCTTGATGTCTTCAGGCTTGACATTGTTCATGGCTGGCATAGGCATTGTTCCCCATACACCTGCACCACCCTTGGCAATTTTAGTTTCCAGCTTGGCAGCTGCGCCGGCATCACCTTTGTATTTTGCTGAAACTTCTTTAAATCCTGGACCTACCAGCTTGCCTTCCATTTTATGGCAGCCCATGCAATTGCCTTTTTTCAGCAATGCATCATTTGCGAATGCTGAACCTGCAACCATCAGGCCTGCTGCTGCAATCATACTTACGATAACTGATTTCATTTGATCTCCAATATTTTGAAAAGTTAAAAAATAAAACACAAAGAATTCGGGTACTAACTTGTTACATACATCCCGCTCGGCATTTTAAACTACATTAGCTATTTTGCATATATTTGGCGGTTCAACCCGTAATGTAACGCTCGTATTTGGCAGGAGTTGACAAGGCTGGGGTGGAAATTAGCTTTCTCGCTTGTGATCGCACTTGTCATGCGCCTTGCCATGGTGTTTTTCTTCTTTATGGTGAGGGCAGGGTTCGCCATTTGTTTTGTGCTGGCATTCTTTTTTGCCCTGGTGCATCGGACATTCTTTCATTTTTTGCTCAAGGCTGGACGGTGTGCCGTTGATGGTTTCCAGCTTGCCGGTTTTGTTTGCCGCTGTTGCATCGGCTGCCATGGCAGTGCCAAATGTAAATGCAAAAAATAGAGAAATCAGCCATTTGTTTAAGCGCATATGCTTACCTTTCAAAAAATAAAAACAAAAAATAAAATTAACGTTCCAGCTGCGACACATCGCGCACCGCACCTTTGTCGGCACTGGTGGTCATGGCAGCGTAGGCGCGCAATGCGGCCGATACTACACGTACACGATTAACCGGCTTCCAGGCCAGCTTGCCTTTTTTCTCCATCTCGGCTCGGCGTTCGGCGAGGATGCTGTCGGGTATCGCCAGGCGTATCGTGCGATTGGGTATGTCGATTTCAATCGGGTCGTGTTCTTCCACCAGGCCGATCGCGCCGCCTTCGGCCGCTTCCGGCGAGGCATGGCCGATAGACAACCCGGAGGTACCGCCGGAGAAACGTCCGTCGGTCAGCAGCGCACACACCTTGCCCATGCCTTTTGATTTCAGGTAAGAAGTCGGATACAGCATTTCCTGCATGCCGGGGCCGCCCTTGGGGCCCTCGTAGCGTATCACCACGATATCGCCGGCTTCGATTTTGTCGGCCAGAATCGCGGCCACCGCATCATCCTGACTTTCAAACACGCGCGCATTGCCGTGAAACTTGAGTATGCTCTCGTCGACGCCGGCCGTTTTGACGATGCAGCCGTTCTCGGCAATATTGCCATACAGCACGGCGAGGCCGCCATCCTGCGAGTGGGCATGCGCTTTGTCGCGGATGCAGCCGTTGACGCGGTCGTCATCCAGCGTTGGATAACGCTTGTCCTGCGAGAATGCTACCGTGGTGGGCACGCCGCCGGGTGCCGCGCGATAGAAGGTCTTAACGGCCTCATCTTTGGTGCGCATGATGTCGAATTTTTCCAGCGCTTCGCCCATGGTTTTGCTGTGCACGGTGGTCAAATCGCGATGCAGCAAGCCGGCGCGATCCAGCTCGCCCAGCAGGCCCATTACGCCACCGGCACGGTGTACGTCTTCCATATGATAGATTTGCGCGCTGGGCGCAACCTTGGACAGATGCGGCACTTTGCGCGACAGACGATCAATATCCTTCATCGTGAAATTGACTTCACCTTCGACAGCAGCAGCCAGCAAGTGCAGCACGGTATTGGTGGAGCCGCCCATCGCGATATCCAGATTCATCGCATTTTCAAAGGCTTTGAAACTCGCAATGCTGCGCGGCAGGATGCTGCTGTCGTCCTGCTCGTAATACCGGCGCGCAAGGTTCACGATCAGACGTCCGGCTTCAAGGAATAATTCCTTCCTGTCTGCGTGAGTGGCCAGCATCGAGCCATTGCCCGGCAGCGACAAGCCCAATGCTTCGGTCAGACAGTTCATCGAGTTCGCGGTAAACATGCCGGAGCAGGAGCCGCAGGTTGGGCAGGCAGAGCGCTCAAGTTCGTTTACCTGCTGGTCGCTGAATTTGCTGTCGGCGGCGGAAACCATTGCATCCACCAGATCCAGCTTCATCTCCTTGCCATCCCACACCACCTTGCCCGCTTCCATCGGCCCGCCTGAGACGAACACCACCGGGATATTCAGACGCATCGCCGCCAGCAGCATGCCGGGGGTGATCTTGTCGCAATTGGAAATGCACACGATCGCATCGGCACAATGCGCGTTGACCATGTATTCCACACTGTCGGCGATCAACTCGCGCGACGGCAACGAATACAGCATGCCGCCATGGCCCATGGCGATGCCGTCATCCACCGCAATGGTGTTGAACTCCTTGGCGACGCCGCCGGCCTTTTCAATCTCGCGCGCCACCAGCTGGCCCATGTCTTTCAGGTGTACATGGCCGGGGACGAACTGGGTAAACGAGTTGGCAATCGCGATGATGGGCTTGTCAAAATCGCCGTCTTTCATGCCTGTGGCGCGCCAGAGGGCGCGGGCGCCGGCCATGTTGCGGCCGTGGGTGGTGGTGCGTGAACGATAGACGGGCATGATGCGGTTCCAGATAAGATTAGCGAAAAAGCAATTTTAAACCATGGCGAGGTGGCAGCACAGCTATATTGCAGGTAACTCAGACAGCACTATTCTCTTTAAATTCCAGCTCGAACCCCGCCCCGCCATCTTGCCCCAGCACTTTCACCAGATAGGGCATCACAGTTTTCAATTCACCATGTAAAGTCCACGGCGGATTCAGGATGAACATGCCGCTGCCGTGCATGCCAAAGCCTTCAGCACTGGGTGCTTGCACGCTGAGCGCGACATGCAGCCAGCTCTTCACCGGCAACTGCTTGAGCTCCCCCGGCAGTTGCCGCGCATCGGCACGCTGTAACTGCGGATACCACACTGCGTACACACCGTTGGCAAAGCGCTTCAGGCCTTCCTGCAAAGCCTTTGGCACCCGCTGGTAATCCTGCTTCTCTTCATACGGTGGATCGATCAGCACCAGCGCGCGGCGAGGCGGCGGCGGCAGCAGGGCTTTCAGCGCGCCGAAGCCGTCGGCTTTCTGGATCAGCACGCTATGTGATTGCGCGGCAAAATTTTCCTGCAGAATTTCATGGTCGGTGGGGTGCAGTTCAAACAGGCGCATTTTGTCCTGCCCGCGCAGCAGCTCCTGCGCAACCAGTGGCGATCCGGGATAAAGCTTCAACTGCCCGCCGGGGTTAAGGCGTTTCACCAGCGCCACATATTCCACCAGCGGAGCGGGCAAATCGTCGCGCTGCCACAAGCGTGCAATACCGCTTTCAAACTCCGCATTCTGCGTGGCATAAGCTGTATCCAGCTCATAGCAGCCGGCACCGGCATGGGTATCGATGTACCAGAAAGGCTTATCCTTCTGTGCCAGATAGCGCAGCAGCTGCACTTCGATAAAATGTTTTAATACGTCGGCATGATTGCCGGCATGAAAGGCGTGGCGATAGCTCAGCATGTGATGGTTGAGAGGCAATGGAACGAGGACGCATTATATCGTTTGCGAATTCATGATTTCATCTTTGTCACATTTTTATAATGTGTACATTCGCAGCAATGTGGTAAATTCACAACCATGCTAATACATCCTCAAATCGATCCCGTTGCCATCCATCTCGGCCCGCTTGGCGTGCACTGGTATGGTCTTATGTACCTGCTCGGCTTCGCGCTCTTTCTGCTGCTGGGCAAATACCGTTTGCGCAAGCTCAACCGGCCCGGCTGGAACGAGAGCATGATGGATGATTTGCTGTTCTACGGCGTGCTGGGCGTGGTGCTGGGTGGCAGACTGGGCGAGGTGCTTTTTTACCAGCCCGGCTATTATTTTTCGCATCCGCTGGAAATTCTGGCGGTGTGGAAGGGCGGCATGTCCTTCCATGGCGGCTTTATCGGCGTGATGACTGCGATGGCAATTTTCGCCCGCCAGCGCAAAATGGAATGGCTGCAGCTGATGGACTTCATCGCGCCGCTGGTGCCGCTGGGTCTGGGTGCGGGACGCATCGGCAACTTTATCAATGGCGAATTGTGGGGGCGTCCCACCGATTTGCCGTGGGGCATGGTGTTCCCCAGTGTGGATAAGTTTCCGCGCCATCCTTCACAGTTATACGAATTCGCACTCGAGGGACTGGCGTTGTTTATCCTGCTTTGGCTTTATTCAGGCAAGCCGCGTGCAGTCGGTGAGGTTTCCGGTATGTTCCTCATAGGCTATGGCAGCTTCCGCTTCATTGGCGAGTTTGCGCGTATGCCGGATGACGGTATTTTCGGCATTATGACTTTTGGCATCAGCATGGGGCAATGGCTGAGTTTGCCTATGGTTATCGCTGGTGTGGCGATGATGGTATGGGCGCAGCGCAGAGCATCCGCGAATAAATAAGTGCGCCAGCTGGCAAGCAGGGCAAAAACTTATGTGATGGAAAATTGCCAATGATGCTCTGTTGTGCGGGCCCGCCCGATCTGGATTTGTTTTAAAAGTATTAAATATAATCAATAACTTATACCTATTTAAAGAGTTTGCTTTTCGTGGTGCAAAGGCGCATGGAAACAGCAGGGCAGCACTTTTGTTATTCTTGACACTCCAGACTGGCTCACCGATACTTCCCCCTTATCTTTAGTACAGGCTTTCCGCTTTGGACGACATATCACTGGGCGCGCTGTTTATTGCCCTTGTAGTTATTCTGATTTGCTCCGCATTTTTTTCCGCTTCAGAAACCAGCATGATGGCGCTGAATCGCCTGCGCCTGAATCATCTGGTGCGCAAGGGCAACAAGAGCGCAAAGCTCACCGCAAAACTGCTGTCAAAGACAGACCAACTGCTGGGTTCCATCCTGTTTGGCAACACCCTGCTCAACGCGGCGGCGGCCTCCCTCACCGGGATCATTATTCTGCGCATGTTCGGTGCCAATGATCTGGTGCTGCTGCTTGGCACGCTGGCGATTTCCTTTGTTATCGTGATTTTCAGCGAGATCATGCCCAAGGTGATTGCAGCCAGCCATCCCGAGCGTATTGCTCTGTTTGCCAGTTATATCCTGGCTCCGCTGAACAAGGTGTTTTATCCGGCGGTGTCCATCGCTACCGCCATCGTGCGCGGCTTTCTTTGGTTGCTGCGCATCAAGGTGCAGGCCGACCAGAGCAAACAGAAGGTGAGTCTGGAAGAGGTGCGCATGCTGGTGCTTGAAGCAGAACACTTTCTGCCGCGCAAACACCAGAAGATGCTGCTTAATCTGGTGGATATTGAACGCATCGCGGTGAACGATGTGATGATTCCTCGCAACCAGATTGAAGCGCTGGATATCAATGCGCCATCGGATCTGCTGCGCGAGCAATTGGCAACCTGCCACCACACCATATTGCCGGTATATGAAAATGAGCTGGACAATATCATCGGCACGCTGCATGTGCGGCGTGTATTGTCCCTGATGCAGCGCGAGGCATTCAGTTCGGCCGAGTTGCGCGAGGTGCTGCAGGAGGCTTACTTTATTCCGTCCGATACCTCTTTGCTTTCGCAACTGCAACATTTTCAGGAGCGCCATTTGCGTCTGGGTCTGATCGTCGATGAATACGGAGAACTGTTGGGACTGGTGACACTGGAAAATATCATGGAAGAAATCGTCGGCGACTTCACCACAGAGTCGCCCGCAAAAACTGGCAAATTTATGCGCCAGCAGGACGGCAGCATGTTTGTGGAAGGGGGCACCCTGCTGCGTGATCTAAACCGCAAGATGGGTATGCACTTTCCTCTGGATGGTGCCAAGACGCTTAACGGTTTGATACTTGAACACTTGCAGGATATTCCCGAGGCGGGCACCAGCCTGAAAATCAGCGGTTACCCCATAGAGATCATCCAGACACAGGACCGCGTGGTTAAAGTAGCAAGAATTGTGATCGCTCCAGCTACCAAGGTGCTTCATTAACGGGATGTAACTATGCCATGTGGTGTAGCGGCACATGGCTATATTTGCAGGAAAAAAGCTGGACAGACATTTCCGGGCGTTGAAAACAAAAGGGGATTGGCGCGAGCCAATCCCCTTTTATTCTGCAAAAAGACGGTCTTAAATTATCAAAGCAGCACGTCGCTCATGATGTTCTGCAGCCAGGAAGCCGCATATGCCCCTTCCGCTTCAGAACGGGCTTTAGAAACACCTCCACCGTCAGCGGATACCATTGCCTGCTTTTCAGCATTGAAGCGGAACACGTTTGCGACATGCACCGCTTCATTGCCGCTCACCATGCTGTAGCAAGTGTTGGAAAGGGTCGGTGCCTGATCCGGCTGCTTGCCATCCAGCATTTCGATTACGGCAGCCGCACAAATTTTTGCCTGTGCGGTAGCCATATGGCCGGACTTTGGCAGAGATGAAGAAACGGCATCGCCAATGATGTGAATGTTCTTGTGCACTTTTGATTCATAGCTGAGGAAATCTACCGCACACCAGCGTCCATCCGCGCCAACCACACCTGCCATGCCGGCAACTGCACCGGCTTTCATCGGTGGAAGAATATTCAGCACATCGGCTTTGATGTTTTCTGTTTCGGTCTTGGCCGTTTTGCTTGCGACATCAACCTCTACGACATTCGATGTGTTGCGATATTCCACCATGCCGGGATAAAGCTCTTTCCATGCAGCGGTAAACAGGCCTTTTTTCGATGTGATATCGGCATTGGCATCGAGAATAATGACCTTGGATTTGGGCTTGTGCGCCTTGAAGTAGGAGGCCACCTGGCAAGAGCGCTCATATGGCCCGGGAGGGCAGCGATAAGGCGCGGCAGGTATGCTCATGACAAAGGTGCCGCCATTCGGCATGGCTTCCAGTTGCTTGCGCAACATGGTGGTCTGGGCGCCGGCTTTCCATGCGTGCGGAATGCTTTCATCGGCAACTTTGGCGCTGAGACCTTCTACCCGGTCAAACATGAAATCGATGCCGGGAGCAATAATCAGGCGGTCATAGCTGAGGTGGCCGTTTGCAAGCATCACGGTTTTTTTGTCGGGGTCGATGGCAGTCACTTCGCCCTGCACCAGATTGACACCGTATTTTTTCTGCAGGGTTGTGTAGTTTCCGGTGAGATCGCTGATCGTGCGCGTACCCCCCAGCACAGTGTTGCTCATCGGGCAGGAAACGAAATTGGTATTGCGCTCGACCAGCACCACTTCAATTTTTTGCCCGCTCCACATGCGGATATATTTTGCAGCAGTCGCGCCGCCAAAACCGGCACCGACCACCACAACACGCTGCCCCTTTTTGGGGATTAACTCATTCGACGCAAATGCGATGCCCGGAAATGCACCGATCATAATTCCTGCTGCGCCTATCTTTAAAAACTCACGACGATTGACTGACATGACGAACCCCTCTCTAGTTATATGGTTTCTGACTTTGCATTATTTCTGCGCGGCGAAAAAATCAGCCAATAGCGCAAATTCTTCATCGCTGTAACCCTTGGCATGCTTGTTCATGATGGTTGCCTGGCGTGCGCCTGATTTAAAGTCTTTCATCTGGGTGATGAAGTATGTTTTATCCAGGCCCGCCAGTACCGGTGCTCCGCCAACGCTATGACCATTGGTGCCATGGCAGGCAGCACAGGAGCCGGCCATGTTGCGTGCATGCTTGTCGACCGTGCGTGTGGCACAGCCCGTGGTTAATGACAGCAAAACTGCGCAACCCATAACCGAGATTAGACGCTTGTTAATTTTCATGACTCCTCCTTTACGTTGAATAAAATTACCCGCTAAACATGGCGACACAGGCTAACTATTTCTGCGTCTATGTCCTGCCTGAAAACTTTCGAACTCCTGCCCTTCATTTTTAATCATCGCCTCTCTGCAGGAATACTGTATGGCAATGACGGCATTTAAAGTCATATGCTTTTGTAATAGCGCTTTTCAATAGCCGGTCAGGTGCTGCATATCAATTCTGCTGGCTATTGATGAAATTCTTATGCAGCCTACTCAGGCTACTGGCTGGCTTATTTGATAAAAAGCAGAATGCGTGCCAGTACTCTAACTAAATGATTATTTGTCAAAAAAGATGCGGTGTAACAGGTGGGTATCTGTCGTGTCATGACAGATTGTCATGACTGGTGTGAATTCGATTGAGTGATCTGTCATTCTGGCAGTGAGCCATGAATATCACGAGGACGATCAGGATTGGGTTAAGGTTGCAACAAGTGCATTATATAAAATATTAAATATAATCATATAGTTACAATTATTTGACGCTTGGGGTAGATGTGAGTAATCTTTGCCGCCATGTCTGCATAAACCGGCAGGTTCTAAAGCAACACTCTTTCGATGCCGCCCTGATTGGCTTTGTCCACATAATCCGCCATCCAGTTTTTGCCCAGCAGGTGTTTTGCCATTTCAATCACGATGTAATCGGAGGTTGTGCCGGCGTCATCGTTATAACGCGACAAACCCTGATGACAGGACGGACAGGAGGTGAGTATCTTGATTTCGCCCTTGAAGCCATCGGCGCGCAATGCATTTGCACCGTTACGCATTTCTTCTTCCTTGCGGAAGCGCACTTGTGTTGATATGTCGGGACGGGTGGCGGCCAGCGTGCCGGATTCGCCGCAGCAGCGTTCGTTCAGCGTTACCGCTGTGCCCATCAGCGCATTTACCACCTTGAGCGGCTCATGCGTTTTCATTGGTGTATGGCAGGGGTCGTGATACATGTAGCGTGTGCCGGTGATGCCTTCCAGCTTCACATTTTTCTCCAGCAAGTACTCATGTATGTCTAGCAAACGGCAGCCGGGAAAAATCTTGTCGAACTGATAACCCAGCAACTGATCCATGCAGGTGCCGCACGACACAATCACGGTTTTGATATCGAGATAGTTCAGCGTGTTGGCGACGCGGTGGAACAGCACGCGGTTGTCGGCGGTGATCTGGTTGCCCTTGTCTTCCTGCCCTGAAGAGGTTTGCGGATAACCGCAGCACAGGTAGCCTGGCGGCAACACGGTGATTGCGCCGGTCTCGTACAGCATGGCCTGTGTTGCCAGCCCCACCTGGCCGAACAATCTTTCGGAGCCGCAACCGGGGAAGTAGAACACTGCTTCGGAATCCTCGCTGGTTTTATGCGGATTGCGGATGATGGGGATCACGGTATTGTCTTCAATATCGAGCAGCGCGCGCGAAGTTTTCTTCGGCAATCCGCCCGGCATAGGCTTGTTGATGAAATGAATCACCTGCGATTTCACCACGCTGCCGAGTATCGGCGCGCGGCCCAGCGTGGAGGGCGGGTGCGCGGTCTGTTTGTGCAGCAGCCCGGTGCGCTTGGCCATCTGGTAGGCGAGGCGCTGTACTTTATACGTCCACTCGATCAGCACTTTGCGCACCAGCTTGATGGTGAACGGGTTGGTGGCATTCAGGAAGAACAAGGCCGCAGCCGCGCCGGGATTGAATTTCTTCTTGCCCTGTTTGCGCAGGAAGTTGCGCATTGCGACCGACACATCGCCAAAGTCGATATTCACCGGACACGGGTTCAGGCACTTGTGGCACACCGTGCAGTGATCCGCCACATCGCTGAACTCGTCGAAGTGTGCGATGGAAATGCCGCGGCGGGTCTGGTTTTCGTAGAGGAATGCCTCGATCAGCAAGGAGGTGCCGAGAATCTTGTTGCGCGGCGAATACAGCAGATTGGCGCGCGGCACATGGGTGGCGCACACCGGTTTGCATTTGCCGCAGCGCAGACAGTCCTTGATCGAATCGGCGATATGCCCTAGCTCGCTTTTTTCCAGAATAATGCTTTCCAGTTCCATCAGGTTAAAGCTGGGCGTGTAGGCGCGTTCAAGATTGCCGCCGGCCAGCAGTTTGCCCTTGTTGAAGCGCCCTTCAGGGTCAATTTTATTTTTATAGGCGGTGAATTCGCTGATCTCGGATTTTTCCAGAAAATCAAACTTGGTAATGCCGATGCCGTGTTCGCCCGAGATCACGCCGCCCAGATCCTTGGCCAGCTGCATGATGCGATCCACCGCATGGTTGGCCTGTTGCAGCATCGCGTAATCGTCCGAGTTCACCGGTATATTGGTGTGCACATTGCCATCGCCGGCATGCATGTGCAGCGCGACAAACACGCGGCTCTTCAGCACGCTCTGGTGCAAGGTATTGCATTGTTCGAGGATGGTCTGGTAGGTGCGGCCGCTGAAAATCTGCTGTGCAAATACATCGCGCAATTCGCGTTTCCACGAGGCACGGATGCTGTGGTTTTGCAGGACATCGAAAACGCTTGAGGCGGAAGGCGCAAGGTGCAAGGTGCAAGCAACATCGGCCTGGTTTCCCTTGTAACTTGCGTCTTGTATCTTGGCGCTGGGTTGATCCAGATTATCCAGCAGCCACTGCCAGCGCGCACGCACGGCAGTCAGCAATTCGCGCGCCTGCTGCGGGCGGTTGCCGAGCAGTTCGGCATTGCCCACCTGCTCGTCGTCCTGATGGAACAGCGGCAGTTCTCCGGCAAAAAATTCATCCAGCGCGTCCACCAGTTTCAGCTTGTTCGATAAAGACAATTCGATATTGATGCGCTCCACGCCGTCGCAATAGTCGCCCATGCGCGGCAGCGGAATCACCACGTCTTCATTCAATTTAAATGCATTGGTGTGCTTGGCGATCGCGGCGGTACGCGCGCGATCCAGCCAGAATTTCTTGCGCGTCTCGGCGGTGACCGCAATAAAGCCTTCGCCGCTGCGCAGATTGGCCAGGCGCACAATTTCCGACGCCGCCTGTGCCACCGCGTTTTCATCGTCGCCCACCACGTCTGCCAGCAACACCATTTTTGGGCGTGCCGCGCGTTTGGATTTGGTGGCATAACCCACTGCCTTCAGGTAGCGGTCATCCAGATGCTCCAGTCCGGCCAGCACCGCCTGCGGATGGGCATCGATGTAATCCTTGATCTCGACGATGGACGGAACGGCCTCGCGTACCTGCCCGAAAAATTCCAGACACACAGTGCGCGTAAATTTGTGCGCGCGGTGCAGGATAAAACGCGCCGAGGTGATGATGCCGTCACAGCCTTCCTTTTGTATGCCGGGCAGACCGGACAGAAATTTATCGGTTACGTCCTTGCCAAGGCCGGTCTTGCGGAACTTGCCGCCGGGTATGCTTAATATTTCGGGCGTGCCGTGCGGTGTCCTTTCATCGGCTTCAAAGCGGCTGATGCGGAAGGTGGTCATCTCCACGTCATGGATCTTGCCGAGGTTATGATCGAGTCGTTCCACCGTCATCCAAATGCCGTTGGGCGTCACCATGCGCCACGAGGCCAGGTTGTCCAAAGCGGTGCCCCACAACACCGCTTTCTTGCCGCCCGCGTTCATCGACACATTGCCACCTATGCAGGAGGCATCGGCTGAAGTTGGATCGACCGCAAATACCAGCTCGTTGGCATCGGCCCTATCCATCACACGCCGCGTCACCACACCCGCACCGCAATGGATGGTGGCGGTGGGTTTGTCCAGTCCCGGCAATTGCAGCATTTCGACACTGGAAATCGTATCCAGTTTTTCAGTATTGATCACTGCAGACATGCGCTCCAGCGGCACGGCGCCGCCGGTATAGCCGGTGCCGCCGCCGCGCGGAATGATAGTGAGTTTCAGCTCGATACAGGCGCGCACCAGATGGGCGATTTCGGATTCGGTATCGGGAGTCAGTACCACGAACGGGTATTCAACGCGCCAGTCGGTGGCATCGGTTACATGCGACACGCGCGCCAGACCGTCGAACTGGATATTGTCGCTGCGCGTGAATTTGCTCAATACGCGCAGGGCTTTGCGGCGCAATTGCAGTGTGCTTTCAAAATCCTCGGCAAACGCATCGACGGCAATATGGCTCAGTTCCAGCAAGCGTTTCACCGGCTCATTGTTTTGGCGGCGCTCTTCAATGGCCTGCAGGCGATGGCGCAAGGCACTGACCAGCGCTTCTCTGCGGCGACGGTTGCCCAGCAAATCATCCTGCAGATACGGATTGCGCGACACTACCCAGATATCGCCCAGCACCTCGTACAGCATGCGTGCAGAGCGCCCGGTGCGGCGCTCTGCACGCAATTTGTTGATGATGTCCCACGCCTCGTTGCCCAGCAGGCGAATAACAATCTCGCGGTCGGAGAAAGAGGTGTAGTTATAGGGAATTTCGCGCAAACGGACGGTCATGGTCGGTATCTGGGTAAATCAAGTCCCGCATTTTACCGCATCGCGCGCATCCGCTCGACCCCAACCCGCAGAGGGGCAAGCAGATAGCTGCCGAAATATCGAAAACGGGATGCGCATACAGGCTAATCTGGAAATATGCGCATCAAACAGTGTTGCTGGAGGTGGCACTAGAATTGCAAACTACGAAATATTTCTATTTGCCCAGTTTTTTTAGTTGCTCCATAGTGAGCTTGCAAGAGTACTTTGACTTGGCATTGGTCGTGCACCATTCAATCATCATATCATTTGATTTGTCACAGTCTCTGAGCGCTATCGACAGGTTAAAACACTCGTCAGCTGCCTCTGCTTCTTCCTGTTTTGGCTGCTCTGCCGGTTTAGCTTCAATAATTTTTTTGGGTTCGACTATCGGTGGTGCTACGGCAGGCGTAGTCACGGCAACAGGTGGCTGGGCGGCAACAGCTGCCGGAGGCGGGATAACACGCGCTGCCACAGGCGCAGCTTTTAAAGGTTTAACTTCTGCCGCAGGCGCTTTGGGTACGACTACAGTGCTTGCCTTGGCTTTGATGGCAGCGGGCGGTGGTGGCGTGACCTTTTTGGGTGTCTCGACAGGGTTGGGAGGGGCAACTGGCAGTACAGCCGCGACGGGTTGAACTGGAGTATTGCTGATCGACGGTTTGGCTGCACCGCTCCTGTTAAGCACGGACTGAGCCATGACGGTGATGACCTTGCTGGTTCTGTCGTCGAATTGTACGGAGATAATGACAGGTACATTGTCATCTGCGCCGAGAGTATGTTTGTTGCCGGATAATAGCAGATGCACGCTCTCGGCTCCCAATACGACAGATTTTTGTGCCGGCAAGTCGATGAATTCGAGTTCCCGGGTATTATTCGCGCCGTCTTTGCCTGGTCCTTGTATGGCCACAAACTTGTAGGCGGGGCTCAGGACTGAAATAACGCGCGCTTGCCTGTCACTGTTAATAACCATACCTACCATTGCATTTTCTTGCCCTGCTGTAATCGGGCGTATCCAGGGATCCTGGATATTTATCTCGCTGCTGTTTACCTGCAAAGACAATAACAGCGCGCTCAGGCCTAAGCAATTTTTTAGCCTCATCAAATTTTTTTGCTTAATCAAAATGTTAAACTCCATAATATTTAGTTTGCAATTGTGCCTGAGCGGTATTTTTCAATCTATCAGAAAAAAGCGGCAAAGCGTTATAGGGTTGTTTGTGTGAAATGAGATTCGAACAAGTATCTCATTTGTCTCTGTGTTAAAAATTAAACTGCCTGATACATGTAGATAGCTACAAATGAACCTATTACGCGTGCGCGGACCATAGCCAGTATACGCGTAAACCTATATTATCATTTTATAATATTCTGAGTATTTAAGCTAGCCTACTCGTATTGATACAGCGCTCAATGCTAAGCTTTTGCCATGGAAAATAGCTCGAACAGTCCTGTCCGCATATTTTTTGCGTTATGGCCAAATGAAACCGAGCGCGCAGCGCTGACTGCATGGCAACCGCCACTGAAAAAATTATGCGGCGGACGGGCTACGCCTGACGACAGGCTGCATAACACGCTGGTATTTCTGGGAGAGGTGGAAGCCGAACGTCTGGAAGCGTTGAAACTGGCGGCGCAGGAGATAAGTGGCGCTGCGTTTCAGCTGGAATTTGATACCGCGAAATACTGGGGCCATAACCATATCCTATATGCGGCACCCGGCAGTGTGCCGCCAAAGCTGGCGCTGCTGGTAAACGCTCTGGAGCAGGTATTGCTGCGGCACCATTTCAAAATTGATCGCCGCGAGTACAAGCCGCATGTCACACTGCTGCGCCATGCCCATTGTCGTAACAGCACGCTGCCAGAGATGCCGCCGGTGGTGTGGAATATGCATGATTTTGTGCTGGTGAAATCAGTCTCTGCAGGGCAAGGCGTGCGTTATGAGGTGCTGGAACGCTTTCCTTTAGCGGAATAGCAGTAAGGGTGAGCGCAAACTTGTTGCGATCACCCTGGTTTTGAGATTGAGACAGGCCAGATGTTTATTCAGCCGCTGGCCAATTTTCAGGCAAACGCTCCCTGGGACTCAACATTGAAAGTGCGCAGTACATAGCTGAAAGCGCGATTGCTGGCTGCCTGTGCTACCACGTCGAAGATATCCCGGTCGCTCCAGCCTTGTGCCTTGGCCGCCTGGATATCTTTTGCACTGACACTTTCCGGGTCATTCACTGATTTAAGCGCAATCGACAGCAGGGGTTTTTCTTTGGCAGGTATGGGTGCGGCATCCGGGTTGTTGCGTGCGGCACGAATCGAATCCAGATTCAAACCCATATTAGTGAGAAATCCCTCGTTCATATCGATACAGAAGTGGCATTTTGATTCCCACGATACCAGGTAGCGGATCATCGCCATCAATGAGGGAGCCAGACGTTCGCCGCTGTTGAAATAGGAAACATTGCCGACAAAAGTTTCCAGTAAAGCGGGGCTAAAACTATAAAGACGCAAGCCGTCCGGAATAAATCCCAAATGTTGTTTCACGGCACTGAATACTGCTTCGACGCGGCCTTCTTCTCCTGCGGGTATTTGCGGGTAAATAAGCGGTTTTGCTTGTTGTTGGGCTTGAGTTTGCATCATGTGTCGCTCCTTGGTAATGGGTACTGCGGTTAATAGTAGACCGGTCGGTCAACTAAGGTTTCTAAAAAAGCGGGTTGATTCCCGCACGTTTTATTTAAAGGGTATCTCTAAATTGTATTGATACGTATTTGCGACATGGCAGGCATTAACTGGCTGAGAATTTTTGTGTTGTTCTGGCTTTTTGCCAGCAGCATCACGCCTTCAAAATAGGCCAGCATAGCCTGAGCGGTCGCTTCAATATTCAGATTTTTAATTTCACCCTCATCAACCGCTTCGCGTAAAACCTTGCGTATGACGACTTGCAGATTGGTAAAAATTTGTTCAATTCTGATGCGTATGGTTTCATCCTGGGTGGCCAATTCATTCGACAGGTTGCCGAAAGGGCAGCCGAGTACCACGCCGGTAGACTGGTGCATCTGCTGCTGGAATTCCGCTGCCAGTTGCCCAAAGCGATCGAGCCGTGCTAGTGGCGGAATGTCTTCAGCAAACGCTTTCATCACCAGAGTTTCCTTGAGATCCGCATAGACAGCATCGAGCATCGAAAGCGTCAGGTCGCGCTTGCTGGGAAAAAAATGATAGAAACTGCCCTTTTTTACGCCTGCATGCTCGCAAATTGCAGCCACCCCCACATCCGCATAACTGCGCGCATAGATGAGCTCCCGTGCCGAGTCGAGAATGCGTTGCTGGGTGTCTGTGTTGGATTCCATGGATGGCATTATAGTTGACCGGTCGGTAAAGTCAACTGTAAATTAATACGCTATGTGTGCTGTAAGGGTGTGCGCTTGGCTTAAATATGAATATCTATTCATTTACATATGGATACATGTAATTATGAGTATTCTGTTGCGGCTTTGTATAAATTATATTGTTGCAAAGCATGAAATAAGATAGTATTTGATCACTTACTTGTGTTAAAAATGGAGTGAATGATGGCTATGGTTGAATTGCAACGGAGCATGCGTGTCTGGGTAATTGCGCTGGTCGCGCTTGGCTTTGGTCTGCTGACCCTCAAGGAAGGGGGCACGATACTGTTTGGCGACGAAACGGCGCGAGCTGCGGCTGGCAACTATGTGCCGTTTGTGCTGTGGTTTAATTTTGTGGCAGGTTTTTTTTATATTGCCTCTGCTGTCGGGCTGTGGTTGCAACAGCGCTGGGCAGTGTGGCTGGCTGCCGCCATTGCGGTAACAACCGCACTTGCTTTTGCTGCTTTGGGTCTGCATATCTATAGCGGTGAGGCATACGAACAGCGCACGCTTATTGCGATGAGCCTGCGCACAGTGGTGTGGGTGGTGATCACGGTAGTGGCAGGGATTTCGTTACGGCGCGGGTAATCCTGGAAAAAGCAGTTGTCCACAGATTGCACAGATTTTTACAGATTAAACAAGCATTTCCCTGTTTGGCATGCGCACCTTTTTGGTGATGCTGAGATCTCTGATAGCAGCATGAAAATCTGTGTGGGTCTGTGTAATCTGTGGATTGAATTGCCGTTTTCAGGGAAATAGCGGGTGGAATTATTTTGCGGAATATTTTCGGGCAAAGCGCCCGGCGTGTTGAGGTGGGTCTATGTCTAAATTGAAAATCAAATTGATTGCGTTAGGGTTGCTGGTGACAGGAATATTTGCATGGGTGGTGACCACGCAGGGGCCGCTGGCTGCAATCAAAGTGACGCTGGATAAAGCGACCACAGGGGCGCTGAACAACGGGGTGTTTGGCATGGGCACACTGGAGGCGCGGCACAGCTATAACCTGGCGCCCACGCTCACCAGCCGCGTTGGCAGGATACTGGTGGATCAGGGTGATCGCGTGCGCGCGGGGCAGTTGCTGGCTGAAATGGATGCGGTCGATTTGAATGATCGTGTGACCAGCAGCCAGCAGGCGGCCGAGCGTTCGCAGTATGCGATTCGCGTGGCGGAGGCGCAGCTGGCGGAAGCGCAGAGCCGGGTTAAAACGGCGAGTTCGGCCTATACCCGTCTGGCCGAGTTGCGCGAGGGTGGTTATGTCAGCCAGGAAATGCTGGATGCGAAGCTGCATGAAAAAAATGCGGCGCTTGCCGCCGTGGCCTCGGCCAGTGCCGCGCTGTCGTCGGCCCGGCTGGACCAGGTCAGAACCCAGGCGGATGCCAGTGGCATAGGCAAACTGCGTGCACAAACCCGTTTGCTCAGCCCGATAGATGGCATTGTTACCGCAAGACTGGCAGAGCCGGGAGTGACTGTCGTTGCCGGGCAGACCGTGATTCAGGTGATAGACCCGAAAAGTATCTGGGTCAAAACACGCATCGATCAGAAGCATGCGGGACTGGTGCGTGTCGGCCAGCCGGCAGAAATCGTGCTGCGCTCGCAGGCGAATAAGGTGTTGCCTGGCGTGGTTAAGCGCATCGAGCAGATCGGCGATGCCATCACCGAGGAGCGCATCGTCAATGTCGAGTTTGCGGCAACGGCTGCGGGTGCCATGCTGGGCGAGCTGGCGGAAGTTACCATCAAGTTGCCGCAACTGGAAAAAGCCCTGTCCATACCAGGCGCCGCGCTGAAGCAGCGCGAGAAACAGGACGGCGTATGGGTGTTGCAGGGCGGGCAGGTGCAGTTCAGGCCGGTGCAGGCCGGCCTCACGACGCTGGAAGGCCGCACGCTGATTGTGTCGGGGCTGGCGGAAGGCGATGAGGTGATCGTGTACAGCCAGCAGCAACTGCGCCCGGGCATGAAGGTAAAAGTGGTGAAAGAGCTTGTGAAAGCGAAACCATGATCAATCTGGCTGGCCGCGATATTTTGCATGGCTGGGGTAAATTTGTGTTTACCGGCATCGGGCTGGGTTTGCTGATCGGCGTGACGCTCACCATGGCAGGCGTGTATCGCGGCATGGTGGATGACGCCAATGTGATGATAGACAACTCGGGCGCCGATCTGTGGGTGGTGCAGCAGGACACGCTGGGCCCCTATGCCGAGCCTTCCAGCGTGCGCGACGATGTGGCGCGCGATTTGCTCGGCCGCAGCGGCATACTGGATGCAGGGAATGTGACCTATCTGACGATGCAGGCAAGTGCTGTCAAGCAAGCTACGGGGCAGCGCAGGGAAGTGCGCGTGATGCTGGTGGGCTTCGAGCCGGGCAAGCCGGGCGAGCCTGCCTACCTGGTTGCCGGCCGGCCGATTGTGCGCTCACATTACGAGGCGCTTGCGGATCTCAAAACCGGTTTTGCGCTGGGCGAAAAAGTGCGCCTGCGCCGCCACGACTATACCGTGGTGGGGCTGACACAGCGCATGGTTTCGTCCGGCGGCGACCCAATGATATTTATTCCGCTGCAGGATGCGCAGGAAGTGCAGTTTTTGAAAGACAACGATGCGCTGATCAACGAACGCGCGCGCACCGCCAGCAACCCCGCATTCAACCGCCCGAATGTGCCCGGTTTGCTCGAAGCGGTGCAGGCCAGCCAGACCACCAGCCACTTTGTAAATACCGTGCTGGTGCGTCTCGCGCCCGGTGCTGATGCGGAAGAGGTGGCGGGTGAAATTCGGCGCTGGAAACATCTGCAGGCGTATACCCGCGCGCAGATGGAAGAGATCCTGATCGCGCGCCTGATTGCCACTTCGTCGAAACAGATTTTCATGTTTCTGGTGATCCTGGCGATCGTCAGCGCGGCGATTGTGGCCTTCATTATCTACACCATGACCCTCAACAAAATGCGCGAGATCGCGGTGCTGAAGCTGATCGGCGCCACCAATCAAACCATCAGCAGCATGATTCTGCAACAGGCGCTGGGCCTCGGGCTGATTGGCTTTATGGTGGGCAAGCTGTCAGCCACGCTGTGGGCGCCGCTGTTTCCCAAGTATATTTTGTTGCTGCCGGAGGATGCCATCAGCGGGTTTTTCCTGGTGATGCTGATGTGCGCGCTGGCCAGCATTTTTGCGATCCGCGCGGCCTTGCGTGTTGACCCCGCGAACGCGATTGGATAAGCGATGAACATGCCCGCGATACATATTGAAAACCTGACCAAGCGCTACGGCGAGGGCGACACCGCGGTGGACGCGCTCAAGGGTGTGGACATGACCATCTGGCCGGGCGAGGTGGTGGGGCTGGTCGGCCCCAGCGGTTCCGGCAAAAGCACGCTGCTCAAATGCCTGGGTGCGGTGATCGAGCCGAGCTCGGGACGCATGACGCTGGGCGGGCAAACCATTTTCGATGCCGCGTGGAAAATTGATGACCTGCGCACCCTGCGTCGCGACCGCATTGGATTCATCTTTCAGGCACCTTACCTGATTCCCTTTCTGGATGTGACCGACAACGTGGCCCTGTTGCCGATGCTGGCCGGCATGCCGGATGCGGCTTCGCGCAGCCGCGCGCTGGAGTTGCTCAATGCGCTCGATGTCGGCCATAGAGCCAAAGCCGCCGTGGCGCAACTGTCGGGTGGCGAGCAGCAGCGTGTGTCGATTGCGCGCGCATTGGCCAATCATCCGCCGGTGATTCTGGCCGATGAACCGACCGCGCCGCTGGACAGCGAGCGCGCCCTCAATGTGGTGCGCATGCTCAACCAGATGGCGCAGCAATACCAGACCGCGATCATCGTGGTGACGCACGATGAAAAAATCATTCCTACCTTCAAGCGCATCTATCACATACGCGATGGACGGACATATGAAGAGGCGGGCGAGGGTCGGGAGGTTTAAAAGCATCTATCCACAGATTCACACAGATTATCAAAGTAATGTTGTTGTTTTTAATCTGTGTGAATCTGTGGACAAAAAAGGTTTTAGAAAATATCAGGGAGCGTGCATGAAACAGTCAGCACCGGAAATCACAAAAAAACGCATGTCCTCCGAAGACCGGCAGAGCGAGATCATCCGCGTGGCGGTGGAGCTGGCTGCGGAAAAAGATGTGGGCAGCGTCACCACCCAGGATATGGCGGATGCGATGCAGCTGACGCAGGGCGCGATTTTCCGTCACTTTGCCAGCAAGGATGAAATCTGGCTGGCGGTGATGGGCTGGATACGCGAACGCCTGATGGGTGTGCTGGGCAAGGCGGCAAGCGAGGCGAGCAATCCGCTCGATGCGATACAGCGCATGTTTCTCGCGCATGTGGCCTTTGTCAGCAAGCATCCTGCGATTCCGCGAATTTTATTTTCGGAGTTGCAGCATAAAAAAGACGGCAAGATGCGTCATCTGATACAGGAGCTGATATCGGGCTACGAAGCGCGCATTGCAGGCTTGCTGGAAGACGCCAAAAAACAGTCGCTGGTGGATGATAAGCTGGATAGCAAGAGCGCTGCCGTTTTGTATATCGGCATGATTCAGGGGCTGGTGATGCAGGTGTCAATATTTGGTGGCAAGCGTTCGCTGATGCAGGAGGCGGAGAAAACTTTTCCGATATTTCTGAACGGCATCAGCAAGCGGGAAACCGTCTAGTTGAAAACAATTTATAACGCGTGGAGAAAAATGATGAAGTTAAATATAAATGTGGTGCTGGTGTCGATGTGTTTGTTATCCCCGGCCGCAATGGCAACTGAGCCCCTGGCATTTCAGGGCGTCATGCGCGATCTGGGCAAACATATGCAAACTGTGGCTGGTGCAATTGCAAACGAGGATTGGCCGCTGGTGGAAAAAACGGCCCAGCTGATCGGCGAGCATCCCAAGCCTTCAGTGCTGGAGCGGGCGCGTATCTTTGCGTTTGTCGGCAGCAATCTTGGCAAGTTCAAGGAGTTTGACAAGCAAACCCATGAGGGGGCGCATGAGATGGCACATGCGGCCGCAGAGAAGGATGGGGTCAGGGTGATTAATGCTTTGCAGAAAGTGCAGCTGGGTTGTCTTGGGTGTCACCAGAATTTCCGCGCCGGGTTTGTGAAGCACTTTTACAGCAAGTGACTAGTCAGGCGTAAATATATAAGCGCTTGATTTTATTGAATATTTTAGCCTAGCGGCGACCCATGTCGCCACGATTAAAGCGCTCAATGCGCGCGGGTCGTTCAGCGCGTTCGGGTCGCTCGGGTCGCCCCGCAGCCGCTGATTCAGATCGATTGCGGGTGTCGTAACCCTGGCCATAAGTGCTGTCCGCTCCGGTGCGCCCGGTTTTCTCCTCCGAATCTGGCTCGCGAAGGGCTTCCTGTTTGCGTTTGGTTTCCTGCATTTTTTCCATGCGCAAGCGCATGTTTTCACGCACGCTGGAATACTCCTCATAGCTCATGCCTCTGCGCTGCTCCTGGCTGGGCACGGCAACATCCTGCGCCATTGCAAGCGTGGTGCTGAGCGACATACACAATGCAATAGTCAGAGTGGCGAAGTTCATGATTTGATATCCTTCTGCGACAGTCTTACAAGGAACCGCTGACCATCACGTTCAATCCCAGATCGGGGCTGGCATCGGAAAGCCCCATCAGAAAGCCTAACTGAAACCTGTTAGTCTTGTTGAATTTACGGGATGCAAAAAAGGTGAGATCCAGCGGGGCGGCTGCTGCATCGCTGCTGCTCTGCGCGGCATTCAGCATGGCACCCGCGCTGCTTGCCTCCGACAGTTTTCCGCTGCCACCCAGCGTGCCGTAAAAAATATTATTCAGATTGGTGCCTTCAGGCTCGCCGACAATCTTGTAACCGCCGGTGGCAAACCAGGTCAGCCTGTCAACGCTATAGAAACCGTCCAGCTGGGCGGAATAGTCGTTCCGCCCGGTACCCAGATTCCGGTCCGCATCGGCGGTGCCGAATTTGATATTGCCGGCTATATCAAGCGCCAGCTGCTGGGTTTCATAAACGGTATAGCCGGCAGTTGCAACAACATCACCCAGCCCTGAATTGGTGGTGACCTTGGTGCTGACAGTTTTTTTGATCGGGCCCATGCCGGAAACTACGCCGCCCGCACTGCTGACACTGATGTAGGGTACTGTCAGTTTCAGATATGAATAGTCGAACTGCGTCTTGAGTATGACTGGTATGTACACGATCGTGGTTGACGTGCTTGTGCCGTAATTGCCGGTGCTGTAATCCAGCCCGGTCGCAATTGTGGTGGTGGTTTCTGCACGCACGGTGAAGCCGGTAAGCAACAGCGCAAGCAAAAATAATCTGGTCATCATTTTAAATGTCCCTTCAAAAGCAAATCCCGGCAACAACAGGCTGCCGGGTGATACTTTGCGAGTGTGTCTTACTTGGCCGGACGTTCCACTTTTGCCGGGCGTTCCATGCGATGTTCATTGCGGTGTTCCATGCGCTCCATTTTCTTTTGCATATGTTCGGCGCGCAGCGCGTCTTTTTCTGCAGGAGTCATTTTATCAAATTTCTCTTTCATCTCGGCACGGAAAGCTTCGCGTTCCTGCTTGCTCATGCCGGCAATGGGTGAACGGATCATATCACGTACGGCAACACGCTCTTCCGGTGTCATACTGTCCCAGCGGGTGCGGATATCGGCAAAAAATGCCCTGCGTTCTTCCCGCGACATATTGGCAATCCTGGCGCGCATGGCGGTGCCATAAGTTTCCTTCTGGGCTGTGGAGGTTGTTGTCGTGGTTGACTCCTGGGCTTGACTGACGCCGATGGCAAACAGGGAGGCAAGCAGTAATGCATTGGCGATAAGTTTGTTGCTTTTCATGGTTCTTCCTTTCAATTGGTTGTAAATCAGGTTTGTTGTTGATAAGCATTTCCTGATGTGCACATCTTGCCTGCAAGCTGTTGCATAATCATTTCGCAGTCGTGGCAAATTGTAACAATGTGTATCAATGCTGTTTATATGTGTGCGTCGGGTATAGTAAACAAGATGGATAACAAAAAATTACTGGTGGTGGATGACGATCCCGGCCTGCGCGAACTGTTGCAGGAATACCTGACATCGCAGGGCTTTGCCGTGGCAACCGTGGCCGATGGAACGGCTATGGAGCAATATCTGCAACAGAATACGGTCAGCCTGATCATCCTTGATCTGATGTTGCCGGGAGAAGACGGGCTGACGCTGGCGCGCAAGTTGCGCGCACACGGAAATTTGCCCATTATCATGCTGTCCGCACGCGGCGATGATGTAGACCGCATTATCGGTCTGGAAGTGGGGGCGGATGATTACCTGCCGAAGCCGTTCAATCCCCGCGAACTGCTGGCGCGTATACGTGCAGTGCTGCGACGTAATGAAGAGCCGGGCTTGAAGGGTAAAGCGGAGGAGGCCTCCATTACCCATATTTTTGGCAGCTTCAGGCTGGATATGAATACACGCAGCCTGAGCAGGGCCGGGGCGAATATTGCGCTGACTGCCGGCGAGTTCAACCTGCTGCGGATCTTTGTGGAGCATCCCAACCGCGTATTGAACCGCGATCAGCTGATGGACCTGATGAAAGGCTACGAGCGCTCACCATTTGACCGCAGCATCGATGTAAGGGTCACACGCTTGCGTCGCAAGATTGAGACTGACCCCGCCGCGCCCGAGTATGTGCGTACCGTGTGGGGCGAGGGCTATCTGTTTACCCCTGCGGGCAAGGTGGTGTAATGGATGCTCTGAAAAAACGCACCTCATTGTTTCGCAGTACTGCTGTCACCGTGGCAAGCGCGCTGATTGTGCTGCAACTGGTGATCTTCAGCGCCAGTGTGTATTACATCATTTTGCCGATGGCCAGGCGCTCCACCGATGATCTTGCCGCGTTGATGGTGCTGTCGGCGCAGACATGGGCAGAACTGCCGCCGCTGACCCGGCCTGATTTTGAGCTGGAGCTGGCCAGGCAACATGACCTGTGGCTGATTACGAGCAAGACATCGCTGCCGGATTATGAGCACCGCATACCCTACCTGATGTTGCTGGAAGATGCGCTGCAAGTGCGCACTGGCAGGGTGACGCGCACCAAAGTGACGGAATTTGAAAAGATATGGTACTGGGTAGAGTTCAGTATAGGAGAGCATCAAATCAGCATAGGCTTTCCACAGGATCGGCTGGGTATGCAGTCCATCGTGGCGTTATTGCTGATCATGCTGGCGACAATTGCACTGACGCTGGTGACCGCAATCATTCTGGCGCGGCGCATTTCTCACCCCCTGCAAAATCTGGCGGAGGCTGCCAAACATATCGGTCTGGGTAACACGCCTGCAAAAATTGCGGAATCAGGCGTCGAAGAGCTGGATGAACTGGCGCAAACGTTTAATACGATGTCCAAAAAAGTGCAGGAGCTGCTGTCAAATCGCACCACGCTGCTGGCGGGTATTTCGCATGATTTGCGCACGCCGCTGGCACGCATGCGGCTGGCGATTGAAATGTTGCCGCAGAATGCAGATACAAAAATCGTTGGCAGACTGAAGCATGACATTGATGAAATGAATCGCATGATAGGCGAGTTTCTTGCCTTCAGTCGCGGGCTGGAGAAGGAAGCCGCGGAAAATGTCGACATGAATGAATTATTGCAGGAGCTGGTGGACAATATAAGCGCCGAAGGTGTGGTCGTGCACTGGTGGCCGGTTGGCATGTGCAGGCGTCCGATCGCAAGGATGGCCGTGAGTCGTATCATTACAAACCTGCTGAGCAACGCTGCACGTTATGGCGGGGGCAAGGAGATTGAATTGCGTTGCGAATGCGGGGATGTCGTGTGCGTGCTGCATGTGCTGGATCGCGGTCCCGGAATTCCGGCCGACGAGGTGGAAAATGTCTTCCGCCCGTTTTACCGGCTGGAGTCTTCACGCAGTACTTTCACCGGCGGCAGTGGACTGGGTCTCGCAATCGCCTGGCAGCTGGCCGAAGCGAATGGTTGGGAAATTGAGCTGTTGCCGCGCACAGGCGGGGGTACCGAGGCCAGGCTTACTATTCCCCACTCAAAATAAGTTGCGATTCACGGCCAATACAGGTCAATTCGTCCGCAATTCTCAAGGCTGTTCAGCACCACGCTCGATGCATCCTCCACTGTCAGGGCCAGCGCGGCGATGATGGGATTTTCATGCGATATTGCCAGTATCCTGCCATCGGGGTGGAGCAGCGCCAGCTCGTCCAGCAGGCTGCGCATGCGCTCCATCTGCTGCAAGAAGGATTCCCCCTTTTCTGTTTTGAAATGCAGCGGGTCCAGCCTCATCTTGTCGTTGAATTCATGCACCGTCAAGCCGTCCATGCCGGATTTGCGCTCGTTTAAACGCGCATCGATAGTCAGGGTGCAATGGTGGTGACGCAACAGGATGGCCGCCGTTTCCTGTGCACGCGGAAACTCTGAAGCATAGGCATGAGTGAAAGTTTCGCCCTTCAGGCGCAATGCGAGTGCTTCAGCCTGTGTCCTGCCTTTTTCGGTCAGGACCACGGGCTTGCGCGGATCGTCGCTGATAAAATTGCCGATGTTCGCAATGCTTTCGCCGTGGCGTATCAGGGTAATGATCATTGGTATACAGGGAAATATCCGGGAAGACACATTTTAGGTGAGCAAAATGAATTCTGCAGGATAAAGTTATGTGCGGCAGGCAGTGGATTAATATTCTGAAATAATAGTATGCTGTTGCCCATATATTGCAATTGCTGCACCAAATTTTTTACCCGGGAAAATCATATGTCCGAGCTAAAACGATACATTCGCACCATCTTCATGCTGCAAGCGGCATGCTTTCACGCATGCCCTAATGCGAAGCCTGGAGGATAATTATGTTAAGCGCTTTCACCCTGAGTAATAACCGGCTGAGCCAGATTCATCTGGCAACGGGAAGTGAGCAACGTCCGGAGCACCCCATCTGGATCGATGTTGTAGCGGCCACAGCGGAAGAGCGCCAGTGGGTGGAACATAACTATAACCTGACCCTGCCCAAGCCTGAGCATCTGCGCGACATTGAGGCGAGTGCGCGCTTTTACGAGGAAGAAAATGGCGAGATCCATCTTCGTTCCGACTTTCTGCTCGGCAAGCAGAGCGACTCACGCAGTATCACCGTTGCTTTTGTTTTGACCGGTGAAATCCTGATCAGTATTCATGAAGAAGACCTGCCGGTGTTTCACAGCTTTCGCACACGCACCCATCTGCAGCCGGGTGAAATCGAAAGCAGCAAGGATATTTTGATCGACCTCTATGCCATGGACGTTGAGTTTTCCGCCGACGCGGTGGAAGAAGTCTATGCCGATCTGGGGCAGGTCAGCCAGACCGTGTTGCAGAACAAGCTGAGCGACAAGGAGGCTGCGGCAGTATTGGCCAGCATTGCCCATGCCGAGCATCTTAACGGCCGCATCCGCCGCAATGTGATGGACACGCGGCGCGCCATGTCCTTCCTGATGCGCAGCAAATTGCTCAATCCGGAACAGCATGAAGACGCGCGCCAGATCATGCAGGATATTGACTCGCTCGACGGCCACACCTCCTTCCTGTTCGACAAGATCAACTTCCTGATGAGCGCCACCGTCGGTTTCATCAATATCAACCAGAACAAAATCGTGCGCCTGTTCTCGGTGGCCTCGGTGGCATTGCTGCCGCCGATGCTGATCGCCTCCATCTACGGCATGAATTTCCGCCATATGCCGGAGCTGCACTGGGAAACAGGCTATATGTTTGCGCTCGGATTAATGGGGCTGTCGATGGTATTGCCCTTCGTGCTGTTTCACCGCAAGGGCTGGCTGAAATAATTCAACTGCTTGTGCAGAAAGATCTCTGCAGGGTTTATTGCGCAGTTGTGCTGCCTTGTTCCAGCATGCGCTTAAGCACCGCGCCTGCCAGCATCAAGCCAAACAGTGCCGGCATGTAGCTGATGGTGCCGTTCACCGCGCGCGCCCGTCCCGGGCCTTCCACCGGCTGCGGCGGCAGCGGCGCGCTGCCGGCTTCGTCCGAGTACACGGTCAGCAGGGGTTTGTAAATATTCTCACGGCGCAGACGCAAACGTATATTTCTTGCCAGCGGACACACTTCCGTCTTGCTGATGTCGGCGACCCTGATGCGCGACGGGTCCAGCTTGTTGCCCGCGCCCATGCTTGAAGCCACATTCAGCCCGCGCTTCAGACTCTCCGCCAGCAGCGCCACTTTGCATGACAGCGAGTCGATGCAGTCGATTACATAATCGCTGTCCGCAGGCACCAGCTGGTTGACGTTGTCGATGGTGAGAAAGGTTTTCAGTATGGTGACTTTGCAATCGGGATTGATGTCGGCGACACGCGCGCGCATCAGCTCGGCCTTGGACTGGCCGACGGTTGAGTGCAGCGCCGGCAACTGGCGGTTGATATTGCTGATGGCAACCACATCATGGTCGAGCAGCGTGAGGCGGCCTATGCCCGCCCGCGCCAGGGCTTCCACGCAATACGATCCCACACCGCCGAGACCGGCGACAAAGACATGTCTGGACGCAAGATGTTGCAGGCCTGCATCGCCCAGCAGGATGTGGGTGCGGGAAAATTGCGGGGGGATATTCTGCATGAGTGGAATGCTGACGATGTGCCAATTTTCTGGATGCGGGTATTATACTATTCAGGCAGCCTGGTTGAGTGTGGAGAAAATATCCGGAAATGTGCAGGGGTAGAGATGTCGATAAAAAGTGAAATAACGGCTGCGTTGCAGGCCCATACTGCCTGGCGCGAACGCTTCAAGGATATCCTGAACGGACGTGCGCCGTTTGATTTGAATTCGATAGGTGCACCCGAACACTGTACTCTGGGAATATGGCTCGCCAATGAGGGGCAGCGGATGATACCTGCCGGGCTGTACGATGAAATATGTACATTGCACCGGGATTTTCACCGCATTGCTGCTGAAGTCATCCAGAAGATTAAAGACAAGCGCTACGCGGAAGCGAATGAAGATATTTCACTGGAGGGACCGCTTAATCTGACCAGTTTGAAATTGAGAAGTTTGCTGGTGAAAGCGTCGTTCAATAAGCCGGCTGCGTCTGGTGTTGCGCCAGAAACTGTTGAGCAAGCTACCGGCGCGCAGGAAATGTCTGACCGGCTTCCTCCCTCCGCGGAATAAGCGCAGCATTCAGCAGGAGAATTATTTCCCTGCAGGATTAATCCAGACTTGTCCGTTCTCCACTTTTACCGGATAAGTCCTGATCGCTTCGTCCGCCGGCTCGCATGCCGGCTGGCCGCTGGCAAGATCGAAATAGCTGCCGTGCAGCGAGCACTTGATTTTGCCGTCCTTGATGCAGCCGAGATACAGTGAATAATCCTCATGGCTGCACATTTCATCCACGCAATACAAGGTGCCGGCCGAGTTGCACAGCAGCAGGCGTTTGCCTTGCGCCACAACACGCTTCATCTGCGCCGGTTTCAGTTCGTCTGCCGCGGCGACCGCAATATAACCTTCCATCATTTCACCCTGGCGGCAGCGCGGCCGGCGTCGAGCACCGCGCGGATTTTTGCGGCGGCCTCGGCGAGGCTGGCCGCCTGGCCGACATGGTGCAGCACGATGGCACCGCTCAGCACCAGCGAGTCATAGAACGCGCCCTTGCTTCCCCGCAGTGCGGCGATGCCGGCTTCGGCCGCGGCGCGTGCGGTGGCGGGAATGTCGATGGCAGCAACGATTTCATCCTCGCCTTCGGCAGTGGCAACCGAGCCGGGCAGCGGTACCGCGCGCACTTCCTGCTGTATGCCCAGCGAGAGCGGGTCGACTGCCACTTCTGTTTCCGGCCCCTTGTCGTGATAGGCAAAATAGCGTCCGGCCTGGCGCAACGACGGCACCACGCCGCCCTCCACGCCGCGAATAATGCAGGCGCTGTCAAAACCCGCAACGCGCGCGAGCTCGGCATAGATGGGCGGGTAGGGCTTGTGCACAAAGCCGGTGATGAAGTGCGTTTTGCTGCGCCCGGCGATGGGCCTGGAGAGAACCTCAACGGTGGTGAGCACCTGGCGCTTGATGATTTGCGCGCGCAGCCCGACCAGATTGTGCAGGCCGGGATTGGACTGCGCCTGGTCGATATAGGTCCAGCCCAGCGAGGGATCGGCAAGACGAGCCGCAGCCTGTTGCGGGGACAGGTCCACCGGCACCCCTGCCGCCTGCAGAATATGGCGGGCAGTCACGCCGTATTTCGGCCCCACGCGATCCAGGCCGTGGCTCACCACATGCACGCCCAGCTCCGCCAGCAGCGGGCCGAGGAAGGGCGCGGTGGGCAGGCTGCGGTTATAGCCATCGTAAGGGTCGCCGATGTCCACCACTTCATCGACGGCCGCGGTGACGCGCCGGGTGGTTTCCAGTACCGCATCCAGCACGCCGGTATTTTCCTCCATTGATTCGCGCTTCATGCGCAGCGCGATAAAGAAAATGCCGACCTGTACCGGGTCGATGCGGTTTTCAATAATCGCCTTGGTGCCGAGGTGTGCTTCTTCGCGGCTGATGTCCTTGGAAAGATCGGGACCGGTGGCAATGCGCTGGATGATGGAGCGCATCAGTAATTTGGGATCGGTGGGGAGCGGTGCGTTCATGGGTATAGGGCTTGTGGCTGATTTTGAAAGGGGGAATTGTACCAAGTGTGGGCGGGTTTTTAGTACATCAACTGCACATTGAACGTGGTTTAATTTTAAGGAGCAAGCGGGAGCCCACGAGGAATATTCTTTGAATTCAGGTGTCCGATTCAGTCGATACCGTTTGGCCAACTTGCTTTAATCCTAAAAATCGCAGTTGACCTCTCTATGGAGGCCGCAGCAACATGAAAACAAGTGAAATTCATATTAATTTCACGCTCACCATTTTGGTGAAGTCGCTACAGGACAATTGGTACATTTATTTGCCTGCCCCTCTGCGTTGCTCCTCATTGAATAGAGTGACTATTCTGCTTCGTCGCGCCTTGATGACCAGGCAAATAAACGCACCACTTCCCCTGTTCAACTACGGTTTTTAGGATAATCGTGGCAACACTGCCCTCGCATTGGCCGAGGTAATGCGCGCAATTTCATCCAGCGGCATACCGCGCAAATCTGCCAGTGTCCCGGCGATGCGCGGCAAATTGGCCGGACGATTGGGTTCGCCGCGTTGTATAAATTCCGGCGGGATATCGGGCGCATCGGTTTCCAGCACAATGCTTTCAAGCGGCAGCGTGGCGGCCAGTTCGCGCAGCCTGGTGGCGCGGGGGTAAGTCATCGCGCCGCCAAAGCCAAGCTTGAAACCTAGCCTGATGAATTCCGCCGCCTGCTGCGGGCTGCCGTTAAAGGCATGCGCGATGCCGCCGCATACCGGCGTGCGGCGCAGGTGCTTGAGGATGGTGTCCTGCGCCTTGCGGATGTGCAGCAGTACTGGCAGATTGAATTTTTGCGCCAGCTTGAGCTGCGCGGAAAAGTAATACTCCTGCCGCTCCCGGTCATAGCCCTCCACAAAGAAATCCAGCCCTATTTCACCTATTGCAATCACTTGATTATATTGAATATTTTTTTCAAGATCGGCGAGGTCGTCAGGAGTGGCGCTTGCCGTATACATGGGGTGTATGCCCAGAGCCGGGGCGCAGGCGTCATGCTGCGTGCACAGCGCCAGCACCGCGGCGAAATTCGCACGTTCGACAGCGGGAATCACCAGCGTGCCGACACCGGCAGCCAGTGCTTCCTGTACCAGCGCTTTTTGTGTATCACCAAATTCGGCGGCATCGAGATGGCAGTGGGTGTCGATAAATTGCATGGATTTTTTCTGTGCTCTCTGTGACTAAAATAATTTTAAATATTCCAATTTTTTGGGAGGATTACATTTCCAGCACAATCTTGCCGCTAATGCCGCCCTGTTCAATCAGGCGATGTGCTTCGGCAGCTTCGGCAAGGGGCAGCGTTTTGCTGAGCAATATTTTCAGTTTGCCCGCTTCTGCCAGTTGCGCGCCCTGTTCCAGTATGCGGCGCTGGCGCACGCGTTCGTCGTGCAGTTGCATCAGTTGCGGCGCAAGCATCAGTTCATAACACAGCGACAGGTTGCGCAGCCGTGCAATCTGGCTATCGGCAAGCGACAGCGGGGTGGAAAGCAGGCTCACCAGTTTGCCGCCGTAGCGCACGGCCTGCAGCGAGCGCAAGAAGGTATCGCCTCCCACCGTGTCGAACACCACCGATGCACCTTTCCCCTCCGTCCAGGCCAGTGTTTCCTGCACAAAATCATGCTGGCGATACAGAATTATTTTTTCGGCGCCGAGGTTTCTGGCGATGGCGGACTTGTGTTCGTCGCTCACGGTGACGGCAACGCGTGCGCCCATGTGACAGGCAAGCTGGATCGCAATGTGCCCGACGCCGCCGGCACCTGCGTGGATCAGGATGGTTTGTCCGTGCTTGAGATTCGCGCGTTCCGCCAGCGCTTCCCATGCGGTGAGCAGTACCAGCGGCAGTGCGGCGCTTTCGGCCATGCTGAACGTGGCCGGTTTTGCGGCACAATAGTCTTCATGCACGGTGGTGTATTCCGCATAGCAGCCGGGCTCGTCGCCGATGCCGCCATTGCAGAAGTACACCGCATCGCCCACCTTGAAGCGGCTGACTTCAGCGCCTGTCGCTTCGACAGTTCCCGCACCGTCGCAGCCCAGTATGGCGGGAAGACGCTCGGGATAATAAACCGGTTTGCTGCGCAGCTTGGTGTCCAGCGGATTGATGCCGGCGGCTGCCAGTTTGACGCGTATATGCCTGGCGGAAGGGAGCGGCGGCAGCGGCAGGTCGCGAACTTGCAGCACGTCAACAGCGCCGGCAGCGGTCATCAGGATTGCACGCATGATTAATTTCCGTTGTGTAAATTTTGAGCGTGTCATGTTAAGCCCGTCGTGCCAGTCTGGCGAGTACTGGGTGAAAGATTTTATAGACCCTTATAAAGTGATGGTCATTAGGGTAGTGGATGAGGTATTCTTTGCAATGTTGCTGTTTACAAAATAAAAATAAGCGAATGGGCGATACGCTTACATTTGCATAAATTCAGTTGGCCAAGAGAGCAGCATGGCAAAAGGGGAGCGCATGGCAAAGGGTATTCCAAAAGCACAAATCCGCAAGGAATCCGGGAAGGCTGAAACAGCGCCGCGCCACGCGCAGGCAGCCGAGCCCGCGCGTATTATTATTTTAAGCGAGCGAGCCGGGCAGCGTCATGAGCTGGCGGTGATACTGGAAGCGGCGGGCTATCAGGCCGAAGTGTTGACACAGTTCGACGATTTCAGTTCTCTATGCAGCGGGCCGGTTTTACCCGCCGCGGTTATTCTGGACCTCAAATTGCAGCCGGGCGAAAGCGGGCTGGCTCGCACCCTTGCCGATATGCAGGCGCAATGCCAGCACAGCGTGCCGGTCATCTTCCTTTCCATTCACACCGATATTGCAGCAAGACTGGCCGCCTACCGGGCGGGAGCAACGCATTATTTGCCGAAGCCTGTCGAGCGTGCGCGTTTGCTGGAGCTGATTGCAGAGTCGCTACTGTTGAAACCCGCGGCACCTTACCGTGTCTTGCTGGTTGGAAACGAATCCGCGCAACAGGCGCAGCATGCGCAGATGCTGAGCGCAAGCGGCATGGAAGTGCAGATAATCAGCGACCCTCTGCGTGTGCCGCAGAAGCTGCTAAGTTTTGCAGCCGAGGTGCTGTTGCTCGACATGGAAATGGCACAATGCAGCGGGCCCGAGATGGCGCTGCTTTTGCGCGACGAGCCGCTCTATGCATCCATCCCCATCATTTATCTGACAACGGAATCCGAACTGCTGCTGCAGGTAAATACGCTCAGCGTCCAGAGCGAGAATTATCTGAGCAAGCTGGTGGCGCCGGAGCCGCTGCTTGAGGTGGTTAGCGAACATGCGCGCAGTTATCGCCACATCAGGGCGCAGGCGGCCGCACTGAGCGTTACCCGCTACGAGCTTGAACGGCAGCAGCAGGCGATCGATTTTCATGCGATTGTCAGCGTGGCCGATGTCAGCGGCAAAATAGTCTTTGTCAATGAAAAATTCTGCCAGGTCAGCGGTTACAGCAGCGATGAATTGATCGGCCAGAATCACCGCGTGCTCAAGTCCGGCCAGCACCCCGCAGCATTTTATGAAGAAATGTGGCACAGCATTAGCGCCGGAAATATCTGGCATGGGGAAGTGTGCAATCGCCGCAAGGATGGCACGCTGTACTGGGTGGATAGCAGCATTGTTCCCTTTGTGGATGCGGAAGGCCTGCCTTATCAGTATATTTCCATACGCACCGATATTACGCATGTGAAGGAAAATGAGCAGCGCTTGCGCCGCAGCCAGGCTTTTGCCAACATCGGCATCTGGGATTGGGATATCAGGAGCGGTGAACTTCTCTGGTCCGAGCGTATCGCGCCCATGTTTGGTTATCCCGAGGATAAGGTGGCGCATACCTACGAAAACTTCCTCAAGGCGATACATCCGGACGATGTGCAAATGGTGAAAATTGCGATCAGTGATTGTCTTGAGCGCGGCATAAGTTACAACATCGAACACCGCTGTGTATGGCCGGACGGTGCTGTGCACTGGCTGCTGGAGCGCGGCGATGTGGTGCGCGACGCGTATGGCGAGCCCATGCATATGCTGGGCCTGGTGCAGGATATTACCGCGCGCAAGCAGGCGGAACTGGGACTGGTGGAAAGCAATCTGCGCCTGGAGGAAGCGCAGAGTCTGGCCAAGCTGGGCAACTGGGAGGTCGATATGCTGAGCGGCGCCTTGCACTGGTCTGACGAGATTTACCGAATTTTCGGACAGGATAAAGCGCATTTTAATCCTTCGCTTGCCGCGTTCCGCCAGGCCATACACCCGGATGATATCGCACTGGTGGAAGAGAGCGAGCAGCGGGCAGCGAGCAACGGCGCGCATGACGTGGTTCATCGCATTATTCGCACGGATGGCGAGGTGCGCTATGTGCACGAACTGGCACGTGGCGAGTTTGATGCGGATGGAAAAATGTGCCGCATGCGGGGCACGGTACAGGATGTAACCGACCTGAAGCTGGCCGAGCTGGCCATGCTGCAGGCAAAGGAGGCCGCCGAAGCCGGCAGCCGCGCCAAAAGCGAGTTTCTCGCCAGCATGAGCCACGAGTTGCGCACGCCGCTCAACGCCATATTGGGATTCTCGCAACTCTTCATTATGGATGACGAGCTGCCGCAAAAAACCCGCGAAAATTCGCGCCAGATCGAGCATGCCGGCAAGCACCTGCTGTCACTGGTGAATGATTTGATCGACCTGTCACGTATCGAGGCAAACAAAATGGAGTTGTCCCTGGAAGCGGTCAAACTCAAAGAGGTCGTGTGCGACAGTCTGGGCATGGTGCAATCCATGGCGCACGACAAGGGCGTGAAAATCATTCTTGTGCAATGCGATGTGCTGGAGATAATTCTGCTGGCAGACTTTAACCGTCTGCGCCAGTCTTTGATCAATCTGCTCACCAATGCCATCAAATACAACAATGCCAACGGTACGGTGCGCATGCTATGCGAGGTGATTGGGGAACGCGCCCACATTGCCGTCAGCGACACCGGCCCGGGAATACCGCTCGACAAGCAAGGCAGGATTTTTACCGCTTTCGACCGGCTGGGCGAGGAGCGCGGTGATATTGAGGGCACGGGTATCGGTCTGGTGATTACCAAACGCATTGTTGAGGCGATGAATGGCAGCATAGGTTTTGAAAGTACCCCGGGCCAGGGCAGCAGTTTCTGGCTGGAGCTTCCGCTCGCGCCGGACACGGTTTGCATTGCCCCCCGGCCCCGTGCGGCAACCAGCAGCAATGCTCCCCCTGCTGCAGCGTCGCAAACATCCAGACCCGTTGTGCTGTATGTGGAGGATAATCCGATGAACCTGCGTTTGATGCAGCAGGTTTTTGCAGGCAGGAAGGAGTGGGAATTGCGTAGCGCCATTAATGCGGAAATTGCCATCGGCATGGCCCGCGACTTTCCGCCGCAGCTGATTTTGATGGATATCAACCTGCCCGGAATGGATGGTTTTCAGGCTTTGTTGCAGCTGAAGGGGTTCCCTGAAACAGCCGCTATTCCGGTGATCGCGCTGACTGCAAATGCGATGAAAGGTGACAGGGAGGCCGGTCTGGAGGCGGGTTTTGTTGATTACCTGACCAAGCCGCTGGATATACTCAAGCTGCTTGCGCTACTGGAAAAGCTGTTGCATTAGCGGCGTTGCATTAAAAATATAAGTATTTGATTTTATTTAATATTTATATTTTTAGCGAGCGGCGGGCAGTCCAATACGAGGGGTGAAAAATGACGCGAAATGCAGGGATATCTTTTTTGTCCGGAAACTTCATGCTTGCCTGCCTGCTCAGCTCGATGCTTTGCGGCAGGCCGGCGCATGCTGCCGAATCCCCGCTTACCTTTGGCATATTTCCCTATCAGAGTCATCAGCAACTGATCAGCATTTTTTTTCCGCTGCGCAACTATTTGCAACAGGAAATCGGCCAGCATTTGACGATAGTTACGGCGCCTGACTTTAAAAATTTCCGGGACCGCACCCGCGACGGTGAATATGACATTGTCTTTACCGCGCCGCATTTTGCGCGTCTGGCAGAGCTGGACAGCGGTTTCCAGCGGGTTGCGATCACGCGTTACCGTACGCAGAGTGTCATTGTGGTGCCGAAAGATTCACCCGTGCGGCAATTGTCCGGGCTGCGTGGCAAAACCCTGGCAGTACCGCCTGCCGAGGCTATTGTGAATATGCTTGCACAGGAATTGTTCCGCAGCAGGGGCATGCAGTCCGGACGCGATTTCAAGCTCAAGGAATACGAAAATATGCAGAATGCAATGTTCGCTCCGCTGCTCGGGGATAGCGACGCAGGCGTGTCCGGTTTTTCACCATTAAGCGGTTTTGAACAGCGCGACAAGTTGCGTGTGATCGCCAAATCCGCGGCAGTTCCGGGTCTGGTGATCATGGCGCACCCGCGCGTCTCAAAGTCCACAATAGCAAAACTGCGCAAAGCATTGTTCCGCTTTGGTGAAACAGAGCAGGGCAGGGAATATTTTGCCAGCACGCATCACGAGGCATGGTTGCCGGTCGACGATGCGACCATGCGTGGCCTTGACCCCTATGTTCGCCAGGCCCGGAACTGAGGCATGACGCTCTCCTGGCTGCGCGGTTCGCTACGCTGGAAGCTGGTGCTGGCAGCGGTGCTGATCGAGGCGGTGATGCTGTTGCTGCTGTTTGCGAATAATGCACGCCTGTTCAACAAGACCATTGAGCAGCAGGGTGTGCAGAAAGTTCAGGAGCTGTCGTCGATGCTGAATGTGGCATTGGCGCCCGCGCTGTTTCAGCGTGATTACGCCAGGGCGCAGGGCATAATCGACGATCTGCTGCGTGACAACAGTGCCACGCTCGCCTATGTGGTGATACTGGATGAGAACGGCCGCGTATTCGGCAGGGGCGGCAGGGTGGACACTGATTCCTTGCCGCGCGTCGCTGCACTGCCAAATTCACACGAGGTGTTATTTAACGGCGCGTTGCCATTGCATGTTGGTGCACAACAGGTGGGCGAGCTTCGCTACGGTTTGTCGTTCGCGACATTGTTTGAAGCGCGTGCCGGTTTGTTGCGGCAAGGCCTGCTGATTGCACTGCTCGGGATGCTGCTCACCATGCTGGCACTTTCCGCGGCCGGATATTGGCTGACACGGCATATGAACAAGCTGATGCAGGCTTCGCAGGCGATTGCAGCAGGTCGGTATGACGTGAAGGCAGAGGTTGTTGCGACCGATGAAATCGGCCAGCTGGCGCGTAATTTCAACGAAATGGGCGCTGCGATCTGTGCCCATACCGGGGAGATGCAGCGCACCCGCAGCCAGTTGCAGGCCACCATCGCGGCGATCCCCGATTTGCTGTTTGAGGTGGGGCTCGACGGCACATACCATGATATTCACGCGCAGAGCCCCCATTTGTTGTCAGCATCCGCTGAAAAGCTTCTGGGGAAAAAGGTCGGCGATGTCATGCCGCCGGCGGCGACAGAGGTAATTCTGCTGGCGCTGCACGAGGCGTATGCAAGCGGGCGTTCATATGGCAGGCAGTTTGAATTGCAGCTTGCGCAAGGCAGCGCCTGGTTCGAGCTTTCTGTTTCAGGAAAACTCGGGCTTCCCGGGCAGGAACCCCGATTCATTGTGCTGTCACGCGATATAACGGAGCGCTATCTTGCGCAGGCGAATCTTGAGCAGAGAGTTGAGCAGCGCACAGCCGAGCTGCTGGTTGCAAAGAATGAGGCGGAGCGGGCAAGCAACGCGAAATCTGAATTTCTGTCGCGCATGAGCCACGAATTGCGCACGCCGATGAACGGCATTCTGGGTTTCGCGCAGTTGCTCTCCTATAACCAGACCAATCCCCTCGACGGTGAGCAGCAAAATTATGTGCAGGAAATACTGCATGCCGGTGACCACCTGCTGGAGCTGATCAATGAAGTGCTCGATCTGGCACGTATCGAGAGCGGCAGACTTGATCTTGCGCCGGAAAATATTGCGGTAGCGCAATTGGTGCGCGAGACCATGCCACTGGTGCAGACGCTGGCTGCCAAAAACAATCTCACACTGAGCGCCAATCTTGCGGGTGATTATGTCATTCGCGCGGATCCCCTGCGCCTGAGGCAAATATTGCTGAACCTGCTGTCGAATGCGATTAAATACAACCGTAAAGGCGGCAGCGTGGCGATCAGCTGTCGTTCGCAGCGGAAAGGGTGGCTGAAAATCGAGGTGAAGGACAGCGGGCGCGGTATTGCCGCCGAAGAACTGCCCCGTTTGTTCATACCCTTTGAGCGGCTGGATTCTGCCTATAGTGGCATTGAGGGTGCCGGCATCGGGCTGGCACTTTCAAGAAAGCTGGTGGAGGCGATGGATGGCGTCATCGGCGTGGAAAGCGAAGCCGGGGCTGGCAGCACATTCTGGGTCGAATTTCCGCTGCTTGTGGAAGAAAATTCCGAACCGTTACCCGACCTGAATGCAATGCGGACTAACAGGCATAATGAGCGCAAGGTGCTTTACATTGAAGACAATCCGTCCAGTTTGCGCCTGGTGGAAAAAAGTATCTCAGGGCGTTTTGGAATGACGATGTTGAATGCCCATAATGCCGAGCTGGGGCTGGAAATGGCGCGCGCCTATCTGCCCGATATTATTCTGCTCGATATCAATCTGCCGGGGATGGATGGATTCAAGGCGCTGGAAGTATTGCAGAAGGATGCGATGACGTGTGATATCCCGGTGATTGCCATTACCGCAAATGCAATGGAGCGCGATATCAAAAAGGGACTGGATGCGGGTTTCGCGGATTACCTGACCAAGCCGCTGGATATTATTCAGCTGGTGGTATTGCTGGGAAAATTGTCGGGCAAGAAAGAGCGTGCTGTTCCGGGCGGGTGATTGGGTTCCATCATGATCCGGCCAGCAGGGGCTGCGCAACAAGTTGTTAATAAAGATTGATCTGTGTAATCTGCCTGTCTGGCAGGCGAGTAACGCATCGAGCACAGCTCAACGGTTCCGGAGAAATAATGCAAAAGCAGTATTTTTTGACAAACAGACTCGCCATTGTTATCTCGATTGCGCTATTTTTATTGTGCATCGTGTTGCTATATCTCTATTACAGCCACTCCAGGCCGTCCATCAAAATAGGCATTCTGCATTCCCTCAGCGGTACCATGGCGGTCAGCGAATCACCGCTGGTGGATGCTTTGCAGCTGGCCATAGAGGAAGCCAACGCGACTGACGGCATTAACGGGCAATTGATCGAGGCGCTGGTGGTGGATTGCCGCTCCGATGCCGGCTATTGCGCAGAGCAGGCGGAACGCCTGATTACTGAAGAAAAAGTCAGCGTATTGTTCGGTTGCTGGACTTCTTCCTGCCGCAAAGCCGTCAAGCCTGTCGTTGAAAAGCATCAGCACCTGCTGTTTTACCCGGTGCAATACGAAGGCATGGAACAGTCGGCCAATATTATTTACACCGGCGCCGCGCCCAATCAGCAGATTATCCCCGGCGCACGCTGGGCACTGGAAAAACTGGGCAAACGCGTGTATCTGGCGGGTTCGGATTATGTGTTCCCGCGCATGGCCAATATCATCATCAAGGATGTACTGAAAGCGGGCGGTGGCGTACTGGCGGGTGAGCGTTACTTGCCGCTGGGTGCAGACAGCATGGATGCACTGGTGGCCGATATCGGCAGGCAACGGCCGGATGTGATCCTGAATACCCTGAACGGTGACAGTAACGTTGCCTTTTTTAACGCGCTGGAAAAAGCCGGCAGCGGCGCTGCCGAAATACCCGTACTGTCGTTCAGCATGGCCGAGGTGGAATTGGCCGGCATGGGAAAACCGGTCGCGGCGGGACATTATGCCGTATGGAATTATTTCCAGAGTATTGTCTCGCCGCAGAATCAGGTCTTCGTCGGCAATTTTCGCAAGCGCTACGGTATGCACAGAGTGCTGGATGATCCGATGGAAGCATCGTATACGGGCATGAAACTGTGGTTGCAGGCTGCGCGTGAAGCGGGATCTGCCGCACCTGTTGACGTGCAGCGCACCATATTGCGGCAGACCTTGAATGCACCCGTGGGGATGGTGGCCATTGATGCAGATAGCAGGCATCTGTGGAAAACGCCGCGTATCGGCAAAATCGGGCAGGACGGCCAGTTTGATATTGTGTGGGATGCCGGCAGCGCAATGGAACCCGCCCCTTTTCCCGGCTATCGCTTTCGGGATGAATGGCTGCGTTTGCTGGCGCAGGCCGAAAGGAGCCTGCCATGAAATTTCACTCCATAACCCAACGTTTCCTGTTCTGGTTTGTATTGATTTTTCTGCTGCCCGTTGTGCTGATCAGCTACATCCTGTTGCAGGCTTTTGAAAGAGAACTGAAGCTGACGGTGACCAGGCAAATCTCTGCCATTGCCGACAAAAAGGTGGATCAGGTCAACGACTTTTTGGGCGAACTGACGCGCGATGCAGTGGTCAAGTCGCAGAGCGATACGATGCGAACGGCAATGGGCGAGTATGTGAAGGTGTCCTCCCGCAACGGATTTGACTCGGATGCATACCGGCGTGTTAACGACCGGTATCAGGAATATTTCAGGCGCTTCGTCAGCAGTGCCGGTTATTACGATGCTTTTCTGGTTTCGCCGCAGGGCACGGTGGTGTATTCCTACAAGCATGAAGCCGATTTCTCGACCAATCTGTTAACCGGTCCTTACCGCAACAGCGGCCTGGGAAAGTCTGTGCGCAATGCACTGAACACACTGGAAAGCAATATTTCCGAATTCGGATTTTATGCGCCATCCGGCAATGCCATTGCCGCCTTTGTTGCCGTGTCCATGGTGATCAATGGCAGGGTTGAAGGAGTGCTGGCACTGCAGATCGATAATGTTCGGGTGTTTGAGGTGATGCTGGACAAAACGGGACTGGGAAATAGCGGTGAAACGGTGGTGGCTCGCCTGAAGGATGAACGGACAGCCCTGGTGGTGGCACCGTTGAATCTTGAGCCGGATGCGGCAGAGAAGCGTGAAATCAGTCTGGATAGCCCGGATAGTGCGGCCCCGCTGATTAATGCGCTGAACGGGGCGCGCGGCAGCGATTTCGAGATGGACTATAACGGTGTGCCAGTGGTGGCGGCCTGGCGCTATTTGCCGCGCATGAAGTGGGGCATGGTGGTCAAAATGGACACGGCAGAAGCGCTGATGCCGTTCTACCGAGTGCGCCGTTTTGCGCTGCTGGTGCTGGTGCCCGCGATTCTGGTTGCCTTTGGTGGTGCGCTGATGCTCGGCCGCCGCGTGATTGTGCCTTTGCAGAATCTCAGTAACAGCGCGCGGGCGCTTGCCGCCGGCAAGTTTGACCAGCGCGTGCCGGTGGAGAGGGGGGACGAACTCGGGCAGCTCGCCATGTCATTCAATGCAATGGCCGAGCGCCTGCAGTCGTCCTATGCGAATCTGGAACAGCAGATTGAACAGCGCACCGCCGAGCTGAGCCAAAGTCTTAACGAAATGGTGGTCAAGGACTCGGCTATTGCTTCGGCGATCAATGCGATCGCCATTGCCGGGCTGGACGGCAAGCTGAGCTATGTCAACCAGGCATTTGCGGATATGTGGCGTTTGCAGGGGCCACAGGAAGCAATCGGGCGTTCGGTGCTGGCGTTCTGGAACAAAGAAGGCGATGCGCTACAGGTGATGAAAGCCTTGCAGAATCGGGGCCACTGGCAGGGTGAGTTGCGTGCCCGTCTGGGTGATGGCGGGCTGGCCGATATGCAGTTATCCGCGCATATGGTGCTGGATGATGCCGGCAATGCCCTGTGCATGATGGCTTCTTTTGTTGATGTCACGGCGCGCAATCTTGCGCAACAGGAGTTATTACGCTCGGAAGCCCTGCTCGATTCCCTGGTGCAGAATATGCCGGCAATGGTTTTCCTCAAGCGTGCGAGCGACTTGCGTTTTGAAAAACTGAACCGTGCCGGCGAGCAATTGCTGGGATACACAGAGCAGGAGCTGTATGGAAAAAATGATTATGATTTTTTCCCCGGGGAGCAGGCTGATGCTTTTACCGCCAATGATCGTACAGTTCTGGCCAGCAAGCAATTGCTGGATATTCCGCAGGAAGCTATCGTCACGCGCGGCGGTGAAATAAAAACATTGCACACGCTCAAGATCGGTATTTATAACCCCGAGGGTGAGCCGACACATTTGCTGGGCGTATCTATTGATATCAGTGAACAAAAACGCATTGCGGCAGCGTTGCAGAGCGAGCGTGATTTTGCGACCAGTCTGGTGAACATGGCGCCGGTGATCGTGCTGATGCTGGGCAAAGACGGAGAAATACAATTTGTAAATCCTTACTTCGAGCAATTGTCCGGCTACCGGCTGGAAGAAGTCAGGGGCAAAAATTGGTTCAGCACTTTTATCCCCGGGTATGATCAGGTGCGAATTCGGCAATTGTTTCAGGATGCCGCGCATGGCATGCCAGCGCGCGGCAATATCAATTCCATTGTTGTTTGTTCAGGTGCGGAAATCGAGGTTGAGTGGAGCGACCAGCCCATGTATGACCAGCAGGGTAATATTACTGCCATACTTGCCATCGGCCAGGATGTGACCGCACGAAACTTGATGGAAAAGGCGCTGATTAGCAGCACAACAAGGTTGAAGGAAGCGCAACGCATCGCGCAGCTTGGCAGCTGGGAGTTGAACTTGCTGACGGGCGAGTTGATCTGGTCGGATGAAATCTTCCGCCTGTTTGAAATTGATAAAAGCAGATTTTCCGCAAACTATGAAGCATTTTTGCAGGCCATTCATCCCGATGACCGGGAGAAAGTTAACCAGGCTTATACCGAGTCGCTGAAGGATCGCAAGCCCTATGAAATTGTGCATCGCCTGCTGATGAGCGATGGTCGTATCAAGTGGGTGCAGGAAATGTGCGAGTCGGAGTTTGATGCCGACAATAAACCGCTGCGTTCAATAGGCACGGTGCAGGATATTACCGAACGCAAACAGATCGAAGAATTGCTCAGGAATACCAATGACGAGCTCGAGCGGCGCGTGGAGCAGCGCACCAACCTGTTGCGCGCGGCGAAGGAAGATGCCGAGCAGGCCAATAAGAGCAAGAGTCTGTTTTTGACCAGTATGAGTCATGAATTGCGCACACCGCTCAATGCAATTCTGGGTTATGCGCAGCTCATGCAGATTGACAGCAGCCTGTCGCCGGAGGTAAAGGAAAATGCGGCTGAAATAAAACGCGCCGGCGATTATCTGTTGAGCCTGATGAACGATATTCTTGATCTGTCGCGCATCGAGGCGGGCAAGCTGAGGCTTGAGCCTGAAACAGTAGCGCTGTCGGAGGTGCTGGAAAATTGCCAGGCTCACAATGCCCAGGCAGCGGCTGCGCGCAAAGTAACACTGAATCTGGATAGCAGTTGTGATGTTCATTTTGTCACGGCCGATAAACGCGCGCTATTGCAGGTATTGAATAACCTGATTTCCAATGCAATTAAATATAACCGTGCTGACGGACGCGTTAATGTGTCCTGCCACGAAGCTATGCCCGGCAGGGTCAGGATATTGGTAATGGATACCGGTATAGGTATCCCCGCCGAGAAGCAGTCGCAGCTGTTTGAGTCCTTTAATCGCCTCGGTGCAGAAATGAGCAACATCGAGGGAACAGGCATCGGCCTGGTGATTTCCCGCAAATTGATAGAAAGCATGGGTGGCTCAATCGGTGTCGAAAGCGTGCATGGTCTGGGCAGCACGTTCTGGATGGAACTGCCGCTGATAAAAAATTCGGAACGCGGTGCGTCTGTCTCGGCAGGCAGAGCCGCAATTGACCGGGAAGCCAGTGTGTCTGGCAAGGCGCCGCACATACTGGTGGCCGAAGACTATGTGCCCAACCAGAAAGTGCTGCTGCTGCAACTGCAAACCATGGGTTGCGAGGTGGATATCGCAGCGGACGGTGCGGTTGCGCTGAAGATGTGGCATAACAAACCATATGACCTGATCCTGACCGATATTGATATGCCGGTGATGAACGGTGCGGAGCTTGCAAAAGCGGTACGCATGGAGGAGCGCGGCAAGGGGAAGCGCATTCCTATTGTTGCTATTACTGCGGTCAGTTCAAGTGCGGAACTGAAGAACTACAAAACGGCGGGAATCGACGAGGTGCTGGGCAAGCCGCTTTCGATGGATATATTGAGAGGTGGCATGATGCGCTGGCTGGGTGAGATTGCTGGCAGGACCGGACAATCACCTTTGCCAGAGGCTGTTTCCGGGTCGGACAAGCATGCCGGCGATGCAATTCTTGACCTGAATTATCTTTACCATATTCTCGGCCAGGTTGATCTGGAGCAGGCCAGACTCTTGCTGGATACATTTATGCGCACGGCGGAAGAAGGCTTGCAGGCACTCGCTGGCCAAATAAATAATCCTGCGGCCGTGGCCAAAGAAATGCACAAGCAGAAGTCCTCGGCCAGAACGGTGGGTGCGCTGCGTTATGCAAACCTGGCCGCCCTGCTTGAGCAAAAAACCAAGGACAGGCACTTTAACGGTATTGCAGCCGCGCTTGCCGAATTGCGCAACGCGCTGGGCGAAGTGGTGGTCGCCTCGGCTAATCTGCTTGAAGCAACCCGGGCTCCGGCCGCCGAATCTTCATCCGCATCGGCGGCTGCGAGCCTGGGCAGCGTTGTCTGCCATTCTGCACTGGTGGTAGATGACGATATGGTGGTGTTGCAGCAAGTGAAATCCATGCTGGACAAGCTGGGCGTCACCGAGGTGTTGACAGCGGCAAACGGCCTGGAAGCGAGCAAGATACTGAGCGCGCGCGCCGGACAGATCGAGGTGCTGGTTTGCGATCTCAGTATGCCCGAGATGGATGGAGTTGAGCTGATACGCGGGTTTGGCAAAATCGGATTCAAGGGAGGCCTGATTCTAATCAGTGGCGCGGACGAAAAAATTATCAGCACTGTAAACAAGCTGGCAGTGCTGCAGGGAGTGCGGGTGCTGGGGCAGTTGCAAAAACCTGTGAGCGCTGCCCAGCTGGCTATCCTGCTGGCGAATACCGCAGACCTGCCGGCGGAGGAATCCCGGACCGCCGTCGGCCCGGTGGTGTCTAGAGACGCGATCCGGGCGGCGATGGCGGCCGGGGAGTTCTCCGTCTGGTTCCAGCCCAAGGTCGATGCCGTCAGCTTGCGCGCGGTGGGCATCGAGGCGCTGGCGCGCTGGCAGTTGCCCGGCGGCAAGTTCATTCCTCCCGATAATTTTATTACAGTGGCCGAGCGCGAAGGCCTGATAGGCGAGCTGTCGCAGATGCTGGTTTCCATCGCGCTGACCGAGGGCGCCAGACTGTTTGCGGCGGGATTTCCTCTGAAAATTGCGATTAATCTTTCCGGCAGCTGGCTGAATGACTTGAGTCTGCCGGACTTCATTCTTTCAAATACACGGCTGGCCGGTTTGCGTGCTATTGACGTGATACTGGAGGTAACAGAAACAGGTGTGATGGAAGATTTGACCACTGCGCTGGATGTGTTGTCGCGCTTGCGCCTGAAGGGATTCGGTTTGTCGATAGACGATTTTGGCATAGGCTATTCATCATTTGAGCAGCTGGGCCGGATTCCCTTTACAGAGATGAAGCTGGATCGCAGCTTTGTCAACAAGGGCGTCAACGATGCGGCTGCGCGGGCTATACTTGAAAGCAGTATGGATATGGCACACAAGCTGAAGTTGTCGACTGTGGCCGAGGGGGTGGAAACCGAGCTCGATCTCAAGCTGGTGCGCAGCCTGGGTTGTGATCTGGTGCAGGGTTATTTTGTCGCAAAACCAATGCCGGTACAGGATTTGATCGTGTGGCTGGAAAACGAAAAAAACCAGAAAAGAAAATGATCATGGATGTAAAAAATATTATTCACGGCAGAGGTTATGCGCACCTGAAAATACTGATAGCGGACGATACTTCGGCCAATCTGGATTTGATGGTGGCAGTGTTGTCCCATGCGGGCCACCATGTGGTGACAGTCAATACCGGGGAAGACGCTATTTTGAGTTTTCAGGCCGAGCGTCCCGATGTGGTGCTGATGGATGTGATGATGCCGGGTATCGGTGGTATTGAAGCCACGCGACGCATTCGTGCGCTGGCCCCCGATCACTGGGTCCCCATTATATTTATCAGCGCCCTGAATCACCGCGATGACATGGTGCTTGGCCTTGAAGCGGGGGGTGACGATTATCTGGGCAAGCCTATTGATGTTGTGTTGTTGCTGGCCAAGATTAATGCAACGCAGCGCATTGTGGAGCTGGAAGACAGGTTGCGACTGAGTAATGCACAACTCAAAGCCTACCGTGACCATTCCGAACGCGAACTGGGTATGGCGCGCGATCTGATGGAGCAAATGGTGGCAGTCTCGTCCATGCAGCTGCCCGGCGTGGAGTTGTGGCTCAAGCCGGCAGCTAATCTGGGCGGTGATTTGCTGATTACCCAGCAGTTCAATCAGGAGCGGGATTATATTTTGCTCGCCGATGCGATGGGCCATGGTTTGTCGGCTGCGTTTCCACTGGTGCCACTGGTGCAGGTTTTTTCCGATATTGCGCGCTCGGGTAAATCTGTGCCGATGCTTGTGCGGGAAATGAATGCGCGTTTGTCGACCTTGCTGCCGGTGGGAAATTTTGTTGCCGTGACGCTGATCAGTGTGGACCGGCGACATCGTTTTATTGAAATATGGAACGGCGGTAATCCGCCTGTCCTGCTTGGTACGGGTTTGGGTAAGGTGACAAAAAAATTCAAGTCGCGCCATTTGTCCCTCGGAATTTTGCGCAGCGATGATTTTGATGACAGTACGGAAACTTTTCAGTGGAAGGGTGAGTGTTGTCTGACGTTATATTCCGATGGCCTGGCAGATGCAATTAGCGCGGATGGCATTGAATTTGGGGAGAAGGGAATAATTGATGCCTTGCAGCGTTCCTGTTCGCATCAGTCGTTGAAATCGGCCATTCTGGCGCATATCGGCGAACACGGCGCAAGCGATGATATCTCGCTTGCCACAATCAAGCTGCAATAATCCTGTAGCAAGCAGTTATCCACAGATTAAACAACGAGCAAGATTGAATAACTGCAGCATCAATTGGGTGATATTCGGTTCAGCCGTAACCGGATGTGAATCTGTGTACCCTAAAGGGCACAAGAACCTCTTCGAGGTAATCTGTGGATAAAGCTGCGGCTTTTGGGATAATACCCTCCCCCTTCGTATCACCCTTGCCCCTGCCCCTTTCTCCCGTATGCGGGAGAGGGTGATGAGAGGGTAGGTAAGCTTATGTTAAACTCGCGTCGTTAATTAATAGAGCACTGCCATGTCTGGAAATATCTTCGGTAATTTATTCAGTGTCACCTCATTCGGTGAGTCGCACGGTCCCGCGATCGGTTGTGTGGTGGATGGCTGTCCGCCCGGCATGGAGATTTCAACCGACTATATCCAGCATGAGCTGGACAGGCGCAAACCAGGCACCTCGCGTCATGTCACGCAACGGCGCGAATCTGATTCGGTGGAAATTCTTTCCGGCGTATATGAAGGCAAGACTACCGGCACGCCCATTGCGCTGCTGATACGCAATGAAGACCAGCGCAGCAAGGATTACAGCAATATTTCCGACAGCTTCCGTCCCGGCCATGCCGACTATACCTACTGGCAAAAATACGGCGTGCGTGATCCGCGCGGAGGGGGGCGTTCCTCCGCGCGCGAAACGGCGGTGCGCGTGGCAGCCGGGGCGATTGCAAAGAAATGGCTGCATGAGCGTTACGGCGTGGTGATACGCGGTTTTATGGCGCAACTGGGTGAAATTGTGGTCCCGTTCAAGAGTTGGGAAGGGGTGAATGAAAATCCATTCTTTGTTGCCGATGCAGCTTATGTGTCCCGGCTTGAAGAGTATATGGATGCGCTGCGCAAGTCGGGAGACTCCATCGGTGCCAGGTTGACGGTTGTTGCGGAAAACGTGCCGGTAGGCTGGGGCGAGCCGGTGTATGACAGGCTTGATGCGGATATCGCGCACGCGATGATGGGTATCAATGCTGCCAAGGGCGTGGAGATTGGAGCGGGTTTTGGCTGTGTCACGCAGCGCGGCAGTGAGCACGGCGATGAGTTGACTCCGCAGGGCTTTTTGTCCAATCACGCGGGCGGTGTGCTGGGGGGGATTTCGACCGGTCAGGACATCGTTGCGCATGTCGCAATCAAGCCCACTTCCAGCATCCGCATTCCGCGCCACTCAATCAACAAACAGGGCGAGCCGGTGATGGTGGAAACGCACGGTCGCCATGATCCCTGTGTTGGCATACGCGCCACGCCAATTGCCGAAGCAATGCTGGCACTGGTATTGATTGAGCATGCGCTGCGCCACCGTGCGCAGAATGCAGATGTGGTGTGTCCTACACCGAAGATTCCCGGGAAGATTTAAGGATCAAGGTTCAAGGTATTCGTTTTTAACTTGCGCCTTGTACCTTGCTGCTTGCACCAGCATTTTTCTGATAAAGATAATACCTGTCACCCTTCTGCCCTTTTCTGCCACCCGTCCATATAATTTTCCACTCACCCTTTAGCTGATCGGATCTGGACAGGTTACCCTGGGTTAACAGCAGTTTGCAATGTTTCTCGCCACCAGGCCTGGTCAAAATGTTGCCGAAATAATGCAACATCGCTTTTTGTCCGTCACCCAGATAGCGGCTGGCGATGCAGCCGCGTTCCTGTGGCAATGCCCCCGCCAGCGAGACGACCATGCTGCGGTAGCTTTTGTTGAAGTCCAGCCATGGTAGCCACAGGGTCATGACCAATACCCACAGCAGTGTTACGCCGGCTGCCCAGTTAATCACCGAGCGCCGCATGGAGCGACCCACTCTCCATACCAGCAGCAACCAGAGTATCGTCACGGTTAACGCAATCAGGAACGGCACAAGGTCAAATTTTGTCACAAATTCCGATTGATATTCCTTGAGCCAGCGCGAGACTCTGGTGCTTTGACCTGTTATCAGGCTGGCCCAGCTCCACCACAGGAGAATGGCAATGAAGCCAAAAGTGATGATGCCAAAGCGGTCGAGCGCATTGGCTGCCCCACGGCGCAAAGAGGGCAGTGCCATGGTGGCCAGCAGCACGATGGGCAGCAGCAGGGGAAGTGCAAACAATTCCTCAATGTTGGGCACAAAACTCAAGGCGATCAGCATGACCAGCAGGCTCAACAGCAATAACTGGCCTTCGCGCTGCTGCAGTATTTTTTTGCGGCCGTCCCACACCCCCCATGCTGCCAGCGGCAATGCCGGCCACGCAAACCAGGGCAGCAGGTTTAGATAGAATAAGGAGTCGGAATACTTTCCACCTTGGGCGTAAACCAGCCAGTTGCCGATATTTTGCTTCCAGGCCCATTCCATAAATAGCTCGGGGGAACGCTGATACAGCAGGGCGGGCCAGATGCCGAGCCAGGGCAGGGCGCACAAGATTGCGACGGCGAGCGTGGTGAAATATTCCCGTGTGCGCCAGGTGCTGAACGCGGGCAGGAGCACACTGACAGACACAAACATTACGGGTGCGATAAAGCCCTTGCTCAGGAAGCCGATGCCGAGCCCCGTACCCAGTAGCAAGCCCGCAAGCAGCGGGCGCCGCTGGCTGAGCGCATAGCCATATAACATCATGGCACAACCCGCAAGCAGGCCGAGATCAGTGCTCATCAGATGGGCGTTTACCAGCATGCCGAGGCAGCCGGTCAGGATGATGGCTGCTGCCCAGCCGCGCTCTTTGCCAAATAATTCGCGACCGGCCAGTCCGACGAAAATCAGCGTGAGACCAACAAAAAATCCGCTGGCAAGGCGGGCGCCATCATGCAGCGGCAGCAGCGGGGCAAAGAGTTGGGCGAAAACGGCGGCAACCATGTAGAACAAAGGCGGCTTGTCCATGTAGGGTTCGCCCGCGAGCGTGGGAACCAGCCAGTCACCGCTTTGCAGAATGTGGTAAACAAGGCCGAAAGAGTATGCTTCGTCGGGTTTCCACGGGTCATGGCCGATCAGTCCGGTCGCAAGCCAGATAAAACATAACAATGCCATCAGTCCGGCCTTGGCAGGCGTAATGGCGGTTTCTTTGAAGTAGGAGTAGGCAAACATAGGGGATGTTATGCGGGGTTTGGTCGTCTGATGAATAAGGCTGCCGAAGCGGGCTTCAGAGTATGAAACGATATATGCACACGGCTTCCAGTCATAAATTCATTATGGAGTAATCAATATCATTGCATGGCAATAAAAAAAGGCAGCTAATGCTGCCTTTTTTTGGTCCTGATCGCAATACCAGCTTAAGCTGATTTTGCGGCGGCTTTGTTGTATTTCTGGTTGAATTTCTCGATGCGACCGGCTGTGTCTACAATTTTCTGTGTTCCTGTGTAGAACGGATGGCATTCAGAGCAAACTTCAACATGCATCGTCGGCTTGCTGATGGTTGATTTGGTTTTGAAGGTATTGCCACAGCTGCATGTGACAGCGAGTTCGGTATATTCGGGGTGAATGTTGGTTTTCATCTTGGTTTCCTGGTATCAGTTATCGGTGCGGCAAAAGAGTACGCACGCATGAGGGGGCGGATTATCCATGAATGGCAGCTTTTCCGCAAGTTCCCCGAGCCCTGCGGGAGGAAGGGGGTTTCCCGACAATCGGGTCCCAAAGCCCGGAAAGCGTGATTTTATGCGACAATGCGCGCCACGAAAAAGGTGGTCTTGCCGCGCCTCTTATAGTGCTTAATAGTCGATCTGTCAGCTTGCTGCCGGACATTCCGGTCTCAACTAATCAATTTTCAGGGTGTATTGGTGTCACAAGAAAATCTCAAACAATTGATCGCGGATGACATGGAGGCCGTCGACCGGGTGATACGCACCCGCTTGCATTCCGATGTCGCGCTGGTCAGTCAGGTGGGCGAATATATCGTCAATGGTGGAGGCAAGCGTTTGCGCCCGGCGCTGGTCGTGTTGTCGGCCAGAGCTTTTGGCTACAGCGGCACTTACCATCATGATCTGGCGGCGGTGGTTGAATTCATCCATACCGCCACCCTGTTGCACGACGACGTGGTGGACGATTCCGATCTGCGCCGCGGGCGGGCAACTGCGAGTGCCTTGTTTGGCAATTCGGCGAGCGTGCTGGTGGGTGATTTTTTGTATTCGCGCGCGTTTCAGATGATGGTGCAAGTGGGCGATATGCGCGTGATGCAAACCTTGGCCGATGCCACCAATATCATCGCCGAAGGCGAGGTATTGCAACTGCTGAATTGCCATGATGCGGACGTTGATGCGGAAAACTACCTGCGTGTGATTTACTGCAAGACTGCCAAGCTGTTTGAGGCCGCGATGCGTCTGGGCGCAATATTGTCAAAAGCCGATCCGGCCAGCGAACAGGCGGTTGCGCAATACGGTGTGCATCTGGGGACGGCGTTCCAGCTGGTGGATGATGTGCTGGATTACTCGGGTGATGCGCAGGAGATAGGCAAAAATCTGGGCGATGATCTGGCCGAAGGCAAGCCTACCCTGCCATTGATTTATGCGATGCAGCATGGCAATGCCGCGCAGGCAGCACTGGTGCGCAGCGCGATTGAACAGGGAGACATTACCTTGTTCGATGAGGTGTTGCAGATCGTGCAGCAGACCGGCGCGCTGGACTATACCCGGCAACAGGCGCAGCGTGAGGCGGATGCCGCCTGTGCCGCACTGGAAGTCTTGCCGGAGACCCGCTTTAAAACATCGTTAATGGAACTGGCCGCGTTTGCCGCAGCGCGTACATTTTAACTGGTTTGCAAAATATTCAATAAAATCAAGCACTTGTATATTTTCCTCTTCAGCGTACCATCTGGTTCATTTCAATAATCGGCATCAGGATAGCCAGTACGATGGTCAGCACCACACCTCCCATCACCAGTATCAGTACGGGTTCCAGCAGCGAAGTCAGCACCGAAGTGTAGTTGCTGATTTCCTGTTCCTGCTGGGTGGCTGCGCGATCAAGCATGGCATCCAGCTTGCCGCTGTTTTCACCGCTGGCAATCAGGTGCACCAATATCGGTGGAAACAAGCCCGAAACGGCAAGAGCCCGGCTCAGCGTGACACCTTCACGCACTTTTTTTGCTGCGTCCTCCACCGCGCGGCGCATCGGCAGATTGGTTACCACTCCCGCCGCTGCCTGCAGCGAGATCAGCAGGGGCACGCCGCTGCCGGCCAGTATGGCGAGGGTGCTGGCCATGCGCGCGGTATTGATGCCGCGTACCAGCCGTCCCACCATGGGCAGGCGCAATAAACGCAAGTGCCACTGAAACCGAATTTCTTCACGCCTTAGCAGGGCGCGTACCGCAAAGCCACCGCCCAGCAGGGCAATCAACAAGTACAGCCATGTTTCCTGCAGCCCTGAGCTCAGGCCGATCAGCATGCGTGTCAGCAACGGCAGGGTCTGGTGCGATTGCTGGAATACGCTCACCACTTGCGGTACCACATAAATCAGCAAGCCCAGCACCACCATCAGGGCCACCGCAGTCACGATGGCGGGATAGACAAAGGCAAGCACGACTTTTTGCCGCAACACCTGGCGCGACTCGGTGTAATCCGCCAGCCGCATCATCACATGGCCGAGTTCGCCGGAGGCTTCGCCGGCCTTGATCAGCGCGCGATAGATGTCGGGAAAGACACTTTCGTATTGCCCCATGGCCTGTGCCAAAGTGTGTCCCGCCAGCAATTCTGAGCGAACGCCGGCCAGTATCTGGTGTACCGACTCATCCTCGCTTTGTTCAATCAGGGCGCTCAGGGCGTATTCAAGGGTTAAGCCTGCGTCCAGCAGGGTTGCGAGCTGGCGTGTAATCATGCTGAGCTGCGAAGAAGAAATGCCACGCCGGAAACGCCAGCGCTGACCGGCGCCTGCATTCAGGGAGTCTTCCGTGACCGCGTCGACCGTGACGACGGTCAGCCCCAGTTCGCGCACGCGCGCGCGCGCATGGCGCAGGCCGTCTGCTTCTGCCACGCCGCGTACGGTGCGTCCTTCAGTATCGAGTGCTTCATAGCGGAATGCGGCCATAACTAATCGCGCGAAACGCGCAGCAATTCTTCCATGGACGTCACACCGGTAATGACCAGGCGCATGCCATCCTCGCGCAGACTGTGCATGCCTTGCTTCAGCGCATATTCGCGCAGCGACTGTTCGGAGACGCGGTCATGTATCAGGCGGCGCAGGCCATCATCGACACGCATCAATTCGTAAATACCGGTGCGCCTGTGATACCCGGTATGCCCGCAGGACTGGCAGCCGATCGGACGGTACAGCATGGTTGCAGGTGCGCCTTCCAGCAGTGCCAGTTCCGCAGGGCCAGGCTCATAGGCTTCGCGGCAGACGGTGCACAGGCAGCGCACCAGACGCTGGGCCAGGATGCCGAGTATGCTGGAAGAAAGCAGGAAGGGTTCAACACCCATGTCGGTGAGCCGCGTGACCGAGCTCGCGGTGTCGTTGGTGTGCAGCGTGGCCAGCACCAGATGGCCGGTGAGACTGGCCTGCACCGCGATTTGTGCGGTTTCCAGGTCGCGAATTTCGCCTATCATGATCACGTCGGGATCCTGCCGCAGGATGGCGCGCAGCGCGCGCGCAAAAGTCATGTCGATACGCGGATTCACCTGAGTCTGGCCGATGCCGTCGAGGTCATACTCGACAGGGTCTTCCACGGTCATCACATTGGTGACCGTGGCGTCGATGCGCGACAGCGCGGCATAGAGCGTGGTGGTTTTGCCGGAGCCGGTGGGGCCGGTGACCAGCACGATGCCGTGAGGCTGGCGCATCAGTTCGTCAATCTGGATCAGGGTTGTGCCTTTCATGCCCAGGCGTTCCAGATTCAGCCGGCCTGCATCCTTGTCCAGCAGGCGCAGTACCACGCGCTCGCCGTGGCCGGTTGGCAGCGTGGAGACGCGCACATCCACCGGGCGACCGGCCAGTCTCAGCGTAATGCGGCCATCCTGCGGCAGGCGTTTTTCTGCGATGTCCAGCTCGGCCATGATCTTGAGGCGCGAAACCATGGCGGCGTGCAGCGCGCGGTGCGGCTCGACCACGTCCTTCAGTGTGCCATCGACGCGGAAGCGCACCACCGAGCGGGTTTCAAACGGTTCGATATGAATATCGGAGGCGTTGTCGCGCACTGCCTGGGTCAGCAGGGCGTTGATCATGCGGATCACCGGTGCATCGTTTTCCGCATCCAGCAGATCTTCGGTGGGCGGCAGGTCGTTCACCAGCTGCGACAAATCCATATCCTGCTCCACATCGCCCACCATGGAGGCCGCCGAGCCATCGGCTTGCGCATAAGCCAGGGCAAGTGCCTTGTCGAATTCCTCTGTCGATATCAGCGTGGCGTGCAGCGGCACCCCGAGTGCGCGGCGCACTTCCGCCAGTGTGGCCGCCGCTGTACCTTTGCGTACCTGTACTTCGGCGCCTTCGACGGATAAATTTGCCAGCAGCACACCCTTGGCTTTGGCAAAGGTGTAGGGAATTTTTCTGATTAGCTGCCGTTCATTCAGAATGGTTGCGGTCTGTTCCATGATGGGGTTAAGGGTTTTCTGTGGCAGGCGCCGCTTCAGCGACCGGAGAGTTTTCCACAGGAGTTGCTGGCGTTTCGTTACCGTTATTCACCTGGTCACCGTTAGCATTTTCCCTTGTCGCTTCAGCCGGTGCAGAGCCGGTTTGCGCAACGGGGCTGCTTGCTGGCACGGCAGAGGCTGGCGTTGAATCCAGTGCGGGTGAACTGGGAGGCGTCATGGTGGGCAACATCAAATGCCACGACAGCTGGTTTTCTTCCTGCTTGTCGCGCAGGTAATCATATCTGCTCCGGGTTAAGCCCTTGGACGCCTCGGCTGTGCGCAGCACCGTCGGGCGGATAAATACCATTAGATTGGTTTTTGCACTCTTGCGCGTATCGTAGCGGAACAGCCAGCCTAACAGCGGGATATCACCCAGCAGCGGAACTTTGAATTCTCCATTGGTCACCTGGTCCTGTATCAAACCGCCCAGTACAAGAGTCTGGCCGTCGTCCACCAGTACCGTGGTGTCGAGCGAGCGCTTGTTGGTGATGACGCCTGCGGGATTACTGAGATCCTGCACGCTGGATACCTCCTGGTAGATCATCATTTTCACCGTGCCGCCTTCGGAAATCTGCGGCTTTATTTTCAGTGTCAGGCCGACGTCTTTGCGTTCTATGGTCTGGAAGGGATTGGGATTCGCCGTCGTACCCTGTTGCGAACCGGTGATGAAGGGTACGTTCTGGCCGATAATGATTTTGGCTTCCTCGTTGTCCAGCATCATCAGATTCGGCGTGGAAAGAATATTCGCATTGGCGTCGGTCTGCATCGCGCGTGCCAGCACACCCAGACTGCCGCCGCGCACAATGCCAACATTCAGGCCTGTGCCAATAACGGGTGCTCTTGCTGCGATACTGGTTGCCACACCGACAATATTGGTGCCGCTGCCGCCAAAATTGGTGCCGCCACCAACCAGATCGCCGTTGACATCGCCGCTTGCCCCCTGCCATTGCACACCAAATTCGGCGGCCTTGTCGGCGGTCACCTCGGCGATCAGGGCTTCGACAAATACCTGCGCGCGGCGCACATCCAGCATGTCGATCACCGCGCGCATATTGTTATAAATATGGCTGGGCGCGGTAATAATCAGCGAGTTTGTAGCTGCATCAGCCTGTATCATGCCGCCCCCGGCGGGGCTGGCAGTGCTGCTGGCAGCAGGTGCGCCCGGCACCGCCGGGGCTGTTGTGGCCGGTGCCGCAGCAGACGTGTCACCCGACAGCACGGCACGCAAGGTCTGGGCCAGTTTCACTGCCTCGGCATTTTTCAGATACACCACATGCATATTTCCCAGCGTGCCGGTCTCGGTATCAAGCTTCTCAACCAGTTCCCGCACACGATCAATGCGTTCCTGGTTTTCGGTGCGCAGCAGCAGGCTGTTGGTGCGTGCGTCTGCCAGCAATATGAAGCGCTGGCTTGAGTCGGGTGTGCCGGGCGAGGTGGCACCATCCTGCATGAGCCGGTTGATTGTCTGTGCCAGCTCGATAGCGGAAGCGCTTTTAACAGGGATAATGACGGGAGATCCCTTGTCGGGCTGGTCTATGGCATTGACGATTTGTTCGATGCGTCGCTGGTTACTGGCGTAATCAGTCACTACAAGGGTGTTGCTGTTTGGATAGGCGACCACGATGTTATTCGGTGCGATCAGCGGGCGCAAAACCGGCACCAGTTGTGCGGCCGATTCATATTTCAGGACATAGACACGGGTAACCAGCTTTTCACCGGAGCCTCTTTGTCCGCTCACACCGGAGACGTATAGCTTGGCATCTGCCTCGGGCATTATTTTGGTCACGCCACCGGCCTCAACTGCGGCAAAACCCTGCATGCGCAGGGTCGAGAGCAATATGTCATATGCGAGCGGGGCGGCGACGGGTGTAGATGAAATAATATTGACGGTGCCTTTTACACGCGGATCGATCACAAAGTTGCGCCCGGTGATATGCGAGATTGCCTTAACAACTTCTTCAATCTCGGCATTTACAAAATTGAGGGATACGGTTTCATTCGGCGCGCCAGTCGCCAGGGGCAGCGCGGGGGGAAGCATGCACAGGCATGTCACGACAATTGTGCGGAGAATTGCATGTGCCATTGCGGGCATGTGCTGTTTCTTTTTTGGGTAATTCCTAAAGCGGATCATAAATAATTCCATTATTGTTAATCAGCTATGCTAGTTTCAATTGTGTTGAATCAGAACCATTTTGGTGAAGCTGATGCAAATGATTTTGCATGTTTTCGGGACATCCTTTTTACTTGCTGTTGGCAGCTGCTTTGTTCATTCCCTGCAATGTGATGCCATGCGGCGAGCCGGCATATTTGTTTTCAAGGTTGACGCGCTGCCGCACGCCAGCGCGCTCAAGCACAACATGGTCTGCATGCACGGCAACGAGGCGGGTGCCAGTAGCAACTTCCTCGCCTTCGGCAACACCTGTCTGGCTCCTGTCATCCAGTTTTAATACTGCAAATCCCCGCTTGCCCTCGCTGGCGGCGAAAACGCCCAGCAGCTGCACATTGGGTAATGCTACGCCATTCGCAGTTGTTTCATTTGAACTTGTGACACCAAAAAGCTGCCCCGTTTCCATGCCGGCTGCGCGCTGCGGCAGCGCGGCAGTAAATGAAGTCTGCGGAGCAAATAAAATCCAGAACCACTTTGCCAGCAGCACACCCAGTATGAGCGCGCTCACACCGCGCCAGGATAAGGGTAAAAAATTGAATAAACGTGCCATGCTGGCAAACGCTGCTTCAGCTATCGTCCCGATAGAGCTCCGGTTAATTTTGAGCATTGCCGTGTTCCCTCATATGCAAGCGGGCAGTATACATCGAACGTCGTTGCCAGCGTGGCTTCGCTGTCGGGAGATTGACGCCGGGGCCGGGGCAGGATGAATTTTATCTGCCAGATTGGGGGTGATTTGCCTGAGCCTGGCTAAATTTTTAAAAAGCATCACGCAGTAGTTCGGGGTTTTTGCCGGGTGCGCTCGGTTATAATCGGCTGCATATTTTGCGTTTAATTAAATAAAATAGCAGCGATGTGTGTATAACACGTTGCGGGTAGCGATATCAGTAGCAGTATGTGTCAGGGATATTATAATTTATTATTTAATTTCAAAGGGTTATCATTATGACAGTTGCATCTGGCTTGCCTGTAAAAAATCTCGGGAGCTCAAGGTTAAAGTTTTGTGACGGTTTTACGCTGATTGAAATCATGATTGTCATTGTGATTATAGGCATCCTTGGAGCGTTTATTGTCCCCAAGATAATGGGGCGCCCGGACGAGGCGCGCATTATCGCCGCCAAGCAGGATATTGCCTCCATTTCGCAGGCATTAAAACTGTACCGGCTTGATAACATGCGTTACCCCAGCACCGAACAGGGCTTGCAGGCCTTGGTGAAAAAGCCGGTTATTGCGCCCGAGCCGCCCAACTGGAAAGGTAACGGCTATCTGGAGCGTCTGCCCAATGATCCGTGGAAGCATCCTTATCAGTATTTGCAGCCCGGCTTGCACGGTGAATTTGATGTGATGAGTCTGGGTGCGGATGGTGCGCCCGGCGGCGAAGGAAATGATGCGGATATTGGATCGTGGGAGTTGTAACACATCAACCTGACTTGAAAATGGAAACAGGGCGCGTCAATTCTCCAGGCCAATCTGGATTCTATTGCCGATTCTGTGGTCAGCGGGGCTTTACGCTGATTGAGCTGCTGGTGGTGATGGTGGTGATGGGTGTGGCGCTGGGTCTGGTGATGGTGCAACTCATGCCTGACAATCGCGCGCCACTGCGTGAAGAGGCGGCAAGGCTGGCGTTGTTGCTGGAGAATGCCGGACTGGAAGCACGTGCCAGCGGGCGTTCGCTGGCATGGTCGGGTAGTGGCAACAAGTATATGTTCCTGAACAAAAATGCCTATGGCGACTGGATACGCATCGATGATGACTCGCCGTTTCGTCCGCGTTTGCTGTCTGAAGGGGTGGGTGTCGGAGAAGTCAGTGTGGAAGAGCAGCTTCTCAAGCCGGATGAATATGTGTTGCTGAGTGCGCATTCGTTCGCGCTGCCGTTCCGTATTCGCCTGTCGAGTGTAAATGGCAGTGCCAGTGTGACCGGGAAAAGCACGGGGGACGTTGTTTTCTCGCTGGATGAAGTGCAGTCTGCAAATTTTGCGCCGTAAAGAATGATGAAATCATTATTGCAAGCCAGGGGCTTTACCTTGCTGGAAACGCTGGTGGCGCTGGCTATATTGGCCATTGCGCTGGCAGCTGTGATGCGTGCGACAGGTGCCGGCACCAATCATGCCGAGGCCATGCGTATGCGTGTGCTGGCCGACTGGGTGGCGCAAAACCGGCTGGCCCAGCACGCGGCACGCGGCGATTTTTTGCCGCCCGGCATCCAGAATGGCGAGGAAACGCAGGCTGGAATTCGTCTGCTCTGGAAAGAGGATATCGGTGCAACACCCAATCCGAGCTTTCGCCGCATTGAGGTGAGTGTGTATTCTCCCGAAGATCCCGAGTATGCGTTGCGCCGCCTGTCGGGTTTTCTGGTGCAGCAGCGTCGCTGATGTTCACACAGGCACCGGTCAGGAATATGCAAATGCGACAGCGCGGGTTTACCCTGATTGAATTGCTGGTGGCGCTGGTGATTTTGACCCTGCTTTCGGTGGCGGGGTACCGCGGGCTGGATGCTGTATTGCAGACCCGTGAACGTGTGTCCGCTGAAACACGAAAATGGCAGCATCTGGCGTTTTTCTTTGCGCGCATGAATCAGGATATTGCGCAGGCCGTGCAGCGACCGGTGCGTGATGAGGATGGTGCAATTGTGCGGGCAGCATGGTTGGGCAACGCGGTGACAGTGGGTGAAAATGATGCCGAGCTGGTATTTACCCGTGCCGGCATACCGGATCAGGGTGCTGCGCTGCAGGCGCCGCAACGGATTGGATACCGGCTGGAACAGGGCGCGATAGTGATGTTGCGCTGGCCCTCACTGGATCAGCCGCCGCGTGTCAAGCCCGTGCGTTATCCGGTACTGGAAGGAGTTCGTGAGTTCAAGCTGCGTTACCTTGATAGAGACGGGATATGGCAGTTGCAGTGGCAATATCCGACTGATCCGACACGGCTGCCTGTCGCAACAGAGGTCACGCTCACCCTGGTGAGCGGCGAAACAATTACCCGGTTATTTGCCCTGCAATGAAAAATACAGGCCAGTGCAAAAAACTGAATCCGGACAAAGAAATGCCCATGGGCTGCAAGCAGCAGGGGGTGGCAATTATTATGGTGCTGCTGATTGTGGCAATGGCAACTTCCCTGGCCGCATATATGGCGCTGCAGCAAAATCTGTGGCAGCGCCAGGTTGAGAGCCAGTTTGCGCGGGCACAGGCCCGCCAGCTTGGTGCGGCAGGTATGGACTGGGGCAGGGCGGTGCTGGCGGAAGATGCGCGTGGCAGCAGTGTGGATCACGAGAAAGAAATCTGGACCCTGCGCCTTCCCGCGATTCCTGTTGAAGGCGGTGAGGTAATCGGCGCGATAGAGGACAGGCAGGGTTTATTTAATTTGAATAATGTGGTCACTAACGTGGCACAATTCCAGCGCCTGCTGGGTGTGCTGGGTTTGCCCGCCGATCTGGCCCCCGCGCTGGCAGACTGGATGGATGCCGACAGTGAGGCGCAGTCGGGCGGAGCAGAAGATGGTTACTACCTGGCCTTGCCGCAGCCTTACCGTACTTCAAACCGTGCACTGGTGGAGATTGGCGAGCTGGCAGGGGTGCGCGGGTATGACAGTCGCACGATTGATGTTTTGCGGGCTTTTGTGAGCGTGTTGCCTGCAAACCGGACACCGGTGAATGTGAACTTTGCACCGGCAGAGGTGATGATGGCGGTGATTGAAGGCATGACCCTGTCGGATGCGCGTTTGCTGGTGCAACAACGCCAGGGTCAGCCATTTAAGGATATTGCGGATTTCAAGCGACGCTTGCCGCACGGAGGAGTAAAAGTTGTGGATAACGATATTTCAGTAAAAAGTGATTACTTCTGGGTAACCGGGCGGGCCAGTGTCGGGCAGGCGCAGGTTGTCACCCAGGCTCTGATGCATCGTGCGAGTAATTGGCCGACCATTGTGTGGCAAAGCGTGCAATGAGTGTGCTGAAAATTTATTTTTCCAGGCAATGGCGGGACAGCACGTCACCTTGTTCCTGGGTCTTGAGCGATGAGCAGGGCGCTTTATTGCAGTCCGGCGAATCCACCATTGCCGCGTTACCCAGGGGGCATGAGTGCACCGGAATCATTGCGGCAGACAGGGTGCTGAATATTGCCGTCGCACTCCCGCCCGGGGGGCGCCGCCGCTGGCAGTCGGTGTTGCCCTTTGTGGCCGAGGAATTCACGCTGACCGATCCGGAAGACAATCATGTGGTGCCGGGGCAGGCATTGGCAGATGGTCGCCGCATGATAGCGGTGATGGACAAAGCATGGATTGCGCGCATTGTAGAGGCAGCCCGTCAGGCGAAATTATCTTTGCGTCGTATGGTGGCTGAGGTATTCCTGCCGCCACTTGCGCCGGACAGCTGGACGCTGGTATGGAATGGAAGCAGTGGCTTTGTCAAAACGGGTTTTGCCAGCGGCATGGCACTCGATAATGGAAATGCAAGCACGCCGCCCATCGCACTGCGCCTGAGCCTGGATGCCGCCCCGCAATTGCCCCAAAAAATTGATTTCAGGTTTGCGCAGGATGTTGCTGCGGAACAGCGTCATATGCCGCAGTGGCCGGACCTGCAAATCCCTCTGGTTGCAGGCTCAGACTGGGATTGGCGCAGGGCAAGCATTCCCGAAGATGCACTTAACCTGTTGTGGGGTGCTTTTGCGCCGCGTGCAAGAATCCAGCAATGGTGGCCAAAATTGCGCCCGGCAGTATTTCTGTTGCTGGCAATATTGAGTATCGAGATGGCGGGCAGCAACATCAAATGGGCCATGCTGGCGGCTGAAAAAAGCCGGCTGGCAAAGGAGATGCAGCGTACTTTTCGCTTAACCTTCGGCGACGCGGTTACGCTGGTGAATGCGCCGTTGCAGATGCAGCGCAATCTGGCCGAGTTGAGGCATGCTGCAGGCTTGCCAGACACGGGTGATTTTCTGCCTTTGCTTGATTTGGTCGCCGGGTCGCTTTCCAGGCTGCCTGCCGGCAGCGTGACAGGCTTGCATTATGAAGCGGGCCGGCTTGATATCGATGTGAGGCTGGCCAGCAGGGCAGATTTTGAGGCGTTGAAGCTAAGCATGCAAAACAGCGGGCTGGGTGTGCGTGTCGGTGCCATCCGCGATCTGGGTAACGCGGCTGAATCCAGGCTGACACTGCTGCCGGAGGGTATGTTATGAAAGCAGGCTGGCTGAAATTCAAGAAAAATAATTGGGACGCCCGTTCGCTACAGGAGCGTACCGTGCTCAAGTACACGGCGTGGGCGTTGCTTCCCGTGCTGGTTTACTTTGTGCTGTGGCAGCCGGCGCATATAGAAGTCAATAAGTTGCAGGCCGCGGTTCCGGTCATGAGCATGCAGGTAGAGCGCTTGCGCAGCCAGTCAAGCGAAGTTGAAATGTTGCGTCACCGGCCGAAGCCGGCCTTGCTGGATGCGGTTGCGCTGAAGTCGGCGGTGGAAGATTCCGCGGCGCGGCATGGTTTGCGTGAAGCGATATCGACACTTGATTTGCAGCAGCCCAATGCAGCGCGCATTTCCTTTGCCTCTGTTTCTTTTGAGCAGTGGCTGCGCTGGTTGCGGGCCTTGCAACAGGAGCAGCATATTCGTGCAGACTCGACAAGTGTGGTGATGTTGCCGCAGGCCGGAATGGTGAAAATCAGCGCGACACTTATCAATGGAGGCGCCCAATGAGTCATATAGTTCATGGTGTTGCCGAATGAGAAAAACAGGTTGGCGAGCTTGGGTATTATTGTTGTTGGCATTTCTGGTAACACTCGTCGTAATGGCGCCCGCGACCCTGCTTGCAAAAATAGTGGAAGAAGGCAGCGAAGGCAAGTTTGTGCTGGCGAATGCCACTGGAACGATGTGGAGGGGAAGCGCCATACCTGCCATTCGTCAACTCACAGGCGGCTTGTTCGTACTGGAAAAATTGCATTGGGATATGTCAATGCTGCCATTGCTTCGCGGCAAAGCGAGCATAGAATTTCGCTGGGATAATATTGAACAAATACAGCCAGTGCTCGCTACAGTTTCATATGGCCGGATCGAGTTGCGCAATGTCATTGTCCCGTTGCACGCAGGTATTCTGGGCGAGTTGTCACCCCTGTTGCGGCCCGAAATGCAGATCAGCAGTGAGTCATTCACGATCTCAAAACAGGGTATGTCAGGCACTGTCGTTGCGGATTGGATGAATGCGGGTTCGGTGTTGAGCTCGGTGAATCCTCTGGGCAGTTACAGGATTAATGTTGTCGCGGCAGGCGAGCGTCTGGATGCGACACTTGCGACGACAGCCGGAGTGCTGATGCTGGAAGGAAGGGGTAATTTCACACTTGGCCGGGGTCTCAATTTCAAGGGGACGGCACGCGCCTCAGAAGACAGCAGGGGTAGCCTCAATGAGTTGCTTGGCAATTTGGGACCAGAGAGTTCACCGGGAGTGCATACTTTTAACCTGATGCAGTAGCAATGCAGGCAATAATTGTAAGTATATGATTACATTGAATTTTTTATCATGCACTTAATTTCTGTTTGTCACGGAAATACGTAAGTATCGGTTTTTTTATGGAGTTATATGTATGGGGCGTTTGATATTTATCATTTTAATTATTGTGCTGGTTTACTGGCTGTTCAAATCCTATCGCAGGAATTTGCCCAAACAGGAAGAACCGGCCAAGACTCAGGATATGGTCAGCTGTGCCCAATGCGGCATTAATTTGCCCAAGAGTGAAAGCCTGTTTGTGGATGGCAAATATTATTGCAGTGCGGCGCACAGTCGCGGTCAGGCTGACAAGTAAAGGTGCGCATGCTCTACGGCAAACACCTCTCCTGGCCGGCATTAAAACCCCTTGCAACGAGGGCGCTGGGCTCTTCGGATCTGTGGCGCTCCCTTTATTTCCTGAATATTTACCGGCTGCTGCTGGGCCTGCTGCTGCTGTGCCTGGTTTGGATATTCGGTAATGATATGGTGTTGGGTTCGCGGGATTTGACCCTGTTTTACAGGGTCAATATTGCCTATATCGTGCTGACCCTGCTGGCTCTGCCGCTGGTCAGGCTGCATAAACCACCCTTCAATCTTCAGCTCGGCATTCAAATCGGCACCGATATCGCCTGTATTGTGCTGTTGTCTTATGCCAGCGGTGGGGCGTCCAGTAATCTTGCGGTGCTGCTGCTGGTGTCACTGGCGGCGGCCGGTTTGATCTGCAGGGGCAGGATCACGCTGTTTTTTGCCGCGCTGGCCAGTATTGCCGTGCTGCTGGAGCACTCTTATTCGATCCTGACGCAGGATGCCTCGGTGGCACAGTATATACAGGCGGGTTTGCTCAGTGCGGCATACTTTGCGGTGGCGTGGGTGTCGCACACTCTGTCCAAATATGCGGTAGCCAGCGAAAAACTGGCGGCAGTGCGCGGGGTGGATTTGTCCTATCTGGCGGAGGCCAACCGGCTGGTCATTCAGGATATGCCGGATGGTGTGTTGCTGGTAGACGAACGCGGGTTGATAAGGCAATCCAATCCGGGAGCTGCGCGGTTATTGGGCTACGAATTTGAGGGTGAACGCAAAGACACGCTGAATGACTGCGCCCCTCTGCTGGACGCGTTGTATGGTGTGTGGCGCCAGAGCCGCAGTAACCGCGACGAGATTCTGAATTTGCCGGGAACCCATTGCGAAGTCAGGGTGCGTTTCCTGCCGGTGCAACGCGAGGGTTTTGGCGGCGCGGTTGTCATACTCGAAGATATGCAGCGTGCGCAGGCGCAGGCGCAGCAGGTCAAGCTGGCAGCGCTTGGGCGCTTGACGGCAAATATTGCGCATGAGGTGCGCAATCCGCTCTCCTCCATTAGTTATGCGGCGGAACTGTTGCAGGAAGGCGAGCAGATACCGGGACAGGCACGCCTGCTGAATATCATTCTCGACAACGCGTTCAGGCTGAACAGTATCGTGCTGGATGTGCTGCAAGTGAACCGCCGCGATCGGGTGCAGAAAGTGGCATTTAATCTGGCGGAGCAGTTACCTTATTTTGTCGATAACTTGCAGAACACCGAGGGATTTACGCGCCAAATATTTGAAATTGACGTGGCGCCAACGTGCGTGGTCAATTTTGACAGGGGGCACTTTGACCAGGTGTTGTGGAATTTATGCCGCAATGCGCTGCGTCATTGCCAGAGACAGCCGGGCAGCGTGAAGTTGCAGGCAAAATGTTCGGAAGAGGGGAGAACGGTGCTGGATATCTGCAATGACGGGGCGACCATTCCCATCGATCTCGTGCAAAGATTATTTGAGCCGTTTTTTACCACCTCAGTCGGGGGAACCGGCCTGGGTCTGTACATCGCGCGTGAATTGTGCGAGGCAAACGGCTCCCAGCTTGAATACCGCCCCAAAGAGGGCCGGGCTTGTTTCCGCATCGTATTTGGAGGAAAAAATGAGTTTTGATGCAAGTCAGTCAGCACGGCGCGTTCCGCGTGTGCTGGTGGTGGATGATGAGCCCGATATCCTTGAGTTGCTTGAGCTCACCCTGTTGCGCATGGGTCTTGAGGTTGAACGCGCGCACAATGTACGCGAGGCAGTGCAATGTCTGGATAAAAACAGTTACAACCTTTGCCTGACCGATATGCGCATGCCGGATGGCGACGGGCTGGATATCGTGCGCCATATTGCGCAGTACAATATGGATGTGCCGGTCGCGGTGATTACCGCACACGGCAATCTGGACAACGCCGTTGCGGCGCTGAAGGCGGGGGCGTTTGATTATCTGTCAAAGCCGGTGGCGCTGGATCAGTTGCGCAGTCTGGTGAATGCCGCCCTGACCTTGCCGGTTTCGCCTGCTGCTGCGGTTAAGGGCGAGCGTGTATTGCTGGGGCGCTCTGCCGCAATGGAGCAGGTGCGCGAACTGATAGGCCGGGTGGCGCGCAGTCAGGCACCGGTACACATCAGTGGTGAATCGGGCAGCGGCAAAGAATTGGCGGCGCGTCTGATCGTCGAGAAAAGCGGGCGGCGCGAACAGGCGTTTATCGCGGTGAATTGCGGGGCGATTCCTGAAAACCTGATGGAGAGCGAATTTTTCGGTTATCGCAAGGGTGCTTTTACCGGTGCGGAAAAGGACAGGGAGGGATTTTTTCAGGCAGCGTCCAGGGGTACTTTGTTCCTTGATGAGGTTGCGGACTTGCCCTTGACCATGCAGGTCAAGCTGCTGCGTGTGATTCAGGAGAGAAAAGTCCGCAAAGTGGGTGCAACGGATGAGGAGGATGTGGATGTGCGCATCCTCAGCGCCACCCATCATGATCTGGCCGAACTGGTCAAGCAGGGAAAATTCCGCCAGGATTTATATTACCGCCTCAATGTGATTGCGTTGCAGATGCCGGCACTGCGGGATTTGCGCGATGATATTGCAGAAATTGCCAGCCTGATTCTGCACCGTTTGCGCGGGGAAGCAGGTGTGGAATTTTCCCCCGAAGCTTTGCATGCGTTAAGCAGGTATGATTTTCCGGGCAATGTGCGCGAGCTGGAAAACGTGATTGAGCGCGGGCTGGCGCTGTGCTCCGATAATATAATCCGGACTGACGATTTGCAGCTGTGTCCGGCAGACGACATTGCTGTCACAACGGCAGCAGAGGGATTGGCAGGGAGGTATCCCCTGACTGACTATCTGGACAGGGTTGAACGGGAAGTGATTCTGGAGGCACTGAACCAGACCGGCTTTAATCGTACTGCCGCAGCCAGAATTTTGGGTGTGACATTCCGTGCATTGCGTTATCGCATGGCACGGCTTGAGATAACGGGTCCGACCGATGCTGAGAACTGATAAACGCAGGAGAACACAGTTGTGTAATGCGCATACCAGGAAATTGCTCGTGCAAAAATATTCAATATATTCAATTGCTTGAATATATACATACGCAGCTGTGTAATCACTAAATGAAAATCAATACCAACGGTTGGCTAAGCGGTGTACGCAAGGTTGTCTCGCCCAATTATGATCACCGCTCGCCTGGTGGCAAAATCGACCTGCTGGTGATACATAACATCAGCCTGCCGCCGGATCAATTTGGCGGGCCCGGCATTGTGGCGTTCTTTACCAATCAGCTGGATCATGATGCGCATCCCTATTATGAGCAGTTAAGGGGCGTCAAAGTATCGTCCCATTTTTTGCTGCGTCGTGATGGTGAGATTGTGCAATTTGTTTCCTGTTTGCAGCGAGCCTGGCATGCCGGTGTTTCCAGTTGGCAGGGACGTGCCCGCTGCAACGACTTCTCTATCGGGATAGAGCTTGAAGGCAGTGATTTTGTGCCTTTCACCGACCGGCAGTATGCAGCGCTGGCGCGCCTGACCCGCCTTTTGCAACGTGCTTACTGGATTCGCAGTATTGCCGGACATTCTGATATAGCTCCAGGGCGCAAGACCGATCCCGGTCCTTATTTTGACTGGACGCGCTATCGCGCAAGCCTCAAGCCGTATACCGGGTAACAGCGCCAAAAATCTGCCATCTGCTTCGCCGGATGCCGGACTGACTCTCACCGCAGATGATGCAACCACAATTTACCTGACTTTGAGGCAGGGTAATTGCGAAGCATCTTTGCGGACTCATACATTTCCCGTTGAACTATCGTTTCATCTTCGGCTGAAAAGTCCGTCACCATTGCCTCTCTGTATTGATCGGATGTTTCCCTGCAAAAAAGGTATTGCATTAAATTCTCAATACACTAGAATTAGCAAAAAATAACTCTTGGAACACTATAGGTTGTGGTTTTATGTTTTCTGGCTTGGAAATCAGGTTTCCTGTTTAAGCCAGTAAAAACAAGGTGGGGTATGTAATTTGGCGGTAATAAAGGGGGTTGTATGCAAATAAGTAGTGAAAGTGTTTCATCTTCTTCGGTGTTGGTACATCAAGATTCCGAATTCTCGAATTCCTCCAGTTCTTCTGCAGTGTCGTTTGATCAATATAAGGTGGTTCGTCGCAATGGTGCAGTGGTTGCTTTTGAACCATCCAAAATTTCCATTGCGATGACCAAAGCCTTTATTGCGGTCAACGGCGGTCAGGGGGCAGCATCTGCGCGCGTGCGCGAGATGGTGGAGCATCTCACCTCGTCGGTGGTGGCTGCCCTGGTGCGCCGCCAGCCTCACGGCGGCACTGTGCATATTGAAGACATCCAGGACCAGGTGGAATTGTCGCTGATGCGCTCTGGCGAGCATGACGTTGCACGCAGCTATGTGCTGTATCGCGAAGATCGCACCCGCGAACGTGCAAAGGGGAAGAAGGAGCATGAGCCCGCCTTTGCGCTGAATGTAAAAGAAAACGGTATATTGCGCCCGCTGGACGTGAGCGGCCTGACTGCGCTGATTCAATCTGCCTGCGAGGGTTTGAGCAGTGCAGTGGATGCGGGGCAGATCCTCAAGCATACGCTGAAGGATTTGTATGATGGCGTACCGCTGGAAGAGGTGCGCAAATGCACCATCCTGTCCGCACGCTCGCTGATCGAGCAGGAGCCGGAATACAGTTTTGTGACTGCACGCCTGCTGCTGAATAATATCTGCTGCGAAATTCTGGGCGAAGACGTGAAGCCGGCCGATATGGCCGAGCGTTATGCGGCCAATTTCCCCAAATTCGTCAAACGCGGCATCGAAGCCGGCTTGCTGGACGAAGATATGGCCAATTTTGATCTGGTGCGTCTGGGTAAAGAGTTGGATGCGAGCCGCGACCTGCAGTTTGAATATCTTGGTCTGCAGACATTATATGACCGCTATTTCCTGCACATTGACGATGCGCGCATCGAGTTGCCGCAGGCATTCTTCATGCGCGTGGCGATGGGTCTGGCTTTGCGCGAGATCGACCGCGACGGGCGTGCGATCGAGTTTTATCGCCTGCTCTCCAGTTTTGACTTCATGAGCTCGACACCCACCCTGTTCAATTCGGGCACGCGCCGTTCGCAATTGTCCTCATGTTACCTGACGACCGTATCGGATGACCTTGAAGGCATCTACGATGCAATCAAGGAAAATGCACTGCTCGCCAAATATTCGGGCGGTCTGGGCAACGACTGGACGCCGGTACGTGCGCTGGGTAGTCATATCAAGGGCACCAACGGCAAATCGCAGGGCACCGTGCCATTCCTGAAAGTGGTGAACGACACCGCAGTTGCGGTCAACCAGGGCGGCAAGCGCAAGGGCGCGGTATGCGCCTATCTGGAAACCTGGCATCTGGATATCGAAGAGTATCTCGATCTGCGCAAAAACACCGGCGATGACCGTCGCCGCACGCACGATATGAATACCGCCAACTGGATTCCCGACCTGTTTATGCGTCGCGTGATGGAAGGTGGCGAATGGACTTTGTTTTCCCCGTCCAATTGCCCGGATCTGCATGACAAGGTGGGCGTGGAGTTTGAAAAGGCTTACGTGGGCTACGAGGCCAAAGCGGCTAGCGGTGAGCTGAAGCTGTTCAGAAAAGTCGCGGCAGCCAGCCTGTGGCGCAAGATGCTGACCATGCTGTTTGAAACCGGCCATCCATGGATTACCTTCAAGGATCCGTGCAATATTCGTTCACCACAACAGCATGTGGGCGTGGTACACAGTTCCAATCTGTGTACCGAAATCACCCTGAACACTTCGGATACCGAAATTGCCGTGTGCAATCTGGGCTCGGTTAACCTGGTCGCGCATCTGTATCCGCAAGGTCACGAGAAATACGGCCAGCTGGATCATGCCAAGCTGCAGCGCACCATCAATACCGCGATGCGCATGCTGGACAATGTGATCGACATTAACTACTACGCCGTGGCCAAAGCGCGCAATTCCAATCTCAAGCACCGCCCGGTTGGTATGGGTATTATGGGCTTCCAGGATTGCCTGCACGAACTGCGAGTCCCCTATGCTTCTGAAGCGGCGGTTGAGTTTTCCGATCGTTCGATGGAGGCGGTATGTTATTACGCCTATCTGGCCTCAACCGAGCTGGCCGAAGAAAGAGGACGCTATGCCAGTTATCGCGGTAGCCTGTGGGATCAGGGTATTCTGCCCCAGGATACGCTGAATATGCTGCGTGAACAGCGTGGCGGCTATGTTGAAGTCGATACCTCTGTGAGCATGGACTGGGATGCATTACGTGCACGCATCAAGCAGCACGGCATGCGCAATTCCAACTGTGTGGCGATTGCGCCCACGGCGACCATTTCCAACATTATCGGCGTTTCGGCCTGCATCGAGCCTACCTACCAGAATCTGTTTGTAAAATCGAATCTGTCGGGCGAATTTACCGTGATCAACGATTATCTGGTGCGCGACCTGAAGAAGCTGGGTCTGTGGGATGAAGTGATGATCTCCGACCTGAAGTACTTTGACGGCAGTGTGTCCAAGATAGACCGCATCCCGGCAGAGCTGCGCCAGCTGTATGCCACCGCCTTTGAGTTTGAACCGCAATGGCTGATCGAAGCGGCTTCACGCCGGCAGAAGTGGATAGATCAGGCGCAATCGCTGAATATCTATATGGCGGGTGTGTCAGGCCGCAAGCTGGACGAGACCTACAAACTGGCCTGGCTGCGCGGATTGAAGACGACGTATTACCTGCGCACGATGGGGGCAACTTCGGCAGAAAAGTCCACTTCGCGCACCGGTGCACTAAATGCGGTTTCGGTTGGCAGCAATGAAGTAGCAGAGACGCAATTCTGCTCGATTGACAACCCCGAGTGTGAGGCGTGTCAGTGACACGTCTCACACTCGGGGTTGCGGTGAAGGCTAACTTGCGTAGCAGGTTAAATTCCGAAGGGATGGCCGTAGCCACAATCCGGTAAAAAGAGGCGTGTCAGTGACACGTCTCACACTCGGGGTTGCGGTGAAGGCTAACTTGCGTAGCAGGTTAAATCCCGCAGGGATGGCTGAAACCACAAACCAGACAAGGTAGTCTGTCATAGACAGGCTATGGCGCAATAAATAATGCAGGGAGAATGTATGTTGTCATTTGATGATGAAGTAATGCCGGGTACACAGGGCGCAGGCGTAAATATGGCTGCCATGGGCTTGAATGCAGCGCCCAAAGAAGCGGGTGCACAGACTTACACCATGGCGGCGGCCGGCAGCGGGCGTATACGCGTGGAAGATAAAAGTATTATTAATTGCACTGCGGACGTGAATCAGCTGGTTCCGTTCAAGTATAAATGGGCCTGGGAAAAGTATCTGGCGGGTTGCGCCAATCACTGGATGCCGCAGGAAGTCAACATGAGTGCGGACATTGCGCTATGGAAAAATCCCAATGGTCTGACGGCCGATGAGCGCTTGCTGGTAAAGCGTAATCTGGGCTTTTTCAGCACTGCAGACAGTCTGGCGGCAAATAATATCGTATTGGGTACTTATCGCCACATCACCAATCCCGAGTGCCGCCAGTACCTGTTGCGCCAGGCATTTGAGGAGGCTATCCATACCCATGCCTACCAGTACATTGTGGAAAGTCTGGGGCTGGATGATGGCGAGATCTTCAATATGTACCATGAGGTGGCCAGCATTCGCGACAAGGATGAGTTTTTACTTCCCTTTATCGATACCCTGACCAATCCGCACTTCAAAACCGGTACGCCCGAGGCAGATCAGAATCTGCTGAAAAGCCTGATTGTGTTTGCCTGCATTATGGAAGGCATGTTTTTCTATGTCGGTTTTGTGCAAATACTCGCTCTGGGGCGGCAGAACAAGATGACCGGGGCTGCTGAACAGTACCAGTACATCTTGCGCGATGAGTCCATGCATCTTAATTTTGGCGTTGATCTGATCAATCAGATCAAGATGGAAAATCCGCATCTATGGACGCCAGCCTTCCGCGAAGAAGTGCGTGCGCTGATCCAGAAGGGCGTAGAGCTTGAATATCGCTATGCCGAGGACACAATGCCGCGCGGTATATTGGGTTTGAATGCAGGCATGTTTAAAGAGTACCTGCGTTTTATTGCCAATCGTCGCTGCCAGCAAATCGGCGTAGATATCCTGTATCCCGGAGCCAGTAATCCATTCCCCTGGATGGCAGAAATGATCGATTTGAAAAAGGAAAAAAACTTTTTTGAAACACGGGTGACTGAATATCAAACTGGCGGTGCACTGTCGTGGGATTAAAAAACAGGTAATGACAATTGCTGCATGCTCAATTTTTAGGCAAAAATGCTTCTTGAACAAAAAAAAATTCAAATTTGTCAATAAAAAAATGGAATTTTTTTAAATAGTGTGATAAGTTGCTGACTATTAAAGATTGCCAAGGTTGTTTGCTTGAAGAGGACGTTCGGTTGCACCAATAGAGGGTGTACTGGGTGTGTGTGGTAGTTGTTGATTTTATTGTATTTTTTAATTTTACTATTGACTGAGGAGAATAAAAATGGCAGCAGCGAAGAAATCTAAACCGGCAGCAAAGAAGGCAGTAGCGGCGAAAAAGCCTGCTGCCAAAAAAGTTGTAGCAGCAAAAAAACCGGCAGCTAAAAAAGCAGTAGCCAAGAAGCCGGCAGCAAAAAAAGCAGTTGCAGCAAAAAAACCGGCAGCTAAAAAAGTAGTAGCCAAGAAGCCGGTAGCGAAAAAAGCAGTTGCAGCAAAAAAACCGGCAGCTAAAAAAGCAGTAGCCAAGAAGCCGGTAGCGAAAAAAGCAGTTGCGGCAAAGAAACCGGCAGCTAAAAAAGCAGTAGCCAAGAAGCCGAAAAAGCAGTAGCCAAGAAGCCAGTAGCGAAAAAAGCAGTTGCGGCCAAAAAGCCGGCAGCCAAGCCAGCAGCGAAAAAAGCAGTTGCAGCCAAAAAGCCGGCAGTTAAGAAAGCCGCAGCCAAGAAGCCAGCAGCAGCCAAGCCAGTCGCTCCGGCACCCGCAGTGACATCAACAGTGTCTCCATCGGCTCAGGCGCCTGTGCGTCCAGCTGCAACCTGGCCTTTCCCGACACTGGGAATCGGCAAGCCTAATTGATGGGATTGCACTGCTGTAGAGACGGCCCTGAAGTTTGAATGGGTTGAGAAGCAGCAGTAAGGTTTGCATCGACAGGCGTGCCCGAATGTGCGCGCCTTTTTTACGCCCGGAAATATGGGACATATATCAAATTATTGGAAACATCAGGATGTTCAACATCACCTGGTGATTTTTGTGCTGCCTGATTAAATGTTCAGGCAGAATGGCTGCTATTGAGGATGCATTAAACCCAGATTTTCCATTAGCACTCTATTGATCCCCCTCGCTACGAACGCTAATGGAAAATCCGGGTTAAAGCGCGAGTCAGGATTAAGCTGCTGGCATAAGCGTCACTGTATATTGCGTAATTGGCGAGGCACTGTTTTTATCGAAAGTGATACCTGCGTCTACCCCGACTTTTGCTATATCCGCTGCATTTTCAAGCGTGGAATAGGCGTACTGCATCGCTCCCAAGGCAAACTCGTGACCCGAGCCAATCGCCCAATATTGTGTATATTCAAATACTTCCCGCATGGAAAAAATGCCGTACAGGCCGCTTGCATTCGCAATCAGCGCAGTGATCTGACTGGACTCATAGGGATCTTCCTCGTCTTCTTTCGGATTCAGGAAGCATTCTTCTTTCAGTACAGGATGAAGTTTCCTGAAAGTCTCAAAAATCGCTTCCTTGCTGTTAAGCTTCACATCTGGTGTTTTCGCCAGCAGATTGGTCAGCACCAGATGGTGAGCTGCACTGCCGCAAACACCGACAAAGTTGTCGGCAATGCGTAAAATTTTATCGTGTGAACTGTCCATCTGGGCAGGCAAGCGAGTGTTGCCAAAAGTTGTCAAGGTATCAGCGGCAATCGCAACGATGCCATTTTTTCTGACTGCTACGATAGTGGTCATATATTATTCAATCCTTATAATTTTATACAATTTTAACACCGATGCTATACAGGGTACCGCTTCCTTATACCAGTGATGCCACGGCTTTGTTTGCCGCTATCGCCGATCTGCCCTGGTCAGTATGGCTGGATAGCAGCGGACGAGGGCGTTACGATATTCTCACGGCACAGCCCGCTGTTACATTGGTGACAAAAGGTGAGGAAACGCTAATTTGCGATGCTAACGGGCTGCGCACAAGCACCTTTGATCCCATGGGGTTGCTACGCGAACAATTGAGTTCAAAGTCAGATAGTGTTGCCGATGTGAAGTTCGCGGGAGGTGCGCTGGGATATTGGGGATACGATCTGGTGAGACGGCAAGCGCAGTTGCCCACGGTGGCGCAGGATGCAGAAGCATTGCCGGAAATGGCAATAGGGATATATGACTGGGCGCTGCAACTCGATCATCAAGAGCAAACGGCACAACTGGTTTCGTATCGGCGCTATCCGCAGACCGCGCAACTAATTCCGCAAATGCTGGCACGCCTGACTCAGGCCAATACTGCATTGCCGGATAATTTTCATGTGCACGGCCAAGTAACATCCAGCTTTACACGTGCAAGTTATGAAACCGCATATTCGGCCGTGCAGGATTATTTGCATGCCGGTGATTGTTATCAGGTCAATCTGGCACAGCGCTTCACCGCAAAGGCGAGTGGCGATGCATTTATGGCGTACTGCAAGTTGCGCCAGATGAGTCCGTCCCCGTATTCAGCGTTTCTGAATCTGCCTCACGCACAGGTGTTATGCGCCTCACCAGAACGATTTTTACAGCTACAAGACGGGTATGTGGAAACAAAGCCAATCAAGGGTACGCGGCCGAAAGCAGGGGATGCACTGCAAAACGAGCTGCTGATAAAGGATCTGCGCAACAATCCGAAAGACCGTGCCGAGAATTTGATGATTGTAGATCTGTTGCGTAATGATCTGGGCAAGAATTGCATTCCGGGATCGGTCAGGGTTCCCAATCTGTTTGAAGTGGAGAGTTATGCAACTGTGCACCATCTGGTTAGCACCGTGACAGGGGAATTGGCTGACGGATGCGATGCGGTTGCATTGTTACGCGATTGTTTTCCCGGCGGATCTGTTACGGGTGCACCCAAACAGCGTGCAATGGAGATTATCGAGCAGCTGGAACCGCAGCGTCGCGGAATATATTGCGGATCAATCGGTTATATTGGTTTTGATGGCAATATGGACTGCAATATCGTGATTCGCACGCTGGTATATGCTGATGGCGAGATACGTTGCTGGGCCGGCGGGGGCATTGTGGCAGATTCAGAGGCTGTTGCGGAGTATCAGGAGACGCTGGACAAGGCTGCTCCCATGCTGGAATTATTGCGATGTTATGGTGGAACGGGAGTAGATAATTTTTTGAAAGGAAAACAAAATGATTACCCTGCGTAAAGCATCCGATCGTGGCCATGCTCAGCATGGCTGGTTGAACAGCTGGCACAGTTTTTCGTTTGCTGACTACTACGACCCGGCGCATACGCAGTTTTCCTGTCTGCGTGTCATCAATGACGACCGTGTTGATGCCGGACAGGGATTTGCTACGCATGGGCACCGGGACATGGAGATACTCAGCTATGTGCTAAGCGGATCCTTGCAGCATAAGGACAGCATGGGTAACGGTAAAATGATGACCTATGGCGAAGTGCAACTGATGAGCGCCGGCACCGGCGTGCAGCATAGCGAATTTAATCCGTCACCGGTTGAAGCTGTGCATTTCCTGCAGATATGGATAGTGCCGAAACAGACAGGGATTAAGCCGGGTTATCAGCAGAAGTACTTTTCACCCGTTGAAAAACAGGGCCGCTGGTGTTTGCTGGTATCGCCGGATGCGAGTGATGGCTCGCTATTGCTGCATCAGGATGCACGTGTATTTTCCACCATTCTTGGGGAAAAGGGGCAACTGCACTATAGTCTGGAGTCGGGAAGGCAAGCATATCTGCATGTGGCAAAAGGAAAGCTGAAAGTGGCAGGCATGTCCCTGGAAGAAGGGGATGCGCTGATGTTCAGTGAAGAATCCGGTTTCAATTTGGAAGGCATTGAGGACGCAGAGTTACTGCTGTTTGATCTGCCCTGATTGCTGGGTGTTTTTGATGCGCGAAATGCGTATCACTTCCGGAATCAGCCTGAGATTGCGCATCACGTTGGCCAGATGCAGGCGATGATTGACCTGCAAGGTAAAGTACAGTGCCGTGTAGTCGCCTTCATTGCTGAAATTTACATTTTCAATGTTTGATTCGGCATCTGCTATTGCAGTTGCCACCTTGGCCAGTACACCGCGCTGATTGGCGACAATCAGCTTGATGCTGACCTCGAACATCTTGTTGATATTCTTGTCCCACGCCACATCAAGCCAGTCATCGGAAGCATTGCGACCCTTGCGCAAAACATGGCAATCGTGGGTATGCACGACCAGCCCCTGGCCGCTTTTGATCACACCGATAATGGGGTCGCCCGGAATCGGCATGCAGCACTTCCCAAACTGTACAGCCATGCCCTCGTTGCCAAGAATAGTAATGACCCCCCGTGCGGGAGCTTCATGCAAGGTACTTTCTTCCGCTACGCGCGCCAACTTGCGCGCAATCACGGTGTTAAGGCTGCGGCCCAGGCCGATATCAGCAAATATTTCCTGGCGCGATTTGGCGCCAGTCTCCTTAAGCAGCTTCTCCCAGCTTGTCTCTTCAACTTCGGCGCTCTTCAGGCCTAGCGAGTTGAGTGCCTGATTCAGCAGGCGCTCGCCAAGGGCTGCGGATTCGTCCAGGTGCATCGTTTTAAGTGTATGCCGAATCTGCCCACGTGCTTTGCTGGTCACGACAAAACCCAGCCAAGCGGGATTAGGATGTGCATGCGGCGCGGTAATGATTTCTATGCGGTCGCCATTTTTAAGCTCGGTACGCAGCGGAACCAGTTCAAAGTTGACCTTGGCTGCCACACAGCGATTGCCGATATCGGTATGCACGCTATAGGCAAAATCAACTGTAGTAGCCCCGCGTGGCAATGCAAGAATTTTCCCCTGTGGCGTGAATACATAAACCTCATCCGGGAACAGATCCACTTTCAAATGTTCAAGAAACTCGACCGAGTCCCCGCTCTGACTGAGGCTCTCAAGAAGGCTTTGCAGCCATTGATGGGTTTTGACGTGCAGTTCGTTGATCGGTACTTCCCCTGTTTTGTAAAGCCAGTGAGAAGCGACACCCGCATCCGCGATGCGTGCCATTTCCACGGTGCGTATCTGTACTTCGATTGGTGTGCCGAAGGGGCCAAACAGGGTGGTATGCAACGACTGATAGCCATTGGCCTTGGGGATGGCGATGTAGTCCTTGAATTTGCCTGGAATGGGTTTGTACAGGCCGTGCAACAACCCAAGCGCGATATAGCAGGAATTGACATCTTCCACCATCACACGGAAACCGTAAATATCCAGCACCTGCGAAAATGCCAAGGACTTGGCCTGCATTTTTTGATAAATGCCGTAAAGATGTTTTTCGCGGCCTTTGACCTCGGCATTGATATCGTTTTCAGCCAGACGCTGGCGTATAGCCTCCTGAATTTTCCCAACCACCTCACGGCGGTTGCCGCGTGCCATCTTGAGCGCCTTGGAGAGGACGCTAAAGCGGTTTGGATGCAGATACTTGAAGCTGAGATCCTGCAACTCATGAAAAATATCGTTTAATCCCAGCCGATTGGCAATGGGCGCATAGATTTCCATGGTTTCCCGTGCGATGCGCGTGCTTTTTTCCCGCGACACGGAGCCCAGCGTGCGCATATTGTGCAGGCGATCAGCAAGTTTGATCAGAATCACACGCACATCTCGCGCCATGGCCATCAGCATTTTGCGGAAATTTTCCGCCTGGGCATCAGCGACCGTTTCAAACTGCAGCTTGTCCAGCTTGCTTAAGCCCTCAACAACATCAGCGACTGGTTTGCCAAACTGGGCGGCGATTTCGTCTACTGTTATATCGGTATCTTCAACGACGTCATGCAACAGGGCGGCAATAATCGCCTGCGCATCAAGATGCAGCGTGGTGAGTATTCGTGCTACGGCAATGGGGTGGGTGACATAAGCTTCGCCTGATTGGCGAAGTTGGCCGTGATGGGCTGATTTGCTAAGTTCGACAGCACGCTGGATGTTTTCTACATCCTCCGGTTTCAGGTAGGCTGAAACTTCCTGGAGTAGTTCTTCAACATCAGACATGTGTCTCTCAAATGGGTCAAGCCATGCCGCGATTCAGAATTTCCAGGCCGACCTTGCCTTCGCTGATTTCGCGCAAAGCAATCACGGTGGGTTTGTCATTGCTTTCCGCGACCATGTTGCCGGCTCCGTTGGCCAGCTGGCGAGCGCGATATGCCGCGGCCAGGGTCAATTCGAAACGGTTTGGAATGTATTTCATGCAATCTTCAACGGTAATACGGGCCATGATTAAATCTCCTGCTTTTGTAATTGATGGATTAAATTTGCCTGGCGCGCGAGCTGCCGCTCGCGACGAAGTCCCATTGCGATGACGATGGCGTTAAGTTGCTGCAGTGCTTCGTCCAGAATGTCGTTAATAATAACATAGTCGAACTCGGCAACGTGCGAGATGTCTTCCTGCGCGGCCTGCAGACGTTTGGCTATAATCTCGGGACTATCCTGTTTGCGTCCTGCCAGTCGCGTAGCCAAGGCTTGCAAGGATGGTGGCAGGATGAAGATCGAGATGCAGTCTGGAAACTTTTTGCGTACCTGGGCTGCCCCCTGCCAGTCAATTTCAAGCAATATGTCCCGCCCATCGTGCATTTCCTTGCTGATCCAGGATTGGGACGTGCCATAGAGATTGCCATATACCTCGGCGCTTTCAACAAAATCACCATGTTTTGCCATCGCCAGAAAGTCTTCCCGGCTGACAAAATGATAATCCTTGCCGTCGATTTCACCGTGGCGTGCAGGACGGGAGGTATAGGATATCGACAGATCGATGCGTTTGTTGATGCCAAGCAGCGCATTGACCAGGCTGGTTTTACCTGCACCGGAAGGCGCACTGACGACAAATAAATTTCCACTCATGATTTACTCCGGATTTTGCTTAAAAAATACAATAATTTTTAAAACTGTTGATTGTGATGCAATAATGCTTTTTATTGCAGCTAGTATAATGATCGCTACCAAATAACGAAAGGTATACCAGTGCTTAGACGCATGACGGTTTTTATTTTTTCGCTTCTCTTCCTGACTGACTGCTGGTCAGCACAGCAAACGGTTCAAGGACCACGCTACGGCAATTCACCCGATAAGCCAGCCAAACCTATTTACCGGCTGGCAATTCATCCTTTGCACAACCCTAAAAAACTTGCGGCGACTTACCTTCCGCTGGTCGATTTTCTTAACAAACATGTGGATGGTGTCAGCTTTCAACTGGAGGCTTCCCGCGATTATGCTGCATACGAGGTCAAAATCCGAGCACGGGAAGCAGAGTTGCTGTTGCCCAATCCCTGGCAAACACTGGAGGCAATCAAGCAAGGTTACAATGTTATTGCTACTGCGGGTGATGCCGTCGATTTCAGGGGTATTTTTCTTGTTCGCAAGGAGAGTTCTATCAAGTCACCGGACGATATTAAAGGCAAGGTGGTGAGCTATCCTTCGCCAACAGCCCTTGCAGCAACCATTTTGCCCCAATTTTATCTGCATACCCATGGCGTGAATGTAAACCGCGATATTGACAGCCGTTACGTCGGTTCGCAGGAGTCTTCCATCATGTCTGTCTTTTTGAGGCAGTCGGATGCCGGCGCGACATGGCCGCCACCGTGGAGAGCTTTCCAGAAAGAACATCCGAAAGAGGCGGCACAGATGAGGGTGCTCTGGGAAACACAGACGCTGGTCAACAATTCCGTTATGGTACGCAATGATGTGCCACACCACCTGCGTGACCGGATTCGCGATCTGCTTGTCGGACTACAGTACACCGAGGAAGGCCGCATGTTATTAAGCGGAATGGAAACCGCGCGCTTTCACCTCGCAACCGATGCGGATTATGCGCCTGTGCGCAAATTTATCCAGCGTTTCGAGCGCGATATTCGCCACGTAGAGCTGAAAGAATGATATTCAATCAATTGCGCTCAATTCTGTCCGGTACCTTGCGCCGCCAGCTTATATGGGGGGTCGTAGGTGTGCATGCCCTGATGATGAGCCTTTTTGTATGGGACTTGACGATGCGGCAACAGGAAATGCTGCAGGATCAGCAGGCCAGTCTGGCTACCGGTCTGGCCGAGAGTATGGCAACTTCTACAGCGTTATCGGTAGTGTCACGCGACCTGGCCGGTTTGCAGGAGGTCGTTGAGGCGCAACAAAGGCTTGACGAGCTGAGCTATGCGATGATTTTAAACCAGCAGGGCCAGGTATTGGCGCATACAGATCGTCAGTACCTGGGCAAGTACGTGCTTGATCTGCCGGTTCAAGCTGCATTGCAAGTTCACAGATACAGCCCCACGCAGGTGGATGTGGTCAATCCGGTCATGGTCGCGGGAAGGCATGCGGGGTGGGTTCGTGTTGGATTTGGAAAGAGCGCCACTCATGTGCAATTGGAACGCATAGTTCGGGATGGCGTTTTGTATGCGCTGGTAGCTATCGTTATAGGTGGCATGCTGGCTGCTTTGATGGCGGCGCGACTTACGCGAAGGCTGAACAGAATACAGTCCGTGGCGAATGCGGTGCAGTCGGGCCAGTCAGACAAACGCGTGCAGATGGAAGGAGGAGACGAGGCTGCGCAACTCGGAAAGCAGTTCGACGCGATGCTGGAGGTTCTGGCCGAGCGCGAGCATGAAATCTTTGCGTCGCGTGAAAAACTGGAATTGACGCAGTACGCGATCGATCACATACAGGAAGGGGTATTCTGGATAGACAAGACGGGAATTCTTGTCAATGTAAATGAACATGCATGCACCAGTCTGGGCTATACAGGTGATGAATTGGTGGGTATGCACATAGGGGATATTGATTCCGAATTTGATTCTGCGAGCTGGATGCAAAGCTTTGCACGGAAAAAGACTGAGTCGCATCATGTGATGGAAACCCGCCACAGGCATAAAAACGGTACCATTTTTCCGGTCGAAATATTCAGCAGCTACGTCTGCTATGGGAACCAGGAATATACGTTTGCAATTTCCCGTGACATCACCGCACGCAAACAGGAAGAAGAAATTCTGCTTAAATCCTACAGGGAGATAGAGGATTTGTACCATAACGCACCCTGCGGCTACCATTCTCTGGATAATGCTGGTGTTTTCCTGAAAATCAACGATACCGAATTGTCATGGCTGGGCTATACCCGCGAGGAAATCGTGGGGCGCAAGCGTTTCGCCGATTTGCTTACGCCCTCTAGTATCAAATTTTTTAACCAGAAATTCCCCGCTTTTATGCAGCGTGGCTGGGTTAATGATCTGGAATTCGAACTTGTCCGCAAGGACGGGACAGTGATGCCAGTACTGCTGAGTGCCACGGCGGTCAGGGATGATGCCGGAAATTATCTGATGAGTCGCACGACGATTTTCGATATTGCCGAGCGCAAACAGGCAGAGTTCGCACTGGAAAACCTTAACCGTTTTTACTCATTATTGACGCATGTCAACGAGGCTATTGTCCGAGCCACAAACCAGAATCAGCTGTTCAAGGATATTTGCCGTATCGCGGTGGAAGATGGCCGCTTCGTCATGGCTTGGGTTGGCATGATGGACAACGATCTGCACGAAATTAATCCGCTCAGTTATTGGGGGCACGAGGCCGGATATCTGGAATATCTGCGAAAAGTGGGTATCCTGAGCTATAGCGGGCCTACTGCACAGACTCTGCAGACGGGGGTGTGCCGCTTGAGCCAGGATATCGCCGGGGATGCCGCTATGAGCCCGTGGCGACAGGAGGCGCTTAAGCGCGGATACAGATCCTCCGCGGCTTTTCCACTCTACCTTGGCAGCAAGGTGGTGGGGGCAATCAATCTGTATGCGGCCGATGCGCATTATTTCGACGATGCAATTGTTTGCCTGCTCGATGATCTTGCCCGCGATATTTCGTTTGCTCTAGGTGCGCTTGACCAGCAGGGCAGGCGCGCACATGCCGAGGCGCAGTTGCAACAGCTTAACCGTGAGCTTGAACAGCGTGTTGCAGACCGCACGCGGGAGCTTGAAAATACAAACAAGGAACTTGAATCGTTCAGTTATTCGGTTTCGCATGATCTGCGTGCGCCCTTGCGCAGTATCGACGGTTTCAGCCAGCTGTTACTGAAAAGGTACAGTGAGCACCTGGATGCAACGGGAAAGGATTATCTGGAGCGGGTGCGCCGTGCGAGCCAGCATATGGGACAACTGATCGACGACCTGCTACAGCTTTCAAAGGTAACGCGCGGATCGCTGAAGCGCGAGCAGATTGACCTCGGAAAAATAGCGGAAAAAGTGGCGGATGATCTGAAAAATACAAATCCGGGGCGTGTAGTCAGGTTTGTCCTGCAGCAAAACCTGAGCATATTTGCGGACGGGGGCTTGATGCACATTGTCATGGAAAATCTGCTTGGCAATGCCTACAAGTACACGGCGAAAAAGCCAGCGGCTGAGATTGAATTCGGTATGCACAATACAAACGGCGAAAATGTTTTTTTTGTGCGCGACAACGGTGACGGGTTCAACATGGAATATGCACATAAACTGTTCGGCGCATTCCAGCGTCTGCACGGGGCAAGCGAGTTCGAGGGAACGGGAATCGGTCTGGCCACGGTGCAGCGTATAATCCACAGACACCATGGTAACGTGTGGGCAGAAGCAAAAGAGGGGAAAGGAGCGACGTTTTATTTCACCGCACCCCAGAGAAAACGCGAAAATTGAGGAGTATATGAGCGCGGACAAAAAAATAATTCTGCTGGTGGAGGACAACCGGGACGATGAAGAGTTGACCCGGCTGGCTTTTGCCGAAAGCAGGGTGGCGAATGAACTGGTGGTTGTGCGTGATGGGCAGGAGGCGCTGGATTACCTGTTTTCAGCGGGGCAATACGCGGGCAGAAGTGCTGGTGTGTTGCCGCAACTGATATTGCTAGATCTGAAACTCCCGAAAATCGACGGGCTGGAAGTGTTGCGCCGTATCCGCGCCGCCGAAAAAACAAGATTGTTGCCCGTGGTGATTTTGACTTCAAGCAAAGAGGAGCGCGATCTGGTGCAAAGCTATAGCCTTGGCGCCAACAGTTATATCCAGAAGCCGGTGGATTTTAACCAGTTTATTGATGCGATGAACCAACTCGGTCTGTATTGGCTGGTATTGAACCAAACCCCGAGCAGCCGCTGAATATGAATGCACACCTTACATCCTTGCGTGTCTTGCTGGTCGAAGATTCAGCGGATGATGCAGACCTGACCTTGCTGGCACTGGGCGAGGCCGGTTTCCGTATCGACTGGAAAAGAGCAGATACAGAAATTGAGATGCGTGCAATGCTGGCGGACGCAAGCTGGGACGTTGTGCTTTCGGATTTCAATTTGCCCCGGTTCAGTGCACATAAAGCCCTGGCTGTGCTGCGCGAAACAGATGTGGACACGCCTTTTATAATCGTGTCAGGCTGTATCGGGGAAGAAAGTGCTGTTGCCCTGATGAAGGAAGGGGTCAGCGATTTCGTGATGAAAGACAAACTTGCGCGGCTGGCTCCGGCAATAGAACGCGAACTGAGGGATGCCGCCGTGCGGAGGGAGCATCGCCGGTCGCAGGAAGCGCTGCGCGAGAACGAGAAGTTGTTGAAGGGAATCACCTCTTCAATGGGCGAGGGTGTCATGGTACTGGACGAAAAGGGAAGACTGATCTTTATGAACCCTGAAGCCGAGCATCTGCTGGGTTGGCAGAAGGGTGAACTGCTGGGCAAGGATGTGCGCGGCATGATTTTTTCGCAGCAGCAGGATGGCTTGCCTATCGCAGCATCAGCCAGCCCTGTTCTGGAAGTATTGCAGGACGGCAAGGTGCACAGAACGGAAGAAAATGTATTCTGGCGCAAGGATGCAACACCCATTTCCGTATCGATTACAGCCAGCGCGATTATCGAGGACCGCCATGCGGTTGCTTCCGTGGCCGTTTTCCAGGATATCAGCCAGCGCAAGCAGGCGGAATGGGAGTTGCGCGAATCGCGCAAGCAGCTGCGCGAGCTGACAGCCTATTTGCAAACCGTGCGCGAGGAGGAAAGAACACGCATCGCAAGGGAGTTGCATGACGAGCTTGGGCAAATGCTGACGGGGGTGAAGCTTGAGGCGAAATGGCTGTCGAGTCAGCTTGCGACCCAGAAACCCGAAATAGTGAACAAGGTCGCTTCCATGTCCGGGTTGATTGATGAAACCCTGGATGCTATGCGCAGAGTGGCAGCGGATTTGCGTCCGGTCATGCTGGATGACCTGGGGCTTGCTGCTGCCGTGGAATGGCTGACCGAAGATTTCGGCAAGCGCAGCGGCATTGAAGTCAGGCTGGAACAGGACCTTGAGCATGGACTGTACGACTGTTGCGGAGTGCAATGCGAACTGGATGCAGGCGTGGCGACTGCGGCCTACAGGATAGTGCAGGAATGCCTGACCAATGTAAGCCGTCATGCGCAGGCGCGGCATGTGCGGGTATTGTTGCAGTGCAAGGATGACAAGCTCACCCTGCGCATATCCGATGACGGTAAGGGGGTGTCAGCGGGCGGTGCAATCAAACGCAATTCCTATGGCATCGTAGGCATGAGGGAGCGGGTCAATGTGTTGGGAGGCACTTTTGATTTTACCAGTGCTCAGGGGGCAGGTACCACGGTGGAAGTTGTATTACCGCTTAAGCTTGCAGAGACTGGCAGGGAGGCAGAATGATCAGGATACTGATTGCAGATGACCACGCAATTGTGCGCGGCGGATTAAACCAGCTACTGTCCACCCAGAACGATTTTGTTGTGGCGGGCGAGGCCGCCGACGGTCTGGAGGCGCTCAGGCATATACGCGAAACAGCGCTGGATGTGGTGTTGATGGATATGTCCATGCCGGGCAGAAGCGGGATTGAACTGATTAAAATGGTCAAAGCAGAAAAACCAAAACTGGCGATACTGGTTCTCAGTATGCACAAGGAAGAACAATATGCGGTCAGGGCGCTGAAGGCGGGGGCAATGGGGTATTTAACCAAAGAGAGCGCACCGGACCAGCTGGTTGCGGCAATCCGTAAAGTCGCCGGCGGCGGGGTGTTCATCAGTACAGGCGTTGCCGAACGGCTCGCGCTGGAGCTGGGCGGCAATCACGATGCCACACCTCATACCCAGCTTTCAGACCGTGAATACCAGATTTTTCAAATGATTGTTTCAGGCGTCGCTATTGGTGAAATTGCCGATGAACTGTCGTTAAGCGTGAAAACAGTCAGCACGCACAAATCACGTATCCTGCAAAAAATGAGAATGAGCAGCAGTGCAGAGCTGATCCATTATGCGATACGCCACCAGCTGGTAGAGATGCCGAATGATGCATAGCACAGGGTGTGTAGCAGAATTATAAGAACGAGACTATGTGTGTCCGGGCATGGTATGGCAGCAGCCTTTGCAAGCAATCTTTCGCGTTATCATCCGTCAATTCGTAAAGTCCTCGTTTTATCACCCTCGTATTAGCTATCGTTTGCGCGAGTTGCAACAAGTCAAACTCGACCCGATGCCCCAGGGTTAAAGTCTCCCCGAAAAATTTATACCCAACAAGTCAAATGGCTGTACAGTCAATATAATGCAACTAATTGATTATATTGAATATTTAACTTGATTGTGTGCTCGCTGTAGGCGCTTTCCTACACCCCCCCTGTCCGCTTCCTACGCAAACTTTCAAGATCGGCTGATATTTTATGGCAGCACGATTCAGCATGATGTCGTCCACAGAAACAGACAAACGTATCCAGGCACGTACGAAATTTAATCGGGTGGAATGAGAGCATGTCTATAACACATAAAAACTATTGGATGTATCCGGCAATACCAACAGCCTTCGGGGTAATCGGTTCTGCTGTGCTGGGCGATTTTACCTGGAAGACTGCCATGATCGCAGTTGTGATTTTGATTTCAGGCATTGCCGGGTTGCTACTGCTGGGCATACGGCAGGCTGCAGATTGCGGGAATCTCAAAAAATCTAGTCTGGCAGAAGCAGAAGCTGCTTTCAAAAAGCAAACAAAAGAATATCTGAGCGGCTTGCAAGCATTGGGTAACGATGTTGTGCCTGTATGGGGACGCCAGATTGAAAGTGGCAGGAACCAGATGGAAGCGGCCATTGTTGAATTGATGGTACGGTTTTCGGGAATTGTAGAAAAGCTGAATTCGGCATTGAAAGCCTCGGAGGTTGCATCTGATGGCATGAGTGGTGGACTGGTCGACGTTTTTGCCACCAGCGAGAAGGATCTGGGAGAAGTTATCCGTTCACTGCGCGAAACCATGAAGCGCAAAGAAGCAATGATGGTAGAAATTAATCGACTGCCCGATTTTATTGCAGAACTGGAAAAAATGGCTATCGATGTGGCAGGCATTGCCGATCAGACCAATTTATTGGCACTTAATGCCGCTATTGAAGCGGCACGGGCCGGAGACGCGGGACGGGGATTTGCCGTGGTCGCAGATGAAGTGAGGAAGCTATCCACCATATCCAAAGAAATAGGTAAAAAAATTGGCTTGAAAGTTGGGGCGGTCAACTCAGCGATCAGTACAGTGGTACGGACTGCGGAAGAAACAACTGCAGAGGAGCAGATGTCGATAGTTTCCTCTGAAAAGTCGATCAGCAATGTACTGGGAAAGTTCAGAAAAATTACGAACGGCCTTTCCGAATCCAGCGCAATTTTGCGCAAGGAAAGCGATGACATAAGAAATGAAGTCTCGATGTCACTGGTGCAATTGCAATTTCAGGATCGCGTCAGCCAGATCCTTAGTCATGTCCATGCCAATATCATCAGGCTACCCGGTTATGTCGAAGATAGCAGGGTGGAATTCGAACGCAATGGAAACCTGGCACCGGTTGCCGTCGGTCTGCTGCTCAAGGAAATTGAAGCAAGCTATGCAACGGAAGAGGAGTTTAAAAACCATGGCGGCGAAGCAAAATCATCAACAAACAATTCATCAATTTCATTTTTTTAGGAGGAACAAATGAGCAAGACAATTCTCGTAGTGGACGATTCCGCATCATTGCGCCAGGTCGTGAGCATAGCGCTAAAAGGAGCCGGCTATGACGTAATCGAGGCCTGCGATGGCGTGGATGCGCTGGGCAAATTGGGAGGGCAGAAAATTCATCTCATCATCAGTGATGTGAATATGCCCAACATGGATGGCATAACCTTTGTGACGGAAGCAAAAAAACTGCCGGATTACAAATTTACTCCCATCATCATGCTGACGACAGAGGCCGGTGAGGGCAAAAAGGCAGCCGGTCAGGCGGCAGGTGCCAAGGCATGGGTGGTCAAGCCGTTCCAGCCTGCACAGATGCTGGATGCCGTTTCCAAGTTGATTATGCCCTGAGCACTATCAGGTCAGTGTTTGGCTGAAATTTTTAAAAGGAACAGAAACATGCCTATTCGAGCCAGGAATAAAAAAGGACTGTCCATGCTGAAAATAGATGGCGACATGACCATCTACACCGCGGCCGCGCTCAAGGATGAGCTGATGAAACACATAGTCAAGCCATGCGAGCGTGAAATAGACCTGTCTGAAGTAAGCGAGATGGACAGTGCAGGCATGCAGCTGCTGATATTGGCCAAACGCGAAGCACTCAGAAATAACACGGTTTTGCGTCTGGTCAACCACAGCCGCGCGGTGCTGGATGTAATGGATATCTGCAATATGGCGGCTTATTTCGGCGACCCGATATGGGAATCAGAGCTTGGAAAGAAGTAATGAATACCCTGCCGGACATGTGCGTGTGCAACGGCAATCCCTTTGACTGCAAGTATGGACAGGAATGCAGCTGTCTTCTGGAATCTAGTAAAGGACAAAGAAATGAGCGTTAATTTGGATCAGGCACTTCAAACATACATAGCTGAAGCCCGCGAGTTGCTGCAGGACATGGAAGATGCGCTGCTGCGGCTGGAAAATGAGCCCGGCGATGCCGATACTGTCGGCGCCATCTTTCGTGCTGCCCACACCATCAAAGGATCGGCTGGACTGTTCGGGCTGGATGCGATCGTCAAATTTACCCATGTCGTTGAAGACGTACTCGACCGTGTGCGCGACGGCAAGGTTGCGATAGAGGCTGACCTGATTGCGGTGCTGCTTGAAAGCAGCGACCACATGCTGGAGTTGATTAATGTGGTCGCCGCGCAGGGCAGGCAGCTGGATACAGTAGCACAGGCGCGTGAAAGTGCATTGTGCAACCGTCTGCAGGCTTATCGCGCAGAGACAAAGCCCGTGGCAATGGAGGCACTCGTTTCAGTCGAAGAAGATGTTCCGCTAACTGTCTGTAACAAGGACGGGGTCAGTTCCGACAACTGGCATATTTCCTTGCGTTTCGGGCAGAACGTTCTGCGCGATGGTATGGATCCGCTCTCCTTTCTGCGTTATCTGGGCAAGCTGGGAAAAATTGTCTCCCTGACTACCCTGCCCGACGCCATGCCTGAAGCCGGCAAAATGGATGCTGAAACATGCTACCTGGGCTTTGAAATTGACTTCAAGTCGGATGCCGACAAAGCGGCTATAGCCAATGTGTTTGAATTCGTGCGTGAAGAAAGTCTGATACACATTCTGCCACCGCACAGCAAAATATCCGATTATCTTGAACTGATACGTGCCTTGCCGGAAAGTGAAATTCGCGTCGGTGAAATCCTGGTGGCAACCGGCGCGCTCACGCAGCAGGAACTGGCAGATGGTCTGAACACCCAGAAAGCCGGGGCGCAAGTGGCCGGTAACAGTATGCCGCTGGGAAAAATACTGGTTGATCAGGGATCAGTCGGGCAGGAAGTGGTGGAGGCGGCTCTGGTCAAGCAGGCGCAGGCAAGGGACAGCAAAAACAAGGAAAGCAAATATATCCGCGTGCAGGCAGACAGACTCGATGAGCTGATTAATCTGGTCGGCGAGCTGGTTATTGCGGGTGCAGGCGCCAATATGCTGGCGCAACGCGCAAAAAGTGTTGCGTTGCAGGAATCAACGTCGGAAATTTCAAGGCTGGTTGAGGAAATTCGCGATAGCGCACTCAACCTGCGCATGGTGCAGATCGGCGAAACCTTTAACCGTTTCCAGCGTGTGGTGCGCGATGTCAGCAGGGATCTGGGCAAGGACATAGCACTGCACATCAGCGGCGCGGAAACCGAGCTGGACAAAACCGTGGTGGAAAAAATCGGCGATCCGCTGATGCACCTGGTGCGCAATGCAATGGATCACGGAATAGAGAATTCCGTGCTGCGGGCACAGCGTGGCAAACCGGAGAAAGGTACGCTGCGCCTCAACGCCTATCACGAGTCGGGCAGCATTGTGATTGAAGTTTCAGACGACGGGGGGGGCCTCAACCGCGAGCGAATTCTGGCCAAAGCTGTCGAAAAAGGCATCGTTGCGCCCAATCAGAATTTATCCGAGCAGGAAATTTTCCGTCTGATTTTTGAAGCCGGATTTTCCACCGCCGATACGGTAAGCAATATTTCCGGACGCGGCGTGGGTATGGATGTGGTGCGCCGCAATATCGAAGCGCTACGCGGCACCATCGACATAGAAAGCAAGCATACAGAGGGCACCACCATCCGCATACGCTTGCCGCTTACGCTGGCAATTATCGATGGTTTTCTGGTCGGGGTAGGCAAATCTTCCTTCGTTATTCCCCTTGATATGGTGCTGGAGTGCACTGAGATGTCGGAGCAGGATCGCGAGGCGCTCGCGGAGCGCAACTACGTCAATCTGCGCAACGAGGTATTGCCCTTCATACGGCTGCGCGACCTGTTCGATATCAGCGGCAATGCGCCGCGCCGCGAAAATATCGTGGTTGTGCAGTATGCGGGACTGAAGGCGGGGTTGGTAGTTGATGGCCTGTTGGGTGAATTCCAGACGGTTATCAAACCGCTCGGTGGAATTTTTGAGCACCTCAAGGGGATCAGCGGCTCCACCATTCTGGGTAGCGGTGAAGTGGCGCTGATTCTGGATGTGCCGACACTGGTGCAGCGCGCCGTGGCCGAGGAAGACCGGCAGCATGCCGCAGCCTGAAATGCAAATTGATAGCAAGGAGCAAAAGAGTTGCAAGTGCAAGTGGTAGTTGACCCTGTTACGGCAGATATGTGCGGGGATTTAATTTTTAATTAATCAAACAAAGGAGAAATAAATCATGAAAAAAGCAATGTTATCCGCAACTATTCTGGCCAGCACACTGTTAGCCGGGACAGCTTTTGCAAAGGATGTGAAGGACATCGTTCCCGAAGTTGTCCAGGCTGCCGCAAACCCTGCGGTGGTGCAGGCCGTGAAGGAGCAGAACGCCAAGGGCCTGACTCTTGCCAAAATCCAGGAAACAGACAAGGCATGGAGCAGTGCAACAGAACCCGATGCGTTCATGAAATCATTTACCACCAACGCTGCTGCCAAAGCACTTGCTTCCACCGAGAAATCCAAGCCGTATCTGATTGAGTTCATTTTGACCGACAACCAGGGGGCCAATGTGGCAGTTACCGCATTAACTTCTGACTACTGGCAAGGCGACGAGCCGAAATTTACCAACGCTTTTGCCGATGGCACCGGCAAGCCCTATATCGCCCGTCCGCAAAAGGACAAAAGCAGCGGTGAAGTGATCTCACAGGTTTCCGTGCCGGTCATGGCTGGCGACAAGGCTATCGGTACGCTGACCGTCGGCGTGCGTGTGGAAAAACTGAAATAACCCCCGCGTTTTCCGTTGCGGATGTGGCCGTACAAGGGCCACATCCGCCAGGCGAACCGGCATTGATTAAGTAAAGGAGCAAGCCATGTTCAAGAATATGAAAATCAGCACCCGCCTCGCTGTGGCGTTTACGGTGATGGTACTGATCACGCTGACCATCAGCACTCTCGCCATCATGCGCATGGGGCAGATGGACGACAACACCGATTTACTCATTAATGACCGCTACCCCAAGACGGTGGTGGCCAATAATATTATTGACAACGTCAATCTCATCTCGCGCGGCATACGCAATTCATTGTTGTTCACCGACAACAAGATGATAGAGACCGAGACGACCCGCATACGCGCCACCCAGAAGAAAAATATTGAACTTATCGAAAAACTTGAAATGGGTATCAAGTCCGATAAGGGCAAGGACTTGCTCGGTAAAATGAAAGAATCCCGCCAGAAATTCGCAGCCGGCACTGACAAGTTACTTGATCTGGCTCTGAGCGACGCAGCTGCAGCCACGGATTTTCTGATCAGGGATCTGCGTCCGCTCAATAACGCTTATCTTAACGCCGTTAATGATCTGGTCAAGTACCAGGGCGAACTGATGGATGAGAGCGGCAAGGAATCCAGGGCAACCTACCTGGCATCGCGCAACTTCATGCTGATTCTGACCGCAATTGCGGCCATTCTTTCCGCAGCGATGGGTATCTGGATCGTGCGTTCCATTACACGTCCGCTGAACGAAGCTGTAAATGTAGCCAACCAGCTGGCAGAAGGTAACCTGACGGCACGCATCAACGTGACAAGCAATGACGAAACCGGCCTGTTGCTGGCCGCAATGAAGAACATGGTGGAAAAGCTGTCGCAAATCATCACCGAGGTGCGTTCTGCATCTGACAATCTGTCGAGCGCCTCGGAAGAGGTAAGCGCGACAGCGCAGTCTCTCTCCCAGGGCTCAAGCGAGCAGGCAGCAAGCGTGGAAGAAACCAGTGCGTCAGTGGAGCAGATGAGCGCCTCTATCAGCCAGAACACAGAGAACGCCAAGGTGACCGACGGCATGGCCAGCAGTGCAGCGAAGCAGGCAACCGAAGGCGGTGAGGCAGTGAAATCCACGGTAAGTGCAATGAAGCAGATCGCCAACAAGATCGGCATCATCGACGACATCGCCTACCAGACCAACCTGCTGGCCCTGAACGCTGCAATCGAAGCGGCACGCGCGGGCGAGCACGGAAAGGGCTTTGCGGTGGTGGCGGCAGAAGTGCGCAAGCTGGCGGAACGCAGCCAGGTGGCGGCGCAGGAAATTGGCGAAGTGGCATCCAGCAGCGTGGAGCTGGCAGAAAAAGCGGGCAAGCTGCTGGACGAGATGGTGCCATCCATCAACAGAACTTCCGACCTGGTGCAGGAAATTACGGCCGCATCCGAGGAGCAGTCCTCAGGAGTGGGTCAGATCAACACCGCCATGTCGCAGCTCAGCCAGACCACGCAGCAGAACGCATCGGCATCAGAAGAGCTGGCGGCGACCGCTGAGGAAATGAGCAGCCAGTCGGAGCAACTGCAACAGCTGATGAGTTTCTTCAAGATCGAATCTGGCAATGCAGCGATTGACTCAGCACGTAAAACTTCGGCCAGGGAAATCAGGGGGGCGGTGGGTGCGAAGCTGGGGGGGATGGTACGGCAGGTGATTGAACCAATGCCGGGCGAAGCCGAGTTTGTACGCTTCTGAGGCCGGTTCATTCGGGGCGCAGATTAAAAAATGGCGCTCAGCCGGCAATATTTTTGGAGTTTAAAACATGGAACAGACAAACAAGCATGAAATGCAGTTAGTTGTCGGCACAGAGGAGCGGGATCAGCAGCAGTACCTGACCTTTAACCTGGGCGGAGAGATATTTGCCATCGGCATACTTGCGATCAAGGAAATCATCGAATACGGCAATCTCACAGAGGTGCCGATGATGCCGGAATTTATCCGCGGTGTAATCAATTTGCGCGGCGCAGTGGTGCCGGTAGTGGATCTGTCGGCCCGATTCGGGCGCCGGGGAACCACAGTCACGCGGCGCACCTGCATCGTGATCGTCGAGATGGAAGCAGAAGATGGCCACCAGGATGTGGGAGTCATCGTGGATGCGGTAAATGAAGTGCTGGAAATACTGCCGCAGGATATCGAGCCTGCACCATCATTCGGCGCAAAGATACGCACCGAATTTATCCGTGGTATGGGTAAGGTGGCGGGAAAGTTCGTGATCATTCTCAATGCTGATCGCGTGTTGTCCGTGGATGAGCTGGCGACACTGGCCCGCGAAAATAGCGAACAATTGGTTAATGTAGCTGCCTGAGCAGCGGTGAATTGGAGATTACTATGTTGAAGGCAATGTTTTCACCAGGTGTGGCTTTAATGGGGCAACTGAAATACGCCTACAAATTTTCCCTGATCAGCGTGATTTTTGCGACACCCGTCCTGATACTGGTATATCTGGCATCGTCTGAACTCGGCAGCAACATCCAGTTTGCAGCGAAAGAGCGCAAAGGAGTGGAATATCTTGTTCCGCTGCGCCAGACGCTGGCAAATCTGCAACAGCACCGCGGCATGGCGGGTGCATTGCTGGCCGGGGATGAGTCGTTTGCGGACAAACTGACCGTGAAGCAAGAGCAGCTTGAGCAGAGTCTTGCAGCAGTAGACAAGGTTGATAATCTTTATGAACAGGATTTGAAAACTGACGCTGAATGGAAATCCATACACAAGGAGTGGGTTGAACTGCGCGGTAAGGTAAGCAGCCTCAAGCCGCTGGAAAGCGCTCAGTTGCATACGGCGCTCATCAAGCGCGTGTTGGGACATATGCTGAAAGTTGCCGACGCCTCCGGACTGACACTGGACCCGGATCTGGACAGTTTCTATCTGATGGATGCACTGGTGGTAAGGTTGCCTGCGGCGAGCGAGAGCCTCGGGCAGGCACGCGCCCTTGGAGCTGGACTGGCAGCAGCCGGTGCGATGACGAACAATGAGCGTGCGCGATTTGTTGTGCTGGAGAGCAGTATCAGTGAAGCATGGGATGCGGCGAATCGCGGCATCAGGATCGCAGGCGAAGCCAATCAGGGTATTCACGGTCGGGTTGAGAAAGCCGCTGCGGAAAATAGCCGGGCTATTGCCGAATTTTCCTCGAACATTGAACGCGAATTTATCCAGGCAGAAAAGATAACTATCAATCCGGCTGAATATTTTGGATTAGCGACAAAAACCATTGATAACCTCTTTCATTTGTACGATATGTTGCTGCCTGAACTGGATGGGTTGCTGCAGGCAAGGCAAGACCGTCTTGCGTCCAAGCGCAACCTGATTCTGGGATTTGTCACGCTTGTCTTGCTGCTTGTTGCCTACCTGTACGTGGCATTTTATCTCGGGGTAAGCCGCGCGGTAGGGAGCTTGAATGATGCGGCGCAGCGTATGGCGGACGGAGACCTGAACTTGCGGATGGAAGTTGGCGGCAAGGACGAACTGGCGCAGGTCGCGCGCTCGTTCGACCGCATGGTCGGGAAGCTGTCGCAAATTATCGGTGAAGTGCGCGGCGCGGCAGACAATTTGTCGAGTGCCTCGGAAGAGGTTAGTGCAACGGCACAAAGCATAAGTCAGGCTACCAGTGAACAGGCGGCATCGGTAGAGGAAACATCCGCCTCGATCGAGCAAATGGGCGCTTCGATCAATCAGAATTCCGAGAATGCCAAAGTGACCGATGGCATTGCTACCCAGGCTGCTAAAGAAGCGGTGGAAGGAGGGTCAGCGGTGAAGCAGACTGTGAGCGCGATGAAGCAGATCGCGGGAAAAATCGGCATTATCGACGACATCGCCTACCAGACCAACCTGCTGGCCCTGAACGCGGCAATCGAAGCGGCACGCGCGGGTGAACACGGCAAGGGTTTTGCGGTGGTGGCGGCGGAAGTGCGCAAGCTGGCGGAGCGTAGCCAGGTAGCAGCTCAGGAAATCGGTGAGGTGGCAACGAGCAGTGTGGAACTGGCCGAGAAGGCAGGCAATCTGCTGGACAAAATGGTCCCTTCCATCAACAAAACTTCCGACCTTGTGCAGGAGATTTCCGCTGCAAGTGAAGAGCAGTCATCCGGTGCGGGGCAGATCAATAACGCGATGGCCCAACTCAACCAGATCACCCAGCAAAATGCATCGGCATCGGAAGAGTTAGCGGCGACCGCGGAGGAAATGAGCAGCCAGTCTGAACAACTGCAACAACTCATGAATTTCTTCAGGATTGCACCGGGCAATGTTGCGATAGCTGCAACACGTGAGCTGCAGCGTAAACCCGCAATGATGGTGGCAAGTGAAAAGTTATCAAACAGGGTGCGGCAGGCAGTAGCGCCAATGCCAGGAGCAGGCGAGTTCGTGCGCTTCTGAAAACGCGACGATTTCGAAACACAAAACTTGTATGGAAGAGTGACGGATGGCGCGCGTTAAGCGCATAGCGAGCGCCCCCATAACTGCAAAGATAATTTAAAGGAAAATTTGCGATGCGTATCAATATGCCGGTGTCCAATATTGAACGCCATCTTAAGGATGGTGAATATATTGTCTCGAAAACGGACACCAAGGGTCGAATCACATATGTCAACCGTCCATTTATGGAGATCAGCGGTTTTTCGGAAGTGGAATTGCTGGGCAATGCTCACAACATCGTCCGTCACCCGGATATGCCGACGGAGGCATATGCCGATCTGTGGCATACCTTGAAGAGCGGCAAGCCGTGGCGGGGCATGGTTAAAAATCGCTGCAAGAACGGCGACTACTACTGGGTCGAAGCGAATGCCAATCCGATCTGGGAGAACGGCCAGATCACGGGTTACATGTCCTTGCGCACCAAACCTGCACGCGCGCAGGTTGAAGCTGCGGAGCGTGTTTACCGCGAGTTCCACGAAGGCAGGGCGTATGGGCTTGGGGTGAGGGAAGGTGCGGTAGTGCGCACGGGGCTGACGGGTTGGCTTTCTGCATTATTTAACTTGAATATCAGGATGCGGGTATCGCTTGCGTGCATGATGTTGGCCGCGATTATATTGGGGCTGGCTGGCGATGCCGCATTTTCTGTACGCGCCATACTCGTTGTTGCCGGGCTGGCAGTGGCGGGGTACATATGGTGGCTGCTGGTGTTCAGAATATTGATGCCTCTGGATGATGCCGTGCGAGCCTGCCAAATGATTGCATCAGGCAACCTGCGCCTGCAGAGGATAGATAACTGGCGCAATGAAACAGGACGCCTGACGCACGCGATAAACACTATGGCGGTGAATGTCGCAAGCATAGTCACGGATGTACGCAATGCCGCCGCCGCACTTTCTTCCTCCTCCAGCGAGGTTTCCGCAACCGCACACTCCATTTCAAATGCCACTGCTGAACAGGCTGCGGGTGCGGAGGAAACAAGTGCATCGATTGAACAGATGAGCGCGTCAATCAACCGGAATACCGAGAATGCAAAAATCACCGACGGAATGGCCGGTAAGGCTGCCAGAGAAGCGGTAGAAGGCGGTGAGGCGGTAACGCAGACTGTCAGTGCGATGAAGCAGATTGCCGGGAAGATTGGCATTGTCGACGACATCGCCTACCAGACCAACCTGCTGGCCCTGAACGCGGCAATTGAAGCGGCACGCGCGGGCGAACATGGTAAAGGCTTTGCGGTGGTTGCGGCGGAAGTTCGCAAGCTGGCGGAGCGCAGCCAGGTGGCCGCACAGGAAATCGGCGAGCTGGCCGGTGGCTCGGTCGAAAAAGCCGAGAACGCGGGCAAGCTGCTGGGACAAATTGTGCCGGCAATCGGCAAGACTTCAGAGCTGGTGCAGGAAATCAGCGCGGCATCCGCAGAACAATCCAGCGGCGTTGCCCAGATCAACACCGCGATGACCCAGCTCAACCAGATCACTCAGCAGAATGCCAGTGCCTCGGAAGAACTGGCGAAGACTGCGGAGGAAATGAGCAGCCAGGCAGTGCAACTGCAACAGCTGATGGATTTTTTCAAGTCTGATGTCGCAGCGACCGTAATGTCTGTTGTGCATCGCAAATCTGCAATGAGCAATGTTGCCCCTGTAAAAACAATCCCGACTGCAGGCTTATCCAAAGCATCATTGCAAAGATGAGGGACGATCCGATGAATTACATGCAGACCGGAAACAAAATGGATGCTGCCACCCAAATAATTAACAAGTCTCTTGCCGTAAATGGCAATGTATCAAAACAGGATATGCAGCCCTGCCTGGCTATCCAGTTGAAAGGCGAGATATATGCCCTGGCTATCCAGTCGATCAGGGACATTGTTGAATACGGAAACATTGCCGTGCTGCCGGGCCAGCCCGATTTCATTTGTGGCACGCGCTATTTCAGGGGCGGGATGATCCCGGTAATCGATCCGGGTTTGCGTTTTAACAAACATTCCATGGATGTATGGCAACAGCCCTGCATTGTCGTTATTCAAGTGGCCACTGGAAGATATACCCAGGATATTGGCGTAATGGGCGATTGGGTGAGCAATATGCAGGATACACGGGGAATTGAGGGAGAACCGGTGTTTCTGGGAGGCAATATCAGTTTTGATTTTATGGACAGCAAGGGAAAGATCAACGGTAAATCAGTCATCCTCCTCTCGGTTGACCAGCTTTTGTCATCGGGTGCAATGGCTGTGACCGATAACAGAAAGTAGTTGGTGAAATGCGTAGTTACAGGGTTTTGGTGCTGCCTGCAAAGGGTAAGCAGTTCATTTCACGGTTGATGGAAATTTCCTCGCGCCGTGTGGTGTTGCGCGGGGAGCAAATGTTACCGGTCGGAATGCTGTGTGATTTGCAGATCATTATTCCCCCGCTGGCGGAGAGGATGCCTTGCGCTACGGCTGAGCTAAAAGCCGAAGTAGGGGAGGTAATTTTTTCAGATGGATTTATTCGGCTGGAATGCAGGATTAAATTGCTTGGCAATGAGGCACGGCAACTGCTTGATGCATAGGGTCGGTGTTTGATGATCTGTTTTCCGGCCGCTGTAGGAAATGTCTGATATGAAAAATAAATAACGGCTTATGTTTTTTGGGGCATAGCCAGGGCAAGATGATGGTGCCATTGCAGGCAAATTAAACATTCATGTTTGCAATATGAAATTCTGATTTAACGCCGGCTTTTGAAAGAGAAAAATGCACAATATGTCAGGAAATATCAACGCAACAGCGAGGCCTGGCGGGTACTGTTCCGCATTCAATGCCGTGCTGCAGGATCATGAGTTTGCACAGTTTCGCGAGATGATTTACCGCATTGCGGGAATCAGCATGTCGCCGGCCAAAAAACAACTGGTTTCCAGCCGTTTGGCCAAGCGGCTGCGGCATCACGGTTTTGCCAGTTATGGCGACTATTTTCGCTATATTACTTCAGTGCACGGGAAAGCCGAGTTGCAGGTGGCGGTAGATTCGCTGACAACCAACGAAACGCATTTTTTTCGCGAACCCAAACATTTTGAATTTTTGCGCAATCAGATTATCCCTGCGCGCAAGCAGGGGCGCGGATTGCGTGTATGGAGTGCGGCATGTTCCAGTGGAGAGGAGCCTTACAGTATCGCGATGATGCTGGACGAGTTAACCGGAAATGAAGCATGGGAAGTGGTGGCTTCCGATATCAGCACGCAGATTCTGGACAAGGCGCGCAAAGGCCTGTATCCGGCTGAGCGTGTTCCCGAAATTCCGAAGCATTACCTGAGCCGCTACTGCCTCAAGGGGGTTGGGGGGCATCACGGCACCATGCTGATTGAGCCTTCCTTGCGCGAACGTGTACGATTTTTTCAGCACAATCTGACAGAAACACCCGCGAAGCTGGGTGAATTTGATGTGATCTTTCTGCGCAATGTAATGATTTATTTCGATCAGGAAACCAAGCGCCAGGTGGTATCAAAATTGTTGCCTCTGCTGAGACCGGGCGGGTATTTCATCATTGGTCATTCCGAAAGCCTGAACGGTGTGGTGGAAAACGTGAAGCTGGTTGCACCGGCCGTGTATCGCAAACCCCTGTGATGAATACACCCGCGCACATTGTCGAAATTTTTTTGCAACCGGGCGAAGTATATTTTGGCGGAAAAGAAACACGTATACGCACCTTGCTGGGTTCGTGCGTGGCCATTGTAATGTGGCATCCGGGCAAGCTGGTGGGGGGGATGTGTCACTACATGCTGCCATCGCGTCCCGCTAAAAACGGACAGCAACTGGATGGGCGCTATGCGGATGAAGCGGTTGAGCTGATGCTGCGCGAGATTCGCAAGGCGGGCACACGACCGCATGAATACGAAGTCAAGATGTTTGGTGGCGGGCATATGTTTTCAGCGCACCAGGCAGCCGGCGCAGATCATGTGGGCGCAAGAAATGTTGAAATGGCAAGACTGCTGATGAATAAGCACGGCTTCAGGATCAGTGCGGAACATCAGGGCGGCATCGGCCACCGCAATATATTTATTGAAATCTGGAATGGCCATGTCTGGGCGCGTCACCGGCCGCCGGCAAGCGAAGAAATGAACGGGATGTTATGCACACCATCAAGGTATTGATTGTTGATGATTCTGCGGTCGTACGCCAGGTGCTGTCTGCCGCGCTCGCAGAAGACTCGGCTATTGAAGTGATAGGCGCTGCTTCCGACCCGGTGTTTGCCATGGAACGCATGCGTGCGCGGTGGCCCGATGTGATTGTACTGGACGTGGAAATGCCGCGCATGGACGGTATCACCTTCCTGAGGAAAATCATGGCCGAACGTCCGACACCGGTGGTCATCTGTTCAACCCTGACGGAAAAGGGTGCGGCTACTACCATGCAGGCTCTTGAGGCCGGTGCTTTCAGTATTGTCACCAAGCCCAAGGTGGGTTTGAAGCGGTTTCTGGAAGATACCTCGGATGACCTGATTGCCACAATCAAGGCTGCCTCTCATGCCAATGCGCGCAGGCTAGTACCTTTACCTGCTGTCATGGTCACACCAAAGCTTTCCGCGGACGCGATTCTGTCCGCCTCCAACCGGGCTATGGCAGAAACGACGGATCGGGTGGTGGCCATTGGTACTTCAACCGGCGGCACACAGGCGCTGGAGGCGGTGCTCACTGCTTTGCCCCGAGTCTGCCCGGGCATCGTGATCGTTCAGCATATGCCGGAGAAATTTACCGGCGCATTTGCCGCGCGACTGGATGGCTTGTGCCAGATAGAAGTGCGCGAAGCAAGAAGCGGAGATCGTGTTTTACCCGGCCTTGCGCTAATCGCACCGGGTGGCAGGCATATGCTGATGAAGCGTAATGGCGCGCAGTACCACGTGGATGTCGTGGATGGCCCGCCGGTCAACCGTCATCGCCCGTCGGTCGATGTGCTGTTCCGCTCCGTCGCCAAGTGTGCGGGGAAAAATGCGATTGGCATCATCATGACGGGCATGGGCGACGATGGTGCCGCAGGCTTGCTTGAGATGCGCAACGAGGGCGCGCTCACGGTCGGTCAGGACGAACAGACTTGTGTGGTGTATGGCATGCCCAAGGAGGCAGTTAAGCGGGGAGCGGTAATCAAATCGCTGCCTCTGGGTGCAATAGCAGGAACGATTGCAGGATTAAAGCATTAAAACGAAAACGGTGGGCGAGGCATAAAGTCAGGGAGAAAATCATGAATGCCGTGGAAAAAATACTGCGTGTATTGTCAATTGAGGACTCGGAAGATGATTTCGAGCTTATTCGAAACGAGTTGTCGTTAGGCGGCTTGGTGTTTGTGCATAAGCGTGTTGATAATGCTAACGCGCTTAAAGCTGCTCTCGTATCTGCTGAATGGGATGTGGTTATTTGCGACCATAATCTGCCGGCGCTGGATTCAGTGTCAGCACTGCAAATAGTGCGTGAAAAAAGTAATGAGCTTCCGTTTGTTGTTGTATCAGGGCTTATACCGGATGAAATGGCGATCAGGGTGATGCGTCTCGGGGCCGGTGATTTTATACGCAAGGATAATTTATCAAGGCTGGTTCCGGTAATCGAGCGCGAGATTAAACAGGTCATCATGCAGGCGGAGCTGAAAACGGCAAAGGAGAGCCTGCATCATGCTGCCTACTTTGACAGTTTGACAGGTTTGGCAAACCGGGAACATTTATTCAGTCACATTAAAAATAAAATTTCTGTTGCAAAACATGATCATCCTTTTGCCATTTTTCTGATTGATATTAACCGCTTCAGGCAAATAACCAAATCGCTGGGCATGCTGGTGGGGAATAAAGTGCTGATTGAAACTGCGGAACGTTTGCGCGAGGTGTTCGGAAATGATTGCTTTGTGGCCAGACTTGGCGCGGACAAATTTGTTGCTATTGTGCCCGGACTGAGCCTGGAGAAAAACGCGGAACATCTCGCAAAGGCAACGCACAAGATTCTGGGTAAGTCGTTTCAGATAGATGAACATGAATTGATTGTGCAGGCGAGCCTGGGAGTCGGTTTTTATCCCAGGGACGGGCAGAAATGTGAAGAGCTATACAAAAATGCAGAGTCCGCGCTCTATCAGGCCAAGATTGACGGGGGTAACAGCTATATTGTCTACGATGCAAAGCTGGATATCCTGGGCAAGGAGAGGCTGCATATGGAGACAGCCCTGTATCACGCGTTGAAAGAGGAACAATTTGTGCTTTTTTACCAGCCGCAGTTTGATTTTTCAAGTGGCAGGTTAATCGGCGCAGAAGCACTGATCCGTTGGCAACATCCGGTATCGGGCATGATATCGCCCGGCGAATTTATTCCCATACTGGAAGAAACCGGGCTGATTGTTCCGGTTGGGGAGTGGGTGTTGCGCACCGCCTGCGCACAGAACAGGCAGTGGCAGGATGCGGGTTTGCCGCCCATTGTGATTGCAGTCAATATGTCCGTGATTCAATTTCGGCAGCCGGGACTGCCACAAACGGTCAGGAATATTCTGCTGCAAACAGGGCTTTCCGCCCAATATTTGGAACTGGAAATTACAGAAAATATCGCTATGCACGCCGAGGAGGGTGTAATCGCCATTCTTGATGAATTGCGTGAGATCGGTATACAGATTGCGATTGATGATTTTGGAACCGGGTATTCGTCACTCAGTTATCTGAAGCGTTTTCCGATTGACAGATTGAAGATAGACCAATCGTTCGTGAGAGACCTGAAAGAAGGTGTCAATGATGACGGCATCATCAAGGGGATTATCGGGATGGGGCATAGTCTGAAGCTGAGGGTGATTGCAGAAGGTGTGGAAACTCCGGCGCAGGCTGAATTTTTAAAGCTTAACAATTGTGATGAAATGCAGGGATATTTATATGGCAAGCCGATGAGCAATCTTGATTTCAGGACTCTGTTGGGGTGACTGCTGTGTGCCGACTCCTGCTGTCAAACCGACTGCTTGTGTAATCGAATACAGGATCAGCTAAGTGAGGTATCCTCACTCGATATTTTGAATTTGTTCACGCATTTGCTCTATCAGGATTTTCATTTCCATGGCGGCGCGTGAAACTTCTGCATCTGCCGATTTGGATCCCAGTGTGTTTGCTTCGCGATGCAATTCCTGCATCATGAAGTCAAGGCGTTTCCCCACAGCGCCGCCCTTGGCAATAATCCTGCCTGTTTCGCTTAAATGAGCATGCAGGCGGGAGAGTTCTTCGTCCACATCAATTTTAGCAGCAAACAGCGAAATTTCCTGATGTATGCGTTCGTCGTCGTGGTTGCCAAGCGCATCAAGCAGTCGCGTGCGCAATTTTGTCTCATAAGCCTTGACGGCTGCTGGTATGCGGGGGGATATGTCAATTCGCAGGGTTTCTATTTGCTCGACGCGCTGCAATAAAAACTGTTTCAATTTTTCACCTTCGCGTGCGCGTGTGGCATTAAATTCATGCAGCGCCTGTGACAGCAAATTAATTGTCAAGTCATGCAAGTTGCCCGGTGGCAGTGAATTGCTCTCCAATATCCCGTTCCAGCGCAATATGTCGGCGACGCCGAGATCGCGTGCGGTTGGAAAAACGCCACGAATTTCAGTGTTCCATTGTGCCAGTTGCATTAATAGCTGCGCGTTGATTTTTGCCGCAACACCGCACGATCCTCGCGCGGTGAAGGAGATGCGGCACTCCAGCTTGCCGCGCGTTATGCAGGCAGAAATTTTTTCCCGCAAAACAGCTTCCAGGCTTCGCAATTCATCCGGAATGCGCAGCTGGAGATCAAGATATCGGTGGTTGACGGAACGCAATTCAAGCGCCAGCGAGCCGGACTCAAGCTCAATGGCTGCCGCAGAAAATCCGGTCATGCTGAATATCATGAACTCCTCGAATAGCAACTGAAAATAATAAATTAAGCCGAATCGTCAATATTATATTACGATTATACTTGTAGCCAAATCTGGTTCATGTGGTTAAGGTTGCAACTTCAGCATTAAATATTTAAAACATGAATTTTTCAATTTATCAGTCCAGCCATCAGGGAGGGCGAAAATACAATCAGGATTGTGTTGCACACGCTTATACCGGGCAGGCTTTGTTGCTGATATTGGCAGATGGTATGGGTGGACATTCGCATGGTGAGCTTGCCGCCCAAATTACCGTCAAAACTTATATGCAGGCGTTCTTCGACGAAGCGAAGCCGGGAATCAGCGAGCCTGAAGAGTTTTTAAGCAGGGTCATGCGCAAGGCGCATGAAAATATCATTCAGTTTGCGAAAGATCAAAAATTGCTGGGCAATCCCGGTACAACCTGTATTGCCGCACTCATTCAGGATGGCAAGGTGTGCTGGGCGCATGCAGGGGATTCAAGAGTCTATTTCCTTCGCGATCATAAAGTGCTGGCGGTCACGCATGATCATTCTGTCGTGCAGCAGTGGGCGGACATGGGTTTTATCAGCGAAGAACAGATGAAAACCCATCCCGACCGCCACAGAATTACCAATTGTCTGGGCGGTGAAGGCGAGATGTTTTTTGTTGAATCTGAGCCATCCAGAAACTTGCAGCAGGGTGATGTTTTGCTTCTATGCAGTGATGGTTTATGGGGACCAATGAAGCCGGATGAAATAAGCAAGTCCCTGATGGTCAAGCCATTGCCGACTGCTCTGGAACAGCTCATGGATGTGGCCCTGTACCGCGAGGGCGAGCATGCGGACAATACAACGGCTGTGGTAGTTCGCTGGGGTGCCGCCGAGCCGGCCCATGAAGGTACTGAATCAGTTTACAACGCACTTTATCCGTTTGAGAAGACCTGATGCTGGTCAGACTGGGCGAGCAGTCTAATGGCCGCTTGCCCTCGCAATTAAGTTGCCCTCTCGCGCAATAATTCATTATTGATTCTTTGAACATGAAAAAAATTGTCATCGCCTCCAATAACCCTGGAAAATTGCGCGAATTTCAGGCCATGCTAGCACCGCTCGGCATCGACGTGCTGACGCAGGAACAGCTTGGCATCTCCGAGGCCGAAGAACCCCACTGCACATTTATTGAAAATGCGTTGGCCAAAGCGCGCCATGTGAGCAAGGAAAGCGGTCTGCCGTCCCTGGCGGATGATTCGGGTATTTGCGTTGCGGCTCTGGGTGGTGCGCCGGGCGTATATTCCGCGCGCTATGCCGGCGATAAGCCGAAATCCGACACGGGCAACAATGAAAAGCTGCTGCGGGATATGCAGGGCGTGGCAGACCGCCGTGCCCATTACTATTGCGTGCTGGTGCTGGTGCAGCATGCCGAAGATCCGCAGCCTCTGATCGCCGAAGGTGAATGGTATGGCGAAATCGCGCAGGAGGAGCGCGGTGATGGCGGGTTTGGATATGATCCGCTGTTCTGGTTGCCGCAACTGGGCAAAATGAGTTCCGAGCTGACGGCGGATGAAAAGCACGTGCTCAGCCATCGCGGCAAGGCGCTGAAAATATTGCTGCAGCGCCTGAATATGGATGCGGGCTAGGCAGCGCTCCAGCCCGCATCAGCAGGAATGACCGCGCCGTTGATCATTTTGGATTCGTCGGAAGCGAGGAACAACGCCAGCTTGGCAATATCCGCCCCCTGCAAGGTGGCAGGAATCGCCGCATACCAGGTGTTGTAGCGTGCCGAAGCTTTGGGGTCGAGTTTGCTCGCATCCAGACTCTGCATGATGTTGGTTTCCACCGCGCCTGCGGCAATGGCATTGCAGCGTATGCCGTCCTTGCAATAGACAAAGGCGGTGTTGCGGGTCAGCCCGATCAGGCCGTGCTTGGACACCGTGTAAGCCGCCCCCGCCGCGCCCCCGCCCAGCCCCGCCACCGAGGCGGTATTCACAATCGAGCCGCCACCCTGTTTGAGCATGATCTGCACGGCCTTGCGCGTTAAATACATCGGGCCGTTCAGGTTGATGCCGATCACGCGCTCCCATATTTCATTGCTGACGTCGCCCGCCCCCTGATTCAGATCCATGACGCCCGCGTTGTTGCACAGCACATCCAGCCTGGAATAGGTTTGCATGGCGGTATCGATAATCCTGTTGCAATCCGCTTCCACTGCAACATTTCCCTCCACCCCGGTAATGCTGCCACCCGCAGCACTAATTTCGGCAATAACTTCCTTTAACGTATTGCCATGCCATTCGGCGGCCACGATTTTTGCGCCTTCGGCGGCAAACAGCCCGGCCATGGCGCGGCCTATGCCGGAACCCGCGCCCGTGATAACCACAACTTTGTCTTTGAGTCTCATTATGTTCTCCCGAGTAGTGGTGCGTCAGAGCGGCGAAGTAGATGCCGCGAAGTGAACGGTATATCAACATCAATTGTGCCGAATTGATAAAATTCAATAATGAAGACTCAAGTATTACACCCAACCGGCCTCAAGTCGCAAGCGGTCAGTTTCAAGGCGTTGCCGCCGCTGTCCCTGTATATCCATATTCCCTGGTGCGTGCGCAAATGTCCCTATTGCGATTTTAATTCACACGAGGCGCGCGGTGACGTGCCGGAAGCGGCCTATGTAGCCGCGCTGATACGCGATCTGGAAATGTCGCTGCCGCTGGTGTGGGGGCGCAAGGTGTACAGCGTGTTTATCGGCGGCGGTACCCCCAGCCTGTTGTCGGCGCAGGCTATCGATAAAATTCTGGGCAGTGTGCGCATGCTGCTGCCGCTGGACGTGAATGCGGAAATTACACTGGAAGCCAATCCCGGCACGGTGGAAGCGGAAAAATTCAAGGGCTTCCGCGAGGCCGGAGTCAACCGCCTGTCGCTGGGCATACAGAGTTTTAACGAGGTGCATTTAAAGGCGCTGGGGCGCATTCATAACTCGGCCGAGGCCAGACGCGCGGTAGAAATAGCACAGAACCATTTTGACAATATCAACCTCGATCTGATGTACGCACTGCCGCAGCAAACCCTGGCCGAGGCAGAACAGGACGTGCGCACCGCGCTGGAATTTTCACCGCAGCATCTGTCCTGTTACCACCTGACGCTGGAACCCAATACCTTGTTTCACCGCTATCCGCCGTCGCTGCCGGATGACGATGCCAGCAGCGAGATGCAGCAGCGTATTGAAGCACTGCTGGCCGAGCACGGCTACCTGCATTACGAAACCTCAGCCTTTGCCCTGCCCAAAAAACAGTCGCGCCACAATCTCAACTACTGGCAGTTTGGCGACTATCTTGGCATCGGCGCGGGTGCGCACAGCAAAATCAGTTCGCACGACAGTGTGCTCAGGCAGGCGCGTTACAAACAGCCGCAAGCTTACCTTGACCAAGTGGCACAGGGGAACCCGGTGCAGACAGAGAACAAGCTTACGCGCGATGATTTAAGTTTTGAATTCATGATGAATGCGTTGCGTTTGAATGAGGGATTTTCTGCCGAGCTATTTCAGGAGCGCACCACGCTGCCATTGATGTTGATACGCAAAGAGCTGGAGCAGGCAGAAAAGGGTGGATTACTGGTTCGTGATTCTCGGCGCATCGTGCCGACTGAGCTGGGCAGGCGCTTTTTAAATGATTTGCTGGAGATATTCCTGAAAGAGAGCATGTAATCCTCAGCACGAGGATAAGGGAGTGGCAAGACAGTCAGCCTGAAACTCGATTATATAAAATATTAAATATAATCAAATAGTTACAATTTTTCCGTATATGGCATAAACCTCTGGTGTGCACGTCAACACAAGTACGATTTTGTTGAAAATACAGATGTTCAAGCCAGGCTGGCAGCAGTTGGTGTTGAATATGCGCAGGGATTGGGCATGCATAAGCCGGGGTCGATTGGTAAAACCTGATTCAATAAGCCGTTGTGAAATGCAGGGTCAACTAAGGTATTTCTCTATTGTGCAAAGGGGTTTTTTAAAATGCCCGAGTGTTATATCATCATTACAAATAACTATAAGAGAAAGCTGTAAATGATGGAGGAAGAAGGGTTTTTTCATTCGTTGTCAGTCAAAAATCTGTCAGCATATTTTTCGCGTTCGCATGACGGCATATTTCTGATAAATGAGTGTATGGAGTTGCTTTACGCCAATGGAACCATGCAGGAATGGATAGGCATAAAAGTCCAGCCTGGCCAAAAATATAATGTGCTCGACCTGATTGCGCTGGGTGACAGCAAAAGCGTATTTGTTCAAAACAGCCAGAATGTAGCGGACGGCACACCCTCCAAGTTTGAATGCATGGTTAACCCCATGCAAAACGAAACGATCTGGCTGGAGATTTCATTGCAGCGTGCACCTTATGGGCAGATCCTGGGTATTGCCCGCGATATTGGCGGGCATAAGCAGGAGATCGAGCGATTGCACTTCAACTCCGGCAAGGATGAATTGACGGGCTTCCTGAATAGAACTGAATTCATGCGTATCGTGCAAGGCATGCGTTTGCCACTGCCCGGTCGCGAGCATGCGCTGCTGATGATAGAGCTGGAGCATTTTGGTATCGTTAACGATATGTGCGGACTGTCGGCAGGAGATGATCTGTTGTGCAAAATTGCCGATATCTTGCGGCTTGCACAGGGCAGGCGCGATATTGTTGCGCGCATGGGCGGGAAAAAATTTGCCCTGTTGTGCGTGGGTTGCAATATGGATCTTGCTTATGCCAAGGCTTGCGAAATCCGCGACAAAATCAGCGCGTTTAAATTCGAGCATAGCAAGAATAAATATGAAGTTGGCGCCAGTATCGGCTTTACTTCAATTCGTCACGATACCGACATAAGCAAGCAGTCGCCAATCAGCGAGGCAGATTCAGCCTGTCACTATGCGCGCAACATGGGGCACAACCGCATCCATGTCTATGCGCCCAATGGCAAAAATTCCTACAGGCAGCAGGAGTCTGAATGGATTTCGCGCATTGCATCCGCTTTTGAGAATGAGCGATTTCAGCTTTTTTATCAGAATATTCAGCAACTGGACAGCGGTGTGGATGCTGAAGGACATCATGAAATTTTGCTGCGCATGCTGGATGAAAACGGCGCATACGTGACCCCGGGTGAATTTATACCCGCAGCGGAAAAATTCAATCTGATGCCTTTAATAGACCGCTGGGTTATACGCACGCTGTTTGCGCGCAATGCCATCCTGTGGTGTACCAGCGCAAGCCAGCAGCAAGACGATTTGAAAATTCCGATGTCACTGTGTTGCATCAATATTTCAGGCTCCAGCCTGAATGATGATTATTTCCCGGAATTTTTACGCGACCAGGTGGCGTTGCATAATGTGCCGCCACAGGCTGTCTGCTTCGAAATCACCGAAACGGTTGCGGTAAAGGATGTTGAAAAAGCTTCGCGCCTGATCACGTCTTTGCGTGCCGAGGGATTCCGCTTCGCACTGGATGATTTTGGCAAGGGCATGTCTTCATTTTCCTATCTCAAATCCCTGCCGGTTGATTTCCTCAAGATAGACGGATCGCTGGTGCAGAATATCGATATCAATAAAATAGATCTGTGCATGGTGGAGGCGATCACCCGCATTGCCCAGGAAATGGGCATCAAGACCATTGCCGAGTATGTCAAAAGCCAGAAAGTGATCGATATGCTGCAGGAAATGGGGGTAAATTATGCGCAGGGTTTTGGCATACACCATCCCGAGCCCCTGCTTTGAGTGGTGATGTACAGCATTTATCCTAAAAACAGCAGTTCAATCTGCGGGCAACTGACTTTTCCGGGTTTATGAGAGCTATACGCGTTTAAACACCAGATCCCACACCCCGTGCCCCAGCTTCAGGCCGCGATTTTCAAACTTGGTCAGCGGGCGGTAGGCGGGTTTTTCAGCATAGTCTTTAGCAGTATTCTTGAGCAAGGGTTCCGCGCCGAGCACGGCCAGCACCTGCTCGGCATAGTCCTGCCAGTCAGTCGCCACGTGGATATAACCACCCGGTTTTATTTTCTGCACCAGTTGCGCGATGAACGGTGCCTGGATCAGGCGGCGCTTGTTGTGCCGCGCCTTGTGCCACGGATCGGGAAAGAAGATATGCACGCCGTCGAGCACATTGTCGGCCAGCATGTCGCGCATCACTTCCACCGCATCGTGCTGCATGATGCGCAGATTGGTGATGCCCTGTTCGTCGATCTGCTTTAGCAGGCTACCTACGCCAGGCGTATGCACTTCCAGCGCGAGATAGTCATTCTGAGGGTGATTTTTGGCGATGCAGGCGGTGGGTTCGCCCATGCCGAAACCGATTTCCAGAATCTTCGGCGCACTGCGGCCAAAGGCGGCGTCGAGATCCAGTGGCTGTGCGGCGTAGGGGATGCCGTAGCGCGGCATCAGCGTATCAAGGCAACGCTGTTGTGCGGTGGAGACGCGGCCCTGGCGTAGCACGAAGCTGCGAATGTGGCGTTTTGAGAGGTCGTTTGTGTCAGTCACTGAATAAATTTTAAAATAATTTTCATATTGCAGGAGCCCGATTCATCGGGCGATTGAACTTTGCAATATCGCGCAGAAATCTGCGCTCCTGCACAGGGTTTTTGCCAATTTGGTTTAACTTTTGGCTGAGGCAATAATCCCGGCTGTTGGCGAGCTGGGCGATGCGCTATACAGCTTCTTCGGCATGCGTCCGGCAAGGTAGGCAGCACGCCCGGCATCCACCGCCAGTTTCATCGCGCTGGCCATCAGCACCGGTTTTTGCGCGGCTGCAATTGCGGTGTTCATCAGCACACCGTGGCAGCCCAGCTCCATCGCTATCGCCGCATCGGAAGCGGTGCCCACGCCGGCATCAACAATAACCGGCACCTGTACCCGTTCCATGATCAGTTGCAGATTCCACGGATTGAGGATGCCCATGCCCGAGCCTATCAAGGAGGCCAGCGGCATGATCGCGACGCAGCCGATATCTTCCAGCTGCTTGGCAATGATGGGATCGTCCGAGGTGTAGACCATCACCTGAAAGCCGTCCTTCACCAGCGTCTTCGCGGCAGCTATGGTTTCCACCACATTGGGGTAGAGCGATTGCGGATCGCCCAGCACTTCCAGCTTTACCAGGCTGTGGCCGTCGAGCAGTTCGCGGGCTAATCGTAAGGTTCTCACGGCATCGTCCGCACTGTAGCAGCCGGCGGTATTCGGCAGCAGGGTGTATTTTGACGGCGGTAATATATCCAGCAGATTAGGCTCGTTCGGGTTCTGCCCGATATTGCTGCGCCGTATCGCGATGGTGATAATTTCCGCGCCGCTGGCTTCAATTGCCGCCTGCGTTTCAGCGAAGTCCCTGTACTTGCCGGTGCCGACCAGCAGGCGTGAAGAATAGGATTTGCCCGCGATGATGAGATTGTCTTGAATCATGATAAAGATATTTCCAAAAATATTTAGCCGCCGCCGACCGCAACCACAACTTCAAGTTTGTCGCCATCGGCCAGCATTTGTTGAGTGAATTGTCCGCGCGGCACGATTTCGCCATTGCGCTCCAGCGCAATGCGTTTGTTGCCTAGCTGCATCTGTTCGATTAACGCTGCAATACTGATCGCGGTGTCGAATTGATGCACGGTTCCGTTGATGGAGACTGAAATCACTTGCAGAAAACTCCGGGTTGGTCAGCCACGCATTTTACCCCGAACCTATATAAAACAAGTATTGAATTGCAGTTGAATTTGCGCAGGTCTGCAATGGATATTGTGCTGATCCCTGTTCCTCCACGATAATGTTGAAAAATAGCTGCCTGGGGGGATGCCATGAAGTTTGGAAATTTTCTGTTGCACCTGCTGCTGCTTGCCGTCTGTATTCCTGCCGCATCGGCCTTTGAAGTGGGTCTTGGAGCCAGCGCCAGCAAAAAATACCTGAATGTATTTACCGCGGATGGTAAAGAAATTGCCGCTCTGGAAGGCGATTCCGGTTTGTGGCCGTACATCAGTATAAAGTCTGAGGACAGGTATTTCGGGGACTCATCCTTTGGCTATTTCTTTTACGGCTGGTACTCGCAGGATGCGGTGGATAAGGTGAAGGACCATACGGACCGCGTGCTGCCCTCCCGTATCAATTTGTCTTTCTTGTACGCGGGAGCGACTGCTTTCTATGTGTTCGGCAACAAACTGGTCACCAAAGACAACGGGCATAGCCAGCACGCTGTCGGCATAGGTGCGGGATGGGGTGCTTCAAAAATTAACGGCACCATTCCGGCTGCATTTACCAGCACAGGCGTGGACGAGAAGATCGATTCAAATTTGACCGGTACCTCCGCCAATATCTATTACCGCTACTTGTGGGAAGAAATGTTTTTGCTTTTTGATGCAAGCACGGTGAAAACAAATAATGGATCGAGAACATATGAGACGACGGAATCTTCAATAACATTGGGACGTTACTTCGATTTTTAAGTGCCGATTTTTTTATTGCAGCCAGGTATAACCTTTATGGCCTGTGCAAGCAGGTTGAAGCCGCGATGTTTCCGGTTCAGCCTTACCGCCACGCCGGTTGTTGATTCAGCAGGAAAGCATTAGAATGCGCCCCTTTGCGGGCGTCGTATAATGGTAATACCCAAGCTTCCCAAGCTTGTGCCGTGGGTTCGATTCCCATCGCCCGCTCCAGTTTCCCCTCCCCCGGAATGCCGCTAATCCAGCTTAACGGTTGCCGGCATTCTCGATTTGTATATCAGCAAGACCAGCAACAGTACCAGCAACGCAGCGCCGCCATTGTGAAGAATGGCAATCAGGATCGGCCATGACAGGAAGATGGTTGAGACTCCGCTGACAAATTGCGCGGCAAGCGCAATCAGGATCCATTTGCCGGTTTTTTGCAGGCCTTCAATTTTGTAGGCCTTGTGTGCGAGCCATGCAAGATACGCAATCACAATAAATGCAAAGTTGCGGTGCACCCAGTGGATTGCTGTCAGCGCCTCAACCGGCAGCAAGTCGCCGGCGGAAGTTTTGCCCAGTTCGCGCCAAAGCGTAAAGCTGTGTTCAAAGTCCATCGGCGGAATAACCATACCGTGACATAGTGGGAAATCGGTGCAGGCCAGCACCGCATAGTTGGTGCTCACCCAGCCGCCCAGAATAATCTGTATGGCGAGCAAACCCAAGCCCAGTAGCGCGGGTGTAAAAAGGCTGCGAGCGCCGGCTGCCACGGCGTGATGCGTATGATGCCGGGCAGCCAGTATGACCAGCAGCCCGAGCATGGTAAGGCCAAGCATCAGATGGATGGTCACGATAATCGGCTGCAATTTCATGGTCACCGTCCACGCACCAAATGCGCCCTGCACACAGACCAGAAAAAACAGCGAGGTAGGCAGGCCGGGCGCAAAGCTGAGCAGCTGGCGCGATGACTTTAGCCACCTGCGCCAGGCTACCACCATGATGGCAATGATCAGCACACCCACTGCCATGGCGAGGTAGCGGTGGATCATTTCTATCCATGCCTTGACCACCGTGACCGGGCCGGTGGGCATCAACGCTTCGGCGGCGCGGATGTCGGCGTGCGCCTGCACCGGATTGGCTTGGCCGTAACAGCCCGGCCAGTCGGGGCAGCCCAACCCCGAGTCCGTCAGCCGGGTGAAGGCGCCGAACATGATCAGGTCAAAAGTAAGAAACAGCGTTACCCAAATCAGCTTGCGGTATTTGTTGGTGTCTTTTGAGGTTAAAACGATAGCGAGCGGCAGCAAGGCAATCAGAAATCCGGTGATGGCGAGTTGAATCAGCATGGTGGTAATCGCTCAGTGCAAAAAAATGAAGCTCGAATCATCCCTGCTTGGGCTGTGCAAGTCAACGCTTGAAAATGTTTCAGGCACTGGAAGTTAAAGTAAAAATATTCAATATAATCAAATACTTGCAATTGACAGGGAGTGATATAAGCCCTTGATATTTCAATGGTTTTTAATAATTATCTGAGCCATATAAAAGCATATATATACATTCCAAGGTAAAATGACGAACTGATTTAAATGGAAGGGCAGTTGATGAAGTGCGTAGATGATTTTCGCCTGAAGTTTGGCAAGCATGAGTTGGTACCAATTATGATAGGCGGGATGGGCGTGGATATTTCCACCGCCGATCTGGCGCTGGAAGTTGCGCGCCTTGGTGGCGTGGGGCATTTGTCCGATGCGATGTTGCCCACGGTGACGGACAGGCGCTACCAGACCAAATTCGTAAAGCAAAAAACCAAGCAGTACAAATACAACGTAGAAAATTCCGACAAATCCGCCGTGCAGTTTGATCTCGGCCAGATTGCCGAGGCTACCCGTGTGCATGTGAGCCGCGCGATGGAAGCCAAGCGCGGCTCCGGCATGATTTTCGTCAACTGCATGGAAAAGCTCACCATGAATGCGCCACGCGAGACCTTGCGTGTGCGACTGCACGAGGCGCTTTCGGCCGGCATTGACGGCATTACCCTGAGTGCGGGTCTGCATCTGGGGTCGTTTGGCCTGATGGAAGATCATCCGCGTTTCCGCGATGCGAAGCTCGGCATCATCGTTTCCTCCGTGCGCGCACTGCAATTGTTTCTGCGCAAAAACGCAAAACTCAATCGTCTGCCCGATTTTATCGTGGTGGAAGGCCCGCTGGCTGGCGGGCACCTCGGCTTTGGCATGGACTGGGCCGACTACGACCTGATGGAAATCTTCAAGGAGATTCTCACCTTCTTGCGCACCGAGAAACTCGATATTCCTTTGATCCCGGCCGGCGGAATCTTTACCGGCAGCGATGCCACCGCTTTTATGGAGGCGGGAGCCGGAGCAGTGCAGGTGGCCACGCGCTTTACAGCGACACATGAGTGCGGCCTTCCGGAAAAAGTGGTGCAGGAATATTTCAAGACCAGTGAAGACAATATTGAAGTCAACACCATTTCACCCACCGGCTACCCGATGCGCATGCTGAAAAACAGCCCGGCTATTGGCGCCGGCATACGACCCAACTGCGAAGCCTACGGTTACTTGCTCGATGCGACCGGCAATTGCGCCTACATCACCGCCTACAATGAGCAGGTTGCCTTGCATCCCGATGCGAAGAAAATTGTGGTGATGGACAAAACCTGCCTGTGCACGCATATGCGCAATTTTGATTGCTGGACCTGCGGTCATTACACTTACAGGCTCAAGGACACGACAATCAAACGTCCGGATGGCACTTACCAGACGCTGACCGCAGAGCATGTTTTCAAGGATTACCAGTTCAGCAAGGATAACAAGATTGCTCTGCCTGCCGCAGAAATAAAATAGTCGGGCAAGGTTGATGCAACAAAACGAAGCGCAAAACGAGCCCCGGTTTGCGCTTCATTTATCCTTGCCAGTGATAATTGCCTGGTCATTTTTAAAGGGTTACTGAAAAATGAAGAAAGTACTAAAGTATGGCCTGCTGGGTCTGGTGATTGTTCTGGTGCTGATCGCGGGTGTTATCAGTTACTTTGTTGCCACCTTTAATCCCAATGAATACAAGCCGCAAATCATTCAGGCGGTAAAAGATAAACAACAGCGCACGCTGAAGCTGGATGGGGATATCAAGCTGACCATTTTCCCCAGCATAGGGGCAAAAATAGAAAAAATTTCACTGTCGGAATACAACAGCAGCAAGCAGTTTGCCGCCGTTGAAAGCGCGCGTGTTTCAGTAGCATTGCTGCCGTTGCTTTCAAGGCAGGTGGTGGTTAACGAGGTCGCGCTAAGCGGTGTCAGGGTAACGGTTGTCAAATTCAAGGATGGCAGCAGCAATCTGGACGACTTGCTGACCAGGCAGGAAAGCAAAGAGGAGTCGCAAGCGGCAGCGAAAGCGAAGCCGCAGGCAGCAGTCAATTTTGATATTGCCGGTGTGACGGTGGAAAACACAGTGTTGAGCTACCGTGATGAAGCTACGGGCGCACAGTACACGGTAAAAGATATCAATCTTAAAACCGGCAGGATTGCCAACGGCGTGCCGGTAAAAATCAATCTGGACGCGGTGATACATGCGAATAAACCAGAGCTGAATATCGCGGCAATAATCCAAACCCAGCTCACCTTTGATCTGGAGAAAAATTTCTACCAGCTGGAGGGGCTGGATCTGCAAATGAACGGAACGGCACTGGATATCAGCAAGCTGCAGCTAAAGGCATCGGGCAATGCCAGCGCCAATCTTGCCACACAGGAATTCGGTGCGAAAAGACTGGCACTTACAGCCAAAGGCATGAAGGGCAGGGATAACTTTGAAGCCAGTCTGGATATGCCGTCACTCAGCTTTACCAGGGATAACGTGGCATCCGGAAAAATATCGGTCAATGCCAGACTGGATGGCGAGATGGGCAAAGTCATCGCGGCGCTGTCGCTGCAGGATATGCAGGGAAACAGCTCTTCATTTAAGAGCGGCGAGCTGGTACTGGATGTTGATTTTAAACAGCCGGAACAGGCATTCAAATTAAAGTTGTCTACCCCATTGGTCGGCAGCCTGGAGGCAAAACAGCTCAATCTGTCCAGTCTGGTTTTTGCGCTGAATGCCACCGGTGAAAAATTGCCCAATAAATCTGTGAGCAGCGAAATGAAAGGCAGCGTTCAGATTGATGGCGGGCGAGAAAGCGTGCACCTTAATCTCGCAGGCGGCCTGCTGCAAAGCCAGATTAAAGCCAAGCTTGCACTGAAAAATTTTTCCTCGCCCGCGATTCGTTTCGATCTGGATGTGGATCAGTTTGATGCCGACCCCTATCTGCCGAAAAAATCTGCCGCCGCCGCTGCTGCTGAAAAATCTGAAACGGCAGCCGAACAGCCGTTTGATTTGTCAGCGCTGAAAAAATTGAATGTGCAGGGTGGTTTGCGTCTGGGTTCGCTCAAAATTGCGAATATCAAATCCTCGCAATTGCGTGTCGATGTAAAGGCGCTCGATGGTCAGGTGGATATCAATCCATTGTCGGCGAATTTGTATCAGGGCAGCATGAAGGGCAGCATTGCGGTAAATGCCAGACAGTCCAGACCAAGCTTTGAAATCAGGCAAACATTAAGCGCGGTGCAGATTGGGCCGCTGCTCAAGGACGCGGTTGATCTTGATATCGCGGAGGGCAAAGGCAATGTAGGCATCAACCTCACCACGCAGGGCAATACCGTGAGCGCGCTGAAAAAGGCCTTGCACGGAACGCTGGGCGTGAATCTGGCAAATGGCGCCATCAAGGGCGTGGATCTCGGCAAGCTGGTACATGGTGCGCAAAATATCGGGCAGGGCAAGGGCGTGGAAACACTCAAGCCGGTTGCGACCGACAGGACAGACTTCACCGAGTTCAAGGCCAACTTCAAGGTGAATAACGGCGTGGCGCACAACGATGACCTGCTGGTGAAATCGCAATCCCTGCGCGTGACAGGCAATGGTGATGTCGACATCGGCAACAGCAGCATCAACTACGGGGTCAAGGCCACTGTGGCCGATTCAGTCGATGTCAAAAAAGGCAGTCTGACAATTCCGGTGCAGCTCAGCGGGCCGTTTGCCGATCTGAAATTCAAGGTTGATTACGGCGCGGTTGTTGCGGATGTGGTTAAGCAAAAAGTTGATGCGAAGATTGAGGAAAAAAGGGAAGAACTGAAGAAGCAGTTGCAGGAGAAGCTGAAAGGCGGCCTGCAAAATCTGTTCAAATAAGTGATGAGTGATTTTTCCACGCGTGTCATTCTTTGGCAGCGTAAACATGGCCGTCACGGCCTGCCCTGGCAAGGCGCGGATGCCTACCGCGTATGGCTGTCCGAGATCATGCTGCAGCAGACCCAGGTTGCCACCGTCATCCCCTATTACCAGCGTTTTGTCGCCTCGTTTCCGAGCGTTTCAGCTCTCGCAGCAGCCAGCATGGATGAGGTGCTGGCGCACTGGAGCGGCCTCGGCTACTACGCGCGCGGCCGCAACCTGCACCGCGCCGCGCAAATCATTGCGGATAAACATCAGGGAGAATTCCCGCGCGAATTTGAGCAGATACTCGACCTGCCCGGCATAGGCCGCTCCACTGCCGCCGCCATCTGCGCGCTGGCTTATCATGAGCGCCGCGCGATACTGGATGGCAACGTCAAGCGCGTGCTGGCACGCTACTGCGGCATCAGCGGTTCGACAATAGATAAAAAAATTGAAGAGCAGATGTGGCAGCAGGCCGAGCTCTTGCTCCCCAAAGATCAATCCCCTCGCCCCGCAAGGGTGAGGGGTGGTCTTGATTCTTCCATCTCAACCTACACCCAGGCCCTGATGGATATGGGTGCCACCATCTGCACACGCAGCAAGCCAAAGTGTGAACTTTGCCCGGTGCACAGCGACTGTGTCGCACTGCAATCAAATCGCGTTGCAGTGCTGCCTCCCCCCCGCGCTCGAAAGACCGTGCCGGAAAAACACACCACCTTTTTATTGTTGCTGCACGGCAATGACATCCTGCTGGAAAAACGTCCTCCGCAGGGCATCTGGGGCGGGATGTGGTGTTTGCCGCAGATTGAGGATGGCAGCGGGGTGGTGGACGATTATTTGCAGATTGCAGGTATGGAGGTGAGCGAGAGAATTGAGCTGGAAGAGTTTACGCATACCTTTACGCATTTTAAATTGCATATAGTGCCGGTGTTGTTGCGGGTGGCTTGCAAGCCGGATCAGGTGCAACAGGGGGGAAGTGAGTGGATGGATCTGCAGGAGGCTTTGCGGGCGGGGATACCAGCGCCGGTGCGCAGTCTGCTGCAAAAATTGCAGTCGTAGGTTGGGTTAGCAGGTTTTATCGCGTAACCCAACATTTAATTTGAAAATCAACTTCAACTTCAACTTCAACTTCGCCGGGGGCAGCCCGGCAGCTGGTTACTTTCTTTTGCTTCGCCAAAAGAAAGTAACCAAAGAAAAGGCGACCCCGGTTTACCGCCCCTGCGGGGTGCCCTCAATTTTTCATCAGCAAGCGGGGCTGCGGAACTCGCACGATCTGCTGCGCAGCCACGTGCTCAAACAGTCCTCGCCTAACTGCACCGCTTGCTGATGAAAAATTGAGGCGGTGCACAGGGGGAAGGTAAGTCAAAGTCGAAATCAAAGTCACAAGCAAAATCAAAACAGAAAAACAAATCGTGTGGGCAAAGCCCACACTCGAACTTGGCTTTTGAATCAGTTTTTGATTTTCGCTTTTGGGCACCCCTCATCCGCCACCGAGTAGCGCAGACAGGTCAGGGAATTCTGACGAATATGTTTGAGCACGTGGACGCGCAGCGGATCGTGCGAGTTTATGAGGAAGCCTGGCCTGGCGAGCAACGCAGGGAACCTCGAAGAGGTGGCGGATTGGGGTTCGCCTTCTTTGGGTTACCTTTCTTGGCGAAGCAAGAAAGGTAACCAGCTGCCGGGCTGCCCCCGGCGAAGTTGATTTTAAGATGTGGTTTTCAGCTACGAGAAAGCTAAGCTTCACCCCAAGGTTTAATCAACGTCTGCTCCACCCCCAAATGATCCAATATCCTCGCCACCACAAAATCCACCATATCCTGCACACTCTGCGGATGATGATAAAACCCCGGATTTGGCGGCATGATCACCGCCCCTGCATGCGACAGCTTGAGCATATTCTCCAGATGAATCGCCGAGAACGGCATTTCCCTTGGCACTAAAATCAGCGTGCGTTTTTCCTTGAGCATTACATCGGCAGCGCGTGCGATCAGATCGTCGCTGATGCCACCGGCGACTTTGCCGAGTGTGCCCATGGTGCAGGGGCAGATCACCATTGCATCGCCGGGATTGGAGCCGGAGGCCATGGGGGCGTACCAGTCCTGGATGCCGTAAACTTTAAGCTCACCGCTGAAGGTGCCGAGTTTTTCAGTGAGCATTTTTTCCGCATCCTGCGCGCGGTTGGCTAGCACGAAATCCATTTCCTGTTTCGCCACGATCTGTGCGGCTTGCGAGTACACCAGCTGTACGCGTGCGCCGCTTTGCAGCAGGCATTCGAGCAGGCGCATGCCGTAGGGGATGCCGGAGGCGCCCGTAAGGGCGAGAGTAATTGTTTTCATAGAGTGGCGCCGGTAAGGGCGAGAGTAATTGTTTTCATGAGGTGCGCTCCATAACAGCTGTTTCAGGAATATCTTTGTCTAGAAAACGCGCGGCGATCAGACCGTTCACGGTGCCAAACACCAGCGCTGCCAACGCGAAGATCGGCAGCAGATAGGCGATACCGGTATGCGGGATGAGCCAGAAATAGACCAGCAGCAATTGCCCGGCAATGTGCGCAAAGGCCGCCAGTATGCTGTGCGTCACCGGGCCAAACCAGCGCTGCGGCAAGTGCTGGCTGGCGGCAAGGATGGCGAGGCTGAAGATTGCGCCAGTCAGGCCGAGAAAAAATCCGGGTGTAAGGAAGCTGCCCATCAGAAGCCCGCCGGCCAGCACGCGTAGCAGCGATACCCAGGCCGCGGTGCGCCAGCCGTAGCGCGCCAATACAATCAGGATGACGATATTTGCGAGCCCGGGTTTGACGCCGGGCAAGGGGGACGGGATGGCTGCTTCCAGCACGGAAAGGCCGAGGGCAAGCGCTGCCATGCGCGCAATGTGATGATCTTCTGCGGTGGTTTGAAGCAGGATTGAGGATCGAGGAGTTGGGATTGGAGATTCAGGATCTGATAGTTGCGTTTGCAGCGGAGCGAGGATTTTTACTCGATCCTCAGTCCCCAATCCTCTATCCTGATTTTCAGTAACTGAGGCTGTCATAGCGTTTGCCGTTGCCGCTTAATTCCAGGCTCACCTGGTTGGGCAGGCAGATGGAAACTTCGCCGGCCTGCTTGAGCCAGCCCTGGCGCACGCAATACTGGCGCGGGCTGGGGTCTGAAGTAATGCGGGCCTGACGATTGTGGATGGAGATTTTGCTGGTGCCCAGGGGGCCGGGCACATCGAGTTCAATATTGCGGGACAGCGGCAGTTCGCGAAAGATTTTGCCGCCGCTGCGGATAATGGCTTTATCCGCAGCGCCACCCTGCCACACGAGGTTGGCAAGCCAGACCGTGAAAAGTGCCCCTGCCAGCAGCACCAGCCAGTCGCCCGCCCTGAGACGCTGATTTATATAACTCATTGATTATATTGAATATTTATAAATTATACTTGGCTTTAATTGCTGCCCACAAGCTCGCGGTGGCGTAGCAATACCTGTTGCCGGGACTTGAAATGTCTGGCCAGTTTTTCCGCAAAATACACCGAGCGGTGTTGTCCACCGGTGCAGCCGATGGCAACGGTGAGATAGCTGCGATTGTCGGCGAGGAAGCAGGGCAGCCAGTCTGCAACAAATTTTTCAATGTCGGCAAACATTTTTTGCGCGTCCGGTGTTTTGTCCAGAAAATCAATCACAGGCATATCGCAGCCGGTAAGCGGGCGCAGCAGCGGGTCGTAGTGCGGATTGGGCAGGCAGCGCACATCAAACACAAAATCTGCATCAAGCGGAATGCCGTGCTTGAAGCCGAAGGACTGGAACAGCAGAGTCAGGTTCGCGCGATCGATGCGGATGAAATCCTTGACCCAGGATTGCAGCGCATTGGCACGCAGGTCGCTGGTGTCGATATGGTGGCCGATGCTGGAGATGTCCGCCAGCAGTTCACGCTCGCGCATCACGCATTCCGGCAGGGTCAGCTTGTCGTCACTCAAGGGGTGGCGGCGGCGCGATTCGGAATAGCGTTTTACCAGGGTGTCGGTCTGCGCATCGAGGAACAGCAGGTGCACGTCCACGCCATTGTGTTTCAGTTGCTCGATCTGCTGCGGCAATTGCTTCACGCTGCTGCCGCTGCGCACGTCGATGCTGACCGCGATGCGCTTGTAACCGGACTGGTCCATCTGCGCAATCAGCGCGGGCAGCAGTTCCACCGGCAAATTGTCCACGCAGTAATAGCCGCTGTCTTCCAGCACTTTTAGCGCGACACTTTTGCCCGAGCCTGAAAGTCCGCTGATCAGAAAAAGTTGCATAGCTTATTGCTCCAGCATCTGGCGTTCGTGCCGTTCGATGAATTCCTTCATGGTGTCGATGCCGCGCTGCTGCAAAACGAAATTGCGCGCGGCGGCTTCCACCAGCACCGCAAGGTTGCGGCCGGCCACCACCGGGATGCTGACGGTTTTGATCTTGATGCCCAGCACTTCCTGATAGCTCGCATCAATCGGCAAGCGGTCGAGATTGGACACGTCACCGCCCACCGGGCGATGCAGATGCACAATCAGCTTCAGGCTTTTCTTGCGTCTGACAGAAGTCTCGCCAAACATGGTGCGTATATTCAGCATGCCGAGGCCGCGCACCTCGAGAAAGTCGCGCAGCAATTCCGGGCAGCGTCCTTCCAGCGTTTCCGGCGAGATGCGGAACAGCTCGGTGACATCGTCCGCCACCAGGCCGTTGCCGCGCGTGATGAGCTCCAGTCCCAGCTCGCTTTTGCCCACGCCGCTGTCGCCGGTAATCAGCACGCCCACGCCCAGCACATCGAGAAATACGCCGTGGCGCGTGGTCGATTCCGCCAGCTCCTTGACGATGTAATGGCGCACCAGCCACATCAGGTGGACGCTGCCCTGCGGTGAGCGGAACAGCGGTGTCTGGGTGCGGTCGGCATATTCGAGTATCGCCTGCGGAATTTCGTCCGTGCCTGCAACAATCAGGCACAGCGAGCCGCCGCTTTCAAGCTGGGCCAGGGCCGTGTCGAGCGCGTCAGGGCTAAGGTCGCGCAGATAATCAAGCTCTATGCTGCTGAGTACCTGCACCCAGTTGGGATGAATTAAATTGAGATGGCCGATCAGGCCGCGGTTGGATGCGTTGACCAGTTCGCTGTCGAGTATTTTGTTCGAGCCGTCAGATCCGGCCACCCAGCTTAAAGCCAGGCGTTCCTGCTTGTCGTCAAACAGCTGCCGGATATTGACCTGTGCCATCGCTACTCTGCCTTCCAGTTGCTGAACATCTGATGAATTTCGGCAGGATCATCGCTTTGCTGCAATTGCTCGCGGAAAGTTTTGTCACTGAACATCTGTGCCAGCTCGGCCAGCAATTGCAGATGCACATCGGTGGCGCGTTCCGGCACCAGCAACACAAAGATAAGATTGACCGGCTGTCCGTCCGGTGAATCAAAGGGGATGGGATGCCGGGTTTTGACGAAAGCCGCGATGCCGTCACGCAGGTTTTTAATGCGTCCATGCGGTATGGCCACGCCCTGTCCCAGGCCGGTTGAGCCCAGTTTTTCCCGCGCAAACAGGCTGTCGAACACCTGGCTGCGCGCAATCTGGTGAGAGTTTTCAAACAGCAGGCCGACACGTTCAAACACGCGTTTTTTGCTGGTGGACTCGGCATCCAGAAGAATGTTTTCCGGGAGCAGAAGTTTGCTGATCAGATTCATTGTATCAATCACAATTAATTTATCTTTTTAATATTCGCAAAAAAGGTTTCGTTAGTCGAAAATTTAAAAACGTCACACTGTTCACAAAAGTTAAAGGCGACTTTCAGTCGCCCCCATCTGCTTATTCTGCCACTACCTGACCGCCGGTATCATCATGGCGACGCGCGGAATTTTTGTCCTTGTGCTTCAGGATCTGGCGGTCCAGTGAATCGACCAGATTGTCGATGGCGACATACAGGTTGCTGTCATCGGTTTCTGCAAAAACTGTTTTACCGCTGAGATGTACTGTGGCTTCGGCTTTTTGCTGGAGTTTTTCCACCGATAAAACAACGTTGATATCAATCAGGTTGTCAGAGTGACGCTTGATTTTTCCCAGCTTGGCTGTGACATGTTCGCGTATGGCTGGGGTGATTTCCAGGTGGCGGCCGGTGAGATTAATGTTCATGGTCTACTCCTTGTGTTGGTTAGATGGACTTGCGAAGATTGACCGGGAGTATATGCAGCAGTTCCCGGTATTTTGCCACGGTACGGCGGGCAACGATAATGCCCTGCTGTGCCAGGATTTCAGACATGCGGCTGTCATTCAGGGGATTCTGTGCATCCTCTTCTTCAACCAGCCGCTTGATGATTTCTCGTATCGCGGTAGACGAGCATGAACCGCCGGTTTTGGTGGCCAGCCCGCTGCCAAAAAAATATTTCAGCTCGTAAATGCCGCTGGGTGTCAGCATGAATTTCTGCGTGGTGACGCGTGAAATAGTCGACTCGTGCAATTCCAGCTGCTCGGCAATTTCGCGCAGCACCAGCGGGCGCATGGCAATTTTGCCGTGCTGGAAAAACTGGTGCTGGCGTTCGACGATGGCCTGGGATACGCGCAGGATGGTGTCGAAACGCTGCTGCAGATTTTTGATAAACCAGCGCGCTTCGAGCAGCTGCCCGGACATTTCCTGCGCGGTATTTTCGCCGCGATTCTGCAGGATATTGGCATACACCTGGTTGATTTTCAGGCGCGGCATCGCTTCCGGGTTGAGACGTGCCCGCCACATTCCGTCTACCCGTTCCACCAGCACATCCGGCACCACATAATCCGCGGCACGCTGTTCAAAATCGGAGCCCGGCCTGGGCTTGAGATGCACAATCAAATCCTGTACCGCGCGCAATGCCGCATCATCGCAATGCAGCGCTTTCTTCAGCTTGGTGTAGTCGTGGGCAGCCAGCAGGTCGAGATGGCTGGCCACCAGTTTTTGCGCGAGTTCAAGGATGTGCGGCCTGGTCTCGTTGTCCGGCTTGCGTGACATGGCCTGCAGTTGCAGCGACAGGCATTCGCTTAAATTGCGCGCGCCGATGCCGGGCTCATCCAGATGTTGCAGTTGCACCAGTGCCGTTTCCAGGTCATCCAGCGTAATGTCCAGCTCCTGCGGCAGAAATTCGGCAATTTCTTCCAGCGATTGTGACAGATAGGCATTATCGTCCAGCGCATCAATCAGCAGGCCGATAAGCTGCTTGTCGCGCTCCTCCAGCGGGCTCATGTTGAGTTGCCAGATCAGATGATCACGCAGGGTGGGTTTGTCGGCGGCGATCTCACCAAAGCCATAATCCTCGTCATCGGTATTGCTGGCGTTGGAAAAAGTGGGGATTGCCCAGTCAGAATCGTTGGGTGCGGCTTCGCGTTCGGAAACGCTTTGCTCGCTGCTGCCCGTGCTGCCGGCAGGCTGGTTGTTGCTGCGGGCATCGCCATAGGCGTACGGTTGGCTGGGGTCGTCTTCCTCGCGTTCCAGAAACGGATTTTCATCCAGCAGACGTTCCGATTCCTGGTTGACCTCAAGCGTCGACAGCTGCAATAAACGGATAGCCTGCTGTAACTGCGGCGTAAGCGTCAGTTGCTGGGACTGTCTGAGTTGTAATCCTACTTTCATACGCGGGTGTCTGGATTGAGATTGCGGCTTGCTGATTAGGGATCAGGCTTATATCGCAGCCTTTTTATAATTTGAAGTTTTCGCCAAGGTAAACTTTTCTTACGCTTTCATTATAGATGATTTCATCGGGCTTGCCTTCCGCCATGACCGAACCGGCATTAATGATATAGGCGCGATCGCAGATTCCAAGGGTCTCCCGCACATTATGGTCGGTAATCAGCACACCTATGCCGCGCTCCTTGAGGAAGCGCACGATTTTCTGGATGTCCAGCACCGCAATCGGATCAACACCCGCAAAGGGTTCATCCAAAAGAATAAAACGCGGGTTGCTGGCCAGCGCGCGGGCAATTTCTACACGCCGGCGTTCGCCGCCGGACAGGCTGATGGCCGGGTTGTCGCGTATGTGCGTGATATGCAGATCGTTCAGCAATGCGCTCAGGCGTGCCTCCATTTCCTCCTTGCCGTAGCCCTGCAATTCCAGCACGGCCTGAATATTTTCGGTCACGGTGAGGCGGCGGAAAATAGAGGCTTCCTGTGGCAGATAGCTCAAGCCCAGCCGCGCACGGCGATGAATGGGATAGTGGGTCACATTCTTGTCGTCGATAAAAATATCGCCGCCATCGGCCGCGACCAGGCCGACGATCATGTAGAAGCTGGTGGTTTTGCCGGCACCGTTGGGGCCGAGCAGCCCGACGATCTCCCCGCTTTTTACCGTCAGTGAAACATCCTGTACCACGGTGCGTGAGCGGTAAAGTTTCTTGAGGGAGGTGGTGCGTAATTCACTCATAATTTATTCAGGGCTGTAGAGGCATGGTTGGGGTTGGAGTGGCGGCTGCCGGTGCGCTGGATGCAGCATCGCCGGCCTTGCTTTTGGGCTGGATAATGATGGTTACGCGGCCTTTTTCGGGTGCTTCCAGATCCGTGCCGGACGAGCCGAAAACCTGAAACACGCCGCTCTTGGTGTTATAAATAATATGCTCGCCTTGCACATCGTCGCCTTCGCGTTTTACCCGCGCCTGGCCGTAAATATTGGCGGTTTCTGCAAAGCTGTCATATTCAATGCGCTCGCCATAGCCTTCCGCGAATTCGTTCGCCCCTTCACGCTTCTGGCGAAAATGGGCGAGCTGGCCTGTTGCGGTAATCTGGCTGTAGCCCTTCTGGTCCTGTTTGACCACGATTCTTCCTGCCTCAATCAGCAGGGTGCCTTGGCGCATTTCGACGTTTCCCTCGAAGGTGCTGGTCTGGTTGGCATCATCAACCGTGACACGGTCGGCTTCCATCAGCAGAGGCTTGTTGCGGTCTGCACTTTCCGCGAGGCTCAACGTTGTATGGCCGAATAACAGCAGGCAAAGCAAAAGCGAAATTTTATTTTTCAGGGGGCTCATAGACGGTTTTTACGCGCGATAAAAATTTAATGGTGTGCGTTTTGTTGTCCAGTTCCATGCCAACCGCATTCAGGAGGGTATTGGCATTGCTCATGGTCACGGGCTGGTCGGTATCCGCAATGTCTTTGTGCGGTACAACGCGCAGATAGTTCGATTTGAAAGTCATTTCCCCCTTGTCCGCATAAGCGGGGCGGAAAATGACAACATCGTTATGCAAAAAAACCTCGTCACCCTTGCTGGATAATCTCCCGCTCAGCGCGGTAATGCGCAAAGGCGGGTAGTCTGCCGTCATGCTTTCAATACGGGGTTGTTCAAGATGCGTGGTGTCATCATCCGGGTAGTGCCATAATCTTTTTGCGGACATGACGAAACGTATTTTTCCCTTTTCATCCAGCGTGGTGGCGGTAAAGTTATCGATAATATAATCGGGGTCGTGACGCAGATTTTTATTGCCGCCAGGGCCGGTTGAATCAACCTGCATATTCAGCCAGTATGTGCCCGCCATCAGCAACAGCAGCGGCGCAAGCGGAAGCCAGTGTTGCAGTCGCTCTTTCATGCAAGATACGGCGCCAGTTGCGCGTCCAGCGTACCCTGTGCCGACATGATCAGTTCGCAGGCCTCGCGCACGGCACCGTTGCCGCCCTCGCAGCGGGTGAGGTAATGGGCATGGTCGCGCACCACCTGCGGCGCATTGGGAACGGTGATGGAAAACCCCATACGCCGCATCACGGGCAAGTCCACCACATCGTCACCCATATAGGCGGCGGCTTCGGGGGCGAGATTCATTGTGGCGAGCAATTGTTGCATCGTGCCCCATTTGTCTTCCACACCCTGATACAGGCGCGTGATGCCCAGATTTTTTGCCCGTAATTCAACGCAACGCGAGGTGCGCCCGGTGATAATGGCCAGCTCGACACCGCTGGCCTTGAGCATTTTCAGGCCATGGCCATCGAGCGAATTAAAGCGCTTGAACTCTTCACCCGAATCGGTGAGATAAAGGCCTCCGTCCGTCAGAATCCCGTCCACGTCAAATGCCACCAGGCGCAGGGCTTGCAAACGTTGGGCGATCATTTTGAAATCCCGCTTGGACAGGGGTGTTGTCTGGATGGAGTAACAGTAAAATGCATAATTGTAAGTATCTGATTTTATTGAATATTTTTAATTTATACTAAGCCGTCTGTCGCAGCGCCGGTTTAAATAACCTTGGCGCGCAGCAGGTCCAGCATATTCAGCGCGCCCACCAGTTTGTTGTCCTTGTCCACCACCAGCATCTGGCTGATATTGGACTCTTCCATCATGCGCACGGCTTCTACCGCAAGCGCGTCCGGGCTGATACTGCGCGGATTGCGTGACATGACCGAGTTGATAGGTGTGCTGCTGAAATCGAGGCGTTTCTCCAGCGTGCGGCGCAAATCGCCATCGGTATAAATACCCAGCACCTGCCGGTTTGCATCGACGATAGCGGTCATGCCCAGACCCTTGCGTGATATTTCCAGCATCGCATCACCCAGCATGATGTCCTGCGCAACGGCAGGAATTTGGGTGCCGGTGTGCATGATGTCGCGCACATGGGTGAGCAGGCGGCGACCCAGGCTGCCGCCGGGATGCGAGCGCGCAAAATCTTCCTCGCCAAAACCTTTGGCATCGAGCAGCGCCATCGCCAGCGCATCACCCAGTACCAGGGCCGCAGTGGTGCTGGTGGTCGGTGCCAGGCCCATCGGGCAGGCTTCTTTTGCGACCGAGCCATCCAGATGCGCGTCTGCCGCAAGGGCCAGACTGGATTTGGGATTGCCGGTCAGGCTGATGAGGCGTGCGCCCTGGCGTTTGATCACCGGCACGATGGTCATCAGCTCGTCGCTTTCGCCGGAATAAGACAGTGCGATAAACACATCCTGCGAGGTGATCATGCCGAGATCGCCGTGGCTGGCTTCGGCGGGATGCACGAAGTAGGCCGGCGTGCCGGTGCTGGACATGGTGGCCGCAATCTTGCGCGCGATGTGGCCCGACTTGCCCATGCCGCTGACAATGACGCGTCCCTCGCAGGACAGAATAATATTCAGCGCGCGCAAAAAATTATCGTCAACGCGTTGCGTGAGCGCCTGCACGGCGGCCGCTTCAATGTTGATCACTTCGCGGGCAAGGATGAGTGCGTTGGGTGTCGCCGCCAAAGCTTTGGATGAGGGGAGGGGAGATGTTTTCATGTGGTTTGTATTATATCAGTGAGCCGGAATCGGGGCGAAATTTTGCGTTTGGCCCGAGTTCAGGCATTATCAAATTTCAGGCCAAAAGTGCTGCCGTTTTTATAATTAATCCGGACCGGTCATTTGAGTTGCCGCTTCCCGCAGGAGCGCAGATTTCTGCGCGAATTTCAAAAATACCATCGCGCAGAAATCTGCGCTCCTGCAAAATGAAATGGCCTGTAGCAGTATTGTGAATAACTGAGTAGAACCTGAAGAATAATTGAAAAGCCCCATAAATGGATAATTCCCTGCAACTCGTGCTGATCCTGCTTGCCGTCGCCGTCATCGTGGTGGTTTTGTGCCGTCTTTTAAAGCTGCCGGTGACGCTGGGTTATCTGATCGTCGGCATTGCAATCGGCCCGCACGCACTGGGCTGGATTCCCGACACCCAGCAGGCAAGGCATCTGGCAGAATTTGGCGTGGTGTTCCTGATGTTCAGCATAGGACTGGAGTTCAGCCTGGCAAAATTGCGCAGCATGAAAGTGACCGTGTTCGGCCTGGGTGGCGCGCAACTGATATTCACCCTGGGCGGCGTGGCCGGGGTCGCGCTGCTGTTCGGCCTCGACTGGCGCGCGGGTGTTGCGCTGGGCGGTGTACTGGCGATGTCTTCCACCGCCATTGTCAGCAAAATTCTGGTAGAGCGCGCCGAGCTGAATGCGCCGCACGGCCAGCTGATCATGGGTGTTCTGCTGTTTCAGGATCTGGCCGTGGTGCTGATGCTGATCATTATTCCCGCGCTGGCCAGCACGGCCAACGATCTGGCGGCCATGCTGGGTTTTGCGCTGTTCAAAGCCACGCTGGTGCTGGGTGCGTTGCTGCTGTTTGGCCAGCGTCTGATGCGGCCATGGTTTCATCTGGTGGCACGGCAGAAATCTTCCGAATTGTTCATGCTCAATGTGTTGCTGATTACGCTCGGCCTGGCATATTTCACCGAACTGGCCGGGCTTTCTTTGGCCCTGGGCGCCTTTGTGGCTGGCATCTTGATTGCCGAAACCGAATACCGCTACCAGGTGGAAGACGATATCAAACCCTTTCGCGATGTCTTGATGGGGCTGTTCTTTGTCACGATAGGCATGTTGCTCAATCTGCGGGAGCTGCTTTTCAATCTGGGCTGGGTGCTGTTGTTGCTGCTGTCCCTGTTGCTGTTCAAGGCAGCCGTTGTTGCGTTGCTGGCACGCTGGTACAAAGGCGATTGGGCCGTGGGTATACGCAGCGGCCTGGGTCTGGCACAGGCGGGAGAGTTTGGTTTTGTGCTGCTAACCCTGTCGTTTGATGCAAAATTGCTGACACATGAGATTACACAAATTGTGCTGGCCGCGATGCTGCTGTCGATGCTGGCCGCGCCCTTTCTGATTCAATATGCCGAAGGCATTGTGCGCCTGCTTTCACCCGGTGAATGGATGAGCCGCGCGATGCAGATGCACCAGATCTCGGTGCAGACGATGGCAACAAAGGAGCACATCATCGTGTGCGGTTACGGTCGCAGCGGACATTCGCTGGCACAATTCCTGAAGCGCGAAGGCATACCTTATGTAGCCCTCGACTTTGACGCGCGCCATGTGCGGCAGGCTGTGCTGGCCGGTGAAACAGTGGTATACGGCGACGCCAGCAAACGCGAAGTGCTGATGGCGGCAGGGCTGATGCGCGCCAAGGTGCTGGTGGTCACTTACGATGACGAACATTCTGCGCTGAAAATTCTGCACCACGTCAAAACCGCGCGCCCCGGCCTGTCGGTGGTGGTGCGCACCGCCGATGACAGCCATGTTGAAACCCTCAAACAGGCAGGCGCGACCGAGGTGGTGGCCGAGGTGCTGGAAGGCAGCGTGATGCTGGCATCGCAGGCGCTGCTGCTGTCGGGCGTACCTTTTAATCGCGTGATACGCCGCATCCAGGAAAATCGTGCGCGCCGTTACAGTGTATTCAGGGGGCAATTTCACACTGCCGATGACAGGGTGGATGAGGTGACCGACAGCCTGCAGGCCAGCCTGCACAGCGTGATATTGGGGGCGCATAATTTTGCCGTGAATAAAACCCTGGACGAACTTGATCTGGGCGGTTTGCAGGTGGTGGTGAACGCGGTGCGCCGCAGCGGCACGCCGGGCAACCAGATGATCAGCCAGCCGTCGGGCGATATCGTTTTGCGTGCGGGGGATGTGCTGATGTTGCTGGGGCAGCAGGAGGCGCTGCAGGAAGCGGAACAGCGCTTGCGTGACGGCTGAGCTGATAGAGCACCGTGGAAGAGTGCTTCAGCAAAAAGTGAATATACTTCTCGATCCAGTGTCCTGAGTTAGAAGTACGCATAATGTAGGAGCTCGATTCATCGGGCGATCGGATTTTAAGGAATCGCGCAGAAATCTGCACTCCTACAACAAAAGATTGCCCTGGATAATTTTTTTTTTGTGAATTCTCGGTTCGGGCAATCGTTTCTATTTACGCACGTCACCCATATCTTCGCGTACCCGCATGAAGCTGGCGAAGCGAGGAATGCCACTACCTTCATGCAGGCCGATATAACGGTAAGTGATCCAGCTACCCAATGCGGGCGGGTGTCGCCTTTGGGCGGCGGAAAAGCCCGTGCCAATGCGGAATTGCAGGCCTTCTGGCGTTTCCACCAGCAAAGCGCCCAGCATGCCCTGATACTTTCCCTTGCCGGGCAGATGCGCAACGATCTTCGCTTCGGCATCATCATACGGTTTTAATTTCAGCAGGTCGTCGCTGCGCCCGGCCTGATAAGCGGAGGCGGCGCGATGCAGCATCAGGCCTTCCCCGCCCTTCCTGATTACCCGCTCGAACGCGAGGTGCAAACCGGCGCGGTCGGCCACCCTGAATTGTTCGACCGCCCGCAGCCAGGGCAGTGCAAGCCCGGCAAGCAGGGACTTCAGCGCTTCATTACGCTCGGCGAAATTGCCCGGATGCGCGGGCAGGTCAAACACCATAAAGCGCAGCGTGCGCCATGCGGCTTCGTCCGGTGTTTTCTTGCGCACGATGGAAACGGCAGCGGCAAACTGCCCGCGCCCGACCCACAATTCACCGTCCAGCGGAAACTTCGGCCATCCCGCCGTAAACCAGGCCGGGGCCATAATTTGCTCGCCACCGCGCGTCAGCAGTTTTTCGCCGTCCCAGTAACCCCGCACCCCGTCCAGCTTTTCGCTGACCAGATAATCGGCCAGCGGCACAGCGCTGTGATAGACCCTGGCCAGCATCGCGGGCGGCGCCGCGAAGTCGCTTGCGCCGGTTATGCGAGGCTGCAATAACAGTGAAGCAAGAATCAGCAATGACAAGGCAAAAACACGGTTGCCGATGGTGAAGCTGAGCGTATCCGGTGTCATGTATTTTGATAAATGTACAAATTATATTCTGGCAAAATAAAAGCCCGCCGAAGCGGGCTTGATTATATGTTGGTAGCTTGTATTAAACGCCCATGCAGACGGTGTAGAGCGTGTCGTTAAGTATATCTGCAGTCGCTGTTACTGCTTGCCCAAGGGCCACAGCAGCTGTTCCGGCAGCAGCTGCTGTGACTCTCATTGATCCCGTGGCTGTGTTGCCATCATCAAGTGAGATATCAAGCAATTTCGCAAATTTGCCGGGGATGCTGGCGGAGCAGATTACATAGGTGCCTGGAATGCCTGCGATAGGGCGAGGTGATGCTGCTGTGCCCAAATTACCTTGAACACCTAATCTGCCCCCCTGCGCATTTTGGGGGAAGTATGGATCGAGAAGAGTAGGTGCGGCGGGTACAGCTTGTAGACCTGAAGTCAGTCCTGCCATGCGCACATGTTGCCAGAAGACCACTGTTTCATCAGTTCTGGTTACCGAATCCCATGAGCCATCGATAGTGCCATTTCCTATGGATGCAGCAGGTGTGGTAGCTTGTAGGGCAACCGAACCTGGGGTGTCCAAGTGAATGCCTGCATTAGGATCGTCACCAGGCAGTGACCTGAACTTGTCCTGATAACCATAGATAAATACAGATACGTTTTTGAAATCTATTGCCATGTTTTTAAGTTTCGCACTGTTGATCAACTCCTGCCCCTTCAGTACGCCGCCCAGCAACAGGCCGATAATGACCAGTACGATCGCGATTTCGATTAAAGTAAAGCCGGATTGGTTGCTTTTCATAGGATCCTCAGTGTGATTTATAGTATTTATTAAAGTTGAATGATAATTTATAAGCAATAGTTATGCCACCATTAAGATGCTCAATGTTTATATAATTATATGCATTCTCGAATCATATTTTTCAATATGCACACCCTGACTGACGAGATTTCGACAAAAAGATGATGAAATGTTGACGTTAATGCCAGGTCGTTTGACAGGCTCCGGCCGCTGGTTGTCACTGGCGATGCTGGTGACGTTGCATTTTGCACTGTGGCTGGGGATCGGCAGTATCTGGACGCGCCCCTTGCTATTTGCGCACCTGGGGCTGTTTTTGCTGTGGCAGCCTTTATGGCGGGGCGAAGAGAGGCTAAGCAGCAGAAGTGCAGTGATCATTGTGTTTGCCAGTTCGCTGGCGCTGGTATGGCTGAACTGGTGGCTGCTCGCCTTTTGGGTGAGTGGTCTGTTTTCGCTGGTCGGCGGACGTGTGTTTGCATTGCAGAGTCGCTGGCAGCGCCTGCGCTATTTGCTGGTAATGGTTTACCTGCTGGCGGTGCTGTTGTTCTGGTTGACCCCGCAGCTATTTATGCTGTCGACGGCAGGTGAGGCAAGTGAATATTTGATGGAGATTGTTTTGCCCTTGTTGCTGGCTGGCATGGTGTTGCTGCCGCATGAGAGCGAACGCCTGAAAGAGACATTGGCAGTCGATTTGATTTACAGCATATTGCTGTTTATGCTGCTGACCCTGCTGGTATTGGGCAGTTTAGCGTTCATGATGCTGGGCAAGGTCGAATATTTTCCCGCACTGTTGCGCACGCTGTTTTTGATGGCATTGTTGCTGTTTGTGCTGGGTTGGCTGTGGAATCCGCGTCTGGGATTTTCCGGTTTTCAGGCTGTATTTTCACGCTCCTTTCTCAATATCGGCACGCCCTTTGAAGCCTGGCTCAAGCAACTGGCCGCTACTGCACAGCAGGAACCCAGTCCTGCAATTTTTTTAAAGATGGTCACGGCCCGTCTTGTCGTGCTGCCGTGGTTAAGCGGTATTAGCTGGGAATCAGACGAGGGCCACGGCAAGCATGGGAGCAGCAGCCCTTATCGCATTAACGTGGCCGATCAGGATTTGCGTATGGTTTTGTTCACTCACCATAGTGTTGCGCCTTCAGTGTTGATGCATATTCATTTGCTCACGCAAATGCTTGCGCATTTTTACCAGTCCAAACGCCGCGAGCAACGCTTGCGCGAGATGGCACGTTTGCAGGCGGTGCATGAGACAGGTGCGCGGCTGACACACGATCTTAAAAATATGCTGCAATCCCTGCTTGCATTGATCTCGATTGCCGAACAGCAGCCGGTGCAGGCGCAACCCATATTGCAACATCAGCTTCCCTTGCTGGCGCAACGTATTGAGCAGACGCTGATGAAGCTGAAAGTACCTCTAAATGAAGCGGAGGCGGTCGGGATGCCGCTTGCTTCATGGTGGCAAGGTCTGCAACAGCGGCAACAGCATCGTAGTCTGGACTGGGTCAGTGAAGACAGTCCGGGGGATAAAATCATACCCTTTACCCTGTTTGATAGTATTGTGGATAATCTGATCGATAATGCGCGCAACAAGCGCGTGAAAGAGCCGGATATCGCGGTGCAAATCAGCCTGAGTACGCATCCCTTCTGTTTAACTGTGTGCGACAGTGGCAGCATGATTCCGGAAGAATTGGCCAGCCAGCTGATGCATACTGTAGTGGAGTCTGAGGAAGGTCTGGGCGTGGGGCTGTTTCAGGTGGCGCGCTGGGCTGAACAATCGGGCTATCATTTGCAGCTGAAAGAAAATACCCTGGGCAAAGTGTGCTTTGAACTGGTCGAAATACCAAATGAATTGAAAATGTATAATCATTAGATATATCAAACGGATATTAAAGCCTAAAAGCAAAACAGGGTAGATTTCAGGAAGGTTTGCAATACCTGTTTACATGAAATATTAGAATATGCTAATATGATATAAAATTAATGACGAATAAAGGAGACGCATGATGTTTATGAATAGTATCAAGGAAATAGATGCCCCGGAACTGCATACCTGGGTGCAGGAAAAACATCCGAATATGCGCGTAATCGACGTGCGTGGCATGAATGAGATTGCCACTGGTACGGTAGCCGGTGCCGAGGCTGTACCCTTGCATACCCTGCCGGTAAAGTTTAATGAATTCAGCCGTGACGAAAAGCTGGTATTTATCTGCCGCAGTGGTGCACGTTCCGCGCAGGCTTGCATGTTCCTGCAGCAGCAAGGCTTTGAAAATGTATTTAATCTGCGCGGCGGCATGATGGGCTGGATGCAGAGCGGTCTTGAGGCATCGGCCCTGGCTTGATTAACACTGAGGCTTCAGCGCTAAAACAAAGCGCCACCTGTGATGAGCAGGTGGCGCTTTGCATTTATAGAAAATAATGTCTGCTTGCCGATGGGTACCTTGTTTGGGTGCCCGCGAGTTTTGTGCACTAGGGATTTTCCTTAGGCGCGATTAAGCGACTTCCTTATTTTATTTTCCGAAGAGTAAATACATAATTTGCAAAAATTTATGGATGGCATCATGGCGATAAACAGTGTGTGAATTGAACGCGTTGCAAGTCAATTGCCCGGCCTGTCAGTTTGATTTACACCAGAAAAAGTCAATGAAAGAATTGTTTTATGCAGGAAAATTTACCGTGCTGCGTCATACCCACAATGGGTCATTGTATATGCAGTTCCATCAGCGTAGCTTGACATATAAGTACTTGATTCATGACTATTTTAGTGGGTGATTGGGTGCTTGATTTGAAACAGTTTATGCAGATGGGTAAATTTAATCTTACATAAGGATGTAGATCATGAAAAAAATAATATATTTATTGGGAGTTGCATTCGTTGCTATTGCGATGATGCCGCAGGCATTCGCAGTACCGGGTTACTCGCGCCAAACAGCGCTGGCTTGCAGTTCCTGCCACTATCAGAGTTTTCCTGCGCTGAATGAGCTGGGGAGATCATTCAAGGCAGGCGGTTTTACCATGATGGGCACGCAGAAGCTGGTGGAAGGATCCGAGGGGCTCTCTCTACCCGAGACATTGAACGCAGGTTTTGTAACCAAAATCCGCTATCAACAGGCTAATGGTGCCAAGGTTGATGGAACCAATACGGTTAACGATGGACAGTTGCAGATGTTTGATGAATTGCTGTTGATTCTGGGTGGCCGGGTTAGCGAAAACATCGGCGTTCAGGTTGAATTGAATTTGCCGGGAAAAAATACAGACCCAGTGGTGGAAAACTTCAAGATGCCGTTTATCTATGATGTGGGTGGTATCAAGGCTGGCGTTATTCCTTTCACCACAGGGGGGCAGGGTGTGTCTTATGGTTTTGAGCTGATGAATACAGGTGCAGTACGCGGTGGGCGGATTATGGAAGCACGCAAAACCTTTTCAGCCCAGCAATATATTGGCACCGATGGCAAGGCTGAAGGTGTTGCGGCGGTTGCCAGCAATTCAATGTTCTTTTTCAATGTCAGCAAATGGTCACCCCGCAGCGCTGGAGACACCAACAAAGGCTCACCTACGGCAAACTATATCCGTCTGGGTGTGACGCCAAAACTGGGAATTTGGGACACAGCTATCGGTGTGCAGTCCTGGAGCGGCCAGGCGACACAACCAACTGCGCCACTGACAGCCGTGGAAACAAAAGCCTATGCGGTTGATGCACAGGTGCAGGGCGATGTTGCTGCCATGCCAGTGGGTATATACCTGACTTATGCCAATGCCAGCGGCAGTGATCAGACTGCCGGGACAATCAAGAATGCATTCAATGCGAATCCCAATGCCGAAACAGCCATGACCATTGCAGGTCAATTGGGCGTGGTGCCGGGTCGTGCAACGCTGCTGATGGCTTACCGCAAGGGCGACAATGGAAAGGCAGCCAATAATGGCGACAATGCAATCATGTTTGGCGGCACCTATCTGTTGACACAAAATGTACAGTTTCAGTTAAATCATGAAAAGTATTCAGGCAGTGCCTATGATGTGGTCACGACCAATGGTGATCAACTGACTACACTGATGTTGTTCGGCGGATTTTAAAAATCTGACGCAGCAGAAATTGTAATCCCCTTAGGGGAGACTTCGGTCTCCCCTTTTTTTGCGCGCAAATTGTCGTGCATGGGCAGTGCAACAGGTAAAATTGCGCTATATGACAGAACAGATACCCGCAGCAGAAACAAGCTCTCCCGCCGCAACCACGCCACAGGCACGCCGCGCCGCACGCATAGCACTGCTCGGCCCGATCGAATATCCCGCCGATTTGCCGGTGGTATTGCGCCGCGAGGAGCTGGCAAAGGCGATCGCCGGGAATCAGGTGGTGATCGTGTGTGGCGAGACCGGCTCCGGCAAGACCACACAATTGCCGAAAATCTGCCTCAGCATCGGGCGCGGGGTGCAGGGCGCGATTGCGCACACCCAGCCGCGACGTGTCGCGGCGCGCACGGTGGCGAGCCGCATTGCGCATGAGCTGAAAACCGAGCTGGGCGGCATGGTCGGCTACAAAATCCGTTTCAATGATCGCGTGTCGCCCGATACCTGCATCAAACTCATGACCGACGGCATCCTGCTGGCGGAAATCCAGACCGATCCGCTGCTGAAAAAATACGACACCATCATCATCGACGAGGCGCACGAGCGCTCGCTGAATATCGATTTCCTGCTGGGCTATTTTGTGCAGATTCTGCCGCGCCGGCGCGATCTGAAACTGATTATCACCTCGGCCACGCTGGATGCGGAACGCTTTGCCAAACATTTTTCCGGTGCGCCCATCCTGCAGGTCAGCGGTCGCAGTTATCCGGTGGAAGTGCGCTATCGCACACCGCAGCAGAACGAAGAAGGCGAACTGCAAGATGTGCCGCAGGCGGTGTGCAGCGCGCTGGATGAATTATCCGTCGGCGGCCTGCGCGGCGACGTGCTGGTATTTTTGCCCGGCGAGCGCGAGATCCGCGATACCGCCGAAGCCTTGCGCAAGCACCATCCCAAAGGGGTGGAAATTTTGCCGCTGTTCTCGCGCCTGTCGGCGGCGGAACAGGACAGGGTGTTCAAGCCCACCTCGGGCATGCGCCGCGTGGTGCTGGCCACCAACGTGGCGGAGACTTCGCTTACCGTGCCGAATATCGGCTATGTGATCGACAGCGGGCTGGCGCGCATGAACCGCTACAGCATCCGCCAGAAAGTTGAGCAGCTGCGCATTGAAAAAGTTTCACAGGCCGCCTCCAACCAGCGTGCCGGGCGTTGCGGCCGCGTGATGAGCGGTATCTGTGTGCGGCTGTATGATGAGCCGGATTTTATTGCGCGCCCTGAATACACCGATGCGGAGATTTTCCGCGTGTCGCTGGCCACCGTCATTTTGCGCATGAGCGCATTGCGCCTGGGCGAGGTTGAGAAATTTCCCTTTATCGAGGCGCCCGGTTCGCGCGCAATTTCGGACGGTTACCAGTTGCTGGCCGAGCTCGGGGCGATTAACGACGCGCGACAACTGACCCCGCTGGGCAAGGAACTGGCCAAGTTCCCGCTCGACCCGAAGATTGCGCGCCTCCTGCTGGCAGGTCGTCAGTACCAGTGTCTGCAGGAAATTCTGGTGATCGCCAGCGCGCTGTCGCTGCAGGACCCGCGCGACCGCCCATCCGAAAGAAGAGAAGCGGCCGATGCCGCGCACAAGCGATTTAACGATGAGAGTTCGGATTTTCTGGCGTATGTGAAATTGTGGAACTGGTTTCAGGAGGCGATCAAGCACAAGAAATCCAACCGCCTGTGGGCTGCCGAATGCCGCGATCATTTTCTGTCGCCGCTGCGCCTGCGCGAATGGCATGAGCTTTACCAGCAATTGCATGCGCAGGTGGTGGAAATGGGCATGCGCCTGAACGAGCTGCCCGCCAGCTATGAAGCAATACACAAGGCACTGCTCACCGGCCTGCTCGGCAATATCGGCTGCAAGGGCGTGGAGCGCGAGCCCTATTATCTCGGCCCGCGCGAGATCAAGTTTTTTATCGCGCCCAATTCGGTGCTGGCGAAGAAAGGTGCGAAGTGGATCGTTGCCGCAGAGATTGTGGAGACCACCAAACTGTATGCGCGCACCGTGGCGCGCATCGAGCCGCAGTGGCTGGAGGAAGTTGCGGCGCACCTGATCAAGCGCCATTATTACGACCCGCACTGGGAGAAGAAGGCCGCGCAGGTGGCGGCTTTCGAGCGCAGCACACTGTTTGGCCTGCTGCTCAATCCGAAGAAGCGCGTGCATTACGGCCCGATGAATGTGGGAGAGTCGCGCAGGGTGTTTATACGTGAGGCGCTGGTGCAGGGTGAGTTCAACACCATGGCGCCGTTTTTTGCGCACAACCAGAAGCTGATCCACGACATTGAGGCGCTGGAGCACAAGTCACGCCGCCCCGATGTGCTGGTGGACGACGAGCTGATCTATGCCTTCTACGACAGCCGCATTCCTGCTGACATACACAACGGTGCTGCGTTTGAATTCTGGCGCAAGGAAGCGGAGCGCGAGACGCCCAAGCTGCTGTACTTGCAGCGCGACGACCTGATGCGGCACGAGGCGGCGGGCATTACCACCGACCAGTTCCCGCCGCAGCTGGTGATGAACAATGTGAGCTATGCGCTGGGTTACAACTTTGCGCCGGGCAAAAGCGATGACGGTGTGACGCTGACGATACCGCTGGCGCTGATCAACCAGGTGTCGGCGACGCGCTGCGAATATCTGGTGCCGGGACTGCTGGCGGAAAAAGTGGCACAGTTGCTGAAAACCTTGCCGCAGAAAATCCGCCGCAACTGTGTGCCAGTGCCGGAGTTCGCCGCAAAATTCTGCGAGGAGATCAAGCCATCCGACACCGGCCTGCTGCTGGCCCTGGCAAAATATATCCGCGCGCAGAAGCAGCTCGATGTACCGCTGGACGCGTTCCGCCTGGAACAATTGCCCGTGCATCTGCTGATGAATTTTGTGGTGGTGGACGAGCACGGGCGGCAGCTGGGCGTGTCGCGCAATTTCGCGCAACTGCGTACCGAGCTCGCCCCCAAGCAGGGGCCGGCTGTGGTCGCCATTGCGCCTACGGGTCTGCCGGTAGCCGAGAAAGTGCGCCTCACGGAATGGACGCTGGGCGAATTCAAACCGACTACGGAAATAGTGCGCGCCGGCCAGACCATTACGCTGTTCAACGCGCTGGTGGACGACAAGGATGCGGTGGTGCTGCAGGCCTTCGACACGCGCGAGGCGGCCGAGGCCGCGCACCGCCTCGGCCTGCGCCGCCTGTTCATGCTGGCGCTGAAGGAGCAGGTGAAATTTCTGGAAAAGAATTTAATGTCCAGCAAGGATTTGGGTCAGAACATGACCATGCAATTTTTACCTTTCGGCAGCGCGCAGGATTTGCAGCGCCAGATCTTTGCCGTGACCTTTGACCGCAGTTGTCTGGGCGATCCGCTGCCGTCAAGCGAAAAGGAATTTGCCGCGCGCTGCAAGGATGCGAAAAGCCGCCTGAATCTGGTGGCGCAGGAAATCGCGCGGCTGGTGAGCGGGGTGTTGCAGGAATATCACGCGCTGCAAAAAGCGCTGCCCGGCTTCAAGGCGCATGGTGCGGCCACGCAGGATATCAAGGGGCAATGCGAATGGCTGCTGCATAAAGAATTTATTGCGCGTACCCCCTATGAACGCCTGCAGCATCTGCCGCGTTATCTCAAGGCGATGAATGTGCGCCTGGAAAAACTGCGCGCCGATCCTGCGCGCGATGCGCGCCAGTTTGCGCAAATGCACAGTTTGCAACAGGCATGGCAGCGTAAACTGGCGGCGCAGCAGGGCAATGTCGACAGCAGGGTGGAAGAGTTCGGCTGGATGCTGCAGGAACTGCGCGTATCACTGTTTGCGCAGGAGCTGAAGACGCCGGTGATCGTGTCGGTGAAACGGCTGCAGAAGATGTGGGAAGCGCTGGGCTAAAAAAGCATGGTGAATATAGCGAGGCTGGCTTTCCATATATATATTTAATCAATTGATTATTTTGGACAATATAAAATATCACAAAGTTGACGCATGAAATCACATATAGTGATATTATTATTTTATGTACACGCTTGAATACAGCAAACAGGCTACGCGGGCATTGATGCGGATGCCGTCAAATACGGCGATCACGATTCGTGTCAAGCTGCTTGAATTGGCACAAGATCCACTTGCTGCGCGCAACGTGAAAAAGCTTACTGACCATCCCGGTTACCGTTTACGTGTTGGTGACTGGCGGGTGTTGTATCTGCTGGATAACGGCAGGTTAATTGTTTACGTGGCCGAGATCGGCGCGCGAGGAGGTGTTTACAAATGAGTGTGCAAACTATCGAAAAAAACGGCAAGCCTGAATATGTGGTGTTGCCCTGGGAAGAGTATCAGGCCATGCTGGCTGTGTTGGAAGACCGTGCGGACGCTGCGTTATTGGCAGGTTTTTCCGAACGGTTGGCGCGAGGAGAGGAAGAAACAATTCCTGCCGCTGTGGTAGATCGCTTACTGGCGGGTGAACAGCCGGTGCGCGTGTGGCGTGAGCATCGCGGCATGACGCAGGCGCAGCTTGCCGAAGCAGCCGGAGTCACGCAAAGTATGGTGGCGATGATAGAACGCGGTGACCGACGCGGTACGGTGGATACATTGACAGTTGTCGCGCGTGCGCTCAAGGTTGATCTGGATGATCTGGCAGCGGTTAATGCGGGCTGAACATAAGTATTGATAAATTCAAAAGGGTAGTCATGGACGAGCAGCTGCGCAAAGATGCACTTCAATACCACCGCATGAGTCCGGCGGGCAAGATTTCGGTGGTGTCGAGCAAGCCGATGCAGACCCAGCGCGACCTGGCCCTGGCCTATTCACCCGGCGTGGCGGCGGCGTGCGATGCGATCGTGGCGGATCCGGCTGAAGCTCGCAATCTCACGGCGCGCGGCAATCTGGTGGCGGTGATCACCAACGGCACGGCAGTGCTGGGGCTGGGCGCCATCGGCCCGCTGGCGGCCAAGCCGGTGATGGAAGGCAAGGGCGTGCTGTTCAAGAAATTTGCCGGGATAGATGTGTTCGATCTGGAAATCGACGAGCGCGATCCGGACAAACTGGTGGACATCATCGCGTCGCTGGAGCCCACCTTTGGCGGCATCAATCTGGAAGATATCAAAGCCCCCGAGTGTTTCTATATCGAACGAAAGTTGCGCGAGCGCATGCGCATTCCGGTGTTCCACGACGACCAGCACGGCACCGCGATTATTGTCGGCGCGGCGCTGCTGAACGGCCTCAAGGTGGTGGATAAAAAAATCGGCGAAATCAAATTGGTGGTGTCCGGCGCGGGGGCGGCAGCGCTGGCTTGTCTGGATATGCTGGTTTCTCTCGGTGTGCGCATGCAGAATATTGTCGTCACCGACATCAAGGGCGTGGTGTATCAGGGGCGCCTGGAAGAAATGGACGACAACAAGGCGCGCTATGCGGTAAAGACCAGCGCGCGCACTTTGGCCGAGGTGACAGGCGGCGCGGATGTGTTTCTGGGCTTGTCCGCGGGCGGTGTTTTGAAACCGGAGATGGTGCAGATGATGGCGCAGCAGCCGCTTATTTTTGCGCTGGCCAATCCAACCCCGGAAATTCTGCCCGAGCAGGCCAGGGCGGTGCGTCCGGATGCGATTCTTGCAACGGGACGTTCCGATTATCCGAACCAGGTAAATAACGCACTGTGCTTTCCCTATATGTTTCGCGGCGCGCTGGATGTGGGCGCGACCACCATTAACGAAGAGATGAAGCGCGCGGCGGTATATGCCATCGCCGCGCTGGCCGAGGCCGAGCAGCATGATGCGGTGTCGGCGGTATATGGCGAGGAGAGTCCCGGCTTCGGCGCTGAATACCTGATACCCAAGCCGTTTGATCCGCGCCTGATCACGCTGGTGGCGCCTGCGGTGGCAAAAGCGGCGATGGACAGCGGTGTGGCAACGCGGCCCATTGCGGACATGGATGCCTATCGCGAGCAGATTTCAAACTTCGTCAACCAGTCGGGTTTGCTGATGAAACCTGTATATGATCTGGCGAAGAAAAATCCCAGACGTCTGGTCTATGCCGAAGGCGAAGACGAGCGCGTGTTGCAGGCGGTGCAGATGGTGGTGGACGACAGTGTAGCCCTGCCTGTCCTGATAGGTCGCCCTGCCGTGGTGGAAATGCGCATCAAAAAACTGGGTCTGCGTATCCGTGCGGGTGAACATTTTCAGTTGATCAATCCGGAAAATGATCCGCGCTACCGGGATTACTGGATGGAGTATCACCGCATCATGCAGCGCAACGGTGTAACGCCCGAGCAAGCCAGGGGCGAAATGCGGCGCAGCGGCACCTTGATAGGCGCGATGATGATACATATGGGCGAAGCGGACTGCTTGCTGTGCGGCACCTTTGCGCAACCGCTGGAACATCTGCCGTACATTAAAGATGTTATCGGCCTGCGACCCGGCACCACTGTGTTTGCCGCGATGAATATATTGCTGTTGCAAAACCGCACGCTGTTTATTTGCGATACGCATATCAACCTCGATCCCACCGCCGAACAGCTGGCGGAAATGACGCTGCTGGCGGCAGAAGAAGTGCGGCGCTTCGGCATCGTGCCCAGGGTAGCCCTGTTGTCGCATTCCAGTTTTGGCAGTTTTGACAATGCGTCGGCCTGCAAGATGAAACGTGCGCGCGAATTGCTGGAGCAGATGGCACCGACGCTGGAGGTGGAAGGCGAGATGCACGGTGATGCGGCCATGTCCGAAAAACTGCGCCTGCAGATATTTCCCGATTCGCGCCTGAAGGGCGAGGCCAACCTGCTGATCATGCCCAATCTGGATGCGGCGAATATTTCCTTCAATCTGCTGAAGATGATTGCCGGTGATGGGATTACAATCGGCCCCGTGCTACTGGGCGCGGCAAAATCGATACATATATTGACCCCCACCGCGACCGTGAGACGGATTGTGAATATGAGTGCGCTGGCGGTGGCGGGTGTAGAGGTGCGCCAGGAAAGTGTTGCCCGGCCGACGTTTTGATTACCTGTATAAGTATTTGATTTTATTGAATATTTTGTAATTATGGCTACGGTAAGGAAGTCGCTGACATGGGCTTGTATTAAAAATTTTATTAAAAAGGAAAAGCGATGCCGGATCAATTAAACAAACAGGAAATAGCAATGTTGCGCGAGGAGCTGGAAATGCTGATGGCCGAGCGCGGCAGTTTGTTGAAAGTAGTGGGTGCCGCCGCGGTACTGATGGCAAATACCGATGGCCGTGATCTGCCTGCGGAGGCGGCGGAGGCGGCTGAAATGCTGTCCAGGCTGGTCAATGCCCTGCCTGAAGAATCATTGAAGGAAGCGCTGGATAGCGTGCATGCAGGATTAAGCGCAGCTTGATTGCCGATTTAATCACGGAGTGATTTTATGGATGTGCCGCAAAAGACAGGCTTGATTCTGACGGGGGGGGGCGCGCGAGCGGCCTATCAGGTGGGAGTGCTGAAGGCGCTGGCTGAAATTCTGCCGCGCCGCACCCAGAATCCTTTTCCAATTATCTGCGGCACATCGGCAGGTGCCTTCAATGCGGTTACGCTGGCGGTTTATGCCCAAAGTTTTCGCCTGGGCGCGCAATACCTGGAAAAAATGTGGAAAAATTTTACCGCACACGATATCTACCGTGCCGACGCGCTGGGTGTTTTCAACAACACGATGCGCTGGCTTTCCGGCCTGCTCCTGAACGCACTCGGCATCAATAAACTGAATCATGTGTCGCTGCTGGATAGCAGCCCGCTGGCTGCCTTGCTCGACAGGGCAATGCCGAGCGAGAAAATTCAGGAAAATATTGATTTGGGTGTGCTGCATGCGCTGAGTATTTCCGCATCGGGCTATGGCACGGGTCATTCGGTCAATTTTTTTCAGAGCGCGCCCGGCGTGCAGCCATGGAAGCGTGCTCGCCGGCTGGGCTTGCCAACCAATATTGAGGCCAAACATATATTGGCATCATCCGCCATCCCGTTTATTTTCCCTGCGGTGCGCATCAATCGCGAGTATTTTGGCGACGGCTCCATGCGCCAGATCGCGCCGGTCAGCCCCGCCTTGCACCTGGGTGCGGTGCGGGTACTGGTGATAGGCACAGGGCAGGTCAGTGAAGATCAGGCCGGACGCAGCAAAGTTGACGATTATCCCTCGCTGGCAAAAATTGCCGGGCATGCGATGGACAGTATCTTTCTCGACAGCCTCGAAGTTGATATTGAACGCCTCAACCGCATTAACAAGACCATAGATCTTGTCTCGCCGGAAGTGCGCCAGCATTTGTGTCTGCACCATATAGATGTACTGCAGATATCTCCCAGCCAGTCGATCGAGAAAATCGCCGGACGATATGCAAAGCAGTTGCCCTTTCCGATTCGCCTGTTGCTGAGAAGTGTCGGTGCAATGCGTCGCAACGCCTCCAATCTGGTGAGTTACCTGCTGTTTGAAAAAGATTTTTGCCGCGCGCTGATTGATCTCGGCTATCAGGATGCAATGAACCGCAAGGACGAGATCGTGGCATTCCTCGGCATATCGGCTGAGAGCATGGCAGATGAATCGGCATCATGAGCGAGTGCTACGCAATGAACACGGCACCCAAACCGCTCACGCTTGCATTGTTAAGACTGCTGGCGGACGGTAAATTCCATTCCGGTGAAATATTGGCGCAGCGCATGGGCGTGTCCCGCGCCAGCGTTAACAATGCCTTGCATGGCATCGAGCAATACGGACTGACCCTGTACAGCGTGCGCGGTCGCGGCTATTGTCTGAGCAAGCCGCCACAGTGGCTGGATGAGGCGCAGGTGTATGCGGCGCTCGCGGCGCAAGCGGGTGATTTTCAGCTTGAGGTTCTGGATAGTGCCGCTTCAAGCAACACCCTGTTGCTGCAGCGTGCCTCGCAGCATGCGCCCAGTGGCAGCGTGCTCGCGGTGGAGTGGCAAAGCGGCGGACGCGGCAGGCTGGGAAGGACGTGGCATTCAGGCTTGGGTAATGCATTGACATTTTCTTTGCTGTGGCGTTTTGAGTGCGGCCTGTCGGGTCTTTCCGGCCTGAGTCTCGCCACGGGTGTGGCGCTGATGCGCGCCCTGCAGTCGGTGGGTGTGAACGGTGCTCGGCTTAAATGGCCCAATGATGTGCTCGGCGCGGGCGGTAAAATAGCCGGCATCCTGATCGAGGCGCAGGGCGATATGCTGGGGCCGAGCGCGGTGGTAATCGGCATCGGCATCAATCTCACGCTGCCGCAGCAGGTGTTGCAGCAGATAGACCAGCCGGTAAGCGATCTGTCGCAAATTGCCACAGAGCTGCCGGATCGAAATGTGTTGCTGGCAACCCTGTTGCGCGAGCTGGCAAAAGTATTGCAAGAATTTTCTGCAAAGGGTTTTGCAGGTTTGCGCGAAGAATGGGAAAACGCTCACCTGTACCAGAATAAACCGGTGCAATTATTGTTGCCGGACGGGACAGTTGTTCACGGCATTGTGCGCGGAGTGAATCAGGATGGCGCACTGCTGGCAGAGATCGAATCTGCTGCAGGCATCCAGCCGGAAATGCGTGTTTTTCATGCGGGTGAAATCAGCCTGAGGGGTAATCATCATGCTGCTGATTGATGCGGGCAATAGCCGTTGCAAATGGGCATGGGCAGAAAATGGAATATGGCTGCGGCAGGGGGTGCTCGACAATGCGGACAGTGATGCCTGGCTGGAACTGAAAAATACTTTTTCAAAACTTGCTGCACCGCAGAAAATCCTGATCTCCAATGTGGCGGGTGCGCAGATGGAGCAACGTTTGCGCGCGCTTTGCGCAATCTGGAACAGTCCTGTGCAGTTGATTTCGGCCCGGGGCGCTCAGTGCGGCGTGCGCAATCTGTACGAGCATCCGGCGCAACTCGGCAGTGACCGCTGGGCCGCGCTGATAGCGGGCTGGCAGCATGCGCGGCAAGCGTGTCTGGTGGTCAGCTGCGGCACCGCGACCACGGTGGATGCGCTGTCGGGCAAGGGCGACTTTGTCGGAGGCCTGATTCTGCCCGGCATAGCATTAATGCAGCGCAGTTTGCTGGCCGGCACCGCGCAACTTGCGCATGAAGAAAACAAATCGCAAGGTGGCAGTGTGCATGATTTTCCGCTAAACACGCGGGATGCAATCCTGAGTGGCGCAATGCGCGCAACGATCGCGGCGATACAGTATCAATACCGCCTGCTGGAAGCCCGGCAGCAGCGCGTGCAATGTCTGTTGACGGGTGGCGCCGCCAGTTACCTGATGCCCCACCTTGGGCTGGCGGCAGAACAGGTGGATAATCTGGTATTGCACGGCCTGCAATTGATCGGGCAGGATTGTTTAAATATGACAGGAAAAGAAACGGTGGCGAGATGAGGGTGTTATTTGTTTTATTGTTTTTGTTAACGGCAGGTTTTTTTGCGTTTATGCAATGGGGCGGCATGCTGACCGGCGCCCCAAAGAATGGCCAGCAACAGGCAGCGCTGAACCCTGAGAAAATCAAGCTGCTGGACAGGTCACCTGCAAAGCAGATGGCCGCCTCCGCAGTGCTTCCTCTGCAATCCGCGCCAGTCCTCTCTGCAACGCTGGCAGCATCTGCGCCCGCGCCTGCAGTTGTAGCGCTGGCCTCGTCTGCGCCCGTCGTGACACAGGTCTCTGCACCGCCCGTGCCTGCTGTAAATGCAACGGCAGCGAAGGCTGTCGCCGTTAAAACCTGCATGGAGTGGGGCGAGTTCTCGGGAACCGACCTTGAGCGATCTGAAAAGGAACTGGCCGATTTGAAGTTGGGCAGCCAACTGGGCAGGCGTACCGTGGAATATGCAAGCGGGTATTGGGTCTATATTCCGCCCCTGTCCGGCAAAGAAGCGGTGAATAAAAAAATTGCGGAGATCAGGGCTGCAGGACTGAGTGACTTTTATGTGGTGAGGGATTCAAGGCAATGGTACAACGCAATTTCACTGGGCGTGTTTAAAACAGAAGAAGCCGCAAAAAGCTTTCAGGGTTTTGTTCATAAAAAGGGTTTGCGTACCGCGAAAGTCGGCGAACGAAAACGCAAGCTGAAATTTACAGTTTTTGTCATCAGTAATGTTGATGCAACACTTGCCGCGCGCCTGAGTGCATTGAGAAAGAATTTTGCACACAGCGAGCTGAAGAAGGTGCCATGTGCCGATTAATCAGGCTGTGCCATGAACTAAAGTAATTCGGTCAATAGCAAAGCTGATTGACAGACTAGGTGTAAATCAGGAAAATGCTGCCTCCTTAAGGTGCTGATCGAGACAACTGCCGGAAGCAAGGTGGTTTAAAACATCCGCATCAATATTTTTTGGGTGATATAGCTCAGGTGGTTAGAGCGCAGCACTCATAACGCTGAGGTCGGTGGTTCAAATCCACCTATCACCACCAATACAAATGGTTAGCCGCGCGGCTAGCCATTTTTCATATCGAATCCCGATAAACTGCCGGGTATTTGTATATTATTAAATCAATGGCTTGCAAGCAGGTGATTTATCGTAATAATTGTCGGCTAAACTGTTCTGCATGAATTTATGCGGAGTAGAAAGAACGAGCAACGGCGGTTTATCCTGCGCAGACGCGGGGATAACTGAACGTAATTACCGGATAGTATTTACATGAGCCAGCCCCATAAACTTTCGCTTTCGGTGCAATATGCCAGCGGCGGCAAACAGTTGCCAACACGCCAGCAATTTCGCCGCTGGGTAAAAGCTGCCTTGCAACAGGATTTGCAGTGCACCCTGCGCGTGGTCGACGAGAGTGAAGGCCGCCAGTTGAATCGAGATTATCGCGGCAAGGATTATGCGACCAATGTGCTGACCTTCGTATATGCAGATACAGTCCCCCTGTCTGGCGACATCGTGATATGCGTGCCGGTAGTGGAACGGGAATCCAGGGAACAGGGCAAGGAATTGCTGGCCCACTTTGCCCATATGACACTGCACAGTGTGCTGCATTTACAGGGCTATGATCATGAAAATGAAGCCGAAGCAGGCAGGATGGAGGCCTTGGAAACTGCGTTAATGGCCAAATTAGGGTATCCTGCACCCTACGTTGTAAACAATTGAAATTTAAATGGACGCCCCAGAAAGTACGAAACCCGGTTTACTAGAACGCCTTTCCTCGCTGCTGCTGCGCGAACCTGAAGACCGCGAACAACTCATTTCCCTGCTGCACTCTGCCTACGAACGCAACCTGCTGGATGCGGAAGCCCTTGCCATGATGGAAGGCGTGATTCAGGTATCCGAGCAACGGGTGCGCGAAATCATGCTGCCACGCGCGCAAATGGATGTCATCGATATCAGCGAACCTCCCGAAAAATTTATTCCCTTTGTCATCGAGACCGCGCACTCGCGCTTTCCGGTGATTGACGGCAACAAAGACAATATTATTGGAATTCTGCTGGCAAAGGACTTGCTGCGCTATTACGCGGGAGAAGAATTTGAAGTGCGCGACATGTTGCGTCCTGCAGTCTTTGTACCGGAGTCCAAAAGACTTAATGTGTTGCTGCGCGACTTCCGCAGCAACCGCAACCACATTGCACTGGTAGTGGATGAATACGGCGGTGTCTGCGGCATGGTAACGATTGAGGATGTACTGGAGCAAATCGTCGGCGAAATCGAGGATGAATATGATTTTGACGAGGATGAGGATAATATTATTGCCGTTGGCAAAGGCAGCTGGCGCATCAAGGCGGCAACCGAAATAGAGGATTTCAATACCGAACTCGGCTGTGATTTCAGCGATGAAGAATACGATACGGTTGGCGGTCTGGTGCTCAAGGCCGCCGGTCAGCTGCCCAAGCGCGGCGAGCGCATCACCATCGACAACATGATTTTCACCGTGCTGCGGGTGGATAGCAGGCGTCTGTATTCACTGTTGGTGGAACGCAAGCCGGAGGAAATAGAAGAAGAATGATGTGATGCAGGTGCTCCGTGCATAACCAGGCACAGGCCGAATAATCACAGAAAAAACAGTTGTCCACAGATTTCACAGATTTCCACTGATTAAACGAAAAATTGCCTTGTTTATTATTTACACTTTTTGAGTGATACTGAAATTGTTGATAACCACATGAAAATCTGTGGAATCCGTGGATGTCATTGAAGTTTTTAGAATGGTTTAAAACTGCTCGTCCTGACGCAGATAGCGCCACTGGCCGACAGGCAGATCTCCCAGTTTGATCTTGCCTATTCTTACCCGTTTTAATCCCGTTACTTTCAGACCAACCAGTTCACACATGCGCCGAATCTGGCGCTTCTTGCCTTCGCGCAGAATGAAACGCAATTGGTCTTCGTTTTGCCAGCTCACCTTGGCCGGCTTCAGTTTCTGTCCGTCCAGCGACAGGCCGTGACAGAGCATGTTGAGTCCGTTGCCGTTCATTTTCCCGGTCACGCGCACCAGGTATTCCTTGTCAATTTCCGAATTTTCGCCCACCAGCTGTTTGGCCACGCGGCCATCCTGGGTGAATACCAGCAGGCCCTGCGAATCGATATCCAGACGACCGGCTGGCGCAATGCCTTTAAGGTGTCCGGGATGGAAGCGTATCGGATAGCTGTCACCGGACCAGCGTGAGGCTGCGTTGACCAGTGTGATGGCGGGTTGGTAACCATCCTCAGCCTGTCCGGAAACATAGGCTATCGGCTTGTTGAGCAAAATAGTAACCTGGGTTTGCTGTTGTTCGGAAGCGGCACGGTTGAGTGTGATTTTTTGCGTGGGGAAAATTTTGAGGCCGAGCTCGTTGACCGGCTGGCCATCCACCAGCACCCAGCCGCGCTCGATGTAGACATCGGCCTCGCGGCGTGAGCAGAAGCCCTGTTCGGACATAAGTTTTGAGAGGCGAATTTTTTCCATGGTGGTGAGTTATATATATTGAGAATTGCATTGTCCACAGATTGCACAGATTAAAATCAAATGCATTATTTCACCTTGGTGGCAACCTTAAAACCGGTTTAACTTGGCGAAAAATAAATAAAATTCTGTGTGAATCTGTGGGTAAAAAGTTGTTAAAGAATTAACCGAGTGCCGGAAACAGGCCGCGCATTCCGCTGGCGACGAATTCTACGGCAATTGCAGCGAGTATGAGGCCCATCAGGCGGGTAAATATATCGATACCCAGCGTGCCCATGCGCCGTTCGACCCAGGGCGCCGCCAGAAAGGTAAGCCAGACACTGAGGCTGAGCAGCGCAATAATCAGGCTCATGCTCAAATAGTGAGTGATTTCTGTGGCTTTGTGCGCATTCAGAATAACGGTACTGATCGATCCGGGCCCGGCCAGTAAAGGCGTGGACAGCGGCACGATGGCAAGCACTGATCTCGAATCGTCGGCAGACAGCCCCGATGTTTCCGGGGTCAATTGATGGACATTCCCATTCAACATTTTGAAAGCCATCACCATCAGCAAAATGCCGCCCGCCAGGCCCAGGGAATGAATACTGATGCCAAAGAAGGCAAGCAAAGACTCGCCGATCAGCAGCGCGGCCAGCAAAATAAGAAACACGGCGAGTGAGGCGATGCGCCCATTCCGGTTGCGCTGGCTGGCGGTCATGCCTGCAGTGAAGAGGATGATGACGGGTATGATGCCGATCGGATCCAGAATCGCGAACAGGCTGATAAATATCTTGGTGTATTCTGTGAATTCGAGCATGACTTGTCTGGTTAAGGAAATTGGGACTGGTTTTCTCGGTGCGTTGCCGGGTACAAGCGGGCTGAAATTTGTCCGGGGTTGATGGCGCGAAATCCTCTTTGCCTATAGTGCCTTGTTGATTTTGCTGGTTTCAATAAACGGAACTTTTATCGCTGCACGGCAGTTATTTTCCGGCCTGCCAAACAGGAATCCCTGGCCCCGCTTAAAGCCCAGCTTGATGATTCTCTCCAGAATTTCTTCACTTTCGACGCCTTCGGCTACCAGTTCGTAACCCGCCTTGATGACCATGGCAGCGAGATTTTCGATGATGATGCTTTGCCTGTTGTCTTCAAACAACTGGCGGATCAAGGAGACATCAAACTTGACGCAGTCCACCGGCATGTTGGAGAGATAGCTGAGTGAGGAATAGCCGCTGCCGAAATCGTCCAGTGCGATCTTGAATCCTTTCTGGCGCAATTCGTTGAGTATGGTGGAAGCCAGATGTAACTGGGTGATCAGCGCGGTTTCGGTCACTTCAATAATCAGCGTGTGTTGCGGAAGGAAGGCCGCAAGTGAATTGATTTTTTCCAGCACCAATGCATCAAGCACGCCGGGGCCGGAGACATTGAATGAAATTCCCTTGCCTGCGGGAATTTTACCCGTCTCAAGGTCTTTGCCGATTCTGGACAGGATGATGATATCAAACTCGGCTTCGAGCCGGCGTTCTTCAATAATAGGGAAAATAGTGGAGGGCATGATCAGGTTATCACCGTCCCGGATGCGCAACAGCGCTTCATAATAAAGCGCTTCGCCGTTCTCCAGATCGGTGATTGGCTGATAATGCATTTCAATATACTCGTCACTCTCCATGGCCTGAAAAATCAGGCTGTTGATGCTGTTCGAAAATAGTATATCGGCATTCTCGGACATGCCGGGATTGTAGACCGCAATTTTATTTTTGCCGGGACGTTTTGCGTGATACATCGCAATGTCAGCCTGCTTCGGCAGGCTGGACAGCGTCTCGACATCCGTGCCGGTTGCGTATGCCATTCCGGCGCTCAGGCGCACGGGTTCATTGATGCCCAGTGTCGTAAAATCATACTGGCTTACCGCTTCAATACAGCGCTCCGCGGTATGCAGCGCGAGATCGTTGTCAACGTCGAGGAACAGCGTGGCGAATTCATCGCCGCCTATGCGATACAACCTGTCGCCGTGGCGCAGGGTGTTTTGCAGGGTATGCGTGATGGCCTGCAGCACACTGTCGCCGGTCGGGTGTCCATAAGTGTCGTTGATGGCTTTGAAGTGGTCGCAGTCAAATAAAATTAATGCCACGCCAAGGCGGTGACCGGATGACACGGACAGCATATGTTTCCAGTCTTCCTCGAAACCCCGGCGGTTATAGATGCCGGTGAGCGGGTCGTGATGTGCCAGTTGCCACAGCTCATCATTTTTCTCATTCAGGTTAAGGTGCATTTCTTCCAGTTTGCCCTGATAGTCATTGAGTGACAGGCGTACCTTTTCAAGCTCGGCAACAGGCAGGCTGCGGGTATAGCTCTCTGCCAGCAACCCGCCCTGGCCTTTGCGCAGCGCGTCGATATGCAGGGACAGGCGTCGCAGCGGCGCAGACAGAATGGAGGAGAGCATTAGGTAGAAAATAAAATAAAGCACGATCATGGTTAGCAGAATCTGGCGCAGGAAGCGCTCTATTGAAGCGGTCAGCGCAATGTTTTCTGTATTCGGAATCAGATCGAATTCAAGATGCGAGGAAACCTGTTCCAGAGGAATATGTTCCGCTTCAGGGATGTTCAGTCTCAGGGTGTCTATATTGAGGAAGCTGTAACGTTGCCTCTTCTTTAGCGCATCCAGTATGTCCAGCTTAAAACCGATATAACCCTGGAGCTTGTCAGTTCTGTCATAGCTTGCGGTTATGGGGTAGAAGATATAAAGGTAATTTTCCTCGCCCTGGCGGGTGATAAAATTTCCCAGATCCTGTGCGGAAAGCTGTCTTGGCATATCACCGATTGTGCGTTCAACGAGAGAGTTTCCCTTCGGCGTATAGAGTTCGACGGCTTTTAAATATTTGGGTAAAGCGTTGGCGCCCAGAATGCGATTGTCGCGCCAGTAATGATAATAAACAGGGTTGAAAAATTGCTGGAGGGTTTCGTCCTGGCCGGCATAAGAATCGGCGCTTTGTTTCAGATCTTCTATGAGATGTTTAATCACATAGGCAATTTCGTCCAGGGCGGCCTGCCTGTTTTGCCTGACCGCGTCGTTGCGGATAGTGTCCAGCTTGTACTGCATGCCCCAGCTCAGGAGGCCAAATACAAGCGACATTAAAATGATAAAGCCGATCGCATAGAACTTGATCGTGAAAGGCCAGAATTTCTTCAGGCTGTAGAAAATGTGCTTCATGAGGAATGGTAGTGCAGATTTTTTAAGACGGTTTCAACTTCTTCCGCCAGGTCAAATTCGGCTGTGCCCTCAAAAAAATGATTGGCGCCGGGAATAGTGATAATGCGTTCTTTGAGTGCTTTGAGTTGCGAGAGCCAGGGCGCGGGCAAAATGAAGTCTTCTGCGCCCAATATGATATCGGTTGAAACCTGTGATTGTTTCAATAGCCCGAAGATCTTCTCGGGATCAAAGCTGGCGTAGGACAAATAGCTTTCCGGCGTTGAAGCAAAATTGTGTTTGCAATACCCCAGACTATATTTGGCTATTTTGCCGGCACCCGCCTGCCGCTTTGTGGCGTGGGCGCGACGGGCTTTCTGCCTTTCTTCAAGATTAATAAACATCGGAACAAAACTGGTCAGGATGGTTTTTTTAACCTCGGGATGGGGGCCTTGTGAGATGTACTGCAGAATTTGAGAGTTACCAGTGCTGCTGAAGCCGACGAGGACGATATTTTTGTGCCCCTTCTTGCCAAGCCAGCTTACCCAGTGCGCAATTTCAGCCGTGTCATCGCTGATCGTGTGCGTATGGACGGCTTCGCAAGCCATGCTCTGGCTGCGCCGGTTGATGCCCAGCGAGATCGTCGGACTTAACACCGAATAGCCTCTGGATGCCAGATTGCTGGCGAGAGAGTTCATCGGCTGGGATTGACGTGTTTGCAGAAAGCCATGCAACAACAAGACGGTGGGCAAAGAGGTTGTTCCCTTGTGGTAATCGGCCATAGCCGTGATACCGGAGGGGAGCTTGACTTCTATGGTTTGCGCAGTTGCAGATAGCGCTGGTAAAAAAAGGCAAAGCAAGGACACAGTTGCCAACGGGCGATTCGTATAACGTCCAGCCAGTCTGGTCAATGCAAACTTCATTTTTTGTAGGGACGCTGAAAGCGAAGAGTTTTCATTTGACCCCATTTTACTCCAGAAGCCTGTTTCGGTCAGGCAAATTAGAGCTGGATATGCCCGCAAACCCTCAAGGGGCAATCAACAGGGCTTGCCAGCCAGGCAGGATTAAAACGGTCAAACGCCGGTAAATATTCGCAACGTTAAAAGGCAGCTTGCCCACTTCGTTGATCAGCACATAATTGGCCGTGTCATATTTGATCAATTCATGGGTACGGCCAACTGATTAAAATAATGTTCTAATGGCATAAAAATAAAGTGGTTTTTTTGGGTGTGAGGCGTAAGAAAACGACTGTATTTTTATTGCATGACGCATTTGCGCCAAGGAAACATTCGTTATACTTCGGGCCGTCACCGATATTTGAACACAGGATAATGCCATGGAAAGCAAACAATCTGCAGACAGGCCGGCCAGAGATATGCTGGAAGCGCTCGCACTCACCGCCAACGCCGGCGCTATTATTTCGCACATGGATTTGATTTCGAAAGAAGTCTGCGTTTACGGCGTGCCGGGTTTTGACGTGATTGGCTATGACGACTGGGCGCGGCAGTGCGAGTATGAGTTTGACGAGGGCCTGCTGAAGCGGGTGAGCTATGAGGGTTTGCAGGTGGTGACGGCCACGCCCGCCAATCTGCTGTTCAAGACCATGGAGACAGTGGAGGGCAGCGATGGTACGGTCAATCGCCAGGATGTGGAAATACTCATACGCAGGGAAGCGGATGGAAAATGGCGCGTGCTGCAGGAGCGCATTCTGGCCGCTGATGAAATGGACTTTGACAACCGTAAACCGGCACAATAAACAATAATGACATTACATTTCTCAGCCAAACCGGGTCCGCGCGAGCGTCATCTGCAACGCAAAAATAACAATCCACTTTTTACCTCTGCCGGGGCAATTACCCAGCAGGATATCCAGCTGGCGCAGCAGCAGGACCAGGTTGCCATGCAGCAGTTTATGGAGCAGTTTCGCGAGCTGGTGCAGCGTGCGGTGAGCCTGGATAAAAATGTGGAGAGCGATGTTGTGCTGCTGCTGAAGGCGCAGCTGGAACAGCAGTATGCCGTGTGCAGTGGTCTGGCGGGCGAGCCTGCAGCTCTACAGCAGGCGCTCAGAAAATTGATCGCTGCCATCAGCTCCACCCTGCGTGCCACCTCCAGAGACGATCCGCATGCGCTGGAAAAGTTGCTCAACGACGAGGAACATACCGCGCTGCATCTGCAGCTATGCGATCATTTGATCGTTTCTGACCTGCTCAATCCGGACGGGATAATCGGCAGCGAAGAGCAGATTCCCGCGCTGTTGAATGAGCCGCAGGATGCGCTGCAGGCAGCTCTGGCCCTGTATCCGCCGGAACGTATTGTGGTGATGGTGGGGGAGGCCAGATTGTTGCTGCAAAAAATCGAGTCACAGGGGCATAGCCTGATGACCGCATGGCAGCGACTGGCGCAAATGGAAAGCTGGCTTCACGGCGAGTAGCAGAATTATTCAGGGGGGGCGATGAAAAATTTTAAAAAGTTTTTTTCAATACCGGCAGGCTGGCTTCCGCATATTGTTCGTATCGGTCTCGGTCTGGGCGTTGTCTGCCTGTTTCTGCTGCATAGCAACCATGTCGTGAAATTGCCGCTGCTGGACAGCGCGGAAGGCTCGCTTTACGACTGGCGTTTGCGTGCAACCATGCCGGCTGACATCTACGACAAAGTGGTGATTATCGATATCGACGAAAAGAGCCTGAAGGAAGAAGGCCGCTGGCCGTGGGGGCGCGAGCGGATGGGCGACCTGGTGCGAAAGCTCACCGACCGTTACAAGGTCAAAGTGGTCGGCATGGACGTGGTGTTTGCCGAGCCCGAGAGCCAGTACAGCATGAAGATTATCGAGCGGCTTTCGCGCAACGAAGAGGTGCAGAGCAAGGAAATGCGCATGCTGCTGAACAGGCTGCAGCCGCTGCTGGATGGCGACCGGGCGTTTGCCAAAAAAATGCAGGGGCGCGATGTTGTGCTCGGCTATTACTTCAAGCAGGAAGGCCACATGGAGGAGGGCATACAGGCCGGCAAGCTGCCGCCACCCGCCTGTGATCTGGCGCAGGCGGCAGAGCAGGGCATGCAGCCGAAAGTTGCCTCGGGTTACGGCGCCAATCTGCCGCTGTTGCAGGATGCCGCCGCAGGTGGCGGCCACTTCATTCCCAATGTGGATTCCGATGGCATTATCCGTTCCATACCGCTGCTGATGTCCTATCAGGGCAAGTGCTATGAAGCCTTGTCACTGGCGATATTGCGGCGCATGCAAAACGCGCCGCGGGTAATCGTGGAGCAAAGCGGCGATGCGTGGAGCAAGTTCAATCTGCATGTGGGCGACTTGCAGATTCCGGTGACGGCCAATGCGTCCGCGCTGATACCCTACCGCGGCCACCAGGGCAGCTTCCCCTATGTGTCGGCAGTGGATGTGCTGAAAGAACGGGTCGAGTTCAGAAAGCTGGAAGGCACCGTGGCGCTGCTGGGCACTTCGGCAGCGGGCCTGCTGGATTTGCGCGCTACCCCTGTGGGCAGCGCCTATGCGGGTGTTGAAGCGCATGCCAACATGATTGCGGGCATGCTGGAAGGGGAGGTTAAAAAAACACCCACCGCGATCGCCGGCATGGAAAGCTGGCTGTTGCTGGTGCTGGGTTTAATCGTATCCGTGCTGCTGGGCAGGGCGGCGCCGATGCAGGTGATGTGGCTTGCGCTGGCAGCGAGTGCGTTGCTGACCATTGCCAACCTGATGTTATGGATAGGCCCCTCGGTGGTGATGCCGCTGGCTTCGCCGCTGCTGCTGATCGGTGCACTGTTTGTGCTGAACATGTCCTATGGTTTCCTGTCGGAAGAGCGCACCAAGCGGCTGTACAAAGACCGCTTCGGCCAGTATGTGTCGCCCGAAGTGATAGAGGAGATGATCGCCAATCCGCAGTTGCTGGAATCGATGGAAGGCACCAGCCGCAACATGACCGTGCTGTTTTCCGATATCCGCAATTTCACCACCATCTCGGAAGGCATGGAACCCAAGCAGCTGATGCGCATGATGAATGAATATCTCACGCCGATGACGCGCCTGATTATCGACAAGAATAAATACCAGGGTACCATCGACAAATATATCGGCGATGCGATCATGGCGTTCTGGGGCGCGCCGCTGTTCGATGAGCAGCACGCGCAGCACGGCGTGCTGGCCGCACTGGAAATGCAGCAGCTTGCTGCCCAGCTAACCATACAATTCAAAGCACATGGCTGGGCCGAGATCCACATAGGTGTGGGCCTCAATACCGGCTCGATGGCGGTCGGCAACATGGGCTCCAGTTTCCGCCGCGCCTATACCGTGCTGGGCGACCCGGTCAACTTGGCGGCACGTCTTGAAGGGCTGACCAAGGAATATGGCGTGGGCATACTGGTGAGCGAAAGCACCAGGGATGCCACCACGGGAATTGTGTACCGCGAACTGGACCGGGTGCGCGTCAAGGGCAAGGGGCAGGCCGTCAGCATTTACGAACCGGTCGGCATAGCCGCCGATGTCAGTGCAGAGCAGCAAAGCCTGATTACCCAGTTTGAACAGGCGTTAAAACACTATCGTGCGCAGCAATGGGATGAAGCGGAAGCTATCCTGCAGAGCATGCCCAAAAAAGATGCGGTACTGGTCAAGCTGTATATGAAGCGCATTGCCGAAAAGCGCGAGCATCCGCCGGGCCAGGAATGGGACGGCGTCACGTCGTTTACGACAAAGTAAAATATTCAATAAAATCAAATACTTACAATTTTACTGAATAATTGCATTATGTGTCCGGCAGGTCTGTAAATATAAATGGAGATGACCTTATCATGACCCAGCTTGCGCTAACCTGGAAAAACTTTACCGCCGCACCGCACCGTGTGATGTTTTTAGGCGGCGCGCTGCAAACCGTCGCGGTGATGGTATGGTGGCTGTTTGAAATGGTGACGCGTTACGGCATCGCCGGGCAGCCCGTCACCTGGAGCATTCTGCCCAATGCCGCCCATCTCTACCTGATGGTGTTTGGCCTGTTTCCGTCCTTTATCTTCGGTTTTATCATGACCACCTTTCCGCGCTGGATGGGCGGCAAGGAAATTCAGGCGCATTTTTATGTCAGCGCGTTTGCACTGTTGCTGCTGGGTAATGTGCTGTTCTATGCAGGTCTGTTTACGCAGCAGACTGTTGTGATGTTTGGCGTTGCCGCTACGCTGGCGGGCTGGGCGGTGGGCATTTATGCGCTGCTGCGCGTGGTGCTGGATACGCCGCCCTCGGACAAAACCAACCCCATCGTGATCCTGCTGGCGCTGTGCCTGGGCTGGCTGAGTCTGCTTGCATATTTCATCTGGCTGGCGGGTGGCAATATGCAATGGCTGCGCGTGGCGACAGAGGCCGGGCTGTGGTGGTTCCTGTTGCCGCTGTTCGTCAGCGTCGGCCATCGCATGATTCCCTTTTTCACCGTCAGCGCGCTGCCCAGGCTGCAGGTGGCGAGGCCGGACTGGCCGTGGTGGGTGATCCTTGCCGGCAGTGCGCTGCATGGCGTGCTGCAACTTGCCGATGCAAGCGCGTGGCTATGGCTGAGTGATGCGGCCATCAGCAGCGCTGCATTTTACTTGAGCTACTGCTGGGGCTTTCGCCACAGCTTCAAGAATTCACTGCTCGCAATCTTGCACACCGGTTTTGCGTGGATAGGTATTGCGATGCTGCTGTCCACGATACAGAGCGCCATACAGTTTCTCAGCCACGACACACTGTTTATCTTGGGGCTGGCACCGCTGCATGCGCTGACGATAGGCTGCTACGGTTCACTGGTCATCGGCATGGGCACGCGGGTGACGCTGGGACATTCGGGCCTGCCGTTTGTTGTGGATAGCGCACTCAAGCTGATGTTTATCGGCATGCAGGCGGCAGCCATCCTGCGCGTGCTGGCCGATATACTGCCGCTGCAACATAACAGCTGGTTCTATCTTGCCTCAGCGCTGCTGTGGCTGGCGTGTTTTACACCTTGGGTCTGGCGCTACCTGCCGGCCTACTGGCGCGTAAGGGCGGATGGCAAGCCGGGGTAACAGGAAGTATCACCATGAATTTGTTGTCTTGCAGGGTGCGTGTGACGCACCCTGCATATGGTATTTAAATAATCACAGAAGCAGGGAGAAAAACCATGAATCCACAACGCCGAATATTATTGGGCAGGCTGGCAGCAGGCGGCGCACTGGCTGCCGCCGCGCCGTTTCTGATACGCAATGCGCTGGCGATGGGCAGCCGCAATTACACGCAGGGCTTTCACAAGCTGGAAGGCAGCGTCACGTTAAATGGAAAACCTGCCGCACAGGGAATGCTGGTCAAACCGGGTGACAGGGTTGCAACCGGTGCAAACAGCTCGGCCATTTTTGTGCTTGATCAGGATGCCTGGTTGTTGCGCAGCAACAGCCAGCTGGAAATCTCCGCCGTTGATGCGACGATTAAAACGCTGAAGCTGTTGGCCGGAAAAATGCTGACGGTATTCGGCAAGGGAGAAAAAAGAATCGTCCTGCCCACCGCCACACTGGGCATACGCGGCACCGCGATTTATGCCGAAGCCGACCCGGTACGTTCGTATCTGTGCACCTGTTATGGCACGGTCAATATCCAGGCCGGCAGCAATCCGGCGGTGCAGGAAACGGTTGTGACCAAAAGACATGATGCGCCGCGCTATATCTATGCCTCGGGTGAGCAGCTGATCGTCAAGGCGCCGGTTATCAATCACAGCGATGACGAGCTGTACATGCTGGAAGCGTTGGTGGGCCGCATGCCCGGTTTTTACAGCCCTACAGAAGATATCAGCAACTACCGTTATTGAACACGGAGTTTCCCTTGATCACTGCTGCTGCCGCTCAACAGGCTGCCTGCTTGTGCCGGTGCTATTGATCCCTGCAATGATAAAATGCCGGCCTGTTGCTTGCGGGAATTAAAGCCAGGCAAGCCTGTCTTTGGAGTCTTATTGCTTAATTGCGTATTTTTGGTAAATTTTATGAAAATGGTTGTGAAATTATTCTTCAGGTTCATCCGTATCCTGCTGCATCCCGTCATGTTGATATGGGAATTTGTCACGACGCCCAAAGGAGTGGTGCGCGACGCTGCTGCCCAGTTGCAGGTTGATCAGCAGGCCCGCCACCTCGCGCTGTATCAGTTCAAGACCTGTCCGTTCTGTATCAAGGTCAGGCGTGAAATCAGGCGCTTGTCGCTGCCGATCGAATTGCGCGATGCGCAGAAGAACCTGCAGAATCGCGCGGAATTATTGCGGGATGGCGGTCAGGTCAAGGTGCCCTGCCTGAAAATCAGCGATGAGCAAGGCAGGGTGCAGTGGCTGTACGAATCTGCAGAGATTATCAAATATCTGCATCAGCGTTTTGCCGTCAAATAAATCGCGGGCGCAAATCAGGCGTTGCCGGGGATCAGCTTGCCTGGCGCAACGCAGCACGCCGGCCGCGTTTGATGTTGATGCCAAACAGAATCAATAAGCCCGCGACAAAATAGCTGCCGGTGATCAGGATCGCGAGGCGGTGATCGCCCTGCGTCACCCAGCTCACCATGCCATAGGTAACCGGCCCGAGGATGGAGGAGAGTTTTACCGCCATGCCCCACAGGCCGTAAAACTCGGCGCGGCGCGTAGCCGGGCTCAGCAATCCCACCAGTGCCCTGCCCGCCGACTGGCTGGCCCCCATGCAGATCCCCGCGAGGTTGGCCGCCAGCCAGAACATGGGCGGGCCCTGCGCTGCCCAGGCAAGCAATACCATCACGATCCATCCCAGCAGGGTCAGGGCAATCGTGGGAATGTGGCCGATGCGATCCTGCAGGTGACCAAACGAAAAAGCGCCGATGGCGGCGGTGATGTTGACCACAAAAATAAGCATGATGGTCTGCTGTGTGGTGAAGTGCATCGCCTGCTGCGCATAGATGGCGGCGAGGGTGATCACCGCCTGTATGCCCGCCTGGTAGAAAACGGTGCAGATTAAAAAGCGCCGCAGATCGGTATAGCGGCGGGCATGGTGTATGGTCTGTTTCAGCCTCGCAAAAGATTCCTGCAGCGGATTTTTTCCCAGCAGATGCGGCTGCGGCACGGCACGTTCCCGCAGGAAGATAAAAGTGGGCAGGCTGGCCAGGGCAAACAGCAGCGCCACGATCAGCATGGTCACCGGCACAAAATCAGCGGCGAGCAATCCCCGCTCCTGTGCCCATGTTACATAGGCCAGGCAGGCACCCAGACTCACCAGCCCGCCGATATAGCCCAGGCTCCAGCCCCAGCCGGACACGCGACCGAGCGCGCGCCCCCTGGCGAGCTCGGGCAAAAAAGCCGCAATCAGATTCTCGCCGCTGCCGTAAAAAAAATTGGACAGAATGATCAGCGGGATAGCCAGCCACAGGGTGCCGGGGCCGGCATAAAACAGCAATGCGGTAAAGATCACGCAGCCTGTGGTGGTCAGCGCCAGCAGTTTTTTCTTGGCGGCATAGGCATCCGCATAAGCGCCTATTACCGGCGCAACAAACATGATCAGGGCATAGGAGGTTGCCAGTGCCAGCGTCCACGCCAGTGTCGCCCAGGGTGCATTGCCGGCGATGACCGCCACAAAATAGGCATTGAAGATGGCGGTGATGACGACAGTGGTATAGCCGGAGTTGGCAAAGTCATACATCGCCCACGCCCACACTTCATGACGTTTGACGTTTGTTGCGAGGGATTTTTGCATAATGTCGGACACAAAACAGGGCTTGTCTGCATTGTTAACGATCAGTGTTCCAAATGTAAAGTGCGACATCGAAATTCCGGAAAATATGCCGGCGACAAAAACACAGCGCCTGCACGCGGCTTTTTCTTTCTAAATATCTGGACTGCAAATCCATGCATGGGTTATTCTGCGGGCCTTCCAGCTTGTTGTACCGGCTGGCTTTGCATGCTGAAATAATATTTAATTTAAGGTGTAAGCTGTTTTTTGCGTTGTATGGATCATAAATGTCACTCGCCTCATTCAAATTAAAGCTGGCGGCCTTGCCCGAACCTTTGCGCATGGGCATAGGCCTCGGGCTGGGTTTTTTCGTCACATTGACGCTGGTGGTGCTGGTGATGGTGGTGGGTTTCGGCTATATGGCCAGAATTTACGATGATCTTGAACGCATTACCCTGGTCAACAACGTCAAGATTGAACTGGCGCACACAATGAAGTACGCGCAGCGTGACCGCGCCGTGAGCCTGTACTCGCTGGCCCTGATTAAAGACGCCTTTGAAAAAGACGAAGAGTTGCAGCACTTTGACCGCAAGGCCGAAGATTTCATGAAGGCGTGGAGCAAGCTCCAGTCCATGGAAATGAATGCCGACGAAAGGGCGCTGGCCGCTCGTATCAACAAGTTAATCCGGGAACGCAGCCGTATTGTGCAAAATGCAATTGCGTATGCGGTAAAGCATCACGGCCTGGTGGCGGCAGAACATATGCGCAAGATTGCAATACCGGGACAGCAGGTCGTTGCCGATGAGATCAATAATCTGCTGGAATTGCAGCAGGCGTTGATACGGCAGGCAGGTGCCAGTGCTGCCGATTCTTACACAAAAGCCCGCAGGATCATGCTGTGGTTATGCACGGTCACAATATTAATCACAATCGTGGTGGCGGTTATCGTGCTGCGCCAGGTTTTGCGCCAGTCACGCGAGCTTGAGTATAAAGCCCTGTTTGACGACCTCACCGGGCTGCCCAACAGGGCGCTGTTTTTTGACCGCCTCGGTCAGGCTGCCCTGATGTATGAAAATGAAAGCAAGCCTTTCTCAATTGTTGTTGTGGACCTGGACCGCTTCAAGGAGGTGAACGATACGCTGGGGCACCATATCGGCGATCTCCTGCTCAGGCATGTGGCGCAGAATATCAGCGCAACGATGCGGCGCACCGATACGGTTGCGCGCCTGGGAGGCGATGAATTTGTATTGCTGTTACCGTCGGCCGGTGCGGAAAGTGCCGAAATTATCGTGAAAAAGCTGTTGTCTGCACTGTGCCAGCGCGTGAATCTGGAAGACTCGGTTGTGGAGGTCGTTGCGTCCATGGGTATTGCGTCCTATCCGGAGCATGATGTGGATATCACCCGTTTGCTGCTCAAGGCGGATATGGCGATGTACGCCGCCAAACGCGCGAATGTCGGCTACCGTATCTATACGCCCGAAATAGAAGCCGTGGCCGCAAGAAATCTCGAACTGCAAAACGAGTTGCGGCACGCGATTGAGCATGATCAATTATTGCTGCATTTCCAGCCAAAAATCAGCCACCACACGGGCTGCATCATGGGTGTGGAGGCGCTGGTCCGCTGGAACCATCCGCAACGCGGACTGGTTCCGCCCGATGACTTTATTCCGCTGGCCGAAGCCAGCGGCCTGATCCAGCCGCTGGCCCAGTGGGTGATGCAGGCCGCGTTGCAGCAAAGCGTGAAATGGCACGAGGCGGGACACACTTTTTCCATTTCCCTGAATCTTTCCACGCGCAATCTGCTGGATGGCGACTTGCCGTTGCGCGTTTCCAGGCTGCTGGCGAGTTACCACGGCAGGCCGGACTGGCTGGTGTTTGAAATTACCGAAAGTGCGGTGATGGCCGAGCCTGCGCGTGCGCTGGAGACGCTGAACAAGCTGGAAAAAATGGGCATCCGGATTTCACTGGATGATTTTGGCACCGGATATTCGTCGCTCTCCTATCTGAAAAAACTGCCTGTCAGCGAAATTAAAATCGACAAATCCTTTATCAAGGATATGGAGCTGGATGCGAGCGATACCGTGATCGTCAGATCGACTATTGCACTGGGGCACAACCTCGATCGAGATATGGGATTTGCTGACCGCGCTGGGCTGTGATGCGTCGCAGGGTTACTACATGAGCCGCCCCCTGAGTGTTGAAGCGCTGGAAGAGTGGCTGGCGACATCTGCCTGGGCCAAAGAAAAAGTGAAGCCTCCCGCCTATGCCGGTGTGGAGCGGCGCAAGAGCCTGCGTAACTCCAATAATCAGTAACTTGTAACTAATTGATTATATTAAATATTTTATAATGCATCGGGGATGCCTGATCCTGGCTTTGCAGCCTCCTGCGGCGCACAGTCATGTTGTCATCATTTTATTTGTGCACAATAGCCCGTCACCACACCAATGAAACTTCCCGTCATGAATAAATACATAGTGGTATTTTGCGCCGGCATGCTTGCCGTGCTCGGCTTTGCGCCGTTCTCTGTTTATCCGCTTGCGGTCTTTGCGCTGGCGTTACTGTTTTTTCAGTGGCAACACGCGCGCGGCAAGTGGATGGCGGCCAGGCTGGGGTTCGCTTTCGGTTTCGGCCTGTTCATTGCGGGCATAGGCTGGCTCTATGTCGCGCTGCATGATTACGGCGGCATGCACGCGTTGCTGGCCGCCGCCGCGATTGCGCTGTTTGCCGCCGTACTGGCACTGTTTCCGGCAGCGGCGGGCTATGCGCAGGCGAGGCTGCGCGCCAGATTTGGCGGGCGCGAGGGCATGGCGGCAGCGCTGCTGCTGGTGTTGCTGATGCCCGCGTTGTGGGTGTTGCTGGAATGGCTGCGCGGCCTGCTGTTCACCGGTTTCCCGTGGCTGGTGCTGGGCTATACGCAGGCGGCAGACAGTCCATTGGCCGGCTATGCGCCCTTGCTTGGTGTGTACGGCGTGTCGCTAATCGTGGCAGTGAGCGCAGGCCTGCTGGCGCTGCTGTGGCAGCTGCGCTGGACGGTGCAGGGCAAAATTGCATTTGGTGTGTTGCTGACCTTATGGCTGGGCGGGGTGGCATTGCGCGTGGTGGAGTGGACGCAGCCGCAAGGCGAGCCGCTCAAAGTGAGCCTGTTGCAGGGCAATATCGGGCAGGGGGTCAAGTTCGATGAAAACAATCTGGTCGGCACCCTCGAAACCTACCGTCGTCTGGTGCAAGGCAGCGATGCGCGGCTGATCGTGATGCCGGAGACCGCCTTGCCGCTGCTGCGCCACGATCTGCCGGATAACTATATGCATCTGCTGCGCAACCATGCAATCGCGAACGCCGGCGACTTGCTGATAGGCCTGTTCGAGCGCGAGCGCGGCCTGTATTACAACAGCGTGGTGACGCTGGGCAGCTCGAACAGTCAAAGCTACCGCAAAAATCACCTGGTGCCGTTCGGCGAATTTATTCCGTTGCGCCCAGTGCTCGGTTGGCTGATCAATGACCTGCTGCATATACCCATGTCCGACCAGGCCAGGGGCGGCGAGCGCCAGCAGGTGCTGCATGTAGCCGGACAGCGGGTGGCGGTGAATATCTGCTATGAGGACGTGTTTGGCGAGGAAATCATCCGCTATCTGCCCGAGGCCACGCTGCTGGTGAACGTCACCAATGATGCGTGGTATGGAAAATCGCATGCCGCGATGCAGCATAACCAGATCTCGCAAATGCGCGCGCTCGAAACCGGCCGCATGATGTTGCGCGCCACCAACACTGGCGTGACCTCCATTATCGCTGCGGATGGCCGCGTGTTGCAGATGCTGCCGCAGCATGAAGAAGGGGCGCTCACCGGCATGGCGCAGGGTTACAGCGGCAGCACACCCTATGTGCGCTGGGGCAATGCGGCGATGCTGGGTTTGCTTGCGCTGATGCTGGCGGCAAGCTGGTGGCTGCGTCAGAGCAAGTTTCCAGAGCGCGCAGCGGATAAATAATGAGCTGGGTGTGTTACCTGCTGCGCTGTGCCGACGATACCCTATATTGCGGCATCACCAACGACATGGAAAAACGCCTGGCTGCACACAATGCAGGCGAAGGTGCCAAATATACGCGCGGTCGTTTGCCGGTGAGCGTGGTATATCGCGAAAACTGTGCGGATAAATCGGCCGCGCTGAAACGCGAGCTTAAAATCAAGCGCCTGCCGCGCTGCAGGAAAGACGCGCTGTTACAGCGATGAAGTCTTTAAATATCCTGCTTACAATTTTCCGGCTGAGCCAGTATAATTTTCAAGTCCCGGTTAATTATTATAAATATATGATTATATTGAGGTATTTATGAATATTAGAACTGTTGTTCAGACCCTGTTGCTGGCCGTTTGTTGCGCCGCGCCGCTTGCGCAGGCTGAGGTAAAAGAATACGTCCGCGACTACAACTATCACGGCACCGAATTCGATACACGCGATACCAGCCGCGTCAATGCGATTGATGGCGTCAAGCGCGAGCTGCTGGAAGAGCTGGGTACCTATGTGAGCTCGGTGGTGAAAATGAACCAGGACTCGCTGGGTAATTCCTACATGAGCCACGACGTGATCAACATCACCGCCGGCATTGTGGCGATGAAGGTGCTGAACGAAAAATGGAAGCAGCCCGAGTATTACGTCAAGGCTGGCATGAAGGCCGATCCGGATGATGTGCTGACAAAATTGAAAGCAATGCGCGAGGATCTGGAGCTGGAAAAATCCCTGCGCGATTCGTACGAGGAATTGCAGCGCGCTCGCGATGAGGTGGCGCAGCTGAAGGCGCAACTTGCGGAGCTGGCACAGTTGAAAGCCCGCTTGGCACAAATGAAACCTGCGCATACCGATGCGCCCGCAAAGGATGTACCTGCGCCCGCTGTGCAACCTGCAATCCCGCCTGCAAATCCTGCGCCTGTAGTCGCCCCCCAGATTTCAGCGAAATCAGATCCGGCACCGATACCAGCCCCTGTGCAGCAAGCCGAGCCAGCGCCGGAACCCGTACCCGTCGTGCCGGCACCGCAGCCCGCAGCCAGACCGCTTGCTGTAGCGGATGATGCCGTACTGGTCGCGAGTTACCGCAAAGCAGTGCAGGATGTTGAGGTTGAAGAAGCCTATCAACGGGCATTGGCTGCACGCATGAAGGGTGATTTCAATACGCTGGCCCAGGAAATGAACATGCTGGCAAACAGGGGTTATGCCAAGGCCCAGCTGCGCATGGGGTGGATAAATGAGCGTGGCCTCGGCGTGCCACAGGACTATGCAACAGCGCGCGAGTGGTATGAAAAGGCCGTGGCCGGTGGCAATGTCGACGCGCTGGCGCATCTTGGCCGTTTGTACGAGCATGGCTGGGGTGTGGCGAAAGATTACGGCAAGGCGGCTGATTACTATCAGCGCGCAATCGGCAAAGGAAGCACTGCGGGAATTGTGCGCATGGGTTACCTGCATGAAACCGGCAAGGGCGTGCAGTTGGACAAATATAAAGCTGCGGAGCTTTATCAGCTCGCCATCGACAAGGGAAATCTGCACGGCCAGTCCCGCCTGGGACTGCTGTACCAGTCAGGGGAGGGCGTGCTTAAAAACGAGCGCAAGGCCGCCATACTTTATATGCAGGCGATAGACCGCGGCGATCCGCTTGCCATGACCCGGCTGAGCCTGATGCATGTGCGCGGCATTGGAGGGGTGACGAGGGATAGTGACAAGGCGATGGCCTTGCTGCGCGAGGCGATCAGATACAAGCTGCCTGCAACTTACGCCTACATGGGATTTATGTACCTGAACGGGCACGGTGTAAAGCAGGATTACGAGGAGGCCAGGAAATATCTGGAAAAGGCGGCTGAAATGGATGCGCCTTTTGCGGAATTTCAGCTCGGCCAGATGTATAAAAGCGGCAGGGGCGTCAGCCAGAACAAAGCCAAGGCCAAATACTGGTTTGACCGGGCGGCAAGCAAGGGCTTTGATATACACAGCCCGCGGCCATAATCCTGCATTTCTGGATTGAGGGACTGTTTAAAGTTCGGTGTACTTTTTCGCGCTGCCCTTTGCCTTGTCTACCGGATATTTCATTGTGTTTTTGGCCAGCTTGTCGCGCATGATCTGCGCAACATCCAGTCCGTATTTGTCCGCCAGCATAAAGGCATAGGCAAACACATCGGCCAGTTCATCTTTTACTTTCTCTGCGTCGGCCATTTCGGCCGCTTTCCACAAAAATAATTCCAGCAGTTCGGCGGATTCTATGCTCAGCGCAATCGCCAGATCCTTGGGGTTGTGAAACTGCGCCCAGTCGCGTTCGTCGCGGAATTTGCGCAGTTCTTCGGTGATTTTGTTGATCTCGCTCATCTTGTACCGTCCGTGTGCATGATTGTTTGATAATAACCCAATAATTAAGCCGGAATCACTGTGCTAGTTTCACCCTGACCGTTAAATTGGAATAAAATGCCGCCTTTGGCAATTCACCACGGTCTTTGCGATGCTTACTTTCCAGCAAATCATTCTTACCCTGCAAAAATTCTGGGACAAACAGGGTTGCGCGCTGCTGCAGCCCTACGATATTGAAATGGGCGCGGGCACTTTTCATACCGCCACCTTTCTGCGCGCAATCGGCCCCGAGCCTTGGCGCGCGGCCTATGCGCAGCCTTCGCGCCGCCCCAAGGACGGCCGTTACGGCGAAAACCCCAACCGCCTGCAGCATTATTACCAGTATCAGGTGGTGCTTAAGCCTTCCCCCGACAATATTCAGGAGCTCTATCTGGACAGCTTGCGCGAGCTGGGGCTGGATCTGAATGAGCACGATATCCGCTTTGTTGAGGACGACTGGGAATCACCGTCGCTTGGTGCGTGGGGCCTGGGCTGGGAAGTGTGGCTGGACGGCATGGAAGTCACGCAATTTACCTATTTTCAGGAAGTGGGCTCGCTGGTATGCAAGCCGGTGCTGGGCGAAATCACCTACGGTCTGGAGCGGCTGGCCATGTATCTGCAGGGTGTGGACAGTGTGTATGACCTGGTGTGGGCGAAAAACGGCGATAACGTGGTGACCTATGGTGACGTGTTTCACCAGAATGAAGTGGAGCAGTCGAAATACAACTTCGAACATTCCAATGTGGACATGTTTTTCAAGCACTTCAATGAATACGAGAGCGAAGCCAAGCGGCTGATCGCGGCAGGTCTGGTGTTGCCCGGCTTCGAGATGGTGATGAAGTGCTCGCACAGCTTTAACATGCTGGACGCGCGCGGCGCGATTTCGGTGACTGAGCGCGCCGGCTATATCGGCCGCGTGCGCGCGCTGTCGCGCGAAGTTGCACAGGCCTATTACGACTCGCGCGAAAAGCTGGGTTTTCCCATGTGTAAAGCAAAAACAGGGGAGACCGTATGAGTACGCCCGTGAACAAACAGACCCTGCTGATTGAGCTGCTGACCGAAGAGTTGCCGCCCAAGGCGCTGGAAAAACTTTCCACCAGCTTTGCCGATGATGTGTTTGCCGCGCTGCGCGAGCAGCAGCTGGCCGGGGCAGACAGTGTGTGCACGCCGTTTGCCACGCCGCGTCGTTTGGCGTTGACGGTGAGCAACGTGGCCTCGCAGCAGCCCGACCGCAAGCTCGAGCGCAAAGGCCCGGCTGCGTCTGCCGCACGCGATGCCGACGGCAAAATCAGCAAGGCGCTGGAAGGCTTTATGCGCTCGGCCGGGGTGGAGTATGAGCAGCTCAAGCTGGTGCACGACGGCAAGGCCGATTATTACGCGGTGAGTATCGAGCAGAAGGGCAAATCGCTGGATGAATATCTGCCCGAGATGGTGCTGCAGGCGCTGAAGAAGCTGCCCATCCCCAAGCTGATGCGCTGGGGCGACAGCGAACACCAGTTTGTGCGCCCGGTGAAATCGCTGGTGCTGATGCATGGCGAGCGTGTCGTGAAGGGTGAGGTGCTGGGATGCAGCAGCAGCAATGTCACGCGCGGCCACCGTTTCCTTTCCACCGGCACTATTGCGCTGAAGAATGCGGCTGAATATGAAAATTCGCTGGGCATCGTGGGCAATGTGGTGGCCGGATTCAGGGCACGGCGCAAGATGATTGCGGCGCAACTGGAGCATACCGCCAGCGAGATGGGTGCGGTATGGATAGGCCACGGCAGCCAGTCCATGCAGGAGTTGCTGGCGCTGTCGAGTATCGACCGCTGCACCAGCAGCACCTTGCTGGACGAAGTGACCGCGCTGGTGGAATGGCCGGTGGTGTATATCGGCGAGTTTGACCAGGAATTTCTGGAAGTGCCGCAGGAATGCCTGGTGCTGACGATGCAGCAGAACCAGAAGTATTTCCCGCTGCTGGATAAAAGCGGCAAGCTGCTTAACAAGTTCCTGATTGTTTCCAACATGAAGGTGAAGAACAGCAAGCACATAATCGGCGGCAACCAGCGCGTGGTGCGCTCGCGCCTGTCCGATGCGCGCTTCTTCTTTAACCAGGATCGCAAGCAGAAGCTGGAATCGCGCGTGGAAAAACTGGGCAGCGTGGTGTATCACAACAAGCTGGGCTCGCAGTTGCAACGCGTGGAACGCATCATCACCCTGTCCGGCATGATTGCGCGCCTGCTCAATGCGGACAAGGCCAGTGCCGAGCTGGTGGCACGCCTGAGCAAGGCCGATCTGCTCACCGATATGGTGGGCGAGTTTCCAGAATTGCAGGGTGTGATGGGGCGTTACTATGCGCTGCACGATGGCGAGAAACCCGAAGTGGCCGATGCCATCGCGGGTCATTACTATCCGCGCTTTGCCGGCGACAGCCTGCCGCAGGGCCCGCTCGCCTGCGCCGTGGCGCTGGCCGACAAGCTGGAGACGCTGGTGGGCATTTATGGTATCGGCCAGGTGCCAACCGGCGACAAGGACCCCTTCGGCCTGCGCCGTCATGCGCTGGGCGTGCTGCGTATTTTGATCGAAACGCCGCTGGAACTGCCCTTGCCCGCCCTGCTGAAAATTGCCGCAGAAAATTTCCCTGCCGGTATGCTGAGCCCAACCGTGGCAACCGAGCTGGAAGGTTTTATGCTGGACCGGCTGCGCGGTTATCTGCGCGAGCGCGGGTTTGACGCAACGCATATCGAAGCGGTAATCCCGATGCTGGGCGGCAAGCTGTATCAGGCAACGCAAAGACTCGAAGGGGTGCGCGCGTTTGCCACGCTGGAGGCCTCCAAGGATCTCGCCGCCGCCAACAAGCGCGTGCAGAACATCATGCGCAAAAACCTGGAAGAGCTGGGTGCCGACAGTGCGCAGAACAAGGTCAATAAACTGCTGCTGGTCGAGAAGCAGGAGCTTGATCTTTACCAGGCGATACAGGACATCATTCCGTATTCCGTGCACTATATGGAACGCCGCGAATATTCGCACAACCTGAAATCGCTGGTTGCGCTGAAACCGTTCATTGATGATTTTTTCAACAATGTGATGGTGATGGCGGAAGACAAGGCGCTGCGCAAAAACCGCGCCGCTCTGCTGAATGAACTGGGGCGGCTAATGAACCAGGTGGCGGATATTTCCAAACTGGCGGTGTAAAACTACTGCGATGGCCATCTGCGGCGTTGCGCGGTACTCGGAATCCTCATGTACTTGGTGTACATTCCGGTTCCTGCGTGCCGTGCGCCTTGCATATGACCATCCTCGCTACGTTTTCAAATGAATTTATCTGGTAATTCGTAACTGACAATAATTTACAATTGAACTCATGAAACTCATTATTCTCGATCGCGACGGCGTCATCAATTACGATTCCGACCAGTTCATCAAAAGCCCTGACGAGTGGAAGCCGCTGCCCGGCAGCCTGGAAGCCATTGCCCGACTGACTCAGTCGGGTTACCGCGTGGTGGTGGCAACCAACCAGTCCGGTGTGGGACGCGGCTTGTTTGATATGCCGACGCTGAATGCGATACACGAGAAAATGCACAAGGCGTGCGCGCAGGCCGGTGGCCGCATCGATGCGGTATTTTTCTGCCCGCATGCGGCGGATGCCGACTGCAAATGCCGCAAACCCAAAAGCGGCATGATAGAAGAGATCGCCGAGCGCTATGGTATGGACTTGCACGGCGTGCTGTCGGTGGGCGACTCGCTGCGCGACCTGGAGGCCTCGGTACGTCTGGGTGCGCAGCCAGTATTGGTGCTGACCGGCAAGGGACAGAAAACCCAGGCCAAAGGCGGCCTGCCTCTGGGCACGCTGGTTTATGCCGATCTGGCGGCCGTGGTGGCAACACTGGTACAGGAATGATTTGCAGCTCCGTCAGGCAATCAGCTGGCGCAGAATTGACTAAAATATTCAATATAATCAAGTACTTGCAAACTTTATACTTTGTTTAATAATTCTTCAGCATCTCTCCAGATTAATATGGTCTTTATTCGTTCCTTTATCTTTGCGTTATTCCAGTTGCTGATTACGCCCGTATTTACGCTGCTTGCGATACTCAGCTTTCCATTCCACCCGATTACGCGCTACCGCATTATTTCCGGTTGGGCGCTGAGCGTGATGTGGCTGTTGCGCGTGCTGTGCGGCATCCGCATGGAAGTGCGCGGCGCGGAAAATATTCCGGCCACGCCGGCCATCCTGTTGTGCAAGCACCAGTCGGCGTGGGAAACCATTGCGCTGCAGAAGGTATTCCCGCCGCAGGTGTGGGTGCTCAAGCGCGAATTGTTGTGGTTGCCGTTTTTTGGCTGGGGCCTGGCGATGACCAGCCCCATCGCCATCAAGCGCAGCGATGGCAAGGGCGCGGTAAGGCAGTTGCTGAAGCAGGGCAAAGAGCGTCTGGATATGGGATTTTTCGTGGTGATCTTTCCCGAAGGCACGCGCATACCTTATGGCCAGCGCGGCAAATATAAAATCGGCGGCGCACTGTTAAGCGCATCGACCGGCGTGCCGGTGGTGCCGATCGCGCACAATGCCGGCAAGCTGTGGGGGCGCAACTCCTTTCTGAAGCGTCCGGGCGTGATCACCATGAGCATAGGCGCGCCGATTAATCCCGATGGCCTCAAGGCGGAAGAAATCAATCGCCGCGCGGAAGAATGGATAGAGGCCGAGGTCAAGCGCATCAACTGATGCCCCCGAATGAAATGCCTCCCAAGCTGCAAAAATTAAAAACGCTTCCCCCTGCTGAAGAGCAACGCAGCATTCATCTGGCTGACAAACTTGTCAGCTACACCCTCAAGCGCAGCAGCAAACGCCGCAGTATCGGCCTGCAAATTAACGAACGCGGGCTGACCGTCAGCATGCCCCTGCGCGCCTCCGAAAAATGGCTGCACAGCGTGTTGCAGGAAAAAGCGCAGTGGGTGCTGGACAAACTGGAGAGCTGGCAGGGCAGGCAGGCGCCCGTGCAGAAATGGGCAGAGGGCGAGACCATCCTGTTTCGCGGCGAGACTTTTACACTGCGTGTGATAGACGGCCTGTTTAATGCACCACCGCAACTCTCGGCCAGCGAGCTGGTGATTCATGTGGTCGATAGCAGCAATCAGCTCTCCATTAACAGGAAAATGCTGAAGTGGTACAAACAGGAAGCGTTGCGTGTATTTATGGAGTGCGTGGAGCATTTCGCGCCGCTGATGAATGTTGCACCCAAGGAAGTCAGGCTGACCTCGGCCCGCACGCAATGGGGCAGTTGCACCGCATTGGGCGTGGTGCGGCTGAACTGGCAGCTGGTCACCATGCCGCTGCACCTGATTGACTATGTGGTGGTGCATGAACTGGCGCACCTGCGCGAGATGAACCATTCGCCTGCCTTCTGGCGTGTGGTAGCGGACGTGTGCCCGGACTATGCAAAGATACGCGGGGAATTGCGCAAGTGGAGCCCGGCGGCTCCGGAGATTTAAAAACCAGATTCCGGAATCTATCCACGTACACTAATTTATAATTCCGCACTATTCACTTACCGGAACAACCATCATGTCCATGTCCAGAACAGCCGTCGGCGGCATCCTGTTGCTGTCAGTCTTGCTGCTGCAAGGCTGCGGTCGCAAAGGCGCATTGTTTATGCCGCAGGAGCCGCTTAGTCAGGCACCGGCGGCACAGGCTCATCCCGAACCAAGCCCTGAAATCTCAAGCCAGATTGCGCCCACCCTGCCTGCTTCCAGCGCTCAGCCTGCTTCCAGTCAAACCGAAACCAGAAAATAACCATGAGCCAATACTTTCATTACCAGCAGGATAAACTTTTTGTCGAGAATATGGCACTTGCCGACATTGCCGAACGCTTTGGTACGCCTGCTTATGTCTATTCGCAGGCGGCACTCACGGATGCTTACCTTCAGTATGCCGAAGCGTTCAAGGGCCGCGAACACCTGATTTGCTTTGCGGTAAAGTCCAATCCAAATCTGTCCATCCTTAATTTGTTCGCCAGGCTGGGCGCGGGCTTCGATATTGTGTCCGGTGGCGAGTTGCAGCGCGTGCTGGCTGCCGGTGGCGATGCGGGCAAGGTGGTGTTCTCCGGTGTCGGCAAGAGCGGGGAAGAGATGCGTCAGGCTTTGGCAGCTGGAATCTTGTGTTTTAACGTGGAGTCGGAAGCCGAACTGCTGCGCCTGAATGATGTGGCGGGCAGCATGGGTAAAGTTGCGCCTATCAGTTTCAGGGTGAATCCGAATGTGGATGCGAAAACACATCCCTATATTTCCACCGGCCTTAAACAAAGCAAATTCGGCGTGGCCTATACCGATGCACTGGCGCTGTACCGCAAGGCCGCCAGGTTGCCGCATCTGCGCATCACCGGAATCGACTGCCATATCGGTTCGCAGCTTACCGAAACCAGCCCCTTTATCGCCGCGGCGGAGAAAGTGCTGTTGCTGGTCGATACCCTGGCGCAGGAAGGTATCAGGCTGGAGCATATCGATCTGGGTGGCGGGCTGGGAATTTGCTACAACGATGAAACGCCGCCGTCGATTGCCGAATATGCAAAAGCATTACTGGGCGCATTGAACGGGCGTACTGAAAAACTGATCGTTGAGCCGGGCAGGGTGCTGGTTGGTAACGCGGGTGTGTTGCTGACGCGAGTGGAATATCTCAAGCCTGGCGAAGAAAAGCACTTTGCCATCGTCGATGCGGCGATGAATGACCTGATGCGCCCCGCGCTCTATGAAGCCTATCATGCAATCCAGCCGTTAACCCGCCGGGCCATGCCGGCACGTGAATACGAGGTGGTCGGGCCGGTGTGCGAGAGCGGCGATTTTCTGGGGCATGCGCGCGAATTGGCACTTGAGCAAGGGGATTTTCTGGCGCTGATGTCGGCAGGTGCATATGGCATGAGCATGAGTTCGAATTACAACACCCGTCCCCGTGCCGCCGAAATAATGATTAACGGAGCAGAGGTGAAGCTGATACGCGAACGGGAAAAAGTTGAGCAGCTATTCGCCGGTGAAAAAAATTATTTGTAGTTTTTTTAAAAAATATGCAAATAGTTATTGCGCTATGTTTTTAATCGCGCATAGAATGCGACCACCAAGCGAAATGAGCGATAACAAAAGAGTTTGGTAGTGCAGTGTGCACGCAATGTATTAACTGGGTTAAGTCACATAATTTTTTTTAAGGAACTAAAAATGGCTACGGCAAATACCAAAGCAAAAAGCACCACCACCAAAAAACCAGTCGCTAAAAAAGCAGCCGCTAAACCAGCAGCAAAAAAAGTAGTTGCAAAGAAGCCCGCCGCAAAAAAGGCCGTAGCTAAAAAGCCGGTAGCCAAGAAGCCCGTAGCTAAAAAAGCAGCAGCCAAGCCAGCCGTTAAAAAAGCTGTTGCCAAGAAGCCCGTAGCTAAAAAAGCAGCAGCCAAGCCAGCCCTAAAAAAGCAGTTGCCAAGAAGCCGGCAGCCAAAAAGCCAGCCGCTAAAAAAGCAGCAGCCAAGCCAGCCGTTAAAAAAGCTGTGGCCAAGAAGCCAGCCGCTAAAAAAGCAGCTGCCAAAAAGCCCGCAGTGGCCAAAGGCATTCTCGGCGCTTAAGCTCTTTGAATTTGGGCGCGCGCCGAGAATTCGCGTTTCGCCCTTTTCAACAGAGTTTTTGCCCAGCCGGGTGAAATTATTTGCCGCGCAGATTTGCGCGGCATGATCTGCAATCTCCGCACATAGCCTGAAACAGGCTGTGTGCGGAGATATTAAAAAGCCCCAGCCGCGTCATAAAGTGACGCGGCTGGGGCTTTTCATTTGCCACACGGAAAAGAACGTTTGAACCTGAAGGCCGATCTGGCTGGAGCCATTTGGCCTAATTCATCAGGAATATTGTCGCCAGGCCGAGGAAAATAAAGAAGCCGCCACTGTCGGTGATGGCGGTGAGCAACACGCTGGAACCTATCGCGGGGTCACGACCCATGCGCTGCATGGAAAGCGGAATCAGCAATCCGGCCAGTGCGCCGAGCAGCAGATTGAGCAGCATCGCGCTGGTCATGATGAGGCCGATCATGACATTCTGGTAAAGCAGATAAGCAAACATGCCGGCAACGCCCCCCCAAACCAGACCGTTCATTGCGCCTATTGCCAATTCCTTATTGATCATGCGCCGCGCATTGGCCGGCGTGATTTGTCCGAGCGCCAGGGAGCGAATGATAATGGTGGAGGTCTGGTTCGCCGAGTTGCCGGCAATCCCGGCCACAATCGGCATGAGCGCTGCCAATGCAACAAATTTTTCAATGGTGCCTTCGAATAAACCGATCACGCGTGAGGCGAAAAATGCGGTGCACAGATTCAGTGCAAGCCATAGCCAGCGGTTCTTCGCGCTCTTCCAGACCGAGGCGAAAATATCTTCTTCCTCGCGCAAACCGGCAAGGTTCAGTACATCGCTTTCCGATTCGGCACGAATATAGTCCATTACCGCATTAACCGTCACGCGGCCAACCAGTTTGCCATTTTCGTCCACGACCGGCGCGGAAACCAGGTCATAGCGCTCAAATGCCTGCGCGGCCTGGTCAGCCTTGTCATCCGGGTTCAGCTTGATCGTCTCGGCGATCATCAGACTGGCTACTTCCAGTTCGGGTTCGTTGACCAGCAGGCGATTCAAGGGCAATACGCCCTTGAAATGATCATTACGATCGACGATAAACAATTGGTCGGTGTGGTCGGGCAGCTCCTCGAAGCGGCGCAAATAGCGCGATACCACTTCAAGGGTGACATCCTCGCGGATAGTGACCATGTCAAAGTCCATCAGCGCGCCGACCGCGTCTTCGGGATAGGACATGGCCGAGCGCAGTTGCTCGCGCTCTTCAACCGACAGCGACTTGAATACCTCGTGCATAACCGCATTGGGCAAGTCGGGTGCGAGATCGGCAATTTCGTCGGTATCGAGTTGCTCGGTCGCTTCCAGCAACTCTGCACCACTCATTGTCGCTATCAGCGATTCACGTACCGCATCGGACACTTCAATCAGAATTTCGCCATCGCGGTCTGCCTTGACCAGATCCCAGACCAGCAGACGCTGGTCAATCGGCAAAGCCTCAAGTATGTAGGCGATGTCCGCAGAGTGAAGGTCGGCAAGTTTTTTGCGCAGTTCGGTCAGGTGGCGTTTATGCAGCAGCTTTTCGACCAGTTCATGGCGCTCTGCACGGGGCATTTCCTGTTGATGAGCCACGGTCTCGACCAGCGCCTGCTTTTCCAGTAAATGCTGCACCTGCTGCAGGTGGTCCTGAACATTTTCTGTGTGGTGAGGCTCGTGGATCTCGGTCATGTCATATTCAGTATTGAATGGTAATCAGGTATATGATTTTTAGATGAAGAAACTATTCTGTGCGCCTGTGAGGGCACTTTTCCCGGGTGCAATCGCCGTATATATACAGGGAATGGTCATGAATCGTGAAGCCGTGTTCGGCGGCGATTTTTTTCTGTCTTGCTTCAATGGCTGAATCGAAAAATTCTTCCAGATGCCCGCATTGCAGGCAAACAATATGGTCATGGTGCTGCCCATGGTTTAATTCGAACACGGATTTTCCGCCTTCAAAGTTGTGGCGCAGCAGTATGCCGGACAGTTCAAACTGGGTTAATACGCGATAAACCGTGGCCAGACTTACGTCTTCCCCGCTCGCCAGCAACTCCTTGAAAACATCTTCCGCACTTAAGTGGTGATTCTCGCTGTGTTCAAATAAATTAAGTACTTTAAGCCGTGGAAGTGTGATTTTCAGCCCGGCTTTCTGGAGGTCTTTGGAGGTATGCATGGCGAAATACTTTTTAATAAACTTGAAAACAGGTTAATCACTGGCTTGATTAACCCCCATAACGCTTGAGGCTGGCCGGACTCCCGGAAGGCGCAAGTCTCAGGCTGCGAAGAGTACGCAATTGCCGGTGTTTTGGCAAAGGCAAAAAGTGATTTTTATTATAATTCAGATGTGGCGAGCAACGAGAATAATTGTCATTTGCCCGAATATTCCGGGTTATGGCCATCTGCAGGAGGGTGTTTTAACAGTGAAAAGTGGATGAGAATTAAAATTGCATTCTGCGACGCTATGAATTCACACCCGCTGAATCTGTAACCGGCTGCGCAAGGCGGGTCACCAGTACTTTGTCGACACGGTTTTTGTCCATATCCATAACTTCAAAATTGAAGCCAGCCATGTCGAAGCGGTCGCTCACTGCCGGAACGCGCCCCAGTACATACATCACAAAGCCGCCCAGCGTGTTGTAGGCATTTTCCTCCTCGCCACTCAGCTCTTCATTAATTTCGGACAGGGTTTTTAGTCGCTCGATGGAGACGCTGCCGTCTATCAGCCATGAGCCATCTTCACGCATGACTATGTCCTGCTCTTCCGGCGCGTCGGAAGAAGGCAGCTCTCCGACTATGGAGGTCAGCACATCGGTCAGCGTAACCAGCCCCTGCAACTCGCCGTACTCGTCAACTATCAGCGCGCACTGCTGATGCGCCTTGCGGAAATTTTCCAGCAGGTGGGTGGTGGATACACCCTCCGGTACATAGAGCGGCAGGCGCAAGGACTGCTCAATCGCGAGCGGTTTGCCTGCCAGCGCGTCCTTGAGAATATCCGCTGTGCGCAATATGCCCACGATATGATCCAGTCCGTCGCGACACACAACGATGCGGGTGTAAGGGCTCTCGGCAATGCGGTTGCGAATCTCCAATTCGGGTTCGTCAAGATCGAGCACGTAAATATCGTTTCGGTGCGTCATGATCGCGCCTATGCGCTGCTCGTCCAGACGCATTACATTGGAAACAAGCGCCTGTTCACTTGCATGGAAAATGCCTGCTTCGGAGCCCTGTCCCATCAACACCTTGATTTCCTCATCGGTGACAGGTGGTTCTTCCTGGCGCACTGCGCCCATCATGCGCAGCAGAAAAGCCGAGGATGCAGAAAGCGACCATACCAGTGGCCGGGTAAGGCGCGACAGCATATTCATCGGCGCCGCGATCAGCGAGGCGGTTTTTTCCGGTGCCAGCAGGCCAAGCTGCTTGGGTACCAGCTCGCCGATCACCACAGAAAAATAGGTCAGACCCACCACGACAATGGTCATTGCGGTGCCTCTGGCATAAGGTTCGATCAACTCGAAGCCGGACAGCCACAGCGTCAGCGGATCGGCCAGCACGGTTTCGCCGATTGCGCCGCTGAGGATCCCCACCGAAGTAATGCCTACCTGAATGGTGGACAGGAATGTGGAAGGTTCATTGTGCAGCGCGAGTGCCGATTGCGCGCCCGGGCTATCTTCGTCCGCCAATTTTTGCAGGCGTGCTTTGCGGGAAGACACGACGGCAATTTCAGACATCGAAAGTGCGCCATTAAGCAGGATTAAAAATAAAAGAAATACTATGTCCACCAGGAATTCGCCCATCGCCATGAAGCGTGCGAACCGGGATTGAAAGGCGGAAATTATAACATTCGATGCGTACCGGGAAATGGCTGCGCGGCAGTGCGGATAAATGGCTGCTAATGTTTTGCGGGGCCTTCTGTACCAACCCTGATCTGGCCCACCAGCCACAGTGTAGCCAGTATTGCCGCACAGGCTATGTAACCCACTATATTGTAATGCTCCAGCAATCCTGCAGAATTAATCGTAATGATAAAACCCGCAACCAGTGTAGCGATAGAGGAGCCGATGGATTGCACCGCGGAATTGAGCCCCATGAAAGTGCCGCGCAGATGCGGGATGCCGGCCGAGGTGATGATCGCCATGCCCGGTACAAAGCGGCCGCTGACAAATACAAAGAATGGCGTCGTGATGCAGATTACCCCCCACCACGGGATCTCGGTGACATGTGTCATCGCCAGGATCGGCAGCATAGCCAGCAGCGCGGTGATGCGAAACACGCGTGCCTTGCCGTGCCTGTCGGACAATTTGCCTATCCATTGCGAGGTGAAAAAGGTGAAGGCGCCACCGGCGAGATACAGCAGCGGCAGCAGGGTTTCGGGGAAGTGCAGGTTGAGGGTGCTGTACAGCGTGATGTAGGGAATCACGGTAAAACCGCCCATCATCAGCAGGAACATATAGGCGTAAGCCCGCCAGTGATTGGCATTGGACAGCACCTGTTTCATCGGCACCAGCGTGCGGCTCCAGCGCTGGTCGGTCATGCGCGTGGGGATGGAGGGTATGGCTTTATGCGCCATCCACAGGAATACCGTGGCCAGCAAGGCCACCACAATAAACGGTGCGCGCCAGCCCAGCTCGGTGTGGTTTACCAGCAGCAGGCTGAAAGGCACGCCCAATACCGTGGCGACGGAAAAAGCGGCGGTAATTTTTCCGGTGGCGCGGCCGCGGTGTTCGTAGGCGAAACAGTCGGCGATATACACATGCACCAGCGAACCCAGCACGCCGCCGAACACGCCCGACAAACCGCGTGCGAGCAGCAGCAGATGATAGCTGCTCGCGGCCGCGCACAGCGCGGTGGCAACTATAAACGCCGCAAAAAACCACAGCATCACACGGCGCCGGTCAAAACGGTCTATCACCATCGCCGCAACGATGGAAGAAATGGCGCCCATGAAGGTATAGGCGGAAACCAGCACGCCGAACTGCACTGCGGTTAAATCAAAGGTGCGCATCAGCATCGGTGCCAGCGGCATCATGATCATCACATCCAGAATATGGCTGAACTGTATGCCGGACAGGCTGCGCAGCAGGCTTTTTTCCTGCGTGGAATTTAAATGGACTACCTGAGACATAAATTATTGGTGCGGGTGAGAGTGATGCGGCGGGGAATTATAACAAATGGACGGGTTAAATTTTTAACCCGGAAAAACCTGTGTCCGCAGAGTTCACAGATTGATATCTGAGCAAGCTAAAAACAGCAGTTCAATCCACAGATTACACAGATTTTCACAGATTTAACTAAGAATTTCCTTGTTTGGCCTAGTCACCATTTGGGCATTACCGACAACACTGATAACTGCATAAAATTCTGTGTGAATCTGTGAAATCTGTGGATAGTGTTGTGTTTACAGGTTTTATGGCGCTAACGATTAAGCGCCTTGAGCGTATTGACCACTTCTTCCGAGTCCCAATGTATCGCGGCATTGACGCCGTAACGGATATTGCCATCGGGACCGATCACGAAGGTGGAAGGAAAGCCGATGACATTCCACTGTTGCGATACTTTTCCATTGGGGTCTAGCAGAACCGGGAATTGCACGCTGACTCTTTGCATGAACTCGCGTATGGTTTTTGCACTTTCCGCATAGTTGATGGTGATCAGCTCGAAAGGCTCGCCCTGCATCTGTTCGCGCAGCCGGTTAAGCGATGGAATTTCCTCCACGCAGGGCGGGCACCAGGTGGCCCAGAAGTTGACCACGGTGACCTTGCCGCGATAATCCCCGAGCAGATGGCGTTTGCCACTGCTGTCCAGCAGGTCAATTGCCTGGGGAGCGACCTTGCCTGTATAGGGGGTCAGCTTGATATCCGGCCTGATGTTGCTTTTGTTTTTGGGCGGCACATAAACGGCTTTGGCTTCCCTGATTGTGAGCATATCGAAGAATTTGAACATTTCGCCGATCTTTGCAGGCAGAGCATTCAGCAGATTAATCGCTTCATCGCTGTTCTGATCCTGAAAAAATATACTGGTCACACCCGGAAGCAATTTGAAAAATACATTGGGATTGTTGCTGCTCAATTGTTCGTGCAAGCGCTTGAACTGGTGCACCGGCCCATGCAGGCTGCCCTGATAAATCATGACCGGAATATTGGTGGCACGGGCAATCGGCAGGTATTCCGGATCCTTGCCCAGCGCGGGCAGCGCGGTCGACAAATCGGGTGAAAACAGCACGGCACCGGACAGTTTTCCATGGTGTATCTTGCGTTGCTGCCACAAGGTCGCGCCGCCCAGGGCCGGAATGGCGGCAAAGGATTGCGCCATCACAATCACCTTCTTGCCGGTCTGTTGATGTGCTGCATCAATAATATCGGCCACATATTCCGCATCCATATTGCGCATCAGGCTGCTGCCTGACGTTTGCATCAGGGCTTCGGCAAAATCGATCAGCCATACTTCAATGCCCGCGCTTGCAAGGTTCCTTGCCGCTTGAATTTCACGTTCATCCCAGCTGTGCCCATTGACCCATATGACCAGCCCGGTGCCCTTGGCCGGATATTGATACAGGTTTAACTCGTTGCCATCGTAAGTGCGCACGTTTACTTCGGTATCGGGCAATTTGGGTGTATCCGCGGCGATTGCCGGCTGGCAACATGCAGCAAAAAAGCTCATTGAAAATAAAAAAATGTATTTCATCGTAATTAATAAATATTCAATATAATCAAGCGCTTACATATTATCTGCAAGAAGCCTGCGCCATCGCGTGAAGACCGGCCGGAAGGCAGGTGTGTGGACATTCTAAAGCAAGTGCAAGCCAGGGGTGAAAATAATACCGGCAGCATTTTAATTTTGCATCAGTGCTTTTTTAAGCAATGTGTAGCCCGTAAAAAAATCATTGCGCTGTCTTGCCTGGCAGCAAGACAGCGCAACATTAATTCTCAATAGAGAAAATAGATTGAAACTATCGAAACAATCTTCTTTTCTCTATGGGGCAACAGGTATATGGTTGGGCTCTCGTCACTTGCTTGATGAAGTGACGCAATATTCGATGCTGCAACAGAAAAAAGTAATTCACCCATGCTGACGCGCCTGCTCTCTGGCGCGTCAGCAACTGCAAAGGTGTTTTGCTACATTAAATTTTTTCACTCAACAGGAGGCTTGAAAATGAATACCAATACAACAAAGACTGGCGGCAAGTGCCCGGTAATGCATGGCGGTGCGACCACATCCGAAATGTCAAACATGGAATGGTGGCCGAAGGCGCTGAACCTGGCCGATGGGCGCGGCCTTTAACTACCGGGAAGAAGTAAAGAAACTGGATGTCGCGGCGCTCAAAAAAGACCTCAAAGCCCTGATGACCGACAGCCAGGACTGGTGGCCTGCGGACTGGGGGCACTACGGTGGCCTGATGATCCGCATGGCCTGGCACTCGGCCGGCACCTACCGCATAGCCGATGGTCGCGGCGGTGCCGGCCACGCCAACCAGCGCTTTGCGCCGATCAACTCCTGGCCGGACAATGCGAACCTCGACAAGGCGCGTCGCCTGCTGTGGCCGCTCAAAAAGAAATACGGCAACAAAATCAGCTGGGCCGACCTGATCGTCCTTGCCGGCACCATGGCATATGAGGCGATGGGCCTGAAGACATACGGTTTCGGTTTTGGCCGGCAGGATATCTGGCATCCCGAAAAAGATGTCTACTGGGGGGCGGAGAAAGAATGGATGGGCGCCAGCCGCTACGAGGGTGAAAGCCGCGAGTCGCTGGAAAATCCGCTGGCCGCGGTGCAGATGGGCCTGATCTATGTCAACCCCGAAGGCGTAAATGGCAAGCCGGATCCGCTGCTGACAGCGCGTGACGTGCGTGTGACTTTCGCGCGCATGGCGATGAACGATGAAGAGACCGTCGCGCTGACGGCCGGCGGCCACACGGTGGGCAAGTGTCACGGCAATGGCAGCGCTGCAAACCTCGGGCCTGCCCCCGAAGGCGCGGATGTCGAGGAGCAGGGCTTGGGCTGGATGAACCACACCACGCGCGGCATCGGTCGCGACACGGTCACCAGCGGTCTCGAAGGCGCCTGGACCACCCATCCGACCAAGTGGGACAGCGGCTACTTCGACATGCTGCTCAACCATGAGTGGGTGTCAAAAAAGAGCCCGGCCGGTGCCTGGCAGTGGGAGCCCGTGAGCATCAAGGAAGAAGATAAACCGGTTGATGTCGAGGATACTTCCATTCGTTACAACCCTATAATGACCGATGCCGACATGGCGATGAAGATGGATCCGGATTACCGCAAGATTTCCGAACGCTTCCACAAGGACCCTGCCTACTTCTCGGAAGTTTTTGCGCGGGCCTGGTTCAAGCTGACCCACCGCGATATGGGGCCCAAGGTGCGCTACCTCGGACCGGATGTGCCGGAGGAAGATCTGATCTGGCAGGATCCGGTGCCCGCAGGCCGCAAGGATTATGACATCGCGGCGGCCAAGGCGAAGATTGCCGCCAGCGGCCTGACGATCAGTGAAATGGTGGCTACGGCATGGGACAGCGCACGCACCTTCCGCGGTTCCGATTTGCGCGGCGGCGCCAACGGCGCCCGCATCCGTCTGGCGCCGATGAAAGACTGGGAAGGCAACGAACCCGCCCGCCTGGGCAAGGTGCTGCGCACGCTGGAGGCAGTTGCCAAAGAAACCGGCGCTAGCCTGGCCGACATCATCGTGTTGGCGGGCAATGTGGGCGTCGAGCAGGCGGCCAGGGCGGCGGGGTTCAGCGTGACGGTTCCCTTCGCGCCGGGCCGTGGCGATGCCACCCCCGAGATGACGGATGCCGAGTCGTTCGAGGTGCTGGAACCCCTTGCCGACGGCTATCGCAACTGGCTGAAGAAGGACTATGCCGTCAGCGCCGAAGAGCTGCTGCTCGACCGTACCCAGCTGATGGGCCTCACCGCGCATGAAATGACGGTGCTGGTCGGGGGCATGCGTGTACTCGGTACCAACCACGGCGGCAGCAAGCACGGCGTATTCACCGAGCGTGCCGGCGCGCTGAGCAACGACTTCTTCGTCAACCTGACGGACATGCACAACCTGTGGAAGCCGGCCGGCAATAATCTGTACGAAATCCGCGACCGCAAAAGCGGTGCCGTGAAGTGGACGGCGACCCGGGTTGACCTCGTCTTCGGCTCCAACTCGATACTTCGTGGCTATGCTGAAGTGTATGCCCAGGATGACAACAAGGAAAAATTTGTGCAGGACTTTGTTGCCGCCTGGACGAAGGTAATGAACGCAGACCGCTTCGATATCAAGTAATTCTGGGAGATGCTAAAGCTGCCGGAATAAAACTCGGTCCAAGGGGGAAATATGGATATTGCTGCAGGCAAACAGGGCTGGGTGACATTGCTGCGGGAACATGCACGGCAACATACACCGGCAGCAGTCGGGTTGAGTATTGCGCTGCTGGGTGTGGTGGCACTGCTGATGCAGAGCCTGATGCAAGTGTTTAACGGCACTGCCGCGCCGGGCCTGAACCTGGCCCTGCTCGGCGGTCTGGCCGGTTTTGCGACGACGACACTGGGTGCGCTGCCGGCACTGGTGCTGCGCGGTTTGCCGCAGCGGGTGGAAGACAGCCTGCTCGGTATGGCCGCGGGCATGATGCTCGCGGCCAGCGCCTTCTCGCTGTTGCTGCCGGGACTGGCGGCAGGCGCGGAAATTCTCGGCAACAGGCCGCTGGGGGCAGGTGTCGTGGTGCTGGGCATGGCGCTGGGTGTGTTGCTGATGCTGGGACTGGACGAATTCACCCCGCATGAGCACGAGAAAACCGGCCCCTGCGGTCCAGGTTACGAGCGTTGCGGTCGCATCTGGCTGTTTGTATTTGCCATTGCGCTGCATAACCTGCCCGAGGGCATGGCGATCGGCGTCAGCTTCTCGCAGGGCGATATGGCGGTGGGTTTGCCGCTCACCACCGCGATTGCGCTGCAGGATATTCCGGAAGGGCTGGCCGTTGCGTTGGCCTTGCGCGGAGCCGGTTTCGCACCGGGTCTGGCGGTGCTGGTTGCCGCGCTGAGCGGCCTGCTTGAGCCGCTGGGTGCCTTGTTGGGTGTGGGTCTGTCCAGCGGCTTCCCCGTGGCCTACCCGGTGGGACTGGGGCTCGCGGCAGGTGCAATGATTTTCGTGGTGTCGCACGAAGTCATTCCCGAAACGCATCGCAACGGTCACCAGACGCCGGCAACACTGGGACTGATGGCAGGCTTCGCGCTGATGATGGTACTGGATACCACGCTGGGTTAATTTTTTATACGAAACAATATTTATTCACAAGGAGAAAAATCATGAAAGCAAAAGCAGGCAAAACCAGTGCAATCAATATCGGCATCAGTGAAAAGGAACGCGAGAAAATCGCCAGGGGACTTTCCGCGCTGCTCGCCGACAGTTACACGCTTTACCTGATGACCCACAACTTCCACTGGAACGTCACCGGGCCGCAGTTCAACAGCCTGCATATGATGTTCATGGCGCAGTACACAGAGCAGTGGAATGCGCTGGATATCATCGCCGAACGCATACGCGCACTCGGACATCCGGCCCCCGGCACCTACAAGGAATTTGTGAAGCTGGCCAGCATCAAGGAAGTGGAAGGCGTGCCCAGGGCGATGGACATGGTGCGCCACCTGGTTGAAGCACAGGAAGCCACCGCGCGCACCGCACGCAATTTGTTTCCGCTGGTGGATTCGGCCAACGACCAGCCTACCGCCGATGTGCTGACACAGCGCCTGGATGTGCATGAAAAGACCGCCTGGATGTTACGCAGCTTGCTGGAAGAGTAAGCAAAATAATACGTATCCGTGATTGGCGGTCTTTGTCTTGCTGGAGCGCCGACGTCCCCGTCGGCACTTTCATGTATTCAAGCCGACGGGGACGTCGGCGCTCCAGTCAATCGCGAGCAAGAGTTGTGTAAGGGGTCTTCATGAGCACTGTCGCGGAAAAGGGTGGTGGCACATTCCAGGGCATCAAGCTGTTGCTGTGCGAGAACCCGTTGCCTCCTATCGATGAGGCCATCGCTGCAGCGCAAGCCGAAGTGCCGCACGGAAACTATTACACCGAGCCTTATTCCGCACCGCTGCGGCAGCTCATCAGTGAGCAAGCTGGTGTTGCCGAACGGCATATCCATATCAACGCCGGTTCAGAGCTGATTTTGCGGCAACTGTTTGAGCGCTTCGGCCAGCAGGTGCATTTGCTGACGCCGACCTATGTTCTCTTTCCCGAGATTGCACAGCGCTACACGGAAACGCGTTTGTTGCCTGAAAATGATTTTGCCTTTGATCTGGATGATTTGGTGGTTCCGCAGGGCACGACGCTGCTTGTGATTGTGAATCCCAATAATCCGAATGGCGGCATTTTTGATATGGCAGCTTTGCCAAAGCTGCTGCGGCGCTATCCTGAAACGCGCTTTCTGGTTGACGAGGCATTTATCGGTCTGGCAGGGCAATCGGTCGCGCAGCTGGTGCCGGAATTTTCCAATCTGCTGGTTACGCGCACGCTGTCCAAAGCGCACAGTCTTGCGGGTTTTCGTGTCGGCTACGCCATCTTGCCTGTTGCTATTGCCGATGATCTGAACAGCCACAACGATGCCTATCCGCTGGCCCGACCCAGCCAGGCGGCCGCCATTGCCACGCTGCAGCATGAGGATGCGATACACAAGCGCGGTGTGCAATTGCGTGCGTGGACCGAAGAGCTTGCGGCGCAGTTGCGCGGCATGGGGGTGCGCACTTATCCGACCGAGACATATTTCTTTCTGGCCGACTTTGCACCACATGATGCGGCAGGGCTTGCAAAAGAATTATTCGTCCGCCATATCCTTGTTAAGCCGCTGAACAACGCTGCGCTTGGTGCGGGATTTATGCGCGTGACCACGGCTTTGCCGGAAGACAATAAACGGTTTATCGCAGCACTGCGGGAGGTTTTATCACGGTTGCAGGGATGACTGGCCGACGGTTCCGGCTATTTATGCAATTCAAATTTCAATCAAGGAGAAATCATGAAACGCATTTATTTTTTGGTACCCAATACCGGCATCGCGCAAAAAGTCGTTGACGAGCTGCTGCTGGCGCGCGTTGAGGAACGGCACATTCATGTGCTGGCAAAGCGCGGCACGCCGATGGAAAAGTTGCCTGAAGCTTCCTACTTGCAGAAGACCGATTTCTTCCCCGCGCTGGAGCAGGGACTGGCCCTGGGCGGCTTGACCGGCATCGTGGCCGGCCTGGTAGCCGTGGCATTGCCGGGCGGGCCGGTGCTGGCCGGCGGCGCAATTCTGGCTACCTCGCTTGCTGGTGCAGGTGTAGGTGCGCTGATGTCCAGCATGGTCGGCAGCAGCATCGGCAACCGCCAGATTCAGCAATTTTCGGAAGCAATTGAAAAGGGCCAGTTCCTGATGATGATAGATGTGCCGCCAGGCCGGGTGGAGGAAATCGAACAGATTGTCTTGAAGCATCATCCCGAAGCCAAATGCGAGGGCACCGAGCCAACGATCCCGCCGTTCCCCTGACATGGAAACGATTTTTGCTATTGCATCTATTACCGTGAGGAAATACATTTGAAAGCAATATTAATCAACCCGGAAAGCCGCACTATGCAGATGGTCGAGATCGGCAAGCGCGAAGAGATCGCGGGGCTGATCGGTTTTGACACCATTGCAGCCGATGAAATCGGCAAGGCGGGCGACCAGCTTTATTTTGATGAGGACTGTTTTCTGCGCGGCAGCGGCGGCCGCTTTCAGCTCGACAGTCTGGCGCCAGTTGCGGGCAGGGCAGTGATCGCGGGTAGTGCCGATGGCGGCAATACTCTGCGAGATGTGGCAACGGAGATGGACAGTCTGCGCGGCAGAATTAAATATTTGTGAGCCGGTTGGCTGGTTAAACTTTAAATCTCAAGCGCGATCAAGTGAAAACCCATAGCGATCAACAATCAGCAAGCGTGACGCTGCGCCCGGCAAGCAGGGATGATCTGGCCGCGCTGAATAAAGTGATCGAACGCGCGGTGCAAACCTGGAAGCTGCCGGAGCGGGTGAAACGGCTGGCGCTGCCCACCTATCTTTACAACGAGCATGATCTGCAACATTTGCACATCGAGCTCGCTACCGATAGCGAAGGCGGAGCAGTTGGTGTCGCCGCGTGGGAAGCGGCGGTAGCGCGCGACTGTCCCGACGGCGTTCGCGGCCTGCTGTTGCACGGCCTCTATGTTGATCCCGAAAAACAGCAGTGCGGCATTGGAGGTCGTTTGCTGCAGGCCGCCATCAGCGCCGCGAGGGAACAGGGCTATGCCGGTGTACTGGTCAAGGCACAGGCCGATGCCGGGGGATTTTTCAGTTCACAAGGGCTGCAACTGCTGGCAGTAAAAGATACCAGCCGCGATTACCCCAATCGTTACTGGTTGGACACTAATCCGTAGGGTGGGCAAAGGCCGCAGGCTGTGCCCACCAATCCGCCGCGTGGGCAGAAGAAGCTTGCCCACCCTACGCCAGCTCGTAGTCGCGGGAAGGGGGTTGGTTGGCGGCTGCGCGCCAGCCTGATAAAATAATTTTATTTATAAGTATTTGATTTTATTGAATATTTTATCATTCCTTGCTGTTGTCATGATGTTCCATCTGCTTCACCAACCGGTAAGCCATCCACCCCAGCAGCAGCACAGAAACACCCAGCACTGCCCACAAAATCCATTTTTTCCACGGCAGCGCTGGCGCTGGCGGACTCAGGCGCGCTGCGCCGCCCAGTGTTATTTGCGCGCCGGTTTGCGCAGGCTGGATTTTCAATTCAGCCTGATCCTGTCCGGCTTTCGGCAATACATTCTGCATCTGGAATTCGGCAGGCTTGATCTGGTTGCTGCCATAGGCAAGCTGAAAGGGCGCGCTGCCGCGCGTCACAAACTGCAGTTGATGGGCCTGCCAGCCGGCCTGCATCTGCGGCACGCCGCTGCCCATGCCGCCGTTCTTCTGTTCCACGCGCAGCAGCCAGTAGCGATGGTTGCGGTTCACCGCGATGTCTGGATTATTCAAGTCCTGACCCGAGTGATGCAGCTTGTACAGCGTGGAATGACTGACCTCGCGCCAGCTGTCTGTTTCTTTTGCCCTGGAAAACAACACGGCCTGTACCAGCGTGTTCATTTGCGGCAACTCGATGCGCACGCGCTGCAGCGGCAACTGTGCGCCGAGATCAAATTCAAATTCGCCGGCTTTGTCTGTTACCGCGCTGCCGGAAACTTTATGCCAGCTTAACGCCGCATCGACACGGGTGCCGGCAAGCTCCGCGCTGATGCTGCCGAGCTGCAATTCCTGCTGCTGTGGCGGCCACGACAGGCGCAGGTATTTTGCCTGCAGCGCGGGGAACTCCACGCGCTGCTGCAGCAAACGATGCCCGCCAAATTGCAGGCTGGCCAGCGGTGCGTTGCGCGCAACAATATTCCAGTGCTTCAGGTCATCGCTGCTTTCTATCGTCAGCACGCCGACAAAGCTGTCCTTGCTGTTTTTCCAGTCCAGTTCCAGTGCCTGTATGGATTGTTTGAGCGCACTTGCATCCAGCAGGTAACCGGCAAGCCTGGCCTGCGCTGCGGGTTTTGCATTGCTGCTAATATCAATTAGCGTACCCGCGGTATTGCGCTTGATGCGCACGGCGAGCTGATCCAGCCCCGCATTGGCGGCGCCCTGCAACGGGAAATAGGCAAGTTTGCCCGGCACCGGCTGGCTGGTACTGCTGCGCTCGGGCAGGCGCAGCATGTGCGGCACCACTTCGCCCTGCGCGTTGAACACCCTGAGGTCGCCCAGATCGCCGCGTACGGTATTCTGGTAAACGCCGAGCGGCAGCGTGGCCTGATAAAGCGCGTCCTGACCCTCAAACAGCAGCGGCACGGCATAGGCAAAATCCTGCGGAGTGGGCGGTGCTTCGGGTTTATTCTGCTCGCTGGCGTTAGCAACAGCGAGGCAAACCGAGCACAACAGGAAAAATAATTTTGCGGATTGCTTAAGCATGTTTTTCAACCTCCTCCTGTTTGGCGGGCAGGGGCGCGATGTAGCCGATGATCAGCATCAGCACCGCCACGCCGATAAACGACACGATGCGTTCCAGGCTGCCGCTGCCGGAGATGTCGATGGTGAACAGTTTCAGCACCACCGCGGCCATCAGTACGCCGCCCGCCATCCAGACAGTGCGATTCTGTTTTTGCGCAGCGTAGCGCATCAGCCCCATCGCCAGCACGCTCCAGAAAATGGAAATGGAGGCCTGTGCCAGTACTGAATTCATCATGCTGTGCATATTGAACGGCACAGCCGCCCAGTAGTGCAGCGTGCGCAGCAGCGCGGCGTTGAGCCACACAAACAGCGTGGCCGCTATCACCGCATAACGGGCCTGTTGCGAAAATTCCGCGAACACCGGCATCTCAAGTTGTCTGAGTTTAAGCATCCACGCGGCCAGCACGAGGAACACAAATATCTGCGCCAGGTCGAGCGGGTTGAGTATGGGCAGATAGCTCAGCGGATAGGGATTGCCATCACTGCTAAAGTTGGTAAACAGCGACCATAGCCACAGGAAGCCGGCCAGTGGCAGCGCGGCGATGCCGAGATAGGTTTGCAGGTGTGCGGCAACCGGCCAGTTGAGACGCTGGCCATACACACTCAAGCCGCCCAGCAGCAAACCCGGCACCAGCGCCCACGCAATCAGCGGCCAGGTGCCCAGTCCCTGCACCGTGTCATTGATTGCCCACGCGGTTTCGTGTGACAGAATGAAAGCCAGCAGCCACAGGCTGACCATGTGCAGGGTGCTGACGAGCGCAGGGGAGGTATCGTTTTCATCGCGCCGCAGGATCCAGTAAAGCGTCGCAAACGCCAGCCCCCAGCCGATATAGCCGAGGCTGGCAAAAAGATGCGGTACTGCAAACCACTGAATATACGCGATCAATACCATTGCCGGCAGCAAGCCCAGTGCCGGAATTTTAGCGGCGGGCCAACTGAGCTTTTTATGCAGCAGGCTGAAAGCAGCGCTGCTCAGCGCAATAAAAATCAGCGCGGCCATAAAGTTGTATTGGTTGAGCACAAAGCGGTCGATCTCGCGCAGGCCGGCACCCAGCCACCACAGTAGCCCCCAGCCAAATAACAGGCTGGCAAGGGCCAGTTCAAATTCAAGTACAGTGGATTTGTTGCGCTGCATAAACCACGCGCTGAACAGTGCGGCAAAACTCACCAGCACCGCGCCGAGGTACACACTGTTTAATATCGCCAGCGGTGCGGCGTGATAGTGATAGTCGGTAAGCAGGGAGATGCCTGCGGCAAACTGCAGCAAGGTGCCGAACAGGCGGGGCAGCACGCGCTGCTGGCGAATACCCATCCACAGTACTGCTGCGCCTTCCAGCGCCCATGCGGCGGCGGTCCAGCGGCCGTCCAGCGCCAGCGGTATCGCCAGCGTGCCGAACACCACGCCCAGCGCGAGAAAGGCTTCAACCAGCAGACGCAAGCTGTCGCGCCTGCGTTCAAACAGAATCTTTGCGAGCGACAAATAGAACAGGCTCAGCGCCACCGCGCTCACCGCCAGCCCGTATTCGAAAAGCTGCAGCATTGCATATTGCTGTGTCATGCCGGCCTGCAAGCCAAACGCGATAATCGGCGTGCCGAACACCAGCGTGCCATCCACATAATTTTTCAGATCCGGCGCCTGGCGTGTGGCGTAAAGCACGGCGATGGCCACATAAAACAGGAAGAACAGAATCAGAAAGGGTTCGGTGCTGGCAAAGTTCTCTGCCTGATAGCGCGTCACGCCCCAGAAAGTTGAGATCACAAAAGTAAACGCAAAGCCGAGCAGATTTAACAGCCGCCAGGATTTGAACCACGCCATGCCAAAGATGCCGGCATTCAGCAGCGCGTAATAACTGAACAGCACCACATGGTTGCCCTCGCCGGTCGAGGTCAGCACCGGTGCGAGAAAGCCGCCGCAGATGCCGAGTATCGCCAGCGAGCGGGCATTCTGCACGATCGCCAGTATCGCGGAAAATATGCCGACCGCGGTCAGGATGAACAGCGCATAGGCCGCCGGCAGCACCTCGAATAATCGCAGTGCGCTGAATACGGTCAGGTACAGCACGCCGATCGCGCCGCCCTGCATCACCAGCGCATAGTCCTCATATTTATTGCGCAAGCGCCAGCCGATCACCAGCATCACCATCGCACCGGCGGCCACACCCATCAGCCTGAGTTCGATCGGCAAATGAGTACGTTCGGCGGCATATTTCAACAAAAATGCCACGCCGAAAAACAGCACAATCACACCCACCCGCACCAGCAGATGCGGCCCGCTGAAGTATTCGCGCAGATAGCGAAGAACCGCGGGTTCATCAACGGGGGCAGGTGCGGAATAGTGTGAGGCTGATTGGGCAACAGGCTGCGGAATAGTTTGAGTGCGGACTGGCGCAGGCATTGCAGGCTCGGCTGGCATGGCCTCCCTGGACTGGCGCTCCAGTTCGGCGATGCGCTCCGCTGCTGCATCTGCTGCGCTGATTTGTTGCTCTTCAGGCGGTGTGGTAGTGAACGCGAAAGTGTGAACAGGGGATGATTCTGTAACTTGAGTGTCGGCCGTCTGCGTGCTTTCTGCATTTTGTCCGGCCCGGTTTGCCATCAGCTGCTTCACATCCAGCTTGAGTGCAATGAGCTGCTCGCGCAAATTGAGCACGGTGCCGAGCAGATAGCCCAGAACGGCACCGGCAACAAAACCGGAAAAATTTAAGGTTGAAGCACCAAAGATCGCGCCGATGATGACGAGAATGATAGTCATGAATTCCCCTTTGTAAATGGTGCGTGTGCCGCACTTTAGAATTATTGTTGTAATAGCCAGATACTACATCGCCGCTTCAATCTCCAGCACCGCCTGGCTGATATGCTTGCCCACTTCTATATCAAACCTGTCCCAGCCCTGAAAAAATTCAAGTTTGGCAACGATGCCGTCCTTCATTTCAAAGTCGGATTTGCCCAGCTCGTATTGCTGCTTTACATCGTCAAATACTGTGGCGAGGTAATTGCGATAGTTGGTGACCACACTCACATCGCCGGTGGGGCCGTGTCCCGGTACATAGTGTTTGGCTTTGATCGCGGCGATCCTGTCGCATGCGGCGATATTGCCCCTGAAGGTGCCGTCCACCATGCGCGCAATGGTCTGGTTGAGCACGTTGTCACCGGCAAATACCACGGACTCTTCCACCGCTTCGATCATGATGTCGGTATGGCTGTGTGCTTTCTCCGGCGCATGCACGCGGAAGGTCATGCCGCCAATTTTGATATCGCTGCGGTCCGGCGTTGCCGTCTCGGGGGGTACCGAACGAGTGCCTTTGGTGTAGCCTTTAGTGAGGTCGTTCATCATGTTTACCCAGACTTGACCCTCGCCTTCCTTGATCTTTTTAATCATCTCGGGATGCCCCATCAGTTTTACCCCGGGGAACGCTTCGCGGATTGCCTGGTTGCCCAGCCAGTGATCGCCGTGCACATGGGTGTTGAACACATGCGTGACGGGGAGTTTGGTCACGGTGCGTATCTGTTTCAGCAGCATGCGTCCAACCTGCAGGCTTGCACCGGGGTCGATCACCACCACGCTGTCTTTGGTGATGACAAAACCGGGATTATTCATGAAGCCCTGATTCTCGGGCGAGGGATAACCGAGCGGGCCGTGGATGACATAGGTGTGCGCGGCAATTTTTGCAAGAGGGTAGTCGCGAACCTGATCGGCAGCAGCGGCGGAAAAAGAAAGGAGTGGAGCGAGCAGCAAAACAGTGAGGACATGTGCAGGAAATTTCATCGGCTACCTCAAGAATGGTCAGTAAACTGCAAACATTCTAGCATAGCCCGGTGCAGCGGCTGTGCGGCGAATCGCAGTGTGCAAACTAAATAATATTCAATAAAATCATATACTTATAACTTTTCATAAAAGCCGGGTTCATGCTTGCCGACGGGGACGTCGGCGCTCCACTTTTAGCTCTCCTCTATCGCCATCTCCAGCTCCAGCCAGCTTTCTTCCAGCTCGGCCACTTTCTGCTCCAGGCTGGCATGCAGCAGATTCAGTTTGTCCACTTCGCTGCGCGGCAGGTTATCGTAAGTGGCGGGGTCGGCCAGTTTGTTGGTGACGATGCCCAGTTCAGTTTGCGCGGCGGCGAGGGCTATGTTCAGTTTGGACTGTTTTGACTGCAGTGCTTTGCGGTTCGGTTTGGGTGCTGTCGTTGGCTGCGGTTTGGCAACTGCCGCTGCAACCGCTTCGCGCGGGCGGCGATTTTCGATCCACACTTTGTAATCTTCCAGATCGCCGTCAAACAATTTCGCTTCGCCGTCGGCCACCAGCCACAATTCATCGGCCACCGCGCGTATCAGGCTGCGGTCGTGCGACACGATCACCACTGCACCCGTGTATTCTTCCAGCGCAATGGTCAGTGCGTCGCGCATGTCGAGATCGAGGTGGTTGGTGGGCTCGTCCAGCAGCAGCAAGTGCGGCTTCTGCCACGCCAGCAGCGCCAGCGCGAGGCGGCTTTTTTCACCGCCGGAGAAGCTTGCCACCGGGCGGTCTTCACTGTCGCCGGCGAGGCCGAAGCGCCCGAGGAAGGTGCGCAGCGTCAGCGCTTTTTCCTTGGGCGCGAGCTTTTCCATGTGCTGTAGCGGCGTGGCGGCACTGTCCAGGTTTTCCAGCTGGTGCTGCGCAAAATAACCGATGCGCACGTCGGGCGTCAGCTCAAGTTTTCCCGTGGTGGGCGCCAGTTCGCCCACCAGCAGCTTGATCAGAGTGGATTTTCCCGCGCCGTTGGGGCCGAGCAGCGCGATGCGCGCACCGGCGCGCAGCACCAGATTGATATTTTTGAACAGCGATTTTTCGCCATAGCTGAAGCCCATGTTTTCGGCACGCAGCAAAAGGTCCGGGCTGCGCTCGGGGGCTTCAATCTCCAGTTCGAAATGGCCGTCGGTGACATGCGCCGGGGCGATGCGCGTGATGCGCTCCAGCGCCTTGATGCGGCTCTGCGCCTGCTTCGCCTTGGTGGCCTTGGCGCGGAAGCGGCGCACAAAATCTTCCAGATGCGCGACTTTTGCCTGCTGCTGGTTGTAGGCCTGATTTTGTTGCGCGATTTTTTCCGCGCGGGCACGCTCAAAGTCGTCGTAATCGCCGGCATAAGTGTCGATGGTGTGGTCATGCACATGCGCGATGCGGTTGACGCAGGCATTCAAAAATTCGCGGTCGTGCGACACCAGCAGCAGGCTGCCGGGATAGCGCGCCAGATACTGTTCCAGCCACAGGATGGCTTCGAGGTCGAGGTGGTTGGTGGGTTCGTCCAGCAGCAGCAAATCGGCGCGGTGCATCAGCGCGCGCGCCAGATTCAGCCGCATGCGCCAGCCGCCGGAAAAGCTGCTGACCGGGCGCTCCAAGGTGTCGTTGGCAAAGCCCAGGCCGTTCAGCAATTGCGCCGCGCGCGACTTGGCAGTGTAGCCGCTGATCGCCTCGTAGCGGCTTTGCGCTTCAAACCAGTGCGCGTCGTGATTTTCCTGCGCCAGGATTTTTTCCAGCGCGCGCAACTCAACGTCGCCGTCGAGCACAAATTCAATGGCAGGTTGATCGGAGGTCGCAATCTCCTGCTCGACAAACGCAATCGTCTTGCCCGACTGTATAGCCACCTCGCCGCTCTCGGGCTTGATCTCGCCGCGTATAAGCCGAAACAGCGTGGATTTGCCGCAGCCGTTATGCCCGACCAGACCGATGCGCTGGTCGGCAAACGCCTGCAAATTTACATTCTGCAACAGCGGCGTGCCGCCTTGCAGGTAGGTGAGATTCTGGATATTTAACATCCCGGCATGATACCAGAGGGGCAGTGGGTTCAGCGTGGGCACACTTCGTTTTGCCCACCCTACGGTGTTACCGCATAACTTTAAAAGTGAATTCGTAGGGTGGGCAAAGCGCAGAGTGCCCACGCTGCTCACTCACCAAATGAGCCATCGCTTATGTCTCCCGCCCAATTGGCACTCAATATTCCCCGTGCTACCCACTGGTGAAAACTTGAATATTCCCAATCCGCCACCTGTGTCACCAGGCCGTGCTTGACCGGATTGAAATGTACATAATCGACATGCCGCTGCAAATCTTCTTCATCGCGAATTTGATGCTCCCAAAACCGCCTTTGCCAAATGCCTTTTTCACGCTGGCGTAATTTGCTGGCACTGCGTGCTGGTGCTGCCGGCAAGCCGCGTGAGAAATTTCCCTTGATCAAATTCCAGCGCCGGGAATAATCCGCATCGTCCGGCGGAATGGTCCAAATGGCATGGATATGTTCAGGCAAGATGCAGATTGCGACCGTCTCAAACGGATATTTCTGCTGCACCTTGCCATACACCGCGCGCAAGCGTTCGATTTGTTCAACCAATAGCGGTGAGCGGCGATCAGCCAATGTCAGAGTAAAAAAATAAGTGCCACCGGGAATGAAGCTGCGACGATAAAAGGACATAAGGCTTTATCTCCATAGAGTGCATGCAGTGTGTGCTTGCGTGGGCACACTTCGTTTTGCCCACCCTACAATTTACCCCGAACATTATGCAGTACCACCTTAGGGTGGGCAAAGCGTGGCGTGCCCACGTTTACGTTGAAAATAAAGATTCCCCTTATATGTTTACTGAGATTTAGGCTTTATGATGAGGCTAGTACCGCGGTGTTTCTGGCTAAAATTACATGACAGGGAATTCATAAAGTGATGAAAAACTTCAAACCAGCAGGCACGTTGATACATTTCTGTCTGGGCATGGGCTGCTGCCTTGCACTGTCTTCAGCGGCACAAGCTGTAGAGGAAACCGTGAGTCCTGCGAGTTCGGCAGAGCAAGCATTTTCGTCCTTTCCCGAGCGCCGCAAAGCGCAGTTTCAGACCAGCTTCGGCTACGCGCTGTTTCCTTACCCCTACAACATTCCCGGCATCGGTGGCGGTATCGGAATTGTGGGTGGCGCGATGAATATCAATAACACCTATACCGATGCGTATGGTATCGCGTTCAGCGGCGATGTCGAAGGCATGGCCGCGGGTGTGGCGGACATACACCTCATCCCGCGCACCCTGGTGCTGGATTTGGGATTTGGCGGGGTGAGCAAGGCAACATTCCAGAGCTATGCCGCACGCGGTATGGACACCGACAAGAATGATTACCGGCTGATCGAAATCGGCAATTCTGAAAATTACGGTGGGCGGTTGACCGCCACCTTTCTCGACCGCCGCATTGAGCTGTATGGCGGGTGGTATGAGAGCGCATCCAAACTGCGCAGCATACGCGACAAGGATGGCAATATCATTCTGCAGGCGCAGGATGCTGCCCGCGTGCGCCGCATCTCCACTTTTGTCGGCACCCGTTTTGATATGACCGACGACTATGGCGACCCCAGGCGCGGCGTGCGTCTGGACATCAGCCGCTATGCGAACCCGCCCACCGATTCCGGGCCGGATTTCGCGGTGATGGACTACAACCTTACTGGCTATCTGCCCATCGGCAGCCGCAATACCTGGGTGTTTAACCTGCTGCGTTCCGATGCGCTGGTCAGCCGGCAAGGCGTAACCGATTCCGCAATTATCCAGCAACAACAGGGCATCAACTGCGCCGACCCCGCGCTGACGCCGCAGCAACAGCAATATTGCCTCGATGTGGTGAACAACATTATCGCGGGCAATACCTATGGTACGGCCACCTCGCTGGGCGGCCTGAGTCGTTTGCGCTCTTACTCGCAGAGCAGGTTCAGCGGCGCGCATACCCAGTTTTACGGCACCGAGTTCCGCTGGAATCTCACCGATGAATCCACCCCCTTTGATATATTCGTGATGAAGGATATTCGCACATCGTTGCAGGTGGCTTTTTTCTATGAGGTCGGCAGCACTGCCGATTTGCAGCAGGATGTGGGCAAGACCTGGCGGGAATCATATGGACTCGGCTTGAGAATGGTCACGGCGTCCGGGGTTGTGTTCCGTGCGGATGTTGCGAATGGCCGGGATGGCATCGCGACGGAAATTTTCATCGGCTATCCGTGGGAGATTTTTTAGCGCTCATGCGGTCTGCTACGCGCAAAATGGGCCAGCCTTGCAGCGTTATGTATTTTCAGCGCCAGGTGGTGTCAGGAATTTTGTTTCAAACAGCTCGCCCGGTACAGGTTTGCTGAATATGTAGCCCTGTATTTCATCGCAGCTCAGCAAACGCAGCAGGCGTGACTGTTCCTCGGTTTCAACTCCTTCCGCGACGACCTTGAGCTTGAGCGAATGTGCGAGGCTGATGATGGTGGACACCAGCGCAAGTCCATCGGCTCCGGCTGTCATGGCAATGATGAAGGAGCGGTCTATCTTGAGCGTGTCTACCGGCAGTTTGGCCAGGTAGCTGAGTGAAGAAAAGCCGGTGCCGAAATCGTCGATGGCGATGGTTATGCCCATATCGCGGATAGCTTGCAGGCTGGCGATACTGTGGTTGATATTCTCCATGATCAGGCTTTCGGTGATCTCAAGTTCCAGCCCTTCCGCCGCATGCTCGTCTATGCTGATTGCCTGTCTGACCTCGTCGATAAAGCCGCGACTGCGCAGTTGTAGCGGCGACACGTTTACCGCGATACGCACGGTAGCCAGGCCGGCAGCGCGGCAACGCAGGTAGTCCCTGACCGCCTTGTGCAGCGCCCAGCGTCCGACTTCATGGATCAGCCCGGTATCTTCCAGTACCGGTATAAAGCGATCCGGAGGCACCAGCCCCGTGCGCGGATCATTCCAGCGTATCAGCGCCTCGGCACTGGTGATTTTTCCGCTCTCGAGATTAACCTTGGGCTGGTAAAAGAGCACGAATTCCTCGTTGTCGAGCGCCTGACGCAACTGGTTTTCCAGCGTGAGCCTGGCCGATACCGATTCGGTCATATTGAGGGTGTGGAACAGGTATTTTTCGCCGCTCACCTTGGCCTTTTTGAGTGCAGCTTCGGCGTTTTTGAACAGGGTGTCGGCGTCGGCACCGTCATCCGGAAATATCGCAATACCGACTTTGGCCGCAATGCGGAACACGGCATCATTCAGGCGGAAGGGATGGTCCAGAAAGGTTGCCAGCGTTTTTTCCACCAGCCGCGACAGATCGCCTTCCTGCCTGATTTCGGGCATCACCACGGCAAAATGATCCGAACCCAGTCTTGCAAGCAGGTTGGCATCGCTCACGTTGTGCGTGAGCCACTCCGCCACCTGCACCAGCAGCGCGTCGCCAGCCGAGCGGCCGAGGCTGTCGTTAATGCTCTTGAAACGTTCCAGGTCGATCATGAACAGGGCTAGCTTCTGTCCATTGCCGGCAGCGCTGCGCATGAATTGTGTCACCCTCTCGATAAACAGGTTGCGGTTTGCCAGTCCGGTGAGCACATCGTAGTAGGCAAGATAGTTAAGACGTTCCTGTTTGCTGATATGGTCTATCGCGAATGAAATGTCGCCGGCCAGTTCCGTCAGCAGCTTCAACTCCTCGTCATGGAAAAAATTGCGTTCACTTGCATACAGCGAGAGTGTGCCTATGGTCTGATCCGCAACAATCAGTGGAAAAATAACCATGGAGCGGACGCCTGCATCAATATATTTTTGCCCGAACACAAGCTGCGAGTCAGTCTGCGAATCGTTGGAAATGATGGGTTTCCCGTCCCTGATCACACGCCAGACCATGGTTTTTTCAACAAGCTTGTCAGAAGACAATATGTTCTTGATGGCGCTGATGAGCTCTTCATCCTTGCCCGCCGTGGCCATCGGAATAATTTTCTGCGTATGCGGGTCGACGATACTGATCATCGCCATGCGGAAGCCGCCCGTTTCAACAGCAATGCGGCAGGCCTCCCGGAACAGCTCATCGCGGCTGAGCACATGCACAATGAGCGAGTTGATGCCGCTCAGAACCGCATAGACGCGGTTCAGGAAGGCGATTCTGGCTTCCGCTTCCTTGCGTATCGTAATGTCTTCGGCCATGCCGATGATATCCTGAGGTTGCCCGTTTTCATCGCGTATGACCGTGACAAAAAGGTTGGCCCACACCAGCTGTCCATTTTTGTGCACATATCTCTTTTCCATGCGATAGGTGGAAATTATGCCTTCCATTAATTCATTGAACTGGTTCAGATCATTACTAATATCTTCCGGAAAGGTAAATTCACTGAACTTCATTTTCAGTAATTCATCTTTGCTATAGCCAAGCATTTCAGACAGCGGGGCGTTTGATACGGTCGGATAGCCCTGATTATCGATCAGCGCCATTGCAATGGGAGACTGGTCAAAAATAGCCCTGAAAAGTTTTCCGCTGTCGCGTACCTGGCGCTCGCTGTGTTTGCGTTCGGTGATGTCGCGTATGGTGCTGATCACGAAGTCTCCATCTGCAGTTACCAGCGGGCTCAGGCTGATTTCCACCGGAAACTCCGTGCCATCCCTGCGCAGCCCGAACAGCTCAATGCCGGCACCCATGGGCCGCGAATGAGGGCTGCTGAAAAATGCCTGCTGCATTTCCGGATGTTTGCTGCGGAAACGTTCAGGCACCAGTATGTCGATGGACTGCCTGAGCAGTTCCTCGCGCTGCCAGCCAAACAGCTTGGAAACCTGCGCGTTGATCAGCATTATTTTGCTGTCATGGTTCACGATCACCATTGCATCGGGTGCGGATTCAAGCAGGTCCTTGAACATCTGGTTTGCATTCTTGCGTTCGGTGATGTCGCGAAAGTACCAGACACGCCCGTAATATTTCTGGTCTGCGCCTATGGCCGGAGCGGAATAGCGGTCGATGATCCTGCCATCTTTCAGTATGACCTCCTCACGGCTTTTTTCTTCACGGTGCTGGTTCAGATATTCCACACGGGCGATAAATTGCTCTGAGTTCGCTACCTGGTCGGCAACCGACTGCAGCACCGGCGCATCCACACGCGCGTTCAGAAGTTGTGGTGAAAGTTGCCACAAGCTAACGAATTTTTGATTGTAGGAAATGATTTTGCCACTGTCGTCGACAACCAGCATGGCATCGAGGGATGTCTCCTGCTGCGTTTTGAGGATCGTATTCTTGAACTTCAATTCTTCCTGTGCCCGCAGGCGTTGTGAATTATGTGCAAAGTTGCCGAGCGCAAAGCTGATGTCGCTGGCCATCTCCACCAGCAGATTTCGCGCCGGTTCGTCGAAGGAGTTGCTTGCTGCGGAATACAGATTGAATGCGCCAACAACCACCCCTTCACGGTGCAGCGGCAACGAGGCGGATGCGGCAAAGCCGGCGCGTGCGGCACGCTCATGCCACTGGTGTGTAGCAGGGTCATTCAGGAAGTCCTGGCACCAGTATGGCTGGTTCTGCCGGGTAGCCGTGCCGGTCGGGCCGTGGCCGAACTGGCTCTCGGCATTGGCCGAAATATTGATTTCGTTAAGATAACCGGTAGCATCGCCGTAGCTGGCGACAGGCTCAAGCATAAGGGTGTCACTGTCGGTGAGGCCAATCCACGCCATCGTCATGCCGCCATACTGCACTGCGGCGCGCACAGCTTCCAGAAAAAGCTCCTGTTCGCTGGTGCAATACACGATGGCCTTGTTGCACTGGCTCAGCGCGGCATAGAGCTGCTTGTGGCGCAGGATTTTCGCCTGGTCTGCCTTGCGCTCGGAAATATTACGGATGTTGCACTGTATGACCTTGATGCCTTCACAGTCGTAACTGTTGCTGACGAATTCAACCGCGATTTCGGTTCCGGCTTTTGTCTTAAGCGGAAGATCGTTGTAGCGCACATACCCCTGCGTTTGCAGCTCCTCAAACAACTCCTTGCTCTGCGCAATATCCACGAACGAACCCACTTCCCACAGTTTCTTTCCCAGAAACTCGGCATGGGTGTAACCAAGCATATTGATCAGGTAGGGATTGACGTCCTCGATCTGTGCAGTGCCGGCGTTCAGCAGCAATATGCCGTCCTGCGCGGCTTCAAACAGCCGGCGGTAACGGCTTTCGGATACACGCAGCGCTTTTAGCGCAGAATCACCGGGCTCATTCATGGCAGATGATTCCGGGCATATATATTTACTCCATGGAGGGCTGGGCAGAAAGACTGCAACGCTGATAATCTGCGGCGGAAATCAAGTGACTAGTTGATCGCAGGCTGCATACTACAGCTTCTATATGAATGCGGGGCAAGCGATTCAATGGTGAAACTTAGCTCGGCGGTGAAAAATTGTCGGTACGGCAGCGCACATATGGAGAGGTTTGATTGCTGCCGGCGGTTGCGCTCGGTTTAAACCGGCATCAGCTGCCTCCTGTAGGGTTGCGTGGGCACGCGTTGCTTTGCCCACCCTACGATTTCACGTTGAACGTTATTTGATAACACCGTAGGGTGGGCAAAGCGCAGCGTGCCCACGGTTGCAATTCGGAAAATAACAATGTGAGCACACCAAGCCTTGCCCAGGCTGCATGGCTGAATCTTTAAGGTACGCCAAATAATGAGTGCAGTTACAAAAATTAGCGCAATCCCGGTCAGGACATCAAATATTCGGCACGGTATAGTTCTCGCCGGTGAATGAGGAGAGAGCTGGGCCATGTCGAAGGCAAGTGAATATGCAGCAAAGTTCAACAAGGTTTTCGATTACATCGACAAAAACCTGGATGAAGAATTAACCCTGGAGCGCTTGAGCCAGGTTGCCTGTTTTTCAAAATATCATTTTCATCGCCAGTTTTCTGCATACACCGGCATTGCCGTCTTCAAATATGTCCAGCTGGTACGGCTTAAGCGCGCTTCCTACCGGCTTGTCTTCAACCAGCAGGAAAGAATCACCGACATTGCACTGGATGCGCGTTTTGAAAATCCGGAATCGTTTTCCCGCGCCTTTAAAAACACCTTCGGGCAAACGCCTTCTGAATTTAGAGACAACCCGGCCTGGCAGCACTGGAACGAGCAGTACAAATTCCCCATCAGAGAGAGGAGAAACAACATGGAAGTTAAAATCGTCAACTGCGAACCCGTCAAGGTCGCCATGCTCAAGCACTATGGCCCGCCTGACCTGGTAAACGATTCGGTAAAAATATTTATCGACTGGCGCAAGACCAGCGGCCTGTCCCCGGTTAAGTCCAGCAAGTCTTTCGGTATCGTCTACGACAACCCCGACACCACAGCGCCGGATCAATTCAAATTCGGCATTTGCGGCTCGGTAACAGAAGATATTCCCGACAACCCCCAAGGGGTGCAGAACAGGGTCATTCCCGGAGGCCGCTGTGCGGTGGTGCGCCATCATGGCTCACATGACAGGATAGGTGAGAGCATCTACCCGCTGTACCGCGAATGGCTACCCAAAAGCGGAGAAAGCCTGCGCGATTTCCCCTTGTATTTTCATTACCTGAACTTGATGCCGGAGACAGCAGAGCACGATCTGATTACGGATATCTATTTGCCGTTGAAATAAGGAGGAGAAGTTCTGAGCGGATGATCAATTTTACTTCGTCCCTATTTTTTAGAAGGGGTCTCCTGATGAGTTGTGTGGGTACGCTGCGCTTTGCCCACCGTGCGGTGGTGCGGCATAGCGCTAGGTGTGAATTTTGTAGGGTGGGCAAAACGCAGTGTGCCCACGTGACAATCTTAAAACTTGCACTCGTCCGATAAAAATTCATCTGCCGGTATGTAATGCGATCCATCACAGGAGAAGGTGAGACCGACGATGCCGTTGATGATGTTGAGCGAGCCGGAGCGCAGGTAGATGACGTCGTCGGCTTCGCGCAATTGGCGAAACTTGTTGAGCACCTGCCTGACTTGTTCGGGGCGCACGGTGGCGCGCAAGGGGTAGGGCTGTTTCCGGAAGGCGAGGCACACCGCCGGGTTGATGATTTCGTCCAGTACATGCACCTGGTAGCTGAAGGGGTCGTCCATTGGCCACAGCGTGGCGCGCGAGCTGGAGAAGTGAATCTGCACATGGAAGATGCCGCGCTCGCACATCAGTTCGTTGATGGTGGCGATGACGTCGTCGATGTGCTGGTCGAGGTCGCTGATGGCGCGCTGCTGCATGAATACGGTCTGGCGTATGGAAGGGTCGCCTTTGATCTGGCGCCAGCCGGGTGTCGAGGTGTGCGATGTATCGCTCAGCGACAGATCGCGCAGATCGAAATCGGCGGCAATGAAGCCGGCAACCCGCTCATCCTTGGGTACGGCCAGCACGGCGGTGACTGTCGGGCGCTCGGTGAGGCGGCTGATATAGACATCGGACAAAATAAATCCGCGGCTCGGCACCACATTGCTCATAAAGGGGCGTTGTGAAAGATCCTGGCCGTAAAATTTTTCATGCAGCTTGTCGGCGGCGACGTTTGCACTGATCTGGATGCCGGAAGGGTCGAGCGCATACACCAGACGGCATTGCGGGATGCTGGCGAGTCCCTGCTGCAGCACGCGATCAAGCGCGGCCTTGTCCGGCCACACTTCGGCGCACTGCCGCGCGAGGTGCTCCATCGGTGCGACAAGCTTGGTCGACAGGGCGAATTTTTGTTCTTCTATGGAGTTGACGATCACTGTCATCTGGTTTTATTTCTTAGCATGGAGGTAACGTGGGTCAGGCGGTAATGATGCACGATTTTTGCCCTCCGATGAAGCACATTGGAATTTTATATTATGTTGGATGAATTTCCGGCGGAGTATGTCAGCCAGTGCAGGAGCATGGCATAAAGCTTGTCGGGTTCAACGGGCTTGCTGATGAAGTCATTCATTCCCGCTTCCATGCAGTGCTGCTTGTCCTCATCGAAGGCATTGGCGGTCATGGCCAGCACAGGCAGTGCGGCTTTGCCGGGCAACTGGCGAATTTGACGGGTCGCCTTTAGCCCGTCCATGACCGGCATTTGTATATCCATCAGCACCAGTGCGTAATTGCCTGCCATGACGCGATCAACAGCCTGCTGGCCATTTTGAACCACGTCGGCTGTCAGGCCTGCCTGATTTAATAGTTCGAGCGCGACTTCCTGATTGAAAGGGTCATCTTCTGCCAGCAGCAAGCGAACGCCGTTAAAGTGTTGCGACAGTTGCCGTATGGTTTGCTCTGTTGTCAGCGCTGCTTCAGTTTCGGTTATTGAGTGGTTACCAGAGACCTTGCCCATATTGGCCGTTATCCAGAAGGTACTGCCCAGCCCGGGGGCGCTGGTAACACCGATATTGCCGCCCATCATGATGGCGAGATGTTTGCATATGACCAGGCCCAGCCCGGTGCCGCCATATTTGCGCGTAGTAGACTCGTCGGCCTGGCTAAATGCCTGAAACAGCTTGTTCTGTTGCTCTGCGGTAAGGCCGATGCCGCGGTCTTCCACCTCCAGGCGCATCAGGATATGCCGGGGTGTTTCGTCCAGCAATTTTGCGCGTATCATGATTTTCCCGTGGTCGGCAAACTTGATTGCATTGCTCACAAAATTCAGCAGAATCTGTTCGAGCCGCATCAGGTCGCCATTAAGGTGCGCGGGTAAAGCCGGGTCAATCTCAACAATCATTTGCAGACCTTTCTGGTTTGCACGTTCGTCCAGCATGCTGAGGGTATGGTCTATTAATTGTGACAGGGAGAAGTCGGCTTTTTCCAGCGTGAATTTTCCGGCCTCAATCTTGGACAGATCCAGTATGTCGTTGATGATGCGCATCAGATGGTGCGCAGCTTTGCCTACCTTCACCAGCTGAGCATGTTGTCTGGTCCCGGTGATATCATTTTTGAGCAAATGGATCCAGTTGATGATTGCATTCATCGGGGTGCGTATTTCATGACTCATGTTGGCCAGGAATTGTGACTTGGCCTGGTTGGCCGAGAGCGCCTCTTCGCGGGCTGCTATCAGCGCCTGTTCAGCATGGGACGAGGTGCGCAGCACATAGTATGCAATACAGGCTGCGGTAATTAGCCCTGTCAGCCCAAGTAAGGACATGATCATTAAAATTCTTTTGTTGGATTCTCTGGCCAGTACTGTCCGCTCTTCAATCTGGCTTTGCGCATTTGACAGGATGCGCCCCATCCATTCCATTACCGTTTGTTGCAAGGGGAGAATCTCATCTACAAGTTTGCGGCTTGCTTCCAGGTCTATATTCCGCTGCAGCGCATCAACCACCTGTGTTTGCAGGCCACTATTCTGTTTTACATTTTCCAGTGTGCTGAGCCAGACTTTACGATGGGCTTCGTTCAGCGGGATACGCGCAAATTCATCCCGTGCGAGCAGGAATGCCGTGCCCAGCCTGTAGAACTCCCTTGCCTGTTCTTCGCGGTAGAAGGGATCGTTACTCATCGCCATGCGATACAGAACCAGGCTTCTTTGCAAAGCAGCCTGGCGCATTTCCAGTGCCAGTACACCAGTGCGTTGCAGTGTGGAGAGCTGCCTGAGTTGATCGGTACTCTGGTTGATATAGAGAAGCAGGGTGAGGACCAGGGAAATCAATATGATAATAATCACACCGAAGCCGGTCAGTATCGTTGTTCTTGATTTCGTCGGATTCATGAACGGTCTTCCTTCTGTTATGCCGGCATGCAAAATGATGTTTGGCGACTACCGTTTTCGGAGGCCGGAACTTCGCGGCAGACATTTACATAAGGTGTCTGGCAATGCCTTTATTTTGTTTCACATTATGCTCCAATTTGGAACAGCCTTACTTCTGGCAGCCTAAACAATAATAAGTCGAGCGCTGTCCCTGCACGATCTGTTTGATAGCGGTGCCGCATATCCGGCAAGGCTCTCCCGTGCGGCCATACACCATATAGTTTTGCTGGAAATAACCGGGTTTGCCACTACTGTCGGTAAAATCGCGCAGCGTGCTGCCGCCCTGCGCGATGGAAGCGGTCAACGTGTCGCGTATGGTTTGCACCAGTCTGGCGCAGCGTGGCAGGCTGAGTTTGCTGGCCGCAAGTTGCGGGCGGATGCCGGCGTGAAACAGTGATTCGCTGGCGTAGATGTTGCCGACACCGACTACCACATGGCTGTCCATGATCACCTGCTTGACGGATGCGCTGCGCTTGCGCGTGGCACGGTAAAGATACGCGGCATTGAAATCGTCCAGCAGTGGTTCGGGGCCGAGTGCCGACAATAAGGGGTGCTGTGCAATGTCGCCGGCATGCCACAGCACGGCACCAAACCGGCGCGGGTCGCGCAGGCGCATCAGCATGCCGCTTTCCAGAACCAGGTCAAAGTGATCGTGTTTTTCCGCCGGAGTGTGGGCGGGAAGCACGCGCAAGCTGCCGGACATCCCGAGGTGCAGAATCAGCGTGCCGCTATCACATTCCACCAATAAGTATTTTGCACGACGGCGCAGCTTGAGTATGGTTTGCTTGCGCAACAGAGCGGGCAAATTTCCCGGTACAGGCCAGCGCAGATTTGCATTGCGGATGATGACCTGCTTGATGCGCTGCCCGCTCAGATGTGGTGTCAGTCCGCGCAGGGTGGTTTCGACTTCGGGTAGTTCGGGCATAGATACTTTAATAACTATTTAAGTTTGATAAATTGGATGTTGTACCGCATGTCTTAATCAGAGGCATCCGCTATAACCCCTGCAATCACAGGGCTTTCGGCTGGATTGTCTGTCTGATGTGCTGGCATATATATTGCATAACTATACATATAGAGGGTCTGGCATAACCGGGAAGTCCGGTGATTGCTGACCTTGGCATTCTCTATACACGATTCTCATGCACTGAATAAAGGCTGGTGCCACATATTGGGGCAGCCGTAAGCAGTGTGTGAGATTTATTGCCTGGAAGAATTTTAAACCATACACAGCAGGAACTATGCAAAATCAATTAGCAGTTATCAGAACCCCGGATTTTCAGCGCAAGAAGCAGGCAATTCATTTTGCCTTGTGTACGGTATTGACGCAGGAAGAAGCTGCGGGAGCGGTCAGGAGCTGGGAGCAGCATGTTTCAGCCTCAACTTCTTTATTCAGCGGGCTTACGCTGTTTGCCCGCAAAGTTTGCGAGGCCTATGGCAAGGACAGCCGTCATGTTGAATTGGCGCAGGCGATGGGCCGGGCTTTAATGAACGGGGACGCAATGTCCGCCTCGAACGATGCCGAGCCGGTGCTGGCGCCAGTTCATGCCGGACAAACAAATGAGTTCAGTACGGATGTGTCCGGGCCGGAGATCAGTACGCCGGAGTTTGCAAGCTTTAAGTCTTTGCTGCTTGCCTTGCTGCATAAAATAAGCGAGCGGGATGCGAAACTGGGCAGTTCATGCCGTGAATTTCTTTTGACCGTGGTGGATAACCTTCCCTGGTCGCCGGCGCAGCAGGGTCAGGTAATCAATTTGCTCAATAGCGGAACAACCAGGCAAATCAGGCCCTATCGGGCCGGTCAGTTAAATGCGTTGATGCGTCATCTTGTCGTGTGGATGAAAGATATGCTGGGCGATGAAACAGCCGAAATTTTATTTCGGCATGCAATTATGGCCGTGGAAAAATCCGATGCCGGAAGGGCTTATTCGCCAGGCGAATTTTTTTCCAAATAGTGCGTGATGAATATTTCAATAAATTTTAAACGTAATGTCGAGATGGGGAAAAGTATGAATTGGTGTCAGAAGGGTAATCGAAAATGTGGCTTATGGCTGAATACGCCGGCCTTTCTGTTGTTTATGCTTTTATCCATGAATGTCGCGGCGGAGTCGAGTCAGGATGCAACGCTGCCGGCTGCTGCTGTTGCGACTTCGGGAACAGATGCAGCGAACATTATAAGCCCGGCCCAAGTTGATATTCCGGAAACCCCGGCACAGGTCGTTGTACCGCCTCCGCCCACGGCACCTTATGCGGTCGGCTTCGACAAGATCAACACTGGCGACACGGCCTGGATGCTTTCTTCCACGGCACTGGTGCTGTTAATGACCATTCCCGGTTTGGCCCTGTTTTATTCGGGCATGGTGCGCAAGAAAAATGTTTTATCCACTGCATTGCAAAGCTTCACGATCGTTTGCCTGGTGACGCTTATCTGGGTAGTGATTGGTTACAGTCTGGCCTTTACGCCGGGCAGTACACCCTTCATTGGCGGTTTTGACCGCCTGATGCTGAATGGCATGTTTTACGATAAAACCGGCAGCACGCTGACGGTTAGTCATATTGCAAGCAGCATTCCCGAGTCGGTATATGTCATGTTTCAGTTGACCTTCGCCATCATTACGCCGGCACTCATTACAGGCGCTTTTGCCGAGCGCATGAAATTCAGCGCCATGGTGGTTTTCATGATTCTGTGGTCGCTGTTTGTTTATGCGCCGGTGGCCCACGTCATGTGGGAACCCAGCGGATTTTTCGCCGCGAGCGGGATACTGGATTTTGCCGGCGGCACTGTCGTGCACGTCAATGCGGGTATCGCCGGACTGGTTTGCGCCTATATGCTGGGCACCAGGCGCGGCTATGGCAGAGAGCCGTTTTCGCCGAATAATCTTATCTACACCATGATCGGGGCAGCGCTGCTGTGGGTGGGCTGGTTCGGTTTCAACGCGGGCTCAGCTGTTGCTTCCGACGGACGTGCCGGCATGGCAATGCTGGTGACGCAAATTGCAGCCGCCACTGCAGCGCTCACCTGGATGGCGATTGAGCGGATTTATAAATCCCATGCCACCATGTTGGGAGCCTGTTCCGGTGCGGTAGCCGGGCTTGTTGCAATTACGCCGGCTTCGGGTTTCGTCGGTGTTGGCGGCGCGCTGTCTATTGGTTTTGCAGCGGGGTTTTTTTGCTACTGGGGCGCGACAAGCTTGAAGCGTATGTTGGGTGCCGATGATTCGCTTGACGTGTTTGGCATACACGGGGTGGGTGGCATTGTGGGTGCAATTCTGACGGGCGTATTTGCAGACAAGGTAATCGGCGGCATCGACGCCAGCATAACAATGCAAATCGTAGGCACGTTCTCCACCCTGATTTATAGCGGTGTCGTCACCTGGATAATTTTGCTGATGGTGGATTTGGTTATTGGTCTGCGTGTGTCGGATGATGACGAGCAGGATGGACTGGATATTTCTCAACATGCTGAAAGGGTAATCTAATGAGTGAATCTGCAAAACTGGCCGTCGCGGGGCTGATCAGTGTCGCGTTGAGACGCAAGCTTAATCGCGTCATTGATGTGGAGTGGTTATTGCATAACGATGATTATGCCAGGGAGGTCATGAGGATTGCGCGCAAGCAGGAAATGCCCGAGTTGTCCCAATATGCTGCCCGCATGGATGAGCTAATTTTTGGCAAAGCGATTGCAGTGCAATCCGCTCCCGTCGTTCAGGATACGATGCGAAAGTCGACTGTAGTGAATGATGGTGAAGATGAGGTCGGCATTGAAAATCAGTATATAGGCGCTCTCAGGTAATACATGCTCGCGCTCCCTTGTGCAGGCGAGCCGGTTTTCAGCTTCTTCTCCGCCACCACAATGCAGCGCCAGTGACCGCCAGCAACAGCGGTAACACAATCACAAAGCCGATGCTGATGACACTGAGCTGGTTCTTGCTGAGGGTGATGGTATTGTCCAGCGTTGCGCGCGGCTGGGCGGTAATGAGGTGTTCTTCATGCGTGAGCCAGTTCACCATGTTGATACCGAGATCAAGATTGCCGCCGTTGCCGACATAGGCATTGGCGAGGAAAGCGCCGCTGCCAACCACTACGATGCGTTGCTGGTGCGCCTCTATGCTGCGCTCCAGCGCAATCGCCAGGCTGAACGGCCCGGGGATGTCGCGATTTTTGTCGAAGCGTGACTTTCTGGGGATGCTGGCCCTGCTTACCCAGCCGTTACTGGCGGCTTCCACCAGCGTGCTGCGCTGCCATTTTTTTCCGGTATCGCTGTCCTCGTTGTCCGCCTGCCCGCTGCTGTCTTCGCGTCCCAGCGCACGCGCATAAGGAAAGGCGGTAATCAGGTTGAAGTTGGCCGTAATCGGATGCGGCGGATAGCTTGCGCCCAGCGTCCAGTAATCGGGTGCATTCATTTTTTGCGCATCGGGGTCGGTCACAATGCCGGGTGTGAGCAATATGCCAAGCTTGGCGGCGAGGCGTTCGAGGCCGTGCAGCGGTTCTGCATCCAGTAGCCACAGCAGGTTGCCGCCGTTATCCACATAGCGCAGTATCTTGTCCACTTCACCCGGCAGCAGCCTGATCTGCGGCTGCGTGATGACCAGCACGCTGCCGTTGCCGGGCACATCCTGTGCCAGTGCAAGATTCAGGCTGGCAATCTGAAATCCGTTTTGCCTGAGCTTTTTGCCAAAGTCGCCGAGGTCGTGGTTGGCCGGGCCATCGAGCTTGCGTTCGCCGTGGCCGTCCACATACATGAGCTTCTGGTTTTTGGTATGGGCGAGGCGCAGCAGCGCGCTGGTGAGCGACTGTTCGTTCAGCAGGGTCAGGTGTTCGGTGCGCCCGGCATATTCCACAATCATTTCGCGGTTGGCGCGTATCTGCGCTTTGCGCATGGCCTCTGCGTCCTTGACGGGGTCGACAAAGGTGAGGGTGATGTCGGTTTTGTAGCGTTGATACAGCCCGATAAAGTCGCGCACAAATAGCTCGATATCGCCCAGCTCGGCATCCTTGCTGTTTGCGTACATGGTGATGTTGAGTTTGCCAGGCAGCTGTTTGAGGATGTCTATGCTGCTGGAAGTCAGGCTGTTGCTGGCATTGCGTGTGGCATCCCAGTGCAGCGGGTAAAGGTTTGCTAGCAGATACAGCGCAATAGCGCCCGCGAGCAGCAGCAGGCTGAAGGCAATGTTTTTGAGCTGCAGTGAATAATGCAAAAATCGTTTCATCAGCGTGACCTTAACCATAGATACGAGAGTTGTTCAGGCGTCTGATTGCCAGTAATAAACAGATGGCGCTGAACAGCAGAAAATAGGTGATGTCCTTGCTCAGGAGCAAGCCGGTATTGAAGCTTTGAAAGTGCACGGTAGGCGACAGCGCTTTCAGTATTGTTCCGGTGCTCGAACCCGCAACATCGATCAGCCACAGGCCGAACAGTGCGGCAATGGTGCTGCTCGCGGCAACGACAGGCTGGGTGGTGAGGGTGGAGAAATACAGGCCAAGCGCGGAATAGCCGGCGGCAAGCATAAACAGGCCGGCCGCGTTGGTGATTAGCAAACCGTAGTCGAGCGGGGTACCCAGCGCCAGCGTCAGCAACATCAGGAAGCTGGCGGCAATAATCAGCGACAGGAACAGCAGCATGCCGAGAAATTTGCCGGCAATAATTTCCCAGCTGGCCACCGGCGAGGCCATCAGCAGCACCAGAGTCTGGTTGCGCCGTTCTTCGGCGACGAGCCGCATGGTGAAAATGGGCACCAGCATCATCAGGATAAAGCCGATGGTCGCCAGAACCGGTGCCGCGACTGAGTGGGTTGCGCCGGGAGGATTGGCGAGCTGTACCAGCTGGGCCTGCACCTGCAAGTATGCATCGAGCCGCGCCAGAAAGAACCATGCAAAAATAAATTGCAGTCCGCCCAGAATGAACCAGGTGGAAGGGGTGGCAAATAGGCTGCGAAATTCCTTGTGGGCGATGGTGAGGATCATGGTGTCAGGTCTGGTCATGCTGGTTAGGCTGCTTTTGGGTGATGTGCACGAAGGCGTCTTCAAGGTTGCCCTGTAATGGCGTGAGTTGCTGCGCCTGCCAGCCCTGTTGTGCGGAGAGCGATAGCAGCGCCTCGGCGGTATTGGCGTCGATACTGTGCAGAATTTTAAAACGGGTTGCGGACAGCGCTTCCACGTTGACGACGCCCGGCACCTTGTACAGCTCGGCCGGCTCGGGTGGCGACTGGAGCGTGACTATGAAGCCGGCCTGGTGACCCAGACTCTGCATGCGGACACTGGTGTCGCCATAAATGAGTTGCCCGCGTTGCATGATTTCGACGCGGTCGCAGATGTTTTCAACTTCGCCCAGCAGGTGGGTGGACAGAATCACGCTGTGCGCATTGCCCAATTCGCGGATCAGTGCGCGTATGTCGCGTATTTGTGAAGGATCGAGGCCGACAGTGGGTTCATCCAGAATCACGACATCGGGGTTGTGAATAATGGCCTGCGCGATGCCGACGCGCTGCTGGTAGCCTTTGGAAAGGGTGCCGATGATCTTGCGTCCGGTGTCTTCCAGTCCGCAACGGCTTTTTGCAATCGCCAGCGCCTCTGCCAGGCCTGAACGCGCCACACCGTGCAGCTTGGCCGCATAAAGCAAAAAATCGTCCACACGCATGTCGCGGTACAGGGGCGGATGTTCCGGCAGATAGCCGATACAGGCTTTGGCGCGGCCGGGTTCCTGCGCCAGGTTGATGCCGCAAATTTCAATCTGCCCCGCGTGGGGAATCAGTACACCGGACAGCAGTTGCATGGTGGTGCTTTTGCCCGCCCCGTTGGGGCCCAGCAAGCCCAGCACTTCGCCGCGCTTGAGTTGCAGGGAAATATTGCGTATGACCTCGCGCCTGCCGAGGCGGCGGGATAAATTGCGTGCATTCAGGGTGATTTGTGCGCTCATGCCTTATGTTCAGGGTTGTGGACTGGAGTGAATATAACCTAATATGAGCGTCTGTAAAAACTGCTATGCAGTGCGCGGTATGGCTGCCTGATGTTAAACAGTGTCACCGTTGTGAGCCTGATCATTTTTTGCAGGGAACCATTGCTTTAAATCGTCGCACTAAACTACCTGAATTACAATGACTTTAAATTAAAATACCCGCAAAAACCCTGATGAAGAAAATTAAATTTAGTGCGCTTTTACTTTCCGTGCTATTGGCTGGCTGTGCCCATGCGCCCAGACAGGCGGAAGAGGATGGTGCTGCAGGACAGTTGCAACTGGATATGCCGTCCGAGCAACACTCAATGTCTCAAGCCGAAAAAGACAAGGTGTATCCCAGGATCGAATTAACCGGACAAATGCTTTATACCTTTGTGCTGGGTGATATTGCCGCCCAGCGTGGGCAGCGGGAATTGGCCGCACAGGCCTATTATGAGCTGGCAATCGCCACGCGCGATTTGCGTGTGGTGCGCCGTGCAGCGCAACTTGCCTATGAAGCGCGCCAGATGGAGCAAACGCTGGAGGCCTTTAAATTGTGGCATGAGCTGGAGCCGAAGGCGGTAATGCCCAGGCAAATGCTGGCGACAGTGCTGGTGAGTGGCGGCAAGCTGGAGGAATCGCGGCCTTATCTGGTTGAGTTGCTGGCAAGCGACAGCAAAAATGCAGGCCGTAACTTTGCGCAGTTTTATCCGCTGTTTGCGCGCTACGGTGACAAAGTTGCCGTTTATAAGATATTGGTGGATCTGGCGCAGCCATACCCGCAGTTTGCAGAAATGCACTGGGTGCTTGCGCAGGCCGCTGAAGAGGCGGGTATGCGTGAGGTGGCCCTGAAAGAGGTCGGCAAAGCACGTGACTTGCAGCCTGAATGGGAGTTCCCGGTTGTGCTGGAGGCTCAGCTCAGGTTTAAAAGCTCACCTGCGGAGGCGCTTGCAGGCGTGAAAAAATTCCTTGCAGACTACCCGCAGGCGGATGAAGTTCGCCTGTTTTATGCGCGATCCCTGCTGGAGCAGAAGCATTATGTTGAATCACGGGTTCAGTTTCAGCATCTGCTCAGTCAAAAGCCTGACAATGCCGAGCTGGCTTTTGCCATTGCCCTGCTGTCGATCCAGCTGGGAGAGCTGGACCGGGCTGAAAAGGAGTTGATGCAGACACTGAGCGTGGGCCGTAAAGACAGTTCGACCGTGCATTATTATCTGGGACAGTTGCACGAAGCGAAGAAAAGCGACACGGTTGCGCTGCAAGAATACCGGCAGGTAAAGGAGGGAGATTACCTGTTCCAGTCACAGTTGCGCATTGCCTATCTGCTGGTCAAGGCAAACAAGCTGAATGAAGCGCGCGAAGTGCTGCATAAAACTACCGCCAGAAATAACCAGCAACGCGCGCAGCTGATTCTGACCGAAGGCCAGATACTGCGTGATGCGCAGCAATACAGCACAGCTTTCAAGGTGTTAAGCAAAGAGCTTGAGAAGCAACCCGGTCATCCGGATTTGCTGTATGAAGCTGCGATGACGGCAGACAAGCTGGGAAAACACGCGGTGTTTGAGGACATGCTGCGCAAACTGATCAAGATTCAACCCGACCACGCGCATGCCTACAATGCACTGGGATACTCCCTGCTTGAGCGCCGGGAGCGGCTGGCGGAGGCGATGCAGCTGGTGGAAAAAGCCTACCAGCTGGAGCCGGAAAGCGCCGCGATCATGGATAGTATGGGCTGGGGCTATTATTTGACGGGCAATCAGGCCAGGAGCGTGGAGTTTATGCGCCGTGCCTATGCGGTATTTCCCGATCCCGAGGTCGCAGCGCATCTGGGTGAAGTGCTGTGGCAACAGGGGGCGCGCGACGAGGCAAAGAATATATGGCTGGAAAACCTGAAAAAAAATCCGGATAGCGAAGCGTTAAAAGCCGTAATCAAGAAGTTTCTGCCCTGATGATGCTGCGCTTCCCCCTGTTGTTAACGCTGTTGCTGGCTGCCTGCTCGACATTGCCGGAAGCGCCTGCACAGTTGCGCCCGGTGCAATCAGAGCTGGTGCCGTTCGCGTTTAACGGGCGCGTGGCGACACGGCACAACGGTGAGCGCACGTCAGCGGGTGTGCGCTGGACGCACCGAGGCGTTGAGGATGAAATTCTGTTGCTGGCACCGTTCGGCCAGACTGCCGCGCGCATTTTTAGCAATGAGCAGGGAGTATTGCTGGAAGCCTCGGGCAAGGAATATTTCGAGCAGGATGCGGAAACCCTGACCGAGCGTGTATTGGGCTGGCACCTGCCACTTTCGGGCATGCGTTACTGGGTGCTTGCGCTGCCTGCTGCAGGCACGGCAGCGGATATCGAGCGTTCTGATAACGGCCAGATTAAGGTGTTGCGCCAGGATGGCTGGGAAATCAATTACACGCGATACGCCACGGAAATGCCCGACAGTCTGCCTTTGCGCATGCATATGAGCCGGGATGGCATGGAAATGCAACTACTGATAGATGAGTGGGAAATTTGATTAATACCTTGTCCTGTCCGGCTCCGGCCAAGCTCAACTTGTTTTTGCATGTGGTGGGGCGCAGGGCCGACGGCTATCATCTGCTGCAAACGTTGTTTCGCTTTATAGCCTTGAACGATACCCTGCATTTCACCCTGCGTAACGATGGTGAGGTGCGGCGCATAAATGCGCTGGAAGGCGTGCCCGCAGAGCAGGATTTATGTGTGCGTGCGGCGCGTAAGCTGCAACAGGAAACCGGCAGCAAGCTGGGTGTGGATATTCTGCTGGAAAAGCGCATTCCGATGGGAGGCGGCCTGGGGGGCGGCAGCTCGGATGCGGCCACCACGCTGCTGGCCTTAAATAAACTCTGGAATCTGGGACTGTCGCGCGTGCGCCTGATGCAACTGGGGCTGTCCCTGGGGGCTGATGTGCCGGTATTTATCTTCGGCGAAAATGCGTTTGCCGAGGGGGTGGGCGAGCAGCTACAGGCTTTTTCGCTGCCAGACGCATGGTATGTCGTGCTGTTTCCGCCCGTACATGTGCCCACGGCCCAGATATTTTCGCATCCTGAATTGACACGTGATTCAATTTCCATCACAATTCGCGCCCTTCCGATTGGGCAGAACCTTTCCACAGTAGCGTGGCTGGGTAACGATTTGCAGTCAACAGTGTGCAAGTTGTATCCAAAAGTGGCGCATTACCTCGAAATTCTGGGTAATTTTGCGCCGGCTATGATGACCGGTTCGGGCGCTTGTGTGTTTGCCGAGTTTGCCAGTGAAGCTGAAGCGCGAAAAGTGCTGCTCGCTTTGCCGGAAGAAATACAGGGTGTTGTTGCGCAAGGTTTGCAGCAGCATCCGTTAAGGGATTTTGCTGTATAGCTTAATATGCAGAACCCAAAGTTAATTGGGGAGTCGCCAAGTGGTAAGGCACCGGATTTTGATTCCGGCATTCGTAGGTTCGATCCCTACCTCCCCAGCCAGTTTGTCCAGTATTGTCTGGAGTAATAAATAGTACAGGGGGCGCTTGCGCCCTTTTTGGTTTTTCGTATGATTTGCCCGTTTAAATCGCCAGAATTACTTTGAGGGGTCGCACGTGTCACAAGATAGCTTGATGGTATTCACAGGCAATGCCAATCCTAAGCTCGCTGAAAGTGTAGCGCGGCATCTGAAAATTCCCCTTGGCCAGTCAACGGTGAGCCGTTTTTCAGACGGCGAAATCATGATTGAGCTGCTTGAAAATGTCCGCGGCAAGGATGTGTTTGTATTGCAATCCACCTGTGCGCCGACCAATGACAGCCTGATGGAAGTGATGGTAATGGTGGATGCGCTGAAACGCGCTTCCGCCGGGCGCATTACTGCGGCGCTGCCTTATTTTGGCTATGGCCGACAGGATCGCCGCCCGCGCTCTGCACGGGTGGCGATTACAGCCAAGGTGGTGGCAGACATGCTCTCCGGTGTAGGCGTTGATCGTGTCCTTACCATGGATCTGCACGCGGACCAGATACAGGGGTTTTTCGATATCCCGGTGGACAATATTTACGCCAGCCCGATTCTGCTGGCGGATGTGTGGAAGAATGACTACAAGAATTTAGTGGTGGTATCGCCGGACGTGGGCGGTGTAGTGCGGGCGCGGGCGCTGGCCAAGCGGCTGGACGTGGATCTTGCGATTATCGACAAGCGTCGCCCCAAGCCCAATGTGGCCAAGGTGATGAATATTATCGGTGATGTGGCCGGACGCAATTGCCTGATCATGGACGATCTGGTGGATACGGCAAATACCCTGTGTGAAGCCGCCGCAGCGCTGAAGGAAAAAGGCGCGCTGCGCGTGATGGCCTACTGCACACATGCGGTATTGTCCGGTTCGGCGGTGCAGCGTATAGAAGGTTCCGCGCTGGATGAACTGGTGGTTACCGACACCATTCCGCTGCGCGAGGATGCGCTCAAGTCCAGCCGTATCCGCCAGTTATCGGTGGCCGAATTGCTGGCAGAAACCATACGCCGCATCACGGATGAAGAGTCGGTCAGTTCATTGTTTAACGACTAAGACATAAAGACATATTGATCCACAGATTTACACAGATAAAACCCGGAATGCATGCCGGATCATAAGAAGTTCCAGAGCGTTTTTATATTTGCTTTTTAATCTGTGTCCATCTGTGAAATCTGTGGACAAAAAAAGATTTTAAGTTTTTGCGGCAGTCATGTTGATTGCCGCGCAACCTGAAAGCACCTGGTCGCGGGTGCTTTCGCAAAGAAGTGGAGAAGTAAAATGAAAATCGAAATCAGCGCAACATCACGCAAGGCGCAAGGAACGGGTGCGAGCCGCCGTCTGCGCAAGGCCGGTCGAGTACCTGGCATTGTGTACGGCAGCAGCGAACCCGTCATGATCGACCTCGATCACAATAATCTGTATCACGCTCTGCGCAAGGAAGCGTTTCACGCTTCCATCCTGACCCTGGATCATGAAGGTAAAAAAGAACAGGTATTGCTGCGTGATTTCCAGATGCATCCTTTCCGCCAGCAAGTGCTGCATATCGACTTTGAGCGCGTGCTTGCCGACAAGAAGATCCATATGAAAGTGCCGTTGCACTTCATCAATGAAGATATGGCCCCAGGCGTGAAATCCGGTGGCGTGATCAGCCATGTACTGAGCGAGTTGACTGTTGCCTGCCTGCCAGCTGCACTGCCCGAGTTTATCGAAGTGGATCTGGGCGGCTTGACACTGGGCCATTCTTTCCACGTATCAGATGTGAAGCTGCCCAAGGGTCTTGAAGTTGCCGGCCATCATCACGCTGCCGATGCGGTAGTAACCGTGCAGGTGCCGCGCGGCGCCGTTGAAGCTGCTGCAGAAGCCGCTGAAGCAGCTGCAACCGCTGAAGCCAAACCAGCCGCTGCTGCTGCGGCAGCAAAACCTGCGGCTGCAAAACCTGCGGCGAAGAAATAAGCAAGAATCGTTTGCTGTGATGCAAAGCCCGTCATGTGTTCCTGGAATGCATGACGGGTTTTTTCATTGTGCCGGGCAAGCTGTCTGGCCCGGATGGTAAAGGCGCATGAGTGAAATTAAACTGATCGTCGGGCTGGGCAACCCCGGCCGCGAATATGAAACTACCCGCCACAATGCAGGTTTCTGGTGGGTGGACGAGTTTGCGCAGAAAAACAAGTTTGTGTTTAAAGCGGAAAGCAAATTTCACGGCATGGCTGCCCGCGGCATGGTGCACGGGCACGAACTTTATCTGCTCAAGCCGCAGACTTTTATGAATGTCAGCGGTCGTGCGGTGGGTGCGCTGGTGCAGTTTTATAAAATCGACGCGGCGCAGGTACTGGTGGTGCATGATGAGCTGGACCTGCCCCCGGGCAGTGCCAAGTTGAAATTGGGCGGCGGTCACGGCGGGCATAACGGCCTCAAGGACATCATCGCCCATCTCGGCACGCGCGATTTCTGGCGTCTGCGCATTGGTATCGGTCATCCCGGCGATCGGGCGGAGGTGGCCAATTTTGTGCTGAATGCCCCGCGCAAGGAAGAGCAGGTATTAATCGAAGGCGCATTGCAACGGGCGCAGGATGTTGCACCGTTTATTATCGAAGGCAAAATGGAAGCAGCGATGCTGAAATTACATAGTGCGTGAAATGGAAATCTTTTCTCCACAGATTACGCAGATTTAATCTGTGTAATCTGTGAATAGGTATTTTGAATACAAGGAAATAATCATGAGTCTCAAATGTGGAATCGTCGGTCTGCCCAATGTGGGCAAATCCACCCTGTTTAATGCGCTGACCAAGGCCGGCATTGAAGCATCAAACTATCCGTTCTGCACCATCGAACCGAATGTGGGTATTGTGGAAGTGCCTGATCCGCGCATGAAGATGCTGGAGTCCATCGTCAAGCCGAAAAAAATGCAGTATGCGATCACCGAGTTTGTCGATATCGCCGGGCTGGTGGCGGGAGCCTCCAAAGGCGAGGGGCTGGGCAACCAGTTTCTTGCCAATATCCGCGAGACCGACGGCATTTTGAATGTGGTGCGCTGTTTTGAAGATGACAACATCATCCACGTGGCGGGCAAGGTCGACCCGATTTCCGATATTGAAACCATCATCACCGAGCTGGCTTTGGCGGATATGTCTACTGTGGAAAAAGCGCAGGTGCGCAATTCAAAGATGTCACGCTCCGGCGACAAGGAGGCGGCAAAGTTTGGCGAGTTGCTGGACAAGCTGGTGGTGCATCTGAACGAGGGCAAACCGGCTCGACTGATGAAGCTGGATGCCGAGCAGAAATTGCTGCTCAAGCCGCTGTGCCTGATGACCCTCAAGCCGGCTATGTATGTGGCCAACGTCGCCGAAGACGGTTTCACCAATAATCCTTTGCTGACCCGGCTGGAAGAATTCGCCGCCCGCGAAGGTGCGCCTGTTATCGCGATCTGTGCTGCGATGGAATCCGAAATTGCCGAATTAAGCGACGAAGACAAACAGGAGTTTCTGTCCGAAATGGGCTTGCAGGAACCCGGTCTGAACCGCCTGATTAGTGCAGCCTACAAGCTGCTCGGCCTGCAAACCTATTTCACCGCAGGGGTGCAGGAAGTGCGCGCGTGGACCATCCATATCGGCGACACCGCCCCGCAGGCCGCAGGCGTCATTCATAACGATTTTGAACGCGGCTTTATCCGTGCAGAAGTGATCAGCTATGAAGACTTTGTCGCCTGCGGTGGCGAGGCGGGTGCCAAGGAAAAAGGCAAAATGCGCGTGGAAGGCAAGGAGTACGTGGTGCAGGATGGCGACGTGATGCATTTCCGCTTCAACGTCTAACTTTCTTGTTTTGAAGCAATAGATTATTTTTTGCTTCACCCGCGGCAATTCATCTGCAAGGGTTAAAGGTTAGCGTTTCCCTCCAATTAAAGAACCCAGCACGCCGCGGATAAGTTGCCGTCCCACTTCGGAGCCGATGCTGCGTGCTGCACTTTTCATCAGTGATTCGGCAACAGTCTGGCGTTGCCTGCCTTTGCCTGCACTACCGTTGCCAAAAATTCCACCCAGCATATCGCCCAGGCCACCGCCGCTTGCCGCTTGAGTTTGCTTTTCTGCGGGCTGTGCGGCCTCTGCCTGTTGCTGCTCGACGCGGCCCTTTATTTTTTCGTAGGCGGATTCCCGGTCGCTGAGGGCTTCGTAATGGCCTGCCAGTATGGAGGACTTGATCATCGCCTTGCGTTCGCTGTCGCTGATGGGACCTATCTGCGCTTCTGGCGGCACGATCAGTGCGCGTTCAACAATGGTGGGGCGGCCTTTCTCATCCAGCAGCGAGACCAGTGCTTCGCCCACGCCCAGCTCGGTAATGGCAGACTCTTCATCCAGTGCCGGATTGTCGCGCATGGTTTCAGCGGCGGCGCGCACGGCTTTCTGGTCACGCGGAGAAAAGGCGCGCAGTGCATGCTGTATGCGATTGCCAAGTTGCGACAGCACCTTGTCCGGCACGTCAGCGGGATTCTGTGTGACAAAGTAAACGCCCACCCCTTTGGAGCGTATCAGACGCACCACCTGTTCGATCTTGTCGACCAGTGCAGCGGGCGCGTCGTTGAACAGCAAATGCGCTTCGTCAAAAAAGAACACCAGTTTGGGCTTGTCGAGGTCACCGGCTTCAGGCAGGTTTTCAAACAGCTCGGCCAGCAGCCATAGCAACAGGGTGGAATAGACCTTGGGGGCTTGCATCAGTTTGTCTGCGGCGAGGATGTTGATCATGCCGCGGCCCTTGCTGTCGGTCTGCATCAGGTCGTCAATATTCAGCATCGGCTCGCCGAAGAACTGTTCCGCGCCCTGTGCTTCCAGCTCCAGCAGGCCGCGCTGGATAGCGCCTATGCTGGCGGCCGAAACATTGCCGTATTCGGTGGTGTAGGTTTTTGCATTTTCGCCCACATGCTGCACCATGGCGCGCAGGTCCTTGAAGTCCAGCAGCAGCAAACCGTCGTCATCGGCAATCTTGAACACCAGCGTCAGCACACCCTGCTGCACATCATTCAGGTTAAGCATGCGGCCCAGCAGTTGAGGGCCCATATCGGAAACGGTCGCGCGCACCGGGTGACCCATCTCGCCGAACACATCCCAGAAGGTGACGGGATAGGCACGGTGCTCAAATCCTTCGAGTTTGAGCTGCGCTACCCGTGCCGTTACCTTGTCGTTGCTGCCGCCAACTTTGCAGAGCCCGGAAAGATCGCCCTTTATATCGGACAGAAACACCGGCACACCGCTGCGGCTGAACGACTCCGCAAGCGATTGCAGCGTAACTGTTTTACCGGTGCCGGTGGCACCGGTGATCAGGCCGTGGCGATTGGCCATTGCGGGCAGCAGTACAAGTTCGTGTTCGGAATTTTTGGCGATCAGCAATGGGGAAAGCATGATGTTCCTTTATTCAAAGCGTGGTTAGTAGATTTTAAAAACATGGTCCACAGATTTCACAGATGCACACAGATTAAAATCAAAATTAACAGCCTGGTAGTGATGATTTTGAGTCTCATGAAATTGACTGGCAAAAATGACATTCAGGCAGATCGGGTTAGCGGACTTTTCGCCTAACCCGACCTGTAAATATTATCATTACGCATTGTCAGTTTCATTTTTGATCTTCGATAATCTGTGAAATCTGTGGGAAAAATTTTAGTTGTTCAACAGCGAGCCAAATACTTTGGTTAGCAGTTTGCTGCCTTGTTCCAGAGGATTTGCGCGTATCGCCTTTTCTTCATCCGCGATCATCAGAAACAATCCCGCCAGTGTTTTTTGCGTAATATAGTTTTCCAGATTGACCTGGCTTTCATCTACCAGCCCCAGGCGTGCCGCATTGCCGGCCAGCTGGTTGTATTTTTGCGCCACACCGACCTTTGCGGTAGCCTGCCGCACGATGGGGAGGAATTTGGCGCTTAATTTCGACGATGTTTTGCCGCGAAAGTAGTCGGTGGCGGAAGTATCTCCGCCGCTGAGGATGCCTTTTGCATCCTGCATGCTCATTTCCTTGACGGCGTTGATCAGCAGTATTTTTGCTTCCGGCACGGCCGCTTCTGCGGCGCGGTTCATTGTCAGCACCAACTCATCGGCATATTGTCCCATGCCGATACTGCGCAGGGTTTGATCCACTTTCTTCATTGAGTCCGGCAATGGAATTTTGACCCTGTCGTTGCCGAAAAATCCGTCGACTTTTCCCAGATTTCCGACCGCATTGACGGCACCCTTATTCAGTGCGGTTTTTAAACCGGCGACAACATCGCGGTTGGACAGATCGTTAATGCCGAGGGCATGGGCGCTCAGGCCGGTTGCAAGCAACAGTGAAAAAATAACAATACGCATGAAGCTCTCCTGGTTTTGATTTGCAAAAATTGGCCGGCAAATTATAAATGCACGGAATGAATAATGTATCAGGGACGGATATTGTAACAGTGCTAAACCGCGGGCTAAACGATTGAACCAAAAGAAGCAAGCCTGTCCGGAAGCATGTTGTAAAAATGTGATGACTAGATAGTAATCAAGATTAATCAAGCTCTATTGAGTTATGATAATTCGGATTCGCAAGTGTTTGATGGATCACGGTCTGTTTGTGTAATTTATAGGGGGATATCAATATGAAACATATGGTTACGAAGTTGGCAATGGTTGCGGCGATGCTGTCGTTAAGCGTGGCATCTGCCCAGGCGGTAGAATTTAAAGGGGTGGTGGGGTTGGGCTATGATGCGGGTGGCGATACGCTGGCTACCGTCACTTTTACCGATGGCTCAACATCCGAAGTCAAGGCCAATGCAGGGCTGCTATTTAACGGCGGTGTGGTCATGGTAACAGGTGATTTTGAGACCCAGGCAACCGTGGGCTACAAATTTGACTCGTCGAAAAAGGCCACAAATGTCAATGTGACCTTTGATGTGCTACCCGTAGAATTGATGGAATTTTACCGTACAGACAACCTCCGTATGGGTTTGGGATTAAGCTACCATAGTAGTCCGACATTGAAAATAGATTTTCCAGGAAACGCAGCACACGGAACCTATAAATTCAAGGATGCTATCGGTTATGTTGCCCAGATAGGCTGGTCGCCTCGCACCGGTAGTTACAGCATTGATTTGCGTTACACCGCGATTAAATATTTGCCAAATTATGCAAATCCTGCCAAGGCTGAATACAATGGCAATTCCGTGGGTTTGGGCGCCAGCTTCTACTTCTAAGCTGCATTTAATCGCTACCCTGTATTGACAGGGTATAAATAAAAAACAGGTAGCTCCAGAAAGAGCTACCTGTTTTTTATTGTGGGTGGCGTGAATGCAATGTGTGAATCATTTTCTACAGCTTGAAACGGCTCACTACCTGTTGCAGGTCGGCGGAAAGCTTTTGCAGGTCGCGCGAGGCCTGTGTTGTTTCGTCGACCGAGCTGGTGTTTTCTTTGGCCATTTCGGCGATATGTTCCACGCGCTGTGTAATTTCATTGGTGGTTTCACTTTGCGAGCGGGTTGCATCTGAAATCTGCTCGATCATCTGAACCACACGCTTCACGCTGCTGTTGATATTTTGCAGGGATTGGCCGGCCTGGTTGGCCAGCGCAACCCCGTCATTGACTTCGGCACTGCCTTTTTCCATGGTGGTGACGGCATTAACGGTTTCTGACTGAATGGCAGAAATCATCTGTGAAATTTCGGCAGTCGCGGTTGCCGTGCGTTCAGCCAGTTTCCTGACTTCATCTGCTACCACCGCAAAGCCGCGCCCCTGTTCGCCTGCGCGGGCCGCTTCGATTGCGGCATTCAGTGCGAGCAGATTGGTCTGTTCTGCAATATCTTTAATTACATTTACTATTTGTCCGATCTGGTCGGAGCGATGACCCAGAGATGCCATCAGTTTCGCAGATTCGCTCACGGTGGTGGCAACCTGTTGTATGCCAATAACCGCCTTGTTCACAACTTGCTGGCCTTCGCTTGCCATGGTGCTGGCTTCATTGGCAGATGAGACAACGTCTACGGTTTTGTGCGCAATTTCTTTTACTGCCATATTCAGATTTTCGATGGAAGAAGCCGCGATGGATGCCTGCTGTGTCTGATTGCCTGAAATGGCGGATACTCTTTCAGAGGTGCTGGTCTGCATCGCCGCCGCAGTGGCAACCTGATCGGCAGACTGGCGCACCTGGCTGATGAGCGTGGAAAATTCCGAGGCCATCTGGTTAAACGCGCGTCCCACATCGCCCAGTTCATCGTTACTATCCCAATTCACGCGCGAAGTCAGTTCGCCATTGGCAAGTTTTTTGGCTGTTTGGGCCAGCTCCTTTACCCCGGAGTTGACTGAGCGGGTAATAATCAGTCCCAGCCCGATAGACAGGGTCAGTCCGACGATAATGATGATGATCGCTGCGACGCGAATGATTTTGGTGAGCTTTTCCACGCGTTCATATTCCGTTTTCGCGCCGTTGATTTGCAGCTGTATCAGGGAGTCTATGGCAAGTGAGGCTTTTGCGTAGCCAGGCACAATGACATCCTTGCTGAGCTTTTGCGCCTGCTCGAATTTTTCTGCCTGCAGCAGGTCAAGTATGGGGACAACGCCATTGCGGCCATAGTCCAGGCGCTGCGCCATAAATTCATCCATCAGTTTCTTTTCGTCTGCGGTCAGGATGCGCTTGTTGTACTCGGTTAAAGTGGTCTCGATATTAAACATGCCGCTGCGCACTTTGTCGACATGCGCCAGTATTTCAAAGCTGTCTCTTTCCAGCCCTGCTTCCTGTAATTCTGCGCGGATGCGGTTTTGATTGTCGCGCACTTCATTCAGCTGGATGATGTGAATCAGTTTGTCGTTATAAACGCTGGACAGGGCAGAGTTGGAAATATTGATGCCGACCAGGCCGGTAATGCCGGTTACGACCAGTAACAGGGAGGCGAAAATAACAAGTATGTTCAGCTTGGTGCGAATTTTAAGGTTCTTGATCGGACTCATTGCTGCTCCCTGGTATATTTTTTGTTGGATACGTTTTTATCGGCGATAAAGCAGGAATCTTTAACTTGTGCTGCAAGTATCATGAAGTGGTGTTGTATTTATTGATGTTTCCATAATACGTGACATACAAATCCGTCATTCCCGCCTTTGAGGAAATGACGTGGCGGGATGCAACAGGCAGCATGATTGCAAGTATCTTCGGCAGACCAGACTCAGGCAGTATTTTCAGGTTCACTGTAATGCCGGCTGATTTCAATGATGCCCGGCAATTCGTGCATGAAGAGATCGACCAGTTGCGGGTCAAAGTGCTTGCCGCGATTTTCCCCGATCAGGTTCACGGCAGCCTCTATCGTCCAGGCATTTTTGTAGGGGCGCGCCGAGGTCAGTGCATCGAACACATCGGCCAGTGCGGCAATGCGCCCGGCCTGCGGAATAGCGTCGCCGGCCAGGCCGTTGGGATAGCCGCTGCCGTCCCATTTTTCGTGGTGGGACAGCGCAATTTCACGCGCCATGCGCATCAGGTCTGAATCGTCCCCTTCCAGCAGTTTGCCGCCGATAGCAGCATGGGTTTTCATGATTTCCCATTCATGGGGTTCAAACTTGCCCGGTTTGAGCAGGATGGCATCGGGAATGCCGATCTTGCCTATATCGTGCATCGGGCTGGCGTTGAGCAGCAGCTCGCAATCTGCCTCGTTCCAGCCGGCCGCACGCGCGAGCAGAACCGAGATATGGCTCATGCGCAGAATGTGATAGCCGGTTTCCTCATCGCGATATTCGGCCGCCATGCCGAGGCGCTGCACCACTTGCAGCCGCGTGTTGCGCAGTTCCTCGGTGCGCGCCCGCACCATTTTTTCCAGCACATTTTTCTGCTCGTGCATCAGGCGGTGCGCCAGTTGCGCGTCCAGCAGGTTGCGCACGCGCATCAGCAATTCATTGCGGTCAAACGGTTTGGTGATGAAATCGCGCGCGCCACCGGCCAGCGCGCGCAGCAGATAGTCTTTGCCCTGCTGTGCGGTGAGGATAACGATGGGCGGCAGCAGGGAGTCGTTTAAGGTCTTGAGTTGTGCCATCACCTGATAGCCGTCCAGATGCTGCATATTGATATCCAGCAGGATAAGGTCGGGGCGTTCCGCAAGGTATTGCGGAACCACCTCGCGCGGATCCTCAACCAGCACCAGATTTTCATAGCCCTGACCCCGCAACATTTTGTCCAGCAGCTTGAGGTTGGCAGCCTCGTCGTCGACGATAAGAATGCGCTCGATTTTGCGGGTTTCCATGCTCATATATCGTTTCCTGTTTGGTTAGGCAGGCGGCGGTAAAGTATATTGAAAAATCTGGCGATATCCAGCAGTTTGCCGATATTCATTAAACTTCGCGGCGATGTGCCGCTCGTTATTGTTGCACATGCAGTTGTTTTGATTGTAATTTTTAGCTTTCGTCTTCGGCGCCCAGCAGGCTATCCAGCAGTGCGTGAAATTTATAAACATCCAGTGGCTTGGTCAAATAGGCGGTAAAGCCTGCCGCCATGCCGCGTTCAATGTCGCTGTTCATTGCATTAGCGGTGATCGCAAACACCGGAATATCCTTAAGCGAAGGGCTGGCCTTTAGTATTTCCAGCACCTGATAGCCATCTATACCCAGCATATTGATGTCGAGCAAAATCAGGTCTGGCCGGTATGCCTGCGCCAACTCGATGCCCCACTCGCCGGTATGGGCGCTGATAAGTTTGCTGTGCTTGCGTTTGCCGATGATCTGCTCCATCAGGCGCAGATTGGCCGGATTGTCCTCGATATACAGTATGGTGTCCTGCACCGTATCATGGCTGGGTGAGGGCAACGCCGTATCGTTTTCGGCAACATCGCCTGTTTCATCCTGTACCGTTGCGGCCTGTGACAGCGGCAAATCAATCCAGAAGGTGCTGCCCACACCCGCTTCGCTCACCACATCCACCGAACCACCCATCTTTTCTACGATGCGTCGCGTAATGGTCAGGCCTATGCCGGTACCCTCGATCGTGCTGTTACTGGCATTGAGCCGGCTGAAGGGTTGAAACAGCTCATGCATGCGTTCGGCGGCAATGCCATGCCCGGTATCCGTGACCAGAATGCGCAAGCGCTCCGCCCCCTGCTGTTGCACCTCAAGTTGAACGCTGCCTCCTTCCCTGTTGTACTTCACCGCGTTGGAGAGCAGGTTAAGCAGGATCTGTTTGAGGCGTATGCGGTCGGCACGCACCACGGCACCTTTAAGGCCGTGGTGGCTGATGCTGATACCGCGCTTGGTGGCGAGGGTTTCCACCAGACTCAGGCAGTCATCGACAATCGTGCAAACCTCAACAGCTTCAAGCGTCAGCTCGAGATGGCCTGATTCAACTCTGGCGAGATCAAGCACTTCATTGATGAGTTCCAGCAGGTGATAGCCAGCCTTGAGTATTTCATGCACATTGTCCCGGTGTGTGGCGGGCAGGGTTTCGTCAAAGCCCATCAGCTGGCCGTAGCCGAGAATGGCATTCATAGGCGTGCGCAACTCGTGGCTCATGCTGGACAGAAATTCGGATTTGGCCTGGTTGGCATGCTCGGCCTCGTCGCGGGCGGCTTTCATCTCTGAGGTGCGCTGTTGCACCTGCAGTTCGAGCTCCTGCGTGTGGTTAATCAGGGTTTCCTCGACCAGCTTGCGCTCGCTGATATCGCGCACTACCGCAACGAAATGCGGCGGCTGGCCCGGCCTGGCGATATGCTGCAGCAACACTTCCACCGGCACTCTGTGCCCGTCTTTGTGCCGGTGCACCGTCTCAAATGTCAACTTTGTCTGCGTGCCTGCCAGCAGCGGCTGGATCAGCGCGAGGAATTTTTCCCTGGGAATGTCAGGCTTGATGTCATACGGGTGCATTTGCATCAGCTCGGCATGGCTGTAACCCACCTGACTGATCGCGCCCTGATTGACATAATGAAACTGCAGCTGCCCGGTATCAAACATGAAGACGCAATCGACGGTCTGGTCCAGCGTGGATTTTAACTGCTCCAGTTCGGCCAGTTGCAGTGCGCGGTCCTGCACGATTTTATGCAAATTATTTTCTATTTGTTTGCGCTCGTTTATCTCTTCGCGCAGCTGGGTAACCAGGTCCAGCGCCATGCTGTCAAATGCGCGCGATAATTCCCCAAACTCGTCACGGGTGCCGGTATTGCTTCTTATGCTCAGATCGCCCTGCGATACCGCCTGCACGGCTTTGCGCATCAGGCCGAGGGGGCGCAAGACACGCGTGGCCAGCAACGCAAAGATAAAGCCCAGCACGAGCAGGCTGACGAGCGGTGTGGCCAGCCCCGACACCCGAACGATAGCTTCGGCAGCCTCGCGTTCTTTTGCGGTTTCAATGCTGGCCCAGTGTATTTGGTCGGCAAGAGCCTGGGTGTTGGTCAGCAGTTGCCCGAGCAGGATTTGGCTGCGTTGCTGTTTCAGGCGGGTGTTCTCGTTGGCGTTGCTCAATATCAGCTGGGCGAACAGCTCCCTGATGGCGTGCGCCTGCTCTATGGTCTCGCCTGCATTTGCTTTCCGGGCACCAAGTGCCTGCAACAAGCTTTCGATGCGTTTCTGCCATTGGTATTTCGCGCGCGGCTCTGCATGCAGCGCATATTCGTGGGTGAGCACGAGCAGGGCGGAGACTTCGTAGGCGGCAGCTTGTGCCTGCTGCTGCGCACGCGATAGTTCTGCCAGGCGCAGGCTGCTGCTCAGGCTGATCGCCGCCAGTGCCATCAGCGTCAGGCTGGCGGCAACAAGGGTGAGTATGATGCGGGTTCTGATACGCATTTAGTTTGTGATGCTGACTGCGCCGGGGAGGGCTTTGCGCAAGGGGTCGGCATAATTCAATTCAAGATAGCTGGGTGAGCGGTCAGCCTTTACATGGCCTTGGTTGCGCGCCCAGCGCGCAACCGCAATGCTGAGCGGCTCGGCAGCGGGCGCGGGTAAGCTGAGCAGGGCGCAAAAAATAGTCAGGAAAATTCTGATGCTCAAGCTGGTCCCCCCCCGATGGCGAATATGCAGACAGGCATCTGCTTGCGCCATTATATTTATAAGTACTTGATTATATTGAATATTTTATTATAAAGTATTTTTGTGATGGCGACCCGGCAAGCGCATATCAAGTATGGCATACAACTGTGCAATATCCAGCGGCTTGGTCAGGTAATCGCTGAAGCCTGCCGCGATACCGCGCTCGATATCGCGCGTCATCGCATTGGCGGTAACGGCAACAACCGGAATCTGCTTCAGGCTGCTTTCGGCTTTAAACACTTCCAGCACCTGATAGCCGTCCATGCCGGGCATGTTGATGTCGAGCAGGATCAGTTCGGGTTTGCGTGCAAGCGCCAGCTCTATGCCCAGCTCCGGCGTATGCGCGGTGAGCAGATGAATGTGTTTGCGGCGGCCCAGCACTTGCGCCATCAGCCTGAGATTCGAAGGATTGTCTTCAATATAAAGCACGATGTGCTGTGCCTCGTCTTTTTCCTGGCCGGGCATCGCGCTTGAGGCCGGGCTGTGCGACTGATTCACCGGGATTGATTTTTCGAGAGGCAATTCGATCCAGAAAGTGCTGCCCACGCCTGTTTCGCTTTCGACATCGACGATGCCGCCCATCATCTCGACGATGCGGCGCGTGATGGTAAGGCCGATGCCGGTACCCTCGATACCGCTGTTTTCCGCATCAAGCCGGTTAAAGGGCTGAAAAATCTGCTGCAGTTTCGCGGCGTGTATGCCCGGGCCGCTATCCTTCACCCGTATGCGCAACCTGTCGGTGCCATGCACCTGAACATCGAGATGCACGCTGCCGCCATCGCGGTTGTATTTCACCGCGTTGGAAAGCAGGTTAAGCAGCACCTGTTTCAGCCGTGTGCTGTCGGCGCGTACTGACGCACCTTTCAGGCCGTTGTGGCTGATGCGGATATTGCGCTTGTCGGCGAGGATGCGTATCAGGCCCAGGCACTCCTCGACGATGGGGCACAGTTCGACCGGTTCGATAGACAGGTTGATGTGACCTGATTCCACCTTGGCCAGATCCAGCACCTCGTTAATCAAGTCCAGCAAATGCTCCCCCGCCTTCATGATTTCACCGACGCTGTCAGCATGTTCGGCCGACAGTGTGTCGTCATATTTCAGCAGCTGGCCAAAACCGAGAATGGCGTTCATCGGCGTGCGCAATTCATGGCTCATGCTGGACAGAAATTCGGACTTGGCCTGGTTGGCACGGTCTGCCTCGTCGCGCGCGGCAATCAGCGCAAGCTCTGCCACAACCTGCTCGGTGATGTCCTGCACGGTGCCGCTCATGCGTGCCATCTTGCCTGCCGCATCAGCTTCGACACGAGCCAGTTCATGCACGTGGCGAATGCTGCCGTCGGGCCGCACGATGCGGTGGATGACATTGTAAGTGCCGGTCTGTTCAGCACGCCTTTCGCTGTCTGCGACAAGCTGACAGTCGTCGGGGTGTATCGCTGCATGGAAAGCCTTGACGCTGGGTTCAAAGCTGCCGGGGTCATGGCCGAAAATGCGGTAGATCTCGTCCGACCAGTGTAATGCGCCGCTGGCTATTTCGGCTGTCCAGCTGCCGAGGTTTGCCAGGGTCTGCGCTTCGCGCAGTTGCCTTTCGCGTTCGGCCAGCGCCTGTTCGGCACGCTTGCGGTCGTCGATATCCTGCACCACACCCAGCATCTGCAACGGCTTGCCATCCGCATCGCGCAGTACCGCGCCGCGCTCCAGCAGCCAGCGCACGGTGCCGTCCGGCCACACCACGCGGTGTTCGATGTCGTAGGGTACATCGCGTTCGATGCAGGCATTGACCGCATCGGTCACCTTCTGGCGGTCATCCGGGTGGATAGCGGCGAGGAAGTTGTCGTAGGACGTATCCAGCTCGCCCACGGGGTAACCGAAGAGCGGGGCAATGCGTTCGGTCCAGAACAGATCGCCGCTCCGGATATGCCACTCCCAGGTGCCGATATTGGCAAAAAACTGGCCGCGGCGCAGCCGCTCCTTGCTGGCTTCCGCATCCCGTTCAACGCGGGTGCGCTCGGTCACGTCGTTGCAAACGCCGATGTAATGCGTGATGTCCCCGCCGTTATTGCGCACGGGCGACAGCGTCAGATCGTTCCAGTACAGCTCGCCGGTTTTGCGGTAATTTCGCAGCAGCACCGTGCAGGCGCGCTGCTCGCGGAAGGCTTCGCGGATTATTTCCAGTCCCGGCTGCGCACGATCATCACCCTGCAGAAAGCGGCAGTTTTTTCCCAGTACCTCGGCGGCGGCATAGCCGGAGATGCGCTCAAAGGCCGGGTTCACGTAAATCAGCGGCATATCAGTGATGCGGGCGTCGGCGATGAGGATGCCGTCGATGCTTGATTCCATGGCGCTGGACTGCAGGCGCAGGCGCAGTTCATTTGCCTTCAGCGCGGAGATGTCGGTACGGATCGAGACATACTGGTAGGGTTTGCCATCGCTAGTGTTATCGAGAAACGGCGTGATGGTGGACTCCACCCAGTACAGGCTGCCATCCTTGCGCCGGTTGCAGATCTCGCCCTGCCAGACTTTGCCGCCGGCAATGGTGCGCCACAATTCCGTGTAAAAAAGCGGCGCATGTTCGCTGGATTTGAGAAGGCGGTGGTTATTCCCCAGCAGTTCTTCGCGCGAGTAGCCGCTGATTTCGCAGAACCTGTCGTTGACGTAGGTGATGTTGCCGGCGCGGTCGGCGATGCTGACGATGGCATGCTGGTTAAGTGCCAGATGTTCGCGTTCGCGCTCATACAGCGTGGTTTTCAGGCGCTGCTGAATGGCCGAATTTTGCCTGGCCCGCCTGGCCCTTGCGGCAACGGCCTCGACCAGATGCTGCGGCTGCACCGGTTTGACCAGAAAATCGTCGCCTCCCAGATTAAGCGCCAGCAGTTGCCGGCTCATGTCGGTTTCGGCGGAGAGAAACAGGATGGGCAGATGCTGTTGTTCGTCGCGTTCGCGCAGAATTGCCGCCATCTCCGGGCCGCTGGCTTCGGGCATATAAACATCAAGCACTGCAACATCCGGCGTGAAATCTCTCAATATTTCCAGCACCAGCAACGGTTGCGACAGCGTAACAACTTCCATGCCCGCCGCGCGCAAAATTCCGGCCTGCATTTCCAGCAGCGGCAGATCATCGTCCACCATCAGCACGCGATAGGGCTGCGGTGGCTGGCGACCGGTGAGCTCATCCAGCAAGTCGATTAATTTGCCGGGATTGAGCGGCTTGCTCAGGTAACGGCTGGCGCCTGCACGAAACGCCGCGAGGCGTGCGGGCAGGTCGTCGCGTGCCGAGGCAAAAATGACGGGTGGGCAATCCTGGTAGCGGGTCTTGAATTGTGCCAGCAACAGTGTGCCGGTGTCGCCGCCCTCGGGGAAAATCAAGTCCATCACCACCGCGGCAGGACGTTCACTGCTGGCTGCGTCGCATGCGGCACGGAACTGATCGATCGTGGCAAAGACCTGAACGCGGTAGCCGTCATTTTGCAGCACCTGGCCAAGGTATTCCGCCTGTAGCGGATCGTCTTCCACCAGATGGACCAGCGGGGAACTGTCGTGGCGGGGTGCAAACAATTTTTCCGGGAGCTGTTCCGCAAACTGGCTGCGCAGACTGGTTTGGGCGTCGGAAGCAGATTCAGTCATAAATTATTGCACATTATGCAGGATTAAAAGGGTCGAAAATACAATGCTATTCATGGGGTTATTGCACGGGCTCAATCATTTCGTGTTGCAGCGCAGCATTGTGTAAGTCACTGAATATCTTTCCTGCCAGTTTGAATGATTGATTTTCAGACTGCAGGGCAGACAAGCGGACATCCTGTTGCCGATGCTAGAATTGCGCGGAATATATTTCAGGATACATCTTTAACATGAGGGTTAATGATTACTTCTATGCAAAGTTGAGCGTTGCCGCGCTGATGCTGGTCGCCTTGGCGGCAACTTATTTTGCGTGGCATCTGGTTAAACAGGATGCCGAAAATATAGCCAATGAACGTTTTCAGGCGCGGGTGCTGCAGATTAATGCCGCAGTGCAGGACCGCATGCGTGCTTACGAGCAGGTGTTGCGTGGCGGTGTTGGCTTGTTTGCCGCATCGAACAGGATAAGCCGCCAGGAGTGGCATGATTATGTGGCAAGCCTGCGCCTGAATGATAACTATCCCGGTATTCAGGGTCTGGGGTTTTCAAAACTGATTCTGCCTCAAGAATTGACCGCGCATGTTGCGCAGATACGCCGCGAGGGCTTTAAGGATTATGCGGTGACGCCGGCCGGAGAGCGCGAGCAATACACCAGCATTATTTATCTTGAGCCATTTGACGCGCGCAACAGGCGCGCGTTTGGCTTTGACATGTTTTCCGAAGCAACACGCCGCACGGCGATGGAGAAAGCGCGCGACAGCGGCAAGCCCGCCATTTCAGGAAGAGTGACGCTGGTGCAGGAGACCTCCGAAAATGTGCAGTTCGGATTTCTGATGTACCTGCCGGTTTACCGTGGCACTGTGCCGGAAAATGCGGCGCGGCGCAAAGCCGCCTTGCTGGGCTATGTGTACAGCCCGTTTCGCATGAACGATCTGATGCAGGGGGTGCTTGGAAAATCTGCTCCGAACGTGGCGCTGCGGATTTATGACGGCATGGGTATTGCCGGCGACAGCGAAATGTACAGCAGCGAAAGAGCAGGCAATCAGCGTGTGGCGCGGTATTCCGATACCCGCGAAATTGATCTGAACGGCACGGCATGGACGCTGCGCTTTGATTCATTGCCTTCCTTTGAAGCGGAGGTGGAACGCAGGACGTCCGAGATCGTCGCCGGTTCAGGTCTGGTGCTTACCCTGCTGCTGTCACTTCTGTTTTGGTCACTACTGCGGACGCGGGCACGGGCACTGGAACTGGCTGAAGGGATGACTGCCAGTGTCAGGGAAAGTGAGGAGCGTTTCCGCTCCGTGATTGACACTGTAGTGGACGGTATCATCGTGATCAGCGATCGCGGTATTATCGAGTCGTGCAATGCCTCAACACAGCGCATATTTGGCTATACCCCCGAAGAGATGGCAGGCTGCAACTTCAATATGCTGATGCCCGAACCTTATCACTCGCAGCACGCTGGTGATTTTGACAGTTACCTGAAAACCGGTGAGGCAAAATGTATCGGCGTTGGACGAGAGGTGATGGGTTTGCGCAAGGATGGCAGCACTTTCCCGATGGAGCTGTCGGTGGGGGAAATGCACAAGGGTAAACAGCGCAAATTTACCGGCATGGTGCACGATATTACCGAACGCAAGCGCGCGGAAGAGGCGTTGCATGAAACCCTGGGCATGCAGCATGCCATTCTGCATGGTGCGAGCCATGCGATTATTTCCACCGCCGTGGACGGCACGATTTTATCTTTTAATCCCGCAGCGGAAAAAATGCTGGGTTACAGGGCGGAAGAGTTGGTTGGAGTAGCTAACCCCGGCATTTTTCACCTGCCCGGGGAGGTGGCTGCAAGCGCAAAAATATTGTCTGACGAAATGGGCGTAAATATTGAGCCGGGCTTTGAAGTGTTTGTCGCAAAATCACGGCTGGGATCGATCGCTGAGAATGAGTGGACCTATGTGCGCAAGGATGGCAGCCATTTGCCGGTGCTGCTTTCCGTAACGGCACTGCGTGATGAAAACAATGAAATCACCGGCTTTCTGGGTATTGCATCGGACATTTCCGAGCGCAAAAAAATGGATCGTTTGAAAAATGAATTTGTATCGACTGTGAGCCATGAATTGCGCACCCCGCTCACGTCCATTCGCGGCTCGCTGGGTCTGGTGGCGGGCGGTGTTGCCGGCGAAATATCCGCACAGGCCAGAAGCCTGGTTGATATTGCCTACAAAAACAGCGAGCGGCTGGTGCGCCTGATCAACGATATTCTGGATATCGAGAAAATTGAATCCGGCAAGATGGTAATGAATCTGAAGCGCCAGGAGCTGATGAAACTGATCGAGCAGGCCATTGAAGCCAATCGTTCTTATGGCGATTCATATGGCGTGTCATTCATGATCACGGAAAGCCTGCCCGGCACTCAGGTCAATGTAGACCATGACAGACTGATGCAGGTCATGGCAAACCTGCTGTCCAATGCGGCAAAGTTTTCACCGGCGGGTGGCAAGGTGGAAATCGCCGTGTGCAAAGGAAAGCGGGGCGTACGGGTATCGGTGACCGACAAGGGGGCGGGTATACCCGTGGCGTTCCATGAGCGCATTTTTCAGAAATTTTCGCAGGCAGATTCATCCGATACGCGCCAGAAGGGCGGCACGGGCCTGGGCTTGAGTATTTCAAAGGCTATTATCGAAAACATGGGTGGCGAGATCGGCTTTGAAAGCACCGGGGGAACCGGGACGGTGTTTTATTTTGAGTTGCCGTCGGAAGATAAAACGCCCGCGGTACCTGCTTCAGCCGCAAGCGGACTGGTCGCAAACCAGGGCAAAGTGCAGCGCATTCTGATCTGCGAGGATGACAGGGATATTGCGCAACTGCTTGTGATCATGCTGAAGCAGGGCGGCTTTGCCAGCGATATTGCCCACACGGCACAAAAGGCGAAGTCGTTGCTGCAAAGCAGACATTACGCTGCAATGACGCTGGACCTTGGATTGCCGGACCAGGATGGTGTTTCGTTTATTCGTGAATTGCGCGGCCAGGCGGCTACCGCCAGCCTGCCGATCGTGGTGGTTTCGGCGCAGGCCAGAACAGGCGCTGCCGAGATTAACGGCAGTTATGCGCTGCTGGGCTGGCATGACAAACCGATAGACCGCGACTATCTGCTTGCTCAGCTGAATGATATTTTGAATAACCGCACAATGAAGCATTTGCCGCGCGTGCTGCACGTGGAAAAAGATGCGGACATCAGGCAGATATTAATTTCGATAGGCATGGGTGTCGCCGAGTTTGACCATGCGGGCTCGCTGCAGGAAGCCGCTGAAAAACTGTCCCTGCAGCGCTATGATCTTGTCGTGCTGGATCTGGACTTGCCGGACGGCTCCGGACTTGAGGTGCTGCCGCTGCTCAAGGGGCTAAATCTGCACACGCAGGTGATGATTTTTTCCGCAAAAAATGTCAGCGGGCCGGAGGCAAACAAGGTTGCTTCGGTACTGATGAAATCGAGCACGTCAAATCAGACCCTGCTCGATACTATCAGCCGCCTGCTGAAGCGTGGCAAGTAATCGCAAGCAGCAATTCTGGTGGCCAACTTCTTCGCAGGAAAATCGTTTTGATTGGAACATGTAATGAGCAAACCTTCTGAGTTGAACGACCTTCTGCGAGTATTGCGTGAGCGTTACCAAAATGAGCTACCCGCCAAACTGGCGGAAATCGAATCCTTACTGGGTGTGTTGCGCGCCGGTCAAAGCCCGGTGCAGGATGATGTGCACAAGCTGCACCGGCTGGTGCACGGCCTGACGGGTTCGGGCGCAACTTTCGGCATGTCTGCGCTGAGCGATACGGCGCGCCAGCTTGAAGTCACTATCAAGGAGCTATTGCAGAGTAATGAATTTAACCTGCCTGCAGAGATGTTGGACAGAATCACGGTGAAGTGGCTTGATGTGAAATCGGCTGCTATCCGCCCCGATGTTGTACCGGCCAATGTGGCCGACTCTTCAGGAACTGAACGGACCGGGTTCGGCGCTGGCGCGGTTGATAAAGGGGAGGGTGCCAATCTGCTGCTGCTTGAAAGGGATGCGGAACAGGCGCGCAGCATGCAGCAGCAGCTGGCTAACTTCGGATACAGGGTGAAGGTGTTGCACGATGCCTCTTTGCCGGCCGGGGCGCTGGCCGGGTTGTCGCCTGTTGCCATAATCCGGGATGCGGCGTTTGCTGAAGCAGAAGCGGGCGGAGGCTCTGAAAACATGCTTGCCGCACAGGCCATGAATAATATTCCGCAGATTTTTATTTCCAGCCGCGGGGATATTGAGTCGCGCCTGGCGGCGGTGCGTGCGGGGGCAGATTCTTACTTTACCAAACCGGTTGATATTGCTGCGCTGGTGAACAGGCTGGATATGTTGAGTGCCACCATGGACGCCGAAGCATTCAAAGTCATGATCGTGGACGACGCGGCGCCGCTGGCTGCATTTTATGCGATGACCCTGCAGTCTGCCGGCATGGAAACGGTCGTGGTTAATGATCCGCTGAAGGTGCTGGATGTGCTGGCCGAATTTACGCCGGAGTTATTTCTGGTGGATATGTATATGCCGGGTTGCAGCGGCCTGGAGCTGGCCAGGGTCATACGCCAGCAGGAAGCCTATGTGAGCACGCCCATTGTATTTTTATCGGCAGAAACGGATGTAGAAAAACATCTGGAGGCGATGCAGTCTGGTGCGGATGATTTTCTGACCAAGCCGATCAAACCCGCACACCTTGTTTCTGCTGTCACATCTCGTGTGCAGCGCTATCGAATCTTGCGCTCCTTTATGGTGAGAGACGGTCTGACCGGTTTGTTGAATCACACCAAAATCAAGGAGGAGCTGGAAGCGGAAGTCTTGCGTGCGCAACGGCAGAAAAGCCACCTGGCTTATGCCATGGTGGATGTTGATATGTTCAAGAACGTAAACGACACCCATGGCCACCTCGCGGGCGACCGCGTGCTCAAGGGGTTGTCGCGTCTGTTGCAACTGCGTTTGCGCAAGACGGATGTGATAGGCAGGTATGGCGGCGAGGAGTTTGCGGTAATACTGAAAGATACCGATGCTGCCAGCGCGGTTGCGATAATGGAAGAAGTGCGCAAGGCGTTTGCGCAGGTTGTACAGCATGCCGAGAGCGGGGATTTTTCCGTGACGTTCAGTTGCGGGGTGGCGGCTTATCCGGATTATTCAAGCGCAGGTGAGCTCAACAATGCGGCAGACAAGGCGCTATATGAGGCGAAACATGCCGGGCGCAATCGTGTTGCGATTGCGCCGCCTGCAGCAGGTGCCCGCGGATAGGCAGGGATTGTTTTGCAGCAAAGCAGCTTCATGCCCACCAAGTGTATGCAAAAATATTCAATAAAATCAAATACTTGTGATTTTTCACCTGGACGGGATGGCAGGCTGTTCACGGCCTAAATCGCCCCGGCCTGATGCGCCTGCTCATCGGCGTGGTAACTGCTGCGCACCATTGGCCCGCAGGCCGCATGCGAAAAGCCCATCTCCAGCGCGGCCTGCTCGAACATTTTAAAGGTATCCGGCGTGACATAGCGCAGCACCGGCAGGTGCGCGTTTGAAGGCTGCAGATACTGGCCCAGCGTCAGCATTTCCACATTGTGTTCGCGCAGGTCGCGCATCGCCTGTAGCACCTCCTCGTCGGTTTCACCCAGCCCCAGCATCAGCCCTGATTTGGTCACCACCTGCGGGAAGCGCGCCTTGAAATCTTTCAGCAGCTTCAGCGAGTGCGCATAGTCGGCACCCGGACGCGCCAGCTTGTACAGGCGCGGCACGGTTTCCATATTGTGGTTCAGCACATCGGGCAGAGATTTGCCCATCACTTCCAGCGCGGTATCGAGGCGGCCGCGAAAATCCGGCACCAGCGTTTCCAGTTTGGTATGGGGTGAAGAAGCGCGTATCGCCGCGAGACAATCCACAAAATGCTGCGCGCCGCCGTCGCGCAGATCGTCGCGGTCCACGCTGGTGATCACCACATATTTCAGCTTGAGCAAGGCAATCGAGCGCGCCAGATTGGCCGGCTCGTTCGCATCCGGCGGCAGCGGCTTGCCGTGACCCACATCGCAAAACGGGCAGCGCCGCGTGCACAGGTCGCCAAGTATCATGAAAGTGGCGGTGCCCTTGTTGAAACACTCGCCGATATTCGGGCACGACGCTTCCTCGCACACGGTGTGCAGTTTGTGTTCGCGCAACATGCGTTTCACATCATGGTAACCCTGCCCGCTGCCGGACTTGACGCGTATCCACTCCGGCTTGCGCAGGCGCTCGTCGAGCTGCACGATCTTGATCGGGTTGCGCGCGGTTTTGGTGGCGCCGGTTTGTTTCTCTGCTGTACTCATTGGGTGTGTTCCTTGTAGTGTGCGGCCAGCAATGCCTGCAATTGTCCGGCCAGCAGTTGTGCAATCTGCTCCGGCGGCGTGTCGATGCCAAAATCCCTGAGCTGGGTCACGCGCAGGCCTTTATAACCGCACGGGTTGATGAAGTCATAGGGGGTCAGGTCCATGTCAATATTGAATGACAGGCCGTGGTAGCAGCAGCTGTGTTTTATTTTCAAGCCGAGTGCGGCGATTTTGGCCTCGCCGACATACACACCTGGCGCATCCACGCGGCCGCTGGCGCTGATGTTGTACCCGGCCAGAATATTGATCACGGCCAGTTCCATCAGGCGCACCAGCTGCCGCACATTGATTTTCCAGCGGCGCAAATCAAGCAGCAGGTAGGCGACGATCTGGCCGGGGCCGTGATAGGTAATCTGGCCGCCGCGATCAATTTTGACCACTGGAATGCCATGCGCATTGAGCAGGTGCTCGGGCAGACCGGCTTGTCCCTGGGTGTAAGTGGGCGGGTGCTGCAGCAGCCAGATTTCATCGCGCGTGTCGGGGGTGCGCTGTGCGGTGAATTGCTGCATCGCCTGCCACGTGGATTCGTAATCGACCATGCCCAAAAATCTGACTTCAGGACTTGGGGATAAGGGCGCAGGACTGAGGACTGATTCTTCTTTTCTCAGTGCTGTATTGTTGGCTTTCATAACACCATCACCACCAGCGGGTGGTCGCACAGGGACTGGTAGATCGCATCCAGCTGTTCGCGCGAGGTGGCGGTCACGGTGCAGGTGAGGCTGACGTATTTTGCGGTTTTGCTGTTGCGCAGGGTAATGCTGGCAGCGGTGAATGAAGGATCGTGCTGCAGAACAACTTCAGTCACGGCCTGCAGGAAGCCCTGTTGGGTCTGGCCGAATACCTTGATAGGAAAGGCGCAGGGATACTCGATCAGGCTTGCCATCGCGTCTGGCGGGTTTGGAATGGGTGGCGTGTTCATGGCTGGCGCATCACGTCGCGTTTGAAATTCTGGTAGAGGGTGTAGAGCCGCGCAAACACGGGGCCGGGTTTGCCGTTGCCCACGGCTTTTGCATCAAGCGTGGTGATGGGCATGATCTCGCGGGTTGATGAGGTGAGCAGCAGTTCGTCAGCGGTGAATAATTCATCTTTGCCAATTTTGCGCCCCTCAACTGGTATGTGATTGGCCGCAGCTATTTCCAGCACCACGTCATAGGTGATGCCGGGAAGCATCAGGTTGTCCTTCGGTGGAGCCAGCAGGGTGCCATTTTTGACCACGAAAATATTACTCGCTGCACCTTCGGTCATGAATTTGTCGTCCCGGATCAGGATGGTCTCGGCACAGCCGGCATCGACTGCCTGCTGGCGCAGCAATACGTTGGGCAATAGTGAAATTGCTTTGATATCGCAACGCAGCCAGCGGTTGTCAACCGCGGTGACCGCGCTGACGCCGGAGGCAAGCAACTCTGCAGCGGGATGCAGCAGCGGTGAGCTCATCATGAAGACGGTGGGCTGAACTGGCGGCTGCGGAAAGGCATGGTCGCGTCTGGCCACGCCGCGGGTAATGTGCAGATAGAGGTACTGGTCTTCGCCTTCATTTTTTGCGATCAGCTCATTGACGAGACTGGTCCATTCGGTTTCGCTGTGCGGGTTGGGCAGGCGTATGCCATCGAGGCTGGCTTGCAGGCGCTTTAAATGTTCGGCCAGACGAAATGCTCGCCTGGAATACACAGGTATGACTTCATACACGCCATCGCCGAAAATAAAGCCGCGATCAAGCACCGGAATGTATGCTTCCTCTATGGGCTTGAAGTTGCCATTCAGATAAACCGTCATCTCAATTTACTTGCTGAAGATCATGCGGATGCTGTCTATTCCACGCGAAAAAATATTGACCAGTGGTACAGGTTCCAGTGCAACCAGCGGGAATTCGCTAAACGGCTTGTCATCGAAAGTCAGCCGCAATATGCCTATCTGCTGGCCGTCGCTGACCGGGGCCAGCAGGGGTTGGCGGGTTTCGATTGTGGCCTTGAGCAAGGAGCGCTGGCCTTTGGGAAGGGTGACGGTCAGCCCGTCGCGTATGCCAACCCTGACGGTATTTTCGGTGCCTTTCCACAGGCGTATATTGCTGACCGCCTGATTCTTTTTATACAGGTGAAAAATATCAAAATCCTGGAAGCCGTGATTTAGCAAGCGCTGGCTTTCCGTGCTGCGCAGATGTTCGGAGGAGGTGCCGAGTACCACTGAAATCATGCGGTGGTCGTTGCGTTTCGCTGTTGCAACAAGGCTGTATCCGGAGCTGTCAGTATGGCCTGTTTTCATGCCGTCGACATGCTGGTCCAGCCATAGCAGGCGATTGCGATTGTAATGTTTGATCTGGTTGTATTCGTAATCGCGCAGCGAGTACAGGGGGTAATGTTCCGGGAAGTCATTCAGAATAGCGGCGGACAGCAGCGCCAGATCATGGGCGCTGCTGTAATGCAGCGGATCCGGCAAGCCCGTGGCATTGACGAAATGGGTGTCGCTCATACCCAGTCGCTGTGCTTCCCGGTTCATGAGCTCGGTAAAGCTGCTCTCATTGTCTGCCACTGTTTCCGCCAGTGCACGCGCGGCATCATTGGCGGAAACAACGATCAGGCCGCGCAGCAATTCTGCAATGGTGACCGGTTTGTTGCGGTCAAGATAGATGCGCGATTCCGAACGTTGTGAGCGTATGGCGTAAGTTGAGGGAACCACAGTCTGGCTCAGTGTAAATTTGTTTTGTTTGAGTGCTGCAAAAGTAACGTACGCCGTCATCAGTTTGGTCAGCGAGGCGGGCTCGATGCGCTCATGGCTGTTGTGTTCAAGCAATATCTGTTTGCTGGTGTAGTCATAAAGCAAATAGGCCCGGGCTGAAAGTTTGGGTGACTGGCCTTGTGTGCTTTCAGAAAGCGCGGGGCTTTTTGCTGCAGCAACCGGATTGGCACCGGCAAGGGCGGGGAATGCAAGGGCGATCAGTATTGTTAATGTGAACTTCATTTAATATCCGTCATAAATTGGTGAAAATTTTTTGTTCAGTTCTGTCCGGGATGCTTAACGATGCAATCGGCCGGCACCAGCAGGAGTGTGCCCAGGCAATTGCCTGTCGGGCGTCATTCAACTCAGGTTGGCTGCAAACTGCGATGCCTGATCCGCCTGTTCGGCAGCCTGGATCAATATTTCTTCAGCGTTGGCGGGCGCGATGCTTAATGCCTCCCAGTCCGAGTCATGGATGCCGGCCTCTACATGCTCGCCCATGCCGAAAGAAGGCAGCATTTTTTCCGCAATATAAACCATGCGTATCAAGGGCTGGTTCCTGGGGGCATCGGCAGCATCGGGCTTGTGGTGGTGGCGAATGACCGAGATGATTTCTTCCGGCAAGCCCCATTGGCGTGCCAGTACTGCCCCCAGTTCATCATGGCAGATATCCAGCAAAGATCGTTCGATTTCAAGTACCGGCCTGTTGGGTGCCGCGGCCAGGTAAGTGTGCAGTTCATTGCTGCGTTGCGGGTCCAGGTGGGCGAGTGCGATATAACCGATATCATGCAGCATGCCGGCAAGGAAAATGTAGTCATCCTGCGGGCGGATTTGCCTGGGCATGGCCCGGCCTATGGCCAGCATTGCAAAAGCGATACCCAGATTATGCATCCACAAGTCTTGCAGGTTAAGGTTGCCAGTCGATACCGAGTTCTGTATTGACATGATGGCGATACCTGTTGCAACGGATTTTACTTTGTTGATGCCAAGTACCAGCGCCGCCTCGGCTACCGAGCTGATCTTGCGAGTGGAGCCGATTACGGGGGCATTGGCGAGACCGATAATTTTTGCCAGAATTTGCGGATCCTGTTCGATCAGTGACAAGAGTTGTTTTTGGCCCTCGTCGGTAGTTGCGTCCAGCGCAAGCAGTTTTTGCGCAATAAAAGGCAATGCTGGTAGCGAATCAAGGTTTTTGATGGCTTCGCGCAAATTGACAGGCGTGTTGCTGTTATCCATTTATATTCCTATAGAGCTCTGGTGATTTTTTCTGGTGGGTATTTTAACCCAGAAATGGCCGTGGAGCGGCGCGTAGCATGCAAATGCCGTGCTACAGAAGGGGCGGGACTGTGTGCAGATTTTTGTGCAGCTATTGCAAGTGCCGTGAGCAATCAGGGTTTGGGTTCGCTTGGCAATATTTTGTTTTATATGAGAATTGCTCAATAAGCAATTTTCCCCGAAGGTATGGTCATATGGCTGAAGTAATCAAATATGCCGTTTAAGGCAACGTCAGGAAGAGGGGAATTTGCCCAGCTTTCGCTGCAGGGTGCGCCGGTGCATATTGAGGGCGCGCGCAGTGGCGGAGATATTGCCCTGATGCTCCTGCAATATGCGCTGGATATGTTCCCATTCGAGGCGGTTGACCGTTGATGGCAGGGTGCTGAGCGGCTGCACGGCATTGGCATGATGGCCGAAGGCGGCGACGATTTCGTCGGCATTGGCCGGCTTGGAGAGATACTGCGTCGCGCCCAGTTTGATTGCTTCCACCGCGGTGGCGATGCTGGCATAACCGGTCAGCACCACAATGCGGGTTTCCGCATCGAGTTCGTGTAATGACTGGATCAGCACCAGTCCGGACGCGCCACTCATTTTCAAATCGACCACCGCATACTCGGGCGGGTTGGCGCTTGCCAGCGGCAGGGCCTGTTCCACGCTGTGCGCAACCGTAACCGCATAGCCGCGCTTCTCCAGTGCGCGGCACAGTACCTGGCAAAAGGTGATGTCATCATCCACCAGCAGCAGGCTGGCCTGTTCATGTTGAGCAGCGTTCATGTTTTTCCCGTCTTCATGAATGACCTTGCAGGGGCAGCGTCACCTCGGTGGTGGCACCGCCTCCGTCGCGGTTGAACAGGCGCACGGTGCCGCCCATTTTTTCAAGTGTCGCGTTGGCAAGAAAGAATCCGAGTCCGCGACCGCCTTCCTTGGTGGTAAAGAAAGCGGTGCCGATACTGGCTGCGGCAGAGGCGGCAAGCCCCGGGCCGTGGTCGCGAATTTCCAGGATAAGGCGCGTGTTGTCCCAGTGCGCGATTATTTCCATTGTTTGTGGTGAGGCATCGGCTGCATTGTTGAGCAGGTTCATCAGGGCGGCGCGCAGGGCCGGGTCTATGTGCATTTGCGGTGGGGGTTGCGTACCGGAGCTGTGATAGGAATAGTGGGCTGTGGGGCGCAACAGTTGCCACTCATTCAGTGTTTCGGCAAGAAACTGATCCAGTGCCTGCAAGCTCTCGCCGGCATTGTCCTGCGCATTGGCTAGCAGTTTGTCGAGAATGTTGCGGCAGACGCGAACTTGTCCGTCCAGCAAACCGAGGCTGTCGCGCCATTCCGGCAGGGCGTCCGTGTCATGGCGCAGTTCGCCTATGACAACGGCCAGCGTTGACAGCGGTGTTCCCAGTTCATGGGCGGCACCGGCAGCCTGCATGCCAAGGGCGACGATACGTTCGTTGCGCAGGGTTTCTTCGCGCACACGCGTTAACTGGGCGTCGCGTGCGCGCACGGTGCGCGCCATCTCCACTACAAAATACGCCACCACAATCACGCTGATCACGAAGCCCAGCCACATACCCAGAATATGCGTGTTGAAGGCATCGCTGCCGGCATTGTGCATGCTGTGATCATCCATTGCGGGGAGCGGCACGTACCAGATCATCAGCAGGCTGTAACAGCTCAGTGTCAGTGCCGCCATGCCCCAGGTATGCAGACGCGGCAGGGTGGCTGCGGCAATGACCAGCGGCAGCAGATACAGCGAAACAAAGGGATTGGTGGAGCCGCCGGCATGGAACAGCAGAATGCTCAAAACGCCCACATCGGCGACCAGTTGTGTGAACAGCTCAATATTGCTCACCGGATAGTCCAGTGACAGCCGCCACCAGCTGACGAGATTGAGCAATACCAGAAATGCCACGGCACTCAGCATCGGCAACCAGGGCAAATCGCGGCTGAGAAACTGGTATGCCAGCGATAGCGTGACGAGTTGCGCTGCAATGGCAATATTGCGCAGCCAGAACAGACGGCGCAACTGGGTGTGGCCGGTTTGGGCGGAAAGCAGGGAAGGGTTCATATGTTTGCCATTTTACCGGCTTGGGCAAAATACAGGGTGCGGCAATTTGCCACATTTTCAGGTGCAGGGATTTTTTATACAGTGCGCTCCGCTAAAAACGGGTGTCGCTCACGCCAGTTTGTCCCCCGGAAATTCTATGTAAATGCGCAGGCAAATTATTTTCGGGCAAGCCTGATTTTTTAGGTATGCACATTCCAGGTGTTCAATACCTGTCGCTGTCAGGATTCCGTATCTGATTTATACCAAGGAGTTGTAAATGAAGTTAACAGATTCAAATTTGATGTTCAGGCGCAATCTTGTGCTTTTGCTGGCTGTGGTTTTTTCGGCGGCTGCGCATGCAGCGGAAGAAGCCGTGCTCCCCGCGCTGGATGAAGTCGTTGTCAGCGCTTCGAAGCCCGGCTTTGACGGTGAACGCGTGGATGAGCAGTCGCTGGCGAGCAGGCGCGCCTCCACCAGCGATGCGGCCAGCCTGCTGGCGGATATTCCTGGCGTCAGCCTGTACGGCGCGGGCGGCGTGTCCAGTCTGCCCGCGATTCATGGTCTGGCGGATGACCGTATCCGCATCAGGCTGGATGGTATGGATTTGATCGCCTCGTGTCCCAACCACATGAATCCGGCGCTTTCCTATGTGGATCCTTCCAGTGTTGGCGTGCTTAAAGTATATGCCGGCATCACGCCCGTCAGCGTGGGCGGCGACAGTATAGGCGGAACGATTATTGCCGAGACGCGCACTCCCGAGTTTGCAGCACAGGGACAGGAAAGCATCAGCAAGGGCGAGGTGGGTGCTTTTTATCGCAGCAACAACAAGGCTGTCGGTGCCAATGTCAGCGCGACCCATGCCACGGAGTCATTCAGCATCACTTACAGCGGGGCAACCAGCAAGGCCGGAAATTACACGGCTGGCGGAGACTTCAAGGATTATGACTTCACCGGTGTCGTAGGGCATACACTGCCGCGAGATGAGGTGGGTTCGACGGCTTATGAAACGCGCAACCATACTTTGGGGCTTGCCTTCAAAAACAATAATGATATTTTCGAAGCCAAACTTGGCTATCAGGATATGCCTTCCCAGCTATACCCCAACCAGCGCATGGACATGCTGGATAACCAGCAGAAAAGCCTGAACTTGCGCTATCTGGGGCAGATGGACTGGGGCAACCTTGAAGCGCGCGTTTATCATGAGAATGTGGAACATTTCATGGATTTTGGTCCCGACAAGCGCTACTGGTACGGCACGGCTTCCGGCGGCAACACTGCGCTGAGCGGCACGCCGTGCAGTCCGATCAGCGCCAGCTGTGCGGCCGGCATGCCGATGTACACCGAGGGCAAGACTACGGGCGCCAGCGTGAAGGCGGATATCGCCCTCGGTCAGCAGGACCTGCTGCGTGTCGGCAGCGAACTGCAGCAATACCGGCTCAACGACTGGTGGCCGCCATCGGGTGCCGGCATGTGGCCGGGTACCTTCTGGAATATCAACGAGGGCAAACGCGACCGTGCTGCGTTATTTGGCGAATGGGAAGCGCGCAAGAGTCAGCAGTGGATGACCCTGCTTGGCGTGCGCTACGAACGGGTGAACATGGCCGCCGGTGATGTGGTGGGCTATAACCCGGCAGGCAGCGGCAACCAGGCGCGCGATGCCAACGCCTTCAATGCCAGCGAGCGCAGCAAGATGGACCACAATTGGGATATGACTGCACTGGCGCGCTACACCGCCAGTCACAGCAGTGACATTGAGTTCGGCTTTGCACACAAGACGCGCTCACCCAATGTGTACGAGCGCTATACCTGGTCAACATGGCAGATGGCCGCATTGATGAATAACTTTGTCGGTGACGGCAACGGTTATGTGGGCAACGTTGATCTCAAGCCGGAGCAGGCCAATACCCTGTCCGCAACTTTCGACTGGCATGATGCCGAAGGTAGCCGGGGTTTCAAGGTCACGCCCTATTACACCAGGGTGACGGATTACATCGATGCGGTGCAGTGGAATGCGACCACCAACCTGCCCTCCACAACGCTGGCCAGCAACAGTTTCAGCGTGCTCAAATTTGTAAACCAGTCGGCAACCTTGTATGGCGTCGATCTCTCCGGCCAGATGCCGCTGACGCAAGGCAGCTTTGGTGACTGGGAAATGAAGGGTCTGCTGAATTACAGTCGCGGCAGGAACGACGAAACCGGCGATGAGCTGTACAACATTATGCCGCTCAATACCAAAATCGCGCTGACCCAGAAAATGGGCGGCTGGGATAACAGCGTTGAACTGGTGGCGGTGCAGGCCAAGGAAAATGTGTCCGACATGCGCAACGAAATCAAAACGCCGGGTTACAGTCTTGTCCATTTGCGCGGCAGCTATGCCTGGAAGCAGGTTCGCCTTGATTTTGGCGTCGAAAATCTGTTCAACAAGTTCTACTATCTGCCAACCGGCGGCGCATATACCGGACAGGGCACAACCATGAGCAACCCGGCCTTGCCCAATTATCCGCAGTGGGGGATTTACGCGGGTGTGAACGTGAAGTTTTAAAATCGTTGTATGGATGAAAAAACAAACGCCCTGACTAGCAGGGCGTTTGTTTTTTCAGGGGGAGGGATGTCCTGGCAGCTGTCGGGCTTGAAGAATTGCAGCTAAATTTGCAGCCGAATTTCTTTTAGTCCGACAGGCTGCTAGGCGTAGCAGCGCAGGCGTTGTGAAAATTCCTGCAGTGCCGCAATACCGCTGTTTTCGGCACGGTGACACCAGTCTTCGAGTTGCTTGACCAGTTGTTCCTTGCTGGCCGTTGAGCGTGCCCAGATGGCAGCGAGTTCCTGGCGCAGGGTGTAGGCGGTATGCAGCGTCGGGCTGGCAAGGATAACGACGCCCACTTTGGCTTTTTGCTGTTCTGTCAGTTCATTTTCATCCAGATGTAGCCAGTGCTTGATGCGCGTCACATCCAGTTTGTCCGAGGCCTGCAGTTTGAGCCTGATAATTTCTGCCTTGTAGGTCTTTTTCACTGACGCAGCATATTTCGTCATGACTTCGTAGCGGTTGGTGATAACGGATTGCAGCGTATCGAGGTCGCACGCGGTTTTGCTGAAATCGAGCCGAACCTGGGGTGCGATTTTTTTCACCTGGGCCAGTTTAAAGCTGGCAAGGATACGAATATAAAGCCAGCCGATATCAATCTCATACCACTTGCTGGAAAGCTTGGCGGAAGAAGCGTAGGCGTGGTGATTGTTGTGCAGTTCTTCACCGCCGATAAAAATGCCCCAAGGTAAAAGGTTGGTGGATGCGTCGGCACAGGCGTAATTGCGATAGCCCCAGTAGTGTCCTGCGCCGTTGATAATGCCGGCTGCATTGACGGGTATCCAGGCCATCTGAATCGCCCAGATAGTCAGGCCTATCGGGCCAAACAGCAACAGGTCAACAACCAGCATGGTAGCGATGCCGAGTTTGCTGTGCTTGCTGTATATATTTCTTTCCAGCCAGTCATCAGGAGTGCCATGGCCGTATTTGTCCAGTGTTTCACGGTTTTTGGCTTCCTCGCGATAAAGCTCATATCCCTGGGTCAAAACTTTTTTGATGCCTAAAATAACCGGGCTGTGAGGATCTTCCACCGTTTCACATTTGGCGTGATGTTTGCGGTGTATGGCCGCCCACTCCTTGGTAACGATGCCTGTGCTCAGCCATAGCCAGAAACGGAAAAAATGGCTGGCAGCAGGATGCAGATCGAGCGCGCGGTGTGCCTGGTGACGGTGTAAAAAAATGGTAACGGAAGCAATGGTGATATGGGTTAAAGCGAGTGTTGCCAGCACATATCCCCACCATGGCAGATCAATAAAACCTTCAAGCATGTAACTCTCCAAAAAAACTTTTTATTATCATTATATTAACAACTTGATACTTCGAACCCTAATTGTCCGATTAGTTCACGCGGCAACCCAGAATTTTGCTTCCTTGTAGTCTGAAAATGCGCGAATATCGGCATCCACGAACAGGCGCGATAACCAGGCTTGCCAGGTAATCCACTGGTCATCGGTTACAACCGCGATTTTGGCAAAGTCGTGGGGATGTTCGCGGCCAAAGAAGACAATCTCTTCCCATGCCACATCAACCGAGTAATTGATCATGGCGCGCAGATCAAACAACAGGTTAACCGGGGCGGGAGTGTTCAGTTTTTGCAGTGCATGCTCTTCAAATTGCTTGAAGTCGGCAAGGGTGAATTCACCCATCACGGCGACGTTGAGCAGGGTGCTGGTTTGTTCGATGGTAATCATGTTGTCTTTCTGTCAATTAATACTTGTTCAAGCTTACCACACCGCCCAATATTATGAAGCTATTGACAAGTTTGCTGGCGGTACTCCTGTCTGAAAGACTAAATCGCGAGCTTTAACCAGGCGACGATTTCGATGGCGGGCAGCGGCCTGCTGAACAGGTATCCCTGATACTGTGTACAGCCTTCCTGGCGCAGGAAGTCGAGCTGTGCCTGCGTTTCCACACCTTCGGTAACAACCTTCATGTTCAATCCGTTGGCCATCGCAATAATGGCCTTGACGATCGCGGCATCGTCACGATGGGTGGCAATACCATCCACAAAGGATTTGTCGATCTTGAGTTTGTCGATATGGAAGCGTTTCAGGTAGCTCAGGCTGGAGTAACCCGTGCCAAAGTCGTCGATTGAAATTTCCAGGCCCATGTTGCTTAATTTAAGCAGTGTTTCAACCACTTCATCAATATTCTGTACCAGCATGCTCTCGGTTATTTCTATTCCAAGATTATGTGCGGCAACGCCGGCTTCGTTCAGGATCGATGCAATGGTTTCCGCCAGCAATTTCTGGCGGAATTGCTGGGCAGACAGGTTGACCGCGAGCCGGGGTACTGCATATCCCTGATTTTGCCATTGCAGAAACTGCTTGCAGGTTGATCTTAGTACCCATTCTCCTATTGTCATTATCAGTCCGCTTTCCTCTGCCAGCGGAATAAATTTGTCCGGGGAAATCAGGCCAAGCTCGGGGTGCTGCCAGCGTAACAATACTTCCATTCCTTCCAGCTCGCCACTTGCCATGCCGACCACGGGCTGGAAAACCAGAAATAGCTCATTGCGCTCAATGGCATGGCGCAGATCGGCGCTTAAAGCCTGCTTTTCGGCTGCCTGTTCATTCATCTTCTCCGAGAAAAACTGATAGTTTCCCCTGCCTGCTTCCTTGGCGTGATACATCGCGATATCGCTGTTTTTAAGCAGGGCTCCCATATTTTCACCGTCATCCGGAAAAACGGCAATGCCAACGCTTGCGCCGATATGCAGTTCTTTACCCTTGATATAAAAAGGCCGGCTTAGCGAATCAAGTATTTTCTGTGCGATTAAACCCGCATCCTCGGGTGAGCTGATTGTCGACAGCAGAATGATGAATTCATCGCCACCCTGGCGAGCAACGGTATCTTCGCTGCGCACGTCTTCAACCAGTCTTGTGGCTGCTTCCTGCAGCAAGCTGTCGCCGATGTCGTGCCCAAGGGTATCGTTGATAATCTTGAATTTATCCAGGTCAATAAACAAAACCGCTGCCTGTAGCTTGCGTCGGCGGTTGCGTACCAGCGACTGTTCTATGCGATCCTGCAGCAACGCCCTGTTGGGAAGCTTGGTAAGGGTGTCGTGGCTTGCCATGTAGCTGATACGCTGCTCGGCTTCCTTGCGCTCGCTGATATCCCTTGCCGAGGTGATAAACAGCAGTCTGTTCTGGATGCGGATCTGGTTTGTTTTGAGTTCCAGCGGAAACGCGGAGTAATTCTTGCGCATGCCGATGACTTCCCTGTTTACGCCAAAAAGGGAGGAAGCTCCTTTTTCTTCGCTGTATTTTTTATATTTCCCGGATAAATCGAGTTCGTCTGCGGATATCAGCTGGCTGAAGTTCTGGTTGACGATTTCATTGCCGGTATAGCCGAAAATTTTCTCTGCGGCAGGATTAAAAGAGACGATCAGGCCGTTGTCTTCAATCACGATGATGCCTTCGTTGATGTTGTCCAGCACGGCATGGATATATGCCTCGCTGTCGCGCAACTCCGCGATGCGCGCCATGACAATATTTTCAAGGCTGGCATTAAGATTGTTCAGTTCACTTTCAACGCTCTTGCGATTTTCCCGCATCGTGGCAAATGCGCGCACCAGATTGCCCAGTTCGTCTTTTGGAGCGGGGGGGAGTACCGTTGAGAAATTTCCCAGTGCGAGTTGTTCGGCTGCCTCACTCAGGCGCAACAGCGGCTTGACAATAAATACCGAGACAGTTGCATAGATCAATACGCCGAGAAATGCACCAAACAGCGAAATTGCAATCATCACGTTCCTGTAGGTTTCGCGGATTGATAGGTCAATGCGCTCAAGTGACAGTACTAGTTCAACGTTGCCAATATTTTCGCCGGCAAAAGTTACCGGCGCGCTAAATGCCTGCACTTTGCCATTGGTATCGGGTTGGTTGCTGTTGCGGCTGGCCATGATTTTGCCGGCACGATTCCTGATGTTGATTTGCTGCACATCCTGCAGTTTTGCAATGCGCTCGGCGACAGACTCAAGATTGCTGTAGTCATAAGCCACTATCATATTGGCGAGCGATTCTGCAATCAGGGTTACGCGTTCCTGGCCGGAGCGGTTGATTTCTTCCGTGAGGCTTTGCTTGGTCTGATAAATGCGGAATGCGCCAAAAATACCGAATGCGATTAACAGGCCAATGGTGACAACAAGGAGAAGTTTCCCGCGCAGGTTTAAATGTATAGGCGTTGCTTTCATAGTTTGTGGTCTGTTAAGGCCTGGGTATTTTGCGCCGGCCAGGATGACTGCCGGTACCCATTGTTTACCTTGATGAAATCGTGAAATCTGACGAAGCTTACCACATCCGGAAGATTGGGAGTGTCGCGAAACCACCGGTAAAAATACCCGTTCTACTTTGAATTCATCAATGCGCAGCTATGCAGAAGGGGGCAACAGGCGGGACGAAACTTGAGGTTGACGAATGAAAAAATGTATGATCAAATGAGAATCATTATCATTCGTATTTAAATAACAAGGTGACTACTGTGAGTAAAGATATTGCCCTGCAAACTAAGCCAATGCCGGAAAGGACACCGTCAGTTGGTGAGGCAGGCACACTTGGGCAGGTTGACAGCACCGATTTGCTGGGCAGTCGTGAGGCATTGATGATTCGCCATCAGGGTGAGTGTTACATCTTGCGCAAAACGCGCGCCGGCAAACTGATATTAACCAAATAGGATTCCTTTGTATTTATAACAATATGATTTTGTAGTGCAGGGAAAAGCAGATGCCCCCTGATGGGCATCAACCGTTAGCCAGCCAGCCCCTTCGGGCAAGCCAGCCAAATTTAATTAACTGACTTGTCTGGAGTTTTATGATGAAAAATGTAATTTTGTACACGTTTGTGTGTGCCACCCTGTTGTCTCCTGTTGCACGGGGCGAAAGCCTGTTCGGTATTTTAAAAGGTGCCGAAACCCTGCCGAAAGATGCGCTGGAAGTAATCCAGCATGTAACAAAACGCTACGACAAAGGCCAGGGTACTTACGAGGCGGTGGATACGAAAACCGAGCTGGAATACGGCATCACCGACCGCGCCACCGGGGCTGTGTATTTGCTGGGACAGTCTATCCGCACCGAAGGTTTGAAGATCAATGGATACCTCCCAAAAGATGAAGCTTATGGTCTGCGCGCTTCAGGCGTGGAAGCCTCGATCAAATACAATTTCCTCAGCCCGGCCAAGGATGACTTCGGCCTGTCCAGCTATTTTGCCACCTCCTACTCCTGGCTCGATCCGCATTCCGGACAGGACAAGAAAAAACTCACTTTCGAGCTTGAGTTGCTCATGCAGAAATATTTTCTGGATGGCGAGCTGACCTGGGCGGGCAATGTGGGCATGGAATCGACCATGGCAAAGCGCGGGGCTCTTGCCGATTTGCCCGCCGATTTTGAATGGTCCACCGATCCGGAAATGGAAATCGGCTTCAGGGCGGGGACGGGGTTGTCCTACCGCTTTGCGCCCAACTGGTTTGCGGGCGGGGAGATCGTCTATGAAACAGAGTTTGAAACCGAGGTGGGCCAGGAACGACGTTCGGTGCAGGCCGGCCCGACGCTGCACTATGGCAGCAAAGACTGGTGGCTGTCGGTGAGCTATCTGCCGCAAATCAGCGGCGGTGGTGAAATGTACGATAACCAGGCCGATGGCAATTTGCACCTGATTGAGAAAACCAAACAGGAAATTCGCGTGAAAGTGGGCTTTGAATTTTAAACATGCCGGGCCATGCGCAGCTTTGCAGCATGGCCCGGAAAACCGGCAGCTTGAGTTTTTAAGCTGGAAAAAGCTGTTGTCCACAGATTTCCACAGATATAACAAAGAATGGTCTTGTTTAGCATCAACACCTTTGGGGTGACGCTGACAACATTGATTGCCGCATGAAAATCTGTGAAATCTGTGGATCGAACGCTGTTTTTAAATTTAAGGAGAAAGTGATGAGTAACCATAACTGGCTGATGATTCCGGCGCTGATCATTCCCGCCGCACTTCCTGCGCCAGCTTGTGCCGTGCAATACCTGACGCTGGAACAGGCGCAGCAAGCCCTGTTTCCCTGGGCGGCGCAGTTTGTGCGGGCAGATGTGCTGATAACGCAGGAGATGAAGCAGCGGATAGAGAAAAGCAGCGGCGTGCGCGTGCGCAACACGATGCAACAGGTATGGCGTGCCGGGGGAGGTGGAAAAGAACTGGGCTGGTTTGTACTGGACGAGGTGATCGGCAAGCATGAATTTATTACCTATGCCGTGGCATTGCTGCCGGATGGCACAGTAAAAGGCATCGATATTCTGGACTATCGCGAGACTCATGGCAGCCAGATCAAAAATGAAAAGTGGCGCGCGCAATTTGTCGGTAAAAGGGAGGGTGATGCCTTCAGGCTGGATGAGGATATTAAAAATATCAGCGGCGCAACGCTGTCGTGCAATAACATCACCAATGGTGTCAAGCGCATTGTGGCAACTTACCGGGAGGTAATGAAATGAACGCAATGCTGGAGATACCTGAAATGCAATCAGCCTCTGCACGCGAGCTGGTGCGTGCGCGCCCGATGCTGGGCACGATGGTGGAGATTTCAGCCAGTGGTACTGACGCGGTCCAGATCCGGAAGGCTGTAGCCCGGGCTTTTGCCGAGATTGAAATCGTACATGGCCTGATGAGCTATCAAGCTGCAGATTCTGACGTGTCGCGCATCAACCGCGACGCGTTTGATGCCGAAGTACAGGTGGATGCGCACACCTACAGGGTGTTGCGCGCCGCGCGGCTGCTGGCGGAGGCCAGCAACGGCGTTTTCGATATCAGCATCGCGCCGCAACTCGCGCGCCTGGGATTTTTGCCGAAACACGCAGATTTCCCGAAGGGTCCCTGTCGTGGCAACTGGCGCGATATTGTGTTGCTGCCGGATAATCGCGTGCGCCTCGCCTGCAATTTAAATATTGATCTTTCAGGAATTGCAAAAGGCTATGCGGTCGATCTGGCGATCAGGGCGCTGGCCGATGCGGGCATGGTTGCGGGCAGAGTCAATGCGGGCGGTGATCTGCGCGTGTTTGGCGATGCAGCGCAAGCTGTCAGTGTGCGTGCGCCGCATGCGCACACGCACACCATCCCTTTGCTGGAGCTGACGCACGGTGCTGCGGCCACTTCTGCGGGTTACTACAGCGAGCGCCTGCACCAGGGACAGATGGTGATACCCATTATTCATCCGCACAGCAAGCTTGCCTGCGCAAGCGGATACAGCGTCACCGTGCTGGCGAAAGACTGCATGACGGCCGATGCGCTGACCAAGGTGGTGTATGCCAATCCGCGCGGTGCAACGGCGGTGCTGAAAAGCTACAAGGCGCGCGCGCTGATTGTGGAGCATGACGCGCAGAGCGGCGCATGCCATATTTTTGATTCACAGCAAGCCATGTAGCGCTGAAAAAAATGAACAGACATACCCCCATGCCGATACGCTTTGCCGCCTCGCACAGGAAATTTCTCTACAGCGTGTTTTCGCTGCTGTGGTTAAGCGGTGCGCTGTGGCTGGCGTTTCATTATTTTATGCCGGTGGACAGCGAGTTCGGCATTACGCCGCACCCGGCAGAAATCTGGTGGCTGCGCCTGCACGGGCTGATGGTGTTTGCGGTGCTGGTCGCGCTGGGCACGGTCCTTCCGGTGCATGCGCGGCGGGCGTGGCAATTGAACAAAAACCGCAACAGCGGGCTGCTGTTGAAAGCGTTGTTTCTGTGGCTGGCACTTTCTGGCTATGCGCTGTATTACTTCGCCAGCGACAGCAATGAAAACTGGCTGCCGCTACTGCACTGGGGGGTGGGTTTGAGCGTGCCCTTGCTGCTGGCCTTGCATATCCGCAGGGGCAGGCGGAGATTGAGGTAGTTTTGCAAGTACTTGTTTTTATTTAATAAGTTATCTTAATGCCGGGGTGATAGTTTCAGGCTTGCTATCCCGCTGGCTATGATTAGCGCCATGCCGACCCAGCTGTCCAGCGATAAAACTTCTCCCCACAATACGATCCCGAACAAAGTTGCAAACACCACCGCGCTGTATGACAGGCTGCTGGCAACCAGTGTCCTGCCGGTGCTATAGGCGCGGGTGAGGGCGAGTTGTGCCAGCGTCGCACAACTGCCCATCCCCAGCAGCAGAAGTGCATTGTGCGGCGTGACTTCGTGGATGGTGTCGAACAGCATCATAGCGCCGCTGATCAGGGTGGCGATCAGGCTGAAATAAAAAACAGTGCGCCATTCCGGCTCGCCACTGCGCCCGAGTTCGCGCACATTCAGCATCGCAATGCCGGCAAAAAATCCGGAGATCAGGCCGAGCAGGCCGGGGACAAGCTGGTCGCGCTCCAGCGTGGGGTGCAGCAGCAGGAGCATGCCGGCAAATCCGGTCATAATTGCAATGACCAGCGGAGCATGAAAGCGCTCTTTTAAAACCAGCATCAGCAGCACGGTGAGGAACAGCGGCGAGGTGTAATTCAGCGTCACCGCAGTCGCCAGCGGCAGCACCGTGATGCAGTAGAAAAACAGCAGCAGCGCGATGGAGCCGGACAGGCCCCGCCACAGATGGCCTAGCCAGTGCGGCGTGGCGATGCTGCCGCCGCGCTGGCGCACAATCGCATACATGATGATGAGGCCGATAAACGAGCGGTAGAACACCAGCTCGATATTGCTGAAATATTCCGCGCCGAGTTTGACAAATACGCCCATGCAACCGAACAGGAATCCGGCGACGAGCATCCAAAGTGCGCCCATATTTTGCTAGCGCCTGAAAAAAATATTATCCACAGATTTCACAGATTCACACAGATTAGAAAAACAATAGTCATTATGAAAGCGGTGAATATGTCCATTCATGATGACTGTGTCGAAGGGCATATCCTGTGTGTTTTTGATTTTATCTGTGTGAATCTGTGGACAAATGGTTTTGAAGTTCGTTACAGATGCCGCCCAAGTTGGCGGCGCAGGAACTCGTGGAAATGCAGCATGCCGTCTTCGGTGGGTGACTGGTAGGGGCCGCCATCCTCTATACCTTGCTTGTACAGCGCGCGGCGGCCTTCGTGCATTTTTCTGCAGATGATGTCGTCTTCCACCGCGGTTTCGTTATAGGCTTTTTTCTCGGCTTCCACATACTCGCGTTCGAACAGCACGATATCTTCCGGATAATAAAACTCCACGATGTTGCTGCAGGCATCCGGCCCGCGCGGCACCACAGTGCTCACCACCAGCGTGTTGGGATACCACTCCACCATGATATTGGGGTAATAGGTCAGCCAGATTGCGCCGTATTTCGGCACTTCGCCGCCGGAATATTTCAGCACCTGTTCCTGCCAGGCTTTGTACACCTCGCTGCCGGCCTTGCGCAGTTCATGGTTGGTGCCCACCGTCTGCACGCTGTACCAGTCGCCGAAATCCCACTTCAGGTCGTCGCAGTTTACAAACTGGCTGAGGCCGGGATGGAAGGGCGCGACGTGGTAGTCCTCCAGATACACCTCGATAAAGGTTTTCCAGTTGAAGTTATATTCTTCCACCTCGACGCGATCCAGCATATAGCCGGAAAAATCCAGATCCTTCATCACGCTGACATTGGCCAGGTCTTTGAGGATGTCGCGTCCGCTCGCAAACAGCAGGCCGTTCCAGCGCTGCAGCGGCGCCTTGTGCAGATTGAGGCAGGGATTCTGCGGAAAATGCGGCGCGCCCAGCAGCTTGCCGTCCAGCTCGTAGGTCCAGCGGTGCAGCGGGCACACGATGTGTTTGGCATGACCGCGGCCTTCCAGCATGATGGCCTGGCGATGGCGGCAGATATTGGACAGCAGTTCCACGCGCTGCTCGTTGCGCACCAGCATTTTGGCGTTATCCAGCCACTCGATGACGTGGTAATCACCGGGATTGGGTACCATCAGCTCATGCCCCACATAGTTGGGGCCGGCTTCGAACAGCACGCGCTGCTCTACCTCCAGAACTTTGGGGTCAAAATACCAGCGTAGCGGCGGCTGCGCGGAGACTGACAGGAATTGTTCGATTTTGGCTATTTCGGACATGGCTTAACGTACAAAAATCACGATCAATAATTTTAGAGAAGAGGCGAATTGTCCCTGAAATGTGTAGCTAAAGGCAACAAAAATTGTCCCAACGTGACGCTTTTAGTTAAAATGCGTCCTTTTCGCAAGCGGAGCAAGACATGGCGGGAAAATCCCCTAAGACGCCGACCTTTGAGGCGGCGCTGGCAGAACTGGAGCAGGTGGTGGCTGATATGGAATCTGGCAAGCTGCCGCTGGAAGAATCGCTGGCTGCCTATCAACGCGGTGCCGAGCTGCTAAAGCAGTGCCGCAGCCGTCTGGACGATGCGCAGCAGCAGGTGCGCATACTGGAAGACGGAACCCTGAAGGCCTTTGCCAGCAACGGTGACAACGCGTAGGTCGGGTTACCCCGCAGGGGTTCTTGCACCCCTGGGTGAAACCCGACCTACGAACAACTTTCCAGACCTACGAACAACTTTATAAATATGCCGGATTTTCAAACTTGGGCGAGCGCCCACCAACACCGTTTTGAAGACGTGTTAAAAACCCTGCTGCCGCAAGCCAGCCTCGCGCCGCAGCGTTTGCACGCGGCCATGCGCTACAGCGTGCTTGACGGCGGCAAGCGTGTGCGTCCGCTGCTGGCGTTTGCAGCAGGCGAGCTGGCGGGCGCGGAACAGCAGCGCGTTGATATTGCCGCCGCTGCGGTTGAGCTGATCCACGCCTATTCGCTGGTGCATGACGACATGCCGTGCATGGACGACGATGTGCTGCGCCGCGGCAAGCCTACCTGCCATGTGGAATACGACGAGGCGACCGCGCTGCTGGTGGGCGACAGCCTGCAAAGCCTGGCGTTCCAGCTGCTGTCCGAGCATGTACTGAGCGACAACCCTGCCGGCCAGTTGCAGATGGTCAAGCTGCTGGCGGTTGCTTCCGGCTCGCGCGGCATGGCGGGCGGGCAGGCGTTTGATCTGGCCAGTGTGGGCAAGGAGCTGACACTGCCGGAACTGGAATTCATGCATATCCATAAAACCGGCGCGCTGATCCGCGCCGCGATTCTGCTGGGTGCGCACTGCGGCAACGGGCTGGACGCGGCACAGTTGGCAAAGCTGGATCATTTCGGCAAATGCGTGGGGCTGGCCTTTCAGGTGGTGGATGATGTGCTCGATGCCGAGGCGGATACCGCCACACTGGGCAAGACCGCGGGCAAGGATGCCGACAATGACAAGCCCACCTATGTCACGCTGCTGGGTGCTGCACAGGCAAAAAAAATGGCGGCTGAACTGCATGCAGAGGCAATGGAATCTTTATCCGAATTCGGCGCCAGGGCGCAGCGTCTGCGCGAACTGGCCGACTTCATCGTAATCAGAAAGTATTGATGCCTTATTCATTGCTTGAAACTATTAACAGCCCGGAAGAGCTGCGCAAACTGGAGCGCAAGCAATTGCCGCAACTGGCCGAGGAGTTGCGCGCCTTTCTGGTCGAATCGGTCAGCAGGACAGGCGGCCACCTGTCCTCCAATCTGGGTACGGTCGAGCTGACCATTGCCCTGCATTTCGTATTCAATACACCGCAAGACAAGCTGGTGTGGGACGTGGGCCACCAGACCTACGCACACAAAATTCTGACCGGCCGCCGTGAACGCATGAACACCCTGCGCATGGCTGGCGGCCTGTCCGGCTTCCCCAAACGCAGCGAAAGCCCCTACGATGAATTCGGCACTGGCCACTCCAGTACCTCGATTTCGGCCGCGCTGGGCATGGCGGTGGCGGCACGCCTTGGCGGTAATGACCAGCGCGCGGTTGCCATCATCGGCGACGGTGCAATGACAGGCGGCATGGCATTTGAGGCGCTTAATAATGCCGGCGCGCTGGATGCCAATCTGCTGGTGGTGCTGAACGATAATGACATGTCGATTTCAACCCCGGTGGGCGCGCTGAATAATTATCTGGCGAAACTGCTGTCGGGCCGTTTCTATTCTGCCATGCGCAAGGGCAGCGAAAAGGTGCTGAAGGGCATGCCGCCGGTGCTGGAATTTACCCGCCGTGCGGAAGAGCACGTCAAGGGCATGGTCACGCCCGGCACCATGTTCGAGGAATTCGGCTTCAACTATATCGGCCCCATCGACGGCCACGATCTGGATGTGCTGGTCACCACGCTCGACAACATACGACATCTCGAAGGGCCGCAATTTCTGCATGTGGTCACGCGCAAGGGCAAGGGTTACACCCATGCCGAAGACAACAGTATTCTGTACCACGGTGTCAGCAAATTCGATCCGGTTTATGGCATTGTCGCCAAGCCCGCCAGCAAGCCGACCTACACGCAGATTTTCGGCGACTGGCTGTGCGATATGGCGGCGCAGGATGACAAGCTGATCGGCATTACGCCGGCCATGTGCGAAGGCTCGGGCATGGTTGAATTCGCCGAAAAATTTCCGCAGCGTTATTACGATGTGGGTATAGCCGAACAGCATGCGCTGACCTTTGCCGCCGGTCTCGCGTGCGAGGGTTACAAGCCGGTGGTGGCGATCTACTCCACTTTTTTGCAGCGCGCCTACGACCAGCTGATTCACGATATCGCGATCCAGAACCTGCCGGTGCTGCTGGCGATCGACCGTGGCGGTCTGGTGGGCGCGGACGGCGCCAGCCATGCCGGTAGTTTCGACCTGAGCTTTTTGCGCTGCATCCCCAATATGACGGTGATGGCGCCGAGCGACGAAAACGAATGCCGCCAGATGCTGTACACCGCTTATCAGATGAACACCCCCACCGCGGTGCGCTACCCGCGCGGCAGCGGCCCCGGCAGCAAGGTGGTAGAACACATGCAGGCCTTGCCGGTAGGGCGCGGCGAAGTGCGGCGCAGCGGCAAAAAAATCGCTATCCTCGCCTTTGGTTCCATGCTGGCACCGGCAATGGCTGCGGCGGAGCAGCTCGACGCAACGGTGGTCAATATGCGTTTTGTCAAACCGCTGGACAGTGAACTGGTGCTACAGATGACGAGTGAACACAGCCTGCTGGTGACGGTGGAAGAAAATACCATACAGGGCGGCGCGGGCAGTGCGGTGGCGGAATGTCTGGCACAGCACGGCGTGCGCGCAGCGCTGCTGCAACTGGGCTTGCCCGACCGCTTTGTCGAACAGGGCGATCCGGCCAGGTTGCTGGCCGATTGCGGTCTGGATGCCGGCGGTATTGCTGCGTCTATCGTGAAAAAATTGTCCGAGTAAATTTGTCGGACATTGCTTATAATGACATTTAATAATTTATTGAGATCCAATCATGAAGTCTAATGCTGCCTGTCCCATTCCCGACGTACAGGGTTCTGCCGATACCCGTCAGCTGGCGATCAACAAAGTCGGCATCAAGAGCATTCGCCATCCGGTTATCGTCAGGGACAAGAGCGAAGGCGTGCAGCACACCATTGCCAACTTCAATATGTACGTGCACCTGCCGCACAACTTCAAGGGCACGCACATGTCGCGTTTTGTGGAGATACTCAACACCCACGGCCGTGAAATTTCGGTGGAATCGTTCGAGAGCATCTTGCGCGAAATGGTCACCAAGCTGGAGGCGCAATCCGGTTATATCGAAATGACCTTCCCGTATTTCGTCAACAAAAAAGCCCCCGTGTCCGGCGTGCAAAGCCTGCTCGATTACGACGTAACCTTTATCGGCGAAATCGTCGACGGTGTGTATCGCTTCAACATGAAAGTGCTGATCCCGGTGACCAGCCTGTGTCCCTGTTCAAAAAAGATTTCCGAGCGCGGCGCGCACAACCAGCGCTCGCATGTCACCATCACCGTGCGTACCAGCAGCCCGGTGTGGATAGAGGAAATTGTGCGCGTGGCCGAAGAGCAGGCTTCCAGCGAGCTGTACGGTCTGCTCAAGCGCCCCGATGAAAAATTCATCACCGAGCGCGCCTACGACAACCCCAAGTTTGTCGAAGATATGGTGCGCGATGTGGCGGCAGTGCTGAATGCGGACAAGCGCATACAAGCCTATGTGGTGGAGTCGGAGAACTTCGAGTCGATCCATAATCACTCTGCCTATGCGCTGATAGAGCGCGACAAGAGTCTGTAAATTTGCCGCGTTGGAGGGTGCAAAAGCCGTTTGTTCTGTCATGTTGTTGCAATAAAATATTCAATATAATCAAGTACTTATATTTTAAAGTGAGTTATTGATTTCGTTTTTATCTTTTTAATTTCTGTACGGTCCAGTATGAAACCAATTGCTATATTTCGTCATTCCGCCAGCGAAGGTGCCGGCTACCTCGTGTCATTTCTTGATGCCCGCAAGCTGCCCTGGCAACTCATCCGCATTGATGCGGGCGAAGCGGTTCCTCCCGATGCCGGCGCGTTTTCCGGTCTGGTATTCATGGGCGGACCGATGAGCGTGAATGATCCCCTGCCGTGGATTGAGCCGGTGCTCGCGCTGATACGCGATGCCGTTGCGCGCGACATTCCGGTGCTGGGCCATTGTCTGGGCGGGCAGCTGATGTCACGCGCGCTGGGTGGCGTCGTGAGAAAAAATTCGGTGAAGGAAATAGGCTGGGGACAGGTTAATCTATCCGTCAACAGCGAGGCACGCGTTTGGTTTGGCGAAATAAAAAGCGCCATGGTGTTTCACTGGCATGGCGAAACATTCAGCCTGCCGGCCGGGGCCAATCATCTCCTGTCCAGCAAACACTGCACCAATCAGGCCTACTCACTGGGCAAGCATCTCGCGTTGCAATGCCATGTTGAAATGACCGAAGAGATGATACGTGAATGGTGCGAAATTGGAGCGGATGAAATTTCAGAAAAAGTGCACAGTGAAGGCGTGCAGTCGGCAGTGGTGATTCAGAGCCTGATGCCGCAGTATCTGCCGCCTTTGCATGCGCTGGCAGAGACGATCTACACGCAGTGGATTAAAGGTCTGCCAGACTGATATTTTAAGTACGGGCTGATATTTTAAGCCCGGCTGGCAACGCGGCATCATTAAAAAGCATTACGCTGAAAAACAGCCGTTCACTTCGGCAGCTTCTCCAGCCAGCGCAACAGCGTCGAAAACAAAACTTCCGGATAAATGGGCTTGGTCAGGAAATCGTCCATGCCGGCTTCTATGCAGCGCTTTTTGTCCTCGGAGAAGGCATTGCCTGTAATGGCGATAATTGGCGTGTCCAGATAGCCTGAAATTTCGCGTATCTGCCGTGTTGCATCAAGTCCGTCCATATTCGGCATCTGCATGTCCATGAAAATAGCCGCATAATTTTTGTGCCGCGCCATCACAACCGCTTCGGCACCATCTTCCGCAGTATCCACGTCCAGGCCTGCATTCTGCAGCTGTTCATGTGCAACTTCGCGGTTTAGGGGTTCGTCGTCAACCACCAGAATGTGGCGGCCATGGAAACGCTGCCGGATAACAGCCTCGGCATCGGCATTTTCCGTGTTGCTGGCCAGGGCCGATTCGCCGCTTTTCTTGATGAGACTTGCGGTAAACCAGAATGTGCTGCCAGCCCCCGGTGTGCTCTCCACGCCGGCCTGGCCACCCATCAGTCTGGCGAGTCGCCGGGTAATAGCCAGACCAAGTCCGGTGCCGCCATACTTGCGTGTTGTTGAATTGTCGGCCTGTTCAAAAGCGCTGAAAAGCTGCGGCAGGGTCTCAGCCGGAATGCCGATACCGGTATCGCGCACCTCAAAGCGTAGCAGTGCAGCGTCTTCAGTTTGCTCCTGCAGAAAGACCCGCAACGTCACCTCTCCTTTCTCGGTGAACTTGATCGCATTGGTGGCATAGTTGAGCAGAGCCTGTTGCAGGCGCATCGGGTCGCCATAAAGGTCGGGAGGCAAGGAGGCGCTTTCAACCAGGATTGGAATGCCTTTGGCTTTGGAGCGGTCCGACAGGATGGTGGAAACGTTGCCCAGTATTTTGTTGATTGAAACCGGCGCTTCCTCAAGCAATAGTTTGCCGGCTTCAATCTTGGAAATATCGAGGATATCATTGATGATGCCCAGCAGATGCTCTGCGGCCGTATTGATCTTGTTGAGCTGTTCGGTCTGTTTGGGCGTGACAGAGCCGCGCTGCATGATGCTGGTCATGCCGATAATGCCGTTCATCGGTGTGCGAATCTCGTGGCTCATATTGGCAAGAAAAGCGCTCTTGGCACGGTTTGCAGCTTCGGCGGCATCCCTGCTCTGGGCCAGTTCGCGTTCGGATGACTGAAGCGTTTCAACCAGCTGTTGCTGCACTTTAAGCGCCACGGCCTGGCTTCTTTCCTTTTCGCGGCGTATCACATTAAAACGGTCGGCCAGCGCAAGTGCCAGCAACAGCATTTCAAATGCCGAGCCGATCTGCAAGGCATTCAGCGTAAACATGTTGATCGGCAGTATCCCGTAATTCATCAGGACCTGAACGACAATGCCGTTTACCAGCATCAGAAAAGCTGCCAGAAAAAGGTAAGCGCTGCGCTGACGCCTGAAGGCACAGAATAAACCGGTTCCGAGAATCAGCAATGCGGTCGTGAGAAAAAGCAGTGCGGAAGGCTTGACGAAGTTGTGCAGAGAAAAGACAAAGCCGATCAGGAAAATAATATGAATTCCCACAAAAGCAGTGATAACGGAATTGAATCTGGGGATGATCTTTTTGGTATTGATCATGCGCTGCATGAAAATCAGCAAGGTGATAAACGCAGCAGAATATCCCACCGAAGTTGCAATGCTGGACCATTCCCCGGCATCGGGCCAGAAGTATTCCTTGGCCAGGCCATTTTGCGATGACATGGAGGTCGACATAAAGGTGACAAAGCCCACGTACAGCAGATACATGCTGTCCCGCAGCGCGACAAACAGCAGCAGGTTAAACAGTACCATTGCAATGGCCATGCCGTAATATATGGACTGTGTTACATAGTCGTCACGTTCGTAAATATGAAATGCCTGTGGTGACCATAATTTGAGCGGCAAATTAAGCGACGCGGAAGATTGTATTCTCAGGTAGTAAACCCGGGTTGCTTTTGCGGGCAAGGTAACCGGAAATACAAAATTTCTGTTTCTGTATGGCCGCGTCGACATCGGGTAATCCTGGCCGGTTTGCAGTGATTCATAAGCGCCACTGCTGTCGGGCTGGTGAAATTGAACACTGGAAAGCCGGGCATAGCTGACTTCAATCATGCGACTAACGGAGCGGTTGCCCGAGTTTGTCAGTGACAGCCTCAGCCAGTATGCGGAACGTGTGTAACCAAAGCCCAGCGATTCGGTAGCCTTGCGATCAATTTTGAAATTGGCCGCATGCTCCGGCTTTTGCACATCCTCAAGCGTCAATGCCTGGCTGGGATCTTCAAGGTAGGTAATATAGTGGGTTAGTGAGACAGGTACGCCAGGTATCTGGCTGGCGTCCAGCGCCATCACGGGTTCAGAGGCAGCGGCAGGTGGCAGGTAAAACCCGCAAAGAAGCAGAAATGCCAGATGCAAGTGCCTTGATTTCATATATTGTTTCTTTCCGATAAACCGAGTCCGGGCGTTAATCAATCTGCATTGCATCTTGCTGCTGTCCATGCTGGAACTACAGAACAATATTTAAAGCTGCCTGCAAACAATATAGTGCTGCAGACCGTTCATTTTTCACAATGCCGCAAATCAAACGGAGAAAGCCAGTTTCTGCACCACCATATTGACTGCGCGCGCCGCCAGCCGTGGCCATGATATTTGTGCCTGACTACTCGTGCAGTAGACAAAAATTCCCTGGGAAATTCCAGATAGGTAATACTCAGAAAAATCCAGTTAAGCAAAGTGTCAAGAATGAGGCCTGCGAAAAGAATCGCATAACACGTCCAGCGTACTGATAAATGCACTGTTTCAAATCTGCCGGCATCTTTGGTGTCGCGCAGATTGGTGATGGCCAGATAAAAAATAAAAGTAAGAACAAATAGTACCGCTGAAATGCAAGCCCACGAAAGCACAACAAGAAAGGGTGTCAAAATCATAAAATAAAAACTCTCGTTGGCAAAAAATCTGCTTATAAATAAATAGCCCTGTTTGTGCAAGGGAGTGGTTACTGCAGTGCATAATCTAACAGTAAAATTATGCTACAGCCAGAAATAAAATCATCCGAATTGCTAAAATTTTTTGTGGCCTCGCGGCAAAAGCTTGCAGGCAGGGCGAAGTCCCCAATCAGCTTGCCAGCACAGGGTTGTCACCGCATTTCAACTTTATAAACGGAGCAATCATTAGGCGGAAAAATAGGTTGCTACAAATGAAGAAATTATTCGCAGGAATTGAAGGCCGGAAAGTTTTAATGTCGGGTAGCAGTGCGGGGATATTTATCCGGTATAGATGCACGGGATAATTTGAACAGAAATCCGTGGGCTGCGTTTTTCCGGTTTTGCTTGGGGCAGGCTGTCTGTTTATGTCATTTTCAGCCAGCTTTGCACTATTTGTTGCAAACGCCATAAACAAATTAAGCCAATAGACTTGTTATTGTGTTTCAATGTCATATACTTAACATACTATTCTTCTTGCAGAAGGAGACCTTATGCTCTCACTCTTGGTAATCAATTCAAAAGGCGGCTCGGGAAAAACAACCGTGACCACCAATATTGCCAGTTACTATGCCGGCAAAGGGCTAAAAACGGCCATCATGGATTACGATCCGCAGGGCTCCAGCATGCAGTGGCTGAATGCACGCCCCGCACATTTGCAGCGTATACATGGCGCGAATGCCGCGCCGGCAAAAGGCACCGCATTGCGCAGCATGAAAGCCTGGGTGCCGAACGAAACCGAGGTGCTGGTAATCGATGCGCCCGCCGGCGCGGAAGGACTGCTGCTGAAGGAGCTGGTGCGCAAGGCAAATTACATCCTGATACCGGTCGCCCCGTCGCCAATTGATATTCGTGCCACCGCAAATTTTATCCGCGACCTGCTGCTGGTCGGCGGCGCGCGCACCAGCACCGTGAAAATTGCGGTTGTTGCCAACCGCGTGCGCAGCCATTCCACCACCGCCTATGTCGCACTCGAGCGTTTTCTCAACTCGCTCAAGCTGCCTTTCCTTACCAGCATCAGCGATTCCGAAAACTACCTGCATGCCGCGCAAAACGGCGAGGGTGTGTTCGACATGGATGAAATGGCCACGGCCTCGGAGCGGCAGGAGCTGATGCCTGTCATGCGCTGGTTGCAGGGCTACTTCCCCAACCGCTTCGGCGTGCGCGCGGATGACAAGGTGGTGAGTCTGGAAAGCTCGATGAAGTATTCGGCTTATCGGGGCGGGAAGTAGGGTTTCAACAAGCGCTGTTCATGCACTGCAAACAGGGGCGTCATCCCTGAAAATTTTGTCTCTTCAGACAAAATTCAACTCGATATAAAACTCGTCCTGGTCAATCAGAATAGGCAGCAGCACGGTTTTGCCGGGGTGGTGATGCAAAATCTCGTGCCCGTCGCCCGACAGCAATTGCGGTGTATGCATATCAAAATCATGCCCCTTATCGGACAAAATACGCTTCGCACCGCCCACCAGCATATTGGTCAATTCACCCACGAGGTCGGTTGCGTCCTTGTTGATGCTGGTGAACTCCTCCCCCAGCATGCTGCCTGAAATCACCCGTATCGTCGGCAGTGTAAGGGAAAGCGCGACGCTGCCGCTGGTGCCAGAGGCCTTCATGCCAATGAGTCCGGAAGCCTCGCCTTTGGCAATATTGTTCTGCTTCATCACCGGGATGCCGGCCTTGATTTCCAGTCGCACCATCGTCGCAAAAATCGTAAACAACGAGTTCAGCAGCGCATTGATCATCAGAATGTCCATGTGATTGCCGTCATCCATGGATACGGGCTGATTTTTGTTTGCTGCTTGCTTGGGCTTGGTCATGATTTATCCTGAGGAGTGACTTTGGGTATTGTAGTGTTGTGCTTGCGGCTCAATGAGTTGAAAAGGAGTGGTTTTGTACTGTAATTCGAGTGTGTCAGGTTCCAGTATCAGGGAATGTTTTAGGGTTGCCGGGGGTAGCCCGGCGGCTAGTCACTTTTCTTGCTTCGCCAAGAAAAGTAACCAAAAGAAGGCGAACCCCAATCCGCCACCTCTTCGAGGTTCCCCCACGTGCTCAGACAGTCCTCGCCGACATCCCCTGACCTGTCTCCGCTACTCGGTGGCGGAACAGGGGTAGGCAAGTCAAAAGCAAAGCCAAAAGCAGTGCGCGCATAGCGCACACCAAAATCAAAAACAAAAAAAACAAACCGTGTGGGCACAAAGTGCCCACACTCGAACTTCGACTTTGAAGTAGGTTTTGAATTTGCAGTTGCTTTTGATTTTCGCATTTATCCCCCCTCGTCCGCCACCGAGTAGCGGAGGCTGGTCAGGGAATTCTGACGAACATGTTTGAGCACGTGGACGCGCAGCGGATCGTGCGAGTTTGTGAGGAAGCCTGGCCAGACGAGCAACGCAGGGTTCTTTGGTTACTTTCTTTTTGGCGAAGCAAAAGAAAGTGACTAGCCGCCGGGCTACCCCCGGCAACGAAAATGGTACGATTACAGGTTCAGGTTAGGGGGCGCGAACAGGTTAGGCTGTATGTTTTATGCTGAGATTGTCAAATGTAAAGCCAGACTTTCACGTTTCCTCGGTTAGGTCGGTTTAAAGAAAATAACTTTACCTCCCTGGTTTTCGACGACTTGAGCAAGGTGTCGATCTGAAGTGATAAGAGTGAAGTCATTGACAATTGCAACCTCAGCTATCAGCACGTCCTGAGCATTGTTCGACTTGGTATGATTACGGGAGTCGAGGTCTTGTTTCAGTATTTCGAATAGCACGCCGTCTCCCCACTTTCCACAATCCCATCGTGAAACATCCCATACAAATGATTCGGTAGGTACTATCTTGGGTCTCAATTCTGCAAACATCAAGAACAACAGAGCACGACGTTCACTGTTCTTTGTATTGTTTATCTCATCAATTTGAATGTGGGTTGCAATAAATTGGCCATTCGATGGCAGATCGTCGAAGGTGATGGTTTCGTCCACCAGCTTGTTGAAAATATTGGTATCGACAACGTATGTCATTAGGAAACTAAACGTGAAGGTAGGGGGGCGGAGCCGCGCTTTTCGGCAGATCATCCCTCTTGTCCGCCGGGTTACACAGTACTTTTAGCAATGCGTAATCTACAGAAGCGGATGAAATTATCATATAGGTCAACAAATGCAGTGGAGGCTTCGTTAAGTTCTTTAGCTTCGCGAATAACCCAATCTGGGCGCGGTGAGTTCACAAGGTGACTTGGTAATACGGAGAGATTATCAGAAGAAGTGGGAGAAGTATTTTTTCCTAAGGCCATCACTAATTTTCTTGCGGCCTCCAGCAGTATCTTTCGTTCTTTCTCGATTGCAGGATCGATAAATTCGCTATCCGGATTTTTTCCAACAGCAACAAATGTTTTCAGTGGTGCAATGTCATCACGTGAAAAGGAACCTCCGAAGTCGTGCTCACGAAGAAATAATATGACTCGATTTGGATCGAGTAAAGCTAGAAGCTTCTCGAACACATGAATATCAGTAGGCGTTACCGATTCGATAGCGGTGAACGTTTGCGTTGGAACGGAATGGTCTTTTCGCTCAAGCACAAAGAGTGCGAGAAGCGCACCAAAAAATCCTGCCAAGGCATCCCATTTAAACTCCCACCCAGTTGGATTCCAGAGCAACCATGCCTCCATAGCGAGGACGCTAAGTAATGCTGTAAGTCGAAGGATTGGTAGCATAATTGGTTTGGTCTATCGTAAAGTAGCAATCCTATTTGACGAAAAGCATTGCATCAAATGAGAGGTGTAAAAATTTTTTCATTTATAGTGATGCACTATCAAGCGGTTACAGCTTATTAGTGGTTCATGCAAATGACGAGAAATATATCTGCCTGCGCCATCCTTAAAGAAATAAAAAATTCTTTGCCTAAATTTCACGCATACGATCAGAACAAGCATATTTGTGCCGAATTAAACCCTTTATATAGTAATTTGACAAGCCGTGTCCCTAGATTGTATGGACAAATCACAGTAGTCTAGTAATTGCCGCGCCAGTTTATCCGCCCCTCGGCCTCCCCTCCATTTTCTGCTAAAATTACAAAATCAAATGAAACAAACAAAGGAAAGAGCATGACCTACGTCGTTACCGAAGCCTGTATCAGATGCAAATACACCGATTGCGTGGACGTTTGTCCCGTGGACTGTTTCCATGAGGGTCCCAATTTTCTGGTGATCGACCCGGAAGAATGCATCGACTGCACGCTGTGTGTAGCCGAGTGCCCGGCGGAGGCGATTTTTGCCGAGGATGATTTACCGGAAGATCAGGTTAAATTCACCGCGCTGAATGCGGAGTTGTCCAAGCAGTGGCCGGTGCTGACGGCAACCAAGGATGCGCCTGCGGATGCGGATGAGTGGAAAGATGTTAAGGACAAGTTGAAGTTTCTGGAGCGTTAATGTTGCCATGTAGGAGCGCAGGTTTCTGCGCGATTTCTTTTAAATACAATCGCCCGATAAATCTGGCTCCTACGATGAACCAGCTAAAGCATGAAGCCACGGAGTCAAACTCCAATGAGTAATACAGAGAACAGCGGCACCCCTCGGGCGGCCGCTGTTTTTTTTGAGCAGGTTGCAACTCAAATATTAGAGCAGCACGCCCACGCCTTGCCCGACCTGCGCGAGCTGGTCATTATCCTGCCCAACTACCATGTGGCGGTGCCGCTGGCGCAACACCTGGCACGCGCGGCCAACTTGCCTGCCTTACTGCTGCCGCAGATGGTGACAATCAACGACTGGGCGGAATCTGTCCCGCTCACGCAAAGCATCACCCCCGATACCTGCCGCGCCACCACTTTGTATCAGGCTCTGCGCGAGCGCGAATGGTTTCCCGGTGCCGATCTGTGGGGTATCTCCAGCGAGCTGCTCGGGCTGCTGGACGAGCTGACCAAACACCATGTGCCGCTGCCGCAGAGCGAGGAAGATTTCCTGCAGCAGCTGGAGCGCGCCTATCAGGCAAAACGCAATGCGGCGATGCAGTTTGAGGCGCGCGTGGTGCACGAGCTTTGGTATGCGATGAGCGCCAGCGGCGAGCTGGATGCCGCGCGCGCTTACCAGCAGCGCCTGGCCTTGCTGGCACAGCAGGCGAAGTCGCCTTTGATTGTTTTGCTGACCTCCGATTTTTCCCGGCTGGAAATGCGTTTCCTGCAAGCCTATGGCGAGCAGGCGACGGTGAATATGATCGATCTGCGTGTGTTGAGCGCGCAGCAGGAAAATTGCGCGCTGCTGCATGCGGCCCTAGGGCCATCGGCCCGTGAAAAAAATCATCAGCGGCGTGATGACAATGCCGACGATGTGCATGCCGAGGTATTGTCATTGCGCGCGCAGGCACAGCGCCTGCATGCTCAATTTCCGCAGGCAGCACTGGGGTCACGTCTGCGCCTGTTTGCCGCGCACGGCCTGGAGCAGGAAGCGCGCGCCGCCGAGGTGCAGGTGCGGCGCTGGCTGCTCGCAGGCAAAACCAGCATCGCCATCGTCGCGCAGGATCGCCTCGCCGCGCGCCGCGTGCGCGCGCTGCTGGAGCGTGCGGAGGTGCAGGTGCGCGACGAAACCGGCTGGATACTTTCCACCATGGCGGTGAGTACCGTGCTGATGCGCTGGCTCGATGCGCTGCAGAGCGACTTCTATTATCAGGACATGCTCGACCTGCTGAAATCACCGTATATGTTTGCCGACCAGCCCCCGGCTGAGCGCAAGCAGATGGTGTATCAGCTGGAGCAGCTGTTGCGCAAGCACGGCGCGGTGGCGCATCTCGAGGTATTTTTTGAGCTGGCGCAGAACGAAGCGCCCGAGCTGGGCTCGCCGCTGGCGCGGCTGCGCCAGGCTGCCGACGAGCTGGGCAAGAAATCCAGTACCATCCACGGCTGGCTGCTGGCACTGGAGCGCAGCCTCAACATACTCGGCGTGTATGCCGGCCTTGCCGCCGATGCGGCGGGCGAAAAATTGCTGCAGGCCGTGCACACCTGGCAGCAGGAACTGGCGACCGATAGCACGCGCTTTTCCCGCGCCGAGTGGCGGCACTGGCTGGCGCTGCAACTTGATGCCATCACCTGGCGCGACAGCAGCATCGACAGCCCAGTGTTGCTCACCCACCTTGCCGCCACGCGCTGGCGCAAATTTGACGCGGTGCTGCTGCTGGGTTGCGATGCGGCGCACCTGCCCAGCGCGGACAAGGCCGCAGTGTGGTTTAACGATGCGGTGCGCGATACCCTCGGCCTGCCGGTGCGAGCCGTGTACCGCGCGCAGCAGCGCGACGACTTGCTCTGCCTGCTGGCGCTGAACGACACCGTGCTCGCCACCTGGCAGGCGAGCAAAAGCGGCGAGGCAAATCTGCTCAGCCCTTATCTGGAAATTTTGCGCGGCCTGCATCAGCTGGCTTATGGCGATGATCTGGCCGAAACAGAATTGGCCGCGCTTCTGGATAACGCGCAAGTGCGCAACGCGGCTGCAGCGTTGCCGGCTGCGGCAAGCATGCCGCAGCCGGTTGCGCCGCAAAGTCTGATTCCGCAGCGCATCTCGGCCAGTGGCTACAACAGTCTGGTGGCCTGTCCCTATCAATATTACGCGCGCCATGTGCTGCATTTGAACGAGCTGGACGAGGTGCGCGAGGGCATCGAGAAGCGCGATTTTGGCGACTGGGTGCATCAGATATTGCATCGCTTCCATAGTCAATATATTGAATATAATAAATTACTTATAAATATTGGCAAAGCCGGACTGGAGCAGGCTCTGCACGACATCAGCGCCGAAGTTTTCGCGCAGGCGCTGCAGCGCGACTACTGGGCGCGCGCGTGGCTGCTGCGCTGGCAGCAATCGATCCCGGCCTATATCGACGCGCAGTTAAAGAGCGAGGCGGAAGGCTGGCGCTACCAGAATGGCGAGGTGCCGTTTGAGCTGCCGCTGACCGAAGACTTGCAGATGCGCGGACGCATCGACCGCATTGATGTGCAGGCGGAGGCGTCGCATGTGGTGCGCGTGCTGGACTATAAAACGCAGGAAGCGAGAGTGCTGGTAAATAAATTGAAACAGGCGGGCGAAGATGTGCAGCTGCCGTTTTATGCGCATGTGTTTGAGGCTACCGAGGCGGCGTTTATCAGCATCGAAAAAAATAAAGTGCTGATGGTGGAGCCGCCGCAGGATGTGGCGCGGCTGGCGCATGCGAATATTGAGAGGTTGAAATTGGTGTTTGCGCAGATGCGTGAGGGAGTGCCGTTGCCGGCGAACGGGGTGGATGCGGTTTGTGCTTATTGCGAGATGCGCGGGTTGTGCAGGAAGGTGGAGTGGAAATGATGAATCTTAACTTCCCGTTGCGATTCACTCGTCCCCTCTCCCTTTGCGGGAGGGCTAGGGTGGGGGAGCTCACTTGGCATATTCCACAATCGGTGTTCATTTATAGTTTGCCGGGGGTAGCCCGGCGGCTAGTCACTTTTTTTGTCTTGCCAAAAAAAGTAACCAAAAAAAGTCGCCCCCAATCCACCACCTCTTCGAGGTTCCCTGCGTTGCTCGACTGGTCAGGCTTCCTCACAAACTCGCACGATCCGCTGCGCGTCCACGTGCTCAAACATGTTCGTCAGAATTCCCTGACCAGCCTGTGCTACTCGGTGGCGGAACAGGGGAGGGAGAAGCAAAAATCCCCCAAACCTTATTTCGTAGGGTGGGCAAATTGCCCACCAATTATCAAATTACCGCGTGGGCAATTTGCCCACCCTACAACACCAGCGGAAATCGAGCGATGATATGAAAAACAAAATCGCCCTAGATCCCTCCAACAGCGTCGTCGTCGAAGCCTGCGCCGGCAGTGGCAAGACCTGGCTGCTTGTTTCGCGCATTGTGCGTTTGCTGCTGGCCGGGGTGCAGCCGGGCGAAATTTTGGCGATTACGTTTACGCGCAAGGCGGCGCAGGAGATGCAGGAGCGGCTGCATGACTGGCTGCATTTTTTGGCGGCAAGCGACGATGATGAGGTGCGCGAGTTTTTAAAGCAGCGCGCGCTTGATGATGTCGACGATGCGATGCTGGCAAGAGCACGCGGTTTGTATCGCGATTTTTTGCTGTCGTCTTCCAGTATTACCATCAGCACTTTTCACGGCTGGTTTATGCAGATCATCCAGCGCGCGCCGCTGAATGCGGGGGTGCCGGTGGGCATGCAGTTGCTGGAGCGCACCGCGGCGTTGCGCGAGGAGGCGTGGGATGCGCTGGCGGATGGTTTGCATGCGGAGCCTGAGGGCGAGCTGGCTGTGGAGATGCAGTGGCTGTTTAACGAATACGGGCTGCACAATACGCGCACGCTGCTGGAAAATTTCCTCAACAAGCGCGCGGAATGGTGGGCTTATACGCAAGGGCAGGAAGATGCTGTTTCCTGGGCGCTGCAGCAGTTGCAAGCCGAACTTGAAGTTGATCTGGATGATGATCCATACGAGACATTGGGGGATCAGGATTTTGAATTAACGGTGCAGGCGTTTGCCAGCTTGCTGGATAGCGGCTCGGATGCGCAACGGAAAATAGCCAAGCCGCTGGACGATGCGTTGCGCGCGGATGAATTGTCGGCACGCTACCAAATGCTGTTTGAGGTATTGCATACCCAGGCAGGCGAGCCGCGCAAACTGAAGGCGAACAAGGGGCAGAACGCGGAGTTGTACGCCAGCCAGTTTGGCGACATTCTGCAGGTGCTGCATGCGGTGCAGGATCAGCTAAGCGAGCGCGCAGCATTGCGTCTGAATAAGGCCGGGCTGCGCTGTGGTGTTAAATATATTGAATATTATCAAATACTTAAACAAAGACAGCAGGTAATGGACTTCACGGATGTGGAGTATCAGGTGGCGCGGCTGATGAAGCAGGGCGACAGCGCGGAATACATGCAGTACAAGCTGGACAGCCGTTACAAGCAGGTGTTGCTGGACGAGTTTCAGGATACCAATCCGCTGCAGTGGCAAATTCTGCAGGCGTGGTTTGAAGCCTCGGTGGCGGCCGACGAGCGGCCGAAAATATTTATCGTGGGCGATCCCAAGCAGTCGATCTACCGCTTTCGCCGCGCCGATTCGCGCCTGTTTGGCGCGGTGAAGGAATTCATGCTGGACGAGTTTGCCGCCAAGTATCTCACGCAGAATGAAACGCGGCGCAATGCGCCCGCTGTGCTGGCGGTGGTGAACGGCGTATTTGAAAGTCACCCCGATGGCTTTGTCGATTTTGAAAATCATCTTGCGCACCACCGTGACTTGCCCGGCTATATCGAAGCATTGCCGCTGGTGTTGCTGGAAAAGGAAAAATCGGCCGCCGAGCAGGAAGGCTTCGAGCTGCGCAATCCGCTGTTGCAGGCGCGCGACGAAGCCGACAGCGGCGCGCGCGAGGGCGAGGCCGCGCTGTTTGCGGAGAAAGTTGCCGAGATTGTCGCGCAGTGGTCGGTGCTGGATGCACAGGGCCAGCCGCGCCGCGCCAGCTACGGCGACATCATGGTGCTGGTGAAGAAGCGCACGCATTTGCGCATTTACGAAGCCGCGCTGCGCGAAAAAAATATTCCCTTCCTCACCTCGCGCCGCGGCGGCCTGCTCGACACGCTGGAAGCGGAAGACCTGCAGGTGCTGCTGATGTTTTTGATTGCGCCGTTTGCCGATCTACAGCTGGCACAGGTGCTGCGCTCGCCGATCTTCTCCTGCTCCGATGAAGATCTGATGCAGCTTGCTGCGCTACAGCTTGAAACTGCTGACGAGCAAGCAGCGAGTGATGAAATAATCGAAGCACCGGATACGTCCAGCGAACCTGTTCCCCACTTTAACAAAGGGGGGCTAGAGGGGATTTTTAACTGGTGGAGCAGACTAAATCACCTGGCCGCAAGCACTGACCTTTCTCCAGCATTGCAGCGTGCCCATCTTCTTTTAAAAGACTGGCTCTCCCGCGCCGACAAGCTCCCCGTGCATGACCTGCTTGACCATATTTATTTCAGCGCCGACGTGCCGCACCGCTATGCCGCCGCCCTGCCCGAGGCGATGCGCGCCACGGTGCAGGCCAATTTACAGGCGCTGCTGGAAGTGGCGCTGGATGTGGATGGTGGTCGCTACCCCAGCTTGCCCGGATTCCTCGCCGAGCTGCGCGAATTGCGCGCGGCGGAGAGCGAGTCCCCGGACGAGGGCAAGGTGGGCGAGGTGGGCAACGCGCTGCGCATTTACACCGTGCACGAAGCCAAGGGGCTGGAAGCGCCCATCGTGTGGCTGCTGGATGCGAATGACACGCGCGGCAAAAATGACGGTTATGAGGTGCTGGTCGATTGGCCCACCCAGGCGCCACGTCCCGCGCATTTTTCTTTATATGCCGCGCAGTCTGCGCAGGGAAAAAAGCGCCAGCCCATGTTCGAAGCCGAGGAGCAGTATGCGCGGCGCGAAGCGATGAACCTGCTGTATGTGGCCATCACCCGTGCCAAGCAGGCGCTGCTGGTGAGCGGCAATGGCAAGAATGCGGAGACGGAAGAAAAGAAAAGTGTGCTGTCGTGGTATGACCGCATTGCGCAGCTGAGCACGCCTGCCGGCAACCCCTTGCTGCAATCGCCATGTAAAGATATTGAATATAATCAATATGTTACAATTAAATCTGAGATTGCCCTGCAACAGGCCTTGCCCACCGGCAAACGTGCGGCCAGTGAGACTCTGGAACAGCGCCGCGGCACCTGGCTGCACGCCTTGCTGCAACAGCTGACCATGCCGGGCGCGATTGCCGATCTGGCTGCGATGCAAACGAAGTGCGGCATCCCGCCCGATGAAATTGATATGCTATGGCAGCAGGCGCAGGCGCTACTGAGTCAGCCGGCGTTGCAACGCTTTTTCGATGCGACACTACATCGCCGCGCGCACAATGAAATGCCATACGTCAACGCGCAGGGCGAGCTGAAGCGAATTGATCGATTAGTCGAATTTGAATCTGAAGTGTGGGTGCTGGACTACAAAACCGGTGCAAGTCATGACCCCGCACCCTACCGCGCGCAGATGGACGAATACCGCAGCGCGATGCAGAGCGTGTATGCGGATAAAGCGGTGCGCTGTGCGCTGGTTTTTGCGGATGGAATATTGAGTGAGTTGTAAGCAGGAGATTGCTCGGGGTGACAACTAAATATTTATCCTGAAAACAGCAGTTCAATCCACAGATTTCACAGATTCACACAGATTCAGAAGCAGTTATCAGTAATGTCAGCATCACCCAAAAAGTGTAAATACTAAACAAGGCAATTTTTTGTTTAATCTGTGGAAATCTGTGGACAGCTGTTTTTTCCAGGTTAATTCTGGCTTGGGCATGGCTCAGGTGTGATCTCTGAAAATTTGCAGCAAGTATTGCCTCCTTTTGCTTTTGCCAGATACATGGCAACATCAGCATGATTAAGCAGGTCATCAATTATCTTGCTGTCCTCGGGGTAGAGGCTGGCACCGATGCTGCCGGATATTTTGATATTGTGACCGTTCACATTAAATTCCCTGCTTAATTCTTGGAGAATCTTGTGGGCGACGAGCTCGCAGTTACTCGCGTCATTGGAATCGATGATCATGGTGAATTCATCGCCCCCGATGCGGGCTAGTGTGTCACCCTCGCGCAAGCAATTCATCAGCCTGGCGGCTACACTCTGCAATAACAGATCGCCGGTTGCATGTCCCATGGTGTCGTTGACTGGCTTGAACCGGTCAAGGTCTATAAAAAGCACGGCGGTCATTTCCCTATTTCGGTGTGCCCTTGCTACTGACTGGGCTAATCGATCCATGAAGAGAAGCCGGTTGGCCAGGCCTGTGAGCGAGTCATGATATGCCAGGTAGCTGAGTTGTTCTTCCTTGCGCTTTTGCTCGGTCAGATCTTGCAGGCTTGCTACAAAAGTCCTGTGGCCGGTTGCGGGTATTTCGTTCAGGTTGATATCCAGCGAGAAGCGTTCACCATCGGTACGTTTTCCGGTTTGCATGAAATACGGTTTATCAAGCAGATCGGCAAGATTCCTGCCGCTCAATTCTCCTGAGTTGTATTTAAACAGCTGCTCGGCAGCCTGGTTGCATTGCTCAATGTCCCCCTTTTCATTTATTACAATAATGCCGGTTCCAACTTCTTCCATGATGCGCATCAGGAGCAATTTACTTTCAGACAAAAGGCCGAGCTGGCGTCTGAAATAGAAAAGTACAAATCCAAAATTGATCAAAATGAGCACGATGGAAAATGCTTCGGATATCCTCAGGTAGTGAGATTTTTTGTGTGCAGCATTTTCAATTTCAGTGGTGAGGTTATCCATCAGTTGCAGCAGCCTCTGATTGTCGCGAATAATCACGACCAGTGCATGCTTCAGGGCGACATTGAAATTCAGGTTGTTGTTTTCCGAGATGAGAGGCAGCAGGGCAGTCTGCATTGGTGTCCAAAGGGTGTTTGCCTGCCGGATAAGCGAGACAGCATTTTTCGACTGGGTGGAGTCTGCATTTAGAATATTGCCATGGCTGTCGGTCAGCTTGCCTTTGCCGAGCGCTGATAGTGTTTGATCAAACAGCAAGTAGCTTTGTGACAGCTCTTGCAGGATGGGAGAGTTGTCCGAGCGCACCTGCTCAGCATATTTTAATTTCAGCAAATTTTTTTCTATGCGCTGGGAGAGCATGCGCTGCCTGCCCGATAAATTGATTGCAATGGCGTCATTGCTGCTTTCGGCAGCATTCCATATATTAAGTGATATCGCAATGATTGCCAGCAGTGAAAACATCCCGAAAGAAATCGCAAGAGCCTGCGATTTACCGTCCGACGGAACCGGCTTCTCATTGTGATCAGCTTGTTTCATTCCAATCCAAATCACAACAGAGTACCTGATTGCTTTGGCCTGAGTTAATCATGAGTGACAAGGTAACGCACATGTTTGCACCAGCTATGGAGAGGTAGGGACGGCTGATTTGCACTTCACCGGGATTGTTGATTGCTCTGCGGAAATAGGGACGTCGCGACCAGATGGCATCTCTGGCATCTGCCAGCGGGATGAAGCGGGGATCGTTGCGGGTGTTGCGCAGCGGGGAGGTCAGATTGGCACCGAGTTGTTTGCCTTCCTGGTTTAGCATGTAACAGCGTTCGGCTTTTGGTTTGTTAAGCAGTTCAAAACATGCGTTTTCTGCACTGGCGCCATTGCTGATTTGCCCGGCAGCGAGTAAAAATTTGCTGACATAAGCCTGCAGTTCAGCATGGTATTTTTCTGAAATTTTCTGCGTGAAATTTTTAAATTTGTCGCAGAGCTGGGGAAGAACCTCAGCTTCCTGCTCCTTGCCAAGAAGCGATTCTTTGGGCTTGCCAAAATAATATCCCTGCACAAAGTCAATACCTGAATCCATTGCTATTAATGCTTCATGTTCTGTTTCGATCCCTTCCATCAGGGCCAGGCTGCCCGACTCGTGCAGCAGGCTGACCAGATTGGGCAGTACCCGTCTGACGCTGATGTTGTGCGCCGCCTGGGCGATCATTGATCTGTCGAGTTTTACGATTTGCGGGGAGAGACGCCAGATCCGGTCAAAATTGGAATGCCCGGCACCGAAATCATCGATGGCAACCAGACACCCAAGATTTTTATAATAATCGACCGCTTCGGCCAGTAATGACTCGTCGTGAATATTGGCTTCCAGTATTTCCACCACGATGCGGTGTGGCGGAATTTGATAGCGTTCCAGCAATTCGCCGAAATAGGGACCGTAGCGCTTGCCGCCTACCGTTACCTGGGGATTAACATTCAGAAAAATCCAGCTGGTGTCGTCGGCAGCCGGCAAAAAATTTCGCAGATGAAGATTTCGGCATAAACGGTCAAGAAATACGGTTTCTTCCTCGCCTCTAACCATGTTAAAGATTGCGAGAGGGGGGATATTCTTTCCTGTTCGGTCTTGTGCACGCAGAAGTGCTTCATAACCCACCGGCCTTTTGTGTACGAGACTGAAGATGGGCTGGAAATGGCTTGTTAAGCGCAACCCCTTGTGGTGTCCAATAACTTCGGTATTCGAAGCTTGGGTGGCGGCCTCGATTTGATCCAGAGCGCTGGGAATTTTAGTCAAGTATGAATTTCTCATGGTTTATGGCACACGCATTTTAATTCTGGATTGTTTGCCAGTTAAATTTATAAGTTATGGATATTGTGAATCAGCTTCGTGTCTCGACTATCTCGCCGGTGACTTCAGCGAGGTCTTTCCACAGGTTCAGGCAGGCTTCAATCGCATCCGTAGCGGTGCGGAAAAAAGCGTCTGGCGTGATATTGATTTCCTCTACAGCTATAAAGCGTTCATTGATCACATTTAGCAATGCATTAACACGTTGTGTTGCATGGGTATTCTCCGTTGAGCTGCTGATGTCTTGCTGGCACTCGCGTATATGCTGCTCCAGAAAATTCATTCGAATACGGCCAACAGCGCCGCACTGCCCTTTTGCGGCATATCCGGAGCCGAGCGCACGGGCCTGGCCGATGCTCTCCATGAGCAGCGGGAGTTTTCGCAGCAATGTGTTGGAAAGGAGTGCAAGCGGTGAGCCTTCGCCATCAAGCAGGCCGATATGTTCCCCTATGTCACCTAATAAATGGATGATTTTACGAATTAATACAGTGTGTTTGTGAAAGCTTTGTTCAGCGCTTGTGTTGGCAATGTTGCTGCTCATCATTTCCCATTCACGCTCGACAGCCAACAGGCTGTTTGCATCTGAGCGCAGCTCAATGGTCTCAACCAGCAAGGGGCCGAGATTTTTAAAAATCCCCTGTATTTCATTGCGCTTGGTTGCAAGTCGGGCGGCAAAAGATACGTCGCCATTCAACAGGGCTGCAGATATTCCGCGGTGCTGCTGGACATTTGTCAGCAGTGCAAGAACGTGCTGCAACACGTCCAGTCCATGCAACTGACGCTCGCGCTTGCGCAGCCGTTTTATCTTTTCTGCCCAATGCAATATGACGAAGAACAGGAGTAGCGCGGCACAGAAAATTATAGTGATAAGCATGGGTGTTCTTTCTATACCTTGAAGCGTTGAAGGGAGGAACGGAGACCGGATGAAAGCCCTTCCAGATGCCGTGCTACCGCGGCGGCCTCGTTACTCGCTGCATTGTTTTCCTGCGACTTACTGGCAATTTCTGTCATGCCGTTGACAGCCTGCAGGCTGGTACGTGTCTGCTGTTCGGTAGCAGAAGCGATGTTACGCACGCGATCCATGGTGCTGCGCGCTCCGGTGCGAATGGATTCGAGTGCCTGCGCTGCTTCGCGTGCAAGCTGCAGGCCTGATTCGGCCTGTTTGCGGCCATTGTCCATGCCTGTTTGAGTCGCTTCGATTTCTTGCAATATATTGCTGATCATGCCGCTTATTTCACCGGTTGCACCGGCTGTACGCGCGGCAAGTTTTTTAACTTCATCTGCCACCACTGCAAAGCCGCGACCCTGTTCCCCGGCGCGGGCCGCCTCGATTGCGGCATTCAATGCCAATAGATTAGTCTGTTCGGCAATCCCTCTGATGACGCCGACAATTCCGCCTATCTGGTCAGATCGTTTTCCCATGGATGCAACCAGTATGGCAATATCTTTCATGGAGGTTTCGATGCGTGCCATTTCTTCGCCGGCTGCCTGGACGATAGCGGCGCCATTGGTGGCGAGTCTTTCGGATTCTTCGGCAATGTCCTGCGACAATCTGGCAGATTCAGCGACATGCTCCGCGCTGCTGCGCATTTCTTCCAGGGCCACTGATGACGAGGCCGCCAGGATAGCCTGGGTATTTGCACCTGCCACAACCCGGGCCGCGGCCACGGTAAGTTCTGTTGCGGCGCTGGCAACTTCCTCTGTGGCAGCATCTACCTCTTTGATCAAACGGCCGGTTTCTCGCGCCGTGTTGTTCAGGCTGTATGCCAGTTGGCCGAACCCATCCTGACTGTCTATGACGCTGCGGGCCGTGAGATCGCCTGTCGCAGAAGCACGAGTTGCCTGTAGCAGGGATAGCAGTGCTTCACGGATTGAAGCGTAGAGTGCATATTGAAAATAGACCGCGACAATTCCGCTTAGTGCAGCAAGTAAAAGGAATGTCTGTGCCAGCATGGGCCGGTAACCGGCCAATGCAAGCAGCAGGCAGGGGACCAACAGCAATAAGGTGCTGAAAATAAATTTTCCGGCCAGATCAATTCGCTGCATTAATCCTATAGCGGGTTGAGTGAAAGGGTTCAATTGCTTGCATTCCTTATGGTGGAGAGAGAGGCGTTGTTAAGTTAGATCTCTGGCAGCGCTTATAAAAATCTGCTTGTTGGTTACTTACAATATAAGCAACTCCTGTGCCATGGTGAATTTCATTTGAATACAGTTAGCTAACCTATTGATAAACGCAATAGTTGCGGTATAAGGTGCACATTTTGCAGAGAAAGCACTGCTTTGGTGCGGTGCAACACTCTGCGGTTCGCGTCAGCGCTGATAGAAATGTTTGCAACAGTGATGGTGAGGTTTGCGTGTTAGATGCGTTGTACTACCGCCGCGCGCACGATGAAATGCCCTGGGTTAATGCACGGGGAGAATTGAAGCGCATCGACAGGCTGGTGGAAATTGAGGATGAGTGCGTAACAATTTACAGGTTATTGAGCCAGCACTTCGACAAGCTCAGGGCGAAAGGATCTGTTCAATGTTCCCGCAGATATATCATGCTGTGCAAGGGCGGGGCGCGTTCCGCGCACCCTGCATCAATTCCCCGAGTCAACGCACCGCACAGTATCAAAACCTGAAACACACCTTCACCGTTAATCCGCTGCCTTTACTCACAGGCAGAATCTGCAGCGTTGCATTGTGCACTTCGGCGATGCGTTTAACGATGGAGAGTCCGAGGCCGCTGCCGCTTGCCTGCGTGCCCAGCGGGCGATAAAAACGATCCAGCACTTTGCTGCGCTCTGCTTCAGGAATGCCGGGGCCATTGTCGCTCACCGACAGGCAGAACATTTTTTGCTCGCGGCTGATGTTTACCTGCACCGTGGTTCCGCCAGGGGTATGCAGGATTGCGTTGTCGAGCAGGTTGCGCAGCAGCACGCGCAGCAGTTCCGGATTGCCGGGCACGGTGGCGTCGGTTTCCGCCGCTGCCAGCAGTTCGAGTTGCACGCCTTTTTCCAGCGCGGACGGTGCCAGGTCTGCAATCGTCTCGGCGGCGATATCCTTGAGCTGGCATGCCTCCATTACGCTGCGGTCCAGCGTGTCTACCCGAGGTGTATCCACTTGGGCCAGCGTCAGCAATTGCGTGATCAGGCGCGAGGCGCGATCGCAGCCGAGTAGCGCATTGTCGAGCGCATGTATGCGTTCCGCCTCGGAAGCGGCCATGCGTGCCACCTGTGTCTGTGCCTTGATGGCGGCAATCGGCGTGCGCAATTCATGCGCGGCATCCGCGGTGAAGCTGCGCTCTTTTTGCAGTGAAACTGCAATGCGGGCAAACAGGCGATTGAGGCGCTCGATCAGTGGCAGCACTTCGCGCGGCGCAGCCGAGGTGTCCAGCGCGGCAAGGTTTTCCGGTTCGCGCCGTTCCACCTCGCGCGCCAGTGCGGCCAGCGGTTGCAGGCCGCGCGCCACGGCCACCCACAAAAGGATCGCCAGTAGCGGCAGCGAGAACAGCAGTGGCCGCAGCAAATTGCCGGCGATGTCGGCCGCCAGTTCGTCGCGCACGTCGGCGCTTTCCGCGACATGGATCAGATAGGTGCCCGATTCATCGCGGCTGCTGAATACGCGCCAGCGTTTGCCTTCGAGTGTGCGGTCGCTGAAACCGTTTTCAATTTCCGCCAGCGGCTGCTGCGGGGCGTTGGCGGAATGCAGAACGAGGCGCTTGCCTTCTTCCCACACCTGAAACGCGACACGGCGCGAATACTTGTGCAGCATGGGCACCTGTTCGGTTTCCAGCTCATCGAGATCGTGCGTCGTCTGCACCAGCAGCAGCGCTGCAGCCTGCGCCAGATGGGCATCCAGCACTTCGTCAAATTCCTCGCGCGCATCCAGGTAGGTGAAGGCGGTTGCGCCCAGCCACACCAGCGCGATCACGCCCAGTATCAGTGCCAGCAGGCGTTGCTTGAGCGATGCGCGATGCCGCATGTCATGCCTCCTTGTCGCGTTGAATGAGGTAGCCGACGCCGCGTATGGTGGCGATCAGCTCGGGGAACAATTTGCGCCGCAGATGATGGATGTGCACTTCCACCGCATTGCTTTCGATTTCCTCTCCCCACGCATACAGCTGCTCTTCCAGCTGGGCGCGCGACAGCACTTTGCCGGCACTCAGCATCAGCGCATGCAGCAGCGCGAATTCCCTGGAGGACAGCTCGACCGGTTTGCCCTGCAACAGCACGCGATGGGAGGCGGGGTCAAGTATGACGCCCGCTATATTCAAGGTTGGCTCGGCCTTTCCGCTGGAGCGGCGTATCAGTGCACGCAGACGCGCGCCCAGCTCGCCCATGTCGAAGGGCTTGGCCAGATAGTCGTCGGCGCCGGCATCCAGCCCCTTGATGCGGTCCTCTACCGTATCCATTGCGGTCAGGATCAGCACCGGGGTGTGCTGGCCGGCCTGGCCATTGCGCCTGCGCAGGCGCTGCAGCAACTCCAGGCCGGACAGGCGCGGCAAGCCAAGATCCAGCACGACGGCAGCATAGGGCTCGCTGGCGAGCGCCTGTTCCGCGGTCACGCCGTCCTTCATCCAGTCCACCGCATAGCCGCCCTGTTTCAGGCCTGCCTGTATTGCATCGCCCAGCAGGGCGTCATCTTCGACCACCAGTATGCGCATTGTTTGTCCTGTTATTGCCTGAAAACAGCAGCAGAGAGTATTGTTATAACTATATGATTATATTTAATATTATCTGCATGAATTTGAGCATGGAGAGACCTGATGTGTGTCCCGCAGCATTTATTCAATCGTCATCTTTTTGCGCTGCATGCGCCGAATCTGCGGCTGGCGTGAGCAGCCCGGTTGCCGGATAAGCCACCCAGAATGCCACGACCGCCGCCAGTATTATGGCACCCAGCCACAGATAAGGGCGAGTGATCGCTTGCTCCGGCTGGGCAGTTTTATAGCCGGTGATCATCGAGCGCGCCAGATTTTCCCGGTGCAGCAAGCTGCTTGTTACGACGCCTGCGATGTGGAGCAAGACGACCAGCAGCATGGCATTGGAGGCGATTTCATGCAGCTCTTCCATCGCGTCGCCACCGATATCCTGAAACAGCAGCACGCCTGTTACACCGGCGGTGATGCCCAGACCCAGCAGCAGCCAGATGGCCACGCTGCCCAGCGGGTTGTGGCCAACATAATGCGCGGGCTTGCCCTTGAGCAGCGAGAAAAAGTAAGCCGCAACTTCGGCGGGCTTGAACAGGAAGGAGCGGAACCGTGCATAGCGGGTGCCGAAAATCCCCCACAGTAATCTGAAGGCAAGCAGGCCCAGCAGGGTGTAGCCGAGCACAACATGAATGTCGCGGTAGCGTTCCGACTCGGCCGTCACATAGGCGCCGGCAAACGACAGCACCAGCAGCCAGTGGAATACGCGGGTAGGCACGTCCCAGACCAGAATTCGTTTAAGCATGATGTTCTCCTTATAAGTTAAATGTGCGCAACGTCTGGTTCCACCGGAAGGAGGGCCGTGACGCGGCTAAATAGAAATGAAGTAATGCGCTCCGTGCTATTTCGGAATTTTGATGTCATCGTCGTTGAAATTTCCGCGCTCTGCCTGCGGGTGGCAAGCCGCACAATTGGCAGGGCTTTTCACCTGCGGATTGTTCCACACGGCAGGGTCAATTTCATGCGCATCGTGCTTGCGTTTGAACCACGCGGATTCGGTGATGCGCAACGGCGCAGTCGCAGCACTCCAGCGGTTGGAGCTGTGCTTCACCAGAAAATCGGTAATCTCCTTGTTGTCCCTGGCATCAAGCGAGGCATCCGAGCCGAAGTGTTTGTCGAGTCCGGCCATTATCTTGCGCCATGATGCGGCGGGCAACAGCCCCGGTGCATAGGCAAGGTGGCAGGAGGAGCATTCCTGCTGGAACAGGGAATTGCTTTGCTTGGGCTGCAAGGGTTTGCCGCGATTTTCGCCGCTGTATTTCGCGCGCGAACCTTGTTCACTATCGTCATCTGCATGGACGAAATTGACGGAGAAGCTGGCAGCCAATACGGCAACAGCAAGCAGGGGTAAGATTCTTTGCCTGGACATGGGGTATCTCCTTATTTTTTGAGTGTTAGCAGGTAGCTCAGTACGTCGCCCTTTTCCTGTGCCGTGCAAACTCTGTCGAGCACATCATTGCAGTTGCGCTTGAACCATTTGTCCACTTTTTTAGGGTTGGTGAAGCGCTCCGCATTGGCAGAAGGTGCCAGCGCCTGAATGATTTTGCCGGTCTTTGCATGTTTGCCGGTGGCCGCCGGATTGTCGGTATGACAGGAAGCGCAGCTCCAGTCGTTGCCGTGCCTGCCCTTGAAGAAAATCTCGCCGCGTGCGGCTGAGAGTCCCTGGAAACCCGGCGTGCCACTTGCTTCCTTTTGTATGCTGGCAAGTATCTCATCGGGTGTTTCGGCATAGGCTGTTTGTGCCAGCATGGACGCGCTGATTATCAGCGCCAGACCTGCTGCATGGATGATGCTTATCATGTTTGCTCTCCTCTGAAGTATTGGGATGGGCAAAGGATAAATGGCCAGGCTTAAGGAATACTTAAGTATAAAAAGCTAAAAAGTGGGGAGGTCGTCTGACAGGTGCGGCAGCAAGTCGCGAGGGGCGCGACTTTATTCCGGCGGGAAATCGGCCGGAGCTTCACTGCTTGCTGGGTAAAACTTTGCTGTGTCTGTATTCTGTGCAGCGGACGGCAGCAATACAAACGGGTTATTGCCAATTACGGACAGGCGTAAGCTGGTTTTGCGCGCTTGATAAACGTTGAAAAAAATGTCTGTCATGATTGATGGAAGATCAATAATCTTTAAATCAATTCCAGGAGCGAAAGGTTAACCCGACCAGGAATCCCATCAGGAAATCATCGCTGCACTCCCTGTAATGTTTATGCCCGGGTTTTCTGAAGACGGCGCTTAACTCATTTTTGGATACTTCATAGTCGGCCAGTGACATCAGTTCAATCAGTTCGTCTTCCTGCAGATCGAAAGCAATACGCAACTTTTTGAAGATGACGTTATTGGTTAGCTGGGGGAAAACCTGTCTGGTTTGAACCGGTTTGTCTTCAGTCTTGCCGCGGCGATAGGTGATTAAGCCATTCAGAAAAACGGTCATCAAATTGTCTGTTAACTCAAGATAATTTGCCTCATCCGGTTCTTTTGTATAGCGGGAGACGGTGGGCTGATCAATTGTATGTTCGGCAAGTTTGAAAATGTCCACGATGGTGGCGTCTTTGAGATCAAGCACGTGCTGTATGCTGCGTAATACATCGTTATTTGTCACTATTTCCCCGCGTGTCTGGTTTTTCCGGTTTGCAATTTCAATATGGGGTCACTTTTAGTAAAGCTGTCGTGACCGGCCTCGGCCATTAAATAGACAGGTTCCGCTAGTGTCAATATGAAAAGCTTAATTGAATCTTTACACCACATCGGGACTGCCCCAAGCCGGGTGAATATTTGACCTGCCGTAAACAGGCAAAATGCTTAAAACCATGAGCTTGATACTGACATTTTGTTGTTGCATTTCCCCCCTAATACTGACTATGATTCGGGTTGCCCACGGTCTTCGCAGATTGTGGATATCGAATAAAAACACGCTAAGGAGAGCATTCATGCAAAACCCGTTAGATTCACTTTGGGGTACTGTTATTTCCGGGTTCGTTCTGACCCTGGTTCTGTATTTGGTTGTTACAAAATTAATAATAGGGGCATAGGAAATGGATTTGATACTAGGACTTGAGCGTTGGTTTCATCTGATGGCCGGTGTATTGTGGATCGGTTTGCTTTACTATTTTAATTTTGTACAGGTAGCAGCGCTGAAAGCCGCTACGGCAGACAATACCAATGCAGGCATTACCAAGCACATCGCCCCGCGCGCGTTGCTGTTTTTCCGTTGGGCTGCTGTTGTGACATGGCTGACCGGTGCAGGTTTGCTGGGACCGAATTTTGTTGCGGCATTCACCTTCCAGCCTTCCTACGCAATGATAGGCATGGGCGCTTGGCTGGGTACTATTATGCTGATCAATGTGTGGACCTTGATCTGGCGTAACCAGAAGAAAATTCTGGGTATGGTTCCGGCAACCGATGCAGAAAAAGTGACGGCCCGCCGTGTTGCTTTTCTCGCCTCACGCACCAACACCATGTTGTCCATACCGATGCTGTTCTTCATGGCAGCCGGTGCACATACGGCCCAGTTTGCATTTTAATATCAGGCTGAATATGGCGTAGTTCGGGGCAGAAATTATCCGGACAGGAAAATGGCGACGAAAGTCGCCTTTTTTATTGGCTTGAGTTGCTCAGGCATGTCAATCAGGAGATCAGAATGAAAGAGTCATTGCAGCCCGGCATCAGATATGAGCATAAATTCATGCTGCCTTCCTCGAAGACGGTACCGGCACTTTATCCGGAGGCAGAGGAGTTTGTGGCCATGCCCGAGGTGTTTGCCACCGGTTTTCTGGTGGGCTTTCTGGAGTGGGCGTGTATCAGGGCTGTCAATCCTCACCTTGACTGGCCCAGGGAGCAAACGGTAGGCACTCATATTGATGTCAGCCACCAGGCTGCCACCCCTCCTGGGCTTGAGATTACGGCTGTGGTTGAGCTGCTGGAAGTGAATGGCAGAAAACTGGTTTTTTCAGTTGAGGCGCATGATGGGGTAGAGCAAATCTCAAAAGGCAGGCATGAGCGCTTTATCATAGACAAGGCAAGGTTCGACGAGAAAGTTAATAGCAAAAAAGTTAAGGCTTGACCATGGCAGGGAGTCTGCCCAAACTGCTATAGTTGCAGGGCACCAGGCCGCCCTTAAAAATATTACACCCTGACAGATCAAATGACTTTAACCTGCCCGACCCTACGTATCTGCATGTCAATCCTTGTGCTGGGTACTATGCTTTTGCCTGTTGCATATGCGGCCAGCGATGAACAATTGGAATGCGCCGGCAAGGCTGACAATATCGAGCGGCTTGAGTGCTATGACGCGCTCAGCGCAGCACGTTCGCAGGCGGGCAAGCCAGCTTTGGAAGCGAAACCGCCTGAGCCTCCCGCTCCGGCGATGCGCAGCTATCTTACGCGCAGTTGGGATCTGGATAACAAGGATGAAGAGCTGCTGGGAGAGCACCAGTCCCCGCTCAAACCGCATCGTGTTTCCTATTTGATTGTGCGCACAACCAGTGAAACAAATATGCAGCCGTACTCGCCTGCACATGGATCGGTCACACTTCCTGTTGAGCTTGACCGTACCGAGATAAAGTTTCAGTTCAGCCAGAAAGCAAGGGTGCTGAATTCGGTAAAACTGAATGCCTTGGGAATCACCAGTTTCAGGTTGTGGGGAGCCTATACCCAGCAATCCAGCTGGCAGGCATTTAATGACGGAAACTCGTCTCCGTTTCGTGAAACCATTTATGAGCCCGAGCTCATTCTGACGATGAGCACAGGAAATCAGTCAGGCCTGAAACTTGTCAATCTCGGTTACGTGCATCAGTCCAATGGGCGCAATAAAGAACTTTCACGCAGCTGGAATCGGCTGTACCTGCAAGGCGGCTGGGAGTCTGATACCTGGTCCGCGCTCCTGCGGGGATGGTATCGCATCCCCGAAGCCGGCGGCCAGGACGACATCCCGGATATTCAGGATTACAACGGACGTGCTGATGTCACGTTGCGCTGGGCGCCGCAGGATGGCAGCCAGATCGTTGGTCTGACCCTGCGCAACAATCTCAGCCTGGGCCCAAATCGCGGCTTCATGCAGCTGGACTGGGCTACGCCGGTCAAATTAAACCAGTCAGCCAAATTGCATGTTCAGATAACGACCGGTTATGGCGAAACCCTGATTGACTATAATTTTCGCCAGACAACCTTTGGCCTGGGTGTTTCATTCAGGGATTGGTAATTCAGTGCGGAACGGCAGGTGTTGTGAGTTTGTTCACCACTGCGCGGTTTAACTTGCTGCGCAAGTTCACCGTTCGGGTACGAGAGCCTGCACCGCAACCTGGTATTGCTAAAGCAATACACAAATTGTGGTTACGGCTATCACTGCGTGATTTAACTTGCTACGCAAGTTAGCCTTCACCGCAACCTGGTATTACTGTTTCACAGTAAGTAGTTGTGGCTTCGGCCACCGCTACGCGGTTTAACTTGCTACGCAAGTTAGTCTGCACCGTAATCTGGTATTGCTAAAGCAATACCAGATTGTCTCGATGGATGAGTTCGGGTTCGTCCACGTAGCCGAGGATGGCTTCGATTTCGCTGCTGGGGTGACGTGCGATGCGCCGCGCTTCGCTGGCGTTATAGTTGCTCAGGCCGCGTGCAATGTCGTGGCCGCTGTCATCGAGGATGGCAACCACCGCGCCGCGCTGGAATTCACCTGAAATTGCGCTCACGCCTATCGGCAGCAGGCTCTTGCCCTCATTGCGCAACGCACGCACTGCACCCGCATCAAGCATGATTTTTCCGGCCACTTGCAGATGATCGGCCAGCCATTGCTTGCGTGCATCCAGCGCCATTTTCTGCGCGGTGAGCAGGGTGCCTATACTTTCGCCCTGCATCAGGCGAGGTAATACATTTTCCTCGTGACCGGACGCAATGGCAGTATGTGCGCCGCTGCGCGCTGCACGCTTGGCCGCCAGTATCTTGGTGAGCATGCCGCCGCGGCCAATTGAGCTGCCTGCGCCGCCGGCCATTGCTTCCAGTTTTGTATCGCCTGCTTCAGCCAGGCTGACCAGTGTTGCGTTGCTGTCCTTGCGCGGATCGGCGGTAAAGAGCCCGGTCTGGTCAGTCAGAATTACCAGCACGTCTGCTTCAATCAGGTTGGCAACGAGGGCGCCCAGCGTATCGTTGTCGCCAAATTTGATTTCATCCGTCACGACGGTGTCGTTTTCGTTGATGATGGGAATTACGCCAAGGCTGAGCAGGGTGCGCAGGGTGGAGCGGGCATTCAGGTAGCGCTCGCGGTCGGTGAGGTCGGCATGGGTAAGCAGAACCTGGGCGGTGCGCAGATCGTGCGCGATAAAGCAGCTTTCATAAACATGCACCAGGCCCATTTGTCCAACTGCGGCGGCGGCCTGCAGTTCATGCACCGCGCTGGGTCTTTGTTTCCAGCCCAGGCGCTGCATGCCTTCGGCAATGGCACCCGACGACACGACGACAACTTCATGCCCCGATTTGCGCAGTACGGAAATTTGCTGGGCCCAGTTGCTGATGGCTTTTCTGTCCAGCCCTTCACCCTGATTGGTGACGAGGCTGCTGCCGACTTTAACGACGATGCGTTTGGCTTGGGTTAAGACGGTTTGCATGGATTTTTAAAATTAATTGAATGTCCGCGTAAGGGACATATCGATAATCTTGCTAGTTATTGTCGAGCGGATTGTATATTTTTACGGCTTCTTCCGGTTCTGTTTTTGCTACGGGAGCAGGTGCTCTGGCGGCTTCTTCCGCAGCCACCTCATTCAAATATTCCATGATGGCGTAGGTGAGCTCCTTGCAGCCGTCGCCGTTGATCGCGGAAATCACGAAGTAGCGCGTGTCCTTGCCGAACTCATTGAGGAAAGCCGCGATTTTTTCTTCACGGTTCTCCAGCAAATCGACCTTGTTCAATACCAGCCAGCGCGGTTTCTCATACAGTGCTTCGTCGTATTTTCGCAGTTCGTTCAGAATGGCGCGCGCTTCATGCACAGGATCGACGCCTTCGTACATCGGTGCAATATCCACGATATGCAGCAGCAGGCGTGTACGGGCCAGATGGCGCAAAAATTGATGCCCGAGACCGTGGCCTTCTGCCGCGCCTTCAATCAGGCCGGGTATATCGGCGATGACGAAGCTTTTTTCGGGTGAGACTCTGACGACGCCGAGATTGGGGTGCAGCGTGGTGAATGGGTAATCGGCAACCTTGGGGCGCGCAGCGGAGACGGCGCGGATAAAAGTGGACTTGCCCGCGTTAGGCATGCCCAACAAACCCACGTCGGCGAGCACCTTGAGTTCCAGTTGCAGTTCGCGGCGCTCGCCCTCGCCACCGGGGGTGGTCTGGCGCGGAGTGCGGTTGGTGCTGGACTTGAAGTGCAGGTTGCCCAGGCCGCCTTTGCCGCCCTGGGCAAGCAGTGCCTTGTCGCCATCGTGGGTCAAGTCGGCAATCTGCTCGCCGGTGTTGATATCGGTAATGACCGTGCCTACCGGCATGCGCAGAATTACATCTTCCGCGCCTTTGCCGTAGCAATCCGCGCCGCTGCCGGATTCGCCGTTTCTGGCACGGTGCATGCGGGCGAAACGGTAGTCCACCAGGGTGTTGATGTTGCGATCAGCTACGGCATAGACGGACCCACCCCAGCCGCCATCGCCGCCATCGGGGCCGCCCTTGGCGATGTATTTTTCTCGCCTGAAGCTGCACGCACCTTTGCCGCCATCGCCTGCAATAATTTCAATTTGTGATTCGTCTATGAATTTCATTTTTTTACTGTGTCATTTTGGTGCGTGTGACGCACCCTACGATATTTAATGTTTGAATGCGAGTATTACGGGATGCCCAAACGACAAAAGCCCTACCTTGCGATAGGGCTTGTGATCAGTGTCGTTTTGCTTACGCAGGAACTACAATGACTGTTCTGCGCTTCGATGCACCCTTGATCGCAAACTGAACCTTGCCGGTGATTTTGGCAAATAAAGTGTGGTCTTTGCCCATGCCTACGTTGTCGCCCGCGTGGAACTCTGTACCGCGCTGACGAATAATAATGCTGCCCGCGCTGATCAGTTCACCACCATAGGCTTTAACGCCAAGTCGTTTCGAGTGCGAGTCGCGGCCGTTACTGGTACTGCCTCCGCCTTTTTTCGATGCCATTTTGCTACTCCTTCAGAATTAAGCCTTGAATCCGTCGATACGGATCTCGGTGTAGTTTTGACGATGACCCTGATGCTTTTGGTAGTGCTTGCGACGACGCATCTTGAAGATCTTGACTTTGTCGTGACGGCCGTTAGCGAGTATGGTCGCAGTGACAGTTGCGCCAACCAGCAAAGGCTTGCCGACAGAAACTTTGTCGCCATCGCCCAGCATCAGTACTTTGTCAAACACGATCGCACTGCCGACGTCGCCGTCCAGGGATTCAATTTTCAGGGTTTCACCCTTGATTACACGGTATTGTTTACCGCCGGTCTTAATTACTGCGTACATGACAACCTCGCTTAAAATTCGGTTTTCCTGCGCAAAGTATTGCGTAGCGCATTACTTTTTCAGAGCCGCGCATTATACATAAAGTTTATGCGCGGTCCAAATGGTTTTTCAAAACAGGCTCTAATTTGCTTAGCGGCGCATCGAATCAAAGAAATCCGCATTGCCCTTGGTGGCCTTGATCTTGTCCAGCAGGAACTCCATCGCTTCCAATTCGTCCATTGGATACAGTAACTTGCGTAAAACCCATATACGCTGAAGTACGTCGGCCTTGATTAGCAGCTCTTCCTTGCGCGTGCCTGAACGGTTGACGTTAATGGCGGGGTAGATACGCTTTTCGGCCATGCGCCGGTCCAGGTGTATCTCCATATTGCCGGTACCCTTGAATTCTTCGTAGATCACGTCATCCATACGTGATCCTGTATCCACCAGTGCGGTGGCGATAATAGTCAGTGAGCCACCTTCCTCCACATTGCGTGCGGCGCCAAAGAAGCGCTTGGGACGCTGCAGCGCGTTGGCATCCACACCGCCGGTCAATACTTTGCCGGAAGAGGGGATTACGGTGTTGTAGGCGCGTGCCAGACGTGTGATGGAGTCAAGCAGAATGACAACATCTTTCTTGTGCTCCACCAGGCGCTTGGCTTTTTCCAGCACCATTTCGGCAACCTGTACGTGGCGTGTGGCGGGTTCGTCAAAAGTTGAGGCGACCACTTCGCCGCGCACTGTGCGCTGCATCTCGGTTACTTCTTCCGGACGCTCGTCAATCAGCAGTACGATCAGGTGGGAGTCGGGGTAATTTGATGAAATGGAATGGGCGATATGCTGCAGCATTACGGTCTTGCCGGACTTGGGCGAGGCCACCAGCAGGCCGCGCTGGCCCTTGCCGATAGGCGCGATCATGTCGATGATGCGGCCGGTAATATTTTCCTCGGCGCGTATATCGCGTTCCAGAATCATCTGCTGGGTCGGGAACAGTGGTGTCAGGTTTTCAAACAGAATCTTGTTTTTGGCGTTCTCGGGCGGCTCGGAGTTGACCTTGTCTACTTTGACCAGTGCAACATAGCGTTCACCATCCTTGGGGGTACGTATCTCGCCCTCAATCGAGTCACCGGTATGCAGGTTAAAGCGTCGCACCTGGCTTGGGCTGACGTAGATGTCATCAGGGCTGGCCAGATAGGAGGTATCCGGCGAGCGCAGGAAGCCAAAGCCATCGGGCAGTACTTCCAGCGTGCCTTCGCCGAAAATACTTTCGCCATTTTTGGCATAACTTTTAAGCATGGCGAAGATAAGGTCTTGTTTGCGCATGCGGCTGGCGTTATCAATGTTCATGGCAAGTGCCATGTCTACCAGCTCAGTGACGTGTTTGGTTTTAAGGTCGGATAAATGCATATGGTGGGATATGGGAGGGCGTAGTTTTAGGAGAGTTTGCCAGGGAGGTTGTTACTTTGGTTCGGGAAAGTGCCGGCCTTAACCATCTTTGAGTCTTCTGGTTCTTGATTTATTTCGATGTCGACGTTGCAAGAAAGTTAAGGAAGGGATTAAACGGGTCAGATGTGACTGTCGATAAATGCGGTAAGTTGTGATTTGGACAATGCGCCTACTTTGGTAGCTTCTATATTTCCGTTTTTGAACAGCATCAGGGTGGGGATGCCACGTACGCCATATTTTGCCGGTGTTGCCTGGTTTTCGTCAATATTTACCTTGGCTACGCTGAGGCGTCCCGCGTACTCCTGAGACACTTCATCCAGAATTGGTGCAATCATGCGGCAGGGACCGCACCACTCTGCCCAGTAATCTACCAGTACAGGAAGTGGAGATTGCAGTACTTCGGCAGCAAAGGTTGCATCTGTAACGTAACGGATATGTTCGCTCATAGTGGGTCTCGCTTTTTTATATTATTGACGAAAAGATTGTGCAAAAAGTGGTTGTATTGCAGAGTTGATTGTGAGGTACAGCAGGTTCGAAGCCCGTATCCTAACCAAAAATGGGAGGAATGTGAAGTATTTGTACAGGGTGAATTGAACTATTGCTGAAAATCTGGCTGCAATACCCGATTTTACGGGATTTGTCAGGATGAAAAATTGGATATATTTGTACGATATTTGCTGAATGCGCGGACATTTTTCGATCACATGTGCCAAATATGCAGTGTGGAGTGATGCAAGTCGTCCAGTGAAATCGAGTATTGCGGCGGGCTTTCGGGTACTGCAAACGAGTTGCTGATAAACAGGGTGCCCGGGCGCATTTCCTGTTTTACCTTGCGCCAGAGTTGTTCCATTGGCACCGGTGAAAGGTAGGCGAACACCACATCGTACGGTGCAAGATTGCACGTCCACAAGCTGCCCCATTGCACATGGCAGTTGGCGTGGTTGCCCAGCCTGATTCTTAAACGGCTTAACAGATACGGCAATGGCGCGTTTTCTACGCCGTAAAAGTTGCCATCCGGACGCTCAGTAGACAGATGGGTCAGCACGCCGCCCATGCCCGAGCCTATATCCATGAAGTTGAAACGCTTTCCGGATGCGGAGGATGGCAGCAACTCTTCCAATGTTTTCCACACGCGTTTGCTGGAAAGATATAACGGAACCTGGCTGCGAAATGTGCTCCAGTAAACAGCCAGCATCACAAGAAACGCGGCCAGATACACGCCCGATGGCACATTCAGTTTCAGCATTAAAACCAGTGTTGGCACAAACAGCAGTTGTATCAGCAACCACCAGCGTGCCAGGCCTGCAAGGTGACTCAGGATAGCGGCGGTAAAACCGCACAACAATGCAAAGGACAGAGGGTCGGGTGAAAAATTTGCGATGCTCATGCCCAGCAAGGCGAGCAGGAAGGCAATTAGTTGCAGCACTAGCGCTACGACAGAAGGAGGGAATCTTGCAAGCAGGGTGTGCAAATCAGCGTACCAGGCCGGCTTCGACCTCTTGCCGTTTTGCTGTTCCGGACAGCCTCTCTACCAGGGTCAGTGCAAAATCCATTGCAGTACCCGGGCCGCGCGAAGTGATCAGCTTGCCATCTTCAATCACGTTGCCCGTTTGCTGCTGCACTCCGGGAAAGGCATTCAGCGCGCCGGGGAAACTGGTGGCATGTTTGCCGTCAAGCAGGCCCGCAGTCGCCATAACTGACGGGGCGGCGCAGATAGCCGCAACATATTTATCCTGATGCGCCATATTTTGAAGCAGCACCAGAATACGCGCATCCGCTTTCAGGTTGTTGGTGCCGGGCTGCCCGCCGGGTAAGGCCACCATGTCGAAGTTTTGCTTTAGTGCCTCATCCAGCGTGGTGTCGGGAATCAGCACGGTGCCACGGCTTGCACGCACGGCTTGCGCATCCAGCCCGGCACAAACCACTGTAATGCCGGCGCGCCGCAAAATATCAATGATCGTGACAGCTTCGATTTCTTCACAACCTTGGGCGAGGGGGACGAGAACGGTGGGCATGATTTACTCCTGAAAATTCATAACCGGGATTGGCAGACGTAATACAGGCGACAGGCAAAGAATTGTTTCAACCCTGATAATCAACCAGCTTGCCATCCGCCATGCGCAGTCTTCGCGACAGTGCCACCGCAATCGCGCGTATTACCTTGGCGGCAATTCTGGGGGTTTCAAGTATCATTTTTTCCAGCGAGTCTTTGGATAAAATCAGCAAGGTGCAGTCTGTTGCGGCAAAACAGGTGGCTGAGCGGCGCTCGCCATCCAGCACGGCCATTTCGCCGATCGTGCGGTCCTTTTGCAGTCTGGCCAGTTCGATATTTTCGCCATCCTGATTGGATTTTTGCACAGAAACAGTGCCTTCTGTGATCAGGCACATAAAGGTGCCCATGTCGCCTTCGCCAAAGATGACTTCCTCCATTTCGACATAATTGATGCTGAAATAGCGTGCTGCCGAGAGTATTTCGGCGGGAGGGAAATTGTTAAGCAGTGTACTGTTGAGCAGCATGTCTCTGATTTCATCAAGCAGAGAAGATTGTTCTAGCATAACGTCTCCAAATATTTCACAAAAACGGAAAGAGTGAAAAACGGATTCTATTGTAGCCCTAAAAAATCTTGCTCAGTCGCGGAAATTTTGAAACTGCAGCGGAAAATCGGTGATGGATTTTTTGGTGAAGGCAATGGCTTCCTGCAGGTCATCGCGGCTCTTGCCGGTGACGCGTACCGTATCGCCCTGTATGCTGGCCTGAACTTTCATTTTGCTGTCTTTAAACAGTTTGACGATCTTCTTTGCCAGTTCAATCTCCACGCCGACTTTGATCGTGCAGTCACGCTTCACTTTATTGCCGCTGACTTTTTCGATTTTTTCGCTGATTTCCAGGCATTTGATGTCGACGCCGCGTTTGGTCAGTTTTCCGTTCAGGATATCCTGCACCTGATCCAGCTGGAATTCATTGTCTGCGTGCACCGTGAGTACCAGTTCGGCCTGTGTGATACGCGCATCGGAACCCTTGAAATCGAAACGGGTACCGACTTCCTTGTTGGTCTGCTCGACCGCATTTTTGACTTCGGTCTTGTCTACTTCGGAGACGATATCGAATGTTGGCATGGCAAATATCCTAAAATGTATCTATCCACAGATTTCACAGATGAACACAGATTAAACAACGATTTAAAATCTGTGAAATCTGTGGATGAGGCGGTTACGCAAAGTGGCAGATGTAATGGTATGGCTCGGTAGTGATCTCAATGTCAAAGCTGGAGTTGCCGGGTACGGAGAAAGATTCGCCTGCCTTGCAGGTCTTCCAGTCTTCGCCTTTGAGCTTGTATCGGCAAGCGCCGCTGACGGTTTCCATCACTTCGGGCACGCCGGTATTGAAGGTCAGCGTGGATGGCATGATCACGCCCACCGATTTTTTCGTGCCATCCGCATATTGAATGGTATGCGAGACGCATTTACCGTCGAAATAAACGTTGGCCTTTTTGACTACCGAGATATTTTCAATTTTGTCTGACATGATTTTCTTTAAAATTCAGTATTATTTTTTCTGGTTCAGCTTGGAGGCAATGCGCATGCGCAGGGCATTCAGCTTGATAAAACCGGCCGCGTCCTTCTGGTCGTAGGCGCCCTTGTCATCCTCAAAGGTGGCAATGGTCGGATCAAACAGCGAGTCGGTTTTGGAATCGCGCCCCACCACAATGACATTGCCCTTGTAGAGCTTGACGCGCACCCAGCCATTCACGTGCTTCTGGGTATCGTCGATCAGGGTCTGCAGTGCGCGGCGCTCAGGGCTCCACCAGTAGCCGTTGTAGATCATGCTGGCGTAGCGCGGCATCAGGTCATCCTTGAGGTGCGCGACTTCGCGGTCCAGCGTGATTGATTCAATTGCGCGGTGCGCTTTCAGCATGATGGTGCCGCCGGGTGTTTCGTAGCAGCCGCGCGATTTCATGCCGACATAACGATTTTCCACCAGATCCAGGCGGCCGATACCGTGCTTGCCGCCGAGCGCATTGAGCTGGGTCAGGGTTTGCGCCGGGGTAAGTTGTTTGCCGTTCAGTGCAACGATATCTCCTTGTTTATATTCAATATCCAGATACTCGGCTGCATCCGGTGCTTTCTCCGGTGACACCGTCCAGCGCCACATGCTGTCTTCTGCCTCGGCTGCAGGATTTTCCAGATGGCGGCCTTCAAAGCTGATGTGCAGCAGGTTGGCATCCATGGAATAGGGCGAGCCGCCCTGTTTGTGTTTCATGTCGATGGGAATGTCATGCTTTTCTGCATAGGCCATCAGTTTTTCGCGGGACAGCAGATCCCACTCGCGCCACGGTGCAATCACCTTGATCGCGGGATTGAGTGCATAGTAGCCCAGCTCAAAACGCACCTGGTCATTGCCCTTGCCGGTGGCGCCGTGCGATACCGCCTGTGCGCCGGTCTTGTTGGAAATTTCAATCTGGCGCTTGGCGATCAGCGGGCGTGCGATCGAGGTGCCGAGCAGATACTCACCCTCATATACGGTATTGGCGCGGAACATCGGGAACACAAAATCGCGCACGAATTCTTCGCGCAGATCGTCGATGAAAATATTTTCAGGCTTGATGCCAAACTGCAGCGCTTTCTTGCGTGCCGGCTCCAGCTCTTCGCCCTGGCCGATGTCGGCGGTAAAGGTGACCACTTCACACTGATAGGTGTCTTGCAGCCACTTGAGTATGACGGAAGTATCCAGACCGCCGGAGTAGGCGAGGACAACTTTTTTGATATCGCTCATTGGTTTTTATCTCAGTTAAAAATAGAAATTGTAATGACGGTTGGGTGCTCATACGCACCATACCTGATTATTTGTTTACCTTGCCCAGCAGCAGATATTCCATCAGCGCTTTTTGTATAGACAGGCGGTTTTGGCTACGGCCACCGCTATGCGGTTTAACTTGCTGCGCAAGTTAGCCTTCGCCGAAACAGGCTGCAGATACTGTATTTCTTCGATCAACTGTGAATTTTACCCAAGAGTAAATATTCCATTAATGCTTTTTGTACATGCAGCCTGTTTTCAGCCTCATCCCATACCACGCTCTGCGGGCCATCGATCACCAGCGCGTCGACTTCTTCGCCGCGATGCGCGGGCAGGCAGTGCATAAACAGCGCATCGGGCTTGGCGACCGACATCATCTCCACGTCCACGATCCAGTCGGCAAACGCTTTGCGTCGGGCATCATTTTCACGCTCGAAACCCATGCTGGTCCACACGTCGGTGGTCACCAGATCGGCGTCGCGCGCCGCATCCATCGGGTTTCTGAATTCTTCGTAGTTGTCTTCGCCGAACAGTCCCGCGCGTTCCGGTTCAACTTCATAACCGGGTGGGGTGGAAACATGCACGTTGAAATCAAAAATTTCAGCCGCCTGCAGCCAGGTGTTGCAGACGTTGTTGGAGTCGCCTATCCAGGCGACTGTTTTGCCCTGTATGGAGCCGCGTTTCTCAATGTAGGTGTAAATATCGGCCAGAATCTGGCAGGGGTGATATTCGTTGGTTAGACCGTTGATTACCGGCACGCGCGAATTGGCGGCAAAGCGTTCGATGATGCCCTGTTCGAAAGTGCGGATCATCACAATGTCGCTCATGCGCGAAATCACCTGTGCCGCATCTTCTACCGGCTCGCCGCGCCCAAGCTGGGTGTCGCGTGTATTCAGATAAATCGCGGAGCCGCCCAGTTGCTGCATGCCCGCTTCAAATGACAAGCGCGTGCGGGTCGAGCTTTTTTCAAAAATCATGACCAGGGTGCGGTCAGCCAGCGGATGGTAAGGCTGGTACGCCTTGAAGCGCTGCTTGATGATGCGGGTGCGTGCAAAGATATGCTCAAACTCGTCACGAGTCAGGTCTTTTAATTGCAGAAAATGTTTGATCTCGGCCATGTTATGCACCTTGCGCCAGGAAATCGCTAATCAGCGGGCACAGTTTGTCGAGCAGTAGTTGTGCATCTGTCTGCGAGAAAATCAGCGAGGGTAATAAACGCACCACGGTGTCGGCCGTAACGTTAATCAGCAGGCCCTGTTCCAGCGCGCGTCCAACCAGCGCACCACAGGGCTGTGCCAGCGCAATACCCAGCATCAGCCCCTGGCCGCGAATTTCCACGACACCGGGAAGGTGACCCAGGCGTGATTTCAACCCCTGCAGCAGAAATTCGCCGATGGTGTGTGCATTCTGCATCAGCTTGTCTTCTTCGATGATTTTGAGCGTGGTGCTTGCCGCGGTGCAGGCGAGAGGGTTGCCGCCAAAAGTAGAGCCATGATTGCCGGGCTGAAAAGTGCCGGCGGCTTTGCCGGCCGCGAGACAGGCGCCTATCGGCATGCCCGAGCCCAGGCCTTTGGCCAGCGTCATTACATCCGGCAGAATGCCTGCATGCTGATAGGCAAACCATGTACCGGTACGGCCTATGCCGCACTGCACTTCATCCAGCATCAGCAGCCAGTTTTTCTGGTCACAGATTTTGCGCAAACCCTTGAGGTATTCGATATCCGCAATGCGTATGCCGCCTTCGCCCTGAATCGGCTCGACCAGCACAGCCACGATATTGGGCGTATGCGCGGCTACCTGTTCAATCGCGGCCAGATCGTCATAAGGCACGCGCACAAAACCCTTGACCAGTGGCTCAAAGCCGGCCTGTACCTTGCGGTTACCTGTCGCTGAAAGTGTTGCCAGCGTGCGTCCGTGGAATGCCTTTTCCATCACAATAATGGTGGGGATCTCGACCCCCTGTTTGTGGCCGTACATGCGGGCCAGCTTGATGGCGGCTTCATTTGCCTCGCAGCCGGAGTTGCACAGAAAAACTTCCTGCATCTTTGAGAGCGCGCACAATTGGTCGGCCAGCTGTTCCTGTTCCGGTATCTGGTACACGTTGGATACATGCATCAGCTTGTTGAGCTGCCCGGATAGTGCGGCAGTGAAGCGCGGGTGGGCGTGCCCCAGGGTGTTGACCGCGATACCGGAAATTCCGTCCAGATATTCCTTACCCTTGTTATCCCAGAGATGGGTGCCTTTGCCATGGGTGAAGGCAACAGGCTGACGGGCATATGTGTTCATCAAGTGCGACATGGCGATTGGCTGGCGGCGATTAGACCGCGATAAAAAGTTGAAAAACGGATGTTGTCCTGAATTGTATGTTCAAGGCAAGTTTAATTTTCTGGTTTTAATTTTTTGCAGCTGATTTAATGCTGCTATTCAGTAAGGCAAAAGGCCGACAAGTTGTCGGCCTTTTGCTGCAGCTAACCCCAATGTGCCGGAGTATCTGCGTGTTGTGCTTACTCTACTCTGTCTCAGGCCATTGCCTTGATAGCTGCGGACAAGCGGCTCTTGTGGCGAGCAGCCTTATTCTTGTGAATAATTTTCTTGTCAGCGATAGAGTCAACCACACTGGTAGATGCACTGAATACAGCCTGGGCAGCAGCTTTGTCGCCCGCTTCAATGGCCTTGGCCACTCGCTTGATTGCGGTACGCAGTTCAGAACGAAGGCTGGTGTTATGCAGGCCCTGTTTAACCGATTGTCTTGCACGTTTTCTGGCTTGCGCGCTATTTGCCATGGTGACCCCTTGAGTTGTGGCTTGCTATAAAAGTCGAGCATTATAGGAAGGCCGGCCGATTTATGCAACCCTTTAATTGACTACTGCTGTTTTGGTGGCTTTAGCATTGATTTGTTTCGTTCGGGCTAGAATAGCCTTGTGAAATATGGAGATAAGTCTGCGGCGGCGAAAATGGACAATGCGAAAAAAACTGGGTACGCAAGCCAGAGTCAATTGATCAGGGCTTTGCAGAACAGCCTGCGCACGCGGGTTGCGACGAAAAGCGTGCGTCTGGTCGAGACGCATATCTCGTGGGTGCTGCTGGCGGGGCGTTACGCCTATAAAATCAAGAAAGCGGTCGATCTGGGGTTTCTTGATTTCAGCAGCCTTGCGGCCAGGAAATATTATTGTGAAGAAGAAATCCGCCTGAACCGGCGCCTGGCACCCGGCATTTACCTGGATGTACTGCCTGTGGGAGGCGACAGAGATGCACCTGTACTGGGTGCGCAACCGGCCATGGAATATGCGGTACGGATGCGCCGATTCGCCGTATCCAGACAGATGGACAAGCTTATTGCGCTCAATAAAATTCTGCCGCAGCATATCGACAGCCTCGCGTTCACGATCGCACGTTTCCATGGAAGTTTGCCCGCAGCGGGGGAAAAGTCACTTTTCGGGACCGCAGAAGCGGTCAATCAGGCTGCGCAGCAGAATTTTGAGCAGTTGCAGGCTTTACTGAAAGAACGTGCGGATCTGGAAATGCTTGCGGCCTTGCATCAAGCCAGCGAAAGCGTGTTTGCAGCAAGCCGCAGCCTCTTCGGGCAACGCCTGACGCAGGGATTTGTGCGCGAGTGCCACGGCGATCTGCATCTGGGCAATATTGTTCTGCTCGACGAGCAGCCCGTCCCCTTCGATGGCATCGAGTTTAATCCGGCGCTGCGCTGGATAGACGTGATGAGCGAAGTCGCCTTTACCGTGATGGATCTGCTGTATCACCGGCGTGCTGATCTTGCGTGGCGCTTTTTAAATGCCTATCTTGAAGCCACAGGCGATTACGCCGGCATGCTTGTATTGCGTTTCTACCTTGTTTACCGTGCGCTGGTGCGCGCCAAGGTCAGCGCAATCCGCGCAGCACAAGCCGGTATTTCCCGGCATGCGGCGGAAGATGCACTGTTTAGTTGCCGTGCCTATCTGGCTCTTGCCGCCAGCTGTCTCGCAGACAATCAGGCTGCGCTAATCATCACCCACGGCTTGCCAGGTTCGGGCAAGAGCACTTTTGCGCAAATGGCGCTGGAGCGTTTGCAGGCTGTACGCCTGCGCTCGGATGTGGAACGCAAGCGCCTGTTTGGGCTGAGCCCGCTGGCGGACAGCCGGGTGAGTACAGGGTTGGATCTGTATAGTGCAGAGATTACACAGCGCACTTATGCGCGTCTCCTCGAGCTGGCGCGTGAAATATTGCAGGCGGGCTATACCGTGATAGTCGATGCCGCCTTTCTGACGTTGCAGGAACGCGAGCTTTTTCACCGGCTTGCGGCTGAGCTGTCAGTTCCGTTCGTGATTGCATCCGTGCAAGCCGGCAGCAAGACATTGCGGGCGCGCATCATACAGAGGCAAAAAGCGGCAAATGATGCATCTGAAGCGGATGTCGCAGTGCTGGAAAAATTGCTGCGTACACATGAACCCTTGTCGCAGCAGGAGCACGGCTATACAGCCGAGTTGGTCAATGAGGAGGCGGGTATTGCAGCGGATTCAACGGGCTGGAGCCGTTTGCAAAAGTTGCTGGGAATATAGCTTCGCTAGTTTGGGGTAATCGCCATATCGGCAGTGCCCGGGCACACGCAGCGTGGATATTCGCGCGAGGTGTCGATGCAGCCGCCGTCTATATATACCCCTTTGGGTTCGCGCAGGCGCAGCATCTCTTTCAGTATCCGGTCGACTTCGGTCTGGTCCTGCAGGGTGTTGCGCACGCGCTCTTCTACAATTTTCTCATTGATCTGCAATTCGCCAGCCTGGTTGCGAAAGGTCGCATGGCGCCAGTGATAAATTTCCACGCATTTCGAGGTCAGCGTATAGGGGGAGCTGGATTTCCAGAAGTTGGTAAACAGGCCGCCGCCGAGGTAAAACACCCAGGAACCCTCGTAGCCGGTAACATCCGAGGAATGTTCGTCGGGGTTGCGAAACCACAGGCGGTCTCCGGGCACGTAATATTTGGGTGGCAAGGGTTGCTCCATGCTGCCGTATTCGCGCAGGAACACGTCATGAAATTTCCCGGACATGATGGCTTTGGTTTCCCACTGCTGCTGTAATTTATTGTAGAGCGACGGATTGCAGCCATGCAGCTCCTGCGCGACGCCAAGCAGAATGACGTATTCGGTCGCGCGGTAACAGGAAAATGAATAAAGTTTGCCGGATTCTTCCGGCTGGGTTGCCTTCTTCAGCGCCATGATCAACGACTTGCCGGGAATCAGCGTAAAACCCGTGTCCTCGTGATAGGTCCAGTAGTCAGTTGGGCGCTCGGCCTCTGTGGTGTGAAAATCCAGCGAGGTTTTGCGTGCGGCCTGCACCACATTTTTTCTGATGCGCACTGCCGATGCCAGTTCTGCATGACTGGGGAAAATAAAAGGAACAGGGGAGAACAGCATCGACAGCAGGATTTCCCGCTCCAGGTCGTCGCTATTGTTCAGTGTGTCGAGTTTGAGTTTCTGTGCCAGCCGGGTAGTGTCACTGTCCGGTACCCACTCCTGCACCAGCTCGTTGTGCAGCTGAAAATTGTGGAACGGGATGTCGTCCTGAACGACTTCAGTAATTGCAACATATTTATCCAGCCCCAACTCTTCCAGTTGCAGGATAAAACGGTGTCGTGCCGGACTAGTGTTGTTTAACGTGTCATCCGCAGGGGATGATTTCACCCAGATTCCCATTGCTATCCTTTTCATTTGCCATGACACAATTGATTTTGGCGCCGGACTGCTTCACTTAAAGTGGCGGGATATTTTAGTGCTTATTATTCCATTTACAATAATTTAATGTCCTTAGTCACACCGATGTGTGAAAATGCGAAGCATATACGGCGGTTTTGGCGAACGCTTTCCTACACTCATTCACCGTCAAAGGGACACTAAATTGGCACAACCAAATTTCCAGTATGAAAAGCGCCAGAAGGAATTGGCTAAAAAGAAGAAGCAGGAAGAAAAGAAGCAGCGCAAGCTGGAAGAAAAGAAATCTGCAGACACGCCATCCGAACAGTCTGACAGCACCGGTGCCGCTGAATAACACAGCCTTATTGCCTTCTGCAGACTACACAGGGTTAATATCCCCTGCTGGAAGGCTCCTTAAGCCGCACCCGCTCCACCTGCACACTCTCATTGCCATCGCTTAACCACAACTGGCCATCCTGAATGGTGCATTGCAACTGCATATTGCGCTGTGCCAGTTTGGCGATGGCGCGTGTGCTTTCCACCGGCAGATTGATGACGGTGAGATTGGTGAGCCGTTCAAACTGGCTGCTGTTCTGCGCAAACCACATCTCGGCGGTGCGCCCGCCGTAGGCATACACAATCACCTGATTGGCGCGACCACAGGCTTTGCGTATCAGTTTCTCGTCGGGTATGCCCACATCTATCCACAGCTCAATCGAGCCGGTTAAATCTTTCTGCCATAAATCAGCTTCATCGTCAGCGGTCATGCCCTGGCCAAATTCCAGATATTCATGCGCGTGAATCGCAAAAGCCAGCAGGCGCACCATCATGCGCTCGTCGGTTTCAGAGGGGTGGCGCGCCAGTGTCAGCACGTGATCCTGATAATAGTGGCGTTCCATATCCGCAATTTGCAAATTGGCTTTGAAGATGGTTGCTTTGATGGCCATAAACTGTTCCGGGTTGCAGGGTTAAGTCTGCGCAAGGGCTTAAATTATAAGTATTTGATTTTCTTGAATAAATTTAAATGTACGGGAGGGCGCTTTCAGCTTATTCGGAGATTTTCCCACGCAGATTTTTGATTGCGCCGCGCCTGACCTTGCTGTCCATGCGCTTCTTCTGCGAGCTGCGGGTGGGTTTGGTGGCGCGGCGAAGGGTGGGCAGGACGGCGATGCTCTGCACCAGTTCCTTTAATCGCCGCAATGCTTCACCGCGGTTCATTTCCTGGCTGCGAAATTCCTGCGACTTGATAATGATCACGCCATCTTTCGTGATGCGGTTGTCGTGTAGTGCAAGCAGCCGTGCCTTGAATTCATCGGGCAGTGAAGACGCGGGGATATCGAAGCGCAAATGCACCGCGCTGGAAACCTTGTTGACGTTCTGTCCGCCTGCGCCCTGTGCGCGCACCGCGGTCAGTTCAATCTCGTGAACAGGAATGCTGACGTTGTGGGCGATATAAAGCATGGAAATTAGCCGGCAACCACCGTGATGCGCACATCACCCAGCGTCACCACCGAACCGGCGCGTACCTTGCACGTCTTGCGCAACTCGACTTTGCCATCCACCGAGACTTCACCTTCCGCCACCAGCTGCTTGCCCGCGCCGCCGCTGTCGACCACGCCCACCAGCTTGAGCAGCTGGTTCAGCTCGACGAATTCCGCGTTGAGTATGAATGTTTCTTCTTGCATTTTAGAGTCTTTAATAATTCAACTAAGTAGGATCGGCGTAGGGTGGGCAAAGCGCAGCGTGCCCACGCAAACAAATTAAAAACCGTGGGCACGCTGCGCTTTGTCCACCCTACATAAGTGCTACCTTAAAGTTTGACCGCATGTTCGCGCGTGGTATGGAACACCACCTTGGGCCAGCGTTCCTGTGTCAGCTTGAGGTTGACGTTATTGGGTGCGAGATATGCCAGATTCCCTGCCGCGTCGATGGCGAGATTGTGCGACAGCGCCTTTTCGAAATCGGCGAATATTTTTTTGTCGTCACAGGTCACCCAGCGCGCGCTGGTGATGCTGGTGCCTTCGAATACCGCGTCGACACTGTATTCACCCATCAGGCGGCTGGCAACCACGTCAAACTGCAGCACACCCACCGCGCCCAGCACCAGGTCGCCGCCGTCCAGCGGCTTGAACACCTGCACCGCGCCTTCTTCGCCCAGTTGCTGCAAACCCTTGTGCAGCTGCTTTACTTTCAGTGGATTGCGGATGCGCACCGAGCGGAAAAAGTCCGGAGCGAAATAGGGAATGCCGGTGTACTGCAGCAGTTCACCTTCGGAAAAACTGTCACCGATCTGCATGTTGCCGTGGTTAGGCAAGCCGATAATATCGCCCGCATAGGCTTCTTCCACCTGTTCGCGGCTGGAGGCCATAAAGGTCACCACGTTGGACACGCGTATCTCGCGGCCTATGCGCAGATGCTTGATCTTCATGCCGCGTTCAAAGTGGCCGGAGCACACGCGCAGGAAGGCGATACGGTCGCGGTGATTCGCGTCCATATTGGCCTGGATCTTGAACACGAAGCCGGAGAATTCAGTTTCGTTTGGCTCAACTGTGCGCACCGTGGCATCGCGCGCCAGCGGTGCAGGTGCCCAGTCCAGCAGCGCATCGAGAATTTCGCGCACGCCGAAGTTGTTGATCGCGGAGCCAAAAAACACCGGCGTTTGCTTGCCGTTGAGGAAGGCTTGCAGATCAAACGGGTTGGACGCACCCAGCACCAGTTCCACTTCCATTTTCAGCTGTTCTATTTCCAGCGGGAATTTTTCGGCGAGGACCGGGTTATTAATCCCCTTGATAATTTCAAACTCGTTGGTCACGCGTTCTTCGCCCGGCGTAAACAGCATGATCTCGTCGCGCAGCAGGTGATACACGCCGCGGAAAGTCTTGCCCATGCCCAGCGGCCAGGTCACTGGCGCGCACTGAATATTCAGCACCGTCTCCACCTCGTCCAGTAGCTCCACCGGGTCGCGTGTCTCGCGGTCCATCTTGTTGATGAAGGTGATGATGGGCGTGTTGCGCATGCGGCACACGTTCAGCAATTTGATGGTCTGCGTTTCTACACCCTTGGCTGCGTCGATCACCATCAGCGCGGAATCCACCGCGGTCAGCACGCGATAGGTGTCTTCCGAGAAATCCTGGTGGCCGGGAGTGTCGAGCAAATTCACCACATGCTCGCGGTATTCAAACTGCATCACCGAGCTGGCCACAGAAATACCGCGCTGCTTTTCAATGTCGAGAAAGTCCGAGGTCGCATGGCGGCTGCTCTTGCGTCCCTTCACCGTTCCCGCCATCTGGATCGCGCCCGAAAACAGCAGCAGCTTTTCGGTAAGCGTGGTCTTGCCGGCGTCCGGGTGGGAGATGATGCCGAAGGTGCGGCGGCGCGCCACTTCGCGGGCGATCACATCGCGCGAGACGGGAGCCGGAGCGGCAGTGGATTCTGCTGAAATAGGAGATTCTGTGGACATGATGAAATACGCTGAAACGCAGGAATTGCTGAAAGGGCGCAAGTCTAAAGGGTATGCAGGGGAAAGTCTAACCAGGGCTTAAGTATATGACTCGCTATAACACTTGTGGAAACCCTTTGTACACGCGTGGGTAATGGGGGTTGGGGGCTTGACAGGAATTGACCATAAGTTGTAATTTACCACTTGGTTAAATAATGAAATGGATTAATGCCGATGCCAGCAGATCATCTTAGTACCACCTTTGCTGCACTGGCCGACCCCACGCGGCGGGCGATATTGGCCCGGCTGGCTCTGGGCGAAGCCTCGGTGGCCGAACTGGCACAGCCCTTTTCAATCAGCCCGCCCGCCGTCACCAAGCACCTCAAGGTATTGCAGAAAGCGGGGTTGATTACGCAGGGACGTCAGGCGCAATGGCGTCCCTGCAAGCTCGAAGCCGCACCATTGCATGAAGCGGCAGATTTTATCGAGCAATACCGCCAATTCTGGGAGCAGCGTTTTGACCGTCTCGACAGCTACCTCCAGCAACTTCAGGCACAGGAGAAAAATAATGGACGCAAGAACAAATAAACCCGCTACCGAAACGGCCGACCGTGAGGTCGTCATATCGCGCCAGATCAACGCGCCGCGCGCGCTGGTGTGGCGGGTCATGACCGAGCCCGAACACCAGAACAAATGGTGGGGCCCGGACGGATTCAGGAACGAAGAAGTGACCATGGATTTCCGGGTCGGTGGCAGCTGGACATATGTGATGGTGGGGCCGGACGGCACCCGCTATCCAAACCATACGGCATTCAAGGAAATCACGCCGCCTGCCCGCTGGGTGTTTGACCATGGCGACGGCCAGCGGGTGTGGTTTGAATCCACCATCACCCTGGAAGAAACGGCCGGTGGCACGCTGGTTACGATCAAGCAGCTTTTCCCCAGCAAGGAATCACGCGATGAAGTAGTAAACAAGTACGGCGCCATTGAGGGCGGCAGGCAGCACCTGGCGAAACTGGAACATTACATCCGGGAGCATCTGTGTTGAATGACAACAGGCAACAATAAATTTGCCGGTGAATTTTCAAAGGAGAAATGGATATGAGCAAGTTGCGCGTAGCAAGTTTTTCGATTTCCATAGACGGCTTTGGCGCCGGGCCGCAACAGAGCCTGGAGCATCCCCTGGGTGTGGGCGGAATGGAATTGCATCAATGGGTTTTTCCGACACAAAGCTTCCAGCAGATGCACGGCGGTGGTGGCTCCGGCGAAACGGGCATAGATAATGATTTTGTGGTGCGTGGCTTCAACAATATCGGCGCCTGGATTTTGGGGCGCAACATGTTCGGGCCGGTTCGCGGTCCATGGCCGGACGGTAGCTGGAAGGGCTGGTGGGGAGACAACCCGCCCTACCACGTCCCCGTCTTCGTGTTGACGCATCATCCGCGCGAGCCGCTGGTGATGCAGGGCGGCACCACCTTTCATTTTGTGACCGAGGGCATACACGCCGCATTGGAGCGTGCACGTGCAGCGGCGAACGGAAAGGATGTGAGGCTGGGCGGCGGCGTGGCAACCATACGGGAATGCCTGCGCGCCGGCTTGATCGACGAAATGCACCTCGCCATTTCTCCCGTGCTGCTGGGTTCAGGCGAAGCCCTGTTCAGCGGCATTGACCTTGTGTCGCTGGGTTTCCGTTGTAGCGAGCACGCGAGCACACCCCTGGCCACGCACGTGCTGCTGCAAAGGGAAAGCTAGCCATTACCGGCAAACTCGAAGGATGCAAATGGAAAAACAAAACGACCTCCCCATCAGATGAAGGCTGGAACACTACCTTCGGTCATTGGGCGATGTATCCGGAAAAATATAAATCACACAGGGAAAAATCATGCTAAAAATCATTGCAATTGCAGTCGCCGTATTACTGGTGATCATTCTGCTCTATGCCGCAACCAGACCCGACACCCTCCATGTCGAGCGCTCGATCAGCATCAGGGCTCCGCAGCAAAAGTTATTTGCCATCATCAATGATTTTCATCAGTGGAATGAGTGGACTCCCTACAACAAGGATCCCGCGATGAAGAAGACCTACAGCGGCAGCGCCACCGGCAAAGGTGCGGTATACGCTTGGGAGGGAAACAAGGATGTCGGCCAGGGCGAGATCACCATCACAGATACCACACCGCCCAAAGAGATAGTACTTGCTCTGCACATGATCAAACCCTTTGAGGGGCGCAATCGTGTTGTTTTTTCACTTGATGCCAGGGAAGACTACACCACCGTCACCTGGACGCTGGAAGACCGTCATACCTACTTCATGAAGATCATGAGTATATTCATCAATCTGGACAAGATGATAGGCGGAGATTTCGAAGTGGGTTTGGCAAAACTGAAAGTTGTCGCGGAAAAATGAGGACAATATAAACGGCTCCAGCGCAGTCTCCCGCAACCCGTCGTGCGTCGCTGAACGCGATACCCGGCGCAGCGCTGCAGATCAACCACGGCACCTAGCCGTAACCTTGGGCAAGGAGAAGCAACATGAAAAAAATCACCCCGCATTTTTGGTTCGACAAGGAAGCGAAAGAAGCGGCCGAATTCTATGTTGCCGCGTTCGGCGGCGACTCGGCGGTGACGGGAGCGTCCGTCATCCGCGACACACCCTCGGGTGATGCGGAGATCGTCGTGTTCAGGCTGCTCGGTCATGAATTCATGGCCATCAGCGCCGGCCCCCTGTTCAGGATAAACCCGTCGATATCGTTCATGATCAACTTCGATCCGTCGCAACGCGCCGATGCCAAACTGGCGCTGGACGCGCTCTGGGGGAAACTGGCCGGGGGCGGCACCGTGTTCATGCCGCTCGACAAATACCCGTTCAGCGAACGTTACGGCTGGATTCAGGACAAGTACGGTGTGTCCTGGCAACTGATCCTCACCAACCCCGCAGGCGAACCACGCCCGAACATCATACCGTCGCTGATGTTCACCGGGGCGGTGTGCGGAAAGGCTGAAGATGCAATGAAATTCTACCTCTCCGTTTTCGAAAACTCTAAGCAGGGCATCATCGCCCGCTACGGTCCCGGCCAGGCGCCGGACAAGGAAGGCACGGTGATGTTCGAAGACTACATGCTGCTCGGGCAATGGTTTGCCTCCATGGACTCCGCGCGCATGCACGACACTTCCTTCAACGAAGCAGTCTCGCTGATCGTCCATTGCGACACACAGGACGAGATCGACTATTTCTGGAAGCAGCTGTCGGCCGTGCCCGAGGCCGAGCAATGCGGCTGGGTCAAGGACAAATACGGCGTGTCATGGCAGATCGTCCCGTCGCAAATGGGCGAGCTGATGGGCGGCTCTGCCGAACAAGTTGCCCGCGTCACACAGGCGTTCCTCAGGATGAAAAAATTCGATATTGCGGCGTTGCAGCGTGCTTATGCCGGTGCCTGATGAGTGTGGTTTACCGTAAAAGGATGTTTGTTGATCTGGCAGAATAAAATTTGCATCGATCAACAGGAGCGCCGACGTCCCCGTCGGCAAGGAAACATTAAAGAGCCGACGGGGACGTCGGCGCTCCAATTTGTTTTATACGGATTTTTTATAAAGGATGAATGCCATGGCTTCCACTTATCAACCCAATAGCAAACTGGATCTTACTTTTGAACGCGTTGTTGATGTGCCGATCGAGCTGGTATGGCGCGCATGGACTACGCCCGAACACTTGATGCCGTGGTTTTGTCCGCTGCCATGGAAAACCGTGGAATGTGAAATTGACCTGCGGCCCGGCGGAATATTTTCCACCGTGATGCGCTCGCCGGAGGGACAGGACTTCCCCAATGAAGGCTGCTATCTGGAAGTTAAGGATAAAGAAAAACTGGTATGGACCAATGCGCTGCTGCCCGGTTTTCGTCCCGCTGCTTCATCGGCAAAAAAAGACTCTACCGTAGAATTCATGTTTACCGCGATGATAGAAATGAAAGCGCTGGCTCAGGGCACGCGCTACACCGCAACCGTGATCCACGCGGACGAAGCTGGGTGCAAGCAGCATGCGCAGATGGGCTTCCACGAGGGCTGGGGAAAGGCACTGGAACAGTTGGTCGCATATGCTAAAAAAATGCAGCCATGAAAACTGCCAATACAGGATATGCAGCCGCGCTTGAGGATATTCCGAATATCGGCAAGTCGATTGCGGCTGATCTGCGCAGCATCGGCATCAAGCATCCGCAACAATTGCTGGAGCATGAGCCGCTGGAACTCTATCTGAAGCTGGGCGGTACTATGGGCAAGCGCCATGATCCCTGCGTTCTCTACACTTTTATGGCCGCGCGGCACTATATGGAAAGCGGGGAAAAATTATCCTGGTGGAAATTTACCGAACAGGGCAAAAAATTGCTCTCAAGCTATTCGAGCAAATAATCCGAAAGAAATTGAGATGAAACCACGCATTACGATGATCACTATCGGTGTTGATAATCTGCAGCGCTCGCTGGAGTTTTACCGTGACGGCCTGTTTCTGCCGACGCAGGGAATAATCGGTACGGAATTCGAATATGGTGCGGTGGCATTTTTCGATCTGCATGCAGGACTGAAACTTGCCATCTGGCCGCGTGCCAGCATCGTGAAAGATAGCGGCATACCTTTGGGAAAACCCAGTGCAAGCGAAATGATACTAAGCCACAATGTTGCATCGAAGGAAGAAGTTGATGTGGTGATGGAGCAGGCACAAAAGGCCGGTGCTGTTATCGTCAAGCCTGCGCAGACTGCCTTCTGGGGTGGTTATGCCGGTTATTTTCAGGACCCCGACGGACATTTGTGGGAAGTGGTGTGGAATCCCGGATTTGATATCCTCGAATAATTTGTATTATGTGACTTCGCCATCCACATAAAACCAGCGCCTGTCTTCATGTACAAAGCGGCTCACCTCGTGCAGGCGATGGGCACGTCCGCCGATTTTGTAGCGTGCAACAAATTCAACCAGCGCGTGAGTGTCATCCTGCTGCTCATGCCGTTTTACTTGCAGCCCCAGCCATTTGCTTGAAGCTTCAGCAGTGAGTCCCAGTTGCTCCGGGCGTGCAGAAACATGCCAGGTCTTCAGTAAATAGTCTTCGCGTAACAAAGTGTAAGCGGTGTAACGCGAACGCATCAGCGCTTCGGCGTCAGGGGGAATTTCTGCGCCATCCAGGTAGCGCCCGCAACACAGAACATAGGTTTTGTTGCTGCCGCAGGGGCAGGGTGTTTCTAGCTTTGCCACAGTGGCGCCTCGTCCATCAACGCAATCTGCTCGCGCAATTCCAGGATGCGGTCCTGCCAGTAGCGCTGCGTATTGAACCACGGGAAGGCCTGCTTGAAGGCGGGATCATCCCAGCGTTGCGCCAGCCAGGCGCTGTAGTGAATCAGGCGCAGGGTACGCAGCGCTTCGATCAAGTGCAGCTCGCGCGTATCGAAATCGTGGAAGTCTTCATAGCCCGCCAGCACGTCGCCCAGTTGCCGCACCATGTCGGCGCGTTCGCCCGACAGCAGCATCCACAAATCCTGCACCGCGGGCCCCATGCGGCTGTCGTCGAAATCGACGAAATGCGGGCCATCGTCGGTCCACAGCACGTTGCCCGCGTGGCAGTCGCCGTGCAGGCGCAGCATCTTTAAATCTTTGCCGGCGCGTTCGTAACAGTGGCGCACACCCACAAGGGCTTGCTCCACCACGCTGCGATACGCTGCCAGAATATCTTCGGGTATGAAGTTGTGCTGCAGCAACCAGGTATAGGGCTCATCGCCAAAACTTTTAACGTCCAAAACAGGCCGGTGTGCAAATGGCTTGAGCGCACCTATCGCATGAATTCTGCCAAGAAAACGCCCCATCCATTCCAGCGTGTCGCGATTTTCCAGCTCGGGTGCACGGCCGCCGTGCTTAGCAAACACGGCAAAGCGAAAACCGTCAAAACTATGCAGCGATTTATCGTGAATGGATAAGGCGGGCACCACCGGGATTTCGCGTTCTACCAGCTCGGCAACGAAAGCGTGTTCTTCCAGTATCGCCGCATCCGTCCAGCGCCCGGGGCGATAGAATTTTGCCACCAGCGGCGGACCGTCATCCATGCCGATCTGGTACACACGGTTTTCATAGCTGTTGAGCGCCAGCATGCGCCCGTCGCTGCGCAAGCCGATGCTGCGCAAGCCGATGCTGTCCAGCGCATTCAGCACGCAATCCGGGGTCAGGGATGAAAAATTACTGGCGGTCATAGGCAAAAAACTCAGCTTTCGTCGGGGTTTTTTGCGTAGCCAGCGTCGTTGGCAGCATTCAGCCACAATTTGTTCCAGCCTTCATGTCCCAGCTTCTTCATCGTCGCTATATTTTTTTCAAATATCTGGTCGGCTTCGGGGAAGGCTGCCACCGCCTTGTCCACGCTGCTTTCGCGCAGCAGATGCAGGGTCGGGTAGGGCGAACGGTTGGTGTAGTTTTCCATATCGTCGGGTTGCGTATCGGCAAACTGGTACTGCGGATGCATGCTGGCGATTTGCAGTTCACCCGCGAGATCCAGTTCCTCCAGCGTCTCGTCTGCAATATCCAGAAAATCGTTGTAGTCGAGAAAATCGGTCAGCACGTGGGGATGAATGAGCAGCGTGGTGTCGATTTTTTCAGATGAGGTTTCAGCCAAAAGCTCCAGCTCGTTGATCAGTTCCTTGAGTAAATCCTCGGGTGTGCTCGCGCTGCTGACCACATAGCGTATCTGTTTTTTGACATGCACCGCCTTGGCAAACGGGCACAGATTCAGCCCGATGACCGCGCGCTCCAGCCACCGCTGGGTGGCGGCGATGATGTCGTCATTTGATTCTTTATTCATTGAGTCTCTTTTCAGTCAAATGATGTGAAAATATAACAGTAATATTGTGTGTATCAAGTAATAGAAAAGCTGGTTCATCTGGAGCGCGGACGTCCCCGTCCGCGCTCCCATATTTGATGCAGGCAGGCCCGGTTTAATTTATTACCTAAAAAAATACAAAACGAGACAAAGCTTTTAGCGGATGCTCGTCAAGTCAGGAATTTTTAACGGCCTCTGCCGCCCGAGCGATGCAGCGGTGGCGGCATGCCGCCGGGCACGGTGAGCTTGACATGTCCGGGTACACTAGCTGTGCGTGCGGTACTGTTTCCGCTTGCACGGGGTTGGCCACCCGGACGCGGCGCAGCCTGGGATTTACCCTGGCCTTGTCCCTGGCTTCTGCCCTGTCCGGGTTTTCCGGAACCCGGTGTACGTGCCTGACCCTGGCCTTGCGCTCGGGGCTGGCCCCTGCTTTGCCCCTGGCCGCGTCCGCCCTGGCCCCGATTCTGGCCATTTAAAATAGGCTCGGCCTTGATGCGCGGATCAGGTTCAAAACCCGGCACCTGCACTACCGGAATTTCGCGCTTGATCAGGCGCTCGATGTCATGCAGCAGTTTGTGCTCGTCGATACACACCAGCGAGCTTGCCTCGCCTTCACTGCCGGCACGGCCAGTACGGCCAATGCGGTGCACATAATCTTCCGCCACGTTGGGCAGCTCGTAGTTGACCACATGCGGCAGTTCGCTGATATCAATTCCGCGCGCGGCGATGTCGGTTGCGCACAGCACCTGCAGCTTGCCGCTCTTGAATTCGGCCAGCGCACGGGTGCGTGCAGCCTGGCTCTTGTTGCCGTGTATCGCCATTGCAGGGATGCCGTCCTTGGTCAGATTCTCCGCCAGATTATTTGCACCGTGCTTGGTGCGGGTAAACACCAGGACCTGGAACCAGTTGTGATCCTTGATCAGTTTGGTCAGCAGTTCACGCTTGCGCTCGCGGTCTACCGGATAAATTTTCTGCGTGATCAGCTCGGCGGTCGCATTACGGCGCGCCACTTCGATCATTGCCGGCTTGTTGAGCAGGCCGTCTGCCAGTCCCTTGATCTCGTCGGAGAAGGTGGCGGAGAACAGCAGGTTTTGCCTCTGCTTGGGCAGCACGGCGAGGATTTTTTTGATATCGCGGATAAAACCCATGTCCAGCATGCGGTCGGCTTCGTCCAGCACCAATATTTCTACATGTGACAGATCAACCGTTTTTTGCTGCAAGTGATCGAGCAAGCGTCCGGGGGTGGCCACCAGAATATCGACGCGGCCTTTCAGTTTGTTGATCTGCGGATTGATGTTGACACCGCCTATCATCGTCATCGATTTAAGGTTCAGATACTTGCCGTACTTGACCACGCTTTCCTCAACCTGAGCGGCGAGTTCGCGCGTGGGGATCAGCACCAGCGCGCGGATCGCACCCTTGCCGACAGCCGGCTTTTTGCTGGCAGTGAGCAGTTGCAAAATGGGCAGGGTGAAACCGGCTGTTTTACCGGTGCCGGTCTGTGCGCCGGCGAGCAAGTCGCCACCGGAGAGCACGGCGGGGATGGCCTGCGCCTGTACCGGGGTAGGTACGGTGTAGCCGCACTCAGTAACGGCGCGGAGGATTTCTTCGGACAAACCGAGGGATGCAAAATTCATTGTGTATTCCTGAAATAAAATCGGCCTGTCGCCAATGGAGGCACTGATCCAATCAAACATGGTTGCGACGGGGTATTGCGGGATACCAGGCAAGGAGAGAATTGCGCAGTGCAGTCATTCTGCACAAGCGATTCTCGACACCGCATGGTGCCCGCAATACCCCGTCCCTTCGGGTTCAAACGAAAACGAACTTGCTCTGCGTTGCACTCCTTGGCATCGTAGTGTTGACTACGACCTGCGTCGTGCGCCTTGATCAAGCCCATTTTCGTTTGAACGCAATCCATGTTTGATTGGATCAGTGCCTCCTTGCGGCGCCAGTCTGAGGCAGATATAGAGGGGGTGAAACAAACCGGAATCGGCAGCAACAACTAGACTGAAGCGAAGTTGCGGCGCGCATTATAACAGAGTGCGTGCGCAAAAATTACATTACGGCAGCATCCTGGCCACGCGGAAACCTATGTTGTCATAACGGCTGTCAGGCACCGCCTTGTCGCGCCCGGCGGAACGCACAAACCGTGGCGCGTCATACCATGAGCCGCCGCGAAGCACACGCTTCTCTTCTTTGTCCTGCCATGCCGAGCCGTCAGCAGGGGCACCCACGTAATTTTTGTGGTAATTGTCCTGCGTCCACTCCCACACATTTCCCAGCATGTCATTGAGTCCGTATGCATTGGCCTTGAAGCTGCCAACCGGTGCTGTATAGGCAAAGCCATCCTTGCAGTTATGTCCTTTCCATGCATTTGCAACCTTGATCGTTTCCTTGATGGTCTTGTCTGCGACATTTGCATAGGTGCAAGCGGCATTGGGACTCTCTCCCCAGTAACGTGCGGTGAGTGTTTTACCACGCGCAGCGTATTCCCATTCCGCTTCTGACGGCAGCCGGTAAGGCTTGCCTGTTTTACGTGCTAGCCATTTGGTATAGGCAATGGCATCGTTCCAGCTGATGCAGACCACGGGATGATTGTTATCCTGTTTAAAACCCAGCATGCCCCAGTTGCCGCTGCGGTCTTCATATTTTCCGTGGTCAATAATCCAGCATTTGTTGCCAGTCTTGTAACCCGTTTCTTTGACGAATTGCGTAAACTGTCCACGGGTAATTTCAGTCTTGCCCATCGCGAAAGTGGATATTTTGACCGGATGCGCCGGATCGCCATCTTTTCTGCGTCCGACTTCTGTTGCTGCCGAGCCCATGCTAAAACTTCCTCCGGGAATGACCACCATATGCGGGCAGTCTGCACAGTCGCGAAATGGTTTTTTTGAGGATATTTTTGTTTTGGCAGCGGCGGTGGAGTTTGCCGAATTCAGTGCAGAGGCTTGGGCAGGCCACTTCAACAAACAAGCGCTGGTGGCAAGCAGGATGATCAGTTTGTATTTTTTTGAATTTTTCATTGCTCGCTCCTTTTCTCACCTTGATTGATCAAATAAAATTTCCAGCCTTACGCTGAGCAGTTTGCTGGTTTTATAGTTTTCTTCCTGCGGGAAGTGAAGCTGGGGGCTGATCTCAACGTATACCCACTCCCGATGCCAGCGGTAACGATAGGTCATCAGAATCACATAGTCCGACACCTGCATCTGCGGCCGGCTCACACCGATAGCGCTGACTTGATACAACAGCGCGGTGCGTTCATCAAACGTATGGTAGACAGAGAAGCTCTGGCTCAGGTCGAAGTACTGGGTGCTATTAAGCCATGTGGCATTGCTGCTGGCACGAAACAGATGTTGTTTGGTGAGCGGGCGTTCAAAGTCGATCAGCGTGCTTTCGCCCGCGCCGATGGTGCTAAACCAGAACACAGACTCGGCCACATTCAGCCGCCAATCTTCCAGCGGCATAGCCAGGCTAAGCCGGGCACGCACGAATGGCGTTGAGGCCAGACCCGCAAGCTGAATCCCGCCATCCGTGGTGAAACGCCAGCGTTCGGCTTCTCTTTTTTCATAGCGCAATGCCGCGGCGAGTTTCGCGGGTGATGTAACGGGCTTGATTAATCGGGAGTTAATCTGGGTCTGGTACGACGTGGATTTTTCCTCGGGATTCGTCTCAATTAAAAGTTGCATCTTCTTTTCGGTATTGGGCAGGCTGATTTTGACATTCAAGTCATAATCGTAACGCGGTTCCCCCTGATAACCTGTCACCTGGGTAACATTGAATTGAATCACGCTATTATTGCTCTCCTGATAATTGCGATAATCGCCAAAAAAGTTATCCAGACCTTTTGCCCAGCTTTCAAGTTTGCCGGATAAATAATCACGTGTGGGATCGACTGCAATGGCCGTGTCTTCTTCGGGTTCGGGTTCGGGCTCGGGTCCGGGTTCGACAACTGTTGCAGAAGTGGTTGCCGGAACCGAACTGGCGGTATTGGGCATCGTGTTTTCTTCCGCATAAACAGGTGCCGGCAAAAAGAGTGCGATGGCCAGTAGAGCCTGACTGGTCGCAACATACAAGCGCCATGACGGCAGAAAATGGTTAAGAACGCTGGAGATCACGATTTGCCGGAGATGCATGTGAATTAACCGGGTTAAAAAACGAGTGAAAAAACGACAACACGCCATAAGCCGCTAAAAGCCACCTATAAATCCGGCAAAGTACAAGCTGATGTCATCTGCGTCTAACTTTCTGTGGAAATGATCTGTTGATATTCATTTTGCAAGCCAGCTTCCGACTTTGCCTAAAGTTGGCAATATGATGGTTTTTCTTGATCTTTTGTTCTGTACGCTATCGAACATATGCCAGTAAGCCATAGAAAGTAAACGCCAATTGATGCAAGGCCTGAAGGCAAAAACAAAAAATATTCAGCAATGACCGAAAGAATCGCTGTTGTTGTGCAAGTGCCTGATGGGCTGTTCACTAGCGAATTGTTCGCCGGGAATGTTGCCCCAAGCTTAAAGTTGTTGAAACAGAGAAATTACAGCAGAATATCGGCTTACCGAATTATTAGTCAGCCATGTTGCGACGGACTAATTTGTGAACGTTGCGGGTGTTCGTTTTGCCCGCAGTCAATATAAAATATTAAATAAAATCAATATGTTACAGTATTTATTGGGCTGTCGCAAGCGCATGGCGGATACCACTCTTCGTTTAATTTAAAGGAATATTTATGGAATCGAAGCAAACAGCAGGATCGCATCAGAACAATATCGTTAAGCTTTTGGCACAGTTTGTGTTTGCCAGCCGCTGGCTGCAGGCGCCGCTCTATCTCGGCCTGATCATCGCGCAAGCGGTTTATGTCTATCATTTTGGTGTTGAGCTTTTGCATCTGGTGCAGCACACCACCACCGTGACCGAAGTTCAAATCATGCTGGTGGTGCTGGGCCTGATTGACGTGGTGATGATCGCGAACCTGTTGCTGATGGTGATAGTGGGTGGTTATGAAACCTTTGTGTCGCGCCTGTATCTGGAAGGTAATCCGGACCAGCCAGAATGGCTGGAGCACGTAAATGCGGGCACAATGAAGGTCAAACTGGCGATGGCGCTGATCGGCATCTCATCCATACATTTGCTGAAGACTTTTATTGAAGCGGCAAACCTGAGTGAAGAAACAATGAAGTGGCAGGTCATCATTCATGTGACCTTTGTGCTGTCGGCAATCGCCATGGCCTATACCAACAAGCTGATGGAACCCAAGGCGCACTAGCAATTCCTCCGTTGCACGAGGTGTTCCGTGTTCATGCCGTGCACGGAACACCAGGTGCAATGGCCAGTTGAAGTCCGCGCTGCAACTATTCCTTATTCTCCATTCCCATCGGGTCGGCGCCGATCGTGCCGCGCAGGCTTTTCAGGTAGGCGCTGCCGCTCACCCATGCCAGTCTGGCTTTTGCTGTTGCCAGCCGGTTCCTGATGTCGAGTTTTTCCGCCACGTCGTGATGGCTGGCGCGGCTGGCGAACGCGTCCAGATAGCTCACATGGCGTTGCCACAATGCGATATCGCGGCGCTGTTTTGTGAGCAGCCGTTCCTTGTACCAGTCGGAAGCGAGCAGCGCTTCGCGGGAGAACAATGCGCGTATCTCGGCGTGGTGCGCATCCTTGCCTTCAAAGCTGCCGCTGGCCATGATATGCAGCAGCGCCTTGAGCGGCGGGCACGCATCCTCCACGCTGCCGTCAGCAAGATAACTCGCCGCCACGCTCTGCTGCGCTTCGACGATGTTTTCCACGCCGTCGACGAAATCTTCAAGGCTCTGGCTTTCCGGCCGCAGAATTGCCTCGCCAAAAACCGCGCGCGGCGCATCGAACATCTTGCCCATAAAGCCGTGCACAAAACGCTCGGTAATGCGATAGCCGAGACGGCTGGCCCTGATGGTGCGTCCCTGATATTCAAAGTCTTCAATTTTTTCCAGGCAGCCATTGTCTATCAGGAAACGAGGATCGCGCACCTTGGGTGACAGGCGCGACCAGATCTCCGGCACCAGCAGGCTGATGTCATGATCGACACGCAGTTTGGGCCCTACATGCCCGGCAGCCGTCGAGTAGCCGGCATAGCCTGTAATAATAAACGACACCAGCGCATTGTTCAGATCAACCGCGGGGCGCAGCGCATTGAACGGCCCCTTGGTCAGCGCACCTTCACTGCCCGCGCCGGTGGTGGAAGGCGACTTGCCGGTGAGGCTGCAGATGAAGTCCATAAACAGCTCGGGCAGTTCCTGATAGTGAATCGGGTTATACACCGCCAGCGGGCGTATGCCGGGCTCGGGCGGGTTGTTGCGGCGCCCGGTCAGCACCGCGTTGACCTGTTCCACCACGGCGGTGCCGAGCGGCACACGCCGGTTAAAGCGCGCGCCAACCTCGGCTACGTGACGCCGCACCGGATTGGCAATGTCCGTGCGCAGTTGCAGATAGCGCGGATTCTTGCTCGGCTTGCCGTCAACCAGGCGCGGGTGTGCCGACGACACCACGGTCTCGCCGGCATCGTGCGCCTGCTGCAGCAAGCTGCGCATCGGCTCGGTGTACTGGCCGAAGCCGACCACGTCGTCGATAATTTCCGTCAGCGTATCGCCCTGCAGCGGCTCGAAGTTCGCGAGGAAATTATCGCGCTGCGCCATGTCCTTTTCTGTCTGCTGGTCGAAGCCGCGGTGGATGGCATCATCCGGCCGCTGGAACAGGCGGTATTCGCAATTGCGCACCAGCTTGACCGAAGGATTGCTGCTTTTCGGCGACGCATTGGGCAGCACTTCAAGCGGCACCACCACCGACGCGCTGATATCGTCCTCCATCTGCACCTTTTCGGCCGGGATAAAATCCTGGCGCATCTTGAACACGCGCCAAGCACCTTTTTCGGTGAAGCCGACGCGCAGATAAGAGCCGACCAGTTTGCGCTCGCCCAGTTTCAGTTCATGGCCGGGCTGGCCGTTGACGAAATCGACCGACAGCAACTTGCGCCAATTCTTTCCCCAGCTCGGGTGATACATGCGCTTGATAACGAAAGCCAGTGCGAGAATGCGGTCCGGCACGCCTTCCAGCCAGGTATTGAATTCGGTGGTATAGGAAGGCGAGGGCGTGAGCACCTTGATCACCGAGCCCAGGCTGCGCTCGGCACTGAGCAGCTTGCGGCTGGGCTGGCGGTCTTCCATCTCGAAACCGGGCTTGAATCTGTTTGCATAGTCGCGCTCAAAAATACGTTCCACCTGATCCATATCCTGCTCCAGGTCGGATACAAACAGCGGCGCATAAATCACCGCATCGCTCATCGATTTGGAAATTTCCGACTTGCCGCCGCCCGACACCGTGCACGGTTTGTGGCAGAAAGTGCCTTCCGGATCGGTGCCCACCAGGCGCCATGAAGGCGCACCGGGATGTTTCTGCATTTCCACCTTGTAGCCATTCGGTTGCACGTAAATCTTGCCGGGTTGCAGTTTGATCGCCTGCCGCTTGCCATTCTTCAGCCAGCTGACAGTCTGGCTAGGCAGATCCATGCGCAGATCCTGCGGCACGTAAATCACTTCGGGGTGCAGCCTGTCGATGCCGTAGCCTTGCGGCTGCAAGTGCATCAGTTCGCCGTAGTGCTTCACCATTTCATCATAGCTGTAGCCGGCCACGCGGGTGATGCTGTCGACGCCGAATTCCTCGCCGTGATTGTGGCGAGGAAAGGCCAGTGCGCCGCCGGCATGCTCCTCCTCGGCCAGGCCGAACAGATTGGCGGCATAACTGAGCTGGGTTTTGACTTCCTTCTTGCAGTAGCCGTAATAGTTGTCGGCGAGGAGGGTGATGATCACGCCGCGCTCGTCGCGCGCGGTAATCTTGAAGGCGGCGCCGTCGTTGTAGCACTCGTCCTCTTTGCTCCAGCACATGCCGTCTGCAACCTGGCGCGGCGTGGCCTGGTCCCTGTGCGGCAGGCCGAGTTCTTTCTTGGTAAGCTGCACCAGATGCGGCGCGAGTATCACGCAGCCGCTGTGGCCCGACCAGTGATCCGCATCAAGCCCCGCATCGTTGGAGGCCAGCACCGGATTGCCGCCATTGCCGAAAATGCTTTCGACAAAATCGAGATTGCTCACCAGGCTGCCCGGCGCAAAAAAGCGGATCTCCATGTTCTTCTCAGTATCGACGCCCGGAATTTCGGGGCACACCACAGGGCGCAGCAGCAGCGACACAAACATCTTCGCCTCCTGTTGCTGGCCTGCGGTAAAGGGCAGGCGCAGCAGATGTTCCGGCGGATTAAGCGCGGCACGCAGCAGGCGGGCAAAGGCGAGTTTGGGCACGGCCTTCTTGTCGCCGGGGATGGGCAGACCCTCCTCGGCTATATGGAACGAGCCCTTGGTGGTGCGGCGGTCGCTGGTGGGATTGTGCAGCACGCCGTTGCGAATGCGATAGCTGCTGACATAGTCGTTCTTGAATTCATCCTGCCGTGCCGGCAGCGAAAGCTCGCGCGCGACACCGTGGCGGTCCAGGATCAAAGTGTTTTCCGGCAGGCGCGGCACTGCACCTTCGGCAACATCTTTCAGGTAATCATCCAGAAAAGTCTGAATGCGCAGATCGGGCGGACACAGATAGCCGTTTAACAGCCGCGATTTTTCACGGTAACTTTTGAGCAGATTGTCGGCAACCTGCAGAAAAGAGCTGTCGCTGCCCGCTGCACAAGCGGGCTGGCCCGACGAGGATAGCTTTAAATTGATATACAGCTGCAAACGTTCGCGTGCTTCCCGCGGGTTTTCAGAGCGGTCAGACAGTCCAAGAAATTGATTCATATCCATGATGCTCTTACCCTTGTTTCGTGCTCAGGCACAACGGTGATAACGCCGCTGGATTTTAACCTGAAACAGACAATTGATGACAGCGCGTATCTTTTCGGCTCAGCGAGTCAGCCATTTCAGCAGCCATTGCAGGAAGATGCCGCCATAAGGCGGGTAGACCGCTTGCATCGAGTTTAGCCTGCCCTTGTGCAAAATGGATTTCGCCTTGGACATGCTCAGAAATCCCTCATGGCCGTGGTACTGTCCCATCCCGGAAGCGCCGATGCCGCCGAAAGGCAGGTCGTCCATGCCAACCTGCAGCAGCGCTTCGTTGATGCACATCGAGCCGGCATGGGTGTGGTAAGCGACATGCTCCTGCAAGTTGCGGTCATAGCTGAACAGGTAAAGGGCCAGCGGGCGGGGGCGTTGTCTGACATAGGCCAGTGCTTCTTCAATGTTGTCGTAAGGCACCAGCGGCAGGATAGGCCCGAATAATTCCTCCTGCATGATTTTCATCCCGTCCGTAACATTTGTCACCAGATGCATGGCCATGCGGAAGCTGCCGTCATTAATGCTTTCATCGCTGCTCCTGATGACTGTTGCGCCTTTTGCTGCCGCATCCTCCAGCCAGTCATGCAAGCGTTGCCGGCTGCGAGCATTGATTATGCTGGTGTAGTCAATGTTTCCGCCGAGCGCGGGATACATCTTGCGAAACGCAGACATATAAAGCCCGATAAACGATTCCATTCTGGCGCGCGAGATCAGCACATAATCCGGTGCCACGCAGGTCTGTCCCGCATTCAGGGATTTGGCAAAACACAGGCGCTCGATGATGTCGCTTAAAGGAATATCGTCCGCAATAATCGCCGGCGACTTGCCGCCCAGTTCCAGCGTCACCGGGGTCAGGTTCTCGGCGGCTGCACGCATCACCTGTTTTCCAACCGCGGTGGAGCCGGTGAAGAGCAGATGGCCGAAAGGCAGCCTGGAGAAGGCCGCGCCGATATCCGCACCGCCGGTGAATAACGCAACATGATCTTCAGCAAAGCTTTTTCTCAGCATCTCTCCCAGTACTTCGGCAGTCAGGGGGGTGAGTTCGGACATTTTAAGCATCGCCCGGTTGCCGCTGGCCAGTGCCGTGATCAGCGGCAGCACCGCCTGATTAACCGGATAATTAAACGGCACGATAATGCCGACCACACCCAGCGGCTGGTAAACAACACGGGCACGGGCCGGCAAAAATTTCAGGCCCGGACTGCGCCTGGAAGGTTTCATCCAGCGTCGCAGGCGCTTCAACGTGTAGTCTATGCTCTGCACGCAGGGCATGATCTCGGCCATCATGGTTTCATCAGCGGAACGCGCGCTGAAATCAGCATTAATGGCGGCGGCAATTGCGTCCTTGTGTTCCAGCAGCAAGGCCCTCAGCACTGCAAGCTGCTGTTTTCTCTGTTCCAGAGAGGGCATCGGAAATTCCTCAAACGCTTTATTTTGCCGCGCGAAGGTCGACTCTATGCGTGCTATTTCTGTCATTTTCAGTGATGCATGTACGTTTATTTTCGGGCTGATGGAAACTCATCTAGCAGCGTGCGGAGCTGTGGCAACACCATTTCCACCGCGCGCTTTCCTTCCTCTATTGCTTCCTTGGTGCGGTGAAAATCGAGCAGGCCCAGATATGCCAGGCGCGGCGTGACGACAATGTCAGGCGGATCTCCCGCCATGCGGCTGCGGCTGATGCGCACCTGCATGATGCTGATGCTGGCGGTAACAATGTCGAGCATGGAAGGGGGCGGGGGTTCGTCATTGGCAAGCGCGGGAATGATTGCACTCAGGTTGTCCTGAAGCTTGCTTATCCAGGCACTGACTTCGCTGAAGGGCGTGACTGGCTCATGTTCATTGCGCAAGTGCCTTCCCAGTATGTCTGAGTTGAGGTCAACTGCAATCACCACATCGGCTCCCATCGCGCGCGCCAGCGACACGGGGACGGGATTGACCAGGCCGCCGTCCACCAGCAGCTGGCCCTCATGATCCACAGGTGTAAACAGCGCGGGCAGTGCAATGGATGCACGCACTGCGTTTATCGTAGAACCTTCACGCAGCCATACTTCGACACCGCTGTGCAGCGCAGTGGCCACTGCAGCAAAGGGCATGGTCAATTCTTCGACGGGGCGATCCACAAAGTTATGGCGGAAAAATTCCATCAGCCGCTCCCCCTTGATCACGCCGCCACTCAGGTGCAAATCCATAAACGAAAGCACATCAGTCATACGCAAGCCGTGCAGCCACTGCTCGAAGCGGTCCAGCTCGCCAGCCGCGTACGCCGCACCCACCAGCGCCCCGATCGAGGTGCCGCACACCAGATCCGGCTTGATGCCCGCCTGTTCCAGCGCGCGAAGAACACCCACATGCGCCCAGCCGCGTGCCGAGCCACTGCCCAGCGCGAGCCCGATGCGCGGCTTGCGGGTGGAAATCATGCGGCAACGCCCTGTGCGGGACGAGTGTAGTGAAACGGCAGTGTCACGGCGGGCCCCTTACTGTTTATATCCGCTCAATCCTTGTAATTCTCGTAAAAAATATAGCTGGTGGAGTAGTCGCTGAACTCGAAATATACCTTTTTCTCGCCATTATCAACGATGAAATTCTGGTTTGCATCAACATAGCCGTAGCCGTAACGATAGGCGCGAGGCTTGCTGTCGTCGGTGCCATAGGCTGTACTGAGCTTGTCAATTTTGACAAAGCGCTGCACCAGTTTGTCGCCTGCATAGATATCCAGCACGCCATTGGTACCGGTCCAGTTCTGAATGCCGCGGCTGATTTCGTTTTGTCTTTCCTGGGTGCAGGCGGAGAGTGCAAACAATATAACAAGCAAAGGCCAGGCAAATTTATTCGGTGTCATGCTTTACTCCTCTGATTTCAGTACAAAACAAATGCCCACCAAACTTTCGTCGGGTGGGCAATTCGATTATGTGCAACACAAACCGCGAATTACTTCAGCTTGGTTTCTTTGTAATCAACGTGCTTGCGCGCTACCGGATCAAATTTCTTGATCTCGATTTTCTCGGGCGTAGTACGCTTGTTTTTTGTGGTGGTATAGAAATGACCTGTACCAGCAGTTGATTCCAGTTTGATTTTTTCACGCATGTTAGCTATCCCTTAGATTTTTTCGCCGCGAGCGCGCATTTCAAACAGCACTGCTTCGATACCGTTTTTGTCGATGGTGCGCAGACCTGCATTCGACAGACGGATGGAAACAAAACGGTTTTCAGCTTCTACCCACAAACGACGACGCTGCAGATTCGGCAGGAAACGACGTTTTGTTTTGTTATTCGCGTGGGACACATTGTTACCAACTACTGTGTGTTTTCCCGTTACTTGACAGACACGTGCCATAGCAATACTCCAACCAGTTTTCAAAAGAGGCGCGATTCTACCCTAAAACCAGAGCCGTGTTCAACCATCAATTCAGTTTCTTTTGAATTCATTTGCAAAACAGCGGTAATCATTGAGTTTGTGGGTTTCAAGGAGGCATCCACCCGGCTGCACCAACCGCCGGAAGATTGCACCGTTCTGGTGCAGCTGTGGCCGCGCTACACATGGAACTCACTTATATATAAGGAATCAGTGCTTGGCGCGCTTATTGCTATTATTATATAAATCATAGATAAATTGAAATGCGAGATGTCAAGTTGAAACGAATTCTGATTATTGATGATGTAAGAGATCGCGCTGCCTGGCTGAAAGCCAGCCTTGAGCTTGCCGAATTTCATGTGGTCGGCGTGCTGGCATGGGAGCAGGTGGACGAGCACTCGATACAGGCCGCGTCAGCCGATGTCATTATTGTGGATGCCGATGCACCGGGACGCGACACGCTGGAGCAGATCAGCCTGATGTCCACCACGCTCGACAAGCCCGTGGTGGTGCTGAGCGCACAAAAAGACCAGTCCAGTATACAAAAAGCGATGCGGGCAGGCGTGAGCGCTTATGTGGCGCATACCATCCAGGGCGAAGATCTCAGCGGGATTATCCAGGTGGCAACGGCACGTTTTGCCGAACACAAGCGCCTGCGCGACGAACTGAAAGAGGCAAAGAACGAACTCTCGGACCGCAAACAAGTGGATAGAGCCAAGGCGATATTGATGGATGATCACGGCTATAGCGAGCCTGAAGCCTATAAACGGATGCGCAGCATGGCGATGAGCAAAGGCAAGCGCATTGCCGATATTGCCGAGGCGATCATTTTCGCCAAGGAGTTGAGCGCTTAAACGGTGCGTCTTATTTCGGATGCACTGACTTCGGATGAATAATGCACCAGAGAAGCGCCTGCTAGCCCTTTAGTCGATCGGATTGCAAACAAGGAATGTTTATAACTAATTGATTATATTTAATT
>NCJL01000005.1 GCA_002278935.1 Gallionellales bacterium 39-52-133
AGCTGAATCATCGACCTCGCAAGTGCCTAGGCTATCGGACGCCTCATGAAGTCTTCCAAGAAGCTAAGCGTGGTGCGGTTGCAATGTGAATCCACCAATGGGGTCACAATCAATGGGGTCAGACTCGATTGATTCAGCGGAAAAGCTGAAATCATACCCTCCTGATGGACTCTTCTGGCTCTTGTTGGATATTAATAATATTAAATATAATCAATATGTTATATAATTAAAATTCCCTTCGTACTTCGATATACTCAGTGCGCATGGGAAGTTTATTGCGTGTGGTTTTTCATTCGCGCACCCAAACTCAACAGCACAAGCCTTGCATCCTACGAAGAACAACTGCAGTGTGATGTGCCACCCAGATTAAAGAACTGTTCATCCTTTTTTTTGTAATACAGCGCTGCAACCTCTTCAGATTGTTCACTATAGGGGTCTTCCAGCACTTCGTGCAATTGGTGCACCTGGCTGTAATCGCCGCTGTCGGTGGCGTTGCGATAGGCTTCTACCAGCATCCACTCCCTTGGTATGTATTTTGGATTGACTCGCTTCATGGCCGCCGACAGTTCTGCCGGGTTGCGCGCCTCTTGTTGCAAAGCCGTGTGCCAATTTTGCAGCCATACATCCCAGCGTGCCTCCATCGCTGTGCTGTTTTTGGCATAGCCTCCGCGTGTCTCGTAGAAGCTGACTCGCAAATCAGCCACTTGCTTGGGCAGGTTGGAGAGCTCCCGCCAGAAGATTGTGTAGTCCACCGGGGTTTCTGCCATTAGCGTGTGCAGTTCGGTGAAAAGCTCTGCATGAAATTCGGCAAGGCCCATCTTTGCAGCCCACATGCTATTTAACTCGCGCTGCATGATTTTCGGCAGTTCATCCAGTATTTCTTGCAACGCCTGAATCGCGCTTTCGTCCTGCTGCAGCAACGGCACGAGGGCAATGCAGAACATTCTGAAATTTTCCATGGCGGCCATGGGTTGGTTCATAAAGGAGAAGTGTTCGCCGCCGCCTGTCCACATTTGAAACGCCGGGTCATACGCTTCGATAAAGCCGAATGGGCCGTAGTCCAGTGTGCGCCCGCCCAAGGCGCAGTTGTCGCTGTTGAAGTTGCCCTGGCAATAGCCCACGCGTAGCCAGTGCGCAATTAATGTTGACAGCCGCACTGCAAACTCCCGCGACACGGCCAGCACTTTTTCGGTGAGGCTTGCATTGGTTTGGCTGAGTTGTGCGGCGAGGTCAGGGTATTCACGTTCGAGCACATGCAGGAAAATGGCTTCGAGCTCGGCAAGGGCATTGGGGTGTTCATTTTTTCTGGCGCGGCGGCCAAACAGCTCGAGTTGCCCGACGCGCAGGAAGGAGGGTGCTGCGCGGGTGGTGATGGCGGCGGGTTCATCCACCGTGCGGTCCGGGTCTCTGGTTTTGGCGTTGGGAGAATACCAGGGGCGCGAGATGGTTTCACTCTGCGACACATACAGGCACAGCGCGCGGGTGGTAGGCACACCAAGTGCAGCCATCGCTTCTGACACCAGAAATTCTCGGATGCTGGAACGCAAGATTGCACGACCATCGCCCCCGCGGCAATAAGGCGTGGTACCACCGCCCTTGAGCTGAAACTCCCAGCGCTGATTGTCGGGAAGTGATACTTCCAGCACCGAAATGGCGCGCCCGTCGCCGTAGCCATTGCCAGTATTGAACGGGCAGTTTTGATACATTTCCTGACCGTAGATGCTGAGCGCATAGCCGCTGGCCCAGCCGCTGCTGCGAATACGTTGCGGCTCTGCACCGGTGTTTGCGCTACTCACGGCAAGCGCTGGGTTGCCGGTAAAGAAATGCATGAAGGCATCATCACGGGCGAGGCTGTCGGGCAAGTTCAGCTCGTCGAAGAAACTGCGGCTGTGGATGACGTAGCGAGGGTTGGGCAGGGGGGTGGGTTCCACCTCGACGTAATGGCCGGATTTCACTTCGCGCATCCTTTTGTTGGGGACGTGGCGGGCCTGTTCTGGGTCTGCAGTGAGAGACTGCAGCAGAGAATAATCTGCGCGCTGCAGAAAAGCGCTAAAGGAGAGCGGGGCTGAGGTGGCCATTTTGTGAGGTGCGATATACGTAAATGAATATACAGTTAGAAGCGGAAGGGGTGTTTAAGTTCGGGGTGGGCTGATTGTTCCATTACTGGAGGTGTGGTTGAGCTTTCCGTCATGCAGAACATTTTTAAATCCCTCCTAACCCCCCTTTGTGCGAGTTGGGCGAAATGCCGCCCATCCCTGCCAACCCCGATGCAAAGGGAGGAATGCTCTTCGACCATCACGATACGGTTCCCCACTTTAGCAAAGGGGGGATAGGGGGGATTTGTCTGGTCAAGTTTCGATTGTCATGATTTATGAAATCTCAATCAATATATCTTGGCAATTCCAGCGTTCACTTCGCCTTCAGCGCATTGCCTGTATATTTGATTCCATCCCAGCCAAACTTCATAAAGTTACGAATATTCTGGTGATCCGTCGCTTCCGGATGCTTCAGCACATCATCACGATAATACGCACCGAAGCAGGCGAGAGTTTCCTGTGGTGTCAGGTTTTGCAGTTTGGCGAAGGCAAACAGTTTGCATGAGCCATTGTTTTGTCCGGCATCATTTTGCAATTCGCCATTCTTGAAGGCAGTGGGGGTGAAATTGTAGTTTGCATCAATCACCGCAATGGTGTCGGTAAAGGCGATGGATTCGGGCTGGATTTTGAGTTGTTGCAGGAGAGTCTGTATATTCATAATATTTAATATAATCATATAGTTAGTTATTTTTAGTCAGGCGCCACAGCGAGGTGGTTTCCGCCTTTCTGGCGGCGTGCAGCGGGTCGCTCGCATCGGCAGCGCGCGCGTGCTGCGGCTTGGTGTCTATTTTATCCAATACCTTTAACCCTGCGTTGGTGATCATTGCGGACAATTCGTCTTTGCCGCGCAAGCCCAGCAATTCAGCGAGGTCGGACATGATGAGCCAGCCTTCGCCGTGGGGTGCCAGGTGTGCGGCGAGTCCGTTGAGGAAGCCGCGCAGCATGCTGCTGTCGGGATCGTATACGGCGGCTTCGAGTGCGGAGCTGGGGCGGGCGGGGAGCCAGGGCGGGTTGCAGACGATCAGGGCGGCCTGGCCCTGGGGGTAAAGATCTGCCTGCACGATTTGTATTTGTTTGCTGTAGCCGAGGCGGGTGATGTTTTCAGTGGCGCAAGTCAAGGCACGCGCATTCTGGTCGGTGGCGACGATGTGTTGCACGCCGCGTTTGGCGAGGATGGCGGCGAGTACGCCGGTGCCGGTGCCGATGTCGAATGCGCTGGCGTTTTGCGTGAGTGCCTCGGGCAATGGCGCATGGGCAACCAGCTCCAGATATTCGCCGCGTATCGGTGAAAATACACCGTAGTGCGGATGGATGCGTGCGCCGAGGGCGGGAATTTCCACGCCTTTTTTGCGCCATTCATGTGCGCCGATCAGGCCCTGCAATTCGCGCAGCGAAATGACATAGGTTTCATGTGCCTCGCCATACACCTCGCTGCATGCTTGCTGGCAATCCGGCGCACGGCGCAGCGGGATGGTGTGGTCGGCGTTGCAGGGAATCAGCAGCATGCCCAGAATTTTTGCGCGCTGGATTTGAGTCTGGCGATATTGGTGAAAGGCTGCGGTGATATCGGCAGCCGGTTTGCGCGCGTCGGCCTTGGCATCAATGCGCCGCGCGATGGCCTGCAATAGTTGCTTGGCATTTTGGTAGTCGCCGCACCATAACAATGCGGTGCCTTCGCTTGCCAGGTGATGGGCGTGGTCGGCCTTGATTGTGTCGTCGGCGAGTATCACACGCTTGGGCGCTGGCGTGCCACTTTCCGAACGCCAGCGCGCGGATTGTTCGGTGCCGGATTCGCTCCAGTGGATGAGGTGATGGTCGCTCATTGAAGATGAGCTGTTTTGTAATTTGTCATGGATGTACTGTAAATCTTTTAATAAACGATGACACTTTTAAATCCCCCCTGGCCCCCCTTTATTAAAGTGGGGTAACAACAAAACCGCGAGAAGAGGAGGTTCCCCACTTTGCAAAAGGGGGGTTAGGGGGGATTTGAAGTTATGAAATTGGGAGGGCAATAAATTTTAACGGCCTTCCTCCCGTTTCAGCTGCTGGTAGCGCAGCTTGGCCTCGTGGTCATCTTTTGCCGCCGTTATTTCTCGCATCACCGAACGTACATCGGCTTTCTTTTCGCTCTGCCTGAAGCGGCCCGTTAACGGCGTGTCGGGGAGCAGGTCGCCGTGCTGGTAAATCGCCCAGATTTCCTTGCCATACTGGGTGTCTTTCAGCTCGGGGGCAAATTGGCCGAAATAATTGGCCAGATTTTCCACATCGCGCTCCAGCATGCGACTGGCATTGTTGTTGGCTGCGGCATCAATGGCCTGCGGCAGGTCGATAATGACGGGGCCTTGATCATCGACCAGTATGTTGAACTCGGACAGGTCGCCATGAACAATCCCGGCGCACAGCATCAGCACGACTTGCCTGATCAGCATGACGTGAAATTCCCGCGCCTGTTCCGCTGTCAGCTTGACGTCATTGAGCCTGGGGGCAGGTTCGCCATTTTCAGCTTTCACCAGCTGCATCAGCAGCACGCCTTCGTAAAAACCGAATGGGTGGGGCACACGCACACCTGCGGCGGCAAGCTTGTACAGAGCGTCTACTTCGGCGCTCTGCCAGGCGGCCTCCTGTTCCTTGCGGCCATATTTTGTGCCCTTGGCCATCGCCCTGGCCTGACGGCTGCCTTTGACTTTGCGGCCTTCGGTGTAGTCGACAGCCTGATGGAAGCTGCGCAGGTTGGCTTCCTTGTATACCTTGGCGCAGCGGATTTCATCGCCGCACTGGACGACGTAGACCTTAGCTTCCTTGCCGCTCATCAACTCGCGCAGCACATGGTCGACAAGGCCATCCTCTACCAGTGGTGCGATTCGTTTTGGTATTTTCATGGGATTTTGCAGTGCATATTCAATCTAGCTCGGGAGTTTAACTTTGCAGGCTAGGCCGGAGCAAGCAACATTTCATCTTGTTGCGGTTATACTTGCATTTGTTTGATCAAGACCTTAGTCCTCGCTGGCCTTATGGTGAAATTCCACTTAATTTCCTGAAGTCATAAATGAATATACCGTCAACAACAGCAGAAAATAAGCCGGCAGAAAAAACAACTGCCATTCAAAAAAATGTCGTTATTGCTGCCTGCTATGGCACTTTTCTGGAGTGGTACGACTTTCTGACCTTTGCTTCGCTGGCGATTTATTTCAGCGTGCTGTTTTTTCCTTCTGATAATCCGACTACCGCCCTGCTGGCGAGTCTGGCTACCTTCGGTGTCGGCATGGTGGTGCGTCCGCTGGGTTCGGCGATATTTGGTTCGCTGGCCGATAAATACGGGCGCCGGCCGATTTTTATCGCGACCATCGTGCTGATGGGCGCATCGACATTTGCGGTGGGCTTGTTGCCCACCTATGCGCAGATCGGCATGTGGGCGCCGGTGATGTTGCTGATATTGCGCCTGTTGCAGGGTTTTTCGGTGGGCGGCGAAATCGGCGGTGCATCGGTTTATCTGACCGAACATGCACCTGCAAACCGGCGCGGAGCCTATACCAGCGTGCTGCAACTGATGGGGCCTTTGGGTATTCTGGTGTCAACTTTGCAGGTGGTGTTGCTGCAATACTGGTTAAGTGCCGAGGATTTTAATAACTGGGGCTGGCGCGTGCCGTTTCTGCTGTCTGCAGTGCTGTTGCTGATTTCGCTGAAGAGCCGTATGAGCCTGGTTGAGTCACCGGTATTTCAGCGCCTGCGCGAGAAAAATGGCCTGGCTAGCGCGCCCTTGCGCGAAATCATGAAAGACCGCCGCACGTTGGGGCGCATGGGCTTGCTGTTTATCTGCATCTCTGCTGGCGGGGCTTTGCTGTTTTTTACGTCGCAGGTGTATACCAACGTTTATCTTAAAAGCGTCGTCAGGCTTGAACCGCAGCTCGCCAGTACGCTGGTAATGCTGAGCACGCTCGCCTTGTTTCCGCTGACCATCTTTTTCGGCTGGCTGTCCGACAGGGTTGGGCGCAGGCCGGTGATACTGGCCGGTATGCTGCTGGGCTGCGTGGCTTTGATGCCGGTTTACAAGGGCTTGTTGCACTATGGCAATCCGGCGATGCAGCGTTTCATACAAGAGGTGCCGGTTGTGCTGTATGGCGATGCCTGTTTTTACAGCCCGTTCTCCAAACCGCGTAACGACTGCGAACGCAATCAGGAACTGCTTACCAAGCTGGGCGTGACACATACGCTGCAAGCGGAACGTGGCGTCAATTTAACCGAAGTGAGTATTGGTGAAGCAAGCCCGGTGGACGGCTTTAATCCGGCGGTCATCAGCGCGGTGCTCAAAAATCAGGGCTGGTCTGCAGTGGCCGACCCGGAGCAAACCAACGGCCTGATGCTGGTGCTGCTGCTGATCATTCCCGTGATTGCGCTTGCCCTTGTTACCGGGCCGCAAACCGCCGTGCTCGCCGAGCTGTTTCCGGCGCGCACCCGCTACACCGCCGTTGCGCTGCCGCACAATCTGAGTGCCGGCTGGATAGGCGGGCTTTCACCGTTTATGGTGACGCTGTTGAATGTCAAGGCGGGCGACGCCATATCAGGTCTGTGGTATCCGATAGGCCTGTTGCTGGTGGGGCTGCTGGTGGGTTTGTTGTTCCTGCCGGAAACGCGCAATGTATCGCTGGATGATTAATTAACTGGCCGGGACTTTTATGAACACTGCCTCAAAATCCATTTCATCCCAAGCAATTTCTGCGGAAACCAGGGCGCAGGCCCAGGATCTGCTGCACTTCATTGATGCCAGCCCCAGCCCGTGGCATGCGGTGCACAGCGTCGAGCAGCGCTTGCTGGCGCAAGGTTTTAAAGAGCTTCAGGAAGAAGAGCGCTGGAAGCTGGAAGCCGGCGGCAGCTATTATGTGGTGCGCGCCGGTGCCTCGATCATTGCGTTCAAACTGGGTCAGAAATTGCTGGCTGAAACGGGATTTCGCATGATAGGCGCCCATACCGATTCGCCCGGCCTGCGCCTCAAGACCCATGCGGCGCACAAGAGTGACGGTCTGCTGCGCCTGGGTGTGGAAATATATGGCGGGCCGATACTGGCCACCTTTACCGATAGAGATTTGAGCCTCGCAGGCCGCGTGAATATTCGCAGCGCGAAGGGATTTAACACGCGCCTGATTAAGTTTGACCAGCCCCTGGTGCGCCTGCCCAACCTCGCAATCCATATGAATCGCGACGTGAACGAGCAGGGGCTGAAGCTGAACAAGCAGACCGAACTGCCGCTGCTGTTTGGTATCGCCTACGACAAGCTGAGTGCGCGTGAACAATTTATGGAGCATCTTGCTGCTGCATTGGGGGTTAATACGAATCAAATTCTGAACTATGAATTTAATGTGTTTGATACCCAGCAAGGCACATTCTGGGGTGCCGAGCAGGAATTTATTGCCAACAGCCAGCTGGATAATCTGGCCTCATGCCATGCGGCTTTAACGGCGCTGCTGGCAAGCGACAAGCCTGATGCGACCGTGATCGCTGCATTTTTTGATCACGAAGAAGTGGGCAGTGAAAGCGCGGCCGGTGCGGGCGGCAGCTTTGCGGCAGATGTGATCGACCGTATATCCATCTCATTGGAACTGGATGAAGAAGCGCAGCATTGCACGGCTGCGAAGAGCTTATTCATCAGCGCCGATATGGCACATGCATTTCAGCCCAACTTCCCCCATGCCTATGAGCCCAACCATCATGTGATGGTGAATGCGGGCCCGGTGATCAAAACCAATTCCAACCAGCGCTACAGCACCAGTGCCGATACCGCCGCGCGCTTTATGACGCTGTGCGAAAGCGCGGGCGTGCCGTTCCAGCATTACACCCACCGCACCGACCTCGGCTGCGGCAGCACCATCGGCCCCATTATCGCCTCGCGCCTTGGTGTCGCCAGTGTGGATGTGGGTTCGCCGATGTGGGCGATGCACAGCCTGCGTGAAAGCGCGGGGGTGCAGGATGTGGGGTATATGATCGCGGTGATGAAGGCTGTGTTTAACAGCTGAAGTGTATCTGGCTGGTTTCCCAGTAATTTCAATTGACTTATCAGTTAATTCCGGTAGAATCCGCGCTCCCTAAAACCTTGCCCTACCGTTACGCATGACGGAGGGCTACAACCATAAGGAGATGTAATGCGACACTACGAAATCGTATTTATCGTGCATCCCGACCAGAGCGAGCAGGTTCCTGCAATGGTCGAGCGTTATCGCACGTTGGTGACTGGCAAAAACGGCCAGATTCACCGCCTGGAAGACTGGGGTCGCCGTCAACTGGCTTACCCAATCCAGAAAATTCACAAAGCTCACTACGTTATGATGAACATTGAATGCGACCAGGAAACTCTGGACGAGATTGAACACGCATTTAAGTTTAACGACGCGGTGTTGCGTCACCTGACGATCAAGATGAAAGCTGCTGTTACCGCTCCTTCCGCAATGATGCGGGAAGAGAAGTCGCGTTCATTTGCAGGCGATGCACCGGCTGAAGTTGCTGCTGTTGCTGCTGCTTGATTGAATCGCAGGTAAATCGCTGTGTAATTGACGGCGAGCTGGTTGAGCTGGACGATTTGCGTTACACCCCGGCGGGGTTGGCGCGAGTGGGATTAAAAATACGCCATGTTTCATCGCAACAGGAAGCGGGTATTGCACGGCAGGTCAAGTGCGATATTCCGGCAATCTCTCTTGATGCGGCTGCACTGAAAGCAAGCAAATTATTGCTCGGGCAGCAGGTGAGGGTGGAGGGTTTTTTGGCTCAGCGCAGTTTGCGCAATTCGCAACTGATACTGCATATTGACAACATAATATTGAAATAAGGGGCACAACATGGCTCGTGTATTTAAGAAAAAAGATGACAAGAAGACAAATTCTTCGCGTCAATTGTTCAAGCGTCGCAAATTCTGCCGCTTTACTGCCGAGAAAATCGCAGAAGTGGATTACAAGGATATCAATATCCTTAAGGAATTTGTTTCTGAAAATGGCAAGCTTATCCCGGCCCGTATTACCGGCACCAAAGCGCGCTATCAACGTCAACTGAGTGTTGCGGTTAAGCGTGCGCGTTTCCTGGCACTGCTGACTTACACTGACTTGCATTAAGGAGAACATACATGCAAATTATCCTGATGGAAAAAGTGGTTAACCTCGGCACCCTGGGCGATGTGGTTAAAGTTAAAAATGGTTATGCACGTAACTTCCTGATCCCGCAAGGCAAAGCCAAGCGTGCAACAGAAGCCAACGTTGCTGATTTCGCAGTGCGCCGCGTTGCACTGGAAGCTGCCGAGCATGCCAAGGTAGCTGAAGCGCAGGCGCGTGCAGAGAAGCTGAACGGCTTGACTGTACAAATCTCGCAAAAAGCCGGCGTAGACGGCAAGCTGTTTGGTTCTGTAACCAATGGTGATATTGCTGCTGCCCTGGTTGCACTGGGCTTCGCTGTAGATAAAGCGCAAGTACGCATGCCTCTCGGTCATATCAAGATGATCGGTGATCATCCGATTACCCTGGGTCTGCATACAGACGTGGTTGCCAATATTACTGTTTCGGTATTGGGCGAACACTAAACCTGTTTTGTTTTTAGCGGGTTAAAAAAAGGGCTGGAGACAGCCCTTTTTTGTTTTCCAATTTCCTTGTTTAACGAGGTAGAATTCCCCCCTGTTTTTCTGTCACGCATCCGGCCTATCATCATGCAAAACTACGCTGCACCCGTATCCGACCCACAACTTGATTCGATTAAGCTGCCGCCTCACTCGGTCGAGGCGGAGCAATCGGTTCTGGGCGGGATTTTGCTGGATACCACGGCGTGGGACAAGATTACCGACATCTTGCAGGAGCAGGATTTCTACCGTTACGAACACAGGCTGATATTTCGCCATATTTCGAAGCTGACTGAACACGCTAAACCGGTGGATGTGATTACGGTTGCAGAGTCACTGGAAAGCAATGCCGAGCTGGATAAGGCGGGAGGTTTGTCTTATTTGGGCTCGCTTGCGCAGAATGTGCCGTCCGCTGCCAATATTCGCCGCTATGCCGAAATCGTGCGCGAGCGCGCAGTGATGCGCAAGTTGGCGGAAGTAGGTACGGAAATCGCTACAAGTGCTTACAATCCGGGCGGGCGCGACGCTGGTCAGCTGCTCGACGAGGCGGAAAGCCGCGTATTTGAGATCTCCGAGTCGGGTGAGCGGGGTAAACAGGGTTTTGTGGCTATTCCACCGCTATTGACGCAAGTGGTTGAGCGTATTGAAACCCTGTATTCGCGTGACAATGCCAGCGATGTAACCGGCATCGCGACCGGATTCACTGATCTGGACAGTATGACCTCAGGCTTGCAGCCCGGTGATCTGGTTATTGTGGCGGGGCGACCCAGTATGGGAAAAACAGCCTTTTCAGTCAATATTGCCGAACATGTTGCGCTGGAAGTAAACAAGCCAGTCGCCATTTTTAGTATGGAAATGGGTGGAACGCAGTTGGCCATGCGTATGATAGGCTCGGTAGGCCGGCTCAATCAGCACACCTTGCGCACAGGCAAGCTTGAGGATGATGACTGGTCACGCATGACGCATGCGCTCGGACGATTGAACGATGCGCCCATTTTTATCGATGAAACGGCCGCATTAAACTCTCTGGAATTGCGATCCCGTGCCAGGCGGCTGTCGCGCCAGAATGATGGCCTGGGTTTGATCGTGATCGACTACATCCAGCTAATGTCTTCACCTGCGAGCAAGGGTGGGGAAAATCGTGCGACGGAAATTTCAGAAATTTCGCGTTCGCTTAAATCTTTGGCCAAGGAGCTGCAGGTGCCCGTAATTGCACTTTCCCAGCTTAATCGTAGCCTGGAGCAGCGCCCCAACAAACGCCCTATCATGTCGGACCTGCGCGAATCAGGCGCGATTGAGCAGGATGCCGATCTGATTTTGTTCATCTATCGCGATGAAGTTTATAACCCGGATTCACCCGATAAAGGCAAGGCCGAAATCATCATCGCAAAGCAGCGTAACGGTCCAATAGGCAAGGTCGAGTTGACCTTCCGCGGCGAATACACGCGGTTTGAGAATTACGCATCTTCGCAATACTGAGGTCTGCTTGCTGATCAGGGCTGACAGGATGAAAGTGAACATAAATAAAAGCTTGTGACGAATAGGCCAAATCTCTATAATGCGGCCTCGTTTTGGGAGCATATTTCAGCGGTAGAATATTTCCTCGACAAGGAAAAGGTCACTGGTTCGATCCCAGTTGCTCCCACCAATAAATAAATTTAATAAACATTTCACGTTTTTTTGGTAACAGTACTGAGTAACTTGACACCGGTACTGTTTCTTTTGATTAAAGTGACCATACGTATCGCTTGTGGAAGTAAAAAATTAATTCATAATTAATCTTGTGAGGGGATAAAAATGTCATTGAATAAAATTATAGTGGTGTTGCTAGTGTCACTGGGAATTGCATCAAGCGCATTTGCGGCGAGCAAGAATCGTGAATTGTCCTTGGATGGTAATTACATCGCAACGGATGGTCAGTCAGCATCTTTGCTGAATGCTTCTATTGGCCAGTTCATCACGCCACAAGTGGCTGTCGTGACAGCTCTCACATCGCAGCGAAATTTTGGTTACACTGCGACGACAATCGGTGTTGGTGGCAAATACTTTTTCTTTGATGGCTTCAAGGGTGACCTGGTTCCCTTTGCCGGCCTGGGTATAGGGTTGCGCCTGCAAGCTACTTCGACTGATTCGAATCATGGCTCTACCCAATATGACATCAATGGCGGCTTGGCATACTTTATGTCTGACAGTACTACGCTGGACGGAAGAATCAGGTTGTTGAGCTTTAATGATTCGAGCCCTGCGGTTATCGTGATGACAGCAGGCTTTAGTCAGCGTTTCTAATGTAAAATCAGTTTGTTATGTAAGGCATGATTTAGTCAGGCTTTACAGGTTTGCAGCAAGCTGATTGAAAAGATTCGACGGACTAAGACTAACGCCCTGAAACGTATGGGGCGTTTTTTATATTTAGCAGTACTGCTTATTCTATTTAAACGCGGCATTGCCGCATTTTTCTTTATTAAGAGCCTATATGCCTGTAATCACTTTGCCTGACGGTTCACAACGCAGTTATGAAAAGCCGGTAACTGTTGCCGATGTTGCCGCCAGCATAGGTGCCGGTTTGGCGCGCGCAGCATTGGCTGGCAAGGTGGACGGCCAGCTTGTGGATACGTCGTACCTGATGAGTGCGGATGCATCCCTGTCCATCATTACAGACAAGGATGCGGATGGTCTGGATATTATCCGCCACTCCACTTCCCATTTGATGGCTTATGCGGTGAAGGAGCTGTTCCCGGAAGCGCAGGTGACTATTGGGCCCGTGATCGAAAATGGCTTTTACTACGATTTTTCTTACGCTCGTCCGTTTACGCCTGAAGACCTTGCTGCAATTGAGAAGCGCATGGGCGAATTGTCCAGGAAAGATATTCCTGTTACGCGCAAAGTGATGGCGCGCGATGACGCTGTCGCTTATTTCAAGGGTATAGGCGAGCATTACAAAGCAGAGATTATTGCGTCAATTCCGGCTGACCAGGATGTGTCGCTTTATACCGAGGGTGATTTTACTGACTTGTGCCGTGGGCCGCATGTGCCTTCTACCGGCAAACTCAAGGTGTTCAAGCTGATGAAGCTGGCTGGTGCCTACTGGCGCGGCGATGCAAAGAATGAAATGCTGCAGCGAATTTACGGCACGGCGTGGGCTAAAAAGGAAGATCTGGAAGCCTATCTGCATCGTCTGGAAGAGGCAGAAAAGCGTGATCACCGAAAACTGGGCAAGCAGCTCAACTTGTTCCATATGCAGGATGATGCACCCGGCATGGTGTTCTGGCACCCGCATGGCTGGGTAATCTGGCAAGAAGTGGAACAGTATATGCGTACCAAATTCCGTGAATATGGGTATCAGGAAGTGCGCACGCCGACGATACTGGATCGCACGCTGTGGGAAAAATCCGGTCACTGGGAAAATTACAAGGACAATATGTTCAGTACCCATTCAGAAGCCCGCGATTACGCGGTGAAGCCGATGAATTGCCCAGGCCATGTGCAGATATTTAACCAGGGGTTGCATAGCTATCGCGAATTACCCATGCGACTGGCAGAATTTGGTTCCTGCCATCGCAACGAACCTTCCGGCTCCTTGCACGGATTGATGCGGGTGCGTGGTTTCATTCAGGACGATGCACATATTTTTTGTGCGGAGAATCAGATTGAGGCAGAAGTGGCCACCTTTATCGTGATGCTGCAAAAGGTGTATGCCGATTTTGATTTCCATGATGTCTTGGTAAAATTGTCTACACGTCCGGTAAAACGTGTGGGTTCCGATGAAAGCTGGGATAAGGCGGAGGCGGCACTGGCCGCAGCGCTGAAACAAAACAATCTGGAGTTCGAATTGCAGCCTGGCGAAGGCGCATTCTATGGTCCGAAGATAGAGTTTTCCCTGAAGGATTCGCTAGGACGAGTCTGGCAATGCGGCACGATACAGCTGGACTTTAATTTGCCCATGCGTCTGGGTGCAGAATATGTCGATGACGACAACTCGCGCAAAATACCCGTTATGCTGCACAGGGCTATTCTGGGCTCGCTGGAGCGTTTTATCGGCATTTTGATTGAGCACCATGCCGGCGCTTTCCCGTTGTGGCTGGCACCAGTGCAGATGGTGGTGATGAATATTTCACAGGCGCAGGACGAATATGCGACGCAAGTGACGCAAACTTTGCAGCGCGCTGGTTTCCGCGCGCAGTCAGATTTGCGTAATGAGAAGATTACCTATAAAATACGAGAACATAGCTTGCAAAAATTACCTTACCAACTGATTGTTGGTGACAAGGAAATGGCTGCAGGCCTAGTCGCCGTGCGAACCCGCCAGGGTGAAGACCTTGGGCAGATGTCGGTAGCAGCGTTCCTGGAGCGCCTGCGGTCCGATCTGGCCAAGCAATAACTGTGGCAGCACGGTTTAATTTTGTGTAAATGGAGAATTTGCAATAGCTCAAGATAAATCACAGCGCATGAACGAGCAGATAACGGCACCACAGGTGCGGCTCATTGATGCAGAGGGAGAACCGGTCGGCATCGTGTCCATAGCGGAAGCGTTGCGTTTAGCAGAAGAAGCAGATCTGGATCTGGTTGAAATCGCGCCCTTGGCGGAACCGCCGGTTTGTCGCGTAATGGATATCGGCAAGTTTAAATATGCCGAAAGCAAGAAGCAGCACGAAGCCAAGCTCAAGCAGAAACAGGTACAGATCAAGGAAGTCAAGTTTCGCCCGGGCACGGATGAAGGCGATTACAACATCAAGATGCGTAATCTGATCAAGTTTCTGGCCGATGGCGACAAGACCAAGATCACGTTGCGTTTCCGTGGTCGTGAAATTGCGCATCAGCAAATCGGCATGCAGTTGATGGAGCGCATACGTCAGGATTTGCTTGAGCACGGTACCGTAGAGCAATTTCCAAAAATGGAAGGCCGCCAGATGGTGATGATGCTGTCGCCAAAGAAGAAATAAGGCACACTTCCCAGAATAAATACTGTGTTGATTAAGGGACTGGTCAACACAGTTTAGTAGTAAACAGTCCCATATAAGTGATTTCAGGTTATCAAGTGTTCCTGTCAGGAACCTCCTGGCGTCATCAAATAAAGGAGTTGTCATGCCTAAAATGAAAACCAAGAGCAGCGCCAAAAAGCGCTTCAAGGTTCGTGCTGGCGGAAGCATCAAGCGTTCGCAAGCGTTCAAACGTCATATTCTGACCAAGAAAACCACCAAAAATAAACGTCAGTTGCGTGGTACTACTGGCGTTCACGAGAGCAACACGGCGTCTGTACGCGCCATGATGCCTTACGCATAAGGAGTCAACATGCCAAGAGTTAAACGTGGTGTCACGGCGCGCGCGCGTCACAAGAAAGTTTTAGACCAGGCCAAGGGTTACCGCGGTCGTCGCAAGAACGTCTACCGAATTGCCAAACAAGCGGTAATGAAGGCTGGACAATATGCTTATCGCGATCGCAGGCAGCGCAAGCGTCAATTCCGCACCTTGTGGATTGCGCGTATCAATGCGGCTGCACGCGAGCAGGGTATGTGCTACAGCGTATTCATGAACGGTTTGAAGAAAGCCGAGATCAATCTGGATCGTAAAGTATTGTCCGATATCGCTGTATTTGACAAGCCTGCGTTTGTGCAGATTGTTGCACAGGCTAAGGCTAGTCTAGGTCTGTAAGCGTTCTGATCGAATTGAAGGAGGCGTTTATCGCCTCCTTTTTTATTTGAGGCTGTTCAGTAATCCAGATTTCCATAGCGAGAGATATCCGGAAATTTTGATCATTGAGCTGTTTCCTGAGTGAAAATTATGCAAGAACTTGAACAAATCCTGAATCAGGCCGAGCAGCAGTTTGCCGCGGTAGAGCAAGCAGCTGAGCTGGAGCAGATCAAGGCGCGTTATCTCGGTAAAGAAGGAAGCCTGACCGCTCTTCTCAAAGGGCTGGGCAAGCTTTCTGCCGAAGAGCGCCCGGCTGCTGGTGCGCGCATCAATGAGGTCAAACAGAAAATAGAGGCCGCGCTGAATGCGCGTCGTGAAGCGTTGCAGCAGAAGGCACTGCAGTCAAAATTGGCGGCAGAAGCGCTGGATGTGACTCTGCCCGGACGGGGCTTGAACGTGGGAGGCTTGCACCCGGTCACACGTACCCTTGAAAGGATCGAATCGCTGTTCCATTCGATCGGTTATGCCGTCGCTGAAGGCCCGGAGATAGAGAGTGATTTCTATAACTTTACCGCATTGAATATTCCGGAGGATCATCCGGCGCGCGCGATGCATGACACATTTTACATCGACGAAAAACATGTGCTGCGCACGCACACTTCCCCTATTCAGATTCGCTATATGCAGGCGCATCTGGACAAATACAAACACCTTGATACCATGCCTGATATCCGCATTATTGCGCCCGGGCGTGTTTATCGCGTGGACTCTGATGCAACCCACTCGCCTATGTTCCATCAGGTGGAAGGTTTGTGGATAGGCGAGCGCGTGAGCTTTGCCGACCTCAAGGGTGTGATCGCCGATTTTCTGCAGTGTTACTTCGAATCTGATGAATTAAAAGTGCGTTTCCGTCCGTCATTTTTCCCGTTCACCGAGCCTTCCGCCGAAATGGATATGAGCTGGGGTGATCGCTGGCTGGAAATCGGCGGCTGCGGCATGGTTCATCCTAATGTATTGAAGCATGTAGGCATCGACAGCGAGAAATATATAGGTTTTGCATTTGGTGTCGGCGTTGAACGCCTCGCGATGTTGCGCTATGGCGTGAATGATCTGCGCTTGTTCTTCGAGAGCGATATGCAATTTTTAAAACAATTTTCCTGAACTGAATATGCAATTTTCTGAATCATGGTTGCGCAGCCTGGTAAACCCGTCACTCACAAGTGAGGAACTGGCTCATCTACTGACGATGGCCGGGCTCGAAGTTGAAGAGAGCCGTCCTGTAGCTGCTGTTTTCGACCATGTCGTGGTTGCTCAGGTGTTAAGCAAAGGCAAGCATCCCGATGCCGATCGTCTGAATATATTGACGGTGAATACAGGCCAGGGAGAGCCACTGACCATCGTATGCGGCGCGCAGAACGTGAGTGTTGGTATGAAGGCGCCATGTGCTCTGGTTGGGGCAAAGTTACCCGGCATTGAGATCAAGCAGGCCAAGGTACGCGGTGTCGCCTCTTTCGGCATGATGTGTTCTGCCAAAGAGCTTGGGCTGGCAGATGAGAGTAGCGGATTACTGGAGTTGGCTGAGGATGCGTCTGTTGGCCAGAGTATCCGCGAGCACCTCGAACTGGACGACCATCTGCTGACGCTCAAATTGACACCCAATCGCAGTGACTGTCTGTCACTTTACGGTATTGCACGCGAAGTTTCTGCGCTTACTGACACATCATTGTCACCCTTGCCAAAAACTTCATTCGTTCAAACAAGTGCTAAAAAAATCGCTGTCAAAGTCGCTGTACCGGAAGCCTGTCCGCGTTATGTCACGCGCGTTATTGCCGGTGTAAATGCAAGGGCAAGCACTCCGTTGTGGATGACCCGGCGTCTGGAACGTTGTGGCTTGCGCAGCATCAGTGCTATCGTCGATGTAACCAATTATGTACTGCTCGAAATGGGGCAGCCACTGCATGCTTTCGACTTGTCGAAACTGAATGGTGATATTGAAGTTCGATTTGCAAAGCCCGGTGAGCAGTTGCAAGTATTGAACCAGCAGAATGTTGAATTGCAGCCCGATATGCTGGTTATTGCGGATGCCAGAGGTGCCGTGGCTTTGGCCGGTGTAATGGGCGGTGCGGCTACTGCGGTCGATGATGCGACGACGGAAATTTTGCTGGAAAGCGCATTCTTTTCGCCCAGCGTGATTGTTGGCAAATCGCGTCGTTTGGGTTTTGGTTCGGATTCTTCCTACCGGTTCGAGCGCGGTGTAGATTTTTCGATGACACAAGCAGCACTGGATCGGGCAACCCAACTGATTATCGATGTTTGCGGAGGGCAGGCTGGCCAGATCACTGAAGTGCTTGGTCAGTTGCCTGATCGCAAATCCGTCACCTTGCGTGTAGCACGAGTGCAGCGGGTATTGGGCATGCCCCTCGAGAGTAAAGAAATCTCGCAGATTTTGTCGCGGCTGGGAATGGAAGTGAAACAGAATGGCGAGGTTTTCAGCGTCACTCCCCCAAGCTACCGTTTTGACATCGCTATCGAAGAGGATCTGATAGAAGAGCTGGCACGTGTGCATGGATATGAAAATATTCCACCGCTCCCGCCACAGGCAACGATGAGTATCCTGCCGCAAGTCGAGGCGCAGCGGCCTTTGCCAAAATTGCGCCAGGCATTGGTGATGCGCGATTATCAGGAAGCCATCAACTATGCGTTTGTTGATGCAGCCTGGGAGCGCGACCTTTGTGCTAATAACGCGCCTATTGCGTTAAAAAACCCGATTGCCAGCCAGATGAGCGTGATGCGCAGCAGCCTGTTGGGTGGCCTGCTCGCGTCCCTGCGTACCAATCTGGGACGCAAGCAGACACGTGTGAGGCTGTTTGAACTGGGTGCCTGCTTTATGCCGGTGAATGGCAGTTATGCGCAGAGCGAGCGTGTTGCAGGGCTGGTTTATGGAGCCGCCTTGTCCGAGCAATGGGGGACAGAAGCGCGCAATGTCGATTTCTACGATGTTAAAGGTGATGTTGAAGCTTTGTTTGCGCCGCGCAAACTAGTATTTGAAGCAGCGCACCATCCTGCGTCACATCCGGGGCGCTCTGCATGTATTCTGCTGGATGGACAAGTTGTTGGCTGGTTGGGCGAACTGCATCCGCAATGGCAGCAACAGTATGATCTGCCATTATCCGCAGTATGGTTTGAAATCGAACAATTGCCGTTATTGCAGGCCGGCATGCCAAAGATTACAGAAGTATCGCGCTTCCCAATGGTGCGCCGTGATATTGCCGTGCTGGTGGACGAGGCTATAACAGCGCAATCCCTGATACAGGCGATGCAGGCAGAAAATGCACCAAATGTGGTCGAGTTAGCGTTATTTGACCTTTATCGTGGAAAAGGTGTGACGGAAGGCAAAAAAAGCCTTGCATTCCGTGTGTTATTGCAAGATACTCAAAAAACTTTAACTGATATTGAAATTGAACAAAGTCTGTCGCAGCTTGTTATCGTGTTACAGCGAAACGGCGCGCAGTTGCGTGAATAAGGGGAAAGAATGACATTAACTAAAGCAGAGTTGGCCGATTTGTTGTTTGAAAAAGTTGGCTTGAACAAAAGAGAAGCAAAAGACATGGTGGAATCGTTTTTTGAAGAAATCAGACTGCAGCTTGAGCGGGGTGAAAGCGTCAAGCTGTCGGGTTTTGGTAATTTTCAATTGCGTGACAAGCCCCAGCGTCCTGGCCGCAATCCAAAAACTGGTGTTGAAATTCCCATTACAGCGCGTCGCGTAGTGACTTTCCACCCCAGTCAGAAACTTAAAAGCATGGTAGAGACAACCTATCATGGAAAATCAGACAACTAACGCAAGCTTGCCGCCAATACCGGCAAAGCGCTACTTCACCATCGGTGAAGTCAGTGATTTGTGCGGTGTAAAGTCCCATGTTCTGCGCTACTGGGAGCAGGAATTTACCCAGCTAAAACCGGTTAAACGCGGTGGTAACCGGCGTTATTATCAGCATCACGAAGTGATGCTGATCCGTCGCATTCGCCAGCTGCTATATGAAGAAGGATTTACCATCAGCGGTGCACGCAGTCGTCTTGATCAGGCAGAAGACAGGCATGAAGAGAGTGTCTCCATGGCATTTTCTCCTGATCCTGGTTTCAATATGTCAGCCTTGCGCAAGGAATTGCACGATGTGCTTTCCATTCTGAGAGCGTGATTTAGCCCAGCATAAAATTTATGCTCTGTTATAATAACGAGCTTCGGGGCGTAGCGCAGCCTGGTAGCGTACTTGACTGGGGGTCAAGTGGTCGGAGGTTCGAATCCTCTCGCCCCGACCAGATTTGCATCAAAAGCTGAGTTCTTCAGCAAACAGACTCAACACAACAAAATCAAATTCCTGACATGATAAAAACTGTCGGGAATTTTCATTTGTACAGCAGGTTAAAGCTGGAGATTGAACACGTCATTTGTATGGTTCAATTCAAATGACGTGCAGCTGTTTAATTTCAACACTCTTGTCCTGCTGCGCGGAAGCAGCGCAACTGACTGTATTGCAATAAAATTATGGTATGATTCAAAGCGGTTTCCGGATTAAAGAATGTCCTGATTTATTATCTCTTGCCATTGATTTAACAGGTTGACTACATGGAAGATTTCCAAATTCCGGTAAATTTTCCAGCTTGCTCCCTATAACTTACTTTCAGTTCAATGCGTATTTTACTCAGTAACGATGATGGTTATTTTGCCCCCGGTCTTGCCTGTCTGGCGGCAAGTCTGTCTGCCATAGCCGACGTGACTGTAGTTGCACCGGAACGCGATCGCAGCGGGGCCAGCAACTCACTGACGCTTGATCGCCCACTCAATTTGCGCCGCGCCGCCAATGGATTTTATTACGTCAATGGCACACCAACTGACTGTGTTCATCTGGCTGTTACCGGCATGCTTGAAGCACAGCCTGATATGGTAATTTCCGGCATCAATGCCGGTGCCAATATGGGTGATGACACAATTTATTCAGGTACGGTGGCCGCAGCAACGGAAGGTTTTCTGCTGGGTATTCCGGCAATTGCCGTATCGCTGGCAGGCAAGGAACTGGCACATTATGAAACGGCCGCACGCGTTGTGGTGGAGCTGGTTCAGCGCTTTGAAAAAAATACCCATGATCACCCCTGGTTGTTGAATGTGAATGTGCCGGATATTGCCTATGAGCAATTACAGGGCAATTTGGTAACTCGTCTGGGCAAACGTCACCGTGCCGAGCCGGTTATCAAAAGCACCAATCCGCGTGGCGAGACTGTGTATTGGGTGGGCCCGGCAGGCAAGGCGCAGGATGCGGGCGAAGGAACTGATTTTCACGCCATTAATAATCGCTGCGTGTCGATTACGCCATTGCAGGTTGACCTGACACAGTTTGGCCAACTTGATGCGGTGCAGGCATGGCTGGAGAAAAGTACGGCATGAATTCATTGCGCCACAACGGGATAGGCATGACTTCGCAGCGCACGCGTACTCGCATGATAGAACGTCTGCGTGAACAGGGTATACGGGACGAGCTTGTTTTGGCGGCGATGAATGCTGTGCCGCGACATATGTTTGTGGAAGAGGCAATATCACACCTTGCTTATGATGATAAATCATTACCCATAGGTTATGCGCAAACGATTTCGCAGCCTTACATCGTAGCGAAGATGATAGAAATAATGCGCAACGGAAAGCAACTTAATCGAATTCTGGAAGTCGGAACAGGCTGTGGCTATCAGGCGGCTGTGCTGGCACAAGTGGCACGAGAGGTTTATTCGGTGGAGCGAATTTTGCCCCTGCATGAGCGCGCAGTGCTTACACTAAAAGAATTACAGGTGCATAACGTAAAATCGAGCTATGCGGATGGAGGTTTGGGTTTGCCTGAAAAAGCACCTTTTGATGGCATCATCATGGCAGCCGCTGCCACGCACATCCCTCAAGCTTTGCTGGACCAGCTTGCCGTTGGCGGCCGCATGGTGTTGCCGCTGGGCGCGCAGGAACAAACGCTGCATATGATAGAGCGTGATGAACAGGGCTACCGTGAAAGCAAGCTTGAAGCGGTAAAATTTGTTCCATTGTTGATGGGAAGAGCATGATATTTAACACTGCTACCGTCCGTTTGCTGGTATTGCTTCTGGTATTGGCGGTGCTGAGCGGCTGCAGGGCGAGCGGCAACCGTCGCGCACCCGTAGAAGAGCGCGATTCATCAGCAAGAAAAGCCCAGATGACGGCCAAAAAGCTGTCGCAGCGCGAACAGGATGCCGGTGTAAAACTCTATGTGATTCAGAAGGGCGACACCTTATATAGCATTGCCTTTGATAATGGCCTGGACTATCGTGAAGTTGCCGAGCAGAACAATATTGAAAATCCAGCTGCTATCCAGATTGGGCAGCAAATAAAATTACTTCCTTCTGAAGATTTGCCCGGAGAGCGTCCACGTGTTGAAAGTAAGCCTGGCACACCCGTTGCACCACTGCTGATTGCAAAAAAAGTTCAGCCAAAATTGGGAAAACTGCCTTATTCAGAACAGGCTGTGGCGCAAATTGAAAGAATGCAACTGGAGTCTGCATCACCTGTTCCAGCAACTCCCATTGCCGTTGTAACTGTGCCGACAGTAAAGACGGTAGCTCAAGAAGCAAGCGGCGGACCGGATGACACGCTGGAGTGGGCTATGCCAACCAGGGGTAAGGTGATCGCCGAGTATTCGGAAAGTGGCAATCGCAAGGGGGTCGATTTTTCCGGGATAAAAGGCCAGCCTGTGCTTGCCAGTGAATCAGGCAAGGTGGTGTATAGCGGTAGTGGCCTGCGCGGATATGGCAAACTGGTCATAATCAAGCACAACAAAACGTTCCTCAGTGCCTATGCGCACAATGAGCAAATCCTGGTGAGGGAGGGGCAGAGTGTCAGCAGGGGGCAAAAGATTGCCGAAATGGGTAATACGGATGCCGATCAAGTCAAATTACATTTTGAAATTCGCAAGTTTGGCAAGCCGGTTGACCCCGCCAAATTTCTGAATTTGTCCAAGTCTTGAAGAATGGCGATTTAAACGTTATCGATCACAGTCGCGACAGTGCAGGTTTGCACTATGTCTATCCGGTTGTGTCACGTCGTGCCGGCGGGGTTTCGGTTGGCATCAATCTCAATACCAATAATGCCTGCAATTGGCGTTGTATTTATTGCCAGGTGCCCGATTTAAAGCTGGGTGCAGCGCCCGCAATTGACCTGCCCCTGCTGGAAAAGGAATTGCGTGAATTTTTGCAGGAATTGCTGCATGGCGATTTTATGCAGCAGCGCGTACCGGAAGGTGCGCGACGCATCAATGATATTGCCTTGTCCGGCAATGGTGAACCCACCAGCGCGAAAGAATTTGTGCAGGTGATTGCACTGATAGGCAGGTTGCAAAAAGAGCTCGCGTTGCCTCCCCATATCAAACTCATCCTCATTACCAATGGTAGCCTGATGCACCGTCCTGAAGTGCAACAAGGCGTGCGGCAGATGGCCGGCTTTAATGGGGAATTATGGTTCAAGCTGGACAGGGCCAGTGAGGCGGGTATGCAGGCGGTGAACAGTACGCAGGCTAGCATGGAAAATGTACGCAAGAACCTGCTGACGGCGATTTCGCTGTGTCCTGTCTGGTTGCAGACCTGCTGGTTTGCACTGGACGGTCAGGCGCCCGCTAGACAGGATGAGGACGACTATCTGGAATTTATCGCGGGCCTGCTGCGTGACAATATCAAACCGCAGGGCGTGTTGCTTTACACGCTTGCGCGTCCTTCGCAGCAGCCCGAAGCTGCGCACCTGCAAGCCTTGTCGCAACTGCAGATGCAAGCTTTTGCCGAACGAATCAGGGCGCAGGGTCTGGCAGTCAATGTATCCGCATAGAATACAGCGATACTTATGTTGACCTGTGCAGATGATAAAATCTGCTCTGCAGGGTATCTTCAATTCAGGTAATTGTGACGGAGTTTCTATTAATTTATTCAATATAATCAAGTACTTATGACTTATGCTTGAATTGTGTAAATGCTTAATCAAGTTGTTCCCGAACTCATTGTTGCCACGTTTTTCAAGCAGCCAGCGTTGCGTAAATTTATTTTGAGGTGTGTATGTCTTTAATGCGTCAGTTGTGGCTGGCAGTCATCATTGCGGCAGTGGTCGCATTTGTGGGTAGTCTGTTTATCAGTATCTGGTCCGCACAAACCTATCTGTCGCAACAGCTTGAACGTAAAAACATTGAAATTGCCAATGCACTGGCGCTGTCCATCACGCATCTTGACAAGGACAAGGCCATGATAGATCTGCAAGTTGCCGCCTTGTTCGATTCCAGACATTACCAGTCGATTTCAGTGAGCGACTCGCTGGGACGTGTAATTTCACAGCGCAAGCAGGAAAAACTGGATACGGATGTGCCCTTATGGTTTGTGCAATTGTTTGCAATAGACTCCAGGCCCGGCATTGCGGAAATCAGCACAAGCCGTGACAAATATGGTGCGGTGCAAGTGATAAGCCACAACCAGTTTGCCTATCGCGCGTTATGGAAACAATCCAGAAATTTATTGTTCTGGTTTAGCCTGGTGGGTGTGATTTTCGGAATGCTGGCTATGCTGGTATTGCGATCAATCGGACGCTCCCTCGACATGGTCGTCAGCCAGGCTGGTGCCATCGGTGAGCGGCGGCTGATGACGATAGCCGAGCCCAGAATCAAGGAGCTAAAAGCCCTGGCCCGCGCCATGAATGGCATGGTTGAGCGAATCTGGCGCTTGTTTAATGATGAAGCCGCGCGTATTGACGAATTGCGCCGCCGCGTAAACTACGACCATCTGACCAGCCTGCCCAATCGCGACTATTTTCTGGCGCATCTAAGGGCCCAGTTGACGGCCACAGAAGCCGCACAGTGCGGGGTGGTCGTGCTGATACGATTGTCGGATTTAAACCAAATCAATCTGGTACTCGGTCATCTCGAAACCGACAATCTGCTGCGTGCGATCGCGCAAGTTGCATTGAATTTTTCCATGCAACATGAGGATGCGCTGTCGGGTCGAATCAAGGCAGGCGAAATTGCCATCATGCTGCCGGGTGAGTGCGACCAGCATAAAGTGGCGCAGCAAATAACTGAAGCGCTCAAAGCGAGGCTGCAGGATAAATGGACCAGTCTGACCGATATTTATCAGCTGGGTGCCATACGTTATGAACGGACAGCCAGTCTGGTCGACATTATGTCCAGGGTCGATCACGCGCTCACGCTGGCCGAGGGTGAAGGCCCTAACTCCAGCCATGCGCTTGAAAGTGATGAGCAGATGAATGTGATGCCTGGAGAACAGTGGCACAACCTCATCATGCATGCGGTAGAAGCGGGGGGGCTGAAGCTGGTGTTTTATCCCGTTGTTAATAAGGATGGCGTGATGCTGCATCAGGAGGGCATGGTTCGTTTGCAGGCAGAGGCAGGCAAACCCTTGGTGCTGGCCGGGGAGTTTATGCCCATAGTGTCGCATTTTAATTTGACGCCAATGGTTGATCTGGAAGTGATCCGTCTGGCCATCAGGCAGCTGGCAACCATACCCGAGCATATTGCGATCAACCTTTCGGCGGCTTCAATAGCCAACTGGACCTTCCGCACAGAACTTTCAAAATTGCTGCGCAGACATCCGGAGGTTTGCTCGCGTTTGTGGCTGGAGGTTTCGGAATACGGAGCGTTTAAACATTTTGATGCCTTCAAGGATATCTGTTTTGCGCTGAAGGCACTGGGTTGCCATGTGGGTGTAGAACAATTCGGCCAGCGCCTGTCAGAAATCAAGAAAATTACCGAGCTGGGTCTGGATTACGTCAAGTTGCATTCCAGTCTGGTGGATGGCATTGAAGAAAATACCGGCAATCAGGAATTCATCCGGCGCTTTTGCGAAGTCGTGCATACGGTTGGCGTAGGCGTCATTGCCGTCGGTGTGCATACCGATGCAGAGTGGAAAATGCTAAGAGTGCTTGGAGTGGATGCAGCCACCGGCCCCGCCATTGCAGGCGTTAAATATTGAATACAATCAAATTGTTGCGGTAGCAATTACTGGTTGCGCATATGATCAGCAACACCGGCAAAGGCTGTCGCAAGGTCTTTGCGCAAGGCCTCATCCTCAACGACTTCCTGCAAGGCTTTATTCATGCACAGCATCCACTGATCGCGTTCGGCATTGCCGATGGCAAAGGGCAGGTGGCGGCGACGCAACATGGGGTGGCCGTATTCCTGAATAAAGAGTTGCGGGCCACCCATCCAGCCGGACAGAAACTTGAACAGTTTGTCTTCCGAATTTTGCAAATCTTCCGCATGCATTTTGCGGATGCCGTAGGACTCCGGCAATTCATCCATAATCTGATAGAAGCGGTGCACCAGGGTGCGCACTTTTTCTGCGCCGCCTATGCGTTGGTAATGCGTGAGATTTGTTTCTGTTTGCATGAGTGATTCTTAAGTTTCTTATGTTGTTTAAATTATAGCAGCGCGTTTGGCTAACAGTGCCGCGCCATAGGCTGCGTCAGTGTGTTGTGCTGTTGTTACCGGCACCCGCAGCAAGCGACTGCGTATTTGCTGCCATGCCTTGTTTTCTGCGCCACCACCACAGGTCGTCACCGAAGTGAGCGGCGTTGCACCCAGCTCGATCAGCCTGGCATAGCCGTCAGCTTCAATACGGCTTAAACCCTGTAACAGCCCGTGCAGAAACAATGCATCGTCTGCCGGATGCGGACTCAAACGCGGCTCAAGTTTGGGGTTGTTGTGCGGAAAGCGCTCACCAGTTGCGGGTAGCGGGTAATAGTCGAGCGGACTGTCTTGTGATGCGTCTATGTGCCCGCTGAGTGTCACAAGTTGCGAATCAGTAAAATATTTTTTTAACACGCCGCCACCTGCATTGGACGCGCCCCCGGCCAGCCACAAATCTCCAAAGCGGTGGCTGTACACGCCGTATTGAGCCGCCTCCACCCGCGTTGCAGAGAGGAGTTTCAATACCAGCGTCGTGCCCAGCGAAGTGACGGCCGCACCCGGCAAATGCACATCGGCGGCGATAAAGGCGGCGATGCTGTCAGTGGTGCCGGCATGGACGGTGCAGGCTGGATTGATATTGAAATGTTGTGCCAGGGCAGGATTGATTTCCTTGAGCAGGCTGCCCGGCGCGAGCACATGAGGCAACAAATGGGCATGCGGCAGGCGCATGATCCATTCCGGCCAGCACAAGTGCTCGACGTCATAGCCAGTCTTGAGGGCGTTGTGAAAATCCGAGATGCCGCCGCTGCCCGTCAATAGTGCGCTGAGCCAGTCGGCCTGATGCATGAAATGTGCGGCATTTCCCGGCTCGCTGTGCCGGGTCAGCCACAGAAATTTGGCGAGACCCGAGCTGGCACTGCATACGCTGTGCCCGGTCGGGGCGAGCTGCTCCAGTTCCAGGGCCTCGGCATGTGCCCGGGTATCGTGATAGAGCAGGGCCGGAGAAACAGGTTGCAGATCAATATCACATAGCAGAACGGTGGCCGAGGTTGCATCTACTGCAATGCGCTGCAAGCCAGCAGCAACTGGCAATGGCAACTGCTTGAGCAGGGTAAGCAGCGCTTCGCGCCAGTCATCGGGTGTTTGCTTGGCCACATCACAATACGGGATGCGATCTTCATGCACGACGGTATCGGCATTATCCAGCACACAGGCACGCGCGCCGCTGGTGCCGAAGTCCAGGCCAAGATACATTTAGCCGCGTGTATTGGACTGCGTTTCAAAACTCGCCAGCTCAACCCGTGGCAGCGGCTGCCAGCCCGGCCTGCGGTGCTCGGCGATGACATTGGTGAAGATGCCGCCGCGCACGTAGAATTTGGCGGTGAGACGCATGAAGCGCGGCTGGGTGGCAGCCACCAGATCGTCCAGTATGCGGTTGGTCATATCCTCGTGGAAGTGACCCTCTTCGCGGAACGACCACATATACAGCTTGAGGCTTTTCAGCTCGACACAGGCCGCATCGGGAATGTAATCCAGAATCAGCGTGGCAAAATCCGGTTGTCCGGTTTTGGGGCACAGACAGGTAAATTCCGGAATTTCCATATGGATATGGTAGTCGCGGCCGGGCGTGGGGTTCGGAAAGGTTTCCAGGTTTTTGCTGGCTTGTGTCGTCATTTTGAATTGTGGGGTGTGTCAGTTAGAATGCTGGGTATTATATCGCCGCAACCAACTATATCGCCATACACAGGTCAAATTGCGCTTATCCCATATTAATCTTGCCGGTTTCAAGTCATTCGTTGACCCCACTCATATCGCCCTGCCCGGGCAGATCGTGGGCATAGTCGGTCCCAATGGCTGTGGAAAATCCAATGTGATCGACGCGTTGCGCTGGGTATTGGGCGAATCCAAAGCCTCCGCGCTGCGCGGCGAATCAATGCAGGACGTGATTTTTAACGGCTCGGGAAACCGCAAGCCGGTGGCGCGCGCGAGCGTTGAGCTGGTGTTTGACAACAGCCTCGGCAAGGCCATGGGTCAATGGTCCAGCTACGCCGAAATTGCAATCAAGCGCGTGCTCAAGCGCGATGGCGAATCCAGTTACTACATCAATAACCAGCATGTACGACGCAAGGACGTGACCGATATTTTCCTCGGCACCGGCTTGGGCGCGCGCGCCTATGCGATTATTGAACAGGGCATGATTTCGCGCATTATTGAAGCCAAGCCGGAAGAGCTGCGCGTGTTTCTGGAAGAGGCGGCGGGTGTATCCAAATACCGCGACCGCCGCCGTGAAACAGAATTGCGCATCGGTGACACCCGCGAAAATTTATTGCGCGTGGCCGATATCCTGCATGAGCTGGACAAGCAACTGGTGCACCTGACCGAGCAGGCGGAAGTGGCCAAGCGCTACCGCGAGTTGCAGGTAAGGCACGACACCACGCAACGTCTGTTGTGGCTGTTAAACAAGCAGGAAGCCGCGGCACGCCGGGTACGGCATGCTACAGCGGTGGAAAAAACCAAAAACGAACTGGAATCTGAAACAGCGCGCTTGCGCGAAGTGGAAAGCCAGCTGGAAAGCGCACGCAGCGAGCATTACGCGCTGGCCGACACACTGCACAGCAGACAGGGTGAACTGTATGCGGTTAACGCAGAGGTGTCGCGGCTTGAGCAGCAACTGACTTTCCTGAGTGAACAGCGCAACCGGCTGGAGCAGCAGATCAATAATGCTGATCGCCAGATCGAAGTGCAGCGCACCCAATTGCAAGGCACCCAGGGCTTGCTCACGCACTGGCAGGAAGAGCAGCAGGAATCCGCCCTGCGTGTGGCAGAACGTGAAGGCCAGGCGGAAATCGAAACACAACAGTTGCCGCAGGCCGAAGAACTCGCGCGGGCTGCGCAGGAACGCTATAACGTGGTGCAACGCGAACAGCTTGAATTGCAACAGCAATTGCAATTGGCTGACACGCAGCGCGCGCATATTCAGCGCAACCTGCAACAGCTGGATGCGCGCAAAATTCGCTTGCAGCAAGAGCAGGATAATTTGCCGCAGGCGGATACAGAATCCCTGCAGCAGGCGCAGCAGCAACTGGCAGAAATGGCTGCGGAGCACAGCGAACAGGAGCATCACCTGGCGGAGTTGCAGGCAAGTTTGCCCGCTGCGGATGAAGCCCGTCGTGCCAGCCACGCTACGGTGCAGGATTCCGAGCGGCAACTGGCGCAGGTTGACGCGCGCCTGAATGCGCTCGAACAATTGCAGCGGCAGATCGACCAGGATAAAAATCTGAAATCCTGGCTGGCCAAATACCAGCTGGATAATGTGCCACGCCTGTGGCAGTCGATCCGCATTGATGCAGGCTGGGAAGATGCGCTGGAAGCGGTATTGCGTGAGCGGCTGAATGCAGTCGCGGTTGCGCATCTGGATGACACGGCAAAGTGGAGCGATGCGCCTCCTGCGAAGCTGGCGGTGTTTGCCGCGGATGGCACAAAAATAATTTCACCAGCCAGCCTCGATGGCCTCACCCCGCTGGCGCAATATGTGCAGTGCCAGGACACCCAGGCGGCACCGGTGCTGCAGGACTGGCTTGCGGGCGTTTATGCCGCAACAGATGTGGGGCAAGCATTAAGCCAGCGCGGCAAATTACCGGCAGGCGCCTGGCTGGTGACGCCGCAGGGACATCTGGTCGGTGCGCATAGCGTGATGTTTCATGCGCCGGATAGCCAGGTGCATGGTGTATTGGCACGGCAGCGCGAGATTGAGCAATTGCAGCAACAAACGCAACTGTTGGCCGCAAAACTGGAGCAGGCCAAGCAGCAGGCGCAGCAAGCGGAACAGACATATCGCGGTATAGAGAGTCGTATTGCGCCACTGCGCTCCGTTGTGAGCAGCTTGCAGCAGCAACAGCACAGTGTGCAGATGCAAATATTGAAGCTCACGCAAACCAGGGAACGCAGCCATGAACGCGGCCTGCAGATTGCACACGAGATGGAAGAGCTGGCCGAGCATGCGGCCGGGGAGCAGGGGCAGCAGGAGGAAATAACCGAGCGCATGGAAATCCTGCGTGAAAACATGGAAGCACAGCAGGCCCAGGTAGAGCAGGTGCGTCTGCAGTCCATAGAGCAGGAAACAAATTTGCGCCAGCATCGCGAGCGCGCGCAAAAAGCGCAGCATGAATTACAGGAAGCGCGTTTCTTCGCCAAAACCTGCGCGGAAAAAATTACCGATCTGGAGCGTAACCTGCAACACGGCAATGTCACGCTGGCACAGATCGAGGAAACCCTCATGCATGCCCGCACAGAGCTGGCGCAAATGAGCGACAACAATGCGCAACAGCAATTGCAGGAAACCCTGCAGCAAAAACAACAGCGCGAACAGGCGCTGGCAGAAGCACGCAATGTGCTGGAACATGCAACCCTGACACTCAGCAGGCTGGAACAGGAACGCATGACATGCGAGCAGAAATTGCATCCGCTGCGCGAAAAAGTCGGCGAGCTGACGCTTAAGGAACAGGAAGCACGCCTGCAATTTGAGCAGTGGGCCGAGCAATTGCAGGGCGTGGATGAAGAGACGCTGCTGCCCTTCCTCGAAGGTGCCAAGCAAAGCGGCTTGCAAAACGAATTGAACCGGATCAATGACGATATAACCGTGCTGGGCGCGGTTAACCTTGCCGCGCTGGAGGAGTTGCAGGGTGCACAGGAACGCAAAGTTTATCTTGATGCACAGGCTAAAGACTTGAACGATGCGATGGAGACGCTTGAAGAGGCAATACGCCGCATAGACAAAGAGTCGCGCGATTTGCTGATGGCAACCTACGACGAAGTGAACCGCAATTTGTCCGAATTGTTCCCGATACTGTTTGGCGGCGGTGATGCTCGCCTGGTGCTGACCGGCGAGGAAATTCTGGACAGCGGCGTGCAGGTGATGGCGCATCCGCCCGGCAAGAAAAATGCCTCCATACATTTATTGTCCGGTGGCGAAAAAGCGCTTACGGCTATTGCGCTGGTGTTCTCCCTGTTTCAGCTCAACCCCGCACCTTTCTGTTTGCTGGACGAAGTGGATGCACCACTGGATGACACCAATACCGAGCGTTTATGCAAGCTGATTAAACGAATGGCGATGAATACGCAGTTTGTTTTCATCAGTCACAATAAAATCACGATGGAATTGGCGCAGCAACTAATCGGCGTGACCATGCAGGAGCGCGGGGTGTCCAAGATTGTTTCAGTGGATATCGAAGAAGCCCTGCGTATGAATGACAACAGCCCCCTTGCTGCCTGACTGTCAAAGAACCCCGGTGTTTAATTGCAAAAGCTGCTGACCGCTTTGCGCGCCTCATCAATTTTCTGGGTGCGGGCCGTATCATCCAGGTATGAGGGTTCACCTTTTGCATCATACTGAACCATGCGCGGGCTCTTTTCATATGCAGCCAGGGTACTGCGCGCACTGTCGCAATTTTTCTGTTTGATTTGTTCCGCTTCCTTTTCCCGGGCTACTTTTTGCTCTGCTTCATCTCTGGTTTTTTGGGATTTTTTCCATTCAGCTTCACGCTCGGCAATAGATTTTTGTGCGGGTACGCCGCTACTGGCGGCGCTGTCTTCCGGTGCGCTGGAACCCCTTAATTTTTGCACTTTTACATCGGCGGGCGGCGAATCGGAATAATGCACTTTACCGTCGGCATCCACCCATTTGTTGAGCGCCGCATGTGCACTGAAACTGCCAATTAACAGAACAATTGCCAGACAATATTTCATTTATTCTCTCCCGGGTAAATAATTCTTAAAATTTGACTGCTAATATGCAACATTTCAGCGCAAAATTAAATATTTGTCACACAATTTAAATATATTTAGAGTTATTTTGGAATAAGGCACAAAAAAGCGGAATTATCTGAAATTAATCTATTACATCATGTAAAATTGATTATTTAGACCGTTTCTCAATATTTGCTGTAAATCATTTACAAAATAATATGTCACAAAAACCAGCTGCGACAGTCGCTCAGGACTATATAAATCCAAATAAAAATCAAGAGCTTGTGCTGAAGCTCTTCAATACCTATTACCGCTCGCATAATCATACCGGCAAGATTTATGAAGATCTGCCGGACATGTTTCTGGCCAAACCCGAAGTCTTGATGGTCAAGGATCTTGCCACGCGTAACTCGGATAAACTAATTCTGGATGACTGCATTCAACGCGCTCACGCGCGCAATGGTTATATTAACGTTACAAAATTTTACAATCCCAAGCTGAATTATTACTGGCTTGAATTGAATGTTAGCCCATTCATGCTGGGCGATGCAGTGAATGAAAGCAATAAAAGTGAATTTTTTTACTTGCTGAGCCGTTTTGTTGACTACGTCAAAAATAATCCAAGCATTTATGGCGATCTGACGGCCGAGCTGGATTCGGATAAGGATCTGGCGCTGATGTTGCGTGAAATCAATAAAATGGGGGACAAGCTGCTACCCCTTTTATCGCTTTATCCTGAAGAAGCATTGGTCGCGTTTAATCCCAAATGGCCTCCCACCGAAGTCAATAAACTACTCATGGCGCTTAAGGGTAATGAGTTAAGCTGGTGTGAGGTTTTCGCCGAATCGCTCATCTATGTAATGGGTAGAAAAGCCTAGGGGTAATGGGTAGAAAAGCTTAAGGGTGATGCGAAAAAAAGTTTGAGGCACCAGGAATCAACCAAGCCACGTTTACCTGAAGGCCATGCTTGCGTATAATGCACGTTTTGTCGAGGATGGTTTTCATGCGTATTACTCAAAAAGCACTTACCTTTGACGATGTCCTGCTGCTTCCGGCGCACTCCTCAGTGCTGCCACGCGACGTCAGTCTGCGTACTCAACTCACCCGCAATATCACGCTGAATATTCCACTGCTGTCTGCCGCCATGGACACGGTAACTGAATCACGTCTGGCGATTGCACTGGCACAAGAGGGCGGGATAGGCATTATTCACAAAAACATGACTGCCAAAGCGCAGGCACTACAGGTTGCCAAGGTCAAGCGTTTTGAAAGCGGCGTGGTAAAGGACCCAATCACAATCGCCCCCGAGATGACCGTGCGTGATGTGCTTAACCTGACGCGCCAGCACAAGATTTCCGGTTTGCCGGTGGTTGAAGGCAAGAAGCTTGTGGGTATTGTCACCAACCGCGACTTGCGCTTTGAAACACGCCTCGATCAGCCTGTGCGCAATATCATGACGCCACGCGAAAAACTGATCACGGTTAAGGAAAATGCAAGCCGCGATGAAGCGCGCGCGCTGATGCATGAACACAGAATAGAGCGTGTACTGGTGGTCAATGATGCGTTTGAATTGCGCGGCCTGATCACCGTAAAAGACATCCTGAAATCAAGCGAACATCCCAATGCCTGCAAAGATGAGCTGGGACGTTTGCGCGCGGGAGCTGCCGTTGGTGTGGGCGAGGGCACGGAAGAGCGCGTGTCTTTGCTCGCGGAGGCCGGCATCGACGTGATCGTGGTTGATACTGCACATGGACATTCCCAGGGCGTGCTGGATCGCGTGAAGTGGGTCAAGAAAAACTTCCCCAATGTGGACGTAATCGGCGGCAATATCGCGACTGCAAATGCAGCGAAAGCACTGCTCGACCACGGTGCGGATGGCGTCAAAGTGGGCATAGGCCCAGGCTCTATTTGCACAACCCGTATGGTGGCCGGTGTGGGCGTACCGCAAATTACCGCGATTGATAATGTAGCCAAGGCTTTGCTCGGCACGGGTGTTCCACTGATAGCGGATGGTGGTGTGCGTTTCTCCGGTGATATTTCAAAGGCGATTTCTGCTGGTGCGCACGTTGTGATGCTGGGTGGTTTGTTTGCGGGTACCGAAGAAGCACCCGGCGAAATCGAACTGTTCCAGGGCCGGTCGTATAAATCCTACCGCGGCATGGGCAGTCTGGGCGCAATGCAGGACGGCTCCAAAGATCGTTACTTCCAGGATAACGAAGGCAATCAGGACAAACTGGTGCCGGAAGGCGTGGAAGGCCGCGTTGCCTACAAAGGCAGTGTGCTCGCGGTAATTCATCAGCTGATGGGTGGTTTGCGCGCAACCATGGGTTATCTTGGCTGTGCCGATATTCCCACCGTGCATGCAAAAGCAGAATTTGTTGAAATTACTTCGGCCGGTATTCGCGAGTCTCATGTACATGATGTGCAAATCACCAAAGAAGCACCCAATTATCACGTTGACTAAACAGACTCACGGTTAACAAGGAACGAGTAAAAAAACCTCCTGCAAGAGGTTTTTTTATTTATAAGCAAACACAACCTACATCGGTTTATAAAATGTCCCACGCAAAAATTCTCATACTCGATTTCGGCTCCCAATACACGCAGCTCATTGCACGCCGCGTGCGCGAAGCAAATGTTTATTGCGAGCTGCATCCTTACGATGTGGACGAAGCCTTTATCAGGGAATTCAAGCCGCAGGGGATTATTCTGTCGGGCGGTCCCAATTCTGTGACTGAAGGCGATACCCCGCGCGCACCACAAGTGGTGTTTGATCTGGGTGTGCCCGTTCTGGGTATCTGCTACGGCATGCAGACGATGGCCGCGCAACTGGGCGGAGCCGTCGAAAATGGTTTGGTGCGTGAATTCGGTTACGCAGAAGTGCGCGCGCAGGGCCATTCTGCATTGCTGCGCGATATACAGGACCGCGTAAATGAACTGGGCCACGGCCTGCTGGATGTGTGGATGAGCCACGGTGACAAGGTGACCACCCTGCCGGCCGGCTTCAAGATTATTGCCAGCAATCCGGCGACACCCATCGCGGCAATGGCGGATGAGTCGCGCCGTTTTTATGCGGTTCAGTTCCACCCCGAGGTTACGCACACCTATCAGGGCAAGGCGATATTCGAGCGTTTTGTGCATGATATCTGCGGCTGCGGCAAAGACTGGAATATGCCGGACTATATCAGCGAGGCGGTGGAAAAAATTCGTGCACAGGTAGGCAAGGAAGAAGTGATTCTGGGCCTGTCCGGCGGTGTGGATTCATCTGTTGCAGCCGCCTTGCTGCATCGCGCCATAGGTACACAATTGACCTGTGTGTTCGTCGATAACGGCCTGCTGCGCCTGAACGAAGGCAAACAGGTGATGGAAACGTTTGCAAAAAATCTGGGCGTAAAAGTCATCCATGTGGATGCCAGTGCCGAATTTATGAAACATCTGGCCGGCGTGACCGATCCCGAGAAAAAGCGCAAGATTATCGGACGCGAGTTTGTTGAAGTATTTCAGCGCGAATCTGCAAAATTACCCAATGCAAAATGGCTGGCGCAGGGCACCATCTACCCCGATGTGATTGAGTCCGCGGGTGCCAAAAACAACAAGGCCCATGCGATTAAATCACACCACAACGTGGGCGGTCTGCCCGATACCCTGCACCTGAAATTGCTGGAGCCTTTGCGCGAATTATTCAAGGATGAGGTGCGTGAACTGGGTGTGGTACTCGGCCTGCCGCATGATATGGTATATCGCCATCCCTTCCCCGGTCCCGGACTCGGCGTGCGAATTCTGGGTGAAGTGAAGCATGAGTTTGCCGAGCTGTTGCGCCGTGCCGATGCGATCTTCATAGAAGAATTGGTCGCGTCCGGCTGGTATGCAAAAACCTCGCAGGCATTTGCGGTATTCCTGCCGGTCAAGTCGGTTGGCGTGATGGGCGATGGCAGAACCTATGAATGGGTAGTGGCTTTGCGCGCGGTGCAGACTCAGGATTTCATGACGGCGCACTGGGCAGAGTTGCCCTATGCCTTGCTGGGCAAAGTCTCCAACCGCATTATTAACGAGGTGCGCGGCATCAATCGTGTGGTCTACGATATATCAGGAAAACCACCTGCTACGATAGAGTGGGAGTAATTTATTCAATTCAATCAATAGGTTATATGTATTGATGCCAATGCTGCACACTGATCAAGAGCCTTGTAAATCAAGGCTCTTTTTTTATTTGTTAATCCGCTCACCTTTCCCATGTTTATACATTCAGAAAAGCAGTGGCAGGAATAAATTTGAATAGGCTGATATTTTTGCTCCTATTTTTGGTTTGACTCGACAGCTGAACTGTTAGTCTGTTGTCGTGCCAGAAGGTATGGCAAAAGCACGGGATGGAGGCGTCAAAATGTCAGCACAGAAAAAAATCCGTTTGGTCAGTTCGCACGGTGAGGGGTTTCGCGATGAAGCCCTTGCCATGCAGGAAACGCGCGGACGCATAGAGGCAGAAAATGCGCTTGAATTGGCAGTGCAAGTGCGTGCACGAGCCGAGGCACAGGCGCGGGCAATTGCCGAGGGCAAACTGCGGCAGGAAAATGAATTGCTGGCGTTAATAGAAAATCGCAGCAACGCAGACCTGCAGTTGGTGAATAAAGTGAACCTGCGGCTTGAGCTGGAGCGCGAACTGCTGGCTGCGACAAATGAAAAAACACAACTCGAAGAAGTCCTGCTTAAGCAAGTGCAGAGCAGGCTGTATGCTGAGAAGCAGGCCAAAATCGATCTTGATGTGCGCAAGGAAGAAGAGCGGCGTGCGTTTGCAGAGCATGAGTTGAAGGCAGCGCTTGAACGTGAAGCCTCAACCCTTGCACAGGAAAGGGCAGAGCAGGAAGCCCATCTTTGCAAGGTAATACAGCAGAAAATTGACACCGATAAAGCGGCGATGTCCTTGCTGGAAGGCAAGCTGATTGCAGAAATTGCGCGTGCCGAAGGCGCGCAACGAGTATTGCAGCAGCGAGAAGAAGCGCTGGCCTTGCTGCAACAGGCCGAGCGTGAAGAAGCCGAACTTATACAGCTTGAAGCGCAGGCCAGGCAAGTTGCACAGGGCAGAATCGATTCCGTGCGAGAGCTTAAAATTGCAGCGCAGCAACGCGTTGACGTGGAAATACTTGCGGCAAGCGGCATTGAAATCCAGTTAAAAGCCGAAAAGGATGCAATTGCCGCCGCAGATAGCCATAAGCAAATTGCTGCCCTGGCCAAACAGGCTGCGGATGAAAGAGTGGCCCTTGAAACTCAATATGCCAGCCTGGCCGAGCAAAATTTAAAGGCCGACCGCCTGGCCACACAAGAGCTGGATCACAAACTTCAGTTAATCAACGAACGAATTAAGTTTTCAGAGCAGCATGTGGCTCTGATGCTTGCCGAGCGTGTGGCTGAGGAAAAAAAGTACAAGCTTGAAAAAGCGCTCATCGTCGCAGAGAAGGAAAGGGTAACAGCAGAGGAAGAAGCGGTTGAGGCTTTGAACAACCGGCTGGCAGTGCAGGAAAACCTGAGCGTGATCGCGCAACAGCGTATTGAAACTGAGAATAGAGCGATTGATGAAATTTCCCTGCGGATGGAAGCAGAATTAAAAGCGATCGATGCCGACAATGCACGCATTGCATTGGAGGTTGGCGCAAGAGAGCTTATTGAAGCGCAGCTGCGCATGACAGAGGAAATCGTCAGTGCTGGCAAAGCGAAAGAGGAGGCTGAAGTGCTGGCCCTGCGTATGGGAAAGGTGCGCGCCGAATCCGAAGCCCGGGCAGCACAGGCGGAGGCCGATCTGTTACAGGCGCATACCTATGCAAACCAGCTGGCGCGCCAGCGCATTGAAGCCGCACAGAACCTGCAGAAATTCATTGATGAGCGCGTTCAGGACGAGCAGTTTTATCTGGAGCTGGTGCAAAAAAAATCCGAAGCAGAATCACGCGAGCGTGATTTGGCCAAATCACGGGTGGTGGCTGAGCAGCTTTATCTGGATGAGATTGAGGCGCGTATTGCTGCTGAAAAACAGGCAGAGCTCGTCACCAATCAACGACAGATTGCAGAACAGTTGATGCGGCAGGCGGCACTGGATAAGTGGAAAACCGAAAAGAAATCCTTGGCTACACTGAACTCAGCGGCTGTGTTTGAGCGGGGTCTGGCGTTTGTGCCCGCGTTGATACAATCCACCGAAATAGTGACGCATAGTAAAAATATTCAATAAAATCAAATGCTTATATTATAACAAGCTTTTCTTCAGTTCACTGCTGAGATCTGCAATTGCCTGCGCTTGATTAAGCGCGTCTCCCGAAATCCAGAAGGTGTCTTCGGCCCTGGCACCCAGGGTATTAATCTTTGCGCTGCGTATCACGATGTGATGGTGTGTCAGGACATGCGCGATGCGAGCCAGCAAACCGGGTCTGTCGCCTGCAATGATGGATAACTGATAATTCCCCTTTTCATCCTGCATGATGCTGACATCGGGTGCGATGGGAAAATGTTTTTGCTGGCGGCTGACGCGGCCGATTCTGGGAGAAAGCGGGGCTTCTGTTTTGCCTAGCAGCTGTTCCAGTTCATATTCAATATAGTTCATCACATCGCGGTAGGAAGTTTCATCACTTCCCGCATCCATCACCAAAAAGCTGTCGAGTGCATAACCGTGCTGTGTGGTGTGTACCTTGGCTTCCATGATGTTGTAGTTCATGCGCTCAAAAAATTCGCAGATGCGTGCGAACAGGTAAGTCTGGTCCGGGCTGTACACCATCACCTGTATGCCCTCGCCGATACTGCTTAAGCGTGCCTTGACGACAGGCCCCGGGCTGTTGACGCGGTGGGCAAGCTGTCGTGTATGCCATGCAATTTCATGCGGTTCGTGGCGCAGGAAATAGTCCGCATCCAGCTGCGCCCAGAGCATTTCATATTTTTCCGGTGCAATGGCATACAGACTGAGGGTTTCACTCGCGCGCTGGCGAATTTCGCCTGTCTGGTCTGCAATCTTGCCGCCCACCATGTAGCGCCGGCTTGCCCAGAACAGATCCTCCAGCAGCTTGCCCTTCCAGGCATTCCACACCTTGGCGCTGGTGCCGCGTATATCGGCCACGGTGAGCAGATAAAGCGCAACCAGATAACGGTCATTCTTGATTTTGGCCGCAAAGGCAGCGATCACATCCTGATCAGACAGATCCTGCTTTTGTGCGGTTGCCGACATGGTGAGATGATTTTCTACCAGCCACACCACCAGGTCGGTATCTTCGCGCGTCAGCCCATGCTGCTTGCAGAAGCGCATGGCGTCCGCACGCCCCAGCAAAGAATGATCGCCGCCGCGCCCCTTGGCAATATCATGAAACAAACCGGCGATATACAGCACTTCAGGTCGCGCAAAATCCCTGATCAGTTTGCTGCTCAGCGGAAGTTCATGGGCGTGCTCGGCCAGCGTCAGGCGGCGCAAATTGCGCACCACCATCAGGATGTGTTCGTCCACGGTAAACACATGGAACAGATCATGCTGCATTTGCCCGACGATGCGCCCAAAGGCGGGCAGATAGCGGCCAAGTATGCCGTGCTGGTTCATGCGGCGTAAGACATGTGTCAAACCCTGCGGCGCGCGCAGTAGCTGCATGAAAAGCTCGCGATTATGAGGATCGTGGCGGAAAGAGGCATCGATACGATCACGCGCGCGCCACAGGGCGCGCAGCGTGGGCGCAGAAAAGCCATTCAGGCCAGGATTTTTTTCCATTAACAGAAAACCTTCCAGGATGGCAGACGGCTCGCGCTCAAACAAATCTTCATTGCGCGCCTCCAGCAGGTTGTCGCGCGCGAGGAAACGTTCGTTAAGCGGCGTGGCAACGCCCGACTCCGGAAACAGCTTCGCACGCATATTTTGCAACAGGACACTGTTCAGTTGCAGCACAGCCTGTTTGGTCTGGTAGTAACGCTGCATCAGATGTTCGCTGGCGCGACGGGCATCGCTGGCCTGTATCTTCATTTGTGCAGCAAGCTGGGTTTGATAGTCGAACAACAGCCGGTCTTCGCGGCGCCCTGCCAGATAATGCAGGCGGATGCGCAGGGTTTGCAGCAATGACTCATGGCGTGCAATGGCACGTGCTTCCGCGGTGGTAATCATGCCCATGCCGGCAAGCTCCTGCCAGGTCGTGCCAAAATTGCAGGCACGGCTGATCCAGAATACGCTCTGCAAATCACGCAGGCCGCCGGGACTTTCTTTCAGGTTGGGCTCAAGGTTGTAATCGGTATCCAGAAAACGGGTGTGGCGCTGTTCCTGTTCAAGCTGCTTGGCGGTGAAAAAAGCGCGCTGGTCGAGATGCTGCGTCAGCTGCTTCTGCATTTCGCTGAAGAGCGCCGGATTGCCGGTGATCAGGCGTGCCTCCAGCAGATTGGTCTGTACTGTTACATCTGCCGATTCGGCGATGCATTCGTCTATGGTGCGTATGCTGTGGCCAACTTCAAGGCCTATGTCCCAGAAAATCCCGATCAGTTCCTGCAGGCTTTGCTGCAATGCATCATCCGGCTGTTGCGGCAGCAGGATAAGCAGATCGATATCGGATTTTGGGTATAACTCTTCGCGTCCATAACCGCCCACCGCAATCAGCGCGAGTTCCGCCGGCATATTCAGCATCTGCCAGGTATCGCGCAAATGCTGGTCCACCAGCCTGGCATGTGCCAGCAGCATACGCTTGGCCTTGCCGTGTTCCAGATAGTCTTGCTGCAGTTCCTGGCGGGCTGCGCGCAGGCTATCGCGAATTTGGGGAGTGGTATGCACTGCCAGATTTATGCTTCAGGAATAGGCGGAGATCCGGCTGAAAGGGTGAGAACTTCGTAGCCGGTTTCAGTCACCAGTATGGTGTGCTCCCACTGGGCAGACAAACTATGATCTTTGGTCACGATAGACCAGCCATCGCCGAGCTGCTTGATGCCGGCTTTGCCCGCGTTGATCATCGGCTCTATCGTAAAAATCATGCCGGCTTCCAGTTTTAATCCGGTTTTGGCTTTGCCGTAATGCAGTACTTGCGGATCTTCATGAAATACATTGCCGATGCCATGGCCGCAGAATTCACGCACCACGCTATAACCCAGGCCTTCAACATAGCTCTGAATCGCATAGCCGATATCGCCCAGATAACTCCCCTGTTTGACGGTGCGTATGCCACGCCACATCGCAATGTAGCTGGCTTCGCACAGGCGTCTGGCCTGTATTGAGGGTTCGCCAACATAGTACATGCGGCTGGTATCGCCGTGATAGCGATCCTTGATGGTGGTGATATCGAGGTTAACGATGTCGCCGTTTTTCAGTATTTTGTCACTCGGCACACCATGACATACCTGATGATTGACCGAGGTGCAGATTGATTTGGGGTAGGGCTTGTGGCCATGCGGAGCGTAATTGAGCGGGGCGGGAATACAGCCCTGCACATCCACCATATAGTCGTGGCAGAGCTTATCCAGCTCATCCGTGGTCACGCCGGGTTTGACAAAGGGTGCGATGTAATCCAGCACCTCGCCGGCCAGACGTCCGGCAATACGCATTTTTTCAATTTCTTCGGGAGTTTTGATACGAACAGGCATGATATTCAACTTTTTATTTACAGCCGTAAGGATAGTAGAAAGCCTGCACAATAACAACCTAAAGGCTCTGTGGTTATTGTCCTGCCAGAGGTGGCCGGGGTTTATTTCAAAACGGTACGTTCGTCATGGCAACGTTCGCAGCGTTCTGTTGTCACCAGTTTTCCCTGACGCACATCAAAACGGGAATCGGTCACCACTTTCCATTTATGAAACCCCGAGCCGCACAGGGTCGCCGCTTTGGCCTTGTCTTGCAGTCGCGCACGCTTAACCGTGCTGAGTTTGATCACCTCGCCCATGCGGCATCAACCCTGCAATACACGCCCCGCGCTCAACCTTAGCTGCCGGTCACAACGCTGCGCCAGCGCCTCATCATGGGTGACCAGTATCAGGGTGGTGCCCTGTGTGCGATTGAGTTCCAGCATCAGCTCGATCACCTGCGCGCCGGTGGCGGCATCAAGGTTGCCGGTAGGTTCGTCGGCAAACAGGATTTTGGGTTTGGTGACAAAAGCACGCGCCAGCGCCACACGCTGCTGCTCGCCGCCGGAAAGATGTTTGGGCAAATGCGTCAGTCGCTGGTTTAAACCTACTTTCAGCAAGGCTTCTTCAGCCAGTTCGCGTGCGCGGGGCACGGCTTGCAGCTCCAGCGGCAGCATCACGTTTTCCAGTGCGGAAAGGGCGGGCAGCAGTTGAAACGACTGGAACACAAAGCCTGCCAGTCGGCCGCGCAGGCGGGCGCGCTGATCTTCGTCAAATTCGAACAGGTTATTGCCATCCAGCATCACGGTGCCATGGGTGGGCACATCCAGCCCGGCGAGCAAACCGAGCAGGGTGGATTTGCCTGAGCCGGAAGCGCCGAGAATGGCGAGACTCTCGCGTGCTTCCACGTTAAAATTCACATCCTGCAAGATCAGCAACGGCTGCCCGCCACTTTGTACCTGTTTGCCCAAATTAACTGCCTGCACAATGGATGCCATGAAACCCTCTCAAATTTATCGAATTGTATTGCTCACTATTTTATTGCTGCTGCCCGCCGTCAGCAGTGCACAATCTACCATACTTGTCTTTGGCGACAGCCTTTCTGCAGGCTACGGCATACCGCGCGAAGCCGCCTGGCCCAGTCTGCTGCAAGCCGAACTGAACCGCACACACCCGCATTATAAAGTGATAAACGCCAGCATCAGCGGAGAAACCACCAGCGGCGGCGTGCGCCGCCTGCCAGCCACACTGAAAGAACACCGCCCGAGTCTGGTCATCCTTGAGCTGGGCGCCAATGACGGCCTGCGCGGTACAAAACTGGACCTGACGGAAAAAAGCCTCAATACACTGATCACGCAATCACAGGCCGCAGGGGCAAAAGTACTGCTGCTGGGCATGCAGTTGCCGCCAAATTATGGTGTGGCTTATACCAAAAAGTTCAAATCGCTCTACCCAAAACTGGCGCAGCGCCACCGTATCGAACTGGTGCCGTTTATGCTGGAGGGCGTGGAGGCGCATGAGTTTCAGGCGGACAACCTGCATCCTGTTGCAGAGGCACAACCAAAAATTTTGCAGACAGTGCTGCAGAAGTTGAAAGGGATGTTGTAATAAGGGATAGGTTGAAAGGTTGATTGCAATGCAATCAATATTTTGTTATTCTGCTATCAATGATTACAACTTAGGAGATTACTATGGCTACCAATCTTGTAGTTCGGAATGTTGACGAGGATGTTGCGCTGGCACTAAAGCAACTGGCGGCATCTCATGGAAGAAGCGCGGAAGCGGAACATCGTGAGATTCTGAAAGCTGTCTTGCAGCGTCCCAAACGCCGGTCAGTTGCCGAGGTACTGTCGAGCATGCCAAACGTGGGTGAAGATACCGACTTCAATAGCCGTAGCATTTAGGAGCCGGCGTGTATTTAGTCGACACTAATGTCATCAGTGAAGCGCGCAAGGGAAAAAAGGCGAATTCCGGTGTGCTGAGATTTTTTCAGACTATAGATCCAACTGAACTTTATCTATCCGCTATAACCATAGGTGAAATTCGGCGAGGGCAGGAAAATATCCGACATCGCGGCGATCTTCCTCAAGCCAGAAAGCTTGAGAAATGGCTTGATCTGATCGTAACTGAATATGCGGATAAAATTCTGAGTTTCGACGCAGAATGCGCTCAGGTGTGGGGACGATTGATGTCGCCACACGCTGTGCACCCGATAGACAAACAAATTGCCTCGATCGCACTGATTTATGACCTGACCGTAGTAACCCGCAACGTCGATGATTTTCAGGGTACAGGCGTGGTGCTCATTAATCCATTTGAATAGATCCCTTAGTACCGCGTTTGGTTTGCAGGGAATACATCAAGGAATCCCTGATTAAGTCGTCATCCCCGCGAAGGCGGGGATCCAGTGTCTTTATATGACTGGGTTCCCGCCTGCGCGGGAACGACAAAAGGGATTTAATCAGAGCTTCCTTAAGGCATACGCGGCCTGGGTGTGCCGCCTTGGCGCACTGAAGAACGCAGGCCGCGCAGCACATTGTCCACCGTGTGCAACTGCATTTTGCGCACCGCTGAAGGCGGGCTTTTCTCGTCCGGTATTTCGGTGCCATAACCGGGCTGGTCGACAATTACGCTGCCGAACTCATTCGACACAATGATGGAAGTTTGCTTGCCTTTTTCCTCGGGCTCAAGCAACACCACTTTTGCCGATGCATCTATTCTCACGCCGTCTTTTTCCTGCCGCGCTGAAACTTCTCCTTCAACCTGGGTGCCGCGCACACCCAGCGTCGCGACGATCACTTTTACCTTCATATCGCGCCCCGGCGATTTGGCAACCAGGCCGGACACAAAGCGGAACACCCCCTTGATGAAGCTGGTATGAAATGAATTATCTTCCGCGCCCTGTTTGTAGCTGAATTTATCCACCACAAATTCCGACTGCGAACCCAGCGCAAATCGCGAGCCATCCGCAAACCGCACAATCAGGGTTGTGTCCTTGCCGGTGCTGATAGCGTCACCGGTATTCACAGCACTGCCCACTTCCAGCGTGCGCATGCTGCCATCTGTGGCGCGCGCCTGCGCAATGCTGTCGCCGGTGATGCGCGCGATTTCTCCGGCCGGCTCGGCGGCTACGGCAACCGCCGGCAATAAAAATAAACACGCTAAAAGCAACATCTTGATAAATTCATTTGCTCTCATTTTGTATCTCCTGAAGAATCGCAACACATTTGATAAAACATCCATTGTTCAAATCAGATTCCAATCAATGCTGCTGTATTACTCCCTCTCCCGCTGGCGGGAGAGGGCTGGGGAGAGGGTGCATATTGAGTTTTTCATCATTACATGACACTTTTAAATCCCACCTAACCTCCCTTTGCCAAAGGGAGGAATACTCTCCGACTCAAGCCGGGCTGGTTCCCCACTTTGAAAAAGGGGGGCTAGGGGGGATTTGTTCGTTCAAATTTTTCGTGTCATGAATTATGAAAAGCCTATTAAGCAATGTTCTGAATTCTTACCTCGCTCCCTTTAATACCCGTGATCTCTTTTTAAGCTCTTCAAAGCTAACACTCTGATTGCTGCTACTGCTAGGCAGAAACACGCTGCCCTTTGCGGGCAGGTAACTCGCAGCGATCTGGCCGCCACCCACTTTTTTGCGTGAAATATTCAACACGGCCTGGCCCCTTGCATCCAGCCTGACCCGCTCGCCAATGTTTTTGCCATTAAGCTTGAACTGTATAAAGCCGGTTGGCACGCTATTGTCTTCGCGCTCCTTGCGTGCAGCATCCTTGTTATCTGTGATCAATGCTGCGGCAGGCGCGTGTTTCATCACCAGCGCAATAAACTTCAGATTTTCATTGGGTCTGGTATCGCCTTTTACGCCGCGCACCACCGTTGCCGTCAAGCCGCGCTGTATCTTCTGGCCGAACAACAGCGTCTTCGCAAACCCGGGGTGACCCGTAACCATCACGTCGAACACGCAATCGGCATGATCATTTTTCCCGGCAACACCATGGCAATGCTTCAGTGCAATCTCACGTTTGAGCGGCTTGGTTGCACGCCCTCCCTGCGGAACAACATGGGGAGGATTTTCCCTGGGCCATTCTTTCAGCGTAAATGTCTTGCTCGATGTGCCCGTTGCATAATCGAACAGGCTGGTTTCATCGGTAACGCGCCACGAGTAGGCAAATTTTTCATACAGATCGACATAGCGATCATGCAGCGCCACCGGTCTTGCGCCCAGCGATGAGCCATCCGCAAGTCTGGGCAGCCAGCTGCGCTGTTCGCGTATCCCCATCAGGCCAAGCTGCGCGGGCGTGTGGAAAACCTTCACGTTCAAATACCACACGCTATGCGGCGCCCAGTATCCAGGCGTAACAACCAGCGTCGTGGTATCCGGAAAATCGATTTGAATGGCATCACCGGCGATGGGCACCAGCCTTCCGCCCGAGGCGAATTGAATACCGCTTGCAGGTAGCCTTGTCCCTACGCCATCAATGCGCAACTCCAGCCCGCTGGCCGCGGCAAGGCCGCTGATATTCGGCTGTAGCGTCACGCGGTGGCTGCCCACGCGCGCGGCAACAGCCGTATTGATACTCACACCAACGGGCAGGCCGGAGTAGCTATCGGCGAGCGGGGCGGCGGTGGAGACAGGTGTCTGGCGTGTCTGTATCTCCATGCCATTGCTGCCACGCAAGGCAACAAATTCGCCCGCGGCCTGGAAATCAAAATGCAGACCATCCACCGTCGTGAGGTGCGGGTCACCGGTATTCGTCGCATTCGTAGTATTGAGGCATTCAAGCGTCCCGCCACCATCGGTGTAACACACCCGCACATTGGCAATGTTGCCGATATCAGCGGCAACCAGGGTATAACTGCTGCCGGTCGCACCGGCAATATCCGCAGCCCCGCGCAGCCATTGATAGTTGAAGGCGCCCAGACCATCCGCATCAGCAATTGCGAGGGTAATGGCCGTGAGTGTCTGGCCTACACTGAGTGTGCCCGATATGGAGAGCAAGCCGGTGGGCGGGTCGTTAAGCGGCGTCACATCAAACGTAAGCGTGTTCGGGCTGGCATCCGTATTGATGCCGCCATTGGCCGTACCGCCGTCATCCACAACCTGGAAAGTAAAGCTGGCGTAGCCGTTGCCATTTGCATTTGCTGCGGGGGTAAAAGTCAGATTCGCAAAATCGGCAGCGGCTATCGACTGGCCCGCAGTAACAGCAATGCCGCCGAGCTCCAGCGCCCCTGCCGCTGGCACAGTGCTGATAATGACCGCACTCAGGCTGTTGGGGGCGGGCAGGTCATCCGGGTCGCTAAAGCCAAAATTTGCAGCGGCGAAAGTGTGGGCCGCATCTTCATTTATCGTCAGCGTGGCATTGCTGCCTGCGGGTGCTTCGTTAATATTGTTTACATTAATGTTTAACGCTTGATCAAAAGTCAGACCAAAAAAATCCGTCACCCGCACTGTCACGCTGTAAGTATTCTTGACTTCGAAATTCAAAATGCCTGCAGTGAGGAGCAGCCGGTCAAGACCAGCACCGCCTATGCTGAAAAATGCCGCATCCGCACCGCCGACAATGCTGTAGCTGAACCTGTCGCAAGTGTTGGGGTCAACAGCCGTCAGCGTGCCAACCTCAAAACCGCCTGACGTGTCGGTGTTCTCGTTGATACTGCTACTGCTGAGTGAAACGGCAGTAGGGGCGAGATTTTTAAATTTCAGCGCCTCGTAGATATCCAGCCGTAATAACGCGCCATCCGGCGTTGTAACTGGTATCAAAGGTCCGCTCTTCAAAGTGGATTCAATTTGGTCGAAAGGTACACCGCAGGAACTGAGTATAGCTGCTGCACCGGTTACAACCGGAGCAGCAATAGATGTACCTGTCGCACTGATATAACCTCCACCTACTGCAGTGGTGCGTAACGACATTCCTGGTGCAGCGATATCTACCCAGGTACCATAATTGCTATTACCACAAAGCTGATTTAATGCGCTAGCCGGTGCGCATAAAGGGTCGATGGTTGTTGTGGATAAGCTGTTAGCTACGGTTATAAATAAATCTTTGCGGGTCAGTGCGGCATGATCTGGTCGGCTCGAATCATTGCAGCGTGCTGGGTAGAAAAATCCATTCGAACCACTATTACCGGCAGCAGCCACAACAACAGCCACTGGTGTGACTCCATTTATCACCGCGGCATTGATTGAGCCGCAAAGATCTACGACTGGTGCAAATGCCAATGGACCACGACTAAAACTTGCGTTTATGACTGAGGCAACACCATAGGCGGTTACATCAGCAAAGGCTTGTTGCATCTCTGCTAATAGCACGTCAGAATCAGCGCTTGCAATTATGGATTTTATCTTGCTGGATGGTGCGATACTGGCTATTCCCAGCGCATTGTTAGTTTTGGCGGCGATTACCCCCGCTACTTGGGTTCCATGCCCAACAAGATCAGTGCTGGGTAAGCCGCAGTCATTGTCAGCCAACTGGCAGTCTCCAACTGTTCCAAAATCAGGATGGGTGCGATCGATGCCAGAATCAAGAACTGCAACAATGCTCCCACTGCCGGTAGCAGTAGCATCCCAGGCATCATGTGCACGAACTAAAGTTAGCCCATGTTGGCTGGGAAATTCAGGATCATTGGGTGTGGAGGAAAATTCACCTAGTGCATTGACGTAGGCATTCTCCACCTCGGCATGGGCTTGCACGCGCTTTATCAGCGACATCATATCTTTTGCGCTGAGCGGGTTTGCCAGCTTTAATTGGTAAAGATTACTCGGTAGAATACTGCCAACGATTGTGGCATTAATGTTGTTAGCTAGTCGGAGTATTTGTGCTTCATTGGTAGCTTTAACAACATGTACCAAAACCTCATCTGCTACAGCTTTGCTGCCATCAGGCAGGGATATTAGATGAGAAGTATTTGATTTGGCGATGCGCACAGGGAAGCTGCTGATGCACAATTTGTATGGAGGTGAAGTTGCGATGACGCGATCTGTGCGGGTGTAGGCTTCAAAAGCCAAGCAACTTCCTGCTTTAACTGAAGCCGTGTTAAGTATCACATTAACACCATAAATACCGTCGCCAGCTTGTATGTCACCTTCCTTACCCTGGTCATTCATCGCATACACCTGCTGGGTATCCATGCGCCGAAGTGATACTGGAACAACATCTCTCCCTTTGCCGACTATCACCACGCTGAAGCGGACGGGTATCTTGCCGTTATTTACCTTTAGCGCATAGGGCGTTGCACGCGGCTCCAAGGGTGTTTGCGAAACAGCGGCGCTTACCCGGAATTTGAAATCAAATGGTGCGTAACGGGTTGAAGCCGAAACTTGCCTGGAATGTCGTTCAGTTAATTTTCTTGGTGGGGTTTTCTCTATGGCTTCTTCAACGAATACCAGCGTGGTTGCTTCAGTCGTCTGGCCGGGCGCCAGCACACCTTTGAGGAGTTTGACTTCACGGTAGGGCAGACTGTCCGGCCCAACACCGTTGATATTCAGTATTTTAAATTGCGTGTTATCAATATGGGTGATCGTCAAGTGCAGCGGTGCAAGAAGCGGCGCAGCCGAGTGGTTTTTGATGTGTACTTTGGTGGTGTAGGTATTTTTTTTGGGGTCAAATTTGAAAGCGGAATAAGAAACGGTCACTCGGTGGTCAACAGAAACTACAGTTTCAGGGTTAAGTGCATGAGCAGCATTCAGGAATAAAAATAAACAAAGGAAGAGGAATGTCTGGCTGTCATTACGCAATGCAAGGATGGATAGTAGCGAATACTGTTTGTATTTTTGAAACTGAAATCCTGCTTTCATATTCATTCCTCATCTAAAATGTTTAAAGCGAAAATTCCGCTATTCACACGTGATTTCCCACAAGTCTGTAGGGTGCGTCATACGCACCATTTCACAAGAAAATTAGAACTCTTTCAATAACCCCAGGCTAACTACCCAGCTATCCAGTAAGCTGTCACCACTGCGTTTTTCATAATTCATAAACAATTGCGTACCGCTATTTAATGCTGCCACTACACCCAAGCCCGAGAGAAAATAGTCGCGGTCTGGCGCATCAGTCTCGACCAGAAATCCAGTGCCGGGAGTAAGAACCAATTCATTATTGATCAGTGTGGAGTTGTTCTGAAATTCATGTACGCCTGCACCATGCAGGGATGGGGTCAGGCTTCCCCATTTGAAGGTGTATGATTGACTCAGACGTGCCCCCAGACTGGCAGTAGCAGAAATTGTAGTACGGTCACCGTAATGCAGCTCCAGGTTTGTGGTGCCGCTTTCGTTGTAGCCCCTGATATCGGTCTTGATGTAGTCGAGATTTAAAAATGGAGATACATTGATATTGCCGAGCTTGCTTTGGTATGCGGATGAAATACCGGCCATAGCTTGCCTGCCAGTAGTATTGCCAATGGTTGTGCCGGAAATGGGACCAAAATAGATTTGACGTTTACTGTCAAAATTTACTGCACCGTAGCCAATGTAACCATCGACGGATATTTTCTCTGTCGGTAACCAGGTTGTATACATCGTGAGAATGTTGTTTATGGTTTTTAGCGAACCGGCATTGTTGATAAAATCAGCGTCATCACGAGTTTGGCTGGCGGTCGCACCTAATATGAAACTGTCCGTAAAGCGGTAATCAAGCCCAATCAACAAACTCCGCAAATCAGACTGAAAACCGTTCTCCAACTCTGTTTCAGGCCGCACACTGCGGCCAAATTGAGTTGATAACAGCAGTCCCCAGCCGCCCGTCGCGCAACCAGAGCCCGCTTCGCGATTAAAGTCGTCCAGGCACTCGTATACTTCCCTATGATTTGGAGAGGTTGTTCCACTGCTGGGATCTGAAGTTCCAAGATTACTTGAACTACTGTAACCGGCATTACCCAAAACATATCCGCCCGTTGACGCAGCTGTACACAATGTATTTAATTTCGCCTGGTCCCAGCTGGCAGGAGGGCTGGGATTATTGCAAATATTAAAAATATATAGCTCGAACCTGTCATTAATCGCCGTGTCTGCAGAAGCTTGCAACGGAAAAAATGCCGAGAGTAAAGCCAGCAACAGTGTCAGGAAAAATAGACGGGACGTTGAGAGATGCGTTGCGAGAAATTGTTGAACGCTATTGGTTTGAATGCTTGGTTTCACCTTAATCCTCCATTTCTGAAATAATAAAATGTCGTGACCAGCCATTCTGTACCAACACAGCGCCAGTGCAAGCGGCTGAGTATCCTAGCAACAATTCAGCGAGTCAATACATCATTCGGCTTAGGCCTAATGGCTAATCAATGCTAAACAACATGCCTACTGAGTCGTAAAGGTATAAACAGCACTTGATGTGCTGCCACCATTTCCATCTTCTGCAACTACTTTCCAATAATACTGTGTTGAGCCAGCGAGCAGTGTTTCGGTACGTGTGACTTCTGTGCTGCCACCGCTGGAGCCGCCTGAGTTGCCTCCACTACTGTCGCCCCCGCCACCTCCACACGCAACAAGGAGGGTTGTGACCATGGTTGCAGCGACCATCATTAGAATTATTTTTTGACGGGAGAGAGGGCGGCGTTGGCTTCGTGTACCCATCAGCCCTGCCAGCAGGAAGCCGCTTCCGCCTAACCCACCTCCTAACAGCCCAGCGAGCTGGGTGGCTGACAAGGTGTTGCTCGCAACCAGCACCGGGCCACAGGCGGTGAAGGCAGAATTGGTGCATAAATAAAACTGGTAGCTTACAGTGTCGCCATCGGGGTCGGTGACTCGGTTCCATTTAAATGTGACAGAGGCGCCATTCACATTGATGCTGTTGTTACCCGGGCTAACCAATACTGGTGCGCTTGGGAACGCGTTGGTGTTTTCTGAGGTGTCACTTGCGGAACTGCAACCGGGGTCGGCAGGGTAGTCAATTTTGCCATCGCCGTCGTTATCAATACCGTCACTGCACTGAGGCACGGATACTGTGACGACATGAGTGCTATCCACGGTTTGTCCGGCGAAATCAGTAACGCGCACGGTGACGGAATAACTCGATTTGACTGATGAATTCAGTACCCCGTCAGTGATACGCAGCCGGTCTGAATTAGCTCCGCCTATGCTGAATTTCGCTGCATCTGCACCGCCGGCAATGCTGTAAGTGAATTTGTCGCAAGTATCGAGGTCCGTTGCCAGCAAGGTGCCGACTTCAAAATCTGCGGTGGTGTTGGTGCCATTGCTGATGCTGTTGTTGCTGAGCGAAATGGCAGTGGGGGCGCGGTTGCGTGAAATGAGGGCGCGGTAAATATCCAGGCGCGGCGCGCTGGTGCCATCGGGGAAGGCAATAGTTACATTGGCGCTGGTTCTTAAGGTTGATTCAATCTCGTTGAGCGGTACGCCGCAAGATAAGAGGATGGCGGCTGCGCCGGAAACCATGGGGGCTGAGAATGAGGTGCCGGTTGGGCTTGCATAACCGCCGCCGGCAGCAATGGTGCGTATCGACATGCCGGGGGCGGCCATATCTATCCAAGTACCGTAATTACTGTTGCCACAACGTGAATCAATTGTAGTGGCAGGAGAGCATAGTGGATCTATTGTCGTTGTAGAAAGACTATTGGCAACGCTAATCAATAATTCTTTTCGGGTGAGCGTAGCATGTTCAGGACGGCTTGAGTCATTACAACGAGCTGGATAATAGTAGCCGTTGGAATTGTTATTGCCTGCTGCAACTACAGCTATTGCAACTGGAGTAACGCCGTTTATGACTGCGGAGTTGATAGCGCCACAGTATGCTGTGACATTAACTGGTCCCCATGGTCCTCCGCTGAAGCTTGCATTTATAACTGAAGCGATACCATAAGCAGCAGCATCAAGAAAAGTTTGAGTTACTTCTGCGAGTGTTAAGACTAGATCAGTACCTACTGGTATAGACTTAATTTTACTGGCAGGTGCTACACCAGCGACACCCAGCCCATTATTAGTTTTAGCAGCAATCACCCCGGCAACACCTGTGCCATGACTATTGGCTGTATCAAAATCCGTATTGCTTGATCCGCAGTCATTGTCTGCAAGCTGGCAATCTCCGATCGTACCGAAATCAGGATGTGTGCGATCAATCCCAGTGTCAAGTACTGCAATAATTTTCCCACTACCAGTTGCATTTGCATCCCAAACATCCTGCGCACGCACCAACTGTAGTCCATGTTGATTTGAATATTCTGTATCGTTTGGTGTTGATGCAGTTTCACCTAGTGCATTAACCGAAGCGCTTGATATTTCAGGATGGGTTTGTAGTTGTTTAATCAACAACAGCATGTCCGCCGAAGAGAGCGGGGCTGGCAGCTGTAACTGATACAGATTGTGTTGCAAAATGCCACCTGAAATTTTGGCATTGATGCTTTTTGCAATTGCTCGAATCTGTACTTCAGTGGTTCCCGCTACCACATGCAACATAATTTCATCGGCAATCGCCTTGCTGCCATCGGAAAAGGTGATGATGTTGGATTTATTTGATTTTGCGATGCGCACCGGCAAACCGCTGGCACATAGCTTGTATGTGGGTGATACAACTTCAGTGCCGCTGTTTACAACGTAGGCTTCAAAACTCATGCAGGTTTCAGGCTGCATGGAGGAGGGATCTATCTTTAGATTAACCACATTGGCACGTCTGCCATGGTCGTGCATCGGGTAGATTTCGCCGCTATCCTTGTTGCGTAAAAATACGGGTACGACGGGTGCGTTCTTTTTGGTGTCTCCATTGATCAGCATGACGCTGAAACGCACGTCCTGTGTGTTGCCGCCTGCCGTGAGCGCATAGGGTGACACACGCAATCCCAACGGTGCTTGTGAAACACCCGCAGTGATTTGTCCACCTTCATCGTTACGTTTTTTTCTGCGTTGTTGATGCACTTTGTGTTTTGCTTGGTCTGTTTCGGTCTTGTATATCAGTGTGGTAGCAGCAGTGGTTGTACCTGCGCCCAGCTTGCCCTGCGACAGAGCAAATTCAATATAAGGTTGCCCAGCTGCCCCAAGGCCAGTGGCATTGAACGGCTTGATTACCTGACCTTCTATGTGGTTGACGTTGAGGCGTAGCGGGGCCAGGAGTGGTGCTGAGGAGTGGTTCTTGATTTGAATCTGGGTGCTGTAAGTGCCATGCTGTGGGTTAAACTTGGGCTTGGTGTAGGTGACAGTAACTCGGTGATCAACTGCGACGACCTGTGCGGCTTGTGAGATTACGGGTAAGAGGAGGAGTGGTGCAAAAAATATAATTTTTGAAATACAAGATGACCAGACAATGACCTTTTGCAGGCGTGAGTACATCTTGAATATCCTGGTTTCGAATTGAAAATTATCGCGTCCAATCACCTTGATTCAACAATGTGCCAGCGCAATCCCCCGAGTATCCTAGCAACAATTCTCCCGGTCAATGCCTAGTTTGCAGATGTTGCATAAGTGCAACAGAAATTTCTGCAGGGCTATATCTATTGGCTTAGGCCGCTGGCCTAACACTTGGGCAACTCTCGGATATTGGGGAAGTTTTCCCAAAGCAGGTACCCGACCCTTCCTCTGTAATTAAATTTAGCCAAGCCAAGCGATATAGGCATTTTGCCTATATCCAATAGGGAATAGGCGTGATTCAATGCGGCGGCACTGCTATTGATCCGGAACCTCTATAACCGTTCGTGCTGAGCTTGTCGAAGCACAAGAGTCCATTCACATTTCGACAAGCTCAATGCGAACGGATTCTCGAATAATTAATGCCGGATCAATAATTAATATGCGGACAGGGAAATTATCCGGGTTCAAATAAAATAAATGTCTGGTAAGAAATATACGCTTCACTACTTTTAATAATACGGACCTGTGAGTTCGTATTTTTGCATTTGGGCTTCACCGATTCAGGGTCGCGACGAAGCTGAAGATGACATAAATGACCCATTATTCTTAATGTAGGAGTAGATGATGACTTGCAAGTTAACGATTTTTAGAAGCATGCTGTGTCTATCGCTGTTGCTGTTTGCCCAGCAAAGCTGGTCAAAACCCGATGTAGATTGTAGTGATCCGGCTTATTCAAATCTGCCTAGCTGCGACAAACGCGGAGAGCCGCAAATGCCCTCTGCCGAGCGACAAGAGCAATATAGAGTAAGACAGGAAACGATTCGTGAAAACAAGGCGAAGCTGGCATGCAAAAGGAAAAAAACACCCGCAGAACGCCAGCAATGCCTCAACAATCTACCCTGAAAGATTTTTTGCCTGATGGCCTCAACCGGAAAATGCCCAAACCGGCGCTCAGGCTGTGCGTCGCAAAAGGGCGGCGCCTTGTGGCTTCGCGTAATGCTCACCATCGTTTTCCCTTAAGGAGAAAGTAATATGCTAAAAAAATGCTTTTTGAATATGCGGTCGCTCGCGTTTCTATTCATTGCATCATGTTCTGTGCTGATGTCAGGGTGTCAAACAACACCACAAAGCAAGCTAACCCAAGATCTCGCCAGAGAGCAGCTAGGTGTTTCTATTCTCACCGTGAACCTGCTGGGTGTTTCAAATGTTCCCAGGAATTCGCAAACCGGTGTGCCCTGGCGAACCCGGTATGCCCGAATATTTACATGGATGAGTGAAACCAGAACATTCCCGGATGTCATCGCGCTGCAAGAAGCAACAGCCTTTATGCAGTGCGCTTTTGACCCAACGGTACGCGATTATGAAGCCATCAATTTTCTGCGTAGTGGAATTTCCAATGCGGCGGGTGAGCAATATCGAATTGCATACCTCATCGTTGGAAAACCGGGCGGGGGTATACCCACTGATTGGACGGGCAATATAACATCGGGAGGTTGCTCCTCATCGGGCGGGCTTGCTTTGCTTTATCGTCCAAGCCGGCTCAGAAACGTTATCACCAGCCCCCGCGCAGGAGAATCTGTAGTCTCGCCCTATGACAGCCCGTTTCCTCTCCTGACTACTTATCTTGCATCGAGTGCGCAATGCTGCCCTCTGAATCTTGACGGTAGTGATGTTTGCCCGGTTACCCCGTTTATGGACGGGTCCATGATTAGACCGCAAGTCGGGCCAGTATTCAGGGACACTTGTCCAACGCGCCAGGGTGTTGCTTTAACCAGAAGCCGTAAAGCATTTGAAGGCTCGGACCCCAACAAGCCACAGTCGGATGCCGTTTTTAGCCGCTTTGAACTGGTTGGCCAGCCTGGCAGTTATATTCACATCTACAACGTGCACAGAGGCTTTGGGCAAGATCCATCCGACACAATCAATTCAGGTGTGCTTAACATCGATACCCTTGTTACGGATGTTGAGCGCCGGTTTAATTCCAGTAACAATCCCACCCTGTATCCACCGATTGTGGTTGGTGATATTAACTTTGGTGCTAACTATAACCCGCCAACTATAGAAGAAGTTGAAGGAAGCATGCCACGCTACCGTATGGCTGCGTGGTCACCTGAGAACGTCGGTGTTGTGATTGGTCGTCCGGAACATTTTCGCGCCAAACAACAAGCCTATGCCAACCAGGTGAAAGTCATGCCGCCCACCATTCCCGGCGAAGCGTGTTATCGCGACCCAGCTACACTGTGGTCCGATCATTGTGGTTTTTATTTCAGGGTGGAGCCGAGTCCGTAAATAGGTGCAACTGGGTAATGTCAGTTTCTCGGCCGGAGCGGAAGTATAAAGATTACGAACTAGACGACCCCTGTGTACCCAAAACGGACTATCATGGATTCAAATAGCGGGCGCTGAACCTAAGATACAAGGGGTGCCGCGCTTTTGCGGAGACCCGCTCGAACGCCAGTTAGCGATATTACTCAGCACAACCACCTACCAACAATAATGATTTTTGTGAATGATTACCCTCAATTGTGACAAGAACTGAAGCAGCATCGCCAGCACAATATGCACTATCGGGGAAGCAAGCTCTTTGGCTAGTCAATCGCTTCACGAAAATTTTGTATTCGTGATTTGCATATTCGTTTGTGGTGCACTCAACTTGCTTTTGGTGAACCTCGTCTAGACACAGCGATGGTTCTTGTTTGACAAAATCAAGAAGCAATTCCTTTCCGTTAATGTTTATTGCAGCCACTTGTTTCCATTCTTGATCAGTTCTAGTACTGCCCAGATATAAGACTGGTCTACCAGGCGTATGCTCGTACTTAAAAATGGCATCAGGTCCTTTATCAATTATCTCTTTTATCAATTTTGGCTTTTTATCGATAGCGCTGTAATAGCTACAGCTCGCCCCATCAAATACACCATTGGTCTGTCCAATTTCAATTGGTGTTGCCGAATATGTAATAGTGGGCGACATAAATCCCACAAGAAGAGTAGCGATCGCAGTAAAATTATTTTGCATAGCTGTCCTTATCGCTAACGTAAAATTGAGGGGCTGCCGCGCTTCTCGGCAGTCCCGGTCGAATGCGCTCGATGCAGGGTTAGAGCTGGATCTATCGTTGCCACGATTTTCGAATTTTCTCTCTGAGATCACCAAGCGTTCGGAAGCTTGCCACCTGACTCTGATTCAACCACCCATCGAGGGAATAACTGTCTTGCCATGGTTGAACTTTTTCGATTGACCATAAGCCTGATATTTTCCAATCTGGGTCGCTCAATAGGCTGAACTCAAAACTTTTGGACGATATTTTTCGGACTGAGGCCTGAATTTTTTTCCCTTCAATTTCAACTTCGCGGGTTATCCAGTTACTCGGCATCGCATTGAGACCGCCAGGATGAGCTTTAAAAATTAGTTCCATTGAACTAACAAGTACTTGCCCGGCTCCTTGTTGAAATATATTGCGTTGTCGTTGCTCTTCTTCGGTGGTACGAATCTCATAGTATATTTCGTGAATTTCAGGAAATTTAAATATCTTGACGATAGGGTCTGTGGTTAGGTTTACAAATAGCCACTCGCCGTTTGTAAACGAAGTGATCTCAAATATCCCCTTAGCTTTCGGCCATAATGATTTGTCTACTTGAAGCTTGACCGATCCAATACAGTCAGCGGTATTCGGTTGGCATGGCCAGTTGTGCTGGCTGACCTCAGCATTTAATTGCGAAGCTGGCAGGGTTAGTAGGACAAATATAAAAATCAAGTGAAATTTCACTCCAATCGCTCCTTGTATATGGCTCTAACGTTAAGGTGAGGGGCGCCGTGCTTTAGCGCCCCTCTCGACCGAATGGTTAGCCTATTTGCTTAGCAAGTTGAAGTGTACCTTCAATGGAATTATTGTGCCCCGCACTTTATCGGTAAGCGCAATTTCTACAACCCATTTTCCGGGTGGATCGCCATTTTCCCCAACGTATTTTATAACCGCCGAGGACAAGCGCACATTACGCGGATCACCTTGAAGTTTACCGGCTGCACACTGAATACCTTTGGCATTTGTAGAAGGGCTGCCATCTGGTCTTGTTACTTTAATATCACAAAGTACGTCAAGCTCACCGGAGGCGTTAATTTTTGGGTTTATGTAGAAGGCGAGAATCGTTAATTTTTCGCCATACGAAACATCTTTGGATTCGGAAAAATTAGGCACCGTTTCTGGCGAGGTACTCCATTTTTCTTCCCAATCAGAATCTGGTGTTACAACCAGCCAACCACCAAACCCATTTATGCTTTTCATTGCATCTGAGTTCGGCACGGGCTTTCCATCTCTGGTTACCCAACCTCCTGTTTCGGCATGGGCGATCAGGGAGAGGAACATAATCAAACTGATGAGTACGATCTTCACATGTTTTGTGCGGGCTAACGAGGTTGTAGAAAAAGTACTTGTGGGTTCGAATACATTATTTTTCGGGGGTCTTTCAACCCTCCCAACTAGACGATCGTCGAATACAACGCATTTTGAGAGGTCGAATTTGGTTCATCGCTACTCCAATTTTTCATCAAATAGTTTTTCTACAGCTTCAACTTAAAGTTAAGGGTCTGCGCTTTAGCGCAGACCCACTTGAACGATAAGTTAGATTATTTTGAAGGAGTGTCTTCATGTTCTACCCCACCAACCCTCTGCCCTGTTGCCTCCTCTTCAATCCAAAATAAAACAAAGTTTCCATTTACTTTGCATCGAATTATGTATTTTTTTTCAGCTTGAGCATCAAGCCAAAGGTTGGCATGAGCTGTTGATTGATAATAATTGTACTCAACTCTCATGCTATGCCGACCTGGATCAACAAGCATTGCCTCAGGAAAATCGCTATTCATGCGGATGCGCTGTAGCCATTTTCCATCAAGACTTCTAATTGTAAGTAAATTATCTTTACGACGAGGTTGTGCGGAGTGTCGTGTATTTTGCGAATCCGCTAAAACAAGAGATTTTCCTGTGCCTTCAAGCGAAATATTTTTTGTTGGGTCTACCTCTCCAACAATTGAAGCACAAGCAGACAACAAAGAAATAAGAACTACTAACATCATAAATCTGATTAATGCAAACATTAAGACTCCTTTAATCTAAAGTTAAATTGAGGGGCACCGATAGGCGTCCCTCTCGAATGCCGGTTAGACCTTACTGGGCGAAACATGAATTTTCTCTCGTACAAGACTTATAAACTCGGCTCTTTTTTCTTTAGATGGAAATGCTCTATTTGGTATTACATGTGCCATATTTGAAGAAACATACACGGCAACAAAGCCGGGTCGAGAAACCACCTTAACAACTCCATTCCAAAAGAAAAATGATTTATTGTATTTGGTTTCTTCAAAGAGTGAATCTTCTTGAACTTCAATTACGTGATTAGTCAAAACATTCTTGTCTTTCCTTGAGAAAAGATATATCGAAAGAAAAGCGAATTGAAAAATCCAAAAGAATATAAACCAAAGCAATGTATTAATTGATGCGATGGAAATTGTATTTTCATTAGATTCAGATAAAAAAATAAAAGCACAACAAATAATGAATAAGCCTTGTATAACAGGCGATAGAAATTGGTGAATTGAATTAAATAAAAGAATATCTGTGAATTTGTTTTTGTACTCTATGCGCATTACATTCCTTTATATGAGGTCTAGCGTAAAATTAAGGGGCGCTCTTTAGCGCGCCCCGCTTGAATGCAAGGTTAGGTGCTCTCACTCAAAGCCTCCGAGTATAATCTGATTGTTTCTGCCGATTTCCTTTTGGTAAACTCTAAACACCATATTTCGCCAATTGTTCTCACCATGTCTGCAATGAATGAGGCGACATATGAAAGAACCAAGCCCGCAAATGCTTCATCCAATTCTTTGCCATGAATTTTAGAATGAACTAAGGCGTTTATTGCTGAAGGTGTAGAGTGAACGTTTGTAGATAGTATTTTGTAAACACCATTAAACGTAGACACAACCAGCCCGCGATTTTCAGATATTTCAGTTTGATTCTGATCTGAGCATTTGCGCCCTTTCAGAATCTGTTTTTGTATCTCAGGTAGTAGACTATTAAATATAGGGCTTTCCATTATTATAGTTTTTAGATCATCACATTTTTTCTGAAGCGAACTTAAATCCCGCTCTTCACCACCAATAAATTTTCCGATCTGGATTGTTGATTTGTGATCGTGATAATCATATAGATAGAATCGAAAGTTCGATATTTCTGTATTTGTGTTCTCTATGCAGTAATACCAATGCAGGTTTGCTGCTTCAATCAGGTTCCTAGAAATTGAGCAAAACGACGGGAAGTCAAACGGTACTCCTGACCCGGTGAACCTTGAACCTGGGAGCAACATTAAAAGTGAAATGCACTCTGGTACAATCTTCGCCAAGTAGTAGGTCGATATCTTCCGTTTTCTATCATCTGTTTGAACACCATCAAACTGCTGAGACAAGTCATATGCTATCTCAGTTATAAAATCAAAATCTTTTATTAACTCTTGAAGATCACTCATACCTCAAAACGCGCCTAACGTAAAGTTGAGGGTCTCGCCCGCTTCTGGCGAGACCCGCTCGAACGCCGGGTTAGCCTTTAACACTAAACTTGTCTTTCAGTGGTGTGAAGTAAATCACGTATAACGCAACAGCCCAAAGCATTGTGGATAACTCAGAAAGTGAGTATGAAAAACCAGATACAGCATGGACTCCAAGTAAAGGCGCAATACTTATAGCAGCGACTGTAGTAGAGACCGCAAGTTTAGGTGCCCATGATTTAAAAATGAATAATCCTATAGTTGAAGCAATGCCCGTGATGGCAATTAATAAACCCACAATCATAATGAATGAAAATTTTATCGTAGACATATCAGCATCAATTTTTGATTGAGCTTGCGAGATTGATTCAAGAAATTCAGAAGGATAGAAAAAATCAAAAAAAACACCGAGCAAGCCGAAAATCAAAGAAGCTGTAAGTAGCGTGCGAAATTGTGAAGATGACATTATTTTATAGGTTCCATAAGATTAAAAATATAAGGCTAGCGTAAAATTAAGGGGCGCGCTTTAGCGCGTCCCTCTTGAATGCAGGGTTATGCATAGAACGTTAATTTCTAGAACCCCAAACCAAAACCCAATAACATTTGGTTTTTAGTACCGTCAAGCCCCCAATAATATCCTAGTTTAAAACTCCCACCCATTTGTGAAACTATCCATTCAAACCCTGCCATATCTTGCGACCTTAGATGTGCATAGCTCAATCCAATTCGATTCAGTCCATGCCCTATAGAGTCTCCAAAACCAAATGAAATCTTGCTCCCTCCTAAACCCAGCTCTAAATCCGTATATTTAAATGAGCCATAGTAATGAGGACGATCAGGGTCTAATGGATTGTTATCGTTCAGTACAATCCCTCCTTTGATATTTATGCTATTAACGGTGTCTATATAAATGCCGCCAATCCAATCCGTATCATCAGCGATGGCTGTTTGAAAAAATAATAGGCCGAAGAGTAGTGTGATTAATTTCATATGAATGCATAACAGTAATTAGACGGACACACCGGTCCGTACTATTAAAAATAGTGAAGCGTGTATATTTTTTCTAACTATTTTATTTATTAGGTTCACAGAAAATTTTCCCGTCCGCATATTAATTAATAGTACGGACGCATTGAACCACACTAATCAACTTATGAATATATGCCAGAATGACTAGATAGTTTTTTGTTGAATTTGGTAGCAATGTAAGGATCGACTGTCTGCTTTGGAGTGCGGATTCAAGCGCTCTGACCATCTCGACACTAAATGAATTGAAGCAATAGAAGTTTCCTAATCTGACACCCGAGTTCAGGAAGATTCAAGCTTATCCGATTTTCTTTCCGGCATCGACATCGCTATCACCCCCAGCGCCACCGCAAACCACAAGGTCGCCAGACGTATCAGCACCGTAGCTGCCACCGCATGCGGCTGGTCAATATTATTCAGCATCAGCAAGGCAACCATTGTCGCTTCGGTGCCACCCAGCCCGCCCGGTAAAAAGCTGATGGCGCCAACCAGCATGGAGAAGGCGTAGATGAATAGTGCGGTCTGCAGGGTCATGTCGCTGCCGAGCACGTGCATGATGTAGTAGAACGCGATACCTTCGGCACCCCACGCAATCAGCCCCATTCCGATGCCGTAGAGCAGCATGGGCAGGCTGAAGCAGCGTTTGGAATGCAGCACGATTTCGATGCTGGAGGTAATAAGGCGGGCGGGTTTGGCGGGGAGTTTGCGCTGGGCGATGGCTTCGAGCGCTTGCAGCCATTTGGTCTGTTGCAGAAAAAGCAGTATGCCCAGAATGATGCCGCCCATGACGATGATGACGGGTTGCGCTTGCGGGTAGGCCCACAGCCCGACGGAAACCAGCAGCATGATGCTGATGAGGTTGGAGAGCTGGTCGGAGAAAAACACGGCCAGACTTTCCGGGTAGGACACGTTGTGATTTTTCAGGAACACGCTGCGTATCGCTTCGCCCGCCTTGCCGGGGAGGATGGTGAGGCCGAAACCGGCGATGTAGATGCGCAGGCTTTCCGGCCAGTAAACCTGATGCCCCAGTATGCTCAGATATTTTTGCCAGCGCACAAAACGCACCAGATAATTGACCAGCGATAGCGCGAGCGCAATGAGTGTGCCGGTGATGCCCACGGTTACCAGCGCTGCCACCACCTCATGCCAGCCACCCCATAGCGAAAAAGCCAGATAGCCGATTGCGCTGAGCAGCACGATCAGCAGCATCGCGCGGAAGCGCCAGCCGTGCAGGAGAGGGTGAGTATGTTTGGAAGTCATTAAGGTGCGGGCTTGTTTAACGGTTGACCAGGGTTTAGCAGGCGAAGTGGGTTAAGCGGAGACCGGGGTTTAGCGCGCAATCAGGGCGATGGTGGTGACCAGCCAGCCCAGCAGCACAATCAACAGATGCGGATCACGCACCATATCTTTGGCCGTGTCGGTGCCGCGACTTTGATGGTGCAATAAAAAGATATAGCGGAACACGCCATAGATCACAAAGGGCACGGTGTAGATCAGGTTGGCGGTGCCGTGGATGCGGATGGTTTCCGGATTCATGGTGTAGAGACTGTAGCTCATGATCAGGCCGGCGGCGGTGACGACGATCATTTTATCCAGCAGCACCGGGCTGTAATCTTCCAGCACTTTGCGGTGTGCGGATTTGTCATCGCTGAGCGCAATAATTTCGGCGCGGCGTTTGCTGAAGCCGAGGAACAGCGTCACCATGAGGCCGCACAGCAACAGCCATTGCGAAGGCGGAATGCCCAGCCCCAGCGTGCCTGCGAGGATGCGCAGCATAAAGCCGGTGGCGATGATAAACACATCGAGGATCACCACATGCTTGAGCTTGAGCGAGTAGGCAACATTCATCAGCGCGTAAATCATCAGGATAACGACGACGGTGGTTGAGGCAAAGTAAGCCAGCGTTAAGGCCGTTGCACCGAGCAGGGCTGCAAATATTGCGGCAGTGGAAATTTTTAATTTTCCCGAGGGCAGGGGACGATTGCGCTTGCTGGGATGGTGGCGGTCCTGCTCGATATCGACAATGTCGTTGAGGATGTAGATGGTGCTGGAAATGAGGCAGAAGGCGACAAAGGCGATGAGGGCCTGGGTGACCAGCGTGGGGTTGTGCCAGGCGTGGCCAAACAGCAGGCCGGTGAGCACGAAGGCATTTTTGACCCATTGGTGGGGGCGCATCAGGCGGAGGAGATCGAGCATATTGTTTTCTTCGTATTAATGAAGGTTTTTTTATGTAATTTTAAAGTTGCGCGGTTCTTTTCAGTTTTTAAATCCCCCCTAGCCCCCCTTTGCAAAGTGGGGAACGATTCACATTGTATTCTGAAAGCGCACCACCTTAAGCAAAGTGGGGAACCAATCAGATTGTAATCTGAGGGCGCACCTCCTTAAGCAAAGTGAGGAACTAGAGCACTTTGACCGGAGAGCGTTCCTCCCTTTAGAGAAGGGAATAATTCTCTCCGATTACAACCTGATCCGATTACAGCCAGATTGGTTCCCCACTTTGCAAAAGGGGGGCTAGGGGGGATTTGGGGTTCAGTCACTCTTCCCATCTTCACCAAACTTTTTATAAAACGCAAAATCCGCCGCAGATAATAACTCCTTATCGCCCCGGCTGTCGCCATAGGCATACAGGGTATAAGCCTCACGCGGCCCCAGCAGTGTTTCCAGCCGGCGCATTTTCTCGGGGCCAAAGCAGTTTTCTCCCAATAGTCTGCCGCTGGTGCGACCATTATCGAGCTCTTCCAGACGCGAACCCAGCACATCATCGAAGCCGGCATCGGCAGCCCACGGGCGCAGATAAAGTTCGAGCGAGGCGCTGACCACTATGCAGCGGTGGCCTTGCTGTTTGTGCCAGGCCAGGCGCTGCATGGCTTCCGGGCGGAGTAGTCCGGGCAGTTTTTGTTGGGCGAATTGCAGCGCGAATTGCTGGACCCTGGTCATTTCCATATTGGCGAGGAAGCTGCGCAATACTTTTACCTTGGCGATATCGTTGCGGATGAAGCCCAGCGCATAGCCTGCCAGAACTGGTGATAAGTATATGATTTTATTGAATAATTTGACATATCCGGCAACGTGGAGCAGAAACGGAAACAGCGTGTCGCGACGGGTGAGGGTGCCGTCAAAATCGAAGGCGGCAACCACGGGTTTGGCGGCAGCCTGCGTCACATTTTCATCCGTTTGAAGATCACTTCGGGCACATGCTTGATGATGAGCATTATGTAGCGCCAGAAGCCGGGCAGGTAAACCACGTCGGCGGATTTGCTCAGCGTGCGCACAATCTGCTTGCCGATGTGCTGCGGTGTGGCCACCAGAAACAGGCCGGGCAGGCCGAAGGTCATGGCGGTATCGACGAAGCCGGGCTTGATGGTGACAACACGCACGCCGCTGGGGAAGAGGCGGTTGCGCAGGCCTTGCAGGTAAATGCTTAACGCGCCTTTGGCCGCGCCATACACATAGTTGCTCTGCCTGCCGCGGTCGCCCGCCACCGAGGAAATGCCGATAATGAAGCCGCGTTTCAGCGGCTCGAAATAATTGGCGCACAGGCTGAGGATGGAGACCGCGCCGGTAAAATTGCTGGTGATAATTTTTTCGGCCACGCTGAAGTCGCGCGCGGCCTGCTGGTCGCCGAGCAGGCCAAAGGCCAGCACCACGCCGTTCAGCTCCTGCATTTCCTTGAGTACCGCCTGAAAGAAAGCCGGGTGGGTGTCGGTGGCGGCGGCATCAAACAGGCCGTAACTTACCTTGACGCCATAACGCACGGTCAGGTCGGCAGCGATGCGCTTCAACTCTTCCTCATCGCGCGAGGCCAGATAGATGTTGTCGCCACGCGCGGCAAAGGCAGCGGCGGTGCCGCGCGCAATGGCGGAAGTGGCGCCGAGGATCAGAATGTTTTCGCTCATTTGGCCTTGCCTCCAATATTCAGTCTGCGCGCCAGGCTGGAGCTGAAGCGGTTGGAAGGGTCAATTTTGTTTTTAAGTTTCAGCCACGTTTCAAAGCGCGGATACATGCTGCGGAAGGACTCGGCCGAGATGCGCGCATCCTTGGCCAGATAAACCCGCCCGCCATGTTGCAGCACGATATGGTCGAGTTTATCCAGCAGGCTGAACAGGCCTTTGTCACGTATCGGCAGATCCAGCGCCAGCGTGTAACCGGGCATGGGGAAAGACAGCGGGGCTTTGCCTTCGGCCCCAAAGCGCTTCAGCACCGCCAGGAAAGAGGAGCGGCGGCTGGCGGAAAGCTCTTTCAGCAGCGCGATCATGCCGACCAGCGCGCTTGCTTCGGGTATCACGCACTGGTACTGCACAAAGCCGCGTTTGCCGTACATGCGGTTCCACTGGCCGATGCTGTCCAGCGGGTAGAAATAGCTGTCGTAGTCGGTGAGAAAGGGCGATTTCCTGCGGCTTTCACGATAGAAATACAGCTTGTTGAAGAGGCTGATGCTGAGCGGATTCAAGATCCAGGAGGGGAAATTGAAGGGTAATGAACGCGTGCGTTTGGGTTTGGTTTGCAGCGGGGGGTGATTCAAACGTTTAGAAGCAAACCCCCTCCAGCTCCCCCTTGTCAGGGGGAGAGCCGAGTCCGCTCCTCCTTTGGTTAGGGGAGCTAAATCTGCCCCTCCCCTGTCAAGGGGAGGTTGGGAGGGGTTTGCCTCTGTCGAATAACTCTCACCCAACTCTGCAATCGTCGCATGGTGGCCAAACATCGCAATGCCGCGCCCCAGTTGCCCGCCTTTGGCCAGACAGTCTATCCAGGCCACGCTGTATTGGTCATCCAGCGCCGGGTTTTCCAGCAGCTGGAACAGGTGTTCAAGATTATTCGCGGCATGCTGGCTCACCATCATTTTTGCGGTCTGGATGGGAAGGAGCTTGAGGGTCACTTCGCTGATAATGCCGGTGAGCCCCATGCCGCCCACGGTGGCCCAGAAAATATCCGCGTTTTCGCTCGCCGAGCAGGTTTTGTGGCTGCCATCGGCCATGATCAAGTCGATGCCGAGCACGTGGTCGCCGAAGCCGCCGTCATGATGATGGTTTTTGCCGTGCACATCTGCCGCAACACAGCCGCCGAGGGAAACATATTTGGTGCCGGGTGTGACGGGCAGAAACCAGCCTTGCTTCACTATCACCGGCAGAATTTCCGCCAGGGTTACGCCGGCTTCGGCCTTCAGGATGCCTTGCTGCACGTCCAGTGAGAGCATGCGGTCAAGACGCTCGGTCAGGATTACGCGGCCGTTTTCATTCAGCGACGCATCGCCATAGCTGCGGCCCTGGCCGCGGGCAATTAACGTGTCTGTGGTGGGACGCAAATCGGCGTAGCGCTCGGGGCGTTCCAGTTCGCAGCTTTGTACCGGGTAGCGTCCCCAGCCGGAAAGGGGTTTGGTTAATGTGGGCATCGTTTTCTCAGTTAACTGTTTTCGCCGGGAAAATATTTTTCGCAGAAATAGCAGGGGGCGTGGGGTAGAAAGGCGGGAATATTGTAATAGCGTTCCCTGATCGGCTTGAGCACACCTTTTTTGTACTGTTCGTAATTGAAGCCATAGCCCAGTACCAGATAAAAGTTTGCGCCACGCAGGGAGAAGGGTCTGGTTTCTACGCGCTTGAAATAGGGTGTGTAGTCTGCCATGTCCGGTATTGATTTTCTCAAGGTCAGAATATTGCGCCCTTCAAACTGTTTGAAATCGGTGAGGATGTCATCTTGCCGCGCATGAAAGCTGCCTTCGCCAAAGACAAAGAAGTTGCTGCCTGAATGATAGGAAATGACGGCGGCAGAGGAGTAGCTGTTGGTTGCCAGTAAAAACTGCTCTTCTTCGTAAGGGCGGATGACTTCGATTATTTTTTCAGGTTGCAGGGTATACACGATATCGTTATATAGCCGGTGCTTGTTCCAGGTTTCCATCGGCATGAAGGCGATAACCATAATGGGCAGCAGATGCAGCGCGCTGAAAGCGGCCATGAATTTGATCATTTTGACCAGTTCTACACGCTCCAGAAACTGGAACAGCAGCAAATACAGAGCCGGATAAAAGGCCAGTACCCAGTGCAAGCCCACGACTTTTTTGAACGACAGCAGTGCAAACACCGCCATCGGGACAACAAAGACAAAAAAGAAGATCTGGAACTGTTCCCGCTTTATTTTTTGTACAAATTGCGCGCGTTTCCTGAACAGAAAATAGATGAGCGGCGGTGTCATCAAGTAAATTTGCACGCCAATAAACATCGCGAATTTGCCAAGCGATGCCTGTTCGCCTTCATTTCTGGTGTACAGGTTGAACAGAATATTGTCCCAGCAATGGGTGTAATTCCAGTAGATATTGATCAGCGCGAAGGGAATGGAGACCAGGAATAACAGAAAAAAGCCGCTGGTTTTTTGCCTGTTTTTAGAGGTGAAAAGAAAATACAGCAAGTAAGACAGGCCCAGCAACACTGCAAAATATTTCGACAGAAATGCCAGCCCGAAGCACACACCGGATAGCAGAAACCAGCGCAATTTTTCTGTTTGCAGGGCTTTATATAAAGAGGCAAGGGATAGAAATACCAACAGTATGAGTGGCGTGTCGGTGGTAACCAGTACATTCAGGATATTCAGCGGTGCCAGCAAAAACAGCATCGCGATCAATGTTGCCTTAACTTCGTCCTGCGGCTTCAGCATGCGGTAGATGCCGATGGCAATCAGCGTGGAAACCAGTATGGAGGGCAGACGCAGCCAGACTTCGGAATGCCCCAGGTAGAGCATCACATGCAGTATCCAGCCTATCATGGGCGGGTGGTCGTAATAACCATAGTCCAGATGCTGGGCCCAGCGCACAAAATAAGCCTCATCGCCCGACAGCGGGATGATGTAAGCCAGAGCCAGCTTGAGAGCCAGCGTGGCCAGCAGTGCAAATCTAAATGTGTTTAACAGGCTCAAGTTTGGCTACCAGAGGGGACAATATCAGCGTAAAACCATGCCATTCAATGTTGTCGAGAAATCGGGCAAGGCACTGGCAACTCCTGCACCAAAGCGTTTCGCCAGGCGGTCGGCAAGGCCGTCACGCGCGGTGAAGTCTACGATATTTTCTTCCTTGATCACGTCGCGCGCAACGCTGCCCAGGCTGCCCATTTCATCTGCCAGGCCCAGCTCTATGCTCTTCTGGCCGCTCCAGAACAGGCCGCTGAAGATTTCCGGGTTATTTTTCAGGCGCGTGCCGCGTCCCTGTTTAACCACGCTGATAAATTGCTGGTGAATTTCAAGCAGCATTGTTTTGGTCAGGGCTTCATGCTTGGGATTGCGTGGCGAGAACGGATCCATAAATCCCTTGTTGTCGCCGGCGGTCAGCAGACGGCGCTCAATGCCCAGCTTGTTCATAGTGCCGGTAAAGCCAAAGCCATCCATCAGCACGCCGATGGAGCCGACGATGCTCGCCTTGTTGACGAAAATTTTGTCTGCCGCTGCGGCAATGTAATAGCCACCGGAAGCGCAGATATCATCCACCACCACATAAAGCGGGATGTCGGGATGCATCGTGCGCAAGCGGGTGATTTCGTCGTTGACGTAGCCCGACTGCACGGGGCTGCCGCCGGGGCTGTTGATGCGCAGCACCACGCCTTTTGTGCCCTTGTCCTTGAAGGCAGCCTGCAAACTGGCAATCAGATTGTCCGCGCTGGCCGGACTATTGGCTGAAATGACGCCATCCAGATCGATCAGTGCGGTGTGTTTGCCTGTGCTCAGCGCGGAGTCGCCAGAGCCGAACCAGCCCATAAACATAAACAGCACGATGAATAAATAGCCAAAGGTCAGCGTCTTGAAAAAGATGCTCCAGCGGCGCGCGCGGCGCTGTTCCTGTATGGCTGAATAGGCCAGCTTTTCCAGTACGCCGCGTTCCCAATCGTTGATTTGTTCTGACATGATGATGAGTCCTTGAAGGCTTTAAATTACGTAAGCAATTGATTTTATTGAATAAATTATACTTGTATTGCTATGCAGGCAGCAGCGGCGAGATGGTGTTGAATACCTTGTCGACGCTGATTGCCTGCAGACATACGTTGTCGCTGCACGCAGTCTTGCGGTGGTTGGACGCGCTCACGCAGGGCGAGCAGGCCAGGCCGGCATAGATGGGGGTGGAGTTGCCCAGCGAGCCATACAGCGCCGGCGTTTCGGGGCCGAACAGCACAAAGGTCTGCAGCGGGGTAACCGATGAAAAGTGGCCGGGGCCGGAATCATTGGTCACCATTAAACGCGACACGGAATAAAGCGGGGGCAGCTCGGTAAACTTCACGCGTCCGGCAAAGTTGATGCAGCGCGCATTGTCTACCGCCACACGCAGCGCTTCGGCTTCGGCGCGCTCGGCGGGGGCGCCGGTAATCACGACGATGGCTGTTTTGCTGTGCGCCAGAATGCGGCGCATCAGTTCTGCATAGCGGTCTTTCATCCAGCGGCGCTGCGGCAGCAGTTCGCTGGCGTTGGGATTGATCAGCACCAGTTGCTGTTTGGTCGCATCAAAATCTGCATAGTCTTCGCGAATTTTGGCCAGGATGGCGGCCTTCTGTTCCGCGCTGACGACAGCCTGGCGCAGCTTGATTTCGTCATCGCTGACGATGGTTTTGGAATAGGGCAGCTCGGGCTTGTCCGACAGCAGCGCATTGACCAGGCCGACGAAGCTTTTGGCAATGTGCTGATGCGCGTTGTAGGAAACCTTGTGCGTGAGCATCGCGCCGCGATACAGGCCTTCATTATGGAAGGCGTGGAAGCCGACACGGTTGCTTGCGCCGGACAGGCCTGTGAGCAATGCGCTGTAGCGCGAGAACAGTTCCAGGTCTATCACCGAGTCGATCTTGCGGCTGCGCGTCCACCAGAAAAAGCGCAGCGTATCGATGGCCAGCGGGATGATGCCGGTTTCGCGGATGGTGAAAATATTCTGGTCTTCCACGCTGTTAAGCAATTTCAGGCTGGGCTTGTTCTTGTCGAAGATGACAAAGAAGAGTTCTGCACCGGCCACATTTTTCAGCTTCTGCATCGCCGGGTCCACCAGTATCGCACTGCCCATCTCGGACAGCTCAACCAGCAACACGCGCTTCGGCTTGCCCGCTGTGCTGAACAGCTGGCTTAATTTGACGATGAAGGTGGCGAGAAAGCACAGCGGCACACCGGCGTAATAATCTACTTTGCGCATCAGATCAACGTTCATTTTGTCTCACTCTTTTGACGACTCATTAAAAATAAATACAGGCCGGGTATGGATGCGGCCAACAGCACCAGACCATATAGCACGGACATCGACAGCACCAGCGTTTTGTCCGCGCCAACCAGCAAAAACAGGCCGATCATGCCGCCTTCGCGCACGCCCCAGCCGGCCAGCGAGATGGGCGCAATGGTGAGCAGCATGACCGGCGGAACCAGCACCAGATAGGTGAGCAGGTCATAATTCAGCCCGACGCCGCTGCCGATGAAATACACCGCCAGCATGGAAACGAAATGTATCAATACCGAAATGACACTGTGCAAGCCTATGGCTTTGGGATCGTGATAGACACGGCGCATGTCGGCGGATATTTCATGCAGGTGGCGGGTGAATTTGTATTCGGCGAAACGATTGATTTTGCCCAGCATCGCAAACACCACCACCGCAGCGATACCGCCCAGCGCAATGGTGTTGAGAATATGGAAAATGGCGGCAGGCAGCAAATCCGGGTTGGCGATATTGGCCAGCAGGTTGAGCAGCAGCAGGCCGATCAGGCCCAGCAAGCGATCGAGCAGTACACCGTAGAAGGCGGCCTTTTTGCCATTGCCGAGCTTGGAGCACTCCAGTACACGGTAGGCATCGCCGCCTATGCCGCCCGGCAGCGCCTGGTTAAAGAAGCTGCCTTTGAGATAACTCTTTAAGTAGAAGACGGGGCCAAGTCCAAACTTCAGGCGGCGCATGATCAGATACCAGCGATAGGAGGCCAGCGCCGCGCTGAGTAATTGCATCACCAGTGCCAGCAGTAAATATTCCGGCTGCATATTGCGCACAACGCCCAGCACCGTTGCCAGGTCGATATTGCGTGCGATTACAAAAAGTATCGCAACCGTAATCAGGATTTTGAGAATGAGCTTGATCATGCGGCGGCTGAATTCCGGCTTGGGGACTCAGCTGGCGCGGGCTGAGCGGATGAGGGTAGCGTAAAAATATGCACTTTTAAGAGATTTTCTTCCTGAAGATTTTCAATTTTGAAGAGCGGGCTTCATGCTCTGCCTGCGACCGGATTAAATCAATAAATGAGACCGGCACGATACGGGAGTTTGGCGATATTGTCCAATAACACAGCCCGTAAATGCTGATGTGACGGGTAAATGGCGGGCTTTGCTGCATTCTGCCAATTGCACTACAAGCCCGATAAATCACCTGAAATTGCGCTATGATGAAAATAATTCATACAGGCGGAGAAATCATGGCAAGCAAATCATCAATATTACAGACTGAGCAGGAGCTGGATGAGCCCAAGAGCGAGATTTTCCGCGGCCTGATTCGTTATGAAAGACAATCTCCGGTTCGCCAGATTTCTTACTATATCAGCGGCAATATTCTGGAATCGCATTATTACACCGAGTTGTTTTACACCCTGCGCACGGCGGTGGAGACGGATATTATTTATCTGCATCTGAATACCTCGGGTGGGGATTTTGATACCGGCCTGCAAATTATCAATAATATGCAGGCTTCAAGCGCCAATGTTGTCACCGTGCTGGAAGCGCGTGCGTATTCGATGGGCGCGTTTATTTTTCTGGCCGGTGATGAATTTATCGTGCACGACAATTGCCAGTTGCTGTTTCACATTTACTCCGGCAGCTTTGCCGGCAGGGGAAATGAACAGCAGGCGGAGGTGCTTGCGGTGAGCAACTGGTTTGAAAAATTCATGACCCGCACCTGCCAGCCTTTTTTGACCGCTGCGGAAATCAAGGATGTGCTGAAAGGGTCGGATGTGTGGATGGATTCGGATGAGATTCGCCGACGTCTGGAGCGGATTCGTCGCGCGCAGACAAAACTCATGAACAAAGCCGGGCAGAAAGCCATCGAAAAGAAGGACGAAGCGTAACGCCGGAAATATTCAGGCCTCTCATTGAAATAATTTTAAACAGCCCGATATAACTGCCAGAAGTAGTTATATCGGGCTGTTTTTCTTTCGGGAGAATATACGTGGATTCCAGGCCTTCAGGCAGGCGCACTTGTCTTTACACTGCAACGCAGCTGGAGGCTGTACTCGACAACATGGCGCAGCAGCTTGCCGGGTTGCTGGCAGGAAAACAGCGCATTATGGTGGTTGGCATCTTGCGCAGAGGCGCGCCACTCGCGGAAATGCTGCATGCAAGACTGTCCAGGCACACCAATCTTGCCAATCTCCCCTTGTTGAATCTGCAAATCAAGCGCTATGCGGATGATTTGAAACTGCTCCATCCCGAAACAAAGCTGACCGAGAATCCTGAACATATTGCGCTGGATTTAAGCGGGGTAACCGTGGTTGTGGTTGACGATGTGATGTACCGCGGCCACTCCATGTTGCGTGCCGTGGAGTATCTCGCCAGAAAGCAGGCCGATGAGATTCGCACGGTTGTGCTGGTGGATCGCGGTGTCTCGAGGATGCCCGTGCGCAGCGATATTGCCGGGGTGCGGCTGGATGTGGCGCCGACCGACATTATTGAATGCAATGTGCCTCCCTATGAAGCAGAGTTCAAGATAGAGCTTCTGCAACCGTTTTCCTGAAACCCTTCGTGGAGTAAATTATGTTCAATGACCGCGTTGATGCAGCCAGGCAGCTTGCAGAAGAACTCAAGCAATATCGCGGACAGAATCCGCTGGTTCTGGCGATTCCGCGTGGCGCCGTGCCGATGGCAAAGGTGATAGCGGACGAACTGGGCGGCAGCTTCGATGTTGTGCTGGTACGCAAGCTGCGCGCGCCTTACCAGCCGGAGCTGGCCATCGGTTCGATCGATGAAAGCGGCTGGGCCTATATTGCCGACCATGCCGCCTCTACCGGCGCAAGCAAAGACTATATCGAAACAGAAAAAAAGACGCAGATGGAAACCATCCGCAAACGCCGCAGTCAATATACGCCCATACGCCCGCCGATAGACCCGGCCGGGCGCATCGTCATTGTGATAGACGATGGCCTGGCCACGGGTGCAACCATGATTTCCGCACTGCACGGTTTGCGTGCCAGAAAACCGGCAAAACTGATCTGCGCTGTGCCGGTAGCGCCGCCTGATACATTGAAGCGAGTAGCCGCCATGGCAGACGAGGTGATCTGCCTCGAGGCCCCCGAATATTTTCAGGCAGTGGGGCAGTTTTACAGGAACTTTTCGCAGGTGGAGGATGACGAGGTCATCGACATTTTGCGTCACAGCATTTAACTCAGAATTCTTTGCCGTACTCGCGCAACAAAATTCCCGATTCAGTGTCATATGTATACTTGATATTTTCGTATCAAGCCTTATTTCACAGATATCCCGTTCATCTTGAAGGATGACCCAAATGCTTAATATCAGACCCTCTGCCGTCGCCGGCACTTTTTATCCCATTGCCAGGCAGGCACTGGAAAAGGATGTAAATTTGCTGTTGCAGGAAGCCAGCGCAGCAAGCGGTCAAGACGTACCCAAGGCTATTATCGTGCCCCATGCCGGCTACATATATTCGGGCCAGACCGCTGCGGCGGCCTACGCAAGTCTGGCGGCTGTACGCAGCAAAATCCGTCGCGTCGTTTTGCTGGGGCCGGTGCATCGGGTGGCGGTGCGCGGCCTGGCGCTGCCCGGGGCTGATGCCTTTGCAACACCATTGGGTAATGTGGAGCTCGATCAGGAGGCACTGGCAGCAATCAAAAATATGCCGCAAGTGACCGTGAGTGCCGCTGCCCACGCGCTGGAACATTCACTCGAAGTGCAACTGCCATTCCTGCAAACGGTACTGGAGAACTTCAAGCTGGTGCCGCTGGCAGTGGGCGATGCCACCGCGGATGAAGTAGCGGCAGTGCTGGACCGGTTGTGGGGCGGCGAGGAGACGCTGATTGTGATCAGCTCGGATTTGTCGCACTTTCTGCCTTATTACGTTGCGCAATCGGTTGATCAGGAAACGGTGCAAAGTATCCTCGACCTGCGCGGCCCGATCAGCCATGACCAGGCCTGTGGCGGCACACCGATCAATGGCTTTATGGTGGCAGCGCATCGACATCATTTGCGCCCGCAGTTGCTGGATTACCGCAATTCAGGCGATACCGCCGGCGAGAAAAATCGCGTAGTGGGCTACGCTTCATTTGCTTTTATGGAGGATCAATATCTTGGGCACTAAGCCTTTAAACACAGAGCACGGCAGCGTATTGCTGCCGATAGCTCGCGCTTCAATTTCTTCTGCGCTGGGCCGTGTGCAACAGGCCGATGAACAGGCTCTCTGGCTGCAGCAGCAAGGGGCCTGCTTTGTTACGCTAACGCAGGAGGGCGAGTTGCGCGGCTGCATTGGCACGCTGGAGGCGCACCGCACTTTGCTGCAGGATATAAAAGCCAACGCCCTTGCCGCTGCGTTTCGCGACCCTCGTTTTGCGCCATTGTCAGCAGCAGAACTGGACAGAAGCGAAGTTGAAATTTCCCTGCTTTCCGCCATGGAACCCATGCAGTTTTCCGGTGAACGTGACGCGTTGACGCAGTTGCAGCCCGGTGTGCATGGGGTGGTATTTGAATTTGGCCGCCACCGCAGCACATTTTTGCCGCAGGTTTGGGAGCAGCTTCCCAATGTCGTTGAATTTATGGCGCACCTTAAATACAAGGCGGGTCTGCCAGCCGATTTCTGGGCAGAAGAGGTCAGGCTGTCCAGTTATACGGTGACCAAATGGAAGGAAAGTGACGTGCTGTTGAAAGCCGCATCTTCTGTCGAGAAGCTGGAAGTGTGATGGAAAACGCACATTATCCGGCGCGTTACTGGCACTTTATCGACGATGGTCGCATCCAGTGCGATCTTTGTCCGCGCGATTGCAAGCTGCAGGATGGTCAGCGCGGTGCCTGTTTTGTGCGCATGCGCGAAGGCGCGCAAATGGTGCTGACCACTTATGGCCGTTCGTCCGGATTCTGTGTCGATCCGATCGAAAAGAAACCGCTCAATCACTTCTATCCGGGCAGCAGCGTGCTTTCTTTTGGTACCGCCGGCTGTAATCTGGCCTGCAAATTCTGCCAGAACTGGGATATCAGCAAATCAAAGGACATGGATAGCCTGATGGATCAGGCTACACCGGAAGCTATTGCGCAGGAAGCCGAAAAATACGGCTGCAAGAGTGTGGCTTTTACCTATAACGACCCGGTTATTTTTGCCGAATATGCGATGGATGTTGCCGATGCCTGCCATGCACGCGGCATTAAAACGGTCGCCGTCACGGCCGGTTATATGCATGATCAGGCTAGACGCGACTTTTACGCAAAAATGGATGCCGCCAATGTCGATCTGAAGGCCTTCACCGAGGATTTTTATTTCAAGCTGACCGGCTCGCATTTGCAGCCCGTGCTCGACACGCTTGTCTATCTTAAACATGAAACCGATGTGTGGTTCGAGATCACCACGCTGCTCATACCCGGCAAAAATGATTCGGACGAAGAAATTACAGCGATGTGCCAGTGGATCAAAAAGGAGCTGGGCAGCGACGTGCCCTTGCATTTTTCGGCCTTTCATCCCGACTACAAAATGCCGGATATACCTGCCACACCGCCCGCCACGCTGGAACGCGCACGCAACATTGCGATGCTGCAGGGCTTGAATTATGTGTACACCGGCAACGTGCATCATGCAGAAGGTGACACCACATTTTGCCCGGGTTGCCATGCCGCGCTGATCGTGCGCGACTGGTACCAAATCAACCAGTATCGCCTGACGGAAGATGGAAAATGTCCTGACTGCGGCTTTGCCGTTGAGGGACATTTTGCGGCACAGGCGGGTACTTTTGGCAGACGCCGCATACCGGTTGCAATGAACCGGTCAATCGCGAGATAAGGAGTCTTGTATGGCTAACAGAATCTCAACGCTAGAAAGCATTCCAGCCGGCCAGGTACATGTGGAGGGCATGCTGGAGCTGCCTGAAAATGCACACAGTATTGTATTGTTTGCGCACGGCAGTGGCAGTAGTCGCCACAGCAAGCGCAACACTTATGTCGCGCGTGTGCTGCAGCAAAACGGCATCGGCACCTTGCTGATGGATTTGCTTACACCCGAAGAAGACGCGTATTACCCCACACGTTTTGACATTCCATTGCTGACACACCGCCTGCTTGCTGCAACCAGCTGGATTAAAAATGATCCACGCACGGAAAATCTGCCCATAGGTTATTTTGGCGCCAGCACCGGTGCCGCTGCTGCCTTGCAGGCGGCGGCATCTTATGGCGATGAAATCGGCGCGGTTGTTTCACGCGGCGGACGCCCCGATATTGCAGGCATCAGCGCATTGGAAAAAGTAAAGTCTCCCACACTGCTGATCGTGGGTGGCTGGGATGAGGAGGTTATTGCATTAAACCAGCAGGCTTTCGACCAGTTGCACTGCATCAAGGTGTTGACCATCATCCCGGGTGCCACACACCTGTTTGCCGAGCCCGGCACGCTGGAAGAGGTAGCACATCAAGCTGCTGCGTGGTTTGGTCAATACTTAAAGCCGCAACAACCACTAGGCAGAAGATTCAACCAAGTCGCCAACAGCCAAATCCTCAAATAAAAAAACCGCCCACTAGGGGCGGTTTTGCATTTGGCGGAGAAGGGGGGATTCGAACCCCCGTTGGGATATTATCCCAAACACGCTTTCCAGGCGTGCGACTTAAACCACTCATCCACCTCTCCGTATTGATACATCTGCTTCTTCCAGGTAGTACACGCTTTGGTTCCGGCCATCGCTACGCGATTTAACCTGGCTGCACCGCAATGAGCCGTATGCTGTGGCTTTGCCACCACATCCGGCACATTGTCCAGGCGTGCGACTTAAACCACTCATCCACCTCTCCGAAGGGCGCGCAGGATAAACCAGAACGCTTCCCACTGCAACTTAATCCCAACACTTAACACAGGATTTAGAACTGGTCGCGCCATTTGCGCAACGCGGTAAATGCTGCCAGTTCGTCGCCTGCAGGCAATTTGACACCAAAGTGTTGTTCGATATGCTGAATGATTTCGGGTTCTTTGCAACGCAAAAATGGATTGGTGTCCTTTTCCAGCCTGAGGATGGAAGGTACGGTTGGTATGTTTTGTGAGCGTAAGGCTTCGGCATCTATTACCCGCTGCTTTAGCGCTGTGTTGCCCGGCTCGCATATCTGTGCAAAGGGAGTGTTGTATTCGGTATATTCGTGCGTGCAGTACACCAGTGTGTCGTCGGGCATACTGGCCAGACGTTGCAATGAATGGTGAAGCTGCGCTGGTGTGCCTTCGAATATCTTGCCGCAACCGCAGGTAAAGAGGGTGTCGCCGCAAAACATGCCGCCTTCCCACAGGTAGGCGATATGGCCGAGGGTGTGGCCGGGTATGTCGATCACGCTGGCGCGAAAATTTAACTGCTCAAATTCAACTACATCTCCTTCACCCAGCGGATAAGTGAGTCGGGGAATTTTTTCTCGTCGTGGGCCATACACCGGGGTGTTATATAATTCGACCAGATCATTGATGCCGCCGATATGGTCACGGTGATGGTGGGTAACCAGTATTGCAACGAGTTTGAGGTTGTGTTCATCCAGGTATTTGATTACCGGGACGGCATCGCCCGGATCGACGACGATGGCGTATTCATCGTTGTGTACAGTCCACATGTAGTTGTCTTCAAAGGCCGGAATTGGAATAATCTTCAGCATGGCGTGGTCAGGTTCAATTTAATTGGGTCAATTTGAGTGATACTCCACAGTATGTCAACTGCCAGTTCATTAAGTGTATGGTTTGCAACGCCTCAGGGACAATATGTCTTGACGCGTGAACAGGAAATATTTGACAGCTCGGTCGCTGATATTTTTGGTTTCAATGCAGTCCAGTTGGGCCTGCCGCAGCAAAATCTGTTGCGCGGCAGCCGCATTCCTTTGCATATCAGGGCGGGCAAGGAGGCAGGTGTGCATTTATGGCTGGAAGCGGAAGAGTTGCCGTTTGAAACGGGCAGTATTGACCTGGTGTTGTTGCCGCATATTCTGGAGTTCAGCATGCACCCTCACCAGATATTGCGCGAAGTTGAGCGCGTGCTGCGGCCTGAAGGCAGTGTTGTTATCAGCGGCTTTAATCCACTCAGCTTATGGGGCATGCGGCGGGCGATAGGTCAAAAAAAGGAGTATCCCTGGTGTGGCAAGTTTATCTCCTTGCTGCGCTTGAAGGATTGGCTGGCTTTGCTTGGTTTTGAAACGGAAGCAGGGCGCTTTTGCTGTTATGCGCCGCCATTTGCCGGCTCGGCATTAGTGTCGCGTTCCAGAGTTATAGATACAGCTGATGGCCAATGGTGGTCGGTAGTGGGTGGTGTCTATTTGTTACAGGCTAAAAAAAGAGTACCGGGAATGCGTTTGATCAAACCCAACTGGAATGGCAGGCTGGTCAGGAAATTGATCCCTGCATCCGCAAAATTAAACAAGGAAGGGAACTCCCCTTCATCAACCGCAACGCAGTGCAACGGACACAATCAAATAAATGAGTAAGGAAATTGTAGAGATATTTACGGACGGCGCTTGCAAGGGTAACCCTGGCGTGGGCGGCTGGGGCGCGATTTTGCGCGCCAATGGCAAGGAGCGCGAGATGTGCGGCGGCGAAGCCCATACCACCAATAATCGCATGGAACTGATGGGGGCGATTGCTGCACTAGAGGCTTTAAAGCGTCCATGCAAGGTACGGCTGCATACCGATTCCAAATATGTGCAGCAGGGCATTAGCGAATGGATACACGGATGGAAACAGCGCGGCTGGAAAACAGCGGCCAAACAGCCGGTCAAGAATGAAGACCTGTGGCGCAGGCTGGATGCGGCTACCGGGCTGCATGAAGTGGAATGGCTGTGGGTAAAGGGCCATGCCGGACATGTGGAAAACGAACGCGCTGATGTGCTGGCGAATCGCGGCATTGAAGAGTTGATGCATAAGCAGGCAATTGTATAGTCAGGAATTGAAATGAGACAAATCGTACTGGACACGGAAACAACCGGCCTCAATCCAAACCAGGGCCATCGTCTGGTTGAAGTTGCGGCAATCGAATTATGTGACCGCAAAGTATCCGAGCGCAGCTTTCATCGTTACCTGAATCCTGAGCGTGAAATTGACGAGGGGGCTGCGTCGGTGCATGGCTTGACGCTGGATCGCTTGCAGGACGAACCCAAATTCGCAGAAATTGCGCCTGCGTTTCTGGAATTTATCAGCGGGGCAGAATTGATCATCCACAACGCACCTTTCGATATGGGCTTCTTGAACGCAGAGCTGGCCAGGGCGGGATTGCCGTTGCTGGATAATCCGGTGATCGATACCTTGAAATTTGCCAAGGATCTGCATCCGGGCAAGAAAAACAATTTGAATGCGTTGTGCGACCGTTACATGATCGACAATTCACATCGAGTTCTGCATGGCGCTTTGCTGGATACCGAGTTGCTGGCAGAAGTGTATCTGGCAATGACGCGCGGGCAGGAAAGCTTGCTTGGCGATGAGGCTGTGAGCCAGGAAGATCAGGCAGAGCTGACAAATGGAGACCGGGTGCGTTTAACAGTACGCGTGATTCAGGCCAGCGCAGAGGAATTGACCTTGCATACCCAGCAACTGGCCGATATAGACAAAGCCAGCAAAGGTTCGTGTTTATGGAAGCAGCTGGAACTGGACGCATGATACTTATTGCCGGATTTTCTGCCTGGCCGCTTTAATGGAAAACAAAACGGATGTATTGATTGTCGGTGCCGGAGCAGCGGGCATGATGTGTGCTATTCAGGCTGCGCAACGCGGCCGCACGGTCTGCCTGCTTGACCACTCGGCCAAACTGGCTGAGAAAATCCGTATTTCGGGTGGCGGACGCTGCAATTTCACCAACCTCAATACCAAGCCGGACAATTATATTTCCACCAATCCGCACTTTTGCCGTTCGGCACTGGCACGTTATACCCCGCAGCATTTCATCAACTGGCTAAATGAAAACGATATTCATTACCATGAAAAAAAGCTGGGCCAGTTGTTTTGCGATGATGGATCGGAAGCAATCATCGCTCTGCTCAGGCGGGAGTGCGATACCGCCGGGGTGAAGTTTATGATGCCGTGCAGCGTTGAGGAGGTCGTTCGTCATGAGGGTTTTGAGGTGCATACCAGTCGCGGCACTTTCCTTGCGCAGTCGCTGGTGATAGCGACTGGCGGGCTCTCTATCCCAAAAATCGGTGCGACCGCGTTTGGCTACAAAATTGCACAGCAATTCGGCATCCCGGTGACCAAGCTCAAGCCGGGTTTGGTGCCGCTCAGCTTCCATCCGGAGGAATGGGCGGGCTATGCCGAGCTGGCAGGTGTGTCGGTAGAGGCAGTCGTCAGTGTTGGCAAGCAGGCATTCCGTGAAAATTTGCTGATTACCCATCGTGGTTTGAGCGGCCCCTCCATCCTGCAAATATCCTCCTATTGGGAGCATGGTCAGCCACTGCACATCAATTTGCTGCCGGATAGCGATATGCATCTTGTATTTAATGAGCAGCGCGGCAACCAGATGTTGCTCACTAATTTTTTGGCACAGTTTCTGCCCAAGCGTTTTATTGAGGCATGGCTCAAGCAACTGGCGGGCGGAAATCACTACTCAGAGAACAAACCACTCAATCAATACGCCGAAAAGGAGTTGCAGTTGCTAGCCGACAGGCTGCATGACTGGCAGATTACTCCAACAGGCACGCTGGGTTACGCGAAAGCCGAGGTTACCTGTGGCGGTGTGGATACCCATGCTCTGTCATCCAAAACTATGCAGGCCAATGACGTGCCCGGCCTGTATTTTATCGGTGAGGTAATTGATGTGACCGGCCATCTGGGCGGCTACAATTTTCAGTGGGCTTGGGCATCCGCTTATGCGGCAGGACAAAGTTGTTGAGTTTTGTCAGTGATATAGCCCGGTTTGTTCCACAGGAATCTTTGACAGGCAGAGGTGAAATCTATATGATGCGCGCCTTATGTTTACAAGGCCTTTCATCGATAGCTTGGACTTTGCCCGCCGCGGTGGAGAACTGAGCGGTGAGGTGCCGGTGGCCGAGCTGTCCAGAATGTCTGACATACTGGCTGATTCTGAAGGAAAAATCAGTTATTTGCTGCGCGGTCTGGCTGGAAGTGACGGTAAGCCACAGTTAGAGTTAATGCTGGATGGCGTATGTAATTTGCGTTGCCAACGCTGTTTAAATGCTTTGTCGTACCCGATCAAGCTGGTTTCAAAATTGAGGCTGGTGACTGAGGGTGATGCGGATAGCTCGGACATTGAAGATGATGAGGTGGATAACATCCCGGCCGAAAAACGTCTTGATGTGCTGGCCTTGATTGAAGAAGAGTTAATGCTGAGCTTGCCGATTGCCCCCAAGCATGGTTCAGGCGAATGCGAGATGGCAGTTGAAGGTTTGAGCCGGTCTAACAACCCGTTTGCGGTGCTGGCCGGATTAAAGAAGTAATTTTATTATTAGTTTTTAGGAGTTATTATCATGGCAGTTCAACAGAACAAAAAATCTCCATCGAAGCGTGGTATGCACCGTGCGCACGATTTCCTGACAGCTCCATCACTGGCTGTTGAGCCTTCAACAGGCGAAATGCATCTGCGTCACCACATCAGCCCGAGCGGTTACTATCGAGGCAAAAAAGTTGTCAAAACCAAAGCCGATTAATTCCGCCTTATAAGCAATTATTGGACACACAATGACTGCGCCCTATTCTTCTTGCTGTAGATAGGGCGCTTTTCTGTTGTCATTTATTTATGAATTCCGGGTTTAATTTCCGGTTAAAAAGGATCTCCTGTTGGATATCACAATAGCCATAGATGCGATGGGAGGGGACCACGGTCCCAAAGTCACTGTTCCTGCAGCGCTGGAGTATTTGCGCAAGCATCCTGACGATACTATCGTACTGGTGGGTTTGGCGGATGCCATTGAAGCCGAGCTGGGCTCTTTCAAGCTTCCCAGTTCGCAATTGCGTATCCACGCAGCTACTGAAGTGGTAGGCATGGATGAATCCCCGCAGCTTGCGCTGCGCGGAAAGAAAGACTCGTCGATGCGAGTTGCAATCAACCTGGTTAAAAGCGGCGAGGCGGGTGCCTGTGTCAGCGCGGGTAATACTGGCGCTCTCATGGCAACAGCCCGTTATGTACTGAAGACATTGCCGGGCATCGATCGCCCCGCGATTGCCTCCTATCTGCCCACCATAAATGGCCAGGTCTGCATGCTGGATTTGGGGGCAAACGTCGATTGCACCGCAGAGCATTTGCTGCAGTTTGGCATCATGGGCAGCGCGCTGGTCGCTGTTCTGGAGCACAAGGAAAAGCCTACCGTCGGCCTGCTCAATATCGGCAGCGAGGATATCAAAGGGAATGAGATCGTGAAGCAGGCAGCTGTATTGCTGCGTAACAGCGATCTGAATTTTTACGGTAACGTTGAAGGTAACGATATTTTCAAGGGTGTCACCGATGTGGTAGTTTGTGACGGTTTTGTGGGTAATGTTTCACTTAAAACCACAGAAGGACTGGCGCATATGATACGAGTATTCCTGACGGAAGAATTCAAGCGCAATATTTTTACCAAAATGGCTGGTCTGGTCGCAATGCCGGTATTGAATGCGTTTAAGCGCCGCGTGGACAGCAGGCGTTATAATGGCGCGAGTTTCCTTGGGCTCAAGGGAATCGTGGTAAAGAGTCATGGTTCAGCAGATGAATTGGCATACCTTTGTGCAATCGAACGCGCCGCAGAAGAGGCCCGCGGCGGGATGCTGCACCATATTAGCGAACATATTGCAAAGTCGCATTTGGCAGGTCACAAACTAGCAGAGGCAACCCTTTGATACATTCCAAGATTATCGGCACAGGCAGCTATTTGCCAGCAAAAGTAGTCACCAATTACGACCTGGAAAAAATCGTTGACACTACGCATGACTGGATTTTCAGCCGTAGCGGTATTTCAGAGCGCCATGTGGCCGCTGAAGGTGAAATGTCCAGTGATCTGGCGTTTCAGGCAAGCAGCCGTGCAATAGAAGCCGCGGGCCTTAACGCGAATGATATTGATCTGATTATCGTTGCGACAACCACGCCGGATCATATTTTCCCCAGCACCGCTTGTGTGTTGCAGGACAAGCTGGGCATCAAGAGTGCAATCGCTTTTGATATTCAGGCTGTGTGCAGCGGTTTCATCTATGCGCTGAATACCGCAGACTTATATATACGCGGTGGACAGGCACGCAACGTACTGGTGGTTGGCACCGAAGTATTGTCACGCATCCTGAATTGGGAAGATCGCACTACCTGCGTTTTGTTTGGCGACGGCGCAGGCGCAGTTGTTCTGCAACGTAGCGACAAACCGGGAATCCTGGGAGCCAAACTTCATGCCGACGGCAGCCAGCGCTGCATGCTGAGTGCAACCGGACAAATCAGCAACGGCAAAATCAACGGTGAACCCTTCATTAAAATGGACGGGCAGGGCGTGTTTAAGTTTGCGGTCAAATCGTTGAGCGAAGTGGCAGAAGAAGTCCTGGCCGAGAATAAAATGCAGGGTGCCGACATAGACTGGATGATCCCGCATCAGGCCAATATTCGCATCATTGAAGCAACGGCCAAAAAACTGGGCTTGGGTATGGACAAGGTTGTTCTGACAGTCGCTACCCATGGCAATACTTCGGCTGCATCTATTCCTCTTGCGCTCGATACTGCAGTACGCGACGGACGCATCAAGCCCGGTCAACACCTGCTGATGGAAGCGGTAGGTGGTGGTTTTACTTGGGGCGCAGCACTGATACGCTGGTAATTCATTTTTTCTGATCTAAAAAATTATGACTCAATACGCTTTGGTTTTTCCCGGACAGGGTTCACAGTCACGCGGCATGATGAACGGCTACGCCGATTTTTCCGTAGTGCGCGATACGTTCACCGAGGCCTCCGATGTGCTCAAGCAGGATTTGTGGCAATTGGTGGCCGAAGGTAGCGATGCCGACTTGAATGCTACGGTAAATACGCAGCCTGTCATGCTGGCCGCTGGTGTGGCGGTTTACCGCGCCTGGCAGAGCCTGAATGCGCCGGTGCCAATGATGATGGCTGGCCATAGTCTGGGCGAATATACCGCACTGGTTGCGAGCGGCGCGCTCAAATTTGCCGATGCTTTGCCGCTGGTGCGTTACCGTGCCGAGTGCATGCAACTCGCCGTGCCCGAAGGCGTGGGTGGCATTGCCGCGATTCTCGGTCTCGAAGATGAGGTTGTGCGCGAAGTATGCAAAGAAGCCGCACAGAATGAAGTGCTGGAAGCGGTTAACTACAACTCACCCGGTCAAATCGTGATTGCAGGCAACCGTGCAGCAGTCGAGCGCGGCATGGAATTGGCCAAGGCACGAGGCGCCAAGCGCGCGCTGATGTTGCCAATGAGCGTTCCTTCCCACTGCAGTCTGTTGAAGGGTGCTGCTGAAAAACTGCGCGCTTATCTGGAAGGCGTTGCCATGCAGGCACCTGTCGTGCCTGTGCTGCATAACGCGGATGTAAAGAGCTATTCCGATGCAGCTTCAATCAAGGATGCGCTGGTACGTCAGCTTTATTCACCGGTACGCTGGGTTGAAACTGTTCAGGCTTTTGGCAAGCAGGGCATCACGCATAACGTGGAATGTGCGCCAGGCAAAGTTTTGGTGGGGCTGAACAAGCGCATTGATACCAACCAGCAGGCCTTGACACTGAATGATGGCGCAGCTTTGCACACAGTGCTGGCTGCACTGGCTTGAACTAGGAGAGAGTTATGAGTTTACAGGGACAAATCGCATTAGTTACCGGCGCCAGCCGCGGCATCGGCCAGGCCATTGCACTTGAGCTGGGCAAGCTGGGCGCAACCGTGGTTGGAACAGCAACAACGGACAAAGGCGCGCAAGCGATTAGCGCTTATATGGATGCCGCGGGGATTAAAGGCTCCGGTATGACACTGAATGTCAACGATAGTGCACAGGTCGAAACCGTGCTCGATGCAATTGCCAAACAATATGGCGCTGCGATTACTATTCTGGTGAATAATGCAGGTATTACCAAGGACAATTTGCTGGCACGCATGAGCGATGAAGAATGGGATGGTGTTATTTCCACCAATTTGACCTCTGTATTCAAGCTGAGCAAAGGTGTAATGCGCGGCATGATGAAAGCACGCCACGGTCGCATCATAAATATTTCATCTGTGGTAGGTAGTATGGGTAATGCAGGCCAATCGAATTACGCGGCATCAAAGGCCGGTATGATAGGTTTCAGCAAGTCTCTGGCGCGCGAGGTAGGTAGCCGCAACATCACTGTTAATTGCGTTGCACCGGGATTTATAGCCACTGATATGACAGAAGAGTTGTCACAGGAGCAGCGCGACAAACTGGTTGAACAGGTGCCATTGAAACGTTTGGGACAGGTTTCGGATATTGCGGCAACGGTAGCGTTTCTGGCCGGCGCAGGTGCGGGATATATTACAGGTGCGACATTGCATGTAAACGGCGGCATGCACATGGAATAAAGGACCTCACTGAAACTCGTACCATTTTGGAATTTGGTACAAGTTTGGTAGAATAGACAAGTTTTGGAACTTTAACTAAGAGTAGGGAGAATAAAGATGTCAGATATAGAACAGCGCGTTAAGAAAATCGTAGCCGAGCAATTGGGCGTAAACGAAGCAGAAGTTAAAAATGAATCGTCTTTTGTAAACGATTTGGGCGCAGATTCACTGGATACAGTTGAACTGGTTATGGCGCTGGAAGAAGAATTCGGCTGCGAAATCCCTGATGAAGATGCAGAGAAAATCACATCCGTTCAGCAAGCGATTGACTATGTAAACGCGCATCCCAAGTAATTGATTCGTTTTTCAGATGCCTCTAAAATCCAAACTTCGTTTAGAACTTTGAGTTTTTAGAGGCATCTTTGATTTCTAGTTTTCTTTTTTGTGTTTTCCTCGTAAGCGGAGTTAAGTTTGGCTAAACGTAGAGTTGTAATTACTGGCTTGGGTATCGTATCGCCTGTTGGCATTGGTGTAACCCAGGCATGGCAGAATATTGTAAATGGCAAATCCGGCATCGGGCGAATTTCGCATTTTGACCCGAGCCTGTTTGCCTGTCAGATTGCAGGTGAAGTTAAAGACTTTGACGTCACACAATATTTGCCCGCCAAAGATGCGCGTCGCATGGACAGATTTATTCACTTTGGCCTGGTGGCCGGAATGGAAGCGTTCAAAGACTCCGGTATCGAGGTTAATGAGCAGAACGCCGAACGTATCGGGGTCAATATCGGTTCCGGTATTGGCGGTTTGCCGATGATCGAGGATACTCACAATGATTTTCTGGGCGGTGGCCCACGTAAAATCTCACCATTTTTTATTCCCGGTTCCATTATCAACATGATTTCCGGCAATTTATCCATTATGTTTGGATTAAAAGGCCCGAATCTGGCGATGGTATCCGCCTGTACCACGGGCACACATTGCATAGGCGAATCTGCTCGCATTATTGAGTATGGAGATGCTGATGTGATGGTATGCGGTGGCTCAGAAGCCACCATTTCACCGCTGGCAATTGGTGGATTTTCATCAGCAAAGGCACTGTCTACCCGCAATGATGACCCGGCAACGGCTAGTCGCCCGTGGGACAAGGATCGTGATGGCTTTATCATGGGCGAAGGCGCTGGAGTGCTGGTGCTGGAAGAGTACGAACATGCCAAAGCTCGTGGCGCGAAAATTTACGCTGAGTTGGCAGGCTACGGTATGAGCGGTGATGCCTATCATATGACCGCGCCTAGCACTGATGGTCCCAAGCGCAGTATGTTGAATGCATTAAAGAATGCTGGCCTGAATCCTGACCAGGTCGATTATGTGAATGCGCATGGCACCTCTACGCCACTGGGCGACAAGAATGAAACCGAAGCACTCAAGCTCGCGATGGGTGACCACGCCAAAAAGATGGTGGTCAGTTCGACCAAATCCATGACGGGTCACCTGCTGGGTGGTGCAGGTGGTATTGAGTCCCTGTTCTGCGCACTGGCAGTGCATAACCAGATTGCGCCACCAACAATCAATATTATTGAGCAAGATCCCGAATGCGACCTTGATTACTGCGCCAATACAGCGCGTAACATGAAGATTGATATCGCTGTAAACAATAATTTCGGCTTCGGTGGCACCAACGGTACCTTGGTGTTCCGCAAGGTTTAATTCATCTTTTTCGTCCAGGTGTGCCATGATAATCAACGGCTTACCGGGTGACTCAATTTATGCAAATGACCGTGGCCTGCTTTATGGCGACGGTGTGTTTCGCACCTTGCTGATTCGTCACGGCAAACTACTGCACTGGCCTCAACATTACAACAAACTTCAGCATGATTGTGCTGCGATTGGAATTATTTGCCCGTCAATTCAATTGCTTGGCGCTGAACTCGGGCAACTGGCCCTGTCTGATCCTGATGCGATAGCGAAGATTATGATTACGCGCGGCCCGGCTAGCAGAGGTTATGCGCCTGCGGCCAATCCTCAAGTTACCCGAATTATCAGTACCTCCGGCATTCCTGATTATCCAGACTCTTATGCCGCTCAGGGTATCAAAGTATATCTCTGCAAACTGCGTATGGGTCATCAACCCAGACTTGCTGGTATTAAGCATTTGAATAGACTTGAAAATGTTTTGGCGGCGGCAGAATGGAATAACCCCGATATAGCTGAAGGCATATTGCTGGATCAGGATGGGTATGTCATTGAAGGTACGCGCAGCAACCTGTTTCTGGTGCGGGATGGTAAATTGTTTACCCCGGATTTGTCGAAATGCGGAGTGGCGGGTTTACAGCGTGAACGGGTGATAAACTATGCCCGTCAGCAACGCATAATATGCAAAGTAACAGAATTAACGCTGGATGATCTGCTGGCAGCTGATGAGATATTTTTGGTAAACAGTGTGATCGGTCTATGGCCTGTTCGCGATCTTCACCGCTTCAGCAGCCAGCATTTTCCAGTTTCCCTTCAAATTCAAGAGTGGTTGAACAATGGGTCTAATTAAGCGCTTATCAGGATCGATAATATTACTGGCAGTCATGCTGCTGGGTGCGACCGTTTATTACGTGACCCGTCCCCTTGCTATTGCAGAGTTCCCGGTTGATTTTTCACTGCAACCGGGCACCAGCCTTACCGGTGCGGCAAATCAACTGAAAAAAGCAGGCATCCTTGATGATACGCAAGTTTTTGTACTGCTTGGCCGCAGTATGAAGCTGGCGGGTCAAATCAAATATGGCAATTATCAATTAAGCAAACCTGTCTCAATGTATGATCTGCTGGAGATTATCAGCAAAGGCCGCGTTGCCCAGGGTGATTTGACGATTATTGAAGGCTGGACTTATAAACAGTTCCGCGCAGCCCTAAACGCATCGCCAAAACTAAGCCATGACACTTTACTGCTGACGGATGCCGAGATCCTTCAAAAAATAGGTGCTACTGAAAAACACCCTGAAGGACTATTTTTCCCCGATACATACAATTTTCCTGCCGGCTCCAGTGATTTGGCATTAATGAAACGCGCATATTTGACCATGCAACGGCATTTACAGGAACATTGGGAGACTAGAGACAAGGATTTACCGCTGGATACCCCTTATCAGGCGTTGATTCTGGCCTCAATTATTGAAAAAGAGACAGGCAAGGCAATAGACCGCACGATGATTGCGTCAGTATTTATCAATCGGCTGCGCAAAGGCATGCGACTGCAGACAGATCCCACCGTGATCTACGGCATTGGTGACAAATATGATGGCAATATCCGCAAGCGTGATTTGTTAAGCGACACTGCATACAACACCTACACAAGATATGGTTTAACGCCAACCCCCATTGCCTTGCCGGGGAAAGATTCGCTTTATGCTGCTCTGCATCCGGCAACTAGCTCCGCGCTATATTTTGTATCACGAGGAGACGGAACTTCGCAATTCTCCAGCAGCTTGCCAGATCATAATCAGGCTGTTCAGCGTTTCCAGTTGAATCAAAAATAAAGATGGCCAAATTTATCACCTTTGAAGGCGTGGACGGCGCGGGCAAAAGCACTCATCTGAACTGGTTTGCCGATACCTTGCGCGCGCGCGGCATCGATTTGCTGGTGACGCGCGAGCCTGGCGGTACACCCTTGGGCGAAAAATTGCGGGAAATCCTGCTGCATGAACCCATGCATGCCGAAACCGAAGCCCTGCTGATGTTCGCCGCACGGCGCGAACATCTCGCGCAGGTGATCAAACCGGCGCTGGAACGCGGAACCTGGGTTATTTCAGACCGCTTCACCGATGCCAGCTTTGCCTATCAGGGAGGTGGCAGGGGCGTTGTGGTGGAAAAACTGGAACAACTGGAGCGCTGGGTGCAGGAAGATTTACAGCCCGATCTGACTTTGCTGTTTGATATTCCGGTCGAAGTGGCTCGCGAGAGACTCACCAAGAATGTGGCCTTGACCAATGTTGCGCTGGATAAATTTGAGCAGGAAAAAAGTGATTTTTTTAACAAGGTGCGCAATGCCTATCTAGCGCGTGCGCAAAAAAATCCGGCACGTTTTGCCATTATTCATGCGGAAAAGTCGCCGGGTGAAGTTAAGGCCAGCTTGGAGAAAATTGTCACATCTGTTTGATATGAATGAACTTTATCCATGGCAAAATGAAGTGTGGCAGCGCCTGCAGGGTCTGCGTGCACGCTTGCCCAATGCCTTGCTGCTGAAGGGAGCCGAAGGCATAGGCAAGCTGGATTTGGCGCTGAACTTTGCCCAGTCCATCCTGTGTGAAACACCGCAAGCTTCCGGCATGGCTTGTCAGAGCTGTCCTTCCTGTCACTGGTTTACACAGGAATCCAATCCCGACTTTCGCCTGATCCAGCCGGATGCACTGTCAGCTGCCGACGACACCCCCGAAAAAGAGGGCAGTAAAAAAGCCTCACGCGAGATTTCGGTCGATCAGATTCGCGCCTTATCCAGCTTCGTCAATTTGTCGGCCCACAGCGGCGGTTATCGCGTGGTGTTGGTCCACCCGGCAGAAGCGATGAACAGCAATTCGGCTAATGCGCTGCTCAAAACGCTGGAGGAGCCGACCGACAAGCTGTTGTTTATATTAGTTACGCACAAGCCGCAGCAGCTTTTGCCGACCATTTTGAGCCGCAGCCTGAGCTTTGCCGTGCCCATGCCGACACGCACAGAAGGCGCATCCTGGCTTAAGCAGCAGGGCGTGGCCGATCCCGAAAGCGCACTGGCACAAACCGGTTTTGCACCTTTATCTGCCTTGCTGAGTGCAGGCGAGGGCGCCGGCACCGAAGAGCACAAGCTGATGCTGGCCGCCGTAAAGCAGTCTGCAAAGTTTGACGCCCTTGCGTTGGCAGAGCAGTTGCAGAAGGTCGCACCCGTGCAGGTAATCCAGTTTTTGCAGCAATGGTGTTATGACCTGGCCAGCTACAAAATGGCGGGCGCGATCAGATACAATCCGGAACAAACTGATTTAATAGGGAATTTATCAAAAAATCTGTCGCAGCAGTCCTTGCTGCGCTTCATCAAGGAATTGCAGGTCGCCAAGGGTGTAGCCTTCCACCCGCTGAATCCCAAGCTGCTGTTTGAGTCCATCTTGCTGGCCTATCAACAGCTGCTATTAACCACCAGTAAAGCATAAGCCCATGTTTATAGACTCGCATTGCCATATTAACTTTCCCGAGCTGGCTGATAATATTGACGAAGTGTTGGCCACGATGCGCACCAACCAGGTGAGCGACGCTCTGTGCGTGTCGGTGGATCTGGAAAAATTTCCACAGATTCTGGCGCTGGCAGAACAGCATGACAACATCTACGCCTCGGTAGGCGTGCATCCGGATTACGAACTGGAAACGGAACCCACCCAGGAAGAACTGGTGCGTCTGGCCAGGCACCCCAAAGTCATCGCGATAGGCGAAACCGGTCTGGATTACTTCCGCCTGACCGGCGATCTGGAATGGCAGCGCACGCGTTTCCGCACCCATATACGCGCCGCCGTTGAATCAGGCAAGCCTTTGATTATTCATACCCGTTCGGCCTCGGCCGATACCTTGCGCCTGATGCAGGAAGAGGGCGCCGATAAAATTGGCGGCGTCATGCACTGCTTTACCGAAAGCCTGGAAGTTGCGCTGGCGGCGATAGAAATGAACTTCTACATTTCTTTCTCCGGTATCGTGACATTCAAAAAAGCGCTGGAACTCAAGGAAGTAGCGACGCGTATTCCGCTCGAGCGCATGCTGATCGAGACCGATTCGCCCTATCTGGCGCCCGTGCCGTTTCGCGGCAAGCTCAATCAGCCGGGCTATGTGAAGCATGTGGCCGAGGAGATTGCCAAATTGCGCGGGATTTCAGTCGAGGAGGTGGGCCTCGCCACCTCAGTCAACTTTTACAAATTATTCAATATAAACAAATAGATACGTGTTTTACGAAGCCGAGCGCCAAAACTTCTTCAGACCCCTTAACGGCAAGCGCCGCGAGCTGGTCGTCGCCTGCCTGCGTTCCTTGTTTGAACGCTTGCACGGCGCAGGTGCCGATTACTCGCATAATCTGACGCGCGATGACTTGCGCGACATTCTGCTGCCGATAGTGCAAAGCCTGTCCAGTCTGGTCAGTGCAGAAGTGGTAGCAGCGGACGATGAGCTTGCGGCAATCGAGTCGGGCGATGTGCTGGAGCTGAGCAATGCCATATTCCGCAGCCTGTTGCGCGATGGCTGGCTGGAAATGTTTGGCGACCGGGCAGGGCTGGTCACCGCCTATCGTTTTTCGCGTGCGGGTAAATTATTCGCCGAGGCATTGTGGGTGCTGGAGCGTCCGCGCAGCCGCAGCCGTCAGCGCAATGTGCGCAGCTGCCGCAATTCGCTGGAGGCTTCGTTGCGCAATAACGATGCCTATGACCTGGTCGATGCCTATGATTATGCTGAAAAAGTTATTAGCGATCTGTCAGAAGGTGTTGATTATTTTCAGGAATTAGTTCGTCACTTGATGGTGGAAGCATCGCAGACACCGTGGGACGAGTTTATGGATTTCCTCGACCGCTTTGAAAAGGAATTCAAAAAACAGCTGACCGCAGACAGCGTCGATCGCCATCGCCAGGCAATCCGCGAAACGCTGGGCAAGCTTAGAAGCGTAGCCGAAGACAAGGCAAAGGCGCTGGATCTGCAGTTAAACGAAGTTGCGCGTTGGGCGGTGCAGGAGCGCAGCGGCAATTCAAGCTACGACTGGATGCTGGACCGCATCGAAGAAATGGTCGAAGCGGCCTGTAACACCAAACAGCCCGAGCTGATCAAGGCTATGAATACCTATATGCGCCAGGCTACCAATATCGTGCAGCAGGCCATGATGTTGCGTGGCGGGCAAACCCGCCATGCCTATAGCCGTGCCATAAGCCAGGTAGCTAAACTTGAAAATATTGAACAAAATCAACTGCTTGAGAAAATTGGTACAGCCCTCTCGGGCTCGGAAATCCGCCTGCTCGACCCGGCAAGCTTCAAGCTGCGCACGGCCTCGCAACGCCGCAAGGCCCTGACTGTGACCGCCCAGCCCAAAGTCAGCCGCGACGCACGTCTGGCCGCAGCGCTGCAGCGCGCCGAAGCGTCGGGTTTTGCGCTGTCCAACGAAGATGTGGTGGTCGCGCTGCACAGTGAACTGAAACTACGCGGGCGGCCATTTTTGCTTTCCAGCCTGCCGATAAAAACCGCTCGCGATGTGCTGCAGGCGATGCAAGCCGTTGAAGCGGTTAGAGGTTCCCGCGACGACACGCTCAAGGCCAGAAAATTACCCAACAAGCTGGTGACCGAGTATTACACCGGTAGTGATTATCAAATCGAAGCAAACCAAGGGTCTGACTAATACGCCATGAACTTGACCAATACCATAGAAGACCAGCTTGAACGACAAAACCTCAAGCTCGAGCGTTTTAAGGAAATCACCAGCCGCCTGTTTGCCTGGGGCATTATCGTGCGCGAGGAAGACGGTGTGGAACAGCGCTATTACGACGATGCACGCCGTATTGAAGCGCTGCTGGCGGATTACTTTGCGCTCGCTGGATTTCGCTTAGTGCATGATTTAAAAAATGAATTTTTCCGCCTGTATGCGCCCGGCGCACAGATCCCGGGTTTGGCCGATGACGAGTTTGATGCCCAGCCTTCGCTGCGCAGCAAGCTGTCTGCTGATTTTGTCGCCGCCGCGCTAACCCTGCGCTTCCTGTTCCAGCAAGGCTTGGCCGAGGGAGGCGGGAGGCTGACCGATAGCGGCGAAGTGCTGATCCGCTTTGAAGAGCTGGCCGCCACCCAGCAAACCCAGTTAAAGCGACTGCTGCCCGAACTGGCTGGGGAAAGAGAACGTTTAATCAAAGAGTTAAAGCGCCATCGCCTGATCCATATCGGCGCCAATTTCTCGTTTGAGGATGAAGATGCCTATATCGCGATACGCCCGACCATCCTCGGCATTATCAGCGAAGATGCCCTGGCGGCAGCGCTGGAAGTGGAAGGTATTAAAGAAGAGCAGGGCGATGGTGCAGAAGAAAGAGAAGAGGTAGCTCAGTGAAGCTGGAAAAACTAATCCTGGTGAACTGGGGCGCGCTGCGCTCCGATGAATACCCCATGGGCAATATGACGCTGCTGACCGGCTCGACCGGCTCGGGCAAGTCGACCATGCTCGACGCCCTGCAAACCGTGATGACAGCAGCCTACCAGAACATCTTCAACTACAACCCCGGGCAGGACGAAGTCACGCAGAATTCCCGCAGCAGCAAATCCAAACGCACACTTTGGTCGTATATCACCGGCGCGGAAGACAACCTGTTTGCGCGGCCGGACGGTGCGCACGGCTATATCGCTGCCGTATTCAAGCCCAGCGAAGGCGAGGAGGAGGGCGAGGAATTTACCGCCTTGATCGCCGCCGCCGCCAGAGTCGATGGTTCCGGCGGTCGCAGGCAGGCTGTGCCGGAAAAACTGGTGTTGCTGATCATCGATGGCGTCAGCCTGCAGCTGGGCGATTTGATGGAACGCACCGTGGATGACAACCTTGAAGTGATAGCGGTGGAGAAAATCGAGAGCCATCTCAAGGCAAAATATCGCAATGTCACCAGCTTCCGCGATGCCAAACGTGAATATCTGTGCCAGCTCTATGGCCGTTTTCGCGGGCAAAAGTCGGTTTCCTTTATCGAAGCCGAGCTGGCGGCCAAGGCCTGGAGCCAGTCCATCGTGCACAAGCCCATCGGCAGCGTGGATGAACTGGTCAAAACACAGATTCTGGAACATGACCCCCAGCAATTACTGCAGCGTATCTCGCAAATCAGCGACCTGATGCGCCAGGTGCATAACCTGAGAGTTGAGGGCGAACGCCTCAAGGATAACGTCGCAAGGCTGGAAAAAATCAGTACTGCGGCCGATAAGGTAACCAGTGCCTTTGAGTTATCCGCACAATATCAGTTACTTGCGTCCAAACTCAGCCTGCAGGAAGACGAAAGCCAGTTGAGCGCAGACAAACAAACCATTCAGGAACTGAAGCGAAAAATAGCGGATGAAACCGCGCTGATCGACGGCCTGCAGCTGGATAAAAAAGCCCGTAGCGCAAGTCTGGTACAAATTGCCGCGCGCCTTAGCGGCATTCCGGCGGCCGACCAGAAACAGCGCATCGATGAACGTCTTCATGCCGCACGTCTGGCAGCTAAAAATGCTATCGGCTCACTGGTCGAATCACTGGGCGCAGCCGATAAACTGCAAACCACGGCCAGAACCATCACCGGCATGCAGTTTCCCCTGACCCACCGCATCCTGAGCGAGGCCGGTTACGAAGTGGCCGAGGCCCTCGCGCGCTCCACCCAGGCCCCCTTCACGCTATTGCAGAAGAAGTATGAAAAACTGGATATCAATTCGGACGAATTTCCGCATGCCGCCCTGAGCCTGCTGCAGGAATTGAACAGTCTGGATGACAAGCTGGGCGAGCTGCATGACATCATTGCCGGCACCCAGGACAGCTTTGTCGCCGCCGTGCACGGCCAAATCGAGAAGGTCAGGCAGGAAATTGAATCGACCCACAGCCGCGAAAAGGAGCTGGCCGAGCGCAAATCCAACCTCGCCGCCGGCGGTGCCGACTATCCGCGCGACATCAGCGTGGCGCTAAAAGCCTTTAAGACTCAATTACCTGAAGCCAATGCCCAGGTGCTGTGCGATCTCATCGAGCCGCTGCATCCGGACTGGCAGGCGGCCATCGAGGGTTATATGGGCGCGGCCCGTTTTAACTTTGTGGTGGATGAAAAATGGGAAGCCAAAGCCATCGAGTTTGTGAAAACCCGCCACCTGCGTGCCAGCGTGGTGCAGGGCAAGCTCTGCCTGAAAAATGCCAAGCCAGAACGCGTGCCCTCCGATTCCATCATCCACGAACTGAAAACCGAGCATCCGGTGGCAATGGCCTATCTTGTTGATTTGTATGGCAGCGTGGTCAAGGTCGACAGCGCCGCACAGCTCAGCAAAACCCCGCGCGGTGTGATGAAAGACGGCAAGGGTTCCGGCTCGCGCACCATGTTCAGCGGCAATGTGTCGGCGCTGGTATTCGGAAAAGCCTCACAAAATCATGCGTTTGAAAGAATTGCATCAGACCATGCCGTGGCCGAAACCCAGCTGCAGGAACTGCAAACCCAGCAGACCCTGCTTAAAGGTTTGCTGGCGCTGGCCGGGGCTGTAAAGCTACCGGACTTTGGCAATTTGAGCGATCTGGATCGCGCCGCGCGCGAAATTGAGTCTGCCTATGCCGACCTGTCGCGCCTGAATCTGGACGAAGTGACCAAGCTGGAAGAAGAAAAACTGTCGCTGCAGATGCAGATCGAGGGCATGGATAAAACCGTGCAGCAGGCCAGCCAGCGCATCGGCAGCTACGATGGCAAACTGACCCTGCTGGAACAGGCGCTGATGCGTATCGATTCCGGCCTGGAATTAAAACGCAGGCAAGTGGAGGGTGATGTTTCCCGGCTCAAGCACCTGTGCGTGCTGAACGAAGGCTTGTCCCTTACTGCGCTTAAATCATATGTTATTGATTTAATTGAATTAAATGAAACAAGTCCGCAGCAGGCGCAAAGCCGCATGCAGCAGCAAATACTGTTGGCGACCGAGTCCAACAGCGATGTCAGGGAAGCCATTGCGGATTACAACCGCCATGCCAGAGCGGACGAGCAGCTTAATCTGGGCCACAGTCTGGATCACCGGAGCGACGATTTCGCGCCGGTTTATGGCGCTCTGGTACAACTGGCTGGCAAAGTGCGCGAGCAGCTGGCTGTGCAACGCGAGATTGGCCTGGTCAAAAACCTGGATCAACTGCGCACCTCGGAGATTTCTTTCCGCGATGTATTCACCAAACAGTTCTGCTACGAGATCCGCAATACCGTGGATATCGGCGTGCGCACCCTGAAAACATTGAATACCGAACTGGAGCGGCTGAAATTCGGCACCGACAAGTTCAGCATCGACTGGTCTGAATGGGTGCCCGAATTCAAGGCTTATTATGACTTTTTCAGCGCCGCCTATGATCTTTCCGAGGCGCAGGAGTCGGGCGGCGACCTGTTCGGCACCACCGATTTAAGCCCGGCCAATCTGGCGGTACGCGACCAGCTGGTCGGTTTGCTGCTTTCCAACGACCAGGACAAAGCCCTGAAAGAACTGCAGCGCGTGGCTGATTACCGCAATTATCGCCGCTATGAAATCTGGAAAGAGTCCGATATCGGCTCCCGCGTGCCCTTGTCCGAATGGGGCACCGGCTCTGGCGGCCAGCTGGAAACGCCTGCGTATATCATCCGTGCGGCAGTTGTGACCAACCGGCTCAAGCATTTCGACAAGGGCATCAACCTGAAGCTGCTGGTAAACGACGAATCCTTCGCCAAAATGGACGAACGCCGCGCCCATGACGTTATCAAATTTATCCGCGACAGCCTCGGCATGCAGTTGATCTGCGCGATGCCAACCAAGCATGCGGGTGCAATAAAGAGCGAATTCACCAAGGAATGGTGCGTCACCCGAACCGAAGCCGACGGCAATGGTGAGGTCGATTTTATTTCCGAAGCGGATGAGCGCGATCTGCATCCCGATGCCTTACGCAAGTTATGGCAGGCGCAGCGCGACCAGATTCGGCAGCAAACCCAGATGCTGTTTGAGGCTGGCGAAGTCAGCGAGGTGTAATTTGTTGAGGTCTGGGGGCATCATCTGGGGGCATCAACAGTCTGTTGTAATATATTGAATCTAATGAATATTGATACAGAAAGTCGGATAAACCCGAATCCTGCATAATATTTCGTACTTCGTATAATGTATATTATGTCAAATAAAGGAAGAAAGTTAATCAACCAGGATTCTTGGGTCAATCACCTCAGTTCAATTTGAATACAGGAGCAATCTTGAAAACAATCACACTCTTCACCTTATTGATAATTGGCTTTTTCGGAATCAACACCGCCTTGGCTAGACCGGATGTTCTTCAAGCGAGGTATTCAGAAATACGTGCACCCATAGACCAATATTTTACCGATAAAAATGCAAAGGCCTGGAAAGTAGTCAAAGACGCCGAACGTGTCGCCTGGAACATGAATTTGCATTTGCTCACCGATTGCAGCGCTCCCCAACTGCGATCCGTGTACTGAAATGCAGGAACAAAATGAAAATGCATACACAGGCGTTTGAACAAAACTGGGCAAGCAGAATCTACCAAGCAGAATCTACAATGGCTGGAAACCGGATGGCGTCAGAAATTAGTATTTGCCTGCCCTTCCCTGTTTCTTGTGTGAACCATGCGGTTGTCTCGGAACTATTTCGACAGCCGCCCCACTAATACGCTACAATTCGCTACGTTTTGATTCAGGCATAACATGAAGTCCTTGCCGGAACCGAAGCTACGAAAAGTAGCAGACCGAAACGAAACCGGGGGCGACCTGGCTTCGACGTGGGTTGCAAAGCAGTGTAGGGCATACCGAGGACCCGCAACCTCGTAAATCAGCTGGAAAACCAATAGTCGCAAACGACGAAAAGTACTCTTTAGCAGCTTAGTCTGCTAGACCTCACACCCTGCTGTCCATGGAGGGGCTCAAGACCGCAAGGTCGCGATGAGTGAGGTCATTTACATGGAATCGTGCTGTGCAGGGTTACTTTGTACAGTCCTAAAACTAAGGTAACTCGTCTGTCAGCAGCCTGTCGGTTGGCGTCTGCCAGATAAAATTAAATAACTAGACTAAGTATGTAGAACTGCCTGTAGAGTGCTTGCGGACGCGGGTTCAATTCCCGCCGCCTCCACCAACAAAATAGAAAAGCTCACCGTTTTTTGGTGGGCTTTTTTATTTTGATTTGAGCATCGGGAAATGAATCCGCGTCCGGCACGGATGCGGGGTGAACAGGGAATTCGAGCAGCACTGCTGCGAGCCTGTGAACGACAATGCGCATGCAGGCGCATTGGCTGGCGAGGATGGCAAATTCCCGCCGCCTCCACCAATAAACAAAAATGCCCAGCCGCAAGGTTGGGCATTTTTGTTTTGATCATCCGGAAATGAATCAGCGTCGGGTACGAATGCAGGAGATCAAGATTGAATACGTTGCAGGAACTGAGCAACCTTCCCTGCTACTTGTGGCTGATTCAAGTTGGTGCAAGGTTAATGTCGATGCTCAAGCCCTGATTGCCCGGCAACTCGGCCAGCACTTTAATCACCAGATCGAGGGCGGCCTTTGCGCCGCCGCTTTTTACGCTGTAGTGATCTGCACCCGGCATAACGGCCTGGGCGGACATCGGGATGACGGAGGATTTGCCGCCACCGTTGCCAATGTCATCGGCAAGCAGGTAGTAGCTACGGTAGATTTCTGCACCTTGTGCCGAGTTGCCGGTGAAACGTAGGGTGGTGGTGATCATTTTTTACTCCAGTATTTAAAATAATATCAATTAAAATCAAATAGTTATATATATCAAACCAGGCCGAGCATCAAGTCTGCCACGCCCTCGTCCGAGCCTAGATAAGCGGCGATGGAAATGGGAATGTGGGGATATTGCAGGCGTTTGATGTCTACTTCGGCGGGTATGTCTTCTGCCACATGGCGGCCCGCAGACAGAAAATATGGCAGCACCACGACTTCGCTCACACCCGCCTGAATGCAGTGCTCGATGCCATCGGGAATGGACGGGGTGGCGAGCTCAAGAAATGCAGGGACAACCATGGTAAAGCGCGCGCCGGCTTTGGCTGCCATCACTTCTGCAAGTTGCCTCACTTCATCATTGGAGGCGGCGCGCCGGCTGCCGTGGGCAACGACGAGTAAAGCGCAATTGTTTGGTGACATATATTCTCCTGACTGTTTAAGTTTCAATATTTAGGCTGGAGCGCCGACGTCCCCGTCGGCTTTGTATATTCCAGCCGACGGGGGCGTCGGCGCTCCAACTTTACATGCAACAAAAACAGCTTATTGGGGCCGTTTCAGACACTTTGTGCTGGCTAGCTATTTCTGATCTCGGGCATGCCATTCACTGAGCCGGGTATGTATATCAGCCAGATTGGGCAGCACATAGACTGATTGCGGCGGTCTGCGCGCGAGAACCGGGCTATGGCCGCCTGCCCAGATTTCTGTTGTTACCGGTAATTTTTTGCGTAAATCTTCCAGCCCTTGCAGTACCTGGCGCGGGTTCATCGCCTGGGAAAAGGACAGCGCCACGATATCTGCACGTTGCGCATTGGCGGCATTGACGATTTCCATAATGGGTGTTTGCACGCCCAGCGAAATGCAATTTGCACCTTCCAGTACAAATATCGCCTCGGCCATTAACAGGCCCAGCCCATGCTGCTCTTGCGGCAGGGTGGTTAACAATATGCGCGGCCTGATTGACTCGGCAGCGTGCGGGCGCTGCAGCATTGAGATGGCAGTGCGCAACACAGCCTGCACGGATTCGGTGTAGAGATGTTCTTCAAAAATCTGTAGCGTGCCATTGGCCCAGGCTTCGCCCACCAGCTGATTCAACGGTGCCATAAGTTCAACAATGAAACGTTCAAGTCCCATGCGCGACAAGGATTGCGCCAGGTTGTGGCGCAGTGTTTCGGCCTGGTGGGCTTTGCATAAATCTACAAAACCTTGCAGCTCGGCGTTCTCTGCCCCGCTTTCTGCTGCCATTTTTATCGCCGGCACCGATTCCTGGGCAAGCTGCTGTAACTCCTGAACGCTGTAATGGATTATTTTGCCTGGGCGATGCCCCTGATCCAGCAGGCGTTTTAACACGCGCAATTTTTCTACCTGCTCAAGAGAATAAGCGCGCTCGCCCAGACTATCCCGCATGGGTGCAGGGAAACCATAACGTCGCTCCCATACACGCAAGGCATCCTTGGACAGTCCTGTATCTCGTTCAGCCGCACTTATGCTTATTGAAATTGCCATAATTGATTATTTATGCCTTATAAATAGATGCTTAATTTCATTAAACCTGTCGCATTCTACATTTTCCGCGCTTAATTCCGCTAGCATTTTGTGATATTAAACGCCTATTTTTACACTTTGTCTAGGACAAACTATTGACATATTGATTTTGATGGACCATGATTTGCAACAACAGGACAAAAAACCGCAGCAAAATTTAAGGAGTAATCAATATGAAGATCGCCGTGACAGGTTCAGGAATTTCAGGTTTGTCTTGCGCTTATCAACTGGCGCAGGATGGTTACGATGTCACGCTGTTTGAAGCCAATGACTATTTTGGCGGGCATACGCATACGGTGGATGTCACGCTGGATGGCATAAGTTACGGTGTGGATACCGGTTTTCTGGTGTTTAACCATAAAACCTACCCCAATCTGGTCAGGCTGTTTGCCGAGCTGGAGGTGGAAACGGTGGCGACCGATATGTCATTTTCGGTGAAGCTGCCGCTGGCCCAGCGTACGCTGGAATGGGCGGGGGGCGATCTGGATGCGGTGTTTGCGCAGCGCCGCAATTTGCTGAGCCCGGGTTTTTATCGCATGTTGCGCGATATTCTGCGCTTCAATCGCGAGGCCACCCGTATGGCTTTGGCATCCCAACAGATGGGGATGCAAGCGTCGCTGGGCAGCTATCTGCAGCGGGAGCATTACAGCAGTGAATTCCGCAATTGGTATTTGCTGCCGATGGCGGGATGTATCTGGTCTTGCCCAACCGAGCAGATGCTGGACTTTCCCGTCTCTTCCTTTGTACGTTTTTGCCACAATCATGGTTTGCTGCAGGTAAGTGACAGGCCGCAGTGGTACACGGTAAAAGGCGGCGCACGCCACTATGCCGACAAAATGCTGGCGCAGATTCCGCAAAAATATTTGAATACGCCGGTTAAAGCGGTCACACGTATTTCCCAGGGCAATTTTAGCAAAGTCAAAATCGAGACTAACAATGGCGCGCATCTGTTTGACCATGTCGTGATGGCCAGCCATAGCGACCAGACCTTGCGCCTGCTGAGCGATGCAACTCCAGCCGAGACCGCAGTGCTGTCGGCCATCAAGTATCAGCCCAACCATGCCGTGCTGCATACCGATAGCAGCTGTCTGCCTGCAAACAAAAATACCTGGTCGGCGTGGAATTATGAAAGCGAACAGGGAAACAAGCCCAGCGTGTGCGTGCATTATCTGATCAATCAATTACAGCCTTTGCCGTTCAGGCAGCCGGTGATTGTGTCGCTTAATCCTTTGCGCCCTGTCGCAGCGGAATGCGTGATCGACACTTTTGAATATGAGCACCCGGTGTTTGATGAAGCCGCGGTTGCCGCACAGCGCAAGTTGGCGACGATACAGGGCCAGCGCAACACCTGGTTTGCCGGTGCGTGGACGGGCTATGGTTTTCATGAGGATGGCCTGACTTCCGGCCTGAATGTTGCGCGAGCCATAGGCAAGACCATCGCTTACGCGCCGCTGAAGCGCGAAGCCGCCTGAAAGTGCGCCTCATGAACAGCCTCTTTAATTCGCCGCAGCTTTGTTTGGGCAAGGTTTATCACAAACGCTTGCGCCCTGCCCTGCATGCCTTTATTTATGGTGTGTATTTCATCCGCTTGCCGCTGCGCGCAATGCAGCAAGCGCCCATCAGGCTCGCGCTGTTTTCACATAACCGTTTTAATTTGCTGTCGTTTTATGACAGGGATCATGGCGATGGCAGGCAACCTCTGACAGACTGGATCGATGCCCTGTTGCAAAGTGAAGGTGTCAGCGATGCCGATGGCGAGATCTGGCTGCAAACTTTTCCTCGCGTGCTGGGCTATGTCTTCAATCCCGTGTCGTTCTGGTTTTGCCATAACAAACAGGGTCAGTTGCGCGCGGTGCTGGCGGAAGTCAGCAACACCTTTGGCGAGCGCCATAGCTATTTGCTGGATACAGGCAGCGTATTGGCCGAGAGCGCCGAAGTGACGGCACGCAAAATATTTCATGTGTCACCCTTTTGCGCAGTGGAAGGAAAATATCATTTCCGCTTTTTGCGCAGCCAGCAAACAATCGGAAGCAAACAGGAAGAACGAACGATTGCGCGCATTGATTATGACGATGACAACGGCCTGCTGTTGCTGACCAGCATCGCCGGCTCGGCGCAGGTGCTTTCAAATGCCGTGGTCGCCAAAGCGTTTTTTCTGTATCCGCTGATGACCTTTGGCGTCATGGCAAGAATTCACTGGCAGGCGCTCAGGCTATGGCTTAAGCGAGTGCCATTTTTCAGCAAACCCCTTCCACCTTCACAGGAGATCAGCCGATGAATACCAAATTGATGCCGCCATCTTTGATGCATCCTGACCAGATTAAACTAGGCTTGAAGGCTGAGACAGAATCATTTCGCGCTTACCCCGCGCAAGTTAAATTTATCCTGCAGATGTTGCGCAAGCTGGAATATGGCGCATTGCGCATTGAGTTTCCGGACGGCAACAGCGCGCACTTTGGCGACAATTCACACCCGGTTACGCTGACCCTGAAAAACTGGGAAATTTTCAGTGCGTCATTAAAATCCGGCGACATTGGTTTTGCCGAAGCTTTTATCGACGGCCACTGGAACAGCGACAACCTGCCCGGCCTGATTGAAATTCTGGTGCGCAACCGCCAGGCGGTGGAGACGGCTATTTATGGCAGCTGGTGGGGCAGCCTGCTGTATCGCGTGAAGCATTTGTTCAATCGCAATTCCAGAAGCGGCAGCCGCAAAAATATCCACGCGCACTACGATATCGGCAATGAATTCTACAAACTGTGGCTGGACCAGTCGATGACCTATTCCAGTGCACTGTTTGCCAATGGCCATGCGGACACTTTGCACGCGGGACAAATCGCCAAGTACCAGCGCATATTGCATCAGTTGCAGCTCAAACCCGCTGCGCGCGTGCTGGAAATCGGCTGCGGCTGGGGCGGCTTTGCCGAGCTGGCCACGCGCTCGGCGGGCGCGCATGTCACAGGTCTGACACTGTCAACCGAACAGCTGGCTTATGCGCACCAGCGTCTGGCGCAGGCCGGCGTGCGCGACCGGGTGGAGTTGCTGTTGCAGGATTACCGCGACACCGATGGCCAGTTTGATGCGATCGCCTCCATCGAAATGTTTGAGGCGGTGGGCGAGGCCTACTGGCCAAGCTACTTTGAGTGCGTGGCGCGCAATCTTAAAACCCAGGGCCGCGCCTGTGTGCAGACCATTGTGATTGCCGATGAGTTGTTTGAGCGTTACCGCAAGGGCACGGATTTCATCCAGCAGTATATTTTTCCCGGCGGCATGCTGCCCTCCCCCTCGGTATTTCGCCAGCTGGCGGAAAAACACGGTTTGCGCGTGGTGAATGAATTCAAGTTTGGCCTGGACTATGCGCGCACGCTGGACGAATGGCGCAAGGCTTTCAACGAGCAGTTGCCGCAGGTCAAAGCACAGGGCTTTGATGAGCGCTTCCTGCGCACCTGGGAATTTTACCTCGCCTACTGCGAAGCAGGTTTCCGCGCCAAAAGCATTGATGTGATGCAATTTACGCTGGAAAAAATATGAAGATGACTGTACCAGCAAGCAGCTTGCGTCGCATCGCCAGCGCCCTGTTGCTGGCGGGCATGCTGCCGTTTGCTGCGCTGCTCTCGAACATCGCGCTGGCCAATACGGTGCCTGCCCATATACGAAGTGAAGTGCAGCATGCCAGGCTGGCCGGTGAAGGAACGTTTCGCTGGTTTGGTCTGAAAATATATGAGGCGCAATTATGGGTGGGTGAAAAGGGCTATATTAGCGATTCGCCGTCGGGCGAAAAATTCGCACTGAATCTGCGTTATGCGCGCAGCCTGTATGGCGCAAAAATCGCCGAAGCCAGCCGCGAGGAAATGCTGAAGCTTGGCCTGGGCACAGAACAGCAGCGCACCCGCTGGCAGGCCAGCATGGAAACACTATTTCCGGATGTGGAGGAAGGCACGCAGCTGACCGGCATATATTTGCCCGGGGAAGGCGCGCGTTTCTATGTGGATGGAAAGGCGCTGGGCGATATTCGTGACGCAGAATTTGCGCGCGCATTTTTTGCGATCTGGCTCGATGCCAATACCACAGCGCAAAAATTGCGCGCGGCCTTGCTTGCCGGTGCGGCACCGCAACATGACTAAGCTCATAGCGTCGTCGTATTTGAGCTACGGCCTGTTTGGACTGCCGCTGGCGATGGTGGCCCTGCCTATCTATGTGTATGTGCCGCAGTTTTATGCGGAACAGTTTGGCCTGTCGCTTACCCTGATAGGCACGGCACTGCTGGCGGCGCGCATCCTGGATGCGTTTATCGATCCGCTGATCGGCCTGTGGATAGACGGCTCAAAAAATAGCCATGGCTATGGCCGTTTTATTCTGATCTCGCTGCCGTTGCTGGTGGCAGGGTTCACACTGTTATTTCACCCGCCCGCCATGGGCCAGGATGAGGTGATGCTCTGGTTCATTATTTCACTGATCATGGTTTATGCGGGTTTCAGCCTTGCGACCATTGCTTATCAAAGCTGGGGCGCCGCGCTCACGCAGGCACTTGCCGAACGTTCGCGCCTCTCTGCCACGCGTGAAGGTTTTGGGTTGCTGGGTGTGATCCTGGCAGCCTCGCTCTCCGGCATCATCGGCCTGAGCGGCCTGACGGTTATTTTTATTGTGACGCTACTCGTCAGCGCTGCGTTATTGCTGAAGAAGTCTCCCCATCCCGGGATTGCAGAGCCTGTGCATATCGGCATGTCGTCGCTGCTTGAACCTTTTCATAACGCAAAATTCCGCTGGCTGTTTGCCGTCTTTATCGTCAATGGCATTGCAGCGGCGATACCCGCCACGCTGTTTTTATTTTTCGCCAAGGATCAACTGCAATTGGCGCAATACTCCGGCTTGTTTCTGGTGCTGTATTTTGTGGCCGCTGCCGCTTCTATGCCCTTATGGGTAGCGTTGGCGAAGCGTTTCGGCGAAGCGCGCGCCTGGCTGATGGCGATGCTGCTGGCTGTGCTGGCGTTTATCTGGGCGTATGGACTATCGGCGGGTGATGCCGTGCCGTTTGCCATTATTTGCATACTGTCGGGCCTGACTCTCGGTGCCGATCTCGCCTTGCCACCGGCATTGCTGGCCGCTGTCATCGGCCGTGCCGGTCACAGCGGTTTGCGCGAAGGTGCTTATTTCGGCGCATGGAACTGGGCTACCAAAATCAATCTGGCGCTGGCGGCCGGTATTTCCCTGCCGCTTCTGTCATGGCTGGGTTATGTACCTGGCATTGACAGCAATGGCAGCGACGCGCTGTCGGTGGCCTACGCCTTGCTTCCCTGTTTGCTTAAACTCGCCGCGGCCGGAATATTGCTGCGTGCGCCGTTGCGTGATTTATAAGTAAATTCAATGACTTGAATTGTCTTTGCTATTATTGTAAGTATTTGATTATATTGAATATTTTTACATAACTTAAGACATCAATAACAAGGAGAATATCATGAACTATGCAGCTATCATCGCGGCAATTCTGGCCGTTGCTTTGCTCAGCAGTTGCGCATCAAAAGTTGAACCTTCACATTATGCCAGCGAAAAACCCGTGCTCGATTTGCAACAGTATTTCAATGGCACGCTGGATGCCTGGGGTATTTTTCAGGATCGTTCCGGCAAGGTGGTCAAGCGCTTTACCGTGGTGATGAAGTGCACTTGGGTGGGTGATGTCGGCACGCTGGATGAAGATTTCACCTATTCCGATGGCACTACCCAAAAACGTATCTGGACGCTGCGCAAAGTTGCGCCCGACCGCTATATCGGCACAGCATCTGATGTTGTGGGTGAGGCAATCGGCATTACCTCGGGCAATGCACTGAACTGGAAATATGTGCTGGCGCTGCCGGTGGACGGAAAAGTATACAACATGAATTTCGACGACTGGATGTTTCTGGTGGATGACCGCGTGATGCTGAACCGCGCGGCGATGAGCAAGTTTGGCATTTCGTTTGGTGAAGTGAGCCTGTCGTTTACCAAACGTCCCTGAGCGCGGGATAAATATAATGAATCCCAAAATAAGTGACTGGCACAACAAGCGCGTATGGGTGATAGGCGCATCCACCGGCATCGGTGCCGAAACAGCCCGCCTGCTGCTGGAAAACGGCGCGCGTGTCGCGCTTTCTGCGCGCCGTGTCGATGCGCTGAAAGCCGTGGCTAAGGGGCGCGAACATGCACTGGTTGTGCCGCTTGATATAGTGGACCATGCCAGCGTCCTTTCCGCACGGGATACGATCAGGCAACAATGGCAGAGCATAGATCTGGTGCTGGTGGTTGCGGGTACCTATAACGAAATGCGCGCCGACACCTTTGATCTGGCCGTTGCCAATCAACTGCTCGATATGAATATACACGGTGTATTCAATTGCCTCGATGCGGTATTGCCGGGTCTACTGGCGCAAGGCAGCGGTGGCATTGGTATCGTCGCATCGGTCGCGGGCTTCAGGGGTTTGCCCAAGGCACTGGTATACGGCCCCAGCAAAGCGGCGCTGATTAACTTGTGCGAATCGCTGTATCTGGATCTGCGTCCGCGCGGCATTGCGGTTTATCTGATCAACCCTGGATTTGTCGAGACACCGTTGACTGCGGCGAATGATTTCAGGATGCCAGCACTGATTTCTGCCCGCACTGCGGCGCGGGAACTGGTGCGCGGCCTTGAGCGCGGCGAGTTTCATATTCACTTTCCGCGGCGCTTTACCAACTGGATGCGTGTGGCACGGCTGTTGCCCTATCGCGTATACTTTTGGCTGATACGCAAAGGGACAGGTTTATGAATGCCGATACGGGCAGTGCGCAAAACCATGCAGCCAGTCTGCAACAGGTAGTGAATTTTTTTGAAACACTCACACCAGCGTCGCTGAAAAATATTGCTCAGATATATGATGCCGACGCCTTTTTCAAGGATCCTTTTAACGAAGTGCGTGGTCTTGCGCCCATCACCCGCATCTTCGAGCATATGTTCAGCCAGGTTGCAAACCCGCGCTTTGTTGTCACCTTGCAGATGGCACAGGGTCATGATGCATTTTTAACGTGGAATTTTCTGTTCAGGATGAAGCGTGATTCAGCTGACGAGCACTGCATACGCGGTGCAACGCATTTGCGCTTTAACAGCTGTGGTCTGGTTGATTTGCATCGCGATTATTGGGATGCTGCGGAAGAGCTGTATGAAAAACTGCCGCTATTGGGCGCCTTGATGCGCTTGCTGAAAAGAGCAGCCAGAAAATAATGAGAAGTCTTACGTGGTGCTGGTGTCCTGCGCACCGTGGAGTATACGCACAACCGTAATGGAATCATCCCGGGTTTCGTACACCGCAATGTAGGGCATACCCCTCAACACGACTTCTCTGGTTTCATCGCAGACTCCCGCCCTGCCGGAATCTGCATGCTCAAGCAGCGTGCCGAGCTGTTGCCTGAACTCACCCACCGTTTTCATTGCAGCCTCATGATTGAGCTGCATCTGAATATTGGTAGCGATAGTGAAGATGTCTTTTTCAGCTTCGGGGGTGATTTCAAGTTTTTTGTTTTTCAAGGCGTGCTTCCAATTCATTGAAGAATTCATTTGCCGGGCGTGTTTTTCTGTCGCTGACCGATTTTAAACCCATCTCGACTTGCTGGCGAAACCATTTGTCACGCACCACCGCTTCATTCACCTTTTTCATGGCTTCTTTTCTGTCCGGGCGCTTGCGGCCTGCTTCCTTCATTTGATCGGGATCATAGTTTCCCATTTCAACATTGAAGCGGCCAATACCGATTGTTTTGCGCAAATAATCAACAACGGTATCCATGGACCTGAAAAAACGCACATTCCCTGTTCTGGCTGTCAGCACTTTTTCTGTTTCGCCGTATTTGACAGCAATATAGAAACCGCTGGATTCGCCCACAACGGAAGCAGAACGGACCGCATCTGCTTCTACCAGGGTTTTGAGCGTTGTTTGTGAAATCTTGTCATCAGCCATTTAGCCACCTTAATATTCATAGAACAAGGTTGAGTTTAACCATTGCCCAGTTAAATGCATAGCAGAAAATTCAATAAACTGTTCATTGACTTGTTTGGTCGTAAGTTTATACATTATTTATAAAAATTTTCAATGAGAAATTAACAAGTTATTAAACAGTTCCAAATTTTGTCTCCACCATAACGCCTATTTCCTTAAGAAACGGAGTGGGCAAAATACCGCCGGCACAAACGATAATCCCATCGTTGTTTAACACCATCTCTTTCGAGTCGTGATTCAGCACGACCTTGTCAGGTTCAACGCGCTTTACAGTTGATTTGAGCATCACTTTTATTTTGCCATTATCCGCGAGTGCATTCAGGCGATCTCGATTTTTCTGTTTGCCGCGTCCGAAAGCCTCGCTGCGATAAGACAGCGAAACGGTAGTGCCGGGTTGCTCCGCAATCGCTATCGCTGCCTCCAGGGCGCTATCACCACCACCGACTACCAATACATGCATATTCCGGTATTGTTCCGGATCGATTAAGCGATACACCACTTTCGGCAAATCCTCTCCCGGCACCTCAAGTTTTCGCGGTGTGCCACGGCGGCCAATCGCCAGCAGTATCGCCCGGGTCTGATAGCTCTGTTTGGTGGTTTTGACAATAAATCCATTGGCAATTTGAGTGATGGTCTCCATGCGCTCGTTATAATTTAGTTTCATGCCGGTTTTATGGATGACCTTATTCCAGAATTCAAGCAACGCTTCCTTGCTGATCTCGCCCATGTTTACCTGGCCGATAATGGGCAGCTTGACGGGAGCCGTCATCGCAACCTTGTTGCGGGGATAATGAAAGATTGCACCGCCCAGCGAACTTTCCTGCTCCAGCGTGACATAACGCAATTTTTTTTCTATTGCGCCCAGTGTGCCTGCAAGGCCGGCAGGCCCTGCTCCGATAATTACAACATCAAGCGGATTAGCGCTGCCCTTGAGCTTGCTGATGGAGTCCATTGCCTGAGTGCCCTGGCTTGCAGATTTGCGTATCAGACCCATGCCCCCCAATTCGCCGGCGATAAATATTCCGGGCACGTTGGTTTCAAAGGTCGGGCTGACTTTTGGGATATCCATGCCGCGCTTTTCGGTGCCGAACACCAGAGAAATTGCATCATGCGGGCAGGCTGCCTGACAGGCGCCGTGACCTATGCAGATGGTAGGATGAATCAACACAGCCTTGCCTTTGATCATGCCGATGGCGCCTTCAGGGCAGGCAGAAACACAGGAGCCTGAACCCAGGCATTTATTCGGATCAATTAGCGGATGCAGTGATGATGGTTCAGTCAAGCCCGCCTCAAGCACCTCCTCGAGCTGTTCCATAGCAGACGACTCCTTTCGTCGCCGCTTAACAAAGTAGATAAACATTACCACTGCCAGTGGTATTAAATATATTTCAAGGCCATGGGTGTTGATATTAAACATAATCTAATCCGTTTCTAATTCAAGAGCTGAAGCTGGAGAACAAGGGCACACAACACTAAAGGTTTTATTCCTGCGTCAATCAAGTTGTAATCAATTTATATTATAAATAACAATAAGTTGTGATTATTTCTCTGGTGACTCACACTTTCAGAAGCTTAATCCAGTAGCTTATAACAACCAATTAATGATTAAATATACCACTACCGAATCATTGGTGTATGATAATCGCCGTAAAATCGCATCGCATCACTAAAGGTATTTTCACGTTATTGATTGAGAACTTAATGATCATAAAGCAAAAAACTTGGATTGCTGTCGCCGGAGTGGCGCTTTTGACTGCCGCTTTTGCATCTGGATACTGGCTCGGCAATAACACCCGGTCAGGGACTATAGCGATGCCAAACTCCCTCACTTCAGCTGATATGGAACATGCCTTTGGCAGTGTCCAATCTCCTTTGCATGAGGCGGTGACACAGGAACCGGCTGCAATGAGTCTGAGCGGGCTGGTGGCGGGACTGGAGAAAAAAGTAGCAGCCAATCCTGAAAATATCGATCAGCAATTGCTGCTGGCGCAAACTTATAACGAACTGGATAACCGCGCAAAAAGTCTGAAATTACTACAAGCTCTCAACCAGCAAGCTCCGCTTAATCCACAAGTAAAAATTACGCTGGCAACGATTCTGATGACCAGCACAGACAGGAAAGAGTTACAACAGGCATCCCGCCTGTTCGATGAGGCAATAAAACTGAAGCCTGAAATCGCCAGCATGGCGCGACTTTACAAGGGTGAAATTCAAGTCAAACTGGACAACATGAAATAATAAAATTACCTGATAAAAATAAATTCATGAACAGTCAATTTCAAGGCATAGCCTACTAATGAATGCAAACGTGCAAACAAGTTTAGCCGAAGAGCAACGCAAACCTCAGGCAAGGGTTCGTTCAAGGGAGTATGGGTGGAATATTTTTTTGCTGGTAATCGTCGTGATACTGACGATCGGTTATCTGGTTTCGACACAGAAATGGTACAAGCCGGGTGATGACATAGGCTACAACATGGGTCTGGTTGGCGGCATCATGCTGCTTATGCTGCTTCTTTACCCGCTGCGCAAGCGGGTCCGCTTCCTGAGAAGCTTGGGTATACTGCCCATCTGGTTTAAATGGCACATGATTTTCGGCATCCTGGCACCGACGCTGATCTTGTTTCACTCCACCTTTTATATCGGTTCGATCAATGCGGGCATGGCGCTGGTGGCCATGCTGCTGGTTGCAGGCAGCGGCGTTTTTGGGCGCTTTTTTTATACCAAAATTCATAATGGACTATATGGTCGCCAGGCCAATCTCAAAGAGCTGCAGGAAGAAATGGCGGAGACCGGCAACGTCAAATCAGTATTGGGTTTTGCGCCCGGGATTGAAAAAGCACTGGACGAATTTCGTGCCCGCACAGCAAAAGTTTCGAAAGGCGGTGATGCCGGATTATGGCATTTTGCAACCATAGGAATCCGGGCTGTGCTGCTTTCAAGATCTCTGGTCAGGCAATTGCACCATGCCATGTATTCACCGGCGAAGGAAAAAAACTGGAACGCAGCCCAAATGCAGCGCCTGGAAATAATGTTCGGGGAAAACAAAAAACAGGTCGATTTGTATATCAGGGCGGTGCGCGACGTTGCCCAGTTTCACACCTATGAGAGGCTGTTTTCATGGTGGCACATCTTCCATATACCGCTGGTATACCTGCTGGTCTTTAGCGGTATCTTCCACGTCATTTCTGTTCACATGTACTAGGTTTGTCACCAAGCCGCCATTTCCCAATGTCCAAATTTATCCGCGCGCTGGTACTTGCAGCACTGATGTTGGGCTTGAGCATAACTGTTCACGCTGATTCATTCGGAGATATTTTGTCCCCGGGCAAGGTGATCGAGGGCCATGCCAAAGCTGAAAGCGACTGCAACAAGTGCCACAAGAAATTTGACAAAGCGGCACAGAACACGCTGTGCAAGGATTGCCACAAGGATATTGCAAAAGATATTGCCGAAATGCGCGGTTATCACGGGCGCCTGAAAGAACAGAAGGATTGCAAGGAATGTCATACCGACCACAAGGGGCGCGAGGCGAAGATCGTGCTATTTTCGCCTGCCCAGTTTGACCATGCGCAAACCAATTTTCAGCTCAAGGGCGGCCATCTGGATGACAAGGTGAAGTGCAAGGATTGTCATGTGCCGAATAAAAAATTTCGCGAAGCGCCCTCCACCTGTAACGCCTGCCACAAGAAGGATGACAAACATAAAGGCGCTCTGGGTACGGATTGCGCGAAGTGCCATGTGGAAAAAGACTGGAAAACAACCAGCTTTGACCATGACAAAACCGACTTCAAATTACTCGGCAAGCACAATGAAGTGAAGTGCAAGGAATGTCATATCGATGATAAATACAAGGATACGCCCAAGCTATGCAATTCCTGCCATAAAAAGGACGACAAGCACAAAGGCAATTTCGGTGTGAAATGCGAAACCTGCCATGTGGAAAAAAGCTGGAAGACAATTATTTTCGACCATACCAGACAGACCAAATATCCGCTGCGCTGGAAACATGATGAAGTGAAATGCACCAGCTGCCACAAGGGCGACATACGCAAGGAAAAACTGCAGACCGCGTGCATTTCCTGTCACAAGAAGGATGACAAGCATAAGGGCAGTTATGGCCCCAAGTGCGAAAGCTGTCACCTGGAAAAAGGCTGGAAGGAGATTCTGTTCGACCATAACAAAAAAACAAAGTATCCCCTGCTGGGCAAGCATCTGACTGCGAAATGCAGCAGTTGCCATAAAACAGACTTCAAGGAAAAGCTGCCCATGGACTGTTTTTCCTGTCATAAAAAGGACGACAAGCACAAGGACAATTTCGGCAGGAAATGCGAAAGCTGCCACGTCGAAAGAGACTGGAAGGAAATTTTATTCAACCATACGAAACAAACCAAATATCCACTGCTGGGAAAACATAAAGAGGTGAAATGCAGCAGCTGTCACAAGGGAGATATCTACAAAGACAAATTGGATATCAAGTGCTACTCATGCCATGAAAAGGATGACAAACACAAAGGTCAGGAAGGCAAGAAATGCGAAACTTGTCACAACGAGCAGAACTGGACCAAAGCAAAATTCGATCACAGCCTTTCTACCTTTCCGCTATTGGGCAAACATTTCCTGGTGGATTGCAAAAAATGCCATGCAACACCGGCCTTCAAGGATGCGAAGTCAGATTGCTGGTCGTGTCATGAAAAAGAAGATGTGCACAAGCGACGCCTGGGTACCGCATGTGAAACTTGCCACAATTTGCGCAACTGGAAAGCCTGGGACTTCGACCACAATAAAACCAGCTTCAAGCTGGATGGCCCGCATGGCAAACTGGGTTGTTACCAATGCCACAAACAGCCGATGAGCAAGAAGTTAAGCGTCGCCAGTTCCTGTGGCAGCTGCCATGCCGGCGACGATGTGCATAACGGAGAGTATGGCCGCCAGTGTGAACGCTGCCATATTGGAAGCACTTGGAAAAAAGTTCGGATAGATGGCAAGTTCATGCGTTGACATGAATATATTTTTATCAATAATTTCAATGGAGTGGATGATTTTATACCGTTCATTCCAGAACGCGGATTCCGACCAGTGGCCTGGGTGTGCATTGGGTTTTAAAGTAAATTTGCATGCATGAAACAACTAAAGAACTTGCACAAGTTTGCGCACGATCAACTGCAGATGAACAACAGCAACAAACAGGGGAGAAAAAAATGATCATAAATATATTGAACAGCCTGAAAGCAATGCATGGCTTGATGTTGGGAATGTTAATAGCATTTGCGATGACTATCCATGTGCCCGTTGTTTCAGCGCAGAGCGTGCGTCACGCCAGCGATTTCAACCATATGAGAACAGGCTTCCCCTTGACCGGTGCTCATTCCTCCGTTGACTGTGAAACCTGCCATGCGGGCGGCGTATTCAAGGGTACACCAACAAAGTGCGATGGTTGTCACTCAGCCGGTCGTCGCGTCGTGGCACCCTCCAAACCTGCCAACCACCTGATTACCAATGAGCCTTGTGAAGCCTGCCACACCAACACGGTTACCTTTCTGGGCGCGCGCTTTAACCATATAGGTGTGCAGCCCAGAACCTGTAATAAGTGCCACACCAGTAAACCGGGCGGACACGTTGTTACAAACTCGTCCTGCGATAGCTGCCATCGCACCAGCGCATGGATACCTGCGGGGTATGATCATACGGGTGTCTTGCCGGGCACCTGTGCGAATTGCCACAATGGCAGCAATCCCAACATCGTCAGCAAGAACCCTGCCATTCACATCGTCACGTCGACATCCTGTGACACCTGTCACCATAATTTCAACACCTTTATTGGCGGCACCTTCGACCATGCCAGTGCAGGTGTATTACCCAACAGCTGCATGAACTGCCATGTCACCGGCGTCAGCGGAGCGAAGCTAAAACCCTCCAACCATATCCCCTCCCCCAATACGTGCGATGTTTGCCATACGCTGGGCTATACCTCCTTTAATGGCCCCGGTGCGAATTCGAATACGATACACGCGACGATTGCGCCAACTGCGTGCAAGACTTGCCACTCAACCGGAACCAACTACCTTGGCGTAACGGGTGACAAGAAAACAGTTGGTAACCACAAGTCATCTACAGCCAGTGATGATTGTTCAAAATCGGGGTGTCATGCACCACTGGGACCCGAAGGCAGCGCCTATAGTAGTTGGTAAGCAGCCGTATCGCGCAACGGCAGCTGGATGATTCGTTTAAGGAGTATCAGTATTGTGAAAAAAATAAAAGTACCCTCTACACAACGGGTATTTTTGACCCTCCTCGCTTTTGCATGGTTTATTTCCGACGATGCAATTGCGCAACCGCTGGAAGATATTTATTTGCAGACTGGAGCAGAGCGGGTGATTGCGACGATCAAGTTGAGCAGTCCGGTGCATAATGTCCGTTACTTGCCGCCCAAACAAGGCATGACGCTGGAAATCTTGCTGGACAAGCTTCCCAGCGGATCTGGCAGCGAAGAATGGCTGGACAACGAAGTGCGCAAATCCCCTCCTTCCAGCCTGATTCCCTCTTTTACGGTCAAGACCAATCTGAAAAGCATCCAGCCCAAACTGATCGTCGACTTTAGCCGTGAAGCAGAATACACGGTGCATGCCGGCAGAGATGGCCGCAGCATTTTAATTGCGATTAAAATCGACAAGGTATTGCCTGTGACTACAGGTGGTCTGCCGAACTTGCCCGAAGTCAAGCCCTTGCCAGCCAACGCTTCAGACATCAACAAACAGGCGTCAGCGCTCATGCAGCAAGCCCGCAACGCCCTCGCGGCGTCAGATAATGCGGCGGCAATCGATGCATTCAATAAACTGCTGCTGCTCCCGCCCAACGATTACACCCAGGATGGACAGGAATCGGTGGGTGTGGCCAGAGAACGTGCCGGCCAGACAGCCAAGGCAAAGCTGGAATACGAGTTGTACCTGAAACTTTATGACAGTGGCAGTGGCGTTGAGCGGGTCAGGACTCGCCTTGCAAGGCTGGGCACATCAGGTGCACTGCCCTCTGTCACGGCTGAGCGCCAGGCACTGAAGAAACAGAAAAAGCAGAGATTAACCTATGGCAGTCTGTCGATGCACTATTACCATGGTGCCAGCAAAATTGATTCTGTTGCTGTCGCCAATTCATTCTCATCTGTTCCGACTGAGTCTACTTTTTCTGCCGTTGATCAATCTGCACTACTGACTACCCTGATTGCGACAGAACGTTTTATCAGCGAAGAATATGATAACCGTCTGGTGTTTCAGGATACTGCGTATACCAATTTCATTGCAGGTAAATCCGGCAAAAACAGACTGGGTGCAGCCTTTTTTGAAGTGAAGAACAGGTTATCTGATTATTCCGCCCGTATTGGACGACAGTCTTCCAGCGGTGGCGGTGTGATGGGTCGCTTTGATGGCGCATTGGCCGGTTTTGGTGTTACGCCGTCGCTGCGTGTCAATGCGGTCGCGGGACAACTTTCCGACTATACCGAGGGTTCAAAACCGGTGTTTTACGGCCTCAGCATGGATATGGGGCCGGTTACGCTGTATGCCATTAATCAGACGGTTGACGGTGTGTCAGACCGGCGCGCCATTGGTTCGGAACTGCGTTTTTTTGAACCGACCAAAAGTGCTTTCATATTGCTGGACTATGACACCAGTTATTCCACCTTGAACACCGCAACTTTTCAGGGCAATCTCAGCGCCGGCACCGAGCGCACGTATAGCCTGCTGCTTGATCATCGCAAAGCCCCCTATATCAGCACCAGAAATGCATTGAACGGTGCCAGCACGACCTCGGTCAATGATTTGCTATCCATCATGAATGAAAGTGATTTGCGTACACTGGCTGCAGCAAGAACCGGCACATCCGATATGGCTCAGCTTGGCATGACACAGCAGCTGTCGCAAAAGTGGCAGCTTGGTGGTGATATCAAAGTATCCCGTTATGCGGGTTTGCCCGCCAGTGGCACTACAACCCTGGAAGGACAGCTGGCCGAGACACCGGGCACCGGAAATGAATTGGCGATTTCCCCCCAATTAATAGGAAGCAATCTATTTTCCCAAAGCGATGTAACCATATTTAGCGTGAGCTATTCGACCAGCGCGCTGGCGAAGGGACAGTCATTTTATGTTTACAGCCGGGCCAAACCAAAGGAAAAATGGTCACTCGATGCTTCCCTGCAATATTACCGGCAGAATTATCTTTCCGGAACATTAATGACGAGAATCATGCCTATGGTCAGGACGTCATACCAGATGAGGCAGACACTCAGTCTGGATTTTGAGGCGGGAATTGAACTGAGCCGCACGGAAAGTGCGGAGCTGTCTTCCGATAGCCAGCGCCAATTTTTCTCGCTGGGTTTTCGCTGGGATTTCTAACTCCGACAAATCGTATCGGAGCACTGCTGTCCTGCTAAATCACTTTGGCAGCGGTCCAAAATTCATCCCGATAGAAATCCGCCGTTCCATGCTGTGATTTGCGTTGACCGCATGGCGTACAGCGGGAGCAAAGAATACAAACATGCCTGTCTGGGGCGTTAGCAGGGTGCGGCTGTATTTGTCCACGATGACCAGCTCGCCGGACTCTGGCGGCACCTGTACGTAATAGACACCCGATAACAGTTCATCATACTCATCGTGATCATGTTCGCTGGTCACCTCACCCGGACCCATATCATTGATCCAGAAACCGCTGCGTAGTGCCTGACCGGGCAGTTGCAACAGGTCTTTGGCGTAACTTTCCGCCTGCGCCAGCACTTGCCCAATCGCTGGAATACGCTCACGTGCCAGATACAGATTCTCGTAACGTCCGCCAAAAAAATGGCTGCGCCGCTGTAAATCCTCTGTACGCAATTGCACATAGGCCTTCATGATTTGCCTGTTTATGTCTGCTGCATCCGGCATGAAGCCTATATGAACAGGAGAATTAGTTAATAGCGGCGGGGGATTTTGAAACGTCATAACAAGGAAGATTGAAGAATATTTAGTACAGGAAGAAATTAAAACTTCTCATAGCCCAGCATGTAGCGCCATTGACCCGCTTGCAAGGAAGCCATCGGCACGCGCCCGATACGGATGCGCTTCATCGCCACGACTTTTAAACCTGCCTTTTCGCACATGCCGGCTATCTGGATGCGCTGGTTGCCTTTAACCGCGAAACGCAGTCTCGATTCGCTTTGCTTGCTGACCTTGACTGGCAACAGTTTGCCACCGGTCTGTATACCCTGGTTTAGTTGCTCGATCGCTTCCGGCAAAATCTCACCGGCTATCTCGACGACAAATTCCTGCTCAACTTTTTCTGCGTCGGTAATGAGCTTGCGCGCGATACGCCAATCCTGGGTCAGCACCATCAGGCCGCTGGATTGGATACCCAGGGTATCGGCCAATAAAAGCCCCTTGAGATGACGCTTGATAAAATGAATGCCAGAACGGTCATCAGCAGCCTGATTCTCCGGGGTAATCAGTTTATATACGGCTTCAGCATCGGTTTCAATATCAAAACCGGCAGGCTTGTGTAACAAGATAGTGACAGCTTCAGCTTCGGCAAGTGTTGCATCCGGCATAAGTTCAACACGTTGCGCAGCCTGTACGCGGAAGCCGGGCTCTTCAATAATCTGGCCATCGACCGTGACAAAGCCAGCTTCGATATATTTTTCCGCTTCACTGCGGCTGCACGGAACCATCATCGCAACGTGTTTGGCCAGACGTATGGAGTCAGTCATTGGAGGAAATCCTGAAATATCTCACGGGAGAATGATGGCTGGTGACAAGGCGCTGACAGATTAACAGGCAAAGCGGAAACTTATATAACATATTGATTATATTGAATATATTTAATGCGCTCGACAGCTTGCCGCAACGGTAAATACGACTAATGCAGATGATTTTTTTCTATCACTTCATCATCCTCTTCGTCCTGCCAGTCCTCCACAAACAAGGGGTCATCGGACAAATCCCAGGCCATGGTATGAATTTCTATGTCAAACCAGTCGCGAAACATCGCCAGTGTGCGGTCTTGCGGCCAGGCCATTTCGTCTTCCACCCAGCCCATCAACATATGTTCAAACAGAAAATCCCAGCGCTTTTCCACCCATTTTTCGGAATCCGAATTGTCGCTGAACTGGGGTATGAGAAACACCTCATTATCATCGCGCAAATCATCTACTGTCAGTGTCTGATCGTCAGGATCAACATTGTTTAACCAGTCCAGAAAGGGCTGCCTGGGAACCAGCAGCACCACTGTTCGATTGAGTGTATAGCGTGGCGTTCTGTTCATTGTAAAACCCGTCCAAAAATTAAAGCTTGCACAAATCATGCAGGAAGTTTCGGACTATAGCAGAGGCAGGGTTTGCTTTGCGAATTTGTGTGCCACGTGACGAGTGTGGCCGCGCATTTATGAGAGTGCGGGTAACTGTTGCGTCAGTGCCGCTTTTTCAGATACAGCAGCGCCCATCAAAGCAAAACCCAGCAGCTGGCCGTTGCTGTGATGGAACACGGCTTTGACGCCATCAACACTGCCCTCCACTTTCCACTCACCCTGCGCGCCCTGCTCCGGTGGGGATACCACGGTTGGGCAGGCAGGTGTTTTAACCGCTACCGGCATGGCAGGGTAGTGAACCGGCGTCGATTTGCCGGTCAGAATAGGGGCCAATGCACGTGCCGCCTGCATGATGGGCATCACGTAAGGCAGCACCCGACCTTCCACTTCGGCGCAATCACCCAGCGCGTAGATATTGTCAAAATTGGTTTGCAACAAGCCATTCACCACAATGCCGCGATTGGTCTTGATACCAGCTGCGGCGGCCAGGGATGTTCTTGGTCGCAACCCAACCGCTGACAGCACCACATCGGCGATGATGCTTGCACCATTGGCCAGGGTCAGTTTGAAACCCGCACTCTCGCGCTCAACTTTCTCGGTGGTGGTGCCCAGATGGAATACCACGCCCTCCGCTTCCAGCTTGCGTTTAATAAACGCGGCGGATTCCGGCGGCAACAAGCGTCCCAATAGCTGCGGCGCCAGGTCAATTACCTGCACCTTGAAACCTGCATTCACCAGATCATTAGCAAACTCGCAGCCGATCAGGCCGGCGCCGAGAATCGCGACGTCCTTTTTACCATCAACAGCCTCGCGGAAGCGGCGATAATCGTCCAGATCATTCACCGATAACACCTCGCCTGCACCGCTGCCCTGCAAGGGAAGGCGTATGGTATCGGCGCCCAGCGCCAGCACCAGCTTGCTGTATTGCACGGCTACACCATTCACCAGCACCTGATTCTGCTGCGGATCAATCGCCGTGACGCCAGCATTGGGCCTGACCTCAACCTTGATTTCCGCCGCCATTTTTGCAGCATCTTTCATCAGCAGAGCGTCAGCCGTTTTCTTCTGCGCAAAGGCATTGGACAGCATGGGTTTGGAATAAAAACCGCCGTGATCCTGCGATAGCATCACGACGGGAGTGTCTGCATCCAGCTTGCGAAATTCACGTGCCACCGTGTAGCCCGCAAGCCCGCTGCCGATAATGACTACGGGCGGCTGGCTCATGATTAAACTTCCACCATTTCAAAGTCAGACTTGGCGACGCCGCAGTCGGGGCATGACCAGTCGGCGGGTACATCTTCCCAGCGTGTGCCGGGCTTGATACCGTGCTCGGGGTCTCCCTTTGCTTCATCGTAAACAAAACTGCATACCAGACATTGCCATACTTTCATGATAGTTTCCTTTTTAAATAGTTAAGATAAATAAGTTTGTTAAATTGATTATTAAGCCGTTACTTTTGCCAGGGTATCGCGGTAGTGATTGGCATGTTTTTCTTCGACTTTAGCCAACGCCGCAAATCGTTTGGCCGCTTTTTCAAGTGTAGCCTTGAACTGCTGCGCATGCACCCTTGATTCATCAATTTGCTCGTCGATTTCCGCAACGGCGGCATGGTTTCCTTCTTCCATGGCGGTGTGCCTGAACGACGGATACATTTCAGTGTATTCGTAGGTTTCGCCTTCGATGGCCATTTCCAGGCATCGGGCTGGCGTCATTGTCGCGGGCGGGTAGAGCAGGTCAAGATGGCCCAAGGCATGCTGCACTTCCTGCGCTGCGGTCTCTTCAAATACTTTGGCTGTTTCCACGTCACCTGCCGCGCGGCAGATTCTGGCAAAGTACATATATTTGGTATGGGCCATTGATTCGCCGGCAAAGGCGGATTCAAGATTCTGTATCGTGGTGGGTGCTTTCATATGCGTCTCCTGTAAAGTTGTTTGTCAGTGCTTCGGTGCACGGAACGCATAGTAAGGATTTCATATTGATAAATATAATTGTATATTTAAATGTTATTGATATACTAGACTTATCACATATATTTATGCAAAAGCACTGATGACTCTGAATGAACTGCGTTATATCGTTGCCGTTGCACAGGAGGGCAATTTCCGCCGCGCCGCTGAGCGCGTCTTTGTCAGCCAGCCAGCCTTGTCGCTGGCCATCCAGAAGCTTGAAGAGGAACTGGGCGTGCAGATATTCGAACGCAGCAGAACGTCAGTGAACATGACGCTAACAGGAGAGCTGATCGTAGCTCAGGCGCAGCGCGCGCTGGAAGAGGTGGCACAGATCAGGGAAATCGCCAGCCAGGGCAAGGACCAGCTGGTCGGCACACTGAAGCTTGGGGTCATTTACACGGTAGGTCCCTATCTGTTGCCGGCACTCATACCAATCCTTAAGCGCAAAGCGCCGAAAATGCCGCTGGAAATGGAAGAAAACCTCACGGCAAATCTGGAAACACAGCTGGTCAACGGTCGCCTCGATGCAATCATTATTGCGCTGCCCTTCGGCGGACCCGGCATCGCCACCCTGCCCCTCTACGATGAGGATTTCAATGTGGTTGTACCGCTGGATCACCCGTGGGCGAAAAAGAAGCAAATCAAAACCGCAGAACTGGGCAGCGAGAAAGTGCTGCTGCTCAGTAGCGGCCACTGCTTCAGCAATCAGGTGCGGGAAGCCTGTTCAGAGCTCAACAGCGCGGCGGGCGAAACCCAGCAGGGCAATTCGCTGGAGACTATACGCAATATGGTGGCCAGTGGTCTGGGTATCACGGTACTGCCGGTCACGGCAAACAGCGAAAAATATCGCAGCAATTTAACCCGTGAAATCCCCTTTGCGCCGCCGGCTCCGGCACGGCGTATTGCACTCGCCTGGCGCAAAGGCTTTGCACGCAAACAGGCAATTGAAGTATTGGCGCAGGCGATTATTGAAACTCACTTAACAGGAATACGGCCTATTAAGTAATTTCCCTGCAACATAGAGAGTCGACATAAATACTAAACCGCTCGTGTTGAACCAGTCGAAACATGAATGGGTTATTCTGGAAATATAACAGTTATCCACAGATTACACAGATTACACAGATTTCCACAGATTTCCACAGATTAAACATAGTAATTGCATTACTTAGCAAAAACACCTTTTGGGTGATGCTGGCATCACTTATAACTACAAAAATATCTGTGTGAATCTGTGCAATCTGTGGATTGAACTGCTGTTGTCAGGATTAATAGCCATCGACAGGCTCGGGCCGAACGGATTGGCAAGGATAATGCCATCCCTAGTTTAATGATCACCACGATCTGAGTTGGCTCAGGTAGCGCTCAAGCTGTGTTTTAAGTGTGGCTGGCGTAGTGACGATATCGCTGATCAGTTTAAATAAGGGATAAATCTGGCTGTCTATCAGCTTGAATTTTTCAACCATCTTCAGAGTATGAATACCCTCCCCCGAAATATCGCCATACTGCCCTGCAGCCAGCTTGCGACCCAATTCATGATGGTGCGAACCCGCGCTGGTGGCGGTGGTAATCAAGTCACCCAGACCGGCATAGCCATAAGGTGTGGCGGCTTCTGCGCCAAAAGCTTTAACAATGGCTGATAATTCAGCCAGGGCTGTCACCAACAGATATCCGCGCATATTGTCGCCCAGCTCAAGCTCATCGGCGATACCGAACATAATGGCGTAGACGTTTTTTAGAATCACCGACCAGCTGCAGCCACTGATGTCGCCGGCTTGCCGGCAGATGAGCTTGCCGCCCTGGAATAGCGCTTTTACAACGTCAAAATCATGCGGCGCTGACAATGCAACATCAGCAAACGCATAGCGCCCAAGCCTGATCTCTTCCGAAATCATCGGCCCGTAAATCACTCCATAGCGCTGCTTGTCCTTGAGCACATTGGCAAACACCTGGGCTGCATTTAAACCTGCTTCATCCAGCCCCTTGGCTATCGTCAGGCACAGGCTGTTTTCATTCAGGCAGTGAGCAATTCTCTGTATCGTTTCAAGGTGCGCATTGACCGGCAGGCAAAATAAAATGACCTGCGCACCAGCAGCTTCCTCTTCAAGTATGGTCGCAGAGGAACGGCTCCAGATACGAATATCATGCTTGTCCGCCAGCAAATATTCCAGTGCATGCCCCATTTCACCGTAACCTAAAATCAATACCTTTAACTTCATTTTTCTGACTCCATCAGCAATATTTCACCACGATATTATTCAAACACCGCTCCAGCCTGTAAACTGCAAATATTCAGGCAAGAATACCATGACAATAAAACATATTATTTTCGTACCCGGCAAAAACCCCAAACCTCAGGCCGCACAACATCGCGAGTTGTTATGGAAAGCAATGATAGAAGGCGTGCGCCGCGTGGATCGGGCCTTAGCCAATAATATCCAGACTCAATTTAACCAGTTTCATCTGGTTAGCTGGAACCATCTTTTTTACCACGCTTACAAGGATATTACCCCCGATATTCCATGGATTGATGCCTTAATCAATAAACACGGCCCCACCGAGCAGGATATCAAGGAGGCCAGATCCTGGCACAATCGCCTCGCCAGGGCGCTCTTCTATCTGGCGGACCATCTTCATTTCATTATCCCCTTGCTCCCCAAGGATGTAGACAGCGCTGCGACGGAGATGAACCGCTATTTCGATAACGACGACAATGTTGCCTTCAATATACGGAGATTATTAAAGCAGACATTGCAGCCCCTTATCGAAAAAAATGAGCCCGTTTTACTGATCGGCCATAGCCTGGGTTCAGTTATTGCTTACGATACCTTATGGGAGATGACGTATCAGGATAACCTGCACGGAAAAATTGATTTCCTGACCATAGGCAGCCCGCTGGGCATGCATTATGTGCAGCGACGCCTGATGGGGATGAAGGAAAACGGGGAAAAGACCTATCCCAAACTGATACGCCGCTGGATTAATTTATCCTCCGAAGGCGACATCATTGCGCTGGAGCGAAACTTTCATACCAGTTTTAAAGAGATGCTCCGTCTGGGGCTGGTGAAGTCAATTGAAGATCACAGCAAAGGTATATACAACTATTTTCGCAGCGATGAAGGGCTGAATTGCCATCGTTCATACGGCTATCTGGTTAATCCTGCTGTGGGCAGTGTCATTGCCGACTGGTGGAAAAATAATTAGTCTGAACAGGATATTTTTTCAGCTTATTCGCAAATAAAATCAGGCAATGTCCCAACACACCTTCTCTCCCCCCACTGACGGCAGCATGAGCCCCAAGGCCTGGTATCAGGCCATGAGCGACAAGCCGGGTTTTATCCGCGACCCTTCACAGGCGGCGGCCATCGCTGATCTTGATGCGCTGTGGCATGAGTTGGTTGATTTCAAGACCAGACGCAATCATTTTCTGGGACGCAGCCTGCTGAGTCCCGATGTTCCCAAGGGCATCTATTTCTGGGGCGGCGTAGGCCGCGGCAAGAGCTTTCTGATGGATGTGTTTTATGCATGCGTGCCGTATAAGCGCAAACGCCGCATACATTTTCACAATTTCATGGCTGAAGTGCATCATGAAATGAAACTGCTGGCCACGAGCAAAGATCCGCTGCTTGCACTGGCGGACAATATCGCAAAATCTACCCGGCTGTTGTGCTTTGATGAATTTCACGTTAGTGATATTGCCGATGCAATGATACTGGGGCGCCTGATGGCGGCACTGTTTGAACGTGGTGTGGTGATGCTGATCACGTCAAATTACTCGCCTGACGATCTGTATCCCAATGGCTTGCAGCGGCAAAAATTCCTGCCTGCCATCGGCTTGATCAAGCAAAATTTACGTGTCATCAATATCGACAGCGGCAATGATTACAGGCTGCGCGAGATGGCCAGCGCGCCCTTGTTCATGCTTGCATCAGATCCTGAAAGCAAGCCGCGCATGCAGGCCATTTTTCAGCGACTGGGTGCGGGCACGGTACAAAATACACAACAAATTGAAATTCAGGGGCGCGCTATTGAAGTGGTCAAACTGGCGGCAAACGTGGTCTGGTTTGACTTCAATGCAATATGTGGCGGACCTCGCGCGCAGGCAGATTATCTGGAAATCGCGCACAAATTCTCCGTTGTGCTGGTATCCGATATTCCGCTTTTGACGGCCAGTCATGCGGCAGAAATTCAGCGTTTTATCTGGCTGGTTGATGTGCTGTACGATAACCGTGTGAAGCTGGTTGCCGCGGCAGAAAAATCGCCATCGGAATTATGCAGCGATGCTGAACATGCCATGGAGTTCGCACGCACGGCCAGCCGCCTGATTGAAATGCAGTCGCAGAATTACCTTGAGTTACAGCATCAGACAGAAAGTGTTACGCTTAATTCGTGAACCCGGCTTGCAAGGCCGAGCTTTACAAACAGCCGTATTTTCCGTAAATTCCGCGCATGCAAAAACACCTCCCCCTGCTATTAGTCATCTTGTTCAGTGCATGCGTAAGCTCGCGCCCAGGCGCTTCATCCTATCAAACAGGCCAGGCTGACCCTGCAATGAATGAGCTGGCTGTGTACGCGATCAGCCTGGCTGGAACGCCCTACAAATATGGCGGAATGTCACCGGAATCCGGCTTCGACTGCAGTGGCTTTGTAGGCCATGTATTCAAGCAGACGCTGGGAGAATCGCTGCCACGCAGCACTGCAGAAATAAGCAGAAGAGGGGTTAAGCTGGACGAGGACAGCTTATTACCGGGCGACCTGGTGTTTTATAACACGCTGAACAGGTCCTATTCGCATGTGGGAATTTATCTGGGAGACGGGCAATTCATTCACTCGCCCAGCACGGGGAAATCTGTCACCGTGGTAAATATGAATGAGTCCTACTGGCGTAAACGCTACAACGGGGCGCGGCGGATCAAACCGTAATAACGGGAAGATTTGCGCAGCTCAACTGCGAGCTGATAGACCGACATCGCATAATAACTGCTGTTGTTATAAGTCGTGATCACCGCAAAATTGTTAAATCCAAACCAGAATTCCTTGCCGTCCGGCAAGGTAAAATCCAGCAGATAGGCATAAGTCCCATCGCCAACCTCCCCTTGCGGAGCTACGCCGAGACCGCGCCAGGCAGCCAGACTGCGCGCCGCACCCACATCATTTGGCCGGCTTTCCTCGCCTATCGTTGCGCGCATCGCCACCGGCTCACCAGGCTTCCAGCCATACTGTCTCAGGTAATTGGCCACACTGCCGATGGCATCTTCGGCGCCATTCAACAGGTCAATTTTTCCGTCGCCATCAAAATCCACCGCATTTCTGCGATAACTGCTGGGCATAAACTGAGGTATGCCCATCGCTCCCGCATAAGAAGCACGTATGTTTAACATATCAAAACTCTGTTCGCGTGCCAGCAGCAAATACTGCTCCAGTTCACTGCGGAAAAAATCGACACGGCGGGGATAGTCAAAGGTCAGGGTAGTGAGCGCATCAAGTGTACGATGGTTGCCGGCATTACTGCCATACAGGGTCTCTACGCCAATGATGGCAATAATGACTTCCTGGGGCACGCCATATAAAGTTTCGGCACGTTCCAGCGCTTTTGCATGCTTCAGCCAGAACTTCATGCCGCCATCAATACGCTTGGGATTAACAAATGAAGCCCGATATTCTGGCCAGGGCTTGAGAGTGGAAGGCTTGTTCATCGCATCGATCACATCCTGGCGATGCTGGGCGGCCTGAAAGACCTGAACCAATTCATCACGCCTGAATTGATGCTTGGCGACCATCTCATTGATAAATTCGGGAATGCCGGGCAAATCAGCGGCCATGGCAACTGATGAAGCTAGCATAAGGAACAGGGGGAATAGAGGTAGACGTTTCATCACAATCTGAGCATTTTACTCGACAGACCAGCCCTACACTGATAAATTTCGTTCTTTACTCATTAATATTTTTGCACCAATTATTCGCTATGGAAAATACCACTCAGCATCACCCTCTTCTCATTCTGGGCTCCGGACCTGCAGGCTACTCCGCCGCCGTTTATGCCGCCCGCGCCAACCTAAAACCGGTGCTGATTACCGGTATGGCACAGGGGGGACAACTCATGACCACCACCGAGGTGGACAACTGGCCGGCCGATGCAATGGGTGTGCAAGGGCCTGAACTAATGGCGCGTTTCCAGCAACATGCAGAGCGCTTCGAAACAAAAATTGTGTTTGATCACATCCATACCGCCAAGCTGCAGCAAAAGCCCTTTCAGTTGATCGGCGATTCCGCAACCTATACCTGCGATGCGCTGATTATTGCCACCGGTGCTTCGGCACAATATCTGGGCCTGCCTTCCGAAGAAAAGTTCATGGGCAAGGGTGTATCCGGCTGCGCGACCTGCGATGGTTTCTTCTATCGCGGGCAGGATGTCGCGGTGGTCGGCGGCGGCAACACCGCGGTTGAAGAAGCATTATATTTGTCCAACATCACCCGCCACGTCACCCTGGTGCATAGGCGCGACACTTTCCGTGCCGAGAAGATCATGATTGATCATCTGATGGAAAAAGTGAAAGAAGGCAAGATCACGCTGCAGCTTAGTGACAACAGCGGCGTGACCGGTATGCGCCTCAAGCATGCGCAAACGGGCGCTACACAGGACTTCGCCCTCACCGGCGTCTTTATCGCAATTGGCCACAAACCGAACACGGACCTGTTTGCAGGCCAGCTGAAAATGACCAATGGCTACCTCGATACACGCGGTTCTGGCGGCCATCAGGGTAACGCAACGGCCACCAGCATCGAGGGTGTATTTGCAGCTGGCGACGTGCAGGACCAGGTTTACCGCCAGGCAGTAACCAGCGCTGCCACAGGCTGTATGGCGGCGCTGGATGCGGACAAATATCTCGCTTCGCTGGGCAAGTCTTAAAACCGCGCTTCTGCCATGAAAAAGAATCTGGAACAGCCCACATCTTCTGATGGTGACTTGTTCCAGAAGGCGTTAGAAGGCGTGATTCCTATCGCACCTTCAGATCGTGTTGCCCCTTCCCCTCCTGCTCGACGTGTACCTGCAGCCAAAATAGCCCGGCCCTCACCTGTTATTACAGACAACTTGTCTGATCACAATAGCAGTGATGTTGCCCCCACCTCATTTGTACGCACGGGCCTCAACAGCATGACTTTGCGCAAGCTGCGCCGGGGTCAGTGGCCTGTGCAGGACACGATCGATTTGCATGGCAGTACCAGCGAAGAAGCGCGCCGGTTTTTGCTTGAATTTTTGCACCATGCGCGTGATAACGGCTTGCGCTGCGTCAATGTGATACACGGTAAAGGCTGGCGTGCGGAGGGTGGCGAGGGGATTTTAAAAATTCGGGTGCGGCATTGGCTGACGCAACACCCCCAAGTGCTGGCATTTTGTGAGGCGCCGGCAAATGCCGGTGGAGGCGGTGCAGTATGGGTCCTGTTAAAATCAGCCGGTAAAGCGGATTAATCCCAGCAGACGCAGTCAAGCAATCGTTTTGACACAAGTCATTGATTGCATTGAATATTTTATATGAATGTATTCAACAAACCCAATCAGCAAGCCACCAGTTTAAATTGCCGTTTCGTCGGTTTCACCCGTGCGGATACGGATAACGCGTTCAACCTGGCTGACAAAAATCTTGCCATCACCAATCTTGCCGGTGCGAGCCGCCTTGACGATGGCTTCTACTACCGTGTCCAGCATCGCTGCGGTGACCACAACTTCCAGCTTGATCTTGGGCAGAAAATCCACTACATACTCGGCGCCGCGATACAGTTCGGTATGCCCCTTTTGACGGCCAAACCCCTTCACTTCGGTAACGGTAAGGCCGCTAACGCCTAATTCCGACAAGGCTTCGCGAACTTCGTCGAGTTTGAACGGCTTGATGATGGCTTCAATCTTTTTCATGGTCGCTCCGGCTTAATATTAGTTTATTGGTTGTTAAGTATATCTTATCTGAAAGCAGCATTAAGATCACATCGTACTGTCTGCATCAGGGTAAAGTTTTCTTTACGGAACTTCCCGGTAATAACTGTGCTGCTGCAGTAACAGCCTGAGCCCTTTGCGCATATATCTCTGCTTCAGGCTTGCGACCGAGCTTTTCCAGCACGCGGGCTATCCCCTGCAGATCCTCTGCAATACGTGAACTGAGTCCCAATTCCTTATCCAGTGCCAGCGCCACATGATAACGATCCAGCGCGGATTCGTTTTGTTCCAGCGCGCTTTCAGCTGTCGCGGCAATGCGCTGGGCATTGGCCAGTTCGGCTTTATCCGCGCCCTGACTGATCACGGCTTTTGCCTGTGCCAGCGCAGCGGGAAAATCGCCATTAAGCAGTGCAAGACGCGCCGCCAGATTGGTCATTCCGGTGTTATCAGCACATTGCCTGTTGCAGTCCCTGGTCGCCTGTTGCAAGGCGACCCCAGCTTCGGCAAGGCGGCCATGATCGGCCAGAATGATGCCTTTGCGGAAGGCTGCGGCTATACGCAAATCGGAGGGCATCTGAGCTGAACGATCCGCCAGAATTTCATCCAGCAAGCGCAAAGCAGTGTCATCATCCGCCAGCCTGTGTGAAATGGAAGACAGGTTGATGGCGGCCATTGTACTGGCAGGAATATTATCCAGCGCTTGTTGTAGCAGCATGGCTTTTCTGAACAGTTCGCGCGCGCGCAACAAGTCGCCATCGCGCAATGCCCTGTGCGCTTCAAGATCGGCTTTTTTAGCCTGCTCGATGGCCAAAGGCTGACGCGCCGGCGCACTGCCGCAGCCGCTTGCAAGTCCCGTCAGCATCACGGCGAGCAACAGTGCCGCTCTCTGCAAATTGAAAATTGAGCTAATCATGACTATCCATTTTTACCAGCCCCTGTTCAGGCACTTGTATCATGTTTTTCAGCGGCCAGCTGGTGCTGGCTGCATCCATAATGTTGCGCGTATCACTTACCAGTCCGCGTGTCTCGCCGACAAAGCCGGTCAATTGTGGCGCTGAGTTGTCGATGGCAGATTTGATGGTCTCGCTGGTCTTGCGCATATTCTCCAGGCTGGCATCCACTTTCCTGATCATGCCCGGCAGCTCCTGATTCAGCTTACCGACCATCTCCTCGGCATTTTTGGCGGACTGTTTGACTGATTGCAACGCAGGCCTTACTTCATTCACAACGCTCTCATCAACCTGCCCAAGCAGGTGGTCAATGCGCGCGCGCGTACCCTTCATCTCGGCGCTAAACTGGCGCAGATTACCCAGGGTCTGGCGCACATCGCCTTTGGGGTCGTTGACATCCTTCAGCAGCTTATTGATCTCGTCCAGTGCAGGGTACAGGCGGTCACGCAGATCATTGGCGATCTGTTCCAGACCACCGCCGCGTTCAAACTGGATGGTTGCGCCCGCTTTAAGCGTTTTTTTGTCTTCGCTGCCCCTGCTTGCTTCCAGTATACCGTCACCGATTACGCCTTCTTTCTTCAGGCTCACCACCGCATCTTCCTTCAGCAAAGCCAGGTAACGATTTTCAATTCTCATTTCCGCCTGCGCCTGGGCCTTGTTATCAAGCTCCAGCTTGCTCACCGTGCCTATCTTGAAGCCACTCAGCTTGACCGGCATGCCGACTTTAATATCCTGACCGGTATCGGTAATAAAATATATGCTGGACTTGGGTGTAAAAAATCCTTTTTTGATGCCGGCAAACAACAGATTCAGCGATATACCTATGACGGCAAGCAGCACAAAAATAGCGACCTTTACAAAGAGTCCCCTGAAGCGCTCGTCCTTATCTGCCAGTAACTTCATCTTGATTTCACTCTATAAATTTCCAGGGCAACGCTGTTTCTGTATAACTCACCGCCAGCACAGCGCGGTCTTGCGCTTCGCGCACAAACTTTTCCAGCACCGTAATCCAGATTTGCGCTCTGGCCGCGTCCACATCTTCAAATACGCCGGCATCAACCACCAGCAACTTTGGTGCGAGCAGCAAACCGCGCAACAGGCCGGCCATTTTACGCTCCCACGGGTTTAAGCGGGCAACCGGGCTGGCCATGAATTTTTCCCACTCCTGCTGATCCAGCTGTAATTCCTGCAACCAGCGTGCAACCGTTTCCTCGGTCGCATCCCCCTGAACCATGCTGTGATACCACAGAGGCAGCGTGATATTTTCCCAGGTCTTGAGGTTGCTGATCAAACCGCCTGCTGCGGGAACCCAGCCTATGCTGCCACGCTTGCTCATTTCCGGAAGCTGGCCCGACAGCAAAATCTCGCCTGCTAAAGGAGCAAGCTCGCCCATTACCAGATCGATAAAAGTGAGTTTCGCCTCAGGCGTGGCAAGTTTGAGCACACGGGTTTCTCCTGCCGTCAGGCTAAAAGATAAAGTGTTATCCTTATCGAGTGCAACCTGATTGAATTGCAGCAGCACTGTCATCTAAAATACCAGTACCGTAATAATGCCATCGCCCACAAACACGGCCATCAGACTGCGGATCACGGCCTGCGATACGGCCTGGGGCACTTCGGTCATTGCCGACTTTCTGCGCAAGCCATGGTAGCAAGAAACCACTGCCACCAGCATACCAAAAACAACACTCTTTAACAGCGAGGCCGCAATGTCGCTGAAGCCGATAATCTCAAACGAATTGATAATCTGGCTGCTCAGCGCAATGTCCATGCGCAGCGCTGTAACGACCAGACCGGTACTGATTGCTACCACCTGGAAATAGAAAGTCAGCACTATGCTGGCCAGGGTCATGGCCAGTACACGCGGCAGAATCAGGTAGGAGATGGGTGAAATCAGCATCCTGCGCAGGCTTTTGATTTCACCGTTCACCTGCATGGTTGAAAGCTCACTGGCAAAGGCCGAACTGCTGCGGCCGATAATCACAATCGCGGTAAGCAATGGCCCCAGTTCGCGTACGATGGTCCAGATCATGATCTTGATGGTCAATAGTTCATTGCGTCCAACCAGATTGTTGATCTGTGTAATGACGATCAGGCCAACGACAAAACCCACCACACTGATCGTGACGATGGACTCTGTGCCGCTGAAATATAGCTGCTTGAGCAACACCTGGCGCACCGGCCATCTGGCAAGGGCCGGCAAGCGGCAAAAAACTTCCCATGCCAGCCTGAAATGCCCTGCTATATGGCGAAAGAAACGACCGGACTGTCTGCGCGAGGATGTCTGCGTAAGGGTGGACACAATAGCTTTACCTAAAAATCATCCTGATAACGCACCGTAATCGGATAGCGCCAGTCTTTGCCAAAACCCCTGTCGGTGATGCGTACGCCTACCGGTGACTGGCGGCGTTTATATTCATTGATACGTATCAGTTTCACCACGCGCCGCACATCGGTTTCCGCATAACCACAGGCGACGATTTCGGCAATGGTCAGATTTTTCTCAACATAAAATGCCATGATCGCATCCAGCGCATCATAGGGTGGGAGGCTGTCCTGGTCGGTCTGGTCCGGTTTCAATTCGGCGCTGGGCGGACGTGTGATGATCCGTTCGGGTATTACCCGGCCCAGCGTGTTGCGATAGTTGGACAAGCGGTATACCCAGGTTTTGCTCACATCCTTCAGCACGGCAAAGCCACCCGCCATGTCACCGTATAAGGTGCAATAGCCGACAGTCATTTCCGACTTGTTGCCGGTGGTCAATACCAGCGAACCGGTCTTGTTGGAAAGCGCCATCAGCAAAGTGCCACGGATGCGCGCCTGCAAATTTTCCTCTGTTGTATCGGCAGGCATGCCATGAAACAAAGGATCAAGCGTGTCCAGCAACGCGGTAAAGGTTGGCCTGATATCCAGCTCGTCATACCTGACACCCACAATGGTCGCCATTTCGCGCGCATCCTCCACGCTGATTTGCGCGGTATAGGGAGATGGCATCATCACCACGCGCACCTTGTCGGCACCGAGCGCATCCACCGCCACCGCCAGCGTTAAAGCAGAGTCAATGCCACCGGATAGTCCCAGCAATACGCCGGGGAAACGGTTCTTGCCGATATAGTCCTTAACCCCCAGACACAGCGCCTGGTAGATACTGGCTACCGGCATCAGGTCTGCAACTTGCTCGCCATCAAGCAGATTGCCATGTTGAATGTCCAGCATGCCCAGCGTTTCCTCAAACGACACAAACTGGTGGGTCAAATGCCCGTCGGCAGACATTGCAAACGAGGCACCGTCGAATACCAGTTCGTCCTGCCCTCCCACCAGATTGGCATACACTACCGGCAGGCCAATTTCCCTGGTTCGGTCACGAATAGCTTCATAACGCGATTGCTGTTTATCGAGGTGATAGGGCGAAGCGTTTAATACCAGCAATATTTGCGCGCCTGCATTCAGCGCTTTTATTGCAGCATGCTCCTGCCAGATATCGGCACAGATATTCAGTGCAAACTTGACCCCGTCCAGCTCAAACACGCATGGCGCAGTCCCGCGTGTGAAGTAGCGCTCTTCATCAAAAACGCTGTAATTGGGCAATTCATGCTTGTGATAGGTGACCAGCACCTTGCCATCTTTTAGCACCGATGCGGCGTTATAGCGTTCGCCATCCAGCTCGTGCGGATGCCCCACCACAACGGCGATGCCCTCAACCTGCCGCGCCAGATTCCTCAGCGCAATATCACAGGCATGAAAAAAACCATCGCGCAACAACAGGTCTTCCGGAGGATAACCGCACAGGCTCAATTCAGGCGTAAGCAACAGGCCAGCGCCCTGCTCCCTGGCGCGCTGGGCATAAGCCAGAATCTTGGCAGCATTACCGGCAAGGTCACCGAGTATGCAATTAATTTGGGCGATGGCGATTTTCATACTTCGTGAAGTGCAGTCAATTTGGGAGAAATCAATAGTGATAATACAATTTATTAAATATAATCAAGTACTTATATATCAAATCTCAGGGGAAACTACCGGCAGAACAGGCAGATGATCGAGATCGACTTTTTCAATACTGTCAAAACGTTTGGTGATTTTCTGACTGGTGGTGCGTACGTCCTGCGCATCCTCATGCGCCTGGCGAATATGATCGGCCAGTTTTTTCATGCGCTCGTCAAAGCGGCCAAACTCCTTGCCCAGTTTGCCCAGTTCGTCCTTGATGATATGCACCTGCTTGCGCGTCTCCACATCTTTCAGTACCGCGCGCGCGGTATTCAGCACCGCCATCAGCGTGGTTGGCGACACGATCCACACGCGCTTTTGCATCGCGTAATCGACAATCTCGGGATGGTGCGCATGAATCTCGGCAAACACCGCCTCAGCCGGAATAAACATTACCGCACCATCCGACGTGACGTCGGGAATGATGTATTTGCCGGCAATGTCGTCAACATGCTTCTTTATGTTGGCTTTGAACTGGCGCTCGGCCACGCTGCGCTCTGCCGGGCTGCCAGCGGAAAACATCAGGTGATAATTTTCCAGCGGAAACTTGGAGTCCACCGCCACCATGCCGGTCGGCTCGGGCAGCTTCAATACGCAATCGGCACGGGTGCCGTTGGGCAGGGTGTACTGCATTTCATAAGCCTGCGACGGCATGATGTTGCGCACCAGCCCTTCCAGCTGCACTTCACCAAAAGCACCGCGTGAGCGCTTGTCGCCCAGCAACTCCTGCAGGCTCACCATATTGGTGGTCAAGCCATCGATCTTCTTCTGCGCCTCGTCTATGGTGGCCAGCCGTGCCATCACATTGACGAACGTTTCATTGGTTTTCTTGAAGCCCTCATCCAGCCGCTCGCTGACCTTGCCGCTGATCTGCTCCAGCCGCCCGTCCACCGATTTGGCCAGCGCTTCGACGCTGCCGGACAAATTTTGCGTCGCATTGCGGAAGGAATTCTGGATCAGTTCCTGATCGGCCCTGCCCTGCTCGGCCAGTTTGGCCAGCGTCTGCGTCAGAATCTCGTTGCGCAGCGCATCCTGCCTGGCCTGCAGCGCATGCACCGCGTCACGCGTAGCGCGCAACTCCTCCGCCACCGCCTTGCGCAGGCGCTCGGACTGGTCAGTCTGGCTCGCGATCAAGCGATCACCCTGCTTGTTCAGACCGTCATGCAGGTCTGAAAGCATCGCGCGATGTTGTTGTTCCAGCACCTTGGCCGAATGTGCAGGCAACTGGCGCTGCATCACCAGCAGCACAATGGCAAGTAATAAAGTCAGTACGGTAATAATGAGCAGGATTTCCAGCATCATGAATTTTTCAAGAAATAATATTCGAAGTATAAACCAAGTAAAGCCCAGTGAAGCCCAGTAAAACCTAGTCTACTGAAGCGGGTGAAATCCAGTAGCGTGCTACCATCACTATCGAAGCTATTCTTTCCATTCTGGCAGACAAAGCTGCCATGTAGGCTTCAGGCGCGGAAATATTTCCATTCCGGCAAGTGCATTTTGCAGCTTATTCCAGCGTACCAGATCAAATGAATCCCGATACAAGCAGGCCACCCAGTCTGCCAGCAGCACGGCTGCAAAGGCTTCTGCATCGCTGGGATCACAAATTGAAAGTCCGGCACTGTGCCGGTATCCGGCCACCACGGTTACCGCGTCATAGCCCCAGCGCTGCAGTGCAATCGCTGCGGTGCCCGCGAGATATGTCACCTCTTCGGGCAAGCTCGATTCTGCCGCGGAGGCAACTGGATTAAGTGCTGCGGGAAATTCCGAGAAATGCAGGTTGGCAAACAAGGCTTCTACGTGCGCCGCCAGTTCGGGTGTATTCGCCATATGCCAGAAATTGAAGACCACAGTTTGTCTTTGCTGGGTAACTTCGGTCACACCATGATAGGAATTCGCGTGTAACAGGAAGCCAAAGGCTTTATTGTATTCTGGATTAACACTGAAGACTGCTTCGCCCTCCGGCGACGAGAACAATTCCAGCACACCGCCATGTTCAGCTTGCCATTGCCTATTGAGTTGCACGACCAGGCGCGCAATTTCATAGCCCAATAACGGCCGGTCGCTGTGTATACCAATGACTTGCCCGGGCTGCATGCGTTGCGCCGTGACCAGCACACGATTGACCAATGGCAATCCGGTTATCTCGCGCATCCTGGCCAGTATTTCAGCCTGAAATGTTGCAGGAATAATGTCGGTAACGTCGCTAAGCGAACAGCGATAAAACGCAGCGTCCCGATGCTGCCAGGCTATGTCTTGCGAAAATAACTGCTCAAGCGCAGCGCACTGTTCCTCAGAAAAGGCAGCATTCACCAGGAAAAATGGGAATGGGTAAGTGTGGTGGATGGGCTGCAAAAGCAATGACTGGACTCCTTAACAAGCTTTAAACCGCAGTTCTATCCACAGATTCGCACAGATTTTTAAAAAATTACAAATTACTCTGGCGCCTAACCCAAATGGTTACCAGCATTTTTCTTGATAGCCTTTTGATTAATTTTGTTTAATCTGTGGAAATCTGTGTAATCTGTGGACAACTGTTTTTTCAAGGATAAAAAAAGGGCACTTGCGCGCCCATTTTTTTTGCCTGCCTGCCCACTCTAAAAACTAAGCGCGACCCGACTCTTGCGCTCGTTTTGGTTACGGCCACCGCTATCGCGGTTTAACCCTGCGGGTTAGCCTGCACCGAAACTCGCACTTCGTATTAAGCCCGACCAGACCTCTTGCGCTCGTTTTCAGTCAGGTAACGTTTACGTACGCGGATAGACAGAGGTGTAATTTCGACCAGCTCATCATCATCGATAAACTCAACCGCGCTTTCGAGGGTCAGTTTGATCGGTGGCGTCAAACGCACTGCTTCGTCCGTACCCGATGAACGGATGTTGGTCAGTTGCTTGCCCTTGATCGGGTTAACCACCAGGTCATTGTCACGGCTATGGATACCGATAATCATGCCTTCGTAAACTTTATCGCCTGGGGCAACGATCATACGACCGCGGTCTTCCAGCTTCCACAACGCGTAGGCTACTGCCTCACCGGAATCCTGTGAAATCAGCACGCCGTTATGACGGCTGGGCATGTCTGGCTTAACCGGACCGTATTCATCAAACACGTGCGACATCAAGCCGGTACCGCGTGTCATGGTCATAAATTCACCCTGGAAGCCGATCAGCGCGCGTGCAGGAATACGGTACTCCAGGCGCACACGACCTTTGCCATCCGGTTGCATATCCTGCAAATCGCCGCGACGACGACCCAGTTCTTCCATGACCCCGCCCTGGTGCGCTTCTTCAACGTCCACGGTCAGCATTTCGTAAGGCTCCTGTTTTTCGCCATTTACCGTACGATAAACAACACGTGGCTTGGAAACCGCCAGTTCAAAGCCTTCACGGCGCATATTTTCCAGCAGGATGGTCAGGTGCAATTCACCACGACCGGATACCAGCAACGAGTCCGCATCCGCAGTGTCTTCTACACGCAGAGCAACGTTTACCAACAACTCTTTAGTCAAGCGGTCACGAATCTGACGGCTGGTAATAAGCTTGCCTTCCTGACCAACCAGAGGAGAAGTATTCACCTGGAAGTTCATTGAAAGTGTCGGTTCATCCACCTTGGGCATAGGAAGCGCTTCTGGCTTGCTCACATCGGCAATCGTGACACCGATACCGATCTCCTCAATACCGTTAATCAGAATAATGTCGCCTACCGAAGCTTCGTCCAGCAATACGCGTTCCACGCCACGGAAACCAAGCACCTGATTAACACGTGCTTTCTTGGGTGGCTTGTCGCCGTTCAAAACCATGACTTCCTGACCCGGCTTGATGGTGCCGCGAGTCACGCGGCCAACACCGATACGGCCAACAAAACTGGAATAGTCAAGTGCTGAAATCTGGAATTGCAGCGGTGCGTTACTATCACCTTCTGGCTGTTTGACATGCTTCAAAACGGCGTCAAACAGCGGGCGCATATCAGAACTTGGGGTATTGGGGTCCATGGTTGCGAAACCGTTTAAGGCTGATGCATATACGATGGGGAAGTCCATCTGTTCATCGGTCGCACCCAGCTTGTCGAACAAGTCGAAAGTCTGGTCAACCACCCATTCAGGACGGGCACCCGGGCGGTCAATTTTATTGATTACAACAATAGGCTTCAAACCAAGCGCCAGGGCTTTCTTGGTCACAAAACGGGTTTGTGGCATCGGGCCTTCAACCGCGTCCACCAGCAGCAATACGCCGTCAACCATAGACAGCACGCGCTCAACCTCGCCACCGAAGTCGGCGTGTCCGGGTGTATCCACAATGTTAATCTGCACGCCTTCGTAGGCTACCGAGCAATTCTTCGCCAGAATGGTAATGCCGCGCTCTTTTTCCAGATCGTTGCTATCCATGAAGCGTTCTGCCACCTGCTGGTGAGCAGCAAAAGTTTGAGTCTGGGCAAGCAGCTTGTCCACCATGGTTGTTTTTCCATGGTCAACGTGGGCGATGATGGCGATATTACGGAGTTGGCGCGACGACATGTGATGATACCTAGCACGATTCAAAGGGCGCGCATTCTACCACAGCTTCCGGCTTATAGAACAAATGTTTAAGGCGATCCTAAACACATCTAAATGTTCCCGGGCTGAGGCTACTAATGCACAGCTGATTTTTATATAGCTATTTGTTTACTATTGATTTTTACTCAAGTGCCTATCCAGCCTCGACAACACCAGCTCGCGCGGAAAAATGGCCAGTAGCGCATCAACTGAAGGCGTCTGGGTTTGCCCTGTCAGCATCACACGCAATGGCATCGCCATTTTAGGCATTTTCAGGCCGTGTTTTGCGATCAGTTCCTTGATCAATGCAGCGATGGCCGGCGCTTCCCAGACTACGCTGGAGAAACGCTGCGCCAGTTCGTGCAATGCGGGCAGCGCATCAGCCGTAAGATGGGTGTCCAGCAATGCCTGCTCGGGATGCAGATCGATGTAAAACACCTCGGCGGCATCGGCCAGTTCATTGAGGGTAGCCACGCGCTCTTTATACAGCGCCACAATTGCTTCCAGTGACGGCGTTGCACCCACTTTTACCCCGCGCGCTTCAAGACGCGGTTTAACCAGGGCTACCAGGCGCGCATTGTCGGCCTGCTTCAGGTAATGGCTGTTCAGCCAGTTCAGTTTTTCGGTATTAAACTGCGCGGCAGACGGGGTGATGTGATCAAGGTCAAACCACTCGCAGAATTGCGCAACGGAAAATACTTCTTCATCACCGTGTGACCAGCCCAGCCGGGCGAGATAATTGATCACTGCTTCCGGCAAATAGCCATCCTCATCATATTGCATCACGCTCACCGCACCGTGGCGCTTGGACAGCTTCTGCCCGTCATCGCCGAGTATCATGGACAGATGTGCATATTGCGGCACGCTCGCACCCAATGCCCTGAGTATATTGATCTGGCGCGGCGTATTGTTGACGTGGTCATCGCCGCGTATCACATGGGTAATTTTCATATCCCAGTCATCAACCACCACGCAGAAATTATAAGTGGGTGTGCCATCAGCACGCGCAATCACCAGATCATCGAGCTCACTGTTGGCAAACTCGATGTCGCCCTTCACCAGATCCTTCCACGCCGCCACACCTTCAACTGGATTCTTGAAACGCACTACCGGCTTCACGCCTGCCGGCACTTCAGGCAGTGTTTTACCCGCCTCCGGCCGCCAACGTCCGTCATAGCGCGGCTTTTCATTGCGTTCGCGCTGCGCCTCGCGCAATGCGTCCAGCTCTGCGGCAGAGGTATAACAATAATAGGCGGTACCGGCAGCCAGCATCTGCTGAATCACTTCGCGATAGCGCGGCATGCCCTGCATTTGGTAGAACGGGCCTTCGTCATAGCCCAGACTCAGCCAGTTCATGCCATCCAGAATTGCCTGCACTGCCTCGGGCGTGGAGCGTTCCACATCGGTATCTTCGATGCGCAAAATAAAAGTGCCGCCATGCTTGCGTGCATAAGCCCATGAAAACAATGCGGTACGGGCACCGCCTATATGAAGATAGCCGGTGGGACTGGGAGCAAAACGGGTGCGAACGGTCATGAGGCAAGCCAAAATATGTAAAACGCGTATTTTACGCCAGATGCTGCCGGTTTGTTTAGCGCAGCTTGCTCAAGCTGCCAGCGAATAACCATAATAATGACCACTCAATTATTTTCATAATCTATGTAATGATTAGCTTAGCTGAGCGACCAAACATCAAATGCAAGTCAATTCGACGTTTAACTTACTGGAGTAGCCATGCTCATCAAGAAACCAGCCGATATCAAATCATCGGAGATAACCGACAAACAACTGTACCTGTCACGCCGCGACTTCCTCGGTGCTTCCGGTCTGTCACTGGGTGCGCTGGCAGCCGGTATTGCGGCACCCGGCCTGCTGCTGGGCAGTAATGAAGCAGAGGCTGTAGCCGCGACCAGGCTAGGCACTCTGCGCAAAAGCAAGCTGAGCACCGGCGATACCCTCACCCCCTACAAAGATGTGACAACTTATAACAACTTCTACGAGTTCGGCACGGACAAGTACTCTCCTGCACAACTGGCCGGGACTCTGAATACCCGGCCATGGACAATCACAGTTGAAGGCGAGGTCAAGAAAACCAGGACTTTCGATATTGAGACCCTGCTCAAACTCGCCCCGCTTGAAGAGCGCATTTATCGTATGCGGTGCGTGGAAGGCTGGTCCATGGTGATTCCATGGGCAGGCTTTTCTCTGAGCGAATTAATCAAACAGGCCGAACCCAACGGCAATGCTAAATATCTCGAATTTGTCACCCTGCAAGATCCCAGGCAAATGCCGGGACAACGCTCCAGCGTGCTTGACTGGCCGTATGTAGAAGGCCTGCGCATGGATGAAGCGATGCACCCCCTGACCATTTTGTCTTTGGGTCTGTATGGAGAGGTATTGCCGAACCAGAATGGCGCACCGGTCAGGCTGGTTACGCCGTGGAAATATGGCTTTAAAAACGCAAAATCCATTGTAAAAATTCGCTTTACCTCTGCGCCAGGCGTCAGTTCATGGATGAAAGCCAATCCAAGAGAATATGGCTTTTATGCCAATGTGAATCCGACCGTGGATCATCCCCGCTGGAGCCAGGCCAAGGAACGCCGTATCGGTGAATTTTTAAAGCGGGACACCCTGATGTTTAACGGATATGCCGATCAGGTCGCTCACCTTTATGCCGGTATGGATCTGCGAAAGCTCTACTAGTGAAATACTTCAGCCAGTTAAAGGCAGCGCTTTTTCTGGCCAGCCTGTATCCCTTGCTGCGCCTGTTCTGGCTTGCCTATGCAGACCGGTTGGGCGCCAATCCGATAGAATTTATTACCCGTTCTCTTGGCACCTGGACGCTGGTTTTTCTGCTGATCACCCTCTCCATTACGCCTATGCGCAATCTCAGCGGCTGGCCGGCACTCATCAGATTGCGGCGCATGGCTGGATTATTTGCCTTTTTCTATGCTTTGCTGCATTTCATCACTTACCTCTGGCTTGATCAATTTTTTGACCTTGAAGCCATTTACAGGGATGTGATCAAAAGGCCGTTTATCACCCTGGGTTTCGCTGCATTTGTTTTAATGATACCGCTGGCCATCACGTCTACCAATGCGATGATGAAAAAACTGGGCGGAAAGCGCTGGCAAATATTGCACCGCCTGGTTTATGCCGTTGCCATATTTGCCGTCTTGCATTACTGGTGGCTGGTGAAGAAGGATATTACACAGCCGCTTATTTATGCAGCAGTGCTTGCCGTTTTATTGGCCTACAGGCTCTGGATGATGCGCAAAAAGACGGGCATTAACAAGAACAGCTGAAAGCGCATCACACGATGTAGAATGACGCTTACTTTTTTCAACCAACCGGCAAATAATGAATCGTAGTGTTTTTATTCTGGCTTTTTGCCAGGCTGTTTTATTCAGCGGCACCGGCCTGATACTCTCTTCTTCCGCACTGATAGGCAAAGAATTAGCCCCCTCTCCCGCCTGGGCAACCATACCTCTTGCGATTCAATACCTGACAACCATGCTGGTCATTTTTTTCGTATCGCACCTGATGCAAAAGAAAGGTCGCCGCTTTGTATTTATGCGCGGCGCAATTATTGGTTCTGCCGGACTGCTCATCGCCTCACTGGGCATCTGGATGGAAAACTTTACGCTCTTCGTTTTAGCCAGCCTGCTGATCGGCATCTACAGCGCCGTAGGCCAGTTTTACCGTTTTGCAGCGGCGGAGGCGGTCGCTGCCGAATATAAAGCCCGTGCAATTTCCATGACCATGGCAGGCGGCGTGCTGGCGGCATTTATTGGCCCCAACCTCGCCATCTTTACCCGGGACATGCTTGAATATGTATTTCTGGCCAGTTATCTGGCATTGGTACTAATGACCATGAGTGTTGCATGGATCACTTCACGACTGCAGCTGCCCGCTATTCCCGTCGATGCAAAAGAAATACGCCCGCTGCTCAAAATCGCCACCCAGCCCAAATATCTGCTGGCCATGATAGCCGCGATGATAGGCTATGGCGTGATGAACTTCCTGATGACCGCCACCCCGCTGGCGATGCAGTGTCACAACCATTCCTTTGACAGCACTGCGGTGGTGATTCAATGGCATCTGTTTGCGATGTTCGCCCCCTCATTTTTTACCGGCGATCTGATCCGCAAACTGGGCGTCATGCAGGTCATGATACTGGGCTGCCTGTTGCTTATCGCGTGTGCGCTGATTAACCTGAACGGCACCTCGCTGCCGCACTTTGAAGCCGCACTTATACTGTTAGGCGTAGGCTGGAACTTCCTCTACATCGGCGCAACTACGCTGCTTACAGAAACCTATTCTTCCAATGAGAGATCAAAGGCGCAGGGCATGAACGATACTTTTGTGTTCGCCACTCTCACGCTTACCTCGCTTGCTTCAGGCGCCTCGGTCGAGCATTTTGGCTGGGAAACAATCAACTTGTATTCAATTCCCGTCACACTCGCCGTGTTACTTGGTCTTATATGGTTGGTGGCAAGGCGTTTAAGACGAGCGGCTGTTCCAACATAGCTTGCGGAAAATTGCTTGCAGGGAAATTTCCTGCGTGCCATGTTGCCGCATGAAATTCGGGAACACAGCAATAAATGAGATTGTCAGCCGCCCTCGTTACTTCCAGCGCCCGCCTCGCCATATTGAGATCAACAGCCATACACCCCCGATAGCCGCGGCGATAAAGCCGATTTCCCCATAAGAGAGCCCAACGGGTAATGCAGATTTTTTCTCTACCGTCATCACGATGGCCGAACCAATTATCAGCGCTGCCGTGACCACACTGAGGGCGAGACGGCTGGCGGCGCGGTCAAGATGCTCTCCAAGTTGCCTGAGCGGAACAACATCGATTTGCAGTTGCAATTTTCCCCGTCGCGCTGAACGCAATATTTGGCGCAGATCCTGCGGCAGAGCGGCAATAACGCCAAGTGCGCCGCCCAGGGTGCGCCAGCCTCGCCTGGCAAGAGCTGCCGGCGTTGCATGTGCAAGCAGCTCACGTTCAAGCAGTGGCGCGGCTACTCCGGCAATGTCAAAGTCGGGATCAAGTTGCCGTCCCAGCCCTTCCAGCGTAACAAATGATTTGATTAGCAGCGCAAGGTCCGGGGGCAGTGCAAGGCCGTGCTCCCGCAGGATGGTAACAAGATCGGAAAGCATTGCACCGAAGTTGATATTTTTTAAGGGCATGCCGCGATACTGATCAACAAAAACATCAATCTCGTTTTGCAGGATATCACCGTCACGATCGGTGCCGCCGCTCCAGTCAAGCAAAACATCAGCGACTGCGGCAGAGTCATGATAGACGAGACCGTGCAGTAAGCGTGTTAGCTCATAACGCCGCTCCGCAGAGAGTCGGCCGACCATACCAAAATCGATGAATGCGATGCGATTTTCTGGCAGATAGAACACATTGCCGGGATGCGGATCGGCATGAAAAAATCCGTCCTCAAGGATCATCTTGAGCACAGCATGAATGCCGCGCCGGGCCAGAGTCTTGCGATCAAGCCCGGCAGCATCTACCGCAGCCAGATCGGTGCCGGGAATGCCGTCAATATAGGCCTGAACATTAAGTCTTTCACTGGTCCACTGCCAGTAAATCCCAGGTACAATAATTTCAGGAAAGCGGGCAAAGTTGACCGCAATACGCTCGGCATTGCGGCACTCGGTTGCAAAATCCAGTTCCCGACGCAAGGATAATGTGAATTGACGCACGATCTCGCGTGGCCGATATCGGCGCAGGTCTTGCGCCTCCGCTTCGACAATTTCGGCGAGCCGTGCCAGCAGACGTAAATCAGCTTCAATCGTTGTCTTGATACTGGGGCGCCGCACCTTGAGGACGACGACCGTTCCATCCGCCAGCCACGCACGGTGAACCTGTGCCAGCGAGGCCGCCGCCAATGGCTGTTCTTCCACACGTGAAAAAATTGCTTCGGGCTGTTCGCCCAAATCTGCTGTCAACTGGGCTCGCAACTCAGCAAAGGCAACAGCCGGGGCCTCATCCTGCAATTTGCTGAATTCTGTGATCCACTCCGGAGAAAACAGGTCAACACGGGTTGCAAGAATCTGCCCGAGTTTGATAAAGGTCGGGCCCAGTTCCTCCAGCACCCGCCGTATGCGGGCCGGTGGCTCCAGCCTTGCAAGTTCTTCCGGTGCACGCCAGCGCAGCACTTTTCCTGCGCGTTCCAGCGCACCCGACATACCGACACGGCGAACCAGATCGCCAAAACCATACCGGATCAGAACCGAGGCAATGTCATGCAGCCGTCCCAGATCACGTACTGCGCTAATGGCTTGCCAGAGCATCCTTGGGGTTACTTCTTGTGTTGCTGCATATTTTTTGCCTTTGCTGCCAGCGTCTCTGAAAGGCCTGCCAGAAAACCTGCGGCAGCATCGGCAAGTTTAGCCGTTGTGTTCAGCGCCGCATCGTTACCCGCACTGGCAATTTCACGCAAGGTTCGCCCCAGCTTCTGCTCCATCTTGATGATCGCGTCCTTCGCTGTTGCACCGGCGGTCGTTCCGCTATCGCGGGCATGCTGCCATAATCCCTGCAATACATCTTTCGCCGTTCCGGCTGACTCCGTGGTGACGTCCTTGAGCGTATCCAGAAACATTTTTTCCAAAGTACGTAAATCTTCAAACGACCGTTCCAGATCCTGCTTGCCGTAGTCCTTGAGTTTTCCTGCCGCTTCCTCGATCGCAAGCCTGGTTGCTTCGGCCGATTTTGCCAGTGCATCGTCAATACCGGCCAGCGCCTCACCCATGGCCTCGCGCGATTTATCGCCCGCCTTGGACAGCCCCAGACTCGCTCCCTGCATCACCGAACGCAGCACCCGCCTCATCTCCTCTGCCTCCAGTCGTCCCCTGCTCAGGGCTGCAAGCGTGATGTCGTGCATGGATTCGCGTACATTCACTCCTTGTTCAACCGCATCACGCGCTTGTTTAGCCTCATTATCCAAGGTTCCTCCTTTACCGGGGTTTGTCATTTCAGCCTCCTTGATATTTATTATAACTAATTGATTATATTCAATATTTTTTAACTTCCTAAGGAAAGAATAAATACACTCAGCAACTCAATTGATTGATAAATATGGCCAAAAACGAGGATTACAAGCTTGTCTGTGAACCTGACTGTTTTCACAGGTAGTGCATCAATCTACCTGCAGGATTCCAGCCGTATTAAAAAAGCCAAACAATTCATACAGAAATATAAAATCATCGTTACAATCCGTACACGATACAAGATGAAAATTACGGCGGGCATCAGAGACTAAGAAAGTTGCATCATTTAGTCGGAGGATATATTGGAAAAATTCTCATGGCAATCTGACCACGGATACAGGATATTAATCGATCATCTTCAGGATGGTATCGTTGTCGTCGAAGAGGGCGTACTGGTTTATGTCAATCAACGCATGGCATCCATGATTGGATATTCCACCGCTGAGTTAATCGGCCGCCCCTTCATCCAGTTCATCGCACCCGGCGATGCGCCTCTTATGCAGGAAAGGTATCTCGCCCGCCTTGCCGGAGAACCAGTTCCCGATCAATATGATATTCATCTGGTCACCGCACAGGGATCACTCATTTTCTGCACACTCAATATTGGCACCTGCCAAGACCCGAATGGAAAAACCGTGACCATAGGAAGTGCGCGCGATGTTACCAGGCAAAAAGCCGCGCTGGCAGAACTGGAAGCCTCCAAAGAAGAGCTGAAAAAAATATTTGACCGGCTACCCGACGTGTTTTATCGCACCAATATGCAGGGAATTATCACCATGATTTCCCCTTCCTGCTTTGACATCCTCGGTTATCGGCAGGAGGTCATGCAGGGTACCCCCATGGCCTCCTACTATGTAACACCCGACGACAGGCAAAAAGCGGTACAGGCCATCACAGATGGTGGCGGCAGGGCAACGCAAGTGGAAGCCGGATTACGGCACAAGGACGGCTCCACCGTGTGGATTTCGACCAACGCCATTGTTCGCTACGGAGCGGATGGACAACCACTCTTCATAGAGGGCGTGGCGCGCGACATCAGCGAGCAAAAACGCTTGCAGGACCAGCTGACACTGCTGTCGAGAACCGATGACCTGACCGGCGAGTTCAGTCGCAGCTATTTTATGAACAAGTCCGAAGAGGTCATCAAAATCATGAAACGCTACCAGCGCCCGGCTACAATGATGATGCTCGATCTGGATCACTTCAAAAATATTAACGATAATTTTGGCCACCATGCTGGCGATATAGCGCTAATCGCGTTTACGCGTGCCTGTCGCCAGGAAATACGCGATTCAGATGTGCTGGGCCGCCTGGGCGGTGAAGAGTTTGGCCTGATGCTGCCTGAAACCACCCTGGAAAATGCCCAACAACTGGCCGAGCGCATCCGCAAGGCCACTGCTGACATCAGGATTCCCCAGGATGGACAGACAATTACGATCACTGTCTCCATAGGTGTAGTTGAGCTCAGCGCTGATGATCAGTCGTTAACTTCTATTTTGCGCCGCGCTGACCGCGCCATGTACCAGGCCAAGCAGAATGGACGCAATCAGGTCGTCACCCTGATTGAGCCCGTTTAACGCGCAAGCAAATTAGCGGCATGATCAAAAAATATCACCAAAAATCAACTTGAGCCTTTCGGTTCACTTTATCCGCAAAAAAATTTCCCATGCAAGATAAACTGCCGGCGGGGATAATTGCGTATGAACCCAAACACTCCCCTTTCCTCCGCCCCCGCAAATACCAGCGGCCCTTCATTTAAGCAGTTGCCTTTATCACCGGCACTGCTCGCGACACTGCAGCAGCTTGAATACCATGCAATGACGCCGATTCAGGCGGCCAGCCTGCCAATTACGCTGGCCGGTCACGATCTGATCGCGCAGGCAAAAACCGGCAGTGGCAAGACAGCTGCGTTCGCGCTGGCGCTGCTCAGCAAAATCAACCCGCGTTTTTTCGCAGTGCAGGCCATGGTGCTGTGTCCTACACGTGAGCTGGCCGATCAGGTGACCCAGGAAATCCGCCGTCTGGCGCGTTTTGCAGACAATATTAAAATTATTTCCCTGTGCGGCGGCACCACCATGAAACCCCAGATGAACAGCCTGGAGCATGGCGCGCATATAGTGGTGGGCACACCAGGTCGAATTCTGGATCACTTGCAGCGCGAAACACTCAAGCTTGATGCGCTTAACACACTGGTACTGGATGAAGCCGATCGCATGCTGGACATGGGGTTTTACGACGATATCGCTTATATCGCGAAACAATGCCCGCTCGAGCGCCAGACGCTGATGTTCTCGGCAACCTACCCGGAGGGAATTTCACGCCTGGCAAAGCACTTTCTGCACAACCCGCATGAAGTCAAGTTGCTGGAAAAACATGAGAGCGGCAAAATACGCCAGCGCTTTTATGAAGTGCATAACGAAGACAGATTGCAGGCCGTCGGCCTGTTGCTCAAGCACTACCGCCCGGTCAGCACACTGGCGTTCTGCAATACCAAGCAGCAATGCCGCGATCTGCTGGAAGTGTTGCGGGCACAGGGGTTTCACGCGCTGACTTTGAATGGTGATCTGGAGCAGCGTGAACGAGACCAGGTACTGATCCAGTTTGCCAACCGCAGTTGTTCGGTACTCGTGGCCACCGATGTCGCCGCGCGCGGGCTGGATATCGCCCAGCTCGAAGCGGTGATTAACGTCGATGTCACCCCCGATCCTGAAATACATACGCACCGCATCGGTCGCACCGGCCGTGCTGAAGAAGCAGGCTGGGCCCTCAGCCTGTGCAGCGCTTCCGAGATGCGACGCGTTGATAATATTACGAAGGAAACCGGGATTACCGCAGAATGGCAGGAGCTGGCAACCCTGCCAATTGAGGATAACTCCCCGCTCGTTCCGCCTATGGTTACCCTGCAAATACTTGGCGGCCGCAAGGAGAAAATCCGTCCCGGCGATGTGTTGGGCGCCCTTACCGGGGAAGCGGGCTTCACGCGGGAACAAGTCGGCAAGATCACCGTAACCGATCAGTCCACCTATGTCGCCGTCACGCGCAATATTGCACGTGAAGCAATTCGCAAATTATCTGCAGGCAAGGTGAAGGGCAAAACAGTCAAGGTAAGGGCGCTGGAAGATTAATACTGTTAAAGGCAATCATTTTCCACACTAAAATCAAAATAGATCATTTGTCGTTCAACCGCTGATTGAGCCACTCTCCAGTATTTTGCAAAATATTGAATAAAATCAAACACTTATGATATTTTTGCTTTACGCATCGATATCCCGCTTGAATTCAGTTTTTCAGACTCAATGTAGAAGAATATATCCTTCGGGAGAAATATCATCATGCGCAACGATCATGCCTTACCAGAACAACAGCCCACAGGTGACAATCAGGACATATCCGATGACATACATCTGATAGAAAATCTGTTTGAAATGCTTTCTGCCATTCAGCATAAAGGACGCCAACTGGAAAATGATGCACATAACGAAACCTATGATCTGGCAAACGAATTCAACCAGCATCTTCATCAAGCCCACCTCCAGTTAAGAAAACTGCGTTCATCAATCTTGCCGAAGGAATCGGACATGGATGAACGATCCGGCCAGACAGAAAACCTCAAGGACAACCCGGCTTTGCCTCATTGATGAAAATGTTTTGGGTATACATCAGGCAATATGCTTGCCTCACGCAAGTGCAGGAGGGTTTGTTTGAATTTCAAGAATCAGCTGGTTGAATGATATTACAAGCCAGTGCAAGGCCCCGCACCAGGCCCGCCTTCAGCACAGGCTAAAACCAGGGGAATGACTCATCAATTCCTTCCACAGTTAATTTCATATATTGATCACAAATCTGTAACAATACTGAAATATGACAGTGCGATTATGCCGCACATGGAAAACAGCAAATTTCAGTCGAATTGCAACCCAGGATTGTTCGCGCATCATATAGCGCAATCAGTCACTTTCTCCCCCGCCTTATCAGCATTTTCATTGCAGCGTCTGCATAAGAAATGAGCACCCGCCAAGTCCGCTCGATATTTCTGTCAGACATACACCTTGGTACCAAGGCGTGCCAGGCACACCATCTGCTGGATTTTCTCAAAGTATATTCATCCGAACATATGTTCCTGCTCGGTGATATCGTCGATTTATGGGCCATGAAGCGCGGTGGAGTGCATTGGACACCTGCGCAGAACACTTTTGTACAAAAAATGCTGCGTCGTGCCCGGCATGGTGAAAAAGTGATATTCATACCCGGAAACCATGATGAGGCCATGCGCGAATATGTCGGCACGTCCTTCGGCGATGTCATGGTGATGAAAGAATATATCCACACCGCAGTGGATGGACGACGTTATCTGCTGATTCATGGTGACGAATTCGACCAGGTCACGCTGCACCACAAGTGGGTCGCGATACTGGGAGATATGGCATACAACCTGCTGGTCAGCCTGAATATCTATTTATCCTGGCTGCGCCGCACACTCAAAATTTCAGGCTACTGGTCATTGGCAGGTTATGCCAAAAGGCAGATCAAGACGGCCGTCAATTTCATTTTTGATTTTGAAGATTCTGTCATTCACCATGTGCGCGAACGAGAACTGGATGGAGCGATATGCGGCCATATCCATTGGCCCATGATCAAGGAAGTTGACGGCCTGACTTATATCAATTGCGGTGACTGGGTGGATAGTTGCACCGCCATCGTGGAGCATCTGGACGGGCGCATGGAGCTAATTCACTGGAAAGGCAGCAGCCAGATCAAAGCGGACACGGCCTGTGAAGCGACTCCTTTGCTTCGCAAGATGCCCGAAGAAAAAATTCACCACACAGAAACAGCATGAATTTAATCGCCGACATATCAACAAATTAATCAATTAACCAGGAACTCACCATGAAAATTCTGTTTATTTCTGATGTCTATTTTCCGCGCATCAACGGCGTCTCCACTTCAATTGAAACGTTTCGCAAGGAACTGCGGGCACTTGGGCACACCGTACATGTGATTGCGCCCGATTACCTTACTCCAAGTTCTGACGAAAGCGATATTCTGCGAGTTCCTTCCAAACGCGTTCCCCTCGACCCTGAAGACCGCTTTATGAGCTTCAAATGGGTGATGCAGCACCTCGACAAATTACGCAGCGAACAATATGACATCATCCATGTCCAGACGCCGTTTGTCGCACATTACCTTGGACTGAAGCTATCCAGGCTGCTCAGCATTCCCTGCGTTGAAACCTATCACACTTTCTTCGAAGAGTATCTCTACCACTACATTCCGCTGGTACCAAAAAAGCTGATGCGCATGGTCGCCAAGCGATTTTCGCGCCATCAGGGCAATAGTCTGCATGGTATGGTTGTACCCTCGCATCCCATGCTGGACATACTCAAAAATTACGGCATCACCACCCGCGCCGAAGTTATCCCGACCGGAATCGAACCTGAAAGTTTTGTTGCGGGAGACCGCGCGGCATTTCGCAGTCGATACCACATTGCCCAAAACCGGCCTGTACTGCTTTTCGTGGGGCGTGTTGCACATGAAAAAAATATCGGATTCCTGCTGAAGGTGCTGACGCAAGTCCGAAAAGAAATTCCCGATGTGCTTTTCGTCATCGCGGGTGAAGGCCCGGCACGTGAAAGCCTGGAACTGGAAGTCAAACAGCTTAAGCTGGACGACAATGTGATGTTCATCGGCTATCTCGATCGCCATACCGAATTAAACAGCTGCTATTGCGCCGCGGATATTTTTGTCTTCTCGTCCCGCACTGAAACTCAGGGCCTGGTATTGCTGGAAGCCATGGCCCAGGGCGTACCCGTGGTCTCTACTGCAGAGTTGGGCACGCGCGATGTTTTGATGGAAGGCCAGGGTGTCTGGATTGCGAAAGAAGACTTAAACGACTTCACCCAAAAAGTCGTCAAGATGCTGGGAGACTCGGATGCGCGTCTGACTTTAAGCCAGACAGGCCGCGTCTACGCACAAGGCTGGTCGGCCAGCAAACAGGCCGAACGGATGATTGAGTTCTATCGTGCAGTACTTGCCGCCTCTGAACAGGGGGCTGCCGCATTGAAATTAAGTTCTCAGACTGCCAATTAATGTCGTTCAATATTGCCCTGCAGACAGCTCACCTTGCGATGCACAATATTTCAGCCATTCACACCATACAAAAATAAGCCCGGTCATCCGGCTTCGCATCCCTAAAATAATTTTTGCTTGCTTCTGCGCAGTTATCATTTTTCAGACACCGTAAAATGATTAGATGGAAAATTGCAAGTAATTAATTTATAAGAATATTTACCATTCCGGAAAGACGTAGTAATCTGGCATCGTTAATTGTTAAGCAGTGCACTTTTTCAACGCACTCACGGCTTATACGACAAGTTCACGGTAATAGATGACATGATTTTGCATTTCTGGCACGCTCGTATCGCTGCAGTAAAACAACCCCAATATGACAAATTGATTGTTATTGTTGTAATCACATTGGGGCTGAATGCCTGCAGCGGCAGCAATGGCTCTGCACCAAACGACAACGCGACAACGCCCAAGCCTGTGAACAGCTCACGTTATCTTTATGCTGCGAACAGTGAAGATAACAGTATTTCAATCTATACTCTGGATACAACAAATGGTCGCCTGCAATATTCAAACAAGGTGGCAACAGGTTTCAGACCTTATTCAATTGCGATCAGTCCCGGCGGATCATTTCTCTACGTTGCGAACAATGGCTCACATGATGTTTCTGCCTACACCATTAACTATACGAATGGTGCTCTGACAAAAGCAGGTCTCTTTCCTGCTGGCACGAATCCGGCCTCCCTGTCTGTCGACCCTTCTGGCAAATTCCTCTACGTGGCGAACAATGGATCAAAGAGTATCTCCATTTTCACAATCAATTCGGCGAGTGGAAAGCTTATTGAGGCGAGCACGGCCTATACCATCGGCAATCCGGCATCCGTTATCGTTGATCCTTCCGGAAAATTTGCCTATGCAAGCAACCGCATGTCAAACAATATTGAGATTTACAATATAAATGCCACGACAGGCTGGCTTGCCAGCATGAATGCACCCGTAGCGGCCGGAACAGGCCCGTATTCAATTACCGTCAGCCCTTCCGGAAAATTTGCTTATGCAACCAATATCAATTCCAACAATATTTCAACCTATAAAATAAATACTCAATCAGGCGAGCTTGTCGAAATAGGCAAAGAAATATCAGAGTTCAGTCCATGTTCCATTTCATTTGATCCATCGGGAAAATTTGCCTATGTGGCAAACAGGGGCTCGGATAGCATCTCAGGCTATACAATAGATCCCGAGAAGGGCAGGCTTAAGCCAGTCGGTAAAGCAATAAAAACCCAGGTTCAGCCTGCATCAGTCATTGTTGACCCCTCGGGAAAGTATCTCTACGTGGCTAATTTTGAATCACACAGTATCTCTGCCTACATCATCAATTCAGTCACTGGCGAGCTTGATGCCAACGCACCACCGCACTTTCCGCTCACGCTTGGCCCCGTTGCACTTGCCATAACACCATGATTTATACAAAACCATTTACTGCGATATTTGAATAATGAATGCATCGTCGCTTAACCATGCATGCGCGAAATACGATTGCCGGCCAGCGTGACGCGGTCGGTCATGGAGTTCAGCAGGATTTTTGACAAACGCAATTGGCAGCCCGGACTCAGGCTTTCCAGTGCATCAAAGGAAAATTCCGCGATAATGGAATCCGACAGCGCTTCCAGCGTGGCCTGGCGCTTTGTGCCACGGTGAATATAGGCCATTTCTCCAAAGTGTTCTCCGGGCTTGATCACATTGAGCAAGCGTCCGTTCTTCGTTACCTTTATCGAACCCGATGCCAGCATGTACATGCTCTGACCCGGCTCATTCTCGCGCAATACAATCGTGTGAGCCGGAATTTTTGACCATACACTGTTGCGAACAAGTTCCCACAACTGCGGATCGGTAAACTCGCTCAGCTCATCCTTTGCGCGCAACATGGTAAATTTTTCACTGTCGGGAACAGGCTGCTGAAAAGTGCTGAAGCGGCCTATCTGCGCAATATCCAGTGCAAGCTCTGCCCAAGTGCCGTAACGTTCGGAAGGCATTTTGGCAATCATGCGAAGAATAATTTTGTCCAGCTCCTGTGTAATTTCCCGGCGATGCGTGCTTGGTGGCGCGGGTACATTATTGGCAATGACGTCGAACAGCTCGATGATATTTTTGGCCCGGAAAGGTAATACGCCGGTAAGGAGCTGGTAGGCGACAACGCCGAGCGAATACATATCGCTGACATGCGAGAGGCGCTCTCCCGAGATTTGCTCCAGCGACATATAGGAAGGCGTGCCGACCACCACTTTTTGCGTGACCTGTGATTTGTAAAACAGAGAGGAGCCAAAATCTGCGATTTTGACTTCACTGCCGGAGACCAGCATGAGGTTCTCGGGCTTGATGTCGCGATGAATGATACCTTTGCGAAACGCGTAATCAAGCGCACCGCAACACTTGAAAATCAGCTGTAGTACATTGGAAATTGGCAGCAATGAATCCGGCTGGGTATAGCGCACCAGATTGCCGCCGGGTATGTACTCCATTGCAACGTAGCCTGAATCATCCGATATGGAAGCTTCAAGTATGGAGACAATATGCGGATGTTCCAGCTCTCCTGCCAGTGACACTTCCGTGATAAATTGCTCGCGGCATTCCTCATTAAATTCCGGATCAGCAAGCGTCGTCTGGTCAATAACCTTCACCGCAACTTCACGATGCAAAAAGGTGTCATGTGCAAGGTAGACTTTCCCCGTTGCTCCCGAACCGATCTGCATCAGCAAATCATACTTGCCCAGCCTGAATGGTAATTTCATATGAATAGAATAAGCACTTGCGCAAGGTTTGGATTAAATTCATTCGGGAAGAATAGTACCCTATCATTTAAGTATTACAGCAAAGGCATATGAAAGGCGCAGCCGATTCCCTCTTTAGATCATTCAAATTATGCCTGTGATGCGCGACTCTTTTTTATCAAGTCATACGCCGCCTGCACTTCCTGTGCCTGTGCCGTTGCCACGGCAATCATGTCTTCAGGCACGCCCTGCCCCATTAATTTATCCGGATGGTACTGGCTCATTAATTTGCGATAGGCCCGTTTCACTTCCTGCTCGCTGCTGTCTTTGCTTACACCAAGCGCCTTGTAAGCATCATCCAGCCCGCTACCGCTGCTGGCCTGTCCGCCTGCAAAGTGTGTCTGGTTGATCACCATTGCCAGAATCTGCCTGAATGCGTCCTGGCTATAACCCAGCTGCTGCGCGATGTCCACCAGCAACATTTCTTCCGCATGATCCAGACGGCCATCTGCCAGCGCCATCACAATCAGATAGACCAGCAACATTTGCCTCAAACTGCTGGTATGTCCGCAAACAGACATAAACTCCTTCAGGGCTGGCCTGATATCGAAATCTGGCGCCGAGCCTTTTTTAAACAGTGCGATGGATTGCTGTCTGTGCTCAACGGTCATGCCCAGCTTTTCAAACATCTGCTCGACATGTGAAATCTCGTTTTGCGAGATGTGCCCATCCGCCTTGGCAATCTTGCCCATCAGCACAAATACTGTGCCGAGAAAGACCGACTGGCGTTGCGCACGGCTCAGCGGGTTAACGCCGCCTATGCCATAGGAAATGGTACGGTCTACAATGCTTCCAGCAAAGAAAGCAGCCACGGCTCCAAAAAAGCCAAAGAAGTAAAAGCCCAAAACTGCGGCAACGATTTTAAACAAGACTTCTCCTTAAATTGAAAATTAAAATTCTACTGGAAACGCAACGCATCAATTGGACGCAAGCGCGATGCCTTGCGTGCCGGATACCAGCCGAAAAAGATGCCTACACCTGCCGCAACCGCAAAAGCGGTGATGATAGAACTGACCGTGACCACCGCCGTCATGCCCGTAATGACACTCACCGCATAGGCACCGCCCACACCCAGAAGCACGCCAATCAGGCAGCCTATAACTGAAATGATAATGGCCTCCAGCAGGAATTGCAGCAGAATATCCTGACCCCGCGCGCCTATCGCCATGCGGATGCCAATTTCACGCGTGCGCTCGGTGACCGACACCAGCATGATATTCATGATGCCGATGCCCCCCACCAGCAGAGAGATGGAAGCTATTGATCCCAGCATCAAGGACATGACTTTTGCGGTGTCGGCGGCGGTATTGGCCATCGCGGTAAGGTTGCGTATCGTGAAGTCATTGTCAGCGCCTGCACGGATACGATGACGCTGGCGCAGCAGTTCGGTGATGGATCTTTCCACTTGCGGCATGACCTCGGCAGATTCTGCCTGGGTCATGATAAAGCGCACGGTACCGGCAAACTGGCTTCCAAAAAGTTTGCGTTGCGCCGTGGTGACCGGCACCAGCACCGTATCGTCCTGATCACGCCCATCCAGGCTTTGTCCTTTGGCCGCCAGCACTCCCAGCACCACATACGGGCTATTTTTAATGCGTATGGTCCTGTCAACAGGATCTTCATCCCCAAACAGATTTTCGGCAACGGTTCTTCCGATTAATGCAACGCGGGTGGCGGAACGAACATCGGAATCGGTGAAAGGCATGCCCGCGGCAAGCGCCCAGTTGCGCACGGTGAGATAACTGGGTGTGGTGCCGATCACCTGCGTGCTCCAGTTGCTGGAACCGTAAACCAGCTGTGCCACACCGGGGGAGGAAGGTGCCACGGCTGCCACCAGTGGCAGTTCACCTATGCTCTGCGCATCTTCCGCCGTCAGCGTGGGAGCGGCACCGCCACCCATGCGCATGCCGCCGGAGGTGGTGGAGCCGGACAGAATGATGAACAGATTGCTGCCCATCGCGGCAATCGAAGCCTGCACCTTTTGCTGTGCGCCCTGACCCACCGCCAGCATCAGAATCACCGCCCCCACGCCGATGACCATGCCGAGCATGGTGAGGATGGTGCGCAGGCGGTTGGCCCACATCGCCATCCAGGCTTCGCTGAGCATCGCAAGCATCATACTTCCGCACCCGTGTGAGCGGCATGAACGAGGGGATCACCCGCTACCGGGCCATCGTAGATCACCCGTCCATCGGCCAGCCGCACCAGGCGATGCGCGTATGCCGCAATATCATGCTCATGTGTAATCAGCACGATGGTGATGCCATCGCGATTATTCAATTCGCTGAACAATTGCATAATTTCCTGACTGGTGTGCGTATCCAGATTGCCGGTCGGTTCATCGGCCAGCAACAACTTGGGGTGGTTGACCAGCGCGCGGGCGATGGCTACACGTTGTTGCTGGCCGCCGGAAATCTGGTTGGGACGCGAGTGGTGATATTTGCCAAGGCCGACTTTCTCCAGCATCACCCTGGCCTGCATGATGCGCTCGGCGCGGGTGAGTCCGCGATAGATCAGCGGCAATGCCACATTATCTTCAAGATTGGCGCGCGGCAGCAGATTGAAACCCTGAAACACAAAGCCGATAACCTGGTTGCGCAACAGCGCCAGCTCATCGCTGCTCTGCTGATTGACATCGCGGCCATTCAGCAAATATTGACCATTGCTCGCCACGTCCAGACAACCCAGAATATTCATGAAGGTAGACTTTCCCGAGCCGGATGGCCCCATGATGGCAACAAATTCCCCGGGCTTCACGCTAAGCGATACCTCATGCAATACCGGCACGGTACCGGCATCGGTGATGTACTCCTTGCTCAGCTTGTTGATTTTGATTACTTCATCGGTCATTTCGAGATGCTCATTATTCAGTGCTCATCGTTCAGAAATACAGCTTAAAGTTATTCGTATTGCTCCCACCAAGCCGCGTTGGCAGATAAAACTTGCCTACCCTGCGGCTGACACACCACAGCTATATCCGAAATTAAATTTATTGAATGTAATCAATATGTTACAAATACAATAGGAAACCGGAAGCAGGGCCAACGCAACATATAGCTAGAAGAGTCTTAACCCTGAACTGCCTGATTTTTTAGTGGATGCCTGGCGATCCTCAAGAATGACGATTGCACCCTCTTTGAGGTCTCCGCTCAGCACTTCGGTATTGCGATTGTCGGTGATGCCGATTGCAACTTTAATTGCCTTGGGCTGGCCGTTTTCCAGCACATAAACGGTACCCATGGGCGCGGCATCGGTTTTGCTGCGCTCCTGCTTTCGTTCATCCTGTTTACCCTCCTGGCGGACTTCCTGGGGCTTGTTATTTGCTCGCGATTTGTCAGCCGGACGGAAACGCAAGGCAGCATTGGGCACCATCACCACACCCTTGCTCTGCGCAATAATAATATTCACATAGGCAGTCATGCCCGGCAGCAGCGACTGGTCGGTGTTATCCACCGACACCACCACGTTATAGGTCACCACGTTCTGCTGCGTGGTGGGGTTGAGCCGCACCTGGTGTACCTTGCCGTGGAAGCTGCGATTGGGAAAAGCATCAACCCTGAAATTTGCCAGCTGCCCGACATGGATGCTGCCCACATCCGCCTCGGCATAGCTGGTGTCGATCTGCATCTTGCTCAGGTTCTGTGCAATCTTGAACAGGGTCGGTGTCTGAAAACTCGCCGCCACAGTCTGGCCGGTATTCACCTCGCGCGATACCACCACGCCGGAGACAGGCGAGCGTATCACCGTATAGGACAGATTGGTGCGGTCACGCTTGGCCTGCGCCTCGTACACAGCCAGCTGTGCACGCGCCGACTTGAGCGCCTGCACAGACTGATCCAGCTCCAGACGGGTGACATACTCCTGCGCATACAGCCCGCGTGTGCGGGCTTCATTGGCCTGTGCCAGCTCCAGCGATGCGCGGGCGTTTTCCACATTGGCCGTGCTTTGCTGCAGCTGCGCTTCAATCAGCGCCGGATCAAGCTCCAGCAGTATCTGCCCGGCCTTGACGCGATCATTAAAATCCGCATAAATCTTTTTCACAATGCCTGACACCTGACTGCCCACATTCACCAGCGTCACCGGATTAAGCGTGCCGTTCGCCGACACGGTTTGCGTGATCTCACCGCGCTCTATGCCTGCGGTCACGTAGCGGCTTTCCGCCGGCATCTTTGCCGGCATCAGCCACCACACAAGCAGTCCTGCGACAAGCAACGTTGCCGCAGCGCCCAATACATACTTTTTCTGCAGAAATTTTTGTAGCGTCAGGATCATGTTCAGTTTTCGTGTAGTTAACTTGCGGATTTCCATTACTGCATGATTGCCGGCATGACTACTGCCCGGATATCTGCGTCAGATCAAGCTGGCCGATTGCCTGCGCCAGTGCAAAGCGGCTGAGCAGAAAATTATATAACGCGGCAACCCTTTGCTGGCGCGCATTTGCCAGTGCAGTTTGCGCGGAAAGGGTGTCCAGAATATTGCCGACCCCCGCCTTGTAGCGACCCAGTATCATTTTCTCCGATTGGGTCGCGGCATTCACCAGATCATCGGCCGAGCGCAGCGCCTGGCTGTTGGTCAGCAGCCCCTGATAGGCTTTCCACACATCCAGCGCGATCTGGTTCGCCAGGCGATCACGTTCGGCCACCCTGCCTTCAATTTGCGCCTCGGCAGCGCGCGCCTGATAAATGGTTTTAAACCCCGAAAACAGCGGCACACTCAGGGTAATGCCTATGCTGTTGTTTCTTGCTTCGGGATTGGAGATGCCCGCCATCGCACCCACCGTTATAGACGGTCTTCCTGTTGCACTGGCTGCCTGCAGTTGCGCTTCGGCCGCCCTGATCTGAGATTCTGCCGCCGCGAGGTCGGGGCGCTTCTGTCGCGCCAGCGCAATCAGTTTTCCGATATCCTCTTCAATAACGGGGTCAGGGGTTGATTCTGTGACGGCCTGCAGTGTGTAAGGCTGGGACGCATCAAACCCCATAATGGTCGCCAGCGTACCTTGTGCATTGCTGGCCTCTCCCTCGCTGCGGATGCGGTTCAGCCGCGCCTGCGACAGCGTGGTTTGCGCCTGCAAGCGATCCACCGGTGTGGCAATGCCCGCCTGATAGCGCGCCTGCGCGGCAGCCAGGCTTTCCTGCGCCTTTGCTTCATCCGCTTTAAAAGATTCAACGCTGGCACGTGCCGACAGCAGCGCGTAATAGCCTTGCACCGCACTCAGAAAGTTGCCTTGCAACGATGCATCACGGCTTGCATTCGCAGCAATCAACAATTGTTTGGCATTTTCCAGCGTGGCGGAGCGTCCGCCAAAGTCATATAACAGATAATTCGCCGACAGGCTGGCTGTCTGGCTGAATGTATCCACCACTGCCTGACTGCCTGTCTGTGATTGATTGTTTGATACGCTGCCCGTGGCTGAAAGTGTGGGCAGATAGGCAGCGCTGCTAACTCCCACCTGCGCCGCCTGCCCTCGTGCGCTCGCCCACAGCGCGCGCGTTTGCGGATTGTTGCACAGGGCCAGGTCAACCACATCGGCCAGCGTCAGCGGTGACAGCAACTTTTCCCTGGCGCAGTGTTTTACTTCGGGCGCCTGATCCAAAGGCCCGCGTTGAATCAGGTCTTCCGTTGAAAACGGATCCATGGCCAGCGCACGCGATGGCAGGAACATGACAAAGTGGATGAGGAATATTACAAAGGACAGGCGCACAGTAAATTTCTTAAAAAGATTATGAAAGGGCTGTGCCCGGTTTACTTCCCCTGCTCTACCAGATATAACCAGGTTTCCACCACCGTATCCGGTGTCAGAGAAATGGCAGAAATACCTTCCTGCACCAGCCACTGCGCCAGATCCGGATGATCGGACGGTCCCTGCCCGCAAATGCCGACATATTTGTCGGCCTTGCGGCAGGCCTGTATCGCCATACTGAGTAGCGTCTTGACTGCGGGATTGCGCTCGTCGAAACCTTCTGCCACCAGGCCCGAGTCACGGTCTATGCCCAATGTCAGCTGGGTCAGATCGTTGGAACCGATCGAGTAGCCGTCGAAATATTCAAGGAACTGCTCCGCCAGTATCGCGTTGGATGGAATCTCGCACATCATGATCACGCGCAGACCGTTTTCACCGCGTTTCAGACCGTTTTTCTCAAGCTCGACAATTACTCCGCGTGCTTCCTGCAGCGTGCGCACAAAGGGAATCATTAACTCAACATTGGTCAACCCCATCTCGTCGCGCACGCGACGCATCGCGCGGCACTCGAGCGCGAAGCATTCACGAAAATCAGCCGAAGCGTAGCGCGAAGCGCCACGGAAACCCATCATCGGATTTTCTTCAACGGGTTCATATTCTTTGCCGCCTATCAGACTGGAATATTCATTCGATTTAAAATCGGAGAAGCGCACAATCACCGGCTTGGGGAAGAAGGCCGCAGCAAGAGTCGCAACACCTTCGGTCAGTTTGTCTACATAAAAATCCACCGGGGTGGCATAACCGGCAGACTTTGTTTCCACCAGCGTTTTAAGTTCCGCTGCCAAATTGGGATAAGCGAGTGCCGCTTTGGGATGCAGCCCTATCATGCGCGCAATCACGAATTCCAGCCGCGCCAGACCCACACCAAAATTTGGCAGGCGGCTGAAATTAAACGCCAGCTCGGGATTGGCCACGTTCATGCTGATTTTGACCGGTGGTTTGGGCAACCTTTCCAGCGACACATCCAGCACCTCAAAGTCGAGCAGACCCTGATAAACCTTGCCTTCGTCGCCGTCCGAACAGGATACGGTCACTTCGCTGCCATCCTTGAGCACCTCGGTTGCATAACCGCAGCCGACCACCGCCGGTATGCCCAGTTCACGCGCAATGATCGCCGCATGACAGGTGCGACCGCCGCGATTGGTGACAATCGCCGAGGCGAGTTTCATGACCGGCTCCCAATCGGGATCGGTCATATCGGTGACCAGCACATCGCCAGCCTTGACCTTGCTGATCTCGCTGACGTCAGCCACCATGCAAACCTTGCCGCTGCCGATGCGCTGACCGATGGCACGTCCGCTCAGCAGAATTTTCCCCTGCTGCTTCATGCGGTAGCGCTTGAGCGCATCCACGCCCTGCGACTGCACTGTTTCCGGACGCGCCTGCAAAATATACAGCTTGCCATCGATACCGTCCTTGCCCCATTCGATATCCATCGCCCGGCCATAGTGCTTTTCAATAGTCAGCGCATAGCGCGCCAGCTCCTGCACCTCCTGATCATTCAGTGAAAAACGCGTACTTTCAGCCTTGGGTACTTCTACGATACGCACCGATTTACCCGCCGAGCGCTCATCGGCAAAGATCATCTTGTTTGCCTTGCTGCCCATATTGCGGCGGATCACCGCAGGCTTTCCCGCCAGCAAAGCGGGTTTGTAAACATAGAATTCATCCGGATTGACCGCGCCCTGCACCACCATCTCACCCAGACCGTAAGCGGAAGTGATCAGCACCACCTGATCAAAACCGGATTCGGTATCCAGCGTAAACAGCACGCCGCTGGCGCCCGTATCGCTGCGCACCATGCGCTGCACGCCTGCAGACAAAGCAACATCATGATGTGCATAGCCCTGATGCACACGGTAAGAAATGGCGCGGTCATTGTAAAGAGACGCAAACACATGCCTGATCGCAACGAGCACATTATCCACGCCGTGAATATTAAGGAAAGTCTCCTGCTGGCCGGCAAACGATGCATCCGGCAAGTCTTCGGCAGTCGCCGAAGAACGCACCGCGAGCGATATGTCGCCGCCTTCATCCTTAACCATTTTTTCGTAGGCCGTGCGTATCTCGCTTTCCAGACGTGCCGGCAGCGGTGTATTGATAATCCACTTGCGTATCTGGCTGCCTGCCTGCGCGAGTGCGGTGACATCGTCGGTATTGAGCTTGTCGAGCAGCGCCTGAATGCGCGCTGCCAGGCCTTCATGTGCAAGAAAATCACGAAACGCAGCCGCGGTAGTGGCAAAGCCGCCGGGAACGCGCACGCCAAGATGGGCAAGCTGGCTGATCATTTCACCCAGCGACGCATTCTTGCCGCCCACGCTGCCCACATCACTCATGCGTAAAGTATCAAACGATGCGATGTATTGTTGTTTTTCCATGATGCAAATCCGTCCTGAAGTTTGACCTTATAATATGCCACTTACTCAATGGCAGGTAAAGAATGAATAAAATTCGAACTGTTTTTTTTATTTCAGACCGCACCGGCATCACGGCAGAAAATCTCGGTCACAGCCTGTTGAGTCAGTTTGAAGGTATTAAGTTCAACAGGGTCAGGCTTCCTTTTCTGGACACAGTGGATAAAGCCCGCGAGGCTCTCGCGCAAATCAATGAGTGTTCCATCGCCGATGGCCAGCGACCACTGGTCTTCAGCACGCTGATATTGCCGGCCGTGCGCAATATCATCGAACAAAGCGATGCACTGTTTCTCGACTTGTTTGAGATGTTTATCGTGCCGCTGGAAGCTGAACTTGGCGTAAGCTCTTCACATGCGGTAGGACGCTCTCACGCAGCTGGAAAAAATTACAATTCCCGCATGGATGCCGTCAATTATGCGCTGAATCACGATGATGGCGGCATCACACGCGATTTGCACCTTGCCGATATCATACTGATCGGCGTATCACGCTGCGGCAAAACACCCACTTCGCTCTATCTCGCCATGCAATACGGAATCAATACCGCCAACTACCCGCTGGTGCCAGAAGATTTTGCATCGGGCTCTTTGCCGCAGGCATTGAAGCCGCTGCACAGCAAGCTGCAAGGCCTGACCATACGCCCGGAACGTCTGCAGCAAATTCGCACCGAACGCTCACCCAACAGCCGCTACGCGGCCCTTGAGAACTGCCAGCAGGAAGTCCGGCAGGCAGAGAGCATGATGCGACAAGAAAATATTCCTTATCTGGATGTCACCACTATGTCGGTCGAGGAAATTGCCACCACCATCCTTCATCAGACCGGCCTGAAGCGGCCCGTTTAATTTGCCTGAGCCGCAATATCCTTGTGCACCTGTTCCATATCCAGATTTTGCGCCTGTTCAATCAGCTGCTCCAGCCCGGATGCAGGCAATGCACCCGCTTCGGAATAGACAATAATGTTCTCACGGAACACCATAAGCGTAGGAATTGAGCGTATCTGGAAAGACCCTGCAAGCTCCTGTTCAGCTTCAGTGTTGACCTTGCCAAATACGATTCCGGGAAACTTCTCTGACATTTTTTCATAGGTAGGCGCAAATGACACGCATGGACCACACCATGGCGCCCAAAAATCGACTATAACCATGTCTTTACCGCCCACAACATCCTCAAAATTTGCCTGGTTAAGTTCTATTGTTGCCATTTTCTTTTCCTTTAAATAATTATAATTATCAATACAAAGTTGAATATAAGCATATCATTAAATACTATAAATACCAAAAATTTCCTTAACTCATTATGATGACCAACTCACTAACCCAATAACGGAGTCAACCATGAAAATAAATGTAGGCAATATCGACAGAATCTTGCGCATCGTGGCAGGAATCATTTTAATCGCACTTGCAGCGACGCAAACAATTGGTTTATGGGGATATATAGGCATCGTTCCCCTGCTCACCGGCATCTTCAAATTTTGCCCTGCCTATGCACTGCTGGGAATGAACAGCTGTCCGATGAAAAAGGATTAGTATTTTTCAAATACAAACTCCCGCTTGATAGACACAGCGGTTTATCGGGCGTATTTTTTTGTATTTTCAAGCTGTTTTTTTACTTTGAATGACAACTCAACGCGAAACCACCGAACTACAGCTGACCGGCATGACCTGTGTCGCCTGTGCCGCGCGCATAGAAAAAGTGCTCAACCGCCTGCCTGAAGTATCGGCAAGCGTAAATTTTGCCACTGAAAAAGCGCGTATTGAATTTGACCGGCAAAACACCGATCTGGCCGCGCTCATTGCCGCAGTGCAAAAAGCGGGATTCAACGCGCATCCGGTACGCGATTTTGAAGCAGAAAAACTGGAACGTGCAAAAGCATATCAACATGAACGCCTGCTGTTCAGTATTTCCCTGCTGTTGACTGCACCTCTTCTGGTGGAGATGGCATTCATGCTGCCCATCTGGAATACGCATAGCCACGGCCTGCTTCCGCTCTGGTTGCAGTGGCTGCTGGCGACACCGGTGCAATTCTGGATCGGCAAGCGCTTCTTTGTGGGTGCCTGGCATAGCCTGCGCGGCGGTGGCGCCAATATGGATGTACTGGTCGCGCTTGGCACCAGTGCCGCCTACTTTCTTAGTTGTGCAGTGTGGCTGCTTAATCTTGATCAGCCGGTTTATTTCGAGGCCAGTGCCACCATCATCACACTGGTTTTGCTTGGAAAACTGCTGGAGGCGCGCGCCAAAGGGCATGCTTCTGCTGCACTGGAAGCACTGATCAACCTGCAGCCCAAACTGGCCCATGTAGAACGTAATGGCAGCATGATAGATTTACCTGTAGCGGAAGTCAGTCTGGGCGATATATTCCTGGTGCGCCCGGGGGAAAGTGTGCCTGTCGACGGACTGGTTATAGAAGGAACCTCCAGCCTGGACGAGGCGATGCTCACCGGGGAAAGCATGCCCAGGGAAAAGCATGCAAATGATAAAGTCTATGCCGCCACCCTGAATCAGCAAGGACTGCTCAAATGCAGCGCCTCCGCGGTGGGCGCCCAAACCCAGCTGGCAGCCATCATCCGCCTGGTTGAACAGGCACAAGGCTCAAAAGCCCCGATACAAAAACTCGCCGATAAAATCGCCAGCATTTTTGTACCGGTAGTGGTGGCGATTGCCGTGCTTACTTTCATCGTGTGGTGGTCGCTCGGCAGCGATTTTGCCACGGCACTGATCAATTCCGTGTCGGTGCTGGTTATCTCCTGTCCCTGCGCGCTAGGCCTGGCCACACCCACAGCGGTGGTGGTTGCCACCGGCCGCGCGGCCAGTGCGGGCATACTGGTCAAAAATGCCACCGCGCTGGAACACGCGCATAAACTTTCCGTGCTGATCGTGGATAAAACCGGCACGCTCACAGAGGGCATACCCGTCGTTACAGATGTGCAGCCGGCTGCCGACTGCGATGCCACTCGCCTGCTGCAAATTGCCGCCAGCATGGCGCAAGGTTCAACTCACCCCTTATCCCGCTCCCTGCTGGCTTATGCACAGACACAAAATATTGATCTGATTACAACCGGTGCATATAACGAACTTTCCGGCAGCGGCTTGTCGGCAGAGATCGCGGGAACAACTTATGTGCTGGGCTCTCCTGCTTATATCGCCAGCAAAAATATTACACTGGATGAGGCTGAAATACTGGCCTTGCAGCAACAGGGCAAAACGGTCATTGCCGTGGCTGGAGGTAATACTCTGCTGGGCTGCATTGCACTGGCCGATACGCTGCGCGACACCAGCGCCAGCGCAGTGGCACGGCTGAACAAAATGGGTATACGCGTAGTCATGCTGAGCGGAGACAATAGCGCCACCGCACAAGCCATCGCGCAACAAGCCGGCATCGCCGAATTCCGCGCTGAGGTGTTGCCACAGGACAAGGCGACCCATGTGCAATCGTTCAAGGCCGAGGGACTATTGGTTGGCATGGTAGGCGACGGCATCAACGATGCGCCTGCACTGGCCGCAGCCGATGTCAGCTTTGCGATGAAATCCGGCAGCGATATCGCCATAGAAACGGCCGACATCACCCTGATGCGCAACGATCTGATGAGTGTTGCCGATGCGATAGATCTGTCACGTGTGGCGCTGGCAAAAATCCGCCAGAATCTGTTCTTTGCTTTTGTCTACAACATCCTCGGCATTCCGCTTGCCGCTCTGGGCATGCTGAACCCGGTGATTGCCGGTGCGGCAATGGCAATGAGCTCAGTGTCCGTCGTCAGCAACGCACTGTTATTGAAACGGTGGAAACCCTATAAATAATGATGCTGGAGAAACATCAATGGAAATTCTGACTCTCAATATTAAAGGTATGACCTGCGGTGGCTGCGTAAAAAGCGTTACCACTGTATTACAACAACTTCCGGGCGTAACTGGTGTGGATGTATCCCTTGAGCAAAATAACGCTGCTATTAAATACGACCCATCAAAAGTTCAACCTGCACAATTCAAAGCCGCAATTGAAGATGCCGGCTTTGATGTCATTTGACCGCAGCGCTCACCACTCTGCCATCCGACAATATTAGCATATTCAAATATTTTACTTGCATTCCCTTACTGATTGGCTATAATGCGCGCCTCGCTGTGATGTATGCACAGCGCTGGTTCATCGTTTCCTGACCCCTCAGCGTCCCCGAATTAAAGTCTTTCAGACTTAAAATCATCCAGACGCGTCTTGCTTTACCGGTTAGCGACGATGTTTTTTGCGCCGGTAGAGGAAAAAATACCTCCTACTGAATTTTGATTGTGTGGCTTTTGCCGCGCATGCGCTATTACTTATATGTAAGGAATAATCTTGTCTATCGAAATTGAAACTCAATCTGTTAACACAACAGCTGCACCTATCGAAGTTGCAACATTTGCCAGTCTTGGCCTGAACCCGGTTATTCTCAAAGCAATTGAAGAAGCCGGCTATACTTTCCCTACCCCGATTCAAGCAGAAGCTATCCCGGCCGTGATGGCTGGCCATGATCTGATGGCTTCAGCCCAAACCGGAACCGGCAAAACTGCCGCGTTCATTTTGCCCGCACTGCATCGCATTGCCGAGCCTTCAGCTGTTCGCAGCAAGGGTCCCCGCGTATTGGTATTGACACCAACCCGCGAGCTTGCACAGCAGATTTCTGACGCTGCCACCAAATACGGCAAAAATATGCGCGTCAAAGTAGTGAGCATTCTTGGCGGCATGCCTTATCCGCTGCAGAACAAATTGCTCTCCAGTCCTGTTGATATTCTGGTGGCAACACCGGGTCGTTTGATCGACCATATTGAGCGCGGTCGCATCGATTTTTCACGTCTTGAAATGCTGGTGATGGATGAAGCTGACCGCATGCTCGACATGGGCTTTATCGATGACGTTGAGCGCATTGCTGCTGCCACACCGGCTACTCGCCAGACTCTGCTGTTCTCCGCTACGCTGGACGGCGTGATTGGCAAGCTGGCAACGAAACTGCTCAAGACACCCAAGCGCATCAGCGTTGCTGCAGCCCAGGCGCGTCATGAAAATATCGACCAGCGTTTGATGTATGTGGACGACATGGCCCATAAAAATCGCCTGCTGGATCATATCCTGCGCGATACAGAACTGAATCAGGCTATCGTTTTCACCAACACCAAGCGCGATGCAGATTCGATCGCTGACAGCCTGTCAGCCCAGGGGCATGCCGCTTCCGCACTGCATGGCGACATGAACCAGCGCGACCGCAATCGCACTCTGGTAAACATGCGCCGTGGTCAGGTGCGTGTACTGGTTGCTACCGATGTGGCCGCCCGTGGTATTGACGTTGCGGGTATCTCGCACGTGATCAACTTCGATCTTCCAAAATTTGCCGAAGATTATGTACACCGCATTGGCCGTACTGGCCGCGGTGGTGCTTCCGGCATCTCTGTATCGTTTGCTTCAAATCGCGACGCTCTGCATCTCAAAAAGATCGAGCAATACACAGGCCAGCGTATCGATGCGCACACCGTGGCTGGCATGGAACCAAAATTCAAGCCTCGCCCGGCCTCTCCCGGCGGCCGCAGCAACGGCGCACCACGTCACCACGCACCGGATAGCCGTCATGGCTTTTCGCGTGATGACCGCGGTGGTCAGGGCCAGCAACGTCGTGAAGGCCAGACACACAATCGTTTCGGTGCAAACACAGATACACGTTCCGGCAATGTAAATGGCAATCGTGCCAGTACCGGTACAGGTGCTCCACGCGGCTATGGCGCCGGTAATGAAACTCGCAGCTTTGCTCCGCGTGAAGGCGCTGGCGCACCCCGTAGCAGCGCTCCGCGCGGCTTTGGTGGCGGCAATGAAACACGCAGCTTTGCACCCCGTGACGGCGCACCCCGTTCTGGTGCTCCTCGTTCGGGAGCCCCGCGCTCCACCGGTCCTGGTGCAGGTGCCCAGCGCCGTCCTGCCAGCGGTTCTTCGCAAGGTGGTCGTGACGGCAACAGCAATGGTAACAAGTGGTAAATATTGAAACAGTTCATTCTCGCTGAAATAGCGGGTTTGTTCAGATCAAGCAATAAAAAAGCACGCTTCCGCGTGCTTTTTTATTGCTACATTTGTATGCCGATCAATTCCATACGGATCTGCCCGACTTGTCCTTTACATTTTTCCATGATGCTCTTACTTGCACAGCAACTTGTTTGGGCAGCATGACAAAATCCAGATACATTGCCTGCAACTCACCCGTTCTATAGTTCCAGTCGATCAATTTAAGTATGCGTCGTGTTTGCTCAAAATCAGTAACTTCCTTGCGTAAGAGAATGAAAGTTGTCGCAGCAATTGGCCAGCTTGCCACACCTGGTGCATTAGTCAGTATCTGATAAAAGCCATTCTCCGTATCCCATCTGGCTCCGGCTGCCGCAGCCTCAGTACTGGCAGCATTGGGTACCACATAGTAGCCATCATGATTTTTGAGCTGGACATAATCAAGATTTTTTTCCATCGCATGGGCATAATCCACATATCCGATGGAACCTTCAGTTTCCTTTACCCTGGCCGCCACTCCGGCATTTCCTTTTGCTGCCCGCCCGACAGGCCAATTTACACTCAGGCCTTCGCCAAGGCTGTTTTGCCAGTCGCCGCTTACCTTGGATAAGTAATTCGTAAAATTGAAGGTTGTGCCGGACTTGTCTTCGCGGTATATCACGCTAATCGGCATCTTTGGCAAGCGCAATTTTGGATTCAGCCGTAGCAACGCAGGATCGTTCCAGCGGCGAATTTTTCCCATAAAAATTGCCGCCAGCGTTTCACCGTCCAGCTTGAGTTGAGCAATATGCACGCCCGGCAGGTTAATCACCGGTGTGATAGCCCCCATCACCATCGGGAATTGTATCAATCCTTTTTGATTTAATTCATCCAGGGTCAAGGGCATGTCAGAGCCGCCAAAATCTACCGAACCTGCATCAATCCGTTTAATTCCCTCTCCCGATCCAACTGCAAGATATTCAACGTTGATACCCTTGTGCAGGGTATAGCTCACTGCCCATTTCTGGTAGAGCAACGCAGGAAAGGTGGCACCAGCACCATGAATGCTATTGGCGAACAAGGAAGGTGAAGCAGACAGCATACACAAAATACTCAAACACCTGCCAAATGAAAAATCCATAGTCTCTCCAATAAGTTACTGTTTTCAGATGCCCCTGCACCCGCAGAAAACAGATTGATTTGATGATTGTATGAACTTATTGTGAAACATTTATGACAGTGAGGGCTGGACATAAAAAAAGGCACGTTATGTGCCCTTTTTGTAATGCCTGATTTATTAGACGAATACTGTACAGGTGCCCATTTACAATTTATTTATCTATGGCTGATATCAAAAGCTTGCGTATCCTGACATTGCTGAAAAGCATTAAAACGATTGCAGCGGTTGGGTTGGGAAGAACATGCGCCCAACAGCATGATCACGCTCAAAATGGCTAAATATTTCATAATTACGATCTCCTTGTATCCAAATTTTAAACTACTAATACATTCCAAGAAATTTTACTTGCGGTACGGTTTTCATTCTAGCGTGACCATGTTTGAACGGCAATGCATGACGAATTATCAAAAGTCACACCAGGCATAATTTAACCTCAATACAGCCCGAAAAAACAGGTTTGCTGCACACCTTAAGGATGCAGCATAATGAGCATGTGTACTGATGTGAAATACAAGGCAATGAAAGGCCATTCATGAATAACATCAAACTTGCCATTTCCATGCTGGCGCGTGACTGGCGTGCCGGTGAGTGGCGTGTGCTGCTGATTGCACTGGTGCTGGCGGTGGGCAGCATCAGCACGGTGGGTTTGTTTTCCGACCGCGTGCGCCAGGCCTTGCAGCAGGAAGCACACAGCCTGCTGGGTGCGGATTTGCGCATTAATTCAATACGCTCGGTGCCGCCAGCCTATCGCTCAGAAGCGCAAAATCGCGGGCTGCGCGTGGTAAGCACCGCCACCTTTCCCAGCATGGTGACCCATGACAGCGACAGTCTGCTCGGCGAAATTCAGGCGCTGGAAGACGGTTATCCCTTGCGCGGCAAAATCGAGATTACCGCTGCAGACGACAACGCTACGCTGAGCAATTTCGACAAACCCGTGCAGGGCCATATCGCGCAAACGGTTCCTGCGCGCGGCACCGTTTGGGCCGATGAGCGGCTGATGCGGCGCATGGATGTGCAACTGGGCGACGAGCTCATTCTCGGCTCTTTGCGCTTGCGCCTGGCAGCGCGCGTGATTAAAGACGTGGATCAATCTGTCAGCTTTGCCAGTGTCGCGCCGCGCGTGCATCTCAATATGGCCGATCTGGCCGCTACCGGACTGGTTCAGGTGGGCAGCCGCATCAATTATCGCCTGCTGGTGGCGGGCGACAGCGAGAAAGTATTGCGCTACCGCGACTGGGTGGCGGAACGAATCAAGCCAGGTGAAAAAATTGAAGACGTGCGCGATGCACGGCCGGAGATACGCCAGGCGATGGAGCGCGCGGAACATTTCCTCGGTCTTGCCGCGCTGATGGCCTTTGTACTGGCGGGAATTGCGATGGCGCTCGCCGCGCGCCAGTTTATTACGCGCCATCTCGATTCCTGCGCGGTGATGCGCTGTCTGGGTGCCACGCAAAATCAGGTGCTGCGCATATTCCTGTTTCAGTTTTTAATGCTAGGCGTTGCCGCCGTGCTGCTGGGCGGCCTGATAGGCTGGAGCGCGCAGGCTTCCCTGGTGCAGGCGGTTGAGGCCCTGCGCGAGGCCAGCCTGCCCGCGCCCGGCTGGCTGCCTTTGGTGCAGGCTGCCATCAGCGGTTTTGCCTTACTGCTGGGTTTCACTTTCCTGCCCTTGTGGCAACTGAAATCCGTTACGCCGCTGCGCGTGATCCGCCGCGAGCTGGGCGTTCCCTCTGCCAACACCGGCCTGATGTATGCCTCTGGCGCCGTGGTGCTGGGCCTGCTGTTCTTATGGCAGGCGGGTTCCATCAAACTTGGCCTGACGGTGCTGGCCGGCCTTGCCGCCGGCTTGTTGCTGTTCGGGCTGATCGCATGGTCCAGCCTGCGCCTGCTGGCCGCGCTGCCGATAGGCAAGCGCCATGTGTTCGCCAATCTGGCGCGCCACGGGCGCAGCAATGCGGTGCAAATTGTAGCGTTGAGCCTTGGCGGCATGAGTCTGCTGCTGCTGACACTGGTGCGCACCGAGCTGATGCAGAACTGGCGCGAGCGCCTGCCGCCGGAAGCGCCCAATCGTTTTATTGTTAACGTGCAGCAGGACCAGCGCGAGCCGGTACAACAGTTTTTCAAACAGCAAGAACTGGCCCCGCCCAGTCTGTTCCCGATGGTGCGCGGCCGCCTGATTGCGATTAACGAACGCAGCATCAAATCTGACGACTTTGCCGATTCGCGCGCGCGCGGCCTGGTGGAACGCGAGACCAATTTGTCCTGGTCGGCTGATGTGCCGGAGGGCAATCAAATGGTGCTGGGCAGATGGTGGCCGTCCGCCATCAAGCCGGGCGACGAACATGCTCGGGAAATTTCACTGGAAGAGGGCCTCGCCAGGACGCTAGGCATCTTTGTTGGCGACATGCTGACCTACGACATCGCCGGCAGTGAATATACCGCCAAGGTAGTGAATCTGCGCAAGGTGCGCTGGGACTCCATGCAGGTGAATTTCTTTGTAATCACCACCCCCGGTCAACTGGAAAACTACCCCACCAGTTATCTCAGCAGCTTCTACCTGCCGCCCGACAAGGTACGTGCCGGCGATGCGTTGCTGAAAGCCTTCCCCAACCTGCTGGTGATCGATACCGAGGCCATCATCACGCAGATGCGCCACATCATGGACCAGATCGCGCAAACGCTGGGGGCCGTATTCCTGTTCACCCTGCTAAGCGGCCTCGCGGTACTGTATGCCGCGCTGCTGGCGACGCAGGACGAGCGTATTTACCAGTCTGCGATACTGCGTACGCTGGGTGCCGACACGCACTATCTGCGCCGCCAGCACCTCAGCGAATTTGCGGTGCTGGGTGCCTTGAGCGGTTTGTTTGCGGCGGCCGGCTCGGCTGCGCTGGGCTGGGTGCTGGCGAAATTTGTACTGGAGATACCCTTCGCGCCACCCGCCCTGCTATGGCTGACCGGCATCAGCGGAGGCATGCTGATCGTAATGCTCTCAGGCTGGCTGGTGACGCGCAAGGTTGTTAAACTGCCACCGTTGCAGGTGCTGGCGGCGTAAAGTAAATACGCCACTATCAGACAACTTAAAAACTGCTAACATTCCTACTACTCTACAATTTTAAAAAAATCATTATGCAAATCCACAACATTATTTTAGCTTCAATTTTTATAATTATCGTCGGCGGCTGCGAGCAAAAGCAGGCAGCTCAGACTGAAGCGCCAGCCGCAGCCGGGCAAAAAGTGCAGGCACCGTCCACGCAGGAAAAGGAAGTGAAAGTATCAGCCAAAGCGACACCGGCCAAGGTTGAGAGCAGCGAAAAAAAATCTCCGGCAGCGGTAAAACAAACTACTGAACAGTCTCTGGCTGATATTTCCAGACATGGTCGCGAAGTGACCAAAACGCAGGAATCAAAAAGCAGAACCCGCGCACAAATAGCTGAAGATGAAATGCTGAAAGATCTGGAAAATTTCAAATAAGAATTGCTCAAACAGAACTGCATCGCTTAATGCGAGGTAATGTCCCGAGTTGAAAACCCATTAAATCCGGACTGTTCTGATCACATATGTCCAATCAAGGATTAATTCGTAACATATTGATTTTATTGAATATATTAATACGATCAACATGACGCGAGCCGCCGCACTAATGTATCGCCACGACCCGATTGGGTTTCAGGCGCGCATAAGAAGGCATCGGCATTCCAAGCGAGGCACCTATGTAAGTGGGATCGGCGATGACGTATTGATTGCCCTGATATGAAACCGTGGAAAACCCGGGTTTCACCCGCTTCAACGCAACAGCAGTCGTCATGTGTCCGGGGTAAAGCAGGCCGATGACTTTCACGCCTACCAGTTCATGCACCAGCCATGCAAACAATACCGAACGATCCTCGCAGTCGTTATAGGGGAAATGCAGGGACTCTTCGACGAAAAAATATCGTTCGCGGCCAAACTGGTCGTTGTCGGTTTTATACGGGAAGGATTTTTGCACGAAGGCAAGCAAAAACTCCACCGCCTCCTCTTCACTCATCGATGCTGTGTATTTTTTCAGCTCGGCCAGCAAGCCGTTACGCACCAGCGAGCTGCCATCGGTATCGAAGTAAAGCTCAAATTCAGACTGCGGAAACGACGCGAGATATTCCACCAGCCGGCGATCATAAGGCACACTCAGGTTGATGATCTTGCCTTTGTGCTCGAAAGCCAGGGCGCGTTTGGCTGATACGGTTTTGGTGAAGCCGGTCGAGGCCGACTTGATATCAAGCGGCTTGAGCCTGTTCGGATAGCTGGCTTCATAAGTATAAAAACTGCGGATGCTGTCACCATAGTCAGCCGCAAGCACGGCATAGTAGGTCTGGTCGCCCACTTTGGTATATTTGGTTGAGTACACCGGCTGTTTCATGGCAACGAACAGGTGCACGTCGTTGCCGCCGTAGCCCATGCGCACGTCATAACCGGACTTGACGAGGAAGTACCAGAGCAGCAGATTCTGCTCCGACTTGCGCTCCGGCTGCAAGGTCTGCGCGACAGAACGCCACAGCGTCACACCGCCCCAGTCATCCATTTTCAGATTGTGTCGCGCGTCGCCAATCGCCTGCACGGTTGCTTCATATTTGCTGCCGCTCATCATGGTCCAGAAAGCACTCATCGCCTCGGGCTTGTCGCCGCCGGGCATACGATAGTTTTTCCATTTCGGATCAAAATTGAATCTCACCGCATTGCCGTAAAACATGATCTCCAGCATATCGGCCGCAACCGGAACCGGCTTGGGCTGCGCTGGCGGAGGTGGCGGAATAACGGGTTGCAGCGGCGGGACAACTACGACGGGCGCGGGTGCAGGAACAGGTTCGTCCGGCGAGGGTGTCGGTCTCACAGGAACAGCGGGCACGACAACCGGGACTTGTTTTGGCTTGGGCTCCTTGATACGCACCTTGCCCCTGTAAGTATCAAACTCGCTCCACTGCCCTTTCAGAAAATCGGCAAATTCTCTATCCTGCTTTTCCTTGTATTCCTGAAACTCGGCCTTGATTTTTTCCGTACCCTGCTGTTGCTGCCTCTTGTATGCCTCAAAGTCATCCGCTGCAATACCGTGTTGCGCTACAACACTTGCTGTCAGAAGTGCCGCTGCTGCAAGAATTCCATTTATTTTTTTAGAGACCTCTTTCATGCTCCACTCCTGTCATCGGTTATTTGTCACTCGGCACCATCCAGATCCACAACACATCCGCATCATGATCTCGCCATTTTTCCTTCACCATCACCTTGATGCCGCTATGACTGGTGTCTTCATGCGTGATCTGCGTACCCACCGTGCTTGACTTGTCATTCGCAACAGAAGTTAAAGTGACCTGTTCCGACTGAATATTGACACCCATACGTTTTGCAAATTCAGTACGCCCGCGCAAAATAGCCAGCTCTTCCTGTGCAACCCTGCCGCCCACATGCATGCCCGCGGATACGGAAACGCCATTACCGGGATGATCTATCCAGGCTGGTCTTGCATTTGAAACCGGTTCCACGCTTGCGCATGCTGAAATGAGCACTGCTGCAAGAAGCAACAGCGTTGAGTTGAAAACGTGCATCAACTACCCCCTGATCGTTGCGCTGCTTACTCCCTGTTAATCGCGCACTTCTTTTATCCATTGTTCGGCATAGGATTCGATTGACTCCATGTCCTTTTGCGTTTCGCCGCTTAATGGGCGATCTTCCACACGCTTGCCATCGAATGATGCCATGCGGTCTGCACCCAGGGAAAACTCGCGTTTGTATTCGATAAATTCCTGCTGGGTAGCGGCCTTGTATTCTTCAAACTCACGCTCCGATTTGGCTATCGCCTCTTCACCCGCTTTTTTATACGCTTCAAACTCGTCAAGCACAGCCTGCTTGTGTATCTCAAACTCACCTTCCGGACTGGTGACACTGACCAGACCTTTGCGCATACCCACCTCATTACGTCCTTCCACATCCGTCACGAGGAAGCGCGTGCCACGGATACCGATAGTTGCGGTTGCCGTTCTTACTTCAACAGGACGCCGGTTACCCTTGATGGAATTAATTGCGTAGTAAACTATTCCGGTGAGTTGCTTAAAGAAACCCGTTTCCTTTTTGCTTTTGCCGATTTCTACCTGGCTGTTGTTGCCCAGCACGATATAACCATCCGAACCGACCCGCACAACTGCACGTGCTTCAGGGCCCGTTGTTAAAATTTTTCCAGGCTGCAAAACACTTTTTGCCTGAACCTGCTTTTTAGATTTCCCTTGGGCATCACCCAGCATCACACTGCCTTCTGAAGACACAATCTCAATCTTGTCATTTGCAAGACTGTAATTGGCCATGACAAGCAGCATCAGGCCCAGCACATAAGCCATACCAGCATGAGCAACTCTCATCGCGTTCCCCTGCTTGTATCGGTCGACAATTCTTCTTGTGCTTCCTTGGCATTTTTACGCTGCTGTTCGGGCGAGTTCCCGTATTGTGGTGATCCACAAGCAGTGATACTCGGCACGGCCAGCAATAAAAACAGGATAGAAATAAATTTTTTCATATCAACCTCATATTTGGACTGTAACCCGGATAAAACTTTAAATCAGGCTTAACTTGCTGGCAAGCGAAGGTCTTAAAACAGCTCAAAAAAAAAGGGCAGCGCAAGCCACCCTTTTTTCTTTCTGGTCAGCCCGTCATATCACCGGCCGATTGTTTGAAATAAAACATTCGTCTTTCCAACTCAGTGCTGCATTATTACTTGGAAGCAGCCTCTGCCTTCATTTTGGCAATATCAGCAGCCATTTCATCCTGGGCTTTGCCAGCCTGGAACTTCTGCCACAGGGCTTTTTCATTGTTCATGCTGGTTTTAATGGCTGTCTCGGTCAGTTTCTGAGTTGCGGCTTCATCCATGCCGATCAGCACATACATCGCGCCATCCGGACCTTGCGCACTTCTGAAGATTTTTGTGCCCACCAGAGACTGGTCGGTAATTTGCTTGGTGGTAGCAGTGTAAACCTGATCAACGGTTTCTTTGTCGCCCACACCGGTGGTTTCAGCATACTGTTTGATTGAGTTCTGTACATGCACTTTCATTTGTTGCGCCAGTTTTACACGGGCTGAAGTTGCAGCCTGCTGCTTCATGAAGTCAGTCCCTGCAGCAGATTTTGGGAAGCTGCCTGTAGCGGCAACCGCAACACCTTCAACCGGACCGTCGCATACCCATAAAGGCGCGGCTTTATCCGAGTTAGGGAAAACACATTCCGCAACGGCCTCTTTTTTGGCTGGCGCAGCACAAGCTGCAAGACCCAAGGCCACAGCGGAAATAATGAGTAAATTTAGTTTTTTTGACATGTAAACCCCCAAATAACAATTAAAAATATATAAATAACCTGACAATCACAGAGACTACTTAACGAAACATAAAAACATTAACAACTGATCAAGAATACTCGATTTTTTGCATTTAGCCAATTAATTATAAGGCACAAAAATAGTCCTCAAGTACCCGGCTTTGTATACTTTGCCAGTCACAATTACTATGCTGCAAAAATATAACAAAAAACGGCTAAAGTAACTGCATAAGCAATTTTCACTCCCTCAGGGCCAGCCGAGCCATCTCGATCACACCCTCCTTCGTGGTATGGCCGCCCACAAAACGTGCACGGTGGCAAAAGACACAGCCTTTGATGCCGGTGACTTTATCTAGCTCCTCACCATCAAGTCCAGCCCACGCGGCAGGCAAAGACTTGCGGTTGCTGAAGCTGCCTGACTTATCCGGCACGCAGCTCAAGTGCCATTTTGCCTGCGCATCCGGATAGATGACATACAGCAACTGCTCGTATTTTGACGATTCCAGCACGGTTTCTTTCCACGGCACGCCGTGCTCAAGCGCCAGTACGCGCCCGCCTTCGATTATTGGGCTCTGTTCGACAACGGCTTTGGCCTTTTCAAAGCCGCTGGCTTCGCGAATCGCGTTTTCGAGGATCAGTTTGGCAACGCTGACTGCCTGCTCAAACGCTGCATTGATGGTTTCAGCGGAGGTGAGATCTTGCCAGCCCTGATTGAAGCTGCCCAGCACCGCAGAGATGGACATCAACTTGACCGGCACCACTTCCTTGCATATTGTCACGCCGCAGTCCACCGCATCCACGCCCTGTACCAGCGCGATATCGACCCTGTTTGCCGCTGCGGCGGAGCCGCACAGCTTGTCGCCCAGTTCGCGCCATACCAGGCCAAAGGAACTGTAGGGGATGCCGTTGGGGCGCGCTTCTTTGTATTCCAGCTGATGATGGTCGAAGCGGCAGGTTGCAGGATTTAAAATACGCCCCACGTCAAACAGGATATCCGCCGCGTTGAGCTGGTCCGTATCGCGCGAACGCAATATTGTGACCGAAGGTTTGACCAGACGTAAGGTTGCTGCAGCCAGCACATCGTCTGCATGAAATGTGCCGGAATGGGTAGCGGCAACGACGTTGGGGCGCTGCAGGATGCTATAGAGTTGCGACATAATTGAAGTTTCTGAATGACTGAATGTTCGTATCGTACCTGATGGCGCATCTTTTGAGAAATCATCACAACCGAATCATTGTTATACTTTCGCTAATTTCACGACAGATTAAAATCCAGTCGTCCCGCAAAAACTCCACAATGACAAAGAATATATTTTGAATAAGTTACTCATCACCATACAGGGCAGAACCCTGATCCTTTATTACCAGGTCAAACAGGGCATGGTGCGCAACAATACGGCGCATAAAAGCTATATAGAAGTTTTGCCTTCCGATGAACTGGCAAGATTTGACCTGAAAGGACTGACCCCGGACATGTTCTGCGTGAATATTGCAGACATGGTGAATATTCGCGGCTTGTTTTCGGGACAGGTTGAAAATGAAAAGCAGCTCCCCGTTGCGCGCTGGCAATTGAATCGGTAGGAGTATCTGCAGCTGACAGGCGCACCGCGCCAGAATTTGACGCATGAGCAGATTGTCAATCTGCTCGCCTCCATGCCGGGCTATCAGCAGGAATCCGACAGGCAATATATCGATTTCGAGGAGAACGTCGTTCCGCGCCACAGCGGTGAGCCTGGCACATTCAGCGGCTATCGTTTAACCATAGTGACCGAAGAAATCGAAGGCAGCATTTCTTCTTATGCCTATTACTACCTGGACACTTTGACGTCTCAGGGATGGCAAGGCACCCCGCCGCCACAAGCAGATTACGAGGCCATACATCGCGCACTGGCAAAGAAATTGCAGGCTATCGCGGACGCTGGCGTAATATTGTCGCAGCTTACTGACGAGACCGATTACGCGCAGGCAGGTTGATATTCATGCGACGAAAAAGCTGGATATTGAAAGAACAAAGGCACTCATGCAAAACATGCGCAGGGAGATAGACGAAAGTCGGCTGCAGGAAATTAATTATGTGGATGAAATCAGGCGCAGCCTTTCAGGCAAGCACAGATTTGTAATCAGCAATATCAGGCAGGAGCGCCAATCAGGCTTTGCCTGCCGGTTTATTACTGCTGCTGCAGCATCTCATTCGTGTTGAAACTTTTGTTGTTGGGCAGAATCACATCGCCCGGTTTTTGCCCCGGCAGGCAAGGCGAAATCCATTTCGCATCCATGCTCACTCTTGTTCTGCTTTTGCCCCTGATCTGCGGGGTGTAGCTGGTTTTTATCTCCCCCTTGTAAGCCGTATCAAAGGAGCCGCGAAACTCCGCATCCGTTGTTATCGTGGTTGCGCCAAATCTGCACACGGAATGCACAGTAACCTTCTTGCCCAGATATTTTATTTCCATCACGCGACAGGAGGCTTTGGCCTTTGCTTCCAGTTGCTGCAGCAGAGTGTCGTTATCCTGATCGATACATTGCAGAATGGCGCCCGTGTTTTTGGCACCGTCTATCTGCATTTTAATTTCCCACAATCCCGATTTGCGTTTGGGTATGTCCGCAGCAAGGGCCTGCGCACAGGTCCCGAAGGTGATAACTGTTAAAATATTCAATATAATCAAATACTTACAATTATTGCATCGCATCAAAGCTCCTTAATACGGCGTAAGCGTGGCGTAGTAACTTGTGTCCTTACATACACCGGGTAGCGCATGATAACCCCGGCGAACCATTGCATGGGGAATATTCTTGTTGCTGCCGCGCGACCAAAGTGTTGCTGCCGCATTACTGGGGAGCTTAAATTTTGCCGACCAGATTGATAAATATGCCGTGATGGGTATAGCTCAGGTCGGTCAGATCGTCCGAGAAGTTGGTGAAGTTATAGCCTGCTCCCAGCTTGAAATAACTGTCCAGATGGCGATAAATACCAAACAGCATGCCGCTGCGGCTATCCAGCGCATCGGGTAGTGACAACAGGCGACCTTCGATCAGCATGTCCCACTTATGCACAAAATGCCAATCCAGGCGGACGATGTAAAGCTGCGCGCGGCTGTTAAAAAATTCCGGATTGACGCGGTCCTGGCTGACCTGCCCAAGCTTGTACGCATATTTTCCGCCTATGGTCCAGCTGCGGGTCAGGTCATACAGCGCATCTACCGAGAAGATATGGCTCTTCTGGATAAACGCTGCCGCCGAATTGGCAACCGTGATCTGGCCGGCCGAGGGCATATTGTAAAAATAGGTATATTTCAGCAGCGTGTTCAGGCGGTCATTTTCCACCGGACGATAGCCGTAGCCAAATACCGCTTCCGTATAGGTGCCGTCATAAAACTCGCCCTGCGAACTTTTGCTCTGCGAATAATTCAGCTTGCTGATAAAGCGCCAGTCGGGTGTGATCTGGTATTTCAGGCTGTTTTTGGTGAGCCAGTTTGAGCGGTCAGAGTAGCTGAGATCGAGCGGCGATTGCGTCTGGTCGAGACGGTACTCGATTGCACTGGCAACTTTCACCGCCTCGTAGCCATAGCCCATCGACGCGCCGAAGGCCGAGCGGTCCATACGCGCTCCGCTCAGATTGTCGCGCAAGGAGCCGTTGTCGATGTGCGCGCCAAAATTCCAGCGGTCATCCGGCGCATACTCAACCCCGGTGGAGTGAGTCAGGCCGGTGGGCACATCGCCATGCGCATATTTTTCTTCCACGTAAATACTGGTGGTATCGGAATAATGGCTTTTAACACCCGAGGTCAAGCTTCCCTTGCGGGCCTTCACGCCATTGTCGGAACGTTCATTCTCAAGCGCGTAATTCAGATAGGCGGTGGTCTTGTCCGAATACAGATACTCGGTGCCGATCCTGACCGCCCCGCCAAAATCGCCATTGGACACCTCGCCATTAACCCTGAAACGCTCGCTTACCTGATACGCGCCACCTGACCCTACCCTGCCATTGGTTTCGCGGTTACCGGTATTTTTTACGGTGTCCTGCACATAGCCATAGGCGCTCCATTTGCCCTTGGAGTCATAGCCAGCCCTGGCAACCACATCGGTGCGATCACCCTGCACCTGGGTAAGCGGCACCACCGGCGAATGGTCGGCTCTGTTGTCATTGCGCACGCCCGAACTTAACACCCAGTTTTCATCCAGCTTATAGTCGAGGTTAGCTTCAACTGCGACGGTTTCCAGTGCCAAGTCTTGCGATTTTTTATCCGCCTTGACCCTGACATCAATTTTTTCAGTCAATGACGTTCTGGCCGTGCCGCCAAACTGCTCAACATTGGTGGGCGTTGTCAGCCCGGGCGCGGAGTAACCCGCTTCAACAAACTGGCGGTAGAACGTCGCATTGCCATTCGCTTCTTCATATATTTCCTTGAAGCCTATGCTGGTATCTATGCGGTTGGCGCCATACAACCCGCCGCTGGGCGCAACAAGGGTGGCAGTGTTGCTGGTGGAAGCAAAATTAAAGCCGCCGTCATTGGAGCCAAATGCCGTTGAGGTCTCCCCCGCGCTGTTTGATTTTTCAACCTTCAGCCAGGTTTCCGCACTTTTCCGAAAGGTAATATCCGCTGCGTTCAGGCTGCTTTCATTACCCGCTTCCGAACTTTTGTTGCTTGTCACACCGAGTTTGACATGGTCGCCCAGCCAATAATGGGTGCGTCCGCCAGTTGACAGATTGCTGACCTCTTCAAAACCGGTGGAGTATTCATAGCGCACGACCAGATAAGCCTCGTTGCCGCCGCCCAGATCGCTCACGATCAGCAGGTCGTCGCTGGCCACTGCGGATAGCGGCGCGGACAACAGCACGCGCCCCTGCAGATAATCAATCGAGTAGTCCAGTACCGGGGTCAGGTTTTTAACCGCAACAACCATGCCCGAGGCTTTGTCGCGAATTTCGATACGCGCGCGCTCGGAGCCGGACATGATGTCCTGGTGGCGCAAATAATAGAGCGAACCGCCGGTACCGCGATATTCATCACGCCCGGCGACTGTTCCCGGCTGTGCGGCGAAGCCATCCAGCACAAAGCGCTTCTCGCCGAAGCTGGTCACTTCAGAGGGCTGGAAATGCAGATTCGCGCCATACAAGGTGCGATCCACATGGGCGAGGCTGTTGTCCATATAACCAACCTTGAAATTTCCCCACAGACCGTAATGCTCGTCCTTTTTAAGTTTTACGTAGAATTTACCCAGCGTCGGCGCACCCTCTTCCGTGGTGCTGTCGTCACCATAAGTCGGGTAGTAGTAATCCGGGTCTATACGGCGAAACAGCGCATCCGGCGACTTTTGCATAAAGTTGCTGAAAAGACTGCCAACCGGCCCTTCCAGCGTATCGGCACTGGCCGTCAGCTGCCAGTTATTGCCAAATTTACCGCTGGTATAAAACGCAAGGCGGCCATCCAGTGCGTAGCTGTTGTCGTAATGGCCGCTGTCAGCCGTCAGCAGTTGCGCGGGTCCGTTTACAAAGGATTTGGAGGCGGTTACATCGGCGATACCCACATAGAACCAGTCGCTTTTTTCCAGCTCCAGATCGCGCAGATACAGCTCGCCATTGCCGGATTTGTCCAGCACCGCGACTTCGACCGAATGCAGGCCTGGCGGCAGAATTTCTTCCACCACAAACTCTCCGCTTGCCGCAACGGGCACGGGACGCCCGGCAACCGATACCATGCGCTCTGCGGGTATGCGCGAGCCGTATACTTTAACGGTGCCGCCGTTCAAATTAATATTTTCAACCGCCAGACGGTTTTCGCCATAGCCCGCCAGCAACTCCTTGTTGCGGTCAAGCTGCTGCACTTCAGGCGGCACGCTGTCCAGCACCCACAAGGTCTGCGGCGATGTCTCGTTAAAATTACTATCCTTGTCGTACACGCGCAGCACATATTTCAGGTCGCGCCCAGGCGCTGCGAACTCCTGAAAATAAGCCTGCCATTGCGCGGTTCCGTCGCTGTCCATCACGATAGTCGCAAGCGGTTTGTCGCGCACGGATTGCTGCGGATTAAAGATGCGAATCTCGGATCGCACGATGAAATGGGGAAAGTTGGAGTAGGACTTGAAGCGAACCTGATCTTCAATATAGTCAGTCGAGGGATCGTCCTGATAGCGGATGGAATTGGGCCAGGCGGTGACATTCAGCCGCGGCTTGAGATTCAGGTTGTCAAATTTAAACTGGATATCCGCCTTCTCCAGCTCCAGGTCCACACAGCGCGCCACATCGGCAACGCTCTTGCCCGGATCATCCAGCGGCTTGCCGTCCACCGTAATGCGCATCAGGTTTAGCGCATAGGGATTGGCTATCGTCACTTCTCTGGTGAGGCGGGTAATATCGAGCCCTTCCTGATTTTCCAGCGCGGCCAGCTCGTCATACACAACCTGCACCTCGACCCGTGATTCATCCGCTTCAATGAAACCGGAATTCACGACATCGTCGGACTGCACATAGCCACGGCCTTCATGCTCGACCTGCTCCGCTGTCAGCCCCAGGGTTGCCCTGATATTTTCCATCACGGTGCGCGCGCGCGCGGTAGACAAGCCGATATCATCGCCATATGCCAGCGCGGTGCGGCGGTCCAGACGCTCGTTATTGGTGTAGCCGATAAAGCGCAGCCTGACTTTTGATTTGTCCCTGATGTCGTCCATGATGCCGCGCAGGCGTTGTGCGTAGCCATCCTCAATCACCGGCTTGCTGTTCTCATAAAGCACCGCCTTGATCGGGCCGGAAGGCGGGTTATACACGCGGGTAACAATTTCAGCGCCCGCATCCTCGGGGCACAGCTGTGGCTCGTCTGACAACTCCTGCATTGCATCGTCATACCAGAATTCAACTTCAACACGGCGGTTGGCAACCCTGCCCGCCTCGGTGTCATTCGGTGCAAGCGGGTTTGTCGCGCCCTTGCCATCACTGTCAACCGCATTGGCGGGCAACTTCAATGCATCCTGCACCGCCTGCGCAACGCGTCGGGCACGTGCTTTCGACAATCCCAGATGTGTTCCGTAGATGCGTTCGTCGCGGCCCAGCAGCGGCTTGTTATCCGTGTAGGCAATAAATTTGATCGATACAGCCTGCTTGTTTTCCAGATTTTTCATGACCTGCAACAACTTCTGCTGAAAATCTGCGGGGATGCCAGGAGAGTCTTCATCGTAAGGCAAAGGGGGAATCAGGTTCTTGATGCGTGCGCGCCTGCCTATGCCGGCCTTGTAACTGATTTTGCACATCTGTTCGATGCGGCAGACTTTGACACGCTTGACCTTCTCGGAAATCACAATCTGCTTTTCCACCAGCTGTTCATCGATCTCGTCGTACCAGACCTCCACCTCCATGCGCCGGTTTAACTTTCTTCCCGCCGGCGTGGCATTGCTGGCAACCGGATTGTTCTCGCCCATGCCTTCATACGAGATCGCTTCGGGCGGCAGATCAAGTGCCTTCTGGAAGAACTCCGCCGCCACACCCGCGCGCTCGCGTCCCAGCCCGGCGTTATCGCCATATTTCGCCTTGGCCGCTCCGCGCAGTTGCACATTATCGGTATAGCCAACCAGATGCAGACGGACATTCCTTCTGCCTGCCATGCTGGCCAGTATGCTGCGCACCTTGGCAATATATTCTTCAGGTATGGCGGCCTCGCCCGAACCAAACAGGATAGGTGGAACCACGTTTTGCAGCTTGATCGTTTTAACCTTTTTCTCAAGCACCTTCTGTGTTTCGATACGCTCACCCAGCAATTCTTTAAACCCGCTGACATCCTTCGCCATAGGAACCGTGTCAATATCGGTGGGTAATTGCTTTTCCACCGCTTCACCCAGTGAGGGCGTTTCGCGTATTTCCACTTCGTCTGAATTCTGCACATCGGCAGGCGTGGCCGTTTGTGCCAGCACTGCTGCTGACATCAGGCACAACACAACGATGCTAGAAATGGATTTAAACATTTTACTTTTACTTGGTTCCAGAGCTGTACGAAAATACTGTTACAACGCTTACATTCTTTTTTAATTTATTCAATAAAATCAAATACTTACAATTGAGCGATTTTGGCTGAACAAACTGGTTATTACAAATTGTCCGGCACTTAAATCAAGCTCTATTCCGGTGGTGAGCCAGTTCTCCAGAAGACCTCGGTTTCAATGACCAGGTCGTATTTGCCCTTTTGCTTTTTCCACATTTGCGCAATTTCGTGCTTGACGATTTTGAGACGCTCATTCACCAGGCTTTCTGACTCGGTCTCGGCCAGATAGGACAATCGCAGCACGGAGGCGGCCTTCTTCAATTCGCCCAATAAAAGTTGGGTGCGCTGCTTCCACTGCACGCGCATCTCGGAGGAGCCCGGCTCAAACACGCCATCGGACATATCCAGTTTCACCACTTTGTGTATCGCTGCGCCGAAGTTGAATTTCAGCATCTTGCCCCGCGTGGCGCGCTGCACACGCGGATTCTCGGTGGTAATGCGGTAGCCGCTCGGCAAAGTCCTGTCGTCCAGCTTGAGGATAAAATTGGAACCGCGGTCAGGATCGGGTACCACGGCGCAGGTGATATGGAAGCGTCCGAATTTATCCGCTGTAACCAGCAGGCCGCGCGCGGTGACAACACGCACGCCCGGCAGACCCTGCTCTCCCTCGTCCTGATAGCCGTTCAGGTTCGCGTCGTCAAACACCTTGCCGATCACATCGGCACAATCCAGCGTTGGATCGGGTATCACACGCACCGTGGCAGTAGCGGGAGGAGAGGCATCGCCACCGGTAGTATTGCTGACCACCTGGGCACGGTTGATGTACTTGCCTTCTTTCACACCGGAGCCCACGATCAGCATCAGCTGAATCACGCGTTTGGTATTGCTTGCCAGTTCCAGATTGCCCCAGGTCAGGGTACGTGTGGTGCTAACCGGCTCGACAGGCTGCCCGTCCAGACGGCCGGAACCCGCCACATATTTGAAGCCGGGCGGGAAGGTATCGATGATGCTCAAATTCGTCAGCGTCACGGCCAGCGTGTTGTTCACGGTAATCGTGTAGGGAATCAGCTGGCCGCGCGTGACGTTTTGCAGCGAGGCGATTTTGGTGATGGTGACCGCGTTGTCCAGGCGCGGATCAAGGGCAATGTGGTTATTGAAGATCTGGCTGTTGCCGGGAATAACCGTATTGTTCATGGTCACGCGCAGATAATAATTTGTGCCCGCGGTATTGGCGGGTACGGCTACCCCGGGCGCAAATTCTGAAGTCTGCGTTTCACAATAGGCAGCCGTCGCCGGTATGGCATCGGCCGCGCAAGTCGGTACCGAATACGCAGCGGTAGCGCCATCGGTGAGCGGCGTAATAATGACCGACTGGCCGGGCATGAATGCTGCCGGCGATGTCACGCGTATCAGATAGTCGCCGCCCGAAGGACAGGAGGGATCGCTGAAGTTAAGATCAAATTTGTAGTAGCCAGAGGCCAGTGCCACCTGCCCCTGCTGCGCGGGATCGTCAAAGCAGGTCGCTTGCAGGGCAACCGCACCAACCGCCTGCACCATGGTCAGCACAGCGCCCGTGGCCGGTGTGCGCAACAGCGAGTTGTAAACCACGCCATTCGGATCGATCGGCAGATTCAGATTCTGAATATTGCTGCCGGACAAGGCGTTTATGCCGGCGATTTCCTGCATGCCGTTGGTGTACGCAGAGTCGGCACGACCCAGCTTGGCGGTTGTGGCAACGGCTCCGGGGGCGCTGAACTTCAGCGCATACTGGTCCGCAAGCGAGGTCGTTGGCGACAATCCGCCCACGCTATACAAGCCGTTCGTATCTGTCGTTGCTGTACCCAGCAGCACGTTGTTGCGATAAACACCAACCGACCAGCTGGCGAGGTTCAGCTCGGTCGCATCGGCGACATTGTCAAAATTGGCGTCGTGCCAGATACGCCCATTCAATATGGCCGTTCCCGGCACACCGCCCACGCTCAGTGAAACGCTTGCAGTGGCGGTCAACGCCGGCGCATTCCAGACCACCTGTCCGGTATTGGTGATGGTGGTGCCCATCGCCAGCCCCGCGCCTATCGTTACCCTGAAGCGCAATTGTGCCGTCGCGCCGGGCGCCAGCGTGCCATAAGTGCCGGCATAATTTGCGGTCACAATCGAAGCCGCATAACTGACCCCTGCCGCCAGGCCATTCAGCGTGCCTGAGCCCGCCACATAGGTCACCTGGCTTGCCAGAGGTGCGGTACTCAGATCATCGGTGATGACAATATTGCTAGCCGCCACCGTGCCGGTATTGGTGACGCGCACCAGATACTCAAGCTCTCCACCCGCCAGGGCTGCTCCGCCACCCACGACAGAAACCTGCTTGGTGATGAGTATCTGCTGCGCACTGCCCACCACAATGGAGGTGGGCTGATGGCCGTTGCTGGCATTGCCGTCAGCATCGGTCTGCTCGCCCGGCAGCTCGGTGCTGGTGACATTGCCCTGATTGCTGATAATGGTGCCCGTCAGTACACCGGCATTGACCGTCACATCGAAGACAACCACTGCACTGCTGTTGGCAGCAATAACGCCCGCCGCACTGGCGGCCGAATTCACATCAATGCCGAGAATTAACGGGGAAACACCGCCATCCGGCTGGCCAACACCCGTGCCATTGAGGGTGACGCTATCATCAAGATAGGTGGTGTTGACAGGTACAGGGTCGGTTAAATTAACACCGGTAGCGGGTATCGCGGTCAGGTTGCTGATGGTGATGGTATAGCGCAAGACATCGAGCGGATCGACGATGCCGTTGCTGTTGTTATCGGTCTGGATGGCGACCGTTTTGTGCGCCACCAGCAAGGGATAATTGCCGACGATATTCAGCGTCGGATCATCCGCTGTCGCAGTTGCGGGATCATCCGACGGCTTTTCGGCAAACACGCCGCTGCCCGCGCCGGAACCATTCACGAAACCCTGGTTGGAGATGACGGTCCCATTCAGCACGCTGCTGTTAATCTGCACCTCTAAGGTGATGGTGGCGATATTGGTGGTGGTTGCCGACGCATCGGCGCGCATGACGCCGGCAGTCACATTCTCCGGCGCATTAATCAGCATGCCGGTCTGCAGCGGCGAGACCCCGGCGATATCGGCCACCGCTGCGCCATTCAGCGTGGTGCTGCCTGCGACATAAGTTGTATTGCCCGGCAGCGCATCACGCAGGGACACATTGCTGGCGTTCTCATTGCCGATATTTTTCACCGTGATGGTGTAGCGCAAGCGTTCACCGGCCAGCAATACCAGGGGATCTCCCGTGATATCAAGCGAGGTTTTTCTGACCTGGAAGACCGGCGCAGACGTGATTACGGTACGGGTCGGATCTTCGTCGCCTATCGTCAGCACAACGTCCGGGCCGTTCACATTGGGATCATCACTGTTCAGCGGCGGGCTGGTGATCGTCGGCAACTGCGCCTGGTTCAACACCGCCGTGCCGCTGTTAATCACCGAAGCCAGATTCGCCTCAAAAACAAACGTCAGCGTGTCTCCCCCGCCACCGGCTGCCGTCAAATTCAGATTGCGGACATCCACCAGACCGCTGCCTTTGCTGCCACCGGTAGCACTGGTCAGGGTAGTCGTCGCCCCCACCGGCACCGAAATCATGGTGAGTGTGCCGGGCGCAAATAAGGCAGTAGCATTCAGACGATCCAGCTCGTCTGTCAGCGTAAAATTGCTGACTGCAAACGTGCTTAAATTACGCAGCGTAATGGTGTAACGCAAACGCTCGCCCGGAACAGCATTGCTGCCGGGATTTTGTCCGGTTGTTACATTAATCACCGATTTTCTGAACTCCAGCACCGGCGTATCGATCGTCAGCGTCAAAGCATCCTGGAAGTCCAGCGTGCCTGTGGTGCCGTCGGTGATCGTGTTGTTATACGTGTGTATCTGTCCGGTAGCCACATTGGCGGGCGTGTCGCCGCTGAACCACTGTGTCGCACCGGCAAGATTGGTTAATGACACACCCGCAAAATTATCGGCATCCAGACTGGCCTGATAGGTGATGATCAGACGATTGCCCGGCGCAATCGCTGCTGTCGCCGACTGCATGACCAGTGCCAGCGTACAGGTGGTTGCCGTGGGTGTAGCCAGTGCAAAGGACTGCGCATAATCCACACCCGTGGTTAATGTTGAAACCAGGGTTGTGCCATTGGATAAATAGATGCCTGCCGACAACACGGTGGGCGCCGTGTCACACATGCCGCCCGTTGCCGGATTGGGCAGAATGTCTGTAATCGTTGCATCATAGGCGGTGCTGGTGCCGCTGTTTTGTATGTTCAGCGTGAACGTGGCAGGTGTGCCGATACTCATCGTAGCCGGGCCGCTTTTCTGCAGCGTCAAGACCGGACCGACAATTGTTCTGGGAGCTGAAGTACCCGATGAACCCGCAACGGGATTGACCACATCATCAATCTGATCCAGTGTATACGATGCCGTATTGGTAAAGGTCTTGCCGTTAGTATTGGCGATAACGTTATCATTCAGCACGACTGTCACATCAAACACCACTTGCTGACCGGCCGGAATATCCAGGCCTCCGGCATTGCTGCCGTAGATATCCAGCACACTGGAAGTGACCGTTACCGCGGGTGTCCATGCCGGACCCGACACCTGGCTGAGGCTGACATAACTCATATCTACCCCGGTTGTTGCCAGGCTCAAATCGTCACGGATGTGCACATCATACAAATTGGTAGACTGTGGCGTGGCCGGAATGGTAATGCGATAGGTAAATTGCTGCCCGATCGCCACCGTGGTATCCGTCAGGAGCCAGTTCTGCTTGAGTAACGCAGCAGCCGCTACCACACTGACCGGCGCAGTTGCCACCGCAGTCGCACCGTAACATTTGCGCCAGGCTGCGTTTCCATTCAGCGGCACATCGTCGCTGTCAAACGAGCAATAATCGTTTACTCTGGCTGCGTTCACCATGCTCAAGCCGGGAGGCAAACCGGCATTGAGCGTGACGCTGTAAACCACACGCAAGACCTGACCCGCCGGTAGCGCATATTGATTCGCGGCACCTGCTGCAAAATTCCAGTTGGCCGTATTGGTACCGGTATCGTAGGTAAGCAGGCCCGGAACAAACGGCAGTATGGAAGCGCCATTGATCGTTGCACTCACCATGGTAATGGTAGAGGCACCATTCCGCATGCCGACAGGAATGACATCCTCCAGCACCACATCATATGCGGGCGCATTGCCCGAGTTGGTGACGTCAACGGTATATTGCACCACATCACCCGGCTGCAACGTCGTATTGGTGCGGGCGACAGGCGGCGTGGCTGTTTTGGTAACAGCCAATATGGGCTGCTGAACGGTTACAACTGCGCTGCTCGAGGGATAAGGCGTCAGGGTGGAAGATTTAACGTAATAGACTGTTGCAGTGTTAGTAATGTTTTGTGTGTTCAGATGTGCCAATGCAGCAGCATTTAACACCCGTGCACGATACACAATATCAAAATTACTGTTGTTTACAGAATTTGAAATATCCCCCAGCGTCCAGGTAACGGTGCTAGTGCCTGTCGCCGCATCACCCGTTACAACAGGCGCTGCAATATCGGGTACATAGGCAAAAGGTGCGGCGCTGCTATAAGGTGCGCTGGTATCGCCATGCACACTCACCACAGAAACAAACTCCAGACCCCGCGGCAGGATATCGACGACACTGGTGGTCAAGGTGTCGCCCTGAGGCAGATTTATTCTCAGGCGATATTCAACCACATCGCCTATACGTAAATTCGCATCAGCTGCGCCATAGGTATCGCTCTCGCGTGTCTTGGTCACCGCCGTGGTATCGGGGAATGCCGGGGTGTTAACCGCGATTGTCGTGAAGTAATCATCGTAGGCAGGCCCGCCAAATCCCGCTGCGCCGCTACCGTCCCGCTCAAATGTATCAGCACCATTCAAACTGGTCCACTGCACCAGTGAGGTGCTGGTCAGATTGACCGCTGCAATATAGTTGGCTTCATAGACCAGCGTGACAGTGCCATTTTTGGCTATATCGATATCCTGGCCATTGGCCACATTCCAGCTCAACACCTGGCCAGCAACCAGGGGGGCGGTCGCCACTCCGTTTATCGTTGCGCTACCGGGCAGATAGGTTAATCCCGCGCTGAGCGTTTCCCTGATTGCCACATCAAACGCATCGGAGTTCAACACGCCGTTTGCGGCCGTCATGGTCAGGGTATAGCGCTGAACAGCCGACAGATCCACAGTACTGGTTGCATCCACCACGGTCTTTGTCAGGGTAATTAAAGGCTCAACCACGGTGATCTGCGTGGTGGTAGAAGCTGCAGTGCTGGCAGACGCACCGGATGCGCCATTGCGATAACTTGCCACCGCTGAATTCTGCATCGTATCGCCGGCATCTGTTGCAGCTGCATTATCAATTCTGGCGGAATAGAAAATACTGATACGCGGGGTAACCGCCGTTACGGTCGTGTCATCTTCACTGCTGGTGACAACAGTACCGATATTCCATACCGCATTCCCCGTGCTGCCGTCCGCAGGAAAATTTCCCACACCGAATGCCGCCTCAGTGGGTGCCGCACCATTAATGGTGGCAATGCCTGTAAATGTATAGGTGATGTCGTAAGTGACGTTATTCGCCAGCAGGTAACTCAGGCTGCCTGCGGCCAGATTGTCCGTCAGCACGAGATCTTGCGTCGTGCCTTCGGGCAGATTGATGTCGATCTGGAAATTTTTGTAGGTACCGATGGCAGGCACCACGGCGGGTGACAGATCGGACTTGCTGATGGTAACCGCGGGCACCGTGAGCGTGGCAAAGGTGCTGGTTTCATAATCATTGAGCGTGCTGCCGGCATTGGGCAAGGCACCATTGCGCAAACCGGTGTCGCTTCCATCGGCACCGATCGCCGAGCCGGAGTTTAAAGCGGTAGCTTGTCCAGGCAGCGAATCCCACTTTGCCTGCATAGGGTTGAGCGCATTGTTGCTGAGCACTTCGAGCGGTTGAGCACCACTATCCACCAGCACTTTGTATGAGAAAGTGCGGGTATCCCCGAAGGCAATCGCATTTCCCGCAGGCCAGCTGAAAGTAGTCACCTTCCCCACCGTGACGGCAGTGGGCGCAAGACCGGTGACGCCAACAATATTTCCGGCATAACTGGTGGATTCACATTGCAACCGCACCACGCTTAGCTTCTTGGAAGACTTCATGAGGCGTCCGATAGCCTAGGCACTTGCGAGGTCGATGATTCAGCTT
>NCJL01000006.1 GCA_002278935.1 Gallionellales bacterium 39-52-133
TTAAAATTGATTCCGTTTTCGCTCACTATATTATTGCCATTGTACGTGGCGCACAGCTATCTGAGCTCAACGTTAAATAGACACCCTAAAAAATGCCTTGAAATGCACCTTCGAGGTGTATAATCTGGAAACAATTTTATAACACATTGTTTTTATTGGATGCATAAAATTTAGCACCCCCTAAATTTCCTGACAAATACATCATGCCAAAATCCCCCAAATTGCTTGATCAGGTTCGCAACAAGATTCGTGTTAAACACTACAGCATACGTACCGAACAGTCATATACCGACTGGATTAAACGCTATATTTTATTTCATGGCAAGCGCCATCCAAATGAAATGGGAGCTGAAGATATTGAAGCTTTTCTCACACACCTGGCTGTTGAAGGTAATGTTGCCTCCGCCACACAGAACCAGGCAAAGAGCGCCTTACTATTCCTTTACCGTGAAGTTTTAGAAATAGAGTTGCCGTGGCTTGACAAGGTTACACAGGCCAAAGTGCCTAAACGTCTGCCAGTGGTATTAACGATAAAGGAGGTTCAATCCCTGCTGTCTCACTTGAACGGCACGCATGCTTTGGTTTCAAACTTGCTCTACGGCGGAGGATTACGTTTGATGGAAGCCGTACGTATGCGCGTTAAAGATGTAGATTTTGCCAGACGTGAAATTTTGGTACGCGAAGGCAAAGGTTTTAAAGACCGTGTAACCATGTTACCGGAAGCAACCCTTGTTACGCTTAAAGCGCATTTGGCCAATGTAAAAATATTGCATGATGAAGATTTAGCCCAAGGTTTGGGGGAAGTGTATCTGCCCTTTGCCCTGGATAAAAAATATCCCAATGCCGCGCGTGAATGGGGATGGCAATATATTTTCCCTTCAAAAAATTTATCCGTAGACCCGCGCAGCGGCAAGACGCGCCGCCATCATATTGATGAAAAAACAGTGCAGCGCGCAGTCAAACAGGCCGCCCGCGATGCAGAGCTTGTTAAACCCGCAACACCCCATACGTTTCGCCATTCTTTTGCTACACACTTAATACAGGCTGGCTATGACATTCGCACGGTACAGGAATTACTCGGCCACAGTGATGTGTCAACCACGATGATTTACACACATGTCTTAAACAAAGGCGGCAAAGGCGTTAAAAGCCCGCTGGATACTTTTTAATGTTCACACAAAACATCTCTGCGCTATTCGCGCCCAATGGCGCGCTGGCAACACACATCCCCAACTTCCGCTCCCGCCCGCAGCAGGTGGAGATGGCCGAGGCGATAGCGGAGGCGATTGAGGGCAACAGCCTGTTAATCGCCGAAGCCGGCACCGGCACCGGCAAGACCTTTGCCTACTTGGTGCCTGCGTTGTTGGGCGGCGGCAAGGTGGTGCTTTCCACCGGCACCAAAAACCTGCAAGACCAGTTATTCCAGCGCGACTTGCCCACGGTGCGCGATGCGCTTAAAGCGCCGGTTTCGATTGCGCTGCTCAAGGGCCGCGCCAACTATGTGTGCCACTATCATCTGGAGCGCGCGCAGTCTGATGGCCGTTTGCCAACGCGCGAAGATGTGCGCCACCTGGCGCGCATTGTGCAGTATGCAAAGATCACGCAAACCGGCGACAAGAGCGGGCTGGCCGATGTGCCGGAAACCGCACTCATCTGGTCACATGTCACCTCCACGCGCGACAACTGTCTGGGCCAGGAGTGCCCGATGCACAAGGAATGCTTTGTGCTGAAAGCACGCAAGGAAGCGATGGAGGCGGATGTGGTGGTGGTGAACCATCACCTGTTTTTTGCCGATGTGATGTTGCGCGACGAAGGCGTGGCCGAGCTGTTGCCCGCCTGCAACACGGTGATTTTCGACGAGGCGCACCAGTTGCCTGAAACCGCGAGTCTGTTTTTTGGCGAAAATATATCCACCTCGCAGTTGCTTGAGCTGGCACGCGACACCACCATCGAGGCGCTCTCGGGCGCGAAGGACTTCACTCCCCTGCCAGAGGCCTGCAGCGCACTGGAAAAAGCCGCGCGCGATTTTCGTCTGATCTTCAAGAAAAATGAAGGCCGCATGAATGCGGAAGAAGCGGGCAAGCTGCCGGGCTTTGCAAACGCGCTCGGCCATATGGCAACACAGCTGGGCAAGCTGAACGAGCTGCTGGAAAAACAGGCCGAGCGCAGCGAGGGGCTGGAAAACTGCTGGAACCGCGGTGTGGAGCTGGCGCACAAAATCAAACACTGGCAGGATGAAACCCAGACAGAGGTGGTGCGCTGGGTGGAAATTTTCAATCACTCGGTGCAGCTCAACACCACGCCGCTGTCGATTGCGGATATTTTTGCCAAACAGATCGGCGGCACACCGCGCGCATGGATTTTTACCTCGGCCACGCTGGCCGTGAAACGAGATTTTTCGCATTATCAGGGCGAAATGGGCCTGGTCACCGCGCGCACCGCCTGCTGGGACAGCCCGTTTAACTACCCCGAGCAGGCGCTGCTTTACGCGCCGGAAAACATGCCCGATCCCAACAGCCCGGCCTATACCGAGGCGGTCGTGGCGGCCGCTCTGCCGCTGCTTGAAGCCAGCAAAGGCCGTGCGTTCTTACTGTTTACCAGCTTGCGCGCGATGCAGCGCGCACACGAAATTTTGCAGGCCGAATTTGACCGCAAGAATTTGAAGTACCCGCTGATGTTGCAGGGCGAAAGCTCGCGCAATGACCTGCTGGCGCGCTTTCGCGACCACGGCAACGCGGTGCTGCTGGGCAGTCAATCTTTTTGGGAAGGCGTCGACGTGCGCGGCGAAGCGCTGTCGCTGGTGGTGATCGACAAGCTGCCGTTTGCGCCGCCGGACGACCCGGTGCTGGCGGCGCGCATCGCGCAAATCACCAAACAGGGGCGCAATGCGTTTATGGAATACCAGTTGCCGCGCGCGGTGATCAATCTCAAACAGGGAGCGGGCCGTTTGATCCGCGACGAAAGCGACCGCGGCGTGCTGATGATCTGCGACCCGCGCCTGCTGAGCAAGCCCTATGGCAAGCGTATCTGGCAAAGTCTGCCGCCCTTCAAGCGCACGCGTGTGCTGGCTGAAGCGGTGGCGTTTTTTGAAACGGCAGCGACAGAATTGGCGTGAATTATTTCAGCATGCCTCCCTTAGGTACAATTGCTTTAAACACTGATTCATAAGCCAAGCCAACAAGGTCACACATCCATTTGATTTATTTAGCAATCGTCCTATAATTGCAGCCTGATTGATAGTCTTGATTACCTGCATTGTTATGGACAATAAAATTCAAGCATTATTCAATGTAAACAGCGTGCACTATCCGCGCGAGCTTGCGCGGCAATATCCTGCCATCCTCAAAAAAATTGTCGATCTGTGGAACTCAGAAACGGTTGACGCGTATTTCAGCGAGCTGATACTTGATACCCGCGGCGACCAGCGGCAGGGCTTCCCGGCTGAGGTGGCCGAGGAGATATTGCGCCTCAGCGTCATCAATACCAAATATCGCGAAAGCCAGAAACCGCATTCATGGATAAGAGTGCCGGAAAAAGACAAGCTGGAACTGGTTAATCTGGGCTACAAATATACTCCGCAGGATTATCTGGCAGCAGCCAAAGCTGGCAATGTACATGCGATCAACATCTTCCTGCGCACACGCGCGCCCACCGAAACACACGATGAGCTGGGCTGGACCGTTCTGACGCATGCCGCCGCCTGCGGGCATGAGAATATTGCTTCAGCGCTGATACGCAGCCATGCGGGGATAGAAAGCAAGGACAGAAATGGCTATGGCCCGCTGCACTGGGCCGCTTTTCACGGCCATCACAGTGTGGTGAAGCTATTGCTGGAACATCATGCGGATGTCAATGCGAGCAGCAAACTGGGCTGGACCCCGCTAATGCAGGCCGCCACACAGGGCCACACGCTGGCAGCAAGTTTGCTGATTGATGCGGGCGCGGATGTAAACCGGATCAGCAATGATCACTGGACAGCCCTGCACAAGGCATCGGCCAATGGCCACACCGATGTCGTCATGTTGTTGCTTGAGCACGGTGCAGACTGGTCAAAGCCGCGCCATAACGGCAGCACGGCGCTGTCACTTTCGGCCACCGGCAAACATCAGGCAATCGTGGAAATTCTTTCGTCGCTGCCGCAGACGCCACTTGTACAGTAAGCTGGAGAGCATCCTTCAATGCGTTTTTTTGCGCGCGGAATAACAGGCAAGATACTTCTTGATTCGTTGATTTACGGGCAACTTAATTCCTTAAAAAAGTGAAATTGCGATGAATGAAAAAATCCTGATGCTGCTCAACAACAAGGAAGAATACTACCCCCATAAGCTCGAACAGCAGTTTCCACAGATTCTCAACAAAATCATGATGATGTGGGATTCCCCGGAGTTCGATTCCTATCTCAACAAGTTCATGCTGGACAAGCGCGAACATGCCAGACAGGGTTTCCCGCCCGATATCGCCTCCGAAATCATGCGCCTCAGCATGCTGCATAGCGAACAATTTGGCGCGGCCTCCACAGGTTCATGGGTAGAGCCATCGCATATCAAGCTTGACTAGTCTTCGCTCTGCAATACTTCCCGTCCAAACGTAACAGTTGGCTCAGTCAACGTTATAATCACGTCTTTGAATCAAGGAATCTCTGATTAAAATCAGAGATTCCTTAACCTCATCCATACTAAAAATATTATCTTCGGAGCCCACGCCATGTCGCATAACTTATTTAACTCACGCTCAACCTTCATGCTGGCCAATGGCAAGAGCGGCACGATGTATTCGCTGCAGGCGCTGGAAGCAGCCGGTGTGGGAAAAATTTCGCGCCTGCCGGTTTCTATCCGCATCGTGCTGGAAGCGGTGTTGCGCAACTATGACGAGAAAAAAGTGAGCGAGGCGCATGTGCGCCAGCTGGCCAACTGGCAGCCCAATGCAGCGCGCACCGAGGAAATTCCTTTCGTGGTGGCGCGGATTGTTTTGCAGGACTTCACCGGTGTACCGCTGCTGGCCGATCTCGCCGCGATGCGCGATGCCGCCGCAAAGATGGGCAAGGACCCGAAAATTATCGAGCCGCTGGTGCCGGTTAATCTGGTGGTGGACCACTCGGTGCAAATCGACAGCTACAACAATCCGAATGCGCTGAAGATGAATATGGAGCTGGAGTTTGAGCGCAATACCGAGCGCTACAAATTCATGAAGTGGGGCATGCAGGCGTTTGACACCTTCAAGGTCGTGCCTCCCGGCATCGGCATCGTGCACCAGGTGAATCTGGAATATCTGGCGCGCGGCGTGCTGCACAAGGACGGAGTGTACTACCCCGACACACTGGTCGGCACCGACAGCCACACTACCATGATCAACGGCATAGGCGTGGTGGGCTGGGGCGTGGGCGGCATCGAGGCGGAAGCCGGCATGCTTGGGCAGCCGGTATATTTCCTCACGCCGGATGTGGTGGGTGTGCATCTCAAGGGCAAACTGAAAGAGGGCGTTACCGCTACCGATCTGGTGCTGACCGTCACCGAGTTGTTGCGCAAGCAGAAGGTGGTGGGCAAGTTTGTCGAATTCTTCGGCGAGGGCACCGCCGCCCTGACCCTGCCCGACCGCGCCACCATCGCGAATATGGCGCCGGAATACGGCGCCACGATGGGTTTCTTCCCGGTGGACGACATCACCGTGAACTTTATGCGCAACACCGGCCGCACCGATGAAGAGGTGGATGCCTTCCAGAGCTATTTCAAGGCGCAGGGTTTGTACGGCATTCCGCAGGCGGGCAGCATTGATTACAGCAGCGTGGTGGAGCTGGATCTCGCTTCAATCCAGCCTTCGCTGGCCGGCCCCAAGCGTCCGCAGGACCGCATTCAACTCAATGCTATGAAAGACACCTTCAATTCATTGTTCAGCAAGCCTGTAGCCGAAAACGGTTTCAACCAGCCTGCCGACAAACTGGCGAAACGTTATATCACCGCCTTTCCTGACCGCAGTAAAAATGTATGCACTCCAATTTCCGGCGGCGGCTTGCAAGGCAATGGCAAGAGCCGCAGCGAAATGGAAATGGCGGGCGACCATCCGACCCCCACGGTTCGCTGCGAAACCTCGGGTGAAATGTTTCCCCCCGTCGAGATCGGCAACGGCGATGTGCTGATTGCGGCGATCACCTCCTGCACCAACACTTCCAATCCGGGCGTGATGCTGGCCGCCGGCCTGCTGGCGAAAAAAGCCGCCGCCAAAGGCCTGCGCGTTAATCCGCACATCAAGACTACCCTGGCCCCCGGCTCGCGCGTGGTGACCGAATACCTTACCAATGCCGGTTTGATCGAGCCCTTGGCACAGCTGGGTTTTACCGTGGCCGCTTACGGCTGCACCACCTGCATCGGCAACTCCGGCCCGCTCGAACCCATGATTGAAGATGTCATCGTCAAGAACGACCTGATCGCCGCCGCAGTATTGTCCGGCAACCGCAATTTCGAGGCGCGCATCCACGCCAACATCAAGGCCAACTTCCTCGCCTCGCCGCCATTGGTGGTGGCTTACGCCATTGCAGGCCGCATGAATATCAATCTGGATACCGAGCCTCTGGGCACCGGCAAGGATGGCGCCCCGGTTTACCTGAAAGACATCTGGCCCAACAGCCATGAGGTGGAAACGGTGATGAAGTACGCGATGGATCCGGCGGTTTACCGCAAGCTGTACAGCGATTTGACCAAGGACCTGCCGTTGTGGAACGCGATTCCCTCCACACCCGGCAACCAGTATCGTTGGGATAATTCCACCTACATCGCACAACCGCCCTTCTTCAACGGCTTCAGCATGAAGACGGGCAGCATCCACGGCATCAGCAATGCCAAGGCGTTGGGTATTTTTGGCGACTCGGTCACCACCGACCACATCAGCCCGGCCGGCGCCTTCAAGCCCACCACACCTGCGGGCAAATACCTGCTGGCAAAGGGCGTTGAGGTTAATGATTTCAACAGCTACGGCGCGCGCCGGGGCAACCATGAGGTGATGATGCGCGGCACCTTTGCCAACGTGCGCATCAAGAACCTGATGCTGCCGGTTAAAGATGATGGCAGCCGCGTGGAGGGTGGTTACACACTTTATAACGGCGAACAGATGGCGATTTATGACGCGGCGATGAAGCATATTGCCGACGGCACGCCGACGGTGATTTTTGCCGGTGAAGAATATGGCACCGGTTCATCGCGTGACTGGGCGGCCAAGGGCACACAGCTGCTGGGTGTGAAGGCGGTGATCGCCAAGAGCTACGAGCGCATTCATCGCAGCAACCTGGTGGGCATGGGCGTGCTGCCCTTGCAGTTCAAGGGCAGCGACACGGTCTCTACACTGCAACTGAAGGGCGACGAAACCTTTGACCTGGGCGGTATTGATGAAAACCTGAAACCGCAACAGGAAGTGACCCTCACCATCAGGCGTAAAGACGGCAGCACGCAGCTGGTTGAGCTCCTCCTCCGGATAGACACCCCAATCGAGGTGGATTACTACCGTCACGGTGGCATCCTGCCTTTTGTGCTGCGAGAACTGATTGCGCAATAAGCGGTATTTATTTACCCTTAATTCAAGTATGGTTAATTTTTGCCGATAAATATAATCAATAAAAAATTCCTGATGGAATGAATACCTGCCGCAGGGCATCATTCCATCAGGAATTTTTATAAAGAGCTTAAATTAATGAGCCTGCTTCAATTTTGGAGGAATAATGAAGATCAACACGCCTGTTACGCAACAGGAAATATTTTTGCAGCCCGGCAAGCCCATTGTCAGCAAGACCGATCTCAAGGGCGCCCTTACCTACGTCAACCAGAGCTTTGTCGATATCAGCGGCTTTAGCCGCGATGAACTGCTGGGCAAAAACCATAACCTGGTGCGTCACCCCGATATGCCGCCGGAAGCGTTTGCGTGGCTGTGGCATACCGTAAAGCAGGGTATGCCCTGGCGCGGCATGGTTAAAAACCGCTGCAAAAATGGCGACTTTTACTGGGTGGAAGCCTATGTCACGCCCATCAGGGAAAATGGCCGCGTGACAGGCTATATGTCGGTACGCAATGTGCCTGCACGCGATGAAGTCAACACCAGCGAGGCGCTTTACAAGGCTATCCGCGAAGGTCGGGCAACGTTGCCCAAGCGCGGTTTCAAGCTGGACGATCTGTCTTTGTATACCCGACTCGATATTATCTTTGCCAGCATGTTTGTGATGCTAGGCGGCAGCTCTGCCTACTACTTCCTGCAGGCGACCACCACGCTGGATCACCTTGTGGCGGCAGTTGCGGGGTGTGGCACCCTGCTTACTGTAGCAGCCAGCCTGTGGCTGCGCGGCAAGGTCAAACGCTTTATCCGCAAGACCAGCAGCGCACTTGAAAAAATTTCCGAGGGTAATTTCGCCTTCACCGTGGGCGCCGACAACCGCGATGAGTTTGCCTATGTCCTCAACGAAATCGAATCCATGCGTATCAATCTGCGCGCAATCGTGGCGGATGTCATGCTAGCGGCCAAATCAGTTGATAACGGCTCGCAGCAGCTTGTGTCAGAAATGCAGTACTTGCTGCAGCGCTCCATAGAACAAAGCGACCGGGTGACTGGCACCAGTGCTGCAACCGAAGAAATGCACCAGTCCATTGCACAGGCCAGCGAACTCACCAAAAAGGCCTCGGAAATGGCAGACGCCACTTCTGCCACGGTGCAAATCGGCAGCCAGCATATGGATAACAGCATTGCCTCTGTTGAAAAGATCGTGCAGGTCGTCAATAACTCCCGTTCCACCCTGCTAAATCTCAATGAGTCCACGCAGAGAATCGGCCAGATCAGCCTGACGATCAAGGATGTGGCCGACCAGACCAATCTGCTCGCGCTCAATGCCGCTATCGAAGCCGCGCGCGCGGGCGAGCAGGGACGCGGCTTTGCTGTCGTGGCCGATGAAGTGCGCAAGCTGGCCGAACGCACCGCGCGCAGCACGCTGGACATCAGCGAAACGGTGCAGAATATCAAGCAGATCACCACCACCGCGGTGAGCACGCTGGAAGATGCGGTGACCGAAGTGGGACGCGGAACGCAACATATTCAGGAAAGCAGCAACAATCTGGCTGATATTTTCAAGGCCAGCAGCAAGAGCAAGGAAATGTCGAATGAAATTTCAGTGATGCTGCAAGAGCAGGCGGTAGCCACGGAAGACATTGCACAGCATATGAATGAAATCTACACCCTCGCTTCCAGCAATGCCGAGGGCGTGCGCAAAACAAAAAATGTAACCGAGGAACTTGCCCACACCGCTTCGGAGCTTGATTTGCTGGTCAAACACTTCGAAAAATCGTTGTAGGCACGTTTATTCGCACGCCAGCACTAAGTCGAAAAGTGCAAGAACTGGAGCGCCGACGTCCCCGTCGGCATAATAGTTAAAGGGCCGACGGGGACGTCGGCGCTCCCATAAGCCGCATTTCTCCTGCGCCACTAAAGTTTGAAATATTACTGCCGATATATGTAACAAGTATTGAAGTTTAAACATTCGCGGAACTGGAGAAATCATGTTATTCGGCTTGGGCAAAAATGAAGAAAAATTATTGCGTGACGCATTGGCAGCAGCCCAACAGGAAAATACCCGGCTAAGCAGCGAGCTGCAAAGCTCCCGCGAGCGGGTTGAATTACTGGAATCAGACATAAACACCGCTCAGGAAAAGCTGATTGTCAGCCAGCGTATCGAGCAGAACCTGATTGCTTTTGGAGATTCCTTTTCCGCAGTCCAGGCCTCGCAAGTCAAGGTCTCCGTGGCCATGCGCGAAGAAAAAGTACATGCCATCGAGGCGGCTACTATTTCGGGCTCCAACCGCTCGGCAGTACTGGAGATTGCCAGCAACCTTTCTGAATTATCCCGCGATACCGAGCAAACCTCGCAAAACGTTGTAAACCTGAAGCAGCGCGCGGGAGAGATCAGCGGGATAGTTAAATTAATCAAGGAAGTTGCAGACCAGACCAATCTGCTTGCACTTAATGCGGCCATCGAGGCTGCGCGTGCGGGGGATCAGGGGCGCGGCTTTGCCGTGGTTGCAGATGAAGTGCGCAAGCTGTCTGAACGCACCGCCAATGCCACCAATGAAATTTCCAGCCTCGTCGCCGTCATCCAGCAGGAGACCGAAGATACCAGCGGGCAAATGGCGGTGTGGGCAAAAAAATCGGAGTTGTTCAGCCTGGAAGTTGGCAAGGTAATGGCCAGCATGGCGCAGATGCTGGATTTATCCAACAGGATGGAAGGCGCGATTTCCGCATCTGCATTGCGCAGTTTTGTGGAAGTGGCAAAAATCGACCATATTCTGTACAAATTTGAAATCTACAAGGTCATGATGGGCTTGTCAGACCGGACACCGGAAAGTTTCGTGGTGCATACCGAGTGCCGTCTCGGCAAATGGTATTTCAGCGGCGAAGGCAGGGAATTTTTCTCGCAGCTGGACGGCTACCGCGAGATGGATGCGCCGCACAAGGCGGTACATGAGCATGGGCGTAATGCAATGCTGGCGATGAAAAGCGGCGATACAGAAAAGGCGCTGAAGTTGCTGACTCAAACCGAGGAAGCCAGTATGGAAGTGCTCTATTCGCTCGACCGGCTCGCCGAGGCGGGTGAGAAAAACAACCAGCGCTAAAGAGGTTATTCCATTTCCATTCAGGAATCTAAATAATTATTGTAGGGTGCCTCCCACGCACCATGCCTCAGGCTGAACACTTGCACACGATGCTCGCGGTGCATCAGTCGTCTGCAATATCCTGACCCGGAAACAGCACATCGGTATAACCCAGCTTGCGCAGGTCGCGCATGCGCATCGGATACAGTATGCCGTCCAGATGATCGCATTCGTGCTGCACCACACGCGCATGAAAATCACTGACGGTGCGGTCGATCACATTGCCGTATTCGTCGAATCCCTGATAGCGGATATTTATATAGCGCGGCACGATGCCGCGCAAACCGGGCACGCTCAGGCAGCCCTCCCAGTCTTCTTCCATTTTTTTCTTCAACGGCGTGATCCGCGGGTTGATCAGCACGGTCTGCGGCACGGCTTCCGCCTCGGGATAGCGCGGATTGCCCGCCACTTCAAAAATCACCACGCGCAGGTTGACACCAATCTGCGGCGCGGCAAGGCCGACACCATTCATCGCGTGCATGGTGTCGCGCATATCCTTCAGCAGCTGGTGCAGCTCTGCTGTATTAAATTCTTTGACTTCCTCCGCAATGCGCAACAGCCGCGCATCGCCCATACGCAATACCTCTTTACTCGCCATCACATTCCACCAGTAGTTCCAGAACTTTTTTAACCCGTGTCAGTGCCGGTTGCGCCACGGCACCGACTGTTTCGATATGTACGCCATCGCGGCTGTCGCCGCGCCCTGCCGCATGATTCACCACCACCGCGATTGCGGCGTAACTCAAACCCAGTTCTCTTGCCAGCGCGGCTTCGGGCATGCCGGTCATGCCCACCATATCCGCACCGTCGCGCTCATAGCGGTTGATCTCGGCTGCCGTTTCAAGACGTGGCCCTTGCGTTGCAGCATAAACACCGCCATCCAGGAATTTTTCCTTTGCCTGTTTTGCCGCTTCCAGTATCTGGCTGCGCATGGAAAGGCTGTAGGGATGGGTAAAGTCGATATGCGTGACCAGTTTGTCGCGCGCATCAAAATAGGTGTAAGCGCGGCTGTGGGTGTAGTCCAGAATCTGGTCGGGCACCACGATCATGCCCGGCAGCAGGTCGGAGCGTATGCCGCCCACCGACGCAACGGACACCACGCGTTTCGCTCCCTGATTCTGCAGCGCCCACATATTGGCGCGGTAGTTGACCAGATGCGGCGGGATGGTGTGGCCATAGCCGTGCCGCGCGATAAACATGACTTCATGCTGGTTGATAAGGCCAAACGTCAGCGCGCCCGAAGGCTCACCATAAGGAGTGCGCATCACCTGGCGGTGGGTGATTTCAAGATTGCTCAGTTGCGCCAGTCCGGTACCGCCGATGATTGCTAACATATTTATTCCTTAGTTGCGTGTATAGCGGGCAAGTTGCGCCACGCGCCGTGTATATCCATTCCATAGCCGAACACAAATCTGTCCGGTACTTCCAATCCGACAAAATCCGCCTTGATTGGTTTTGATTTTCCATGCATTTTATCGGCAAATATTGCGCTGTAAAACTTGCTGGCACCGAGGTCCATGACGCGCTGCTTTACTGCATTGAGGGTTTCGCCCTCGTCCAGAATATCGTCCACCACCAATACCACACGACCGCGCACATTTTCCTGCGGTGCCACTTTCCACTTCATCTCGCCACCCTGCTGGCTGTTGCCGTAACGCGATACATGCACGTAATCAAAATCCAGCGGAAAGTTCAGCAACGGCAGCAGTTGCCCGGTGAATACCACCGCGCCCCCCATCACCGACAGTACCAGCGGATGCGAGTCCGCCATCGCCGCGTTGATCTCCTGCGCCATGCGTAAGACGGCAGCCTGCACCTGTTCCACGGAAAATATAATCTCCGAATTGATGAGTGCGTTTTGCGCATCTTGTCTGCTCAACACGGCTTACCCCCTCTGCGAACAAATATTTGAGCCCGCACCGCTCTGACCTTACATTTGATGTGCATATATAAGTATTTGATTTTATTGAATATTTTAACATGCGCCAAAGCACTGCAAGCCGTAACGTCTTAAGCCAGCTCTTTCAGATAGGCGGCAAACTCGGATCGTATTTCCTCATGCTTGAGCCCAAACGCAACCTGCGCTTTCAGGTAACCCAGCTTGGAGCCGCAATCATAGCGCATGCCGTCAAAGCGATAAGCCAGAAAACTTTCGTAATGCATCAGTGCAGCGATACCATCGGTGAGCTGTATTTCACCTCCCGCACCCGGCTGAATTTCCTTCAAATGCTTGAAGATACGCGGCGTAAGGATATAACGCCCGACAACCGCCAGCGTGGAAGGCGCTTCTTCCGGCTTGGGTTTTTCCACGATCGCATGCACCTTCTCGATATTGGGTTCGAGATTGGTTGCGCTGACGATGCCGTACTGCTTGGTGTGACTGCGGGGCACATCCTGCACACCCAGCACCGAGCACTGATGCCGCGCAAACACATCAACCATCTGCTTCATCACCGCGGTATCGCCATCGATCAGGTCATCGGCCAGTATCACGGCAAAGGGCTCTTCCTGCACAATCGGCTGCGCGCACAACACCGCATGCCCCAAACCCAGAGGCTCGGCCTGGCGTATATAGATGCAGTTGATATTTTTTGGCACGACTTCCTGCACAATGCGCAGTAATTCCTTTTTACCCTGCGCTTCCAGCGTGGCTTCCAGCTCGTAGGCCTTGTCGAAGTGATCTTCAATCGCGCGCTTGTTGCGACCGGTAATAAAGATCATGTCGGTAATGCCTGCCGCCACTGCCTCTTCCACCGCATACTGGATCAGCGGCTTGTCGACCACCGGCAGCATTTCCTTGGCTGTGGCTTTGGTGGCCGGCAGGAATCGACTGCCCATGCCGGCGACGGGAAAAACGGCCTTCGTTATTTTCTTCATAAAACAATTCCTTTTTCCATAATTGAACGAAGGTGGTTTTCAGTGCAGGCTAACATCTGCGTAGCGGATGTTAAGCTAATTGCCACAGGCAATTGGTGGCCGGAGCTAAACACTGCTTTCGTGATTTTTTTCAAGATCATCTTCCTTAATAAAATTCAACAACTATCTATCCACAGATTACACAGATTGACACCGATTAAGAACAGGAAAAATCTGTGTGAATCTGTGTAATCTGTGGATCAAATGCTTTTCTCTTCCAACATCTGCAAAAACTGCTGCTCGTCCAGCACCGTAACGCCCAGCTCCCTTGCCTTGTCGAGCTTGCTGCCCGCCTCCGCACCGGCCACCACATAATGCGTTTTTTTCGACACGCTGCCGCTGACCCGCGCACCCTGTGCCTCCAGCATGGCCTTGGCCTCGTCGCGACTGATATTGAGCGTGCCTGTTAGCACGAAAATTTGCCCGCTCAATGGTAACACCTGCCCAGCCTCACCTTCATGCTCGGGCCAGTGCACACCGCTGGCGCGCAGCTGGGCGATTACGTCGATGTTGTGCTGCTCCGCAAAGAATGCAACCACACTTTGCGCGACCACCGGCCCCACATCGCGCACTTGCTGCAGGCGCTCTGCATCCGCAGCCATCATTTTGTCCAGTGTACCAAAATGACGCGCCATATCTTTCGCGGTGGTCTCGCCCACATTGCGTATACCCAGCGCATAGATAAAGCGCGCCAGCGTGGTTTTCTTGCTGTGCTCGATCGCGGCCAGCAGGTTGTTGGCAGATTTATCGCCCATGCGTTCCAGTTTGGCCAGATCGTCCAGTTTCAGCTGGTAAATATCAGCGGGGGTATGCACCAAACCCTGATCAACCAGTAATTCCACCAGCTTGTCACCCAGGCCTTCAATATCCATGGCGCGACGGCTGGCGAAATGCCACAGCGCCTGCTTGCGCTGTGCCGGGCAGAACAGGCCGCCAGTGCAGCGCCAGGCCGACTCTTCCGCTTCTCTGGCAACCTTTGAGCCACACACCGGGCAGACGGGGTGGCGCTGGTGCAAATCAAAACGCGCGGGCTCAGGCTGCGGGCGTTTTTCCAGCACCACGCGCGCCACTTCCGGGATCACATCGCCGGCACGGCGCACCACCACGGTGTCGCCCACACGTACATCCTTGCGGTCGATTTCATCCTGGTTGTGCAGGGTGGCATTGGTCACGGTAACGCCGCCGACAAAAACCGGCGCCAGTCTTGCCACCGGGGTCAGTGTGCCGGTGCGTCCCACTTGCACCTCAATATCCAGCACCGTGGTAAGCGCTTCTTCGGCGGGGAATTTATGCGCAATGGCAAAGCGCGGCGCGCGCGACACAAAGCCCAGTTGCTGCTGTTTGGCGATGTCGTTGACCTTGTACACCACACCGTCAATATCGTAGGGCAGGCCGGCGCGCTGCGCGCCGATATCGCGGTAAAAATCCAGCAGGCCCAGCACGCCCTGCACCACGCCGCACTGTTCGGCGACCGGCACCTTCATGCTTTTCAGCCAGGCCATTTGCTCGCCATGGGTGGGCGGCAATGCCATGCCTTCCACCGCGCCCACGCCGTAGGCAAAAAAACTCAGGCGACGGCTGGCGGTGATGCGCGAATCCAGCTGGCGCAAAGAACCTGCCGCCGCGTTGCGCGGATTGGCAAACAGTTTTTCACCCCTGGCTTCCTGTGCTTTGTTCAACGCCTGAAAATCGCGCTTCATCATCAGCACTTCACCGCGAATTTCCACCAGCGGCAAGGCTTGCGGCAGGCGCAGGGGCAGCGCGCGCACGGTGCGCAAATTTTCGCTGACATCCTCGCCCACACTGCCGTCACCGCGCGTGGCACCTTGCACAAAGACGCCATCGACATAAGTTAGCGTGATGGCGAGGCCGTCGAATTTCGGCTCGACCGCGTATTCAACCTCGTTTGTTTCCAGTGCCTCGCGCACGCGTTCGTCAAACGACCTCACCTCTTCTTCGCTGAAAGCATTGTTAAGCGACAGCATGGGCGTGCGGTGCACGACCTCGGAAAATTCCTTCAGTGGCTTGGAACCCACACGATGGGTGGGCGAATCGGGTGTGGCAAGCTCTGGGTGCTGCGCTTCGAGATTTTGCAATTCGCGGAATAAAGCATCATATTCCGCGTCCGAAATAATCGGGCTGTCCAATTGATAATATTGAATATTGTGACGCTCAATTTCGTTGCGCAACCAGGCGCAGTGTTCTTTTGCTGTAGCTGCCATTACGCGAACAACCTGCGAGCTTGGGCACTGCCAGGCTGTATACCCGCCGCGAGCATGCGGCACTCAATCGCAATAATCTGCTCGCGTATCTGGGCCAGGCTCACGTCACTCAGTATGACCTGCAGATCATCCACCACGGTGGCACCCAGCGACTGTGCAAGGCGCCGCGCCAGCACAATCATGTCGTCAAAACGCTGCACCGGCTGCTCGACACGCGGCACATCCAGCAACAGGGTCAGGCCTTTGACGCGCATATGGTTGAAAGTGTGGTGCTGAAAGGGCGTGCTTTCAATATTGCACAGACTGAACAGTGTGTAACCGCGAGCATCCAGCAGGTGAAACGCTCCGTCTGCCTGCAAGCCCATGCCGAGCGACTGGGTCACTTGCGCGACTTCGTTTGCGCCCAGTGTGATGCCGCCATTGGGCAGCAAATTAATCCCTATCATCTGGTCCACTTCGGCACAGAAAGCATCGAGCTGTACCGCACGAATCGCCGCCTCATCCACATCTGGCACGGTCAGGTCTGCCTGCACGCTGGAACCTATTTCGTGGGCCAGGTCGCGAAAATCGCTGAGGCGTGCCGCGTTGACGGCACCTGAACGGTTTGCAAGTTGCAAGCCCAGCCTGAATGCACTGTAGCTTGCATGGCTGTCGGCAATGACTTTTTCCCACTTGGCGGTGACGGCATTCTGGCCGCAGGCATTGACGTTTTTACCGAAATCAAAGCGCCGCTGCCACAAGGGTCCCAGCACACTGGCACTGGCCAGGCTGATAGGGTAAATTTCCACGATGAAATCAGTTGTCTCATCCAGCAGGTTACAGACCTCATCGGGCGCCGTTATTCTTGTCTTCTCTGCCGCGGGGACTTTGGCCGTTTCAACAACCTCCATCAGCGTATCGGGATCTCCTGTCGTCAGACCGTGATACAGCGCATCTTCATGTTGTTTGAATGCAGCGCCATATTTGCGCTGGTATTGCCGCTGCAGCCAGAAGTTATAGAGGTAGACCGCCACTATCACGGCAATGCCTATGCCTAGCAAGCTGATCTGTAATTCGCTCATATTGGTAACCGTCTGCGTAACAAGATTGGTGTATCCATGGGAGGCGCACTGCGAAGTGTGCATTATCGCAAGCTGCACCCTAAATGGCAAAGGCTGAATTGGGAGTAGAAAGTGGTAAGTAGGAAGGTTCCCCTGCCCAACTCAATCAAGCCAGAGGCAACTCCGCCGTACCCGAACCGATGGAGGCGATGCCGTGCAGCGCTTGCACAAACTCCGGCTGCTCATGCAGTTGTTGCTCGTTGAGAGGATGGGTGCGTCCGCGCATTTGTGCCAGACGGGCCTTGCTGGTTGCCGGCATCTCCCATTTCAGGTTCGCCAGCAACTCGTCCGCCAGATCCGGGCGATTGCACACCAGCACCATGTCGCATCCTGCCTGCAATGCCGCTTCCGCCCTTTGCACGATACCGCCTGCTACAGTCGCGCCTTCCATGCTGAGATCGTCACTGAAGATGCAGCCTTCAAAACCGAGTTCTCCGCGCAGGATATCTTTCAGCCATTTTTTGGAAAATCCGGCAGGTTTGCTATCCACTTTGGGGTAAATCACATGCGCGGGCATGACCGCAGTCAATCCAAAATTAACCATCTGGCGGAAAGGTATCAGGTCGCACAATTCGATGTCTGTGTATGAACGATCATCCACGGGGATTTCCAGATGCGAATCCGCACGCACAAAACCGTGACCCGGAAAGTGCTTGCCTACAGTATGCATCCCCCCTTGCCTGAGCCCAAGCAACAGACTGTGCGCCAGCTCGGCAATCGCCTGCGGCTCGGAATGGAAGGCGCGGTCGCCGATCACGCCGCTGCTGCCGTAGTCCACATCCAGCACCGGTGTAAAGCTGAAGTCCACGCCGCTGGCGCGCAATTCTGCAGCCAGCACATAGCCAGCCTGCTGCGCCAGGTGTTTGGCGCGCTTGGGATGCTCGTCCCAGATTTTGCCCAGCTCGCGCATCGGCGGGATGCGGGTAAAGCCTTCGCGGAAACGCTGCACACGGCCACCTTCATGGTCGACCGCAATCAGCAAAGGAGGGCTGCGCAAGGCATGGATACTGGCCGTAAGCTCGGCAAGCTGGCGCGTGGACTGGTAATTGCGCGAGAATAAAATAATGCCGCCCACCAGGGGATGGCGCAGCCTTTTCTCATCCTCGGGGGTGAGCGTGGTGCCTGCAATGTCCAGCATGACCGGGCCAATTCCCATTAATTTGCTCCTTCTAAAATCACAAATGCTACGGCCATATCGCGCTCGTCACTGATGCTGAGGTGGTGCCGAACAACCCCAAAATATTCAATATAATCAGATAGTTGCAAAGAAAACTCGAAGCCTGGCTTGCCCAGCTCGTCATGAACAACCGTCATCTGCGTCATGCTTACCGGGTGGCGCAGACCGGTGCCGATTGCTTTGGCCAGCGCTTCCTTGGCGGCAAAGCGCTTCATCAACAGCCGGGCCGGATGTGCATGCCTAAAAAACTCAGCCATCTCGATTTCACTCAGAATGCGCCGCGCAAAACGCTCACCGTAGCGCAGATGCAGTGACTCGATGCGCGCCAGTGCAGCGATGTCGGTGCCGATGCCCAGTATCATGTTGTAAGTTGCGGACTCATGGTTGCGAAATGAGCAATGCTTTCATTTTTTTCACGGCCTGCTCCAGCCCGATAAACAGTGCTTCAGAGATGATGGCATGGCCGATGTTCAATTCGCAGATTTTGGGTATGGCTACAATCGGCTGGACATTGTGGTAATTCAGGCCGTGCCCGGCATTCACCTGCAAGCCCAGCGCATCGCCATGCTCGACAGCATGCTGGATGCGCGCCAGTTCGCGCGCCTGCTCAGGCACACTGAGCGCATCCGCATATCTTCCGGTATGTATTTCCACCACCGGCGCGCCCGCTTTGCGCGCCGCGTCCAGCTGTTTTTTATCCGGGTCGATAAACAACGACACGCGTATGCCAACCTCGGCGCATTTGTCGCAGGCATGCTTCACCTGGTCAAAATAACGCAGCACATCGAGGCCGCCTTCGGTGGTGAGTTCTTCGCGGCGCTCGGGCACAAAACAAACATCATGCGGCTTGATCTTCAGGGCAAAAGCCAGCATCTCGTCGGTGATCGCACTCTCCAGGTTCATGCGGGTTTGCAGCATGTCGCGCAGAATTTCCACATCGCGGTCCTGAATGTGCCGGCGGTCTTCACGCAAATGCAGGGTGATGGCATCCGCGCCCGCCGCTTCACCGATCAGCGCCGCCTGCAGCACATTGGGATAGCGCGTGCCGCGCACCTGGCGCAGGGTGGCGACGTGGTCGATATTCAGGCCCAGTTTTATCATGATATTTCCTTCACATATGAGCGCAGGGTGCGTCCCACGCACCATGGTGCGCATGGCGCACCCTACATTAGCACCGTTACAGTTTCGTCAAATCCTTAATCAGTTCGCGCGTATGCAGCAATTTTCCGCCCAGATGATGGTTCAGCAGCATGCGCATCAGCTGCTTGCCCTGGCGCGCGCTTTGCGCATCAGTGTAATCATCGGTCGCCATGTCCAGCAGCGTTTTCCCTGCTACCAGCAAGCCATCCGGCGTATCGGCCTGCTCCCGCACCGCACCCCGTTCAACGATGTATCGATAAGAGAGCGCAGCATCAATGGGCCTGGCGCTGCCAGCCTCATGCTCCAGCAACAGTGCATAACCCAACTCCTGCAACAGGTGTTTTTCAAAACAGCGCAATGTTGAGGCCATATCCGCGCCATGAGCAAGGCGCTGCAGGGTGTGCTGGTAGTAGTCAAACAGCTGCTCGTGCGGGTCATCACGCACCATCAGATTGAGCAACAACTCGTTCAGGTAAAAGCCGCACAGCAGCGCGGTTCCCTGCAAGAGCGGCTGCCCGCCCTGCCACTCCGCGCTATGCAGGGTGCGCACTTCATGCTTGCCAAACCAGCTTAAGGATAGCGGCTGAAAATTCATCAACAAACCGCGCACCGCCGATTTGGGCCTCCGTGCACCGCGTGCCACCAGCGGCACGCGGCCATGCTGGCGGCTGAATACCTCCACCAGCAAACTGGTTTCGCGAAACGGATAGCTGTGCAGCACGAATGCGGGTTCGTCTTCTAAGCGGTTTTTATGCGCTTGCATCATGATGGATTTCTACTTTATTCGTAGCCCAGACTCTTCAGCATCTGCGCGCTGTCCGCCCAGCCGCTGCGTACCTTGATCCATACTTCGAGAAAAACTTTTCCGTCGAAAAGTTTTTCCATATCCAGCCTGGCCTGTGTCGCAATTTCCTTGAGTTTCTCGCCGTTTTTGCCGATCAGCATGGCCTTGTGCGCATCCTTGTCGACGAGTATCGCCGCATGTATGCGGCGCAGTTTGCCTTCGATCTTGAATTGTTCGATCACCACGCTGACAGAATAAGGCAACTCTTCGCCGGTAAAGCGGAACACTTTCTCGCGCACAATTTCGGCGGCAAGAAAACGCTCGTTGCGGTCGGTGACTTCGTCCTCGGGATAAATTTTTTCACCTTCGGGCAGGAAGGGGCGAATCGCATCGAGCAGGGTATCGAGTTGCTTGTCGTGCTTGGCGCTCACCGGCACGATGGCGGTAAACTCACGCTCTTTGGAAATATCCTGCATAAAGGGCAGCAACTCGCCCTTGTCTTCCATACTGTCAACCTTGTTGATCACCAGCAGCACTGGCGCATTTTTCGGCAACAGATTCATCACCAGACGGTCGCGGTCATCGAAATGGCGCGCCTCAATCACGAACAACACCACGTTCACATCGCGCAGGCTGCTGGTCACCACTTTATTCAGGCCCTTGTTCAGCGTGTTCAGATGCTGTGTCTGAAATCCCGGCGTATCCACAAACACGAACTGCGCATGCTCTTCCGTCAGGATGCCGGTGATGCGATGACGCGTCGTCTGTGCCTTGCGCGAGGTGATGCTGATTTTCTGGCCGATCAGGTGATTAAGCAGCGTGGATTTCCCCACATTGGGTCGTCCTACGATGGCAATAAAGCCGCTGTGAAATAGGGTGCTGTCTGTCATGGTGGGATGCCGATCACGCTTTCTGGGAAATAATTTCCGGTGTAACAATGGGGGATGAAATGAGACTTTGGTAAGCGGCTTCCGCCGCCATTTGCTCTGCTATGCGCCTGCTGCTTCCTTCTCCGCGCGTTCTCAATTTTAATTGGGGAATGGCGCATTCAACCTGAAACACTTGCGCATGTGCTTCGCCCTGTGTCGCAATCACCATATATTTTGGCAATGCCAGCTTGCGGCTCTGCAAATATTCCTGCAGCAGTGTTTTGGCATCCTTGCCCAAGGTAAGCACATCAGCCTGGCGGAGGAAAGGAATATACAAACTTAATACCGCTTTCTCCGCCGCCTCAAATCCGCCATCAAGCAGCAATGCGCCAACCAGCGCTTCCAGCGCATCCGCAAGAATCGACGGGCGTCCGGAGCCGGCACTCTTGCGCTCTCCTTCACCCAGCAATAATAATTCGCCCAGTTGCAACTGTTGCGCCAGCGTATAAAGGGTTTGCTGGTTGACCAGATTTGAACGCAACCGGGACAAATCACCTTCGGGCAAATCCGGATAGGTATCATGCAAATACTTGGCCACCACACAATTCACCACGCTGTCGCCCAGAAACTCCAGACGCTCGTTGTGTGCCGCACTATGACTGCGGTGGGTTAAGGCACGTTGCAGCAACTGCGGCTGTTTAAAAACATGGCCCAACGTCTTGCATAGTGCTTCGCGGTTCATTGCTTTTTTATTTGGGCGCGGAAGGGTTGAATTCAATCAGCAAGCTGACATTCCCAACCAGCGGCACTTTTTTACTATAGCTGGCACTGAGTGTTAGTTTTCCGTCTTCTTTGCCTATGACCAAATCCTCTGTCGTAATTCCAGTCACAGAATCCATGGTAATCGCCCTTTTACTGAACGATTCCTTGATTTCCGGAATTGATGCTGCCTGCATCGCAGGATCACTCACAATGGCATCGAAAGCCTTCTGGACTTTACCGTTTTCCATATACGCGGGAATAAGCTTCATACTGAAAATGGCCAGTCCGCCCAACAAAGCCAATATCATAATAAACCCGCCAAATGTAACACCGCGCTGCTGAAAATTTGTCTTCATCATGAACCCCCTTAATTAATGGTTAAGCCTATCCGTTTAAAATCACTAAAATTCATCCATATAAAAAACGCCTTGCCGACGATCATTTTATCCGGAACAAAGCCCCAGTAACGGCTGTCTCGACTATTGTCACGATTATCCCCCATCGCAAAATAATGTCCGGCGGGAACCGTGCAACGCACCTCGTCAAAACTGTAGCTGCATTGCTCGCGCTGCGGAAAATCAGCAACCGCGGCCATATGCAACCCGGGCACATCAGGATTGATCAGAATTTCATGCGAGCGTCCGCCGCTCAGGTTCTCCGTATAACGACTGGTATGCACAAAACTTAAGCCGTTGTCGACATAATTGTACTCGCCCAGGCTTTTCTGCTGCTGCACTTCGCCATTCACCAGCAACTGTTTATTGCGGTAAACAATAACATCGCCCGGCAAGCCGACGATACGCTTGATGTAGTCAATTGACGGATTTTCCGGATAGTGAAACACCATCACGTCGCCGCGTGCAGGATTGTTTATTTGCACTATTTTCTGATTGATTATTGGCAGGCGTATGCCATAGGTAAATTTGTTGACCAGAATAAAATCGCCCACATGCAGGGTTGGAATCATCGATCCCGAGGGAATTTTGAAAGGCTCAACCAAGAACGAACGCAACACAAATACCGCCAGAATAACCGGGAAGAAACTCTTCGCATATTCGACCCACCACGGCTCCGCCTTATTCGTGCGCTTGCCCTGCAGTATCAATCTGTCCAGCAGCCAGATACTGCCGGTCAACACCAGCAGAGAAAACATGATTAATGCAAAATCCATCTGTTCTTCCCTTATTATTTATCGTCGATACGCCGCATTATTTTTCATCTATTCGCAGGATAGACAGGAACGCTTCCTGCGGAATTTCCACACTGCCCACCTGCTTCATGCGTTTTTTGCCGGCCTTTTGTTTTTCCAGCAGCTTGCGCTTGCGTGAAATATCGCCGCCGTAACATTTGGCCAGCACGTTCTTGCGCAAGGCCTTCACGTTTTCGCGCGAAATAATATTCGCGCCGATTGCCGCCTGAATCGCCACATCAAACATCTGCCGCGGGATCAGCTCGCGCATCTTGGCCGCCACCGCGCGTCCGCGGAACTGGCTATTGGCGCGATGCACGATAATCGCCAGCGCATCCACCTTTTCGCCGTTGATCATGATATCCACCTTGACCACATCAGCGGAGCGATATTCCTTGAACTCGTAATCCATTGATGCGTATCCGCGCGAAACCGATTTCAGCTTGTCGAAGAAGTCGATTACAATTTCCGCCATCGGCATTTCATACACCAGCAGCACCTGCTTGCCGTGATAGCTCATATTGATCTGCACACCGCGCTTTTGTGTGCACAGCGTAATCACCGAGCCCACATATTCCTGCGGCATATACAGATTTACCGTCACGATAGGCTCGCGAATTTCCTCTATTTTTGGCACATCCGGCATTTTGGACGGATTATCTACCAGCACTATGCTGCCATCGCGCATTACCACTTCATACACAACCGTGGGGGCGGTCGTAATGAGATCCATATCGAATTCGCGCTCCAGCCGTTCCTGCACAATTTCCATATGCAGCAGACCGAGAAAACCGCAGCGAAAACCGAAACCCAGCGCTTGCGATACTTCGGGCGCATACTGCAATGATGCATCGTTCAGCTTGAGCTTTTCCAGTGAATCGCGCAATGCATCATACTGATTCGACTCAACCGGAAACAGACCGGCAAACACCTGAGGCTGCACCTCCTTGAATCCCGGCAGGGCACTTGCCGCCGGCCGGGCTTGCAGCGTGATGGTGTCCCCCACCTTGGCATCCTTCAGCTCCTTGATGCCGGCGATAATAAAGCCCACCTGACCGGCAACCAGTGTTTCACGCGGCACCGATTTGGGACTGAATACGCCTATGTGCTCAGTCAGGTGTTGCGCCCCCGAAGCCATGAATAAAATCTTCTCCTTGGGTTTCAGAGTGCCATTGACGATCCGCACCAGCATCACCACGCCGACATAATTGTCGTACCATGAATCAATGATGAGCGCCTGCAGGGGGGCTGCTGCGTCGCCCTTGGGCGCCGGTACTTTGGCAATCATGGCTTCAATTACATCTTCCACGCCAAAGCCGGTCTTGGCCGAGCAACGCACCGCGTCATGCGCGTCTATACCTATCACATCCTCAATTTCCTGGATGGCGTTTTCCGGATTCGCGGAAGGCAGATCAATCTTGTTCAGCACCGGCACCACTTCCACCCCGAGATCGAGCGCGGTGTAACAGTTCGCAACGGTCTGCGCCTCCACCCCCTGCGCCGCATCCACGACCAGCAAAGCTCCCTCGCAGGCAGACAGGGACCGCGACACTTCGTAGGAAAAGTCAACATGACCCGGCGTATCAATCAAATTAAGATTGTAGACATGGCCGTCGCGCGCCTTGTAGCTTAGTGCGGCGGTCTGCGCCTTGATAGTAATACCACGCTCACGCTCAAGATCCATTGAATCAAGAACTTGCGCCTCCATTTCGCGGTCAGACAAACCGCCGCACAACTGAATAATGCGATCAGCCAATGTGGATTTACCGTGATCTATATGGGCGATAATGGAAAAGTTACGGATATATTGCATCTGGTTGTCTTAATTTTAAATATTGCTGTTGCTGACACGGGGCGAAAGAAAATCCCGCCAAAACCTGCGTCTATTCGCAAAGGGCGAATTCTAGCCGATTTTGACGGGATTAGCTGCTACTCCGTTGCCTTAAAGGCCTTGATGGTAAACGCAATTGCGCCCGGGTTATTTTTCGTCAAGCTTGATGGGTATGTAAGAAATCGTCTCGCCACGACGCACCCGCAAAGCCACGGTACGCCCCTTTGGAATGGTTTTCAGCAAATTATTAAGCTGCTCAACACTCACGATGGGTGTGTTTCCAAGATCCAGAATAATATCTCCACGCTGCAGTTCCCCGCGGGCATTTGCGCCGCGAACCTCATCAATCAGCAAGCCACCCTCAATTTCCAGCTGGGATTTCTGCTCCCCGGTCAGTTCCGTTACATTAATACCGAGCCGCGCTATCTGTTCGCCGGAAGAATCGTGCTTGGAGGCGCGCGCAGTGCGACCATCACCGGGCATTTCGGCAACCGTCAAACTCACTTCTTTGGTTGCGCCCTTGCGCCACAGTTGCACTGCAACCTTGCTCCCGGGCTGTGTAGCAGCAACGATACGGGGTAAATCTTTCGACATGGCTACCACCTTGCCGTCAAACTTGAGAATCACATCGCTTGCCTGTATGCCGGCCTTATCCGCCGGACCGCCTTTTTCCACAGCAGAAATAAGTGCACCCGAAGCCTTATTTAAACCAAATGAATCGGCCAGCTCCCGCGTTACTTCCTGAATAACCACACCAATGCGTCCACGCGTCACCTTGCCGGACGCGCGCAACTGATTGGCCACCTCCATCGCCACGTCAATAGGAATGGCAAAGGAAAGCCCCATATAGCCGCCTGAACGGCTGTAAATCTGCGAATTAATACCAACCACTTCGCCCTTCATATTGAACAGGGGGCCACCCGAATTGCCGGGGTTGATCGCAACGTCAGTCTGAATGAATGGCACAAAATTTTCCTGCTGCAGGGAACGCCCTTTGCCGCTTACGATACCTGCGGTCACACTGCTGTCAAAACCGAATGGAGAGCCTATGGCCAGCACCCACTCACCCACCCTGAGTTGAGCCGGATCACCCTGTACTACTTTCGGCAATCCCGTTGCCTCTATCTTGATTAGCGCCACGTCGGTACGCCTGTCCGCACCGATTACCCTGGCCTTGAACTCGCGCTGGTCGGTCAGTCGTACGGTAATTTTATCGGCAGCATCCACCACGTGCGCATTAGTCAGAATATATCCATCCGCACTGATCAAAAAACCAGAACCCAGGGAGTGAGTCTCCTGCTCGCGTGGCATGGGCGATCCGAAACGCCGGAACAGTTCGGCCAGAGGATCGCCCTCGGGCAGACCGGGAATAGGTGGTACGCCCTGGGAAGCCTGGATCGTTTGCGAGGTGCTTACATTCACCACTGCAGCCCCCTGCTTTTCCACCAGCGCAGTAAAGTCGGGCAAATCCTTCGCCAAAACTGACTGCACATACAAACCAAACAGCACAAATACAAATAATCTGTTAAACATTCCTGATTCCTTCTTTATCCAAATGCACTGCCATTGAAGTTATGTCATCGGGGGAAAATTCAAGCTCAATAATCACAAAATTACCGGCCGTGCAACCGAAGACAATCGCTGTCTGGCCGTTAAAACCTTTACAATCGCAAAGCCGAGTACAAGCCCAGCCAGCCCGCCTATGGCAGCATGCGCGTCACGGCTTGCCTCATCATAAGACCATTGCATGCCAACAACCGCACCGGCAGTCAACAACACCAAAGGCAGGAGGTACATTATCAATGCGCTGTGCAACAGCATACCATCGGGCAAATTGACTTCCACCACTGCACCAACTTGTGCATTGCTATCATTTCGCACACGGAAACGACGCGGCTCGTTACTAAACAATTGCGCAAGCTTGCCACTGCCACAGCCACCCTCTCTGTCACAATTGCCGCAACCACCGCCCTGCGTTGATTCAACCAGCGCATCGTTGCCTTCCAGACGAATGATCACTGCTCGCGTCTGTATCATTGCTTCTGCCCTCCGAATCTCACCGATTCGGCAACCTGCATGACGGTACGCGGAGGCACCTCACCGACCACAGTCAGCAAACTTTCACCCATTACCATGGTAAAGAACTGAACCAGGCCCTTACTGTGCAGCCCCTGTTTCACTCCTGACTTGTCATCCAGCTTCTCGATAAAAACAGAGATGCCAGCCAGTCCATCGGAATAAACCAGATGTATTACCGGCTGGCCATTACCTTTCAGGTTCCGCGAGACTTCCGTGATTTTTTTAAAGCCTGCAGGCAGCGCATATACCAGCCAGCCGCTTTCTCCATGAGCCGCGTGCACACCATGACTCGAGGATACGCTGTCTTGACTGCTTTGATCCGCTGGCTTGCCCTTAACAATCCACTTGCGATCAATCTCACCGCCTATGCTCAATTGTGTAAAGGCATACTGCTCAATCACATGGCCATGGTCATCCAGCACGACGGCTTTCAGCAGCAAGCCGGAATCGTTATGTACCCACATTTTATGGGCATAGCGCATTTTATCGCGGGGCTGGAACAGGATGCCTCGCGCCTGAAATCCCGCAACCCTGCCCTCCTCTGCTTGCCGAATGACATAGTTTTCCTGCAGCAACGAAAGTTGCTCCGGCAAAAGAGCAGGGAAACTTCTCGCCCCATCGCGCTTTGCCACCAATACCTTGCGCTCACCCTGATAACACCAGACCTGGTCGTTTCTGCGAATTATTTCACTGCGCTCGCCATCAAGGCCTTCCAGCCTCTCGTGTTCATTCTCGCCGTCTGAAAGATGCGTGATGCGCGAAGTCTCAATATGACTTCCGGATTGATAAATAAATGTGCCGGTATAGTTGGTCTGACGCGCAGCTATCACCATTTTATTGAGCCAGTTCAAGTCCTCCTGCGTCACAGGCTCCGCCATTACGCCAGAAGCCGCCACAAACAGACAGATCACCAAATTGATTTTAAATATTGACATAGAAGTAAACACTAGCGCCCTGCCACTGTATGCCTGGCAGAAACAGTGCGTATATAAGACGCAGCGCCCTGAACTTCGTTGCCGGGAGAAAACTCCTTATGCGCCAGCAGATAATCGTTGATATTTTCATTCGCAGGCAGGCTGGCAACAGTACGCGTGTTGCCGGAATGCTGTTTAGCCTGCTGGATGAAAGGCTCATTGTTTACCGCTACCGATAGCCAGGCCAGAAACGCAATGGCCATAATCGACGCAACCGCAGACATTGCAAAATATCCGGAGGTTGTTCTGCGCTGGCTATACGGTGCCAACACTGTTGGCTCGGCATTCAATCGCTCAAAAAAAGTAGAACTCATATCGCCGGGTATGTAATCCGGCTGACGCAGCACGTCTCCAATTAAATGATAATTAAGCCATTCCTGCCTCGCTTCGGAATCCCGCCTGATCTTCCCCATCAAAGCTTCAGCCTCTTCATCACACAATTCGCCATCCATAAACGTAGATATATTTTGTTTCATTCTTACCACCTCTTGTCGATGCTTGTACCCAACAACGGGCGTAAATTTGTTGCGATCGTCTCGCGTGCGCGGAATATTCTGGAGCGCACGGTACCTATTGGACAACTCATTATTTCTGCAATTTCTTCGTAGCTCAAACCCTCAATTTCGCGCAGCGTCAGCGCCGTTCGCAAATCTTCTGGCAATTTGAGCAGAGTCGCATTCACTACCCCGACAACTTCCTTGCTCATTAATATATTTTCAGGCGTATTGACATCATGCAACAAATCCGAGCCCTCAAAATCTTCGGACTCCTCGGCATCAAACTGCGTGCTCGTTGGCGCCCTTCTGCCCAGAGAAACCAGATAGTTTTTGGCCGTATTAATGCCTATCCTGTATAGCCATGTGTAAAATGCACTGTCACCCCGAAATGAAGGCAAAGCACGATATGCCTTGATGAAAGCTTCCTGGGTTACATCCTCCGCCTCTGCAGAATCACGCACAAAGCGCGAGATCAGGCGCCCCAAACGGCGTTGATACTTGCTCACCAACAACTCGAAGGCGTGCTTGTCCCCGCGCTGGGCGCGTTCCACTAATTGCTGATCGACTTCCTTGTCGCCCATTCGCGGCTATCCTGGCTAAAAATTTATTGCCCACAAAGCGTACGGCAAATTACGCTCTAGTATAACCGCACAGGCTCACAGCGTCAGCTTTGCCTGTAATGCACCTATGGACAGAGCCATCTGCGTTTAGTTCACAGGCAAGCATGGTTTTCGAGTACAGGCATGGCTCCTGAATTAATTTGCTATAGTTCTGGCTGACAAATACCAACCCTGTTACCTCATGCTGAAATTTGACACCCTGATCATCGGCAGCGGCCTTGCCGGCCTGTCTTTGGCGCTGAAGCTTGCTGACCGGCAAAAAATTGCCGTTATCACCAAAAAATCCTTGCTGGACGGGGCGAGCGTCTGGGCGCAGGGCGGTATTGCAGCAGTATTATCACCGGAGGATTCCTGGGAAGAGCATATTAAGGACACGGAAATTGCAGGGGCTGGCTTGTGCGATTCCGCCGCCACCCGTTTTGTTGTTGAACACGGCAAAGCTGCTATAGACTGGCTGATTCAGCAAAATGTTCCCTTTAGCCGTGATGAAGACGATAACTACCACCTGACGCGCGAAGGTGGGCACAGCCATCGCCGAATTATCCACGCAGCAGATGCAACCGGTCTGGCTGTCCAGCAAAGTCTTGCTGCCAAGGTTCTCGCCCATCCGAATATCACCTTGCTGGAGCAGCATATTGCGATTGACCTGATTACCGGCAACAAGCTGGGACTGTGCAATAACCGATGTTACGGAGCTTATGCGCTCAATACACTGAAAGATGAAATTATCACCATCGCAGCAAACAATACCATTCTTGCAACCGGTGGAGCCGGCAAAGTCTACCTTTACACCACCAATCCCGATACGGCCACTGGCGACGGCGTTGCGATGGGCTGGCGAGCAGGCTGCAGAGTGGCAAACATGGAGTTTATCCAGTTTCATCCAACCTGCCTGTATCACCCGCATGCCAAATCATTCCTGATCAGCGAAGCCGTGCGCGGCGAAGGCGGCATACTCAAATTGCCTGACGGCACACGCTTTATGGCCAGACATGATCCACGCGGCGAACTTGCTCCACGCGATGTAGTAGCCCGTGCTATCGACTTTGAAATGAAAACCCATGGACTGGATTGTGTCTATCTGGACATTTCACACCAGCCGGAGGCATTCCTGCAACAGCATTTCCCCAATATCCACGCCCGTTGCCTGGAGCTGGGTATCAACATTGCCAAAGAACCCATACCGGTAGTACCCGCAGCTCACTATACCTGCGGCGGCCTGGTAGTCGATTTGCATGGACGAACTGATGTTGAACAGCTTTACGCCATAGGTGAAACCACATATACAGGACTGCATGGTGCGAATCGCCTGGCAAGCAACTCTTTACTCGAATGTCTGGTCTTTGCAGAAACTGCCTCCATAGACATACTTGCACAAAATGACGGAGAATTCACAACATTACCCGAGTGGGATGAAAGTCAGGTAACCGATGCAGATGAGGCGGTGGTAATTTCGCACAACTGGGCAGAGCTACGCCGCTTTATGTGGGATTACGTGGGCATAGTGCGCACCACCAAACGCCTGCAAAGAGCCCAGCACCGCATCCAGTTGCTGCATGAAGAAATAAATGAGTATTACAACCACTTTCACGTCAGTGCAGATTTGCTGGAACTGAGAAATCTGGTGTTAAGTGCCGACCTCATCGTGCAAAGCGCTTTATCCCGCCACGAAAGCCGCGGACTTCATTACAGCAAGGACTACCCGGAAACTTTGCCACAAGCGATCCCCAGCATTCTGGTACCACCGAACTACATGACGCAGCCGTCACATTCCTGAATGTTGTTTGCCCACCTGCGAAACCGCACCGCCGCGCCATTTCATCAACACACGCAATTCACGGAAGGACGCCTTATCCATACTGTCCGGGAAAATAACTACTGCATGCATGCTTTGTTTGTCTGCTGGAGATATGTTCAAGATCGTTAGCAAGGGTGTAACCAAACTATCACGCGAAACCCGGGCCGATATCTCATCGCCCCCGCGACTTTTCAGCACGACGTCTTCCCCATCCAGACGAATGGCCAAATACGATGTCGGCAATATCAACCAGGCATCACGACACCAATAATAGACCAGAGAAAATATCAACAAGAGGGTCAACGCTGACTTGGCCCATACAACCATAGGCAATATAAAAACAATCAGCAGAGAAATACAGTATGCTGACAAGAGCAAGATTGAACAAATAAGGGAGGGATGCAAGCTGAAGTCACGCGCCGCCAATTTTCCTGCAGACATTGGCTTGGCAAGTTGCGGATTATTTAAAAATAAACATTGAAATCAGGCCCAGCACAAGTAGTATGCCCCCGCCTATGAGCAACCAATTGAAACTGCCTGAATCGTCTTTTTCCGTTTGCTTGCCAGGGTAAGACGCTGCAGCAGGTGCAGCCCGTGGCTTGGAAAACAAAGGGGGGTCTATTTTTGGCTTTGCCGAAACCGATGCAGCAAGTACAGAGGAAACTGGGGCAGCTCTGTTTAACTCATCGACGGAGGGAATGGGCATCTTAAAGGTTTTGGAAAATTCTTCGACTTCTTCTGCCGTGCCTGTCAACGCCGCCAGACGCAAAGTGGCGGCAGCCGAGTCAAACGCAGCAGAAAGACCCAGCGTAGCGACCGGCTTCGATTCATCTTCACTGGTATCGACATGCTTTGCAGCAGGTATCGTATCTGCCATTTGCGAGCTTGTTGGAAAAGCAGGTTTGACTGTTTCTCTGGCAATACTCGGGCGCGGCAATCTGTCGCGGCACGCATAAAGATCTCCGGCAAACTCTTTTGCATTCTGATAACGGTGTTCCAGTTTTTTTGCCAGCGCCTTGGCCACAATAAAATTCAGCATCTCAGGCACATTAGGGCTTAAAGAGCTGGGAGGTGGCGGTACACTGTTCAACGTTTGATACATGATTGCATTTACGTTCTCACCAGCAAACGGTGCTTGTCCGGTAAGCATTTCATACAGCATCACACCCAGTGAAAAAATATCCGAACGCTGGTCGGTCTGCTTGCCCACCACCTGTTCCGGTGACATGTATTTGGGCGAACCCAGTACCATACCCGTTTGTGTGCGAACAGCTGCTGATGCCATGCGGGCGATACCGAAGTCGGTAATTTTCACATGCCCTTCACGCACAATCATGATATTGGATGGCTTGACATCCCTGTGCACAATCCCGTTCTCGTGCGCATAAGCAAGGCCTTGGGCAACTTGTGCCACAATATTGATAACCTGCTCAATTGGCATACGTTTGCCATCATTCAGCAAATCTCTTAACTCGCGACCTTGCAAAAACTCCATTGCGATATAGGCAATCTCACCGCTCTTGCCCACATCATAAATCGTGACAATATTGGGGTGACTTAAACGGCCTGCCGCCTTAGCTTCCTGATAGAAACGGGATTCGTATTCATCCTTTTCATCCATTGCCAGACTCAAATTAATGGTCTTGATCGCGACAATGCGGTCTATCAACGGGTCAACTGCCTTATAGACAGTACCCATCGCGCCTTGGCCGAGCTCGCCAATAATATTGTAGCGTCCCAGTTGACTAATCATGATTCAGGCCACAGTTTGTATTGTTATTTATTGCCATAGCTCAATTTTGAATGCTTGCTTTTCACACTTCGAAATATCGGACCCCATATAGGGTGGCCGGCCTCCGCAGAATCCAGATTGAAACCCGGATCAATTTCAAGCGCCTTTTTAAAGTAATCACGGCACATTGCCTCGCGGCCGGAAACGCACTGAATAAAAGCCAGGTATTTATATGCCTTAACCTGCTCCGGCTTGCCGCTTAAACCGGTTTCCAGCACGCCCTGCAATGCTGTAATTGATGCCTGATAGTTACCTTCTTCATAACTCAGCACACCATAATTTAATTTTTTATCTGTAGGTGTATTAGCTGCACGGGAAGCGTTACATGAAAATGGATTCATGCTCTGGCATCCGCTCAATACCAAGCCTATTAACAGCCCCAAAATTACTTTTTGTATGCGAAATACCACAAACTTCCTCAATATTTTTTAATTGGCGAATGTATGACTTATTTTGATTTTTTCACCCACTTTAGCCTGAATCGTTCGCTTAAACACAGGGAAGTTGGCGTTTCTGATTTCAATCTCGTGCTTACCCGGAGCGACTTGCAACTCAAGCAGCGGCGGCGAAACCCCCTGCTTTCTACCATCCAGATAAACCTCGCCCCACGGCAGCACCACCAGATTCATGATCGCTACCGCACCAGTAGTTTCTTCAAGAGTCCGCACCCTGGCAATACTGGGTTTGTCAGCTCTTTTGACTGATTCAACCCGTCCCTCATCTTTTGCGACAGATGTCGAAGCTGTTTTTTCAGGTTTTTTCACAGTTAATGCGTTTAGGGTCGATGCAGCCTGCTCAGCTTCAGGGTAATAACGCACAACGACCTGCTTTGCTGGAGCGGTGGAATTTGCTTTTATAAGAAAAAGCGCAATCACCATCAGCATTGCTGCAAGCAAAGGAATGCCGACATACAAAACCCGCTGTTTTATGGAGGCATTCTGAAAAGTATTAAGGGCAGCCCGATTCCAGAGTTCGGTTCGTTGCCTCAGCTCATCAGCAAGCTGTTTTAATTTTCCCTTGGCGGACAACTGCTCTTTAACCAGCGTGAATTCACCGGGATAGCCGATTGCATAAACCTCATGTTCGCGTACATGTTTGTCTGTGCGCGAACCCTGATAGTGGAACATTCCCGCGTACTCCTGGGAAATCCTCGATACTGCGTCATAATAAGAACGAGAAACAAGCAACTGCCCGATATCGGCGAAATCCATCACTCGCTGCGCCACATTAATACCGTCACCAACGATATTAGGCTGGTTATTGATATCCTTTACCAGACGCACAGGCCCAAGATTAATACCCATCCGTACCAGCAACGGCGTATCCATATATACACCAGCCGTCATCAGGCTGTGGCGCATGCTCAGCCCAACCTTGAGCGCATCTTCAATATCACCCAGAAAGCTGATTGCTGCCCCATCACCCGTATCAAGAATAATGCGATCCTTAACCGGAATCTCACTCAGCGCGGTCGACAAAAAAACATTAAAGCCTTCCTTCAGGGAAATCTGCCCCGAAACGGCTTTTTGCGAATACTCCACAATATCCAGAAACAACACACTGCATATGATGGTCTTATTGTCCCGTTCTTCCATACTTCCCAGATCTTATGTAGTTGATTATTACAACTTACCGCAAATTATAACTTTATTTAACAACCTTGCCCAAGTACACGGATTCTAATGATAGTTATCCTTTCACGCCAGCTTTAGTTTTGTTACGCCCGCCGCGAGAAACGGCCGCTCCAGCTTGCTTTTGCCGGCCTTTGGCAGCAACGTTACGCCCGGTTTTCGCTGGCTCAGCCCGCTGACCTTTGTGCGGCGGCGCGCTCTTAATTTGTTTGATTTTTCCTTCAGCAGCACGAGGATCCTCAGTTGCCTCCTCATCAACTGTCTGTGCCGAAAGCCCAACCCAGTCGAGAATCATGTTCACTTCACCGTCGCCAAGTTCTGCCATCTTGCCGCGCTTGATACTGGGTGGCAGATTAATAATACCAAAACGCACCCGCATCAAACGACTGACAACCAGTCCCAGCGCTTCAAAAATACGCCGCACCACACGGTTGCGCCCCTCTTTCAGCACCAGCCTGTACCAGTGATTGAAACCTTCCCCGCCTTCGTCGGTGAGTTTTTCAAACTTCACCGGCCCGTCTTCAAGTTCAATCCCTTCCCTGGTCATCTGGCGCATTTGCTCGGGTGTCATCACGCCCTGCACTCGCACCGCATATTCGCGTTCAACCTCAAAGCGCGGATGCATCAAGCGATTTGCCAGCTCGCCTGATGTGGTAAAAATCAGCAGACCGCTGGTATTGTAGTCAAGCCGGCCAATGGCAATCCACTTCATGCCACGCAACTTGGGCAGCTTTTCAAACACATTGGTGCGGTTTTCAGGGTCGTCGCGACTGACAATCTCTCCTTCCTGCTTGTGATACAGCAACACGCGCGGGAAATCCCTGTCTTCCTGCGCTTTGACGTGCACCGTGCGTTTATCCGCGCGCAATACGTCGCCTTCAACTACACGCATTCCCAGCGTGGCAGGCTCACCGTTGACCGTGACACGACCGGCAGTGATCCACTCTTCCATTTCCCGACGGGAACCAACGCCTGCCTGGGCCAGCACTTTTTGTATTCTTTCGCCCTGCCCGGGCACCTTGTCATCCTGATCTTTCACCATACCCCCTTGCCGGTTCACCCGGCCACCTCGCGTCGTTCCAGCACAGCCTGTGCCAGGGTGCCACTATCCACATGTTCCAGTTCGCCGCCCACCGGCAAACCGCGCGCAATACGCGATACCTTCACGCCCTGCGCATTGAGCAGCGTCGCGATGTAATGCGCAGTCGCCTCGCCCTCAACCGTAAAGTTAGTCGCCAGTATCACTTCGCATGGCTGCTCCAGCGCGCGCTTCACCAGCCGGTCCAGATGCAATTCGCGTGCACCGATACCATCCAGCGGTGACAGGCGCCCCATCAGCACAAAGTACATGCCCTGATAGCACTGCGCCTGCTCCATCATCAGCAAATCTGCGGGCATCTCCACCACGCACAGCAAACTGGAATCGCGCCGTGCTGAACGGCACATTTCACACACCTCTTCTTCGGAAAAATTATTGCATTTGGCACAGTGGTGCAGCGTTTCCACTGCATGCGCCAGGGATTGCGCAAGCCGCAAGGCCGCAGGCTTGTCGCGTTGCAACAGATGGTAAGCCATGCGCTGGGCAGACTTTGGACCAACGCCTGGCAATACGCGCAGCGCTGCAATAAGGGCTTCCAGACTGGATGGCGTTTTCATCCCTGCTCAGAAATTAACAACTTCAGCGATCAAAAGGGCAAGCTCATGCCGGGCGGCAGATTCAGGCCCGCACCAAAACCACCCATTTTTTCCTTGGTCATAGCCGCCACCTGTTTCACCGCATCGTTCATTGCCGCCACGATCAGGTCTTCCAGCATATCCTTGTCATCCATCACGCTGTCGTCCAGCTTGATGCGGCGCACTTCATGCGCACAAGTCATCGTTACCTTGACCATGCCGGAAGCGGCCTGACCTTCCACCTCAACCTTGGCCAGTTCGTCCTGCGCCTTTTTCATGTTGGCCTGCATTTGTTGCGCCTGCTTCATCAAGCCGCCTAGTCCGCCCTTCATCATTACCGCATCCTCCGCACTATTGTTGTATAAATTTTATCGAGCTTTCGACGATCTGCGCATCCAGTTGCGCCTGAGCTTCACGCACAAAAGGATCCTGCGCGATTGCATCCGCTGCCGTCTGCTGTTTGACCTGTTTTTCCTGCTGCTCCACCACCGCGGGGGTAGCCGCTTCTGCCGGCGCACCCACCGACAAATGCAAGCGCACGGGCTGCGCAAAATAATCGCTCAGCGCTGCCTGCAACTTGTCCTGCGCCATTTTATTGGTTAAAAATTGTTTGTGCTGCGGTGCAAGACTCAGGCTGATTTTGCCCTCCGCAAAACTATCCAGCATGCAATTTCTGGCCAGTTCACGCGCCATGCCCTGCACATTCAGCTGTGCCAGCAATACATTCCAGTCCAGCTGGCCATTGCCCGTCATTTTCTCAGCAACCGGTGCCGCAGAGGGTTTTGCAACTGCAGCAACATTCTCTGCCGGCCTGCTTTCTGCGGGCCTGGCTGCAGCCGGCTTTCCCGCCGCTGATTGGGCGTAGACCGCCTCGGGCGCCGCAGCCAGTCTAGCTTGCTGCGGCACAGACGTAACCACAGAAGCAGCTGGCGCGAACGCCAGCATACGCAACAAGGTCATGGTAAAGCCGGCATACTCATCCGGCGCCAGGCTAATTTCGTTACGGCCATGAATCACAATTTGATAAAACAACTGCACCTGTTCGGCACTGAACTGCAGGGCAAGCTCAAACAGGCGTGCACGTTCGGGTTCGTCTTCGGGAATCGCCGCTGGCACCGTTTGTGCCAGCGCGATGCGATGCAATAAAGTCGCCAGATCCTGCAACGCCGCGTCAAACGCAATACTGCGGATCGCCATATCATCGGCAATCCGCAGCAAACCGGCACCATCCTGCGCGCGCAGGGTTTGCAACAGGTCAAAAAGATAGCTCTGATCGATCGCGCCCAGCATATTGCGCACCGTTGCCTCTTCAACCCTGGAGTCGGAATAAGCGATTGCCTGATCCATCAGGCTCAGCGCATCGCGCATGCTGCCCTGCGCAGCGCGCGCCACCAGATTCAGCGCGCCGTTCTCAAACGGGATATTTTCCTGCTCCAGCACATACTGAAGATGCTTGAGGATCAGCGCCGGCGGCAGCTGTTTCAGATTGAACTGCAGGCAGCGCGACAGAACGGTCACCGGAATCTTCTGCGGGTCGGTGGTGGCCAGAATAAATTTCACATGCGCGGGCGGCTCTTCCAGCGTCTTCAGCATCGCGTTAAATGCAGACTTAGACAACATATGCACTTCGTCGATGATATACACCTTGAAACGTCCACTGGTCGGCGCATACAGCGCGCTTTCCAGCAGTTCGCGCATATTATCGACTTGTGTATTCGACGCCGCGTCCAGCTCGATCAGGTCAATATAACGGCCGCTGTCGATTTCCATGCAGGCGCTGCAAGTACCACAGGGCGTGGCGGTAATGCCGCTTTCACAATTCAGGGATTTGGCAAAGATGCGCGCGATAGTGGTCTTGCCCACACCGCGCGTGCCGGTGAACAGATAGGCGTGATGCAGGCGGTTTTGTGTCAGCGCATTGCTCAGCGCCTGCACGACATGCTCCTGCCCCGCCAGTTGGGCGAAGTTTTTTGGACGCCATTTACGCGCTAGAACGGAAGTTGCAGACAAGATTTATACCGTTTAAAAACAAATAATTAGGGTCGACCTGCCAGATATCGCACAAGACCAGCAAAAACGGGGGTAATTTTAGCACGTTTAATGCGGCAGATTTAATTGCATCAACGCGGGGACGAGGGTGATTACATGCACTACAAAAAGGAGGCGAGCCTTAACCCCGGCACTTGCGGTAATAGCTATGGCTGCTTCCTTCCGGACCTGACCAGGTTTACTACACCACAATGCGGGGAGACCCGCCAATTCGTTCAAGTTAAACCTGTCGCACTGGAATCATTCCGATTCGTTTGCGCCATTCTGCCGGCCCGATTTCATGCACTGAACGCCCTTGCGCGTCCACTGCCACGGTTACCGGCATGTTTTCCACTTCAAATTCATATATTGCTTCCATGCCGAGATCGGCAAAGGCAAGCACTTTTGCACTGCGGATGGCTTTTGCCACCAGATAAGCAGCGCCACCTATCGCAATCAGATACACCGCGCCGTGTTTTCTGATCGCCTCAATACCCGTCTTGCCGCGCTCCGCCTTGCCCACCATGCCGATCAGACCTGTTTCGGCCAGCATGGTTTCGGTGAATTTGTCCATGCGTGTGGCAGTGGTGGGACCTGCGGGACCAACCACCTCATCGCGCACCGGATCAACCGGGCCGACATAATAAATGAAACGGTTGGTAAAATCCACGCCGGGCGGCAGTTTCTCGCCGCGCGCCAGCATATCGATGATACGTTTATGTGCCGCATCGCGCCCAGTGAGCAACTTGCCGGACAACAGCACGGTTTCGCCCGGCTGCCATTTTGCGATATCCGCTTTCGTCAGCGTATCCAGATTCACCCGCCGCGCATCTTCCGCCGCATGCCAGTGCACATCGGGGTAGTCTTCCAGTTTTGGCGGGGTAAATTGCGCCACGCCGCTGCCATCCAGCTCGAAATGAATATGCCGCGTGGCCGCACAATTGGGAATAATCGCCACCGGCTTGGAGGCCGCATGGGTGGGGTAATCCAGAATCTTTACATCCAGCACGGTAGTGAGCCCGCCCAGGCCCTGCGCGCCTATGCCCAGCGCATTCACTTTGTCGTAAATCTCGATGCGCAACTCTTCAATTCTGTTTTGCGCACCGCGTTCTTTTAATTCAGTCATGTCAATGGACTGCATCAGCGCTTCTTTCGCCAGCAGCATGGCTTTTTCTGCGGTGCCGCCGATGCCGATGCCCAGCATGCCTGGCGGGCACCAGCCCGCACCCATGCCCGGCAACTGACCAACTACCCACTCCACCACGTCATCGCTCGGGTTCAGCATCGCAAAGCGCGCCTTGTTCTCCGAGCCGCCGCCTTTGGCGCCGATGCGCACATCCACTCTGTCGCCCGGCACCAGTTCAAAATGCACCACTGCCGGCGTGTTGTCGCCGGTATTTTTACGCTTGCCCGCCGGGTCTTCCACGATGGAAGCACGCAGCACATTGTCCGGTTGCAGATAGCCCTGACGCACCCCGGCATTCACCATGTCGGTGATGCTCATCGTCGCATCTGTCCAGCGCACGTCCATGCCTATGCGCACAAACGCCACCACGATACCGGTGTCCTGGCACACCGGACGGTGGCCCTGTGCACTCATGCGCGAATTGGTCAGTATCTGGGCCATTGCATCCTTCGCCGCCGGCGACTCTTCGCGCTCATAGGCTGCCGCCACCGAGCGGATGAAATCGGCCGGATGGTAATAGGAAATAAACTGCAAGGCGTCGGCAATGCTGTCAATGAAATCCTGCTGGCGTATGGTGGTCATGGGGTTCTCGGTTTAATGAGTGGAATGCGATCGATTATGCGAGTTGGAGGAGCTTGCGTCAAATACAGCGCCAAGCAGGCAGTGTTATTAGCTGAAATTTTTCTGTCATGCGCATGTAACACATGCTGTGCATTATTTCCGCACTGCAAAAACAGTTGCCGGCCGTGAATATCGGTCAAGTTGATTTGCCTTATTCCATTTCAATCATTCAGACAGAGGAACCTAGCCATGAACGATCGCACCAAACTGCCCGCCCCCCAAATCGATCCGGACGATATCGGTTATAACGACTCCGGCAATCCCACTTTTGACTCCATCCTGTCCTCCCGCCTGAGCCGCCGCGACTTTTTGCTCGGCAGTGCCAGCACGGGAGCCATGGCCATCTTCGGCGCTGTTCCATTCAGCGCATTTGCCGGCCATGACCATGGCCATGGCGCCAGAGCCGAATCACTGCTGGGTTTCAAGGCCGTGGCCAAAAGCCTCGCCGACGTTGTCAGCGTGCCCGAAGGTTATAGCTACTCGGTATTGTGCGCGCTGGGCGATCCGCTCGCCGCCGGTGTATCGGCATACAGCAACAATGGCACGGATAGCGATTTCGAATATCGTTTTGGCGATCATCATGACGGTATGGAATATTTTGAACTTTCCGAAAGCGGCAAACCCCACCATCACGGCCACGACCGCGACCACCACAGCAGCAGCCGCGCACTGATAGGCCTCAACCACGAGGCAACCACCGACGAGCTGAGGTCTTCTTTCTTTCTGCATGCAAATGGCGGCACCTCGACGCTGCCGCGCCCCGCTGCCGAAGTGGACAAGGAAATGGCGGTACATGGCATCTCCGTATTCGAGATCAGGAAAAACCGTCGCGGTCAGTTTGCCTATGTGCAGGATTCCGCCTTCAACTTCCGCATTCACCAGAACACACCGGTTGAAATTTCCGGACCAGCGCGCGGTAATGCCTTGCTGGTAACCAAGTATTCAAACAATGGCACGATGACCCGCGGCACCCTAAACAACTGCGGCACCGGCAAAACTCCCTGGGGCACACTGCTGACCGGCGAAGAAAACTGGACAGGTTATTTCTTCCGCAATGCCACAGACAATGCCGCGCGCGGCAATGACAAGAGCGTGACATCGCTTAATCGCTATGGTCGCAGCCAGGGTGCGGCGAGCCGCCACGGCTGGGAAACCGGCGGTGTGGAGGACAAGTATGCACGCTGGGATATCAGCCTGAGCGGCGCTGCCGCGAGCGATGACTATCGCAACGAACTCAACACCATGGGCTACATCGTCGAGATCGACCCCTATGACAAGACTCAGGCTGCGCGCAAGCGCACCGCCCTGGGACGTTTCGCGCATGAGGCAGCTGCCTTCTGCATCCCGAAAGTCGGCAAACCGATTGCTGTGTATCAGGGCGACGACGCTCGCGGCGAATACATCTACAAATGGGTTTCCACCAGAGAGTGGCATGCCGCCGATGCCCACCGCCACAACCGCCTTGAGGTTGGCGACAAGTACCTGAACGATGGCAAACTCTATGTGGCACAGTTTAATGCCGATGGCACCGGCACATGGCTGGAACTGTCCATCAACAACCCGGCCATCTCCGCTTACACCAAATATACTTTTGCCGACCAGGCCGATGTGTGCATCAACTCGCGCCTCGCCGCCGATGCCGTGGGCGCCACCAAAATGGACCGCCCCGAATGGAGCGGCGTTAATCCGGCCAACGGCGAGATCTATTTCGCGCTGACCAACAACAGTAACCGCCGCACCAATCCCACCAGCTCACAGCAAGCCCCCGATGCGGCCAACCCGCGCGCCTACAGCGACCTCAAGGGCGGCTCCAAGGTTCAAAATGGCAACGTCAACGGCCATATCCTGCGTGTCAGGGAAGCCGGCAACGAAGTCGCCGCCACCACCTTCAGCTGGGATATCTACCTGTTCGGCGCCGAATCCACCGCGGGTGCCGACATCAACCTGTCCGGCCTTACAGCCGATCAGGATTTTTCCAGCCCCGACGGCCTGGTATTCACGCCTTCAACCGGCATCTGCTGGATTCAGACCGATGACGGCGCCTATACCGATGTCACCAACTGCATGATGCTTGCAGCGCTGCCAGGTCAGGTGGGCGATGGCGGCGCGGTTACCGTGCCGGGCACCAATATCACCACTTATCAGGGCAAGCTGCCCAAAGCCAATACCCTGAAGCGCTTTCTGGTTGGTGCCAAGGATTGCGAAATTACCGGTGTGTGTGAAACCCCGGATGGCAAGGCCATGTTTGTCAACATCCAGCATCCGGGTGAAGGTACTGCCCATGCCGACATCGCCGACCCCACCAAATACACCAGCCACTGGCCGGGTAATGCTGGCTATGGCTCAGGCGGCATCATTGCACGCCCGCGCTCGGCAACAATTGTCATCACCAAAAACGACGGGGGGCGCATCGGTAGTTAACAACACGAACACTGTCAGCCTGAAAATAGACTGACAGCAATTTTATCTACCCAGTTTGCGGCCTTCGGGCCGTTTTTTTTATCTTAAAAAAAGAAGCTTAATCCACAGATTTCACAGATTCACACAGATTCACACAGATTAAATAAAAATTATTTAGGGAGTCCCTGATTAAGCCTTCTTCCCCGCCTTCGCAGGAACGACAACATGGACTTAATCAGAGCATCCTTGGATAAGCACTTACATATAGCAGCAAATATCAGTAATCGTTTTTTAATCTGTGGAAATCTGTGGACAACTGTTTTTTCCAGGTTTACAGGTCTGAAGCACAGCTACGGCTCCCTGCAAAATGCTGCCAATATGAAAAACGCAAGCCGTCCCGGAACAAGCTGGCAGGCTGACTGCACCCGCAGCAGATGGATATTTATAAGTTATTGATTTTATTGAATATTTTACAAGATACCATCAGCTTCTGCGCACCGCTATTTACGCGTTGCCAGCAAGCTCGCAACCACGCTGGCACCGATCAGCACCGCGACTATCAGCAGCGAGGCGGTTACCGGCACGTGATACCAGGGCATGATCAGCATCTTGCTGCCGATAAAGGTGAGCACCATGGCCAGGCCGTACTTGAGCAAATGAAAGCGATCCGCGATATCGGCCAGCAGGAAGTACAGCGCGCGCAAACCCATAATCGCGAAGATATTCGAGGTGAAGACAATAAACGGATCGGTGGTGATTGCAAAAATCGCCGGGATGGAATCCACCGCGAACACCAGATCGGTCACCTCGATCAGGATCAACACCAGAAACAGCGGCGTGAAATAGCGCACGCCATTTTTCATCACCATGAATTTCTCGCCATGGTTCTCTTCTGAAATGCGCAAATGTCTGCGCGCAAATTTCAGCACCGGATTTTTGTTCAAGTCCGGTTCTTTCTCCGCCATCACCAGCATGCGCATGCCGGTCACCACCAGGAAGAAGCCGAAAATATACAACACCCAGCTGAATTCGCGCACCAGCCATGCACCGGCCAGTATCATCACCGCACGCATCACGATGGCACCCAGCACGCCAAAGATCAGCACGCGGCGCTGATATTCCGCCGCCACATGAAACGAGGAAAAGATCAGCAAAAAGATAAACACGTTGTCTACTGACAGGGATTTTTCAATCAGGTAGCCGGTGAGAAACTCCAGCGTTTTGCGGTCGGCAACTTCCTGGCCGACCGTGCCGCTTAAATGCCACCAAAGACCATAGGCAAACACCAGCGCCATACTCACCCACACCAGCGACCAGATTGCGGCCTCCTTCACACTCACCTTGTGCGCCGTCTTGCCGCCAAATACAAACAGGTCCAGCACCAGCATCACCAGCACAAAGGCGATAAAACCCGCCCACATCCAGCCACTTCCTATCATCACTTCCGCTGTCATCTCAACTCAACCTTTACAAAATATTTGGCGCCCGCATTCCTTACCACTTACCACTGATCCCCGACAGTCGCTCCAGCACTTTAACCACCGCCGATGAATCAAGCTCGCTTTCGCCTTCCCCGGCCATGCTGTTCAAATGCTGCGTCACCAGTGCGGCAGCAGGTATGGCAGCACCCGACAACTGCGCTGCCTCTATCACAATACGCAGGTCTTTCCGGTGCAGGCCAATCTTGAAGCCGGGCGTGAAATTATTCTCCAGCATGCGCTGGCCGTGCACTTCCAGTATCTTGCTGCCTGCCGAACCACCGAGCAGCGCCTCGCGCACTTTGGCGGGATCGGCACCATTCTTGCGCGCAAAGGTCAGCGCCTCCGCCACCGCTTCAATGGTGACCGACACTACAATCTGATTGCACGCTTTCGCCACCTGCCCAGCGCCATGGTCGCCGATATGCACAATATTCTTGCCGATGCAGGCAAACAAAGGGCGGATGCGTTCAAACACCGCGTCCTTGCCGCCCACCATAATTGACAGCGCAGCGTTAATCGCGCCTGTTTCGCCGCCGGAAACCGGCGCATCCAGCATGTCTATACCGAGCGCCTCCAGTCGTTGCGCAAAGGCCACAGTCGCCGCCGGAGAAATCGTGCTCATATCGACCACAACTGAGCCGGGACGCGCACCGCTGGCAATACCGCGCTCACCAAAGATCACCTGCTCCACATCCGGCGTATCGGACACAACAGTGAAGATCACATCCACCTGCGACGCCACCTCCATCGGATTGGCACAAGCGATTGCACCTGCTGCAATCAAGGGCTGCAAAGCTTCAGCGCGACGCGCATAAACCCACAGCGGGTGGCCGGCCTTCAGCAAATTCAGCGCCATGGGTCGCCCCATGATGCCGCTGCCGATAAAGCCGATTTTTAACGCCATGACACGCCCTTCTGGGGTAGGGTAAACATAAAAATATTAAATAAAATCAATTTGTTATAACGAATCATTATTTTCCAGCCAACCTGCCATAGGCCGTCGCCAGCGCCTGCTCATCACCCACATTGCCGGGGAAAATAACTACCGGCAAATCCGGGTAGCGCGGATGATCAGCAGGACAGCGCACCACCGAACAGCCCGGCAAAATCTGCCCAAGCACACGCGAGGTGCGAAGTGCCAAGCCCGAGCTCAATACATCATTCGAGGTGATACCGCCCTTGCTGATCAGAAAACCCAGCGTCCTGGGCAAACTGCGCACCACATCCATTAAAAAGGCGGAAACCATGTCGCCAAATGCCAGCCTCGAGGCCTGGTCGGCAAAAGCAATTTCCACGCGACTGGTAAACACCACCGGTGTCAGTCCACTCGCATGGGCAGCTTCGCAGCGGCCAATAATATCGGCCAGCAGGGCATCCCGATGCGCAGCCAATTTCTCCACATTCACTTCGATTGCGGCAATACCCGGCATTTTGAGCAACTGCTCAAGCTGTAGCGTGGTTTTTTTCACATGCGAACCGACAATCACCGCGCCCGGCTTGCCACCGCGCACGTATTTCGCCATATCTTGCGCAGCGACCGGCTGCACCGGCAAACGCGCCAGCGCAGTGAGCAAACTGGCTGCACTGCGGAACAAAAAACGCTTGCCCGCTGCGGCCGCAGCCTGCAATTGCTCCGCAAAGCGATTCAGATCCTGCTGCGTTTCCGCATCCACCACGCCACAGACATTGCCCTGCAGCTTCATCAAACGCGGCAGATTATCACCGCGCACATCTGCCAGCACGAAACGTTCAACCTGCGCGGCCTTGATGCGGCCCGCGGTTTTTTCTTCCACATAATCGGGCAAATAACTATGGCGATAGCCAAACACCGAGTCGCGTGCAAACTCGGTTTCATGCACCGGCACCGGCTTACCCTCCACCATTAAATAATGCACGCTGTCTCGCGTAATACGCCCGCCTTCAAAAAACGCAGGCACCAGGAAATGTGCATCGAACGGCCCCAGTTCCTCGGCAATCACATCGGTTTCCACCGGGTAATGTCCGCGCAGGGTCGAGTCAGAACGACTCACCAGGAGCGGGTTTATTTCGCGACCACTTTGCTTTAATTCCGCCAGCGCCAGCTTCAGGTTTTTGCACACCTCGCGCGTAATCTCTGCCGCCGGTTTGGCCGCCATGCCGCGCGTGTTGGTCAGCACAAAAAACAGCGGCGAGGTATCGACAATGGCCTCACGCAAGGTAGCCACATCCCAGCGCGTGAGCAGCAAACAACTGTGCACCGTTTGCGAGCCGGTTGGGTCGTCGTCCAGTACGATAATTTTGGTTTCTGACATATGTTTTAGTCCCAAGCAACAAACAGAAGCTTAATCCACAGATTTCACAGATTCACACAGATTAAATCAAAATTATTTAGAAAAGCACTTACATACAGCAGCAAATATCCGTAATCGATTTTAATCTGTGTAAATCTGTGGACAATTGGCATTAGCAATATTTAAAAATATCAAGGTTAAGCAACCCTGATAGCAATTGCACAATCAGCCGATTAACACCTTGGCACGATTAGCCATCGCCTCACCCGTCAAACCGTTAAACGCCATGATCTCTGCCGGGCTGGCGGTCGTTTCACCGCGCTTCCACGCAAAGGTATCGCGCTTCGCCGCACGGGTACGCAGCAACACGGGTTCCAGTACCGCGCTTGGGCCGCCGCTTACCGCCAGCATCACATCGCCATCAAACAGCGCGTTGAAATGCGCATCATCCATAAACTTGTTGTCAGGCTCGGACACCGTATCCCACGAGATATCGGTGGCACGATACAGACGGCGCGGATTCACAATGGCCACAATGCGTACCCTGAAGCCATCCGCTTCCAGCTTGTCTTTGGCTTCAAATACCGGCAGGAAAATCATGTCGCCGGTTACGCCAAACACGATCGTACCCTTGCTACCGCCCTTGCTTTCGTAGATGGTTGCCGCGCCGTCTTCCATGGCTTTCTGCGCTTCGCTTATGCTCATGTAAACAGGTAGCGGACTCTTGGATGCAATAATCACCATGCACTTGTTAAAGCTGTTGGTTGCATAATCGAAAGCCGCCTGGATTGCATTGGCATCACACGGGAACAGTGGATAGGTATTGCCATTGCGCATCTGTGCCGCAAAATAGTTTTCAATTTCCGGACGCTGGTGCGTCCAGCCGTTACGTCCCTGCTCCAGCGCACCCGCAGTAAACATGCTCACTACCGAAGGTGTCTTGCGGCGCAACTCAGCCATGGCCTGTGCAACTGTCTGCACAATAGGCCAGCCGTTGATCGCAAAACTTTCATAGGAAAGCCAGATCGATCGTGAACCAAACAATGAAAGTGCCGCCGTCAAACCGGCACAGGCATCCTCATTCAGCGGTTCATAAACCTGACCCTCAGGCTCCTGGTTGTACAGCGGATCAACGGTCGGGTGGCGGATTTTCAGCGCATCATTAATATTCTTCATCGCCGATGCTTCATTGCCGTCCGCATTGGTCACAATGTAGCGCTTGTCCTGGGTGCCAACATACGCAACCAGTGCGCCCATTGCCGTCGCGGGCACGGCTTTCTCTGTTTTGGGGAAATCATGCAAAGGCATTTTGCCCAGCGGCGCCAAATCCAGCACATGCTCGGTCACGGCTGTTTTAACAGCGGGTCCGCCACCGGCACGCTTGAAGTTTTCACGCACGATTGCCCATGCTTCGGGGGGTAAGGCACGGCGCTTCAAACCACTGGCGATATGCGGCGCATCCAGCGTATCCGCCGGGTACAGATTGTGCGACTTCGCACCCACCGTATGTACACCCGTGCCCTTTAATTGCTTGATGATAAACACGGTCAAGGTGCCACCCAGTGCAGATTTGGCCGCCCTGTCCATGCCCGCCAGAACCGCGCCGGCAAAAGCCAGACGCTGCTTCAGCGAGAAGTGCGAGCTGTCCACATATTCACCAACCTGCTTGCTGTCGTCAAAATCCTTGGCATTTACCAGAACGACCTCTTTAAAACCATGACCCTTCCAGTAAGCGATCATTTCGGAATTGGTGAAACGCGACACCATCGAGTGATGTTCCTGACTGTAGCCGTTCCAGATCAGTGTCGGCAGGAAGTTGGTCACTTTCGGATAAGCGGTATTGAAGTGCATCATGGAATTCAGCACATAAGGCTCGCCCATGCCGCCGTCACCGATAGTCACCGGGAACAATTTGCCAGGATGCAGCAGCGCACCTGCCATTGCAAAATGCTGGCCCTGGCCCAAAGGACCTGCCGGTGCCAAAAGCCCCGGAATTGCGCCGGACAAGTGGCCGAGCAGACCGTGCTTTTCACGGAAGCGCGCCATCAGGTCGGTTACGGTCTTGATGCCCATCTCTTCCAGCGAGGTATCGAGGAACATAGCACTGTAAAAACCCGGCGCATGGTGGCCTACTTCCGTCACGATATTGGTATGCCCCAGCATCACCAGTGAGGCATAAGCTTCCGCACTGCTGGCAAAACCGCCGGGGTGACCCGAGCCTTTTGAACCGCAGGTTTGCAAAGTCAGGTAACGCAAGGCATCCGCCATCAACAGCGTCTGATACACCGCATCCGGCGCAGTCGCGTCCTGAATCGCCGCCTTCCCCTCTTTAATCACCGCCGCTTTGGCATGCGTGGAAAAACCTTCCCATGCCGTACCAAAATGTTGAATACCTTCACAAAATTGAGGGGTAGTTGCTGTAGTTGCCTGCATGGTATGACTCCTTAAAAATAAATTCGAGATTTGAAATCGCCCCGAACTGCGACGTGTTAAAAAAGATTTGATCGCAGAATACGGGATGCTATATAATTTCACAATACGTAATCGATTTCACAATGCGAAAAATGCAAAAACTTGAAAAATCAGAATCCTCAGGCTCCATACAAGTCATCGAACGCCTTGCACATTTGCTGGATGCAATCGCAAAACATGATGAAGCCGTCAGCCTGAAGATACTTTCCGCCGACACTGGGCTGCATCCCTCCACTGCTTTTCGCATCCTCTCCTCCCTGGCCGAGCAGGGTTTTGTCGAGCGCACGGATCGCGGCACTTACGCACTGGGTATTAAACTGATGCAGCTGGGCAGCCGTGTCAGCGCCCGTGCGGATTTCAGAAAAATTGCACTGCCCATTATGGAAAAATTGCGCGACGAACTCGGCGAAACCATCAACCTCACCGTGCGCGAAGGCGACGAAGTGGTTTACATCGAGCGCTCGGTGGCCAAACGCATGATCAAGGTAGAACAGGTGATCGGCAGCCGCGCGCCTTTGCATGTCACCGCCGTGGGCAAGCTCATGCTGGGTGATCAGGGCGATGCCGCCTGTCGCAGCTATGCCCAGCGCAGCAAGCTTCCCGCTTATACCAGCAACACCTTTAGCAAAGTCACGCCTCTCATCAAGGAATGCAACGCCAGCGCCAGGCTGGGTTATGCGCTGGACAATGAGGAAGCCGAGCTGGGCGTGGGTTGCATAGGCACCCTGATACGCGATGCCAGCGGCAAAGTGGTTGCGGGCTTGTCGGTATCGGCGCCTATCGAAAGACGCCGCGACGAATGGATAAAAAAAATCATGCAGGCCGGCGCGCAGCTTTCAACGCAACTTGGCTATCGCGCCACTATCGGGAAGGAAAAATAAAATGACTGTCACGAAAACTGAAATCATTCCGCTCACTCCCAGCCAGGAAGGACTGATAAAAAGTCTCAGGGATTTATTACCCGCCACAGCAGTGCTCACCGATCCCGAAGACTTGCGTCCGTTTGAATGCGACGGGCTCTCGGTTTATCGCCGCCTGCCGCTGGTGGTCGTATTGCCCGAGACGATAGCGCAAGTGCAGGCCATTATGCGGCTGTGCCACAAGCTGCAGATTCCGGTGGTGGCGCGCGGTGCGGGCACCGGCCTTTCCGGTGGCGCGCTGCCGCTGGGCGACGGTGTGCTGCTGAGCCTGGCACGCTTTAAAAAGATACTCAATATCGATCCGCATAACGCCATGGCCACCGTGCAACCCGGCGTGCGCAACCTGGCTATTTCAGAAGCCGCCGCTGTGCATGGCATGTATTACGCACCCGACCCCTCCTCGCAGATTGCCTGCACCATAGGCGGCAATGTCGCGGAAAATTCCGGCGGCGTGCACTGCCTCAAATACGGCCTCACCGTGCACAACATCCTGATGCTTAAAATCGTCACCGCGGAAGGAGAGCTGCTCACCATCGGTGCCGAAACACTGGACTCACCCGGCTACGACCTGCTGGCGCTGATGTCGGGTTCCGAAGGCATGCTGGGCATTATCGTGGAAGTCACCGTCAAACTGCTGGCCAAACCGGAACGCGCGCAGGTTGTACTGGCCGCGTTTGATGACGTGGAAAAAGCAGGCGAAGCCGTCGGGGCGATTATCGCCGCCGGCATCATTCCCGCCGGGCTGGAGATGATGGACAGGCTGGCGATCCAGGCAGCCGAAGACTTCGCCCATGCCGGCTACCCGCGCGATGCCGAAGCCATCCTGCTGTGCGAACTCGACGGCAGCAATGCCGAAGTTTCCGAATACATATTGGCCGTGCGCGAAGTGCTGAACAGGAGCGGCGCAACGGAAGTGCGCACCGCAGCCGACGAAGCCGAACGCCATCTGTTCTGGAAAGGCCGCAAATCGGCCTTCCCCGCAGTGGGACGCATTTCACCCGACTACTATTGCATGGACGGCACCATCCCGCGCCGCCACTTGCCACGGGTATTGCGCCAGATCAGCCAGTGGTCGGCTGAATACGGCCTGCCGGTAGCCAATGTATTTCATGCCGGAGATGGCAACCTGCACCCGCTGATTCTGTTTGATGCCAACAAGCCCGGCGAACTGGCACGCACCGAAGAATTTGGCCAGCGCATCTTGCAGCTGTGCGTGGAAGTCGGCGGCACGATTACCGGCGAACACGGCGTCGGCATGGAGAAAATCGACCAGATGTGCATCCAGTTTAAAAGCGCCGAGCTAACACAATTCCACGCGGTAAAAGCCGCGTTTGATCCGCAGGGCCTGCTCAACCCCGGCAAGGCCGTGCCCACCCTGCACCGCTGCGCAGAATTTGGCGCCATGCATGTGCACCATGGCGAAGTTAAACACCCTGAACTGGAGCGTTTCTGATGGTTGCCCCGAAAATCAATCTGGATAAAGACATGAGCGCCGCGCTGCAACAAAAGGTGCAGGATGCCATCACGCAAAACACTCCCCTTAATATTTGCGGCAGCGGCAGCAAACATTTCCTCGGCCGCAGCACACAGGGCGAGTGCCTGTCCCTGGTCGAACACAGGGGAATAATCGAGTACGATCCGCGCGAACTGGTGCTGACCGCGCGTGCCGGCACACCGCTGGCCGGGATAGAAGCCGAGCTTGCCAATGCCGGACAAATGCTGACCTTCGAGCCCCCGCACTTTGGTGCAGCTGCCACGCTGGGCGGCACCATTGCCTGCGGCCTGTCCGGCCCCCGCCGCCCCTATGCAGGCGCGGCGCGCGATGCCGTGCTGGGTTGCAAGATTATTAACGGCCAAGGTGAAATCCTCAGCTTCGGGGGCCAGGTGATGAAAAACGTGGCCGGCTACGATGTATCCCGCCTGATGGTGGGCGCCTACGGCACCCTTGGTGTGTTACTGGAAATCAGCCTGAAAGTGCTGCCACGTCCGGCCGCCAGCCTGACTCTGATGCACGAACACAGCACAGATGAATCCATTCGCTATATGAGCCACCTGCTGACACAACCCATGCCGGTCGATGCGGCCTGCCACCAAGACGGACATACTTTTATCCGCATCGCCGGCAGCGAACAGGCCGTCAAGCATGCGCAAAAACAAATGGGTGGCGAACCAGTGAATGACGCCTCTGCATTTTGGCAGTCTGTGCGCGAGCAACAGCACACCTTCTTCAGCAGTCTCAAACCGCTGTATCGCGTGATGGTTAAACCTGCCACACCCGCGCTCAACATTAGCGGCAACTGGCTGCTGGATTGGGGTGGCGCGCAGCGCTGGCTGTTAAGCGATGAACCGCTCTCAGTCATCCGTGAACGCGTAAACGCTGCCGGAGGCCATGTAAATTTATATAGAAATCACGCGCAAAGCGGCGAATTTTTCTCACCGCTGCCCGGGCCACTCTTCGATATCCACCAGCGCCTGAAACTCAGCTTCGACCCACACAGGATATTCAATCCTGACCGCACTTATTCGGGTCTTTAAACTCACGAGGCTAAAATTATATGCAAACCGCGATACCTCTTTCCCTGCTGCAACGCCCCGAGATTGCCGAAGCCGATGCGATTTTGCGCAGCTGCGTCCACTGCGGCTTTTGCACTGCCACCTGCCCAACCTATCAACTGCTCGGCTCCGAGCTTGATGGCCCGCGCGGCCGCATCTACCTGATCAAGGAAATGCTGGAGGGCAATGCTTCCACCGAAAAAACCCGCTTGCATCTGGATCGTTGCCTCACCTGCCGTTCCTGCGAAACCACCTGCCCCTCCGGCGTGCAATACGGACGTCTGGTCGATATTGGACGCAATGAAATTGAGCGGCGTGCGCCGCGTCCGTGGTGGAGCCGCTTAATTCGCGCTGCAATGCTCGGGGTGATGCCCTACACCCCGCGCATGCGCATTGCCTTATTCCTGGGCAAACTGGCAAGTCCGCTGCTGCCCGCCATGCTGCGTAAAAAATTACCGCGTGCCCGCGCCGCCTTGCCCCGTCCTTTAACCAATCATGCACGACATATGTTAGTGCTGGAAGGCTGCGTGCAACCGCTCACCGCCCCCACCACCAATACTGCCGCCGCGCGGGTGTTGGACAAACTCGGTATTAGTCTGATTAGCGCACCTGAAGCCGGATGCTGCGGCGCGATGGATCAGCACATGTCGGCTGCCGAAGCCGCACGTAAAAAAATGCGCCGCAATATCGATGCCTGGTGGCCGCACATTGAGCGAGGTGCCGAAGCCATCGTGATGACCGCCAGCGGCTGCGGTGTGATGGTAAAAGATTATGGCCATGCGCTGCAGGATGATCCCGTTTATGCAGCCAAAGCGGCGCAAATTTCCCTACTGACTATGGATCTCAGTGAGGTTTTGCGCAAGGAAGATCTCAGCCAGTTTGCCGGCACAGGACAGGGCAAACGCGTTGCCTGCCAGTCCTCCTGCACCCTGCAACACGGACAAAAACTGGGAGGCGTGGTAGAGAAAATTCTGCAACAATGCGGATATACTCTCACCCCGGTTGCGGACAGCCATTTATGCTGCGGTGCGGCCGGCACCTATACTTTGCTGCAACCGGTGTTGTCACAACAACTGCTGCACAATAAATTAAATGCGCTGGAACAAGGCAAGCCCGAGGTGATCGTCACCAGCAATATCGGTTGTCAGCTGCACCTGGAAAGCGCGAGCAAAATTCCGGTGCGGCACTGGATCGAATTACTCGCGCCTGACCTAGCGTAGGGTGCGTTCCACGCACCATGGTGCGCACGGCGCACCCTACAAATGCCGGGTTACACCACTGATTGCAATATTAATTTATTCAATAAAATCAAATACTTATAAGTTAAATCATTAACCCAAGCCAAAAAGGAAACAGCATGACGATCAAATCATTTCACCCTCCCCAGCGCACCCTGATGGGGCCAGGTCCCTCCGATGTCAGCCCGCGCGTGCTGTCTGCAATGGCGCGGCCGACCATCGGGCATCTTGACCCGGTGTTCGTCACGATGATGGATGAAATGAAAACCCTGCTGAAATATGCCTTCAAAACCGACAACGAATTGACCATGCCCGTTTCCGCGCCCGGCTCTGCCGGCATGGAAACCTGCTTCGTCAATCTGGTTGAGCCGGGCGACAAAGTCATCGTGTGCCAGAACGGTGTGTTTGGCGGGCGTATGAAAGAAAACGTCGAGCGCTGCGGCGGTATCGCGGTGATGGTGCAGGATGACTGGGGCCGCGCGGTTGATGCGCAAAAACTGGAAGATGCCTTGAAAGCCAACAAGGATGCAAAGATTGTTGCCTTCGTCCACGCAGAGACCTCCACCGGCGCCCTCTCCGATGCCAAGACACTGGTGGAAATCGCGCATAAATATAACTGCCTCACCATCGTCGATGCGGTCACCTCGCTGGCAGGCTCGAAGCTCCTGGTGGACGAATGGAAGATCGATGCGATTTATTCCGGCACGCAGAAATGCCTTTCCTGCACGCCGGGTTTATCACCCGTCAGCTTCAGCGCCAATGCACTGGAAAAAATCAAGAACCGCAAAACCAAAGTGCAGAGCTGGTTTATGGACCTGAACCTGGTGATGGGCTACTGGGGCGGCGCCACCAAGCGCGCTTACCACCATACCGCGCCGATCAACGCGCTGTATGGCCTGCACGAATCATTGGTAATCCTGCAGGAAGAAGGCATTGAAAATTCCTGGGCACGCCACCAGAAAAACCACCTCGCCCTGCGCGCAGGTCTGGAAGCCATGGGCCTCACCTTTATCGTTCCCGAAAATGAACGTCTGCCGCAACTGAATGCAATCAGCATTCCCGAAGGTGTGGATGAAGCCGCCGTGCGCAATATCCTGCTCAACGATTATCAATTGGAAATCGGTGCAGGCCTGGGCGCGATGGCGGGCAAGGTATGGCGTATAGGTTTAATGGGCCATGCATCAAACCAGCGCAATATTCTGCTGTGCCTGAATGCACTGGACGATGCACTGGGCCGCGTCAAGGCGCCGATCAAGCATGGTGTGGCAGTGGCAGCGGCGAACAAGGCATTCGCCGGCTGAGCTCTGTTTCATCGCCGCAAAAAAAACCCGCCGAGTGCGGGTTTTTTTATTCTGAAACACTGGTTTCGTTACTTACAAACCTCGCTCCTGTTTATTTGCAGATTGCTCTCTGCAGATTGAACAACAGAACAATCAGGCAAGGTGTCCGGGATAAACTAGCCCTTAGGTACAAAGTAAGGTTTGCCTTCGGCATCCACTAAGCAGGCGTAAAATTCCCTCTTGAATCTGGTTGATTCACTCTCATCGTCTTTGTTATTGAGAAATTGCCGCCAGTTGCTTTTAACCATACAGTCCTTTGTCTGAGTATCAACTGCGGTTTTACAGGCCGCATCCTCTTTGCCGCAGGTATCCGACAGGTTGTATTTCAACGTTTCCCTGAAGACCAGCTCTTCAAAATCAGCTTCGCTACAAGCCGTCATCAACAGTGTCATGCAAATTATTATTATAAATTTCATCTTTAATCCCCTAAAGAATCTGTCAAAAACATGCCCGGGTCGTTTAATCAAATTTAATTTACCCGACATGAGCTTATCCGGTTTCTACGCTACCAGCATCGCTTCCGGCACCCGCTTCTGAATAACGCTCACCAGTTCCAGAATCAATCCGTTCCTGCAATTCACCGACACCCACAACAAATTCAGCTTCATATTAAAATTAACAAACACCACATCAGGACAAGGCTCCAGCGCCTTCTGCAGATTGATCAGCGTAATGTCAATAATGTGCTGCGGGCGCTTGTTCAGTTTTGGAACCAGCATCATGAAGTCCGCCAGCGGGCGCCCGTCCGCACCGCGCGTGGGCACGATTTGCCACAGCGGCGTGCCCGGTTCCAGCACAGGGCCGGAAGAGGACAGCTTGGCGGAAAATTTAACGAGGTTCATATGCCTCCTGCGTATTATCGCGCCCGGCAACGCTTTAAGCGCGAGAACAATACCTTCAATGTGTAGCCAGTTTACCCAATTCAGTCAATATCGAATACACCAGCTCCTGCCCCTGCACGCTCATGCCCCTGGTCAGCTTGTCGGCATCCCTTTCGCCATCCACAAATTTGCGCATCGCACCGCCCAGCTTGGCCATATCCCCGCCAGCACGCACCATCTGCTCGGACATGTTCGCCAGCATATGCAAGGCTGCCACATCGCCCCTGCCTGCGGCATTGATGATGCCGGCGAGGCCGGGTGCGGCCAGGGTCGGATCCGGCTTTGCCTCGGGGTCTGGCAAGGTGGAAGGGTCCTGAATGCCGAACAGGATGGCCTCGATAATCGCGCTGTCTTCCTCATCAAGGCCGCTTAACACGCTGGCATCGCGCTTGCCGTTGAGCACCTGGCGTATTACCACCACCAGCGATTCCCAGCCATTCTGCGCCGAGGTTTGCAGTATCGGTTCCAGTTGCGGCAGCAAGTCACGGTGCAGGCAGGCCATCACCACGTTATGAATCAAGGCTGCGTGAAATTGCACAATTTGCTTTTTTTGGTCAGAGAGTAATTGGGACATAGCCTGGGTCATTCTGAATTTACTTTACGCATTGCAGAGTAGACATCATAGCAAATCCACCCAGTGTTTAAACACTCCCCGCAGGAGCGCAGATCTCTGCGCGATTTTTATAACAGCCATCGCGCAGAAATCTGCGCTCCTACAACGTCAGCCCAGCTGGGGTAGAATACGCTTTTAGTTTGAAAAGCAAAAACATGGCAATTCAATGGTTTCCCGGACACATGGTGGCGGCGCGCAAGAATGCGGCCGATACCATGGAACGCACCGATGTGGTGATCGAGGTGCTGGACGCACGCCTGCCGGAGGCAAGCTGCAATCCCATCGTCACCGAGCTGCGCCTGTTTCGCCAGCGCCCCTGCCTGAAAATCCTGAACAAGGCCGACCTGGCCGATCCGGCCGCCACCAAGGCGTGGCTGCAATTTTACAACGCGCAGAAAGACGTAACCGCCGTTGCGCTGTCGTGCAAAAAGGCGAGCGATGTCGCGAAGATACCCGCGCTGTGCGAAAAACTCGCGCCGCATCGCGGCTCCACCATCAAACCGCTGCGCATGATGATTATGGGTATCCCCAACGTGGGCAAATCCACGCTGATGAATGCGCTGCTGAACAAGCGCGTAGCCAAGGTGGGCGACGAACCGGCGGTGACCAAAAACCAGCAGCGCCTGGACCTGAACGAGCGCATGACGCTGATCGACACCCCCGGCATGATGTGGCCGAAGATTGAGCATGATGCCGACGGCTTTATGCTGGCCGCCAGCCACGCCATCGGCCGCAATGCAGTAAACGACGAAGAGGTGGCCGTCTTTCTGGGCGACATCCTGCTTGCCCGCTACCCTGAAATGGTGGCGGTACGCTACAAAATTTCCGTAGAGGGAATGGACGGCGCAGATCTGGTTGAAGCCATTGCAAAACGCCGCGGCTACCGCCTCAAGGGCGGCGACTACGATCAGGAAAAAGCCGCGCTGGCATTTCTGCAGGACTATCGCGATGGTGCCATCGGTCGCATCAGCCTGGAGACGCCTGAGTCTCGCAGTGTGATGTTGCAGCAGCATGCAGCGTTGAAGAAGCCGCCTATCGATGACGCGCCCGATGCATCCACCCATGATGAGTAAAGAATCCATCCGTATCTACTACAACCCGTGCTGTTCCAAGTGCCGCGAAACAGTTGCGCTGGCAAGTGAGCGCGGCTACACAACAGAACTTATTGAATACCTTGTCACGCCGCCAGGCAAGGAAGAGCTGCGCAGCTTGTTAAGCAAGCTCGGCATGAAACCGCTGGAATTGATACGCAAGGGCGAAGAAGTTTTCAAACAGAATTATGCCGGACGTACATTAAGCGATGAGGAATGGCTGGATGCGATGCTGGCCCACCCTGTACTGATCGAGCGGCCCATCGTGGTGCGCGGCAACAGAGCAGTAGTGGCACGCCCACCGGAAAAAGTACTGGCTCTACTTTGATCCGCAAAGCGCAGTGCCGCAGGTCGGGTTACGCTGCGCTCACCCGACCTGCATTTTTTGTGGCGGGGGAAAATGCGCCACCACCCTGTCCACCACTTCCTGATTACCCAGTATGCGTGAGTGCCCCAGCATTTCTGTCTGTATCAACTCGGTACCGTGCAGATTTTTTTGTATTTCATGGCTGGCACTGATCTGGTTGATCCTGTCAAATTTATCATGCACCAGCAGCACATCGTGGTGCCTGATTTTTTCATAATCCAGCACGCACAATTCGGCCAGGATCAGGCCGCTGTCACTTTCAATTTGCCGAATAACCTGTGCAAACAAATCCTCATAAATACCCAGACGCATGCGCATTTTTTCCAGCCAGCCGATAAAATTCTCCATTGGTGCAACTGCCACCATTTTCAGTTCGCGCTCAAAATTTTCGCTGACCTTGAACATCGAGTTTGAGCCGATTGAATGCGCAACGACGCCGTACAGCGTATCCGCATAATGTGCGGCGACCAGTCCTGTGCCGCGCACAATTTCGGGGTAGCTGCTGAAGCGGCTTGAGCTTTCGCCATGCCCTTTGTGGTCGAAAGCCACCACCCTGTAACCCTGCTGCAGCAAGGGGGTAATAAACGCGTCGAGCTGTAATGCCCTGCCTGCCCAGCCATGCACCAGCAGAATGACCGGCCCGGAGCCCCATTCATAGACCTTGATTTTATTGTGGTTGAACGCAAGATAGAAACTGTGTGCCTGACTGAGCAGCTCGCGCTGTGCAGCGGACAATTGAAAAGGTTTTATAGCAAAGCCTTTTTCGCGCATCAAACGGGTGAAGGTGTGCGGTGCAACATAAAATAACATTCTGGTCAGCCAATAGCTTAAGGCGGACGCCATGGTACGGTCGTGCTTTTTTTGACCCCAGTTGTATTCATTTTTTGCCATGCAGCCCCCGTTCCACTTTCGTGCCATGGATACCATGACTATAGCCCAGTTAATTGATTACTGACATGCAGCGCACAAGAATGGTAACCTTCACCTTTATTCTTGCTGCGTGGCTCACTAGCAGCGTTTCATTTTAACAAGGAAAATACCATGCCCTCAATTCTCGACCAATCCGCACTCGACCAGCTATTCTGCGCGGCGCGCACCCACAATGTCTGGCAAAGCCGCCCGGTTGAAGATGAACTGCTGACCCGCGTCTACAACTCCATGCGCATGGGGCCCACCTCGGCCAACTGCTCGCCTGCGCGCATTGTGTTTGTAAAATCAAAAGAAGCCAAAGAAAAACTCAAGCCGGCTATGAGTGCAGGCAACCTTGCCAAAACCATGGCCGCACCCGTTACTGCCATCATCGGCTACGACATGCAATTTTATGAAAAAATGCCCCAGCTGTTTCCGCACGATCTCAGCGCACGCAGCTGGTTCGACAAAGACGAAGCAACCGCCTTCACTGCGGCCTTCCGCAACGGCACCCTGCAGGGCGCTTACTTGATGCTGGCTGCCCGTGCCTATGGACTGGACTGCGGCCCGATGTCCGGTTTTGATAACGACATGGTGGACAAGCTGTTCTTCGCCGGCACCCACGTGAAGTCCAATTTCCTGTGCAATCTTGGCTATGGCGACCCGGCCAAACTGTTCCCGCGCAGCCCGCGTCTGTCGTTTGATGAGGCATGCAGCATTCTCTAGACTCGCCAGTTCGGGGAACATCACTCCCCGTGCTGTTCCCGAATATGCGCACAGACTTTCTCGACACCCTGCACGATCCCGCCGTGCGCGATCTTGCGTGGGTCATCGCTTCCCCCGGCCTGATTGACGCATCGCACCCTGCTTACAGCGGCCGGGTAGTGGACGATGTGTGGTGCAATGCGCAATTGCAGGTGGGTGCCGCATGGCTGGCAGCGCTAGACCTTGCTCCGCAAGCGCTGCATGAATATATCGCCGCCCGCCCCACGCGCAGGCTTGGGCATTATTTTGAAGCGCTGATTAAATTCTGGCTCACGCATCTGCCGCAGACCGAGATCATCGCCACCAACCTGCAGGTGCAGCATGAACTGCGCACGCTGGGTGAATACGATTTCCTGTTTCGAACTGCCGGTGCTGAAACTTGCCACTGGGAAGCGGCGGTGAAGTTTTATTTGCAGCAGCTACCCGTGGCAGAGCAGCGCGCCTTTATTGGCCCGGGCACACGCGACCGGCTGGACCTGAAACTGGACCGGGTGTTTCAGCATCAGCTTATGCTGGGCCACACGCCCGCCGGGCAGCAGGCATTGCCAGCGGGCTTGCAACTGGACAAAACCCAGGCCTTTATCAAGGGCTACCTGTTCTATCACGTGTCCACGCTTAACCGCCCCCCCGTGCAAGGCGTATCGCCTGAACACCTGTCCGGCTGGTGGATGCGTCATTCACTTGAGCAGGTTCCGCAAACTTCTGCGGAGAGCCGCTGGATCATGCAGCCGCGCTTGCGCTGGCTGGCCCCGGCGCGCCTGAAGGCGGAAACAGAAGTGATGACCTTTGCCCGGCTCAATTTAAATCTGGAGCAGCACTTCAGCCTGCGTAATGATGCATTGCTGCTATTCGAAGTTAGCCGCACACAGTTGGGCGAGTGGCAGGAAATTTCACGCGGGTTTGTGGTGTGCGAGAGCTGGCCCGTTCTCGATACTGCGGCTGTTTTCCACGGTAGAAAGCGCGATGCTGCACAGTAATTCCCTGAGCAAATATCAAGCTGACAATGGCTTTGCACAGCAGGGGAAAACTGTGCTATTTTCCTTCACATCCAATCAGGAGCAGCAATGAAGCAGGCTATCAAGGCAGCATTAATTTCAGGTCTGGTATTTCCGGGCACGGGCCATTTTGCAATCCATCGCATTCAGCGCGGCATGCTGTTTTTTGTGCCCGCAGCGCTAAGCTTTCTGTACCTCGTGCGCTATTCGCTGGACAAGGCCTATGCCATTGCCGACCAGATCAAGCTGGGGCAAATTCCGCTCGATACCGAAACCATTACCAGGCTGATCACAGCCCAGCCCGGCGCGACAGAAATGATGAAACTGCAGATCGCAACATGGCTGCTTATTATCAGCTGGGCCGTCAGCATTATTGACTCCTACCGCCTGGGAAAAATATTGGATCATGCGGATAGAAAATAAAGCATGCTCTGTTCAAATTGTGGTTACAACAATCCTGTAACGGTTAAATTCTGCAAGAACTGCGACATGGATCTGCAACATGGATCGAATGACACTGTGCGCGCAGTTGACACGGACGAACTGGTTCATGCGGGATTCTGGGTCAGATTTCTTGCCGCTTTCCTGGATGTGCTGGTAGTGGGTGCATGCGTTATTCTGCTGATCTTCGCAATCGCCGCGCTTATCGCATACAGCGGCAGGGAAAGTATCTTGCAGCACGAGTTGTTTCAGCCATTCTTTTATGGCGTGATTATCTTCCTGGTGGTGAGCTACACGATATTGATGGAATCTTCAGACGACAGCGCCACACTGGGCAAGCGCTGGATGAACCTTAAAGTGCTGGACACCGGGGGCAATCAGTTATCACTCCTGCGCGCCATGGCGCGTTTTATATTCCGCCTTTTTGCACTTGCCATATTTGCTGCCGGCTTTCTGATCCAGCCCTTTACCCGTCGCAAGCAGGCCTTGCACGACCTGCTTGCCGGCACTATCGTGATCCGGACAGACACCAGCCGCAAGATCTCCATCATGGCGACCCTGCTGGTGTTATTTATGGCGTTGATGGTGCCCGTACTGGCCATTTCTTCCACCGCAGGCCTGCCGTTTGTCCAGCGCCACATACTGAAAGTACAGATGAACCATGGCATACGCACAGGCAAAGAAGCTGCCCTGGCCGTGGCGCGGTTTTATCATAATAACGGCAGAGTACCCGCAGCCCTCAGCGATGCCGGTGTAAAAATCAGGCGCTCACCCCATGTCGCGGGGATTGATATCAACCAGCAGAATGGCGAGATTACGGTCACCTTCAGCGCTACGGTACGCAAAGGAATCAGCAGCAAACACCTGATCTTTACGCCTACGCTGGCGGCGGATCAAAGCATCAGCTGGAAATGCCACAGCGCGGATATTGAAATGCAGTATCTGGCTGATACATGCAAATAAAGACTGGCACAAGTACACAATGCCAGGGATTAACCTGAAAAAGCAGCTGTCCACAGATTGCACAGATTCCCACAGATTAAAAAACAAGCAAGATTGAATAACTGACGCAGCAATTGGGTGACATTTTATTCAGCCGCATCCGTATGAAAATCTGTGGAAATCTGCGGAATCTGTGGATGAAACTGCGGTTTTTTAGAGTTAAAGCTCAGTAAAAAATCTTCCGCTCATTTCTTCCAGCCCCAGCGTTTGCAGCATTTCCTGCAAACGCGCGACCGCGTGCTGGCGCGGCAAGTTTTTATAGGTCGCGACGATCAGCTCGTTTTTCATCGAGTGCTCCCAGCCCACCAGCTCCGTCACGGTTACCTGGTAACCGTGCGCTTCCAGCTGCAGGCAACGCAGCACATTGGTGACATGGCTGCCAAATTCGCGCGTATGCAGCGGATGCCGCCACAGCTCCACCAGTATATTTTTGGCCAGCTGCCTGCCCTTGTTCTTCTTCAGCACGGCTGCCACCTCGGCCTGGCAGCAGGGTACCAGCACGACAAATTTTGCGTGTTTTTTAAGCGCAAAATGGATCGCATCATCGGTTGCGGTATTGCAGGCATGCAGCGCGGTGACCACGTCGATCTGTGCCGGCAGCAGCGCGGAATCAATCGACTCCGCGACCGACAGGTTCAGAAATGACATGCGCGGAAAATTCAGCCTGCCGGCCAGCTCGCGTGATTTTGTCACCAGCTCATCTCGCGTCTCGATGCCGTAGATATGCGACGCATCGTTCAGCGACTTGAAAAACAGGTCATACAGAATAAAACCAAGATAGGATTTTCCGGCACCGTGATCCACCAGATTGATAGCAGGGTGATCCTGCTGTATCTCCTGCAGCAAAGGCTCGATGAACTGGTACAGGTGATAGATCTGCTTCAGCTTGCGGCGGCTGTCCTGATTCATCTTGCCATCGCGGGTAAGTATGTGCAGCTCTTTCAACAGTTCAACGGATTGTTCGGGTTTTACTTCGTACATTTTGGTCATTCACATATATAAAAAAACTGAAGCCACAGCAATCACAGAATTTCAAAAGTCTTACTCTGTGTTTTCTGCGGCCTCTGTGGCTAATTTGATTTTGAGCTTACTAGAATTCCATTTCGCGGAAAATCATGCCTGCATTGCGCTTGGATAAATCATGGTAGGTATCGAGATAGGCAAACGAAGACTGGTCAATATTGTAGGCATCATTTAACGAGCCGCCATTTTTGATCACTTCAGCCACCTTGCCGCGCAGGAATTCCAGATAACCGCGCGTCACCTTGGTAACCTCATGCATATTGGTCGCCACGCCATGCCCCGGTATCACATATTTGACATTCATCGCCTCAAATTTTGTCCAGGTATCCAACCATGCCGCGGTATCCGTATCCTCAAACAATGGCGGCATACGCTGATGGAAGGCCAGATCTCCGGCTATCATTAGATTTTTCGCCGGTATCCATAATGACAAATCGCCGGGGCTGTGTGACGGGCCGATATATAAAACTTCCAGCTTCCAAGAGCCCAGGTTAATTTCATACCTGTCATCCACCACGATATCCGGCATCACCACTTCTGTTTTGAACGCCTTGTCACGCGCGCGCCTCTTCATGGTTTGAAGAATATCATCACCATGCTCCGCGATAATCTCTGCCGCTTTCTTGTGGGCGATAATCCTGGCGCCCTGTTCTTTCCAGTAATTCGAGCCCAGCATCGCATGGCCCTGGCTGTTTTCCAGCACCACATACTTTACCGGCTGTGACGTGCGTTTTTTGATCTCTTCATGCAGGGATTTGGCGAGCAGATAATTATCGCCGGAGTTCATCACCACCACGCCCTCCTCGGTAATGATGAATGACAGGTTGTTGTTATGTCCTGAATTTTCGTATGAGCCCGGGCCGGTTTCACCGATGGAAGTCCATACGCCGGGTATCACCTCTACCGGATTGCTGTAAAGAAAGGTATCCAGTGCCATGTCGTTATATTTAACCGGCAGGCCTGCCTGCTTCCATTTGTAGAAACCATCCGCATAATTTTTTACATTTTTGTAGCCGAGCTTCATCAACGCATCGGCTGCCAGCGGGCTACGCTGGTTGAAGTCATCATAAACGACAACAGGTGTGTCTTTGGACAGCACATAGGTGGAGATACTCAGCTCCAGCTGCCCGCGCGGGATATTGTAAAAATTTTCCGCACGGATATAGCCGCCATTCAGCGTCAACTCGTCCGGATTGCGCACATCGATCACCACCGTTTTGGCCTGCGGTTTGAGCAAAGCTTTAAGCCCCGCAGTATCAATGTTGCTGATGCGCTTGTTCGCCTGGGCAAGCAGTTTCTTTGCATCAGGGCTCAATTCCGGCGCATCGGCAGCCTGCGCAGAAATACTGAACAACAGGCCTGCAAATACAAAAATACGGATGAAAACTGACTTGTTCATGATCGCTCCTTCACTCATTGATATAGATGTATTTTATTACTTTGTGCAACAGAACGGAAAGCTCTTATCGTTAAGCCTTCTGTTTGATCGCCAAAACGGCCTGGTTGCGCAGGGTACGCAGCATGGAAAGCTGCTTGGGGGTAATCTGCAAGGTCTTGGCATCCTGCATATCTGCGTAGATCAGCCCGACCGCAATCTTGTTGACTACCACAGGCAGCAGCAAAAAATATCTGGCATCAACCGCCCTGGAGTGCCAGGCCGGGATTTTAGTGGCGATATTGGGCGCGCCCACATCCTCGATCACAATATCCAGCTCCTTTTGCAGTGCCAGGTGAAACACATCCGCCTCAAAAGCCAGCGGAAAGCGGAAAAGCGGCAGCATCGCGGAAACGTTTTCGCCAAAACCAAATCTTGCCACCATCATGCTCTGCTTCACATCACGGCTGAAAATAATCACATGTTTAAAACCCAGACCGCGATAGATTGTTTCCAGCACCATCTGCAACACGTCATTCAGCTTGTATTCGCCCACCAGCGTATTGGTCACATCCTGAATGCCGTTACTGAGCGTCGCTTCCGGATCAACCTTTACCTCAACCTCCGCGTTCACCAGCGTCTGAGCGTCGATGGACAGATCTTCTGATATAGGACCGTTTGCACCGGCCTGCTCTTTCTTGCCGGCCTGCTTGTTTTCAACCACATGGTCCAGCCAGCTGCGCAAGTTTTTAAGTGAGACGCTTTTCGAGGTATCAATCCCCAATACCTGCGAGCGTAATGACAGATCCTGCAAACCCTTTTCCAGCGACGCAGAAAGCCGCTCTTCCGAGGCATCAACAACATCGGAATAGCGCTCACGAATTTTATTCATTGCGTCTTTTTTGCCCTTGGGGTCGCTGACGGTCGCAATTGAACACAGTTCGTTTGCCATATTGACCGTGACACTCATGCGCCCGATATCGCCGGCGGGCATGGCGACCTTGCTGCCCTTGATTTTCTGCATGCCGGCGATCAGACGGTCGGGAAAGTTCCAGGTCTTCGCAATACCGATACCCAGCTCGTTATAGGAAACCCCCAGCACTTTCATCGCCGCGTGGTCTTCGTCCACGCCCTTGTCTTCCATCATGCGGGTGATTTCTTCGCTTTCTTCAAAAAAGTAAAATTTTGCAATCATCCTGCCCAGATTAAGGAACATCGCGCAAATCATTGTTTCCTCAACCTCCTGCGCACTCGCCCCCTCGGAAAGCTGCACCGCAACGATGCCCGAAAAGAAGGAGGAGATCACATCGTCCTTGAGGTCCTGCGCTTGCGATTTGTTTTGAATAAAATCCATTAAAATCAAAGACATGGCAATATTTCGCACACTCTCGAAGCCAAGTATGGAAACCGCCTTGGAAATGGTATTGATCTGCCCGCCGAACTGCGAATACGACACGGTATTCACCAGCTTCAGCAGTTTATTGGTCAGCGAAAAATCCTGCAGAATGGCTTGCGCCAGCTTGCTGGAGCCCTCCGATTCCGAGGAAACGATTTTATTGATTTCGTGGATGATGCCGGACAGCGCGGGAAAGTCACTTTTGCTGCGCATGCGGCGCAACAAAAATCTCAGCGTGCTGGAGAAATCCGCATCGGGCGCATCAATCTCCGTACCCTTGGAAGAATCGAGATAGGTCAGCAAGGCCTGGCGCATGGCCTGCGCGGTGGGGAAGCGCTCTTCGGGTTTTTTGGCGATCGCCTTCAGGATAATCCACTCCAGCTTTTCATCCACCTTGATATTGCGGCTGGAAGGCGCATCCGCTTTTTCGTGCGCATTGCGGTTCAGAATCTGGAACGCATTGCCGCCTTCAACCACCGGCGCGCCTGTCACCATTTCATACAGCATCACACCGGCTGAAAAAATATCCGAACGGAATTCCGCACCCTTGGCCGAGATCGTTTCCGGGGCCATGTATTGCGGCGTGCCGGTGATGCCGCCCGACGCATCCGGCAACTGGGAAATGGTGCGCGCAATACCGAAATCCATTACCAGATGCTGGCCGCCCGAAGATATCATCACATTGGCAGGCTTGATGTCGAGATGCATAATCCCCTGGCTGTGGGCGCTGGCAAGCGCCTCCAGCACATCGGCCAGAATGCGCGCAGCGGCAGCCATTGACAGCGGCCCCGTGCGCTTCAGTACCTGCGCCACCGTTTCGCCGTCGATAAAGGCGTAAACCAGATACGGCGACCCCTCGTCCGAACCGAGGTCATACAGCGGAATAATATTGGGATGCTGCAGATTGCTGACGGTTTTCGCTTCGCGCAACAGCCCGTCGCTTTGCGCAACGCTGCTGGTGCGCAATGTCTTGATCGCAACCTGGCGGTCCAGACGCGGATCGCGAGCCAGATAAACCACACCCTGCGCGCCGCGACCCAGCTCCTTGATGACCTCAAAACGACCAATCAGTTTTCCCGCCATACCATCGACTTTCCCTCAAATTAAGTCCTGCACGATTGCATCAAGTTGAAAGTTCATCATAACAGCAAGCGCAGCATGGCGTAAATTGGATAAGCACTGATTTATCCACTACTTCCCTGCTTAGTCTGAACCAGTTTGCAATCCATAAAAAATCAGGGTTCAATCCCCAAGTCCAGGCAGCTGTTCGCTGTGGCAGGAAATAATGTATTTTACGGGAGCGCCGGCGTCCACGTCAGCGCACCAGTCCCTGACTTTATCCGAACCTGAAAAAATCAGCGGACTCAACCACCGATTGCAGCTTTATCAAAGACCTGTCACCGCCGCATACTTCCTATAAAATGCATTTAACCCAGACTTTCCATTAGCGTTCGTAGCGAGGGCGATCAAGAGGTTGAAGATGTGTGAGAAAAACCAAAAAATGTGCGGAAGGCGTAGTCACTCTACGTTGACAAACATTTTTTGGTTTTTGTCGCGCAGATTCAGCCTATTGACCGGCCACAGTAGAAGGTTAATGGAAAATCTGGGTTTAACCCGTGCCATTCATATTGTTCAACCATTCGCATGCATCTGAAATCGCCTGCCCTGCTGTTCTTGCCCTGCCTGCTGCTTTGCAGCGCTCACGTTTCCTCCGCACCTTATATCCCTGCCTCCGATGCCGAAGTACTGGAACAACTGCCTTTCAAGGCAAATGACCCCGTCACCCGTGAACTGCGCCGTTTGCGTGCGGAATTATCCGAAAACCCGCAAAATCTGGACAAGGCCGTGACTCTGGCGCAGCGCTATTACCAGCTTGCTTTGGCCGATGGCGACCCGCGCTATATCGGCTATGCGCAGGCCGCGCTGGCCCCGTGGTGGGATATGACCGAGCCGCCGGTTGCAGTACTGGTACAGCGCGCGGCCCTGCGCCAGTACACGCATAACTTCGACAGCGCACTGGCAGACCTCAAGCTTGCCACCCGGCTGCAACCCCGCCACGGCCCCGCCTGGTCGCTGCTTGCAGCCATCCACATGGTGCAAGCCGAGTATGCAACGGCCAGAGAGAATTGCGAACAACTGCACGGCCTGGCCAGCAAGCTGATCGTCACAGCCTGCCTTGCCACCGTGAACAGCCTCTCAGGACAAGCGGAACAGGCTTACCGCACGCTGAGCAAGACATACATGTCCTCCCCTGCCGCGCCAGCCGCAGAAAAATTATGGGTACTCACCCGGCTGGCAGAAATCAGCAACAGACTGGGATATCCACAGGAAGCAGATACCTACTTCAGGGCAGCGCTCAGGCTGGACATTGCCGATGCCTATTTGCTGGCGGTGTATGCAGAGTTCCTGCATGATGAAAACCGGTACCAGGAAGTCATTGAACTGCTCAGGTACAAGGAACGCTCCGATGTGCTGCTGATGCGTCTGGCACTGGCCGAAAAAGCGCTGAAGGCGCCCAAGGCTGCCGAACATCAGGAAGTCATCCGCAGCCGTTTTGACGCGGCCCGCCTGCGCGGCGACAAACTGCACATACAGGATGAAGCACGTTTTTATTTATATTTTCTTAACAATGCCAAAGAGTCGCTCAGACTCGCACAGGAAAACTGGCAGGACCAGCACGAACCCGGCGATGCGCGCATGCTGCTGGAAGCAGCGCTGGCAGCCAAAGATAAGGCCGCGGCACAACCGGCACTGGCGTGGTACACCCAGTCACGCATCGAGGACCGGCATTTGCAGCGGCTGGTAAAAACCATCAAGGAGATTCAATAGTGATCCTTATAAGCTCTGTTACCCAATTTCTTGAAACGACCCAAAGCAGGGTACGCGGCGCACCCTGCATAAAAGCAACCCGACTCACTACCGGATTCAAATCTACAAGATTACTCATCACCCTCTTATTGCTGACCCTGGCTGGCACAGCACACGCGCACAAACCCAGCGACAGCTATCTGATCCTGAAAATTGAGGGTGCAACGGTGCAGGGACAATGGGACATTGCATTACGCGACCTGGATTTCGCCATCGGCCTGGACGGTGACGGCAACGGAGAAATCAGTTGGGGCGAGTTGCGTGCGCGCCATGCTGCCATCGCCGCGTATGCGCTGCCGCGTCTCAAGCTGCAGGCGGAAGGTGCTTCCTGCCCCCGCCTAGCCACAGAACATATGGTGGATAAACACAGCGACGGTGCCTATGCCGTGCTGAAATTTACCGCCGAGTGCAGCAAACCGTTCACTGCGGTGGACTTGAATTACAGCCTGCTGTTTGATGTAGATCCACAACACAAAGGACTGCTGCGCCTGGAACACAAAGGCACAACTACCACCGCCATCTTCAGCCCGGACAAAGCGGTTCAACATTTCAGACTGGCAGAAACCACCCTGCTGCGCCAATTTTTCGACTACGCGGCAGAAGGCGTGTGGCATATCTGGGTAGGCTTTGATCACATCCTGTTTTTACTGTCACTGTTGCTGCCCGCCGTGCTGTACCGCAGCAAGAAGCACTGGCTGGCCGTGCCCGGCTTGCGCCCGGCATTGATCGATGTACTCAAGATCGTCACCGCCTTCACCCTGGCCCATTCCATCACCCTGACCCTGGCCACCCTGGGCGTCGTGACCCTGCCTTCACGCCTGGTGGAGTCGGCCATTGCCGCCTCCGTCGTGCTATCTGCGCTGAACAATATCTTCCCCATCATCGAAGGGCGACGCTGGATGGTCGCCTTCGCCTTCGGCCTCATCCACGGTTTCGGCTTCGCCAGCGTGCTGGCCGACCTCGGCCTGCCGCAAGATGCGCTGCTGCTGGCATTGCTGGGCTTCAACCTCGGCGTCGAAGGCGGCCAGCTCGCCATCGTCGGCATCTTCCTGCCGTTCGCCTATTATTTGCGCAACACGCTGTTCTACCGCCGCGCAGTGCTGTTTGCCGGCTCCATACTGATCATACTACTGGCCTCGGTATGGCTGGTCGAGCGCCTGTTCGACCTTAAGCTATTGGAGTTTTAAATACCCGCCACCCGCACACTTCGGCATTTCGAGCCGCTTCCGCAAGCTGCATATTCATTCTGTTTCACAGGCGGCTGACATTCAGTCAGGCAATTTCATTTGTTTCACGTCACAATGCGGTGTATGAAGGATTAAAACGTCGTCAGTTAACCACAAGAGGTGTTCATCATGAAGAGCGGAATTGCAAGAAAAATACTGGCTGTTGCCGCGTTCGGCATTGCATTTGTTGCTGTGAAATACGGCATACAGGCGTTTCGCGATTATCAGGCCGCCGACAAGGTGGAACAGTCTCTCACCCAGCTGCAGGCAGACGCGACCCGGAAGCATACGGACATACCTGTATCTGAAGCCATGCAACGCGAAGCGATTGAACAAACCTCCAATAAGCTCGCGGCAGAACCCGATGAGCAAAAGCGCGCAGCCAGGGCCGCCAACTTTTTCTGGGGATTTTACTTTATCAATGTGCGTGAACGTCCCGAGTTTTGTGATGAGCACGGTACCGGCATTCAGTCATTCGTTGGTGCGTTTGAAAAAATTCATGCGAGCGAATATGCCAGCGCGAAAACTATCTATGCCCGCATGGCTGAAGATGAAAGCAAAATTTATACAATTATCAAGCCACAACTGCGCAAAATGATCGTCCAGGACATGAGTGATATAGCCGCAACCAACAAGATTACACTGAAGCAGGCCTGTGAACTTATAGAGGAAAATGCCGAAGCGCTGGTAAAGGAAATGCATCTGGCAAAAATGCAACCTGCCGTTTACCGCGCCCTGTCTGCCGCAAAATAAAATCACTCACCCTCCCTCTGCAAGCCAAATGAACAAATTTAACCGCCACCTGTGGAAGCAATTCTGGGAAATTGCCAGACCTTACTGGTTCTCGGATGACAAATGGAAAGCGCGGGGGATGCTGGTTCTGCTGGGGATATTGTTGCTGGGCCAGACTGAGTTCAACGTGCTGCTCAACGAACAAACAGGCGAATTTACCTCAGCATTGGCAGCAAAGGACGCAGACAGATTCTGGTATGCCATCAAATATTGCCTCTTTATTTTAATCGTGGCCGTGCCGATTTATGCTTTCTACTACTATGTGAGGGACAAGCTTGCGGTTAACTGGCGACAATGGATCACGCACAAGTACCTGGATAATTATTTCAGCAACCGCGCCTATTACAAACTGGTTTCAAATGCCGAGATAGACAACCCTGACCAGCGCATTGCGGAGGATATCAACACCTTCACCCAGCGGTCGCTGTATTTTTTCCTGATTATAATTGGTGAGATACTGCAACTCGTTGCTTTCAGCAGCGTGCTGTGGACGATTTCGAAGTCGCTGGTGTTTTTCCTGATTATTTATGCCATCGCCGGCACCGTGATTACGCTGGTGTTTTTTGGCAAGGTTTTGATCGGCCTTAATTTCTACCAGCTAAAACGCGAGGCCGATTTTCGCTTCAGCCTGATTCGTATCCGCGAAAATGCAGAATCAATAGCCTTGTACCGCGGCGAAGAGCAGGAGTCGGCGCATGTCAAAAAGCGCTTTCACGAAGCCTTTCTGAATTATTGCAAGCTGATCAAATGGCAACTCAATCTGAACTTGTTTCAGTATGCCTACAGCTTTCTGACCATCATCCTGCCCAGTGCAATCATTGCCTCCCAGGTGCTTTCAGGCGAGCTTGAAGTGGGCCGCGCCATTCAGGCGGCCGGTGCCTTTGCCGCCATATTAAGTGCGCTTGCCGTGATTGTGGATAATTTCGAAAGCCTCAGCAGATTTTTTGCCGGCATCGACCGCCTGAGCACCTTTTCGAAATCATTGAACGTGCAGGTGTCCGGCAAACCTTCCGCCCGCCAGAAAAAAAATGCGGTCATACATTCCGTGCAGGATTCGCGTCTGTCCCTGGAAAACCTTACGCTGCAAACGCCTGACTACAAACGAACGCTGATTACCAACCTGACGCTGGAAATCAAAGCGGGAGAAAGTTTGCTCATCGTGGGTGCCAGTGGCGAGGGGAAAAGCTCATTGTTGCGTGCGCTCGCGGGCTTGTGGGATTCGGGCAGCGGTATTATCGTGCGCCCAAGTGTGGAGGATATGCTGTTTTTGCCGCAGCATCCTTACATGATCCTGGGCAATCTGCGCAGCCAGTTGCTCTATCCGAACACCATCGGCCCGCATACCATCGTGCCAAATGCCATAGGATCAAATACTATCGTGTCTGGTGCTGCAAAAAAGGAGGACCACGGCAAAGACAGAAAAGTGTCAGATGATGAGCTCTACCGTCTGCTGGACAGCGTTAATCTGCCGCATCTGGCGGAAAGACTAGGCGGCCTGAATGCGGATCTGGACTGGGGAAAAGTACTGTCGGTGGGAGAGCAGCAGCGGCTGGCCATGGCCAGAGTGTTGCTCTCGCAGCCGCGTTACGTGATGCTGGACGAAGCCACCAGCGCGCTCGATACTGAAAACGAAGACAGCCTTTACCGGCAACTGATGGAGACCGCCACAACGCTGGTCAGCATCAGCCATCGCGAAACGGTGCTGAAATATCATCATCACGTGCTGGAACTCACCGGGCATGGCAACTGGCAGTTGCATGCGGCAAAGGATTTCACGTTTAAATCCTAGCAGCCTGAATTAGTGATGCTTACATAATGCATGACAAAATTTTAGTTTATGCTTTGTTACATTATCGACAATTTTATGTTCCATAGCATTCAAATCCCCCCCGGCCCCCTTTCACCCGCAAGGGGCACGCCGTTGTGTCCCCGTTGCTTCGCAACGACGCTGCCTCTGGCTAAAGTGGGGAACCTGCTTCGATCCAAATTGAGTCGTTACCCCACTTTGAGAAAGGGGGGCCAGGGGGGGATTTTTAGCGTAATGAATTAAGTAAAGTCCAGTAGAAACTCGCATAATGCAGGAGCGCTATTCACCTCGCAGAGGAGCTACATCAGTCTTGATAAACAGGTTTGCAGTACAACATACTGAACTAACAGCTGCAATTTACTCACTCCTCTTAACAACGGTCTCAAAAATATGGGTCAGCATTATCTTAAGCCACTCTTCGCACCCGGCTCTGTCGCCGTGTTTGGCGCCAGCGAACGCGTGGATTCTATCGGGCAGATCGTGTTCAGCAATATGCTTGACAGCGGCTATCAGGGTGCATTGTTTCCCATCAATCCCAAGCTGGCAGAAGTGCAGGGGCACAAGGCCTACGCCTCGCTGTTTCAGATCAGCGACACGGTGGAACTGGCGGTGATCGCCACGCCGCCGCAAACCGTGCCGGACATCATCGAAGACTGCGGCAAGCACGGGGTCAAGGCTGCGGTTATTATTACCGCGGGCTTTGCCGAAGCGGGCACTACCGGCCAGGCGCTGGAACACGCGGTGCTGGAGAATGCACGGCGCTACGGCATACGCCTGCTGGGGCCCAACTGCCTCGGCATCATGCGCCCGGAAATCGGCCTCAATGCCACTTTTAACAAGGGCGGCGCAAACAGCGGCAGGCTCGCTTTTGTGTCGCAGTCCGGCGCGCTGTGCACCGCGATCCTGGACTGGGCACAGACCAATGATGTGGGCTTTTCCAGCGTGGTGTCGATGGGTTCTTCCGCCGATGTGGACTTCGGCGAGATCCTCGACTATCTGGTGTCCGACCAGCAGACGCAGAGCATCCTGCTGTACATAGAAGGCATCCGCAACGCGCGCAGCTTCATGAGCTCGCTGCGCGCAGCCGCGCGCATCAAGCCGGTGATACTGGTCAAGGTGGGGCGGCATGCGGCGGGCTCCAAAGCCGCGATGTCGCATACCGCCTCACTGGTGGGGTCAGATGATGCATTTGATGCCGCGGTGCGGCGTGCCGGGGTGGTGAGGGTACAGAGCATCACGCAATTATTTTCAGCCGCCAAAGCGCTGTCCTGCGGCTTTCATCCCAGCGGCAAGCGGCTTGCGATTGTCACCAACGGCGGCGGCCCGGGCGTGATGGCCACCGACCATGCGATAGACCTGGGACTGGAAATGGCTACGCTGTCGGACGCCACCATGGAAAAATTAAATCAGGCACTGCCGCCGCACTGGTCGCATGCCAACCCGGTGGATGTGATCGGCGATGCGCAAGTCGACCGTTACCAGAGCGCGGTGCGCGCCTGTCTGGAAGACGCCAATGTGGACGGTGTGCTGACCATACTCACGCCGCAAGCCATGACCAAACCGCTGGAAGTGGCCAATGCGATGATCGACATTTCGCAGCAATACAGCAAACCGCTGCTGACCTGCTGGATGGGTGAGTCGCAGGTGGCGGAGTCGCGCAGCGCGTTTAACCTGGCCAGAAAACCCAATTTCCGCACGCCCGAACCGGCGGTGGAAGTGTTCTCCTATCTGGCTTCCTACTATCGCAACCAGAAACTGCTGATGCAGATGCCGGGGCCGCTGTCGCACCATCTGGAGCCGGATGTGGAAAGTGCGCGCATGATCATCGATGGCGCATTGCAGGACAGGCGCAAGGTGCTGAGCGAAATGGAATCGAAAGCGCTGCTGTCGGCCTTCCATATTCCGGTGGCGCAAACCATGATCGCGCACTCGCCCAACGAGGCGCTGCTGATCGCCCAGCAGCTGGGCTTCCCGGTGGCAATGAAGGTTAACTCGCGCGACATCACGCACAAGACCGATGCGGGCGGCGTGCTGCTCAATCTGGCCAACGCGCAGGCGGTGACAGCGGCGTACCACGAGATTTTCGACAACATCAAGCGCAACCGCCCCGATGCGCAGATGGACGGCGTGTCGATCGAGCCCATGGTGGTGAAGCCGAACGGGCGCGAGCTGATGGTGGGCGTCACTACGGATGCGGTATTCGGCCCGGTGATCACCTTCGGCGCCGGCGGCACCATGGTGGAGGTGATGGGCGACCGCGCGGTGGCGCTGCCCCCGCTCAATACTTTTCTGGTGAATGACCTGATCCAGGGCACCCATGTCGCCAAGATGCTGGGCGCTTTCCGCCATATGCCGCCGGCCGATCTGGCGGCGCTGGAAAGCGTGCTGTTGCGCGTGTCGGAGATGGTGTGCGAACTGCCCGCACTGCTGGAAATGGATATCAACCCGCTGATCGTCGACGAGCACGGCGCACTGGCCGCCGACGCGCGCGTGGTGGTGGCGCTGCGCCAGCCCAGCGCCGACCGCTATGCGCACATGGCGATCTACCCCTACCCCACGCATCTGATCAGCCACTGGCAACTGGCCGACGGCAGCAGTATCACGATACGCCCGATACGCCCGGAGGACGCGGAAATAGAGCAGGCTTTCGTGCGCGGGCTATCGGAAGAGTCGCGCTACTTCCGCTTTATGTTCAGCGTGCAGGAACTGACCCCGGCGATGCTGGTACGCTTTACACAAATTGATTACAGCCGCGAAATGGCGCTGATCGTGGTGACTTTTGAGCAGGAAAAAGAAATCGAACTGGGTGTCGCGCGCTTTGCGATCAATCCGGATGGCGACAGCTGCGAATTCGCACTGGTGATTGCCGACACCATGCAGGGCAAGGGACTGGGCCAGAAACTGATGATCGCGCTGATGGACGCCGCGCGCGCCAAGGGTCTTAAAACCATGTCGGGCGAAGTATTGAAAAGCAATGCGAACATGCTGAAACTGATGACCAGACTGGGATTCGGCATGGAAGACAGCGCGGAAGATGCAACGATCAAACGTGTCGTCAAGGAGCTGTAGAAATACACCCGCTTAACCTTAGCGTTAAACAATGGACGTAGGGTGGGCATGTTTCATCTGCCCACGCAACTTCCGTGGGCACAGCCTGCGGCCTTTGCCCACCCTACGATTATGTTAAAATATTAAATAAAATCAAATACTTATTAAATACAGACTTAAGCCTGATTAAAGCCAGAAAGGCCCAGCGCAGATGAAAACCGCGTACCTGACCCACCCCTCCTCGCTCAAACACGATATGGGCGCAGGGCATCCCGAATGTGCCGCGCGCGTGCAGGCGATTGAAGACCAGCTCATCGCTTCCGGCCTGCTGCCCTTTCTTTTCCATTACGAAGCGCCTGCCGCCAGCAGGGAGCAACTGGCGCGCGTGCACTCAAGCGACTATATCGAATCCATCTTCAGGCAGGCGCCAGAGAAGGGCCTGGTTTATCTCGATCCCGATACCGCGATGAATCCCCACAGCCTGGAAGCCTCACTGCATGCGGCAGGCGCAAGCATTAAAGCGGTTGATCTGGTGATGACAGGCGAGGCGGAAAATGCGTTCTGCAATATACGCCCGCCCGGCCACCATGCCGGGCGCAACAGCGCGTCGGGCTTTTGTATCTTCAACAATGTCGCGGTGGCTGCCGCGCATGCGCTGGCACACTACGGCTTGCAGCGCGTGGCAATTGCCGACTTTGATGTGCATCACGGCAACGGCACCGACGAAATTTTTAATGCAGACAATCGCGTGATGCTGTGCTCCACTTTTCGCCATCCGTATTATCCCTACGCGGGTACCACTAGCGCCAACGAGCACATCATCAACGTGCCGCTGGCTGCGGGTGCCAGCGGCGCGGAATTTCGCGCCGCCGTAAGCGAACAATGGCTGCCTGCACTGGAGCATTTTCAGCCGCAACTGTTATTGATCTCGGCGGGCTTCGATGCGCACCGTGAAGATGACATGGGCGGGCTGGCATTGCGCGAAGCCGATTATGCCTGGGTGACCGAAGTATTGAAGGAGCTCGCATTGCGGCATGCCAATGGCCGCATTGTGTCCACGCTGGAAGGCGGGTATGCGCTGCACGCACTGGGGCGCAGCGCGACGGCACATATCAAGGTGCTTAGCGGACTGTGATCAACTTGCAGGTGCGCAGTTTCTGATTATTGATCCGGCACGAATTGAAATCTACAACCGTTCGTGCTGAGCCTGTCGAAGCACAACAATCCATTCACATTTCGACAAGCTCAATGCGAACGGATTCTCGGATAAACGATGAAATATCAATAAGGACTATGGCGCAGAAATCTGCGCTTCTATATAGATGTCTGGCCGACAGATTGCCTGACATCAGGACGAAAACAGCACCACCGTGTTGCGTCCGTTGCGCTTGGCGAGATACATGGCCGTATCGGCATTCTTGAGCAGAGTTTTCTCGTCGCTGCCGTGGTCAGGATAGACCGCAACACCAATACTGGATGAGATATTCAGACTGTGTCCGGCTATCTCAAATGGCAGGTCGATGGCCTCGCGTATCTTCTCGGCAACCGCCATTGCCTTCTGCACCGATTCAACCGAAGGCAGCAGCACCACAAATTCGTCGCCGCCTATGCGGGCGGCCGTATCTGATTCACGCAAGCAGCCGAGGATGCGGTTCGCTGCCTCCTTCAGCAGCAGGTCACCCATATCATGGCCCAGATTGTCATTGATATACTTGAACATATCCAGATCGAGGAACATCAGGGCCAGGTGCGAATTTTCCCGCTTGCTTGCCATAATCGCCTGGTGCAGACGGTCAGACAGCAGCGAGCGGTTGGGCAGGTCGGTCAGGATATCGTAATGCGCCAGATGATGAATATGCTCCGCTGCAATCTTGCGTTCGCTGACATCCCTGCCGGTGCCGGTAAAACCGATGACTTCACCGCTCAAATTTTTAAGTACGACGCCGTTGCACAGATAAGGCACCAGCACGCCATCGTGCCTGACAAAATGCACCTCCACGGTAGCCGATCCGTTTTTGAAGACATCGGCCACGCCTTTTACGGCGACCTGCCTGTCCGCGCTGGCGATAAATTCGGTCACATGCCTGCCCATCATTTGTCCGGGTGTGAGCCCGCAGAATTTCTCAAAACTCGAGTTCCACTGTATGAGCTCACCCTTGGTGTTATATACATACAGAATATCCGGATTGGCCTCCATGATGGCCTGCAGCTCACTCAGCGCGGCAGCCAGATTTTCATTCAGCTTTTCCTTTTCATACTGCGCCTGTTCGATTTCTACTTTTTTCTCGCGCAAACCGTCGGTGGCTTCAACAATCCGGTTTTCCAGCATTCCACGGTCGCGCAACAATTGTGTCGCCATCTCGTCGATGCCTCTGGCCAGCTCGTTTAATTCGTTAATGTTGTATTGCGGGGACTTGCCGGCGTCCAGGTCGCCCTCGCCTATGCGGCTTATCTTCTGATGCATTTGCAGAATGGGCCTGGTGATACCGCGGGCGGTTTTTAAAGCAAGAACCATGGCCACTGCAAAGACCATCAAGGTAAACAGCATACTGAATAACAGATATTCATTTTTTTGGTGATTCAGGCGTTGCTTGCTGATTTCAATCAGCACGGCACCCAGCCTGTTGCTCGCAGCAGGCGCTGCACTCATCCCATCCAGATTGATCTGGGTAGCCATGATAGGCTCGTACAATTGCAGCATGGCACTGTCCTGATACACGGCCTCCGTGTCAGAAGCAATCTTTTCTGCAGATCGCTTCAATCCGTGCCCGGCTTCCAATATCGGCACGAACTGACTGTCAAACACAATGACAGAACGCACATCCTCAAATGACAACGCAGCATCAACATTCTGTTTCAACAGGGTAGCATTACCGGAAAATACCGCATATTCGCTGGACGATGCCAGCTGGCGCGACAGCAACTGCGAGCGCTCAAGCAGCCCGCGATCGAGATCGGCGAAATGCGTGAAAATAAAATAGCTTTCCAGCAATATCGCCATCACCAGTATGGGGATCAATGCCGCCAGCAGGGTTTGCCGTTCGATTCCGTGTCGCTTCATGGTGCCACTCCCATTTCACTGCGCACCTGGATGGCGCTCTTGATATTCAAACCCAGCGAACGAGCCACCTGCTCATTGACTGACACTTCAAAATCTTTTGCATATTGCGCGGATGGCAGCAAACGGCTCACAGAAAACTCGCGGATGATCGCGGCAGATTGCGCGGCTATCTGTGCAGGCGTGCTGTACACCGCACACAAGGCACCCGCCTTGACATAGGCGGCAGAAAAGCCAACCAGCGGAACCTTGCTTCTATAGGTAGCCAGCAGCACATTGCGTATTGTTGAAGTGTTATAGATTTCCGCGTCAGGCAACGCAAGCAGCACATCGCTGCCCAGCAGTATTTCCTGCAATGCAGCGTGCAGGCTGTTTGCCGAAGCAGTGGAGCGTTCCTTCAGCTCCAAGTTGCGCGCTTTCGCCAGCACGCGCAAGCTGCTTAACTCCCTGGGCGGGGTCGAGTAAAGCACACCGACTGATTTTGTATCCGGCAGCACTGTTGCAATCAGCTCGAATTGACGCCTGAAAGGCTGATCAAGGTAGATAGCGGAGAGCATTCCGGCAGCATTATTCGCCGGAGAAACAAACTCATTCTGCAGCTTGCGGTACCCTTCCGCGGGGACCAGCACGGCGAGCATCGCCGCCGGCCTTGCCCGCGCCAGCGACAAAGCAGCATTCATACCCGCAGCAATCACAAGATCTGATTCCGGCAGCGGCGTGCCAACCCCGATCACGCGAAGTTTAACGTCGCTACCTTTAAGTTGCGCATCGAGTGCCTTGCTATATTCCAGATATGCGCCACCGCTCTCACTCAACACCAACGTAAGATTAAGCGTACCCGCATAAGCGCAGGAAAAAGACAGCAAGAAAGCTGCAATCAAGACTGTCCTAATTGCAGTGTAAAAACGACAGATCAATAGAATACCCGGCCAGAAATTGAAACAAGCAACTACAGGTTATACCAGCATACCGGTTAATACGGCATTATTGCTCTACGATGACGGACATTGTCATCTCTCCCGAAAAACCTTCATAAGCTGCAACACAAATACAGTCCAAGGTAGCTCTGATAAAGTCCATTTTGTCGTTACCGCGCAGAGTGAGTTGTCGGGGCTTTAGCTCCTTACAACCACAGCGTACTCCTTGCGGGTGAAGGTGGTAACCCAGTAAATTCAAGGCACTGGATCCCTGCCTTCGCGGGGATGAGGACTAAATAAGGCATTCCCTGAATATCATGTCTGATAATTTGAATGCCCTGAAGTTTAATGGATAATCCTGATTTCGTGCTGAAAAATCCATCATAGCGGATTCACGTCAACTTATATGTTCGCTACTACACCCAGCCACACCCCCGCAACGTTCCGCGGGATGCAGGCACAGCCAAAAATTGAATTTGAATCCGCTCCCTGCCACATTCCCAGTGGCGAATCGGGATTTTTAGGTTGATAATGCCGGCCTGTAAAATAATTAGCACACAACCCCAACCAACAGACTCGGCTCACCTACCTTGTTAAACCTTCTACGCAAAAGCTTGCCCGGCAAGCCTCCAGAATCTCCAGGGCCGGACACGCCTAATCCGGCAAAGCGGCATGGCATGGTAATGCTTGCCTTTCTGGCATGGATCAGCCTGGGTGCGGACGGCCTCTCCTCCATCAACTACGGTCCCGAAGTGGGATTCCTGGCGCTGGGCGAACACACCCAACTGGGGCTGTATCTGGCGCTCGCAACCGCGCTGACCGTCTTTATCATCGCCCTGGCCTACAACCAGGTAATCGAACTGTTTCCCTCGGGTGGGGGCGGCTACAAGGTTGCCACCAACCTGCTCGGCAAACATGCAGGCCTGGTATCGGGTGCGGCACTGATCATTGACTATGTGCTGACCATAACAATATCGGTGGCGGCTGGCGTAGATGCCCTTTTCAGCCTGTTTCCCTATGCCATGCAGCACTACAAATTCATCAGCGCCGTGGCACTGCTGGTGATGCTCATACTGCTCAACCTGCGCGGCATGAAAGAATCCATCGCCTTTCTGCTGCCTGTGGTTGCCGGCTTCTTCATTACCCACGCCGCGCTGATCGGTTACGGCATTTTTGCGCATGCCGAAGGCTTGCCCGCACTCATCCCCGACACCCTGAACGAAACCACAACACTGGCACAACAAACCGGCTGGATCTTTGTCGCATCGCTATTTCTGCGCGCCTATTCGCTTGGCGGCGGCACCTATACCGGTATCGAGGCTGTCTCAAACAACGTCAACATGCTGGCCGAACCGCGTGTCCGCACCGGCAAACTTGCGATGCTGTTCATGGCCTTCTCGCTCGCTTTCACCGCCGGCGGCATTATCGTGCTGTACCTGCTGTGGGATGCAAACCATGTCGACGGGCTGACACTGAATGCCGTCACCTTTCAGGCCATCATCGGCACACTGGAATTTCCCGAGTGGCTCAGCTTCAGCACACTGGCGCTGGTGCTGGTACTTGAAGCCTGCCTGCTGATGATAGCCGCAAACACCGGCTTTCTGGGCGGCCCTGCGGTAATGGCGCACATGGCGGCTGATTCATGGGTTCCGCGCCAGTTTCGCCAATTATCCTCGCGCATGGTCACCCAGAACGGCATTATCCTGATGGGTGTAGCCGCGCTGCTGATTATGTTCTGGAGCCACGGCTCGGTTGCCCTGCTGGTAGTGCTCTACAGCATTAACGTGTTTCTCACCTTCACCCTTTCCCTGCTGGGACTCTCGGTACACTGGTGGCGCGACCGCCGCAGCATACGCACCTGGAAAAGCAAACTCGCGCTGTCGCTGCTGGGGCTGACCGTTGCCCTCGGCATACTGACCATCACACTGGTGGAAAAATTCAGCGAGGGCGGCTGGGTCACCGTGCTGATCACCGGGCTGGTGGTCGGCCTGTGCCTGCTTGTCCACCGGCACTATGCCGAAACCAAGGCCAAGCTGCGCGAGGTGGAAAAACTCTTCGCAAAATCAATCAAACCCGGCGCCAGCCTGCCCAAGAAACTCAATCCGGAATTACCCACCGCGGTGTTTATGGTCGACGAAAACCGCGGTGTCGGCATCCACACCATCATGTGGGTGCTGCGCCTGTTCCCCGACCATTTCAAAAACTTTGTTTTCCTCAGCGTGGGCGAAGTGGACACGCAAAGCTACGACAGCGACGCCACCATCCGCAGCATGCAATTCAAAACGGAAAACACCCTGTGCTACTACGCCAGCTTCTGCGAAAGCCAGGGCCTGGAAGCCAGCTGGCAAATGGCTTACGGCACCGACCCGGTGCAGGCGCTGGATGAGCTGACGCAAAAAGTCAGCGAGGAATATCCCAACAGCGTCTGCTTTGCCGCCAACCTCATCTTCGCCAACGATAATTTTCTGGTGCGCTGGCTGCACAACCAGACCGCGCTCAACCTGCAGCGCCGCCTGCACAAGCGCGGCCAGCAGATGGTTATTTTGCCGATGAAGGTGAATTAGGATTTAGGATTTAACTCGCGCTGCCAGTCCGCACGCGGGAGAAATCCTCACTCGCACCTTGCACCTTGCACCTTGCACCTTGTACCTTGAATCCCTCAAGATTGCTCGCACACATACAGCTCAATATTTCAGCAAACCTGCAACTAAACCACATCCTCCGGCGCCAGCCGGCATGAAGCTGCGTCACTGCCGATTTCTATCTGCAGCGTAGGGTGATCGATATGAAAATTTTTCTCCAGCTGCGTGGCAACATCATGCAGAAACGCATCGCCGGGATGACCAGACGGCATCAGCAGATGCGCGGTGAGCGCAATTTCGGTGGTACTCATGGCCCAGATATGCAGATCGTGCACTTCTTCAACACCGGGCAAACCGGCCAGATAACCGCGCAGCGCTTCCGCATCGACATGCGCGGGCACGGCCTGCAGCGACAGGTTGATCGATTCGCGGAACAAACCCCAGGTGCTCCACAAAATAACCAGCGCGATCAGGATACTCACCGCGCCATCCAGCCACAGCCAGCCCAGCCACAGCATCAGCAAACCCGCCACCACCACGCCCATCGACACCGCCGCGTCGGCCACCATGTGCAGAAAGGCGCCGCGCACATTGATGTCGGTTTTGCTGCCGCGCTGCAGCATCAGCGCGGTGCCGATGTTGATGATGACACCGAGTAGCGCCACCCAGATCATCACGCTGCCGCTTACCGGTTCGGGCGCAAACAGACGATGCACGCCTTCCCATACGATAATGCCCACGGCAACCAGCAGCAGCATCGCGTTCGCCAAGGCTGCCATGATGGTTGAACTGCGCAGGCCGTAGGTAAAGCGCACCGAGGGTTTGCGTTTGGCCAGCGCCAGCGCGCCCCAAGCAATCAGCAGACCGACCACATCGCTGAAGTTATGCCCTGCATCGGCGAGCAGCGCGAGCGAGTTGGCCCAGAAGCCAAAGGCCAGCTCCACCGCGACAAAGATCAGGTTGAGTGTTACACCAACGGCAAAGGCACGATGCGTTGGGTCAAACGCGGCGTGCTCATGGTGGTGTGAATGATGAGTGTGGTTTGACATTTTTTTGGCAGAATTTTTATTGCTGGATTGTTGAGTTTTCAGTCGTTCTGAACATTTTTCAAATCCCCCCTGCCCCCCTTTTTCAAAGTGGGGTAACGGTTGTGTCTCAAGCAAAGCTATTTCCCCACTTTAGCAAAGGGGGGCCAGGGGGGATTTTCCAGGCAAGATTCACATAACGCAAGCTGATGGGCGCCGCGCTTTTGCGGCGTTAAGTTCAAGCGTAATGTTAGCCTTTGTTCGGCTTGCAGGGTACAGAAAAATCCACATGATAATGTTCATCATGGCGAATCCAGGCCTTACCCTGCATAAAATGGATATTGTCCTTCAAGTACTGCCCGCGCTTCGTAGCGAAAAGTTTTGGCAAGTACGGTGGATCTAAAATAACGAGTGCGATACCGGCACCATGCGATTTTGCCGCAACATGCAGCTGGTAGAGATGCTCGGATATTGCCTCAAAGTCGATGGTGTAACCTTCAAACTTGGCATCAGCGTCGAAATCAATGTTATATCCAAACTTGTTGCTCACACCCGCAGGCAGGTAAACAGACTGACCGGTGCCGTCAGACACGGGCACCATAAAATCGACAGACAAACCATTCTTGTGTGTTTTATGCGGCCTGATTCGGCCACCGTACGGCCATCCTGTTTCGCCGTAAATGAATACTTTTTCAGAGGCCGATTTTTCTAACGCGGCATAGGCGGCGACAACGATCTCCGCGACTTTGGAATGAACATGGGTTCGTCCAAGTAAAACGCCAAGCGAACTGTAAGCGGTAAAATTTTTACCCTCACCCGGCAATTTGACGCCATTTTTAAGATGACCATTGGACACCGTTCCAAAACAGGTGCTCTCAGTAGTAGCGGCATTTGCTGTCATGCTTACGATAATGGCGGCAATGGCAAATAGATAATGATGCATAGACGGGGCTAACAGGGTTTATGAGAATTGCAGCAGCTTGCAGAGCGGATCAAAAAATATCACGCAGCCCATCAGCAAGGCAAAAAGGCTGGCGACCAGCACTGCGCCTGCCATTACATCCTTGATCACACCAATCTGCAGGTCATATTGCGGCGACACTTTATCGGCCAGGCGCTCAAGGGCGGTGTTGATTAGTTCCAGCGAAAAAACCAGCGCGGAAACAAGCAATATCAGCAAGAATTCAATTCTGTCAATTTCAAGTACCCAGCCCGCCAACAGCACCAGCACAAAAACCAGCAGCTGTATTTTCAAATTTCTTTCAGCGGCCAGCGCATATGCGATGCCCCTGAAAGCACAGCGTATGCTGTACAAAAAATGACTCATCGTGTTTTAGGAACTCAGGCCAAACAGGCTTTGCCACCAGCGCTTGCGGCTGCTGGATAAAGGAATGTTGCTGGCCATCAGGGTGGGCTGTATGCGGCTCAACACCCATAGTGGCGGAATCGGCTCCCCGCCCACCCTGCAGCCGGAACCCATATTGTAGGGATCAAAAATTTTGAGGAGGTTTGGTTTGCCCGGTTCATCCACGTAGACTACGCCGCAGTAATCATAGTGGTGCTCCTTGTGCAGCAGCGCGTCGATCTCGGTGATGAATTTACCCAACTCCTCTGGCGTCAAGGAATTTGCGGGTGGCGCTTCGCCAGTCAAAGCGGCATACCAGCCCTCGGGCTCGGCGCGAACTTTCTCCCATAATTTATCCAGATCTGCCCACTGCAGCACGCCGTAGAATCTGCCGTTCATACATTCGGCAAAACTTTTTGCTTCGCTCATATGCTCTCCGATACAAAATATTCAATAAAATCAAATACTTACATCAATTTAACCCATTAATCGTGAGAGATTATAAAGCTAAAGTCAGCTTGACGTCTTTTCGTACCAGCCCTGGCTGCGCTTCACCAGAGACACCACCATCAGCATCACCGGCACCTCGATCAGCACGCCCACCACCGTGGCAAGCGCCGCGCCCGATTCAAAACCAAACAGACTGATTGCAACCGCCACCGCCAGCTCGAAAAAGTTGGACGCGCCTATCAGCGCCGACGGCCCGGCCACGCAATGCGCCTCACCGGCACGGCGGTTGAGCCAGTAGGCCAGCCCGGAATTAAAGAACACCTGCAGCGTGATCGGCACCGCCAGCATAGCGATAATCAGCGGCTGCGCGACGATGGACTTGCCCTGCAACGCAAACAGCAGCACCAGCGTAATCAGCAATGCCAGCAGCGACAGCGGATGCAAATTGTGCAGCGTGCGCTCCAGCGCCCCTGTTCCCCGCGCGAGCAGATATTTGCGCCAGATCTGCGCGATCAGCACCGGCAGCACAATGTACAGCACCACCGAAATAAACAGCGTATCCCACGGCACCACAATCGCGGACAAGCCCAGCAGCAGCGCCACCAGCGGCGCAAAGGCAAAAATCATGATCACATCGTTGAGCGCCACCTGGCTCAGCGTAAACAGCGGCTCGCCATTCACCAGCCGGCTCCACACAAACACCATTGCGGTACACGGCGCGGCCGCCAGCAGAATCAGCCCGGCAATGTAGCTGTCGAGCTGCTCCGCCGGCAAGTAAGGTGCGAACACCTGGCGTATAAACAGCCAGCCCAGCAGCGCCATCGAGAACGGCTTTACCGCCCAGTTTACAAACAGCGTGACACCGATGCCTCGCCAGTGCTTGCCCACCTGGCGCAGCGACGAAAAATCAATGCGCAGCAACATCGGAATAATCATCACCCAGATCAGCAGGCCCACCGGCAGATTGACATGCGCGACCTGCAAGCCGCCCAGCCACTGGAATGGCGCAGGGAAAAATTCGCCCAGCGCGACGCCGGCGATGATGCACAGAAAAACCCACAGGGTCAGGTAGCGCTCAAACAGGTTCATGGTCTCAGTCCTTGAGTTTGCCGATGTCGGCGAGATTCTGCTTCAGTGTAAGCTTGTCCAATTTGTCGATCGGCAAGCTCATGAACAACTGAATGCGGCGCGCCAGTTGCTCATAGGCTCTTTTAAAAGCCGCACGCTTCACTTCATCGCTGCCCTCAACATGGGCCGGATCGGGTATTCCCCAGTGTGCTGTGGCTGGCTTTCCCGGCCACAGCGGGCAGGTTTCGCCGGCGGCGTTATCGCATACGGTAAAGATGAAATCGATGTCGGGAGCACCCGGTGCCGCAAACTCATCCCAGCTCTTGCTGCGCAAGCCTTCAGTGCTGTGACCAGACTGTTGCAGCAACTCCAGCGCAAACGGATTGACCTTGCCCGCCGGCTTGCTGCCGGCACTAAAAGCAACAAACCTGCCCCTGCCAAACACATTGAACAACACCTCGCCCAGAATGCTGCGGGCAGAATTGCCGGTACACAGCACCAGCACGTTATAGGATTTTTTTTGCTTCATGTCATTTCCCTGCTATTTGATACAGCCAGATAATCAGCGCGCAGCCTGTGCAAACTTTCCCGCTCAGGCCACACCGAGACGCTGCTTCAATTCCGGAATCAGCCTGGCGCGTATCTCGTCGCGCACCTTGATAAAACTCTCGATCGGCTCGCCGTGCGGATCGTGGAAAGGCATGTGGATAGAAGGAATAGGACGCGGAAAAATCGGGCACGATTCCTTTGCGTTGTCGCACACCGTCACCACCAGGTCGATGGACTCGCCCATCACGGCATCAATGTCTTTTGGATAGAGTCCGGCGGTGGACATGCCGCCCAGTTTCAGCGCCTCGATGGCGCCATCCGCCACCTTGGGTTGCGGGCGGGTACCGGCGGACAGCGCGCGCACTTCGGGGCCGAGATCATGGTTAATCAACACTTCAGCCATCTGGCTGCGGCAGGAATTTCCGGTGCAAAGTATCAATACGGTTTTTGTCATTTCAATTTCTCTTTTAGCTACGGTTATAAAAAATACAATATTTCAAAAACAAATCCCCCCTAGCCCCCCTTTTGCAAAGTGGGGAACACAACCCACTTTGCAAAAGGGGGTGGAGCGAAGCGGAGGGGGATTTTCTTTGCTGATTCACACTAGCAGCACTTGTTTCCCTTCGCGGTAGGCGTACAGCAGGCACCGCCCGTCGCAACACTCGCCACCGCAGCATTGGCCTCCGGCGCAAACACCGTATTGAACTCGCTGTCGATAATCTGCCCCGCTTCGTCGCGCAGATGGCGCGCAATATCCAGCACCAGATCGATTTGCGCTTGCGGCACCGCCAGGTTGCGCAGAATCTCCAGCTGGCATAAACCCTTCTTAGGATGATTGGCGGCGACAAAGGCGGCCAGCGACACCAGCGCAAGCGTGGCGGGTGGTAAAACGTTATCAGCAGTAGTGTTCATGAAATCTCCCTAATATTCCAAACCGGACAATCCGTAACAAAAAATTCTGTAGGGTGGGCAGAAGAAGCCTGCCCACCCTACGCCGGCTACTTACAGCCACCCGGCAACTTTGTCGCGGCTGGGAACACCGCCCGCATGCACCACCTTGCCATCCAGCACCACACCCGGCGTGGACATCACACCGTAGCCCATGATGGCCTGGATATCTTCGATTTTCTCCAGCTGAATTTCCGCACCCTTCTCGCGCGCCATTTCCTCGATCAGCTTCAGAGTGGTCTTGCAGTTGGCACAACCGGTGCCCAGTACTTTGATATTTTTCATTTCAGCTCCTTGATGAATATTCACACCACCGCGTTAAAGATAAAACCCACCAGCATGATGCCTGTTGCAACCACGCCGACGAACACCGCAATCAGCCTGAGCTTGAGCACCTTGCGCAGGATCACCATCTCCGGCAGCGACAGCGCGATCACGCTCATCATGAAGACCAGCACCGTGCCCAGCGACGCGCCCTTGGCCAGCAGCGCCTCGACGATGGGAATAATCCCCGCCGCATTGGTGTACATCGGCACGCCGATCAGCACCGAAACCGGCACCGACCACCAGCCCGCCTCCTTGCCCATCAGGCTGGCCATGAAGTCTTGCGGCACATAGCCGTGGATGCCCGCACCAATCGCAATCCCGGCCAGCACATAAGGCCACACCTTGCCTACAATCTCGCGCACCGAAGCAAAGCCGGCATCAATGCGATCCGTCAGTGACAGCGTGTCACCCTCAACCGTGGCAGCGACCGCCGGCATGTTGCGCACCCAGTCTTCCAGATGCGCTTCCATCTTCAGGCGGCCGATGATGTAACCGGAGAGTATGGCGATCGTCAGCCCCAGACCCAGATACAGCGCGGCAATCTTCCAGCCAAACAATGCAAACAATAATGTCAGCGCAATCTCGTTCACCATAGGCGCGGAGATCAGGAAGGAAAACGTCACACCCAGCGGCACACCCGCCTGCACAAAACCGATAAACAGCGGCACCGCTGAACAGGAACAGAACGGCGTGACAATGCCGAGCAGCGAGGCCATGATATTGCCCACGCCCTCGCGCCTGCCCGCCAGCAGCGCACGCGTGCGCTCAGGGGTGAAGTATGAGTTGATCATGCCCATCACCATCACCACCCCAGCCAGGAGCAGCAGCACCTTGGGCGTGTCGTAAAAGAAAAACTGCAGCGAGTTGTAGGCATGGCTACCGGGCTCAAGCGGCAGCGCTTTCACCAGCACATGCGAAAAAGGTTCCAGTGTTTTATACAGGCCAAACCACAACATGGCGGCGACAAGTAAAAAACCGCGCGGACTGCTTTGGATTAATTTTTTCATTGCACTACCTCATTAATGAATAACACTGCAAAATATTTTTTTAACAACTCACTCGCGCTAGCACGATTTGCGCGGCGCGCACTGCGCCGCATCGCCGGCACAGCAGTTTTCGGTCAGATAGGCGATCAGCTTGTCCATCTCGGTAAAACTGGCGCTATAAATCACATAGCGGCCTGCCGTGCGCGACTTGACCAGCTTCGCATTCGCCAGCTCTTTCAAATGAAACGACAGGGTGGCACCCGGTATACCCAGTTGCTCGCCGATCACGCCCGCAGCCACGCCCTCCCTGCCCGCCTGCACCAGCAGACGAAAGATAGAGAGTCGCGACTCCTGCGCCAATGCCGACAATGATTCCACTGCGTTTTTAATTTTCATATTTCTAATAATATAGAAATAAACCGTCCCAGGCAAATAAAATTTTCGCGGACTGCGTTTGGGCGCATATAAATATGTGCAGACCACCCGAATTGTCAGCCGACATACACACTCAATACGGGAAGTACATATCGTGCGGATGTGCGAGCGGTAAAAATATCTCTGTAAATTGAGGCTGACTATCCCTGTTAATGCGCTAAAATTGCCCTCACGAATTTACATAACAAGGGCAGAAAAAAATGAATCTGGAAAAAGTTATCTTCACGTTTTTTATTGTGCTGGCGCTGACCCTGAATTTCGGCTTTTTCCTCGGCGATATCGACAATCCGGAGCATCACAGTGTGTATGAACTGTTTGCGGCCATCGTTGTCAGCCTGATCGCCACCATCCTGAAGTTCGGCGACCGCACCCATCTCGGCTCGGTGCTGCTCGCCACCAGTCTGGTCGCCGATATGCAACTGATTGCCGCCGCCATCGTCTGGGCCGTCGCGGAACATGTCACCCACACCGGGCTGACCCCGCACATCATGGCAGTCATCGTCTCCCTTTCGGGCGGCGCTTTGCTCGCCAACATCACCTCTGTTGTGCTGCTGGTCGTCGAGACCATCGCGGTTCGCCGTTAGGCGGCAGGGCAGGCGCCATGCACAATATCGTGTACATCCTGCTGCGGCGCATTCATTTGCCGCTGATTGTGCTGGTGTGCGTGTACGCCATCGCCATTCTGGGTTTTGTGCTGATCCCCGGCATGGACGACAAGGGCAATCCGTGGAACATGGGGTTTTTCCATGCTTTCTATTTTGTCAGCTACATGGGCACAACCATCGGCTTTGGCGAGATCCCCTACCCCTTCACCGATGCGCAGCGACTGTGGGCCACGGTCAATATCTACGCCACCGTAATGGCCTGGCTTTATGGCATCGGCTCCGCACTTTCGCTGTTGCAGGACAGCGCCTTCCAGGCGGTGTTGCGCGAGAACGCCTTTCGCCGCGCGGTCAAACGCATCCACGAGCCTTTCTATATAGTGTGCGGCTATGGTGACACCGGCACCACCCTGGTACACGCACTGTGCGAGGAAGGATACCGCTCGGTGGTGATCGACATTGATCCCGGACGCATCATCGCGCTGGAGCTGGAAGATCTGCCGCTGCCGGTGCCGGGTTTATACGCCAGTGCCGCCGAGCCGGAAACCCTGGTGAAGGCCGGCCTGATGCGCCCCAATTGCGCGGGTGTGATTGCCCTGACCAACGTGGATGATGTCAATCTGAATATCGCCATTTCCACCAGCCTGCTCAGGCCCCAGTTACAGACTATCGCGCGCGCCGAGTCGCATGCGGTGGAAGCGAATATGCTGTCATTCGGTTCCAATCAGGTGCTCAATCCCTTCCACACTTTTGCCGGACGCCTTGCCCTTGCCCTGCACGCGCCGGGCATGTACCTGCTGCTTGAATGGATGACCGCCGTGCCTCACGAAAAACTGCGCGAGCCGCTTTTCCCGCCGCACGGACGCTGGATTTTGTGCGGCTACGGCAGATTCGGCAAGGCGGTGCATGAACGCCTGCTGGCCGAGGGCATTGAGGTCACCGTGGTCGAGGCTGCGCCTGAAGCAACGCACTCGCCGGAGGGCACCATTTCCGGCTCGGGCACCGAAGCCGAAACACTGCTTGCGGCAGGCATCAAAAATGCGGCGGGCATCGTGGCGGGCACGGACAACGATGCCAACAACCTTTCCATCATCATGACCGCACGCGAGCTGAATAGCCGCCTGTTTCTGGTGGCGCGGCAGAACCAGCACCAGAACGATATTATTTTCAATGCGGCCAGGCTGGATCTGGTGATGCAGCGCGGCAAAATCATCGCCAACAAAATTTTTGCGCTGACCACAACACCGTTGCTCGCAGACTTTCTCCTGGCAGCAGGAAAAAATAGCAACGAATGGGCCAACCAGCTGGTCAGCCGTATCGGCGGCATCAGTGGCGAAGAAGTACCGCAAACCTGGGTGATGAGCATGACGCCCGCGGATTCACCCGCCCTGTATAGCGGCATTGCAAGGGGCAAGACCGTGCTTATTGCCGACCTCTACCGCAATCCGCGCAACCGCGATGAGCGCCTGCCGTTTATTGCGCTGCTGCTCAAGCGCGCCGATACGGAAATTCTGCTGCCGGATGACGATACGATATTGCAGCGCGGAGACCGCATCCTGATGTGCGGACGCTTCGGCACCGAACAGCAAGCCGAGTGGGTCGCCAAGAACCACAATGTATTCGATTACCTCCACTCAGGCGAAGAGCGCGCCGGCGGCAGCGTATGGCGCTGGCTAAGAAGCAGAAAAGAGGCGCGGCAAAAAGTGTAAAAATTAAAACAATAAACACTCCCGCAGTCTGCGTACAAGACGGCTCAAGGCAGAGCCTGATGCAAAAATATTAAATATAATCAAATGTTTAAATTCAATTAATTACAGCCAGGCACGGGCCAGCCGCCCCCGCAAAGCAGGCATTTATCAGCCACCAAAGATTTCCCCTGTGCTGCGCTTGCAATCACCCCGCTTAGCACAACTTCATTACAAACAGATCTCCAGCTTGAATTGCACCACGGGGTACACTGTCACCGACCACACCACTACACAGGATGCCAGCCATGTCCCAGAAACCCTCCCTCTTGTCCGCCGAAGAAGTTCGGCTAACCCACGCCTACTGGCGCGCCTGCAACTATCTCGCGGCGGGCATGATCTATCTGCGCGACAACCCGCTGCTGAAGCAGCCGCTCCAAGCCGGGCACATCAAGAATCGTTTGCTCGGCCACTGGGGCTCCAGTCCCGGGTTGGCGTTTGCCTATATTCACATGAACCGCCTGATCAACAAATACGATCTGAACGCGATTTTTCTCGCCGGCCCCGGGCATGGCGCGCCCGGCGTGCTGGGCCCGGTTTATCTGGAAGGCACTTACAGCGAGGTGTATCCGAACAAGAGTGAGAACGAGCACGGCATGCGCGAATTCTTCAGGGATTTTTCATTCCCGGGCGGCATTGGCAGCCACTGCACGCCGGAGACGCCGGGCTCGATCCACGAGGGTGGAGAGCTGGGCTACAGCGTGTCGCATGCGTTTGGTGCGGCCTATGACAACCCCGATCTGATTGTGACGGTGATGGTGGGTGACGGCGAAGCAGAAACCGCGCCGCTCGCCACCTCATGGCACTCCAACAAGTTCCTCAACCCCATCCGCGATGGTGCGGTGCTGCCCATCCTGCATCTCAACGGCTACAAGATCAACAACCCCACCCTACTGGCGCGCATCTCGCACGAGGAACTGGAGAAGCTGTTTCAGGGCTATGGCTGGACGCCGCATTTTGTTGAAGGCAGCGACCCGGAGACCATGCATCAGGCGATGGCTGCCGCGATGGAAGCATGCGTGCTGGAGATACGCCGCCTGCAGCAGGAAGCGCGCGGCAGCGGCAAACCTCTGCGCCCGCGCTGGCCGATGATCGTGCTGCGCTCGCCCAAGGGCTGGACCGGCCCGAAGGAAGTGGACGGCAAAAAAGTGGAAGGTTTCTGGCGCGCACATCAGGTACCAATCGCCAACGTGAAATCGCCCGAGCATTTCGCGCAACTGGAACAGTGGCTGCAGAGTTACAACACTTCAGAACTGTTTGACGCCAACGGCACGCTGCTGCCCGAGCTGAAAGCACTGGCCCCCAAAGGCAAGCGCCGCATGAGCGCCAATCCCCATGCCAACGGCGGCCTGCTGCGCAATGCCCTGCATTTTCCGGAGTGCAGGGACTACGCGGCGGCGGTGACCAAGCCCGGCACCACGGTGGCGGAAAACACTCGCCCGCTGGGCAAATTCCTGCGCGACATCATGCGCGACAATATGCACAACTTCCGCGTGTTCGGCCCGGACGAAAACAGCTCGAACAAGCTGGACAACATCTATGAGGTGAGCAAAAAAACCTGGCTGGCGGATTACCTGCCGGAGGATGCAGATGGCGGCGAGCTGTCGCCCGATGGCCGCGTGATGGAGATGCTGTCCGAGCACACGCTGGAGGGCTGGCTGGAAGGTTATCTGCTCACCGGCCGCCACGGCTTCTTCTCCACCTACGAAGCCTTTGTGCATGTGATCGACTCGATGTTCAACCAGCATGCCAAGTGGCTGGCAATGTGCAAGGAAGTGCCGTGGCGCGCGCCGGTATCGTCGCTGAACCTGCTCATCACTTCCACCGTGTGGCGGCAGGATCACAACGGCTTTACCCACCAGGACCCCGGCTTCCTCGATCTGGTGGTCAACAAAAGCCCGAGCGTGACACGCATCTACCTGCCGCCGGACGTGAACTGCCTGCTGTCGGTTGCCGAGCATTGCCTGAAAAGCAGCAACTACATCAACGTCATTGTTTGCGACAAGCAGAAACATTTACAGTATCTCGACATGGACGCCGCGATCAAGCATTGCACCAAGGGCATAGGCATCTGGGACTGGGCCAGCAACGATGAGGGCGCCGAGCCCGATCTGGTAATGGCGAGCGCGGGCGACATTCCCACCAAGGAAGCGCTGGCTGCCGTGGTGCTGCTGCGCGAGCATTTCCCCGAGTTGAAGATACGTTTCATCAACGTGGTCGACCTGTACAAACTCAGCCCGGACAGCGAGCACCCGCATGGTTTAAGCGACCGCGATTTCGACAGCCTGTTTACGCTGGACAGCCAGGTGATGTTCAACTTCCACGGCTATCCCTGGCTGATCCACCGCCTCGCCTACCGCCGCCACAACCATAAAAATTTCCATGTGCGCGGCTACAAGGAAAAAGGCAGCATCAACACCCCGCTGGAACTGGCAATCCAGAATCAGATCGACCGCTTCAGTCTGGTGATCGACGTGATCGACCGCCTGCCCAAACTGCACGTGGCAGGCGCGCACGTCAAACAGAAAATGCTGGACCGGCAGATTGAGTGCCGCAACTATGCTTATGAGCACGGTGTTGATCTGCCTGAGGAAGACAACTGGGTATGGCCGCATTAAGACAATGGAACCAAACCCCTCCCAACCTCCCCTTTACAGGGGAGGAGCTGACCGCGCTCTCCCCCTGACAAGGGGGAGTTGGAGGGGGTTGGTTCCTATGGGCATTACGAGATCAACACATAATTCATGCCATTTTTTACCATCACTTGACTGATAAATAACCCGATACTTATGCCAACCATCCTCGCCATCAACAGCGGTTCCTCCTCGGTCAAGGCCAGCCTGTTTGCCACCGACGGCACACGCCTCGATTTCCGCTACGCTCACTTGCGCGATCCGCGCACGGGCTTCGAGCAGCTGTTTCGCGATCTGACCGCACACAAGCCCGACATCGTCGGCCACCGTTTCGTGCACGGCGGCGAAATTAACGAGCCCGCGCGTTTGGTGGATGATGCAGAACGCGCGCGCCTGCAAAATATCGTGCACCTGGCCCCGCTGCATCTGCCGGGCAATTTGATGGGCATCGAGCTGTGCAGCCGGTATTTCGCCGTGCCGCAGATCGCCTGTTTCGACACCGCGTTTCACAGCACCCTGCCCGAGCTGGCAAAACGTCTGCCCATTCCGCAGGCGCTGGGGCTGCGCCGCTTCGGCTTCCACGGCCTCAATTACGCATGGATCGCAGCGCAACTGCCCGCGCTGCTGGGCGCTGCCGCGCGCGGCAAGATTGTCGTGGCGCACCTCGGCAGCGGGGCCAGCCTGTGCCTGCTGGAAAATCTGCAATCGGTGGACACCAGCATGGGCTACACCCCGGCGGGCGGCATTACCATGGGCACGCGCAGCGGCGATCTCGATCCCGGCGTGATGCTGGAGCTGGCCAAACGTTTTGACGCCGCACAGTTGAGCGACCTGGTATTTCACCAGATGGGCCTGCTGGCGCTGTCGGACGGTGAAAGCAGCGAGATGAGCCAGCTGCTGGCCAGCACCAGCGCGCAGGCACAGTTTGCGGTCGGCTATTTCTGCCGCCAGGTGCGCGCCGGCATCGGCAGTCTGGCGGCAAAAGCCGGCGGCATCGACGCGCTGGTTTTCAGCGGCGGTATCGGCGAAAACGCGGCGGCAATCCGCGCGCAGATTTGCGCGCCGCTGGGCTTTCTTGGATTGGAACTGGATGCTGAGGCCAACCGGGCCGGCGCAAGCAGATTAGAACGCAAAGGCGGCAAGCCGGTGCTGATTATTCCCGCCGACGAAGAAGCGATGATCCGCCAGCTTTGCCAGAAGCATATGTCCGCCCAATCGACAATATTATAACTAATTGATTATATTCAATATTTATCAGTTAAACCGGTATGGTTCGACGTAGGGTGCGTCCCACGCACCAGGTTGCACACACCACCCTCCGCAGAAATTTCAAGCTGACGCCGCGTTTTCTGCGGCTGTATATTTTCACCTCACCTGCTGTCTTCCTCCACTGCCGCAAGCAGCATGTCAAAGATGCCGGGTATCGCGGAGACAACACGGTTCCAGTTGGGAATGAGCGGCGTGCCCATCGGGTTTTCCGTAAAGGCCTGCGCGGCCAAACCGATGGCGCGGGTGAAGGTTTCCACGGCCTTGGCTTCCTCGTGGCGGTCGAAATCAAGGCCGTTGATGAGCGCATCCGCTTCGTATTTCATGATGGCGTCTTCCGCCTGCCGCAGGTAGGTAACCAGCAGCGAATTGAACAGGCCGTCCGAAAACACCACACCTTCGGAGGCGAGGGTGCGGAAAATGGATTTGCAGATATCGACGGCCATTTTCATCAGACCTTTGCCCGCGTCGTCGGACGACAGGATCTGGTGCTTGTGTTCATAGGTGGAGGCAATGTCCACCTGGCACACACGGCGCGGCGAGTAGTTGCGGTGCACTTCTGCCAGCGAGCCAACCTCCAGCCCCCAGTCCCAGGGTATGCGGTTGACCCGCGCCAGCTCGGTGGTCATGCTGAACTCTCCGGCCAGCGGGTAGCGAAAACTGTCGAGGAACATCAGGAATTTGTGCGGCCCTGTCAATTGCTGTATCGAGCGCACCAGTGGCGTCATCAGCAGGCGGGTAACGCGACCGTTCATTTTATTGGTCACCCTGCTGTAATAGCCCTTGCAAAAAACATAATCAAGCTGCGGGTTCGCGATGGGGTAGCACAGCCTGGCCAGCAATTCGCGGCTATAGGTAACGATGTCGCAGTCATGCAGAGCGATCACTTCCGAACGGCCGCGTGCCAGCACATAACCGTAGGACATCCACGCGGAACGGCCCTTGCCGCGCTCGCCCACATCCAGCCCGTTGCGCGCCAGCGTTTCGTACACTTCGCTGATGCGCTTGCCCTTGTTGTGAATTATTCTGACCTCGGTCGGAATCGGCGCCATCAATTCGCGCACTCGCTGAAACTGCTGTTCCGTCGCCTCATCCAGTGCCAGCACAATCTCGTTCAGGTATTTCACCTTGGTCAGCTCCTGAATGATGCCGGGCATGGCCGGACCTTCAAATTCGGAATACAGCGCGGGCAGCACCAGCGCGATCGGGCGGGCTTTGGCGAAACCGAACAGTTCGGCTTCGAGACGTTCCAGTGAAGGTTTACCCAGTTGGTGCAGCGTGGTAATAACGCCGGTCTGGTGAAAATCTGTCATAACCCCGCTCCTTTTCAGATGTGTTCAATCTCGTTCTTTTTTTCTTCTTCAGCAGCAGGGGCGTTCTCCTTTTCTATAATGCGTCTGGCGGCATCGATACCGCCCACGCCAAAGGCAATGGCAAGTGCAATCACGATACCGCCAAAAATAATGGAGAACGCTGCCAGCACGATGCCCGGTGCGATATGCAACTGTTCCATGACCATGGCCAGAATCAGCACAACCAGCAGCACATGTATCGCATCGGCAAGAATTTTGGCGTAATGAAAACCGCTGTTGGCCGCGGCAATCAGTACTGTGCGCCGGATAAAACCGGCCAGCACATAACCGATGCCAAGTATCATCGCGGCAGAGAGAAAGCGCGGGATGTAACTGAAAAACTGGGCCGCCAGTTGATCCACGGCCTGTAATTGCAGCGCGCTCAACCCGCTCATCAGTGTAATGACCATCAGCAGCCAGAAAATCATCGTTCCCGCCGTTACGGAAGGCTTGCTCCACAGGTCGCCCTGGCGCATGAGCTTGGTAAAACCCATGCGGTCAGACCAGTTGTCGAAATTGAGTGCCAGCAGAAATTTGACCAGAATTTTTTTAATCACAAACGCCAGCATAATCCCCGCCAGCAAAATCACCAGCATGGCCAGCAGGTTGGGCAGAAACAGGCTGAACTTGGTGAGCAGCACTTGCAAGGGCTCAAGAATCAGATTGAGAAAATTTTCCACGGTACACCTCCTCTTAAAAATCAAATTACATTTGGCCGCAGGGAAAAACCAAGCCACTGCGCTCTCCCTGGCGGGCACTGCGGCGTAAAACTCACTTCCAGTTGCTTGCCAGATATTCCTTTGCGTTTTCAAATTCCATGCACAGCTTTTCGATTTCCGCTTCCGCCTCCTGCTGCCCCATGTCCTTGACCGTGATAATGAACGAGGCGGTCTTGCCGATGTAGAGCGGGGTCATCGACTTGATCAGATGCTCGACCGGCAACAGCTTGTGATGAAATGCCAGCGCATAGTCGTAAACCACGCGTGTCCACAGCGCGATGGGAAAATGAAATGTTTCATCTGTCTGCAGCGCAAGTCTTTCAACTTCGCTGAAATCTCCCGCACCCAGTATTTCGCCCCAGATTTCGGCCAGGTTGGCCAGACCTTCGCGAAACATCTTCAACATCCTCGCGGTGTTGACATTGACCTGCTCCAGCCCGACCGTGTATTCAAAACCAAAGGCCGGCACCGCTGCCGAGCCGCGCACCGGCCCCCACACCGCCGCATATTTCTCCATCAGCGCAAAGGTGGCGCTGAGCACCTGGTACAGCATGCTGCTCAGGTCGGCGCCGGGATCCTTGGCATCGTGAATTTTTGCGCCGAGAAAAGATTGCGTGAGCTTGAAGCCGTTTGCAATCGCGGTGGTTGTCATCCAGATATCGATACCGAAGCGCGCAACATCGCTATCCCACACATCCTGCGCCAGATAAAACTGCGCCAGCTGCCCCGAGAAACCAAAATCTCCGCCGATAGGCTGGCGCACCCGTTTGCCGTACAGCGCACGGGTGAGCGGGTAAACAATGCTGTTGGTGATGGTGCCGTCGAATTTGTGGCGGTGATACAGGGGCGACACATAATCGTAACCGCCCGCCAGCACCGGCTTCAGCAACAGCTCCAGCCATTCCGGTGTGATGCTCCTGAGGTCGGAGTCAACCACGGCACAGGCTCTGGCGTCGAGTACCCCCGCAATCTCGAACACCGTGCGAAAAGCACTGCCTTTGCCGGGGATGCCCGAATAGGCAAAGGCAATTTTGGACACCGGCGCCACACGATGATGCAGCAGGATCGTGCTGAAATCATCAATCGTGCTGGCATGCACCACCTCCATCGTGCCATCGCTGGAGCCGCCGTCGGAATTAACGATCACCGCTTTGTGCTCGGGAAAATATTTTGCCAATCCTCCCTGCACCGCACGCACTACGTGGCCGATGGTGTGCGCGCTGTTAAAGCTGGGAATGCCGATCACGATATCGGCTTGCCCGATCTGTTCGAGCTGCTCATGGACTTCCGTTCTGAAAATGATGTTTTTCATTGCCATACGTACTCCCGTTTGGTCATCAGCCTGAACTGACTGGGGCAGACTCCTTTCGCAGCAAAACAATCTGCAGATCCATCACATTGGTGCCTGTCGGCCCGGTTTTCACGTGACACTGCGCGCCGGTCGCGGCGTCATATTTCTGAAAGAAATGATAGGAATCGTTATTGGCGAGAAAGCCCGGCGGGTCGAGGGCGGCACTGCGCGCGAGCGATGCCGTGCCGCTATCAACCATCGCGCCTGCCGCATCGGTGGGGCCATCGCTGCCATCGCTGCCGGCGGAGAGCAGGGTTACACCGGCAAGGCCTTCAATTTCCACGGCAAAAGCCAGTGCAAACTCCTGGTTCCTGCCGCCCTTGCCTTCACCGCTCACCGTAACGGTGGTTTCACCGCCGCTCAGCAGGCAGCGCTGCTCATGCGGCTGCATCAGCGCCAGCTCGGCGCGCGCTGCCTGTGCCAGAAAGCGCGCGGTATCGCGTGCTTCGCCCTGAAGGGTGAAGGAAATAATCCTCGACGCATAGCCGAGCTGCACAGCTTTATCCTTTGCGGCAAGCAGTGCCTGCTGGATGCCGGCGATGATCACATTGCGGGTTCCGGCCATGCATGGATCATCTTCTTTCACCGTTTCAGCAACCTGACCCCTGATACCGCGCTGCAGATAATCGGCCACCTGCGGCGACAGTTTGTCCTGCAACGCATATTTGATTATCACGGTCCACGCATCGGCGAAGCTCGAAGCATCGGGGGCAGTCGGGCCCGAGGCGATCACGTCAAGCGGATCGCCTATGACATCCGACACAATCAGCGTCAGCAGGTTGCCGGGGTAAACGGCCTGTGCCAGCCTGCCGCCCTTGACCCGCGAGAGATGTTTGCGCACTGTGTTCAGCTCGGCGATGGAGGCGCCCGCATTCAGCAGCAGACGCGTCATTTGCTGCTTGTCCTGCAGCGTCAGCCCCTCGGCGGGCGCCACCAGCAGCGCGGAAGCGCCACCCGAAAGCAGGCAGATAACGAGCGTGTTTTCATTCGCGGCGCGCAGCATTTCCAGCACACGCCGCGTACCCGTGACACCCGCCTCGCCGGGCACGGGATGCGGCGCTTCCACCTGTTCGACAATGGACAAAGGCAGGCTGTGGCCGTCCTTCACGATGATCAGCCCCGCCGCCAAGCGGTCGCCCAGCAGCGCCTCCATAGCCTGTGCCATGCGCGCAGTGGCTTTACCCGCACCGACCACGATAATGCGCTCATAGTTATCCAGCGCATACACGGTATCCGCAATGTGCAACTGGTTTTGCTCAACCCTGGCAGCCTTGAGCACCGCGAGATACGGATCAACCGCCGCCAGGGCGGCGTTGAAAATGGCCAGCAGATGTTGCCTGCGCGCCTGCCCGTCCAGGCCTTCGGATTTATTTTCGGCAGCATCTTTTGCCAGCATTTTCAGCAGGCTTGCATTCCAGCCGGCGGGACCGGGTAATGATGTTCTGTGCAAGCGGGGAAGATTGATGCGGGTATCAAAACTGCCATCCTGATGCCTGACCAGCACCGGCTGGTCTACCGCTTGCAGCATCGGCAAATCATTCAGGCTGTCGCCCAGGCCGATGCTGGCGACCTCGCCATATTGCTGGCGGTACATGGACAGCAGTATCTGCACTGCCCTTCCCTTGTCGTGCTCGCCTGTCAAATGAAAGATGCGTCCCTGGGTCCAGTGCAGCCCGGCGCTTTCGATTGCGCGCAAAAAACTTTCATCAGTAGCGCCGTCAAACACAAACGCCTCGTCGAAATCGCGCTGTTTTGCCAGCAGTGCCTCCTCCGCGGCAAGCCCGGTCAGCGCCGCCACCTCGGCGACAGACATCTCCGCAAATCCGCGCACCTTCGCGCCGGTCTGCGCGCGCAACTGCGCAAACTTCCGCCTGATTTCGGCATAGGGAAGCCCGAGTTGGACTATATCATAACTATCTGATTCTATTGAATTTTTTCTGGCAGAAAAATAGCCGTGCGGAATGTAGATGCCACCACCATTTTCGGCAATAAACGGGTGTGCATTTTGCAGACGCGAGCAGTAAATCTCCAGCTCCGCGCGCGTCTTGCTGGAGCACAGCACCAGCGGCGTGCCGCTTGCCGCAATCAGGCTGAGCGCAGGCAATGCGGCGGCATAGGAATACGTCGATTCATCAAGTAATGTTCCATCCAGATCGGTGAAAATAATTTGATGCTTCATTTTCTGCCCTGTCTTGAAGGTTTATTGAGTCCTGGTTAAATGGCTGGCACATTTCAACCTCGTTCATCCTGTACCAGTCGAAGAGCAAATGGCGGTCGCACTGCGGCTGTTTATGGTTCGACAAACCCGCCATCAACGGTGCTTGCTGTGACAGTTAATTTACATTCCCCAATATTCAAAACGCCTTACCGGCACCTTGTTATTGTGGAAGATGCTCTGCATCGGCGGCCGCGGGTGCCGGTATGCGCGGCGACGTGAGCACGATTTCAACGCGACGGTTGCGCTGCAAATCTTCGGCAGTTTCGCCCGGCGCAACCGGATGGAATTTGGAGAAGCCAACCGCCTCCATACGCACAGGATCAATAAGGTTCCCGGCCTCGAAGTAGCGCACTACACCAGATGCGCGCGCAGCCGAGAGCTCCCAGTTTGAATAATACTTTTGCCTGAGACGCTCGCCTATGGGAACGGTATCGGTATGACCCTCTACCCGTATCATATCGTCGGTCGATGCAAGCACTGTCACCAGTTTATCGAGTACTTTTTTTCCTTCGGGAAGAATTTCGGCGCTGCCGGATTTGAACAGGATACGGTCAAGCACACGCACTGTAAGCTGGTCGCGCAGACGGCTGATTTCCACCTCTCTGGCCGACACTTCAGCCTTCAGTTTTTCACGCAAATTTTCTTCGCGCGCCTTGAGCGTTTCCGTATAGTTGCGCGCAGCTTCTGTATATTTTCCGCATAGCGCAAGATCACGCCGCACATCGGCAAGCTCATGCTCAACCTTGGTACGCGCTTCCAGTGCGGCGCCAGCATCAGACTCTGCCTGGCTCCGGCAGGATTCAAGCTGCTTCCTCATGGCGCCAAGCTCATCAAAATTATTTCTAGCCTGTGTCTGACTGGCATTGAGTTCGTCACGCAAGGCCGCAAGCTCCGCTTCCTTCGCCTCGAAAGTTTTTGATGTCACGCAGCCGGCAAGGGCGGGAACAAGCAAGAATGCAATGATCCATCGTATCTTCATCACGGTCTCCTTTTTTGATGACGCAAAAATATCTTTCCCTCCTGCTGCAAATCATATGAAGCGGAGTTTGCAAAATTCAAGTCGCAGGGAAGAAGATCAGCAGGCCGATGCGGATATCGCGCGGGCAGCGCATTCAGCCCTGCTTGACCTTATTAAATATATTGAATAAAATCAATAACTTAAATATATTGCGCTAAAAAAGGCCAGGCCGGTATGAAAGTTTCGCTAGCCATTGCCCGCCACCAGCACATCGCAAGCGGATTGCGCCAGAATATATTCGGTCACACTGCCCAGCAGCAACTCCTCCATTACGCCCTGACCGTGCTTGCCCATCACAATAAGATCGCAATCATGCTCCTGCGCCTGGCTCAGAATAACGCTGGAAGCATCGCCGTGCTGCACGCTCAAGTGCGTAGTCCCGGCGGGTAGTCCGGCGTTTTTGACCAGCGTTTGCAGTTGTAACAGCGCCTCCTGTCGAGCCACCATGCGGTAGTGCGTAAGCGTTGCCTCCTCAACCCCGGCATATTGCAGGCGCGACTCAAACGGTGCTTCAAACGCATGCAGCAACACCAGTTCGGCCTGCGGCGCCAGCAACCCGGCCAGCTTGAGCGCCGACAATGACCACGGCGAAAAATCCACCGGCACCAGCACGCGTTTGTAGGCGGCCCGCGGCGCTTGCTTGACCACCAGTATCGGGCGCAGGGTGCGGCGCAGCAGGCGCTCTGCGGTGCTACCCAGCAGCAGCGGACGCAGCGTGCTCTCGCCGCGCGCCCCCACCACCAGCAAGCGCGCATCCATCGCGTCGGCCTGCTCAAGAATTGCACTCAGCACAACGCCGGCTTGCAGATGAATCGCCGCCGTAACCCCGCGCGGTTCGCCGAACTCTGTCTCCAGTTTGGCCAGGGCTTCGCGTGCCTCGTCCATCAGCAACTTCTCCACCGGCACGGATTCTGCTCCGAACAATTTAAGCAGAGTATCCAGCGCACCCTGACTCACCACGTGCGTCAGCGTCAATGCGGCACCGGTTTCGGCTGCAAGAAGAAAAGCGCGTGCCGCAGCATGGCGTGACGATGCGGAAAGGTCGGTGGCGGCGAGGATGCTTGTGGGTGGCTTCATGCCGGGTCCTCTTAAGTATTGATAAAGATGATGGCTACACGATGAAAAGAATAAGCAAGCATCAATTTCCGGCCGTGGCTCTGCCTTTGCGCCGATTCCAGTTGCGCATGATTCTAAGGCGCCACAACAGCATGATCAGCGTATAAGTCAGGATGCTGGCCGACACCGCAAGCACCGCGAGCCCCAGCAACAAGGGCTTGCCCAGTGCCAGCAGCTTGCTGCGCACATTTTGCCACCCGGCCTGATTATCTTGCAGGGCGGGATTTTCCAGCCGCGCCATATCGGGTGCCACGGCAGTTTTATCATCGAGCAGACGAACACCGAGCTGGTGGGCAAAAACATAAACCGGCGCAAAGGTCACCGGATTGGTCACCAGCGTGCTGGCGACCGCGATGGGCAGGTTGGCGCGCATCAGCACCGCACCGGCGGCACTTAACGGTATCTGTGCCAGCGGAATAATCAGGCCGAAAAACACGCCAAGGGCAGCGCCTATCGCCACGCCGCGGCGGCTGAAGTGCCACAGGCGATGGTGCATCAGGCGCGGGCCCAGCCAGCGCAGCCAGCGGTTCTGGCTGATGGTTTCGCGGCTGGGAATATAACGTTTTAATCGCGGGTGCATGTGCTCTCTCTTTACATACGCTGCACGCCGAAACGGCGCAACAACCATTTTTCCGCCTCGACCGCGAAAAATTTCGCCAGCGCCAAACCCAAAATCAGCGTCCACGACGCGGCATCCAGCGCGGTGGTATTGAAAATTTTCTGCATAGTCGGCGCATAGGTCAGCAGCAGTTGCATGACTATCAGAAGGACACTGGCCCAGAATGCTACCGGATTCCCGTAGAGCGTGTCGCGGGCCAGCGCATGGGCGGTGAAATGGCGCGCGTTGAACAGATACACCATTTCGCCGAACACCAGCATATTCACCACCGCGGTGCGCGCTGTTTCGATGCTGCTGCCGCGCGCCAGTTCCCATTCAAACACTGCAAAAGAAACGGCGATCATCAGCAGGCTGACGTAAATTATCCGCCCTAGCAGCAGCGGCGTGATCAGCGGCTCGGCGGGCGGGCGCGGCGGGCGGCTCATCACCCCGGCTTCCGCCGGCTCGAATGCCAGTGCCAGCGCGAGCGTCACCGTGGTGACCATATTCACCCACAGAATCTGCCCGGCGGTCACCGGCATCGCCAGCCCGGCAAACACGGCCAGCAGGATCACCCCGGCCTCGCCGCCATTGGTGGGCAGAATAAACAGCAGCGATTTTTTGATGTTGTCAAACACGGTGCGGCCTTCGCGCACCGCCTGCGCGATGGTGGCAAAGTTGTCGTCGGTGAGCACCAGATCGGAAGCCTCGCGCGCGGCATCCGTGCCGCGCTGCCCCATTGCCACACCGATATCGGCGGCTTTCAGCGCGGGCGCATCGTTTACTCCGTCGCCGGTCATCGCCACCAGCTTGCCCTGCGCCTGCAGCGCCCCAACCAGCCTCAGCTTGTGTTCCGGGCTGGCGCGCGCCACCACATCGGTTTCACTTATGCGTTGTTGCAGCGCGGCATCGTCGAGGCCGTCTATCATCTCGCCGCTGAGCGGATGGCGCTCGTTCAGTCCCAGTTCGCGCGCAATGGCCGACGCGGTGATGGCATGGTCGCCGGTGATCATCACCACGCGGATGCCGGCGCGGCGGCATTCTGCAATCGCGGCTATCGCTTCGCTGCGCGGCGGGTCTATCATGCCCACCAGTCCCAGCAGGGTAAAGCGCGGGGTCATGTCTGCCATTGAAAGCGTGGCTGTGCCCGGCGGCATGCGGCAGGTCGCCAGCGCCAGTACGCGCTGGCCGAGGGCGGCGGCCTCCGCCATGCGTGCCAGCCACGCCTCGTGTTGCAGCGGCTGGCCGTCGCTGTCGTTCACGCTGAGCGCCAGCACGCGTTCCGGTGCGCCCTTGAGAAAAACGAAAGCCTGACCTTCATGGTCATGATGCAGCGTCGACATAAAGCGGTGTTCGGACTCGAACGGGATTTCGTCGATGCGCGGCGCATTGGCGATTTCGGTGGCGGAATCCAGCCCCGCTTTCAGCGCCATCGTCAGCAGCCCGCCCTCGGTGGGATCGCCCGCCAGTGTCCAGCCGCCGGCCTCGTCGTGGTGCAGGCGCGCGTCGTTGCACAGCAGCGCGCAGCGCGCCAGGCGCTGCAAGGCTGCATCCTCGCGCGGCTCCAGCTGCTGTTCGCCCAGATGGAAACCGCCCTCGGGCGCGTAGCCCGCGCCGCTCACCGCCAGCGTGCGCGCGCCCAGCATCAGGCGCACCGCGGTGATTTCATTGCGCGTAAGCGTGCCGGTCTTGTCGGAACAGATCACGCTGACCGAGCCCAGCGTTTCCACCGCAGGCAGGCGGCGCACAATCGCCTTGCGCCGCGCCATAATGCCGGTGCCGATGGCGAGGGTGATGGTAACGATAGCGGGCAAACCTTCGGGTATCGCCGCTACCGCCAGCCCCACCACGGCAAGGAATATGTCGATCGCGGCCATGCCGCCGACATAATAACCGTAGAGGAAAGTGATCAGACCCAGCAGCAGAATAAACAGCGTGATCTGGCGCGAGAACTGGTCGAGGCGGCGCGTGAGCGGCGTGGCCAGGCTGTCCACGCCGGACACCAGCGTGCCGATGCGGCCGATCTCGGTGGTCGCTCCCGTGGCCACCACCACGCCGCGCGCCTGCCCGTAATTCACCACGGTACCGGAGTAGGCCATATTGAGACGGTCGCCGATGCCCGCCGCGGCAGCGACAGGCTCGGTATTTTTTTCCACCGGCAGCGACTCCCCGGTGAGCGCGGATTCGTTGATGCGCAAATTGATCACGCGCAGCAAACGCAAATCGGCCGGCACGCGGGTGCCCGACTCCAGCAGCACAATGTCGCCCGGCACCAGCTCGGCGGCGTCTATTTCATGCCGCTCACCATCGCGCAGCACCATCGCATGGCTGGCCAGCATCGCGCGCACCGCTTCCAGCGCGCGCTCGGCTTTGCCCTCCTGAATAAAGCCGATAATGGCATTGATCACCACCACACCGATAATCACGCCCGCATCTACAAAGTGTTCCAGCCATAGCGTGACCGCCGCAGATGCCAGCAACACATAGATCAGCGGGTTGTGAAACTGCAGCGCAAAGCGCAGCAGCGCCCCCCTGCGCTGCGGTGGCGGCAGCAGATTGGGACCGTGCTGTTTGAGGCGTTCCGCAGCAGCCTGTGAGGACAGTCCGGCTTTGTCGCTTTCCAGCGCAACAAGTACAGCTTCGGAGGTTTCGGCATGGTGGATCATGGTGGATACCTCTGCGAATGGATTAGTTTTTGAAATAAACAGTCATTTCGAGCTTACCCAACAATTGGGTCTCAATCTTGTCTATTGGTTCATTTTTTAATTTGCGGGCACCAATGGAAAATCCGGATTCAAGTCTTCAAGATATTTTATTTTTCTCATTCTGTTCCGCCTCGACAATAGGTTTATAGCCCCAATCCCGCACGCCCTGGATTAGCACATCGATATCACCGGTCGGGATTTGCAGCATCTGTAAAGCAGTCGCACCAAGGCGCATGCTCGCTTCCAGCGCTTCGGGGTAGGCGTGGGTTGCGCCGGCGTCGAGCAGGCGTGAGCTTGATTCAAGATCGCGCGCCCGCGCAATGACGGGCACATGCGGGCAATTGCTGCGCATGTAGGTCACCGCGCGCAATGCCGTGGCGGGATTGTCAACGGTAATCACGACCAGCGCGGCCCGCTCCACATGTACCGCTGCCAGCAATTCCGGATCTGAGATGTCGCCATATAAAACCTGATGGCCATCCGCACGCCCTTTCGCTACTCTTTGCACATCGCTGTCAAAGGCAATAAAAGGTACGCCGCTAGACTGCAGCAACACGGCAATGGTGTGCCCCACCCGGCCATAACCGCCGATCAATACACGCTGCTCCTGCACATCCAGTATTTTTTCAGGAATAGTGTCAGCCTCAACGCGCCGCGCGCCAGTCAGACGTGTTGCAATGGCAAGGTTAAAGCGGATCAGAAATGCACCCGCGATCATGGAGAATAAAACGGAGGTCAGGGCGATCTGGCCCAAATGCACATCAATCACCTTGGCATCAAGCGCGATGGCCAGCAGCGCAAAACCGAACTCTCCACCCACCGCCAACAGCAATCCGGTGCGCCACGCCATCAGGCTGGCGATTCCGCTCTTGTGCACCATCGCCGCCACCAGCAGGATTTTGCTCAGCAAAATCAGCAAGCCGCCCAGCAAGGCCCAGTGCCATATTTGCGGCAGAATTGCGGGATCGATCAGCATGCCAATGCCGATAAAAAACAGGCCCAGCAGCACATCGCGGAAAGGACGCACGCTGGATTCCACCTGATGACGAAACTCCGTTTCGCCCAGCATCATCCCGGCCAGAAACGCGCCGAAAGCCAGTGACAAGCCCAGGCTGTTGGTGGTCCAGGCCGCCAGCAGTGTCACCAGCAATACCGCCAGCGTAAACACCTCGGCGGAACGACGCTGTGTAACCAGATGAAAAAGTGGCCGCAACAGCCAGCGCCCCGCAAAAAATACCAGTGCAAACGCCAGCACGGCTTTTGCGATCGCCCAGCCCAGGGAGCCTGCCAGTACATCGGCACCGGCCGCCACGCCCAGCACCGGTATGACCACCAGAAAAGGAACAGCCGTGACATCCTGAAACACGGACATCGCCAGTCCAAGTCGGCCATGCGGACTATTTTCTTCACCCTGCTCGGCCAGTTGGCTGCCGATAATGGTGGAAGAAGACTGCGCAAAGACTGCGCCTATCACAAATGCGCCGGCGGCGGGCACACCGGCCAGCCACAGCAGCACACCCACGACGGCTGTGGTAAACACGACTTGTGCCGTGCCAAGACCAAGCACCTGGTGCCGCAGCGCATGCAACTGCGGCAGCGAATAATTGAGGCCGATGGTGAACAGCAGGAAGACCACGCCAAACTCGGCCAGCACTTTGAACTCCGGCACATTGACAGTAGGCCCTGTCGTATGCGGCCCGAGTATCACTCCCACCAGCAGATAGCCCAGACTGGTCGGGATATGCAGGCGCTGGAACGCAAGCACCACAGCGACCGCCACACCCAGCAGCAGCAGGATTTGTGCGAGATGTTCCATCATGCGGAATTTGCACCCGGTTGAGTTGCGGCAAGAGAGATGAAAAATAAAAATTTATCCATGAATAAATTCGGCCTTGTAAATTTTGAACTGAAGTATCGAAGGACCTGCGGTATTCTAAACCGGAGGGCTTGATCAAGCTGCAAGTACAGCCCTGAAATTTTCGGCATAGTGAATCATGGCGAGGTCCTCTTGTGATTAATCGGCTGATGTAATTTCAAGCATTTCAGGGGCCATTATTAACTCGAGTGTCTATCCCGCCTGTTGGTTCCTTCTTTTTGTTATTTTGTATCACTATTGCCGAATTCAATAGCTGCCACGCGAATACACCACCAGCCTGGATGTACAATGTTAAAAAACAGCATCCCGTCACCCGATTTTTTATCGCTGCTCACTCAGGACTCGCAAGACATGACACTCTGGTTGCAACTTCTGCTGTGCCTTGCCGTGATTGCATACGCCGGCTATTTTCTGTCGCGCTTTGGCGACATCATCGCCGAGAAATCGGGAATTTCCGCCTCGTGGATCGGCCTCGTGCTCCTTTCAACCGCCACTTCTCTGCCGGAACTGGTGACCGGAATTTCCGCCGTTTCATTTGCCAGCGCGCCCGATATCGCGGTGGGCGACGTGCTGGGCAGCACCGTCTTCAACCTCACCATTCTGGTGCTGCTGGACGCCCTGTACAAACGTGAAACCATCTATAGCCGCGCCGCGCAGGGACATATACTGTCGGCTTCACTTGGCACAATTCTGATCGCCTTCGCCGGCTTCAGCCTGCTGCTGGACCAGGCCGGCATGAGTCCTTCATTGTGGCATGTAGGGCTTTATTCGCCGTTTATCCTGCTGGTGTATATCGCTGCGATGCGCGCTGTTTACAGCTACGAACACCGCACCCTTTCTGAATATACAGAAGCCTCAACCGAACGTTACCCCAAAGCAACGCTGCGCAGCGCCATCAAAGGCTATTTGCTGGCCACAACAGCTGTGCTGCTGGCAGGCTCGTGGCTGCCCTTTGTCGCCACCGACATAGCCGTGATGATGGGCTGGAACAAGAGCTTTGTCGGCACCCTGCTGGTGGCCGCCGTCACCTCCGCGCCCGAGGTGGCCGTCACCATCGCCGCCCTGCGCATCGGCGCACTGGATATGGCCATCGCCAATCTGCTCGGCAGCAATCTGTTCGACATCATCATTCTGTCGATAGATGATGTGTTTTACACCAGGGGGCCATTGCTCGCACACGTCGATGCCAGCCACGCGCTTACCGCTTTCACCGCGGTCATGATGAGCGCACTGGTAACCGTGGGCCTGATCTTTCGCCCGCAAGGGCGGGTGGTGCTGGGACTGACCTGGGTAAGTCTCGGCTTGCTGATGCTGTATGTAGTCAACTCGTGGTTGCTGTTTGGGCAGTCAAGTCAGTAATACCCCAGGTTCGGAAAAATTTGCGGAGAGTGAACAGTGACAAACAATTACGCCAAAATCCGTTTTTTCAGAAACAATATTCCTTCCTTCGCGTGCATACCCGGATGTCATGATTGCTGCGGACCGGTAACGGCCTCCTCCGAAGAAATGGCGAATCTTCCCGTTAAAAGCAACGCGGAACATGAAGCCGCCCTTGCCGATTTAAGCTGTCCTCACCTAGGTAAAAATGGCTGCGAGGTTTATGGCGAGCGCCCGCTGATCTGCCGCCTGTTCGGCACCACGCCACGCATGCCTTGTCCCAATGGCATGCGGCCCGAGGTGATGATCGCACCGGAGATTGAAGCCCGGATCAATCAGTTCTTGCTGCAAACGCGGCAGGTGCTGGTTTGAGGGAACAAAGCTGCGCGCTTAACTAAGAGTGCTGCGTTTACTCCAGCCAAAAATATCCTCGCGCGCTGTCTTGCTGATCGCGACAATTGCGGGATGCGTAATGCGGCGTTCGGTGGTGATTGCGTAAAGCTGCTCGACGACTGTGTCGATGCGGCCCGCTTCCATCACTTTGTATTGCTCGCATACATGTTCAACGATAGCAGTCGGTGCGACAAACAAACCGGCGCCGGCCTGACCAAAGGATTTCATCAGGGCACTATCATCAAATTCGCCAACAATGCGGGGCCGCAGAGCGTTGGCCTCCAGCCACTGGACCAGCCTGGTACGGGTGGCCGCATCTTCGCCCGGCAGCAGAAAAGGTGCGTTGTCCAGCACGGCGGGAAATTTTCCAGCCAGCGTCTTCAACAAACGGCGGGTACCGAATACCGACAGCCCGCTCTCGCCGAGCAAGTGGTTATAGCCGCGCACATTCAGCTGCGTCGGCATCGGCCTGTCGGCAATAATCATGTCGAGCCGGTGTATCGCCAGCTCTGCCAACAGCGGCGCCAATCGCCCTTCGCGACAAATCAGCCGCACCGGCTCTTCCAGCTTGAGCGCAGGCTCCACCAGACGGTAGGCGACGGCCTTCGACACCGAGTCGGCAATGCCCACGCGGAATGGCAACGATTTATTTGTCTTCTGGTCGTGCAACACCTCAAGCAGTTCGTCACCGATATTGAAGATATCTTCGGCATAGCTGAGTATGCGCAGCCCTGCATCGGTCAGCTCAAGGTTGCGCCCGGCGCGGCGAAACAGATCAACGCCCAGCGTTGCCTCGAACTCCTTCAATTGCCCGCTGATGGAATGCGGCGCCAGGTTCAACTGCCCTGCGGCTCGCGCAATGCTGCCGGTTTTGGCTACGGTCCAGAAGTAGCGCAAATGCTTGAAGTTGAGTGTCGCCATGGTGCCCTTTCAATTTATCCCAGCCGGACAAGCCGTAACCAAAATGTGCAGGGCGGGCAAAAGCCGAAGGTTGTGCCCGCGAATCCGCGTGGGCAGATGAAACTAGCCCACCCTGCACTTGCCACCCTCACCTTGTTTACGCCAACCAATACATCGAATTTACCGATGTATTTTATCATAATATTCGAATTGTCAGATATCACCTTACGCACTAGCATTCAATCCGTGTTCAACCCGACAGGAGAATGAATCATGCGTATCAACATACAGACAAGCGGCTTCAAATTAACCGACGGCCTGCGCGAGCACACCGAAAGGCGCTTGCAGTTTGCGCTGAGCTGGGCCGTGCATGACGTGCGCAAAGTTGTCGTGCGTCTTTCCGACATTAACGGGCCGCGCGGCGGCAACGATAAACGCTGTTACATACAGATCCCCATTCCCGGCAGGCCGGATGTCGTGATCGAGGATACCGAGTCCGATCTCTATGTCGCGATTGACCGCGCGGCTGATCGGATCGAACGTTCGGTGGCACGCCGCCTGGAACGCCAGCGGGAACACGCACATGGCAGCTTTAAGACCGCAGCGGCATACACTGCCGACTCTGCAATCACAATTTCAGACAGACAAGGAGAACCTGCATTATGAAACGCGTATTACTCTTCCTCGCCACCAACTTCGCCATCGTGCTGGTGCTGTCAGTCACCATGCGCGTGCTGGGGGTGGAACCTTATCTCAACGCCAACGGCCTCAACCTCACCTCGCTGCTGATTTTTGCGGCGGTGATGGGCTTCGGCGGCTCATTCATCTCGCTTGCCATTTCCAAGTGGATGGCGAAAAAATCGATGGGGGTGCGGGTGATCGAGGCTCCATCCAGTTCAACCGAGCTCTGGCTGCTGGATACGGTGCGCAAATATTCGGAGATAGCGCACATCAGGATGCCCGAAGTGGGGATTTTCGAGTCGCCCGAGGTCAACGCCTTTGCCACCGGCATGAGCAAAAACAGCTCACTGGTGGCTGTCTCCAGCGGTCTGTTAAAGCAGATGACGCGCGCGGAGGCCGAGGCCGTGCTGGGACATGAAATCGCCCACATCGCCAACGGCGACATGGTGACGCTGGCGCTGATTCAGGGCGTGGTGAATACCTTCGTGATGTTCCTGTCGCGCGTGATCGGTCACCTGGTGGACAAGGTGGTGTTCAAGACCGAGCGCGGCACCGGCCCGGCCTTTTTTGTCACCATGATCATTGCCGAAATGGTGCTGGGTATCCTCGCCTCTATCATCGTGATGTGGTTCTCGCGCAAGCGCGAATTCCGTGCAGACTATGGCGGTGCCCACCTTGCCGGAAAGCAAAACATGATAGCCGCGCTGCAACGCCTGAACAGCCTGCATGCCGCACCGTTGCCGGAAAAAATGGCGGCCTTCGGCATCTCCGGTGGCAAGGCCTCCGGCTTCAAGAAACTGTTCATGACCCATCCTCCACTGGAAGAACGCATCGCTGTGCTGCAGGCTGCGGAGTGATTTTATTCGTGCAAGGCGCAATACAGGGTGCGTGGACCGCACCCTGTATACGCTTTTCAAGTATCTGATTTTATTGAATATTTTTAACTTAATACCGATATTGGTGAGCACTAAGGAGTAATACATGAATCCCGCTATATCAATTGGCGAACCCTGGATGTGGGGTGCTTTCATCGGCTTCGTGCTGATCATGCTGGTGCTGGATCTTTTCGTGTTCGGTGGCAGCAAGGCGCACAAGGTGAGCGTAAAGGAGGCGGCCAGCTGGTCGCTGGCATGGGTGAGCATGGCACTGCTTTTCAACGCAGGCCTGTGGTGGTATTTGAGCGGCACTGCCGGGCAGGAAATCGCCGACCGCAAGGCGCTGGAATTTCTCACCGGCTATCTGATCGAGAAATCCCTGTCGGTAGACAATGTCTTCATCTTCCTGCTGATATTCTCGTCCTTCCACGTCGCCGCCGAATACCAGCGCCGGGTGCTGATCTACGGCGTGCTGGGCGCCATCGTGTTGCGCGCCATCATGATTTTGGCAGGAGCATGGGTGGTACAGGAATTCAGCTGGGTGCTGTATATTTTCGGCGTATTCCTGCTGATCACCGGCATGCGCATGCTGGTGATGGCGGAAAAAAAACCCGACCTGGAAAAAAATCCGGTGCTGAAATTCGCGCGCCGTCATCTGCGCATTTCCGCTGACAACCACGGCGAGAAATTCATGGTAATGAAAAACGGCGTGCTTTATTTCACGCCGCTGTTTCTGGTGCTGATTCTGATCGAGGTATCAGATCTGGTATTTGCGGTGGATTCGATCCCTGCGATTTTTGCGATCACCACTGACCCCTTCATTGTCTTCACCTCGAATATTTTCGCCATCATGGGACTGCGCGCACTGTACTTCCTGCTCGCCGATGTGGCGGATCGCTTCCACCTGCTGAAATACGGCCTGGCAATGGTGCTCTCCTTCATCGGCACAAAGATGCTGATCGCGCCCTGGTATCATGTGCCGGTCGCGGCTTCGCTGATTATCGTCACAGTGCTGATCGCCGCCAGCGTGGTAGCCAGCCTGCTCGCCACGCGCAAGGAAACAAATTAATGTTACAGGGCCTGCTCGTAGCGCTGCTGCTTACGCTTGGCATTCTTGCGAGCGTCAGGCTGCAACCCCCTGCACCATCACCGATAACGGCGGCAGGAAAATCTGCTTCCAAGCACAATGAAATCTAAACAGGACAGCGCCATGACTGACAACACCAAACCCAATGCCATGATCGAATTGCTGATCACCCTGATCATTCCCTCGCTGATCCTGATGAAGCTCAGCGCTCCGGAGAACCTGGGCGTCGTCAATGCACTGTTGCTGGCACTGGCTTTCCCGCTATTCTGGGGCGCGCGCGATTTGCTCGCACGTCGCAAACTCAATCTGTTTGCCGCCCTGGGCCTGGTCAGCATCCTGCTTACCGGCGGCATCGGCCTGCTGCAACTGGACACACAGTGGCTGGCCATCAAGGAAGCGGCCGTCCCCGGGCTGATAGGCCTGAGTGTGCTGGCTTCCGTGTATACCCGCTACCCATTGGTAAAGGTGTTGCTGTTCAGCCCGGCATTGATGAACATCGAGCGGATACAGGAAAGCCTGAGCCAGCGCGGTAACTATGCCGCCTTTGAAACGCGCCTGAAAAAAGCCACCTGGATGCTGGGTGCGACCTTCTTTTTCTCCTCCGCCATGAACTACTTCCTCGCCACCTGGGTTGTCACCAGCCCGGCCGGCAGTGTTGCGTTTAACGAAGAGCTTGGGCGCATGACCCTGCTGAGTTATCCCGTGATCGCATTGCCGTCGATGCTGATGATGGCGGTAGTACTGTATTACCTGACACGCTCGATCCGCGAACTGGCCGGGCTGAAACTCGTCGAGGCGCTCAAACTCTGAAGCTGTGAAATCCTATCGGCACCAGAGGAGTCCGCTGAGTCCGTTGTTGTATGGCATTACAATCGCCGTATCGCTGAGCCCACCCAACACAGCAAGCAATGCCTGAGCCAGCCTGTTTGCCATGCGTAAGTGTATCCACTGATGCTGCTGCACCCAAGTAAATACATAATTTTTTTACGAAGGAGACATGAGATGAAAATAAATAACAACACCGCAAAAGCGCTACCCAATCAATTACTCCGCATCAGGATTGCAGCGGGCTTCTCGGGGCTCATCCTGATCACCCTGCTTATCCAGCTTGGGCGTTAGCAGCGAAACAGTACGCCACAATGCAGCCCACGGTCAGCGACGAAGCACGCCGGGATTTATCGCCGGCACAACGCGGTCATGCCTGCGTTCACTTTTCCTGAGCGACTTGAACCTGGGCGCTGCCCAGCCACCACAGCCACACAAAGCCCAGCACGCCGGCCAGCAGCGAGGCGGCAAGTACGCCGGTTTTGGCCATCAGCAGATATTCCGGCTGCGCGGCAAAACCCAGTTCGGCGATGAAGATGGACATGGTGAAACCAATCCCGCCCAGCACTGACACCGCGGCAATCTGGCTGAAGCGTGTGCCGCTTGGCAACTGGCCTATGCCTAAACGCAACGCCACCCAGCAGGCACCGGTAATGCCAATAAATTTGCCCAGCAACAGTCCGAGCAGTACCCCCAGCATCACCGGATGGCTGAAAGTTTCGCCGAGCGCGCCAAACTGCAGCGGGATACCCGCGTTGAACAGCGCAAAGACCGGAATCACCAGAAACGCCACCGGCAGATGCCAAACATGCTCCAGGCGCTGCAACGGCGTCTGCACGCCGCGTACATTTTTCTCCAGGTTCTGCACCACGGTGTACAGCTCCTCATTCGCCATGATATTGCCGCCCTCCTGATTGCTGCTGTCAAAACGGGCCATCAGCGCCTTGATACGGATACTGAACAGCGCGGGATCGTATTTCGGCCGGGCGGGCACGGCGAACGCACCCAGCACACCGGCCAGTGTCGCATGCACGCCGGACTGCAGCAGTGCATACCACAACAGGACAGCGAGTAGAAAATAGGGCATCACTTTGCGGATGCCTGCAAAATTCAGCACGAATAGCAGCAACACAAGCGCACCCGAGCCCGCCAGCCAGTCCAGCGCAAGCTGCTGCGTGTAGAACAGCGCAATCACCAGCACCGCGCCAAGGTCGTCGGCAATCGCCAGCGCCACCAGAAAGGTGATCAGCGCCTTCGGCACGCGGCTGGCCAGCAGCACCAGCGCGCCCACAGCAAAGGCGATGTCGGTTGCCATCGGGATGCCCCAGCCGCGTGCCGCATCACCGCCCGGATTGAATGCCAGAAAGATCAGCGCGGGCATCACCATGCCACCTATGGCGGCGATGATGGGGAGTGCGGCCTGACGCAGGTCGGATAGCTCGCCCACCAGCATCTCGCGCTTCAGTTCCATGCCCACCACAAAAAAGAACAGCGCCATCAGGCCGTCGTTCACAAAGTGATGCAGACTCATGCTGATACCCCATGAGCCAATATTGATGCTGGTCGGGGTGTGGATGAAATGCTGGTACGCTTCCGCCACAAAACTATTCGCCAGCAGCAGGGCAATAATCGCTGTACCCATCAGCAGCAAACCACTGGTAGTCTGGCGATGGATAAACTCTTCAAACGGGGTCAGTACCCGTGTAAAAGTGCGCTCCCACGGGGCGTAGATGATGCCTTGTTCGGGCCGCTTTTTATCTTGATCCTGTTCTGACATTATTTCCTCCCAAGAAAATATTTAATAGCAATTTTGTACTTATAGCTTAGGCTGAGCAGCTTTTAAATCCCCCGGCCCCCTTTTGCACAGGGGGCCGGGGATTTGCGTTGAGTTGTTAATTTCATGGCTGATACAGATTTATGGCAGCACCCTCAACCAAGTCGATTGTCTGCCGGATGATACAACGGATCTTCCAGCACGTTCACTTCTATCATGCCCCTGGCCTTCTCCAGCAACTCCAGACAATCCGGACTGAGGTGACGAAGGTGCAGTTTCTTGCCAAGATTGCTGTAACGTTCTGCCAGCAAGTCGATCGCTTCCAGCGCGGAGTGATCCTTGACACGCGCATTTTTAAAATCAATTACCACCTCATCCGGGTCAAGCTTGGGTGAAAACAGTGCCATAAAATTCTGCGTGGATGCAAAAAATAACGAACCGTGCAAATCATAAACTTTCCAGCCATGTTCTTCAGTACTGATTCTGACCTCAATTTGCTTTGCATGTTCCCAGGCGAATACCAGCGCGGAAATAATCACGCCGACAATCACCGCAACCGCAAGATCTGTAAGCACGGTCACCACCGCAACGGTAATGACCACGATAACATCCGGCGTCGGCACCTTGCCAAACAGGCGGAAACTGCCCCACTCAAAGGTTTTTTCCGACACCATGAACATCAGGCCGATCAGCGCGGCCAGCGGAATCATCTCTATCCACTCAGAAGCGAACAGGATAAAACTCAGCAGGAACAGTGCCGCTGCAATGCCGGAGATATTCTTCACCGCGCCATTGGTGACGTTGATCATACTCTGCCCTATCATCGCGCAGCCGCCCATGCCGCCGAAGAAGCCGGTAACCACATTGGCCACACCCTGCCCCACACTGGCGCGATTTGGCTTGCCGCGTGTCTGCGTCATGTCGTCGATCAGGTTCAGCGTCAGCAGTGATTCGATCAGGCCGATGCCGGCCAGAATCAGGCTGTAGGGGAAAATAATTTTCATCGTCTCCCAGTTCAACGGCACATCGGGCAGATGAAACGCCGGCAAACTACCCTTGATCGACGCGAGGTCGCCCACGGTTTTGGTGTCGACACCGGCGAAGATTACCAGCGCGGAAACCGCCGCAATGCCCGCTAGCGTGGAAGGAATAATTTTGGTCAGCAGCGGCAGCAGGTAGATGATCAGCAGCGTCAGCGCGATCAGACCAAGCATGGTGTAGAGCGGCGCGCCCTGCATCCACACCATGCTGCCGTCCGGCCCCGCGACTTTGAAGTGGTTAAGCTGTGCCAGAAAAATCACGATGGCGAGGCCGTTCACAAAACCCAGCATCACCGGATGCGGCACCATGCGGATGAACTTGCCGAATTTGGCCAGGCCGAAAATAATCTGCAGCACACCCATCAGCACCACCGTGGCAAACAGATATTCCACGCCGTGCTGCACCACCAGCGCCACCATCACCACCGCCAGCGCGCCGGTCGCACCCGAAATCATGCCGGGGCGCCCGCCGATCAGCGAGGTGATCAGGCTCACCAGAAAAGCGGCATACAGGCCGACCAGCGGATGCACCTGCGCCACCAGCGCAAAGGCAATCGCCTCGGGTACCAGCGCGAGGGCAACCGTAAGGCCGCTCAGGATATTGGTTTTAAGTTCCGGGAAATTCTGAATCTTCATTATGTGACCTTAAATAATAAAAAAATCCGGCGCACAAATCGCCGAATCAAATGCATGAACTGTTTGGTAACTGCCATGAATTGGCAGCGAAAATGGAAAGTGAAAACCGTTGCGGAGTGCTACATTGGACTATACGGAATTAATTATTATTGTGGCCTCATTATAAAAGACCGCGAACACTTCAGGCAATTTTGTCTTGCCGGGAAGTATCCGCAATCCACTCAACCGGCTGATTTGCTTTCCTCTATTTTTGCAACCGGCATCTGCTTGCGTATGAAATTATTTGCCATGGTGTGAAACAGCGGCGTCGGACAAACCAGACGCGAGCAGATTTTGGCGATGAACGCGGCGGCCATCAGCGGCAGCAGCATTTCATGGTTGTCTGTCATTTCCATCACGATCACAAAAGCGGTGATCGGTGCCTGCGTGACACCGGCGAAATAGGCGACCATGCCCAGGATCATGGTTGCGCCTGCCGGCACTGAAGTGAAAAAGTGCGCAATATTGGCACCAAAGCCTGCACCCGCAGAAAGCGATGGCGCCATGATTCCGCCGGGTATGCCGCTGACATAGGAAACAACGGTGGCGATCATTTTCAGCAAACCGAAACTTTCCGGCAAGGCCGCATTGCCGTCGAGCATCGACTTCGCCTCGTTATAGCCGCTGCCGTAAGTGGTGTTGCCCGAGGCCAGACCCAGCAGCGCAATAATCAGACCACAGGCAGCCGCAAACGCAACGGGCTTGGCCCGCATCCACGCGCCCATGCGCCCTGCCAGCCCCTTGTTGACTTCGATCAGCGCGCGGCTGAACGCACCGCCCAGCAGCCCGCCCGCGATACCGCAGATGATCACCACGTTCCACGCGCTGCCGAAGGCCAGCGTCTCGGCAGTGTGGCCAAAATAGGAATAGTTTCCCAGCAGCGCAAGCGAGGTGATGCCGGCGATAATCACCGTCATCAGGATGGTCGAGCTGTTGTGCTCTTCAAACGAACGGCTCAATTCCTCAATCGCAAACACGATGCCCGCCAGCGGCGTGTTGAACGCCGCGGCGACACCGGCGGCGGCACCGGCCAGTATCAGACCCTTGTCCATATCGTGCTGGGGGAAACGGGTAAACCTTCCCAGACTGTGCATGATGGAGGCACCGATCTGCACGGTGGGGCCCTCCCGCCCGACCGAGGCGCCAAAGAAAAAGCCGCTGACCGTGAGCAGAATTTTGCCGAAGGCCACGCGCAGGGAAAGCACCTGCTCGCGAATTGCGCTGTTTTCGCGGGGATCAAGTGCTGCAATGGTTTGCGGAATGCCGCTGCCCTGCGAGCCGGGGAAATATTTGCGCGTCAGGTACACGATCAGCGCGAAACCGAGCGGGGTAATCAGCAGCGGCATATAAGGTGAAACGCCCAGCAGCTTGTGGAAAGAATCGTCCGCCCACTCGCTTGCCACCGCAAACAGGATGGCGACCACGCCCACACTAATGGCGCCCGTCCAGAATATAAGCCTGCGCTTCCAGTCATGAATCAAGATATCTCCAATCAATATATTTACAACATGTTGATTATATTCAATATTTTGTACTAATATTCCAGCCTCAATCCGTCAGCCAGTAGCAGCACAAAGCCGGAACGATGATCGCATCCTTTTCAACTGTTACCGGCGCGCCCGTGCAAATGTTTCTCATGCTGTCCTGCTGAAACAAACCGAAGCTGCGCAATGAGCTGATCTGCAGCATCTGCGCTTCGACACTGAAATTGCCGACCACCAGCACCTTGTTGCGGCTGTTTTGCGGATCGGTGCGGATAAAGGCCAGCAGATTCTGGTTCTCCACTGCCAGCAGCTGGCGGTTGTCAAAATCAGCAAAGGCTGGTGTTTCCTTGCGCAGCGCGATCATTTTCTTCAGTTCGCTGAAGATACGGAATTCCACCGTGCCCTTTTTGTGGCGCTTGTCTGCCTTGCTCCAGTCGAAACGCGAGCGATGCGCCCAGCGCGTGTCCAGACGATGGTTGGGATCGGCCAGATACTCCAGGTTATTCAGCATGCCTATCGCGTCGCCATAGTAAAGCAGGGGGATGCCGCCGAAAGAAAGAATCATGCCATGCAGCAGCAGGATGGTGTTAATCGCTGCCCCGATTGCTGCCTCATCGCCGCTTTCAAGCGCGGCTTCGAGGCCAACGAGCGAGGCAAGCGAGCCGGAGATACGCGCGTCGCCGGTCCTGGTGTTTTCGCCAAAAGGCAAGCCTCTGGCAAGCGAACCGGGAAACTTGCCGGTGAAATATTCCAGCAGAAAATGGCGGTGTTTTGCAGGTTCGTATCCGGCCCTCTGTACATCGCTGTCATCGAAACCCAGGCCGATGTCGTCGTGACAGCGCACGTAGTTCAGCCAGGTTGCGCGCTCGATTTTTTCCGGCAGGTTTTTGATGCCCTGATTCAGCAACCTGGCGTTTTTGGTGGCCACCGCATCCCACAACAGCGCCATCAACGTGGCGTTGTAGGCTATCTCGCACTCCTTGGCGTTGATCGCATCCTCGCCGAAGTACTTCGCAATTTCACTCGGCGCGACGATAGCCTCCGCGATAAACAGCACACCCGGTGCGGTCACCTGGCAGCAATCCTTCATCAGCTGCAACAGCAGATGCGCCTCGCGTTCGTTCTGGCAGGTGCTGCCGATTTTTTTCCACAGAAATGCCACCGCATCCAGGCGCAAAATATCCGCGCCCTTGTTCGCCCAGAACAGGATGATGTCTATCATCTCGATCAGCACCGCCGGATTGCGGTAATTCAAATCCCACTGGTAGCTGTTGAAAACTGTCATCACCCACTTGCCCATCGCCTCATCCCAGGTAAAATTGCCGGGAGAGGTGGCGGGAAATATTTCCGGCATAGTTTCCTCATAAAGATCCGGCGTCTCGCGGTCATCGAACATATGGAAATAATCCTGATATTTTTTATCGCCCTGGCGCGCCTTCACCGCCCACTCATGTTCGTTCGAGGTATGGTTGACCACGACATCGAGCACCAGCAGCATCTCGCGTTTTTTCAGGGTGGACGCCAGCGCTTCGACATCCTCATTCGTGCCGAAGCGCGCATCAACTTTTAAAAAATCGCGCACCGCATAACCGCCATCGCTGTTGTCCGCGGGGCAATCGAGTATCGGCATGATATGCAGCATATTGACGCCCAGCTCCTGCAGATAGGGCAGCCTGGTGCGCAAGCCCTTCAGGTCAGCGGCGAAGCGGTCGCAATACAGCGCCATGCCCACCCACTTCTGGCTCAAAAACCAGTTGTAATTGATCTCGCGTTCCAGATCCGAGCGGCGCAAATGCGGCAGGCGCTCGATATAGCGGAACGCCAGCGTCTCAACCAGGCTCACCATTTGCGCCTTGAAGTCGGGACGGTTACCGTACAGCAGATGAAACAGGGAATGTATGGCGTAGAAATTCGCACCCAGCCGGGTGTAAAAATGCCGCAAGCGCATCTTGCCGATCTCGGGTTTCAGCTCGGTCAGGATTTCGTTCAGCAATGCATGTGATGCCTGTTCGTACATTTTAATCCCTGAGTAAACTCACTCTTGCGTGCGTAACCACGCATCAACTTCCGGCCAATAATGCGCGACTCCTTCAAGAATACCGCCAGCATAATTGCCGTTCATGCCCAGATAGCCGCCGTGCGCAATATATAGCACAGCACCTGCCGCATTTTCCGCCTGCTGTTTGACCTCAGCAGCGGCATTGGCCACCAGCACCGCCGGAATATCGCTCAGCAGCACCTCCAGATCATTTCCGCTGTCGCCGGCAAAGAGTGTGCTGTCGCGAGAAATAGCCAGCTTCTGCATCAGAAAGCGAATGGCGTGCAGCTTGCCGGCACGGGCTGGCAGCACATCCAGCAGCCCGGTTGCCGCCGCTTCATCGATGCTCCAGACCAGGTTCGCGCTGACCCCTGCCTGCAGCAGCAGAATCTCCATCTCGGCGATCAGCGCCCGCGCATCAGTATCGGGCGGCACGTAGAAGCTCAGTTTGTGACGACCCTGTTTTTCAATTTCCTGCAAGGTCAATGCCGGAAAAACGCTCAACAAACTGTAGAGATCGTCATGCGTCAAATTACACCAGTCAGGCGCAATATGCTCGTCCCATTCCTGCCATTGTTGCCAGCCCGATGCGTCACGCTGATAAATCGTGGCACCCACATCCGCGATGGCGTAAGCGGCCTGAGGCAGACTGTAGCCGGCAATCGCCTGCTCGATCAGCGCGCGGTGGCGGCCCGTTACATACACCAGGGTCACATCGTCGCGTCCGGCCAGCTGCGCAAAGCGCGCGCGGGCTGCGGGAGATTCCGGCTGCGCACCATTCGGTATCAGGGTACGGTCAAGGTCGGTGCAGAGCAGGTAGCGCGTCATGCGGCACTCCTGGCTTCATCGCGCTCGAAGAAGCGGTAGTGTTCCGCAGCCTCAAGAATACCGGCAGCTCCCGGATTTTGTGTGAAATAGATCTTGTCGATATTGGTCAGCTCGGAAAGTTCGGCGAGATGGCGGTTATCCACCACCACGCCCAGCGGATTGCCGCGCAACATGTCGGCATCGGCAGCGGTGACACCTGCAACCAGCGTATTTTCCAGCGCAAAGCCCAGCTGGTCGGCGCACCAGCGCAGCGCGAGCCCCTTGGAAGCCCTCACCGGCAGCACGTCCAGAAATTGCCCAAAAGAAAAAATCACGTTTACCGCGTGCTCGTTGCGCAGCAGCAGCTGCCTGATCTCCTGCACATTGGCCACTGCCGGGTCGATGAAATAGCTGATCTTGAAAGCGCTCTGGAAATTTTTCGGCTGCCGCGTCAGCCCGGGTATTTCCTTCAAAATGTCACGCACCGCTTGCGGATTCCAGTGATGGCTGATGTGGCGCGCCCACACCGTATCCTCGGTCAGGTCGGGAGCATAATGTATTTCCGTCCCCTGATCGGAAATCAGCACGTCCGGCGCGGGTATGTTGTACTGGCGCAGCACCGCCAGCGCGTCATCCAGGCGGCGGCCGGTGGCAATGCCGAAGATGGTCGATTTGCGATGTTCAAATCCAGGCTGGTAAACAGCGCGCGCTCGCGGAATACGCCCGCGCGGCGACTCAGTTTCATGCGTGCGATCGGCTCGGTTTTTTCCACCAGCGGGCGAATAACCGCCAGATATTTTTCCACATGCGCGCTCCACGAGTAGTGGTGTCGCACCCCTTGCACCCCGTTCTGCGCCAGCCGCTGCCACTCCTTTGTTTGCAGCAGTGTACGCAACACCGTTTCCGCCATCGCAGCTTTGTCTAGCGGGTTGATCAGGTGACCATTCTGGCAATTTCTGATGATATCGCTCGGACCTCCATCCTCTGTCGCCACCAGCGGCAGGCCGCAGGCTGCCGCCTCAATCAGCGTAAGACCGAAAGGCTCGGTCAGCGCGGGATTGACAAACACACCTCGCGAAGCCGCTGCGAGCCGATACAATTGGGCGACCTGCTCAGCCTTGTGATGCTTGGGATACGCCACTTTTCCATACAGGTCATATTTGTCGATCGCCAGCAGAATGTCACTCAGCACGCCACGCGGCACATCTTCCATATCCTGGATATCGTCGCGGTTACCGGCCACGATCACCAGATTGGCGGCTTGCTGCAACTGCGGTGACTCGCCATAGGCTTCAATCAGCGCCACAATATTTTTTTTCGGATCGGGGCGCGACAGTGCAAGAATGATGGGTTTGTCGGGCTGCGTCAGGAAGCGCGTGAGTTCAACCGCAATCTCGCTGTTGCCTTCATCGCCTTGCGGTGGAAAAAACTGCAGCAGATCGGTGCCGGGCGGAATCACACGCATGCGCTCGGGCTGGTAGAAATCGTACAGGCCGTATTGCTGCTCGATTTCCTGCTGCGTGCTGGTAATGACACGCTCGGCGACACCGAGGGTAGTTTCTTCCGCCTCGATGCGGCGCGAGATATGGTAGGTGCTTTCCAGCTCCCTGCGCCGGATGCCGCTGGCCAGCAGTTGCTTGCGCTTGTTATGCCCCAGCGAATGGCCGGTGTGCACCAGCGGCACCCCCAGCTGGTGCGACAGCCGCGAACCCACATAGCCGGCATCCGCATAGTGGCTATGCAGCACATCGGGAAGGCGTTCCTGGCTTTTCAGGTAAGCCAGCGCATTGTCGGAAAAACTGTCCAGCGAGTCCCACAGCATTTCCTTGCGCAGGTATTTCTGCTCCCCGCACTCGATACGCACGATGTTGGCCTTGTCAGACAAATGTTCCAGCGGCTCGGCGTAATCCGCGCTGACCTGACTGTCGATCACGCGGCGTGTCAGCAGCACCACTCTTTCCACATCCGCGCGCTCGCCCAGGGCACGCGCGAGTTCCACCACATACTTGCTCTGGCCGCCGGTATCCGCATCACGACCCAGCTCAAGATCGTGACCGCGTATCAAACCATGCACGCTGATCAATACAATAAACAAAGGTTTTTTTTCGGTCACGGCCTGCCTTTTCATTTTGCCCACTCCCGAATGTAGGGCTCGTAGAATTCCGCAGTGTCGGGTATCGCGCCGCGAATTCCGCACAACGCGGCGGCAAAAGTGTTGGCCCGCTCCAAGGTCTTTGCCACGGGCCAGCGCCGCAGCAAACCCAGCATATAGACTGCGGCAAAGCCGTCACCCGCACCGACCGTATCCACCAGCGCTGCAAGTTGCTTGCCGGCAGCAGCCTCCACGACTTTGCCAGCCCGGTTTATTTGCCAGGCACCTTCTGCACCGCAGGTCACCACCACCTGGTCAAGATTGAAGCGACTGATCAGCTCTCCGGCCTGTCTGTGCGGCTCTTTCGGCAAACCAAACAGTTCAGCCAGCACCGCCAGTTCCTCATTATTCAGCTTCACAATATCTGAAGCTTGCAGGGAAAAGCTGAGCGTGTTTTTGTCGTACCAGGGCGCGCGCAAATTGATATCCAGAAATTTCGCCGCAGCGGTGCTGCGCAACAGCGTGGTGAGCGCCCGCCTTGACGTGTCATGACGCTGTGCCAGCGTGCCGAAATAAACCAGCGCGGGCGTGAGCGGCAACCTCACCATGCGCGCAACGGCCGGATTAATGAAGTCATACGCCTGTGCGGGCAAAATCTCAAAGTGGTGACCGCCGTTTTCCAGATGCACTTTCACCTGGCCGGTAGGGTGAATTTTATCGGACTGCACGCCGCCTGTTGCCATGCCGCTGCGCTTCATGGTGGCCAGCACGTTCCTGCCCAGCTCGTCATCACCCACACGGGTAAGCAACACGGGATTGCGGCCAAAGGCTTTCAGATGCCTGGCCACATTAAAAGGTGCGCCGCCCAGTACGCTACGATCCGGAAAAACGTCCGCCAGTATTTCGCCAAACAGCACGACACGGCCGTTCTGGCTGATATTAAGAGTACGCTCGCCTCCGCGCTGAAATAACGGTGTCAAGGTGTTGTATATCCTTTTGGTAAATATTGAACATTCCAGAACACATGGCAATGACGCGCCAAAAATATTCAATCACTTCACCCCCACCGGCTAGCCCGCGGCTTTGCAGTGTCCTTCCTCTAACGGGGGGGTGACAGCCTCGCTTCACCCTTGTCAGCGGGAGACTGGGTGAGGTTTGCAAGCGTCATGCTTTATGGAAAAATCAACAGTTATATATTGATTCGCAAAAATTACATTGGCATCAATATAATTGATGCAAACGGGTAATGCAAACTTTATAATCCCGCCCGGCGGTCAAACAGCGCGATCATTCGCAGGAGATACAACTTGGGCAAACGCGGCAACAAGCAACTTTCACTTGAGGTTCTGAAAAAATTTCGCATCATTTACGGCTCGGTACGCCAGCATTTTCGCGATGTGGAAAAGACCTGCGGCGTGAGCGGCTCGCAATTGTGGATCATGCAGGAAATCGCCAATACTTCCGGCATAGGCGTGTCAGAACTGGCGGAGCGCCTGTCCATCCATCAGTCCACCTGCAGTCAGTTGGTGGAAAAGCTGGTGGCGCGCAAACTGATTATCAAGGAGCGCAGCAGTGAAGACCAGCGTCGTGTTGGCCTGTATCTCACGACTACCGCAGCCAAACTGATCAAAAATGCGCCGGGCCCTGCCGAGGGCGTGTTGCCGGAGGCGCTCAGCGCATTGTCGGCAGAGGCAATGCAGTCGCTCGACCTCGCGCTGGAAAAAGTGATCAAACAACTGCAATACCGGGATGACAAACTGGCCACGAGACCCTTGTCAGATCTGTAAAAAATTCCCTTTATTAACCTTCGAGCAACTCCGCACGCATCATGCGCAGCAGCATATCGTCGAAGCTGTAGAACCCATTGTCGCACCGCGCAAGCTGCTCAAGAGCAAACGCAGCGCCGGTGCCAAAGGCTTCGCGGCGGATTGAATCGTGCGTGAGACGGACGGTCTGATGCGGGAAGCCGAAGATTACTTCGTGGTGGCCGACAATGCCGCCCAGGCGCAGCGAGGTGATGCGCTCGCCATCCACGTCCAGCGTTTCGGCAATCCTGCGCGCGGTGCCGGAGACCTCGGGTTTTTCGCGAAAATGCTGTTCGACAATTTCCACATCGGCGAACGGTGCGATCTTGCGCAGCAGTTTGGCTGCCGCAATCAGAAAGTTGATGCCCAGCGTGATATTGGGCGAGCACAGTACGCGTGTATCACGCCCCAGACTGCGCGCATATGCCATATCCTCCTCCGAATAAACCGAGATGGCGCTGACCAGCATGATGCCGCGCTTGCGTACCTCCTCGCCGTAGGTATGAATACTCGCCGGCGAAGAGAAATCAACCAGCGCATCGACCGGATATTGTCCAAACAATTCCTCAAAGGATTTCTGTTCCAGACTGATGACGGGAATTTCTGTGCCGGGATGGAACTGCGGCTCTGCCGCTGGCGAGCGCCGCGCAATCCAGCGCAAGTCATATCGCGGGTCAGCGCTCAACACATTGGCCACCGCACTGCCGGCCTTGCCGTAACCGACCAGGCCTACACGAATTTTTTGACTCATACTCCCCCCATGCAACTTTATTATATCGGCGCATTTGTGTAAAAACGCCGCGAGTGAGCGACTGATTATAGCATCGTAAAAATACCACCCTCTCCACCGGTAACACCGGCGTAAAATTCGGCATGTATAATCGGGTGAGTCGCGCATGGGAAATCGCGGCAGCTGCTGAATAAATGATACACGCTGCCCTCCCCCTGCCCTTTTTCCCGAACGGAAGGACGAGCGAATCGTCGCGAATTTAATTTTACGAACAGGAATCAACTAATGTCCACAACAATTCTGCTCATCGGCCTGATGGTGTTTTTCGCACACTTCCTGTCGCTGCAATTTCGCAAGACCAATATTCCGGACGTGCTGGTGCTGATTTTGATTGGCATCATTATCGGCCCCGTCCTTGGTTTTGTTACTCCCGCAGACTTCGGCAAAATCGGCTCGCTGATCGCGGCCATTGCGCTGGTGGTAATTCTGTTTGAAAGCGGCACCTCTATCGAAGTCGGCATACTGCGCAAATCGCTGGCAACCACCGGCGTACTCACAGTGTGGTGTTTTGTGCTGACGACCCTTATCGTCGGCCTGATCGGCTATTACATGCTGCAGCTGCCCCTGCTCGGCGCCACCCTGCTGGGCGTCACGCTGGGGGGCACGTCTTCCGCCGTAGTGATCCCCATGGTCAACGCCTTGCGTGTATCGGAAAAGCCCGCCACGGTGCTGGTGCTCGAATCGGCACTCACCGACGTACTGTGCATCATCGGCGTGTTTGCGCTGCTGCAGGCGCACACCCAGGGAGGCATCGACCCCGGCAAACTGGTCGGCACGGTAATGTCCTCGCTGATTTTTGCCGCGGTCATTGGCGTGCTGGGTGGCATCGGCTGGCTGCTGGTGCTGGGCAAGGTGCGCGACTTCCCCAATACCATTTCTTCCACCCTTGCCTACGTCTTCATCGTATTTGGCCTCACCGAACTGCTCGGATTTTCCGGCGCTGTTGCAGCCCTGGCGCTGGGCATTTCGCTCACCAACTATGAAAAATTCGGCCTGCACCGCATCCAGCATCTGGACCGCAAGCTCGAGCCGCTGAACGAAATGGATATTACCTTTTACCGTGAAGCCGTATTCCTGCTCAAAACCTACTTCTTCGTTTACCTCGGCGTCTCCATTCACTTTGGCGCGGCAGCGCTGATCATGGTGGCCGTGCTGATGACGATGCTGGTCTATCTCATGCGGCTGGCGCTTACGCGGGTCGCACTGCGCGACTCTGCCTATCAGCTGCGCGACACGGCGATCGCATCAATGATGGTACCGAAAGGCCTGGCAGCAGCAGTGCTGGCCGGGCTGCCATTACAATTTGGTGTCGTTGGCGGAGAGGTGATTCGCGATACAACTTATATGGTGGTGCTGGTCAGCATCAGCCTGAGTGCAATTCTGGTTGCGCTGTACCCGCTGCCCTGGGTGCAGAAGATTTATTCAGTGCTGCTGAACAAGCCCATGCCTGCAAAATAAGGCATGGCAAAATAAATCAACTGCAAATCCCCCTCCGCTTCGCTCCACCCCCTTTTTCATCCAAAGGATGCAAGAACCTCTACGAGGCAAAGTGGGTTGTGTTCCCCACTTTGAAAAAGGGGGGCTAGGGGGGATTTGCATTTTTCACATTCAGAAACAGAGCCCGATCCATCCAGCCTAAAGATAGCGCAAATAAATATACACATGCGCTATCGCAACCGTCAGCAGCATCAGCGGAAAACCCACCTTGAGGAAACCGATAAAGCGTATCGGCGCACCTGCGCGCTCCGCAAACCCGGCCACCACCAAGTTGGCCGAGGCACCCACCAGTGAACCATTGCCGCCAAGGCACGCACCCAGCGCCAGTGACCACCACAAGGGCATGATCGCCGCCTCGCCACCCATCGCCGGCGCCATCGACTTGACCAGCGGGATCATCGTCGCGACAAAGGGAATGTTGTCGACAAATGCAGAAGCGATGGCCGAGCCCCACAGAATGGTGAAGGCGGTGATGGTCATATCGCCCTTGGTGATCTGCAGCATCCAGTGTGCGAGTTGATCGATTGCACCGACTTGCTCAAGTCCGCGCACCGCAATAAACAGCCCGACAAAAAAGAACAGCGTGACCCATTCAATCTCGGCAAAAGCATGGTGTACCTTGTGGCTTTGAGCTTCCGCATCCAGCCTGAAGTTATCCAGCAGCAGCAACAGTGCAGCACCCAGCATCGACACCGTGGCCGGTTCAAGATGCAGCATACCGTGCAGAATAAATGCCGTCATCACCAGAGCCAGCACAAACAACGACTGGCGCAGCAGACGCACATCGGTGATCGCCTCGCGCTCGTTAAACGCCATCACGCGCGCGCGATCTTCCGGCGTGGCCACCATCTGTTTGCGCCAGATCAGCGCCATCAGCGGCACGGTAACCAGCATGATGACCACAATGATGGGAGCCAGGTTGAGCAGAAAATCGTTGAAACCCAACCCTACCGCAGAACCTATCATGATATTGGGCGGGTCGCCGATCAGGGTGGCGGTGCCGCCAATATTCGACATGAAGATCGCTGCCAGCAGGTAGGGGTACGGGGTCAGTTTGAGCTCTTCCGTGATCAGCAGGATCACCGGCACCATCAGCAGCACTGTAGTAACATTGTCCAGCAGCGCAGAGAACACCGCGGTGACCAGCGACATCATCAGCATGATGCCGATCGGGTGCGCCTTCACCTTCTTCGCCGCCCACACCGCAACATACTGAAACAACCCGCTGCGCTTGGTGACGTTGACAATAATCATCATGCCGGCCAAGAGGCGCCGCACACGATCATCAGCCCCGCTCCCAGCAGCGCCACAATCGCGCGGTTTACTTTCTCGCTGATAATCGCTGCATAGGTCGCCACAAACAAACTGACCGCCAGCCACAGCATGGAACTGCCCGCCGCCGAAGTTACATGATTCATTGGGCCACCTCTTCGTTCAGCGTGTGCAGCAGGTCGAGTGCCGACACCATGCAGATAAATTTGTGAGTGTCACGCTCCACCATCGCCACATCATCCTCGCCGCGCAGCAGCAACAGAACAGCCTCCATCACCGGAGAATCGGGATAAATCAGCGGCGCATCGCGTTTGGCCAGACTGCCCACCGGCGTTTCAGCCATCTGTGCCAGCCGGTTACGCAACTCGTCCATATTGTCATCCATGAAAGACAACCCGGGTATCGTGTCTGCATCCGTCGCCAGCGCAGTGCGCACCGCCTTCGGCAGCAGCATTTCCAGCAAACCGTTCACGCCGATAATGCCCACAAACACTCCCTGCTCGTTGAGCACCGGCAACGCCGCCAGTCGCTTGCTGGTAATAATGGACACCGCCTTGTGCAACGGTGCATTTTCATACAGGGTATCCGACGACTTGGGGCCGCTCATCTTGATTTTCATATTATTCTCTCCCTACTTATTATTCTGGTGAATTCATTATACTGCGTGTGAATTCTGCACAGGGTACGGTAACGCTGTACATTGAACCAAAATATCTTCAGGCTTGTTATCATAGTCGTCATTCCAGTCAGGAGTTAAAGATGCAGATGCCCTTTCGCGGCCAAGCCGCCGCTGTTTTATTGTTCAGCCTGGTAAACACACCTGTGGTCGCGGCTGAGGTCAGCGCTGCGGTGGCCGCGAATTTCGCCGTACCAATGGAACGCATCGCAGCACTGTTCCACAAGGAAAGCGGCCACACGGTGAAGCTCAGCCTCGGCGCCAGCGGCAAGCTGTATACGCAGATCAGGGGCGGCGCGCCGTTCGATGTGTTCCTCTCGGCCGATGAAGAGTTACCGAAACGCCTGCTGCAGGAAGGCCAGGCTGTCGCCGGTTCACGCTTCGTCTACGCCACAGGCAGGCTGGTACTGTGGAGCGTGCAGCCCGGCCTGGTGGATGAAAAAGGTGCGGTGCTCAATAGCGGCAAATTCGAACGGCTCGCTTATGCCAATCCCGTTGTCTCGCCTTACGGCATCGCCACCAGAGAAACGCTCACCAAATTGACGATGTGGAATGCGATGCAGAAAAAGCTGAAAAAGGGCGACGATGTCACGCAGGCCTACCAGCTTGCCGCAAACGAAAGTGCCGACATGGCCTTCGTCGCCCTGTCGCAGGTGATGCGCGATGGCAAGGTGGCAACGGGTTCGTGGTGGCTGGTGCCAGCCGAACTCCACAACCCCATCCGCCAGAGCGCGGTGCTGTTGTCAGGCAGCAAAGAGCAGGCAGCGGCACAGGCGTTGCTGGCATTTATGAAGAGCGAAAAGGCGAAAGCGGTGATGCGCGGGTTCGGGTATGAGATGCCTTAGAGGCTAACGCGGTAATGGCGCGCAAATATGCTTGCCAGGCTGTTTTCAAGCGCATCAGGGTTCTTAAGCGCTTTTTTCTCATCCGCGAGAAGGCGACGCTCGACTTTTTTCACATCCACTGCACGCTGACTACCCGAGCCAAGATCAACCATTTTGTTGACGTCAACAAAATGGTCCGATATGGAGTGTTTGGACACTTCACAAGCAGTTTTTGCCTTGCTGATTACAGCGGTAAAGTTGCGCCACTCATCATAGCCCAGCAAGTGCTGAAGATCGCGGGCAAGCCAGAATTCGACACCGTTTTCAGCCTGCTGCGCGTGCGCCTCAAAAGTGTCGGTGAGTGTATGCACTACCTCAGTTTTCATAGGCAACCTTTTTGAATGTTTGATTAAATTCACTTTTAACCGTAGTCTTGAAGAAGTTCTCACAAGACAGTCCTATCGTAGAGAACGTTCGTTCTATTGTCAACATCAATAAGAGTCCATATAAATGCCACCTCCCGGGAGCGCCGACGTCCCCGTCGGCAAAGAGGTTAGAACAGCCGACGGGGACGTCGGCGCTCCCGCAAGACACATCATTGCAAATAATATGCAGAAGAGTTGAAATAGAATCACAGAGAATCATAAAACTGAAAGCTGCGAATGAACATGATCAAGCTGACTGTTAACGGAAGACCTGTCGCGTTGCACGAGGGCTCGACTTTGCTCGATGCAGCCAGGGAAGCCGGCGTGCATATACCCACCCTTTGTTACTATCCCCGTCTGCCCAGCCATGCCGTATGCCGCATGTGCCTGGTGAATGTTGCAGGGGTAGCGCGGCCACAACCTGCCTGTGTCACCATTGCGAAAGAGGGGGATATTGTAGAAACGGATTCCGCCGAGCTGCAGGAGTATCGAAAAGCAGATGCCGCATGGCTGCTGGCACGCCACCCTAATGACTGCATGCGCTGTGAAGCAAGCGGCTCCTGCAAGTTGCAGAGTTTTGTCAACGAATACCAACTGGAAGACAGGTGGGACAAGCTTCCGCGAGGATCGGACGAACATCCCGAACATAAACTGACCGACCACACTTCGCCCAGCATCCTGCGCGATCTTGCAAAATGCATCGAATGCGGCTTGTGCGTAGAGGCGTGTGGCGAACCCGGACAACAGCTGAACATCATCGGCTTTGCCGAGCACGGCTCGGGCCGTTTGCCGGTCACCGTTTTCGATCAATCCCTGGCCGACACCAACTGTATTTCCTGCGGCCAGTGCACGCTTGTATGCCCGACAGGCGCCCTGATCGAAACACCGCACTGGCACGAGGTGCTGCATACCCTGGATGCACGCAGGCGCAAATCTGCAGTACAGGTAGCACCCGCAACGCGCATTGCCATTAGTGAAGAGTTTGCCATGCAACCCGGCACCGTGAGCACCGGCCGCATGATCAATGCGCTGCGACAGCTGGGTTTTGATTACGTGTTCGATACCAATTTTGGCGCTGACCTGACCATCATGGAGGAGGCAACCGAGCTGCTGGCGCGCGTGAAGAAGCAAAAAAATCTTCCGCTTTTTACCTCCTGCTGTCCGGGCTGGGTGAACTGGGTGGAGCTTAACCGGCCCGATATTCTGCCGCACCTGAGCACGACAAAATCACCGCAGCAAATGCATGGTGCGCTGACGAAGCGCGGCGCCTTCGCGCGCACGCTCGGCCCCGAGTTTGCAGAAGGAAGCGTCGAACCCTACGTTGTCAGCGTGATGCCGTGCACCGCCAAAAAAGATGAGGCTGTGCGACCCGGTGTCTCCGGTGATATCGATCATGTGCTCACCACGCGTGAGCTGGCCCGAATGATCAGGGCGCGCGGCATTGCGTTTAACGCGTTGCCTGAAGATGGCCAATTCGACAGTCCGCTGGGTGAAAGCACGGGCGCGGCGCAGATCTTCGGCGCATCGGGCGGTGTGATGGAAGCAGTGGTGCGCACAGCAGCGCATTTCATCGGTGAGGAAAACTCGCTAGCGCTGGAATGGCATCAACTCCGCGGCGTCAGCGAGGGGCTGAAGTCGGCCGAGATTCCCGGCATAGGCAAGGTCGCCATCTGCAATGGCATTGCGGCAACGCAACGTCTGCTGAAGACAGAGGCATGGCGCGACGAGTACGTTGCCATCGAGGTCATGGCCTGTGTGGGCGGCTGTCTGGGTGGTGGCGGCGAACCCAAGTCCATGGACCCGCTGGTGCTGGAGAAACGCATGCAGGCCATTTATGCGGTGGATAAAAATGCGCCGCGACGGCGCTCGCATGAAAACCGTGATATTCAAAAGTTGTATGCCACCGAACTGAAGGAACCGAATTCCCGCGAGGCGCATGTCTTGCTGCACACCAGCTACGCCGCACGCAACTCCAGCCGCTTGCTGTTGATGCGGTTTCTGGATTGTGTCGACAGGCGCGACGGCAAGACTGCCGCCAGCCTGTTTCATGCGGATGCACTGTGGTCAACGGCGTCCCCCTTCGGCGACATACAGGGCGCCGCGACTATCGAAGCGTTCATCAATACCCGCCTGCCCCCGCGCAAGTATGGCCCGGCCTATAGCAGACACCGCATGGAAGCCAGCGCGGATATTGACGATCTCACCGTCATAACACCTGCCGGTGAACGATGCCGCTTCAGTATGGAAGTGGAAACCCTGCATCAAGGCAGCCAAGCCAGACGGGTAATCAGAAAGCTGGTGCGGGAAGTGCTGGATTAACCTCAAAGCAGCAGTACAATTCACAGATTCACACAGATTTTCATACAGCTATGAGTAATGCCAGTATCACCCCAAAAGGGGAAAATACTAAACAAGGCAATTCTTTGTTTAATCTGTGTGAATCTGTGAAATCTGTGGACAACTTCTTTTACCAGAATTAACGTTGCTCTGACCTCCTGCAAATTTTACCTTCCCCTCACCTAATGAAAAAATTCGCCCCTACCAAGGCAGAGATTGCGCTGCTGCAACCCTTTGCCGGCCTTGCGCTTGCAGACATCCACGTACCAACCACCGCCGCAGAATTTGCCTCCGCTGCAGCCGAGATCAGGGGGGCTGGCGTGGCGGGTTTTGATACCGAATCCAGGCCGACGTTTGCGGCGGGCGAGGTCAGCGACGGGCCGCATCTGGTGCAGTTTGCATTGCATGACAAGGCCTATCTGTTTCAGCTGCATCATGCGGTAGGTCATCCCTTTCTGCTTGAGTTGCTGCAATCGGATGCATTTATCAAGGTGGGCTTCGGGCTCAGATCGGACAGCAAACATATCCGCGCGAAACTGGGTGTGCAGATGCGCGCGGTGGTGGATCTCAACACGGTGTTCAGCATGCGGGGCTTTCACAAGGAGATGGGTGTGCGCGCAGGAGTCGCGCAGGTGTTAAAGCGGCGCTTTGCCAAATCGCGGCATGTAACCACCTCGAACTGGTCGCAGCAAAAACTGACCCCGCAGCAAATGCTGTATGCGGCAAACGATGCCTATGCGGCGCTGAAAGTGCTGGAAGCGCTGAACCTGAAGCGCGAGGCTTTGCCCTTTATGGGCCTGCCTGTTGCTGCGGCAAAGCGCAAACAGGGGCTATCGTTGCGCGCTGCGCTGCTCACATTAAAATACAAAATATTGAATATAATCAAATAGTTATATTTAACCCGCTTACGTTTTTAAAGTAAGCTGCAACAAAGGATTTTTGAATTGGAGCGCCGATCTCACATTCACCCGTTCTGGTACAGCACACCCCTGCGCACCAGCAGCTTCTCGATTTCCACCGCAAAGAACACCACTGCCGACAGCGCGATGCACAGCAACAGCTCATCCATACTCAACGCTTCTGTTTTGAATATGGGCTGCAGGAAAGGCACATAGATGGTCGCCATCTGCAGCGTAAAGGTCAGCGCCACCGCCGCCAGCAACAGCGGATTGGAGAAAAGGCCGATCCTGAACAGGGATTGTGTTTCGGAGCGGATTGCCAGCACATGGCCCATTTGCGACAGGCACAGCACAGTGAATACCATGGTCTGCCAGTGCGCGCTGCCGGTATGAATCGACCAGGCCTGGGTGATGAGCGAAACGCCGCCCATCAGCAGGCCTACCCACAGCATGTGCTGCCACATGCCGTGTGCAAAGATGCTCTCCTTCGGCGGCCGTGGCTTGCGCCGCATAATGCCTTTTTCGGCGGGCTCCGCGGCAAGCGCGAGGCCGGGCAGGCCGTCGGTGACCAGGTTGATCCACAGGATGTGGATGGGCAGCAGCGGTATCGGCAGGCCCATCAAGGGTGCAAGAAAAATCGTCCACACTTCGCCGGCATTGCTGGTCATGGTGTATTTGATGAACTTGCGGATATTGTCGAAGATGCGCCGCCCCTCGCGGATGGCATGCACGATGGTGGCGAAGTTATCGTCCAGCAGCACCAGCGCCGAGGCTTCGCGCGCCACGTCGGTGCCGCCCTTGCCCATCGCAATGCCGATATCGGCGCGCTTGAGCGCGGGCGCATCGTTGACGCCATCACCGGTCATCGCGACAAACTCGCCCTTGTCCTGCAACGCTTTGACGATCTTTATTTTCTGCTGCGGGTCGACCCGTGCATACACGCGTATGTCCAGCACCTGCTCTTCAAATTGTGCCTCCGATAACTGTTCTAGTTCGGCACCGGTCATCACCTTGCCGCCGTCGCTGACGATGCCGAGGCGCGTGGCAATCGCGCGCGCGGTCTGCGGATGGTCGCCGGTGATCATCACCGGAATAATGCCTGCGGTGCGGCACAGCGACACCGCTTCATGCGCTTCACGCCGCGGCGGATCCATCAGGCCGATGAGGCCGAGAAAGACCAGGCTGCTTTCGATTTCCTCGACCTTGCTGTCATTCAGCTCATTGGCCTCCGGCAACGTCGGCCACGCGCGGTACGCCAGCGCGAGCACGCGCAAGCCATCGGCGGCCATACGCTCAGCCGTCGCCAGCATCTCGTCCAGCGGCAAGGGCACATTGCCCTGCGCAGTGAGCATGCCGCTGCAGCGCGGCAACAGGCTTTCAGGCGCGCCCTTGGTGAACGCTACCGCGCCTTGCGGATCGCGATGGAAGGTGGTCATGCGCTTGCGCTCGGAATCAAACGGCAATTCCAGCAGGCGCGGCGCCTCCTGCTCCAGCTTCACTTTGTCAAAGCCGGCTTCGAGTGCGGCTACATACAGCGCCACTTCGGTGGGGTCGCCGCCGGGTTTGCCGTGCTTGCTCTGGCTGGCATCGTTGCTCAACGCCAGGGCCCTGAACAGCAATTCCCACAAGCCGCCGCGCTCATGCCCGCCCCACTCGCGCAGCAATTCGCCATCGACAAAAATTTCTTCCACCTTCATCTTGTTCTGCGTGAGCGTGCCGGTTTTATCGGTGCAGATGTAGGTTACCGAACCCAGCGTTTCCACGGCGGGCAATCGACGAACCAGCGCGTGCTGCTTCACCATCTTGCGTGCGCCCAGCGCCAGCGAAATGGTCACCACCGCGGGCAGCGCTTCGGGTATCGCCGCTACCGCCAGACTGATGGCGGTGAGGAACATCAGCACCGCACCTTCGCCGCGCATCACCCCCACCGCAAACACAATCGCGCAGATCGCGATAACCACCAGCGCGAGGCGCTTGCCAAAGCTGGCGAGGCGTTTCTGCAACGGCGTTTTGGATTCTCCATCTTCCTGCAACGAGGCGGCGATTTTGCCCAGCTCACTTTCCATGCCGGTGGCAACCACCACGCCGAGGCCGCGACCGTAGGTGACGACGGTACCTTTATAGGCCAGATTTTTGCGGTCACCCAGCGTCAACTTATCACCGGCAATCGCCAGCGTATGCTTTTCAACAGTGAGCGATTCGCCCGTTAGCGCAGCCTCATCAACTTTAAGTTGCACGGCTTCCAGCAGGCGCAAATCTGCCGGGATCACATTGCCCGCTTCTAGCACCACCACATCACCCGGCACAATCTCGCTGGCCGGCAACGCGACAATCTCGCCGTTGCGCAGCACTTTGGCGCTCACTGCTGCCATTGCCTTGAGTGCTGCCATCGCGCGCTCCGCGCGGTATTCCTGCACAAAGCCGATCACCGCATTCAGCACGACAATCACGATAATCGCGATGGTGTCCTTGGCATCGCCTATCAAACCGGAGATCACTGCCGCTGCGATCAGCACCAGTATCATGAAATCGGAAAACTGGTCGAGCAGCATGCGCCACAGGCTGCGTCCGGCCTTTTCCACCAGCACATTGCGACCATACTGAATCAGCCTGCTCTTCGCTTCAGCAACAGACAGACCTGTCTTCAAAGCGGATTTAGTCTTGAGCAGCACCTCCTCGGCAGACAGTGCATGCCAGTGGAGTACCTCTTTCTTTTTGGGGTGCCGGGAATCGCTCATATTATTTAATACCGTCTGGTGGTTTACTCACGCGCTGAACATACAGGACTTCTATTGTTTGATTCAATGTTTATTTTGAACCAAGCAACAACAATTCAATCCACAGATTTCACAGATTCTCACAGATTTATATACGGCAATCAGTGATGCCAGCAGCACTCAAATATTCACGAGTGTCGATTCGGTATCGGCTGAGGTACTGCAGCAGGGGCCAATGCTGTTAGATTTACCGTTCGTGGTGAACCCTTCGGTAAACTCAGGAGAGCCTTGTCGAACCACCCGCTACTGTCAGAGAACCCTTCGACAAGCTCAGGGCGAGCGGATATTTTGCTTAATCTGACAGTATTTACAGCAGGGGTTGGAAAGGTGAGCCTGGCGGGAGCGCCGACGTCCCCGTCGGCAAACATGTCTGAAGCAGCCGACGGGGACGTCGGCGCCCCAATGCAGCACATACTATATAAATAGAATTGTTACCTGATCACGTGTCAGGCAAAGGTATCGATTTTGGCTTTGGCGGGAGTTTCACTGCTGGCATACGCCTGATTGACCGCAGAGCGGCTACCCTGTTGCATCAGCTCGGCACTGGCCTGCTGTGCCATTTGCTGAGCTTGCGCCGCGACACTGCGGTCGGTGGCGGATGGATCGGCTGGCGCCAGTGCGACATCCCTGATCATGTCGGCACGCGCCAGTGTATCTGCCGGCGTGCGTCCGCCCGAGGTATCGATGCGAACGTCGCCAGCCACCGCATATTGAACCCCGTCCGGCCCTCTTTGATAAGTAAAGGAGGCCCGGGAAACATCGATGCCGGCACTGGCAGAGAGATGCGCCTGCTCATGCTGCCTCAGCTGGTTGTCGCGCGCCTTGAGCTTGCTGATCTCGGCCTGCTCAGCCTTGCTCAGCTCGGTGTCACTAGCGGGAATTTTTCCGGGGGGTGTATGAACCTCCCCTGCCCTGGCGGCAGAGGGTTGAGTAGCGGGCAAGCTGGCTGCCGCCACCAGCTTCAGCCTGGATGCTGAAGCCTGGTCTATTGAAGAGTTAAGCGGCGGTCCAATAATACCCATCGCACTTTTACCTGCAGCCGGAATCAGTGATACTCAGGCAGAGACATTGATGCGCGTGCCGGTTTGCTGGCCACTGGTATTCACGACCGGTTTATTTGCTTCCTGCACTTTTTTGAGTTGCGCCTGGCGCTCTGCGGCATCGTTGCGTTCCTGCACTTTGCTCGCTTGCTGAATGTCGGACTTTTTGCGCGCGGCGGCTGTTTCTGCCACTTTGCTGACTTGGGATGCTTGCGCTGGCTGACTGGGTGAAATCGAATTGACTGGCATGATGAGCTACCTTTCTGTCAAATATTAAACGCTGGGCATAAGCTTCTGTTACTGCAGGCGTATTATTTAATTCCTTTGCGCCGGCGCATGCAAGCAGAAAAACCGATTTCAATATAACTTATTGATTATATTCAATAATATTTATCAAAATCTCAGGGGGTTTAATATGCGCGGGCAAATAAAAAGGGAGCCAGCGCTCCCTTTTTAACCCTTATCAAACCTTACATACTTTTCGACTTTTGCCCGCGCACACTGGCCGTTTCCATCCATTTTTTTACACGATTCGCATCGCCCACCCGCGAATTTCTGCCCCATGAATCGAGCAACACGATAATAACGGGATGGTCGGTTATCTTCGCTTCCATCACCAGGCAACGCCCTGCTTCACTGATATAGCCCGTTTTGCTCAAACCGATATCCCACGAAGCATTCCTTACCAGCGGATTGGTGTTGTGAAAACGCAGCGGTCTGTGACCTGCCAACTCAAGCGTGTGTGAAGTTGACGTTGAAAACCTGTGTATCAGTTCATAACCCTGTGCGGCGCGCACCATTTTCACCAGGTCATTGGCCGTGGAAACATTGCCGCTGTGCAAACCGGTTGGATCCATAAAGCGCGAAGAATACATACCGAGCTCGCGCGCTTTTGCATTCATCTGCAGCAGGGCTGCCTCGGTGCCGCCGGGGTAGGTGCGCGCCAGTGCCGCCGCAGAAAGATTGTCGGAAGCCATCAGCGCAAGCTTGAGCAACTCGCCGCGTGTCATGGTCATGCCGGTGCGTGTGCGCGAACGCGTGCGCTTTTGCCTGTTGATGTCTTCCTGACTGATGCTGATCTCTTCATCCAGCGGCAACTTGGCATCCAGCACCACCATCGCGGTCATCAGCTTGGTAATGGACGCAATCGGTGCAACCACGTCAGCATTTTTGCTGTGCAGGGGCTTCTTTCCATTCTCGTCATAAATCAGCACGATGGCCGAACGCATGCGCGGCATGGAGGAAAATTTTAACAGCGCGCGGTCTGATTTTTGTGTCTGCTGCTTTGTTGCATGCTGATTATTTAATGCAAGCCCGAGTTGCGGCATCACGCTGATCAGCTCTTCATAATTCTGGGCGGAGTCTGCGCGCTGGCTATTTCTTGGCTCGGCCGCGAATAGTTCATCCAGCAAATCCTGCTCGCCCATTGCGATTTGATGCTGCTCTTCTGCGGCGGAGAGCTCGTCAGTTTGCGCCGGCGGCGGCAGCACATCGCCACTCGCCTGCACCAGAATGCTGTGGCATAAAGTGAGACTTAACAGCAGGAATGTAATGTGTTTATTTCGCATTGTTCTTAAAAATGTAACATCACGGCATACCAGCATACCTAAATATCCAGATAAATCAAGGAAGATAGCGCAAAACATTAAAGCTCTTCCTGCTGTTGCAGCGCCCACATCTGCGCATACAACCCCTGCTGCGCCAGCAGCTCGCGGTGCGTGCCGCGCTCGACGACCCGCCCCTGATCCATCACCAGTATCTGCTGGGCGTCGACTATCGTCGACAAACGGTGCGCAATCACCAGCGTGGTGCGGTCGCGCGAGACATGGCGCAACTCGGCCTGGATCGCCTTTTCCGACTTGGAATCCAGCGCCGAGGTGGCCTCGTCGAAAATCAAAATCGACGGGCGTTTTAAAATCGCGCGCGCAATTGCCACGCGCTGCTTTTCGCCGCCGGAAAGTTTCAGCCCGCGCTCCCCCACGACCGTGTCATAGCCCTTGGGCAGCGACACAATAAAGTCGTGGATATGCGCGGCCTGTGCCGCCTGCAAAATTTCTTCGTGGCTCGCATCCGGCCGCCCATAGGCAATGTTGTAGTAGATACTGTCGTTAAACAATACTGTGTCCTGCGGCACAATGCCGATGGCCGCGCGCAGGCTGGCCTGCGTCACCTCGCGTATATCCTGGCCATCGACCAGAATACGCCCGGACTGCACATCGTAAAAACGGAACAGCAGCCGCGACAATGTTGACTTGCCCGCGCCACTGGAACCCACCACTGCCACGATATGACCCGGCGGAATATCGAAACTGACATCGGTGAGAATTTTGCGGTCGGCTTCGTAACTGAACGCCACCTGCTCAAACCGCACCGCTCCCGAGCTGATGCTGATCGGCATTGCACCGGGCGCATCCTGCACTTCGCGATTCTCGTGCAGCAGGCTGAACATTTTTTCCATATCGATCAGCGAACTTTTTATTTCGCGGTAAACAAAGCCGAGGAAGTGCATCGGCAGATACAGCTGCAGCATGAACACGTTGACCAGCACCAGATCACCCAGCGTCATGCGCCCTTGCACCACCTCATGCGCCGCCAGCAGCATCAGCCCGGTGACGCCCAGCGCAATGATGCCGCTCTGCCCCGCATTCAGCGTCGCCAGCGAGGTCTGGTTCTGCACCGCGGAGGTTTCCCATTTTTCCATATGCTCATCAAAGCGCCGCGCTTCAAACTGCTCGTTGCCGAAATACTTCACCGTTTCATAGTTGATCAGGCTGTCGATCGCGCGCGTGTTTGCCTTGGAATCCATCTCGTTCATCTCGCGCCGGAACACCATGCGCCACTCGGTGATCGCCAGCGTGTACACGATATACACCAGCAGGGTGGCGAAGGTGATCACCGCAAACCACACGCTGTATTTGCTGAACAGGATAAGCGCCACCAGCGCGATTTCCAGCAGCGTGGGCAGGATATTGAACAGCAGGAAGGTGAGCAGGAAGCTGATGCCCTTGGTACCTCGCTCGATATCGCGCGAGATGCCGCCGGTCTGCCGGTCCAGATGAAAACGCAAACTCAGGCTGTGCAAATGCGTAAACACCTGCAGCGCAACCTGGCGGATCGCGCGCTGCGTCACCTTGGCAAAAACCGCATCGCGCAACTCGCCAAACAGGGTACTGAACAAACGCAGCAAACCGTAGGCAACCACCAGCGCCACCGGCACCGCCAGCGCCGCCTGCGGATGATTCATCACATCGACAATCTCCTTCAGCGCCAGCGGCACCGCCACGTTGGCCAGCTTGGCCAGCACCAGCAGCACCACAGCCAGCACCACGCGCCCCTTGAATTCCAGCAGATAGGGCAGCAAGGTGCGTATCGTGCTCCAGTTGGCGCGGGCAGAAGGATCGTGATCGGGGAAATTGTGGCGGCGCATTGCGGGTATACAGATATCAGTCAGACGCCATTATAGGCGCAGGCTAACGGCAGACGAAAAAAATGGGCACCCTTGCGGATGCCCTAATTGAGTAGGAGTTACAGAAAGCTGAGTCTGGCAAACTCGAGGCCTTCGGTAATTTATATAGCAATCACCATGCCAGAAAATTATATTTAATATAATCAATGTGTTACATATTTTCATGTTCTCCCCATTAGCCTGGATTGCACCATAACCGCACGTCCATGCACTGCTATGGATTTATCACCACAAACCCCGTGATCATTATCGCGGAGCAGTAACTACCGAGGAGGTATTAACTTGAATTGCGTTGTTGGTTTGGCCGATAAGTGCCCATAACAGACTGTCATGGATTCAAATAGCGGACGTTGAACGTTTGACATGAGAGGCATCGCCCGGCCTGCCGGGTGACGTCCTCTCGATGGAATGGTTAGCCCTCACCGGTGATGATAAGGCGTTGACCATTACAGTGTACATTCAGGAGAGATTGGGCAGCACAGAGCAACTCGATCTCTAGGCAACTCCACAAGTTGCCTTTTTCATTCGGTACAATGAACATACATGGGCCGCCGGGTTCACCCAGCTCAATAAACCTCTGTTCGGTTTCATTATTTGGGTTACCAAAAGTCATGTAGTTGGCCGCTCGTTCAAGTGGCTCTTGCCAAGGCTTATCGCGCTGCTCATCGAAATGAACCCCTCCGTATTTGTTTGCTACAAATAGGAGTATCTGCTCGGTCGAAAATGCTTGTCCTTCGAAGAAGACACGTTTCGTATTTAGGAATTTTCCTGGGCTGAGTCTGGTAAGCGGAGCATCAAAGGGGAAATCCGGTTCGCCAGAGTAAGGCTGTGAGGATGCATAGATCCAACGTATTGGAACCCCACCGATTGGGATGCCTCCCGCCATGAAAAACTTGATGTGCGGAGCGCTTTGCAATGCCGAGAATACTTGTGACGTGTCGGAGGTTGGTAGCTCGAACGTGACCGAAAGTTCTTTCGCTAATAAATTCAAGTTGCCGTCGATGAGCCATTTTCGAACTATTGCAGGTGCCACGGATCGGACATGTCGTGTTGGTAGAGGGCCTTTGGAAATAAGAAGGTCGGCCATTGTGGCCAAGTCTTCTTCTAGATGCTTCTGGCGCGGCGTAGTCATATGTGAGGCCTAATATAAAGTTGAGGGGCGGCCTCGCTTGAGCTTCACGCTTGAGCACAGGGTTAGCCACCATTTTCAAGTGACCTGAGTAGTTCAGATGTTGCCTCTGATGATGCCAGGTCAATGGATCGCATGAGTGAAATCTGATTGTCCTCCACCACCAAGACTGCGGCAAGCATGAAGACACTCATGATTACTGCAAACCTTGGCTGCTTGAGCGCCATCTGTAACCATATTTCGCGGGACGCTGCATCTGCACCGAACCAGACAATTGAGTCTTGCCAGTCGTGGCGCTCATTCTTATCGAGAGATTCAATGTACTCAGAAAATGAGAAATTGACGCAATCTATTCGATGAGCCAGACGATTGCGCAGAGCAGCTAGGCGCTTGGCAAAGCGGCGTTGCGGTGCGTCCATGACGTGCAAATCTTTCGCGAATTGAAGTTTGCTGACTTCCCCTCCAGCCAACGGCATGACTTCAACAGTTTTGCGTATTCGCTCATCACCTAGCTTTGTGAGTAAAGCTTGTGTCACACAAGCCTCAACCAGAGCTTGAGCTTTGATGACGAGCGACCAATCGTCGCACCCCATTAACTCCTTTACGAAATCAAGGTGACCAAACAAGCGCAAGCGAACCTCAGAAAGGCTCTCCTGAAAAAGTGCATCAGCTTGGTCTCGGCGGAGGTACATGTGGTGGCTAGCGTAAAATTGAGGGGCGCCGATAGGCGTCCCACCCGAATGCAGGTATAGCCACTTTACGGCAAAGGCTTCGAAACAAGGCGACTCTCCAAAACTGTGCCAACAAGCCATGTGGCGGCGGCTGGCAATAGCCAGAAGGCTAGGACAATCGCGGCCCAACTGCGAGAGGGGCTGTGCAGGAGCGTGTACGCGAGCAAGCCTTCAAGCAATACGATCATAAAAGCGTTACCGTGCTCACGCAGATGCCGATAAGAGGTCACGTATTCAGACCCAGGCGTTGGCTGTTTGTCCTTTTCAGGAGTTACCTTCGCGCGTTCGGTCGCAAGATCTCGATAGAATTTCTCAATGACGGAAAAATTTGTAAAAAATGAAAGGAATATCAGCCCAAACTGAATACCGACAATAAGGCCTGAACTGGCTGCCGCGATTGGCGGCAGGAATTGCCAGAATGCCACGATAGCTATCACGACCGGTATAACGAGAGCAGCGAAAAATGACAATTTTGATGATGTAATTGTCGAGACGCGCATGTGAGCGCGGGCAGTGTGAAGCGTTAGCACAGGTGAACTGGCGATGTAGCAGAAGGCAAACCCAAGCGCAGCGAACAGACCAACGCCAAGAAACGTTGCCTCCTTTAACTCGCCAATGGAGGTCATGCTGCCCTTAAATGGAGAATGAGGTGCAGAGTTCAGAAAGGCAACGATTACAGCTCCAACAACTGTCCCAACGAAATAACGAACCGCGTAGTACTCCCACCATTTATTTTCCATCTGCGATTTCCTTGATTGAGGTGGCTAACGAGGTTGTAGAAAAAGTACTTGAGGGGTCGGATATATGATTTTTCGGGGGTCTTTCAACCCCTCCCAACTAGACGATCATCGAATACTACGCATTTTGAGAGGTCGAATTTGGTTCATCGCTAATCCAATTTTTCATCAAATATTTTTCTACAGCTTCAACGTAAAGTTGAGGGGCTCGCCCGCTTCTGGGCGGGTCCCTCTCGAACGACGGGTTGGGGGTGGCGAATCATGAGCGCGGTGTCAGCGATCAATTTCGACAGCCGAACCAGAAACATCGACCGACCCGGTAACGGTAGCGTCAATGTCGCCGCCTCGTACCCAAACGATGGGAATTCGATTCATAAAGCTTTCAATAGCAGCCTTCTTTTCATCGGCGTTTTGAATTTTACTGATAGCGGCCATGTCACCCCTAGTCGATGGGCCAAAGAATATCAGCTTGATTGCAATGGCGCACAGCGCAAAAGCAATGATGGAAAGAAGAACCTCCTGACGCGTTGGTTTCATGACTTTACCTTCGCGCTCATTGGCGTCACGTCACCGGAGATCATAAATGTGGAATGAGGAAATTGGTGTTTCTGAGCACTTGCTACGAGTTGCGAAAGGATCGTGTCCGATCCTTCGGGGAGAAGTAGCCAAGAGTTTTTCGATGGTTTTTTCGGCCATCCGCGTGGCAGTGATATGGCATTGGATTCTTTTGCGAAGGCAAACCATCTGGATGCTGCGCTTGGGTCTTCGGAAGATATACCAGGCTCTGGCATTTCTACGAAAAAAAGAAACTGTGGCATGTGAACCTCCTTTAGAAAAGAAACTTAAAAAGCCAGATGGAAACTTTCACGAATAGCGGAATTATGAAAAAGACAAGCAATAATACTGAGAGAATTGCAATAGTTATGTCGTCACGGCGCGATCTCATTGTACGTTACCCCAACAATAATTAGACTGACCCATCGGTCCCTATTATTAAAAATAGTGAAGCGTGAATATTTTTCATAACCATTTGTTTTATCTGGAGCCCGGTTGATTCTGCTGTCCGCATATTAATCAATAGTACGGCCGCATTGAACCACATTAATCAACTTATGAATATATGCCAAAGTGACTAGATAGTTTATTGTTGAATCTGGTAACAAAGTAAGGGTCGACTGTCTGCTTTGGAGCGAAATTGTGACTGTCCGTTGCTGGCCGATTTCAGACCACCCCAATTCAAATATCATCCCGCACCCTGTGATTAATCAGCACGCCTATCAGCAGGCGCGCCAGGGTGTAGCTGATACGCATTACCAGCCAGTTAACAATATTTAATTTGCGCCACACAGAAGGCTCAACACGGTGTGATCTGAGCTGCATCTCGGCGATGAGATCGTCGCGCAGACTGGTGGCAAATGCAGCATCCTGCACCACCAGATTGGCTTCGCGTGCCAGCCACAGGCTGAAGGGGTCGATATTGGAGGAGCCTACGGTTGCCCATTGGCTGTCCACCACCGCGACCTTGGCGTGCATGAAGCTGGCGTGATAGGCATAAATTTCTATACCGGCGCGCAGCAATTCTTCATACAGCGCCATCGTGGCGTAGTGCTGCAAACGGTATTCCACCTTGCCCTGCAAAAACAGCACGACGCGCACGCCGCGTGCGGCCGCATCCAGCAGGGCGCGGCGAAATTTTCGCCCGGGCAGGAAATAGGCGTTGGCGAGGATAATTTCATGCTGTGCGCCAGCGATGGCTTCGAGGTAGGCGCGTTCAATGTCGCGGCGATGACGCAGGCTGTCACGCATGACAAATACGACTTGTTGCTGCACTGTCACATCACGCAATAGCCGAACTTTGCGGCGTTCGCCAGGCCGGTGAAAATGCGTCCAGGCAACCAGCAGCCACAGGCGGCTCATGGATACAGAAATATCCTGTACCACATCGCCCTCTATTTCAACCGCATAATCTAAACGCGGCACATGCAGCCCATCGGACAGGTCGTCGATGATATTGATGCCGCCGACAAATGCGGTGTGCTCGTCTATCAGTGCCAGCTTGCGATGCAGGCGGCGCAGATGATAGCGCTGCAAGCTGAAGCGCCCTACTTCTTTGCGAAACCACAATACTTCCACGCCCGCATCGCGCATTTCCTTTACCCACGCTTCGGGTAGATCGGCCGAGCCAAATCCATCCAGCAGCAGGCGCGTAACGACACCGCGTTTGGCCGCCTGCTGCAGCGCGTTTGAAAATTGACGCCCGGTGGCATCGGCCGCATATATGTAGGTTTCCAGATAGATGGAATGTTTTGCGGCATCAATGGCGGCAAGCAGGCGCGGAAAATACTCCACCCCGTTGCGCAGCAGGGTGAGGGTATGGCCGGCAACCCGGTGGGAGCTGTTCATGATGTTTTCCGCTTTATGGCGATGGCAGGGATAGCGATGCCGACAGCGCGGCATGATCGGAAATTTTATTCCACGGGTAATGCGCATGCACTTCTGCCTGCTGCACGGTGAGGCCGCGCACATAGATGCGATCCATGCGCAACAACGGCATGCCGCACGGAAAACTGAGGGCGGGTTTGCCGGATTTCACTTCAAAGGCTTCTTTCAAATGCAGGTGCTGCGCCAGCAAGTGCGTGGCATGGTTGCGCCAGTCGTTGAAGTCTCCGGCAATAATCAGTGGCTCATCGTTCGGCACGATGCGCTGCACACGTTTGACCAGCTCTTCCATCTGCTGGCCGCGTCCGCGTGCAAACAGGCCCAGATGCACACACAGGCAATGCAGCACCTTGCCGGTTCCCGGCATTTCCATTTCGCAATGCAGCACACCGCGGCTCTCGAAGCGGTGCGCTGAAATATCCTGATTGTCCCATTTCAGAATGGGGTAACGGCTGAGTATGGCATTACCGTGATGCCCCGAGCCGTATACCGAATTTTTGCCGTATGCGTGATGCAGCCAGCTCTCGTGCGCGAGAAACTCATGCTGCGGATGCGCGCCGTCAAACTGATGACGCGGTCTGGTACGCCTGTCCGCTCCCTGCACTTCCTGCAGAAAAACGATATCCGCGTCGAGATCGCGCAGCCTCTCGCGCAATTCATGCAGCACAAAACGCCGTTTGAATTGCGAGTAGCCCTTGTGTATGTTGTAAGTCGCTATTTTTAACATAGTCCTGTCTGTGTGAAATTTTGATCGCGGTTTGTTTCAGGTTTGCCGGGTGCCCGGCAATATTACCTTACCTTGGGCATAATGCTGCAAGCTCAAGTGCTGCTAGACTATGCGTTATAACAGTAGGGTGCGCCGTGCGCACCATGGTGCGCACGGCGCACCCTACATATTTCACTACAATTTATTGATCTTTTCATAATTCATGACACATATGATTCTTCAACATTAAGAGTGAAAGGGCAGCTATTTTTGTATTTCAAAAACTGCAAATCCCCCCTAACCCCCCTTTGCAAAGTGGGGAACCAGTCAGACGGTGACCGGAGAAAGTTCCTCCCTTTGCAAAGGGAGGGTAGGAGGGATTTTGAACGTCATCAATTACGTAAAGCTCAATAGAAGCCTATTCGTTAAATTCAAGAGGCAATCAATATGCGTATCGGTGTCCCCAGGGAAATAAAAGACCATGAATTCCGCGTCGGCCTGACCCCGGCCGGGGTGCGCGCATTGTGCGAAGCCGGACATGAAGTATGCGTGGAAACCAGCGCTGGCGCTGCCATAGGCTTTCTCGATGCGCATTACCGCGAGGCAGGCGCGTCCATCGTTGCTTCGGCGCAGGAAGCCTATGCCAGCGACTTGGTGATCAAGGTGAAGGAGCCGCAGGCCGGCGAAGTGCCGCTGCTGCACGAGGGGATGGCGCTGTTCTGTTACCTGCACCTGGCTGCCTCGCGCGAGCTGACTCTGCAATTGATGCAGAGCAAGGCGACCTGCATCGCCTATGAAACCGTACTCGATGCCCATGGCAATTTGCCCTTGCTCACGCCGATGTCTGCGGTGGCCGGACGTCTCGCTATCCAGATGGGTGCATGGGCACTGACCATGGCGAATGGCGGCAGCGGCGTGCTCCTTTCCGGGGTGCCGGGTGTTGCGCCGGGGCGTGTCACCATCCTCGGCGGCGGTGTGGTTGGCAGCAATGCCGCGCGCATTGCGGTGGGTATGGGGGCCGATGTGACCTTGCTGGAACGCGACCCGGTACGCTTGCGCCATCTGGAGGAAGTGTTCGGTGCACAGTTGAAAACACGCTTTTCCGATACCGAGGCTATTGAAAGATGTGTGCGCGAGGCCGATCTGCTTGTAGGCGCTGTGCTGCTGCCCGGCAAACATGCGCCCAAGCTGATCAGCCGCGCGCTGATCCGGACGATGCGCCCCGGCTCTGTTTTTGTAGATGTGTCCATCGATCAGGGCGGCTGTGCCGCTTCCTCGCGCCCCACCACGCACAGCAAGCCGCTCTATATCGAGGAAGGCGTGGTGCATTACTGCGTCAGCAACATACCCGCCGCCACCGCTCGCACCTCAACCCTGGCATTGACTCACGCGACGCTGCCCTATGTGCTGGCGCTGGCCAATTCGGGGATCAAACAGGCGATGCTGGATGACGCAGGACTGAGAGCCGGATTGAATGTTTGCGCGGGGAAGGTGACACATGCACATCTGGCTGAAGATTTGGGGATGCCGTATTCAGCCGCCGAAGACATGTTAAAATATTCAATATAATCAAATACTTACAAAATTAAGGCCGGATTGATTCTGAAGACTGGAAAGCACCTGTCTAAGCATTCCCCAAATTCTTCCCCGGCAAATTAATCTGCTTCGCAAAATCAAGCATGCGCTGTATCGACACTCTGGCGCGTTCACCCATAACCCGGTCAACATGGATTTCGTTGTGGCCTTTTTCCAGCACTTCGGCAAGGTTGAGCAGGCCGTTCATCGCCATCCACGGGCAATGATTGCAGCTGATGCAGGTTGCGCCGTAGCCGCGCGTCGGTGCCTCAAGGAATAGTTTATGCGGCGACAGCGTGCGCATCTTGTGCAGGATGCCGTTGTCGGTAGCGACAATAAATTCCTGTGCGTCCATTTTTTGCGAGGCGTTGATCAGCTGCGTGGTGGAGCCCACCACATCCGCCAGCGCCACAATGGAGCGGGGCGACTCCGGGTGCACCAGCACTTTGGCTGTCGGATGAGCCGCCATCAGCTCTTCCAGCGCATTCATCCTGAATTCATCGTGCACCACGCAGGAACCCTGCCACAGCAGCATATCGGCTCCGGTCTGTTCCTGAATATAGCGCCCCAGATGACGATCCGGTGCCCACAGGATTTTCTTGCCCTGCTCCTTGAGATGTTTGACGATGGGCAATGCGATGGAACTGGTGACCATCCAGTCGGCGCGCGCTTTTACCGCCGCACTGGTGTTGGCATACACCACCACGGTGCGGTCGGGATGCGCGTCACAGAAGGCAGAAAATTCATCAATCGGACAGCCCAGATCGAGCGAGCAATTGGCATCGAGGTCGGGCATCAAAACTCTTTTTTCGGGATTGAGTATTTTTGCCGTCTCGCCCATGAAGCGCACCCCGGCAACGACTAATGTCTTTGCCGGATGCTCGTTGCCGAATTTGGCCATGTCGAGCGAATCGGACACATAACCACCGGTTGCTTCCGCCAGATCCTGTAAATCAGCGTTCACATAATAGTGCGCCACCAGCACCGCATCCTGTTCTTTCAGCATGCGCTTGATGCGCGCGATCAGCGCGGGTTTGTCCTCCGGCGCCGGATCGCGCGGCAGGCTTGCCCAAGCTTGCGCGGTGCCGCAGGTGCTCTGGTTGCCGGCACCGGGGTGATCGTAGGGGATGGAGATGGAGTTATTTTGCATGGTGATTTTTTATATGGTGTTTTCTAAATCAATTATTACGCTGTATATATTAAGAGAGCAAATCCCCCGCTCACTTCGTTCGCCGCCCCCTTTTGCAAAGTGGGCTCATTTATCTGCTCCACAAATTGTGAAACATCACGGTGTTAGTTCCCCACTTTGCAAAGGGGGGCTAGGGGGGATTTAGATTTTTTGAATATTACCCGCCCTCCCTGTCACTTCATCACAAATCACTTTCAACACCGCATCTATTTCTGTCAGCACCTGCCTGTCATCAAAGCGCAAAACCAATAATCCTTCACGTGCCAGCTGTGCATCACGCTTCTGATCTTTAGCCTGATGCTCTGCTTCAAAATGCTGACTCCCATCAAGCTCAATCACCAGCTTCACTTTTGGACTGTAAAAATCAACAATATATGACAACAACGTTTTTTGCCTGTAGAACTGCACACCGCCAATTTGTCTATTTCTGATTCTCTGCCACAAACATTGCTCCGCATCGGTCATGTTTGAACGCAGTGCTCTGGCAAGGGGCTTAAGTTTGTTATTGTACGGTTGCATAAAGCAAATCCCCCGCTCACTTTTGCAAAGTGGGCTCATTTATACGGTCCACATTTCTATGGGAATTTACTCTTCTCTAATTCCCCACTTTGAAAAAGGGGGGCTAGGGGGGATTTAGTAATGACATATCTTAACAATCACTTCCAGCTAATTCCGCACCCTCTCAGGCAACTGCATAATCGCCGCCCGATTGCTTGGGGAAAAACATTTTGCGGCGGCTTCCTGCCACGGCAGCCAGACATAGCTCAAATGCTCACGCGGTGAAATTTTGACAGGCTGGGTCGCGGGTAATTCCAGTCCGTACACATGCTCGGTATTCTGTGTCACACCCGGCGCATAACGGTGGCGCCATACCGGATAGATTTCATATACATTCTGGTAGTGCCAATCGCTCAATTTATATTGTCCAGCCTCCAGCCCGGTTTCTTCAAACGCTTCGCGCGCGGCGGTATGGCCGAGCGGCTCGTCATCATCGCGGCTGCCGGTGACCGATTGCCAGTAGCCGGGATGGTCGGCGCGCTCCAGCAACAGGACTTCAAGGGCTGCGGTATAGATCACCACCAGGGTTGAAACGGGCTGTTTATAGTGCATGAAAAATTAGCAGGAAAATACCCAGAATGGTTTGCCCTGTGCTTTCCAGTAATCGATGGTGGTCTCAAGGATATCTTTGGCCACATCGTGATCGTTTCCCAGCAGGTTGAAGTTTTCATTACTGTGCACCAGTAACAATACATAACCCGGTGCATTTTTCCACGACAGGTCAGACAGTGCGTCCGCCAGTGCATCCCAGTTTTTGCCAAACCACTCCGGCGCTTCGATTTTTTGCGCGATCGCCGCCAGAAATTCACTTTTGCTGTGTACACCGGTCAAATCAACATCAAACAGGGCAAGACCGGCTTCCCTGGCCGCCTCACGCACATCATCCAGCTCGCAGGTGACCACATACAATCCAGCCTCTTTGACATCTTTCAAGCGCAATGCAAGATGATCCATGACTTACTCCCGAATCAGTTTGAAGGTTTCGTAGTGGTCGCCGGTGTAATAACATTCGTATGCCTGTCCGCATACGATGCGGCGCGCACCCCGATTGCGGGCTCCCGGTGTTCTCACGGTGTACTCATGATAATAGCCGCGCTGTTTTTTGGGCAGCCGCTTTTCAAAGTTGCCAAACACCGCACCATCGCGGGTATAGGGGAATGGCCCACCCTGCTTGATTAATCGCAGGGTTTCACCGGCCTCCACCGGCAACGCGGATAGTGCAACCTCCTGTATTGCCTGGTCATTGTAGGAATAATGGTCGCGTGCAATCACCGGCGCGGATGCCAATGACGAAACCACCGCCAGCACTAGCGCAACAGCCGGCAGAATTTTTGCCCCGCACAAACGTTTAATCCAGCCCAGGTTCAATTAACTCCCCCAAAAAAGATTTTTACGAGACATCCGGCCCATGTTGATACGTATTGGGCAGTGCCTAGCTGCCTGGCGTTTCGGTTGCCGCCGGCTGACGCAGGCGAATATGCAGCTCGCGCAACTGCTTTTCATCCACCGCGCTGGGTGCCTGGGTCAGCAGGCACTGTGCACGCTGCGTTTTCGGGAAGGCAATCACATCGCGGATGGATTCGGAGCCTGTCATCATGGTGACGATGCGGTCCAGTCCGAAGGCGAGGCCGCCGTGCGGCGGTGCACCGTATTGCAGCGCGTCAAGCAGGAAGCCAAATTTAAGCTGCGCTTCTTCGGCATTAATATTGAGTGCGCGGAACACCTGGCTCTGCACCTCTTCCTTGTGGATACGCACAGAGCCGCCGCCGATTTCCCAGCCGTTAAGGGCCAGGTCATAGGCCTTGGCCAGACACTTGCCGGGATCGGTTTCAAGGAACTGAAGATGCTCATCCTTGGGTGCGGTAAACGGATGATGACAGGCATTCCAGCGCTTGCCTTCGTCGTCGTATTCAAACATCGGGAAATCGACTACCCACAAAGGCTTCCACGCTTCGCCGCTGACATGGCCTTTTTCGTGGCCAACCTTGTTGCGCAACGCGCCCAGCGCATCGTTCACAACTTTTTCTTTGTCTGCGCCGAAGAAGATCAGATCGCCATTCGCAGCACCGGTGCGCTGCATGATGATTTGCAGTGCAGTTGCACTGAGATTCTTGACGATAGGCGATTGCAAACCGGTTTCGTTGAGTTGGCTTACATCGTTGACCTTGATGTAAGCCAGACCCTTGGCACCATAGATGCTGACGAATTTGGTGTATTCGTCGATTTCGCTGCGTGTCAACGCCGCGCCATTGGGAATGCGCAAGGCAGCGACACGGCCATCGGCCTGGTTAGCCACGCTGGCGAAGACTTTGAATGACACTTCTTTTACTGCATCGGTAACGTCGACTATTTCCAGCGTCACGCGCATATCGGGTTTGTCCGAACCAAAGCGTGACATCGCTTCCTGGTAGCTCATGCGCGGGAATGGATTGGGCAGCTGCACCTCCATGACCTCCTTGAACACCGTGCGTATCATTTCTTCGGTCAGTTCCATGATCTGGTTTTCAGACATGAAAGAGGTTTCGATATCCACCTGGGTGAATTCAGGCTGGCGGTCGGCACGCAGGTCTTCGTCGCGGAAGCATTTGGTGAGCTGATAGTAACGGTCAAAACCGGCCACCATCAGCATCTGCTTGAACAACTGTGGCGATTGCGGCAAGGCAAAAAATTCGCCTGCATGCACGCGCGACGGCACCAGATAATCACGCGCGCCTTCAGGCGTGGATTTGGTCAGCATCGGCGTTTCAATATCCATAAAGCCGCGGTCATCGAGGAAGCGACGGAAGGCGCGTGCTGTCCTGTAGCGCAGCATCATGTTCTTTTGCATTTGCGGACGACGCAGGTCGATTACACGGTGGGTCAGGCGCACGTTTTCCGACAGGTTCTCATCATCCAGCTGGAATGGAGGTGTGACAGCCGCGTTCAGCACTTCGATTTCCTGGCACACAACTTCAATTTCCCCGCTGGCCAGATTCGCGTTGTCGGAACCTTCCGGACGACGACGCACCTTGCCGGTAATGCGCAATACATATTCACTGCGCACGGATTCAGCCAGCTTGAACATCTCGGCCGGTTCAGGATTGCACACCACTTGCGCCAGGCCCTCACGATCGCGCAGATCGATAAAGATTACCCCGCCGTGGTCACGGCGACGATGTGCCCAGCCGCAGAGGGTAACGACCTTGCCGAGGTGAGTGGTGTTTAATTGCCCGCAATAATGTGTACGCATATCAGTTTTCAGGTTAAAAATATTATTTAAAAAATTCAGAGTTTGGGAGCCAAATGGCGAGCCACTTCATCCGGGGAGGCAACCACACCCATGGAGATGATTGATTTGAACGCGACATCAACGCTGATATCCAGCTCAATGGTATCGGCTTTGCGCACGAAGAAATAAAATCCGTTGACCGGGCTGGGCGTCGTCGGAATAAAAACGCCCACATACTCATCGCCCAGCTGCCTGATTACGCCGCCAGGCACGCTGGTCTGGAATGCGATAGACCACGCAGCACCATGCGGATAACGCACCAGCAACACCTTGCCAAAAGCCTTGTTATTTCCTGACAGCAGGGTATCGCTGACCTGTTTAACACTGTTGTATATCGCGTTAACAAAAGGAATATGGCGCAGTACGCCTTCCCATAAATGCAACAACTGCTGTCCCAGCACATTGCGCGTGATCAGCCCGGTCACCAGCAAAATCACCACCGTCAAAATCACCCCGAGGCCGGGTATGTGCATTCGCAGCAGCACATCCGGATGCCATTGTGCAGGCAACAGCAACAAACTGTGATCCAGCATGCCTATGGTTATTTCCAGCACCCATGCTGTAATACCTAGCGGCACCCAAACCAGCAGCCCGGTGAGCAGATATTTTTTCACTCGCTTTTCACCGCAGCCGGTTTGCTGCCGGAATTTTTGAAGTCTGTGACGTAATAGCCATCGCCCTTAAGCTGAAAACCCGCTGCAGAAATCTGCTTGGAATAGGTTTCTTTCCCGCATACCGGGCATTTGGTCAGTGGTGCATCACTCATTTTCTGAATGACATCATCCTGCGCGCCACAACTTGAACAACGATATTCATAAATTGGCATGAAAGTCTCCTGAATCTACCGCTAAAAAAAGGGAGGCATTATATCCTACACTCCCCTTCGGTGCGCATAGGACAAGCCCCTATACAACCCCATAGGATTACAAGGGGAATGTCCCTGCACAATATTAAGAATATGGGGGCAAAGCGCCCTTTTCCAATACACTTACCCGGCAAAACTCGCCGCTTCTTCGCGCCATTCACCGGGCGCAAGCCCATCCAGCGTCCAGTCACCAATGCGGTAACGAATTAAGCGCAGGGTCGGCAAACCCACCGCTGCTGTCATACGCCTGACCTGGCGATTTTTCCCCTCGCAAATGGTGATTTGTATCCAGCTGGCAGGAATAGCCTTGCGTTCGCGTATTGGCGGATTGCGCGGCCACAGGCCGACGGGTTGGTCCATGCGCGCCACCAGGGCAGGCAATGTTACAAAATCCTTCAAATTAACACCCTTGCGCAATTTATCCAGCGCAGCTTCATCAGGCACGCCCTCCACTTGCACCCAATAGGTTTTGGCCAATTTATGCTTTGGATCTGAGATGACATGCTGCAATTTACCGTCATCGGTAAGTAACAACAGCCCCTCGCTATCCGTATCAAGCCGTCCGGCAGCATAAAAACCCGGAAGCGCGATATAATCGGCCAGCGTCGGATGCATGCCATCAGGACTGAATTGGCAGATCACCCCGTAGGGTTTGTTGAGCAGCAAAATGCGGCTCATGCTGATTTTTCCCTGTTAACATCGGTTTTCTTTTTCACTAGATTTCGACTTCCCCAGAATTTTTAATGTCCAGAACCCATAATCGAGAATATACATGGCAACCCCAAAAATCATTTACACCCTGACTGATGAAGCACCGGCACTGGCGACCTATTCGCTGCTCCCTGTCGTTCAAGCCTTCACCAAGGCAGCCGGCATTGCCGTTGAGACCAGAGATATCTCGCTGGCAGGGCGTATTCTCTCAAATTTTCCTGAAAACCTGGCTGCCAGCCAGAAAATTGCGGATGAACTGACTGAACTGGGTGAGCTTACACTCAAACCGGAAGCAAACATTATCAAGCTCCCCAATATTAGCGCATCGCTCCCGCAACTGAAGACTGCGATCAAGGAATTGCAATCCCAGGGCTACAACATTCCGGACTATCCCGAAGATCCCCAGTCAGATGCCGAAAAGATCATCAAGGCACGTTATAGCAAAGTACTCGGCAGTGCGGTAAATCCTGTATTGCGCGAAGGAAACTCCGACCGCCGTGCGGCCGCCTCGGTCAAACAATTCGCACGCAAGCATCCGCACAAAATGGGCGCATGGAACGCCGACTCAAAGACGCATGTGGCACATATGTACGCCGACGATTTCTATGGCAGCGAAAAATCCGTCACGGTAGCCGAGGCTGGCGCAGTACGCATTGAGCTCGTCGCAGACGACGGAAAAATTACCGTACTGAAAGAAAAAACCACGCTCAAGGCCAGCGAAGTCATCGATGCCTGCGTAATGAGTCGCCGTGCCCTGCGTGCATTCTACGAGGAGCAGATGGCAGACGCAAAGAAACAGGGCGTACTGCTGTCCCTGCACCTCAAGGCCACCATGATGAAGATCTCCGATCCCATTATGTTTGGCCATGCGGTTACGGTTTACTACAAGGAAGTGTTCGAGAAGCATGCTGCCGTGATCAGTGAGCTGGGCGTAAATGTGAATAACGGTTTGGGTGATCTGTACGCAAAGCTAGGCAAATTGCCCGAAGCACAACGCGCCCAGATAGAGGCCGACATTCAGGCCGTTTACAAAACGCGCCCGGAATTGGCCATGGTCAATTCTGACAAGGGTATCACCAACCTGCATGTACCCAGTGACGTGATCGTCGACGCCTCGATGCCCGCAATGATCCGCGACTCCGGCAAGATGTGGGGAGCGGATGGCAAGCTGCACGATACCAAGGCAATGATCCCCGACCGTTGCTACGCGCGTATCTATCAGGTTGTTATCGACGACTGCAAGAAGCACGGCGCATTTGACCCCAAAACCATGGGCAGCGTACCCAATATTGGCCTGATGGCGCAGCAGGCAGAAGAGTACGGCTCACATGACAAAACCTTCGAAATCGCCGCCAGCGGCAGCGTGCGTGTGGTCGACGCTTCCGGTAAAACACTGCTGGAGCAGAAAGTCGAACAGGGTGATATTTTTCGCATGTGCCAGGTAAAAGATGCGCCGATTCAGGACTGGGTGAGACTGGCAGTTGAACGCACACGTATCACGGGGACGCCGGCCATTTTCTGGCTCGATAAAAACCGTGCGCACGATGCCCAGCTCATTGCAAAAGTGGAAAAATATCTTAAGGATCACGACACCAGCGGACTCGACATTCGCGTGATGACACCCGAAGAAGCAATTCAATTGTCGATCGAACGTATTCGTGCAGGCAAAGACACTATCTCCGTCACCGGCAATGTGCTGCGTGATTACCTCACGGATCTGTTCCCGATACTTGAACTGGGCACGAGTGCAAAAATGCTGTCCATCGTGCCGCTGATGAATGGCGGCGGCCTGTTCGAGACTGGCGCTGGCGGCTCTGCTCCCAAGCATGTACAGCAATTCCAGGAGGAAGGTTATTTGCGCTGGGATTCACTGGGTGAATTTCTGGCGCTCGGTGTATCGCTGGAACACCTGGCGCAAAAATTCAACAATCCCAAGGCACAGGTTCTGGCCGACACGCTGGATCAGGCTAACGCCAGAATTCTGGACAATAACAAGACACCTGCGCGTAAGGTGGGCGAACTGGACAACCGTGGCAGCCACTTCTACCTCGCACTTTACTGGGCGCAGGCGCTGGCCGCGCAAAACAAGGACGGGGAACTACAGGCGCGCTTCCAACCGCTTGCAAAAACATTAACGGAAAACGAAGCCCGAATAAATGAAGAGTTGATTTCTGCACAGGGCAAGCCGGTAGAGTTGGGCGGTTATTACCATCCGGACTTCGACAAGACCTCTAAAGCGATGCGGCCGAGCGTAACGTTTAATGCTGCCCTGAGCGGCTTTTAAGTCATCCATGTTGAGGCCGAGGGGTTGGCTTTTATGACTGCACTGGCGTAAAAAAAGCCCGCGTATGCGGGCTTTAGCTTATCCAGCCAGGAACCTATTAAGGAGCCTGGATGTTTGAAGCTTGCTTGCCTTTAGGACCTTGAACGATATCAAAGGTAACCTTCTGGCCTTCTTTCAGCGACTTGAAACCGCTCATGTTAATTGCGGAAAAGTGCGCAAAAAGATCTTCGCTGCCATCATCTGGAGTAATAAAGCCAAAGCCTTTTGCATCATTGAACCACTTAACTGTACCGTTTGCCATGTTAAAACTTCCTTACTAAAAAACCGGGTGGATTCCCGTCAAACTGTTTGAATTCTCAATCCCGCGCATGGCAAAACCAGTACTGCAGATACTTTGATTCAAACACCCGTTCCCTTTTTACGCTAAATCCACCAAACCAGTCAAGCACAAAATGTAAGTTTTTGTAAAACTCCAGAATATGCTTGAAAAAGGCACCTTAATCCCCAGATAATAAGCCCTGAAAATGTGACACTATGACCATGAACACGAAACGAGAAAGTACGACCCTGCTTGAGGCGGAACGCAGCAAAACTGCCCCCCCAAAACTCTACAAGGTCATACTCCTGAATGATGATTACTCAACCATGGTTTTTGTAGTTGAAGTCTTGCAAACATTTTTTGCCATGGGCAGGGAACGCGCCATGCAAGTCATGCTCAAAGTACACAATGAGGGCTCTGCCGTCTGCGGTGTATATCCCAAAGATACGGCAGAAACCAAAGTCGCCCAGGTAACAGCATTTGCTATAGAAAACGGACACCCGCTACGTTGCATTTTGGAGGAAAATTAAATGATCGCGCAAGAACTGGAAGTTAGCCTGCATTTGGCTTTTGTTGAAGCGCGCCAAAAACGGCACGAATTCATCACGGTCGAACATTTGTTGCTTGCCATGCTGGACAATCCTTCCGCCGCTCATGTTCTTCGCGCCTGCGGAGCAGACATGGAAGAATTGCGCAGTGTGCTGGCCAATCATATCGATACACACACTCCCCGTTCACCCGGCAACACCGACGTGGAAACTCAGCCTACGGTCGGCTTTCAGCGCGTCATACAACGCGCGATTCTGCATGTGCAGTCCTCCAGCAAAAAGGAAGTGACCGGTGCCAATATACTGGTGGCTCTTTTTGGTGAAAAGGAATCCCATGCGGTGTACTTCCTGCACCAGCGCGGAATAACACGTCTCGACGTGGTTAATTACATTGCACACGGCATCAACAAGACAGCTGAAGTCAGCAACATAAAACCGGTAGCCGAGCCGGAAGTCACACAGGAACAGAATGACGACAGCGCGTTAAAAAACTACACGCTGGATCTCAACACCCAGGCATTGGCCGGCAAAATAGATCCGCTGATTGGCCGCGACCTCGAACTGGAACGGGTGATCCAGACACTTTGCCGTCGCCGCAAGAATAATCCGCTGCTGGTTGGCGAAGCCGGTGTGGGCAAAACCGCTATTGCCGAAGGCTTGGCACGCCGCATTACCGAAGGCAATGTGCCTGACATCCTGAAAGATGCGCATGTCTATTCGCTCGACATGGGAGCCTTGCTGGCTGGAACAAAATATCGCGGTGACTTTGAACAGCGTCTGAAGGCAGTACTCAAAGAATTGGCTGATGCCCCCAATGCAGTGCTATTTATTGATGAAATTCATACACTCATCGGCGCAGGCGCAGCTTCAGGCGGCACCATGGACGCTTCAAACCTGCTCAAGCCGGCCCTGTCCAGCGGTGCGCTTAAATGTATAGGTGCCACCACATACCAGGAGTATCGCGGTATCTTTGAAAAAGATCACGCACTGTCCCGCCGTTTCCAGAAAGTCGATGTGCCGGAACCTTCGGTTGAACAGACCATCGAAATTTTGAAGGGTCTGAAGTCACGTTTTGAAGTGCATCATAGCGTCAAGTTCAGCGCCGCGGCGATTACCAGTGCAGCCGAGTTGTCTGCGCGCTTTATCAATGACCGCCACCTGCCGGACAAAGCCATCGACGTGCTGGATGAAGCCGGTGCGGCGCAACGCATCCTGCCAAAATCCAAACAGAAAAAGGTAGTGGGCAAACATGAGATTGAAGAAATTATCGCCAAGATAGCGCGTATTCCTGCACGCACTGTTTCGCACGACGACCGCAACACACTGAAGACGCTGGATCGCGATCTTAAATCTGTCGTGTTCGGCCAGGACGCCGCGATCGAAGTGCTGGCACGTGCGATCAAGATGTCGCGTAGCGGCTTGGGTAATCCTCAAAAACCCATTGGAAGCTTCCTGTTCTCCGGCCCTACCGGCGTCGGCAAAACCGAAGTTGCCCGCCAGCTTGCATATGTGATGGGCATGCCAATTCACCGTTTTGACATGTCAGAATACATGGAGCGTCATGCCGTATCGCGTCTTATTGGCGCTCCTCCAGGCTATGTCGGCTTTGAACAGGGTGGCTTGCTCACCGAAGCGATCACCAAACAGCCGCATTCCGTGCTGTTGCTGGATGAAATTGAAAAAGCCCACCCGGATATTTTCAACATCCTGCTGCAGGTGATGGATCACGGCACCCTGACCGATAACAACGGCAGGAAAGCGGACTTCCGCAATGTGGTGATCATCATGACCACCAATGCGGGGGCGGAAGCGCTCAACAAGGTGCAGATAGGCTTTACCAAATCTGCTTCCAGCGGCGATGAAATGGCAGATATCAAGCGCCTGTTTACGCCCGAATTCCGCAACCGTCTGGATGCGACCATTTCCTTCGCGCCGTTACAGAAAGAGGTCATTCTGCGCGTGGTCGACAAATTCCTGATGCAACTTGAAGAGCAGTTGCACGAGAAGAAAGTGGATGCTGTCTTCACCGACGCACTGAAAGACTACCTTGCAGACAAAGGCTTCGATCCGTTAATGGGCGCCCGCCCAATGGCACGCCTGATACAGGATACTATTCGCAGCGCACTGGCTGATGAGTTGCTGTTTGGCCGTCTGGCAAATGGTGGCAAAGTTGTCGTGGATGTAAAAGACGGCAAGGTCGTACTGGACTTTGAGAAGGAAGAAGTGGCGGCTTAAATCCATATCCTGAACGAAGTGCAAAGCACGGGTATAGGGAAACTTACCCGGCTCTGACACCATATGCTCACCTCATCAGCCTATCGCGGGCGCTTTGCCCCATCCCCTACCGGGCCGCTTCATTTCGGCTCTCTTGTCGCGGCGCTTGGCAGTTATCTCGACGCCAAACATCATCACGGTATCTGGCTAGTGCGCATGGAAGATCTCGACACACCGCGCACAGTGCCGGGCGCTGCAGACAGTATTATACGCACGCTGGAATGCCTTGGTTTGAATTGGGATGAAGAGGTTATCTTCCAGAGCCGGCGTACTCCGGCCTATGAAGAAGCATGGCACAAGCTGCATGACATCGGTGCAGTATATCCCTGCGCCTGCACCCGCAAGGAAATTGCCGATTCGGCATTGCATGCGCTGGCAAACAGAAACATGGAAGAGCTGATTTATCCAGGCACTTGCCGCGACGGCATTCCTGCCGGCAAAGAAAGCCGTTCATGGCGCGTGCGCACGATTCAAAAGCCTGTTGGCTTCAATGATGCACTTCAAGGCAACATTACACAGATTCTTGAAAGCGAGAGCGGAGATTTTGTGGTGAAGCGCGCCGACGGATTGTTTGCCTATCAGCTCGCGGTAGTGGTGGACGATGCTTTTCAGGGAATCACCCATGTAGTGCGCGGAGCCGACCTGATTGCTTCCACGCCACGCCAGATCCATCTGCAACATCTGCTGAATCTGCCCACTCCGCACTACATGCACCTGCCCGTTGCAGTTAATCCGCAAAATGAAAAGCTCAGCAAGCAGACTCTGGCCAAACCTGTCGATTGCAGCAATCCTGCAGAGTCATTGATAAAAGCACTCAGCTTTCTGCAGCAGAATCCGCCAGCAGAATTTTCTGCTTATGATGTCAGTTCAATATTGAATTGGGCTGCAGCCAACTGGGACAGCAATGCTTTGAATGGCATGATACGAATACCGCACATTACCTCTGGCGACTAATCGGCGACAGTCCGATTGCGGCCACTCTCCTTGGCCTTATACAGACGCTTGTCCGCAAGCTGCATCAACATTTCCGAACTCGCAACTGCCGGGTTTTTACCGGCCGCCCCAATACTGACGGTCAGCTTGAAATTTTTTCCTGATGTGTCGGTAAAATTCAGTGCTGCCACGTTCACGCGCAAGCGTTCCGCATAACGGATAAATTCTGAAGCTCGCAAATCCGGACAAATCACCAGGAATTCCTCCCCGCCCAATCGGCATACCACATCCTGTTTTCGCACAGACAAATGCAATGCATGTGCCACCTGCTTAAGCACATCGTCTCCAACCTTGTGGCCATAAGAATCATTAACCTGCTTGAAGTAATCAATGTCAACCATCAGGCATGACAAGTGACTGCCATTGCGTTGTGCCAGCGCCCATTGACGCTCCAGATGCTCGTTTGCGAAACGGCGGTTGGGTAATTCGGTGAGCTCGTCAGTGAGAGCCAGTTTCTGAAAACGCTGATTGCTGACGGCCAGCTCGCTGGAAAACTTATGCAGCAGCTGGCGCTCATGTTCCAGTTCTTCCTGCAACTGCACCACACGCTGGCCAGCACTCAACCTTGCCCCGAGCACCTTTGGATTAATTGGCTTGGTCATATAGTCGTTGGCACCCGCTTCAAATGCCTCGACCAGCCTGTCCGTGCTCTCCTGGGCGGTCAGCATAAACACATAAATATTGCGCCAGTCCGGATTGCGGCGGAGCTCCCTGCAAAATGCTATCCCGTCCATTCCCGGCATCACCCAATCGGTCATGATAATTTGCGGCATAAAATCACTGACCATTGCAAGTGCCTCTATGCCATTTCGTGCAATCGCCACTGTATGGCCCGAACTATCCAGCAACATTTTCATGATCATCAGCACTGCGCGGTCATCATCCACCAGCAATATGCGCAGCTTGAACGCCGAGTCAACATTTCCCGGCAACACTCCGGCATCACTGACTTCGGGTGCCAGCGGCGCAACTTCCAGCAAACTCTCAAAGGGGGGAACGCTAACGACACGAATCTTGAACAGCTTGCTCCAGTCATGCCAGTCATTCACGGCCCCGTCGCCCAGCCTGGAAAGCATTTCGGATTCAACGCCGAGACGCGTAGCCTTGAATATTAATTTTGGCACCATTTTGCCGCGCTCGCTATCCTGTGCCAAACACATTCTGGTTAGATAGTCGGCAATATGCAGCAAATGCAGAAAATTCCAGTCCCTGCTACCCTCTGCAAAATTGGCCTGGCACGGATCCTCATAATGCATAATGGCAGATTGAAACGCACCCGGCATGCGCCAATCTGCCAGCATTTCCCTGGTCAGTTGATTATGATCAAAACCAAATTCAGCGCGTTCAAGATCAACCAGATTAACACTTGAATCCGCTTCAACCTTCTCAAGTATCGCTGAATATTCGAGCGGATATGCGGTGGCAAGTGCCAGTGCGCCAATTTTTGAGAGCAATCCCAGAATAAATATTTCTTCGGGTGAGGCAAGCCCGACTCCCCGCAACAAAACCAGATTTTGCGCGGTAATCGCCGTCAACAATGAATGCGACCAGAACTTCTGGTAATCGAATTTTTTGCATGTCAGGTTGCGACTGCTATCCACCAGCGACAATCCCAGCACTATCTGTCGCACGGTGTTCATACCCAATACTGCAACGGCATCAAGTACTGACGCAATGGGTCTTACCTGATGCGCCAAGGGAGAGTTGGCGAGTTTGATCAGCATGGCGGACAGGGCTGGATCGGCCTGGATCGCATGCGCGATTTCCTGGTTTGTGACCTCTTCCTTCTGGCTCAGCAAAAGCACTTGCATGGCCGCGCCCTTGGGTGAAGGCAAACGGCCATTGGACTTGAGTTCGTCAAGCTTGGAGCGACTGGACAAGATCAAATCATTCTCCCTGCAGTATTGAGAAGACGAGGCTGCTTAACTGTTTTGCCCCCTGCGATGCCGAATGAATTCAAGCATGGCGGGCAAGAGTGATACAAAAACAATAACCAGAATCATCAAGGTGAGATTATTTTTAATTAAAGGAATATTACCCAGAAAGAAACCGCCTATAACGAAGAATGCGATCCACACCACACTGCCGGCAGCACTGAACAGTACAAACAGACGATAATGCATTCTTGCTATGCCGGCAACGAATGGCGCAAAGGTTCGCACGATGGGTAAAAAGCGCGCGAAAATAATGGTCTTGCCGCCATGTTTTTTATAAAAGGCATGGGTTTTGTCCAGATGTTCGGTTTTCAAAAATCGGGAATTTCCAAACTTGACCAATCGCTTGCCTACCAGCCGCCCTGTCCAGTAATTGGTATTGTCACCCATAAATGCAGCCAGCATCAGCAAAGGCAACAATAAATAAATATCCAGCGCGCCTATTCCGCACAAGGCTCCCGCCACAAACAACAGCGAATCTCCGGGCAGAAACGGAAAGATCACCAAACCGGTTTCACTGAAAATGATTGTAAAAAGGATGGCATAAATCCACATGCCATACTGCTGCGTCAGCGCCAGAAGGTGACTGTCCAGATTCATTACTACATTGAACAAGTAGGTAATTATTTCCATAATTACGGCAGAACTTCTTCCGCTTCGCTTTTTTCCGGCTTGATGAAATCTTCACGCGACACGCCGAAGATGAGCAACAGCGGGCTGGCAACCAGCACCGAAGAATAAATACTGAACAAGATGCCGATGGTCAGTGCCAGCGCAAAATAGTGCAGTGTTTCACCGCCCAGAAACAGCATGGCTGTCACCATCAGTTGCGTGGAGCCATGGGTAATAATCGTGCGCGACATGGTGCGTGTAATCGCATTGTCGATGATTTCTGTTACCTCGGCCTTGCGCATTTTTCGGAAATTTTCGCGGATACGGTCAAAAACCACGACCGACTCATTGACCGAATAACCCAGTACCGCCAATACGGCTGCCAGTACCGACAGCGAAAACTCCCACTGGAAAAATGCAAAGAAGCCGAGAATGATCACCACGTCATGCAGGTTGGCGATAATCGCCGCCAGTCCGAATTTCCACTCGAAACGTATCCACAGGTAAATGACGATGCCCAGCGAAACCAGCAGCAATGCCATCGCGCCGTTCTCGAACAATTCCTTGCCGACCTGTGGCCCGACAAATTCGACCCTGCGCATTTCAACACTGGCATCACCCGTTTTCAGCTTGGACAGGACGTCATCACTCAGCTTGGAGCCAGTGGCGTTTTGTTTGACCGGCACCTGAATCAGCACATCATGGCTGGAGCCAAAATGCTGAACCAGCGCATCGTGAAAGCCCATCTCGGCGAGTTCAGCGCGCACCCGGTTGACATCGGCTGGCTGCGCATAATGCATTTCCATTACCGTGCCGCCGGTAAAGTCCACGCCAAGATTCAAACCTTTGCTTGCGAGGAAAAATACCGACAAAATGAAAGTCACCAATGAAATAGTGGTGGTCAACCGCCCGTAACTCATAAACGGGATGTCTTTTTTAAACCTGAATAACTCCATGTTCCAACTCCTTTGTACCCGCCCCACTAAACAGGGTCAGATGCTTAACTGCGAAACTTAACCAATCGATACTTTACTCAGGCGCACCTTGCGACCATAAACCAGATTGACCATTGCGCGCGATACCAACACGGAGCTGAACATCGAGGTCATGATGCCCAGGCACAGCACCACCGCAAAACCGCGTATCGGGCCGGAACCAAACATAAACAGCGCAACACCCGCGATCAGCGTGGTGATATTCGAATCCAGAATGGTGGCAAAGGCATTGTCATAGCCAACATGGATGGCAGTTTGCGGCGGCACGCCGTTGCGCAACTCCTCGCGGATACGCTCGTTGATCAGCACATTGGAGTCAATCGCCATACCCAGCGTCAGCGCGATACCCGCCATGCCCGGCAGCGTCAATGTAGCCTGCAGCATGGACAGCAAGGCCACCAGCAACAACAGATTGGCACCCAATGCCAGCACGGAAATTCCGCCAAACACCAGGTAATAAACGATCATGAAAAGCGCAACCGCAATGAAGCCGATCTTGGTTGAATCAAAACCGCGCTTGATATTGTCCGCGCCCAGGCTGGGGCCGACTGTGCGCTTCTCAATAATTTCCATCGGTGCCGCCAGCGCGCCAGCGCGCATCAGCAGTGCCAGGTCATTCGCTTCTTCGGTATTGCGCATGCCGGTGATCTGGAATCTGTTGCTCAACTCCGACTGGATAGTAGGTGCGGTCAATATTTCGGCCTTGCCCTTCTCGATCAGCACCACAGCCATGCGCCGCTTGATGCCTTCTCGCGATGCATTTTTCATCGCAATGCCGCCTTTGACATCCAGCTTAACACTGACCACCGAACCGGAGCTCTGCTGGTCAATCGACGCATCGGCACCGGTGAGGTTTTCGCCGGTAAACACCACCTGCTTCGACAGCAGCAACGCTTCTTCGCGGCCATCACGGCGGGAATAGAGCAACTCGGTTCCGGCGGGAATCATGCCGTTTTTTGCCGCCTGGATTTTCTCGGGGCTGTAATCGCGCGAATCGGGATTTTCATGCGCCTCAACCATGCGAACCTGCAGCGTCGCCGTGCGTCCCAGAATAGCCTCTGCACGCGTGGTGTCCTGCATGCCGGGCAGTTGCACCACGATACGATCAAAACCCTGCTGCTGTATCACTGGTTCAGCCACACCCAGTTCATTGACACGGTTGCGCAGGGTAGTCAGGTTCTGCTGCAACGCTGCCTTCTGTATAAGCTGTTCCTCCTGCGGCTTGAGCGTTGCCAGCAGGCGGAACTCAGCGCTTGAATCTTTGTCGTTAAACTCCATTCCCGCAAAGCGTTGCTTCAATTCTGCCATACCCTTGCCACGTGTGGCGTCATCGCGGAACCTGACACTCAAACTATTGCCCTCGCGTGTTACGCCAGCATAAGGAATATTCTGCTCACGCAACGTTGCGCGAAACTCGCTGACCGATGTATCCAGCGTTTTGTCCAGCACACTTTTCATGTCGATCTGCAACAGAAAATGCACGCCACCGCGCAAATCCAGCCCGAGATACATGGGCAAGGCATTCATGCTGGCCAGCCATTGCGGTGAGCGCGGCTGCAGGTTGAGTGCCACCATATAATCTTCGCCGAGTTGCGCCTGCAACACATCTTTTGTTTTGCTCTGCGTGTCAATATCGGCAAGTCTCACCTTGATGCTGCTGGCATCCTGCGCCAGCACTTCGGGCGATATTTCGGCAGCTTTCAGCGCATCCTCCACCCGCTTGAGCAATGCACTATCGGCCTTGAGATGGGCACGCAGGGGCATGACCTGAACGGCGGGTGATTCACCATAAAGATTGGGCAGGGCATAAACCAGACCCAGCACCAGCGTGCCAAAAATCAACAGGTATTTCCATAGCGGGTAATGATTCATTGCGGCACCTTTGCTTCCAAAACCAATTTATTGAACAGACTTGCCTAGTTAACGGACTTGATCGTTCCCTTTGGCAGCACGGTTTGGATCGCGCCCTTCTGGATATTCAGATTGACGCCTTCCGCCACTTCCAGGCTGACATAGCTGTCACCCACCTTGGCGATGCGGCCCATCACACCACCCATCGTCACCACCTCATCGCCCTTTTGCAGAGCGGCAACCATGATTTTCATTTCTTTTGCGCGCTTCATTTGCGGACGCAACACGAGGAAATAAAACACGGCAACTAGCGCGATCAGCGGGATAAAATCCATGAAACTGCCTGCTGGCGCAGAGGCTGCACCCTCGGCATAGGCGTTGCTGATAAACAGGTTATTGATTGAGATCATTGATATTTCCTCCGAAAAAGTTGGTACTGACAAAAATTTAAACAATAATTCTAACACGAAGCCATTAATTAACTGTGACAGTAGCTCAGCGCCCCGCTGACGCATCCTGTATCGCGGAGCGGCCCGCTTCAAATGCACTGACAAACTCAGCAAATTTATTCTGTTCTATCGCTGCGCGTATGCCCGCCATTAATTCCTGGTAGTAATACAGGTTGTGTATCGTATTCAGGCGTGCGCCGAGTATCTCGTTGATGCGGTGCAGATGGTGCAGATAGGCACGGGTGAAATTGCGGCAGGCATAGCAGCCGCATTGCTCGTCCAGCGGGCGCAGATCGAGACGATATTGCGCATTTTTGATCTTGATATTGCCATGGCGTGTAAACAGCATGCCGTTGCGTGCATTGCGTGTCGGCATCACGCAGTCAAACATGTCGATGCCCTGCTTCACCCCGTCCACCAGGTCTTCCGGCGTACCCACACCCATCAGGTAGCGCGGTTTGTTTTTGGGCAGTTGCGGCGCGGTGTGCTGCAAAATGCGCAGCATATCTTCCTTGGGTTCGCCTACCGACAGGCCGCCGATCGCAAAACCGTCGAAGCCGATATTCATCAGTTCTTTTAGCGACTCGTCGCGCAACTGCTCATGCATACCGCCCTGCACGATGCCAAACAGCGCATTGGCATTGCCCTCGTGTGATTTTCTGGAACGCTCGGCCCAGCGCAGCGACATGCGCATCGATTCGCCGGCGATTTTTTCATCCGCAGGATAAGGCGTGCACTCGTCGAAGATCATCACGATGTCGGAATTCAGCACTTTCTGGATGCGCATCGATTCTTCCGGCGTGAGGAAGCACTTGTCACCATTCACCGGCGACTGAAACTTAACGCCTTCTTCCGTTATTTTGCGCAACTCGCCCAGACTGAACACCTGAAAACCGCCGGAGTCGGTGAGTATCGGTCCATCCCAGCCCATGAAGCGATGCAGCCCGCCGTGCGCTTCAATCACTTCCAGACCGGGACGCAGCCACAAGTGAAAGGTATTGCCCAGCACAATCTGCGCGCCAATTTCTTTTAACTCCAGCGGTGACATTGCCTTCACCGTACCATAGGTACCAACCGGCATAAAGGCGGGCGTTTCAACGGTGCCGTGTGCGAGGTGGAGCGTGCCGCGACGGGCGTTGCCGTCGGTGTTATGCAGATCAAATTTCATTCTAAAATATTCAATATAATCAAGTACTTACAGTTATTAGCCAATTCAACATACAAGCCTCAACCCGCCACAATCAGGGCAGGCGGCACAATTATTTCTGCGACTTCACAATACTCATTGCGGTTGCCACCAGCCCGCCCATATCCGCAAGGTTACCCGGCAAGATCAGGGTGTTACCCTGCTTGGCAACATTGGCGAAAGCTGCCACGTATTGTTCTGCCACCTTGAAGTTGACCGCTTCTATGCCGCCTGCCGACTGTATCGCCTGTGCAACTTGCTGTATCGCCTGTGCATTCGCGGTGGCCACCGCCTTGATCGCCTCTGCCTCGCCCTGTGCGAGATTGATGGCGGATTGCTTCTCGCCTTCCGAGCGCTGAATAAAGGCTTCGCGTTCGCCGGTGGCGATGTTGATCTGCTCCTGCTTGCGGCCTTCGGAGGCGGCAATCAGCGCGCGTTTTTCGCGCTCCGCGGTAATTTGCGCCTGCATCGCGTGCAGAATTTCCTTGGGCGGGGTCAGGTCCTTGATTTCATAACGCAACACTTTAACGCCCCAGCTTGCCGCCGCTTCGTCCAGTGCCGCCACCACGGTGCTGTTAATATGGCTGCGCTCCTCGAAAGTCTTGTCCAGCTCCATCTTGCCGATCGCCGAACGCAGGGTAGTCTGCGCGAGCTGGGTAATCGCCATGATGTAATCGCTGGTGCCGTAAGACGCCAGCTTGGGATCGGTCACCTGGAAATACAGAATACCGTCCACCTGCAACTGCGTATTGTCCTTGGTGATACAAATCTGGCTCGGCACATCCAGCGGCACCTCCTTGAGCATATGTTTGTACGCAATGCGGTCCACGAAGGGGATGACGATATTCAGGCCGGGCAGCAATGCGGCATGAAATTTTCCCAGGCGTTCCACTACCCAAGAGTTTTGCTGCGGCACAACTTTAAGCGCCTTGATAATAAAAACAATGGCTGCGATCAATAAGAACAGTGCGATTTCCTGCATATTGCCTCCCTATAAATGATTGCTAAAAATTCAGGCAGCGTGCACCAGCGGTGCATCATGCCGGCTTGTGGTTGCTCATAATGATAATTGAGCCGCGCATGGCTTTGATATAGAAAGCGCCTTCGCGTGCGGAAGCAGGCGTGTCCAGCTCTGCATCCCACTCGGCGCCGCGAAAAAATACCCGCGCCGTGCCATCAGCATGCCACGCAAGCACCTTTACCGGCAGGCCCACATCCAGATTCTGATCATCCAAATTACTGACGCGTCCGCCTTTCCAGCGACGCAGCACAACAATTCCGATTACTCCACCCAGTGCAACCAGTGCCAGCTGCACAGGCATTCCCCATCCCAGCAGCGCTGCCACGCCGCCGACAGCCGTGGCGATGGCCAATATCAATAGATAGAACGTTCCCGTCGCCATCTCCAGCCCGACAAGCACCAGTCCCAGCATAAACCAGTAAACATAAAGCGCCATACTTCCTCCCGGTCAGTTAATCACGCTCAATCAGCATCGCGTCGCCATAGCTGAAAAAACGATATTCATTATCCACTGCTACACGATATGCCGCCAGCATCTTGTCCATGCCGCCAAACGCGCACACCAGCATCAGCAGCGTGGATCTTGGCAGGTGGAAATTGGTGAGCAGCACATCCACCACTTTAAACCGGTAACCGGGAGTAATAAAAATACTGGTATCGCCTGCACCGCCCTGCAACGTGCCGCTTTGTGCGGCACTTTCCAGCGCGCGCAAACTGGTGGTGCCAACCGCAATCACCCTGCCGCCACGAACGCGCGCCTGTTCAATGGCATCCACAGTCGCCTGCGGCACCAGATACCGCTCGCTGTGCATCACATGCTCGGCCACCTGCTCCACCCGCACCGGCTGAAAAGTGCCGGCACCCACATGCAGGGTGACATACGCGGTCTGAATGCCCTGCTGTTTCAAGCTTGCGAGCATAGCTTCATCAAAATGCAAACCGGCCGTCGGTGCGGCCACGGCACCAGACTCTTTTGCAAATACCGTCTGATAGCGCGCATCGTCCTCGGCATCGGCGCTGTGCGTAATATACGGGGGAAGCGGCAAACGGCCGTATTGCTCCAGCAAACTGCCGACAGACTCGTTGTTGTCAAAGCGCAAATGAAAAAACTCACCCACCCGCCCCAGCACGGTTACCTCAATACAGCCTGCCAATAATAACCGGCCCCCACGGCGTGGCGATTTGCTGGCGCGCACCTGGGCCAGCACTTCATGCTCGTCCAGAATACGCTCTACCATCACCTCGATATTACCGCCGCTTTCCTTTTGCCCAAACAAACGCGCTTTAATCACACGCGTGTCGTTCAGTACCAGCAAATCATGCTCGCGCAACAATCCCGGCAAATCGGCAAACATGCGGTGCTCGCAACCATTTGCCGTCAGATGCAGCAAACGGCTGGCACCACGCTGCTCGGGCGGGCGTTGCGCGATCAAATGCTGGGGAAGTTCAAAGCTGAATTGTTCGGTGCGCATGGCGTGATATTTTTACAGAACGACAAAAACGCGCATTGTAGCTTGATGAAGCGTGTCATTTCATGGATAATTCGCGCCTTCCTGATCCGGGCATCTCACCCGGACCATGCCGGGATGGCGGAATTGGTAGACGCGCTGGACTCACAATGACTCGCTTGCGAGGCATTGCGGCGAAGGCTAACTTGGGCGCAGCTCAAGTTAGCCTGGTCGAAGACCAGTGGCCGAAGCCAAAATCCAGGCTAACGTTTCAGGATGCACATGTATTGCCGGGATGGCGGAATTGGTAGACGCGCTGGACTCAAAATCCAGTATCTGCGAGGATGTGGGGGTTCGAGTCCCCCTCCCGGCACCAAATTAATAAAGATGCGAAGCTTGTCAACGTAGCAGAATGGCGTAACGTTAATCAGTTCGGCACAACTAGTGTCGCAAACGTTTACCAACCATTGAGAATTGGAGTTCTATATGAAACTGATTTCTGCCTTGATCGCTATTGCCTTCGCATCTACCCTGAGCTTCGGCGCTGTTGCAGCTCAACATATGGGCGCAGCTCCTGCTGCTGATGCTCCTGCAGCCACCCAGGCTGCTCCAGCCAAGAAAGCTAAAAAAGCCAAGAAGGCCAAAAAAGCCAAGAAAGCCAAAGCAATGACCGGTGATGCAGCTACCAAGTAATTTATAAATACTGGCAACACATAAAGGCAGGGGCTTCCCTGCCTTTTTTATTTTTAGTCACGCGAAAATCCCTTCTTTCTGTTTGGCATTGGAGCACACACTGCTTAATGTTAAAATTGCCGGCTTCTACCATACAGCAATCAGTCACGGTGAAATAACTAACATGAATTTTCGAAATCTATTTCTTTTCCTCACAATATCGCTGCTTTCCGCCTGCAGCGAACCGCCTTATACCAATATCGACAACCAGCAGTTGAAAGCATTGCAAGCCCAGGGAATTCCCGTATTCGACATACGCCGTACCGATGAATGGAAGCAAACCGGCGTGGTTGAGGGCAGCAAACGCCTGACCTTTGTTGATGACAAAGGCAGGGTAAATCCGGAGTTTGTGGAAAAATTTACCCAGGCTGTCGGCAAAAATGATCCCGTCATTCTGATCTGCCGCACCGGCAACCGCACCGACGTGCTCGGACGCGCCCTCGTTGAACAGTTGGGCTACACCAAAGTCTATAACGTTAAAAACGGCATTACACGCTGGATCAGCGAAGGATTGCCGCTTGTTCGTAATTAAAATATTTAACAAAATCAATGACTTGGAAACCTAACGTCACCGTTGCGGCAATTATAGAACAGCAAGGAAAATTCCTGCTGGTAGAAGAACATACCTCGCAGGGGCTCAAATTCAACCAGCCGGCCGGCCATCTGGAAGCAAACGAATCCCTGCTGCAGGCAGTGGTGCGTGAAGCGCTGGAGGAATCTGCCTATGATTTCGAACCGCAACATCTGGTGGGGGTGTATCGCTGGCATGCAGATGCATCCAACACCACCTATTTGCGTTTCGCCTACAGCGGTCGCATTCTCGCGCACCATGCCGGGCAGGCACTGGACGAAGGCATCGTGCGCGCGGTGTGGATGACGCCGGAGGAAATCCGCGCCACGGTCCCACGCCATCGCAGCCCGCTGATACTGCAGTGCGTGGAAGATTATCTGGCGGGCAAAAGATATCCGCTGGAACTGGTTACGCATTATGACTAAACCCCGGGTTGTGGTGGGCATGTCCGGCGGAGTGGATTCCGCCGTCACCGCGCTGCTGCTGAAACAGCAGGGGTATGACGTGATCGGCCTGTTCATGAAGAACTGGGAAGACGACGATACCGACGAATATTGCTCCACCCGTCAGGACTTGATCGACGCTGCTTCGGTGGCCGATACCATCGGCATTCCGCTGGAAGCGGTGAATTTTGCCAAAGAATATAAAGACCGGGTATTCAGCTATTTTCTGCGCGAATACCAGGCCGGTCGCACCCCCAATCCCGATATCCTGTGCAACTCGGAAATCAAGTTCAAGGCCTTTCTGGATCACGCCATCACCCTGGGCGCGGAGAAAATAGCGACCGGCCATTACGCCCAGGTGCGCGAAGTGGACGGCCTGTTTCAGCTGCTCAAGGCTGATGATGCCAGCAAGGATCAGAGCTATTTTCTGCACAGGCTGAATCAGGCGCAGCTGTCCAAAGCGATGTTCCCGCTGGGCCATATGCTCAAGTCTCAAGTACGCAAAATTGCCGAGGAACACAAGCTGTCCAACTACGCAAAAAAAGACAGCACCGGTATCTGCTTTATCGGCGAGCGCCCCTTCCGCGAATTCCTCGGCCAATACCTGCCCACGCAGCCCGGCGAGATGGTTACGCCGGAAGGCAAGATGGTGGGCAAACATGTTGGCCTGTCGTTCTACACCATAGGCCAGCGCCAGGGTCTGGGCATAGGCGGCGGCAAGGATTCATCCGGCCTGCCGTGGTTTGTCGCAAACAAGGACATGGCCAACAACAAACTAATTGTGGTGCAGGGTCATGACCATCCGCTGTTGCTCAAGCCGGAACTGGAAGCGATGGAAATGCACTGGATCAGCGGCAGCACACCCGACACAGACTGCGACTACGCCGCCAAGACCCGATACCGCCAGGAAGATGCGCCTTGCCATATTGATGTAATGCAGGATGGTAATGCCCATTTCAGCTTTACCAAACCGCAATGGGCGGTGACGCCGGGACAATCGGTGGTGGCTTATGATGGCGCGGTGTGCCTGGGTGGGGGGATTATTCTCTAATCCCAAGTTCCTGAGTTACATCAACGCAGGGTGCGCCGTGCGCACCATGGTGCGTGTGACGCACCCTACCACGAACATACAGCCAATGAATTTTCTGCGTCACCTGTTCCACACAGGTAAAATAGCGCTTGTTACTTATTAACTCCTGATTTCACCATGACACTCTCCGCCCTCACCGCCCTGTCCCCTCTCGATGGCCGCTACCACGGCAAAGTGGATGCTTTGCGCAGCCACTTCAGCGAATTTGGCCTGATACGCTATCGCGTGCTGATTGAAATTGAATGGCTGAAGGCCTTGAGTCAGGAAGGCGGCATCAGGGAATTGCCGCCATTTTCTGTCGCGACTGTCGCGATGCTGGACCAGCTTGCCGCGCAATTCAGCGAAGCCGATGCGGAACAGATCAAGCTGATCGAGCGCCGCACCAACCATGATGTGAAGGCGATTGAATACTGGTTGCGCGAGAAACTGGCGGACAACAGGGAAACTGCAGACAAACTGGAATTCATCCATTTCGCCTGTACCTCGGAAGACATCAACAACCTCTCGCACGCGCTGATGCTGAAAAGCGGCCGCAATGAAGTAATGCTGCCCGCGCTGGAAACGCTGATCAGCCGTTTGCGCAGCCACGCACACCAGCTTGCCGACCTGCCGATGCTGTGCCGCACCCACGGCCAGACCGCCACACCCAGCACGCTGGGCAAGGAAATGGCCAATGTGGTGCACAGGCTGGAGCGCGCGCGCGAGCGCATACAAGGCGTTGCACTGCTGGGCAAGATCAACGGCGCAGTCGGCAACTACAACGCGCACCTGTCAGCCTATCCCGATGTAGACTGGGAAAAAATGGCGCAGAAATTTGTGGAAGCGCGTGGCATCACTTTCAACCCCTACACCATCCAGATCGAGCCGCACGACTACATGGCCGAGCTGTTCGATGCGTATGCCCGCCTCAACACCATACTGATAGACCTGAACCGCGATATCTGGGGCTATATTTCCGCGGGCTATTTCAAGCAGAAAATAGTCGCGGGTGAAGTGGGTTCCTCCACCATGCCGCACAAGGTCAACCCCATCGACTTTGAAAACTCCGAAGGCAACCTCGGCCTCGCCAATGCCCTGCTCAAACACCTCGCGGAAAAACTGCCAATCTCGCGCGGCCAGCGCGACCTCACCGACTCCACCGTACTGCGCAATATGGGTGTGGCGCTGGGCTACACGCTGCTGGCCTATGAGTCATGCCTGAAGGGCCTGAACAAGCTGGAAGCCAATCCGCAACGCCTGGCAGAAGACCTGAACAACAGCTGGGAAGTGCTTGCCGAACCTATCCAGACCGTAATGCGCCGTTACAATATCGAAAATGCCTACGACAAACTAAAAGACCTGACCCGCGGCAAGGGCGGCATCAACCGCGACAGCCTTCGTGCATTTATCCAGACGCTGGCTATTCCTGCGGAAGAAAAAAAGCGCCTGTCCGAACTGAGCCCCGAGACTTATATTGGCAAAGCCGCAGAACTGGCGAAGAAAATCTAGTATATTGACTTCCCGTATATCACACACAATGTACGAAATAATTTACTCAACAACTCAGGAGTTAACATGAAATTTTCAAAAGGAATGTTACTAATCACTGCCATCGTTACGCTGCTTGCCGGATTGGGTGGCTGCGCCAGCAACCTGATCGGGGTGCGCGAAGGTTCGGACCACGTTTCGCTGGCGGAAGCAAGTCAGGTCACTGCCTGCCAGCCCAAAGGAAAAACGATTGTTACTGTTCTTGCCAAGATCGGGATTATTCCCCGTAACGAACAGGACGTAGAAGAAAACCTGTACCAGCTGGCAAAAAACAATGCCGTTGATGCCGGTGCCGATACGCTGGTAAAGGGGGAATCGAAGGAACTCGGCAAGCGCTTGTTTGAAATGTATAAATGCCGCCCCTGATCTGACTGTTAGCAGCACGTAAAAAAAGCCCTTGCCTGATGACAGGCAAGGGCTTTTTTATATTCGACTGGTTAATTAGGCAGCCTGCACCGGTATCTTGTCGCGCTGGTCAATAATGCGGTTGTGCTCGTCTACATACACCAGACTGGGGTGATACTTATGCAACTCGATTTCTGAATAAGTCGCGAATGCCGCAATAATCAGGATATCGCCGGGATTAGCCTTGTGCGCGGCAGCGCCGTTTACGGAAATCGTGCGGGAGCCGCGCTGCGCACGAATCGCATAGGTGGTAAAACGCTCACCGTTGGTAACGTTGTAAATGTCGATCTGCTGGTATTCCATAATGCCGGCGGCATCCAGCAAGTCATCGTCAATTGCGCACGAGCCTTCATAGTGCAGTTCCGACTGCGTCACGCGCACCCGGTGCAATTTGGCTTGTAACATGGTTCGCAACATGGTTAATCTCCGTAGATCTCGGGGTGCATTATAAAGCGCTTATACTTAAAGACAAACTTCAATATTATCAATGAGTCTGGTTTTTCCCAGCCTCGCTGCCGCCAGAATGACCAGATTCCGCTCTCCCGCTTCCGGCTCCAGTAAAGCCGTTTGACTGCGGATAGCGACATAATCGACTTGCCAGCCATGAGATACAAGTGCTTTTACCGCTTTATCTTCCAGCAAGGCATAGTCCTTATTACCGCCCCCCAAAGACTTCCTGATCTCACCCAGCGTTTGATACATAAATATGGCTTCAGTTCGCTCAGCTGGCGTCAGGTACTGATTACGCGAGCTTAATGCCAATCCATCCGTTGCACGCAGGGTCTCCGCACCTGCAATTGTCACCGGCATATTCAGTTGCGTGACCATCTGCCGTATTACATGCAGCTGCTGATAATCCTTTTTGCCAAACACAGCCACCTGCGGCTGCACAATATTGAGTAATTTAAGCACCACCGTCGCCACGCCGCGAAAATGACCGGGGCGAAAGGCGCCACAAAGCTCCTGCGCAATTGGCGGCGGCTCGACCGTTACCTGCTGCGGCTGCGGATACAGATCCGCCTCACTCGGCGCAAAGACAATCGCCACACCACAGGCGGCAAGCTTGTCGCAATCCGCCTGCAGCGTGCGCGGGTATTTGCCGAAATCTTCATTGGCGCCAAACTGCAGCGGGTTTACAAAAATGCTGACCACCACACACTTTGCATGCTGCTGCGCTATACGCACCAGATCAAGATGCCCCTCATGCAGATTGCCCATGGTGGGCACAAAAGCCACACTGTTTTCCCGGCCCAGACGCTGGCGCAGTGCGGCTACAGAGGAAATAATTTCCATCAGAAGCTGTGTTCTGCCGCGGGGAAAGTACCGGCTTTTACCTCGGCCACATAGCGCGATACTGCATCCGCAATGGAGCCGGCACCCAGCATATAATTTTTGACGAAGCGTGCCTTCTTGCCCGGATAAATATCCAGCATATCGTGCAACACCAGCACCTGACCCGAGCACTCCGCACCCGCGCCGATACCTATCGTGGGGATATTTGAATTGGCGCTTATCTCCGCCGCCAGCAAAGCCGGTATCGCTTCCAGCACCACCATCCCGGCGCCCGCCTGCTCAACCGCATGCGCATCCTGCAGCAGGCGCTGTGCGGCTTTGTCATCCTTGCCCTGCACGCGGTAGCCGCCCAGCTGGTGCACAGATTGGGGGGTGAGGCCGATATGCGCGCACACCGGAATGCCGCGCTGCGTGAGGAAGGCGATGGTTTCTGCCATTACTTCACCGCCTTCGAGCTTGACCATACTCGCACCCGCCGCCATCAGCCGTGCGGCGTGTACAAAGGTTTTTTCCGGATTAACCTGAAAGGTGCCAAAAGGCAAATCGGCAATGATGAAGGCCTGTTTCGCGCCGCGCGCAACACAGCTGGTGTGATAGACCATATCATCGAGCGTGACCGGCAAAGTGGAGTTGCGGCCCTGCAGTACCATGCCGAGCGAGTCGCCCACCAGCAGCACCTCTACACCTGCCGTTTCCAGCAATTGTGCAAAAGTGGCGTCGTAGCAGGTCAGCATGGCGATTTTCTCGCCTTTGCCGTGCATGGTCTGTAACGTGCTTAGTGTGATCGTCATAGGAATTAAACCCCCAAACTGAAAAATTCGCGCGGCCCGCGCATGCTTTCTATGCGCTGCAGCAGCAACTTGAAGTCGTCGTCATTATCCACGAAATTCAGGTTTTCACTGTTCACCATCATCAGCGGCGCCTCTTCATACTGGTGAAAAAAATCGCCATAACTGTTGCCCAGACGCGTCAGATAATCATCCGTCAGCGATTTTTCGTAATTGCGCCCGCGCCTGTGCACACGCTCGAACAGGGTATCCGTGGAAGCCTGCAGATAGATTACCAGATCGGGAGTCGGGGCTTGCGGTGCCAGGCTCTGGTAAATATTCTGATAAAGCTTGTATTCATCATCACTCAGGTTGAGGCGTGCGAACAGCGCATCTTTTTCAAACAGATAATCGGAAACCGTGCGCGTATTGAACAGATCCATCTGCGCCTGGTCGCGCAGTTCGTTGATGCGCTGGAACAGAAAAAACAACTGCGTGGACATCGCATGGCGCTGCGGGTCCTGATAGAAACGCTCCAGGAATGGATTGTCCTGCGGTTTTTCCAGCAGGATATCCGCACCAAGGTGGTCAGCCAGACGTTGCGCAAGGCTGGTCTTGCCCACGCCTATCGGCCCTTCCACCACAATGTAACGGTATTTCTCAAGCATCATTTTTCAGGCGCCCCGTGCCGGCAAAAGCAGCTTCCAGCTTCTCCAGCTGCTGATTCCGGCATTCCTGCATTGCCGCGTCTGCTGCGCCCACTCCCGGAATCACACAGCCGGGCGCAATCTCCAGCAGCGGCTGCAGTACAAAGGCACGCTTGTGCATCTGCGGATGCGGCAGCGTCAAGCCATGCTGGTGATGCCGGATCTCGTCATACAGCAACACATCCAGATCCAGGGTGCGCGGCGCATTCTGAAACTCGCGGGTGCGGCCGTTTTCCTGTTCCAGCGCCAGCAGGGCCTGCAGCAAGGCCAGCGGTGCCAGTGCGGTTTCCACCCTGACCACTGCGTTAATAAAATCGGGCTGGTCGAGATAGCCAACCGGCGCGCTGCGATACAGGCTGGAACGCGCCAGCACGCGCGTCTCAGGCAAGCAATCTATTGCCTGCATCGCCTGCAACACTTGCGCGGACGGATTAGCAAGGTTGCTGCCCAAGCCTATAAAAGCAATGTGCTTCATCAAACTCTCTGCAATCAGGCCGCCACAGTCGCCGCCGGCTTTTTGCTGCGGCGGCGCTTCTTCTTGGGGCCCTTCTCCGGCAGAAGCATCTCTTCGCGACGCTCGTCCGAGGCCTCCTGAAACTCTGTCCACCACTCGCCCAGTTCCATCGGCATCTCGCCGCTGTGGCAGCGCAGCAACAAGAAATCATAGGCCGCACGGAAGCGCGGCAAGGCCAGCAGGCGCAGCGGACGCTGGCCTGAGCGCTGTTCCAGACGCGGCTGCAGCAGCCAGATTTCTTTCATGATGGTATCGTGGCGGTGCGGAATGGCCATTTGCAAACGTTGCTTGTGCAGCACCGCATCCATTGCCAGGTGCAGCGCGGGTATGGCAGGCTTGCCTGCATCAAGCTGCGCATTCCACATGCTGAGCACCTCGTGCCACAACAGCGCGGCAAACAGAAAGGCCGGTGAAGCGGGCTTGTCTTCGCGCAGGCGCTGATCGGTATTGGCCAGCGCCGACATGATGAATTTCTCACCCATAGGCTGTTCCAGTATCACATCCAGCATCGGCAGCAGGCCGTGGTGCAGATGCATGGCGCGCAGTTTTTTAACGCACTCCACCGCATGGCCCGACATCAGCAACTTGAGCATTTCATCCAGCAGGCGCGCCTCGGGCACATTGCCAAGCAGGCCCTTCATGCTGAAGATAGGCTCGGCGGTCGCCGCTTCCAGCTTCATGCCCAGTTTGGCTGAAAGCCTGACCGCGCGCAGCATGCGCACCGGGTCTTCGCGGTAACGTGTGGCAGGGTCGCCTATCATGCGCAGCAAGTTGGCGCGGATATCGGCATAGCCGTGATGGAAGTCGAATATTTCCTGGGTGCTGGGGTCGTAAAACAGCGCATTGGCGGTAAAGTCGCGCCGCGCCGCATCCTGCTCCTGGTCGCCAAATTCATTGTCGCGCAACAGACGGCCATGATCGTCGGTCTGGGCATCCACCGCCTCTATCATGCGGCGGAAGGTGGACACTTCCACGGTTTCATCGCCAAACATCACATGCACCAGACGGAAACGGCGGCCGATGATGCGCGCGCGGCGAAATACGCGGCGCACCTCTTCGGGTGTGGCATCGGTGGCGACGTCAAAATCCTTGGGCTGGCGTTTGAGCAACAAATCGCGCACCGCGCCGCCCACCACATAAGCCTGGTAGCCTGCGGCCTGCAAACCGTCGGTAACCCGGCGTGCTGCCGGGCTGATACCTTCACGTTTTACACCATGCTCCTTAAAAGGAATTACCGTACAACTTCCGAGCGTCCTGGTTTTTTTGGACTTGCCCCGCGCCAATGAAATGACGCGTCTAATCAGTTTTTTTATCATTACTTTCAGTTTCAGTGAGATGCCGCATCATCCTGCGGTTATCAAGATGGCGAGATTATACACTGGTGAGAAAACATCTCGTCCGCGCATCATTATTTGCGTTTACACCCTTACCAGCGTTAAAACCTCTGTTTTGCAGATAAAAAAGAGGCGCACATTCACTTGTGCGCCTCTTTTGTTGCCACGCGGGGCTACACCCCCCGAAAATTATCGTTCCACGCTACCCTTTCAGGCAGGAACTCATGAATGCCTTGCGTTCGTCGCCTTTTTTACCCTTGGCCTCTTCGTTGCAGGTTTTCATCTTTGACGTTTGTGCAGGCTTGTTTTCAGCAGCAGCCGATATGCCCTTATCTTTGCTCAGGCAAGCTTTCATGAAATTCTTGCGCTCATCGCCTTTCTTTCCTTTCGCTTCCACATTGCATGCCTTCATTTTTTCCTGTTGCGCGCCAGCCATAACTGGTGCAGAAACAGAGAACATCAATCCCATAACCGTCAGTGCAATAAATTTTTTCATTATTTTCCCTTAACATTAAGTTATTTCAATCATGCCAACATGAAAACCGCTTGCTTCCACAGAAATGGAAACGCGACGATTATAGTCCAGTCCTTTTCCGGCTCAACATGCATCCGCTGCAAAGCGATGCTATCTGCCCACCCCGCTCTTGCCGTCCGCACCCAGGAAATTACAAAATATTCAATAAAATCAAATACTTATATAAATTGGACGAATCCACATCCGGGTTGCTGCGATACGTTTTAGCGCAGCGAAATGATGCGCCAGCCGTGCTCCTCCGCATGCGCACGCAAGGTGTCGTCCGGATCAACTGCCACCGGATTTTTCACCAGCGTCAGCAAGGGCAGATCATTGAGCGAGTCGCTGTAAAATGTACTGTCGCCAAAGCTGCCCCAGGTCCAGTCATGGTGTTCCATCCAGGCCTCAAGGCGGGTGATCTTGCCTTCGCGGAAGCTCGGCACACCGTGAACCAGCCCGGTAAATTCACCATTTTTATGCTCCGGTTCGGTAGCGATCAGAAACTCCACACCGTATTCATGTGCGATAGGCGCGGTCACAAAACTATTGGTGGCCGTAATAATGACGCAGATGTCTCCCGCTGCGCGGTGACTGGCTACCAGTTTTTTTCCCTCGTTACTCATCATCGGCCGCACCTTGATGCGCATAAAGTCTTCATGCCAACGATCCAGTTCCTCGCGTTTATGGCGCGACAGGGGCTTGAGCTGAAAATCCAGGAAGGCGTGGATGTCCAGTGTGCCCGCCTTGTATTGCTCGTAAAACGCCAGATTTTTTGCCTCGAATAATTCGCGGTCGAGCACACCCTGCTCAATCAGGAATTGCGACCACTCGAAATCGCTGTCTCCACTCAGCAGGGTATTGTCCAGATCAAATAAGGCCAGATTCACTTTTACACTCCAATTTCAAATCAAAAAGCTTGATCCACAGATTACACAGATTACACAGATGGGCACAGATTAAAAACCAGTTCGATAGTCCCTGAACATATTCAATCTGTGTGAATCTGTGTAATCTGTGGATTAAAGTATTTCCCGCCAGCGGCTTCAAACAGCATTCCTCATGACCTCCTTCAGCAGCGGCACCGATGCGGCGCGCTTCAGGCGCAAACAGTGCTCATCCAGCGCGTCCAGCACGCCCAGCAGGGAGGGCAAATCGCGCCTGCCGTGGCGCAACAGGTATTGCGTCACCTCGGGCGTGAGAATAAAGCCGCGCGCCTGGGCATGCTGCTGTAGCGCGAGCGCCTTTTCTTCATCGCTCAAGGCCTGCACCTGATAGATCAGCCCGCGCAACTGCAAATGCGCGGGCGCCGCCATACCGCTGACCAGCAATATTCCGCCGCTTTCGCGCTGGTGATTATAAAGGTCGAATAAGGCAATTTGCGCGGCATCGTCGAGCAACTCGACATCATCCACCGCCACCAGCTGTGCCGCAGCCGGCACTCTGCCCCGGGCATACTCAGCTGACAGGCCCAGCGTGCGCGCCTTTTCAACCGCACCTTGCAGCAAATGAGTCTTGCCGCTGCCGGTTTCGCCCCAGATATAAAAACCGCGTTCGGCTTGTGATTTATTCAAGGCGAGATTGAGCGCGGACAGCAATTCTGCATTGTGTCCGGCAACAAAATTATCGAGAGTGGGAATCCAGTCGGGCGAGATGCCCAGCAACATTTGCGTCATTTAATAAATACTATTCTTTGTAAAGGGGACTGTTGAGATACCAGCCGCTGGCATGGCGCAGCCCTACCAGCAGCGCAGCAGACAGCGGCAATGCCAGCAGCAAACCGACAAAGCCGAACAGTTGGCCAAATGCCAGCAGGGAGAAGATAACTGCCAGCGGATGCAGGCCGATGCGGTCACCCACCAGCCACGGCGTGATCACCATGCCTTCCAGCAGCTGCCCGATGCCAAACACGCCCCATACCAGCAAAATGCTGGAAAAATGATCAAACTGGGTGAAGGCGGCAAGGGTGGCAAGCAGCAGGCCGGTGAACATGCCCAGATAGGGCACAAATACCAGCATGCCTGCCACCACGCCTATCGGCAGGGAAAACTCCAGGCCGGTGAGCCATAAAAAGAATACATAAAATACACTCATGAGCAGCATCACCGATATTTGCCCGCGTAAAAATTCGGCCAGAATACTGTCGATTTCAGCGCCAATTTCAATTACTTTGGCATGCAGACGGCGCGGAATGGCGTGTTCGATCTTGGACAGCAACACAGGCCAGTCACGCAGCAAATAGAACAGTACCAGCGGGATCAGCATCACATTCATCAACAGTGCCATCAGCATCGCGCCACTGCCACCCAGCCACGGCAAAGCTTTTACCGCAGCGCCGCCCGCACTTTTCCAATGGCTGCTCAACAACTCCTTGATCACCTCGTTGTCCCATTGCAGATTGATGCCAAATTGCTGCTGCAACAGCGGCAGCAACTTGAGTCGCGCCAAGTCCAGCAGCGCCGGGATACGCGTGACAAAATGATTAAACTCCTTTTGCAGCAGCGGCAGCATGATCAAAACCAGCAATACAAGCATTCCGACCAATGCCGCCATCACCAGCAAGGCTGCCAGCGTTCTGGGCAGCTTCCAGCCGCGTGGCAGTTTCAGCGCGCATAGCTTGTCCACCCACGGATCACAGATGTAAGCCAGAATGGCGGCAATAAAAAAGGGCGTCAGGATGGGCTCCAGCAGGTAGAGCAACCAGGCAACAGCCGCGCTTATAGCAATCCATTGCAGTGCAACAAAGCGTTCAAGAGGCATTTCGGGTAAAATCCGCAAATTGAAATTAGCCGCACTGTATCCCGAAGAAAGCGAGAACTCAACTTGAACCAAATCACCCCACCCAATAATAACGCCCTTTCCTACCGCGATGCCGGGGTAGATATCGATGCCGGCGACCGTCTGGTCGAGAATATCAAACCCTATGCCAAGCGCACCATGCGCCCCGAAGTGCTTAGCGGCATTGGCGGCTTTGGCGGACTGGTTGAAATTTCCAAAAAATTCAAGGAGCCGGTGCTGGTGTCCGGCACCGATGGCGTGGGTACAAAACTGAAACTTGCTTTTGAGCTGAACCGGCATGACACCGTTGGTATAGACCTGGTTGGCATGAGCGTAAACGACATTCTGGTGCAGGGCGCCGAGCCACTGTTTTTTCTCGACTACTTTGCCTGTGGCAAGCTGGACGTGGATGCAGCCACCGAAGTGATCAAGGGTATCGCTAACGGCTGCGAGCAGGCCGGCTGCGCGCTGATTGGTGGCGAAACCGCAGAGATGCCGGGCATGTATCCGGTGGGCGAATACGACCTCGCAGGCTTTGCTGTGGGTGTGGTAGAAAAAGCCCATATCATCACAGGAGCCGACATCAAACCCGGCGACGTGGTGCTGGGCATGGCTTCCAACGGCGCACATTCCAACGGTTACTCGCTGGTGCGCAAGATTATCGAACGCAGCAACCCCGACCTCAATGCAAAATTTGACGGCGAGCGCAGCCTCGCCGACTGCATCATGGCGCCCACGCGCATCTACGTGAAGCCGCTGCTGGCATTGATGCAGACCCTCACTATCAAAGGCATGGCGCACGTCACCGGCGGGGGCATTACCGAAAACGTGCCGCGTGTATTGCCGCAGAATGTCGTTGCCGATATCGACAGCAAATCCTGGCAGATGCCCAGGCTGTTTGATTGGTTGCGTGAAGGTGGCAACGTGGCAGAACAGGAAATGTTCCGCACCTTTAACTGCGGTATCGGCATGGTAGTTGTGGTCAGCAAGGAAGATGCGGCAAAGGCCATCAGCCAGTTGCAGGCGGCAGGCGAGAAGGTATGGCAAATCGGCCATATTCGCTCACGCAACGGTGATGAGCATCAAACGCAGGTCAGATAAAAAAATATCTTGTCCACAGATTACACAGATTGACACAGATGAAATGCATGAATGGTATTCATATTTTTGACGGTGCAGGTTTTGCTTTTTAATCTGTGTAAATCTGTGGACAAAGGATTTGCAGCACCATGAAAAAAATAGTCATCCTGATTTCCGGGCGCGGCAGCAATATGCAGGCGCTATTGTCTGCAGGCTTGCCGTGTCAAATCACCGCGGTGATCAGCAACCGTGCCGATGCGCAGGGGCTGGAGACTGCCCGGCAGCACGGCATTGCTACGCGGGCAATCCCGCACTGCGATTACACCGACCGCGCCTCATTTGACATGGCGCTGGCAGCTGCAATCGACAGCTATCAGCCAGATTTCGTGGTGCTGGCGGGCTTCATGCGCATCCTCACCGAACAGTTTGTTAATCGCTACCATGGTCGCCTGATCAATATCCACCCGTCTTTGCTTCCCGCCTATGCGGGTATGCATACTCATGAACGAGCCCTGCAAGATGGCGTAAAAATTCATGGCTGCACCGTGCATTTTGTGACACCTGACCTTGATCTTGGCCCCGTCATTATCCAGGCGGCCGTACCCGTGTTATACAATGACACAGCGCAAATGTTGTCAGAGCGCGTCTTAAAGCAAGAACATATTATTTACCCGCAGGCCATTCGCTGGTTATGCGAGGGCAAGGTAATGCTGAATGCCGAAAAAAAATCTGTGTTTAACGGTGCGGAAATAGCGAGCCCTGCGCTGATTGCACCTCATATGGAGTAATCTCATGAAGCACACCTTTTCAAAATACCTTTTCACACTGATACTCTGCCTGACTGTGCAACCTGTATTCGCAGAGCCAGCCAGCAAAATTCAGGCGCGTTTTGACGTGATTGGTTTTGGATTTACACTGGCTAACATTAACGAAACGTTCACCCGCACAGGGGAAAGCTACAAAATAGAAAGCGTCACCACAGCGGTGGGGCTGCTTGCACGCCTCAAGCCTGAAACAATACGCGTAATCAGCGAGGGAAAGATCACGGCGCAAGGCCTGGTTCCCCACAGCTTTATTTTGACGCGCGAGACCGATACGGATAAAAACGCCCGTGCAAAATTCAACTGGGAGACGGCCACCCTTACCCATTACGACTATAAAGGCGTGGAGGATTTGCCGCTCGCCAAGGGGACGCAGGACAGATTAAGCGTTGTCTATCACCTGCCTTTGCTGTCACAAGCCGGGCAACACGAGATTAACTTCAATATCGCGGACGGCAACAATGTGGAAAAGTATTTCTTTACATATTCAGCGGAAGAACAGCTTGTGCACGTGCCGCTGGGCGAATTTAAAACACGCTATCTGTACAGCACCCCCGTGGGCGAAAGCATAAAATATGAAATCTGGATGGCTGTTGAACGCAACAACTTCCCCTGCAAAATCATTGTCACTGACTCAAAAGGCGGCAAGCTTACCCAGGTGCTGACCGAGCTAACTATTACGCCGTGAAATCACCGGTCGGCTTTCCATATCAGCGCATCGCGATTGCAGTCACACTCTCCGTCCTGGCTCACAGCATACTGCTGTTGAAATGGCCTCAAATCAGGTTTAAAGAATCAAATGAACTGCCGGTGCTGCAGGCCAAACTGGAACCGCTGCCAAAGCCGCCTGCCAAAGTGGTGGCGCGCAAACCCAAAACCCAGCCTTCCTCTACCCCACCCCAGACCATCGTTGAAACTATTGCCCCGGCTGTTTCTGCAACACCAGCGCTTAATGCTGATGCAGACTATGTGACCCCACCCATGCCGACTGTTGCAGGCAAAATTCACTTGCGCCCGAAATTTCCAAAACATGCGCGACTGAGTTTTAGCGTGCAATACGCAGATGGCACGTTCAAGCTGGGCGAAATAATCCATCAATTTGAAACCGGGGATGGACGCTATACCTTGCGGGCAGAAACACAGACGACGGGCCTTGTGGGTATTTTTAAAAACTATCATCTTAGCCAGACCAGCACCGGCGGGGTAACGGAGCAGGGTTTACGCCCGGAAAATTACAAGGAAATCAAATCAGACAGCGGTGGCACACAGACTTCAACGGTCCGCTTCGACTGGTCTGCGCAAAAAGCGATTTTTGCCGATAACACCGAGCGCCCTTTGCCGGAGCAGACGCTGGATGTGCTGAGCCTGCCCTATCAACTCTCACAGCTCCCGCTCGATCTGGAGAGCCTGCCAATTTCATTGAGCAATGGCAGAAATCTCAATCAATATTTTATTGCCATAGGTGCAGAGGAAACGATCAGCACTGCCATGGGAGAACTGCGCACCATCCCTTTGCGCAAAGTGCCCGGGAAAAATGAAGACAGCCTGATCATCTGGTTAGCTTTAGAATATCGCCTGTTACCGGTTAAAATGCTGTACTTCGACAAATTCGGCGAAATCACCGCCAATATGCTGATCACCGACATCCGCGTTTCGGATGAATAATTTACCCGTAAATTTCAAATGCTCCTCACTGAATACCGTCTAGACCTCGTCATACAAGCCCTGCGCACCATCTTGCCGCTGGAACATCCCGCCGACACTTCATTGCGCTACTTTTTTCAGGCAGAGCGCATCGGCTCGAATGAGCGCGCGCTGGTGGCAGAAACCGTGTTTGGCGTGCTGCGTCACCGCCTGTTTCTGGAACACGGCTGCGGCGAACAAACCACACCGCGCCGCCTGGCGCTAGCCTACTGGGTAAAGTTTGGGGGTTACAACCTGCGCGAACTTACCCCCTTGCTCAAGGCAACGGAAGCCGAATGGCTGGGACATGTGAAGTCAATCAAGGTTGATGATCTGCCGCTTTCTATACAGGCAGAGCTGCCGGACTGGATCATCGAAAAACTGCGCGCCCATCACAATGACGGGGAAATTCTTGCGCTAGGCCTGTCCATGCAGCAGGCAGCAGGACTGGATCTTCGCGTCAACACGCACCTGGCCAATCGCACAGAAGTGCTGGCAGGGCTACATACCGAGGGTGTCACCGCCGAAGCCACGCCTTACTCGCCCATAGGCATACGCTGCAAAGGCAAACCCGCGCTAAACAAGAGCCCCATGTTTGAAGGCGGAAAATTCGAGGTACAGGATGAAGGCAGCCAGTTACTCGGCTTTCTGGTGGCGCCGAGACGCAATGAAATGGTGGTGGATTTCTGTGCCGGTGCCGGCGGCAAGACGCTGATGCTGGGCGCGATGATGAACTCGCAGGGCAGGCTATATGCGCTCGATGTGTCGGAAAAGCGCCTGGCCAATTTGAAGCCGCGCCTGAAACGCTCGGGCTTGAGCAATCTGCAACCCCAGCTGATTGCGCATGAAAATGATATCAAGGTAAAACGTCTGGCCGGAAAAATAGATCGCGTGCTGGTTGATGCGCCATGCAGCGGTCTGGGCACACTGCGGCGCAATCCTGATCTCAAGTTCCGCCAGTCGCCGCAAAGCGTGGCAGAACTTACGCAGAAGCAGACAAATATTCTCGCCGCAGCCGGCAAACTACTGAAAAACGGCGGCCGCCTGGTTTATGCAACGTGCAGCCTGCTGCATGAGGAGAATCAGAATATTGTGGAAGCTTTCCTCGCGACACACCCGGAGTTCAAATTGCTACCGGCAGGAGAAGTTTTGGCACAGCAGAAAATTCCGCTGGAAATGGGCGACTACATGCAACTGCTGCCGCAAATGCATGGTACGGACGGGTTTTTTGCCGCGGTAATGGAACGCCATGTCGCCAGCAAACCTCCAGTAGCCGATTCCGAAGCTGAAGATTAGACAGGGATTCCGGTAAACGGGTAAAAAAAAGGATGCGACCTTGGTGGCCGCATCCTTTTTTTATGCTTTTAATATCCGGATTTCAAGCCAGACTGATATCGACGAGTGCAGCTTCAATTTCAGCAAAAGTACGGGCAACTTCGGTAATCTGGATTTGCACACCCAGTTGGCGTGCTATCTGCGTTGCAGAAAAAATGCCGCGCACAGCCTGGGGGAAATTTTCATTTTCCTCCACCACCATAGCGTGCTGGCGCCCCGCAGCTTTCAATGTCGCCAATATATGTCCCACTTTCGAAACCTGCACATCCTGGAATTTCAGCACTTCCAGTTCACGTTGCGGCGTCATGATATCGCGCACCAGAATATCGGCATGGGTGCCGCCCATCTGCTGCAGAAAGCGCATGGGCTTTTCGCCCAGAATGTCAGTAGTCGTCAGCAAACCCAGCACCTTGTCTGATTCGTCGAGTACCAACAGCGTACGCACACCGTAACGTTTCATTTTGGCATGCGCTTTTTCCATCGGGGTCTTGGCGCGCACAGTAACCACTGAAATGCTTTTCAAATCGCTCATTACGCTTAAGGCAGTATCTTCCAGCGTGACCCTTTCAGGCAACACCTGAGTCGGGCGGACAAAACTTGCACCCGCCTTTAAAAAATGTTCGGTCAAAGCTGCATATTCTCGGCTCATCTTGCTCTCCTCCATGACATTAGGCGCACCTACGGTACCGTATAAAACCTTATTTTCTGCTTGCACTGCTGACAAGGCGCCTGCTTGCATCGCCTCCTTCAGCATGTTTGAGAGGCGGAAGATAGCGTGATAATTCTTTTAATGCGAGCCCGTAAACTTCACGTTTGAACTCAATTACATTTTCAATATCGACCCAATAATCGGTCCAGCGCCACGCATCAAATTCGGGATGCCCTGAAGCACGCAGGGAGACATCACAATCGCGTCCCACCAGGCGCAATAAAAACCAGATCTGCTTTTGCCCTTTATAGTTGCCACGGGATTCGCGCTTTGACCAGCTCTGCGGTACTTCGTAACGCATCCATTCACGCGTCCTGCCCAGAATCTGAACGTGACAACAATGCAAACCAACTTCTTCGTGCAACTCCCGATACATCGCCTGCTCTGGCGTTTCACCATACTGAATGCCGCCTTGCGGAAACTGCCAGGCATCCTGGCGGATACGCTTGCCCCAAAAAGCCTGATTTTTTTCGTTCGTCAGTATGATGCCGACATTTGGGCGATAGCCATCACGGTCTATCATGTTGTGCCCCATCAATAATATTAATGGAACGAATTGTTCCATAATTCACGCGCGCTGAAAAGCACTATGGCGCATATGTTGCTGCTCAATTTTTTCTTGTCTGCGCCGGCACAATGAAAACAGACTCACTCCTTGTGCAAAATACTCTCTTTAAACCTGCTTGCCTAATTCGGTGAGCGCATGCACGACCTTGCGGGAAGCAACCATGTAATCACCCTTCATAAGCGCATCGGCTGCAGCCTTGTCATTTGCCTGCACATTCGACACCACCTTGCCTGCAACAATATGGAATTGCGCATGATCCTCACGCAGCGCCACAAAGCCATCATCATCCCTGAAATGCTTGAGTGCGGGACCGTGTATCCATTTGCCAAGCACACACTGATCGTCGCGGCAAATAATATTGGGATCCAGATTTTCATCGGAAGTGCCGTTCAGATACCTTTCCAGTCGTATCTTCCATTTGATGTGCGCATTAATCGCATCCATGATATTTATTTCATCTTTGATTGCTGCTTTTTTGTCCTCACCCCAACCCAGTAAAGTCGAAAAAAATCCCATGTCCTATATCCCCCTTTTGTTGAGCTTTAATTCTACCTCTAAATCAAATACAGGCTTATTATTAAATAAGCAGCATAAAATGCTGTTTTAGCTGCGCTTCATCCCCAACAGGCATCGCTTAGAATTGCCTTTAACGGTAAAATGCCCGCTTAACATACAATTCAACTGCGGAATCAACCATGCGCGTTTCACAATTTTTCATCTCCACCCTTAAAGAGGCCCCCTCCGAAGCCGAACTGATCAGCCATCAATTGATGCTGCGTGCGGGTTATATCCGGAAATTATCCAGCGGCCTGTACACCTGGATGCCTCTCGGACTGCGTATATTGCGCAAGGTGGAAGCAATCGTGCGCGAGGAAATGAACAAGAGTGGCGGTATCGAGCTGCTGATGCCGGCGGTACAACCAGCCGAGCTATGGCAGGAGACCGGACGCTGGGAGGTATTTGGCCCGCAAATGCTTAAAATTACCGATCGCCATGAAAAGCTGTTCTGTTTTGGCCCAACGCATGAGGAAGTGATCACCGACATCGCGCGCCGCGAGGTGAAGAGTTACCGCCAGTTGCCGCTGAATTTCTACCAGATTCAGACCAAATTCCGCGACGAGGTGCGCCCCCGTTTTGGCGTGATGCGCGCACGGGAATTTTTGATGAAGGACGCCTATTCCTTCCACGCCAGCTTCGACAGCCTGGAACAGACCTATAAAATCATGTACGCGACTTACAGCCGCATTTTCACCCGGCTCGGCCTGCAGTTCCGTGCGGTTGCAGCGGATACCGGCGCGATCGGCGGCAGCGGCTCCCATGAATTCCATGTGCTGGCAGATTCCGGCGAAGATGCGCTGGCATTTTGCCCCACTTCGGAATATGCGGCCAATGTCGAACTGGCTGAAGCTGTCGCACCCGCCACACCGCGGGCCAGTGCCAGCGAAAGCTTGCAGAAGGTCATTACGCCGGGACAGAAGTCTATTGAGGAAATCGCCGCGTTTATGAATGTAGCGCCGCAACAGGTGCTGAAAACCATTGCCGTTGTCGATGGCAACGGCAGATTTGTGTTGCTGCTGCTGCGCGGTGACCACATGCTGAATGAAATCAAGGCCGGCAAGGTGCTGGGTGAATTCCGTTTTGCCAATGATGAGGAAATCAAGCAAAACATGGGCTGCCGCCCCGGCTATATCAGCCCGCTAAACAAGAGCCACGTTGTGCTGGCCGACCGTTCTGCTGCGGTGATGAGCAATTTTGTGTGCGGTGCAAATGATGATGGCTTCCACTATAGCGGTGCCAACTTCGGGCGCGATATACAACTGGATGAAGCCAATGTTCACGACCTGCGCAATGTCGAAGCCGGCGACCCAAGCCCGGACGGCATGGGCACGCTGGAGCTGTGCCGCGGCATAGAAGTGGGCCATATTTTCCAGTTGCGCACCAAATATTCCGAAGCGCTGGAGGCCAGATATCTGGACGAGAACGGCAAATTGCAGGTGATGGAAATGGGCTGTTATGGCATCGGTGTATCGCGTATTGTGGCCGCGGCGATCGAGCAGAATTTCGATGCACGGGGCATTACCCTGCCCGTCGCGATGGCGCCATTCCAGGTGGCGCTTGCCCCTATCGGCATGAAGAAAAGCGAGGCGGTGCGTCAGGCTGCCGAACAGTTATATGCCGAATTCAGCGCGGCGGGTATTGAGGTGCTGATGGATGATCGTGACGAGCGCCCCGGCGTGATGTTTGCCGACCTTGAACTGATCGGCATACCGCATCGCATCGTGATTGGTGACCGCGGCCTGAAGGAAGGAAAAGTGGAATATCAGGGACGCAGGGATAGCGAGGCCAGGCCACTGGATTTGCAAGAAGCGTTTAAAGTCGTACAATCAGCCATATGCGCTTAATCACACAAATCCGCACGCACTCGGCCACGCTGACATTTGCCACCGCGTTGGGCTGCTTTTCACCTGTCGCACTGGCGGGAGCGCAGGCCGAAGGCGCCCTTTCTGCCAGCGTGCGCGCGGTTTTGCATCGCGCTGTTTCAGACCAGGCTGCACCCAAGCTGGCTTTTGCCTCGCAGCAGGAAGCGCAATTCTGGCTGGCCGAAATGTCCGGCCGCCTGAAAAAGAAAATGCCGAATGAAGAAGACAGGCGCGAGTTTTTAAGCACCGTGCATTATGAAGCTGTACGCGCCGGACTCGACCCGCATCTGGTACTGAGCCTGATTGAAGTGGAAAGTGCGTTCAACAAATATGCCGTTTCAAGGGTGGGCGCCCGCGGTTATATGCAGGTCATGCCATTCTGGGTAAAAGCTATCGGTACGCGCGATCACAACCTGTTCCATTTGCGCGTCAATTTGCGCTACGGTTGCACCATCATGCGTCACTATCTGGATCTGGAAAAAGGCAACCTGTATCGGGCACTGGGAAGGTATAACGGCAGCCTCGGCCAGGCTGAATATCCCAACCTGGTGAAGGCGGCCTGGCACAGAAACTGGACGGCACCCGTTCTTACCCGTTCAAAAGAGAAGCAACTCCCTACAAGCTAGCAGCCAGCTGACAAACAAACCTTGGCTGCTATTTTTTCGACTTGGCCCTAATATAATTTTCAATTGCTTCACGCGTAACCATACCCGCCTGATAACTGACCAGCCTGCCCGAAGGATCATATAAATACGAAGTCGGCAACGCTTCAATCTTCCCGATTTGCGCAGCTATCCTGTCGTCACCCATAACAATGGGATAACTGATTTCCATCTGCCTGGCGAAAGCATTCACCGAATCCAGACTGGAACTCATTGCAATGCCAATAACAACAAAATCGCTAGTCTTGCGTGCATTGTGCATCTCTACCAGATCGGGAATTTCTTCGAGACAAGGCGGACACCAGGTTGCCCAAAAATTAACCAGCACCCACTTACCCTTGTAAGCGGATAGTCGCTGCACGTTGCCCTGCAGATCCTTCAGCACAAATTCACTGGCCGAAATATTTAATGTGACCAGCATCAGGCCAACGGCAATCATCAGTCGTTTCATCAAAACACCCCTTTCCTGCATCAGTGTGGTATCGCCCCATCATCCTTATCGCCACCATCGGTGGCATGCGCAAGGAGCTGTAGAGTTGCAATTTAATTTTTCAACGATTATCGTGTAACATATTGATTATATTGAATATTTTAGTTGTCGCCGCGCAGGACAAATATCACCCGCGCAGCTCACCCGCAGATTAATTATTTACCGGCGCCACTTCATTAAAAAGAGTGCGCAACGTAACAGAAGCTGTTTTCGCATTGTGTTCCGACAGACGCGCAAGCCAGGCATGAATTCCTTCGCTGTGTAGCTCAACGGGTAGCTTGCCGGGATCAAATACAAACAGTCGATACAGTTCAATAGCCTGCACATGCTCGGGCGCGCGCACCATTACCCAGTTGTTACCTGCCGCTTTTTGCACAAGTTTGATCGTTGCCATTTTTTCCAGCAAAACCTCCAGGAAATCAAAACCCAGCAGCAATTTTTTCGACAGCCTGGGCAAATTCTGTGTTTCCCCGCTACGCAATCCCTCGCTGAGTATTTTCAGTATGCAGAGAGAATAATATAACCTGATAGCCGGGGACTCCTCCCTTACACGGTTCTTGCTGCGCCAGTGGGACAGTGAGGACGTTAACACTGCACCCAGCAAAACCGTCACCCATGACAGATAGACCCACATCAAAAAGATGGGAAAGCTGGCAAAAGCGCCATAAACCAGTTTGTAGGTGGGAAAATGGGAGATGTACAGCGCAAATGCGCGATTCATTGTTTCAAAGGCCAGCGCAGATATTGCGCCACCAATTAATGCGTGCCTGAAAGGTACAAAGCGATTGGGAACCACACGAAACAAGAAAGCAAATGTCAATGTTGCCAATACCAGGGGCACCAGCTTGAGCAGCCCAAGCGTGATAGCCGAGAGCTGGCTGAAGTGCCCCACTGACACGGCGATCAACCATGAGGTGATTGACAGGCTGCCGCCCATCAGCAGGGGAGCCAGGGTCAGGACTGCCCAATAAACAAGTAGGCGCTGTATCAGGGCGCGCTGCCGTGTCACCTGCCAGATTTTATTAAAGGCATTGTCGATGCTGTAAATCAACATCATCGCGGTGACCGCCAGAAATATTATGCCCACCGCGGTCAGCTTGGCCGCGTTATCGGTAAATTGCGCCATGTACTGCGTGATGATTTTTCCGCCAGTTTCCGGCAGCATATTGGCATGTATGATGTTTTTTGCCTGCATTAAAAAATCGGCAAACTGCGGAAATGCCGCAAAAAATGTGAGGGCAATGGTGATCAGCGGCACCAGAGACAACAGTGTGGTAAATGTCAGACTTGATGCCATGTCCATGCAACGCTCCTGGTTGAAGCGCGCAATCACAAGCTTGAACAAGTTCAGAAAATGCAAGTCATGAATTCTTCTGGTGATTTTTTTCATATAAAACTGTTCTGTTACCGCACCCAATTTTCACAGGCACCGGATTCTGAAATACAATGTCCGCATGATAACCGACAAAGAAATTCTTGTGCTGTATTACAGCCAACATGGAGCCGTGCGCCAAATGGCGCAGCTGATTGCGCGCGGCGTGGAACAGGTGCCCGGCATGCGCGCACGCTTGCGCACCGTGCCCAAAATATCCGCCACCTGTGAAGCCACCGAACCCGCTGTTCCCGACAGTGGCGCACCCTATGTTGAATTGCGCGACCTGGAAGAATGCACAGGGATTGCGCTGGGCAGCCCGACACGCTTTGGCAACATGGCCGCCGCGATGAAATATTTCTGGGATGGCACCGGTTCCCTGTGGCTCAAGCATGCGCTGGCCGGCAAGCCCGCCGCTGTCTTCACCTCCACCGGCACCATGCATGGCGGTCAGGAAACCACTTTAATTACCATGATGATGCCGCTGCTGCACCACGGCATGGTGATCGTCGGCCTGCCCTATTCCGAACCGGAGCTAAATGCAACGAGGACGGGCGGCACGCCTTACGGCGCCAGCCATGTGGCGGGACTGGCCAATGACCAGCCCATCAGCGAGGCCGAGAAGAAACTCTGCATTGCGCTGGGCAAACGCCTGGCACAGACGGCTATGAAGCTGGCAGCGCCAGAGTAACACCAGCTAAATCATGAAACCTTACGCCGAGTCCTGTGACATCAACAAAGATCCGATTCTTGATGTTTTAAAAGAAGTTTTTGCTGATCGCCGGCGGGTACTGGAGCTGGCCAGCGGCACCGGGCAGCACGCCGTGCACTTTGGCCGTGCCCTGCCGCACCTGACCTGGCAGACCAGCGAACTGCAACCGAATCACACCGGTATTCAGGCATGGCTGGACGAGGCGCAATTGCCCAATGTGCTCGCACCCGTGCAGATCGATGCCAATGACGAGCACTGGCCGGTGGGGAATTTCGACGCGATCTTTAATGCCAATACCGTGCATATTCTTTCATGGCCGGAAGTGGAGAAGCTGTTTGCCGGCATTGGTCGTGTGCTGAATTCCGGCGGTATTCTATGCCTGTACGGGCCCTTCAACTACAACGGAAATTTTACGTCCGACAGCAACGCACGCTTCGATATATGGCTCAAAGCGCGCAATCCGCTGAGCGGTGTGCGCGATTTCGAGGCGCTCAACGCACTGGCCGAAGCGCAAGACATGACGCTGCTCAGCGATATCGAAATGCCCATCAACAACCGCACTCTGGTATGGCAACGCACATGACGCTGAAAGTCATAGAAAATATCGCCGACATTCCTGCCGAACAGTGGGATGCTCTCGCCGAAAATAATCCGTTCCTGAAACATGCCTATCTCAATGCGTTGCAGGAAACCGGCTGTGCGGTAGCCGAGACCGGCTGGCAAGCACAGTTCATTACGATATGGGAAGCTGAGCAACTCATCGGCGGTATGCCCCTGTATTTCAAATCCCACTCTTATGGCGAGTTTGTGTTTGACTGGGCCTGGGCCGATGCTTACCGGCAACACGGCCTGCGCTACTATCCCAAACTGGTGTGCTCGGTGCCCTTCACCCCCGCAAGCGGGCCGCGCCTGCTGGGAAACACTCCGGCTGTACGCGCCCAACTGGTGCAGGCAGCACTGGCGCTGGCACAGGATACCGGCGTTTCCTCGCTGCACCTGCTATTCCCCTACGAAAGCCAGGCGCTGGAAATGCAGCAACAGGGCTTGATGCTGCGGCGCGGTGTGCAGCTGCACTGGCGTAATCCGGGCTATGCCGATTTTGAAGATTATCTCGCCGGCATGCGCCGCGACAAACGCAAAAAAATCAACCAGGAGCGCCGCAAAGTGAGCGATGCGGGTATCAGCTTCGAGCATGTGCGCGGCGAGCAGATCACCCAGCAGCAGTGGGAATTTTTTGTGCGCTGCTACGAACACACCCATGTGCAATACAACTCGCCGCAGCCGCTGAACCTGGCATTTTTTCAGCGCATAGGCGGCACCATGCCGCAGCATATTTTGCTCATCCTTGCGCTGCGCGATGGTCAGCCGATTGCCGCTGCAATTAATTTTTACAACCACGACACCCTGTTCGGGCGCTCATGGGGTGCACTGGAACACCATCCCGGCCTGCACTTTGAAACCTGTTACTACCAGGCGATTGATTTTTGCATCAGGAATAATATTGCGCTGTTCGAAGGCGGCGCCCAGGGCGAGCACAAACTGGCGCGCGGTTTTTTGCCCAGCACCACCTGGTCGGCACACTGGCTTGCGCATGCACAATTTTCAAAAGCAGTGGAGGAGTTTTTGCAGCGCGAGGTGGGCGGAGTCGAGCAGTATATGGATGAGCTGAATCACAGCAGTCCGTTCAAACAAATACCCTGAAATGAAATTTATTAAATAAAATCAATATGTTACATATGAAGCACTAGAGGTTTCCGCATAAAATCCGCAAACTCTGCTGCGGGCATGGGCCGGGCAAAATAATAGCCCTGCACCTCATCACAATGCTGCAAACGCAGTAGCGCAAGCTGGCGCTCGTCTTCCACGCCCTCGGCGATGGTCGTCAGGTTGAGGCTCTTGGCCATCTGGATAATCGCCCTGACGATGGCGGCATCGTTAGGGTCATCCGCCATATCGCGCACAAAGGACTGGTCGATTTTCAGCTTGTCCACATTAAACTGTTTCAAATAGGAAAGGCTGGAATAGCCGGTACCAAAATCATCAATCGACAGCTTTATACCCAGCGATTTTAACTGGCGTACCGTGGCCAGCACTTTTTCGGTATCCCTGATCAGGATGGATTCGGTCAGTTCAAGTTCAAGCAGGGCAGGGTCCAGACCGGTCTCTGCCAGTGCCCGGGTCACACTCTTCAGCACGTCGCCGCGCTTGAATTGCACCGCCGAAAGATTGACCGCAATCAGCAGCTCGGGCAATCCGGCCTTGCGCCAGGCGACCGACTGGCGACACGCTTCGTGCAACACCCATTCACCCATTGGCACTATCAGCCCGCTATCCTCGGCTATCGAAATAAAGCGCCCCGGCGGCACCATGCCCAGCTCGGGATGATTCCAGCGAATCAGGGCTTCCGCACCGATTACAGTGCCACTCGCCAGACTGATTTGCGGCTGATAATGCAGCATGAACTCACCTTGCTCCAGCGCGCGCCGCAAGCCGTTGCGCATGCGCAAATGTTCAACCGCATCAACATTCATCTGCTCGGTATGGAATCGATAGGTATTGCGGCCCGATTCCTTCGCCTGATACATGGCGGTGTCGGACTGTTTGAGCAGGGTATCAAAATCCCTGCCGTCATCCGGATAAACCGCAATGCCGATAGACAGTGAAATAGCCAGTTCATGATGGTCTATTTCAAAAGGCTCGGCCAGCCGCGCCAGGATTTTTTCAACCACGACAGTGATCGAGTCTGTGTCACGCACATTGTTAAGCACAATCAAAAACTCATCCCCGCCCTGACGGCTGAGCGTATCCATTTCCCGCAGGCATTCGCGCAACCTGACAGCCACGCCCTTAAGCAGACCATCACCGATGACGTGACCGAGCGAATCGTTAATGGTCTTGAATTTGTCGAGGTCGACAAACAGCAGCGCGACCATGTATCCCTCGCGCTCTGCGGCAAGCATTGCCTGCTGCAGATGGTCTTTGGCCAGCAGGCGATTGGGCAGCCCGGTCAATGCATCGTGATAGGCAAGGAACTCAATCTGTTGCTGCGCCGCTTTGCGCTCGCTGACATCCTGCGCCATGCTCACAACATATCTGCGCCCATCCGGCAAAGTGCCGACTGGTGCGGCGCTAAAATGCCAGGTTCTTGTCGTGCCGTCCTTGCAGCGAATTTCTCGCTCGCCCTGATCAATCCTGTGTCCGATTCCGTACACTCTTTCGATGATTGCCTTTACCTTCTGCACATCCTGCGGACTCTCGCCATATGCACGCTGCAGCCAGATTTCAATGGTGGGAATATCCGCATGGGTATAACCCGTCGCCTCCGACCAGGCCTTGTTTATTTCAAGCACCTCGCCATTTTCGGCATGTATCATCATCGGAAAGGGCGCTTCTGACGCCACGCGACGGAAACGATCTTCGCTCTCCAGCAAACTCTCCTCAATTTTTCGGGTATGACTCAGGTCATGGATGCTCACCAGTGTGCCTGTCTGTATACCCGCCATATCACGAATCGTTTTAATACTGACCTCTACAGGAAGTCTTGAAGCGTTATCCGGATGGTCCGCTTCCATCGTTATAACGGTATCCACCTTGTCTTCCTGCGCGCGACATACCGGACAAAGCACGGTTTCGCCCTGGGGGTGGACTATTTCCGCGATATGCTTACCAACAACCTGCGCAGAATCAAGTTGCAGCATGGCATAAAACATTTTGTTGGCACGCACCAGGCGGCGCTCCGCATCAAGCAAATAAATTGCATCGGTGAAAGAATCCATCGCCTGTATCCAGGTTAAAGACTCGCGCTGCAGTGCCAGCTGGGTATTTTTCTGTTCGGTAATATCGCGCACCGTGCCTTGCAATATCTGCTCGCCACCGTAATTGAATCTGGAAAGTAGCACCTCAGCAGGGAAATTTTCACCATTTTTGCGACTGCACATCCATTCAAAATGGCTTTTTCCCAGCGAAAATGCCTGCTGAATATAATCGCTCAGCACAACCGAAGATTCGCCTCCATCTGCCTGTACAGGAGAAGACAAATCCAATGCGGTAAGGGTGAAAAATTCAGATTTGCCCCGAATGCCGAACAGTTCCAGCGCGCGTGCATTGCAATCGATAAAACCCTTTGCGGTCAACAACAGGATCGCGTCGTTTGAGCCTTCGAAAATGGAGCGCAGCTTCTCTTCATGCAGCTCGCGCTCCTTTTCCCAGGCAAGCTGGTTCTGCGTGATCCAGCGATAAACAGCATAACTGGACAACAAGAACAGGGACAACAGAAAGTACATAAAGCCAACCTGCTGCCACCACTTCACATGCACATTGGTAATGGGTGTGGCAACAAAAAGTGTAACGGGATAATGCGTCAGACGGCGATAACCAAACAGATAGTTTGTCTTGGCCACACTATTAAAGCCCTCTACTGTTCCGCGTGACGGAAAAGCCTGCTGATTTAAATGTTCTACCAGTACCCCTGCACGTGGCTCGCCATACACTTCTTTCATATCGGCTTTGACCGAATCGGGATACCTGCTGATCAGGTACGCATCGTCGCGCAACAAGCCAAGCGCGGTGTTTTCCGGCAGGGACAGGTCATGCCAGAAATTCTGTTGCCTGGAGAGGGGCAATACCGCCACAACTATGTACAGCAAATTACCACTTTTATCCCTGATTGCATGCCGCAAAGGAATGACCCAGCCTTTTGCCAGCGGACCATAAGTTGGCCGGCCAATATTAAAATCGGCCCCCTTCCGGATTTCATCCCTTCCCAATATAAATGACGGCGCTTTTCCCTGCGAAGGCAAGGGCAAGCCAGGAAGAACCTCCGTCGAAACAATAAGCTGCCCGTCAATACGGTTTACATTTGCAATCAGAATATCGGGGTTTGCCTGCAAAAACCGGTTCAGCAGCTTATAGCCCGACTCAACATTGATCGCCCCCTGCTTGTCCAGCAAGTCTTGCGCGAGAACTTTTAAGGAATAGTGATAATGGGCAAAATAAGAATCGAGTGAATTACCGCTGAGCTCGGCAATGGATGAAAGTTCTTTTGACTGGTCTCTTTTGACACCCTGCCAGGTCACCCAGGAATATCCCGCCAGGAATACAATGAAAAATACAGCCAGCAATCCAAAACCCCACCGGATATTACGGATGGCGGGATATTGAATTTTATTTAACGCTGCATTTAAGTTTTCTGTCATATGTTGTCTGGCAAATTTTAATTAGCAGCGAACTCAAACATCAAAAAAACATTACAGCCTTCATACTACCTGAAACTACCCGGCCAGGCCCGCGTAGACATTCTGCACATCATCATCAGCATCCATTGCCTCCAGAAAGATTTCAACTTCTTCACGTTCAGCATCATTCAGCGTAACCGGATTTTTTGCCCTGTAGCCCAGCTGCGCCGATTGCACGGCAAAGCCAAAATTTGGTAACGCACGGCATACGGCATCCAGATCTGCCGGATCGGTGAGGAATAGTGTAGCGCCTTCTTCGCCAGGCTCCAAATCCTGCGCCCCCGCCTCAATTGCCGCAAGATCGGCATCCGCATCCTTGCTTTGCGGCTTTGCCTCTATCATGCCGAGATAGTCGAAGTCCCATGCAACGGAACCCGATGCACCCAGCTGCCCCTTGCGAAACAGCACGCGGATATTGGATAGCGTGCGGTTGATATTGTCGGTCAGGCACTCAACCATAATGGGTACGCGGTGCGGAGCAAAGCCTTCATAAATCAGTTTTTCCAGTTGCCCGCCATCGTCCAGCAGACCTGCCCCTTTTTTGATTGCACGCTCCAGGGTCTCCCGTGGCATCGATGCCCTTTTGGCCTGTTCAACCAGGATGCGCAGGCGTGAATTCGAATCGGGATCTGCGCCTCCGCGTGCAGCAACCATGATTTCCTTGGACAGCTTGCCGAAAATTTTTCCCTTGGCATTGGCTGCGATTTCTTTGTGTCTGGCTTTCCATTGTGCGCCCATAACTTATACCTTTTAACGATGTTGCTGAAATCTAAATTTATTCAATAAAATCAATATGTTACAAAAAAGCAAAAGCATAAGTTCTGGCCACAGAGAGCACAGAGCGTATGTTGTTGGGACATTAGCCCCTTTCAATCTCGGCCTATCCCTTGCGGGTACAGAGAATTCCGTGCACTGCAAAACAATTCATGAGGCCTCACCAAAATAAATCAAAACCGTGCTTTATGTTTTCTCTGTGATCTCTGTGTTCTCTGTCGCTAATTATTTTCTGCTTTAAAACCTAAACCTGCGGATGCGCCCGCTCCGCCCCCGCGTGCAGCTTGTTCAACGCATTCAGATAGGCCTTGGCCGAAGCCACCACGATATCCGTATCCGCACCCTGCCCGTTCACGATGCGTCCGCCCTTGGAAAGGCGCACGGTGACTTCGCCCTGCGCATCGGTGCCGCTGGTAATATTGTTAACCGAGTAAAGTTGCAGCTCGGTACCGCTATGCACAATCTGCTCGATCGCCTTGAAGGTCGCATCGACAGGGCCGCCGCCCTGCATTTCTGCCTCCCTCTCCTTGCCGCCCACATTCAGGCGCACGGAGGCCTTGGGCAGGATGCCGGTTTCGCTGTGCGCGCGCATCGACAAAAGACGGTAGTGCTCGCTGACCATCGCCACTTCCACCTCACTGACCAGCGCCTGCAAATCTTCGTCAAAAATTTCACGCTTGCGGTCCGCCAGCTCCTTGAAGCGCGTAAAGGCGGCATTCAAAGCATCCTCGTTTTCCAGCACGATATCGAGTTCCTGCAAACGGCTGCGGAAGGCGTTGCGGCCTGAGAGCTTGCCAAGAGAAAGTTTATTCGCGCTCCAGCCCACATCTTCGGCGCGCATGATTTCATAGGTTTCGCGGTGCTTGAGCACGCCATCCTGATGGATGCCGGATTCGTGCGCAAACGCATTGGCACCGACCACGGCCTTGTTGGGCTGCACCGGATAACCGGTAATGGTCGATACCAGCTTTGAACTGGGCACAATCTGCGTGGTGTCGATGCGCGTGTCACAGCTGAAGATGTCGCGGCGCGTTTTCACCGCCATCACCACCTCTTCCAAACTGGCATTGCCGGCACGTTCGCCCAGACCGTTGACAGTGCACTCCACCTGGCGCGCACCATTTAATACAGCGGACAACGAGTTGGCCACTGCCAGCCCGAGGTCGTTGTGGCAATGCACGGAAAAAATCACTTTATCGGAATTGGGGATACGTTCGCGTAACTGGCGGATCAACGCGCCAAACTGGTGCGGCAGGTTGTAGCCCACGGTGTCGGGAATGTTCAGCGTGGTGGCACCGGCCTTGATCACCGCATCCAGCACACGGCACAAAAAGTCTACATCGGAGCGCCCGGCATCCTCCGGCGAAAACTCCACATTGTCGGTGTACTGGCGCGCCCATTTCACTGCCTTGACCGCCTGCTCCACCACCTGGTCCGGCGTCATGCGCAGCTTCTTTTCCATGTGTATCGGCGAGGTGGCAATAAAGGTATGGATACGCGAGGAGTTGGCACCCTTCAGCGCTTCGCCCGCACGCTTGATGTCATTTTCCAGCGCACGCGCCAGGCCGCAAACTGTACTGTCCTTGATCGCATCGGCAACCGCCTTGACCGATTCAAAATCACCGTTGCTGGCGGCGGGGAATCCCGCCTCGATCACATCCACGCGCATGCGTTCAAGCTGCCTCGCGATGCGCACTTTCTCTTCGCGTGTCATCGAGGCGCCGGGACTTTGCTCGCCGTCGCGCAGGGAAGTATCGAAGATAATTAATTTGTCAGTCATGCTGAGGCTCCAGGAAAATTTTATCGATTTGACTCAATCGGATTCAAAACATCGAACAGGCATCGAAAACACCTCATTTTTACAACATAGAAATGCCCATATCGCTTGACAGAGCTCAGGCCGATGAGTTTTACTGTAATTATGTAACGGCACCTGTTCTTTTGCGCGCGTTACCCGACTCACATGTTACAAGATATGCTGTTTTATATAAACTATTAAGGGTTAACCATGAAAAAATTACTTCCCCTACTGTGCCTTATTGCCGGATTTTCATCTACTGCTTCCGCAGCAGATATCTCAACGATGCAAAATCTGGCTCAGTCCGAATTCAGATTGCTTTCTGAAGATTTAGGCTCCGCATTGAGCTACAAACCCGTTTCCCCCACAGAACCACTTGGAATCACCGGATTTGATATCGGGCTGGAAGTCACCAGCACCGACATTTCCAAAAGCTCGGCAGCTTTGGCAACAGCCAGCGGCGGTAGCTCACCGATCACCACGCTGATTATTCCCAAGATTCATGTCGCAAAAGGTTTGCCGTTTGGAATTGATGTGGCCGCTTTTGCCGCTTCTATTCCCACTACCAATATCAGGCTGGTGGGCGGTGAGTTGCGCGTTGCACTGCTAAAGGGTGGCGTCGCCTATCCGGCCATTGCATTGCGCGGCGCGATGACCAAGCTGAGCGGCGTGGAGCAACTTGCTTTGGACACCAAAAGTCTGGATATCTCAATTTCCAAGGGATTTTTGATGTTCACTCCTTATGCTGGTGTTGGGCAAGTTTGGGTGACCAGCACGCCACAGGCATCCGCAGCCACCGTATTAACATCTGAATCGATTACCCAGAACAAAGTTTTCGTAGGCGCAAATTTAAATTTTGGCCTGGCCAACTTTGCACTTGAAGGCGACAAGACCGGTGGTGCCTCGTCTTACAGCGCCAAATTTGGTTTCCGCTGGTAAGCAATTTTTTCAGCAACACTGATGTCAAAAAGCCCAGAGCAATCCGGGCTTTTTTATTGCATACGGCACACTTTACAGGTGTCGGCAGATTCAGGTACTGGCAAACTTTTGCTGCAAAGCCACGCGCTTCAAATAAGCCTCTCGTGCAATCTGCACGTCTTCAAGGAAATACGGCAACTCTTTCAGCAACAGTGCCTGCGGTCCATCCACCAGCGCCTTGGCAGGCGCCGGATGGAAGTCTACCAGCACCATGTTGGCACCGGCCATTACACCCTGCGCGGTAATATGCATCACATCCAGGATGCCGTCCGGCGCCGCGCTGCGTGTGCCAACCGAATGCGAAGGGTCGATGCACACCGGCATGCGCGTCAGCCGCTTGACCACCGGTACATGAGCAAAGTCGACAAAATTCCGGTGAGGATCGCCCATATTGGTTTTCATGCCGCGCAGGCCGAACACCACATTGCGGTTGCCTTCGCTGGCCAGATATTCGGCGGCATTCAGCGATTCGTCCAGCGTGATACCGAAACCGCGCTTCAGCAATACCGGAAACTCCTGCTGGCGGCCGACGATTTTCAGCAGTTCAAAATTCTGTGTGTTGCGCGTACCTATCTGCAGCATCACGCCGGTGGGGCTGCCGGTTTGCTGCAAAGCCTCGCGTATTTCTTCGAGATGGGACTCATGCGTGATCTCCATTGCGATCACCTTCATGCCATATTTTCCGGCAAGGTCAAACACATAGGGCAGGCATTTCTTGCCGTGACCCTGAAATGCATAGGGGCTGGTGCGCGGCTTGTAAGCACCCATGCGCGTGCACACCTGGCCGTTATCGCGCAGCGCTTTGAGCATGGTTTCCACATGCTCCTGATCACCCACGGCGCACAGGCCTGCAAAAACATTAAGCGTGTCCTGGCCGAAACGCACGCCCTTGTATTCGAAATGCGATGGACGCGGATCGTCCTGATGGCGCCCCAGCACTCGGTATTCTTCAGACACTCTCACCACGTTTTCCACACAGGGCAACGCCATCATGTCATTGATATCCAGCGCATTGGTATTGCCTATCAGATAAATCTCGGTCAGCGTTTTCTCGGTACCGCGTTCCGTGTGCACGCGCGTATTGATGCCTTCCAGGCTGGCCAGAAAAGCAGTCAGTTGCCGGTAAGCCGCGCCCTGGGTATCAGTATTGGAAGCCAAGATCAAAATCATAAATACACCTCTTTCAGTTTATGCTCACGGCTCGCACTCAATTCTATGCGCGAATAAAATATTCAATATAATCAATACGTTATAGAGATACGCAAAAATGATCCGCTACGCTGTTTTGCGCGACAGAATTGACCATTGCTGCGCCCACTGCGCCATCGGCTCGCGCGTAAATCCGCTTTTGCCAAATTGCTGCCAGCGCCCGACAACATGGCACACCAGCAAGTTTGCATAGGCACTGATATCAATATTGCTGTCCAGCTCGCTCTGGCTGGCGGCAATGCGCAAGGACTGCTTCAGGGTCGTTTCGATGCGATCGAGAAACTGGTTGATGCGCAGTTGCAGCCGCTCATCCTCGTTGACCAGCGCGTCGCCGATCAGTACCCGCGTCATGCCGCGATTTTTCTGCGCAAAACCGAGCAGCAAAGCGAGGACAGCTTCGACCTGTTTCATGCCGCTGCTTTCGTCGACGGTAATTTTGGTGACCAGCCCGAAGATGGTCTGCTCGATAAACTCGATCAGGCCTTCAAACATTTGCGCCTTGCTGGCAAAGTGACGGTACAGCGCAGCCTCGGAGATATCCAGTCTGGCAGCGAGAGCAGCGGTTGTTATTTTTTCGCTTTTCGGCTGCTCCAGCATCTCGGCAACAGTTTGTAATATTTGCAGCTTGCGTTCACCCGGTTTGGTCGCCATATTTTTCTTTCATCTGATTGACTTGATTGTCAGGCCGAAATGCGCAACCGCGCCATTGCCCGCGGCAGTTCCATCACGGTACGAATTTTCACATCCACATAAGCCGGTGCGCGCGGTGTGGCATTCACCCACACCGTATGCATCCCGAGCCGTTTGGCAGCCCGCAGGTTTTCTGCCGCGTCTTCCACCATGACACACTGCGCCGGCTTCAGATTATGTTTGCGCAGCAGGCGCATAAAACCCGCAATACTGGGCTTGGGCTGATAGCGCGTATGTTCAATGGCAAACAGGTCATCAAACAAATCATCAACCCGCAACAATTTCAGTACCGCTTGCGCATAATGCTTTGGCGCATTGGAAAACACCAGTTTTCTACCCGGCAAGCGCTGCAACACCTGGCGCAGTTGCGGCTCGTGTACCACCATCTGCGGCAGACCGGGAAACTGGTGGGTGTGCCATAAAAAATGGTCAGGGTCCGTACCATGATGCCGCATCATGCCGTGCAATGTGGCGCCATAACGCTGCCAGTAATCGACACGCAATTTATTTGCCGCCTGCTCGTCCAGTTGCAGATGTTGCTGCAGATAGGCTGTCATGCTGCGATTGATATGCGGAAAGATATGGGGGGTGGCATTATGAAGCGTATTGTCCAGATCAAAAATCCACACCTTGTTCATTCTTTATTATCCACAGATTTCCCCACAGAGGTTCTTGTACCCTTTAGGGTGCACAGATCAATACCGATTAAAACCCTATTAACATGCCTGGGATTTTAGAGCACAAGCAATTTGTTTTTGAAAAATATTCTTATGATTTTTAATCTGTGAAATCTGCGGACCGGCTATTTGCTTTTTATCAGCGTACCCACACCTTCATCGGTCAGAATTTCCAGCAACAGGGCATGCTCTACGCGCCCGTCAATTATGTGCACCGATTTGACCCCGCTACGTGCGGCATCCAGCGCAGAACCAATCTTGGGCAACATTCCGCCAGACAAAGTGCCCTCCGCCACCAGCTCATCAATCTGCTTCGGGGTCAGACCGGTCAGCAAATTACCGTCTTTATCGAGTACGCCGGGGGTATTGGTAAGCAGGACTAGTTTTTCTGCCTTTAACACCTCTGCCAGTTTGCCTGCAACCACGTCGGCATTAATATTCAGTGTTTCTGAGTCGGCACCCACGCCTATGGGTGCGATCACCGGAATAAAATCGCCCGAATCCAGAAAGCTGATGATGGAAGGATCAATCGAGCTGATCTCGCCCACCAGGCCGATATCGAGCATCTTGCCCGGCTCCTCGGCACTCTCCAGCATCATTTTATTGGCGCGGATAAACGCACCATCCTGCCCCGTCAGCCCCACAGCCTTGCCGCCAAAACGGTTGATCAGGTTGACAATATCCTTGTTGACCTTGCCCAGCACCATTTCGACTACATCCATAGTTTCTTCGTCGGTAACACGCATGCCCTGCACAAATTCGCCCGCCTTACCCACGCGCTTGAGCAGGTCGTTGATTTGCGGGCCACCGCCATGCACCACCACCGGATTCATGCCAACCAGCTTGAGCAGCACCACATCGCGTGCAAATCCTTCCTGCAGCCTGGGGTCGGTCATCGCATTACCGCCGTATTTAATCACGATGGTCTTGTCGAAAAAACGCTGGATATAAGGCATCGCCTCCGAGAGTGTATGTGCCTTCTGTGCAGCGGTTGCAGCGGTAAGTGTCATCATTTTTCCTTCACAATTCAGTGCCGCATTTTAACCCAGATTTTCCATTAGCGCTCGTAGCGAGGGTGCTCAAGAGGTTGAAGATGTGAGAGAAAAATTAAAAAATGTGCGGAAGGCGTAGTCACTCTACGTTAACAAACATTTTTTAATTTTTCTCGCGCAGATTCAGCCTATTGAGCGGCCGCAGCAGAAGGCTAATGGAAGATCTGGGTTTAACCCAGAAACGATAAATTTCCTCAGTAAAAGCGTGCTCACCCCTTGGGTTATCTGCTCTAAATCAGTATAGTAACGCGATCATCATCAGGATACAGGCATGAATCAACTCGATACGAGAGAACACAAGCTAACGCTGGCAGAAGTGCTGGGCATGCTGATCAGTGACGGCATGCTTGAGCAATCCCAGGTGGATGCCTTAATCGCCGCGCGGCGCGGGCAACGCCATGACAGCCACCCGCTGACGCTGATTGCCGACCAGAACTGGCGCTCTGCCACCCCGCCCAACAAACTGTTACATGTGGAAGCCCTGACAGAATGGCTGGCACAGCGTACCGGCCTCGGCTACTTTCACATCGACCCGCTCAAGATTGACTTCACCACCGTCACCGACATCATGTCGAGTGACTATGCAGCGCGCTTCGGCATCCTGCCGGTACAGGTGAACGCAAGCGAAGTCGTGATTGCAACTTCGGAGCCTTTTTTGCGCGAGTGGGAAAATGTCATCAAACCCATATTGCGCAAGGATATCCGCCGCGTGGTCGCATCACCCGCCGATATCAGCCGCTATCTGGTCGAATTTTACAATCTGGCACGTTCAGTCAAAAGTGCAGAAAAGAACAATCGCGGCGGTACCTCCGGCCAGGCTTCCTTTGAACAGCTGGTCGAGATCGGCAAGAGCAACCGCCAGTTTGATGCCAACGACCAGAACATCGTGCATATCGTGGACTGGCTGTGGCAATACGCGTTCGAGCAGCGCGCCTCGGACATACACATCGAGCCCAGACGCGACCTTGGCATCGTGCGCTTCCGCATCGACGGTGTGCTGCACCAGGTGTACCAGGTGCCCATGTCGGTGATGACGGCGATGACCAGCCGCATCAAGGTAATGGGACGCATGGATCTGGTGGAGAAGCGCCGCCCGCAGGATGGCCGCATCAAAACCCGCACCGCTGACGGGCAGGAAATCGAGTTGCGCCTTTCGACTCTGCCGACAGCTTTTGGCGAGAAACTGGTGATGCGAATTTTTGATCCCGAGGTGCTGGTGCGGGATTTCGCCGAGCTCGGTTTTTCCGAGGAAGACCTTGCCCGCTGGCGCAAGATGACTGAGCAACCCAACGGCATTATTCTCGTCACCGGGCCGACCGGTTCCGGCAAAACCACCACGCTTTACTCCACCCTCAAGCACCTCGCGACACCCGAAGTTAACGTGTGCACCATCGAAGATCCGATCGAGATGGTCGAGCCTGCGTTCAACCAGATGCAGGTGCAGCACGGCCTCGATCTGGGCTTTGCCGACGGTGTGCGCGCGCTGATGCGGCAAGACCCCGACATCATCATGATCGGCGAGATCCGCGATCTGGAGACCGCTGAAATGGCGATCCAAGCGGCACTCACCGGCCATCTCGTGCTGTCCACCCTGCACACCAATGATGCCCCGTCCGCCATCACCCGCCTGCTCGATCTCGGCGTAGCACCCTTTATGATTAACGCGACGCTGCTCGGCGTGATGGGCCAACGCCTGGTACGCACGCTGTGCCCGCACTGCAAAAAACCGATGCCGCTTGAAGAGAGCGAAACGAACCAATGGAATGAACTGGTGGCACCCTGGAAGGCCAATCCGCCCGCGCAGATACATCAGCCGGAAGGCTGCCTTGAGTGCCGTATGACAGGCTACAAGGGACGCGTCGGCATATACGAAATATTGCTGATGTCCCCAGCCTTGCGCAAACTCGTCACCCCCACCACAGACATCGCCCCGCTGCGCGAACAGGCCAGCAAAGAGGGGATGAAACCCTTGCGTATTTCCGGTGCACTGAAAGTAGCAAATGGCCTGACCACGCTGGAAGAAGTAGTGAGGGTGGCGCCGCCGGCAAGCCAACCTTGAGCCCGGATTTTGGCTGGTGTTAATAAAAAAGCCCCTGAAACTTAGGGGCTGCATAACGATCCTTTACGTTTGATATCAATCAGAATGGAATGTCGTCATCAAAATTGTCAAAATTGCTTTTTGCCGGAGCCGCAGCTTTGCTGGCGGAAGGTGCAGATGAAGATCCGGATGCCGGGGCTTTTTCCACCACCTCAAAGCTGCTGCCGCCTGCAGATTTTCCGCCCAGCATCGTCATTTCATTGACGATGACTTCTGTTGTATAACGCGTAACGCCATCTTTTTCCCATTTGCGGGTTTGCAGCTTGCCTTCGATATATACCTGCGAGCCCTTTTTAAGATACTCGCCGGCAATTTCGGCCAGACGGCGATAAAAAACCAGGTTGTGCCATTCGGTTTTTTCCTGCTTTTCGCCAGATTTGTCTTTCCAGTTTTCCGAGGTAGCAAGCGCAGCGTTTGTCACCGCTTCTCCGTTTGGCATATAACGCGTCTCCGGATCTTTGCCCAGACGACCGATTAAAATTACTTTATTTACCGACATGTCATATCCCTTTCAATAATTGCTCGACGCTTGCTTCATCAAAACCGCCTGTCTCCACCTTGATGCTGGCCATTTGTTCTTCTGCCACGACCATTACCTCCCTCACACCCTTGATTTGCATCAAGCGACCCTGCAGGAGACGCGCTGCGGGCTCATCCATGGCAGACAGCGGATAGAGCCTGGTGCGCACTGCGGCTGGCGGCTGCATACCGCCAGCCACCAGCAGCCATGATATTAACAGCACAATGGCGAATATCAATACTGAGTTGCCACCGAAATGCTCCAACAAGAATCCACCGGCTGTCGCACCGACAAAAGCCCCCAGGAATTGTACGCTGCTATAGACGCCCATCGCGGTGCCTTTTGCAGCAAGCGGTGCCGTTTTGCTGATCAGCGAAGGCAGCATGGCCTCCAGCAAATTGAACGCGACAAAAAATAATAGCAGCGCAACGGATACACTCAATACGCTGCCATGGAATAGCATCAGAGTCAGCTGAGCCAGCGCCGCCAGGGCTATAGCGCCGATAAACACCTCTTTGACTCTGGATTTTCTGTCCGCAAATATCATCGGTGGTATCATCAATACAAAAGCCAGCAACATCACCGGCAGATAAACTTTCCAGTGATATACCTCATGCAGACCTTCACTTTTGAGCAGAAATGGTACTTGCATAAATACTGACATCAAGATCGCATGCAGCGAAAAAATACCAAAGTCCAGACGCAGCAAATCCTTGTTGCGCAACACCTCCCCCAGTCGTTTACCATTCGCTTCCGTATCGGTATGAAAACGGGTGATCGCCGGGCTGGGAATAAAAAATGCGACAACCAGCATGGCAATCACGGCCAGCACTGCGGTCATAACAAATATTCCGGACATGCCAATGCGTGCATAAAGCAACGGTGACAGCACCATGGACAAGGCAAAGCTCACGCCTATCGTCATGCCTATCATGGCCATTGCCTTGGTACGATGATCTTCGCGTGTGAGGTCTGCAGTTAATGCCATGACCGCTGCATTGATTGCACCCGCACCCTGAATCGTTCTTCCGGCAATGATCCAGTAGATATTATCCGCCGAAGCCGCTACCAGGCTGCCAATTGCGAACAAAATCAGGCCGATGTAAATTACCGGTTTGCGTCCGTAGTGGTCTGATAGCCAGCCCGCCGGGATTTGCAGTATGGCCTGGGTTAAACCATAGGCGCCCAGGGCAACACCAATCAGCAAATGGCTTTCGCCACCCGGCAGGTGTTCGGCATAGAGCGCGAATATTGGCAAAATTATAAATAGCCCCAACATACGCAATCCATACACGCTGGCCAGGCCAATACTGGCTCGGAGTTCCGTCGGGGACATGGAGTCCGCGACTTTTATCCCGGAACTTTCACCTTGAATGATCGAATCTTGTCCAGCCAGCATATTTGATGTTTGGGTACACGCAGAAAGTCGCGTATATTAGCAGGTTTAGCGGACCTGACGAAAGCCTGGCCCAGAAGTTTAATACCAGCTTGGTTCAAAAACCTTTGCTAACCGCAGGGCACAGGAACATCTTCGAGGTAAAGTCGGGGGATGATCGCAAAATTTTGCGGGTGTGGGCAATATAACTGCCCGCCCTTGCGAAACCCAATTGTTTTGCAGGGAAAGCTGTTACGGGGCAACCCAGGTTAGCCTCCTCTAAAACTTCGTTTTGAGAAATGGCGTAGTTATTCATACATCAGGATGAAAAAATTCTCATACGAAGCAAAATGTCCGCGAGGGTACTCGTCAATATATAAATTTTCAGGGCTCAAATGAAAAGCATCAGAATACGCGGCGCACGCACGCATAACCTCAAAAATATCAACCTTGACTTACCCCGCAACAAGCTGGTGGTAATTACCGGATTGTCTGGCTCAGGCAAGTCCTCACTTGCTTTCGATACACTGTACGCCGAAGGACAAAGGCGCTATGTCGAGTCACTGTCTTCTTACGCGCGCCAGTTTCTGCAATTGATGGCAAAACCCGATGTGGACTTAATCGAGGGCTTGTCGCCTGCGATTGCCATCGAACAGAAAGCAACTTCGCATAACCCGCGCTCCACTGTCGGGACGGTGACTGAAATTCATGATTATCTGCGCCTTTTATTTGCGCGAGCTGGTGACCCCTATTGTCCTGAGCATGACATTGTTCTGCGCGCACAAAGTATTTCGCAGATGGTTGATCATGTACTGGAAATGCCTGAAGGCACACGCATCATGATCCTGTCACCGCTGGTCGTTGAGCGCAAGGGTGAGCAGCTGGAATTATTTGACGAGTTGCGTGCACAAGGTTTTGTGCGCCTTCGTGTAAATGGCAAAGTGTATGAGATGGATAGCCTGCCAACGCTGCAAAAAAATAAAAAACACACTGTAGAAATCGTGGTCGACAGGCTGAAAGTGAGCGCTGAAAGCAAACAGCGACTGGCCGAGTCATTCGAGACCGCATTACGCCATGCTGATGGCCGCGCACTGGCGGTGGAAATGGATAGCGGCAAAGAGCATCTTTTTTCCGCCAAATTTTCGTGTCCGATATGCAACTATTCTTTACAGGAACTCGAACCACGCCTGTTCTCATTTAACAGCCCGATGGGTGCGTGTCCAAAATGCGATGGCTTGGGAAATATCAGCTTTTTTGATCCCAAACGTATCGTTGCCTTCCCGCAATTATCGCTGAGCTCGGGTGCCATTAAAGGCTGGGACAGACGCAACCAGTTTTATTTCCAGATGCTGGATAGCCTCGCGCGATTTTATGATTTTGATCTGGAGCGCCCATTTGAAAGCCTGCCGGACAGGATTCAGCAGATCATTTTATATGGCAGCGGCAAAGAACAAGTACCGTTCAGCTATCTCAACGAACGTGGCAAACCCACGTTGCGCGAACACAGTTTTGAAGGCATCGTTCACAACCTGGAAAGACGTTACAAGGAAACCGAATCACCCACCGTGCGTGAAGAGCTGGCCAAATTTCTGAACAACTGCGCCTGTACGGAATGCCGGGGGACACGTTTGCGCCTTGAAGCTCGCCATGTAAAAGTAGCTGATCATGCCATTTACCAATTAAGTGCGCTGCCATTAAAACAGGCGCTGAGCTTCTTTCAAAAAATCGAATTGCAAGGCAATAAGCAGGCTATTGCCGAGCGCATTGTGCAGGAAATTGTTAGCCGCCTTACCTTCCTTAACAATGTCGGCCTGGATTATTTATCACTGGACCGTTCAGCGGAAACACTCTCCGGTGGAGAGGCGCAGCGTATCCGCCTGGCTTCACAGATAGGCTCAGGTTTAACCGGTGTGATGTATGTACTGGATGAGCCTTCGATTGGATTGCATCAACGAGACAATAGTCGCCTGCTGGATACATTAAAGCGCCTGCGCGACATGGGCAATAGCGTGATTGTGGTGGAGCACGATGAAGATGCAATCCTCGCTGCCGATCATGTGGTGGATATGGGACCGGGTGCGGGCGAACACGGCGGTACGATTATTGCCCAGGGCACACCCGACGAAGTTTGCGCCAACTCGCAATCCCTCACCGGAGACTACTTGATGGGGCGGCGCAGCATCAGCTCGCCAAAGAAGTATCGCGCGCCAGATCCTGAACGCATGCTGGTGATAAAAGGTGCAAGTGGCAATAACCTAAAAGATGTCACGCTGGATTTGCCGGTAGGCTTAATGGTGTGTGTAACAGGTGTTTCCGGTTCGGGAAAGTCGACGCTAATCAACGACACGCTGTATCCCGCTGTTGCGCAGCATTTATACGGCAGCAATACCGAACCCGCTCCTTATGCCGAAATTAGTGGACTGGAATTTTTCGACAAGGTAATCAACGTAGACCAGTCTCCAATCGGCCGCACACCGCGCTCCAATCCTGCCACTTACACTGGCCTGTTCACACCCATACGCGAGCTGTTTGCCGGAGTACCTCAGGCACGCGAACGGGGCTACGGGCCGGGACGCTTCTCGTTTAACGTAAAGGGTGGGCGCTGCGAGTCATGTCAGGGAGATGGAGTCATCAAAGTTGAAATGCACTTTCTGCCTGATGTCTATGTGGATTGCGATGTATGCCACGGCAAACGCTATAACCGCGAATCGCTGGAGGTGCAATACAAGGGCAAGAACATCCATGAAATACTATGCATGACTGTAGAACAGGCACATGCATTCTTTGAGCCTGTTCCTATCATAGCGCGCAAGCTGCAAACGCTGCTTGATGTAGGTCTGGGGTACATAACGTTGGGACAAAGTGCCACCACGCTTTCAGGAGGTGAAGCACAGCGTGTCAAGCTGTCTCTGGAGCTCTCTAAACGTGATACTGGCCGCACTCTGTATATCCTCGATGAGCCTACTACCGGACTACACTTCCATGATATTGCCCTGTTGCTCAAAGTAATCCATAAGCTGCGAGATCAGGGCAACACGCTGGTTGTAATCGAACATAACCTTGATGTAATCAAGACTGCAGACTGGATTATTGACCTCGGACCTGAAGGAGGCATGGGCGGAGGGCATATTATTGCACAAGGTTCACCCAAGGATATTGCGGCTAATCCTGATAGCGTAACCGGGGAGTATTTAAAGCTGGTACTTGCAAAGAAAATTTAGGAATGCACTGGCGTAGCAGGTTGGACATAACTGCTGTACGAACAATGTATACCCATATTTTTAAGGCACGTTCAAAAACAAAAAGCCGGAGTTATCCGGCTTTTCACTATTACGAGAATAATACTATTGCTTACTCGGTAACGTCTTCAACTGCTTCGATATCAGCTGGGCGATCCATCAATTCAATCAACGCCATAGGGGCATTGTCACCCTTGCGGAAACCAAATTTCAGAATACGCGAGTAACCGCCATTGCGTGCAGCATAACGCGGCCCCAGCTCGTCGAACAATTTCGTCACAATTTCACGATCACGCAGACGTGCAAAAGCCAGACGACGATTGGCCAGACTTGGGTTCTTGCCCAATGTCAGAATTGGCTCAGCAACACGGCGCAGTTCCTTGGCTTTTGGCAAAGTGGTTTTAATAGCTTCATGACGGAGTAATGATACTGTCATGTTACGCAACATAGCCAGACGATGACTACTGGTACGATTTAGTTTTCTTAATCCTAGACGATGACGCATGATTTTCCTTTCTTACTGCTCAACTGGCGCAGGCCAGTTATCTAATTTCATACCAAGCGAAAGGCCATGCTCCGCCAGTACCTGCTTAATTTCGTTCAATGACTTACGACCAAGATTAGGCGTACGCAGCAGATCAGATTCATTATGCTGAATCAGGTCGCCAATATAATGTATGCTTTGAGCCTTGAGACAATTGGAAGAGCGAGGAGTCAACTCCAGATCATCAACCGGACGCAGCAACAATGGATCGATCTTGGGCGCCTGCGGTTTCTCAACCGGAGTTGGTGTTCCTTCCAGTTCGGCAAACACCAGGAACTGATCAACCAGAATTCGAGCCGCATAACGAATCGCTTCTTCAGGATCAATTGCGCTATTGGTTTCAATATCAAGAACAAGCTTGTCCAAGTCAGTACGCTGCTCTACACGCGCACTTTCAACTGCGTAACTGACACGGAAAACCGGGCTGAATGAAGCATCCAAGGCAATATGGCCAACCGGACGGGTCATTCCAGGAACCTGGCGAGAAATGGCAGATACGTAACCACGGCCCTTTTCAACCTTAATTTCCATATCCAGCTTGCCACCGGCAGTAAGATGGGCAATCACATGTGTCGGATTGACGACGTCTGTATCGGCGTTGGTTTCAATATCGCCCGCGGTAACAACACCTGCACCTGATTTATTCAGGCGCAATGTTGCTTCTGTAGCATTATGCAACTTCAACACCAAGCCTTTAAGGTTCAACAAGATTTCAACTACGTCTTCCTGAACGCCATCAATGGATGAGTACTCATGCAAAACTCCAGCAATCTTTACTTCGGTAACCGCATAGCCGGGCATTGAAGATAGCAATATGCGACGCAAAGCATTACCCAACGTGTGGCCATAGCCGCGTTCAAAAGGCTCCATCACCACTTTAGCCTGAGTGGGAGAAATCCTTTGAACGTCAATAATACGTGGCTTTAAAAAATCATTTTTAGACATATTCGGCTCCGAGTGGTTTACTTGGAATACAATTCAACGATTAAATGCTCGTTAATTGTCGCAGGCAATTCTGAACGTTGAGGCTGCGCCTTGAAAGTACCTTTCATCGCTTTTGCATCCATATCAATCCACTCAGGGAAACCGCGTTGCTCAGCAGCTGCCAGAGATGACTTAAGACGCAAATGGTTTTTGGATTTTTCCGCAACTTCAACTACGTCACCAGGACGAACCTGATAAGAAGGAATATTTACGCGCTTACCATTAACCAGAATCGAGTTATGACGTACAACTTGACGTGCTTCAGAACGAGATGCACCAAAACCCATACGATATGTCACATTATCCAACCGAGACTCAAGCATCTGCAGCAGATTTTCACCTGTAATGCCACGTTCCTGGTCTGCACGTTTGAATGTCAAACGGAATTGACCTTCCATCATGCCGTAAATACGACGTACTTTTTGCTTTTCGCGAAGCTGACCGCCGTATTCAGACTGACGGGTATTCTTCTTCTGACCATGCTGGCCAGGTGGATAAGCACGACGTTCCACCGCACATTTGTCGGTAAAACACTTTTCGCCCTTCAGGAATAACTTCTCGCCTTCACGACGACACTGACGGCACTTTGCATCAAGATTTCTAGCCAAGATCTATGCTCCAAATATTTAGATACGACGCTTTTTCGGCGGACGGCAACCGTTATGCGGCACTGGGGTTATGTCTGAAATGCTGGTAATTTTAAAACCAGCAGCATTCAAAGCACGCACTGCTGATTCACGTCCCGGGCCTGGGCCCTTGATTCGAACTTCCAGATTCTTTACACCACATTCCTGCGCAGCCTTACCAGCTGCTTCAGCAGCGATCTGAGCGGCAAACGGAGTGCTTTTACGTGACCCCTTAAAACCGTTGCCACCGCTGGTGGACCAAGCCAGAGCGTTGCCCTGACGATCGGTAATGGTTACGATAGTGTTGTTAAAAGAAGCGTGTACGTGGGCAATTCCCTCGGCAACGTTCTTTTTGACTTTTTTACGCACTCTCGTGCTGGTCTTAGCCATATCTCAAATTCCTCTATTAAATTACTTCTTCGCACCAGCGATGGACTTGCGCGGACCCTTGCGAGTACGTGCATTTGTGCGAGTACGCTGACCGCGAACAGGCAAACCGCGACGGTGACGAACACCACGGTAGCATCCCAAATCCATCAATCGCTTGATGTTCATGGAGATCTCACGGCGCAGGTCGCCTTCAACTGTAAATTTAGCGACCTCTTCACGCAGCTTTTCCATATCGGAATCGCTGATATCCTTTACCTTGGTTGATGTGACAACACTTGCCAAGCCGCAAATTTCACGTGCGCGAGTTAGGCCAATGCCATAAATCGCAGTTAATGCGATTACAGCGTGTTGATGATTTGGAATGTTTACACCGGCAATACGAGCCATGCAGCTACCCTATACGTTCAAAAAAATTATTATAACATCCAGCAGCGATTTTACTCAATCAGCCCTGGCGTTGCTTGTGGCGTGGATTACTATTGCAAATCACACGTACCACACGATTGCGTATAACTACTTTGCAGTTACGGCAAACTTTTTTTACTGATGCTTGAACTTTCATTTCAATCTCCTAAATACCTTAACAACTTTACTTGGCTCTGAAAACTATCCGCGCCCTGGTCAAATCATAAGGCGTTAGCTCAACAGTTACCTTGTCACCCGGCAATATACGTATGTAGTGCATACGCATTTTCCCAGATATATGACCAAGTACTACAACACCGGTTTCCAATTTAACTCGAAAGGTTGCATTGGGCAGGGACTCAAGTATTTCGCCCTGCATTTGAATGACATCTTCCTTGGACATTAGCGCGTCAACCCGCCTTTAAAATTGGCCTTTTTTAATAAGCTTTCATACTGATGCGACATCATGTAAGACTGAACTTGTGACATAAAATCCATAGTAACAACAACCAGAATCAATAACGAAGTTCCACCAAAATAGAATGGTACATTCCATTTTACAATCAGAAATTCAGGGATCAGGCATACAAAAGTTATGTAAACAGCTCCGACCATAGTCAGGCGCAACATTATCTTTTCTATATATCGCGCTGTCTGATCACCTGGACGAATACCGGGTAAAAAGGCGCCGCTCTTTTTTAAATTATCAGCAGTTTCTTTGGGGCTAAATACAAGCGCCGTATAGAAAAAACAGAAGAAAATAATTGCCGCCGCGTAAAGCATTACATATATAGGCTGCCCCGGGGATAACTTTTCGCTGATATCTTTCAGCCAGTTCATGCCCGAACCCGTTGCAAACATACCAGCTAAAGTTGCCGGGAACAAAATAATACTTGATGCAAAAATCGGTGGAATTACACCTGCCATATTCAGCTTGAGAGGTAAGTGCGAACTCTGCCCGCCGTAAACTTTATTACCAACTTGCCGCTTTGCGTAATTAACCAGAATTTTTCTCTGACCGCGCTCTACAAATACAACCAGCGCAGTAATCGCAAAGGCCAATACAATCAAAAATAACACAATCGGTATCGAGAATGCGCCGAAAGCATTAGTGCGCGCCATCTCAAGGGTTGCACCAATTGCCTGCGGCAATCCTGAAGCAATACCTGCAAAAATGATCAGAGAAATACCGTTACCCAACCCTCTTTCGGTGATCTGCTCGCCCAACCACATCAGGAACAGTGTTCCAGTTACCAGCGTGATTACTGTCGTAACTTGGAACATAGTTCCAGGATTCAGCACCAATCCAGCCTGTGACTGCAACGCTACTGCAATCCCTGCACCTTGTATCAGGGCTAAGCCCAAGGTTGCGTAACGGGTATATTGGGTAATTTTTCGTCTACCTGCTTCGCCTTCCTTTTTAAGCTGCTCCATATAGGGCACTGCATGGGTTGCCAGTTGCATAATAATGGAAGCAGATATATACGGCATAATACCCAATGCAAAAATCGAGAAACGCTCCAATGCTCCACCTGAGAACATGTTGAACATGCCCATGATGCCGCCCTTTTGCGAATCAAACATAGTTGCAAGTGCAGCAGGGTCAATACCTGGCACCGTAATAAAGGTACCTATACGGTAAACAACCAGTGCACCAAGCAGAAACCACAGGCGCTGGCTGAGATCCCCGTATTTTGCTTTTTTTACTCCCTTGACCGCAGCGTTCACAGACTACCCTTACTCTGCAATGCTACCACCGGCAGCTTCCACTGCGGCACGAGCACCTTTGGTTAGTAACAAACCCTGAAGCTTTACTGCGCGGCTGATTTCACCAGTAAGAACAACCTTTGCCGACAAAGAGCGCGCTGGTATCAAACCTGCCTGCTTCAAGGCCAACAGATCAATCGTATCTATAGGCAAATTCTGCAAATCAACCAGACGAACTTGCGCTGTATCATTACGTGTCAATGAAACAAAACCACGTTTAGGCAAACGGCGTTGAAGGGGCATTTGCCCGCCTTCAAAACCAACCTTATGAAAGCCACCGGAGCGAGATTTTTGACCTTTGTGTCCGCGACCACAGGTTTTACCCAGGCCACAGCCAATACCGCGACCAACGCGACGTTTCGCATGCTTGCTACCAGCAGCTGGTTTTAATTGATTGAGTTCCATTACGCCTCCCACTTAACCAGATAAAACACCTTATTGATCATGCCGCGCACTGCCGGCGTATCTTCTACTTCGACTGTTTGATTCAGTTTACGCAATCCCAAACCACGAATACATGCACGATGCGACTCTTTGGTACCAATGACACTTTTAATTTGTGTCACTTTGATTTTTTTTGCCTGTGCCATGATTACTCCGTAATTTCTTCTACGCTCTTGCCACGTTTAGCGGCAATTTGAGCGGGGGAATTCAACGCCTGCAAACCATTTAAAGTAGCACGCACTACGTTATAAGGATTGCTTGAACCGATGCACTTGGCCAAAATATTACGCACACCTACTGCTTCAAACACTGCGCGCATCGCGCCACCTGCAATAATTCCAGTACCATCTGATGCCGGCATCATGATTACCTTAGCGGCACCATGACGACCAATTACTGCATGATGCAAGGTACCGTTTTTCAGGCTGACTTTCACCATCTTGCGACGTGACTCATCCATTGCCTTTTGCACGGCAACAGGCACCTCCTTGGACTTACCCTTACCCATGCCGATACTGCCATCGCCATCACCAACCACTGTCAGTGCGGCAAAACCCATAATACGACCACCCTTTACAACCTTGGTAACACGGTTTACGGCAATCATTTTTTCAATGAGGCCATCTCCACGTTCTTCTTGTTGCTGCATTTTTCCTTGCGCTTTAGCCATGATTCACCCCAACTTAGAACTGCAAGCCATGTTCGCGCGCGGCATCTGCCAACGCTTTAATGCGACCATGATATCTGTGACCCGAACGATCAAACGCCAGTGCGGTAATCCCGGCACTTTTTGCCTTTTCAGCAATGCGCTTACCCACAACAGCAGCAGCTGCAGCATTACCACCATTAGACACTTCTTTACGCACTTCCGCTTCCAATGTGGAGGCGCTGGCCAGAATTTTGCCACCACAAGCTGAAATTACCTGTGCATAAATGTGCTGATTTGTGCGGCTAATAGCCAAACGTACAGTCTTTTGATCAGCAATTTTTGCACGGGTTTTGCGTGCTCTGCGCTGACGCGCTTCTTTCTTGTTCGTCATATCCGCCTCAATTATTTCTTCTTGGTTTCTTTCAGGATCACCACTTCATCAGCATAGCGAACACCCTTGCCTTTGTAAGGCTCTGGTGGACGGTATGCGCGAATTTCAGCGGCAACCTGACCGACTTGTTGCTTATTTGTGCTTGTCAATACAATCTCGGTTTGCGTAGGTGTTGCCACCTTTACGCCAGCCGGCATCTTATGCACAACCGGATGCGAATATCCGAGACTCAAATTAAGCGCATCGCCAGCAGCCTGGGCACGATAACCGACACCTATCAATGTAAGCTTACGCTCAAAACCTTTGGTGACACCAACAATCATATTTGCCAGCAAAGCACGCACAGTGCCTGACATTGCATTTGACTGCATTGAATCATTGGTGGCTTTACACAACAAGGTGTCACCCTGACGTTCAATTACAACATCGCTGTTCAAAGACTGATTCAAAGTGCCCAATGGGCCTTTAACAGAAACCTGATTTGCGGACAGCATTACATCAATGCCAGCCGGAACCATGATTGGATTTTTAGCAACTCTAGACATAATTACCTCGTTACGCGACGATACAAAGAACTTCGCCACCAATTCCATTGGCACGAGCCTTGCGATCAGTCATCAGTCCTTTGGATGTGGACACAATAGCGACACCCAGTCCATTCATAACCTGGGGGATAGCTTCGCTACCCTTGTATACACGCAAGCCAGGCCGGCTTACTCTCTGTATCTTCTCGATAACTGGACGATCTGCGTAATATTTCAGACCAATTTCCAGAGTGGGCTTGCCATTATCATTGACAATTTTAAATCCATCCACATAACCTTCATCCTGCAACACTTTTGCAAGTGCTACTTTCAATTTTGAGGAGGGCATTGCAACTGTTACTTTTTCCGCCATCTGCGCATTACGAATTCGCGTCAGCATATCGGCGATTGGATCACTCATACTCATAAATTCACCCTTACCAACTTGCCTTGACTACACCAGGAACCTCACCGCGCATTACGTATTCACGCAATTTAATACGGCCAAGACCAAACTTGCTGAAAACACCACGAGGACGGCCTGTCAGCGAGCAGCGATTACGCAAACGCACTGGACTGGAGTTACGCGGCAACGCCTGAAGCTTCTGACGGGCAACTGCTCGCTCATCTTCGCTTAACTTTACATTGGAAATAATAGCCTTCAACTCAGCACGTTTTGCAGCAAATTTTTCCACTGTTTCACGACGCTTTAAATCACGATTAATGACAGAAACCTTAGCCATTTTTCCCTCAATTCTTCAATGGTAATTTGAATGCAGTCAGAAGGGCTCTCGCCTCATCATCAGTCTTCGCACTGGTTGTAATAGTAATATTCATCCCGCGCAACATATCAATCTTGTCGTATTCGATTTCCGGAAAAATAATCTGCTCTTTAACGCCCATGTTGTAGTTACCACGACCATCAAAAGATTTACCGGACAATCCGCGAAAATCTCTAATGCGAGGAATAGAGATCGTAACCAGGCGATCCAGAAACTCATACATACGATCACGACGCAATGTAACCTTGCAACCAACCGGATAATTCTCGCGAATTTTAAATCCTGCGATTGATTTTTTGGACTTGGTCACAACCGGCTTTTGACCCGCAATTTTCTGCATATCAGCAACTGCATGATCCATTACCTTCTTGTCGGCAACCGCCTCACCAACACCCATGTTGAGTGTAATTTTTTCGATACGTGGCACTTCCATGATGGATTTGTAGCCAAATTTGGCCATCATTTCCTTTGCCACTGTATCTTTATAAAAGTCGTACAAACGAGACATGCTGTATTTCTCCTTAAGCAATCACTTCGCCACTGGACTTAAACACGCGCACTTTACGGCCGTCTTCCAGAAACTTAGTACCAATGCGATCAGCCTTTTTGCTTGCCGCATTGTAGATGGCAACGTTAGAAACGCTGATTGGCATCTCCATTTCAACGATACCGCCACTCACACCCTTAACCGGATTCGGCTTCTGATGCTTCTTAACCTTGTTGACACCACTCACCAGCAGCTTGCCCTCGAGTACACGCAGAACAGACCCGCGGTTACCCTTGTCTTTGCCAGCGATGATAATCACATCATCATTCTTTTTAATCTTGCTCATGATTTTTCCTTGACAGCCTAGACTTTATATTCAGCTTAACTACAGCACTTCAGGTGCAAGTGACACGATTTTCATGAAGCGCTCTGTGCGCAACTCACGAGTTACCGGGCCAAAAATACGTGTACCAATCGGCTCTAATTTTGCATTCAGCAATACTGCCGCATTGCCGTCAAACTTCACCAGCGAACCATCCGAACGACGAACACCTTTGGCTGTACGAACAACCACGGCGCTATATACGTCGCCTTTTTTAACGCGTGAACGCGGGGCAGCATCCCTGATACTTACCTTGATTACATCCCCAATAGACGCATAACGACGCTTGGAGCCACCCAACACCTTGATGCACATTACTGTGCGCGCACCGGTATTATCGGCAACATTCAAAACAGACTGCATTTGTATCATTTGTCAATCTCCAACTTTGTCCGCTCTTGACGGCTAGTTTTGGAACCCGTACGGGTTAGGCCGTCGCAAGCAACGGTGAAACGAAGCCGCGTATTATATGTGTACCTGTGTATTCACGCAAGCACTAATCGCAATTATTTTTCCTGACTCTTTGTTACGCGCCTTGTGCTTTTTCTACAAGCTTGGATACGCGCCAAGTTTTGGTCTTGGACAAAGGACGGCATTCTTCAATAATGACAACATCGCCCTGATTGCACTCGTTGGTCTCATCATGCGCATGGTACTTCTTGGAAACACGCATAATTTTGCCCAGTAAAGGGTGTTTGATTTTTCGTTCAATCAAAACGGTTACCGTTTTGTCCATTTTGTCGCTAACCACTGTACCGGTCAGCGTACGCTTCATATTCGTTGCATTCATTACGCCGCACCCTTCTCAGTCAATATGGTTTTAACCCGGGCAATATCACGACGCACTTTACTTAACATACTGTTATTGCTCAGTTGCTGTGTTGCCAATTTCATGCGCAGACCAAATTGCTCTTTAGTCAAAGACAGTAATTCCGACTGCAACTCAGCTACAGATTTTGTCTTCAGTTCGCTTGCCTTCATAATTACGCCCCTACCTGTCTAATTACAAATGTGGTTTCAATGGGTAATTTTGCAGAAGCCAAACGGAAAGCCTCACGTGCAATCACTTCGTCCACACCATCCATCTCATACAACATTTTACCTGGCTGAATTTCTGCCACATAGTACTCCGGACTACCTTTACCATTACCCATACGAACTTCGGCAGGTTTCTGCGAAATTGGCTTATCCGGGAAGATACGAATCCAGATACGCCCGCCACGCTTGATATGACGAGTCATTGCTCGACGCGCAGCTTCAATCTGACGAGCCGTAAGGCGCCCACGACCTACTGCCTTAAGACCAAATTCACCAAAACTTACTTTGTTCCCGCGAGTAGCAACGCCAGTGTTACGGCCTTTTTGCTCCTTACGATATTTTCTTCTAGCTGGCTGTAGCATGTTTAGCCCCCGACTTTCTTACTCTTTTTTCTGGTTCAGCGGCAGGTACAGCCACTTCCTGAACACCTGTATTCTCACCTTTGTATACCCATACTTTTACACCAATTAAACCGTATGTTGTATAGGCTTCGGATGTCCCATAGTCAATATCAGCGCGTAGCGTATGCAATGGCACACGCCCTTCGCGATACCATTCAGTCCGCGCAATTTCAATACCATTCAACCGTCCTGAGCTCATGATTTTTATACCCAATGCGCCCAGACGCATAGCATTTTGCATCGCACGCTTCATAGCACGACGGAACATGATGCGCTTTTCAAGTTGTTGCGTAATAGAGTCCGCTATCAGCTGTGCATCAATTTCTGGCTTGCGAACTTCTTCGATATTCAAGGCAACATCAGGCAGACCCATGCGCTTCTTCAACTCGGTGCGCAAAGATTCGATATCTTCCCCTTTTTTACCAATCACCACACCAGGACGAGCTGAGTAAATGGTGATTTTGGCGTTTTTAGCCGGACGCTCGATGACAATCTTGGAAACCATGGCACCGGCAAGCTTCTTCTTAAGATACGCACGAACCTCAATATCTTTAAGCAACAATTCGGCGAAATTTTTAGTGTTTGCGAACCACTTTGAATTCCAATTTTTGTTAACGCTCAATCGGAAACCGATTGGATGAATTTTCTGTCCCATATCTGCTTAGCTCCCGACGATAATCGTAATGTGGCAGGTTTGCTTCTCTATGCCATTGCCACGGCCTTTTGCACGAGGAATCATACGCTTCAGCGAAGTCGCCTTATCTATAAAGATAGTGCTTACTTTCAATTCGTCAATATCAGCACCATCATTGTGCTCAGCATTGGCGATTGCAGACTCCAATCCTTTTTTAATGATCACCGCCGCCTTTTTTGGACTGAAAGCCAAAAGTTGCAGTGCTTTGTCAACTGGCAAACCGCGAATTTGATCGGCAACCAATCTACCTTTTTGCGCCGACAGGCGAACACCCTTTACTACTGCTGTTGTGCTCATCATGCCTCCTTATTTCTTAACTGCTTTTTTATCAGCAGCGTGGCCTTTGAATGTGCGCGTCAATGCAAACTCGCCGAGCTTATGCCCAACCATGTTTTCAGAGATATACACCGGAATATGTTGCTTGCCGTTGTGCACCGCAATTGTTAAACCTACAAATGTAGGCAGAACAGTTGATCGACGTGACCACGTCTTTACCGGACGCTTGTCGCTGGTCGAACGCACTGTTTCAACTTTCTTCAACAAGTGAGCGTCAACGAACGGACCTTTTTTAATGGAACGTGCCATATTTAATTACCCCTTAAGCTGAAAGCGACGGCGAACAATCATGTTACTTGTACGCTTGTTGCGACGTGTACGGAAGCCTTTTGCTGGCACACCCCATGGACTGACTGGATTACGGCCCGCAGCAGTTTTACCCTCACCACCACCGTGCGGGTGATCAATCGGGTTCATCACCACACCGCGAACGGTAGGTCTAATTCCGCGCCAGCGATTTGCACCAGCTTTGCCTATGGAGCGCAGTGAATGCTCACCGTTACCCACTTCACCTATAGTTGCCCGGCAATCTACATGCACCTTGCGAATCTCGCCAGAGCGCAAACGCAACTGCGCATAACTTCCCTCGCGTGCCAAAAGCTGCACTGAAGTGCCGGCGGAGCGAGACAACTGAGCCCCCTTGCCAGGCATCATTTCTATGCAATGAATTGTTGAACCCACTGGGATGTTACGCAAAGGCAACGCATTACCCGCCTTAATTGGAGCATCAGAGCCATTCAGCAACTGCGCACCAACTGCCACACCTTTAGGAGCAATAATGTAGCGACGCTCACCGTCCGCGTAACAAAGCAATGCAATATGCGCACTGCGATTCGGATCGTATTCCAGCTGCTCTACAGTCGCTGGAATGCCATCTTTGTTACGTTTAAAATCGATAATTCGGTAGCTCTTTTTATGCCCACCACCCATATGACGAACTGTAATATGACCATTATTGTTGCGGCCAGCAGTCCTGTTTTTTCTTTCCAGCAAGGCTGCATGAGGCTTACCCTTATGCAAACCAGGTGTAACAACACGCACTACGGCGCGGCGGCCGGGAGATGTTGGTTTTAGTTTAATCAGTGCCATGATATTTATCCTTGCTCACTCGTAGCAAAATTGATTTCCTGACCAGGCGCCAGGCATACATATGCCTTCTTCCAGTCCTTGCGCGCTCCGTTAAATTTGCCAAAGCGCTTCTTTTTACCTTTGACAACGCTCACTTGAACATTTTGCACATTGACTTTAAACATCAATTCAACGGCAGCCTTGATTTCAGGTTTGGTTGCATCAGAAACCACATGGAAAATTACTTGCTCATGCTTCTCGGCAATATATGTCGCCTTTTCAGAAATTTGCGGAGCAAGCAGAATATTCATCAAGCGTTCCTGGTTGAAATTTTGTGCACTCATGCTAGCAACTCCTCAATCTTCGCCATTGCGTTGCGCGTTACAAGCACTTTGGGGAAACGAACCAAACTAACCGGATCAGCCTGATGCGCCTCAACAACCAGTACACTGGACAGATTACGAGAAGATAAATATAAATTCTCATCCATATTGTCCGTAATGATCAGAACGCGATCCAAGCCAAGGCCCATATCTTTCATCTTCTGCGCCAACACTTTGGTTTTGGGTGTATCCAAAGCCAGGTTGTCTACAACAGTCAGACGTCCCTCACGTACCAGCTGTGAAAAAATAGAAGCCAGACCCGCACGATACATCTTGCGGTTTACTTTTTGACTAAAGTTTTCATCAGGGGTATTGGGGAAAATCTTGCCGCCGCCGCGCCATAGCGGGCTGGAGGCCATACCAGCACGGGCACGGCCCGTACCTTTTTGAGCCCAAGGCTTGCGTGTACTCTTGGCAATTTCGCTACGACCTTTTTGCTTGCGATTGCCCGAACGCGCATTTGCCTGATATGCCGTGACCAGCTGATGAATCAACTCTTCATTGTACTCACGACCAAACAAATCATCCGAAGCCGTAATACTTGCAGCAGCCTTACCGTTTGCGTTAATGACTTTAATTTCCATTATGCACCTGCCTTAACTGCTGGACGAACGATTACGTCGCCACCCTTAGCACCGGGTACAGCGCCCATCACCAACAAGAGTTGACGATCCGCATCAATACGAACAATTTTTAGATTTTGCACAGTGCGCTGAACATCACCCAAGTGACCAGTCATGCGCTTTCCTGGGAAGACACGACCGGGATCCTGCGCCATACCGATAGAGCCAGGTACATTATGTGACTTTGAGTTACCGTGTGAAGCACGGCCTGATCTGAAATGGTGACGTTTGATCGTACCCGCATAACCCTTACCGATAGTTACGCCGGTTACATCAACCTTTTGACCCACCTGAAACATGTCCACGCCAAGACTACCGCCGACTTTCAGGGCAGCAGACTGATCCGGGCTAATTGTGAATTCTTTCAATACACTACCAGCCTCAACGCCCGCTTTTGCGTAGTGACCCGCAGCTGCTTTCGTTACGCGACTGGCGCGTCGCACACCGAATGCAACCTGCACTGAATTATAACCATCAGTTGCATCAGTTTTGCATTGGGTAATACGGTTATTGGACACGTCTAACACAGTTACCGGCAACGATGCTCCGTCATCGGTAAAAATGCGAGTCATGCCAATCTTTCGACCGACAAGTCCTAAGCTCATTTTTATTTCCTCTTGTTAAGGGGCCGACTACAATTGGTCGGCCGATTTAATTACTGCTACTATTTATACCTGTTACAACAGTTACTCGCAAAATTACTGCAACTTAATTTCCACATCCACACCAGCTGGCAAGTCAAGCTTCATCAATGCGTCAACAGTCTTATCTGTTGGATCAACAATATCCATCATGCGCAAATGTGTGCGTATTTCAAACTGGTCGCGCGAAGTTTTATTCACGTGAGGTGAACGCAATACGTCATATCGCTCAATCTTAGTAGGCAATGGAATAGGACCCTTGACGACAGCCCCCGTACGCTTTGCCGTGTCCACAATCTGCGATGCAGACTGATCGATCAAACGGTAATCAAATGCTTTCAAACGTATACGAATTTTCTGGCTTGACATAATTTTTACTCTGCTTTTGGCAGCCCAAATAGCCTGCAATTAAAGAACGAAATATTATACAGCGAGACATGGTCTGGCTGCACGCTATTTTTACAATATCCAACTTAACGACACAAGCGGAGCGAGTTACCCCGCCCCGCCCAATGCCGTCATTATTACTTGAGAATCTTCGCTACCACACCCGCGCCGACGGTACGACCGCCTT
>NCJL01000007.1 GCA_002278935.1 Gallionellales bacterium 39-52-133
GTGTGGTTGGGTCGCACTACCCACACTATCAGACTTACTCGTCATGTCCGCTCAAATTCTAAACGGTGGTGCACTTGGAATTAGAATCCACCATTGATTGCCGGTGTTTTACTACTCTCGCAACCGGAAAATCACGCGAAATTCCTTGCCGCAAAATCCCAGTTCGCCAAATGATTGATGAAGTTCTCGACGAACTGGGCGCGCAGGTTGCGGTAGTCGATGTAATAGGCATGTTCCCATACGTCCACGCACAGCAGCGCTTTGTCGCCCGTGGTGAGCGGCGTACCGGCCGCGCCCATGTTGACGATATCCACGGAGCCATCGGCCTTCTTCACCAGCCAGGTCCAGCCGGAACCGAAGTTGCCCACGGCGGAGGTCACGAACGCCTTCTTGAACTCGTCGTGGCTGCCCCACTTCTTGTTGATGGCAGCGGCCAGCTCCCCGGTTGGGGCTGCACCGCCTTTCGGCTTCATGCAGTTCCAGAAAAAAGTGTGGTTCGACACTTGCGCGGCGTTGTTGTAAATGCCACCGGAAGATTTCCTGATGATATCTTCCAGCACAGCGCTCTCGAATTCAGTGCCCTTGATCAGCTTGTTAAGATTGGTCACGTAGGCCTGATGATGCTTGCCATAGTGGTACTCGAATGTTTCCCTGGATATGTGGGGTTGTAGCGCATCCAGCGCATAAGGCAGTGCGGGCAGAGTATGTTCCATTATTTTTCCTTGATAAAAATTCCAGTGTGTCGTGAATTTCAGCAAAATTTGTGACTGCAAATTTAATCACTATTGGCATTTTCCCTTGCACACAAAATGTTGTATGTACGCTGGCGTACGTAATGCGGAAATGCGTGCATCGCTAGCCAACTGCAGGCCAACATAATCAAAACAGTGTCGGCGGCCATGAAGCAAACCAACCTCAAATACATACCAAGGGAGTGGATGCTGGTATAACCCTATCGCAACGCCACAGACAGCGGCGATTTCACTCTCGTGCATAAGCTGCAAGATGTGTTGGAAGCCCCCTACAGTGAGCAGTCCGATGCAGTGGCAGCGCTGTATTACAAAAAGAAGGTGAACAGTTCTTCAACTTCGGCGGCACATCACACTGCAGTTGCTCGTCGTAGCTTGCTTTCTTAAATCAGACCCGCAATAAACATCTTGATTTAATGTAATCGTTCGATTACATTGTCATTTACATTGTCATTATGTATTCGATAAGACCGCTTCCTGAATTTACTGAATGGCTTGATGATCTGTCTGATGGGGCGGTGCGCGGTATTATTGCAGCACGCATAAAACGCCTGTCTTTGGGCTTAATGGGCGATGTTGAACCAGTTGGAGAGGGCATATCGGAATTACGCATTCACTATGGCGCTGGCTGGCGCATATATTTTGTTCAACACGAAAAAACAATAATAGTTTTACTGGCTGGCGGCTCTAAACGCACACAGAAAACTGACATAAAGAGAGCCAAAGCGCTGGCTATAAAGTTGGATTGAGATGAAGGAGAAAAACATGAAACGTATCAAAGTTGCTGACTTACCTGAGTTTGATGCAGCCCCCTATCTTGATAGTGATGAGGCAATTGCAGCTTATCTGACCAGTATTCTTGAAGCAAACGATCCAGCTTTGCTTGCTGCAGCGCTGGGCGACATTGCCCGCGCTCGCGGTATGGGTGAAATTGCAAAGGCATCTGGCCTCACCCGTGAGGCCTTATACAAAGCACTACGGCCTGATGCGCAACCGCGCTTTGATACCATAAGCCGTGTTTGTGCTGCCCTGGGAGTTCGCCTGGTAGCACAGCCTGTTCATGAGACAGCATGCTAACCCGCCTATTTCACGAGTCCGCAAATCAATCGAGTCTGACCCCATCGATTAATTGAGTCTGCCCCCATCGATTAATTACGCCCGAACGACATGTTAGATCTGGGTATGCAGATACATATGTAAACGCCCTGTTATTTTGAAAACTATATTTATTGCTCTTTGCATTTCTTCAGCGATGGAGAGAATTTCTGCTGCAGTGACAAATTCTATTGTCTGGTGAGTACTCCTGCCCTTTGCTCGTTTCTTAAAGCGAAGCACCGTTCCAGGCGGGCCGCACATCTGGGATGATGTGAGCCAGTTTGAATGAATTAAACCGTTTCTCTTTGCTTCTGCTAAGGTGGCAATTTTTAACCCGTCTCTGAGCTCATTGAGTTCTTCGAGAAACTCCTCAGATTTGCTTTCTTCAAATTTTGAACCAGGCGGGATGAAGTGTGTGACAGGGTGTGTTTCCACGAAATTAGATAAAAGCTTTAGGCGAGTCGCAAAAGACAGTTCGATTATAACTGTATGCGTAAAACCTAGCGCCAGCCCTATGTCTTTCGGTTGCATGAATTGTGCAAGAGCAATGGTAATTGCTTGCTCAAGTTCCTGAAACTGAACGACCATCCTCCCCAGCGCAATGTAGTGTTCATCTGTGAACTTGAGAGGCTCAACGGTTTCGGAGGTAGGCATAGTGCTAACGTGAAGTTAAGGGGCGACGCGCTTCTGCGCGGCGTCCCTCTTGAACGTAAAGTTAGAACTAAATGCTAAGGCTGCCATCTTCATTCCAATATTGCCACACACCAACTTGAATTCCATTTTCATAACTTCCTTGTGCTGCAAGTGTTCCATTGGGATGGTAGTCGTGCCAAATGCCATTTTCTGAACCGTGTTCATATATGCCCTCGGATGAAAGTGTGCCGTCTTCGTGATAAGCACGGAATAGGCCATGCCGTATCCATTTACTTCCATCTTCAGATGGATAACGTGAGTAGCGAAACTTTATATTCCCAGAGGGATATGGAATTTCAGCAATTTCCAAATCAGCCATATAGTTCTAACAGTAGTTAGACGGACCCACCGGGCCGTATTATTAAAAATAATAAAGCGTGCGCATTTTTGTTAACCATTTGATTTGTTTTATGCACGGCAAATTTTCCTGTGCGCATATTAATTAATAGTACAAACGCATTGAACCACAACACTTGATATATGGATATAGACAAAGCAAGCCATGTAGTTAGCCTTTTGTTTTATTGGATTGCTGATTAAGTGTTGAGTGTATGCTTTGAAGAAAATTCACGACCGTCCGCAATGACCGAGAAGTCGCTGTTAAGTGACACCTCAACCAAATCGCCGTTGCGCCTCAACCGCAAGCCCTGCACCAATGCTGCCAAACAAATCGCCCTCTATGCGCCGTGCCTGGGGCAGCAGTGCGGCGATGCGTTCGCGCAGCAGCGGCACGCCGCTGGCACCGCCGGTGAAAAACACGGTATCCACTGCCTCGTATTGCACGCCGGCCTTTGCCAGCAAAGCGCTCAGGGTGGCGCCGATTTGCTCTACCAATTCTGTTGATGCCTGTTCGAATTCGATGCGCGTCAGGGTGTGGCGCAGATCGGGTGCCAGCCTGTCCAGCTGCAGGATGGCGCTATCGCCAGTGGACAGGGCGATTTTGGCTTCTTCTACCTGCATGGCCAGCCAATGGCCGGCGCGTTCGCGGATCAGCTTGAGCAGGCGGTCCATCGCTTCAGGAGCCTGGGTGTCGAGATACAGCTCCTGCAGATCGGCCCAGGTACGGCGTGTGTAGGTTTGGTTGATGGTGTGCCAGGTGGCCAGGTTGATGAAGTAGCTGGTGGGCATTTCCATGCCGCGCTTGAGCTTGCTGCCGTAGCCCAGCAGGGGCATAACCCCGGCCAGACTCAGTTGCTGGTCGAAGTTGGTGCCGCCGATGTGCACGCCGCCGTTGGCCAGCAGATCATCGCGCCGATCTGCAACCCGCGCGCGTTGGGGTGAAAGCCGGATCAGGGAAAAATCCGAGGTGCCGCCGCCGATATCGGCAATCAGCACCAGTTCCTCGCGGTCGATCTGGCGTTCGTAGTGATAGGCCGCGGCGATGGGCTCATATTGAAAACTCACGTCGCGGAAGCCGCTGGCGCGGGCGATGGATTCCAGAGTTGCTTCGGCCTTGCGATCGGCAGCGGTGTCATCATCCACAAAAAACACAGGCCGGCCAAAAACGGCCTGATCGAAAGTTCTATCCGCTGCTGTTTCGGCCCGGCGCTTGAGTTCGGCGATGAACTGGGCCAGCAATTCCATGTAAGTCAGCGAGCGGCCTTGCACCTCGGTTCGGCCTTCCATCAGGCTGCTGCCCAAGAGGCTTTTCAGGGCGCGCATCAACCGGCCTTCGTAGCCTTCCAGATATTCGTTGAGGCCGGCCCTGCCGACGCTTACGCTATTTTCCTCGGCATTGAAAAAGATCACGGAGGGCAAGGTGAGCTTGCCGTCTTCCAGCGCGAGCAAGGTTGGCTGACCGGGACGCAGCCAGCCGGCTGTGGAGTTGGAGGTACCAAAATCTATGCCGCAGGCGCGGGCGGGAGGTTCAACAGACATGGGCGTGAGATGACCTAAAACCGGAGTGATGAAAATGGGATGCGATGCTGCGGTCACGAGCGTCCATTCTGGATTGAAGCTGCATGCGGTCTTCAATCAGCTCCTGTTTGCGGGTTTGCACTGCCACCATGTCCGAACGAACCTATGCCACAATTATAATATTCAATAAAATCAATATGTTACACATGAATGCCTGAATTCATGGAATGCATCTCGCAGGGCAATACTGTTCGTTTAAGAAAAATTCCGTTCGCCCTGAGCTTGTCGAAGGGCTCTTGGTGAATAGCAGGTGGTTCGACAAGCTCACCACGAACGGTTAACAGTGTTGTCTCGCAGGGTGCCTTGCGCACCCTTCCGACAACCCAAAAACTACTCTGCAGGAAATGGCCAGACCGGCTCGGGCGGAGCTGATGCGGCTTTTTTGGCTTCTACTTCTGCCTTTTTAATGGCTGCCGCTGCTTTTCTTGCGGCTGCGGCTTCCTGGGCAATGGCCTTGGCCTGAGCTGCCGCCAGCTTTCTTGCTTCAGCTTCCGCTTTTTTCGCCGCCGCCAGTTCCTGTGCAGCCAGTTTCGCCTGTTCCGCTGCTGCCTTGCGGGCTGCAGCAGCTTCCTGCGCTTTCAGCCTGGCTTCGTCGGCCGCTGCTTTTCTGGCTGCCGCCGCTTCCTGGGCTGCGATTTTTCTGGCTTCGGCTTCTGCTTTTTTAACAATCGCTTCTTCCTGGGCTTTGCGTTTTGCTTCTTCTGCTGCGGCTTTCTTCGATGCCGCGGCTTCCTGCGCAGCAAGCTTGCGTGCTTCAGCTTCTGCCTTCTTCGCGGCAGCTTCTTGCTGTGCTTTCAGTTTTGCCTGCTCAGCGGCCACTTTTTTTGCAGCGGCGGCTTCTTGCGCGGCAATTTTCCTTGCTTCGGCTTCAGCTTTTCTGGCCGCAGCTTCAGCAAGGGCTCTTGCCTTGGCTTGCTCGGCAGCCATTTTTTTTGCGGCGGCCGCTTCCTGTGCGGCGATTTTCCTTGCTTCAGCTTCTGCCTTTTTGGCGGCAGCTGCTTCCTGTGCAACTAATTTTGCCTGTTCTGCCGATGCTTTTCTGGCTGCAGCAGCCTCTTGTGCTGCAAGCTTTTTCGCTGCGGCTGCCGCCTGTTTTTCAGCTGCCAATTTCTGCGCTTGCAGTTTGGCCTGCTCGGCTGCGGCCTTTTTTGCAGCCGCCATTTCCAGCGCTTTCGCCTTCGCCTGTTCGGCGGCTATTTTTTTAGCCGCTGCCGCTTCCTGAGCGGCAATTTTCTTTTCCTCAGCCTCGATTTTTTTTGCAGCTGCCAGTGCCTGCGCCCTTGCTTTGGCCTGCTCTGCGGCTATTTTTTTTGCCGCGGCAGCTTCCTGCGCTGCGATTTTTTTGGCTTCAGCTGCGCGCTTCTTTGCCGCCGCTGTTTCCTGGGCTCGCAATTTCGCCTGTTCTGCTGCCGCCTTTTTCGCTTCAGCGGCTTGCTGGGCGGCTATTTTTTTGGCTATTTCCGCCGCTTCGGTTTCGGCTCTGTATTTATCACCTGCCGCCTGTGCATCATGCATTTCCTGCTCGGCAACGGCTTTCTTTTCGAGCGCGGCTTCCTGTGCAATTTTTGCGCGATTTGCGGCTTCTTCTTTCAGCATTGCATTCTTCTGTTTGGCTTCCAGTTCTTTTTTCGCCAAAACAACCGCCTGATTGGCGGCAGCCAGCGTTTTGTTAACAAGGACTAAATTCTTGGCTGCAGCAATGGCATTTTTGACAGCGCGAACTTCTTTGGCCGTTAATTTTATTTTCTGAACCTTTGACACTTAATTCTCCTCAATTAACAATTTATTCTGCTCAGGAACATTCCAGCATAGGGTAGTTGAATTTGGCCTGCCTGAGTTTTCCCGCGCGCAACTGACCGGCAGCTTTAAGGGCAGCAGACAGCAAAATGACGTTGCTCTGTGACTGGCGGAACTCAACCCCGCCAGCCTTTCCATGGCCAGTATTATTTTTCAAATTTTCATGCGGGCGGAACAATGATGGCAATGCGACAATTTTAGCAGGCTTGTGCAATTGCTTACAGGAGGAACAATCACAGTCGGCATCTGCATGCTCAATTGTATTGGGTCCGTGGGTAACAAACATGTTGAGGGCTTTATCCTGAAAAAATCAATCCGCAAAGAAATACAGCACAGGGGGTGAGATCCGCTCCAAATGGAGCGTAATTATTTGTATTTTCGGAACTGTCCCACCACTACACCGAAAATTTCCAGTCCGCCCTTGGGGCGAATAACAGGATAAGCCTTATTGGATGGAATCAGAATGAACTCGCCCTTTTCCTTGCCCAGTGTTTTCAGCGTAAATTCGTTGTCCACAATCGCGATGACCATGTCGCCGATATTCGCCATATTGCGCTTTTCCACAACAACGGTATCGCCTTCCATAATGCCGGAATCTATCATCGAGTCGCCTTTGACGGTGACCAGTACGGTGCTGGAAGGCTGTCTGACCAGATACTCATCTATGGTGACTGTGTCGTGACGCATATCCCCGGCAGGGTGCGGCGAACCGGCACGTACGCTGTCAAAGATAGGGCGTTCGAAAAAACGACGTCCCGGTTTCAGGCGTTTTTCAGGAGTGGATTCGAGAAATTGCGCGAGCTTGAGTCGCGCCACCAGCGCCGCCACTGCGGATTTGGATTTAAATCCCAGCAGCGACATGATGGTTGAGTAAGGAGGCAGTACGCTGTTGTCAGCGTAGTAGTCCTGCAGCTTTGCGAGGTAGTTATCGTCTTGTTCCATATGGCATACAATATCGAACGAACGTTCGTCTGTCAACCCTTTAATGAAAAAAATTATCGCTTTATTAGATCAATATAAATCTGCTGATAAGCCTTCGCACTCGAGCCCCAGCCAAAATCTTTGTTCATGCATATCTGCTGCAGGGCAAACCAGGATTTTTTATCCTGATATAACCTGAGGGCACGCCGCACTGCCAGCAGCAGGCTGGCCGCATCCATCTTGCCGAATACAAAGCCGCTTGCCTCACCCGTGGCGAGCGATGCTGGCGTGCAATCGACCACTGTATCAATCAGGCCTCCGGTGGCATGCACCACCGGCGGTGTGCCATAGCGCTGGCTGTACATCTGGTTCAACCCACAGGGCTCAAAGCGTGAAGGCATTAAGAAAATATCCGCACCGGCTTCAATCAGGTGGGACAAGCTTTCATCGAAGCCGACATAAGCCGCAATTTTGCCGGTATGTTGATGCGCAAGCGCAAGCACGTCGCGCTGCATTTCTGTGTCACCGCTGCCCAGCAACACCAGTTGCGCCGGCATCGCGATCAGTTTCTCGGCAATCTCAAGCACAACATCCAGACCTTTCTGGTGCGCAAAGCGGCTGACAATGCCCAGCAGGGGAATCTCCGCATCCTCATGCAATCCCATGCGTTTTTGCAACGCCAGCTTGTTGGCGGCTTTGCCGGACATGTCTTCGCTACTGTATGCATGTGCGAGATATGCATCCGCGGCAGGATTCCATTCTTCGGTATCGATGCCGTTCAGGATGCCGGTCAGGGAATCGCTGCGGTGGCTGAGCAAACCCTGCAGGCCAAAACCCAGCGCCTCAGTCTGAATTTCTTTGGCATAGGACGGACTCACCGTGGTGATATGTTGCGCATAAAAAAGACCTGCTTTTAGAAAAGACAGGTCGCCATAAAACTCTGCGCCATCCGGTTTGAAACAATCCCACGGCAGCCCGAGTTCGGGTACCAGTGCCGACGGGAAAACACCCTGAAATGCAAGATTGTGCACCGTCATCACGCACGGAGCCGGGTCTCGCATATAGTGCAGATAAGCCGGTGTCAGGCCCGACTGCCAGTCATTGCAATGCACAACATCCGGCCGCCATTGCAACGGTGATTCCGCGCTGCCCAGCATAGCGGCAACTCTTGAAAACAGCCCAAAACGCTGTGCATTGTCGGCCCAGTCGATGCCATGCTCATCCAGATAGATGCCGCCGCCGCGCAGATACATCTCGGGGCAATCCAGAACATATACCGGGACACCGCCCGGCAAGGTGCCAAGCAGCAGGCGCGACGGGGGTAATTCGGTAATACCAAGGGGAGGATGCGCGGAAAAATCAAGCACCAGTTCAAGATCGGGCAGCGCTTTCAGCACCTTCGAGTACCCCGGCAGCAATACGCGAATATCGACGCCCATCTGCTGCAGCGCCGATGTCAGCGCGCCGCTGACATCGGCCAGACCGCCGGTCTTGATGATGGGTGCAACTTCGGAGGAGACAAACAAAACTTGCATGCGTTAACCTGTCCAGTAAGAATTTATCAATGATCGCACAATAATAAAAATTAAGCAGCCTTGCGCCCTGCGCTGCCGCCAGCTACCGCTTCAAATATATTGCACGCATTATTTTTTAATTTCGGCCGTTATTGTGCCATCCACCAGATCCAGAATCCGGTCACAGCGACCGGCCATCGCCACATTATGCGTCACCATCAGGAAGGTCGTGCCGCTGTCCCGGTTAACCTGACGCATCAGCTCAAACACCGCTTCGGCTGATTTCGTATCCAGGTTGCCGGTAGGCTCGTCCGCCAGCACCAGCGAGGGATTCAAGGCCAGGGCGCGCGCAATGGCAACCCGCTGCTGTTGCCCGCCCGACATATTGCCGACCAGATTATTTTGCCATTTTTCCAGCCCAACCTGCGCCAGCAAGCTTGCCGCACGCACCCTCATCGTCTCATCCGGACGTCCGCGCTGCAGCAGCAACGGCATCATCACGTTCTCCAGCGCGGTAAAGGCGGTCAGCAGCAGATGGGTCTGGAACACAAAACCGATGGACTGCCCGCGCAACTGGGTCAATTGCGCTTCAGTCAAACTGCTGGTTTCCGCCCCGTTGATAAACAGTTTCCCGCTGCTTGGCCGGTCCAGCAGACCCATGATATTGAGCAGCGTGCTTTTGCCCGAACCGGACGGGCCGGTGAGTGCGACAAACTCGCCCCTGGCCAATTTCAGGTTGATGCCGTGCAATACCTCGGTTTCGACCGGCGTGCCGACCGCATAGGATTTGTGCACTTCCTCCAGACGCAAGACATCGTTAGCCACGGATCGCCACCACAGGGTCAAGTCGCGCCGCCCTGATTGCCGGCGTTACCGCCGCAACCAGACCGGTCAGTGTCGCTATCAGGGTGGCATACATAAACAATTTTGGGTCCGGTGTTATCTCAAAAATCGAGGTTCCATCGGGGTTCCTCGCGCCGATGCGCCACGCTGTCAGCAGTAAAAAACCAAAAGCAGAACCCAGCAGCGAGCCGAGCAATCCGACCACCGCGCCCTGTATCAAAAACACGCGCATCACCTGTCCGCGCGAGCCGCCCATTGCGCGCAGAATGCCAATATCCTTTTGCCGCTGCACCACCGACACCACCAGCACGCTGGCTATGCCTGCCGCGACCGAGAGACCAACGAACAGGCGTATCAGCATGCTGGACATGTTTTGCGCATTCATACCCTGAAAAAACTGGCTATTAGTCGCAATCCAGCTCAGCGCATTCAGGCCGGTTTCATTGGCGATAGACAGCGCGATTTTCTCGGCTGCATAGGGATCGGTCACAGTCATATCAATGCTGGTTACGCCGCCGACCAGATTGAGCAGGTTCTGCGCGGTGGAGAGCAGCACAAACACCGTGCGCTGATTTGCGCTGCGGTTGCCAAAATCGAAAATGCCAACAATGGTCAGCGTGCGGCTGGCACCCGCAGCCGTTGCAACGCGCAGCTTGTCGCCCAGCTGCATGCCCATATCCTCTGCCAGCTGGGTGCCTATCATGATGTCGTTATTGGTAAGGCGATAGCTGCCGGAAACCAGCTTTTCATGCAGCGGCACGATTTTCAGATATTGATCCACATCAATGCCGGTGAGCGAAATGGCCTGGTTGGAGCTGCCTTTCACCACAAAGGCCGGCCCGGTCACGGTTGGTGAAACCGCCAGCACATCCTTGCGCAGCCGCATCCGGTCGCGCACTTTCTGCCACTGGTCCACCGAGCTCACGCGCTGCGGCGGTTTTTGCACGGCGGCGAGCAGTTGCTGTCCGGGCTCTGCCACGCGCAACTGGGTGACTTGCTGTTTGGGGCGTTCCAGCACTATGTGCGGCTGCGAACTCAGCAGCCGGTAAAACAGATTCGCCTGCAGACCGCTCAGCAAAGCCGACATAAACACGATCACGCCCACACCGATCGCCACGCCGGAAATAATAAAAACCGTCTGCAAGCGCCCCTCGCGCAGGAAGCGGATGGCGGCAATCCACTCAAAAGGGATGAAGCTGTTCACAAGCATTCTCCTGATCAAACCCCGAAACCGCCCAAGCCTGCGATTATATTAAAATATTCAATATAATCAAGTACTTATAAATTAACTTTATTCAGCCTTGAACGCGTATGCGCTGGCCTTCTTTTACCTTCACGCCTGTTGCGGGCAACACCTTGTCGCCCTCGCGCAAACCTTCGAGTATCTCCACCCTGGCATCGCCGCGCACACCCAGCCTGACGCTGCGCCGTTGCGCACGGCCATGCTCGCTCAGCATCACCCAGGGTTCCATACCCGTGCCATCACGCAGGGCTTCCGCCGAAAGTGTCAGCGCATTCGCACGGCGCGCCACCTCGATATCAACCGATACCGTCATATCCTGCCGCAAAAAATCCGGCGGGGCGGCAACATCGAGTTTCACTTCAACCGAGCCGCGCGTGGCATCGACGGCGGGATTGATATAGCCAAGCACCGCAGCAAAACGCTGGGCAGGATAAGCATCAGCCACCACCAGCGCCTGCTGCCCAAGCTGCAGGAAGCGCATGTTCTTTTCATCAATCTGCACGATCAGCTGTGTCTTGCCGCCGGGTGACATCAGCATCAAGGTCTTGCCCGCCATCACCACATTGCCCTGCTCCACACTGCGCGCGATCAGCACACCATCCGCTACCGCCTTGATCACGGTGTTGCCCAGCCTGGCACGCGCAGCACTCTCATTGGCGCGCGCCTGCTTAAGCGCAAATTCGGCGAGCGCATAGTCGCTGCCTTTTTCCTTGAGCGAGCGCGCCTGATATTTTGCCGTCTCCAGCTGGTTTTGCGCGATGGCGAGGTTGCGCAATGAGTCATCCAGCTGTGCCTGGCTCACATAGCCTTTCGCCGCCAGCTCGCGGGTTCGGGCATATTGTTTCTGCGCCAGCTCCAGCGTGGTTTTTGCCTGCGCCAGCGTTTGCTCGGATACCGGCTGGGTAAGTTCCCTGATTTGCCGCAGCCGCTCTGCAGCCTGATCAACCGCCGCACGTGCCTGTGCTACCGTCGCGCGTTCATCACTGCTTTCCAGCACAATCAGGGTTTGACCCTTGCGCACCGTTTGTCCTTCAACCACGGGTATGGAAACCACCTTGCCGGTCACTTTGCTGGCAATCTCGACGCGGGCGGGAGACTGCACCCTGCCGCTCGCGACTACCGTCTGAACCAGCTCACCCTTGGTGACGGAAAATCCGGCCACTTTCGGTCCCAGCCATAACTGCACCAGCCAGTAAGCAAGCAGAACCAGCACCAGCAAGCCTGCATAAGCCAGCCAGCCCAGTTTTCTAAATGTCAGCTTAAATTGGTCGAGGTTCATATATTCAATATATACAATTGCTTACAAAAAAAACGGGGCGCGACTAAGCGCACCCCTGACACCACTGCATTCTAATCGCTCAATGAGCAATTCAACAAATCTTATTCCGTTGGCACCAGCTGTTTGACTCCCCAAATTTGTTCAGCATATTGCAGGATGGTGCGGTCGCTGGAAAACTTACCCATATTCGCCACATTCAAAATCGCTTTCTTCATCCACTGTTGTTGATCGCGGTAAGCATCTTCAACTTTTTTCTGGCAGGCAATATAGGAAGCATAATCCGCCAGCAGCAAATAATGGTCACCATGCTGCAGCAGCGAATCAATAACGGGTTTAAAGCGGCCAGGCTCGTCTATCGAGAAGAAACCCGACCCTATCATGTCCAGCACTTCGCGCAATTCCAGATTAGCGTCGTAATAATCCCGCGGGTTGTAGCCGTTTTGTTTCAGCTGCGCCACTTCATCCGTCGTCAGGCCGAAAATGAAAATATTGTCGTCGCCGACCTCATCGCGTATTTCCACATTGGCGCCATCCAGCGTGCCTATGGTCAGCGCGCCGTTCAGCGCAAGCTTCATGTTGCCGGTGCCGGAGGCCTCGGTACCCGCAGTAGAAATCTGCTCTGACAAATCTGCCGCGGGAATCATGATTTCCGCACTCGACACATTGTAGTTGGGCACAAACACCAGCTTCAGACGATTGCCCACTACCGGATCATTATTCACGACATCGGCGACATCATTGATCAGCTTGATAATCAGTTTGGCCATCATGTAACCTGGCGCCGACTTGCCGCCAAATATCACGGTGCGCGGCACATAATCCGCATCGGGCTGATGGCGAATGCGGTTGTAAAGTGTCACCACATGCAGCAGATTCAGCAGTTGCCTTTTGTATTCGTGCATGCGCTTGATCTGCACATCAAACAGCGAATCCACATTCAGCACAACTTTATAGTGGCTCAGCATGTAGGCGGCAAAACGTTCCTTGTTGGCGCGTTTCACGCTGGCAAATTCTGCGCAAAAATCCGCATCGTCAACCAGCAGCGAAAGTTGCTGCAACTGCTTCAAGTCCGTGATCCAGTCACAGCCGATATGCGTTGAAATCAGCTTCGCCAGCAGCGGATTGGCCTGGTTCAGCCAGCGCCGCGGCGTGATGCCATTGGTCATATTGACGATCTTGCCGGGATAGAAACGGTCGAAGTCGGCAAAAATTGTCTGCTTCATCAAGTCGGTATGAATCTGCGCCACGCCATTGACTTTATGGCTGCCGACAATGGCCAGATGCGACATGCGGATACGCTTGCCGCCGTGCTCGTCAATAATGGACATGCGGCCCAATATATCGGTATCACCCGGATACTGGTGCATCACATCCCTTAGAAAGAGATGATTGATTTGATAAATAATCTGCATGTGGCGCGGCAGAATTTTCTCGAACATCGCTACCGACCAGGTTTCCAGCGCCTCGGGCATCAATGTGTGATTGGTGTAGGAGAAGGTGCGCACCGTAATGTCCCAGGCCTGTTCCCACTGCATATGATGCAAGTCCACCAGCACGCGCATCAGCTCTGGAATGGCGATGGAGGGATGGGTATCGTTAAGCTGGATCGCCACCTTGTCGGCCAGGCTCTCCAGATTCTTATGCTGCTTTTGATACCGGCTCAGCACATCCTGCAGCGAGGCACAGACGAAAAAATATTGCTGTTTCAGCCTGAGTTCTTTTCCCATCGATGTTGTGTCGTTGGGATAAAGCACCTTGGAGATATTTTCACTTTCGTTTTTGCTTTCAACCGCCTTGACGTAATTGCCGGAGTTAAACAGCCCCAGATCAAAATCACGCGTGGCCTTGGCCGACCACAGGCGGATTTTATTCACCGTGGAGGTGCCATAACCCGGCACAGGAGTGTCATAAGCCATTGCCAGCACATCGTCACCATCTTCCCAGCAGTGGCACTTTACGCCGTGCTCATTGATGTACTCCGTGACATGCCCGTTGAAATTAACCGGGTACAACACCTCGGGCCGGGGAAACTCCCACGGGTTGCCGTAGCGCAACCAGTTATCGGGGTGCTCTACCTGCCTGCCGCCTTCTATGGTTTGCATAAACATACCGTATTCATAACGAATGCCAAAACCAAAACCCGGCAGGTTCAGCGTCGCCATCGAGTCCAGAAAACACGCCGCCAGCCGCCCGAGGCCGCCGTTACCCAGGCCCGCGTCATACTCTATGCTTCTGACCTCTTCCAGCTCCACGCCTATCTCGTGCAGGGCCTTGCGCGTAGGCTGATCAAGATTCAAATTCAGCAGGCTGTTCATCAGCGTACGCCCCATCAAAAACTCGAGCGAGAAGTAATACACACGCTTGACGTCCTGCTGATAGTAGCTGCGCGCGGTCTTCATCCAGTGATCAACCATATGATCGCGCACCACATAGGCAGCCGCGTTGAACCAGTCCCGTTTTGTCGCCATCGCGGGATTTTTTCCGACACGGTAAGTCATGCGGTCAACCACATCATGTTTGATCGCAACTTGGTCCGAGCAAATATTTTCCTGCCCGGCTAGCGCTTTATCCAGATTCTCTGACATTTCATTTCCTTCCTTAAAACGACTGTTCGACAACATCAACTGATGCAGCCTGATGTCAAAAAAATTTATCCTTCCCGTTGCGCCAGCAAAGATGCGCCCATCAGGCCCATTTTTTCATTCAGCACAATATGTATGGGCAGCGTAATCAGCAACCCTTCATAGCGCCCCTTGGACCAGAAGGCCTCGAGAAATTGGCCACGTTGCATCTGTGCTGCTATTTTTGCGGCAATACCGCCCGTGATATAGATACCGCCGTGCGGCAAGGTTGCCAGCGCCATATTTCCCGCAAATGCGCCGTAAATCGACAGGAACAGATCCACCACCATGCGTGCTATCGTTTCGTCGCCCTGTTGCGAAAACTGCGTGATCACCGCCGCCGCATCCTGCGCCCCGGCCAGCGCCGCAAGCATGCGCGGAGATACCGACGCAAGCCCGGTTTCGCGCATGAACTCATAGATTGCCAACAGACCCGGACCCGACACAATACGCTCATAGGAAACATGACCGTGGCGCTGCTGCAAATAGCGCAGCAACATGCACTGCATTTCATCAACAGGCGCAAAATCCATATGTCCTGCTTCTGAAGGATGCACCTGATAATTTCCATCCTGTGCCGACAGCCACGCCACCCCCAAACCGGTACCTGCCCCCAGCACCAGGCGCACGCCCTGTGCCTGCGGCTTGCCTGTCTGCAAACACAGCAAGTCCGCAGCCTGCAACGCCGCGATACCATGGCCGGCTGCCGCAAAATCATTCAGCAAGGCCACCTGCCGGATACCGAAGCGCGCGGCCAGCGCATCGCCGTCAACCGTCCACGGCAGATTGGTCAGCTTCACCACCCTGCCGCTCACCGGCCCGGCCACGGCCAAACAGGCTGCTGCAATATCGCTTACACCTGCTTCAGCCAAAAATGCATCCAGCATGTCTGCCAGGCCGGCATAAGCCGCGCTTGCATACGCTTTCTGCAGCAGGGGCTCGCGTCTGTCTGCCGCGGTCAATTGCAACAATGTCTTGGTGCCGCCGATATCAGCGGATAAAAAATACTTCATGCTCATCAATATGGCTGCGTATCAGCGCCATCCAGATTCAACGATTTGCGCCAGAACTGGTCATCGCGGTCAAACAGGCGGTAAGTGCCGCGCGGCCCTGCGCTGCCCGCCGGATAACCCGTTACAAAACCGCGCTCCATTGCCCACACCTTGAGGATAGGGTCGACCACACGCCAGGCTGCCTCCACCTCGTCTATGCGCAAAAACAGCGACTGGTCGCCCAGCATCACATCCAGCAGCAGGCCTTCGTAGGCATCAACATTCGCCTCGCTGCCTTTGTGATAGGTGGCATCGAGGCTGATGGTGCGGGTGTGCAGATCAAGACCCGGCACCTTGACCTGCATTTCCATCTTCATCGTGTCATGCGGCTGTATGCCCAGCATGATCCAGTTGGGCCGCTGCGGCCCCTGGCGTGTATGACGCAGCAAATCCTGCGGCGGGTTTTTAAAGCGGATGCAAATCGCCGAGCTGCCTTCCGCCATGCGCTTGCCGGTGCGCAGATAAAACGGCACGCCCGACCAGCGCCAATTGTCGATAAACAGTTTCAGCGCGGCATAGGTTTCGGTGCTGCTGTCGGCAGGAATACCCGGCTCTTCAAGATAGCCCGGCACCGCTTTACCGTCGATCGTGCCGTTGGTATATTGGCCGCGGAAGGCATGCGCATTCACCGAGTTCTGCGTAATCGGGCGTATCGCCTGCAGCACTTTCACCTTCTCGTCGCGCAGATGCTCGGCCGACATGGTGACCGGCGGCTCCATCGCCACCAGCGCCAGCAACTGCAGCAGATGGCTCTGGATCATGTCGCGCAGCGCACCGGCGCCGTCGTAATAATCGGCGCGGCCTTCAATGCCGATGGTCTCGGAATGGGTGATCTGCACATGATCGATGTAATGGTGGTTCCACAGCGGCTCCAGCAAAATATTGGCGAAGCGGAACACCATCACGTTCTGCACCGTGCCCTTGCCCAGATAATGGTCGATGCGGAAAATTTGCGGCTCGTCCACATGTTTGTACAGGCTGGCCTGCAGGGTTTGCGCGCTCAATAAATCGTAGCCGAAAGGTTTCTCCACCACCACGCGGCGCCAGCCGTTTTTCTGCTTGAGCAGGCCCACGCCGCCCAGCTTTTCAATAATCTCCTGCACTCCCGCCGGGCGCACCGCCATATAAAAAACCACATTGGACGGATAAGCCTCATCCACATCTATCATTTGCTGCAGGCGCTGGTAAGCCGCATCATCACCGGGCGTACTGGCATGGTGGTGCCAGCGCGCGCAAAAGCGCTCCAGCGCGGCCTGGTCGATACCCTGCGGATAGAGCGGCTTGATAATATTGCACACCTCGGCCACCCACTCGTCGCGCGGCCGCTGCTCGACATTGCACGCGAGCAGAACTAATTTTTCTGGCAGGCGCCCCACTTTCTCCAGCGAAAACAAGGCGGGAATTAATTTGCGCCGGCTCAGATTGCCTGCCGCTCCAAAAATAACCAGCGTGCAGGGTTCAATAATTTTCATTTTTTGGGATCCGTTTGTTTGCTGCCCGCTTTGATCGCGTGCCCGCCAAAAGCATTGCGCATGCTCGACAACAGGCGATAGCCATAACCGGTTTCATTCTGGCTGTTGAAACGCATCTGCAAGGCCAGCGTCAGCACGGGCGCTGCCACACCCTGATCCACCGACTCTATCACCGTCCATCGGCCCTCGCCCGAATCCGGCACATAAGGCGCAACCTTATCCAGATTCTGGTCAGTTTTCAGCGCCTCGGCGGTGAGATCCAGCAACCAGCTGCGCACCACCGAGCCATGCCGCCACAGCTCGGTTACCTGCGCCAGATCTAGCGCAAACTCCTGCTTGCCTTTTAACAACTCCAGCCCTTCGGCCAGCGACTGCATCATGCCGTACTCGATGCCGTTATGAATCATCTTGGTAAAGTGCCCCGCCCCCACCGGCCCCACATGCGCCCAGCCGTGCTCCGCGGAAGGGGCCAAGACTTGCAGAATGGGCCGCATGGTTGCTGCCACCGCAGCGCTCGCGCCCACCATCAGGCAATATCCATTCTCCAGCCCCCACACCCCGCCCGAGGTGCCCGAATCCATAAAGCCTATGCCCTGCTCCGCCAGCCAGGCACCGCGCCGCTGGCTATCGTGATAATTCGAGTTGCCGCCATCCACCACAATGTCGCCTTTGGACAACATTGGTGCAAGCGCACGAATCTGGTGCTCGGTTGCGTCGCCGCTGGGCAGCATCAGCCACACAATACGGGGCGCGGCGAGCTTTGCAACCGCCTCCTCCACAGAGGAAGCAGCAATCATGCCATCCTCTTTTGCCAGTTGCGCCACCACCGCCGTGTCGCGGTCATAACCCACTACGGCTATACCGCCCCGGCGCAAACGGCGCACCATATTGCCGCCCATTTTGCCCAACCCTATCATTGCCAGCTTCATATCGACCTCAACAAAAAATTAAATCCGCAACCACACGCTTATAGCCGAAAATTATTACATCCGGATGTAAAAACGCTACCATAGCCTATATTCAGCGGGACACAAAAGAATGGCTTTGATAATACCCCCATCAAATAATTTGCGCCAACAATCACGCTGGCATCCCTACCCTGCAACCTCGTCCCTTGAATATGCGGCAGCGCAAGCCGTATTCAATGCCGCGCAACAGGCTATTCTGCAGCGCGGCGCATTTCACCTCGTGCTGGCAGGCGGCACCACACCGCGCCGCGTGTATGAATTGCTGCGGACGATGGATGGAGACTGGAAACATTGGCATATCTACTTTGGCGATGAACGCTGCCTGCCCGCCGCTCATGCAGAGCGCAACAGCCACATGGCAGAACAGGCATTGCTGAATCACGTCAGCATACCCGCCAGCCAGATCCACATCATCCCCACCGAGCAGGGCGCACAAGCCGCTGCCAGCAGTTATGCGCAGACACTTGGCAACGTAGACATGTTTGATTTGGTGCTACTTGGTCTCGGCGAAGACGGCCACACCGCCAGCCTGTTTCCCGGCCACGACTGGGGCACCTCACCCAGCGCCCCAGCCACACTAGCCGTGCACAATGCGCCCAAACCACCGCCTGAACGTGTATCGCTAAGCGCCCATCGTTTAAGCCAGACGCGACAATTGATTTTTTTAGTCAGCGGCGTTGCAAAACAACAGGCGATAAAGGATTGGCGTAACGGGAAAGAAATACCTGCTGCGGCTATAGCGCCGGGATGCGGGGTGGATGTTTATCTGGAAGAGAAGTTACTGGTAACCATTTGAGCGAATGACTCACTTGTGCCCATTGCGGACGATCATGGGTTAAAAAAGCGGACATTCAAAAACAGGTGTTGCAACCCAGTACCCCATTGTTTTCTCTCGCATTCTGTCAATTACAATCGTTGAATTTATTTGCAATACATTCGCGCGCTATCAGCTGTGTATCTGTAATTTGTTTGTTTGATATTTTTCTTTCCACATTATCACGACTCTTAATCGCATCTATGTCTCCGGAAACAGCAGCAATACTGAACCATAAATATGCACGTACCATGTCTTTAGTAACTCCACGTCCATTTTCATACATAAACCCAAGGTTGTATTGCGCTTCATCATAACCCTGTTGTGCAGACGATCGAAATAACTTAACTGCTTCTGCATCGTCTTGAGAAACACCTTGCCCGTTGACATACATCAACCCTAGGTTCTGCTGGGCTCTTGTATTTCCCTGTTTTGCAGAAAGCCGATACCACTTAACTGCCTCCACGTAGTTCTGATTTACGCCATGCCCAATGGTATACATTAAACCAAGTTGATATTGCCCACCGGCAAAACCCTGTTTTGCAGCAAGTCGATACCACTTAACTGCCTCCACGTAGTTCTGATTTACGCCTTGACCATTGCCATACATCAACCCGAGATTGACCTGTGCCTGTGAATTGCCATGGTTAGCTGCCAATCGATACCACTTAACTGCCTCTACGTAGTTCTGAGGAGCACCTCGCCCCTTTGAATACATCAACCCGAGATTATTTTGAGCTAAAACATCACTCTGCTTTGCAGCAAGGCGATACCATTTAACCGCCTCTACGTAATCTTGTTTAACACCTTGTCCATTGTCATAAAGAACACCAAGGTTAAATTGTGCATTTGAGTCACCTTGTAGAGCGCCCAACCTATACCACTTAGCTGCTTCTACGTAGTCTTGTTTAACACCATGCCCATTAACGTACATCAGAGCGAGATTGTATTGCGCCTTATTGCTACCCTGTAAAGCTGCCAATCGATACCATTTAGCTGCATCATCATTGCTCTGAGTCGTGCCATGACCTTTTTGATACAAAAGTCCAAGGTTGAATTGCGCTAATGCATCCCCTTGTTGAGAGGCGCTAAGCAACATTACAAATGCTTTTTTATAATCTTTTCGATTCAAAGCAGCCAAGGCATCTTCAATGTCATCAGCCAAAGCCACGCTATTGCAAATAAAAGTCACCAACATTACCAACAGAAATCTGCCCATCACAATACCTATTTTTTTTAGTTATTTAAAAGTCGCAAGACCGATAATAGCCTTCACCGGGCATAAAGAAAAAGTCATACCGAACGCCAGCTCTCTCGATTCTCGACTGAATACTTTGTGCCCAAAGCAGCTATAGAAATAGCGGAGCTCACCGAAAAATTAGAAGGCGCAACGAGAACTTTCCACGTGCAGCAACTTGTTAGATTTGGTTCGAAAGTCTTGCGCAGTCTTTCGAAACAGAAATGAGCAGGTCATTTTCATAGGTGGCCATCCCATGACCTTCTTTGAAGCCTGTTAGCTTATCCTGACTCAAAATTTCCCCATTTTCGCTATTTATTTTCACTAAATTTCCGGCTTCAGAGATCACAAGAAGCTGGCTACCAGTCAGCACCGCTCTAGCTTTGACTTCGCATGTTAGGTCAAGACTCCATAATTGTTTAAACTCAGTAGTTCTCTGACGAAGGATACCTTTCTTTGCTTCAACAATGTTGAGGCAAAAAATACGACCTTGCTCAGTTATGAAGACCACACCGCTCTCTGTTTTGATTGGTCTTGCTGTTACAGCTATCCCATCCTCAATTTGATATGTTGCTAATAGCCCGCCCGTATTCAAGCAGAAAAGTGCCACGTGGCCTCTACTGCCAATATATATGTGATTACCCATAATCAGTGGCTGAAAAATATATTGAGCATATTGGGTTTTCCAAACAGCTTCTCCTGTATCTTTGTTGAGGCAATGCAAAATAATAGTTTTCTCATCGAAGCCACCAGAGACACTACAGTGAACTATGCGTTCTAGCAGATCGGTGGCTAGCGCGTACGAATGCCCACCATTTTCGTACTCCCATAATATGGAGCCATCGTTTGCATTTAAAGCTCGAGTGTATCTAGATCGCCCCGCAATTTCTGCATAGAAGAATTTGTCTTCGATAATAGTACCTGCCCAAAGATTGCATTCGGATGGTTGTGATTTCCATTGCAATTCCCCATCTAATCCGAGTTTATAAACAGATCCATCAAAGCATGTTATGAAGATATTTCCATCATTCGATAAAGTAGGCTCATTCAGGAAATGATCCGTATCAAAACGCCATTGCTCCTCTCCGGTCTCAATATCTATTGCAGATAGTGTTCCTTGGAAGTTACTACCTTGCCCATGATTAAAAGTTACAAGTGCAGTTTCGCCTATTACAACAGGACATCTTTGAGTGACTGACCCAGCTCCTTTAAGGCCATACTTCCACTTTGTTTTACTGCTCATAATTGTCCTGAAAATCTAACGAAGCTGTAGAAAAGCAAATTAATATTCAAATCGTATCGAATTCAAATTGGGAGACACATGCGAACGTCTGCTACTGGCCGAATAGGGACTATAAATATATTTTACAACCTTCAAGTACATTCCTATTTAGTTTAACTGTAGCCTGACCATTTGATACAGCCCGCCACAAAACCGCTGTCTGTGCTGCACGGTGATGCTGGCATTTTCAGGTAGCCAATTCACAATCTCTTCTCTCCACAAATCGCGTGCATAAGGTTCAAGCAGACTCAATAGCGGGGCCATGAAGTAGCGCAGCGGATTAAGCCAGCCCGGGGCGGCATAATCGACGATGGTCACGGTGCCGCCGGGGCGAACAACGCGCACGGCTTCAGCCAGTGTTTTTATGCGCACATTGAGCGGTTGCTCATGCAGCAGAAAAAACAGCAAGATGCGGTCAAAAGATTGAGCGGGAAACTGGAGTGTGTTTGAGTCCATGCAGTGCAAGTTGACGGCACTGTGTTGCGGCAGCTTGCGCGTCAGGTTGCTTAGCTGGATGGGCAAAATGTCGATTACATCCAGCTTTCCATCAAGGCCAATTTTTTCTGCCAGGCGCCGGGTCAGGTTGCCGTAGGCGCAGGCGATTTGCAGGGTGTTGCCAGCGGGTTCTTGCGCATAACCAGCCAGCACTGCATCGCACAGGCGCGTGTAATTTCCCCACAGTATGAGGTTAACCAGCCACTGCCGCTCGAACAGGCGCACGCCCCACGGATGGATATAAGCCCACCAGTAGGTGGCTTGCAAATAATTGGGGATAGCCGGGGATAAATTTTCGGGAAGGGTATCTGGGGAAGCAATAACGTCAGAGGGATTTGTCATGAAATTTTTAGTAAGGGCCGTGCTGGCATTTTGACATGACTATGTAAATAAATTGTGAAAACTCACACTGCCCCGGATGCTACAGCTGCATAGTACGCTGAAAGTTTCATGCTTGAGCGGTCAAGCTGTTATTGCCATGCGCCCTGTATTGCAACTTGCTCCTTGATGGCGCTGATATCCAGCTCATCGATGTAGTGCAGCAAGTTTTGCCAGATAGGATGGAAACCAAAACCGCCATTGACCATTTCATCGGTAGCCTGTTTCTTGCTCCAGCCCTGGTAGGCAATGCGGTAGATGGCCACCATGGTTCCGGTGCGGTCCGAGCCGTGCAGACAATGCACCAGCACCGGCTGCAGTGCGGGCGTGGTTGCAATGCGCAGGAATTTGACCACATCCTCATCCTCCGGGTGCCAGGTCTTGAAGCGTATCTGCTCCAGTCGCAAGCTTGAAGTTGCGGCAACTTTGGGCGCGTCGTCATTAAAGGCGCGCAGCGAAACCACGGTCTTGATCGGCTCATCGCCGCTTACCAGACTCTCCTGCGCGGAGAGCAGCACAAAACCTTCCCGCGTTGGCTGTGCCGATCGGTACAGCGCCGGGCTGACGCGATTAAGATTGGGCAGACCGGCACTGGCGGCAACCGGGGTTGCCCAGTTGTCCTGTCTTGCATTTTCTGTGGCGGCCAGCGCCGCGGAACTGGCACTGACCAATAGCAACAAGCCCAGATACAGGAAACCATTTACCTTGCCTTGGGCCGTTTGGACCGCAACGTTGAAGCGCATAATTACTCCCCGCATGAATTGAATACAGTCTGTTATTTTTTGACGACCAGGCTCACCATTTTTCTGACAACAGGTGACACCAGCGCAACCGCGGGAAACGCGACCACAAAGGCAAAGGCCCATGCTTTTAGCCAGATGACTGCAATATTGCTGACCAGCCCAACGTTAAAAATGCTGATCACCAGTGACATGATGCAGGACATTAGCAATGCCATAAAAAATGCAAATACCAGATTCTGAAATTTTTTGTCTATCACTTGCACATACCCGACGGTTAATTAAATGAGCTGAACAATTCTGTTCAGCTATTGAGCGATTTACTCTTCCCTACCCCTCTCCCGCCAGCGGGAGAGGGAGTTGCTGCAGTGCTCATCTTCCAGCGAAGGCTGGATTGAAGCTGCGAAGGTCATGTGTGCACTATAAATTTATTTAATATAATCAAATATTTATGCAATACTCGCCAGACTATGGCTACTGCCCGTGCAGCGCGCACCTGAAAGCTATTGCCGGCTGCTTCAAGCCGCATTGTTCCGGCTTTCTGATGAGCCGTCAATTTTGTCGTACTTGATGGTGGAGTATTACGATTCTGACACGTCCATCGCCAATTAGTTAAATAGCCTCCGACAAAAATCCGAGGCTTAGTCGGTGTGCTCCTCAAAAAAGGGGCAGAATACCGTGAGCTATCCAAGGCGGCTACAGCCGGTTTTACGTAGGGTGGGCAAGTTTTTTCTGCCCACGCGGAACAGCGTCAACCATTTCTCAGACTCCTTTTTCCTTCGCACCAGTCCAGTAATACGCATTTTCTTTACGCACGCATCGATGAGATATCGAAATCCGCGTGGGCAGGTAAAACTTGCCCACCCTACAGAGCTACAGGGATGCACAGGTCTAACTTTCTAGAGGTGTCCTGCTGAGCCGGAGATTTACCCCGGTGAAATATTCCTAATCCCATCAGCCCGAATGTCAACAACATTAAGCATTTGTTGGGAAAATAAAACAGTATTGAGCCGATTTTGCGCTGATCTATCACAAGCCATGCAATGTAATTGCATATTCAAATTGTCTGCCCTAAAGTAGCAGCCCGATTCCTCACCACATAAAGGAGAGATGCAATGCGTTTATACAAATTGATATTAGCGGCAGCCTTGTCTTTAACCATCATGTTGCCTGCCTACGCGGGAGACATTAGCGGCATTCAGGGCCCCGGCATAAAATTTGGCTCGCAAGCGGCCTCTCCTTCTGCGCATGGTGATGATGACGAACGCGAGCATGGCAAATATCCAAAAATAAAATTCCGTACGCAAATCTCCTTTGGCGACAGTTTGAGTGATGTCGGCAGCTATGCCGTTGGCACCATTGCAGCGCTGGGTGGCGGACAATTTACCGTGAATTATCCGGGCGTTAAAAACTGGACCGCGTGGATGGCAGCCGAGTTTGGCCTGCCCGCGCCTTGCGCCGCGCAAACCGGCCTCGATGGCGACCCGGCGCAAGGCTTCAGCGTGATGCCGCCAGTCAATCATGCGGGCTGTACCGGCTATGCGCAGGGCGGTGCGCGCGTGACCAGCCCTGTTGGTATCGGCAATAAATTAACCGGCGGCGCGAATGTTGCGCTGGGTTTTTTGACGGTGCCGGTGGTGCAGCAGATTCAGAACCACTTGAACCTGAACGCTGGCAAATTCAACGAGGACGAAATCGTGTTTGTGATGGCCGGCGCCAATGATGTGTTTTTTCAGCTGGGCTTGTTGCAGGCAGGTGCAACCGATCCGGCCACTGCGATCACGTCCATGGCGGTGGCGGCAAATGAGCTGGCAAGCGCGATCAATACGCAAATCGTTGGCAAGGGCGCGAGATACGTGGTGGTGCTGAATATACCCAACATTGCGATTACGCCACTGGCCGCAACTTTTGATGCTTCCAGCAGAGGCCTGGTGGAGGCCATGGTCAATACGTTCAATAGCCAGCTGCAATACGGCGTCGCTGCGAATCATCATGTACTGTATGTGGATGCCTATGCGGACAGCTACTATCAATACATCAATCCCGGCGCCTATGGCTTGAGCAATGTTACTGATACTGCCTGCGACCTGAGCCCGTACAAAAATCCGCTGGAATCTTCGCTGATTTGCACGCCTTACAATCTCATTCCCGGCGTGACCGACACATACCTGTTTTCCGACAGAGTGCACCCAACGCCATACGGCTATAGCCTGATTGCGAATCTGGTGCGCAAGGAAATGCTGAACCGTGGCTGGCGCTGGCATAAACACCGCCCGCATGGCCGTCGTTGACATACAGATTGAATTTTATAAGTATTTGATTATATTTAATATTTCTCGCAACGCCAAGCCGGACTGAATCGTTCGGCGTGGCCCTTATATCCAGTTTGGCAGCATTATCGCGTTCTGTCTTTTATGGCCCGATTTTCCACGCAAGCAGTTTTAAACAGCACAGCATTTTGAAGTATCTATTCTGAAATTCGGTAGCTTAAGTAATGGACATAGCAGCACACATTCGCGCAGCCAAACTGGCAGGCAGCAAGCGTTTAAATTTATCCTGCGGCCTGAAAGAATTTCCGCCTGAAATTTTTGATCTCGCGGATACCCTGGAAATTCTCGATCTTTCCAGCAATGAACTAACGTCGCTGCCCGATGATTTCGCGCGACTGCACAAGCTGCGTATTTTGTTTTGCTCCGACAATCTGTTCACCCGCTTGCCCGAGGTGCTGGGTTTATGCCCGCAGCTCGGCATGGTGGGCTTCAAGGCCAACAGAATAAGCGAGGTGCCTGCTGCCGCACTCGGCAAATCGCTGCGCTGGCTGATACTCACCGATAACCGGATCAGCGAGCTGCCCGCCGCAATTGGCCAGTGCACACAGCTGCAAAAGCTGATGCTGGCGGGCAATCAATTGCAGACCTTACCCGCTGAAATGGGCGCCTGCAGCAGACTGGAATTGCTGCGCATTGCCGCCAACCGTTTTGCGTCGCTGCCTGACTGGCTGCTTGCGCTGCCGCGGCTTTCCTGGCTGGCATATGCGGGCAATCCATTTTGCGATACGCACGATGCCGCTACGCTGACGCCAAACACCATCACCTGCATTCCGTGGCATCAGCTGGCATTGCAGCACAAGCTGGGCGAAGGCGCATCGGGGATAATCTATCAGGCCAGCTGGCAGGCAACACCGGGGGAACCTGCGGATGTGGCGGTGAAATTATTCAGGGGCGGTTTAACCAGCGATGGTCTGCCGCGCAACGAAAAGACAGCCGTTGTCAGCGCCGGCGCACATCCCAATTTGATCGCGGTACACGGCAAAATCAGTGAGCATCCCGAGGGCAGCATCGGGCTCATCATGTCGCTCATCGCGCCCAGTTTCGCCAATCTGGCGGGGCCGCCCAGCCTGGAATCATGTACCCGCGACATCTATGCGGCAGCAACCTGGTTTACGTCAGGCAGCGTCATGCGCATCGCACAGGGCATCGCTTCCGCGATGACGCAGCTGCATGCGAGGGGCATCATGCATGGCGATCTGTATGCGCATAATATTTTGCACAATGGCGCAGGCGATTGCCTGCTGGGTGATTTTGGTGCGGCCTCTTTCCTGCCGCCGGACGATCAGCCGCGCGCTATTGCGCTGCAGCGCCTTGAGGTGCGTGCATTTGGCTGTTTGCTGGAAGAGTTGCTGCAACGCTGCGAGACAGCAGAGGCAGACCAGACTGCCCGCAATGCGCTGCAAAATTTGCAGGAGCGCTGCATGCAGCCAAACACTGCGGAACGCCCGCTGTTTGCTGAAATTTTACGCATACTGGAGGAACTGACAGCAGGGTGAAGCTGCACACCCCGAGATACCCTGGTTTGAGACTAAACCGGGTTTGTGGCTAAACTGGAATCAGTCTTTCCACTCATAGCTGTCAAAATTTTCAAACGTGACGATATTGGGATCGTCGAGATTGAGCAGATTGAAGGTTGGTATCGCCACCATCAGCGCGATAAACGCAATCACGATAATCCATTGCACGGGGTTGAATTTCTGAATCTCTTCCAGTCTCCTGATTTCGCACACACCGCCGGGGCAAAGCTGGGCTTTTTCGCGGTTAAACACATTGTAAAGCCCGCAACCCAGACAGATGCCGAATGCGGCCTCAAAATACAGCAGGGTCACACAGGTTGCGCAACCCAGAAAATTCATCACGCCCATGTTGGCTTCCTGAAAAACCAGCCAGTACATGAACACGCCCAGCGCCAGACCCAGCGACCAGGCAACCCTCTTTTGCGGTGCGCCCACATATTCAACTTTTTGCTTGCGCACAATCAGGCGCGCAACCACCATGAAGGGCGCATATTTTGGATTGATCAAGACGCGAATCCCTAGCTCGATCACAAACGCGATAATCATCAGTCGCTCAGGGGTGTAATCCGCGGTGAGGTAGCCCTTCAGAAAAGCGTACATGCCAAGCAGCAACATCAGGCCTGCCGCCGCACGCGCTTCACGTTCGTTGATCACGCGCACCGGATATTCCTCTACCTGCTCGCCAAAATAAAATATTTTCTTCAGAAAATTCATGGGGCTACACCTTGATGAGTGAAATTAAAATGGATTCAATATTAGCCGCTCATTGTAATGCAACATCCGCATCGACACCACCCTCTAACACCGGCCTGCGCGTTGGTCACCTCTGACCTTATGTAACAACAGCCAGCTCCTCCCAATTACTCGTATAAGCCGGCGTCATGCTGTCCCGGTTCATGCGCCAGCTCTGCTCTACCCCGTCACTGGCGAGGTGTATGGCACCTTTGCCCATGCGCAGGTTAATGCCATCCATCGCGGCCATCAGCCTGAGTGATTTGCCGGACGCCATGGTATCGGCAAACAGCTGCGTCTGGACTATGCCGGCAGAAGTGATATCGGACAGCATCACGCCCGCCTTCTTGTAGCGATAGCCGGGGCGGTAGATTCTGCGCAGACCAGCCCTGACCGCCGCCACCAATTGCGTGGTGTCGTCGGTGGCGTGGGGCAGCGCGATGGTGATGCCGCGGCTGTATTGCGGCTCCTCTTTTTTGTGGATATTGGTCAGGATATAAACATAGGCGGTGGCGGCGACCGAGCCCTGCTCGCGCAGCTTTTGCGCCGCGGTGGACATATACACGCTGACCGCTTCCTGCAGCTCGCTCAAGGAGGTGACGCTTTGTCCGAAACTGCGCGAGCTGATGATCTGTTTGCGGGGCGGTGCAATATCAACCATTTCCAGGCAAGCTTCGCCGCGCAGTTCGCGCACGATTCTTTCCATCACCACGCCGAAGCGGTTGCGCAGACGGTGAATATCAAAGTCGCGCAGCTGCTGCACAGTGGTGATGCCGCCCTGCTGTAACTGCTCATTCAGCTTGCGCCCCACGCCCCACACTTCGCCCACCGCAATGCCGGCAAAAATTTCATCCCGTTGCGCGCCGGACATCGCCGTTAAATCGCACACCCCGCGATACTCGGCTCGCTTCTTCGCCACATGGTTGGCCAGCTTGGCCAGCGTCTTGGTCGGCGCAAAGCCCACGCACACCGGCAGGCCCAGCCATTGCTGGATGCGCTGCCGTATCTGCTGCCCATACTGGCTGAAATTGTGGTCGTGGCCTGTCATATCCAGAAAACACTCGTCGATACTGTAAACCTCCTGCCGCGCGCTAAACTCGCTCAGCACCGCCATCACGCGATTGGACATATCCGCATACAGCGCGTAATTCGACGACAGCGCAATAATGCTGTGCTGGCGCGCGAGGTCTTTCAGCTTGAACCACGGCCCGCCCATCGCAATGCCAAGCGCCTTGACCTCGCCGCTACGCGCCACCACGCAGCCATCGTTGTTGGACAACACCACCACGCAACGCCCCTCCAGCCTGGGGTTAAATACGCGCTCCGCGCTGACGTAGAAATTATTGACGTCGACTAATGCGATGGTATTCATATGTTGGAGTTATCCTGTTAAAACTTTTGGTCACAGAGAGAAACGGGCAGTCACAATAAGTGCATTGGAGCGCCGACGTCCTCGTCGGCAAGCATAAATTAAAACTGCCGACGAGGACGTCGGCGCTCCCGCGAAACGAGCCACACTTGAATTTTGCAAAGAGGGGATTTTCCTGGTGAAGCCGTCTCCAACGGTGTTTTCTGTGGCAAGAATCCCGGCTGTACAGACTATCGAACCTGGTGCACCGAGCTGGTGACCACGCCCCAGATGGTAAGCTCCTGCCCTTCCTGCAAACGTAGCGGCGCATATTTCGGATTCTCGGCATGCAGCTCGGTGATGCCCGCGCGAATGATCAGGCGTTTTACCGTCAGCTCGCCATCCACCACCGCCACCACAATGGCGCGATGCACCGGCTGCAGCGAGCGGTCAACCACGATGATATCGCCGTCATGTATGCCGGCATTGAGCATCGAATCGCCCTTTACCCGCAAAAAAAACGTGGCCGGTTTATTGCTGACCAACAGCTCATTCAGATCGAGCCGGTCTTCAATATAGTCATCCGCAGGCGACGGGAAACCCGCCGAAATACTGTGGCTGTACAAAGGCGTGAACTGAACCGGTGCTATTTTTTCGGGCAGTAAAATTTGATTGATGACAGAATCCAAAGCAGGCTGCTGAACAAGCTTGAATGGGAGGCTGAACGGTAAGTTTGCGGTGTTGTTTTCCATGTGCGCAGCCTATAGAACGATCGTTCTTTTGTCAATCGACTCTCAAGAAAAGCGCGCAAACCGGGCTGAGCTGCGCAGTCCAAAAGCATTCAAAGACCGGCAAATGATGCTGAACTGTATTCTTTATGCACTTGTTGGTGTTTATCGTTTGCCGGGTCATGCCAACTGTGGGAAGATACTGCTGATTTCATATCACACACTACACTCGGGAGGACAGCATGCCAAGAACGTTCAATATCACCGCACCAGCAATCCTGCTTCTATCAGCACTCTTTTTGTCGGCGTGCGCAAGCGACTCCGAACCGGAAACCGCGCCTGTCGCCACCCCCACCCCCGCCCCGGCTGAAGTTGTTGCCGAACAGCCCGCCACACCGGGATTTGTACCCGCTCCTGCCCCGGCAGCCGTGGCCGAGCAGCCCCAGGAAGCACCTCCCAAACCCGTTAAAAAGGCAAAAAAGCGCGTAGCCAAAAAAGTGGCGCCACCGCCCGCTCCCGAGCCAGCACCGCCCGTTGTTGAAGCACCGGCCCCGGTTACAGAATATCAGGCGCCTCCGGTGGTACAGCCCGAACCCGCACCTGTTGCCCCTCCCGTTGTGGAAGAGCCGGGTTTCCTGGAGCAATACTGGATGTGGCTGCTGGGCCTGCTTGTCATCATCGTCGGCGTTGTGCTCTGGCGGATCAAAAGCCGTGATTAAGCCTTCAGTTATTTGATCACTCGGCAGTTGTTTGGCTAAAAATGACCCGGCGTTAAACCCGGGTTTTTTTATGGCTGCCTTGTTTAAAATAATACACGCATCGATCTGCAACGATCTGATGACGGCATAGCAACCACAGATTATTCACATCGATAAAAGACTTCAGCGAGGAACCGCATCATGGCAATAGAAATTGAACGCAAATTCCTAGTCCAGGGTGATGCCTGGCGCAAGGGGGCGGCCACGCTGTTTCGGCAGGGCTATCTCAACCGCGACAAGGAGCGCACGGTGCGGGTACGTGTTGCCGGCGATAAGGCGTATCTCACCATCAAGGGTATCAGCACCGGTGCAGTGCGTGCAGAATTTGAATATGAAATTCCCGTTGCCGATGCGGAGCAACTGCTACTCCTCTGCGATGGACCGTTGATAGAAAAAACACGGTTTCTGTTTCCCTGGGCGGGCATGATGTGGGAAGTGGATGAATTCCATGGCGAAAATAATGGCCTGGTTATTGCAGAGATTGAGCTGCAATCTGCAGACCAGCGGTTCGACAAACCCTCATGGGTGGGAAATGAGGTCACCGACGACAAGCGCTATTACAACTCCAGTCTTGCTGTACATCCCTACTCAAGCTGGTCGTAACAACTTCCCCCATCCCCTGATGGCGAAGTCAAACATATAGGCCAGACTCGATATAATTATAAATAATTGATTATATTTAATATTTTACCATTAGCAGCGCAGGCTTCAGGCCAGGTCATTCATCATGATTAACATAAATCAACTTGCCTGTTTCAAAGCCCAGTGCTGCCGCCCTGGCAATAAGCCGGGCTTTTGTTTCTTCTGAAATCTGCGGGGTTCTTGCCAGAATCCAGAAATAGGATTTGTCGGGACCACTGACCAGTGAATATTGATAATTCTCATGGTCCAGCTCAAACACAATATAGGAGCCATAAAACGGGCCAAAGAAAGAGACCTTCAAATAGCCCTGATCCTGTTTTTCTACAAAATAAGCTTTCCCTTCCGCTTCTTTCCATTTATTTTCCTGCACGGAAAATCCGCGATTCAGCACCCTGACCCCGCCATCGTCGCGCATGCTGTATTCAGCCGACACGCGCGACAGGCCGCGTTCAAAGGAATGATCCAGACGTGCAATCTCGTACCACTTGCCGAGATATCTATCCAGCCTGAAATTTTCCACAGGCCGGATATTTTCAGGAACACCAACACATGCACTGAGCAGTAGTGGAAGCAGCACCCATAATTTTTTCATGATCATTACTTTCTGCCTGCGTTGCGTTGAAAAATTTTGGGTCTCATGCGCTCAGAGACCCGGCACCAAACTCAGCACTACGGCAACAACCATCAGCGCGATTACAACAGCAAGCCATTTAATGCGGACTCTGTTCTCTTCAATGTGTTTGATGAGCTGGGCATTCTGCTCGGCTAGCGTTTTGATCAGGTCGGACGAAGCAAGCATCTGGTTATGCAACTCTGATAACTCCGACTCCATGGTTGTGAGACGCGATTGCAACAGCGCGATGGATTCGCTCTCGGTTAGCGGCACACGCTTTACATTATCGTCGGACACGGCCTGGACGGACGATTTCTTGCCGACCGAACTCCACAATTTTTTCGCGCCCTCGGCAACCTTTGGTGCGTTTTTAATCACCTCAGTCCAGGGAACAGCCTGTAACACTACCAGCCAGGGAATAGGCATTGCATTTCCTTTGTTTAAAAATTGCTTGCAGGTCGCATGTTAAACAGGTTTAACTTCAACTTTCAATAACCAACGCGAGTGTACGGCTTATTGTATCGAATAACGCTTATCCCGGCATTTGTATTGAGCATACACCCAAATCAATACTTGAATTTCTTGCAGCAAGCCTCATTTATTTACAATGGCAAATTAAACCCTGGCCTGAAGCAGCCATTCATAATCAACTATATTTCTTGATGAGAATATAAATATGGGGGTAAAACATGGGCAAACGTATACTGATCATTCAGGGCCATCCGGATTCAGGATCGGCACACCTGTGCCACGCGCTTGAGGAAAGCTATGCGAGGGGCGCAATGGCTGCCGGACACGAAGTCAGGCGACTCAATGTGGCGAAACTTGATTTTCCGCTGCTGCGCAGCCAGCAGGAATGGGAAAAGGGCGCGCTTCCCGCAGGCCTGGCCGACGCACAGGAAGCCATTCAATGGGCCGGGCATCTGGTGTTTCTGTTTCCGCTGTGGCTGGGCGACATGCCCGCGCTACTCAAGGGCTTTCTGGAGCAGGTGGCACGACCCGGCTTTGCTTTCTCCGGCGAAGGCAAAAATCCCTTTGCCCATAAAGCACTGAAAGGCAAGTCAGCGCGTGTGATCGTCACCATGGGTATGCCGGCTATTGTTTATCGCTGGTTTTTTCTTGCGCACAGCGTCAGGTCGCTGGAGCGAAATATTCTTTCCTTCGTAGGGATCAAGCCGGTGAAAGACACCCTGATTGGCCTGGTGGGGACGATGGATGCCGCGGCCATTAAAAAATGGCTGGGCAGGCTTGAGAATCTGGGGAGAAAAGGTGACTGATTTAAATCTTCGAAGCAACACCAATTTAATTAACCAAAAAAGGGTATTGAGCCATGACTGAAATTGAAGAAACAACAAGCAAACGCAAAATATGGATACGCGGATTTTTCATGCTGCTGATGGCCATGGTCTACCAGCTGGCGGGCACCGTGATGTTTATTGTGACGGTTATTCAATTCGTCTTGGCACTGCTGGATACGCCCAATGACAGGCTGATTGCCTTTGGCCGCGGCCTCGGGCGCTATTTGCAACAGATTGCTAATTTCCTGACTTTTGCCGAAGAAGCAATTCCATTTCCGTTTAGTGACTGGCCCACTGCTGAGTAAGCCAGTTGGCGTGAAACCGGCAAGTATGCCTGCTGCTGACCCGAAAATTTATCGCCCGGGTTAGAAATTAAAATCGATATGATTTATTACCAGCATTTTCAGGCAGTTTCAAATTATCCGGCAAATAAGTTACCAACTTATTGTAAATTTTGGATCGGGTGCTATTAGATCACCACGATCAACTTCCTTTGGGAATGCTATAGCCGGATATATTTTATGCATTATAAAATGTTGCTATTTGGCCTTCCCCATAAACGGTTCCAATTTTGGCATCTGCGCTGTACTTTTATATTGGTAAAATTGTGCGTTCAAATAATGCGCAACATCCGCAATTTCATTGTCATTCCAGTTCAGCCCGCCTATGCTCTGCCAGCGCTTCACCTGCACTAGCAGGCTTCCCCAGTTCCTGACCAGCTTCTGCTCTCTCCAGTGAATTTGCGCAGTGTGGCAAGTATTGCAGTACGTCATATAGAGCAGCTCGCCCCTTGCTTCGCTATGTTTGCCCTGTGCAAATGCTGCCGATGGCCACGCACCCAGCAGACACAGCGCAAAAAGTACTTTATTAAATATGCTCATGGCACCATCCTCGTTGCGTTAACTGGCATGCATGGGCGCCTGGTTCGAGTGCAGAAACCAGCGGTCAAGCACCACATGACGTGTAAACCATTCGCTTTTAAGTAATTTTTCCGCAACAAAATTACGCAAGAATTGCGGCGCAATTCCGCTTGAATTTGTAACCGTGCCAAAGCGCTGGTTCAGCTTTGAGGAATAGGAGCGCAGGCGCGCATGACTGTAGTCGCCCGCGGCTTCGATGATGGTGCTTGCAGCCATCATTCCTGATTCCACTGCAGGCAGGATACCTTCGCCGCTTTGCGGATAAGCCAGCCCGGCTGCGTCACCCACCAGCAGTATGCCGTCAGCAACTTGCTTCCTTACCGCATGGCCATGCAATAAGTAGGCATGGCCGTGAAAGTTTTCCGGGATGTCCTGCGGGATTCTGCCGCGCTGTTTAAGAAAATCACAGAACTGGCCGAGCTGCCCTGAAAGCCCGTGATTATCCTCTCGGCCCAGTCCTATGTTGAGGTATCGGCCTTTGCTGAAGCACCAGCCATAGCCTTTCAGATCCTTGCAAAAATAAAGCTCGGGCATATCACCGCGCACCCTGCAATCATCGAATTGCTCCGCGCTCATTTTGAATTCAATTTCCTTCGCCGCAATAATGGGCTCGTCGGCACCCAGCTGCGCGCCCATCTGCCGGGCCACCGGACAGAAATGACCACCCGCGCCTATCACCATCGGCGTCGATATGGCATCGTTCACAATCCATTGCCCGCCATCCCTCACCAGCGATTTCAGCGGCTGGCCAAGTTGCAGCCGAGCACCCGAACGTTGCAGCAAATAGTCGTCGAGTTCAAAACGGCGTATGCCATAACTGACAACATCCGGATAGCGTGTCTCGACTTCGCTGCCATTGATCATGCCGGTGCGGAACGAGGTGATGGGCTGTATTACATTTTTTAATCCATAGTCCCCGATATCCAGCTGTAACGCCGCCACTACAGCCGTGGTAATCCAGCCGGCACACACTTTGTCGCGCGGAAACACCGCCTTGTCCATCACCATTACATCCATGCCCTTGCGGCTTAGTTGCCGCGCGCAGCTTGAGCCTGCCGGGCCACCGCCTACGATGAGTACATCACAGCTTTGCATGGGATTCTCCTGTTTATAACTGCCTGACCTGCCCGGTATCAGACGCATATTGATACCTTCTTGTCGCCGGGATCTGGTTATTACCGGCGCGATTGAATAACACCTGAAACAATTGCATACGGCCGGTTTTGAAAGCGGTATGTGACCCTGCCAGATACAAACGCCATGCGCGGGCAAATTCCTGATCAAACATATCCGTCACCAGATCAATATTCTCCTCATAACGCTGCAGCCAGTGCTCCAGCGTCTTTGCATAGTGCAAACGCAAATTTTCTACATCCAGCACAGAGAAGTCATAGGGTTCGAAGATCTGCATCATTTGCGCCAGACTGGGAGGGTTCGCGCCGGGGAAGATATGCCGCTCGGTCCATGCATCCATCGGTCTGGGAAAATTCAGGCCGATACTATGTATCAGCCCGCGGCCGTTATCCCCGAGGCAGTTGTCAATCACCCCGCCGAGGGCCTGATAGTTATCGACACCTACATGCTCAAGCATGCCAACCGACACAAAGGCATCAAATTTTCCCTGCACATTGCGGTAATCATCTTCGATAAACTCGACCTGCCCCTCCAGGCCTTCTGCCTGGGCGCGCTTTCTGGCAAAGCTGATCTGCTCTTTTGAAATATTGTAGGCTTGCACGGAGACGCCATAATGGCTGGCCATATGCAATGCCAAAGCCCCCCAGCCGCAACCTGCCTCGATGACTTTTTCACCGGGTTGCAGCCTGAGCTTGCGGCAGACATGATCCATCTTGGCAAGCTGTGCCTCTTCAAGGCTGGTATTCTGCTCAGGAAAATATGCGCAGGTGTAGAGCATCCGCTCATCCAGCCAGAGCTTGTAAAATTCGTTGCCTATATCGTAGTGATGCTGGATGTTGCGGCGCGATCCGCTAAGTGTATTGCGCCTGGTATCATACAAAGGAGAAAAGAAAGATTTTCCGTTTTTACCCTGTGGGTGCAAAGGCCATACGCGAAATATCGCATCCAGAAATTCCAGCAGATCACCCTGCACATCAATGCGCTGAGCAGAATACATCTCACCAAAATAAAGCTCGGGGTCGGTTATCAGCTTTAACAATGCCCCCCGGTCACGGATAATTACCTGCGCGACCTCCTTGCCATAATGACTGGAAATTTTCTGGCCATTCCATAGCACGATCTCTATCGAAGGGTTTCCAATTGCACGCATCATCCGAGTCAACAGCATTTTTTCTGGAGAAAATACAATATTGCCAAAGGATGAACTATTTTCCGTTGCTGATGGCATATAACCAATGCCATCACGAAAGGATTTGCCTGAAGCCCTGACTTGCTCCTGTCTCATGCTTTTCCTCCTTGCTGAAAGTTTAAAATATTCAATTAAATCAACATATTAAATAAATAAAAGCGAGTCAGGAATTACGCCGCGACAGACTATGCATTGATTTGATAATCATGCTGAGTATTTACAATCAGCGGCATCATGTCGAACTTTGTTTCCTTGGTGTTTTTTGCATCCACCATGGTGCAAAAATTGAAAATATTAGCCGGATGAATATCAACAGTCATTAGCCCGGTCTGTTCCAAAAATCTATCCAGCGAAAAATCCGGATGAAAGCCGATTTGCTGCGACAACGGCGCAATCAATTTTTCAAAGGATCCGAGCAGCGGGTTCTTGCTGTGGAAATGGTTCACAAAAATAATCTCGCCATTTATTTTGCAGACCCTGCGCATCTCTGCCACCAGTCTTTCCGGATCGGGCACAACCGAGGCGACATACATGGCGACAACCTTGTCAAAAGTACTGTCGGCAAAATCCATATTCTCTGCATCCATCACGGACAGCTGCACAATATTATCAAGCCCGTCGCGATCAACTCTGGCTTGTGCACGCGCCAGCATTTCAGTTGAAATATCGATGCCGCTTACCAGCACATTTTTTGAGTAAAGCGGAAGCGACAGTCCGGTCCCCACCCCAACTTCCAGCACATGCTCCCCTGGTTTGCAATTCATTCGCGCTATGGTTGCCTTGCGCCCCGGTTGAAATACAGAGCCAAAGGCAAAATCATAAATTTTGGCATAGCGCTTATAAGTATGTTAAATTGATCTGATATCCAACAGCGGCTCCAAATTATTTACCCTTCCAGTCACAGCGCAATCTTGCAATTGAAGATCACTCGGTATTTCAGACTGCTCTGTTGGATGGATCAACTCTGCAATATTTGCGTCCGTAGTGAGAGTCAAGTCGGTTATCGGTGCTGAATTCTGCAGTGTGCTGCGAGTGTCCTCAGATGGGTTCGAGAGCTTCCCATTTTATGAAATTGCAACACTCATCAATCTCCGCTTTCAAAAGATAGACTCCCGTAGCTTCCAGCATTCTGCTCAGCTCTGCCGCCGGCAGGCGTACAAATGCAATAATATACAAGCCCAATTTCATTAAGAACGATGACTGCCGGGAGAAAACCGGAAACCCGGCTAGTCCCCGCCAGTATTTGATCAGGAAATTGCAATTTCCTTACGTGCTGAACCAGGCTTTTTCGGTATGCTCAATTCAAGAATGCCATTGTTATATTTGGCCTGAACCTTGCTCTGATCAACCTCCTCGGCAAGATTGAAAGTCCGCGAGGTCATACCATAACTGCGCTCGCAGCGAATAATGCGCTCACCCTCCTTCACTTCCTTCTCCTGCTTGACTTCGGCGCTGATCGATACCCGCTTGCCGTCGATGGTGACGTGAATATCATCCTTTCTAACGCCGGGAATCTCGGCATCAATGCGATATTCGCCATTCATTTCTTTTACATCCATTTTGATTTGGGGTTCCATTTCAAAGCCGCCACGTGAAAAGGGGCGCAGCATGAAATTGTTAAATACATCATCCACACCCATAAATGGATCAATGCGGGCAATTTCACTGAATGGATCAAATCGAGTAATGTTGCTCATTTAAGTTCTCCTTTGGAAATAAAAAATACTGCCTGTTACAATCAATAACTGCTCAATATTGACTACTTTCTGGTCAGATTCAAATTCCTGCCTGTTCTGGAGCAATCATGATGTGAATGAACTATCACATAAAATTTTTGCTTAATAAATAGGCAAAATCCTTATATTTTTAGGCTGATAAACAGGGAGTATCAAGTAAGGGAAAAATGTTGCGGGCAGCACTGCGGGGGCTTAATTTTGATTACGGAAGTATAAGCATGCAATGTTTTTGCAATCGCCCGGTCAGGCACTTATTTACTCTGCATTGCAGCCACCTGTTTATAGCGAACAAGGGTAAGCGGGTTGAACTGAGCAACATTGGATACAGTGTGCGTGCCTTGGCGTGGCATTAAATCGGCACAGACTTGAGCAATGGTAAAAACGAAGGAGACCGGTGTTTTAACTGAAAGATTTGCCGAAAGCAAACTCAGGGTAAAAAAACGGCGGGAGTGATTGACTCAGGGCAGAAGGGAAGTGCCTTGTTCAGGCATCCAAGTGATGCAGTCGCAAAAAGGCTATGCTCGTGGCAGCAAAAGTTGAGCAACTTCGCAAAAAGTATTAGACAACCACTGGTTTGTTGGACAAACGTTGATCGCCAAAACCGCCGGGAACCCAGCAAAATATGGGGTGATCGATGGGGCTCGAACCCACGACAACTGGAATCACAATCCAGGGCTCTACCAACTGAGCTACGACCACCATTGAAAGATTAAGTGACTGGTGTGCCCGACTGGAATCGAACCAGCAACCCCCAGCTTAGAAGGCTGGTGCTCTATCCGGTTGAGCTACGGGCACAATTCCTTGGGAAACCAATACGACTTTTTATTACTAGAACCTGGTCGGGGTGGAGAGATTCGAACTCCCGACATCCTGCTCCCAAAGCAGGCGCGCTACCAGGCTACGCTACACCCCGAAGCGCGACACTATACCTATCTCGCGACAAAAAATCAATTCTACTCACGGCTTTTTTTTGTAATTTGTGGCATTGCCAGCATTAAATAATAAATCATCGACCATAGTGTGAGGATTGCTGCGATATAAATGAGTACTGTCCCCGCTTCATGCGTGGGAAAACCAAACAATGGCTCGTGATAAAGCAGAAACAGAATGGCCAGCATCTGAAAAGTCGTTTTGATTTTACCCAGCATGGACACGGCGATATTTTTACTGCTGCCCAGCTGTGCCATCCACTCGCGCAGGGCGGAGATGGCAATTTCACGGCCAATAATGATAAAAGCGACCAGTGCGCCGACGTATTCCAGATTAACCAGCACAATGAGCGCTGCGGCTACCATCAGCTTGTCGGCCACCGGATCGAGAAACGCGCCAAACGCGGACATCTGGTTGAGCGAACGCGCCAGATAACCATCCAGCCAATCGGTTAATGCGGCAAAGGCAAACAGCAAGGTGCTGAATAAATGTTTGTGATGCAGGCTAAGGGTTGTGTCAGGCAGGTAAAAAATACCAATAAACACCGGAATCATGAGGATTCTGGACCAGGTAAGCAGTATCGGAATATTGAGTGGCATGGGTAGCGGTTATAAAACTGTTGTCATTAATGAAGCTGTTGATAAATTTTCTCTGCCAATGCGGGGCTAATGCCTTCCACCTGCTGCAGCTCGGCAACACTCGCCTGCTGCACGCCTTTTAAGCCGCCAAATCGTGACAGCAAGTTGCGCCTGCGCTTGTCACCTATCCCGCTTATTTCTTCCAGGCTGGAGGTGGTTCTGGCTTTTCCCCGCTGGGCGCGGTGCCCGCTAATGGCAAAGCGGTGCGCTTCATCCCGTACCTGTTGAATCAGATGCAAGGCAGGGCTGTCAGGGGGCAATTGTAACGGCTTTTCCTGCTGCGGTAGTAACAATTGCTCCATGCCAGGCTTGCGTTCTGCGCCTTTGGCCACGCCCATCAGCTGTATATCCGTCAGGCCCAACTCTGTCATCACTTCAATCGCCACCCCCAGCTGCCCTGCCCCACCATCTATCAATATCAGATCCGGGCGTTTGCCCTCACCGGCCTGCAACTTCAGATAGCGCCGTGACAAGGCCTGGCGCATCGCCGCGTAATCATCGCCCCCGGTAATGCCTTTGATGTTGTAGCGCCGGTATTCGCTCGGGCGTATCGCCAGATTGTCGTACACCACGCAGGAAGCGACTGTCGCCTCGCCCATGGTATGGCTGATGTCGAAGCATTCTATGCGCGACAGTTGCGGCTGCGACAAAGCCGCGCGCAAGGCTTCCAGCCGCAATACCTGCCCGGCCTGCATACCGGCCTGCTGACGCAGTGCCAGCAGCGCGTTGTTAACGGCCATATCCAGCCACTGGCGGCGCTCACCGGTGACATTGTGGCGTATCTGCACCTTGTGTCCGCTTTGCTGGCTGAAGAGTTGTTCAAATGCTTCGCTGGCTACTTCAATATTGGTCAGTATCAAGGACGGCACATTGCTGCTTAAATAATGCTGCGCCAAAAAGGCTTCCAGCACTTCACTCACGCTCTGACCGTCCGCATTCTGCGGAAAGAAATGTTTATCGCCCAGATGGCGGCCGCCGCGCACCATGGAAAGGTTGACGCACAACACTCCGTCAAGTTCGACGGCCGCAACGATATCGGCATCGGTTGCACGCCCGCTTTCCATGAACTGCTTTTGCTGCACGGTATGCAAGTTATGCAGTTGGTCGCGCAATGCCGCCGCATGCTCATAGTGTTGCGCTGCCGCAGCCTGCTCCATGTCTGTACGCAGATGCTGCTCCACCTCATCCTGCTTGCCTTGCAGCAACAGCGCCGCGTTACGCACATCGGTAGCGTAATCCTGCTCGCTGATCATGCCCACACAGGGCGCGGTGCAGCGCTGAATCTGGTGCAGCAAACAGGGGCGCGCACGGTTCCTGAATACATTGTCTTCGCAGGTGCGCAAACGGAAAATTTTTTGCAGCAAGTCAATGCTTTCCTTGGCCGCGCTGGCGTTGGGATAAGGGCCGAAGTTTTGATGCTGCTTTGCCGTGGTGCCGCGATAATAGGCCAGGCGGGGGAAGGTCTCGCCTGTCAGGACAATATAGGGATAGGTTTTATCATCCCGGAATAAAATGTTGTAGCGCGGCTTCAGGCTCTTGATCAGGTTATTTTCCAGCAACAAGGCTTCCGCCTCGGTGCCCGTCACCGTAACTTCGATATTCGCAATATGCGAAACCATCAAACGGATACGCGGCGAAATATTGGTTTTCTGGAAATATGAACTGACGCGTTTCTTGAGTTGCGCTGCCTTGCCCACGTATAGCACCTTGCCTGCCGCATCCAGCATGCGATAGACGCCCGGCAATAAAGGCAGCGAGGCAACAAATGCTTTGGGGTCAAAATCTGCTGAATTCAAGATGTTATAAGTATTTGATTGTATTGAATATTTTTACAATCGGCTTTGCATTGCAAAGACCGGTTTAGCTGAATTTTAACGTACCTCAAGCTGATACGCGCAAAAAAAACCCCGCATGGCGGGGCTTAATTATTGCTGGCAAGTTCTGTGATTACTCGGATGGCGCCTCAGGTGCCACCTCAGGCTGCGGCAACAGCGCTTTCATGCTCAGGCGCATGCGGCCTTTGTCGTCCAGCTCGAGTACTTTGACCTTGACAATCTGGCCTTCCTTGAGGAAATCCGAGACTGCATTGATCCTGTCTACGGAAATTTGCGAGATATGCAGCAAGCCATCCTTGCCAGGCATGATATTCACGATCGCACCAAAATCCAGCAACTTGATCACGGGACCCTCGTATACCTTGCCAACTTCAACTTCGGCCACGATGTCTTCAATGCGTTTTTTCGCAAGCTCGCCTGCCTCACTGCTGACACAGGAAATAGTGATATTGCCATCGTTATCGATATCAATATGTGTGCCTGTTTCTTCCGACAAGGCGCGAATAACCGAGCCGCCTTTGCCGATGACATCACGCACTTTTTCCGGATTAATCTTCATTTTCAACTGGCGTGGCGCATGTGCGGAAAGTTCGGTGCGGACGGCAGGCATCGCCTGTTTCATAATGCCCAGAATGTGCATGCGACCTTCACGCGCCTGGCTCAACGCAACTTTCATGATTTCAGTCGTGATACCGGTAATTTTGATATCCATTTGCAAAGCCGTAATTCCCTGCTCGGATCCGGCCACTTTAAAATCCATATCGCCGAGGTGATCTTCGTCGCCCAGAATATCGGTCAGTACCGCAAAGCGGTTGCCTTCCTTGATCAGCCCCATCGCAATACCCGCAACATGGGTCTTGATCTTGACACCGGCATCCATCAGTGCGAGACAGCCGCCACATACAGAGGCCATCGAGCTGGAGCCATTCGATTCGGTAATTTCTGACACCACACGCATCGCATTGTTATATTCCTTCTCACTGGGCAATACGGCGACCAGCGCACGCTTGGCCAGACGGCCATGGCCGATTTCACGGCGCTTGGGTGAGCCTACACGCCCCATTTCGCCGGTGGCATAGGGAGGAAAATTGTAATGCAGCATAAAGCGATCAGAATACTCGCCCTGTAATGCATCAATTTTTTGCGTGTCGCGTGAGCTGCCCAGCGTTGCCACGACCAATGCCTGCGTTTCGCCGCGTGTAAACAGCGCCGAACCATGTGTACGCGGCAACACGCCGGTGCGTATCGTGATTGGGCGCACCGTGCGTGTATCACGACCGTCAATACGCGGCTCTGAATTCAAAATCTGGCCACGTACAAGTTTTGCTTCCAGTGCCTGAATTAATTCGTAAATATGATTTTTTTCAACGGTGCCATCGCTGCTCAATTCTTTGATGACGCGCGCGTGTATGGCCTTTAGCTGCGCTGTACGTGCCTGTTTCTCGCGTACCGAATAAGCAGCTTTAAGATCACTCTCGGCCAGCTCTGCAACCTTTGCTGTCAGTACTGAGTCCCTGGGGGCCGGCTCCCATTCCCACGCATCCGCACCGACGGCATCGGCCATTTCATTGATCGCCTGAATCACGGCCTGCATCTGTTCATGACCGTACATCACAGCGCCCAGCATCACTTCTTCCGACAGCTCTTTGGCTTCGGATTCCACCATCAATACCGCTTGGGCAGTACCGGCAATCACCAGATCCATTTGCGTCAGCTTCATTTCATCCGCAGTCGGATTCAGCACATACTCGCCATTGATATAACCCACACGCGCCGCACCAATAGGGCCCTCGAAAGGCATGCCGGACAACATCAAAGCCGCGGAAGCGCCGATCATTGAAGGAATGTCGGCATCGATCTGGCTATCGGATGAAAGCACAGTCGCGATAATCTGCACTTCGTTATAGAAGCCTTCAGGAAACAGCGGGCGCAGTGGTCTGTCGATCAGGCGTGAAGTGAGAATTTCCTTCTCACTACCCTTGCCTTCGCGACGGAAAAATCCCCCTGGAATTTTACCCGCAGCATATGTGCGCTCCTGGTAATCAACGGTCAATGCAAAAAAATCCAGGTCCGGCTGAACCTCTTTGCTACCCACAACGGTCACCAGCACCACTGTATCTCCCAGACTGACCATGACTGCGCCATTTGCCTGGCGTGCAATTTCACCGGTTTCAAGGGTAAGCTGGTGTTTGCCGTAGCTGATTGTCTTTTTATAGTGACTCAAGATGGACCTCTTAGTTTTGCCTGACATATCGCCTCAACAGCGATGCAATGATATAAGGGTGTTTCAAAAATCCAAACTTCGTTGCGATACGCCGTTACTCAAAAATTTTACGCTTACATATTAATTTATATGCCGCACGCTAAAATTTTTCTCGCGTCTTCTCTCGCTTGGAATTTTAAATTTCAGAACACCCTTAAATGAAACGGGCCGCATTTGCGACCCGCTGCTTGCTTCTTGTTATTTGCGCAGTTCCAGGCGCTCAATCAGCTTGCGATAAGCTGCATCGTCTTTACTCTTGAGGTAGTCCAGCAGTTTGCGGCGGCGGCTTACAAGACGCAGCAGGCCACGGCGTGAGTGGTGATCCTTGACGTGTTCCTTGAAGTGACCAGTGAGGTAGTTAATGCGCGCGGTCATCAGGGCTACCTGAACTTCAGGGGAGCCGGTGTCGCCTTTGGCGCGTTGATAATCAGTCACAATTTGTGACCTCTGTGCTGATGTAATAGACATGGTGTTACCTCCAATAAAAAGTGCCGCATTTTACTCTTGAATGCGGTTGTTGCTCAAGTAATACAAAGAAATAACAGGTATTTATTTTGAAATTCCTGCTAATTTCCTCTTCCAATCTTCATCTTGCTACGCCGGCAGATCAGACACGCACGTTTCTGCTGTCTTTACAGTGCCGCCACGCTGGGCTGCTCTTCTAGCCACGCTGGAAACAAGTCTGCTCGGCGCAAGCCTGCGGCCAGACAACTCTCCCAAACCGACAAATTCACCTGCCGCATATAAACGCAATTTGCCATCCGGCAATGCAAGATCCAGTCCCAGTCGCTGCCCCTGGGCAAGGCGACTGACCTGCACCTCATCCAGATCAAGCTTCGGCAAGTTCAACAACATGCAGTCCAGCGGTAACAGACAGGCATCGCGTTCTTCACTTGTCATCGACTCCAGTTGCGACAATGTATATGCGTTGTCCAGACTGAATTCGGAAATCCTGGTGCGCCTTAATCCCGTCAGGTGTGCACCGCAACCCAAAGCGCGCCCAATATCCTCTGCCAGTGTGCGCACATACGTACCCTTGCTGCATCGCACGCTGATATCCATTTCATCGGCAGCAAAATGTTCCAGCACAAGCTCGTGGATCACTACATTGCGCAGTTCGCGTTCAATTGTTTCACCCTTGCGTATATATTCATACAGCGGCTTGCCCTGATGCTTGAGGGCGCTGTGCATGGGTGGCAATTGCTGAATTTCGCCGCGCAATGTCTGCAGTGCTTCCTGCACCTGCCCTTCGCTGACGTTCACTTCGTGGCTGGCTGTAATTTCGCCTTCAGCATCGCCAGTTGTGGTGGTCTGCCCTAACTTGATCCGCGCCCGGTACGTCTTGTCTGACTCCAGCAAGCCGACAGAAAATTTTGTTGCCTCGCCAAAACAGACAGGCAACAAACCGGTTGCCAGCGGATCAAGTGTGCCTGTATGACCGGCTTTTTCTGCCTGAAACAGGCGACGAACTTTTTGCAATGCAATATTGGAACTGAGTTCAAGCGGCTTATCAAACAACAAGACGCCGTCCAATGAACGCCATTTTCCTGCCATGCTATTTATTCTGAATCCTTGTTGGATTGATCGCTGGCAACCGCACGGTCTATCAACTGTGACAAATGAGAGCCGCGTTCAATCGATGCGTCATATGTAAAATGTAACTGTGGTGTGATGCGCAACTTCATAGCCGCAGCCAGCTTGCTGCGTAAAAAACCGGCTGTGCGTTCCAGGCCTTTTTGCAAATCGCTGCTGTCACCTTCCAGTGTCGTATAGAACACTTTGGCATGCGCATAATCACGGGTAACTTCCACGCCTGTTATCGTCACCATATGCACGCGGGGATCTTTAACCTCAAGACGAATCAGTTGCGCCAACTCTCTTTGAATTTGCTCGGCGATTCTGTCCGTTCTGGCGTAGTCTTTTGGCATTGAATATTTTTATGTCAGTGCGCGAGCAACTTCAACAATTTCAAACACTTCCAGCTGATCGCCCACTTCAAGATCGTTATACCCCTGCAGGGATAAGCCGCACTCAAAGTTGGATTTAACTTCCTTGGCATCATCTTTAAAGCGCTTCAGCGAATCGAGGTAGCCAGTATGTATCACGACGTTATTACGTATTACACGGACTTGCGAATTGCGCTTGATCATGCCTTCTGTCACATAACAACCGGCCACTGTACCGATTTTAGAAATATGGAAGACCTGGCGCACTTCCACCATACCAATAATATTTTCCTTCTTTTCAGGGGGTAACATGCCCGAAAGCGCAGCTTTAATTTCATCAACCATCTCGTAGATGATGTTGTAGTAACGGACATCCACGCCAAATGTTTCAGCCAGCTTGCGTGCCGCAGCGTCGGCTCGTGTGTTAAAGCCAATGACAATCGCTTTGGACGCAAGGGCCAGATTAATATCGGACTCGCTGATTGCACCTACGCCACCGTGGATCAGATTGACTTTCACTTCATTGGTTGAGAGCTTCTGCAAGGCATGCGCAATGGCTTCTGCCGAACCCTGAACGTCAGTTTTGACAATCAATGACAGCGTGCGAACTTCGCCTTCGGCCATTTGCTCGAACATATTTTCCAGCTTGGCTGCCTGTTGTTTGGCCAGCTTAACAGCACGGAACTTTCCTTGGCGGAACAGCGCAATCTCCCGCGCCTTCTTTTCATCGGCAAGCACAACAAATTCCGAACCCGCAACCGGAACTTCCGACAATCCCTGAATTTCAACCGGAATAGATGGACCCGCCTCCGAAATAGCCTTGGCATTTTCATCCAGCATCGCGCGTACACGGCCGAATACCGAACCCACCAATACCGCATCGCCACGCTTCAGCGTGCCAGACTGAACCAGCATCGTTGCTACAGGGCCACGGCCCTTATCCAGTCGCGCTTCAACCACAATTCCTTTTGCGTGCGCATCTTTCGGTGCTTTCAGTTCGAGTACCTCAGCCTGCAGCAAGATGCCTTCCAGCAAGGTATCAATGCCCTGGCCAGTTTTAGCTGAAACCTCTACAAACATGGCATCGCCACCCCAGTCTTCAGGCACAACTCCTTCGGCCACCAGCTCTTGCCTTACCTTCTCGGAATTGGCATCCGGCTTGTCAATTTTCGTCACTGCAACCACGATAGGTACACCTGCCGCTTTGGCATGACTGATCGCTTCTTTGGTTTGCGGCATCACGCCGTCATCTGCAGCGACCACCAGGATAACAATATCGGTTACTTTTGCACCGCGTGCACGCATCGCAGTAAATGCTTCGTGGCCAGGCGTATCCAGGAATGTAATCATGCCTCGCGGGGTTTCCACGTGATAAGCACCAATATGCTGGGTAATGCCGCCGGCTTCACCGCTGGCAACACGGGTGCGACGGATATAATCGAGCAGCGAGGTTTTACCGTGGTCGACGTGGCCCATCACCGTTACAACCGGAGCGCGTTGTTCCAGCACAAGATCCTTATGCTCCGAAGCATCCGCCAAAAAGGCATCCGGATCATCCGTTTTGGCCGCTTTGGCAATATGGCCCATTTCCTCAACTAGAATCATCGCGGTATCTTGATCAAGAACTTGATTGATCGTTACCATTGATCCCATTTTCATCAGAATCTTGATGATTTCAGCCGCTTTAACCGACATCTTTTGCGCCAACTCGGCCACCGTGATGGTTTCAGGAACCATCACCTCTTGCACAATTGCTTCTGTAGGCAATGAGAAAGCGTGTAAAGCAGAATCTTCCTTGGTATGTTTTTCATGGCGCGGCGCTCTCACAGGGCCACCGGTACGGGTGCCCACACCGGCGCGAGCATCCACAGTGCGAGAGGGAGTGCGCTTTTTATGTCCGGCCTGATCCCATGGACTGGCTTTTTCAGCTTCCTTGTCCACCTTTTTTGTTACAGCTGGCCTGGCTATTTTGTCGCCGGGCTTAGGCGCTGGCTTGTGCAGCGTGCCTTCAGGTAAAGCTGCCTTACTTGCCGGCGCCGATTCAACCTTTGACTTTGCAGGTTTTTCAATATCAGCAACGACCGGCTTTGCCTCCACAACGGGTTCAGGGAGCTGAAATGCAGCCGTTTTACGTTTGCTGCGTTCCTGCTTTGCCAGAACCTCGGCTGCCTGACGCGCAGCCAATTCCGCCTGATTACGTGCTTCCAATTGACGCGCGGTCAATTGTTCATTGTCTACGACTTTGGCCACTTTAGGCTTTATAACAACTACCGCTTCCGGAATCACCTCATCAACTACAGCAGGTATTTCGGATATTTCGGGTACCTCTACTTCTGGTGCAACAACTTCAACAGGCGCTGGCACAACTTCCGCCTGAACAACTGCTGCTTCAACAGCCGTTGGCGCTACCACACGTTTTTTACGGACCTCTACCTGAATAGTACGCGCCTTACCGCTACTATCGGTTTTTTTGATTGATGTTGTTTCACGGCGTGTCAGGGTAATTTTTCCTGAATTACTGCCATGAGCGCTACGTAAATGTTCCAATAGCGTTGCTTTGTCTTTCTCAGAGACAGGGTCAATTTCCTGCTTTTTGGCGACTCCGGCCGCCTGCAGTTGCTCAAGCAACAACTCGACTGGCAGACCCAGCTCTGTGGCGAATTGCGCTACATTCATTTTTCCCATTACGACCCCTTAAACCCTGAACATCCAATTGCTTAGAACTTTATCAACAAGCAACACATGAATTCGACCACCGCATCCAGCGATAAACAGTCTATGCAAACCACGGCGCGCGCGCCGCCATAATCAGCTGATTGGCGCGGTCTTCTTCCATACCAGTCATTTCCATCAACTCTTCAGCATCCAAATCAGCCAGTTGCTCTTGCGTACCTATACCCTTGCCTGCCAATGAACGTGCGGTATCTTCATCGACACCTTCCATTTTTAGCAAGTCTTCGATGCTATGCTCCACCCGCTCTTCATTAACAATTGCGGCGTTAAGCAAGGCATTCCGTGCACGACTACGCAACTCATTGACCGTTTCTTCATCCAGCGACTCGATTTCAAGCATCTCATCGAGTGGAACATAAGCTACCTCTTCCAGAGTGTTAAAACCTTCACGCACCAGAATATCTGCCACTTCTTCGTCCACATCCAGCTTGGAAATAAACAAATCGCGTACTTTGGAAAATTCTATTTCATTTTTCTGACTGGACTCTTCAACTGTCATCAGATTGATTTCCCAGCCGGTTAGTTCACTTGCCAGGCGCACGTTCTGGCCACCACGGCCTATTGCCTGCGCCAGATTTTCTTCTTCAACAATCACATCCATACTGTGCTTGTCTTCGTCAACGACGATACTGGTAACTTCAGCCGGAGCCAAGGCGTTTATCACGCTCGTGGCTGGGTCTGCCGACCAAAGAACAATATCAACACGCTCACCGGCCAGCTCATTGGTGACACCCTGAACTCGCGAACCACGCATACCGACACAGGTACCAATTGGATCAATACGCTGGTCATTTGAGCGCACTGCAATCTTGGCGCGTGAACCGGGGTCACGCGCGGCACTGACAATTTCCAGCAGACCTTCTTCAATTTCAGGCACTTCCAGCTCAAACAGTTTGATCAAAAATTGTGGAGTGATGCGAGACAGAATAATTTGAGGCCCGCGCACGGTACGATCTACACGCAGCAAATAAGCACGCACACGATCACCAACTCGCAAGTTTTCCTTCGGTATCATCTGATCGCGCGGCAGCAACGCCTCTATCTTGCCAAACTCGATAATTGCATTGCCACGTTCGATGCGCTTTACAGTGCCCGAAACCAGATGCTCGCTGCGCTCCATAAAGTCAGCCAGAATCTGCTCACGCTCAGCATCTCGTATTTTCTGGAAAATGACCTGTTTGGCAGCTTGCGCGCCAATACGTCCAAAATCAATCGACTCCAGCGGCTCCTCAACGAATTCGCCAATTTGATAGTTGGGATCGATTTTTTGGGCCTCTTCCAGCTTGATATGCAGCTCAGGCGTCTCAAAACTTTCGTCATCCATGACTTCCCAGCAACGGAAAGATTGGTATTCGCCTGTATTACGATCAATACTGACTCGCACATCCGCTTCTTCTTCACCAAAACGTTTTTTGGTAGCAGAAGCCAATGCAGCTTCAAGAGCGCCAAATACGATTTCCTTATCCACGTTTTTTTCACGTGCCAAGGCATCCACCAATAACAAAACTTCACGACTCATTACTGTCTCCAACCGTTTATACCGCATGCCTGAAACAAGCGGACTTAAATCACTCAAAGGTACCTAAAAAACCGGCACCAAACGCGCCTTGTCTATATTCGACAGCTCAATTGCAACCTGCTTATCTTCTACATCAAACTGCAAAATACCATTCTCGACGGCACCCAATATACCAACAAAATTCTTGCGCCCTGACATAGGCATGCGCAGCTTGATTTGCGCTTTCTGTCCAGAGAAGCGAATAAAATCAGCTTCTTTCTTTAGCGGCCTGTCCAAACCTGGCGACGAAACCTCAAGTCGCTCAAAATTCACACCCTCCACCATAAACAGCCGGGTCAACTGATTGCTTACAATCTCACAGTCTTCTACTGTGATGCCCGTGGGTTTATCCATCAGCACTCGCATCAAACCGCGACCAGAAATCTCCAGATCAACCAGCTCATACCCCAATCCAGTCAGCGTTACTCCAACCAGCTTAGCCACTTCCATGATCCGCACCCACAAATAAAAAACGGGCACGAAGCCCATCAAACTTAACGAAACACTTGCGATTAACGATTACATATCATCAACCCGTGCCCGCCATGAAAAGTATTGCCACTACTTGATAAAAATGCTGCGCAAATCAAATTGAAGCTGTTAGATTTATCAGAATCAAATTTGAGTATAACAAAAATATTAACCATTTGAAACAAGGCCAATATAATTATCTTTAAAATCTACCGCTTAAAGTTAGTTTGCATAGCGGAGATTACGAACAAAACTGGCGTCCCCAACGAGATTCGAACTCGTGTTATCGCCGTGAAAGGGCGGTGTCCTAGGCCTCTAGACGATGGGGACATATCTTCGTGATAAGGATAAGCGACTGCAAATCGCCACCTGTTTCATTAAGAACTGAAAAGGGTTAAAGCAGAAATACCGAATAAACTGGCGTCCCCAACGAGATTCGAACTCGTGTTATCGCCGTGAAAGGGCGGTGTCCTAGGCCTCTAGACGATGGGGACTCGCGTCTTGGTGGAGATAAGCGGGATCGAACCGCTGACCTCTTGCATGCCATGCAAGCGCTCTCCCAGCTGAGCTATACCCCCAAAAAGAGGGCGCATTATAATGAGCTACCCTATGCTTGTAAAGCAACTTGAGCAGATAATCACTTGTTTTTCGATTCGAATATAAATATATAGTTCAGACTGATTTTTTCGTGCGGCCCTCCGTGATACACCAAAGCCTGCACGCGAAAGCAATATTTATCCTTAAAATTAAGACGCCTGGATTTGTGACGCTTTATTGCATTATGTTATCGTAAGCGCGTCACCAGATAACCTTCTCAAAGTAAAAAATTCTGCTTCCCAAGATATCCGGCTTAATGGCGGGATCGTAATAACAATAGAAAACAGGAATCACATTGAACTCTCAAATACTGGTGCTTGCTTCCACCTCAATTTACCGCAGCGAATTACTTGCGCGCTTGCGCATTCCATTTCAAACAGCAGCGCCTGATGTGGATGAAACCCCTTTGCCGGATGAAAATGCACAGCAAACTTCTTGGCGCCTATCACGCACCAAAGCACAAGCAGTTGCCGCCCAGTACCCGGATGCAATGATTATCGGCTCGGATCAGGTGGCACTGTTAGGTGATCAACAATTAGGCAAGCCACTCACACATGAAAACGCTACAAAGCAGCTGGGCGCGATGAGTGGACAAACAGTTACTTTTTACACTGCGCTTACATTGCTAAATGCGCTCACAAAAGATATCCAGACAGAGGTCGCCATCAATTGCGTCCAATATCGAATACTTTCGGATGCCCAGATAGAAAATTATCTGCTCAAGGAGCAGCCATATCACTGCGCAGGCAGCATCAAGTCTGAAGGACTGGGAATTGCCCTGATAAACAGCATAAAAGGGGACGACCCCAATGCATTGGTCGGACTACCACTCATACTTCTTGTCAATATGCTTTTGAAGCAAAATGTGAAAATTTTGTGACTCGCCTACCTTTGCATACTAACTAATTGACTTATCAAGTTTATAACAATTTTTTTAACCGCTTCAAACCAAACGCATTATCGCATGCGGCTAAATTATAGTTGCGATCACAGTTTAATTCTGATATTAAGTCGCGGTTTTAAAATTTCACTCGATTTTTGGAGGCATTAGAATGTCCGCACAAACCAACCAGTCCTTTACTCCCTATAAAGCCAAAAAAGGCGAGGAGTATATGAATCCAAAACAACTTGAACATTTCCGCAACATTTTGACCGGGATGAAGCTGGAGCTTGGGCAGGATATCGACAGGACAGTACATACCATGCAGGACGAGGCTACCGTATTTGCAGACCCCAATGATCGCGCAAGTCAGGAGTCTGACATGAGTCTCGAATTAAGAAATCGTGATCGAGAGCGTAAATTAATCAAGAAAATTAGCGATATGCTGACAAAAATTGACAGTGGCGAATATGGGTATTGCGACAAATGCGGTATCGAAATCGGCTTGAGTCGTCTGGAAGCTCGTCCCACTGCGACGCAATGTATAGACTGCAAGACACTGGATGAAATTCGCGAAAGACAAGTCGCAAAGTAATTTCCAGGGACACGCGCCCAATTCTCCTTTTCATTTTCAATTCTTTATGGATGCCTCTGGCTCACCTTATTATTTTATAAGGTGAGCCAGAGGCATCCTGATTATCAATATCACATATGCTGCCATCTATTGAACAACGCCTCGCCCTTGAACTTGCCGCCAAACCAGCTCAAGTTGCTGCCGCAATTTCCTTGCTGGACGAAGGTGCAACAGTGCCCTTTATCTCACGTTACCGTAAAGAAGCAACCGGCGGATTGGATGACACACAGTTACGCCTGCTTGAAGAGCGCCTGCGTTATTTGCGCGAACTGGAAGAGCGACGCACTGCCATCATTGCCTCGATAGAAGAACAAAACAAGATGACCCCTGCCCTGCTGGGCAGCATCATGCAGGCAGAAGACAAAACCCGCCTTGAAGATCTCTATTTGCCTTACAAGAAAAAACGCCGCACCAAAGCACAAGTTGCAATTGAAGCTGGGCTGGAGCCACTGGCCGATGCATTACTGACCGGTCCGCACTTGAGTCCCGAAGAGGAGGCGGCCAAATACCTCAAGCCGGCGTTTACGACCCAACATGGTGACAACCCCGGGGTTGCAGACACCAAGGAAGCACTGGATGGTGCGCGGCAGATTCTGATGGAGCGCTTTGCCGAAGACGCTTCCCTGCTGCAAGCTCTGCGTGAGTATATGCTGGAACATGGCATAGTCGAATCCAAGGTTGCCGAAGGCAAGGAAGAGTTAGGGGCAAAGTTTGCCGATTACTTTGATTACACCGAAACCATCAAAAGCATTCCTTCACATCGTGCACTTGCCTTGTTCCGCGGACGCAGAGAAGAGTTGCTGAATGTAACATTACGCCTTGACTCAGAGGCCGAGAAGCCCAAATGGGATGCTCCTCATAATATGTGCGAAGCACGGATTGCTGCCCATTTTGGCATCAGGAACCAGAACCACCCTGCTGACAAGTGGCTCAGCGACACTGTGCGCTGGACCTGGCGCGTAAAAAGCTCACTGCATTTGGAAAGTGAAATGATGAGCGCATTGCGCGAACGCGCTGAAATTGAAGCGATTAATGTTTTTGCTCTTAACCTCAAGGCACTTTTACTCGCCGCCCCTGCAGGCCCTCGAGCAACAATGGGTCTGGATCCTGGCTTGCGAACTGGTGTAAAAGTTGCCATCGTCGATGCCACAGGCAAGGTAATGGACACAGCCGTCATTTACCCTCACCAACCAAAAAATGATTGGGATGGCTCGCTGCATACACTGGAAAAACTGGCCGAAAAATATCAGGTATCGCTGATTTCTATTGGCAACGGTACTGCATCCCGCGAGACCGATAAACTTGCACATGATCTGATCAAGTTGCGCCCGGATCTAAAACTGACTGCTGTCGTGGTATCAGAAGCCGGCGCCTCGGTCTATTCCGCGTCTGAATTTGCGTCACGCGAATTGCCCGACATGGATGTAACCCTTCGCGGCGCAGTATCCATTGCACGCCGACTACAAGACCCACTGGCCGAACTGGTCAAAATCGATCCCAAGTCCATCGGTGTAGGTCAATACCAACACGATGTCGGGCAATCTCAACTGGCCCGTTCACTGGATGCCGTGGTTGAGGACTGCGTCAACGCCGTGGGAGTGGATGTCAATACTGCCTCGGCCCCCTTGCTTGCGCGCGTTTCCGGGCTCAGCAGCGCTGTTGCCCAAAGTATCGTTGCCTATCGCGATATGAAGGGTATGTTTGTGTCACGCGATGCTTTGCGCGATGTACCACGCCTCGGAGAAAAAACCTTTGAGCAGTCAGCCGGATTCTTGCGCGTAATGGGTGGGGATAATCCTCTGGATGCCTCCGCAGTGCATCCAGAATCCTATCCTCTGGTGCACAAAATACTTGCTGACATCAAACAGGAAATAAAGACTATCATAGGCGACAGCAGCTTGCTTAAATCGTTAAATCCCGCCAAGTACGCCGATGAAAAATTCGGCATTCCCACCATCAGTGATATCTTGAAAGAACTCGAAAAACCGGGCCGAGATCCGCGCCCCGAATTCAAAAGCGCGACTTTCAAAGAAGGCGTTGAAGAGATAAAAGATTTGCGCCCGGATATGATATTGGAAGGCGTGATCACCAACGTGGCAGCTTTTGGTGCCTTCGTTGATATTGGGGTACACCAGGATGGGCTGGTGCATATTTCCGCTCTCGCGAACACCTTCGTAAAAGATCCACATACCGTTGTCAAAGTCGGGCAGGTAGTCAAAGTTAAGGTATTGGAAATCGATGAAAAGCGCAAACGTATTGCTCTCACTATGCGACTCACCGACAGTGCGCCACAGGCGGGCAACATATCAGAACCGAGAGACCGCAATGATGCAAAGCGATTATCACAACAACACCAACAACAGGCACGACCCCAGGCCAACTCAAATAGCGCAATGGCCGCAGCCTTTGCAAAACTGAAAAATTAAACCCTCACACAAGGTACAGTTTCAAAGCAAAGACACCGGCTAATCATTAAATGGTATACTGATTAAATAAGATATTTCATTTAATGTTTGATTAGATCAGGGGAATTAAAATGCATAAGTTTGTACTATTTGCGTTTATGAGTTTGGCGTCTCTTCCTGCAATAGCTCAAATACTGCCTTGTGATGTTCTACGCTCAAGAGTAGACGCCAAGCTCCAGGCAAAAGGAGTGCAATCATATACACTTGCAATCGTGCCAGCGGCAGAACTGACAGACGAGTTAAATGCCGCGTCAGCAGTGCCACCCACAATAACAAATAATGGTAAAGTAATAGGTTCCTGTGAAGCCGGATCAAAACGACTTATCTATATCAGGGGCAACTGAAAAGTATACACTCCCTTCAACAGTATAGATGCAAATTTTTTTGATCTTTTTCAATGAATACACAACTTTCCATTAAATGTCGTCATTCATTTAACTGACTAGCTTAGTTCGGAATTTTTTATGCTTACCCAGCTTGCAAGCTCGCCTTATTTCCTCACTGGTACAGCCCTCGTAATATTTGGAATCATCCTGACAGTTGCCGGCTTCGTTTCGCTGTTACGGGCAAGAGTCGGCACTTTTACACTACAGACTCTGCTTGGACTATTGATGCTCGCAATCGGGGCACTCGCCGGCATGATCGCTTTTGGCATTCAGGGATATCAAACACTTACACGAGAAGAAGTTGCAGCTCATATCTCCGTATCACCTGTCGCTCCACAGCGATTTGCAGCTACCTTTCGTTACCCGGATGGTCGTACTGCAAACTTTATCATCGCAGGTGATGAAATTTATGTTGATGCTCATATACTCAAGTGGCAGCCTTTGGCCAATCTCTTTGGCCTGCACACCGCTTACGAATTTGACCGCATAGGCGGACGCTACCGGGATATTGAACAGGAACGCACAGCTGAACGCTCGATACACTCCCTCAGCCAGGATAAGCCTGTCAATTTATTTGGTTTGCGCCAGCGCCATACCTTCCTTGCATTGCTACTTGATGCCAAGTATGGGTCTGCCACGTTTATACCCGTAACACAGCCCATTGAACTTGAAGTAAAAGTTTCCACTACAGGCTTGCTGATGCGCGAAGCAAATTCAGCAACCAAAGCTCATTGATGTTTCTGAATTTAATTTTCTGGATGAAACCAATAATCAGAACTTTAATTGGCTGTAACTCAGCGATAACAACAACTGACATCGTTTTAAGATAAAATCGTTACCTGCCATGACAATAATTGCTGTATTTAATCAAAAAGGCGGTGTTGGAAAAACTACCACTGCACTCAATCTTGCTGCCGCGCTCGCGCGTAGCGAACGAACAACCTATGGAATTGACCTGGACCCGCAAGCACAATTTAGCGCTATTGCCGGGATAACAGCAAATACGGGGGATGATACAGTTCTAAGCCTTTTTCAACGTAACAGACCTTTAAGTGAACTGGTAAATGAGTCCAGCAGTGGCATCAAGGTCATTCCCGCGCATTCTGAACTTTCCAAAGTCGATGCCCTGTTTGGCAAGGGTTTCAACGTGGTAAACAGATTGAATACCGGATTAAAAGTTGAGAGCTTGGGTAGCAAATCAAATCCGGTCATCATTGATTGCTGCCCCATGATTGGCGTACTTTCGCTGAATGCAATATTTGCCTGCGACTGCCTGATCGTACCAATTTCAGCCGACTATCTTTCTGCAAAAGGCGCAATGCAGATTGATAAAACTCTTAAAGCACTGGAACCCGTACTTAAACGCCGTATCAAAAGACGCTATCTGCTTACCCGCTTTGATACGCGCCGCAATATGTCGCTGGATATTCTACGTATGGCGGAAGAGAAATTTGGTGAAGATGTGTGCAGTACTAAAATTGCAGAGAATGTAAGTTTGGCTGAAAGTCCGGCTTTGAACAAAACAATATTTCAGCACGCACCCAGCAGCCGTGGGGCGCATGACTATGATGCCTTGCTGGCAGAATTATTGGCAGACGGACTTATCGAGTAATATAAATGCAATCATTTTGAAATTAAAGACAGAATGTCTTCAACAGAAGTCGAGTCGCACTGTTTGACACCATTATCTTTAGTTTCACAGCGAATGATCTCGCAATAACGGTACATCTGGTTTAGTTTCCGCTCCGCATCCTGCTGGTCTAGCCCGCCAATGACCAAACTCTCGATCCTCTGGCCATCGCGTGTACGTATAGAAAAATCAAATTTCATCATCACTTGTTCCCCGTCACATTTATTGCGCTCACCTTATGGACTTTTTGTAACGTTAACATATTCTCCGGAAGTACGGCCATTTTTCAGGCTCTGGTGAAAACAAGAAAATATTTTGCACCATGGTCAACACGCTTAATACTTATTTTATTTCCACCTGTTCATTCATCTCTGTATAATGCCCGGCTGCGGTTACTGCCTTGCAGCAACCAATCGACAATCTATTCTGCCTGGGTGGTGAAATTGGTAGACACAAGGGACTTAAAATCCCTCGGCTTGAAAAGGCTGTACCGGTTCGATTCCGGTCCCAGGCACCAAATCAATATTGCAGTCCACACCCGAAATCAATTTCACCAATCCTGCCCACTCTTTAAAGGGCACATTATCACTTAAGCGAACTGGTTTCGCGCGCTGCTGAAGCTGGCAACGGCATGCTCCCCCCTACTACCTGAAAAAATACTTCACCGGGCTTGATCATGCCAAGATCGCTACGGGCTCGCTCTTCAATCGCTTCAGTACCCTGTTTAAGATCGCGCACCTCTGCATCCAGCGCCACATTGCGCACTCTGGTTTGAAGATTCGCCTTCTTCTGTGCATCGACCTGATGGTCAAGCTCCCACACCTTGATCCAACCGCCTTTTCCTAGCCACAAGGGATACTGCCACAACAGAATGAGGGCAAGAAGTGTCAGTGTGATCCAGCGCATCTAATTGCCGCGTCCCTGTTTAAGCAAAGCTCTCGGTCAGGTATACGATTCTTCAAGTCGGATCAGGCTAACTGGTAATAAGCATTGCGACCAGGGTAGGACGCACTGTCGCCCAGATCTTCTTCAATACGCAGCAGTTGATTGTATTTGGCCATGCGATCAGAGCGTGACAATGAACCAGTCTTTATTTGCAACGCATTGGTCGCAACCGCAAGATCCGCAATAGTTGTATCTTCGGTTTCACCAGAGCGATGTGAAATTACAGCTGTGTAACCCGCACGTTTTGCCATTTCGATAGCGGCAAAAGTTTCGGTCAAGGTGCCAATCTGGTTGATCTTGATCAGGATCGAATTGGCGATACCCTGCTTTATACCCTCGCTCAGGATTTTGGTATTGGTAACGAACACATCATCACCAACCAGTTGCGTGTTTTTGCCCAGCCTGTCAGTCAGCATCTTCCAGCCCGCCCAGTCGTGCTCGCTCATCCCGTCTTCAATACTGATAATAGGATATTTATCCACCCAGCTTGCATACATGTCGACGATCTGCGCGGAGGTCAGCGTCAGGCCATCAGCCTTCAGATGGTATTTCCCGTCCTTGTAAAATTCGGAAGCTGCCGGATCCATCGCAATCGCGACATCCGCGCCCGGCACATAGCCAGCGGCTTCGATCGCTTCAACAATCACTTTAAGCGCAGCTTCATTGGATCCCAGCGAAGGTGCGAAGCCACCCTCGTCGCCCACGGTCGTGCTTAAGCCGCGATGATGCAGAATATCTTTCAGTTTATGAAAAATTTCTGCTCCACAGCGCAAAGCTTCGCGGAAGCTTTGGCTGCCCACAGGCACGATCATGAATTCCTGAATATCCGCACCACCGGTTGCATGCGCGCCTCCGTTGATGATGTTCATCATCGGTACCGGCATTTCCATGCGTGAGGCACCGCCGAGGTATCGATACAATGGAAGCCCGGATTCTTCAGCAGCAGCCTTGGCTACGGCCATGGATACCGCCAGAATAGCGTTTGCACCCAGACGCGATTTATTTTCCGTACCGTCCAGCTCTATCATGGTCTGATCAATAAAAGCCTGTTCCATCGCATCCAGGCCGATGATGGCTTCAGCGATTTCGGTGTTCACAAATTCAACGGCCTTCAATACACCTTTACCCAGATAACGACCCTTGTCACCATCGCGCAACTCAACCGCTTCCTTGGTGCCGGTAGAGGCGCCGGACGGTACTGCAGCTCGTCCCATTACGCCAGATTCCAGCAATACATCCGCCTCAACCGTGGGATTACCACGGGAGTCCAAAATTTCACGCGCTATTACATCAACAATTGCACTCATATCATCACTCTTTTCTTTTTATATTCTAAACATTACGCAAATCAATTTTTTCTTCAATCAAACCTTGTTTTTTCACTACGGCATCCAGCACCATCAATGTTTGCAACAATTCCTTCAGATGTCCCAGCGGGAAAGCATTCGGGCCGTCCGACAGAGCTTTGGACGGATTGGGGTGCGTCTCCATAAACACGCCCGATATACCGGCTGCAACTGCCGCACGCGCCAGCACCGGCACAAACTCGCGCTGTCCGCCGCTGACCGTGCCCTGCCCGCCCGGCAACTGCACCGAATGGGTGGCATCAAACACTACTGGACATTTGGTGTTGCGCATCACAGCCAATGAGCGCATATCCGACACCAGATTGTTATAACCAAACGATGCCCCGCGCTCGCACACCATGATATTGTCCTGGCTGCTTGCTTCGCGCGCCTTCTCCACCACATTCTGCATATCCCACGGCGACAGGAACTGCCCCTTCTTGATATTCACCGGCTTGCCGCACTTGGCAACCGCATGTATAAAATCCGTCTGGCGGCACAAAAATGCAGGGGTTTGCAGTACATCAACAACTGAGGCAACCTGCGCAATCTCTTCAATGCTGTGCACATCGGTCAGCACAGGAACGCCGATCTGCTTTTTGACTTTCTCCAGAATTTTCAGGCCTTCATCAATGCCAAAGCCGCGGAAAGACTTTCCGGAACTGCGGTTCGCCTTGTCGTAAGAGGACTTGTAGATAAACGGCATACCGATCTGCTGGCAGATCTCTTTAATTTGTCCGGCGGTATCCAGCGCCATTTGCTCGGATTCGATCACGCAGGGTCCTGCTATCAAAAACAGAGGCTGATCCAGACCTACATTAAAGTTACATAGTTTCATACAATTCCTTTGCGCACTAACGCCGCTTTGACGAAAGCGGTAAATAAGGGATGGCCCTCACGCGGCGTGGAGGTGAATTCCGGGTGGAACTGCACCCCGACAAACCAGGGATGAATGGTTTGCGGCAGCTCCATGATCTCGGGCAACGCTTCACTGGGCGTACGTGCCGAAATAGTCATTCCCGCCTTTTCAAGTGCAGGTACATAATGATTATTGACCTCATAGCGGTGGCGATGACGCTCATTCACTTCCTTGCCGTAAATACTGGCCGCCAGCGTGCCACTCTTAATCGGGCAACGCTGCGAACCCAGACGCATAGAACCGCCCAGGTCAGAGTCTGCACTGCGTGTTGCCACGCGGCCGTCACGGTCCAGCCATTCGGTGATCAGCGCTACTACTGGATGTTCGGTCGCCAGATTAAACTCGGTACTGTTCGCATCACTCATGCCCGCAACATGGCGCGCATATTCAATTACGGCCAGCTGCATACCCAGACAGATACCCAGATAGGGAATCTTGTTTTCACGCGCGTAGCGTATTGCCGCGATCTTGCCTTCGGTACCGCGCACGCCGAAACCGCCCGGCACCAGCACCGCATCGAAGCGTTTCAACTCATCCGCCCCCGTAACTTCCAGCGCTTCGGAATCGATATATTCAATATTGACTCGTGTTCCAGTGTGTATGCCCGCATGGCGCAGTGCTTCTATCAGCGACTTGTATGACTCAGTCAGGTCGACATACTTGCCTACCATGCAAATAGTGATTTCGTGTTTGGGATGTTCCAGAGAATCAACCAGCTTGTTCCATACCGACAAATCGGCAGCGGGAGGGTTAATATCCAGCTCTTCACAAATAATGCGATCCAGCCCCTGATCATTCAGAATCTTGGGTATCTTGTAGATGCTGTCCACATCCCACACCGAGATAACCGCCTCTTCGCGCACATTGGAGAACAGTGAAATCTTTGAACGTTCATCGTCCGGAATCGGGCGGTCTGCACGACACAGCAGGGCAGTCGGGAAAATACCGATCTCGCGCAATTTCTGCACGCTGTGCTGGGTGGGCTTGGTTTTCAGTTCACCCGCGCTGGTGATATAAGGAACCAGGGTCAGGTGCACGAATGCAGTGCTGTGGCGTCCTCTGCGCAACGCCATCTGGCGCACGGCTTCAAGGAAGGGCAAGGACTCGATGTCACCCACGGTGCCGCCAATCTCGACGATCGCCACATCGGCGTGCCCATCATAGGAAGACAGCGCGCCGCGCTCGATGAAGGCCTGAATTTCATTGGTGATGTGCGGTATAACCTGCACCGTCTTGCCCAGATATTCACCGCGACGTTCCTTGCGGATTACGCTGTCGTAGATCTGGCCAGTGGTGAAGTTGTTAGCCTTGCGCATCTTGGCGGTCACAAAACGCTCGTAATGGCCAAGGTCAAGATCGGTTTCCGCACCGTCTTCCGTCACAAATACTTCACCGTGCTGGAACGGGCTCATGGTGCCCGGATCAACGTTTATATACGGATCCAGCTTTAACATGGTGACTTTAAGACCGCGCGATTCAAGAATCGCAGCGAGGGACGCGGCGGCTATCCCTTTGCCCAGTGAGGACACAACGCCGCCAGTAACAAATATGTATTTAATCATGGACGAAAATTATACCGTAAAACGGCATTTCCTAATACAGCTTGTAGGGGTAATCTATGAAATTAATATTAATGACATGCAAACTTCATATTCGCTCAATCCCGCATCTTCGCTACCGCATCTTCCACCCTGTCCACCGCGATAATTTCCATGCCGGCAATGGCCTGCTTGGGTTTGTTTGCCTTGGGAATGATGGCGCGGGTAAAGCCCAGCTTGGCGGCCTCTTTCAGCCGTTCCTGGCCGCGCTGCACCGGGCGCACTTCCCCTGCCAGACCGATTTCGCCGAACACCACCATTTTTTCCGGCAAAGGCTTGTTGCGCAAAGAAGATACAATCGCCAGCAATACGGCCAGATCCGCGCCCGGCTCGGTGATCTTCACCCCGCCCACCGCGTTGATGAACACGTCCTGGTCAAAGCAGGCGATGCCGGCATGCCGGTGCAGCACGGCCAGCAGCATCGCCAGACGGTTTTGCTCCAGGCCCAGCGCCAGACGGCGCGGTGTAGGCGAATGCGACTGATCCAGCAGCGCCTGTATCTCCACTAGCAACGGGCGCGTGCCTTCCTGCGTCACCATCACGCAGGAGCCGGGCACCTGCGCATCGTGCTGCGACAGGAACAGCGCCGACGGATTGCTCACCTCGCGCAGGCCCTTCTCGGTCATGGCGAACACGCCCAGCTCGTTCACCGCACCGAAGCGGTTCTTGAAGGCGCGCACCAGACGGAAGCTGGAGTGCGTATCACCCTCGAAATACAGCACGGTGTCGACGATATGCTCCAGCACACGCGGTCCGGCCAGCGTACCGTCCTTGGTCACATGGCCTACCAGTATCATGGTGATCGCCGAGCTTTTTGCCAGGCGCGTGAGCTGAGCCGCGCATTCGCGCACCTGCGCCACCGAACCGGGGGCGGAAGTCAGCAATTCTGAATAGACCGTCTGGATTGAGTCAATCACCACCACATCCGGCTTTTCCTGCGCAACGGCGGACTGGATTTTTTCCAGCTGGATTTCCGCCAGCAGATGCATGCCGCGTGCATCCAGCGTCAGGCGCTTGGCGCGCAGGGCAATTTGCTGTGCCGATTCCTCGCCGCTTACATACAAAACTTTTTTACTGGTAGATAGATGTGCGAGCGCCTGCAACAACAGCGTGGATTTGCCTATGCCGGGGTCACCGCCTATCAGCACCACGCCGCCGCTCACCAGTCCGCCTCCCAGCACACGGTCAAATTCGTCTATCCCGGTGGGCGTGCGCGGCACTTCCACCGCATCCACCTCGGCCAGCGTCTGCACCAGGCTGGTAGCGGCTAAAGCGTTGTATCGATTTTTGCCACTCGTGGCTGTTTCCGCGATGCTTTCCACCAGCGTGTTCCACGCCGAGCAATGCGGGCATTGCCCCTGCCACTTGGGCACCTGGCCGCCGCATTCGGTGCAGCTATAAACTATTTTTGCTTTTGCCATGCCTGCCTCGAAGGGGAATCAACTGTGTTGCGGTAAAATAGCTGTTTTGATAAATACTTCGCAGCCGCGGATTATATATCAGTGCATATCCGGAATTACTGACATGTTGCGACTCACAGAAATCAAACTTCCACTCGGCCATCATGAGAATGAATTGCCTGCCGCAATTCTCAAGCGGCTGACGATCAATAAAGAAGAGCTGATCAGTTTCACCGTGTTCCGCCGCGGTTACGACGCGCGCAAACCATCCGCCATCAGCCTCATTTATACCCTGGATGTGGAGGTCAAAAACGAAACGGCGCTGCTCAAAAAATTCAAGGACACACCGCACATTGCGCCCAGCCCGGACATCAGCTACCACTTCGTCGCCCATGCTCCCGACAATTTTAGCGAACGCCCCGTGGTGATCGGCACCGGGCCCTGCGGCCTGTTCGCCGGTTTGCTGCTGGCGCAAATGGGCTTTCGCCCGATTATTCTGGAGCGCGGCAAGGCAGTTCGCGAGCGGACTAAAGATACATTTGGCTTATGGCGAAAGAGCAAACTTGACCCCGAGTCCAATGTCCAGTTTGGCGAAGGTGGTGCGGGTACTTTTTCGGATGGCAAACTGCACAGCCAGATCAAGGACCCCAAGCATTACGGCCGTAAAGTGTTGACGGAATTTGTCAAAGCCGGCGCACCGCCCGAAATTATGTATGTAAGCAAGCCGCATATCGGCACCTTCAAACTGGTGGGTATGGTGGAAGAAATGCGAGCCACTATAGAATCGCTGGGCGGAGAAATACGCTTCAGCAGCCGTGTCGACGATATTCTCATCGACAACCATCAGGTAAAAGGCGTCAAGCTTGCCACTGGTGAAGTGATTAACGCCAGCCACGTCGTGCTGGCCATCGGCCACAGCGCGCGCGACACCTTTGAAATGCTGCATAAACGCGGCGTGTATCTGGAAGCCAAGCCCTTCTCAATCGGTTTCCGTATCGAGCATCCGCAGTCGCTGATCGACCGCAGCCGCTTCGGCGTCAATGCCGGCAATCCTTTGCTGGGTGCTGCGGATTACAAACTGGTGCACCACTGCAGCAATGGCCGCTCGGTCTACAGTTTCTGCATGTGTCCGGGCGGAACGGTGGTTGCGGCCACCTCCGAAGCGGGACGCGTGGTGACCAACGGCATGAGCCAGTATTCGCGCAACGAGCGCAACGCCAACAGCGGTATTGTGGTCGGCATAAGCCCCGCCGACTATCCCGGTGATGCGCTGGCCGGCATAGCATTTCAGCGCCACTGGGAAAGCCGCGCCTATGAGCTGGGTGGCGGCAATTACAATGCCCCGGCGCAGCTGGTGGGCGATTTTCTTGCTGGCCGCCCGTCCACCGCACTGGGTACAGTTATCCCCTCCTATACGCCCGGCGTCACACTGACGGACTTGAGCACGGCCCTGCCCGACTATGTCGTCGCTGCCATCCGCGAAGCCCTGCCCGCTTTTGAAAAGCAGATCAAGGGCTATGTGATGAATGACGCGGTGCTGACCGGCGTTGAGACCCGCACCTCCACCCCGGTGCGCATCAAGCGCAAGGAGGACTACCAGAGCATGAACACTGTCGGCCTCTATCCGGCAGGTGAAGGCGCGGGTTATGCAGGCGGCATATTGTCCGCCGCAGTGGATGGCATTGAAGTGGCCGAAGCTGTCGCGTTGAGCTTGCTTAAATCACACTAGCCCTGATAGATACCCACACTTTCAGCAGGCTCGCTTTCGGCTAACTTTAGTTATAGACTCCAAAAATCAGATTGCTGGAATTTCCTTGTGTAATTCCCCGGCCTGAAATCCGTATCCCACAAAACCGTCTAATTGTAAGCATTTGATTATATTGGAGATATTATAATGAAAAAGACTTTAATCACGACCTTACTACTGGGCATGTTCATCGCCCCGGCCTTCGCAGCAGACTCAATCAAGATTGCAATAACCGGCCCCTTCAGCGGCGGCTCAGCACCGATGGGCACATCGATGCGGGATGGTGCCAAGCTGGCCATTTCCGAAATCAATGCGGCAGGCGGAATCAATGTTGCCGGCAAGAAAATGAAAATCGAAATCATCGAGCGCGATGACGAAGGCAAGAATGAACGCGGTGCGCTGATCGCGCAGGAACTGGCGTCGATGGATGATCTGTCAGGCGTGATCGGCACAGTGAATACCGGTATTGCGCTGTCCGGCGACAAACACTTGCAGGAGAAAGGCATCACCAAAATCATCACCCCGGCAGCAGGCTCGGCTTCGATGACACAGTGGAGCAAGGCTGGCGTGAAAGATCTGTCGATGTTCCGTTTCGCCGCGCATGATGGCATCCAGGCTGAGATGGTGGTGGAAGAAGCGATCAAGCAAAAATTCACCAAGGTGGCGATTGTGCACGACGCAACCAACTACGGCGTATCGGGTCGTGACGACCTGCTGGATCAAATCAAGAAACAGGGCAACAAGCTGCAAGTGGTCGCCACCGAAAAATTCAACATCGGCGACAAGGACATGACCGCGCAGTTGCTGAGCGCCAAATCGGCCGGCGCACAGGCGATTCTGATCTGGGGCATAGGCCCGGAACTGGCTGCGGTTTCAAACGGCATGGCCAAGCTGGACATGAAAGCGCCACTCATCGGCGGCTGGACGCTTTCCATGTCCAACTATATCGACAACGCCGGCAAAAACAGCAATGGCACGCTGATGCCACAGACCTTCATCGAAGAAGCGATTACTCCCAAGGTCAAAAGCTTTATCCAGGGCTATCACAAGACTTATAACGTAAAGCGCATTCCCTCGCCTGTTTCCGCAGCGCAGGGTTATGACGCGGTGCTGATTTTTGCCGCCGCCGTGAAACAGGCGCAAAGCGGCGACACAGGCAAGATCAAGGATGCGCTGGAAGACTTGAAAGATCCAGTCAAGGGCGTCATTACCACGTGGAAGCGTCCGTTCAGCAAGTGGGATCCGGCCAATGTGGAAACCCATGAAGCCTTCCGCCGTGCCGACACCGTGATGGGTATGGTGAAAGACGGTCAGGTGGTCTTTGCTGACCCGGCTGATCGCAAGCGCATGATCCAGAAAACATCGAAATAATTGTTATCTCGATGCAATTTATGTAAAAAAAATTTCCGTTCGCCCTGAGCTTGTCTAAGGTCTCCAGCGTGCCTGCTGGCGGTTCAACAAGCTCACCGCGAACGGTCAATTTGGCTCAAAACACATATTATGAATTCAACAATAATCGCGCAGATGGTCGTAAGCGGTGCCCTGATGGGGCTGGTTTACGCACTGATTGCTTACGGATTTCAGCTCACCTTTGCCACCAGCAAGAGTATCAATTTTGGTCAGGGCGAATTGGTGATGCTGTCCGCTTTTTTCAGCCTCAGTTTATTGAACTGGGGCGTGCCTTACTGGTTGATGATACCGGGGGGCTTGCTGTTTGGTGTAGTGCTGGGTCTGGTGGTGGAGCGCGCCTGTGTGCGGCTGACGCTGGAACAAAAGAGCGAAGGCTGGATTTTGCTCACCATTATTTTCGGCCTGCTCGGTTTTTCTGCCGCAGAAAATATCTGGGGTCGCGACGACCGCCCCTTCCCCACCCCCATCCCCACCGAAGCGATGCAGTTTTTCGGCGTCAGCATTACGCCGCTGGAAATTTCGGTTGCGGTTGGCGTGCTGGCGGTGATGGGCGTAATCGAGCTGTTCAAACGCAAGACCCTGCTGGGCAAGGCGTTTGAGGCAGTCTCGGCAGACCGTGACGCGGCCGAGCTAATGGGCATCTCGGCCCGCCACACCATCATGCTGTCCTATGGCTTATCCGGTCTGGTAGCGGCCATGGCCGGCATACTCATTTCGCCCATCACCACCGTCGGCCCCACCATGGCAACCGCGCTGATCCTTAAAGCCTTTGCTGTGGCAGTAGTGGCAGGTCTTGATTCCGGCTTTGGCGTGGTGCTGGTCGGCATTTTTCTCGGCGCGCTGGAAAGCCTCACCAGCTTCTATCTGGGCAGCGGCTGGCGCGAAGCACCGGGGCTGATACTGCTAATTATGGCGCTGGCGGTGCGCCCCAACGGCGTGTTTGGCAAGGCCAGCATACGCAAAGTCTGATAATCGCAACTATTTGATTACATTAAATATTTTAACATACCTTATTTAACGGAACGACTATGTTGAAACGCCTGTTATTCATCCGTGGCGCCGAGTTGATTGCGCTGGCCATCCTCGCCACCATCCCGCTCACGGTCAGCAATACCTATGTGCTGGGCTTGCTTACCCTGCTCGCCATCTACGGCATCCTGCTGATCGGTCTCGATGTCACCGTGGGTTACCTCGGCCAGGTCAACCTGGCGCATGCCGCCTTCCTCGGACTTGGCGCTTACGCTGCTGGCCTGAGTGTTTCGCTGTTAGGTTTCGGCATGCTGGGCGCCCTGGCGGTGAGCATGGCCATCGGCCTGATACTGGGCGGCCTGCTCGCCTTCCCCGCCTTGCGTCTGGAAGGCCCGCAGTTTGCGTTGGCCACGCTGAGCTTTTCCGCCTTGAGCACCACCGTGCTCAACGAATGGGAAGGCCTGACCATGGGTGCACAGGGACTTTCCATCACCCGTCCCGAACTGTTCGGTTTTTCCCTGAAGGCCCAGGGTTTTTACTGGCTGTGTTTAGTCCTGCTGGTGCTGGTGTGGCTGGCGATGCGCAACCTGCTGTCATCGCAATGGGGACGCGCGTTTGAAGCACTGCGTGACAGCCCGATTGCGACCGACGCGATGGGTGTCGGCACCTATCGCCACAAGGTGGCCGGCTTCGCCTTCGGCTCCTCGCTCGGCGGCCTCGCAGGCGGCCTGTATGCTTTCAACTTCCAGTATCTGCAGCCGCAGAGCTTCACCTATGACCTGATGGTGATTTTATTGCTGGGCGTGGTGCTGGGCGGACGCAAGAGTCTGTGGGGCGCATTCTTTGGCGCGACGCTGATCGTGTTATTGCCCAACCTTTTGTCCAACCGCCTGCTGTTCGAAATCATTTCCGGTCTGGGACTGCTGCTGGCGATTTTTGCAGGCGCGCAGGGACTCAAAAATAAAACCACCCAGCCCTTCCAGGCCATCGCCCCCGTCATTGCAATGGGCATGCTGGTGGTGGGCGGCTATATGGTGGAAAACACCGAAAACTGGCGCAAGGCCATTTTTGCGCTGATGCTGTTTTCGGTGGTGGTGGGCTTGCCCGACGGCGTAATGGGTTTTACCGCGCGCTATCTCACCCGCTTGTTCCGCATCGCCCCGCCTGACCTGCCCCCGGCCTCCGCGCTGGATGAGGTACTCCCGGCACAGCAGGCGGACAGCAAACCCATGCTTGAATTAAAAAATCTGAAGCGCTATTTCGGCGGCGTGAAAGCGGTCGACGGCATCAGCATGACGGTGCGCACCGGCCACATCCACGGCCTCATCGGTCCCAATGGCTCGGGCAAGAGCACCGCGGTAAATGTCATCTCCGGTTTATATGCGCCGACCTCGGGCGACATCCTGCTGCAGGGCAAGTCATTGCCCAAGGGCAGCCTGTTCAAGGTGGCGCGCACCGGCGTGTCGCGCACCTTCCAGAATTTGCAGCTGTTTGGCGAACTGTCCGCGCTGGATAATGTGATGCTCGCATTAAAGGGAGTGTACCGCAGCCCCCTGCCACTGGTGCTGCTGGGCTTTGCCCGAGCCGAGGAAAAACGCGCGCAGGCCGATGCGCTGGCCCTGCTGGAGCTGGTCGGCCTGCAACACATGGCCCGCGTCCATGCCAGGGATCTGACCTACGGCTCGCAGCGTTTTCTTGAAATTGCCCGCGCGCTGGCCTGCAAACCCAAACTGCTGATTCTGGATGAACCCGCCGCCGGCCTCGCCCATCCCGACGTGAATGTGCTGGTGGACATCATCAAGCGCATACACCAGCGCGGCGTGACGATTATTCTGATCGAGCATCACATGGACGTGGTCAGTACCCTGTGCGATGTGGTGACGGTGCTGGATGGCGGACTGGTGATTGCCGAGGGCACCACGGAAGAAGTTAAACGCAATCCGCTGGTGATCAAGGCCTATCTGGGCATAGCCGACGACACCGATGTGCCGGATGTGATTCCCGCAGTGATTTGAGATAGGACTTAAAACAAATGCTAATCGTAGACAATATTCACGCAGGTTACGGCACGAGTGAAGTGCTGCAGGGAGCATCGCTGGAAGTGCAGGCCGGCAAGGTGGTGGCGCTGATCGGCGCAAACGGCGCGGGCAAGACTACCACCATGCGCGCCATCTCCGGCATGATCAAACCCGCGCAAGGCCGCGTGCTGCTCAATGGCAAACCGGTGCAGGGCTACGGTGCCGCACGCATCGCCAAACTCGGCCTCGCGCACGCGCCGGAAGGACGCAAAGTTTTCGGCCCCCTGTCGGTTGAAGACAACCTGCTGCTCGGCGCCTACAACCATCTGCCGATGTTTTTCGGCTTCCGCAGCAAGGCCGCGCACGACCTGGAAAAAGTCTACGATATTTTCCCGCGCCTGCGCGATCGCAAACAACAATCTGCCGGCACCCTTTCAGGCGGCGAACAGCAGATGCTGGCCATTGGCCGCGCGCTGATGGCCAATCCCAAAGTCATCCTGCTCGACGAGCCCTCCATGGGTCTTGCCCCGGTGATAGTGCAGGAAGTGTTCAACATCATCCGCCGCCTGAAAGAAGCCGGCACCACGCTGCTGCTGGTTGAGCAGTTTGCCAAAAGCGCGCTTGAAGTGGCAGACTATGCCTATGTAATGGAGCATGGCCGTATCGCCCTCTCGGGAACCCCGGCTGAATTGCACAAGAACGAACGCATGCTGGCGGCGTATCTCGGATAAATCATGCCGCAAGAACATCCCAACTTTTTACACTGCAGCAGTCAATTTATACTTTTTTAAAGGAGGCTCAAATGGCAACTTATGAATGTTCGATATGTGGCATGAGTGTTAATGCAACGTGCGGAAAATGTGGCGCTCCGCTGGTGAATGACAGTATCAAACTTGATGATGGAAAAACAGTGCAGGTTTCAAAATGCCCCAATGGACATGGCAAAATCAAATCACCCATGTGCTGTGGTGTGGATATGAGCTGCAAGATATAGCTTCTTATTCAATACTGCTCAAGCAACAATTGACCGGTATTGTTTTCACAGCAAATACATTTGTGCTAAAAAAATACCCCGGGTTGATTATTCTGCCCGGGGTATTTTTTTACTCATGGAATTTAAACCTACGGCGCGGGATTAGGATAGCGAAGATGAATTTCTTCAATCGAGCTTAGTTGTTCAGCACTCAGTTCAATGCAGTCCAGATTTTCCTGTAGCTGCGGCATTGTGGTGGCACCGATAATGGTGCTCGCCACAAACGGGCGGCTGCGTATAAAAGCCAGTGCCATCTTTGCCGGAGATAGGCCGTGCTGTTGCGCCAGCTGGACATAGGCGCTTACCGCTGTCGGTACATTGGGTTTTTTATAGCGTTGTCCGAAATCCGGATACAGTGTCATGCGTCCTGGCTCAACAGGATTTTTAACATACTTTCCCGAAAGCAATCCAAAAGCCAGCGGACTGTAGGCCAGCAGGCTGATCTGTTCACGATGACACATTTCATGCAGGCCGGTTTCAAAAGTGCGATTGATCAGGTTGTAGGGATTCTGCAGGGTGATGATGCGCTGCAATCCCAGACATTCCGCAACCTTGAGAAATTCGGCCACGCCCCACGGCGTTTCGTTGCTCACGCCGATGTGCCGCACCTTGCCGCTTTTAACCAGTTCGCCAAGCACGGTCAGTTGTTCTTCGACTGAGGTAGAGGGTCGTTCCAGCGCGGGATTGTAGTTGCTCTTGCCGAACATCGGCACATTGCGCGCCGGCCAGTGGATCTGGTAAAGATCGATATAGTCCGTTTGCAGACGCTTCAGGCTGCCCTCTATCGCAGCCGTGATGTTGGCACGGTCCAGCGATTCCGGGCCATTTCTGATCCAGCCCATGCCGCGCGCAGGTCCGGCCACTTTGCTGCCGATAATCACTTTGTCGCGCACCTGCCTGCGCAGCCACTGGCCTACATACTCCTCGGTGCGTCCCTGCGTTTCAGCCCTGGCCGGCACCGGGTACATTTCTGCGGTATCAATGAAATTGACACCTTGCGCAAACGCATAGTCGAGTTGCTCACACGCATCGGCCAGGGTGTTTTGCTGACCGAAGGTCATGCTGCCCAGTGTAATTTCTGACACGTTCAGATCGCTGTTGGCGAGTTGACTGTACCTCACATCAGTGCTCCATTCGAAAGGCAAAACATGAAAAATAGCATAAGCATCAAAATTTATTAAATATAATCAAATACTTATATAATTAAGAGCCTGCAGTAAGCACGAAGCAGCAAGAATTTAATGTCTGGCAGCACTGGGTGGCAGCACCACAGCATCGACGAAAATCATCTCCGCATCGACTTTATCAAACTCATAGCGCTGATTGCAAAATTCGCAATTTACTTCTATGCGTTCACGTTCTGCCAGTATGCTCTCCACCTCTTCGCGTCCCAGCATTTTCAGCATGGTTGCCACATTGTCGCGGGAGCATGAACAATAGAATGCAATTCTCTGCGCATCGAACAGGCGTATGTCTTCTTCATGATACAGACGCTGTATCAAGGTGATCGCGGGCAGCTGCAACAGCTCTTCCGCTTTCAGGGTGTCTGCAAGTATCTGCGCGCGTCGCCACGCGTCTTCATCCGGCGCTTCTTCCTGATGCTCATGATTCTGCATGGCGGAATGGGGCAGTTTTTGCAGCAGCATGCCCGCCGCCTGTTGCCCGTCCGCAGTGAGCCATAAGCGCGTTTCGAGCTGCTCGGAATGACTCATATAGTTTTGCATGACTTCCGCCACGCTGGCACCTTCCAGCTCAACGATACCCTGATAGGGCTTGCCGCCGTCCTTGGGATCAAGCGTGATGGCAAACTGCCCATCGCCCACCAGTTCGGCAAAGTTGCCCTGCGACAAGTCGCCGGACCACTTCGCCGTTGCACGCAGCTTCATATCGCCGCTGCATTCCACCACCAGCAATTTGATTGCTCCCTTGCCCATAATTTGCAGCACCAGCGAACCCTGCAACTTTAAGGTTGCCGCTAGCAGCACCGCAGCGGCCGCAAGCTCGCCCATGATGTTACGCAGAACCTCAGGGTAGTCATGCCGCTCCAGCACGCTGCGCCATGACTCGTCGAGATGGACCAGTTCACCGCGTACGGGCCCATGTTCAAACAGAAAGCGTTGAAGGGAGTCAGGCTGGGGAAATTGGGATGGATTGTTCATGACCCAATAATAACATGCACACAGAGGGAGCTGCATATGCTGTCGTCACGCATGGATTGCGAAAGGGTTACTCTTGATTTCCTGGCGCCTTCAAGGTGACAAGCAAGCAATTAAGTGTTGCGGATGAAAAACATCCTGGACATTGCGGGTTTTGATTTTCCTGGCGGACTGATATAAAGCATGAGACCCACAGCAAAACGAGGGTTCGGACGTAGCCGAAATTTAATCGTGAGCGATAGCCAAACCGGTTCAGTTGTTTAATATTGCACGCAAGTCCTGCGCAATGATTTCCGCGCCCTGACCATAGCTCATAAAAAGGCGCAGCTTTCCAGACTGATCAAAGACATAGGTGCCGGCTGAGTGATCCACATCATAACTCTCGCGGTCTTTACCCTTGTGCTTCTGGTAAAAGATACGGAAATCTTTTGCAACTTTGGCAGTTGCCGCTTCATCACCATAAAGCCCCAAAAAACCCGGATTGAATGCCGGCACATATTTGGCAAGCAAATCTTGAGTATCGCGCTGAGGGTCTACCGTGACAAACAGCACTTGTATTTTATCCGCGTCCTTGCCCAGAAGAACAAACGCCTGCGCCAAGTCTGACATGGTAGTAGGACAAACATCGGGACAGTGGGTATAACCAAAAAACATGACCACTGCCTTGCCTTTAAAGTCAGCCAGGGTCCTGCTTTTTCCGTTATGGTCGGTTAACAGAAAATCCTTGCCAAAATCTACACCCGTGATATCAGTAGAGTGAAATTTTTGTGTGGAAGCCTGTTTATCGCATCCCGTTAATCCAAAGCTGAGCAACACACTGAAAAATACAATTAATAATTTTGCACTGGCGTATTTCATCATCAACTCAAATCCCGATTTAAGGTTATATTTTGTCTCGAAATTATTCTGTTATAAAAAAGCGAGATCTATTCTTACATAATGGTCTATCAGCAATATCGCAAACAACAACATAAGATAGTTGATTGAAAAGCGGAATGTGCTGCGCGCCAGGGCGTCGCTATAACCACGATACAGCATGATCGCGTAGTAAAGGAAAATTGCACCAAGAACCAGCGCGCCGACAAGGTAAATTACTCCGCTCATACCCATCACAAAGGGTATGAGTGTTACCGCAACAAGAATAATTGTATACAACAGAATATGAAGCAAGGTGAATTCTTCCCCGTGAGTAATTGGCAGCATCGGCAATCCCGATTTTGCATACTCAGCTTTGCGATAAAGCGCGAGCGCCCAGAAATGGGGTGGTGTCCATACAAAAATAATCAGAAAAAGTATCATCGCTTCAGGTGTAACGCTATTCGTTACCGCGGCCCAACCCAAAATTGGAGGCATTGCGCCGGATGCACCGCCTATCACGATATTCAAAGGAGTGGAGGGCTTGAGAAATACCGTGTAAATAACCGCATAACCGAAAAAAGTAGCCAAAGTCAGCCACATCGTCAAGGGATTTACATAGAAATACAACAGGGCCAGCCCGCTCAACCCCAGTATTGAGGCAAAGATGCTGGTTTCCATTGAGGTAACCCGCCCGGTCGGCAAAGGGCGACCTTGTGTACGAGCCATACGCGCGTCTATTTCCTGTTCAATCAGACAATTAAACGCCGCAGCAGCACCTGACACCATACCAATACCGACTGTTACCGCCATTAGCAATGGCCATGCCACCATGCCCGGTGAAGCCATAAAAGTTCCAATGACCGCAGTAAACACAATAAGTGCAGTCACGCGAGGTTTTGTTAACTGAAAAAAGCCTTTGCAGCTCTCGGTACAATGTTGCAATACGATGGTGGCACTCATGCGATACTCCCATTAACTCTTGTTACATTCACCTTAAAAGTATTTTCATACTCTAAAGGTATCAAATTTTTTGTGGCGCAATAGGACTACTTTTCACTTGAATACTTTAACAGACGCGCCAGATCTTTGCGCATGCCAGCTGGCTCGGTTTTCTCCCCGTAGCGCATCATCAGGTTACCCTGTGGATCAAGCATATATATTGCGCGATGCTCGGCGGTATTTTTCAGATCCATTCCAAAGTCAGTTGCAAGTTTGTCCATTACTTGATTTTCCCCCTTCCAGACACGCATTTCCGCGTAGTCTGACAATTTTTCAGGAAGAGCATCTACTGCTTTCACATCTGTCAAAATAAATACACGTTGAACCCTGTCCTGATCCTTGCCCTGGGCAATATGAATTTGCCGCATGAGAAACAACTGTTTCATGCACTCTTCAGCGCACGAAGCGCTATTCAAATATACCAGCGTCCACTTGCCATGAAGCTCGCTGAACTTCACTGCTTTACCATCAAGGGAAAGCAGGCTTCTATCTTCAATCAAGCGTGGCGGTTGAATCAGTTCACCGTGATTTCCTGTAGCAGCAGGTTTCCATCCGCTTGCATACATCAAAACCGCAACAACAGCAGGCAGCACAAACACAGCCAAAACCAGAATCAGCGTGCGTCGGTTCGAAACTTTCTGCGTATCTTTATTACTTGGCATTAGTATTATCCTCAGAAGAAATTTTTCTGGTATTGGTCACTATATAAATGACAACCAGTGCAATTGACATTAAAAACCACTGGATGGCATATCCCTTATGCACATCAATTCTCGAATCAGGCCTAGCCCATTCCCGCACATATCCTGATGAACTGCCGGGATCCAATAAAACAATGAAGGTATGAATAGAGAATGGTACGACCTCCTGATACCGTTTTATATTCAGATTTTGCCAGACAATCTGCCAGGCTTGCTGCTTCGCTTCCGAGCCAGCCAATTCCAGATACCTGCCTGACGGATCATGTGCATAGCCTGTTATCTCAACTTCTCCTGCTGGCGTCTCAATCTCCGGCAAAATATTTCTGTCCGCCCCTACCGGAACCCAGCCCCGGTTTACCAAAATTCGCATCTTGCCGCCATTAACACGCAGCGGAGTTAAGACGTGGTAACCCGCCTGACCTTTATAAATCTGGTTATCAAGGAAAATTTGGTATTCGGGCTCAAAATATCCGCGCGCAAACACTTTTCCAAAGCGAATACTGTTTATATCAATGGGCTCCGAACCTATTTGCACGAGGCCGGATTTCCCACGCTGATCGTATATGTCCTGCAAATCCTGCTTCTGCACAGCCTTGTTTGCTTGCCACAGTCCCAGACTAATCAGCAGCGGAAGAACCAGAATTGTTGCCAGAGTCGGTATCAGTCTGGGTCGAAATTGATAATTTAATATTTGCATAATCAATTTTAGGGTCGCATAATTAAATATTGAATCTAAGGAATAATTACTATGCTGGTAAAAATATTTATAATAGTCATGCTCATCCTGATCGTAGGAAGCCTCTTTAGCGCATTGACTTTCCTTTACAAGGACAATGGGCAAGGAGAACGCACCGCAAAGGCATTAACTCTTCGCATATCGCTTTCTATCGTATTATTTTTGTTCCTGATGCTTGGATTTTACTTGGGCTTCATACCTGCTCGAGGCTAACTTTTAAAGATCAGATTATTTGGCAACCAAACCACCTCGTACATCTTATTAGCCTGCGATACTTCCGCTGTTCAAATAACCATGGCAGCGGGATTGATTTTTCACTTTATCAAGTATAAAACACCCCATCTCAAGCCTCGCCAAAAAGGGGAAACTTGGGATGGGGTGCTTTTCATTCCTAACCGTCTGCTTACTCCAGAAAATTATTCGGATTAAGCCAGACTTCAAAATCTACGTAACAAGGACTAATGTCCTTGTATAGCTTAGATCCAGTAAACGAATACAAACAGGCCCAGCCAAACTACGTCAACAAAGTGCCAGTACCAAGCCACACCCTCAAAACCAAAGTGTGCGTCAGGCTTGAAATGTCCTTTCATTGAACGAACAAGTATCACTGCCAGCATGGTAGTTCCAAGCATCACGTGAAAGCCGTGGAAACCGGTCAGCATGAAGAAAGTCGCACCATATATTCCTGCACCCATAGTCAGGCCAAGTTCGTGGTAAGCGTGATAATACTCATATGCTTGCAACGAAATAAACGCAATAGCTAGGGCAATCGTCATGATCATGCCCCATACCAGCTGGGACCGATTATTCTTAATCAAACCCCAGTGCGCCCAGGTCAGTGTTGCACCTGAAGTCAGCAGCAACAGAGTGTTGATCGCGGGGATTCCCCATGCCCCCATTGGGGTGAATTTCGGCATATCGCCTGGGCCGCTAACCAGCTGGCCATCGACTGCAGTGCCAGGCCAGGCTGCAACAAACTGCGGCCACAATTGCGCCATCGTATCGCCCGAACCCAACCATGGCACTGACAATATACGTGCATAAAACAGTGCACCGAAGAACGCGGCAAAGAAAGCGACTTCAGACAAAATAAACCAGCTCATGCCCAAGCGGAAAGACTTGTCCACTTGTTTGTTGTACATGCCGGATTCGCTTTCACGGATGACATCGCCAAACCAGCCGTACATCATGAAAAGCAGTATGCCCACTCCTGCCAGCAAAGTCATGCCGCCAGCGCCGCTTTTGTTCAGCATCAAGATAAAGCCGGTTGCCATAACCAACAGGGCAAGCGAGCCTACAATCGGCCAGTACGAGGGTGATGGCAAATAGTAACTGTCTTTATTCCCACTCATGTTTCTACTCCCTTATTAAAAATTTGATTTGCTTTAAGCCTGGTAAAAAATTACCAGCCCAACAAGCCGCTATCGCGTTACAAAATAAACCAAAAGCAAAAGCGTCATCACAAACAATACGGCACCGAAAATACCGGCCACAATGATTTGAGTCATTGTCAGGCGATTGATATCTGCCTGGTATTCGTTTTTGCTACGTACGCCAAAAAAACTCCACAGAACTGCCCGCATTGCATGCAACGCGCTTGATTTTTTATTGCTTCCACTGCTATCCGTCATTGTTTCACCTTAAGTGTCCTGCTTTTAATAACACCGAATCCTGGCTTCCGGACTCAGCTCTTTACCTCAAAAAAAGTATATGAAAGCGTGATAGTGTTCACATCCTTGGGTAAATCAGGAGTTACAACAAACACCACCGGCATTCCCCTGCTTTCATGAGGACCAAGCTTTTGCTTGGTAAAACAAAAGCATTCCACTTTTTTAAAATACTCGACGGCTAGTGCAGGACCATAGCTCGGCACTGCTACACCCTCAGTTTCCCTATCTGTCGTGTTAACCACGTCATAGACAACATTGGTCATTTCACCAGGATGAATTCTGATGCTACTTTGCTGGGCCGCGAAATTCCACGGCATTTTAGCGTTAGTATTGGCAACAAATTCAACTGTAATCCAGCGTGACTTGTCCACCTGTGTGTTTGACGTATCAACATTGGCGTTTACATTTGCGTAGGGATTTGCAGAATTATCCCGCGTAGCATCAATCCACCCCGCATCGCAAGCCGCCTTATAAATAGGAACCATGGCATAAGTAAAAGCCAGCATCACTACAGCCAGCAACAACAGCTTGGCAACCATGTATTTTGTGGAGCTCTTCTCTGTCGTCATGCTAATTCATTTTACTCATAATCATGGCAACAAATAATCCAGCCGCAACACAAGCAAGCAGTAGCGCCGTGATATATTTTTTCCTTTGCATATTATCCTGAGTCATTTTATTTTCCATATACAGCAAGGGCAAAGCCCTTGCCGTCAGGATTTACTTAACGACAGGCGGAGTAGCAAAAGTGTGATACGGCGCAGGAGATGGAATAGTCCATTCCAGCGTATCAGCACCTTCCCATGGTTTGTTACCGGCACTTGCGCCACCGCGGATGCACTTGATAACAACAATCAGGAACAACAGTTGCGTTGTGCCGAATATGAATCCGCCAACACTGGAGATCATGTTGAAATCAGCAAACTGCAATGCATAGTCAGGAATACGGCGTGGCATACCGGCCAATCCCAGGAAATGCTGCGGGAAGAACGTGATGTTAAAGCCGATCACGGACAACCAGAAATGCCACTTGCCCATTGCTTCGTTGTACATATGACCCGTCCACTTTGGCAACCAGTAGTAAGCCCCAGCAAAAAGTGCGAACAGTGAACCGGAAACCAGCACATAGTGGAAGTGTGCAACAACGTAGTAAGTATCCTGTAACTGGATATCCACTGGCACGATAGCCAATACCACACCGGTGAATCCACCGATTGTGAACAGGGCAACGAAACCGACTGCAAACAGCATGGGTGTTTCAAATGTCATTGCACCCTGCCACATTGTAGCAAGCCAGTTGAACACCTTAACGCCGGTTGGAACAGCGATCAGCATCGTGGCATACATAAAGAACAGTTGTGCTGCAGTAGGCATACCTACAGAGTACATGTGATGCGCCCATACGATGAATGACAGAATCGCAATAGAAGCGGTCGCATATACCATCGATGCATAACCGAACAGCGGCTTGCGCGCAAAAGTAGGAATAATCGTGGAGACGATGCCGAACGCAGGCAGAATCATGATGTATACCTCTGGGTGACCGAAGAACCAGAAGATATGCTGGAACATTACTGGGTCACCGCCACCAGCCGCATTGAAGAAGTGCGTATCGAAATGACGATCTGTCAGCAACATGGTAACCGCACCAGCCAGAACCGGCATTACAGCCACCAGCAGATAAGCAGTGATGAACCATGTCCATACAAACAAGGGCATCTTCATGTATGTCATGCCAGGAGCACGCATATTCATGATAGTTGTGATGATATTGATCGAGCCCATAATCGAGGAAATACCCAGAATATGCACGGCCAGAATGGTCATATCACCCGAGATGCCGCCCTGAATAAACAGGGGCGGATACATCGTCCAGCCACCGGCAGCCGCGCCGCCAGGAACAAAGAATGACACTATCAGCAAGATAGCAGCCACTGGCAACAACCAGAAACTCCAGTTGTTCATACGTGGCAAAGCCATATCCGGTGCACCTATCATCAAAGGCACCTGCCAGTTAGCGAAACCAACAAAAGCTGGCATGATCGCGCCGAAAACCATGATCAAACCGTGCATCGTGGTTAACTGGTTAAAAGTGTGTGGCTGTAAAAATTGCAGGCCGGGCTGAAATAACTCGGCACGAATGCCCAAAGCGAGAGAGCCTGCAAAAAAGAACATGATCAGGCTAAACCAGAGGTATAGCGTACCAATATCTTTATGGTTAGTTGTTGTTACCCAGCGCATTAAGCCGCTGGGGTGATGATCATGGCCGTGCTCGTGAACTGCTTCCATATCCATTCCTCCTAAATTATTTTCTTAACGCTTTGATTTCGCTTGACTGAGTCACATCGCCGGCTTTGTTACTCCATGCGTTGCGCGTATAGGTGATGACTGCAGCAATATCTGTATCTGACATTTGATTGCCAAACGCAGGCATCGCTGTTCCAGCCTTACCGTTCATCACGATATCGATTTGTGCCTGTTTGGGACCATTTACCATCTTGGAACCATCAAGTGCAGGGAATACTGGAGGCATGCCCTCGCCTTTTGCCTGGTGACAACCTGCGCAATTGGCCGCATAAACTTTTTCGCCCATAGATTTCAACTCGGCCAGCTCATAAACCTTGCCGGCATCCTTTGATGCAGCAGCAGCTTTGGTTTTTTGCTCGGCAAGCCACTTGTCGTAGTCTGCCTGCTCTTTAACCTCAACTACGATAGGCATATAACCGTGATCCTTGCCACACAATTCAGCACACTGGCCGCGATATATGCCGGCTTTATCAGCCTTAAACCAGCTGTCCTTGATGAATCCTGGTATAGCGTCTTGCTTGATGCCAAACTCCGGCACCCACCAGGCGTGAATCACGTCACTGGCAGTTAGCAGTACACGAACTTTCTTGCCTACTGGCACCACCATAGGATTATCCACTTCCAGCAAATAGTTTTCACCTTTGTCAGATTTCCCGTTGTAATTCTCCAGTTGCTCGCGCGGAGTCGAAAGAACACTCATGAATTTGAAACCGTCCTGCTGGTAGTCATACTCCCACTTCCATTGATAACCGGTAATTTTTACGGTCATATCCGGATTGGAAGTGTCACGCATAGCCAATACAGACTTGGTTGCCGGATAGGCCATTACAATCAGAATGAGCAGCGGAATGGTAGTCCAAACAATTTCCACCATAGTGTTATGGTGGAAATTGGCAGCTTTATGACCAACAGATTTGCGGTGTTTCAATATTGACCAGAACATTGCGCCGTAAACCACAACTGCAATGCCCACAATGATCCACATCGTGATCGTATGCAAGTCAAAAATCTGACGAGCTATTTCAGTTGCAGGTTGTGGCAAATTTAGTGCGTACTCAGCTTGAGCAAGCATTGAGTACATCGCCAGTGCAAGCCCTCCGCCAACTTTCTTTATCAGATTGGACATCATTCCATACTCCCCCTCGTTAATTTAGATACTTTGACATTTAAAAACAATTTTGATGCGACTCTGTCATAACCACTTAACAAAATGGTTATAAATTACTTGCTGAACACCCGCGACTTATCGTTGCGACGTAAAGCATTATTCCAACCACCCCCAGCAAAACTGCGACATTATGACGCATGCTTCCTGCGCCTTGGCAGACTACAATATAATTTGAACAACCTTCGCAATATAACAAAAACCCCATCTAATTGACAAGGTTTAAGATAGCCGTCTCACCTGGAGAGGTAGAATTTATTGGATTTCAATATGGAGTATCAGGAAGTAATAATATACTGCCACGCCAATTAAGCACTTGTTAAAATTGAAATTTTATACTGGCAATATGTTGTCGCCATCTTCATCAGCACTGCTTATTCGTCGGGGAATCATATCGGCATCAAGCAAGCGCTCAATACGGGCAAAAACTTCAAATCTGGAAAAAGGCTTTTTCATAAAATCATCCGCACCAATCCGGCTGCCAAAGAATAACTCTGTTGCCTGCTCGTTTCCGCTAATCATAATGACAGGAATATGCTGGGTTAACGGATCCCTGCGAAGTGCGCGCAGTGCGGCGAAACCATTCACCCCGGGCAATATGATGTCAAGAAAGATCAGATCAGGGCTGTCGCTTCGTGCCAGACTCAACCCTGTCTCCGCGTCCAGCGCTTCGATGGTGATAAAACCCGCCGAGCGCAATATTTTTTTCAGCGCAAACACAACGGTGGGGGAGTCATCGATAATAAGGGCACGCGTATCGTCCTTGGCATTTAGTCGTTTTTTGCGCCTGCGCTCACCTTTTACGGCTGCACCTGTCTCGGCGTCTATACCTGACTCAAGTTCAGCATTACCAAAAGTTGAGCGGATTTTATCGAAGATTCCCACGACTGCCCTTTCTAAAATATTGCATAACTGCAGCGGCACTCCGCATAAAACTAATTACAACTACTCGTGTATTAAAAAACAGAAGTTTGCATTATAGCCCGAACATAATCGCTTATGCCCCTGGGTTATTCAGTACCCATATCGTCATCCATAAATATTAGCCACTACTAATAAAATAGCCTCTAAGTTATTTGCTTATGCCCACATTCAATTCCCTCACATCCGCTCGCCCCTGATCATCAACGGCCCGCACCAGATATTTGCCAGGGCGCCCCGGTTTCCATGCCAGCGTATTTCCCGGCAGCGTGTCTCCAACAAAAGCATCGTTTACAAACCAGTAAATTTTACGAATATCCGCTGCGGCATTGGCAGTCAGAGGCAAGGTCTCATGTGTGATACGTGCTAAACGCAGCTGATACTCGACACCCCGTATAGGCGAAGTAATCATGGGAGGTACGCCTTGATATGCCTCTTGTCCACAGTGCAACTCCGGAGGCTGGCGGCGCGGCAAACCTGCCTTGATAAAAAGTCGCTGAATATCCGAAGGCCAGAACTCAAACACCTCGACCCGAACATATTTCCTGTCAAAAGGAGGGCATGCCTGTTTACCGGTTCGGGTATCAATCGTGACAGGACGATGTATATCACTCACGCGTATCGGCGATTTGCCGGCGATAAACAGTGTCTTGCTGCGCAAAGGGCAATATATATTGGGCAGATCGCCCGATGCTGCACATACCTCAACTTGAATCAGATTGGCCGGGTCAGCGAAAGCCGGCTCTGCCAGATTGGGCTGACTGGCTTGCACGGCATCAACCATACGAAAAAATAAAGGAGCGGCAGCCTGAACGCCAATAAACGCAGGATTCCCCTCCCCGTCGAAATTCCCCACCCAGACTGCCAATACATAAGGACCGAATATCCCCACCGACCATGCGTCACGAAAGCCCCAGGAGGTACCGGTTTTCCACGCAGCGCGCAAACCTGATCTGGCACCATTGATACCATCCGGGCGGGGGTTTTGCTGCAGCATATCCAGCACCATATAGCTGGCTTCTTCCGACAACAGGCGCACAGCGGCTACATTGTCATGCAGGCTGCGGTAATGCAGCGGCTGCATGACACCGCGATTGGCAAGCATCGCATACATGCTGACCATTTCCTCCATCGTGACCTCGCCGCCGCCCAGGGCCAATGCCAGGCCGTAATGAGACTCGCTGGACAAGCGGCTGACCCCGGACTCTTTCAGCAAATCATATAAATTTGGCCTGGACAGGCGTGACATCAGTGACACTGCAGGCACATTGCGGCTGCGTATGAGTGCATCGGTGGCGGTGATCGGGCCAACAAAGCCACCGTCAAAATTTTCCGGGTTAAAAGCGCCAAAATTGGTTGGCGTATCCTTCAAGATTGAACCTGGGTGTATCAAACCCTGATCAGCCGCCAGCGCATAAATAAACGGCTTAAGCGCTGAACCCGGTGAACGCTTGGCCAGCGTGCCATTCACCTGACCCGCAATCGCATTGTTAAAAAAATCAGCCGAGCCCAACACGGCTTTCACCTCCATGGAACGGTAATCCAGCAACATGGCAGCGGCATTATTGATGCCTGTGCGCCCGACCTGGGCCAGATAACGCTGCATCTGTCGCTCCAGTGTTCGTTGCAGTTGAAAATCAATACTGCTATTAATTTCACTGTTTACCAGCGCACCCGGATAAGCGTTATTTGCCAGCAGCATTGTCGTTACATGCGGCGCTGCAAACGGCAGACTGGACGGACCGTTTAACTTGAGCGGCAGTGCCAGCAGACCCGCCATTTCTCCTGCTTCAGGATGTTCCTTGCACCATAGTTCAAAAAGGCGCTCACGCGCTGCCAGCAGACTGGGTGATGCCTGCACGGATGATCCGCGATGAGTCGGCGCTTGCGGTATCACTGCGAGAGCAAGCACTTCAGGCAGGCTTAAATTATCCGCACGCTTGCCAAAATGAATCAGGCTGGCCGCGGCCACCCCTTCGATATTTCCGCCATAAGGTACCAGATTTAAATATGCCTCCAGAATGTCGTGCTTGGAATACATCAGTTCCAGCTGAAGCGCGCGCGCAATCTGCCGCAGCTTTCCACCGACGCTGCGACTGTTGATACGATAGATCAATCGCGCCGTTTGCATGCTGATGGTAGAAGCCCCCTGCTTGTCGCCGCCGATACTGTGCAGAGTTGCACGCAGCAAAGCAGCGGGGTTGACCCCGGGATGCCAGTAAAAATATTGATCTTCCTTCAGCAGGAAGGCTTCAAGCAGTTGCGGAGAAATCTGCTCCAGGGGCAACCATAGGCGATAGCGTTCGTCGGGCGACAACGCCAGACGCAACAAGCGCCCATTGGCAGCATAAATAGCAGTGGACGAGGGCGCATAAGTGGCCAGCGAAGGTTTCGGCAACCAGCGTGCAGCAAGCATGCCACACACAAGCAGCATAAATACCGCATACAGCCAGCGTCTGCGCCCAGTTACCACCCCGGCCAATACGATCACCAGCCACTCAAGCACGATAGTCCAATATTTTCGCACCGGGATGCTATTTCTCCACGGTGAGCTTGTCCGACAACGAGCGCGCCTGCACATCGCGTTCATACATCGACTCGCCAAATGCCGGTGGTACCACGAAGGTTCCTGCATTGGTGGCACGGATGCGGTAAACGAACTCCTGCGCATCGCTGCCCACGCTGCCGTAAATCACCACGCGATCTTCCCTTACATCGGCGTAATCGGGTTGCCACCCGGAATGAGAAGTACCCAGCGGTGAAGACCAGTCTGAAACCGTATCCGCTCTGCCGCGTGCCATGTACTCGCCCTCACCATCCCCGTCGCCTTCTTCTTCACCTTCTGCATACTCATCGGACATATCGCTTCTGTCGTTATATAGCGGCCGCGTCGCTTCTGCCTTGGGCTCAAGCACAACTTCAAAGCCGCCGGGGAACAAATCGACCAGTGCCACGTCATGAATAGTTTGACGATCAATGGCGCGGAAGCGCAGATGCACCTGCAACTCCTGCCCCAGCTTCACCGCCTTCACTGGCTTGCCTGCAAGATCGGTAAATTCACGCAGAATTTCCAGCCCGCTTTTAATCACTTTTTCCGGCAATTTACGATCGAAACCGGATTCATTCACCACGTAATACGCGGCCAGATTTGAGCTATTTGCAAACTGCAATTGCGCCGCTTCGCTGGAAAACGCAACTTTAGGCAGCAGGCCGGGCGGCAGCACCAGCGGCCTGGACTTGTTATCGCGCAGAATTTCAGAGAGTGCCAAAGTCTGGCCCGGCTGCTTCTCGGCCAGCGTAGCTACCGCATCCAGCGCCAGAATGGTGTAAGCCGAGGAGAAGGTGTTGTACATACCCTTTTGCATCGGCTTGACCAGCGCGGCCAGCGAGTCTGCCTGCACCTCTTTCATGCGTTGCGGGAAGTGTTTTGCAGTGAGATAAACAAGCTGCGCATCCCGGCTCATGCTGTCGTAGTAAGGCGAGTAGGCTTTCTGCGTTCCCACTTTTACTTTGCCAAACATGCGTTCCGCCAGTCCGCCCTGCTTCATCAACTGGTAAGAGGCGGCGAGATAGGCCGCGGTCAGATCCTGCTCCCACTCCTTGGCATAGCGCTCTTCCACACGTTTTTGCAGGGTAGCCACCAGATTGGCGGTGACTTCCCCCTGGCGTGTCAGCAGATATATCGCATAAGCACGCGCACGTTCGTCTGCCAGGCTATTGCCTTCGCTGGCGGCCAGCAGACGCAGGTAGGCGTTGCCGTGTTGCAGCATGTCGGGCGCTATCGGATGACCGCGCTCTTTTCCTTCCAGAATAAAGTGCTGAGCATAAACCGACACATACTCGACCACATGATGATTGGCGGCCCACAGACCGAAGCCTCCCTCGGCATTCTGGCGGCTGCGCAGAATACCGACCAGATCCGCCAGCGTCTTGCCCTGAGTGGATTTGGTATAGCCAAACTCCGGGCGTTCTCCCAGTATCAGCGCCGGTATGCCCTGGCTCACCAGCTGTTCGGTACAGGAATAGTTAAAGCCGCCCAGATAGGCGACCAGCCCGTGTGTCAGACCCAGCGGCAGATGCGACAGACTGGCATCCAGCTTGCGATAGTGCGGATAGAGCTCGCGTGTCACACTGACTTTTTCCTTGCCGTTGCTGACCATGCCCAGCTGCAGCTTGGTCATAAGCGGCATGGCCGGACGCACGCTCAAATCAGTCGAGATGCGGCCGCTTGCGGAATTCAAACTGGCACTAAACGCCAGTGTCGCCGACCCCAGATTATCTTTGGCACGTACACGGAAGACCACCGAACCTTCGCGCATCTCGCCCACCTTGAGCTCGGCCTGGCTTGCACCGATTACCTCCAGATGCGCTGAAGGTTTGAGGCTTATTTTGACATTGGCATTCGCGCCCGAACCAATCAGGTTATTGGCAACACCCACACTCACATCGAACTCATCACCGGGTGTAACGGTGGTGGGCGCGTTGGGCGACAGCACGATATCACCGCGCACCAGCAGCTTCTTCTCGAATACGCCGAGTGCATCATCCGACACCGCAACCGCCATCAGGCGCAATGAACCGTTGAAGTAATCCGGCACGGTCCAGTTCAGCTCGCGCATCTCCGGCCCGCTGTCGATAATGCCGGACCAGTAAGCAACCGGTTTGTCACGTTTGCGCTTGAACGGATTAAGATTTTTCCCCAATGCGCCTTCAGCATCACCGCCGGGTGCAGCACCGGCCATCAGCTGCCTGTATTCCGGCAGAATCAGATCGAGGATCTGTTGTGTTCTCACATCCAGCACACGCTTCTGGAAGAAATAACCCAGTGGATCAGCCGTCTTGTAGCGTGCCACCTGCAAAATCCCCTCGTCCACTGCGAACACCACAATTCTTGAAGGCCGCTCCGTTTTATAACCCAGCTTCACACTATCACCTGGCTTGACCAGGTCCGGTGCGCGCAGGCTAATCTGATTCTTGCGGCTATCCAGATTGACCGAAAACGGCTGCACGCCATAAGACAGCGGACTCATATATATCTCTTCGGAAGAAGGATCGCGTATAAACGCCACGCTCACATAGCCATTACCTTCCAGACCCTGTGGCAGGCGTATGCGCTGGGTTGAGCTGGTGGTACTGGTTTTGAACCAGACATGGTTGTAGACACGGTCACGTTCTATCGTGATCAGACCGGCTCCGGTGTAAGGCGCGCGTATCTGCAACTCAATATCTTCACCCGGCTTGTAATCCTTTTTGCTCAGGGTGATCTGCAACTCCGCATTGCGATCCAGCGAACGGCTGAGATTGCCCTTGCCAGCCACGCTATATTCGATACGCGTCACCACCTGTCCGTCTTTGTTGCGCAACTGATAGGCAAAGCTGCCGGGCGTGTCTGTTGCCAGCGCCAAGGCATTCCCTTTGGCAACCAGTGCAAACGGCTTTTCACTGAGCTGCACTTCCTTGGGGCGCGATTCATAGCGGAACGTGCCGTTACTCTGGCGCGTCAGCACCGATACATATTTGCGTTCAATCTGCACCAGTGTCAAATCTTTCACCGCGATACGCTGCGCTTTGGAATCCACCGCAATCAGATCGACCACGCGTTCCGCTTCACGGGCAACATAAGACAGATCGCCATCCGCTTTCCAGCCAACCAGATATGGCATGCTGGAAACGAGCGTGGATACCTCGCCGCTTACGCTGCGCCCGCCTTCGGCCTCATAGCCCTGCGCAATCACATGAACGCGATAGGTCGCCCGGTCAAAGCGGGTGAGATTGAGATCAAACTCGGCTTCGCCTTTTTCGTTGGTCGTGGTCTCGGCCAGCGGCTCGTTTACCTCATCCTTCGCGCGCAGCGGGTCATAGAACTGATAGCCGCGATGGCTGCCAAACACAGGGAATGATGGCGTCAAAGTCATGCTGGCCCTGACACGGCGATTTTCTGCCGGCGTGCCAAACAGGTTTTGCAGTGTGACCCTGGCTTTCAAGTCCTGCGGTGATACCCAGCCCTCCAGCGCTTCCGCTGACAAACGCGTGGTGATTTTCATGCGATCCGGCAGAAATTCCTGCACCTTCACCGACACGGAGCCGATCTGGTTGGATGGCAGCCCATCTTTCACTATATAAAGCTGGATGTTGTAGTCGCCCGTCGGAGAGCTATCCTGCGTGCTGAATTTCAGCTCTTCAAAACCCGCGCTGGAAAGCTTGAGCTTCTCCTTTTTCACCACCAGGCCGCGCGGATCGGTGACCTCTACTTCAAGCGGTATACCGGCCAGGTGTTTGCCCCAGTCGGCACTCTTTACAATCATGCCCACTCGTATTTCATCACCGGGACGATAGATGCCGCGATCCGAAAACAGGTAGGCGGACAATTTTCCGCTGTCTGCGGCATTCGACACACCGCCCACATCAAAGCGCGAAAAATTAAGCATGCGGTCCCTGCCTGATACCGGCAGGAACGAGGTATCACCGCCTTGTCGCACCATATAAACAACCGGCTCGCGCTCCCGTTCAAAACCCTTCAGATCGGGAATGAGCGTGCGTCCCGCAGCGTCCGTCACTTTTGACACAACCGGCAAGCCGTTCTTGCCTATCACCTCAACCGTTGCATTGGCCACCGGATGACCGCTATGTATGGATTGAACAAACACATCCTGGCTGCCATCCAGATTTTTCTTCACCAGTATGCCCAGGTCAGTCACCACCACCAGTCGCTTGTCTGCACCGCCGGTGACACGTTTGTTTTTGGTGTCGTATGGCTCGATTTTCAGGAAAAATATGCCACGACGCCCGCCTTCCGCAGACAGGTAACGGCCAAAATCCACTGCAGAGTATTGCGGCCTGCCCTCAACACCACCCGGAAACTCCACCACTTCAGTGTAACGTTCGGTCAGATTGCTCTCGTTAAAGTTATAGGCAAAATCGGGCCGTGAGAATGATCCCTCGGTCATGCTGACCAGATGTTGCAATTGTTGCGGCAACAACCGGCCTATCTCAATCTGCATTGCCGCTACGTCGCGCGCCAGCACCGGCAATTTTTTCTCGCCGGACATCGCCAGCAGGGAACCGCTGGCCATAATGCGCAACTGCTTGGGAAAAGGCTGGACACGGATCGTACGGTCCACATCCTTGGCCAGCAGATAGCCACCGCCGGATTTCACTCCTTTGCTTATCTTGAGATAAACCTGGCGACCGGCATCGGCTTTGAATTTAAAACTGTGCGTTTCAGTACTGTCGCGTTCCGAAGCAATTGCATCCAGCCTGAGCACTTCTGAAAGCTGCAGAATTTTCGCGTCTATATGCTGCACATCCCAATAATGTGGATGTTTGCGGTCTTTTTCCGCTGTATCCGGATGATAGACGGGTAACAGCCAGGCCTGCAGTTTCTCGCGCGTCTCCTTCTCCGGGACATCGGTACTGAAATTAAGCACGACCACCCGGTCCGGTTCCATCTGGTCATTTTCAACCTGGGACAAACTGAGATCCTGCACTTTCAAGCTGTACAGTCCGGGAATGGCGATGACTCTGGACGTGGTATTACGGCTGGGGTTTCCACCCTGAGCTGCGCGCGAACCCGAATCCACGGTCAAATCCAGGCGCAGATCTTTAGCCGGAATGGGCAGCGGTTCAGAGTGTATATAGGCATTCAGCCTGAGCTTGTCGTAGCTGACGCGAAACTTTGTTTCTTCCGCACCAATCCCAAAAAATCCGCTGCTTTTACCTTCCTGGCGCAGCTTGATGCGCTTTTCGAAATCCCCGGTGTCGACCGGATGTGAAAAATTAACCGTTGCCACCACTTTTTTGGCAGTGGGATCAACCGGATCCTGGTAAAACTGCACCTCGCTCACATTAACCTCAAACGCGGCGGTGCCAAAACTCGCACTGTATTTATCCAGTGCGATATGTTCGGCAATCAGGCTGCGTTCAAAATCGACCTTATATTCCACGCCTATTGGCCAATCGTACTTTGGCGTAAAGCGCAAACGCTGGTCATCCACCCAGCGCCAGGAACCTTCAAGCTCAGGAGATAACGCAACTCCGGCGGCAATTTCTTTACCTATGCGGTCTATCGGAGCAACCGAGCGGCTGAAAACAACCGTCAGCGGGTCTGGCTTGGCCTTGGGATCTTCAATTCGGGTACGTTGCGGATTATTGACATAGAAGCTTGCTTCAACGGGCTTCGGTAGAGATTCATACCAGATATACAAACCTGTCGCCGCGATTGCGGCCGCTATCAGCCCGGCACCGATCTGCTTTGCCCGCTTCGGATTGGCAGCAGCCAGTTTCCTTATCCGCTCATAAATATAACGAAACCCATCGCGCAAAGCGCGTATGCCCATTCCCACCCAGGCCGGCCCCTGGTAGCTCAGGCTACCGAACAGCGCGCGTACCGACCAGCGCATAATTCGCCAAAAAATCCGCAGAATCAGCACAATTTGCATAAAAAAACGCGCCACAGCGCGTAATCCCTGCGATATTTTTTGAAAAATTGCAGTCATCATTATGATTAAAACTCCCTGAATTATTATTTTAGGATGTGCCAAATCAATTGAATTTAAAATCCGGGCAACCAAGCAACGTGCTTACTCCCGATGCAAATCACTTGATAAATGCCTGAGCGAGCCAGAGTGTCTCATATAGAACAAATCCCAGTCTATAGGCCGAAAGTAATAGCTACTTATGCAATTCACCAGGCCGGATTTCGATACACCGCATCTGTAAAACCCCCTGGATTTGACAGCTTCCACGCTTGCTATCAGGGGCTTGCGTGATCCTTACTGCCACCTTACAACAGTCAAAATAAAGCAAAGCAGCAATATATGCCCAGAAAATTTTTGACGGCTCAAGCAGCTTCAGCCAATCGCGAAGCGAACCCTGTAAAAAAAATTCAAACACCTTCTTGTATTTCCTCCAATGTCTTGATAGAGTGCAGCGTCGTTTAATTTTCAACCACAAGGGAGTCAACAAGATGAACAAGGCAGAACTGATTGAAGCAGTAGCAAAGTCCACAAAACAAACAAAAACCAATGTTGAAGAAACACTGAACGCGCTGATGGCTGCTGTTCAAACTTCATTGGTAAAAGGCGAAAACGTTCAATTGATCGGTTTTGGTACTTTTGCAGTAGAAGCACGTGCAGCACGCATTGGCCGCAACCCAGCCACTGGCAAAGAATTGAAAATTCCAGCAAAGAAAGTTGCTAAATTCAAAGTTGGCAGCAAGCTGAAAGACGCTGTTGCCGGCATGAAGAAAAAGAAGTAAATAAAAGTCTTTGCTCCTGACGGAGCGAAACTGAAAAAGGCGGCCTGGAGACAGGTCGCCTTTTTATTTTATCCTCCAGAATTTAATTCCGTTGTTTAAGAATTATGCTCTAGCGCCAATCAATTTCTGCTCTGCCCTGTTTGGCCAGCCAGCTGTTAATTTGGGAAAACGGACGGCTGCCAATAAATCCCCTGTAAACCGAGAGGGGCGATGGATGGGCAGATTCCAGTACGAGATGCCCCTTGTTGACTGGAATCAGCGCCCGCTTGCCCTGCGCATGCTTGCCCCACAAGACAAAAACTCTGGGCTTGTCCGAATTTGCCAGCGCCGAGATGATTGCATCGGTGACCCTTTTCCAGCCATTATTGGCATGCGATCCCGGACTGCCGGGTGCAACAGTCAATGCAGTGTTCAACAGCAACACTCCTTGTCTGGCCCAGCGCGTGAGATCCGTTGATGCGGGCACAGGCACATTGATGTCATCCGCAAGTTCGCGAAATATATTGCGCAGGGAAGGCGGAATTTTAACGCCCTGCGGCACGGAAAAAGCCAGGCCATGCGCCTCGCCTGCCCCGTGGTAGGGATCTTGCCCCAGGATAATGACATTAACTTCATCCGGCGCAAGCAGCTCAAGCGCGCGGTAACGCTCCTCTGGCGGAGGATAAGCCTCGCCGTTGATCACGGGAATTTCCTGCTGCTTCAGTCCGCAGAAAGCCATCCATTCTTCGGGAAAACTGCTCACGTCTTGCTCCGCATATACTTTGATCCTCAGATTTTGACTCCTAAAATTATAACCGCCTATCATGCGCCCGGCTTCGCCTTTGCTGCAACATCATAGTAAAATGCAGCGGCCATTTAGCATCAGGCATATCAAAACCACCCCTTTTAAGTAAGAAATCCTGAAAATATCCCTCATGCCCAATTCAATTCAAGCACTGCTCCAGCTGGCAGCAAAAAATGACGCTGACGCGCAATACGAACTTGCCGAAGCTTACAGAACCGGCACCGGCGTGCCCGAAAATATGAGTGAAGCGCTGCGCTGGTATCGCGCAGCAGCCGAGCTGGGACTGGCCGATGCACAAAACAATCTGGGCGCAATGTATCTCGCCGGCATGGGAACAGAAAAAAATCCGGTTGAGGCGGTCTTCTGGTACCAGAAAGCCGCCGAGCAGGAACAGATGCATGCGCAGTTCAACCTCGCCATGCTGTACCTGCTGGGGAACGGTGTCAGGCAAAGCGATGAAGAGGCGGCGCGCTGGTTACATGCGGCGGCGGCGCAGGGCGACCTTGAAGCCCTGTGCCAGCTTGGCAATATGTACCAGCAGGGACGCGGCGTCGCGCAAAATCATGTTGCCGCAGCAGAGTTGCATACGGTTGCGGCGATTGAAGGGCATCTTGCATCGGTAGATAAACTTGCCGAATACCAGGAAGAAATTGAGAATGCCGCGCTGAATGGCAGCATTCTGGCCGCGATATGCATGGCAAAAAAATTCGATCACGGCCTGGGTATCAGCGAAGATACCGCGCAGGTTTATGCATGGACACAGTGGGCACGACTGCACGGCACCCATGATGAGGACGAAGACGAGCTGGACGAATGGGAAAGCTATGTAAAGGCGATCACCAGCGCAGCAGATATTGAGCGCGGTAATAAATTGCTGAATGAAATGCGCGGCCGTGCGGATGAAATGATTTAAGCAAACGCCTGCCCAGCCATTTCTGATAAAATATTGAATATAATCAAGCACTTATATTAAAAGCATTACTTTGTCAACACCTCGTTACTAATACAGGCGCTTTCTATGAAACTACGTTTAACCTGGTGGTGGGCGGTTGCCGCTCTTGGCGTTTTAGCCTATCTCTACGCTCTGGGCGGTATGCATATTCCATCCACCGGTGACGAGGGTCCCTATTTGCAGATTACCCGCCTCACCGCAGCCACCGGACATTGGCTGCCGCTGCAACCCGCCCAGGGTCTGGGCGTGACCAAGCCACCGTTACTTTTCTGGCAAGGACTGGTGGCCAGCAACTGGGGGCAGGACTGGGAACTGTGGCGTTTTCGCCTGCCCATCGTGGGTTACACTTTTCTGACCGCGCTGCTGGTGTTCTGGGTCAGCAGGAGCATCACCAGAGATACTGAAAGCGCAGCCATCGCCGGCGTGGCATTTTTGGCTTTTACTTCCGTGTTCCATCACGGACGGCCCTTCATCACCAATCTGCCCGAGGTTTTTTTCCTGTCCCTGAGTTACTTTTTGTTCCTGCTGTACAGGGAGCGCAGCTTTAGCCGCAACTATACTTTCTGGATAGGACTTGGGGTACTGGTCGGACTCGCAGCCTGGGTACGCTCGATTTTCCTGCTTGCGCCGGTAGGTTTGGCCTTCACCATTTACCTGCTATGGCAGCGGCAGTGGAGCCTGGTCGAATTTTTTAAACACGATGCGCCGCGTTTAACGGTATTTACCGTCACGGTACTTGCGGTGTTTGGCCTGTGGTTTGTGATCGATCCCGATCCTGGCGCGATCTACCGCGAATTCCTGCTGGGAGAAAACATATCCAAACTCAATACCGACGGCTACTGGAAAAACTTTTTTTCCGGCCCTTACCCGGTGTTCCAGGTTTGGCTGGGCATCTTCCGCAATGCCGGATTCCTCGCGTTGCCGCTGCTATATGTATGCGTCGTCAGCCTGAAAAACTGGCCTGCACTCAAGCATGAAGAACAGTCCCTCTGGATCTGGATACTCGCATTTATCATCGTCTTCACCGTACCGGCACAACGCCAGGATAGCTACGTGATGGCCACCATGCCAGCTGCTGCAGTCATACTTGGCATGCACTGGCGCGAGATTCCGCGCGTCTGGTTCTATTTATTTGTGTTGCCGCTATTGGCCGTCTTTGCCGGGCTGATTTATCTGATGCTACCCATCGGGCAGAAGGTACTGCCGGCTGGCGCTTATGCGCCCTGGCATTATCTGGTGCCATTCAGCGGCCTTGCACTTGCGATACTGTCGCTGGCTTATAACAAGTGGGCACCGCGTTTATTGATGGCACTCATCTTTCTGGCCTTCCTGTCACTGGCCAGCGTAATGGCACCGTTTGAAGGCACACTCGGTCGCTACGACGCGCAGGCGATCAGCTCGGCAGCAGGCAAGACGGTCTATGTTCCCACCAATTTCAAGTCGCAGTTTGAGCACTATCACTTCCTGCTACCGGGTGCGCAGATACGCAATTATGACTATGACGATGAGGCCACCCGCGAACGCCTGTTAGCGGAAGGCAACCTGGTGATTGCGCATTACCCGCCTGAACAAAGCAACTTCGGGCCGTGGAAAGTACTTGGGAAACGCCTCACCCTGCGCAATCGCATGCCTGAAAAGGACATCGCGCCGGTACTGCAGGAACGCCGCATGGATCTGCTGTTCCGCCAGGAATTGCTGCTGCAGGGTGTAAAACACTAGCCACAAATAAAAAGGCCAGCTTGCGCTGGCTTTTTTTATTTGTGGCCAGGGTTTACATGGCGGTGCCAAACAAAGCGCCCACCGCAGCGGTTGCAGCCATTGCCATCATTCCCCAAAACGTGACGCGCATCGCGCCAGCAAGCACACCAGCTCCACCCGCTCGCGCGGCCAGTGCGCCCAGCAATGCGAGAAAAAACAGGGAAGTCACTGCAACAAGCACAATAAGATTGTTCTCTGCGGCCATATAGGCAACCATTAACGGCAATGCGGCTCCCACCGAAAAACTGGCTGCCGATGCAAGCGCCGCCAACAGCGGCCGTGCGCTCATGGCTTCCGTGATCCCCAGCTCGTCGCGTGCATGCGCACCCAGTGCATCATGCTCCATCAACTGCGTAGCAACCTGCCGGGCCAAGTCGGGGGACAGTCCCCGCTTCACGTAGATACCGGTTAACTCTTTAGTTTCTCCCGCATAATCGGTGGCCAGCTCATTGCGCTCTCTTTCAATATCCGCTTTTTCAGTATCTGCCTGTGAGCACACCGACACATATTCACCCGCGGCCATCGACATGGCTCCCGCAACCAGTCCGGCTACTCCTGCTACCATCACATCCGCATGTGCGGCATGCGCAGCAGCCACGCCTATCACCAGGCTCGCCGTTGAAACAATACCGTCGTTCGCCCCCAATACAGCGGCGCGTAACCACGCGACGCTGCCTATACGATGAATTTCTCTATGGTGGATGGCCATTTCTGTCGCTATCTGAACAAGGTGTCCAAGTGTAAGTTTAAAATAACAACTAACTGATTATATTGAATATATTAAAAAATATCTGCAAGCCGCACAAGTCAGCATTAAACAGCCTGCACAAGAAGAATCTGATTAATAGAACATGTAGTTAATTGTAAATTGTAGTGCTGAAGACTGCGTTTTTGCCTGCGCGTTTGCCGGCTCAGCCACACCCGCTGCCAATAGCGTGATTTCAAACATCACATTCTTGTCGAACTCGTAACCACCGCCCAACATGACGGCGCCGCCCGTTCTGGTCGTAAAGTTGCTTTCCAGCGGAATTGCATAGTCCCCGCCGCCAACCGCGCCAAGCACATAAACAGAGGGAGCAGCAGGTTCCAGAAAGTAAGTCGCGCCTATGCCGCTTATACCCGCCACAGCATGCACTTCTCTGGACGCGTAAGTAGTATTAAACCAGGAAGCATTGCGCACAAAATAAAGCGCAAACTGATTGGTAATGCCGGCACCAATCTTGAAAGAGGTTGCAAGTCCGGATTTTGACTCCGTCAAATAGCTCGCACCATTGAGACTGTAGTCATTTTTCAAGCTATGGATACCCAATCCCAGCCCCAGAATAAAGCCTTCCCTGTTATCGTCAAACGCAAACGCCGTTGTCCCCGACATCAGCATTGCCGCCAAAACTGCTGCTTTAAAATATTTCATGATTTTTCACTTTCAAAAATACATTGATCCATGCGGCAATACTGCTGCCACTATTTCTTTCGCAGTATCCCATGCTCAACCATAATATTCAGGATGGTGCCTATATAGGGCTTGATGAGGGTCTGGTTAAAATTGTTAACACCGGTCTCTGTAGTGGTTGCCCATATCAGATTGTCGTTTCGCGCGTCATACAGATTAGTCTCCATCAGCGCATATTCATATTTGGTCATGTAGCCCTGCGTATCTATCGTGTCATATCCATGCCTGTAATAATCAGGCCACTGCAAATAGTGACGCGGGCGATAAGTAACAGTAGCCGGATAATAAACCCGCACACTACGTTTACTCACCAATCTGGAAATAAGCAACGTATCTGCACCCAGCTGTTCCATCAGCTTAGCAATGGCCGCCTGATCATTCTGGCTTCTGTCCGGAAGAACGGTATAACTTGCGATAGCATCCGTTCCCCGCGCCTTGAACTGCAACACAAACTCATCCTCAAAGATTCTTCTATTGATGGGCTCCCTGGTGACAGCAACCACCATCACCCGTTGCGGCTGCCCCAAATAGGATGGCTCCTTCCACACCGACTTGACTTGTGTTGCTGAGCAGCCTGACAGCAACGCTGTAACAAGCACCAGCAAACCAGCAGAAAAACGCCAAATACGTGTCATCGATTTTTCACCTTTGCATCCGAATAGTCCAGCTTGAAGTGACCAAAATTTTTACTCGCCACCAACTGCACCAAGGCATAGAAAAACAATACAGGGTCGAGCAGATAGTCCCATAAATTGGCCGATTCAAGCAGCCTCAGATTAAAGGCTGCAACGGGCAACAGCAACACAATCGCCAAATCGCGCTGCCCCCTGAACCAGACCATAACAGAAGTCGCGCACAGAAGTAAGACCATCCACAAAGGCGCAAAACCCGTAGCATAGGAGTCAATGGAACCCAGCCCCAGTGCCAGCGGATAAAGCAGCACACCCGCCAGAACAATACCACGCAACAAATTGCTTCTTGCAACGGGGTGCAATAAATCAAGACCGAACAGTCGCTGCGCTACAATATTCGCAAAAATCACCAGCGTAATCACGCTCAAATCACCCAACAAAGTGCGCAACCATTGCGCGGTTGACAAGCCGTTCAACGGAATGGAAAAACCCATCACCAGCAAAATCGCGACCATCAACCAGCGTTTACGAATATCCTGAACATACTTTCCCGCAAGCATTGCGAGCAACACGGACATTAACAAGACCTGTCCCAAAACGGGCAACACCTGCTGCATCATGTTCATGGTTTAACTCCTTCCACCCAGTTATCGTTGAAGGCAATATGCCTTATGCGCTTTCGATTCCAGGTATACAGCAAATGCATATTGCCGTTGTTGTTGCGGATCAGATAGGGATAGGAAAACTCACTCTTGCCGTCGTTCACCTGTTCAAAATGCCTGACCGTTTTCCAGCTTTTTCCCTCATCGCGTGACACCGCCAGCGCAAGGCTGCTGCGCCCTGCTTCGGTGTCGTTAAAAACCAGCAGCAAGCTGCCATCGGGACGACGCAGGCCGGCAACCGCAGAATCGGGATTGGGCAGTCCCAGTCTTTCTTCTTTCATCCAGGAAGCGCCAGCATCAAGACTGCGACTGGAAAGCACGTGTCCGGGTCTTGGCCCCGTGTCACGCATCAGTGCCACAGCCCGCTGGCCATCCAGCGGCAAAATCAGCGGCTGTATCGAATGACGTCCCTGAGTAATGCGGACTTTGTCCAGCAGTTGCCCCTTGTTATCCAGCAGCAGCAACTCGGCAAATTTCCCGATAAATTCGTGATATACCGGCATCCCAATGCTGCCGTCGCTGTAATGTATCGCCGGGCTTTTATTCAGGGTACTGACATTAAAAAAGGGCGACGTTATCAGGCGACGGGGGGCACTCCAGGTCTTCCCCTCATCATGCGATACCACCACATTGAGTGAAGAGCCTGCCCACCCCCCCACCGACACTGTCACATAATATAGCCACAGCTCATTCTGCACGCCGCGCACCAGCACCGAATTACCCACTGTTTTTATATAACGTCCCAGCGCAGCCCTGGTTTCGGCGGGCCCAACAATTCGGCGTGGCGTACTCCAGCTCCGCTTATGTGTGGAAAAATCGGCACCCCACAGTAAAACATCCTTGCCGCCCTCGCGGCTGCCGCCAAACCAGGTGGCAAACAAGCCGCCATCAAGTGTCTCGATGACACTGGCGCCATGTACCGCGGGCACAACACAATCTTCGCAGGCATAGCCCATCATCATGTCAGGGGGAAAACTGCCCGAAGCCACATCATGGCTCAACACAAATTCGGGGGAATTCTTTTCAGACAAAGTGACAATGACAACAGGCACTAATGCTGCCAGCAACAATGCAACAAACACTGCGGCTTTAAATAATTTAAATGATTTTGAAGCAAACATGGATGCCTTGATTCCTAATTTACCGGGAAAATCACCAGTGGTATCACGCATTGCTCTTCAACCATGAACGCAAGCCCTGAAAATCATCCAGCATAGCCAGCGGCTGCAAGGCCAGCAGCTGTTCGGGCGGATGCGCGCCATGCGTCATTGCAAGCGAAGCAACGCCCGCATTAATCGCCATCTGCAAATCATGCGTGGTGTCACCCACCATCAATGCGCGCGGTGCGCTGACATCGAGCTCTTCCATGATTTCATGCAGCATGGTGGGATCCGGCTTGGAAACAGTCTGATCGGCTGTGCGCGTACTGTGAAAATACTGCGCCATATTGCTGGCTTTCAATGCGCGATCCAGGCCATTTCGGTTCTTGCCCGTCGCCACCGCAAGGTAATACCCGTCGTCGCGCAACTCCTGCATCAGCTGCTCAGCCCCGGCAAACAGGGGCATCGCATTCTCCTGCGAGAAAAAATGATGGCGGTAACGCGCAACCAGATCAACATGCCGACCGGGCTCGCAGTCCGGTACGGCGTAGCGCAAAGCCTGATCAAGACCCAGGCCAATCACATGACGCGCAACCTCGTCACTCGGCACCGGCAAATCCAGATCACGGCTTGCAGCCTGTATTGAATTGGCAATTACCGCGGTGGAATCCATAACGGTACCATCCCAGTCAAACACTATTAAATCGTAACGCTTGCTCATACTCGCACTATCAAAATTATCAGACGCTGATTTTATCATTAACTCCCCCATGACTTGCTGCTGACGCTATTCCCATGAAGATTAATCCATAAATTAAGCGTATTAATATACATAGCGACATAAGTCGTAGCGAGCGGATGAAGGGTAAGGCGCACGGCGCGCAGGAGCCGGAATGTATATAAACATTTATCGCTTCGCGACCCCGGACTCCGACAACGAAGTTGCGGTGGAGGCTAATGTGCGTAGCACGTTATGCCAGAACCAACACCGCGCAACGCAACCATTCATTCGCGCAGTAGACTTATGTCGTTATGTATAATAATGATTGACCCGCATTGACATGTTGCCTAGCATTGCGCGCCATGAACACCACACAAACAACAAAACCTCAAGAATGGCTGCTTTACTGCCGCCCCGGTTTCGAACGCGACTGCCTGCAAGAGACGCAGGCGTCAGCCCGTACAGCCGATGCCAACAGCGGCTTTATCATCATAGAAGGCAAGCCACGGCTGCAATATGCGCAGCTCACCTTTGCACGACAACTGATTATGCTGCACAAGGAAGTTAATAATCTGCCGGATCGCGACCGCTTGACGCCATTGCTCGCCGCAATTCCCGACACGCCGCAAAAATTCGGCACCCTGTGGCTGGAAACGCCCGATACCAACGAGGGCAAAACCCTGTCCGCATTTATCCGTCGCTTTCAACCGCTGCTGGAAGAAAAATTGCGCGCCAGCGGCCGCCTGCTGGATGATGCCAGCCTGCCGCGCCTGCATATCTTTTTTCCCGATAAAAACCGGGCTTTGATTGGCACAAGTGAGCCTCGCAACAGCGCCAATGCAGCCATGGGTATTATCCGCATGAAAATGCCGTACGAAGCCCCGAGCCGTTCTGTACTCAAGCTGGCCGAAGCCTTCGAAGTATTTTTATCCGACGATGAAAAAGCACAATGGATAAAGCCGGGCATGCATGCGGTGGATCTGGGTGCGGCGCCCGGTGGCTGGACCTGGCATCTGGTGCAGCTCGGCATGCAGGTGGTGGCCGTTGATAACGGCCCGCTAAAAGGTGTGGTCGCCGAGCATCCGTCGGTCAAGCACCTGCGCCAGGATGGCTTCCGCTTCCGCCCGAAAAATCCCGTAGACTGGCTGGTATGCGACATGATCGAGCAACCTGCCCGTGTCGCCGCCCTGGTCAGCGACTGGGTTGCCACCGGTGCAACTACCCGGGCTATTTTCAACCTCAAACTGCCCATGAAAAAACGGGTGGAAGCGCTGGGCGAAGCGCTGGCCGGTGTGCGCGCAGTGCTGGATAAAAAAGGCTTTAAATATCGCCTGCAAGCAAAACAGCTTTACCACGACCGCGAAGAAGTAACGGTATTTCTGGCGAAGCTCAAGCGATAAATTTTGCTTCCTGCTTTACAAGCCATTGCCGGCTCAATATTTATACCAGCAAGTATTGAGCCGGCAATGGCCGAATCAACTCCAGGCAATGCCGATGTTCTAAAAATCAGGCCGTTCCTGACGGCTTCATATTTATTCCCATAAAATTACTCTGGATTAGCCTGACTTCTATCAGTAGAATCATCGGAAATATAATAAAAATTTCGACAACTTCTTTCTCAGGGGAACCATGAACAATCAAGATGATATCCAGAAGGCCATTGAAAACAATGAACTTTATGCTATTGGGGAATTTGTCTTTACGGATTGGCAGCAGGCATTCGACACCTATTTGCAGCTAGCCAAGCATGGGGATACCAAAGCCCAGTTCAACCTGGGCTATATGTATGCCAGGGGCGACATCATGGAGAGAGACTTTGGCAAGGCTTACGAGTGGTATCAAAAAGCAGCTGACAATAACGATCCCCGTGCACACTACAACCTGTCAAAAATGTATGAAATGGGTGAGTTTGTTCTTCCAAACAACATCAAAGCCCAGGAACATCTGACACTCGCGAACGAGCTGGGAGACGACCGCGCAAGAAAGAGAACTGTTCTTGCCAATGCCAAGGAAGCACTGAAACTTGGGGACCGCGAAAAAGCAAGGGCACTTTTTTCATCCATTTCCTCAAACAGCAAAGAAGCAGAAATGGGGATTATTGCCTGCAATACAGTGTTCAAGAGTATCTACGACACCCAAATTGTATATTCCTATCATTCAAGCGGCACAGGTCAAAAAAAGAAATTCTGGAAATGGGGAGACTCCGTCAAAACCGAAGTTGATCTCACCATGACCAACCACTCCACCCAAAGCTGGCATGTTCTGGTAAAAGCATTGATACGGGCAAGAGACGGCTTTGTTCATATCTCCACAATAGGCGGTGTTCTGAAAGCAGGTGAAACCCAATCCAATACAATTGATCCCGAAGAATTTGGCGATTCAAAGATATGCGGCGTTGCCGTTTACTCCGACCGCGATGGCTCTCTGGACAAACCGGTTTATTCATTCCACTTCCCCGACGTTACAATCCAGCCCGATGAAGCGGAAACCCAAGGCCTTCCAAACAAAATCCTGATGGCACAGGATGAAATGAACCGTAATAACAAGACTGCCAAACCGGGAGCCTGCTTTGTGCTGACTGCGTGTTATGGCTCGTATGATGCGCCCACCGTGCTGGCATTCCGCCAGTTTCGCGACAACCATCTTGCGCAATACAAGCTGGGCAGGCAATTCATTTGCTGGTATTACGCGCATGGGCCGCGATGGGCCAATAGCATTGAAAACAAACCCTTGATAAAGTCTATATTCCGCGCCGCATTTAACCTGCTGGCCAAAGCACTGCCAAAATAGCGCGCGTTTAAATCAAGGCACTTTATGTGTTTTCACCATGCACCGCTTTTAAAGCGCTCAATTTCGCGCCGGTCTTTCTTGGTCGGCCTGCCCTCGCCCCGAGTCACAATTTGCGCCTGAGCTTTTCGTTCAAAGGCCAGCTCTTCCCGCCGCCTGATACTTTCCTCCGTTTCTTTGTAGAGCTTTTGCGCCTGCGGTGCGGGACCTCGCTTGTCTGACAGAAGCAGCACCTCTACGACAAACTGGTAAGGCCCCAGCCGTATCGCAATTAAATCTCCAATATCCAGAGACTTGGCAGGTTTGACCCGCACTTCATTGATCTCCACTTTGCCTGATTCGATTGCCGCAATCGCCAGGGAACGTGTCTTGAAAAAGCGCGCTGCCCACAGCCACTTGTCTATACGCAGTTTTGCGGATTCAGCATTTTTGATGTGAGGCATTACAAATTCTCCAGATTCCCGGTAACGAAGTTAAGATTGCCGGGTATGACCATCCAGCTTGTCAATAAATTCCTGCAACTCAACTGGCAATGGTGCACTCAGGCTTAAAGGTTCGCCGCTCAGCGGATGCGCGAACGAAATCGAGTGCGCATGCAAAAACATGCGCTTCAAGCCCTGCTTCATTAACTCCTTGTTGCGCGCAAAATCGCCATATTTGTCGTCGCCGGCAATCGGAAAGCCGAGATGGGAGAGATGCACGCGAATCTGGTGGGTGCGCCCGGTTTTGAGTTGTGCTTCGAGCAGGGTAAATTCCGGCCAGCTTTTCTGCAGGGTAAAGATAGTATGCGAGGCCATGCCGTCTTCGCGCACCATCACGCGTTTTTCGCCCTGCGGCGTGTCAAATTTGTGCAGCGGCAGTTTCACATGCTGTTTGACATTGTGCCACTTGCCTAGCACCAGCGTGTAATAGCGCTTGTCGCTGTTGCCCTCGCGCATAATCTCGTGCATCGCAACAAGGGCAGAACGTTTTTTGGCCAACAGCAGCACGCCCGAGGTTTCGCGGTCCAGCCTGTGTACCAGTTCCAGAAATTTGGCCTGCGGGCGGGCGCTGCGCAACTGCTCGATCACGCCGAAACTCACGCCGCTGCCGCCATGTACCGCCACACCCGAGGGTTTATTGATGGCCAGCAGCGCATCGTCCTCATAAACAATCGGGAACTCAACGGGGGGGACATAGTCTGATTGCTGCGGTTCGGCTACACGAACCGGCGGAATTCTCACCTGATCCCCCATTTTGAGCCGGTAGGTCTGATCCACGCGCTTCTTGTTAACGCGTATCTCGCCACTGCGCAAAATGCGGTAAATATGGCTTTTTGGCACCCCTTTTAGGTGTTTACACAGGAAATTGTCGATACGCTGGTCGCAGCTACCCTCGTCGATTTCGGTCCAAGTTACGGATTCTTTGCTTAAACCATTCATTTTGAATATACTTCGTAGCGCGCGTGTTATAAAAAGGCAAGCGGGATGTAAAATTCCCCGTGAGTCCAAAGGCACAGTGAGACCAGAGCAGGCAGATTTGCCGCCGCACCGTTCCAACCGCAATCCGGTTAATGTCACTCACCGGGACAAGCAGTGATAATAAATGATTTACGCGCTCAAAGCACCAATGGATTTGCCCGTGCCGCCCCTACTTATAAAAACTGGCGGCACTTTAGATAATAAAAGACAAGCTAGAATCGGGAACGACACCTTGCGCATTAGTTGGTATTTAACTACAACACTTGTTAGCACGACAAACAATCTCGCGCGCGGCTAGCCGCGTGTAGCTTTGTCTTTCCCCGTGTCAGAGCGCGGGAGAGAACAAAAAATGAAACGCATGTTATTCAATGCGACACAAGCGGAAGAACTCCGTGTCGCCATTGTCGATGGTCAAAAACTAATTGACCTGGACATTGAGTCCGCAGGTAAGCAGCAGTGCAAAAGCAACATATACAAAGCAGTTATCACCCGCATAGAACCCAGCCTTGAAGCTGCTTTCGTCGATTACGGCGGCAATCGCCACGGTTTCCTTCCCTTCAAAGAAGTTTCCCCCAATTACTACCAGAATTCCGGCAACGGCGGCGGTCGCCCCAGCATTAAGGAAGCGCTGCGCGAAGGCCAGGAACTGCTGGTTCAGATCGAGAAAGACGAGCGCGGCAACAAGGGCGCAGCGTTAACCACCTATATCAGCCTGGCTGGCCGTTACATCGTGCTGATGCCAAACAATCCCAGCGGCGGCGGCGTATCGCGCCGTATCGAGGGTGAAGATCGCAGCGAGCTGCGCGATGTGCTGGCTCAGCTGCAGGTACCGCAAGGAGCCAGCATTATTGCCCGCACCGCCGGTATCGGACGCTCACTGGAAGAATTGCAGTGGGACCTGAACTACCTGACCCAGTTGTGGGATGCCATAGATGGCGCCTCCAAAACCGAAAAAGCCCCCTCGCTGATCTATCTGGAAAGCAGCCTGGTGGTACGTGCGATTCGCGATTACTTCCACCCGGAAATCGGCGAAATCCTGATCGACACCGACGAAATCTACGAACAGGCGCTGGCCTTCATGAGCACCGTGATGCCGGACAACGTCAATCGCATCAAGCGCTATCAGGACGACGTGCCGCTGTTTTCTCGCTTCCAGATCGAGCATCAGATCGAATCAGCGCATGCGCGCGAAGTCAGCCTGCCCTCCGGCGGCGTGATCGTGATTGACCACACCGAAGCGCTCACCGCAATCGATATCAACTCCGCCCGTTCCACTCGTGGCGCCGACATCGAAACCACCGCTTTTAATACCAACCTCGAAGCGGCAGAAGAAATTGCACGCCAGATTCGCCTGCGCGACCTGGGTGGCCTGATCGTGATCGACTTTATCGACATGGAAAGCAACCGCAACCAGCGCGATGTTGAAAATCGCCTGCGCGATTCGTTGCGCTACGACCGTGCGCGCGTGCAGACTGCGAAAATTTCGCGCTTTGGCCTGCTTGAACTGTCACGCCAGCGTTTGCAGCCCAGCCTGGAAGAAACCAGCTATTCACCCTGCCCGCGCTGCAATGGTATAGGCCATATCCGCGGTACAGATTCCTCAGCGCTGCACATCCTGCGCATCATTCAGGAAGAGGCGATGAAGGATCACAGTGCATCGATACATGTGCAGGTACCGGTCAATGTCGCCACCTTCCTGCTGAATGAAAAGCGCTCAGATATTCACCTGATCGAATCGCGCCTGAAAGTAAACGTCACCATCATTCCCAATCCGCATATGGAGACGCCGCACTACAACGTCACCCGTCTGCGCCATGACGACATTACAGCGGACCATCTGCAATCGAGCTACAAACTGGTAGAAAAGCCGGTTGAGAAAAGCACTGCTCCTGCTGCACAAAATGTCAAAGTGCAACGCCCGCAAGCTGCGGTTCAAGGCATCACACCAAACCAGCCTGCGCCCAAGCAGATCGTCATCAAAGCACCTTCCATGCTCAGCAACTTCTTCGCCTGGATCAAATCTCTCGGCGAAGAAGAGCCTCAGGTAAAAACAACAGCTGCCTCACGCCACAACCAGCCACGCCGCGAAGGCAATCGTCCCGAAGGTGGCCAGCAACAGGGCAATCGCCAGCGCAACAAGCCGCGCCGCGACAAGGACGAGGCTCCGCGTGGTGAAAAACCTGCGCGCCAGGAGGCCAAGCCGCAAGAGCCACGCAAGGAAAAACAGCAGCAACAGCGCCCTCCCCGTCCCGGCATTGAAAAGCCCGCACTGGAAAGTATCGCGCCTGTCGCTCGTGCGGAAGCAACAGAAGCTGCTGGCAGCAACGAGGGCCGCAAACGTGGCCGTCGTGGCGGAAAACGCGAACGCGAGCGTCGTGAACAGCAGACTACTGAAGTCGGCGTCAATCAGCAGTTCAGTGAAGCCAACGGCAATGTTGCGCTCGCCACCGGCGCGATTGATACTGCGCAAACTGCTGAAACAACATCAAACGCAGGGCTGATACAGGTTGAGACCAGCCCCAATGCCCAGGCCGGCAACACAGCGCCGGCCAGCAGCTCACCTTACCAGTCGCGCAGACGTGCACGTCCACGCGAGATTTACACCATGGCAAACAAAGAGCCGCTGGTACAGATCGAAACGCAAAAAGCACCTGTTATTATTTATCCTGAACCGGTCAGTGTGAACGAAGCAACTGAAGCACCGAGCCAGGAACAAGCAGTAGTAAACTCCGTTGCTGTATTGACGAATCAGCTAGTAGCCGAAGCATCCGTGACTGCAATCGAAGCACATCAGGAACCGCTTGAAGTAATACCGGCTAGCGTCGAAACGCATCAGGCTCCTGTCGAAGCAACCATGTATGCCGTTGAAATTCAACCAGCGCAGCTCGAATCAGACATCCTTGCTGTTGAAGCTCATCAGACCCCTGCTGAAACTTATCAGACCCCTGCTGAAACTTATCAGACCCCTGCTGAAACCTATCAGGCTCCTGTTGAAACGCATCAGGCTTCTGCTGAAACTTATCAGGCTCCTGTTGAAATCCATCAGGAACCTGTTGAAGCAGCCAGCACCGCTGTTGAAATACCTCAAGATCAGATCGATGCAAACAAGGTGGCTGTTGAAACATATCAGGTCCCCGTTGAAACGCCTGCCAAGACACCAATAGATAATCAGGCTTAAGCTCTCAAAAAAAAATCCCCGCACAGTTCACGCTGTGCGGGGATTTTTTTTGTTCCTGATTCCAGTAACTGCCTTGCACCGACAATTTTCACTGCAAGAATGCAGGCAGGAAAAAATTTTATACGATTAACTGCTTCCGTATATGCTGCAATAAACCATCTGCCGCATCCTCGACCATGTCCAGCACGCGTTCAAAACCGTCTTCTCCGCCATAGTAGGGGTCAGGCACTTCGCGCTCCCCGTGGCTGTTGGCATATTCCAGAAACAGCCCCAGACGCTCGCGTTGCTGCGCCGGGCATAGCCGGTACAAGATGGCCATATTCGCATTATCCATTGCCAGCACATAATCAAAACGCGTAAAGTCGGCCACTTCAACCTGGCGTCCGCGCAAGCTGCTCAGATCATAGCCACGCTGGCTGGCTGCACGCTGGGTACGCAGGTCAGGCGGATCGCCAATGTGATAATCATGCGTACCAACCGAGTCGATCAAGATTTGCCGCGCAAGTCCGGCCTCTTCTACCTTTGCCCGAAACACCGCCTCCGCCGTTGGAGAGCGGCAGATATTGCCCATACAACAAAACAAAACTGAAACTTTTTTCATCCTGAATACACCTGTCAAACTTTAAACAATATTATCTTTAAACCATCACGTCTTGAGCAACAACACCGTGCCGCTCAGAATCAACAATACACTGATCCCGCGCTGAAATTGCAGCTGGGTGATTTTTGTATGAACATGCCCGCCGATATACATAAAAATGGCCACTATGGGCAGCGCCATCGCAATCAGCACAAGAAACTCCCTGTTAAAAAATCCTGTACTTGCAAAGCCGACTATCCTGCCCGCCCCGTCCATTATAAATGTCACCGCCAGGGTTGTGCGGAAGGCGGCTTTATCCAGCCCCCTGGCCTTGAAGTAAGTCACATACATGGGGCCGCCGGTACCAAACAGCGTGCCTATCATGCCGCCCGACAATCCTGCCAGACCACCCCACCACCTGGTCGCGCCGGATTTTGGCGTATAGCCGGAAAGGGTATAAAGCGCAAACAGAATAATGAACACACCCAACGCCCTGGTTAACAGCAAGGCATCTGATTGCGTCAGAAAAAATAGCGCGATCACGACCCCTGCCGCACTGAAGGGAATCAGGGGCAATATTTCCCGCCAGCGAATGTCAGTACGGTTTTGCAGGCCATGGCTCAGCGAAGCAATATAATCAAGCAGCACCATCACCGGCACCACCACAGACAGCGGCAGCATCAGGGTGAGTATGGGGATGGCGATCAAGCCTGAACCAAAGCCCGCGATGCCGCGGATAAAAAAAGCCAGCGCAAGAATTGCAACGCTGACTGCAAGCTGGAGAGGTGTGAGTGCGTCAATCAATCTAATTCCTTATATATCCCGATAAACAGCTCACGCCATCAAGAGTAATTATGCATTGGGCATATTCACGTCTGCGCATTTTATCATCCGCCAGGAAATTTCTTGCCGCTTCACCCGTACCATTGAATGAAATACTGAATACCAGTTTGGTATATATTTGCACCTCCAAAGGGAGCGGCAATGAAAACTTTTATGATGTGCGAGCCTGCCTATTTCGAGGTGAGCTATGTGATTAATCCGTGGATGAGCGCAAATATTGGCCTTGTAGACCGTGCCCTTGCAGCCAGGCAATGGCAAACCCTGCACGATACCCTTGCCAAAAAATCACACATCCGCCTGATAGAACCTGTCACGGGTCTGCCTGACATGGTGTTTACCGCCAATGCCGGCCTGGTGCACAAACAGGAGGTGATTGTTTCGACTTTTCGCCACACGGAAAGACAGGGGGAATCGCAACACTACACAAAATTCTTTGCCGATGCCGGCTACCATCTTAAAAGCCTTGCGCCTGGAGTGATCTTTGAAGGTGCGGGCGATGCGCTGTTCGATGCTACGGGCGAACTATGGACAGGCTCAGGCCCAAGAAGCGATGAAGCGGCCGTTACGGAAATCACCAATGCGCTGCAAGTCAGCATCCATGCGCTGGAGCTGGTGGACCCGCGCTGGTATCATCTGGACACGGCGTTCTGCCCGCTTGCGGATGGCTATGCGCTGGCTTATAAACACGCGTTTTCTGCCGCCAGTGCGGCGCTGCTTCAAAATAAACTGGGGGAAAAAGTCATCTGGGTATCGGATGAAGATGCCCTCAATTTTGCCTGCAATGCAATTTGCCTGGAGCATGAAGTGATTCTGTATCGTGCTTCCTCTGAATTAAAAGCCGCACTCAAGCACTATAATTTCAGCGTCATCGAAATCGATGTTTCCGAATTCATGAAATCCGGCGGCTCGTGCAAATGCATGACGCTTGAGATTTAAAGCTTTTAAAACTTGTCCACAGATTTCACAGATTCACACAGATGATTGATCTTTTCATAATTCATAACAGGCGATACTGAACAGAAAAATCCCCCCTAGCCCCCCTTTGCAAAGTGGGGTAACTGCAAAGCTTCAGGGTGCAGGTTCCTCACTTTAACAAAGGGAGGAACACTCTCGGCCCCAAGTAATGCTGGTTCCCCACTTTGCAAAGGGGGGCCAGGGGGGATTTAAAAAGTTTCATGAATTATGCAAGTCTCAATAAGTTGCTGCGGGCGCATGATTACAAGTGTATTTTTTTTCAGATTTTTTCGGGTTGATTATTTTTAATCTGTGTGAATCTGTGTAATCTGTGGATAAAGCAGCCTTTAATAAATTTAACCATTTCAACACCCTATGCATCCCTTAAAACGCCTCTTCAACTACACCCGACAATATCGCTCCGATGTGATCATTGCGTCGATCTACTCGGTCCTCAACAAGTTATTCGACATCCTGCCGGAAATACTGATCGGCATTGCCGTCGATGTGGTGGTTAACCAGAAGGCTTCCTTTCTTGCTCGTGCCGGCATCATCGAACCGAAAGATCAGTTGCTGCTGCTGGCGCTGATCACGGTGATCATCTGGGTGCTGGAATCACTGTTCGAATATCTGTATGAATTGAAGTGGCGCAATCTGGCGCAGAACCTGCAGCACGATATGCGCATGGAGGCCTACCAGCATGTGCAGAAGCTGGAGCTGGCGTATTTCGAGCGCAACCGCACCGGCAATTTGCTCTCCATCCTCAACGAGGACATCAACCAGATGGAGCGCTTCCTCAACGGCGGCGCCAATGATCTGATCCAGGTATTAGTCGGCTCGCTGATGGTGGGCGCGGTGTTCTTTTATATCACCAGCTCGCTCGCCTTTCTCGCGCTAATGCCTATCCCCTTTATCCTCTATGGCGCGTTCTGGTTTCAATCGCGCCTCGCACCGCGCTACACTGCGGTAAGAGTAGCGGCCGGCGCGCTGGCAACGCAGTTCAACAACAACCTCTCCGGCATCGCCACCGTCAAGGCCTATACGGCAGAGGATTTTGAAGCAGAACATATACGCAAAGGCTCAAACGAATATCGCGCCCGCAATGCCGAAGCGATACGCTGGTCTGCCGCCATCACACCGGTGATACGCATGGCCATCCTGGTTGGCTTTACCGTCACGCTGCTGTATGGCGGCATACTCGCGCTGAATGGTGAAATCGGCGTGGGCAGCTATTCGGTGCTGGTCTACCTGACTCAACGTTTATTGTGGCCGCTGACACGTCTGGCCGAAATGACCGACCTCTACCAGCGCTCGATGGCCTCCATCCAGCGCGTGATGGATTTGCTGCATACACCCATCGCCATTCCCTATGAAGGCAAGCATCTTGCGCTGGGCAGCGTGCGCGGCGAGCTGGAATTCGAGCAGGTGAAGTTTGTTTACGCAGATAACGAGACTGCCGCGATCGACGGCATCAGCCTGCGCATCGCAGCGGGCGAGAGCGTGGCTTTTGTCGGCAGCACCGGCGGCGGCAAAAGCACGCTGATCAAATTGCTGCTGCGCTTCTATGAGCCGCAACAGGGGCAGATCAAACTCGACGGGCAGAATATCGGCGAACTCAATCTGCAGGACTTGCGCCGCGCCATCGGCTATGTGGCGCAGGACACTTTCCTCGCCGACGCCAGCGTCACAGAGAACATTGCCTATGGCACGCATGGCATTTCGCAGGAAGAAATTATCAACGCAGCCAAAGCTGCCGAAGCGCATGAGTTTATTATTGCGCTGCCGCAGGGCTATAACACCCAGGTGGGTGAGCGCGGCATGAAGCTGTCCGGCGGGCAACGCCAGCGGCTGGCACTGGCGCGCGCGATCCTGAAAAATCCCCCCATCCTGATTCTGGACGAAGCCACCTCGGCGGTGGACAATGAAACCGAAGCGGCGATCCAGCGCTCGCTCGACCGACTGGTGGTGGGGCGCACCAGCCTGATCATCGCACATCGTTTATCCACCGTGCGTTATGCGCACCTGATCCATGTGCTAGAGGGCGGTCGCATTGTGGAATCCGGCACGCATGACGAGTTAATCCGTCTGGCGGGCAGCTATGCCGCGCTGTGGCGCCTGCAAACCGGAGAACGCTAAGTATCTGATTTTATTGAATATTTATGAATTATTCACCTTTTAAATCAAGGAGTTATCCTGCCTCTGGCTAAAGTGGGGAATTAGTCTTACTTGAGACTTAACCGTTACCCCACTTTATAAAAGGGGGGCTAGGGGGGATTTAAAAAGTGTCATAATTTATGCAAGTCTCAATAGCACAAAATATTTTCCCGGAGGAAGCTTATGAATATCACCTTAATCACTCGCGCTGCAGCTCTTATCTTTGCACTGTTCACTGCACAGGCTTATGCACTGCAACTCTCGCCCATCCAGGTATCGCCCGGCGTCTATGCCTTTATCGGCGAAACAGGCATGCGCACCTATGAAAACGAAGGCATGAACGCCAATACCGGCTTTATTGTGACCAAAGCGGGCGTTGTCGTTGTGGATAGCGGATCAACTTATCTGGCGGCCAAAGCAATACATGCGGCAATCAAAAAGGTCACGCAGCAGCCGGTGAAATATGTGATCAACACCGGCGGGCAAGATCACCGCTGGCTGGGCAACGGCTACTTCAAGGAGCAAGGCGCGCAACTCATTGCCAGCAGCAAAGCCAAAGCAGATATGCAAGAGCGCGGCGCCGGGCAAATTGCCGGGCTAACTACCGAGCTGAAAGAGAAAATAAAAGGTACACAGCCTGTCTATCCGGAAAAGCTGGTTGATCAGAAAGAAACCCTGCAACTGGGCGGCGAAGAAATCCAAGTCTTATTTTTCCACGGCGGCCACACCCCAGGCGATGCAGTCGTCTGGCTACCCAAATCGCGCACCCTGTTCAGCGGCGACCTTGTTTATGTCGACCGCATGCTCGGTGTGTTACCGGTCAGCAACAGCAAAAACTGGCTGGCTTCGTTCGAGGCTGCCAGCAAACTCAAACCGAAAATTGTCATTCCAGGACATGGCAAAGTGTGCGACTGGGCCAAAGCACAACGCGAGAGCGGCGACTATCTCTCCCTGTTGCGCAGCCACATGCGCAAGGCGATTGATGACAACAAAGATCTGCAAACCGCGATCAACACGCTGGACCAAAGCGCATTTAAACAATTGGAAAATTTCGAGCTATTGAGCGGCGGCAATGCCAGCCGCGTGTATCTGGAGATGGAAACCGAGTGATGCCACTCAACTTGTTTAATTGTGATTAAAACAGAACTGGGTGGTAATCCGAGGACCTAAGAATACTCACAGTCTAATTCTATTTTATTGAATATAATCAAATAGTTATAAATCAATCGAGTCTGACCCCATTGATTCATTTGTGACCGGTGGATTCACATTGCAACCGCACCACGCTTAGCTTCTTGGAAGACTTCATGAGGCGTCCGATAGCCTAGGCACTTGCGAGGTCGATGATTCAGCTTTT
>NCJL01000008.1 GCA_002278935.1 Gallionellales bacterium 39-52-133
CTGAAGTGTGGTTGGGTCGCACTACCCACACTATCAGACTTACTCGTCATGTCCGCTCAAATTCTAAACGGTGGTGCACTTGGAATTAGAATCCACCACCCCATTGATTCATTTGCTTCTATCAATCAAGGGTTCGCATCTTTGCAACGGATATTATTCAGTGCAGCAGCGAATTCCTGTTTGGCCATTTTGAACTCTGCGATACCTTGATCTCGGATTGAGGGGTCACCATTTTCCATCGCCATGCCTATATCCATGAATCTGTCCATCCACATTTCAGCGCCCGGCAAGACGCAGCTTTGTGCAGCCAGATATTCAACAACCACGCGAGAATAACCCCCCGCGCTCGATGAAGCCTTTTCTAAACTGATCCATGTTCCGATTTCCTTGATGCCGCTGTCAATTTTTCCATCCTTGATAAGGAGCAGTCCTAACATGTAGCGGGGAGCAGACAAGCCGGGATCGAGTTCCTTTATGTGGCTATATACGACGAATTTCTCTTTCTCGTCGGCAACCCAGCTGGCATAAAGATCCAGAATTGCAAGATCGTCTGGATAAGCAAGATAGAGACGGCGAAAAAGTTCAGTGCGTTCTGAGATCAGTTTTCGTCCGGCATCCGAACCTGGGTCAGGGGGATTTAACATTTGGACATAGGCATGGGCAAGGATGACATTGGCCCTCTTCTGGTCCGAGCAATTATGACGTATGGCTTCCTTCATTTGTCGGATGCCTTCTTCCATACCCTCTTGTGTGGAGCCGGCGGAATCATAATGGTTCGCTTCGATTAGTGACTGTCCCAATTTGAAGCGCTCGTCGGCTTTAAGGTTGTCGCTTGCGTATTTGGAGAGTAGGAAGTTCGCTCTGCCTGTTTGTTCGTAACTGAGTCCTGATGCGATAGCCGTTTTGATGTGCTCAATGGCCTTTCCAAATTGCGGGGCTGTAGCATCTATGACTCTGCTGTCCTGACTCAGATACCTTTCTCCTATTTCAAAGTGTTCTTTGGCACTCAGCTCCCGCGCCTCAACGGAGGCTATCAAGGCGCAAGTTAGGAATGTAGCCATCAGTAATATTTTTGTTCCAAAACTTGATTTCATCGTGTTTTTCCCATGTGTATTGCCTAAGGTGTGGAGATTTCTTATTCCTATATCCAGCTGTGATGTGAGGCTCAGCTTCTCAATTGTTTCGTGACGCCGGAAATCAGCGCAAAGATCAATCGAGTCTGACCCCATTGACCCCATGCCTTCTCGAATTTCTTTATCAGAAACTGTATTGCTTCAATGCCGGAAATTCTATGTGTGTCGCCATCATGCGGGCGAATAGAGAGTTCCCTAAGGTTTTCTTTATACAAGGCTAACATCTGGTAGAAGGCATCTTCAAATCTTTGGCGATGAAATGTCTGGCTTTGCAATTGGATTTCTTTTCTCGTTTCTATAAGTTCGCGACGGTTCAATCTAATGTCTTCACGTTGAAGAAATATTGTTGAGATAAGTCCAGCGAAAGCGAGTCCCGTAAATAGGGATGTTAGTACGCCAAAGCTATCACCAAATGTGCCTGCTTTTGCTATTGAAAATTCTGAAATTGGCCAAACTAAATAAATTATAAGGATCGCGTATGCGATGAAAATCATGCAGACAAAGACTATGGCGCGAAATAGAAATTTGTTTACTTTAAATTCGGTTGGCATTTTTTTACATTGGAAATAATTGAAAAGTTACGAGTCAAGTCTTGCAAGACATTCTAATTTTGCAATGTGTAAATGCAAGACATGACTCCGTCACTCTGTTTCTCTCTGGATTTACCTTGTCTTTGCTCTTGCTTTCCATCGAACACCACCTTCATTATCGTCTCCTATTGAAGTGTCCGTTTAAGGCGGGTTGGCTCAGTCTGTCCCCGATTGATCCCTTGCTCAAAAGAAAAACCCACCCAGATTGGTGATAGCCAAGATTTTTAATACATCGCATAGCTCAGTCCAAGTTCTTCCACAACACTCTTGAACTCCACTGAATTCCGCAAATACCTAGTTGCTTCGTAGTCCAAGAACTGCACACTGAGCATTATTAATCGAAGCTGGGCAAAATCAGTTAAATTTACAAGTGTTTTAAAGTGTATTTTTCTGTCCTCCAAGGAGAATTCTTCGAGATCACTTAGCTTTTCGAAAATTATTGATACTGTGATATAGAAAGCCCGAACCAGCCCAAAAATTTGATCGTTCGAATCAAGCGTAGTTAAGAAATTCGAAATGTCATCGTCAGTCTTACCGCTATTACGCATAGATTCAATCTGATCTTCTATAGTCACTATGGCATTCACGCCTGAAAGCGTTATTGTTTGAGAGCTAGACTGGGAGAATGAAATCTTGAATGAATTCAGTAGCTCTCTTTGGGAGCTTACTAAATTAAAAAAGAATGCTTCGAATGAACGAAGTTTTTCAGTTTTCCTGGTGTTAGCTATTTCCTCCTTAAGATTGCCGTTTGCTTCGTACTGAAGCGCAAGCGACTTGATTAGCAAGACAATTGAAACGAAGCCAAGAAATGGATTAAGTACTCCACCTGCATAATCACCAAACTGCCCCCACTTCTCGGCGTCATCAGAAATTTCGTAGCCGAGAACGAAATAAAAGTAAGCTAAGTATGTTAAGTAGACAAGGACAACGATTGTGGCTGCAATCGCTATATAGCTCTTAATACGCATGAATCTGCCTCACGAGGTATTTGATCACTTTTCCATTCATTAGCTTTATTGGGGAAACTGTAAGCTTGAGATACTGCCAATTATCAGTCTCAACACCGTTGTTTGTATCGAGATTACTCGAGAGTGTTTTTTTAGCTTTAATGCGAAGCGTTTTGTATTCAGTACCAAATCCAAATGCAACGGTCTCATTTTCTCCCTCAATTTGAAGGCGGCCGTTGCCTGTATGAATATTCAAACGCGTTATGACAACTCTCAAGTCAATTGCTTCATCAGATTGCTCCGCATTCAAAACCTGAGCAGAGTCTCGATCAAAACTCGCGATGACTGTTTGATCATCTCGGTTTTTTCTGTAGCGTATTTTGATGTCATGATCAAATTTAACGGAAATTTCGTGGATATTTCCCAATGAAGCAGTTCTCAATTGATCCACCAATTTTTCAGCCTTCTCTTCCAATTTATCTAAAGCTTTTTGTGCCTTTTCTGAAAGTAGATTCGTATCTCTATACATTGATTCATCGAAAAAATATGAAATTAACTCAACAAATGTGGAGCGGCCTAATCTTCTGAGATTTGCCTGTGATTTGTCGTCATGCAAATCGAGAGAGAAGATATGACCATACGAACCCCTAAAGCTCTTTTTAAGCGAAGTCCTAATATTGTTTTTTGATGTCAGGCGCTCTGGAACTTTGTCGGTGAGTAGGGTTTCTCCAATGCATCGAATTGCATCTGAAACACCCTGCATAGAGTCTAGCCCAGCCTTCATATCGACTGTATCTTCTTCAGTATCAATTACCAAATCAAAATCAATTGTCATAACCACTCCCTGTTATTAACCGAAAATAATTGGGGGCAAATAGTTGGGGATAGACCACGGTTTTTTGCAGACATCATCTCACCCCCACCCCCAACCAAGCATCCGAAGTCAGCGGCCCCTTCAGCGCAGGCAATGTCTCTTCCAGCCAGGCCAGCGCCAGCTTTTCCTTCTCGCGCCACAGCTCATCACCCAGCCCCTTCTTCATCATCTGTATCGGTGCGCTGCCCTTGACCATCATTTCCCAGAATTCGGCGGTGGTGCCTACGGGAAAAGCTTTGGTGACTTTGCGTATCTCGACGTTGCGAAACCCCGCCTCTTCCATTTCTTGCTTGAAGCGTTCGGGGTTTTCCAGTGTGGTGATGGCGCGTTGCGGTTGCGGCAGCTCGGGCTTGATGGCGCGCAGTGCGCCGAACATGGTCATCATCGCGGGCGATTGGTCCACGGGCGCCCAGCTGGTGATGGCGACGCTGCCACCCGGCTTGAGTGTGCGGTGGATTTCGGCGAAACCTTGCTTGCGATCAGGAAAGAACATGAGGCCAAACAGCGAAAAGGCAGCGTCAAAGGTGTTATCCGCATAGGGCAGGGTTTGCGCATCGCCGCAGTGCAGCGCGATGTTGCGGTGCCCGGCTTGCTCGATCTTGTTGCGGAACACGGCGAGCATGGCTTCGGAGAAGTCGATGCCGTTCACTTGTTTGGCTTGGTGCGCGAGCCTGAGCGCCAGGGTGCCGGGGCCGCAGGCGACATCGAGTACGGTGGAGTTGGGTTTGAGTTTGCAGGCGGCGATAGCTTCGTCGGCGAACTCTTCGAAAACGAGCATGGTGGTCTCGGCATAGCCGTCGGCAACGAGGTTCCAGGGTTCGCTAGCGGAAAGCGGGTTCTGGCTTGCGGCGGACTTGAGCGCAGGTTGATCGCTGGATGCGTGAGACAAGTATTCCCCTTCAGTTTGTGTGCTGACTGCCCGCTGTGCGGGTTCTTGTCTTGCGCCAGCTCCTTTTCTGGGGATTGTGCCTTTAGCCTCGCGCCGTGCGTGCGGTGCGATGTGCTGTGGGCAGATCTGCAAGTACCTGAACTGTAATCGGCACAGTGGTGAGTGTCAACACGCCTCACACACATGAGGAGGATGAAATTATGTACGTTTTATGAATGACCCTTCGAATTTGTGAGTTCAGAAAACTGGAAACCTGACACTCCCAAAAGTTGCGTCAATATCAATTTTAGAAAGTCGTAACGGCCCACTCAGGCCGAAAATCAGCCAACCCCAGCAGCAGCTCTAGACACATCTAATTAACTGAATTGCCACCTGAAAGTAAATTTCAATTTATTGAATAAAATCAAATAGTTGCAAATATTAACCCGCACTCCCCTGCCCGCCTGAAAACAGCATGGTTTAGCGCAGTTTTTTCCCCTCATCACGCAAAAATCGAGTGCGCGGCCATGAGGGATTTGTTCAGCAAATTATTAGGGTCAGCATAGCAATTTATTTTAAATAATAATAATTGAAATACAAAACGTAATGCGAAACTTACCCTTTTAGCTAGAAGGCGATCAACACGCTGGATCAGTGCGCCTACAAAATCTCGACATGTACAAGTTACTTAAAGGCGGCAATGCAAGCCGGGTGTATCTGGTGATGGAGACGGAGTGATGCATTCTATGCAGGTCGGGTTAGGCAAAGCCGTTACCCGATCTGCACTTCAGCTTGCTTGATTGTTATTTAAATCAGAACTGAGCGGAAATCCGGGCATAAAATACACGCTGAGATTGGCTGATAGTCGGCCATTGCGGACATTAATCAATTCAAAAAGCGGACATCGGAACGTAAAGTTAAGGGGCTACGCGCTTCTGCGCGGCGACCCTCTTGAGCGCAATGTTAGAGCCCATGATTCGGAGAGCTAACAATGCTGTAGCAACTAACACTGCGGGCAACCAAACCCACAATAACTCAGATTGCAAAACTGCGAGCCCCCTTGAGCTGAATACACGACTCAAACTGAGTGGTGATACCTCAATGACCTGCCATGCTGCAAAGAACCTCTCGCTTGACCAAGGCCACCAAAGTGCAACGCCTAAACCACCGTTAGTTATCATATCAAGTAGGCCATGGGATACGGCAGAAAGGCCAACAAATGAAAATGCGATAGCACGAGAACATCGAAGTTGTTGCGACATGGCCAAGACCAAGAGTGCAACCACAAGTGCGAACACTACAGAATGAGTAACGCCACGATGTCCGAGATCATGCGAGTATGCAATATTTAATCGAAAAGCCAGGACATCAAGGTCGGGAATTATCGAAGCAACAATGCCTGCTACAAGCAGCTGCTTTGGAATGATACGAATTCCAAGACCCAAACCAAGAGCCAAAGGTACCGCGGCATGAGAAAGAATAGTTGGCATAGACTTAATGGGCTCTAACGTTTGAATTCACCGGTCTGCGCAGCTTTTCGTGCAGGTCCGGTGGAATGATGGGTTGGCCGTCGCATGCTAACTACCCCGCTTTGAATGAGAAATGACATCACCAATAGAATGGGCCTCAGGCGCATACAGTGCCATACCCCAACCGGAAGCTGAAACAATTGCAGCAGTGAGTGCGAAAGGCAAAGCTGTGCGGCGGAGAGCAGTCTCAAGCCAATGACGCGTTTCTAGACCACGAAGCCTGCGGTAGAGGCTCGCAGATAACACACCATCCACCAAGAGTTCTGCAAAGAGTACCGGGGCGGAGTAGATCATGAAGAGTGACGAAAACAACATAGCGCCAAGGAGAATCAGGATGCCCAGAGGAATAGCGAACTCTTCCGCTTCGGCGACTGTGCCAAGAGCATCTCCAACCGGGCTACCCGAATCACCGATAATCGAGATGCTCTCAGATGGCGCATCAAATGAACTGCTGGCACCCCCGCCACCAAAATCGCCGCCTTTGCCGCTGTAGCAAGTTCCAGAGCTACCTGAACCAGGTGATGGTATCCCTGAAATATCAGGAAAATCGGTGTAGTCCTCCGCTCGTATTCTTAGCCAGAGCCACAACAAGAATAGGAACATCAAGTACGCAACACCGAAAGATGCGAGGTACCGAAGCCACATTTCAACGAAGCCAGCGTGAAGAAGGATATATGACGCGACAAAGCCAGATGCACCAGTGAGCGTGACGAGCAGCATCATCTGGAGACGAGGAAAACCGTCTCGTTCAAGGTCGCCTCGAATTCTTCGAATCTCGTGGTGGCGATGAAATCGTGGAAACGTGCTCATTGTGACGGCCAACGTAAAATTAAGGGTACCGCGCTTCTGCGGCGCCCCTCTTGAATGGCAGGATAGACCAACTCATGAGAGAACCTCCCCGCCACTTGGGAACACTCCGGAAAGTAGCTCTTGATCACTGAGAGCTCGGCCCTCCCAGATAACGACCTTTGAGGCGCCGGCACCGATGGCCATTTCATGAAATGCACGGATTTCCACTTGTGTGAAGCCTCCGGCTGGCTCACCCATCAGATGCATCACAACCCTTGGTGAAATAGCAAATATTGAATTACCTATGAGGCGGCGCAAGAACGCTTTCAACACTTGCTCACCAACAGTAAAATCAGACACCATTGAGCGCGGATGAGAAAATGGATTGATAATTTTCACTGATGGGTCAGACCCGCGTAAACGTGCTTCTTTGCCTATGCTAACAATTCTCTCCTTTGGTTCGTATGCGATAGCGATTTCCGGAACTTCGGAGATGGCTTCACCGGTTTTGGCGTTTCGGACTGTCAGGCGCTCTGGAGATACCTGAACGTAAAATATTGGGATAAGAGAGTTGAGCATAAAAGTATGGCATTGGGTCTAACGTTAAGTTGAGGGGCGCGCTTTAGCGCGACCCTCTTGAATGCAAGGCTAGGTTCATTTACGTGATTTACTGCAATTCTTATTAGTTTCGTCAGGTGACCATACACCATCAAGCACCCGCCATTTCTTACCATCGAAGCCAATAGACATGATTATTTCTTGAAGATGCCCCCCTTTGCAACCGGAAGCATGAACCAGAAAATTTCCGCTTGGCATAGCCCAAGGAGCAGTAATCATTACATTATCTGGAACAGTATTACGTATGCTATCAAACGTTGCCTTAAGCATTTCATCGTTACTCCGGCCAAATATTGGGTTCGGACTAGTAAGAACTACATCCCGATACGCGTGAAAATCATTGGAAAGTAATGAGCGATGCCACTCGCCGAGCGCAACAAGCTGTGGCGTAGTGGGAGAAATTCGATAATGTTCAGAGCACTTAAGCTGCTCTGCCAAAGATCGCTGAGAACCAGCGGATTGTGAGCATGCCCTAAATGAATATATCTGTTCTTGTGCAGAGACTGTATATGCATAGTGAAACAGAAATAGGCAGAAAGCTATTTTATTAAACCACTGTATCCGAGAGAAATCGTTGACCATTTGATACCTAACGTGGAGCTAAGGGGCGCCGCGCTTCTGCGGCGTCCCGCTCGAACGCAGTATAGGTAGTCCGTCCTTCTTTCTGTGATACTACACACACCTGGGTTAGCCGCCTTATGGCTATGTCCACTGAACCTTGGATTGCCATGGAAAACCTCGGAGTCCGTAACGTCGAACCTCGGGGTCGTTCAGGTTGGCTTGAGAGCATAGATTTTCCCATTCATGCCCCGAAGGATTTTTTACACCAAGTAACCACTCACGAATATCTAGTTCGAGGTCTGTTTGATTTTCATACATCATCCACAATTCAGCAAGGTCTATTTGTAGCATAGATGCTGGAAGGTTTGATGAAAGAAACGTCTCCCACTCTGAAATGTGATGTGCGTTCTCCGTACCCAAAGACCTTGCCAATGCAACGCTTCGGGCAGCGTACGTACTTTTTGCTTTGGTTGTGGGGGCAAAAAGAGTTGGTATTTTTTCGATGAGCTCATCACCGTTGTCATTCATGCATGATACGGACACGAACGTAAGATCGCTGGGCTCGAAAAGAGCAATCCAAAGTATTGGAACCTGATAGTTGGCACCAAGAAGACAACTCTCTTCAGAATTTTCGGCAGCTATTGCGGCTATCTGGGAATGGTTTATTAAATACGCGCGATTGGCCACGTGCTCTCCTTAGGCGGCTAACGTAAAATTAAGGGGCGCGCTTTAGCGCGTCCCGCTTGAATGTAGAGTTAGGCTGATTTGTTACGCTCACGTTTGCGCTCCTCAATTTTTATCTCAAGACGCCTCACCTCTTCTGAGTCTTTCAGTTTCTGATTTAGTAATTTAGCTTGGTTTATCAAAGGGTACTTTTTCAACCAATACAATATTGCAGCAGCAGATATAGCCATCGGAAGCGTCCATAATAGATAGCCCGCTGAAGCATGCCCCTGTAGAAAGTAGATTGTTCGAATTATTGAAGCCAGTGTAAAAATTAACAAAACAAACAAAGCAATGATTCTTGAAGTGCCAGCACCAATTTCTTTTTTTAAAAAATACACTAAAAGTGACAGACCTAAAGCAATAACGATAGGGAGCTGGATGTATCGCATTTCATTACTAAGGCATCCGAATCTTCTCCAAACAGTATAAAAATTACATGTCATATTAATTGGAATGTTAAGTGCAGACGCTCTTGGAATAGCAACTAGCTCAAATATAAATGCTTGAAAAATAAGTGCTAAAACAATAATTGCAATTACTCTCATCATCTTAAGCCTAACGTAAAGGTAAGGGGCGCGGAGCCGCGCTTTTCGGCGGAGCGTCCCTCTTGACCGCCAGGTTAGAACTCATAGTTCGATGAACTCACAGGACTCAGCGTCGTAAAAACGAGCTGCGAGTAAATTACACAGTGATTTAATGATTGCACTTTCCCTCGGCCCCCAAACACCAGAAACAGAAATTGTTTTGGGCTCGTCACTTTCATTTTCATCTTCAATTCTAATGCTTAGCTCCAAAGATGAGTCACTAGTTGGGAAGCATTTTTCAATTGCAGTCAAAACTTCCATTCTTGAACCCAAAGACTGTGGCACCCAATCAAGTGGAAGTTCTTCTATTCCTCGGTCTGCTCGAAATATTAAGCCAATGCTACTCATAAGTTCTAACAGTAATTAGACGGACCCGCCGGTCCGTATTATTAAAAATAATGAAGCGTCCATATTCTTTATAACTATTTGATTTATTTGATACGCAGTAAATTTTCCTGTCCGCATATTAATTAATAGTGCGGTCGCATTGAACCACACCAACCAATTTATGGATATATGCCTAAATAACTAGATAATTCGCTTTAGTTGAATTTAGTTACTAAGGAAGGGTCGAGTGTCTGCTTTTAAGGAGATCTTCGACCGGCCACTTGTGGCCTTGGATTCAACTGGTAACCAATATTGCTGACGTCCGCTTTGGCCGAGAATCAGCCAACCCCAGCAGCAGCTCTAGACACATCTAATTAACTGAATTACCACCTGAAAGTAAATCTCAAATTATTTAATAAAATCAAGTGCTTGCAAATACCGCACCCCCTGCCCGCCTGCAAACAGCATGGATTAGCGCAGTTTTCTCCCCTTATCACGCAAAATCAAATGCGCGACCATGAGGGGTTTGCTCAGTGTTTATTTTATTACTGGCGAGGCAGCTGCATCATCTCAGACACTTCAAGTGAGCCACCGATTTCAAGAAAAGGGCAGGCTTGTGCTATCGCTAAAGCATCCTCCATAGAGTCTGCTTTAATAACCGTGAACCCCGACATTGCGCAAGTGCTGCCTTCTTTGATAGATCCATCAGAACTGACCGTATTTGTATCCTTTAATGGAATGGTAGGAATGACAAGTACCGCCTCAAGCGAGGTTAGCCACTCCACATATTTCATATGGTGAAGTCGTGCCTCTTGTTCGTTGGTTGGATGATTGCCGCCCAGATATACTAATACGTATTGTTTCATGTTAATTCCTTATCCTCTTTTCAATATATGTTTCAGTGATGCAACAAGCCTTTGATACCTGCTTGCGGGTCTTTTGTATTTTATACAGCTCAATATAAAACGTTCTCTGCGTTCAGACATCCAGTCCTGTTTGTAAGCCTCGTTGCCCGTGAGAAAGTCGATCTCGTCCACTTTGTCGGTATCGATCACGTATTCCATCAGGAAACTGGTCAGTATGGAACCTGTTGAATATTGCCTCCACGCCTTATCATACGCAAGCCTGAAAATGCTTGCCTTGTTGTGGTGTACAAACCAGAGCTGTGCTGCGACAGGCTGCCCCTTGATATACATAATCGCAAGCCTGGTCCACCCTGCCCGCGAAAAGGCCTCAACAAAACAGTTTTGCACGCCTGCATTCCTGATTTCATTCTGCTTCCAGCTGGCATTGTAGACCACATGGTAATCAGACATACCGCCCGGCACTTGCTCTCCGGTAAAAAGACGAATTTCATAACCGTGTTCGCGTTCAAGTTTACGAATTTTGCGGTAAATATTATTTTGCAGCAGGGCGGGTCGGCCTGCCATATATTCCTTATACGACTGGCCCTGCAGGTGATATACCCAGTTATAGTGCCTGAAATTATATTCACATTTGAATCCGGCTCTTTCCAGAATCCTGGTTAAACCATTTAATTTTCTGTCATCCTTGGCAACCGGCTCCAATAGCAATGCGTTAATCGGCAACTGGTCCAGCGCCTGGGCCAGGCAGGAAAGAACCCGCTCTTGATCATCGTCCGCAAGTAACAAGCTATAAAGTGAGGTATATCCGTTGAGAATAGAGAGAGAGTACCAGGTATTAACCCCGGCACACGCCATCAAGGGAAGAATCGCCATCACCCTGTCCCCGTCTACCACACAGGCCAATACCATTGTGTGATCAACTTCCAGTGTACTGGCGGTGAGACATTCAAACCACGGGCGAGAAAAAAAGATACTGGCTTTTTCTGCCTGTTTAAAAAGTGCATCAGCACTTTCGGGCAGCTGGTTCCAGTCGGAGTAACAGACAAACTTCATTAATGATCTTTAGATAATTCATGACATGAGATGCCGAAAAGACAAATCCCCCCTAGCCCCCCTTTGCTAAAGTGGGGAACGCTCTCCGACTCAAACCAGGCTGGTTCCCCACTTTGCATCGGGGTTGGCAGGGATGGGCGGCATTTCGCCCAACTCGCACAAAGGTGGGCTAGGGGGGATTTAAAAAGTGTCATGATTGATGCAAGTCTCAATAAGAAACCAAATTTCCGTTAATCGCCAAATGGATCATCGGAAACAAAGATGTTGAGATAGGGCGCATAGGTTAATGCAGCGCCTTGCAGGTAGCTTAGCGCATTGAACGCATTCATCACTTGAGTCTGAAGGGCTTCATTTTGTGGCTCTGTTTTCAGTGCTTCCAGTGCAGCGAGTAAAGGATTGATACCCTGATCATCCACATACTTCTTCAGCATCTGAATCGCCTTGTCGATATCCACAGCTTTAATGGTTTGCAACTTGGCATTTTTACGCAGTTTATGTTCCAATGTTTTTATTCCTTGTAATGATCACTCCGGACTCCCCGACCCGCCCTCAAACAGCACACTCTCCCGCAGTTTCTTCAACTCATCGCGCAATGCGGCGGCCTTTTCAAACTCCAGATTCTTCGCCGCCTGCAGCATGTCTTTTTCCAGACGACGAATTTCTTTGGACACATCTTTTGCGCTCATCGCCAGATACTTGGCCTGCGTTTGCGCGGCCTTGAGCTGTTTCTTCGCATCATCAGGCTCGTACATGCCCTCGATAATGTCCTTGATGCGTTTGGTTACGCTGAGCGGTGTAATGCCATTTTTTTCGTTATGCGCCAGCTGCTTGTTGCGGCGGCGCTCGGTTTCGTCTATCGCATAGCGCATCGAATCGGTGATGCGGTCGGCATACAGTATCGCCTTGCCGTGCAGGTGGCGCGCGGCGCGGCCTATGGTCTGGATCAGCGAACGGCGCGAGCGCAGGAAGCCTTCCTTGTCGGCGTCCAGTATCGCCACCAGCGACACCTCGGGAATGTCCAGCCCTTCGCGCAGCAGGTTAATACCGATCAGCACGTCAAACACACCCAGGCGCAGGTCGCGGATAATTTCCACGCGCTCTACCGTTTCAATATCGGAATGCAGGTAGCGCACCTTGATGCCGTGTTCGGACAAATAGTCGGTGAGGTCTTCCGACATGCGTTTGGTCAGCGTCGTGACCAGCACACGCTCGCCTTCCTTGATGCGCAAGGTGATTTCCGACATCAGGTCATCGACTTGGGTGGTGGCCGGGCGCACTTCTATCATGGGATCAACCAGGCCGGTGGGACGCACTACTTGCTCGACCACCTGACCGGCATGCTCTTCTTCGTAGACAGCCGGGGTGGCGGATACAAACACGCTCTGGCGCATGCACTTTTCAAATTCGTCAAAACGCAGCGGGCGGTTATCCAGCGCTGAAGGCAGGCGGAAACCGTAATTCACCAGGTTTTCCTTGCGCGCGCGGTCGCCCTTGTACATGCCGCCGATCTGCGGAATGGTGACATGGCTTTCATCGAGGAACATCAGCGCATCCGGCGGCAGGTAGTCCAGCAGCGTAGGCGGCGGATCGCCCGCGTTGCGCCCCGACAAATGGCGCGAGTAATTTTCAATGCCCTTGCAGAAGCCGATTTCGATCAGCATTTCCAGATCGTGGCGCGTGCGCTGCTCGATGCGCTGCGCTTCGACCAGCTTGTTTTCCTTCTGGTAAAACGAAATACGCTCGGCCAGCTCGATTTTGATCTGGTCTATTGCGCGCAAGGTCGTGCTGCGCGGCGTTACGTAATGGCTGGAAGGATAAACGGTGTAGCGCGGCACCTTGGACAGAATCTGCCCGGTGAGCGGGTCAAATAGCGACAGGCTCTCCACCTCGTCGTCGAACAGGGTCAGGCGCAGCGCATGTTCGCTGCTTTCCGCCGGGAAGATGTCGATCACGTCGCCGCGCACGCGAAAATGGCCGCGTGTGAAGTCAATGTCGTTGCGGTCGTACTGCATGTCAGTCAGGCGCTTGATAATCTCGCGCTGCGGCACTGTTTCATTCTGCCGCAGGTGCAGAATCATGCCGTGGTAATCCACCGGGTCGCCGATACCGTAAATGGCGGAAACGGTGGCGACAATGATGGAATCAGAACGCTCCAGCAGCGACTTGGTGGCCGACAGGCGCAGCTGCTCGATCTGCTCGTTGATGCTGGAGTCTTTCTCGATAAACATGTCGCGCGACGGCACATAGGCCTCGGGCTGGTAGTAGTCGTAGTAAGAAACGAAGTATTCCACCGCATTTTCGGGGAAAAACTCGCGGAATTCGGAATATAGCTGCGCTGCCAGCGTCTTGTTGGGGGCCATCACAATGGCAGGCCTGCCCATTTGCGCGATCACATTGGCCATGGTGAAAGTTTTGCCCGAGCCGGTGACGCCCAGCAGGGTCTGAAACGACAAGCCATCGCGTATGCCCTCAACCAGTTGCGCGATTGCCGCCGGCTGATCACCGGCCGGCTCAAACGGCTGATGTAAACGATAAGGACTATTGGGAAAGGTTTTAATCACAGGTATAATTTTAAACAGTTCGAACGAATAATTTTAACATGCGGCAGTGCCGCGCCCGACCCTTAAAGGATAATCATCTTGCAACTCTCTAAACGCGTTCAAGCCATCAAACCCTCCCCTACTCTGGCAGTAACCGCACGTGCGGCAAAATTAAAGGCCGAGGGCAAGGATATTATCGGTCTCGGCACGGGCGAACCCGATTTTGACACGCCGCAGCATATTAAAGTTGCAGCCATCGACGCCATCAACAAGGGCTTTACCAAATACACTGCGGTAGGCGGTATCCCCACGCTGAAACAGGCAATTATTGCCAAATTCAAACGCGACAACGGCCTCGACTACACGCCGAAACAGATACTGGTGTCGTGCGGCGGCAAGCAGAGCTTCTTTAACCTGGCGCTGGCGGTGATTAATCCCGACGATGAGGTGATTATTTCCGCACCTTACTGGGTGTCCTATCCGGATATGGTGATCATTGCCGAAGGCAAACCGGTGATTGTGCAGGCCGGCATTGAGCAGGGCTTCAAGATGACCCCCGCGCAACTCGACGCCGCCATTACCCCCCGCACCAAAATGGTGGTGATCAACAGCCCCAGCAACCCGTCTGGCGCAGTGTATACGCTGGAAGACCTCATGGCGCTGGGCGTAGTGCTGCGCAAGCATCCGCAGGTGCTGATCGTCACCGATGACATGTATGAACACATCGCGCTGACCGATGCCAAATTCGTCAACATCCTCAACGCTTGCCCTGACTTGTACAACCGCACCATGGTGCTGAATGGCGTATCCAAGGCTTACGCGATGACCGGCTGGCGCATCGGCTACGCGGCCGGCCCGGAAGACATCCTCACCGCAATGGAAAACGTGCAATCGCAAAGTACCTCCAACCCCACTTCCATTTCACAAGTGGCTGCGGAGGCCGCCCTCAACGGCGACCAGGGCTGCCTGGCCCCGATGATCAAAGCCTTCCGCGAGCGTCATGTATTTGTGGTGAACAGTCTGAACAAGATTCCGGGGCTGAAATGCATGATGGCAGGCGGCGCCTTCTACGCCTTCCCCGATGCGCGCGGCGCGATCAGCACATTGCACAAAAAGGGTTTGATCAAGGAAGCGACCGACATTGCACTGTCCGAGTACCTGCTGGTAGAAGCGGGCGTTGCCGTTGTGCCGGGCTCGGCATTCGGCAGCGAAGGTTACATGCGCCTGTCTTTCGCCACCTCTATGAGCAATCTGGAAAATGCGCTTGCACGCATAGGCAAAGCACTGGCTTGATGAGCTTAGCTCCATGAGAAAAGGCCATGCGCTTGCATGGCCTTTTTTTATGACTGTCTTTTGTGAAGGTAACAGGCAGGCTGCTCATTACCGGACACAAATCACATCAGCCAGCGCCGTTTCATCAAAAAGTAGGACAGATAAAACATCAACGATCCCAACAAAACCAGATAGATCCAGTCAAAAGACATGCTCGCCATACTCCCGTCTTCCAGCAGTATGGCTTGCAGGGGTTTGTACAATTGATAGGATGGCAGCAAAGGTGCAACGGCTGTCAGTTTTTGCGAAACATCGGACATCGCCGAGGGAAGCAGGTGAGGTAAATAAAAGATCACACCCAGCGTTCTCGCGCTTGCCTGGTTGCGACAGAGAAAACCCAGAAAAATCCCGTATGCGCTAAAACAAAAACTGCCCGCAATGATAAAAGCGATATAGTCAAACAGATGTACCGGACCGAAATTACCCAACAGATGCAGCAACAAAACGGCAGAGATGATCAGAACCATACCCAGGATCAATTTGGCAATCAGCCACTGGACTTCGTGTATGGGTGTCTGGAGTAGCGCAAGCAGCAGTTTCTTTTCTTTTTCTTCGGCAACTTGCGCCGGGAGAATAATAAAACCAATAAGCAGTACCAGCATCAGTATCCAGGTAGGCAACGTTTGTCTCTGGATGTCGCCCTGGTGCAGTGATATGATGCCGGTAATCCAGTCGGGGCCGCGCCCTTCCGCTGCTTTCTGCAAAGCAGAAAAGCTCTGCACAATCGCAATGGTATGCAGGGATTCCTTTTTCAAAACCAGCAGGGCAAGGCTGCCGGGGGCTGCTTCATTCCCCGTTAAGATCCCGTCTATCTTGCGGTCCTTCAACAGCTGCATGCCCTCGTTTTCATTTTGTATCCATGTCACTGCAATGATTTTTTCGGCTGCGCTGATGCTCCGTGTAATCTCGGGTGCATAGGCATAGCCCTGCATCAGGCCTATTTTGACGATGTTTGCACCGGCGTCAGTCCGGTCTATCAAATTCAGGGAAACAAACACAAACAGAGGGATAAACAGTATCAGAATAAATGTTTTATTCTTTAATGCGATAGCCAGATCGTTGAAGGCGAGTAAAAGTATATTTCTCATTACCATGCGTACAGTTTTTCATGAGATTCGGAACGGAAGTATTCCTCGGGAGAGCCGTCAAAGATCAACTTGCCTTCGTGCAGCAACATAATGCGCGTTGCCAGATTTTTGATTTCTTCAGGCCGATGTGAAGTAAAAATAATCGTTTTTCCATCGCCATGCATGGCGCTCATCAGGCGGTAAGTTTCGCGTGTCATTTCGAAATCCAGGCCCGATGTAGGCTCGTCCAGCAACAGCACTGAGGGATTCGACAATAATGCACGTCCAATATTCACCCGTTGCTTCAAGCCTTTTGACAGCGCCTGTACCTTGCTTTTTCGAAAGGGTATTAAATTAAACTCGTTCAGGATCTCTTCCACCCGCTGAAATGGGGTTTGCGAAAGCGCAGCAAAAAGTTTGAGATTATATTCAACCGAGAAAAAGTCGAAGAGATTGGGTACTTCAGGAATAAAGCCTACTTTCCTGACAACAGCTGTCCTGTTTTTCAGGTCTATCCCGTCAAATTTGACGGAACCGCCGTCTGGCAGAATCCAGCTTGCCAGCATTTTCAGCAGGGTGGATTTGCCTGCGCCGTTATGGCCAACAATAGCGATCAGTTCGCCTTTGCCTACATCAAAGCTGGTCGGCGCCAGCCCCCTTTTCTCATCATAGAGCTTTGCAAGATTCCGAATTTCAAGCTGCATACGTAATCGCTCTACCTTTAAGATGAAAATTCAAGCATCACAGCTACGGCCTGTGCAGTCTGCTGAAAAAGTTGCCGTCATTGAACCTGATCGGCTTGCGGTGAAGGCATGCCAATGACAAGGCCACCATTCAAAAAATTTTCACATAGCAGGGACGATTAACAGACTAATCATGCTAGTTCCTTAGTATTTGGGCGACTTTACATAGAGTCCCCGGATTAAAATTCAATTCACTTCACTGCATCAGCAATGAAGTCTGCGCTACTCAAGCCTGTTTAGCCTCAAGCTATACCAGCCTGAGTAAAATGATAACGAGAATAACGACCAGTAATAATTCAACCATGATTAGCTCCTTAATTTTGGGGAGACCTGATGAAGCTCCCCAAGTTAACATTCAATTCCCGTTACGACATCAGGTATGCAGTATCTGCGAAAGCACACACAGTATCCGTGCGTTACCGTACACAGCATCTTATTATATTTGACTGTTCAAAAAGTGTTTTGACTATCTTTGGTAAACGCATCCACATTTGCTGCAACCCGGTCTGCATTCAGGCAACTCTTACCCACTTTTTCTACCGCAATCTGGCCGCACCGGATGATTAGTCACTGAATTTGAAAGAAATCGAAACCTGGGTTCAAAAGACAAACTGAAAACTACGTTAGCTCAACTGCACAATTTCCATATATTCCGGCACCCGCGCCGGCCAGTGTAGTTCTTCATCAATATGCTGCACCATCGCAGTTGCGGCCTCCTGCTCGCCGTGGGTCACAAATACCTGGCGCGGCACCTGCTTCATTGATTTAAGCCACTCAATAATCTGCGCATAATCGGCATGGGCGGAAAGGGTGTCGATAGCTTCGATTTCCGCCAGCACAGGCACATCTTCGCCGTGGATGCGGATGCTCTTCGCACCGCCGACCATCGCGGCACCCCGCGTGCCTTCGGCCTGAAAACCGGCAAATAATATGGTGTTGCGCGGATCGGGGGCAAAGGCCTTCAAGTGATGTACAACACGGCCGCCCGTGGCCATGCCGCTGCCCGCGATAATAATCATCGGTCCTTTTCTGCGATTTAACGCTTTGGACTCCTCCGCGGTGCGGACGATTTTGGCCACGCTGCAGGCCGCCACACACTGTTCAAACGACAATCTGTGTTCAAGATGGTGGCGATAGAAGATATCCGTCGCATCTACCGCCATTGGGCTGTTGAGATAAGTCGGAATATCGGGGATGGTGCCCGCGTCTTTCAGCAAACGCAGGTAGTGCAGCAGCATTTGCGTGCGCCCCACCGCAAAAGCCGGAATGACCACCACGCCTTCACGTTGCGTAGTGCGATTAATGATATCTCCAAGCAACTGTAATGCATCCTGTGCCGGATGTTTACGGTTGCCATAGGTGGATTCCAGAACCAGATAATCTGCGCCTTGCAATGGTGTCGGCGGGTTCATAATGGGATCGTCCGGGCGACCCAAATCACCGGAAAAAATTATCGAAGTATTGCTGTCGCGCATCACTATGCTGGCGGCACCCGGAATATGACCTGCCGGATACAGGCAAAAAGTAATGTCGCTGCCAACCTTCACTTCCTCCTCAAAATCAATTGCATGCAGATGCTGCAAGGCAAGCTCCGCATCTTCTTGCGTGTACAAGGGCAATGCGGGGTGATGCTTGCTGATTTTGTGACGATTGGCATATTCTGCCTGCTCTTCCTGCAATCGCCCGCTATCCGGCAACAGGATGGAACACAATTCAAGTGTAGCTGAGCTGCAATAGACCTTGCCCTTGAAACCCTGTTTTACAAGCAAAGGCAAATAGCCGCTATGGTCTATATGGGCATGGGTTAATACAACCGCAGTAAGGGAGGCGAGATCAAGTGGTAGCCGGTCCCAGTTTCTCAGACGCAAAGACTTCAAGCCCTGAAACAGCCCACAGTCGATGAGCACATGTGTTGAGCCACTGCTGAGCAGGTATTTTGAACCGGTGACAGTGCCGGTGGCACCTAAAAATATGATTTCCATTCCGTTCAGATTTTTATGCTAGCGACCTGATTGAAGTATCGGCTCAACGGTCGTACCGGAAAGTCGCAAGGGAATGTTCCCGCTGTCCAGGCCCTTGATTTCTACCTGTAGCCTTCCCGACAACTGCTGGCTTGCATCAATATCAATCAATCCCGTGCTATTTGCCGCAGTTGATGCAAGCTTGCCAAGATAAATATGCTGGCCTTGACTATCGGCTTTCAGCGTACCGCTCATTTCGCTGAAATTGGTACGTCCGGCCACGCCTGGACGCGCACCAAATCGGGCAATGGTTTCAATATCCAGCTTGCTGATCACACCATTCTTCGCCTCAAATGAACCTTCCAGGCGATAATCTTTGTCAAGCAGGGAGGGCTTCGTGCCAGCCATAGACATACTCAGCTCACCAAACAGCTCACCCGTCAGCACAGAATCGGGAAACATACGCTGCAATTCCAGGCTCTTTGCATTGATCTGACCCTGTAGTTTCCAGCCATTGTTCCAACTGAGGCGTCCGCTCCCGGTGAGTGTTCCATTATGAATATGGGCAAAGAAATCAGAAAACACCGCTTCGCCATTTGCCACAACAGCATTGGTGCTTGCATCGTTGAATTTTATGCCGGGGAATATGGGCAAACTTCCGTCCTTCAAGTTAACTTCAAGCAATAAGTTGTTTTGCAGCAGTTTCAACTCTATCCCCAATTTGGCATCTGCGCTTTTTAGCACTGCATGGGTGAATTTTCCCTGCGGATCAAACTCAGCCTTACCACTGAATACAGGCAGCTTAATATCGTCACTTGAAACGCGCAGCTCATTAAGTTCGATCTGGGCAACAGGATAAGCATCAATTCCGCCGGCCGCCTGTAACCATACCAATACTTTATCCAGAGAAGCACCGGCCACCGTTATGTTTTTCAATTCAATTTTATTGATAGATTTGGTCGGGGCAAACAAAGCGGAGAAATCAAAATTCATCGCAACATCGGCGACTTTCAATTCCTCTGCCTTTCCAATGGCAACCGTTTTCATCTCAAGTCTGGGCAACGGCAGCAAAGCAAAGTGAATCTTCCCGATATGTACCGGCTGCTTGATTTGTGCGGAAATTTCTTTCTCCAGCGGAGCGATATACTCGTCCATCGGCCAGATATATGGCAGTCCTGCAACGGCCATTAAAGCCAGAACGAACAAACCTGCAAACACTTTCCCGACAGGCAAAGGTTTGCGCGGAGCACGTGCAGATTTTTGCCTGGCTTTGAGCTGTGCCTCTGCTGCCTGCTTGGCTTCACGTTCTTTTTCTGCCTGCGCCTGAATGGCAGCCCGCCGCTGGGCTTCTTCCCATTGCTTGTTCTGGCTAGTCGTGAGCTTTTGAGCTTCGGCTTCCGCTTTTGCTCTCTCTTCTTCCTGAGCAATCTTTAAACGATAGGCTTCATGCTCCGCCTTCAGGCGAATTGACTCTTGCTCTGCTTTGGCACGCGAGGCAGCTTCATCCTGTTGCGCTTTGGCACGCGCAGCTTCATCCTGCCCGCTCCTCATTTGCGCAAGTTCTTGTTCAGCCTTGATCCGTTTTGCCTCGGCTTCTTTTCTGGCCCGCTCCTCAATCACTGCTTTAACCTTGGAGCCGCTGCCAGGCAACGGCGCCGGCTTGGCAGGCTGTTCAGACAAAGCTGCGATCTTACCGGTATCAACAAAGGAAAACTGTTCCAGCTTGAAACTTCCTGTGGAGTAATCCTGCTGTTTTTTCTTGGTTTGACCAAAGGATTCGACAAATGACTGTCTGAGCTTTTCTGCCTGGTCAACCTGCTCCTCCCTGGCCCTTTCAGCAGACGCTCCCGCCCCGGCAGCCACTCCCCCATGACCACGACTATCGTCATGCCTGGCCAATTCTTCTGCCTTTAGACGCGCCTCAACTTCGGAGCGGACACGCGCCTCGGCTTCTGCACGCATTTTAATTTCAGCCTCAACCTTGACTCTGGCGACCTCCAGCTCTGCACGTTCCTTTTCAAGCCTTAATCGCTCGGCTTCTGCCTCACGCTTCATACGCGCTGCGGCCTCAGCTTTAGCTCGTGCCTCAGCTTCGAGGCGTATTTTCATTTCGTTTTCCGCTTTGACCCTGGCCGCTTCCAGTTCTTGACGCAGCTTTTCAGCTTCTTTTTCCGCCTTGATGCGTATTGCTTCCGCCTCTTGCCTGACTTTTGTTTCAGCTTCAATACGCGCACGCACTTCGGCTTCGATTCTTGCCTTGGCAGCCTCGGTTTCAGAACGCGCCTTTAATGCTGCCTGCTCTGCTTTCAACCTTGCTTCATCGGCCACCTGTTTTTCCCGGGCGGCAGCCTCAATTCTCGCTCTGGCGGCAACTTCAATCTTCGCCTTTACTTTTGCATCTTCATAAGCTTTTAATTTTGCTGCCTTGGCTGCGGCTTCTTCCTTTGCCAATTGCTCAGCTTTTAAACGTTCGGCAACTTGCCTGAGATTTGCTGCCGACTCCGCCTCGGTTGCGGCCTGGGCAGAACGGCTGTCATTATTGCCGGTGCCAGACCCGGCTGTTATAAAGGAAAAATCAAGGTCTCCATTATTTGAAGACTTCGCATTCTCTTCATTTTTTGACACTGGCCGCATTGCGGGTGAAGCGGCCTGAATTGCCGGGCCCCTGGGTGGAGCTGGCGGAGCCACAACTGGAGGTGCAGCTTTAGGGGTTGCCATTTTGAATGACGGCGTTGCCATTTTAAGCGCAGGTTTTTGCGGAACACTGGCCGGAGCCTTCGCATCCCTGATATAACCGCCATCAACCAGCTCCTGCAATACATCGTTTAACGATTCTCGCAAGCTGGGCGGGGCGCGTTTGGAAATTTCAATTACTGTAGAATCATCATCAACCAACTGCAGAATGCGTTTTGCGTCACCGTAAAGCGCATCGCTTTGCCCGTTCACTTCACTTATGCCCGTATTGGTTTTTACAAAAACAGTTTTCTTGTCCATATTTTTGATATGCCACCCGATTGCCATTTACCTGCCGGATTGCTCAAAATGGCAACCCAACATATTAATTTAATGGTTACATTCTATCATCCACAGCCCGACCTAATATTTATATTCTAGCCAATATCAACACCCTGCCGTGAAGGGCCCAATAAAAATTATGGCTAATCCTTGACCGGAGTTATCCGATTAAGTATCATGCCGTTCTTGTCAATTCCCTGATAGCTCAGCCGGTAGAGCGACGGACTGTTAATCCGCAGGTCCCTGGTTCGAATCCAGGTCGGGGAGCCAAAAAATCATATACTTAGGCCGCAGAAATGCGGCCTTTTTGTTGTTCTTATTAGACGCATCTTAGACGTGTCTAAGATGCGTGGCTTAAAACAGTCCACCCGCTCCCTTGTGTGGATCATAGTTGGTGATGATAAGTTCACCACGCGCTGCGCCAGATCCATGCCGGTTCCCGAGTGAGTATTCTATGTCCACCGTCTCGATGTACAGATCCGCGAAGACACGCCGGATATCTGGGTGATCATTCAGGCTGATCATCATTTTGCCTTTTACGGACTTGGCCAGCTCGGCCATGCGGATGTATTGATCAAACTCAAACGGCACGCCATAGCCTTCGGTTTCCCAATAAGGCGGATCCATATAAAAGAAGGTGTGCTCGCGATCGTAGCGGGTGATGCAGTCTGTCCAGGGGAGGTTTTCAATATGGACGCCATCGAGACGCAGGTGAGCGGCACTAAGGTTTTCTTCCAGGCGAAGCAGGTTGAGCCCGGCCGGTGCAGTGGTGGCGGTACCGAAGTTTTGGCCTTGCACCTTGCCGCCGAATGCGAGCTGCTGCAAATAGAAAAAACGGGCGGCACGCTGTATGTCGGTGAGGGTTTCCGGCACGGTAATCTGTTGCCACTTAAATATCTGCCGGCTGGATAGCGCCCATTTGAACTGGCGCACGAACTCCTCGAGGTGGCATTTGACTACGCGGTAGAGGTTGACCAGCTCGCCATTGATGTCGTTGATGACCTCAACGTCTGCAGGCGATGGTCGCAGAAAGAAAAGAGCAGCCCCGCCACAAAAGACTTCAACGTAGCAGGAGTGCTGGGGGATTAATGGAATCAGGCGGTCAGCCAGGCGGCGCTTGCCACCGATCCAGGGAATGATAGGTTGTGCGTTCATGCTGCGAGCTTTCTCCATATAGGGGATTTGTGCTAGGCTTCGCGCCGCTCCGTACGGGGTGGAGGGGACTTGGCCAAGGCTCACAGGTATGCTCTGTGGGTTAAGGAGGCCGGTTCGTGTTGACGCACGAGCTGGTCGCCTCTTCTTTACTATTTTTGAATCTGACGCTTTGGTGATTTTTTGTCGTTGGATATACCCAGCCTCTGGATCGGCTCACGCGCCTGGCGTACTTTTTCCGCCGCTTGAATAATCCAGACAAACGGGTTGCCGTCTTTGGCGGGGTCGTATACCGGGAGGCTGGGTGGCTTTACCATTTGAAGCCGATTCCTATGCCGGCAAAAAGTTGGCCATCGGTATCGAGGCTGGCGTTGATGCCAGCATGAAGAGCTTTGACCTGCAGGAGGTCTTCGCGCAGGGTGAGGCGGGCGATGGTGCCGGTGGTGCTTTTTATGCCGACATCGATGCGGGCTTCGCCGGTGTGTTCGGTGGCGAACCAGGGCAGCGGTTCGCGGCGCACAATCGTCTGCACTTGGCCGGTATGCTGATCGATGAGGGTGGTGACGGTGGCGGGATGGGTGTCGTTTGGCAGGCGGGTGGATTGCAGGACGTAGAGATTGGGATCGGTATGGATCTCTTCGGGGAGGTTGAGTTTTTGTTTTGCTCGATGAGCATAAACCTTGACTACGGGCGGTTTGATTGTCTGCTTGGGGATAGCGGCAACTTGCGGCGCGGGCTGGGCCGGCGTCCATTTTTCTGTTGAGGATTTGCCCAGGGGTGAAATGAAATAGCAGCCGACTGCAGCGCCGAGGCAGAAGACCACCAGGATGATTATGCAGTCGAGGGCAACTTTTATGCGGTAGGGGTAGGGTTTCATGCGGGTTACTCCTTGTCTGCCAGTGCATCTTTGGCGCGCTCGAACAATTCCAGCCGGTCTTCCCAGCCATTCATGCCGCCGTTGATGCAAAGGGTGATGGTTTCAAAGTCTCCTTTATCCGCGATGTCGTTGAGATTGACGCCGTGGCCAAGGCCGTATTTGGCCAAGGCGGCCAGTGCTTTTTTGCCGAGATTCAAGCCGGCGCCGAATTTCCAGAACCAGCCTGCGGCGGCAGCGCCGTGCTCGGGCATCTCCAGCAGCTCCGGTTTGTTGAGCAGGTCCAGCCCCAGCGCCTGGCCACAAAACAGGTGGTTGTTGTAGCCGGTATGCTGCATGAGGCCGTGGCCCTTCCACCACTGGCCGGGTGTACTGCCATGCCTGGCGGCAATGTCAATGGCCTCCGGTTTTGTGTTGCCCAGATCCGCACGGGTGTCATATCTCAGCTGGGCTGGCACCTGCCTGGGGTTCCAGATTTCGCGGGTGTGCAGTAGCCGGGCGGATTCATGGCCGACCTGGGCAAGGAAGGGCACCACTCGCAACGGGGTGACGATATCGAAACGCTCCATCGCGGCATTGAGGTGCGGCGTCCAAAACCGTGCACGATCTGGGTGGGTGCACTCCATGATTTGCTGTAGCTCGATAGCGGTAATCATATTTATCCTTCCTTGACACGCGTCCTGATAATTAATACTGCAAAACCGAGCAGTACTGCCGTGGATTCGAAGGTAGGCGGCCCCGGTCTCATCAGTGGGAAATTGAGATTGTTGATGCCCAGCCAACCCAGTATCGGAGTGGCAACCGCCCCGCCTGCCCCCGCCGCAAGCAGCAGCCAGGCTGTAGCTTTCAATCCATCCACTACACGTTGATGAATTGAAAGCCCGCGTGCGCAAGGATCGGTGCGCTCCAACTTGTTAAGCGCTTCGGCCAACACGATGAGCCCGGCGAACCAGTGGATGACATCGGGAGTGAAATTCATGATGCGCCCCCCTGCCCGCTTATCCGGCTGATGATGGACATCAATACTTTCTGCGCGCCACCGCCTGTGGCAAAGGCCACACTCAGCAAGAGCGGATCGGGAATACTGGATAAAAGCAGCACCAGCGGCGTGAGGTAACCCGCCGTGACGCTGGAAGCAAAGGCCACAAACATGCGCCGCATGGTGGTGCGCACCAGCTGCTCCCAGGTGTCGCCGGTGCTGGGGACGCTATTGAGCAGGATAATGGCAACCAGCGAGCCGAAGAACCCGGCAATGAGCAGATCAGCCCGCAGGCCGAGCGGCACTCCAAATGCACTAAGCACCGGGATGGATACACCTGCAGCCACCATCGTGACAGCAGCTGTTGTTGATGTTGGTTCCGGCATCTTTCCTCCTTATTTTGGACAATAAAAAAGCCGCTCGAGGCGGCTTGTTGGGGTTTGGAATTACCTGCGTTTAATCGTGGAAATTTCCATTCGTGCAATGATAAAGTTCATGACCGATTGTTTGGAATGACCATCCGTCTGTTTGATGTTCTGGTTTTGGTACAATCAATTCACAGCGATTCGACTCTTTATAAAACTTTGTGCAGCCAAGCGGCGCGACGCCGTTTTTCCATTCGCAGAAATAAGCAATCTCGGCTGGTGTGGCGTAAATCACAGAGACTTCAACGGTACGTTTCTGGAAGTCTGAGCGAATCGGTGCGCCGGCAGAACAGCCGGAAATCAAAACCACCAACGCTATCAATAAATATTTCATGTTTGCACCCATCACTCTTGAAATAATTATGGGCCTATTAAAATAAAAATCAAGGTGCAGGCTGAAATATATTAATCAGTCGGGCTGGTTGAGGCAGCATCCAGCGTACCGGTAATTGCGAAGTTTCCGCCTGCTCCTCGGTTGGTTGCGAAGTTTGCCACTACTTCGCCATTATCCAAATGGTGGTACATGATTGGAGCCGTGCCTGTTGGAATCGATCCGTCCGCGCCGAGATAAGCTGGCTTGCCAGCAGCAGTTATAAATTTGCGCCGGTTGCTTTCAACAGAAAAATCTAAATATTGACCAGGCGCGAAATACATTTCAGCAATACACCCATTCATAAGGAAAGTGCCTCCTGGCACTGCGCCCACACCCCAGTTAGCCAAAGTATAATCAATAGTGTCATTTGTTAAAGTAGGTGAAGAAATATCGCTTGCATCGTTTATGTATAAGTGCCCTGCCGCACTGGCCAAATCCCAAGATGCCAACAAATGCAACCACGTCGAGCTTGCGGTATACGCATTAGATGTCTTCAAAAGTAATATCTCAGTACCTGCCGCGTTATCTCCGCCAATAGCAAAAAAATTATCTGTGCGGCGCAACACAAGAAAAGCATTTATCGCATTCGTACTGCGCAATATCGTTAATGAGGCTCCATCCCCCCCATCAAGCCGTACCCACGCGCTAAAAATCCCAGTCTTGGAGTCTACTGCACCAGTCAGCCCGGCCCCACGCAACATGTAGTCATTCGTACCATCAAAATCAGCAGCATCCGCTACAAATGGCTGCTGGCCGGTTAGTAAAAATGGTATTCCGCCGATTAACATTATTTTATATCCTTCAGCAAACTGCAAGTCGCTCTGGATGCCGACTCGACGTAATAACCAAACACATCAACCGCGCCAATGGTTGCCGTTAGCGTGGGCACCGTGCCTCCTGCAAACTTCCAGAACGCGTTATAAGCAAGCGTTCGTGCAGTTGCGCCCTGTGTGATAACGATCAATCCGCTTTGCCCCGCCACCGCATTGCTTGGTGCGGCCAGCGTGGTATTTTCACTGGTGGTGTGGGTGAAGTGGTTGGCCAATGACAGATCAATTGCCATCGATGCTGCGGACGATGTTAGCGCAACCGGTGTGCCGCGCTGGCCTTTGGTGAAGGAGTTTGCCGTGCCGAGGAATGTGGCGAGGCTGCCGAGCCAGTCGCCATTCGACATGGTGAATAATGATATCCATGCAGTATTTGCCGCGTTGCGCTGCTTGAATATGCCAGTCGTTGTATCCGGCCAGGGCATATATGCAAATGTAACTGCCGGTGCAGTTGGGCCATAATTCATACCAGCAAGCGCAACCAGTGCCAGATTAATATCAGCACGGGTTGCGGCCCCCGCCTGATTGGCTATATCCATATCATGCTGGCTCATTTCACACCTCCATCAAACGATTTCTCATACCAGGCACACCACTCATTGCAATATGATGGAGGATCAGGCAGGGATTTGATCAAATAATAAAGCGCCAAATCTGCCAGCGGCGCGTTTGGCGTTGTTGTCTGTTGCGATTTCGGAAGAGCCTGAAATTGTCCAGCCGCCGCAATCCACTTGTATTTTCCGTTTGGCAGATCACATTCCTCTGGAACTTCAACATCTCCATCCTGCAATACCGTTACCCGCTCCTTGCCAAAATAGATGCCGTTGCCATCCAGCACGGCTTTAAATATCGGCTTTTTGGCGGCAGGTTCCTCGGCGATTTCTGCGCCGATTACTTCAGGTTTATTTTTTTTCATAATGACCTCTGGTTAAAATTTATGCCGGAATTTTTATTGCAACGGATAGTTCGGATAGTTGAATGTTGTGTGTGGCATTGCCGCTGGTCAGCTCTACCTTGAACTTGGCATAGCGGCAATTGAAATCAGCAACCATGAACGGCACCCAACTGGAGTAGGTGATGTTGTCAGCAGAGACGCTGGCGAATACAGTCGCTGAAACGTCGTTAATTACCCCGCCATCAAAATCACCCCAGCTATCCATCAGATCCATACGATCATCGATCAGGTCCGCCGCGTTATAGCCGAGCGAGGCAATGTGCGCGTGGAAGCGTCTGCTGGCCGCAGTGGTGAGATCAACGACCGCATTGAATTCGTAGGTGCCGAGTGGCTGAAGCCCGCCGATTGAATCCATATAACCCCAGGTATCCATCAAGGCCGACATGCTGTCGAGTAGCGTGACGGAATCGAGTTTCAATATTCCGCCCGAGGCGGCGACATTGGTTTTTACCCCGGTGAAATCAGGATGCTGGGTCGAAGTGGCGATGGTTGACCACCCGGTAAGCAGTGCTTCGGTCACAACGAATGATGCAGGTATGCTGCTGTAGTTACCGGTTGAATCTATAAATTTCGCATAATAGGTTCCGGACGCCAGCGAAACGGCGGCGTTTATTGCGTCGCCGTTGTGCTTGCCATCAGGCAAGATGACCGATTGCTCCCACGTTGCGCCTACGGTCAGCGCGCAGAATCTGATTTCTACATCTCCTCCAATTTTTACATCCAGATCAATTGTTCTATCCCACTGGCACAGGGCAGAGCCATTGAACGGCTTGACCGTGAAGCCCGTCACATCCCCGGGCAATGCGGTCAACCCGTAGATGGTTACTGTTTTAAGCGTGCTCCAGTCGCTGCGAATGTTAAGACGATTGCGCGCGTTTACCCTGAAATCGTAGCGACCGGCGGTGATATCGAAGATCTCGATCTGCGTATTCGATGAATACAGAGCCGCCAGAAAGTAGGCATCTTCATAGCGCTTGTACTCGATGGTGTAGTCCAGCACGTTCACGTCTGCAGGCGCATCCCAGGTGACGGTGGCCTTGACCTTTACACCGCTGCTGTTGGTAGTTTCATACAGCGCCTCGGCCACCAGCACGTTGCCGGGCGGCGGCACGTATAAAGGACTGGGCAGGTCGGTATTGGGCGTGCTGTCGGCGGTGACGGCATCGGCCAGGTCCCAGATGGTGGCGGCATCTTCCTTGAGCGTGAGCGACACGGCAGCATCGACAGCATAGCTTTTGCCCAGCACGCGGTAGACCTTGCCGCTTTGGCCCATGAAGGCAGAGGTGAAGGTGACGCGCTGGCCAACTTTTAGCGCCCAGCATTTGTAGGAAAAATCCGCCTTGAGCGCAAAGCCATTGCGCTGGTCTTCGGTGAAGATTCTGGCGAGGTTGTGGACGCGCTGCTTTTCGCTGGTGAAGGGGAAATCTATGTCTGTCCACAGCTCGGCACCATCGGCGGTGACGTAGCTGGCATTTTGGTATGGCGCAAAATCGGTGGAGACATAGTCGTTTGCGGCGCTGATGTATTGGCCCTTGACCCCATTAAACAATTCTGACTCCGGCGTGCCGGCGGTGTAAGACAGGCCGCCCACAATATCGGCCTGCGTGAGCGCCATGACCGGCGCGATGTACTTGCCTGCAGTGATGCCCCAGGTATTTGGCTCGATGGTACCGGCCATGCTTTGGGCTATTTTTTCCAGCACCTGGCGCTGATTCTCGTCGGCGGCGACGGTGCCGTTTGCCTCGTACAGGGCGCCATAGGCCGTGCTCTCGTCGCAGACGTTTGCAGCGGTGATGAAGTCGGCCAGCGGCAAGTCTGTCCAGGGGACATCGCAAACTTCCGAGATCAGGTAGTCTGCCAGGATGAGGGCAGGGTTTTGCGACCAGAGCGGGGTGTCGTTTGGGTAGCTGCCATCACGCACGTCGTGCAGCTTTTTGCCGCGCATCAACACTTCAATGTCGGGTAGGCCGTTTTGAAAATCCCTGAAATTCAGATCCAGCCGCACGATGGTGTAGGTGTGACCAGTGAGCTTGTGGTTGAGCGTCCACTTGGCCGGCACCTCGGCAATGGTGGCGGCATCGGCTGTGTCGGACACCGCGCCGAGATGTTTTTTTACACGGACAAATGACTGGCTGATTGTGTAGGAATAATTGACCGTGTAAGTGCGGATGGGCGCGCCCGATATGGTGGCGCCTGTCAATGTGTAGTCAAGCTCTTCTGCCCAATAAGGAACACCCTCGGAATCTGTTGTCGCATAAAGCAGGCGCACGCTACCCGCTGTTGGGGTATGCGCAAGCGTGAAACCTGTGCCGGTAAATGTTTCGGAAGATTCTGCCGTTGTCTGTTTGAAAAAATCACCTGCAGTTACATCGCCATTCGCATCCAGCGTGCCGAGCGCCTTGCCGTTGATATAGACCTCTTCGATCGCATCGCATTCGTGCGCGGCATGCTCGCAGACGATGTGCTTGTATTCGTCCTTGCTGCCGCTGGTAAGGACGGCAATCACCCTCGACCCCACACGCGCGCGGCCGTATACATAGACGTGAGGGGCTTCGGACGCGACGATGGTTGTGGTGCGATCTTTTAATTCGGGCCTGCCTGGACGCGGCGGCTCTTTGCCGAAAATTTGGCCAATTATTTTGAGCTGAAAACCGTAAATGAAATTCCCGGTATTGATCAGGAAGTCGCCGGCTTCTTCGATGACCTTACCCATGGCTGAAAGTCCACGCCGTTGTGGCGATGATTCTGGATTTATTCAGCAGGCCGCTTTGCCCGACCGACACGATGCTGACGCCGCTGAACAGGTAGGCAATGCCATCGACAATGGTCAGGTCACCATCACGCGCATAGTTCGGCTCGATGCGGGTGTAGTGTTTGTCGAACACTGCGATCAGACCGCCGTGCTTTTTGATGAGGCGCAGGGCTTCTTTTTCGTTTTTCCAAAGTTTGGCGGGCAGGTATTTTTTGCCTGTGGCGATTTCCACCCAGCCGATGGTGAACAGGATGCAGTCGTTGACGCCGTATTCAAAAGGCTGCGAGAGCTTGCCGGTGATGTAGTCTGCCAGGCTTGGTTTGGATAGGGTCATGACTGGAATCTTTTTGTGAGCCAGAGGTTGTTATCCGGGTTGCCGATGAGATCGGTGAGGTAGTCAAAGCCGAGATCGGTGGGGTATTTCTGTTTATGCTGAGCGGCGTTGAGGCGCAGCGCGGACTTGCGCTTGAGGCCATAGGCCGAGGTTTCGCACTTGAGCGAGATGCTGCCCGTGGCTTCGCCCTGGGCGCCATCAATGCCGACTTGCTGTGTATCCATGGTGCCGCGCCAGCAGATTACCGGGGGGTCGATCAATTGGAATTGTTCGTTGAGCGGGCAGAAATACAGTTTTGCATCACGCCCGCGATACTCTGCCGTGTCGCCAGTAGCCAAGGCGAGCCATTCGAGCTGGGCCACATTCAGCGTGAAGGTGAGCGCGCTGGCTGCGGTGCCCTGCGCTTCGTTCACCGGACTGATGTTGCCAATGGCACCGAAGCCCAGCCAGTCGTGCCCGCCCCAGGTGATGGTTTGGCCGAGAGAGGAGAGGTACACAATGCCGGACAGGAAATGGAACTCGACAAAGAAGGCCAGACGGGTAACCGGCTTTTCCAGCTCGGCCTGTTGATTTACCGTTAAGGTCATGCGCGGGTATCCTCGATGAGGTCCAGGCCGAGACCGCTGGCGGTTACATTTTTATAGTCCCAGCTCGCGGCGGACTGCTTGCGGCGGAACAGAGCCTTGGGTTTATCCCAGGTGACCGCAGCGGCGATGAGGTGGGCATTGCGCAAGGGCGGCTCGATGCTGATGGCGATGACGCCGGAGCCATTTGCCGTGGCGTCTGCGGTGACCATCACCACTTGCTGGGTGACACCGGTGCCCAGCCCCAGATAGTCGCCAGCCTTGAGGGTGGTAGCGGCCTCTGTGGCGGCGATGATGGAGAGCGCGACCGCGCCCTGAGCGGCTGCCGTGTTGAGCGTCATGGTGCCGCGCATGGTGCCGCGCGGCGCCGAGCGGCCATGGTTCCACAGGGCGAGCTGGTTGGTTTGCCCGCGCATGAGCATGAGCAGGGCTTGCCACTCGCCGGCATCGCGCTCAAGCATGTCGGGCGCACCGATCATGACTTCCCACAGGGGGCCGTCCAGCTCGGTTGCCTGGCTGCCGAAGGGGCCGCTGAAAGCGAGATCGCGCCGCACTTGAGCCCACCGCGAGCCGCTTACTTTCAAGGTTGAGGGGAAGGTGATGATGCTCATGCAAGTTGCCCTTGTCGTTGCAGCTTATCCACCAGCCGGGCATGGCCGGCATCGATCATTTTTTGCACGTCGCGAATAACCTGCAGGCGATCGGAGCGGCTATCGACACTGATGGTAGTGTTGTCGTTGATCTGGATGGTGCCGCCACCGCCAAGCTTGTTATTGGCGGTGACGTTACCGGCCTGGCTGCCCATCATGAGGAAATCTTTGCCACCCACAGAAAGCAGCTCGGGGCCTTTTTCGTTGACGCGATAGAGGCCGCCGGCAGAGACCGGGCCGCCCAGCTCGCGGGCTGAGGCAGCGGCAAGCGCAGCGGCGGCAATGCCGGCAGCCAGGCCTTCTGCACCGGCAAAGGCTTCTGCAGCTGCAGCAGGTGCCAGGAGCGGGCCACCGGGGATGAGCATGGTGCTGGCGTAGGCATTTTGCGCGGCGATGAGCGACACGGCATGAGACTGGGCAATGATGCCGGCAGCTCCCGCCACGGCGGCGGCTTTGTCGATGAAGAGTTTCTGGATCTGGATTTTGATGAAAGCGGCAATGAAAGAGTCGGCAATGCCGAGGGCCACGTTGCTGAGGCTTTGTTCCAGGTCTTCGCCGTAGACAATGGCTTTTGAGAAGCTGGAAGAAATGCCGTTGAGCATGCCTTCGAAAGCGTTGGTGAACATGGCCGCAGAATGTACGGCGACGTTTTCGGCATTGGCCAGAAATTCCTTCGAGGCTTTGTTAGCACCTTCAAACCAGTCGCCTTTTTTATTCAGCTCGTCGGTTTTGATTGCCAGCAGCTCCAGGCTGCCTGCGGTGTCGAGATAGAGCTTGCTCAGCTTTGCCTGGGTTTCGATAATTTTTTTGTCGTTTTCATCCTTGTCTTTGCCGGCGGCTTTTACCGCATGCAACCTGTCCAGCTCTTGCTTGAGAGAATCTGCCTGCGCCATGCTGTTGAGGTTGATAAAGGCCAGCTTGGCTTCATAATATTGCCGCTCTGAGATAAGCCCGGCGGCACGGTTGGCTTCCATGATTTTTTCAGAGTTGGAATAGATCGCGACCTCGGCCTCGGAGGCGGCCTTGATAATGGCAAGCTCTTTGGCAAGGCGGGCTTTGGCTTCGATTGAGGCGGTGTCTTTTCCGGCGGCGCCGGTGAAGGTGAGTTTCTTTTTGGGCGGTGGTGCCGTCTCGGCAGCCTGTACCAGTGCTTTTGTCGTTTCCTTGCCCAGCGACATGATGCGCGACTGGAATTTATCCAGCTCGGCACGGGCATTGGCGGCATCGGCTTTAACCGCATCGCCAATGGCTGAGAAGCCTGCAAAATCCAGTGTTGCCAGTGAGGCAATCTGGGCCGCCATCGCGCCCAGCTCGGTGCCCACGCCCTTGAACACGAAGACAACGTCCGAACCCACAACCGCGAGCGTTTGAAACAGCACCACCGCGCCATCCAGCGAGCCTTTGAGCAGCTGCGAGGCTGCTGCTGCATATTCCTGCTCGCCCGCCATAGCGGTGAGATCGCTAATAAGCTGGTTTACCGAGGGCAGCAGATCGGCGGTGATCGCCTGGGCATGCAGGCTGATCTGCGTGGCCAACTTGGCTTGCTTGTCGGCGTATTCATCGGAGAGCCTGATCTGCTCTTCGGTGAGGATGATTTGTCTGGCGCCCTCTTCACTCAAGTCTTTGAGGAAGGGCAAGGCATCGGCGCCGGATTTGCCGAATAGCGCCATCGCGACAGCTGTTTTACTTGCGCCATCTTCAAAGCCGGACATGGCCCTGGCAACGGCTTCAATCTGATCTGCCGGCTTTAATGCCTTGAAGGCAGTCAGGTCAAGGCCGAGGGATGCGATGGCGGCGCCAGTGCTCTTTGAATCATCATCTACCCCGGCCAATCCCTTGGATAATTTTTGTGACAGTGCTGCCACATTTTCCAAACTGAAACCGGCGGAGCCTGCAGCCAGCGCAAGGGATGCGACATTTACTGCCGTGTCGCCCATTTTTTCAGCCAGGTCCTGGAAGTTGCCTGTCTTTTTGATCATCTGATCAAAAGCAACGGCAGTTGCCAGCGCACCGGCGACGGCTGCTGCGCTCAGTGCGATGAGGCCTGTTTTTAGCTGGCGGCCGAGCTCTTCACCTTGCTTGTAGGCATCAGTCAGGCGCAGCGCGGAGCTGGCAGCCCGGAGTTGATCATCGGACGCACCGCGCAAGGCCAGCTTGTAGAGCTCTTGTTCGCGTGTTGACTTGCCTATGACCTTGGATTGCGTCTGCAGGCTTTGCACATAGCGATCGATCGACTTGGCCGAGGAGGCGCTGGCGTTTTTGCTGGCTTCGCCCAGGCTGGCAATGGATTTCCGTGCATCGTTGATGGCGGCATTCATCTTGCTGGCGTCTGCCGAGACTTCGATGATGCCTCTACCGATAACTTCGCTCATGAATTTAGCCCATAAAAAAAGCCGCTCGAAAGCGGCTTTGGTGAAGGTGATGTGTTGCTACTGTGTTGCACGTATTGTTTCAAGGGCCGCATCTTCCATGATGCGAAGACTTTCGAATACGTCATCATGCTCTGCCGTCGTTACACCGGTTCGCCGCATTACAAAAGGCAGGGCAGCATAATCCAGCCCGGTGGCGCCATTCATGCCGATGCGCCACTGGGTTGCCATGGCGATAAAGGTATTAACGGCTTTTTTGTTATCCGGCCAGACTTCAACATCTGGCCCCCCTGCTTCTTCAACGGTTAAACCAAACGCGGCGGCTTCGTCCTTGGTAGGCGGCTTTGCATACAAGGCACGGGCCGCCGCTTTTAGTTTTTTATTTTGGCCTGCACGAGCTCGTCAATATAAACACGGAAGGTGGCTAAACTTGCGCCGGGGTAATTTTGCGTCAACTTTGTAACAGACTCTTCGTTGAACGGGTCTTCCAGTTCCCAGCCGGTGACCATGTCCAGGAAACCTTCGATGTCCGTTTTTCCGGCACGCTCGGCCAGGAAGGTGGCAAGCTGGTCTTTAGTGCGATGCTTGAAAGTGAATTCAACATCGACCGGCTTGCCACCCGCGACCGGGATGCCCACCATGGTCTTGAAGGTAGGACTGGGGGTTAGACTAAGTTTTGCCATTTGCTGTTTCCTTTAATTTCGGAATATATTCACATTCGATCTTGATCAGATCATCTGTTTTTAAATGCAGGGTGAGGCCTACAACATCATCCGGAATTTCCAGCTTTGATTTAAGAAATTCCAGAATCTCCCGTGCTGCCGGGCTGTTAGTTACGGTAGCCATTACGATGCGTAACGTACTGGCTCTGCCAACAGCGACAGGGTGACTTCAACAGCCATGATCTGGTTGACGGTCAGTGACGGTGTTTTGTTGAGGGTGATGTAGGCGTTGTACAGCAGGACGGCGCCCGATGGCAGGGTGATGCGGATAGCACGCTGCAGGCGGTCATCATTGGCTGCCGAGGCCAGGATATAGCCTGCGAGTGTGGGATCGTCTGCCACCTTGAAGGTGAGGCCGGCGGCGCTCTTTACGGTGGGGATACGTTTTTGCGCATCGCCTTCCAGCAGCTGGTACTCCAGGAATTGCTGTTCGCCGCCGTTGCTGCCGCTATCCAGAATTTGCTGCAGTTGTGTCCAGCCGGTGATTTCGCGCACCGAGCCGATACCCGCGCCGGCCGGATAGATGGAAGTGAGCGAGGTGTCGATCCCTTCAAGGCTTACATCGTTTACAGATACCACGGAGGCGCGGACGATTTTATCGGTGAGGCGCGACCAGCCAGAGGTAACTTCCATATAGTCATTCACGACAATGCCGTGCGATGCTTCAAGAGTGGCGACGCCGGGGTTTGCGTTGGTGATTGCGGACACGGCCTTGGATGCGCCATAGCCAGAGGCGATGGCGATGATTGCGCCGTTTGGTAATGAGATGGACATGGTATTTTCCTTTCTTGAGGACGAAAAAAAACCACCGGAAGGTGGTTGGTGGTTTTGCCCGAAGGCGGGTTTAAAGCGGTGCTGCTAGTTCCAGAAGCTGAAGTCTTGTCTTGTTCCTTTGTACTCTGTCGCCTGGTCGTAGGTTGCCACCGGTGCGCTGAGAACGGTGGTTTGCAGGGCGGTTACTACCCGTAGCGCATCTTCAACCTGTATCGCCAACGCTGCAGCCGCTGCTCGGGTATCTGCCCAGACATTGACCTGGAAGCGGCTGTTCTTTTTTGTAGGGACAGTGGGGTCAACAAAATTTGCGCTTTCACCGCCTACTTGCTGGTAGGTGATGTAGGGGCGTGCAGTGAGCTCTGGCGCCACGTCCGGGTAGACGCGGTTGCTGACAAGTGTTTTGAGCACGTCGTTGAGCAGGGATTCGGTGGTCATGATGTTTTTAACTTTTCTGCCATGCGCTGATTTGCAGCGTCGCCGGCTGCGCTTTTTACAGCCTCATAGGTAGGCCGGATAAAAGGGTGCGCCGGGGCGTTGCTGGTGCCGAATTCAACCATAAATCCATAAGGCGCTTTACGGTGATTCCAGGAGACGTGATACGTTTGCACGCCGTTGCCACTGCGGTCCTTGGAATACACCTGATAGAGGGCGTTTTTCAGTGTGCCGGACGGGAAGAAATATTTTTGATGCGTGCCGTAAAAGAAGTGGGCATGCTCTGATACAGGGCAGCGTGCTTTCGCTTCGTCATAAAAAACTTGGGCGGCGGCCTGGGCGCCGTTACGGATAATGTTCCCCTGAACATCGGCAACAAACTTTTCCAGGCCGGACTCGATATTGCCTGTGAATTTTGCTGAAAAATCGATCATGCCAACCTCTTGCACATCAGCAGCAGCGATTTCTTATCCTGCCCCAGCACGGACTCTATATTGTAGGCCGTTGATCCATCCAGCACGCGCATGGCGGGCAATACGCCGGCCAGATAGCGGATGGCGATTTTTGTTTGCGCCTCATTTTGCGTACCGCCAGCGGCAATAAATTCACGGCCGGTGAGGTCTTCGACCGAGGCCCATACGGTGGCGAAGGTAGTAGGGTCGCCCCCTGGCTCACCGATCGCATCTTGTGTGGTGCCGACTGTCTGAATAATGATGCGGCGATTTAATTTACCGGCGCGGATTGCCATTAGAGCCTCGGTATCCAGTAGGGGTCGAGCAGCGCGGCGAAGAAGCCACGCGGGACTTCGGAGGTGATCGTGCCGATGATGATAGCTTCGCGACTGGCATAGAGGGTGCCGATGGCCATGAGCATCCAGCTCTTGATGCTGGCGGGCACGGCTGCTGCTGCGCCATAACCGGCGGTGTAGCGGACACGAACAGCATTAGGCACGGCGCGGGTATCGGGCCAGGTTGTGTCGTAGGCGGGTGATAGTGAGCCAGGCTGGCTATCTTTATCCAGTGAATAAGCGGCAGCGTCGAGCGTTTGTTCTACGCCATTTGTATCAATGTATTTTACGGAGGTAATGGCGATGGCCGGCGGCATGGGCAACTTGAAGGCCTCGGGGTCGGGGAATGCATCCAGCACTAGCTCCAGCGTTTGCGTGCAGAATGCGCGGCCGGTGATATGCTCAGCCTGCTGACGCGTTGCCGTGATAAGGCTGGTGATGAGGGTGTCGTCATCGGTGACCTCGATTTTGCAGTGCAGCTTTGCCTCGGCAAGCGTAACCGGCTCTTCTGATGGCGGGATAATCACAATTAACGACATGCTGTTCTGTTCCTTTTGAGTCAAAAGTGTTAATCAACTTTCCATCGCCTAGCGCAAACGTCTGCACTGGGGGATGGGAAATGGACTATTCGATCAGTGCTTCCAGTTCGTCTTGCTTTTGTTGCCACTTGTCCCGGATTGGTTTGGCGGTTTCACCGGAGGGGTCTGCATTCAGGGCGGCTTTGCCTTCTTCTTCGAGCTGGGCAATTTCACTTTTCAGCAATTCGATTGCGGCTTGCTTTTCAATCTTTGCTTTAGCGGCGGCTTCTTCTGCAGTGAGCTTTTCGGCTTCTGCCTTTGCTTTGGCCTTGGCTTCTTTTTCGCCAGCCTTGCTGGGCTTGACCCATTTTTCTGCCAGGGCGACTTCTGCCAGTGAGTCATTCAGCTCGACTTCATCACCCTTGGCGAACGCGATCACGGTGTAGCCATCCGGTGATCCGTTAAAATTTTGTAGGACTTCATATTTTTTCATGCTGTGCTCCCAATTAATTGCAAAAAATCAGCCCGGAATTCAGGGCTGATTAGTTATTACGCTGGAGGATTGACGGTAGGTGCGCTGGTTGGGTCACCGAGGATGGCAACTGCACAGATCAATTCAGCGCCAGCTGCAAGGTTTGCTGGAGTGATGGTCAGGCGGGTGTAGCGTTTGACGCCCTTGTAGCCAAGCTTGAATACCGAGTTGTCGTTGGCAAATGTGAAACTTGCCAGCGCTTCGGTACCGAGCAGGTCTTCATCCGCCACTGCTGCGGCATCCGACAGGTTGGCCACATCGCCCTCTTCCAGTAATGCAGTGAAGGTGGCATCGGCATCTGGCAGGGCGCCGGTAGCGATGATGTACTCCAGGGAGTTATAACCTTGACGGTCGATGATCTCGCCAACCTTGGCAGTGTTATCTGCGGCCGCGACGGGGCTGATCGCGCGCTTTGGCGTGATGTTATTGTGGAGGTCTTTCATGTTTTTTCCTTTCAATATTTTTCGATCAAACGAAACAGGCCACATGATTAAAATCATGCGGCCTGTTGATTGGCGCTGCGTTTTTTAGCTGGCGGCGAATTTCATCAGCTTGATGGCTTCGAAGTTTTTCAAGCCGCCACCCACACGCTTGCGCATGTTGAACTTCGTGGTGCCCTTTTCTGTGATGTTGTCACGGATGAGGGTGATGCCACGGCGATCAACAATGCGGTAGGCGCGCTGCCAGTTTGCGAAAGCAATTGAGTAGCTGTTGGCGGCGATGACAGGCATGTTGTCATCGATCACCACTGGTTTGCCCAAAACGAGGCCGGCAAATTCACCTGTTGGATCTGGATTGAACAGGTAGAAGTTACCGGAACCGTCCTTGATCTTGCGCACTGCCGCCAGGGTGGTATCGGCCATCACCAATACAGCGCCATTGCGGTACTGTGCTTTGAGCGAATGCAGCAGGTCGATGATGTTGTCGCCTGGGTTCGATGCAGCAAATGCGCCGGCGCCGCCAGAAGCGATGTAGCCGGTTGAGCCCCAGACGTAGCTTGCGTTGGCTACTACGTTGTAGGTCAGGAAGCCGCGTGGTTTTTTGACGCCATTGCCAGAAACGAAAGCGGAGCCTTCGCCTTCGCCAAAGCCTATACCGGCCTCGGTCATGACATCGGATTCGACGTCAAAATCGGCATCTTCAAGTGCGCTGTTGTATGCCCATGGTTCGATCTCCATCTCTTCTGCAACGATTTCGATCTTGGCATATTGTGCATTAGTGGTTTCGCCACCTTGCTCACCTTCGCCTACCCAGCGCGCAGCAGTGCCACTTTTTTTGGTGCGGCTAGATAACGATTCTTTGCCAATAGTGCGCACGTCAGCCAGGCTGCGAATGGTTGAGATGGTGCTGGCCACGCGAGTGATTTCAGTATCCATTTCACCATCGATCAGGTAGCCGCCATCGACATCGGAGCCGCGCTGGAATACTTTTTTCTCCAGGCTGGAGAGGCCGCTTGAGTCACCTTTGCGCAAAAACTTGCGGAACGCCTGCTTATGCTCCGCAGCTTCTTCGCTTAATTCACCATCTGCGGAGGCAGCTGGCCGGTTTGCCTTTTTGGCGATTTCGCCGATATCTTTTGTCAATTGGACAAATTCGCCGTCAAGTTTGGCAAGCTTGGCTTGAATATCGGAAACCGCTTTGCCGTCTGCTTTGGCCTGAATCATTTCATCGTTTGTTTTTTTGAAGGCTTCAAAATTCTGGCCTTGCTTTAACAGGAGGTCTTTAAGTTCCAGGCCGACATTTTCAGTATCGCCGACCGCCAACAAGCTTAAGCCTGCGAGGGATTCCGGTGGAATGGGAACGCCACCAAAGAACATGGCGATGGCCACCAGAAAAAGACCGGCGACGACCGCGATCTTCCAGTTTTGTGTTGTGAATTTCATGTTGTGCTCCTATTTTTAAGTTGAGAGGATTTCGGTGTTGCGGCGGATTAATGCCGCCAGTTCGCCGTAGTCCTCAGCATCGCGCGGAGGAACAGCTTTGAAGCCATTGGCAAGAATGCTTTTGGCTTCTGTGCGAGAAAATCCTGCATCACGCAGGGCTTGCTCAGCGATTCGGATAGTTAGGTCTGATTTGACAGACTGGATGCGCGCTTTTCCATTGGCAGGGAAAGTCACGAGCGAGACCTCCATCAGTTCGATTTTTTCAAGCAGGCGGCGGGGTTCACCAGGCTTAGTGCCAACAGTGAATTTTTTCGCGATGTAGCCGATGGACATGCCGCTGATTGCCGGACGCGGCGTCATTTTCATGAGCTTGTAGGCTTCGATGCCGCGATCGGTATCAGCCAGCTTGCCTTGCACCTTGAGGCCGATATCGTCTTCTTCCATGTCGAGCCAGATGCCGGGTGGCATCATTTCATCGGCCATGCCCCAGCCGCCATGCTGCAGCAGCATGACGGGCCATTGACCGCTTTTCTTGGCTTCGCGCAGGGTTTCTTTGAAGGCACCTTTTTGAATCACGTCACCGTAACTATCAACATTTCCAAATACGGCGCCGTATCCAGAGAAGATCATTTCTCCAGCTGCAGTTTCATCTGACGATGCGAACTTAACTTCGATCAGGTTGCAATTGAAATGCTGTGCTTCGCTCAGTGAGTTTTTTATTTCAACATTACGCTGGTGTCGCATCGCTTGCTCCTTGTGTTGGCTTTTGACCTACATTGCTTGGCTCGCGCAGGGTGGCTGCGCTGTCGCCCATCGGGTTCATTTCTTCCATTGCTCGCACTTCGTCTTGTGTCATCCACGCTGGCGATCCGCCAGAGCCGAGTGCTTTGGCGAAGTATTCGGAGCGATCTTTGCTGGCGCCGCGCAAAAGCGCCTGTGCCATAAATTTTGAGTAATAGCCTTGTTTGCGTTCTTCTGCGGTGAGCAGGTTGACGTCTGCCGATTGCTCGATGCGGGTGTACCAGGGCATGAGGGTGTGCACGACGTGGGCGATGAACATATTTTCCGAGCTGGCATAGGTTGCGGCTTTGTCTGCCTGCATGACCATGATGGGCATAACGCGGAAAAAGCGGCAGGTGTTTTCCACCTCGAAGCGGCGTTGTTCCAGGTGCTGAGAATCAACACCGGTCATGGCGAGCGGTGTCCACTTCAGGCCGCCGAACATGATGGCGGTGTTGTAGGCATTGGAGTTGCCACCATTGGTCTGATTCCACGATTCACGTAAAATCTTGATCTGGTCTTCTTTCAGATTTGCATCTGTAGACAGGATGCCGCCGGGCTTGGCGCCATTGCTAAACATGCGCGCGCTGTGTTCTTCCATCGCGAGTGCAAGGCCAATAACTTCTTTTGCAAGCTTGACGCCTTCGAGGCCGACGACGCCGTCCCAGGAGATTCCTCTGAGATGCCACATGTCTTCCGAAGCAACTTCAATTTGTCTGCCGTCAAATGTTCTGACCAAATATTTTCGGCCCCAATCCTTGTCGCGCTTTACCTCAACAGAATTTGGATCGAAGGCAAGAAGCTCTACAATTTTGTTTCTGAGGCCGCGCACCTTGTAGACATAAGCATTTCCCTTGAATGCGAGATGCAATCCAATCTGCTCGCGCAATTCGAATGATGTTTGCCATTCATTCGGTTTTAGGTAGAGCAGCTCATATAGGTGATGATCCTTGGCGGGATCCATTCCACCGCCAACGCGCTCCTTGAATAATTTGAAAGGCACCTGGGCGATACCTTCGGCAATGACGCGTGCACATCCAAAGGCCGTGCTGGCCTGCAGCGCTGTCTTCCAATTAACTGGTATCCCGCTCTTTGATGATGCCTGAAATAGAAGCTCCCGGTAGAGATCGCTTGTTGAGAGCGAGTCTTTACGTGACCATGGCCAGTTGATTTTCATTGAGTGCCCTATAAAACGACGATGCCGACGCTTTGTTCATTTTGCGCATCAACCATCGCGCGCGACATGGCGACGATGAGTGCGACTGCCGCATCTATTTTGTTTTCTGGCCGCTGTTTGCGCGGGAATATATTTTCGTTGTGGTCATACTTGACCTCAACGTTATTGAGCATCCAGATGAATGCCGGGTTGTCATCGTGGTGAAATCTTGTCGGGGTGGCATCAACCAGCCCAGAAATGAATTTCATCGGCGGGCTGAGGAAGCGGGCCTGCATCGGTATGTCAATTACTTCGATGCCTTCGTTGGCCAGATTTGCGCCGAGCTGTTGCCCGCCCCATTGATCTTTTGCGACTTCGCGCAGCGTGACAATTTCTGAATCATCGAGCGTGTCCTGCTGTATCAGCTGCAGGTCGATCATGTTTCCGGAGGTCTGGATCAGGTGACCGGAATTTACCCAGCCACGGTAATGCGCGTTGTCCGGTTTTTCTACTGCGGCCTCGGGCACATAGTTGCGCGAGATTGCGTAATAGTGGTCAAGCCCATCGACCAATCGTTTGAATAAAATTACTTTACTGGCGATGTCGCCGGTGCTTGCCAGGTCAAGACCGGCGATGCCTTCTTCACCAGCAAAGCTTTGCAATGTCAGAGTGGAGTCGCCACATTGTTGCAGGTTGTGCAGATTGAGCCAGGGTGATGCCGCCGCGCACCAGATGTTGAGGTGTTTGGTTTTAAAAATATTCTGCTTGCGCGGATCTGATATCGCATCGCGCTGCTGCAGCCTTAAAAATTCACCATCGACCGAGATGCCGTAATTCGGGTTGGCCTTGATCAGGGTTTCTTCACTGGTCCAGTCGTCGTCTACATCAACGGTGAAGATGATGCCGAAGCGCTGATCGTTTTCGATCATGCCTTCGAGGATTTTTTGCAGCTCTACCTGGTGCGTGTAGCATGGGCCCGATACATTGGTGCCGGCGGTGGTGATCACCAGCATCAGCGGTTGAGACCGGGCACCCATTCCGGTCTGCATGGTTTCGTACAACTCCGGCGTTTTGTGTTCGTGGTATTCATCCACGATTGCGCAGGATGGTGATGCGCCATCGCCGGGCTTGCCGATCACCGGTTCAAATTTGCTGTTGGTTGATAGAACAGAAAGGTTTGAGGCATTGGCAGTGACGCCATAGTGCTGCCTGAATTCTGGCGTTGCTCGCGCCATTAACAGCGCCGGCTTGAATACTTCCATCGCCTGATCTTGCGATGTAGCTCCGCTGTATATTTCGGCGCCGAACTCATTATCAGCGGCCAGCATGAAGTTGCCGATCACACTGGCCAGGGTGCTCTTCGCATTTTTGCGCGGCACAAAAAGATCAGCCACTCTGAAGCGACGCTTGCCTGTGATGCGATGCACCCAGCCGAAGACGCTGGCCAGGATGAATATCTGCCACGGCTCAAGCGTGATGCGCATGCGCGCTGCAGCCCAATCACCTTTGATGTGAGGCATCAGCTGCGCAAAACGGCAGATGCGCTCAGCTGGCCGGTATTTTTTTTCTTCCGGATCTACCAGCTCAGGGTTGAATACATACGGCCAATCGCCGAGCAGCGATCTGGCCAGATCATTCAGGTGCCGCTGGCATGCAAGCTTGACCCATTTGCAAGCGATGATGCGGCCTTCGACTACGTCGCGCGCGTATTGCGTTGCGATGTCGCCGAAGCTTTGAACCTCGACGGTGCTCATTACAGCGCGCTAAACTGATTCCCGCCACCATCCAGCGGCAATGATGTTTGTCGATTATCGCTCGGGCTGACGCGGCCGCGTGAGCTGGGCGACATGCCAAAACTCTGAAGATACCAATGCACTTCTTGCGCGGCGCGGCGCTGCACAACCCAATGGTGCGAATACACCAGCGAGCCGTTCGGGCTTGGCACCATAATGCCATCGCCGCCCTTCCAGTCTTCGCCTTTTTCTTCAGCAGCTGCTCGCCCGACTTCGGCTTTGTCCATCGCCCGCGACATCATCTGCTCGGCCCACACCAGGCGAGCCCATGCCTGGCAGTACAACGACAGCGCCGCCCGATCCAGATTAGAGACCAGTCCGTGCTTTACCAGCTCGGTACCAACGCGCTTCCACTCTTTTTTGGCTTCCGGCCACAGATGCTTCGGACAATTCGGGATCTGAACTTCGGGATTGAACTCGCTTAGCAAATCTTCCAGGGAAAGCTTGCTCGGATTTCCGCGCAGCATATGCACGTTGGCTGGCAATTTTTGCGGCCCTCGTGTTCCCATGTTCAACACTCCAAAAATAAAAAAGCGACCTGTCACCAGATCGCACAATAAAAAAAGCGACCTGTCGCCAGATCGCTTCTGAAAAATTCGTGCATTGCAATAAAAAACCATCGTGGAGACGTATCCACTACCCCTGGTACCCTCCCCCCCTACCCCCAAAACTCCCGCACGTAAAAATTCTTCTTAACCGTCGGTCTAGAGCGGAGGGGGTGTAGAGATTTGAGGCCCCCTACCCCTTTGATTGCTGAGAAATTGGCCTGCCAAATCCGCCGTCTTCGCGGGCGGTCTTCTTGTCGTGGCATACCTTGGCCATCGCTTGCCAGTTGTTCCTGTCCCAGAACAAGCGCCATGCATTCGCGATCAGCTCAGCGTTGCCGCTCTTAAGTGCATCATCAAGCTTGTGCGGAATGATATGGTCGGTTACATCAGACTTGAGTAATCTGAGTGCGCCTTCCTTGCACTCTGGGCACTGGCAGAGTGGATGAGCACGGAGGAATCCCTTGCTGGTCTGCTGCCATCGGTAGCCGTAGCCGCGTGCTGTTGATGATTCGCGTCGTGATTCGACTTCCTGCCTGACTGCGCGCTTGTGAGCTGGGCAGTAACCACCGCCTTCACGCACCAGTACGCCGCAGCCGGCTGCTCTACAGGGTTTGGGGGCGGCTATGGGCATGAAAAAACCCGCATCCTTTCGGCTTGCGGGCTTTCTGTAGTGACACGAATAAACACAGTAACAGCTTTATACATTTTCATTCGCGTGCGGTCAAGCGTTTTTTACAATGTAATTCCAACCACTCAGAAACGAGTTGATGTGCGCGCTCTATTCGCAAATAAATTGTATTCTTATTGCAGCACAATGCTTTGGCCTTCTGTTCAATAGTACCAGGAGCAATATAGTATTCACGCACTGTATTTCGCAGGTGCTCTGGCAGTTCACGCACGGCATCTTCAACCTCCATAGAATCAAGATCAACTTCTGGAGAGAAAAAACCACCACCACTACGACCTTGCAGCCGTGTATATGAACATTCGCGTGGATAGCCTACCGCACCATCCTCCCTCATGGCCGACCACTCAGCCCACTGCTGTAGCCTGGTCTTGATGTACTCATCACCGTTTGCCATGTTTGTCTCCGCCGTTCTTCATTACCTGATTCACAAGCGCCTTGATGCGCCTCCCTTTGTGCAACCTGTCACGCTCAGCCTGCTTTTTGGCGGCCGCCTTGATCCTGCGTATCTCATCCACGCAATCGGCAGGATTGCCATAAAAGAGGGAGGGCAGCGCGCTCATCTGGGCACCTGCCTGACACGAGCCCAGTGAACACCATCACCGCTGATGCCAGCTAATAGAACAATCTCATCTAACTTGGCCTCGATCTTGTTGCCGGTGACAAAGTCTTCAGCGTAAAACGATCCATCACGCCAGGACTCTCGCAGCCCATCGTTGATGGACTCTTCGCCAAAGACCATGCGGAACTCATCAACAATTGCCGCCACGTGAGGCAGTGCCTCACGCATCCAGCCATTGGCGGACTTAGCAGGTAACGCCATCACATACCTCCAAAAAATATCCGTCCAACCTGTTTTTAGGTAGGACGGAGGTTAGACGAAAAAAAGCCAAACGAATCAATCTACTGTCTAACCTCCTAACGTACCTGACGGAAATACATACACACACATACGCGCGCGCGCACATATACGCGGGTGTGCGCGGGTGTGTGTGCGCGGTTAGGTTGGACGAGGTTAGGAGGTCGGACGGATTCAATGATAGTGCGGGTTCCAGCCGTCTAACCTTTTCGGCGCAGGTCGGACGGATCGCCCAAAGTTGGACGCCTCCTGTCACCTTTTGCCATCTCTGGTCAGAACGGGAGTGGATCATCACTGCCCTCCTTCTTTGGTTTCTCCGGACGAGCGTAATAATATTCGCGTGCGCCGGACGTTTCTCGATGCTTCTGCCATGCCAGCTTGCGCATGCAGATACCTACACGCGTGGACATCTGCTTATTGCCATCGATTTTTGATTTCTCAACACCTACTGCATCCAGCAAAATATCCAGCACCGTCACTTTTGACAGGCTGTGGGAATTTAACCAGTCGTAAATCAACTTGCTCCACGGGTCTTCCAGCTCTCGCTGCTCCTGTTCGGGCAAGAAGAGGTTGATCTGTTCATCCCTGGTAGGCCACCAATGCATATCATTTTTGAACCACTGCACGGCTTCCGCAAAGAGCTGATCGCGCACCTGCCTCATCGCATCCAGTTTGACCTCACCATTGCTCTTTACCGGCCAATAACGCCGGTTACCGCTCGGGTCCTTGAAATATTCGATTTGATTGGTCGTGCCGATGAACACGCACTGGCGTGGGTGGTCTTTGAAGGTGCGATCGTAGGGTGCACGGTAGCTGTCTGTAGATGAACTGATGAAGGCCTTGGCTCGCGTAGACTCTGCCTTGCCAAACGAATCCAGCTCCGCAAGCTCATAGACCCAGCGGCCACGCAAACCCTGCAGCGAATCTTTTTCGCCCATCACAAAAACGGTGTCAGAAAACCAGTGCTCATCACCGGCCAGAATCTTGGCCAGCGTGCTCTTACCCTCACCCTGAATGCCCTCCAGGATGAGCGCGGTATCCATCTTGCAGCCAGGGCGGTATATCCGCGCCACCATGCCAATGAGGAAGTAGCGCGCCACCAGCGAGGTGTAGGGCGACTTTTCGACACCCACATAATCCGAGAGCCAATCCTCCAGCCTGTCCTTGCCATCCCACACCAGTGAATCCAGATGCTCACGCACCGGATGAAATTTATTTTGATCTGCCTCGGCACGAATGCCGTCTGCCAGATTTGAGCTGGCCTTGATGAACAAGCGCAAGTTTTGCGCAAGCCACAAGCCAAGCTTGAAATCATCTTCTTCCAGCCATTCAGATCCCTGCAGCTTGCCGATCGGCGAATCGCGCCGGCAGATGATGCGGTTGGAGAATTCATCGCGCCACAGCACGCCCTTCCAGTCCGGATGATGCTGCAGAATGAGGTACACATTCTCGCGGCATTCGCGCACCAGGCCATCCTTGTAGAACAGCTGCTCTTTCCACTCTCCCGCGTTAGCCAGGATAGCGGTAGAAATGCCTCGCTCGTTCAGCGGAATCGGTGCCCGCAGATGGTCCGTGATGAACGTTTTGATCTCTTCGACAGACATTTCATCATCTGCATGCATGATGTTCCAGCCGTCCGGCTTCACGCCCGGCGCAGGCACATCCACGATCCTGACCTTGCAGCCGCGCGCCTGAAGGATCTGCGCGACCGTCTCGGCTGCCGCAATGCCGGATTGTTTAATGGCAGGCAGGAAGGGCTTGTCTTCAGGCTTCATGCCGGCATCCAGCTCCTCTTTGGTGATCGGCTCGCGGATCGAATTGCAGTCTGGCCAAATGACGACCTCATCGCCCTCCTTAAACCAACTCCAGTCCGCTTTCTTCACCGAGCGCGCATCCTGTGGCCAGGTCACCGCATCGTAAAGCTCATTGAGCTGCATCGTGGCAATACCCACCGCTTCTTCCGTGCCCACCACCAGCTTGGGCATGCCATCACGCCACTGCCCAAAATTACTCTCTATGAACAAAGGGCGAGGCTCTGCCAATGCGATCCAGCGCCACTCCTCCTTGCCTGTTTCAACGTGCCTGCAATACGACAGCGGCAAATTCAGCCACACGCCATCCTCTGCGCGCTTAAAGCGGCAGTACAGACACATCAATTTTTTATCGAGATTGTTGTAACGGAAAATAAAATTTGGCTCGCCATGCTTGTAATGGTTGACCGGTGGCGCCGGCGCGTCATCCGGCACCGGCGTAATCGGCAGCCATTCACGCTTGCCCTTGGGAGGATTAAAGTTGTAGACCTGAGCCGTCATTTTTTCAGGCGGTGATCAGTTGATTCAAAACGCGGCACGAAGCAATGATTCTCAACCCTGCCCGACCACACCACGCCATTCCTTGCCAGCGTCGCACGCGATCGCTGCCGGTGCACCGTATAAGACATGCCCTCAGGCAGCTCCATATAGATCATATTCGTGACAACGTCATCACGGATCGCCGCCCAAACCTTCCCGGATGGGAAAGGGTGGGGCAACGGATAATATTTGACGGGCGGCATAATTTTCATGCAACCCGCCTTTGAATAGGTCCAACCTTAACCCGGCCAATGCTTTTACTGCTCATGCTATGGCAACGCTTTCGCGCAGGTTGTTGCGGGGCGCTACGGAGGAGTTCTTCATGCATCTGCCTGCTTGCAATAAACGGAATACGTCAAGGCCAGCAATTCCTGCACCGTGCAGTGGATCTCCTGCCCTATCGCATCCAGATCGGCCTTCTCGGCTTTATCGATATCGTTATCCTTAACCGCTTCGCGGAAGGTGGCGGAAAGCTCACCCAGCTTCGCATACAACAAATTAAATTCAGACAGCAACTCATCATTGCCAATCTCACGCGCTGCCGGCAGCTTGATAAACACCCCGCCCGTATCGCGGGCAACACCCTCGGCAAACAGAGACGTGCCAGAAAACGCCTGCATCTGCTCCGCCTGGTGCACCGTCAAGGTCTGCCCCTTGCGCTCATAGATTCGGTTCTCCAGCGCATCCTTGCTAAAGCCCATTGCCGCAGCCATCGCCTCCCAGCCGCCCGGGAAAGCGCGGATCATGCCTAAGTAATCCTGTCTGTTTGCCACAACATCCCCCTGATTCCTGTGGTTTAACTACGTAAAAAGCTGCACTACACTGCAACCCTCGAAAAGGTGGAGATCCCTGCCATGTTAAGATTTCAGCTCTCACACAAAAACCAACAACCCGAAAGGAACCTCCGTGAAACACGACCCACTTCAATTCGTCGCCGATTCAGCCCTGGCCAACGAACTGGCACTCACCCTGCTAATACAAACCCTGGCCAAATTCCATCCGGAAATAACCGGCGACTACCTCAATGCACTCGACACAGCATTAACAGCCCGAGAAATCCCGAGCGCAGGCGCGAAACAAAACATCGCCGAGCTGCGCGAGTGGATTGCCAAATTGCCCAGGCCCGCAAGCGTGAATTAATAAAACCATCAGTCATAAAATCCAATCACAAAGGAATTAATCATGGACGAAAAACTTGTAAAACAACTTTTCGAAGACCTCTTCGAAGCGAATGCGGTAGCCTTATCACTTTTAACAGCAGCGGCCGCCAGACAGATGGAAACGGCACAACTGACGGACTTGATAGCCAACGTGAAATCAAGCCTATTTGCAACCAAAACAAAACATCCGAAGCCGAAAATTGCATCCCTAGCAATTTATATAGCGACATCTTCATTAGCTGCTCTGGTCGCAGAGATTCAGTTGCGGCAGGACACGGGGAAAAGACATTAGAAAATACCTCGACTCTGTCAACGCCATCCCATTCCAAATCAGCAAGACGATCCACGCCATCCCATTTGCAATCGTTCAACCATGTAGATACTGGAGATTCAGTAGGCATATCAGGCGGCATCCTGAGGCAAGGGTTTTTTGTCAGGCGAACTGAAGATGTCTGGTCGCAGGAGTTTCAAATACATCAAGCGCGAATCAGGAATACCTTCCTTGCGCCACTGCGAAACAGCACCTTTGGTTACATTGCATATTTCTGCAACCGCGTTCGTACCGCCCAAATCATCAATAATTTTGTTGTTATCCATATTTCAAGTATAGAACTCTAAACCATGTTAAGTCAAGCAAACTATACCGGCACTGGTTTATCTTTCTATACTATGAGAAAGCCAACCATCCCCGAACGTATCGAAATTGTAAAAACAGAGTTGAAAATTGCAGAAGATGTCGCGTTTGGTAAATTGTGTGGCATGACAAAATCAGTGGTAAATCAACTAAAAAGTGGAAAGATGAAATCTTTCGCGGCTAGATATGCCTATAAACTTGAAGAAAATACAGGATTTTGTGCCAAATGGATTCAACTTGGAGAGGGGCCAGAACGGATTGATATGGATATTAAGCAGGCGGTAAAAATAATGGAGACAATGAAACCTGCAAGGCGTAAAGATGCTGTAAAAATTATTACTCCGCTTGCTGAACCAGAAGGAAACGGCGGAGACGAATCAAAACATGCCATGCAATAATGTAATCCAGCTGCAAATCCAATTGAAGTTTAACTTTTGAAAGCGCCGGAAAACAATTTTTAACATGAAATTTCACTACCGCCTCCATTATCTATGCAACGAAGGGGATATGAACCCTAAAACCATTGACTCCGAGGTTGAGATCAATCCGGGTACGGTTCTTCATCTCGACTCGGGGTGGCATCACCTTGTTGTGCGATCCAAAGCACTTCCGACAAGCGTTCGTCTTGATCTTTCAAAAGCTGCTGAATCTGATTTTCAGGCAAGGCAGGTAGCAGAGCAGCTAGGACACACCCCAAAAATATAAACGTCTCATACTGCACCTGGTCATCAGCCAGCCGTTTGTATGGCCATGTCAACGTCTCTTTTGAAGATGGGCTGGCCGCCGTCACCCCAACCGTCATAATCCCTACTGCAGCCTTCACTTTGTGCGCAAGTGTTGGTCTCTTTATATTCATCTCATTCTCCAGAATTTAGCCGCAGGACATCCCTGCGGCTCTTATTTTACATCAAAAGTTTAGAATACTTGACTTACTTAAGTTTAGTGTTCTATACTCATTCCCAAGCCAATCAAAACTCGGCGACCAAAATCAACTTGCACATGTCTGCAAATGGATACGGGAGGGGGAATAAATGTCACAGCCAATCAACATCACATACACACCGGGGCCATGGATATGGTCTGAGGAAGGCTATTCGCTGCGCCCAGAGTTTCCACAACCTGATACGCATCACATTCACACGATTCTTGATCTTGAAATGTGTGGATGTGGTTTTGCTGGCTCAAAACTGGAAGACTCTTTGAAAGAGGATAAGGCCAACCACGCGCTCATCGCAGCTGCGCCCGAGCTGTTGGAAGCGCTATCTATTGCAGAAGAATTCATGCGCGGCTTTGAAGGCGACGAAGCTCAGGTCGGCATGGAAATAAAACTTGCGATCATTCGCCATGCACTTTCCAAGGCACGGGGCCAGCATGAGTAGCGTTAAAAATATCAAGGTGCACACCCGCATCGGCCACGAGCGCTCTTTGTGCGGGCTGGCGCCCATGCGCGGCAATTACAGGATTGTGTCTTTCTCCAGCTTTTTTTCTGCTACTGCAGAAGATCAATGCGGCAAATGCATCAAGCGGCTGCAGGAGCACGGCTACAACATCGAACGTGAGCGGCTGAAATTTCGCACTGTTTACGATCACGCCCAAGAACTTGCCCTTATCCCTTAACCGAGGAGATCGCTATGACCACCGATGAAACAAGATTTTCAACCGCACAGAAATTGATCAAGGCCGCCGAGCACCTGGACTGGTTAAAAAATACCGCACCCACCAGCGACACGCTACGTGCCGAGATTGCCGAATCAGTCGAGTTTCTTCACGACCTGGCACATAAGCAAGCCGGTGATCGTGCGAGTGAAATTTACAAGGAAGGCGACCCTACGCCTGAAGAAGTCACGATGTTCAAACAATTGCTACATGCCGCTGGTTTAGGCGGTGCAAGCTCAATTACGGAGGACGTATGCCTGGGTTCTACCACTTCACATTGATTAACGCAGCCTTTCGCACTGAGCGGAACATTATCGCGCACAGCGCAATTCAGGCGGCTCTTATCGCCGCCCGAATGTTGCCGGAACCACAAGGATCATTCGCCATTATCTGCAAACCAGCCAACCAGGAAAGGATCGCAGCATGAGCAGAAATAACCGCATGAATTTTAACGAACGCAAACGCAGCAGAATCGATGGGCGGGCCGTTGTCCTCTGCATCATCGTTGCCCTTGTATTAATCCAGACAGGAGCCATCAAACCATGAACATCACCCACCACCTGCACCACTTCCTCATCCGCAACGGGCAAAGCATTCTCGCCGTGATGCGGGATGCAATCGTTGCTGCCATCGCCATGGGCATAGGCTGGGCGCTGGTGCCGTGGGTAGCGCCGATCGTTGCCCGACTGTGTCCGTTTTTAATTTGCTGACATGCGCGTCCTGCTCGCCATCCTGCTACTCAGCTACACACCGGCCAGCGTGCCGCAAATGACTGAGCTGGCATGGTGGCAAAAGGTAGGTGAGCCATGCACCACCAGGATAGATCGGCTCGAAGGAACATGTGGCGAATTGAATATTAAATCGGAAATTGTGTGGAAATGAATATGAAAAAAATTAACCCATTTAAAAACGGCCTCAAACCAGTTGCCATTCTGGCGGCCAATAAAGAACATGGCACCCGGCTGAAGTATTTATCCGGATGCAAATGTCCGGACTGCCGTCGTGCGAATACAACCTATCAGTGCGCCCGTGAGGTTGAAAAAAAACGTGGCGACTGGAACGGCATTGTGCCCGCAACAAAAGCCCGCAAGCACATGCTCAAGCTATCCGAGCAGGGCATTGGGCGCCGCGCTGTGCATGCTGTTACGGATATATCACTCACCATCCTTCATGACATTCGCACCGGCACAAAGAAAAACATCCGCGCCCGCACCGAGCGCAAGATTCTGGCCGTAACACCCGACCTGGCATCCGAAGGCGCGCTGATCTCCGCCGCGCCCACCTGGCACTTAATCCGCCAGCTGCTGGCCAAAGGCTACACAAAAAGACAACTCGCCAAAATGCTGATCTGCGATGCAAATGCATTGCAGATATCGCAAAAGCAAGTGCGCGTGCGCACTGCCGAAGCAATTGCCCGCCTGTATAAAAAACTAGAGGCGGAAGGCTTCATCACGGCCAAGCACTATGAGCCTGAAGAAACTCTGCCAGCAAATACCTATCGCATCAAGCCGGGCGTAATTGAACACAGAATGGGTGAATAAATATGACCGAACTCACCCTCTTCGCCAGCACCTTCATCCTGGTATTCGCCCTGGGCGCACAAAGCCTCAATGTCAACAACGGCCACTATGTCGCCGCTGCGGTCACCAGCTTTGTGATCGGCAGCAGCCAGATGATTCTCTTCAAACTCGCACCAAACGCAAGCTGGTCAGAAATCACCGCCTTTGTTATCGGTGGCCCATTCGGCATCACTGCCAGCATGTGGGTACATCCAAGGCTGGTAAAACTTCTAAAACGTAGCAACTAATCAACAACAAGGAGACACACATGAACACACTTGCAGATTTAGAACCTAAAGAAGGCGAAACATATGCCTTCGGCGTCACCCTCCCAAACGGAGAAACTACCCACACCATTTTATTACCCGGCGACGAGAGCGTACCTAACTGGGATGCTGGCATGGCATGGGCAAAAGACAAGGGCGGCGACCTGCCAGATCGTGCAGAGCAAGCCCTGCTTTACAAGCACATGCCGGAGGAGTTTCAGAAGGATTATTACTGGAGCAACACGCAGCACGCGGCTTACTCAGGTTACGCCTGGTGTCAGGATTTCGACTACGGCGACCAGGACTACTACCACAAGACTGACGAGCTCCGCGTTCGCGCCGTCCGCAGAGTAACTATTTAATCATTCAGTAATTTAACTATTGGAGAACCATATGAACGCAATCACAGCAACCACTCTTCCCGCCATCGGCTCCCCTATGCCAGGTGGATTTTTCGCCGGCGCGATCAATCTGAACGGCCAACGCTTCGCCGTCATTCTGGCCTCAAAAAAACAAGGTGAATTGAGCGGTGCATGGCATGAGGATGAAGACGACGTGCCTGGCGCAATGTCTTACAACGATGGGTTGACCAACACACAAGCCATATCCGAGGCAGGCAGTGATCTGGCCAAACAAGCGCTTGGCCTCACCATCGATGGTTTGAACGACTTTTACATTCCATCCCAGGATGAACTGGAGCTTTGCTATCGCGCCTTCAAACCGACGACAGAGCGTAACTGGTGCTATGCACGCTCGGGCATCAATCTATCTGCTATGCCACCCACCTATCCGTACACGCCGACATTCCCCATCCAGACCACGCTGGAGCTATTCAAGCAAGGTGGCGAAGAGGCATTCGAGCAGCAGTGGTACTGGACCAGCACGCAGCACGCGGCTCTCTCAGATCACGCCTGGTGTCAGTATTTCGGCTACGGACACCAGTACTACGACCGCAAGTATTACGAGCTCCGCGTTCGCGCCGTCCGCAGACAGTCAATTTAATCAATTCAGTCATTTATCTATTTAGGAGATACCAATGTCCGCAACCACAACACTTAGTCTCGACGGTGCCGAACTCACGGTCGAAACGTCTGCACTTTTCCGCGCCTGGTTCGAAAGGCACCTTGGCAAGCCCAGCGCTCCATCATTTTCAGCCCCAACAGCAAGGCCAGGCGAACGTTACCTTGGCTCAATCATCGAGCCAAATGGAAGAGTGCGTCATACATTCCTCATGCCCGGCGATGAGAAAAAAAACTGGAATGATGGATGGAAGTGGGCGCAAAGCAAAGGCGGCGACCTGCCCGATCGAATCGAACAAGCCATGCTCTTTGCCTACATGCCTGAAGAATTTCAGAAGGAAGCCTATTGGTCAAATACGCAGCACGCGGCTTACTCACTTCACGCCTGGTCTCAGGGTTTCAACAACGGAAGCCAGGACTACGACAACAAGATTAACGAGCTCCGCGTTCGCGCCGTCCGCAGAGAATTTAGTGATTCAGTCATTTAATAATTAGGTTTCCATCAGCATGGCTCTCCATACCGACCTGACGATACACAAAACGGCCTACGACCTGTTCGATGCCATCATGGATCTCGCCAAGAATATGCCTCGCGACTTTAAGGCATTGATTGGCGCAGAGCTCCGCAAGGAGTGCATAGCCATTTTGGTACTCATCTTCCGTGCCAACTGCGCACGCGATAAAGACAAGCACATCCTGTCTTTGATCGAACGGTTGCAGGTTGCCGAGTTGTTGCTGCGCTTGTCGCGAGACAAGCGGCTGATTTCCACCGGCCAATATGCCAAGGTAATTCAGCTCACTAGCAGCATAGGAAAACAGGCGAATGGTTGGCGCAAATATTCAAACTCGTCCGCTTCATGATGACCAAGGCCACCATGACTGAACGAACTTTTAATCTGGTCACACCGCTGGCTCACAAGGCCACCGCCAAGCGCACCACAGATACCGCCGGGCTAGATACCCGGGACAGGTCTGGCGCAGTTTCTTTGCTGACCGACTGCAGCAGTCGGCAGAGCGACGTAGATAGTGTGAATAAACGCAGCACGCGGCTAACTCAAATAACGCCTGGTATCAGAATTTCAACAACGGAAACCAGAACAACAACAACAAGAATAACGAGCTCCGCGTTCGCGCCGTCCGCAGATCAAAACTTGCGCCCCCATGCTGATTTTTATTTTGAGGAACTGGTGCAAGCCTACCTCGATTGCCGTCGCAACAAACGCAACAAGCCATCCTCCCTTGCGTTTGAACTGAATCTTGAGGCCAACCTGTGCCAGCTCGATGAAGAGCTGCGCAACGGCACCTATCGCCCCGGCAAAAGCATCTGCTTTGTCATCACCCGCCCCAAGCCACGCGAAGTGTGGGCCGCCGACTTTCGCGACCGCATCGTGCACCACCTGCTCTATAACCGCATCTCACCGCGCTTTTATGCCGGATTCATCGCCGACAGCTGTGCGTGCATACCAGGGCGCGGCACACTCTACGGTGCTCAACGGCTGGAAGCAAAGATCCGCAGCATCACTCAAAACTGGAGCAAGCCTGCGCATTACCTCAAGCTAGATCTGGCCAACTTCTTTGTCAGTATCGATAAGAACATCGTGCGTGATCTGCTGGCCAAGCGCATCACCGAACCATGGTGGATGCAACTGGCCGAGCAGGTGCTGTTCCACGATCCGCGCGATGACTTTGAGTTGCGCGGTGATCCGGAACTGCTGCGCAGGGTGCCGCAGCATAAGCAGCTGGCCAAACAACCAGCCAGCCACGGCTTACCGATCGGTAATTTATCATCACAATTTTTTGCCAACGTACTGCTGGACGCGCTCGATCAACACATCAAGCATGACCTGCGCTGCAAACACTACGTCCGCTACGTCGATGACATGGTGCTACTGCACGAATCGCCGCAGTGGCTGAATGCAGCCAAGGCCGACATAGAGGCATGGTTGCCAAAGCAACTAGGCCTGCTCCTTAACCCTACCAAGACCATCTTGCAGCCGGTCGATCGCGGCGTGGATTTTGTCGGGCAAGTGATCAGGCCATGGCGCAGATACACCCGCCGCCGTACCTTCAATGAAGCAATCAGTCGCACCAGCCAAATGCCGGCTGATGAACTATTCGAGACAGCTAATAGCTACTTCGGATTACTTCGCCAGGCAACACATAGTCGCCATGACCGCACGCAACTCGCCAATGTATTACGCCGGCGTGGCTGTTGTATCAACAAAGAATTAACCCAAACCTATAGAAAATTAGCAAAAACCAAGGAGACACTATGAACACCCCAACCGCACCCGAAGCCATCACAGACTATCGCATCATTGTGCTGGACCATCTGATCGCATCAAAGTCCAACCCGCGCACACGTTTTGATGAAAGCAAACTGGCCGAGCTGGCCACATCGATCAAGCAGCAGGGCATCCTGCAGCCATTGCTCGTGCGCGAGATTTTTGCAGCTGATGCAGCGGCTAAAGGCTGGCCATTTCCTGAAGAGCTGCGCTCCAATAATCAGGTCGCCACTGGCACCTTCGAAATCATCGCCGGCGAGCGCCGCTACCGTGCTGCCAAGCTGGCCGGATTGGCAGACGTGCCTTGCTTCGTCCGCAACCTCACCGATCTACAGGTGCTGCATGCCCAGGTGATAGAAAACCTGCAGCGCGACGATCTGCACCCGATGGAAGAAGCCGAAGGTTACGACAGGCTGATGAAAGACCACGGCAGCACAGCCGAAAGCCTTGCCGCTGAGATCGGCAAAAGCAAGGCCTACATCTACGCCAGGCTAAAGCTCTGCGCGCTGGTGCCGGAAGCACGCGAGGCATTCTATGCCGGCGAGCTGGACGCTTCCACCGCCCTGCTGGTTGCCCGCATCCCGGTAGGCAAGCTGCAAGTGCAGGCCGTGAAGGCCATCACCAAAAAGGCAGAATACAGCACCAGCAATATCCAGCAAGGCGAAATCGCCATGTCCTTCCGCACCGCGCGCGACTACATCCAGAAAGAATTCATGCTCGATCTGGACCGTGCCCCGTTCGATATCAAAGATGCCGAGCTGCTCCCCAAGGCCGGTGCCTGCACTGGCTGCGAAAAACGCACAGGCAACCAGCCCGAGCTATTCGATGATGTCAGCAGCAAAGACGTCTGCACAGATACGGTTTGCCATGCTCTGAAAAAGACCGCGCACATACTGGCCATCCAAAAAGCGGCCGAGGCCAGCGGCGACAAAGTGATCCTGGGCAAGGATGCGAAAAAGATATTTCCCAACCAATACAATCCAGATTATCAGCTGGAAAAAGCCGGCCTCGCCTCACTGGATGACAAAATCCCAAACGATTCCGAGGGCCGCACCTGGGAACAAGCATTGAAGAAAAACAAGCTGCTGGTACCAGACAAAGAAACCGGCAAAGCCACCGTGCAAAAAACCATCGTGGAAAATCCCCACGACCACAGCATCATCACCACCATCAGCATTGAAGATGCAACCAAAGCCCTGCGCGAGGCAGGCTTCGAGATCAAGCCGATTCATGCCGCAAAAAACGACCAGAACGATGCGGTCACGCAAAAGGAAAGAGAGAAAGCAAAGGCCAAGCTTGAGCAAGCCAAGGCCTACCGCCAAGCCCTGTTCACCGCGCTACACCAGAAGATCGAAGCTGACACGAACCAGCCCACACCGCAAGTGGCAGTCGGCCTGTATCGCATTATTGCTGAGGAGATGTTCGAGCAGATGTCCGACCATGGCGATGCAGTAGTGCTGGCTAAGACGTTCATCCCTGACCTAGGTGACGATGATGATGCCGTTGAACGGATTGAAGCGATGATCCCCACCATGACCACGCAGCAGCACTTCCTGCTGATGATAAACATCCTGACCGCCCGCGATCTCAGCGTCGGCTTTTGGAACTCTGACCAGCAGCCAGCGATGATGGTTGCTGTTGCCAAAGAAATCGGCATCGATCCAGAGGCAATCGAAAAAGAAGCGGTCGCAGAAGTGAAGGCCGCGCAGAAAGCTGCAGCGGGTGAGGCAAAGAAGGCGGCGAAAAGCAAGGCAGGGAAGGCGGTGCCAGCATGAACTTCAACATCAATCATACGGTGAGAGTACAGCTCACCGACAATGGCCGAGCCTTACATAAGGAAGAGCACCTTAATTTTTGGGGCAATTCAGGTCATCCAAAAGCACCGGAATATGTCCCGCCCAAAGAAGATATACAAGGCTGGAGCGAATGGCAACTGTGGGTATTGATGGAGGCATTTGGCTCGTACATGCAATTAGGATTTGATCTTCCCTTCAATCCGACCATCGAGCTTGTACCGGACGAATCAATGAACAACGAAGACCAGCGTTTGGTGCTGGGCGAAGATGACAAGCTGATCCTGGTTTACAAACAGGATTTGTCCGCTGAACAAATCGCCCATCTTAAAACCAGTCTGGATAATCAGAATATTCGTGCGGCCATTATAGTGGGCTGCGATCAAGCCTATATTCAACGCAACCCAGCGACGATCTACGCCGAAAATTTGGGTGGGAAAACCCTCTCCTCCCCCCAACCCGCTGCGCAAGCAAATGACTTGGGTGCTATGGGGGCGGGAGAAACCACCCCGGCCTCATCCCCTGCGGGGCAAAACCAAATCAAAAGCGAAGATGAATGCCGCTAACGCGGCATAGTAATAATTGATAAACCCAATAAGGAAAAACGCTAACGCGTTTTGTGTTTGATTGAAACCCGTGCTCAACATTTTTAAGCAAGCTACACCTTCCGCTAAGCTGCTCCAAAGGCAGTTGGCCAGTGGTGCATATCGTTACACCGAACTGCAGGAGCTTGAAAAGCTTTGCACCCTGTGCCGCGAACATTGGCCAGCTGATACCGAGTTTTTCTTCTCTGCTGGCAAGGGAGGCGATGGTCTCTCAAATACGTGCAAAGCGTGCTACGTCGAACGAAGATTCCCTGAAGGCCGTGGCGCAGTTGGCCACACGTTTGGGGCCCACGCAACGAGAGGATGCTGACGATGAAACACACGGAAGTGATGCGATCAGTGATACAGGCTTCAAAAAATCCATTAACGGTACGTGAGTTGTTCACGCGCACCATGAGAATTATGAATGAACACGGAGACCCAGATGATATTGCGCGGGCCTGTGGATTTGAACCGGATGACCTTGTTTTCCGGGGTAAGAATTTCATCCCAACAATCAGAGTCGCGTTAGCGAAGACCAGCTGGATTGACGAGTTCGGCGGCAACTAATAAAAGGAGAAATGATGGATCACTTTGGAACTGGCGCTGCTATGCAAGGCATGGCTCAAATGTATTTTAGGTCGGCTCGTCAGACTGGACGCACAACCTCATTGGTTGAAAGCGTGAAGAGCGGCGATCGTATTATTTTCGCGGACAGCCAAGAGGCCGAGCGAGTGCGCAGGCTTTGCCTTGCGCGCGGTGTAAAGGTTGATTGTGTGACAGTGGAACCTAAGACGCCGGAACGCGTGTTCGCGCGCGGAACCCCTGAAGGACGAACAATCTTCGACCATTCATGGGTTGAGCAATTCTATCTCTATGCGATTGAACAAACTATGCGGGATATTGACCACCTTGAACGCCAATCATCTGGCTATGGTGCCGCGCACCGCGAAACTAAGTATGAGATGGAAGAGATAACGAAGTGGCGCCTTTGACGCCGAACGCATAGGTAAGGGGCGCGGCGCTTTTGCCGCGTCCGCCCTTGATCGCTGGGTTAGGCGGATTTTTAAAAGGAAACGACATGGCAACTGAAAACGAAATGAAGCAAGGACTGCTTCTTGCGGCTGCGGCTTTGGAGATTGCAAGCGACTGGAACCTTCCTGCGGTGCAAGTTGAGCCGCCAAAGGAATGGGCGCTTGAAGGCGGAGGTGAAGACCCTGCCGATGGCTGGTGTGGGACATATGATCTGGCGAAGAAGCTGCGCGAACTTGCCGCCTAACTAATAATAGGCAATATCACATATGACACCCTGGCTATCACAAGATGAAATCGACGATCTGTGTGATCCGCTCACGCAGCACGCTGCACAGCTGCGTTTCATCCGTAGACTGGGCGTCACTGTTGGTGAAAAACCGAATGGCGCACCGCTGGTCATGCGCGCGCACTTTGAAGAAACAATGAACCCCGCAGGCAAGAAACGCCCACCGGCAAAATGCACCCCGAACAGCGCCGGTTTGCGCTTGGCCTACTCGAAAGGTTAGTATGCGCCCCATGGCTGGCCGCAGAAAGAACAATCCACTCGGACTTGAGCCCCGTGTCTATGCAAAACACGGGGCGTTTTACTACGTCCACCGCGACGGCCGCTGGGAAAAGCTCGGTACCGACATCCCTAAAGTCAACGAACGCGCCAAGCTCTACAACGATTCCCTTGGGCAGTTTGGCACCATGGTCTACTGGCTGGACATGTTCATCGTCGATTGTGAGGAACGGGTCAAGGCCGGCAAACTGGCCCAGCGCACGCTGGAAGACTACGCCCGCGACATCAAACCCCTCAAGATTTACTTCGAATCGCCCATGCTGCCTACCGATATCGAACCCAACCACGTCCAAGAGTATCTGGAAATCGGCGCGAAAGACGGCCGCCCGGTGCGCGCCAACCGCGAGAAAGCCTGCCTCTCTGCCTGCCTCAGCTGGCTCATCCGCACCGGCAAGGCAGATGGCCTCAAGATCAACCCTTGCATGCGGGCCAGCGGTATCAAGCGCAACCCGGAGAGCAAGCGCGAGCGCTACGTCCACCACGATGAATACCGTGACGTCTTTGCCGAAGGGCCGTTCCAGGTGCAAGCCATGATGGAACTCACCTACCGAACATTGCAACGGCCGGAGAGCGACATCATCTATTGGACGCTGGCCAACCTACCCACCAAAGACGGCAAGCGCATCATCCGAAACAAACAGAACAAGACCGGCAAAACCGTAGACATCGAGATCGCCCCCGATCTGGAACCGCTGATTGATCACCTGGTCGGCGACATCCCCAAGATCGGCCGCCCACTGATATGCACCAGAGTCGGCCAGCAATACACCTATGACGGCCTCAGCTCAATGCTAAAGCGCGCCATTGTCGCCGCCAACAAAGCGCGGCTGGCCAAAGGCATCACCGAAAAGATTACCTCCTTCGGCTTCCGCGACCTCAAGGGCAAGGGCGCAACCGACATGTGGCAGGATGGCGTGCCGATCGAGCAGATCCAAATGCTGCTCGGCCACGAAGACAAAGCCACCACCGAGATCTATATTAAGCAGCGCTGGCGCGAGACAGCAGTATCAAATATGACGGTGATGAGAAAATGAAAAAACATGAATTCATCGCAGCGCTTGATGGGCTGGATGACGACATCGAAATATGGATGGAATGCGACGCAGGATTTGCTCCGGTTGGCAGTGCTGACTACCAAACGTATCACCCAGATAACGAAGACCAAGTGATTGTGGTACTGGTGCCACTCACTTAGCCAACCTGTCTAAGATGCCGCTGAAGAGCCCTGGAATCAGGTGATATAATTACCGAAAATAGGCATTCATCTTAGACAAGGTCAGCTAAGAAATACAATGACTATATGGGCTAGATGTAATTTAAATAGACTGACTGTTAATCCGCAGGTCCCTGGTTCGAATCCAGGTCGGGGAGCCATAGTAAATTTCCACTCCATTTTCAGTAACCGCAACCTTGTTGATAAACGACGAGAAGAATGTGCGCAGACGTTTTGGATCGTCCGTTGTTCTGACCAGCTCGCGCATGAGCTCTGTCATTTCGGCAATTTCTTGATCGCCGATATCTACCTTCGGCATTTCCTCTTCTTCGATTCTGACCAGCTGCTCTTCCTTCATGTCGCGCTGGGTCTTTAGTTCACGCATTCTATTGGTGAGATCGCCCAGGTTGGGTGCGTCCTTGCCGTGCAGCTCAAGCACTGAGTAGAGGTTGCGCAGGCGGGATTCGGTTTCGCGCAGTTCGGCGACGATAGCGGTGCGGCGGGCGGCGCGGTCTTTGATCCATTTGCCGGCAATTTCGTTGAGGTCTTCGATCATGCTGGCGATGGTTTCCTTGGAAAGTACCTTGTCCATCACCACATCGATCAGCCAATCATCAAAATCACTAGCGGATATTCTGCGCACCTGGCAGCCGGTGCCTTTCATGTTCGCGCTGCAGTTGTAGTAGTGATAATACTTGCTGCGCCCCTTGGCGCTCTCGATCTGCATAGCCGCGCCGCACTTGCCGCACTTTAGCAGGCCGGTAAACACAAAGCCTGAATGCGGGGAGCCGCCGCCGGTCGTGGGCGCTCTGTCTCCAAATAGTTTTTGCACTTCCATGAAGCTCTCCTCGTCGATGATGGGCGCGTGGCTCTTGGTGATGATCCACTCTTCCTGTGGCCGCTCTTTGCCTGTCATGTTGTTGGTGCGGTTGAAGACCACATGCCCGGTGTAAATCTGATTTTTCAGCATATTGATCACGGTGTTTGTGCTGAACTTCCGCCCGCGATTGAAGCGGCAGGCCGTATTCAGTTGCACGGCGATTGCCTTCGCCCCTTCGCCGCGCAGGTACAGGGCGAAAATATCCCTTACCAATATGGCCTCGTTTTCCTCAATTACCAGGCGTTTACGCTTGCCATCCTCGGCAGTTGCGAAGCCAAGCGGGATGCGCCCGCCGTTGAAATGGCCGTCGCGGGCATTTTTTACCATGCTGCGCAGGGTGTCTGCGCTCACCTGACGGCTGTAATGTTCGTCAAAAATTTCAAGCACAGACTCCATCATCCAGCCGGAATCGGTGCGATTGTCGAGATCCACGCTGACATAGATCACCCGGGTGCCGTTTTTCTCCAGCTCGCGCTTATAGAGCGCAGCATCCAGCTTGTTGCGGGCGAAACGCGACGTGCTCCAGCAAATAAAATACTGCACGCCATAAGCCTTGCAATAGCGCACCGCTTCGCGGAAGGCTGGGCGCTCATCGGTGCGGCCAGAGATACCGGCATCGGTAAACACGCGCAGCACATCCGCTTCCAGCGCCTCAGCCTTACGGTAGCCGTGTTCTATCTGGCTTTCGACCGGCAGGCCGTCATCCGCCTGCCGTGTGGTTGATACCCGCGCATAGATCACTGCTTTGTTTTCATTTTCCATGCTTAATTTTAGTCCTGTGTGATCAACCGTGAAATGTGACGAATGCTGATCTGTTCACACAACTGAGCGTTTAATTTTTGCTGAATTTCCCTCGGCTTCATCCCCATGGTCGCAAGCGACTCGATGTAGCGATTGCGCTGGTATCGGATATACGTGCTGTAGCTCCTGAGCGGCACCAGCAGCCGGCCATCGTCGCCGATGCTGGATTTATCCTGGTCAAGAATTCGCCACATTTTTAAAAGCGCATCCACGCCGATTTCCTCGGCGACATCCAACCACATGCGCTGCAAGCCCATCTGCCGCAGCTCTTCAAGGCGCGGGTCGCGTTTTTTTTGGTCCGTGGTTGGGTCAAAGTTCAGAACACTGCATATATCTTGGTACCCACCCCCCCCAGCAGGGGCAGGGGTGCAGCCTTGCCGACCCCCCACCCCTGGGAATAGATCACCCTGAAACTTGTCAGCCTTGACGGTTTCATGCTTTGAATTGCGCTTTACATTCTCATTACCCATTGCTCGCCCCTTGTATCCACGTTCACGAATTACGCTTTATATGAAAAACACGAAATAACTATTTATCTGACTTAGCCCGTTATGACCTTCAATTGCACTCAAGTATTCAACCGCTTCACTGTGCTGAATATTTATTATGGTTCTAAGGATATCACCTAATTTCACAGCAACCCTGACGAGGGATTGCGCCGCGCTGCAACCGAATAAACACCCCTTGGAATACATGACCTCACCCATCTTTATTCAGCCGCTTGAGGATGTCAGTCACCGGCGTGCGCATCTTGGTCAGCGGGTTGCCTCTGTCCGATTCTCGGGTGAGTTTTCGCATGGCCATTGAGGTGTATATCGCGGTGCTCTTTGGGTCAGCGTGCCCCATCAGTCTTTGCCGTACCAGGATGTCCACCTCTTCTTCTGCCAGCTCAGTGCCAAACAGGTGGCGCAGGGCATGGGGGTGGAGCTGGTCTTCTGGGATGCCTGCATTCTCACCATGTTTTTTGACCATCATCAAAACAGAGCGGCGATTAAAACGGCGCTTTTCGCCGTGGTAATCGTGCGCGGGCACGTTGCGGTTGCGCACCGTAACAAACAGCACCTGGTCACCATCGGGCAGGGTGCGGTCTATGTGCTTCAGCTCTTCGGAGGCCATATACATGCGCAGCAGCAAATCAGCCTCAGGTGGAATGGAAAGCTTGCGCTCCTTGTTGCCCTTCTCTTTCACCTTGAGCAGCAAGCGCACCTTACCGTCCAGCTCGTCTTCAATGATGTTGCTGGTGTTCAGATCAACCAGGCCGGTCACGCGCAGGCCGCAGCCGATCAACAGCGCCAGCATTGCGCCATCGCGCACACCCTCAAAGGTCTGGAAATCAGCCGCCCACAGCAGCTTTTCGGCATTCTTCAGCGTCATCACCCGCTGCAAAGACTGTCCTCGCGCCGGATAAGGCACACTGGCCGCCGGGCTGGTGGATATTTTGCGGGTCGACGCCGCCCACTTATAGAACTCCTTCACCGCGACAATGTGGGTGAAGCGGCTGCCTGGCGCCAAACCCATCTTGTGAAGATAAGGGCCGGTGTAGGCCAGCAGATCATCCTGCGACGCCTCAAGCAGGCCGCGATCACCCATAAACACCGCCAGACGGTTCAATGCCAGGCGATAAACCTGCACCGTGCGCACAGAACGGCCCGCGTTGACCTCTTTAAATTCCAAAAACGACTCGATCAAACTATCCATTTACCCCCCAAAAGATCACCCCCCACCCTTCCAGCACTTGCACCCGCAGCACCCAAAGTGCCAAGAGCCCAATAACGGCGGGGCTTCGGCTTGGGTGCAAGTGATTGCCCCACCTGCACCCGCTTGCTTGCACCCTACAGTAAAACCTAAATAAATCAACCCCTTGCAGGGTGCAAGTGCTTTTTAATAAAACCCTCACTTGCACCCAACTTGCACCCGCAGCACCCAACTTGCACCCTCACTTGCACCCAATAAATAATAAATAAAATCAATAATTTAATAGTGTTTGGGTGCAAAGGTGCAAGTGCCAGCAACATATCAGCCCTCCAGCTCCAAAACAGGGCAAAAAAAAGAGGAAAACCCGCGAAAATCCACCTGAACCACCCCCACCTCGCTTAAATGACTGCCGCGCCTTCGGCGCGGTAAGGTTGAGCCGCTGGGTTTTCAAGCTATCAGTCTCCCTTGTTGATAAGGCTGTTGTGCCAGTGCATCAGCGCAAGCCTGATTGAGCCAGATCACCTCGGTGCGGATTGCTGTGCCACGAGCTGCTGCAGCACGCGATTGTTTTGAGTACTTTGTCCAGCCGGTGAGCGCAGTATCATAAAGCCGGCTGTGGTAGCCATTGAGCACCACCATGCCGCGCAATTTGCTCACCTGGTCAAGCAAGACTGCATGATCATCATTCGTCATTTCGTGCCGGTAATAGCGTGTGCCGCCATCCATCACACGGGTGTCATGCATGTATGGCGGATCGATATAGAACAGCACGCCGTCTGCATCATTCGTGCGGATAACGTCCAGCGCAGGCCTGTTTTCAATCTGCACGCCGGTCATGCGCTCAATAATTGGCGGCATACAATCACGGTACCGCACCCAATCCATCATCGCCGTGGTGTATCGGCGCGCTGTGTCGCGGCGAAAACCTGTGCTGCCCTTGGTCGCGCCGGCGGATCCAAAGCCCATCTGCGCACGGATGATCACCCGGCGGGCAGATTCCACCTGGTCGTCTGTCGGCTGCCAAGCCAATTCAAATTCTGCCCTGGCATAAGGCGTAAAACGCAACATTTCCATTAAGCGATCGCGCTTCTCCGGACACTGCATCACGCGAAACACGTTGACGATTTCACCGTCCAGGTCGTTATAAACCTCGGAATAACTGCGCGGCTTCTGCAGCAGCACGGATGCGGCACCGCCGAACGGCTCGACGTACACGCGATGCGCTGGGAAATGGCTGATCAGCCAGTCCGCCAGACGCCACTTGCCGCCGTGGTAGCGTAGGAGTGGGCGAGTTGGGGTCATGGGTGATTGTCTGCGCCACAGTGCGGGCAGTTTGAGGTGTAGCGCTGCTTATCTGACATAAACCGCCCACAGCCTATGCACATGCTTACATCCTTTCGTAGTTTCTGAGGCTTCTTGAGTGTTATACCGGTACCGGCCAGCGCTTCATCGCGCTTGATGTACTGAAAATCAACGGCAGGGCGTGTGCGAGCATCGATGTAGTCTTTTGGCCAGGGTATGTCGCTCTCCCGGCATTCATGCTTCCTGACCGCAGCATCCTTGCTGTAAACCTCTGCCTCTCGCAAGTCAGTGGTGTAACCAGCACCGCCTTTTTTCCACCAAAGTACGTCGTTTCCAACGTAATTGCGACTGTCTTGCAGGTAATATTGGTCCATCGCTCACTCCTCCATTTCTGTATCTAACAAACAAATTTTGGGACAATCAGGCCACTCATCCCGTATGGTGTTGAAGTCTCCATGCATCCAGACCCGTAAAAACTCCAATCCCTCGGACGTTTTGAGTGCAAATTCAATCGCGGCCACGGTAGCTGCATTTTTGCTGTTATCCAGTTGTCCGTTTTTCTTGGACAACTCTTCTACTGACTTAATGACATCAGCAATTTCAAACTCCCTGCGCGCTGTGTGCCCTGTGATCGATGCAATTTGATAAATTCCCACCATCCACCGATCTTTTCTCACGATCGCTCCATCGTCTCGTATTTCATAGTCTTCGGGCTTTGCATTACGAAATTCAGGCTTTCTGAAATCGCTTTCAATAACTGGTCTATTTGTCATCATCACTCCTCCCCCCCATCCGTCCATTGCCACCTGGTAATCCTGTTCCCGTGCACCACTTTCAGTTGGCTCGGGGCCCAGCCTGCGCGCTTTAAGGTATCCAGCTCGTTTGCGATGCGCACGCCAAGCTGGCGGGCGTTGGAAAACGGCACCTTCACCCCGTATTCGCGGCCATAGCGGTTGAGCATGCTGAGCAGTTCTTGCGTGCCGGCGTCAAAGTAATAGGTCTGTTTGCGCTTGAGCTCGTTGGCTCCGTCTATCACCTCTTCGCGCCACACCGTAACGCCCATCAGCTCAACCCACAGCTTCACCTGGTTAATGCCGAAAGTGCCGTCTGCTGCCACGGCTTCCGCCTGTTTGCGGCTGTATTCAATGAGGAACACGCGGCGCAGGCCTTCAATCAGCTGCAGTACGGCGTTGGTGCCTTGCTCGGCCATGCGGGCGTGCTCGGCATCGAGCTTGAGTTCGTTGGAAAGCGGCATATATTTCAGCAGCGCACGGGTGATCAGCACCAGGAGCGCGAGATATTCAGAAACGCGGTCCTTGCTGAAATCCTTGTGGTGTTCGCGGATGTATTGAATGATTTTTGCGCGGTCGCCCAGGCTTGGCAGCACTTTTTCGGCCAGTATCAGCAGCCAGGCAGAAAGCATGTCGTCGCGCTTGGCCAACAGCTCGCGTGCGTTATCATCTTTAACAAAATCAATACGTTGGTATTTTTTGTGAAAATCCACGATGAAGGCCCGGTTGATCAGCTCCGGCTTGCTGAAAGGCTCGATCGCGGTGATCGCCACCAGGCAATTGATCTTTTCCGTGACCACACCGCTTTGCGTGCCCTGCTCGCGCTTGATGTTGGTGGCGCCGGTGGCGGCCAGCAGCAGAAAGTTGAGCGAATTGCGGTTCATGTCGTCGGTTTCAAGGTTGTCCTTGATGATCAGCGGCTCGGTGGCGGCCATGGAGTAATCCGAGGCGGTGGAGGATCTGCCCACCATATTTTCACCGTAAAGCATGAGCGACATCACCTCAGCCGCACTCGTTTTGCCAGAGCCTGAGCCGCCTTCCAGCTTCATCAGCGCCTTGGCCGAAGTAATGGGCATAAGGAAGGCAGAAAGCGCCCACGCCAGTAGCAAATAACGCTGCGAAGCGTCACACGCCATGCTGTCCAGCACCAGCGACTTAATGCCGTGCATCGCCTGGGCAATGTTTACATCCGGGTCGTAGCGAAAGGCTTTCATCTGGCTGGATTCAGCCAGCAGCACGTTGTGCGGGTTGGTGCCGTTTTCGGCAATGTCTACGCTATTGCATGACACTTTCAAAATGCGGTTGGCCGCGTCTTTCAGGTTGAGGTAAAGCACCGGGCCGGTTTCGTCTGCCAGCAATGAAATCCAGCCGAATTCGCTTAATTTATCGCCCCGGCTGTAGGTCAATGCCTTCAGCTCTTCCATGATGAAGCCGCTCACCTCCATCTTGATATTCAGCCCCGCTTCGCGGTGCATCAGCGCCTTGAAAGGCACGTTATCGCCGATGGTGTAGATGGTGTGCTGGTAAAACAGGCACAGCCGCTCACCACTCACAAAAAAGCGGCCGCGCTGGCGGAAGTAGTCCCACACCGCCGCTGAACAATCGCGCTTGTAGTTGTCTGACTTGGTAGAGCCGTTGTAAACATCGAGAATGGCCACCAGCGACTCCAGCAGCCCGTAAGTATCCTTGACCTGCCCCATGATGCCGTCGCGGCTGAAGCCCAGCTTCTGCATCTCCACAATCACCGCATCGCGCTGCAGCTCCGGCAGCAGTGAGAAAAACTCGAAATAATCAATCTCGGTCAGGTAACGCAGGCAGGCATCGGCATCTTCCTTCACATCCGCCGGCATCACCCGCAGCTCCCACAGCAGCGGATTCATCGCCTTTTTAAGCACGGATTGAATGCGCTTTGGCGCGCTCTCCATATCCTTCTGGATCCAGTCATCAGGATCTTCACCAGGCTCCATCAGCCCGCTGGCCACCAGCACCTTGCAGTTAGTATTGCGCAGCAGGCGCTGATAAGTCTTGCGCGTGTACTTCATGCCGGCGGGCGGCTGGCCGTTTTCTCCCCACTTGGTATCGTAATCAAACCAGGTAATCACCGTCTTGCCGCTGGCCTGCGCATCCAGCCATTGAATCTGCGCGTCTGAAAGTTGGCCAAGGCTGGCCAAGGCGTTTTTATAGCCCGCATCGAAGAAGCTGGCCAGATCGTTTTCACCCTCGATCGCAATCACCACCTCGCCGCGTATCGCCTTCTGGTTGCCCCACAAAAAACCGTCCAGCCGGTTCTCGGTGCGCAGCTGGTAGTCCAGCTTCTTTTGCGGGTCTTTCAGCGTGAAATGCGCCACCTCTCCGGAAGGCAGGCGGTGCGGGAAAAGCACCATGCCAGGCACAAAGAAATCGCGCCATACGCCTGGTGTTTTTTTGCTCTCCACATACAGCCCCGCCGCCTTCACCTCATCCAGCGAAAACCCCTGCTTGCCCAGCGCCTCGGCCAGCTTGCCATCGGCACAGCCCACCTCCATCAGCTTCAACGTGGCAACCTTATGCCCCCGCCCTTGCGGCTTCGCCGCCGTCAGCCACTCCATCACATCCGCCCGCTCGGCCAGCGCCGCCTGGTAATGCGCAATCGTCGCTTCAAGCACCTGCTGCAAGCGGTTATCAGGCTTCGGCTTTGTGCCAGCGCTGGAAGCAGAATCAGCAGGTTTTTTCCGGTCAGGCAGTGTCACACCGGCAAAGCTGGCCACCTCGCGCAAAGCGTCACCGGTGGACATCCCCAAAATATCCTGCGCAAAATTAAATACATCGCCCGATAACCCGCACGAATGGCATTTATAGGCCGTGTCGCCATCAAACAGCGAAAAGCAATCCTTATGCGAGCAGCACGGCGCCGGTTCAAAAAAAATCGAAGCGCCTTTCTTCGTGCGCTTCGACGTACTATGCGCCTCGATATAGTCGGCCAGATCGGCAGCGCGCTTCACATCCTGAAAAACTGCATTCGTATTACTGGCCGCTTGTTGCATATTTATTTCCCTGAAATCGTTATTAAAATGTTTCGCTGCGCCCGCCGGCATTTTTTTAGGAGGTGCCACTTTCGTCGCAGCGTGCTGGCGGTTTATCTTCCCCACCCTCCAGCTTAGGGCTCCCGTTGCGGGAGTGGCGTTGCTTTAAAACGGACAGTGCATATCCCACCAGCGTGACCATGACAAAGGACGATGACATCGCCTTGCCCGAAAACCAAGCATCATCCGCCTATGATCTGCGCTTGCCTTTGCCCTGAATTTTTTAAACCGAAAGCCTGTAACTCTTCCTGGAATAAAAGGTGGGATGAATCTCCATGGTCGGCCTGGTATGTGTGGCATTTGTTGCATTCGTTTCTCCTCAAAAATTCACTTCTTGTAACGCCCAGGGCATCCGCCACCGCTGTAATCAAACCCCTTGCAGCCACGATCAGAATGCTTGCAAGGGTTGCCGCACTCACCGCTGCACGGAATAACCTTGTGGCCTTTGGCTTGCTCTTCTTGCAGAAAAGCCAGCGCCTCATCGGGCCGCAAAGGCGTGCCATCGTCCTGCTCAAAAATCCCGTAATCCCTCGGATATTTGTTATTTTTCATAAAGCCTTCAACGTTCATGCACATGCTTACTGTCTTCGTTCGTTCTTCAAGTTTCATCGCTCACTCCTTTTGCGGTTTCAACCTCAATAAGTTTGTCGATGAAGTGTTGGGCCTTTTTAAGGTCTTCTATTCCACCTTTATCTCGCCAGCGGGTCAGGTACTTGATGGCGCTTCCTTCCATAAACGGGATGTCATTAGCAATGATGTAATCCCATGGTTGAATCGTCTTGGTCTTGTAGTGATCGCCGCCGTGCTGAGTAGAGTTCGCTTTAGCCATGTGCTTGCTCCTTCTCAAAAAGCGCCCATGTATGAGGAAAGTTCTCTGCGATTAACTGGCCAACTGCATCCGCGTACTGCCTGATTTCCCACTGCGCTGCGGTTGCCGTTCTAAGCGTCAAAAATGCCAACCAATTACGCAGGTTTGCGCTGGCTCTCATACGCGAATACCGGGCCACGGGGACGGGGAGACGGGCAAGCTCTTTGGGTATGCCAAGAGCAATTCCAGTTTCGTACACACTCTGTGCCGTCTGGTAGCTCTCAATAATGCAATCAAGCCATACCTGAGCATCCTCGGGAGTTAGCACCTGTCCATTACCTTGCGCCTGCTTGTTTGACGTGGCGGTATTGGCGCCAAGCATCAAGCGTTCAATTGAGGGGATGTAATTCTCATCGGGCAATGGGATGTAACGGGCACTCATTTCGTTGTAACTCTGTGTGCGATGTCGATGCCACTCACGAAAAACAAAGATCGGCGCTTTGACCTCAATCACCATCCCGGCCATCTCGAAGGGAGTTGAATGTTTATTGTTATAGAGATATGCGAGCAGTTTTTCATCTTTCTCCCAGCCCTCAAACCCCTTGCCAGTGGACATTCTGGCGGCTTCTATAATTCTCTCGTCACTGCCCCAAGCCTCAACAAAGCCAACATAGCCACCATTCAGCAGATCAATCTTTTGCATGAGTCTCTCCTGGTTGTTTATCTTTCCGCTGTTGGGCTGATACGTCCGAGTATTTCAACCCCTCATATCGTTTACCAAGCTTTTCAATATTTGCGGCAAGAGTCTGCTCGCGAGTGATGTTCAGCCCCTGGCGCAGACCCTCAAGATAAAACTCGATATCGCCCAGTTCTTCAATGACGTTTTCCATATCAATCGGCTTGTTATAGATAGCTGATTTTTTGATTGCATCTAGCAATTCACCGGCCTCTCCGCTTACTCCCATAACCATATGAACCAAATGTGCTCTTGCAGGGCTCATATCCTTCGCAATATCTGCCCCGGATTTAGCCAATCCTCTAACCATTTCTTCATGCTTGATCATTTCTCGCTCCTTTGTTGTTGAAAAATATAAATTACTACCTTTGCTTCGATGTTAACCACCCTCCAAATACCGCTGCCTCAGCTCCATCGCCCTTGTCTGCGAGCAAGCCATAAATACCCTGATCCCCCCCACAGTCGGCTTGCATTCCCCGCTGTTGATCGCCGCCGTTACTCGGGTAATGTCGTCAGTAACGGCAGTAATTTCCTCGGTAATGTCCTGCTCCTTTGCTGGCTGGCTGGGGCTTGCAGGCGTTACCGGCAGTCGCAGCGCCTCAAACCACAGCAGCGCCCCCACCAGCTCGATCAGGATGGAAAAGGTCAGGCCGATTACCACCGTTACTGCGCTTTCACTCCAGCCGGTAACCACCCCCAGCCGTGCCGCTACCGGGTCGGCAGCCTCGGTAACCAGCGCGGTAGTGGCAAGCTGCGACAACCTCCCCAGCTCGTCCCGCAGCTGCTCACCCCGCTTGCCCTGGGCAATCTCAACCTTCAGCGCGGCACGATCGCGCCAGCTTTTGGACGCGGCCAGCTCAGCGGCCACCGTGGCCACGGGCCGTGCCTGAATATGGGAAAGGGAAGCCTGCACCAGATCAATTTGCCGCTCGGTCGCAGCAGAAAGGGAGGACTGGCTGGCGCGCAGATCACCGGCGCGCAAATTCGCATGGGTCAGAAAAGTAAGATGCCCGTAAACCGCGCACAACAAACAACCAGCCCAAACCAGCCACGCAGCCGGGCGGCGCGAAAGAGCAGGCAGCAAATGCACCGCCAGCACAATCACCACCGCCATTGAAACCAGCAGCAACCTATCCAGCAGCGTGCCGCCCCTGTCCCACGCAGCCAGCGCCGTCATGCCTGCAGCGGTGAGCGTGACAAAAACCGCAATCGGCTTGATCATTCCGGCACCACCGCATACCTCAACCCGCTTTGGTGCACCAGCCTAATCACCTTCTCTTCACCTTTGACCATCGGCGAAATATGATCGGCAGTCCACTCATGCACATAAGTTACTGGCCAGAAAATGTTGAGGTCAAACAAATGAGAAAACGCAATCTCTATTTCCAATCCATCAACCAATAAATTAACCGGATAATCCAGCACCGCATGCACCTCTTCCCACGGCACCGGGCAGCCATGGATCACAGCCGGTTTCCCTGTTGATAGATGCCACGGCCCTGAAACAAGGTGTAAAGGCACCAGCAACAGCCTGCCCATACTGGCCGCGATCAAGTGATTAAAAGCGCGGTACACCTGCCCATCGGCAGAAAAGTGGCGCAGGCGCTCGATGGGAACAAATGGCGGGGTCATGGCTTCATCTCGGGCTTCTCAGTCCCCAGCATCTGCGGCTGCAAGGGGCTATGAAAAGTTAAAACTTGATGCCATAAAACACCGTGACACAACACTTCGAAACGCTCGTGCCATGATAGCTTCCAGCAAAAAGCAATCTTCCCTTCTGGATCGTTCTTGAACTGGTGCGCTGGCAAAGGCAAATACTCCGGCTGGTCTTTCGCGATAATCACCGTCTGCTCTTTAAATTCGATCAATTGCATTTTGTTGCCTCCTCAAACATATCCACCGTCTTCTCGCAGCGCGGCACCGGTATAGCCTCACCCGCATGCACAAAAGCCGTGCAGCACGGCTGTCCATCCTTGCCGTATTGCCACTCAGTCGGGTATTCGGGGTCTTCAACCTTGAAGCACATCGTCCTGGTCACGATGTCGCAGCGCTCGTTATCGTCGCACTCATCGATGTCGCAACCCTCGCGCATCGCCTTGTCCCTGGCACACTTGCAACACCATGCCGCAAAGAAACAATCTCCCTCTGTTCCATTGCTCGGGCGGTACTTCTCCCCCGCATTTTTTACATTCATGGCCGCAAGGCCGGGTGGGTGAATTCCTTGTCCCATGGCTTCACCTCAACTTATGCTGAGTAACACCAGGAGGCTGTGCAGCTCCACTGGCATTGATAAATTCACTAGGCACCACAGCACCTGTTTCCTTGGCATAAGCCACCTCGACCTTGGCCAGATCTATTACCTGTTTCGACACCAAACACATCGCCTTGGCTTGCTCGATGTCGATTGTTTTATTCTTCAAACCATTCAGCGCATCAAATAAATGTGCACGCAAAGCAGTCGCGTCATTTGCCATGATTATTAATCCTTCTTTGAAGCGCGCCGGTGAGCTGAATAACCTGTCTCAGCTCGGGCGGCAGGTTGTGAATAGTGTGGCGATCTATGTGCTGCTTGCGCGTAATGAGTTCAAGATTGCTCGGCTCGCAATTTGTCCTGGGCCCATCTTTAAAAACCAGCATCATTCCCCTGGGGATAGGCCCATTCACCTCTTCCCACTTCAGGCGGTGCGTCCAACGCCACTTGTTAGGCTCTGCCACCTTGGTTTTTAAATAACCTTGCGTCGCCATCACCGTGGTGCCAACCGGCACAATGTTATGCGGCACTATTCCGGGCTTGAAGCGTGTCTCTGCAGAGCGACCGCCGGCCACAAAATGAGTACCCTTTGTCCAGGGAATATTCCCCTTCTTGAATCTTGTATCAGCCCCGCGCACACCATCCAGCCGCCCGGACGCTGCACTGGATTTAAAGGCACTGGATTTTTTAATGCCTAGTTTTTTTGCTTGCGTATAAACGATATGAACCTTGCACCCCAGCGCCTCGGCAATGCTCTCGGCACGCTCGTTTGGGTACCGCCTTTTCAGAAGCTCAATCTCCTCCTCTGCCCACACCTTGCGCGGCGGCAGGATATTTCTGCTTTTGGTCATGACCGATCTCCCCCCAAATAGGTTTCATGCTCGTCCACCAGTTTGGCGCGATATCTGAACATCATGCCCAGGTACACCGCATTGGCCGCCACCACAAACAGCCCGCCGTAAAAGCTCAGCGGCTGCTGCAGCGTGGGGTAGTAGTAGAGGTTCCAGAATCCCCACAGGGTGAAGAAAGCAACCCTGGCCAGCGAGACACCACGCGCCTCTTTGTGGGCGTAGAGCACACGGCAGTGGTTGAGCACGAAGAGGCCGGCCAGCAGCTCGAAGGATCCGTTGATAAGGTCGGCGGCGATCATGCTGAAACCTCCTCAATATCAGGCGAATAGTCAAACTCGATAGAATCAAATGAAATAAACTTGATTCCATAGCTACCATCCATCGGTGGCCAACCTTCTAAACGATCGTTGAAATACCTGACCATTTCATCGATATGCGCACTGCCACCTAAATCTAGAACTGACCACCATAGCCTACGATAAAGAATGTCAAGAACGGCGTAGAGAACATTTCCTTCGCGCTTTTCAAGCCGCCATTTTGCCTCGCTCCAAAAGTTATTAATCTCGTGCAGCAACTCATCAGTCATTACCTCATGATTAATTTCCACGACCACATCAAAATATTCAGCTGATAATTTGTATTGTTTGATCTGGCTCATCCCATCACCCCGCCAAGCTCTTCCCAGCGTTTCAAAAACTCACGCTCCGCCTTCTCCGGATGCCATGGATTTATAACCTCAGCCATAGGCGAAATGCCCTTGATAAGCACCCATTCATCATCATGCGGCGGCATGAGGTCGCGCTGCTCGGTCGCCAATAAAATCATGTCGGCCTGCATCCATGCCTGCAGCTTTGGCACGGCTGTTTCCCGAATGGTCAGGCTTACTGTTATATCCTTGTTAGGGTCAGGCTTGCGCAGGCCTTCGTTCATTTCTTTAAGAACGAACTCAAACGTTGGTACATCTTGTTTTTCTGCGCTCATGCTGGCACCTCACTCACGCAATCAATCAGGTAACAACCGCTTACCCCTTCAAAAAATGCAACTGCGCTATGACCGCTCAGAACGTAAGCGGCATGCCTAACTTTTGTTTTTATTGGATTATCGATCCCGTCTTTTTTGAGCATCACAACAGTCCCCATTGGGAATTTTCTATTGAATGCGTCGCATTGTTTTTGCAACTTATTGAGGTTTGACTTGCTCATAGCGACACCCTCCCCTCATGCATCTTCCTCAAATCAGCAAGCCGCAACCTCGGCTTGCCATCTACCTCGCGCAGCGCTGCTTCCACGTTCTCGCGCGTCTGCCTGGCGTAAACCTCGGTGGAGCGGATAGAGCTGTGACCCAGCGCGGCCTTCACAATGCCCAGCGGGTCGGGCGAAGTAGTGCGGCGCATGATGTTCATTGCCCTGGTGTGGCGAAACCAGTGCGGGGAAACGCCGTCTGGCAAGCCTGCTTGCTTCGCCCAATAGGCCACGCGCTGTTCAAACGCCCGCACGCTCATCGCCTGCCCGCCGCTTTTGCGCGACACGATCAGCGCCTCATCCAGCGCCGCACCTTCGCGCAGTGCCAGCAGCTCATTCAGCGCCGCACGCACCGGCACTGTCACCAGCACTTCATGGTCGCGCTTCTCGTCTGCCCTCCCCTTGCGGGTTTCTTTGGCTAAAAAGATATAGCCGGTCTTGAGTGCGGCCACCGCATCGCCCACACTCAGGTGCAGGCATTCACCGATACGCATGCCGGTATGCGTCAGCAGCTCAATCGTGCCGCCATCACGCCGCGCCACCGGCCCCGCTGTTTGCTTGAGGGTGTTGCGTAGCCTGCGCTGCTCGTCCTCGGGTAGATATTTCTTTAACATTCGCTCGCTCCTTGTGTAATGCCCGTTGCCGGGCGGTAAAAAACTACCTGCGTGCCGGCAGCGTGTCGCGTGCCAGGCTAAACGCCTGCCTCGGATGGTGCCCACGGCCCAGGTAATAAATAATATTTGCCCAAAACTCGTAAACATTGAGCACAGCGTTTTCAACCCGGCGTATCAAGCGGCGCATGGCGCACCCCCTTCAACCTCTGCCCGTGCAGCGCGAATGTGGCCCAGCGCCCCCTCATAGTCTTGCGCCTCAATGGCTGCCAGCGCCCGCCGGTTGTGCTGCATGGCGCGGCTGTAACGCGGCTTGGTGTCTTTCCATACCAGCCTGCCACCCTGGCTATTGGCAATACGCACCGCCTCAACAACTGGAATATCCGGATGAAATAAAATCTTGCTCATTTTTTCTTGCTCCCCTTTCTGGCTATCGACATCGCTACACGACTCAGGCTGATGCGCAAATGCGTCAACTGCATCGCCTCCTCAAAACTCTGTTTCAACTGGCTGCGCTCCCATGCGGTGCGCAGCAGGCTTTCTGGAATTTCTACTTGCTCGAGTGGCAGGGCGAGCTGTTGTTGTCTTGGCATGGTTTTTCTACCTTGCGTATGAGCCGCGCTTCCAGCTCGGGACGAAACACATTGATAAAGGCGCGGCCCACGTTCAGCACATCGCCTGGAAAAAGGTTATCGCTTGCGCTCACAATGCCCACGCGGGCAAGGCTGGCGGGTACGGGGCGCACGCTCATCGATCAGCCCCGCTCATCTCCCTCATCCGTGCAAGCCCTTCAAGAATCGCTGCGACAAACTCATGCGCCTCGCGCTCGATGCCGGTGAATTCACCTTTGCTGATAAGGTTGTCTTTTTCCAGCGAGCTTTGAATTACGCGATAAAAGTTTCCGCCCTGCTGCTCAATCTTGAGTATCTGCATCAGTAGCGCATCGGTGGAGAGGTGCGAGAGATCTGGCAGCTCGTGAAACACCCCGCCCACAGAGTGCGCAAAGGCCTGCACGATGCGTTTGTCGCCGGTGAGATTGGTGAGGATGATGCAATCAGCCAGAGTCGGCTTATTGTGGTTGTTGTCGTTATCGTTGCGGTTGGCCTTGTTGTACAGCACGCCGGGCGCCATCCCCATCAGCGCTGCCAAGTCGGCCACGTCACGATCATGCACTACCCGATAAAACGCTTCCTGCACGTCTTTGGGTACCTTAGGTACTGGCTTGCCCATCTGTAAAACCCCCCAAAAAATTAACCTTTTACTGCTGGAGGGTGAGCGGGATACTAAGGCCGCCTAACAAGCGAGCGAGTATCACGAGCACCCCAACTCTTCCACGGCGCCAACCGCTGGAAGAGTTACCTATTGGTTTGCGGCTGGCTGCTCAAAAGTGGACAGCAACCGCACGATGATTTCGGTATTACGGCTTCGCCCTGCCTCCTTTGCCGCCTTATCCAGCTGCGGGATTACCCCCACCGGAAAGCGCACGTTCACGGGCTGATCTTTAGTTTTGGCAATGACATTTTTAATGCTGGACATTTTTGTGTGCTCCTATAGTTACAGACTGTATAACTACAATCTGTAGCCATTATTACAGGCTGTAGCTATTGGAGTCAAGCACTTTTTAATTACAATCTGTAGCCATAGAAAAAATAAATAAATGGCCGCTATAGAGCCATTCGGCCTGCGCACGCAGCCTGAGGACAGGAGGAGGAATTGATGACTAATACTAAAAAGATGGCCGATATAGCGCCGTTCGGCCTGCGCATGCAGACTGAAATCAAGGCAAAGCTGGAACGGGAGGCAAAAATAAACGGACGCAGCTTGAATGCAGAAATTGTGTCCCGGCTGCAAATTAGCCTGGATAAACCGGGCGCGGCGCAAAGCCGCCATGTTGTCGCGGAGCCCTCAGCAAACAGCTACCTCCCGGAGATAAACGATATCGAACGCCAATTATTGATGATCTTTAGGCGTATGCCAGTCGAAAAACAGCTAGCATTACTGTCTCTATTCAATTAACCAAGGGGAAACAATATGAAAAAATTAATTTCAACTGCAATATTTGCAATCCTGTTTGCACCATTGACCTATGGACAAGATCAAGTAGAACCGCAAAAAGCAACCACCAAATTAGAAGCATTCCAGGTGAAATCTGGAAGCACTATTATTAAAGGTTTTACAACGGTAGGAATAATCAAGGGTGAAGGTGCAATAACTGTCGATGCGCGAGAGTTTCGTGATGCCAGCAATCCAAAAACACGAACTGTCGGGGTAAGCCTAACCGTGAGCCATGCTTACCCAAGCAGTCGAGAGAATACTGCCTATATCGATAGCGATGAAATCGAAAGCCTGATTGCAGGCATAGATTACATCAGCAAAGTGACGAAAGAAATTACGCCTTTCACAAATTTTGAAGCTGAATATAGAACAAAAGGTCACTTGGAAATTACTGTCTTTAATAGGTCAAATGGAAAAATATCTGCTGCAATAAGTGCTGGCCGTATTGGTAAAACCAGTGTTTACATAGACATGGAACAGTTGGCAGAGTTAAAGCAATTAATTATTGAAGCAAGATCAAAACTATAAAACAAGCCAGCCCGCATAGGGCTGCCATTACTTCCTGCAGTGCCCCGGCAAGATCGAATTCAGCAAGAAGCAATGTGCATCCGCAATCACGCCACGGAGCCCCTCATCATTCCAGTGATGCTCGCACCGCTGGCTAAAAGTGAAGCGTCCGCTAAACCAGCCGGGCGGCTCCAGGAACATGATCGAGCCAAAGACAAAATCAAAGATCACATCCAGCAGCCCGAACACAATCACCACTGGCGCGACCAAAATCTTGATGCCGATTTTGAGGCGGTGCCAGGATGCCTCGACGGTGGCGTAAATGAAAAACCCAATCAGCAACAGCCATGCGGAAGCGAGATAGGCGACGAACCAATATTCCTCAGCGTATTGCATTGCCAGCGTTAAAATTTTCATCTCCATACATCCCCCTTTTTAATAAACAATTACATCAACATCGGCAGCGGTAGCCGCCGCATCAATCGCAACCATGCGTGCCTGCTTACGCGCAAATTCAGTTTGGAACGCAACAGAAATAGCCAACACTACGGACGTGGCCTGCGCAATAGTCAGTGTGTGGCCCACGTTGGCAAGGTCATAAAACGTGGTGGTCGTCTGTCCGGCGAGTTCGGCTAGACGTTTTGCCGCATCGAGCCGCATGGCCTTTTCGTAGCCGCCCTGATACACCACGCCATCAATGGTGACGTTTGCATTCGAGGCAGCCTCAAATGCTTTTCGAATGTCGGCTCTTTTTAACACTTTTACTTGAGCCAGGCTCAGCGGCGGTTTGCTTCTGGTTGCGCCAACTGGTACTGGCTCAGCTAATAAATTGAGCTGAATCCGCTGACCGTCTGGCATGAACCATTCCCCGCGTGTATCCTGCACCACAGACCATTCGTTACCCCCGAATAATGCAACACTCCCAGTAGGCGCGCTCGGTGCGGGCAATGTGGTTGAATGGCCTGGTATAAGCGGCTTCCCCTCAAGAGGATCGAGTTCGGCCGTCGATTCACCTGTAAAAATACCTTGATCGTCATAGTGATAGATTTGCATGTGAGCCCCTTAATATTTTATACAAGCCAATAGGGCGACGTTGCGAGGTCGAGACTCGCCGCCACCGGATGCAGATGTACCAGTACCTACATCCCCTGCGTAGCCGCCTCCTCCGTCAACCCCGGTATAATTAGTGCCACTACCGGCCCCAGAATAGTTGTACAGGCTGTGGCTAAAGCTGTGGCTATGACTCTCGTTCTGCCCGGCCTGATAACTACCCAGCGCACGGCCTGTATCAACCGCTCTGCCGTCTGCAAGGCAGCGGATAAACTCACCACGCAGCTCGGGTAGATTAAACGTGGTTGACCCGTCCCCTGCGCCGTGTGTTGTGCCAATGGCAGTGAACAGCCCGGCATAAGCCAAACGGGAAACTGCAGCACCGTTGCATTTTAAAAAACCTTCACGCGCAGTACTTTGAGCTGTGTAAATCACATCGCCTGGCAACAACATCCCGATTGAGCGAGCGGCGTGCAAGCCATCAAAATATATCGTCCCAACAGCGCTGCCAGAGGCGGGAACCCCACCGACCAGGTTTAATCGTTTGTATTTTGCGGTGGCTGGCGCAAAGAATGTCGTATCAAAATCAACCTGCGTTGTTGGCGTGCTGATACTCGAGTAAACCGAATACGCCGAAATTTGAGCTTGGGCATCGTCATACCAGATGATTTCAACCTTACATGAAACCCCTGCGATACTTGCCTTTAAAGATCCTTTTAACGTGTAAGCTCCACCGCCCGTAACCTCCTCATACTCATCTGTCAGCGCGCCTCCACCACCATTGGCGAGTATCGTGCTGGTTATCGCAAGTGAATAAATCCCGTGCATATATACCGCTGCCGAGGCCGCAAGCGAGCCGCCCGTGTATGGGGTCAATGTCCAGCCTGCGGTGCTATTGCCTTCGAATGAGCCGTTGCGCAGGGAGTTCGCGCCAATTGGGATGGGTGCTGAATTAACGCCGTCATGATTATGATCTTGCACAGCGCCTGCCACATAACCAGCACCAATCCACTCGCGCAAATGAACAAGCCCGTCACGAATAGCCTGCATCAGTGCGGCATCAATTGGGCTATCCGGGTCGATCTGAGCGTCTGTTATTGCCTGCCATGTTTTAGATATTGCGGTCATAAAGCCCTCTTAAATAATTCTGAATGGCTCGTCGCCATTGGTCATCAGGCCGGTGTTCTGGCAAATGTGCGCATACACTTGTTCGGTTGGATAATCTGCCGTGCCATTGGGGGCAATGTAGCCATAGCGTGAGGCAAAGTTTGCAGAGCGTGCCTGCAGATCGATATGTCCACCCGCATCATTCATCTGCGTGATGATGCACAGCTCTGTTTTGGGCTGCCCGTCCACATCCACATTTTTAAAGCTCTGGATGCCCACCAGTGAGCCGAGCGGGATGGTGTAGTCCTTGGGGTCGATCTTTAAGGTGAAGAGTTTCGGCGCGTTGTAGAGCCGATTAATTTGCCGGGTCGCGGTGGCAACCATTGCCGTGGCGTTGATCGATTTAAACCAGCGCGAGGTCACCACTTTGGGGCGTTTATCACCGTATTCATTAACGGATTGCGCATTTAAATTCACTACCACATCCGTGCGCTGAAAGCTTCTCGATTCGCTGAGGCTGGAGGTTGCGTCGCGCTGCGCATAGCTGATCGCCGCCTGGGTAATGCGCAGGTTATCCAGATTTTTAACCGACAGGCTACCTTGAATAATATTGGCCTCATCGGTATATACAGGATACGCAGACACGCTGGGCATGATGGCCTTGAATTCCACCTTCTGTGTGTGTGGCGACCACCACATGACCGCGCCGATCTGCTTGAGTATCTCTGCCAGCAGGCTGCTGGATTTTTCCGGTGCAGACAGGCATGCGGTGATATTGAAAGTAGAGCCATACCACACCAGCGTTTCACTGCCGAGGCTGGCTGAAATATAGCCCGCATCAACACCGCTTTCGGTGAGTAAATCGGTGAGCACATCCTCAATGGTCTGATCAATAAAAGCCCGGCACAGCTGGGCGCTGTCTTCCGCGCTGTGGTCGCCACGCGTGGTGCCAAACTGCGCGCGGTAGGTGGCATCGGGCCAGCTCAGCACGTCGCCGGTTAAAGCGGTGTAGCGGATGATTTCGGAGTTGATGCGGATGTATTCGGCCTTGCCGGAGGTTGCCGGGTCGGCATACTGCGCGCCCTTGCCGGCATCCAGCGTCACCTGCAGTGCGCTCACTTCGTAGGCGCTGGTTGTGTCTGGGGTTACGCTCCAGGCGGCAACGGTTGCCACCCGTGTGGCACCGACATAATCGGCAATTACCCGGCGCTGGCCAGCGCCGGTGTTGGCATAAATATAAACCTCCATGCCGTTGTAATAATCGTCCAGCGCCGAGGCCACGCTATCGCCGGTAATGGCAAAGGTAATGGTTGTGCCGGTGGCGGCCACCACGTTGTTGGTGTGCTCAATGGCCTTGGTATCCGCCTGAATCACGCCCGATGTAGGCAGCGGGATGGTGGTCATATCCGCCAGCTTGAGCGGGTCTTTCAGGGTGAGCTTGATTTGCCCGCTGGTTTCAATGGCGATGTTGTCGATGATGTAGAGCTCGTCCAGGAACAAGTCCCAATCCCAGGGCGAGGCAACAAAGCCCTTGCGCAGCTTTGCCGTGCGGCCGAAGTAATTTTTATTGCGGGCCAGCCAGCGCGCCCAATAAGTGCCGGCAGCCGGTGTGGCGCGGGTGGCCCAGTACGGGTCCTGGTCGCTGTCGTTATCGGTTTCGTTCGCCAGATTGATGCTCACATTGCTGCGCGATGCCAGCCCTGCTTCAAAATCCAGATTCACCGGCGCATTGACCGTGCCCAGCAAATAAGGCCGCAGTGTTTCGCCCAGCGGCGAGAGTACGCCGCGCGAGCAAAACTTCATCGTCTGCGTGGTTTTTACATAGGTTGCTTTTGCCTGACAGGTGGCATAGGTGTTGTAGCACTCGCTGCCCACCGCGCCCGCCGCTGTGCACGGCGCTGTGCCATACACATTGGCGCAACGATCCACCACCAGCTCAAGCACGGTGCAGGGCTTGCGCTCGTGCTCGCCCAGGGCGGCGGTGCGGGCGGCGGTGGTGGGTAGACTCATGTTAAGGCTACCCCTTTTACGTCAAAGCTCAGCATTGAATAAACCGGTGACTTCAACGGCGCTTTGAAGTTATCCCCCATCATCACCAGGTAAATATCATCGGGGTAATTCGTCAGATCCCATGCAAACAGGAAAGGCGATCCGCGCAAGTGCGCTTTTCTGGCAGGTATGAAAGTTGAGCGTATCCATGCACTTGGCACATAAGGAAAATTCAGCAACTGCGCCCACTGCTCAAACAATATCGCCGATCCCAGCGGCCATCCCTGTTGACTGATATTTATCTGCCCAAAAACTTTACTGGTCAGCGGATCAAAACCATAAGGCAAGCCCGTGGGGAATTCCAGCCCTACCCCTATCGCCATAATAGTCAATGTCGGTGCAGTCGCGCCGGTAATGCGGCTACGCCAGTAGCGATATGATGCGCTGGTAAAGTCGCGGATAAATGGCTTGTCCGAAGTCGGCGTGTAACTGTGCAGCAGCACATCGCTGGTGGCGAAGTTATCCGTCGAGCCGCGCACCTCGACCGTGCAACCGTTAGAAAATAAATTATGGTTATACACGCACAGCTTGTCCGCACTCTTGGCAACGCCGCAATCTACCGTCACGGTGTACGGTATGGCGGCTGGCTTGTGGAACGTATAAGGACGAAAGTCAGCCAAATTCGCCGCCGCGCCCGATGCCGTAGAGCTGGCCACCGGCACCGCATCTGCAAATCGGTTGTCGTATCCGATAAAAGGCGTTTTAGGCATGCTCATGTCATCACCACGTTAATTTCTACACCATCACCGGCGGCCTCGTTGAGCGCGGGGATGAGTTGCTCGCGGATGGATTGTGCGGTGTAAAGCTGTGCCTCGCCGGTCATGCTAATGTTGACGGTGCGCGTGGCTTGCGCGGCTACGCCGGCAACGGGAATGGGTGCTGGCTCTGCCGGTTGAGGAGCAACAGGAATGCCGGGAGCAGTGGACATGCTGGGGATGCCGGCACCACCCGTGCTTGCGCCGCCTGATCCATAAGAAGTGCTCGCAATGGCGGCAATATTTGCCACCGTTGCGGCAATCGCAATAGCAGCCATCGCCGCCCCGCCAACAGGCCCGCCCCACTTTGCGCCAAAGGCAAACGAATCCTGTACAGCCTGGAATCCTGAAATAGTGGCATTGGCATACGAGGCAATTTTATTTATTTCAAAAAGTTCGCGGTTATTCTGTGCACCGATCGCCGTCATCTGCATCAGCGCACTGGCGAAATTCTGTGTTTTTTGCAGATTATTCATCTTCTCAAACTGCACCATTGAAATGCCAAAGGTGCGGCTGGATACAGACATTCTGTTTAAATGGTCGCGCTGCAGCGATTCTTTTGCCGCGTTATATTTAGCCTCTGATCTCAGGTTAAATAAATACTTGTCTTCCAGCACCTTGCGTTCTCTTTCAAGCTCACCCATCTTGGCTTCGTATCTGGCATTCTCTCTTTCTTGAGCAGTTCCATACGCTATATCTGCCTGCTCCTGCATGCGCGTGAATTTTTCCTCCTGAGCTGTGACTATTTTATTATTGGCAACTGCTTCTGCCTCAGCCGCCTTATCCGCCGCAGCAATTCGTTTCTCGTTTTCCTCGTTCACAAAGATGGTGTAAGCCGCCTCATGCGCCGAGCGCTCTTTTGAGCCGTATGCACCCGCCGCAATCATTTTGTTTTGCAGCTCAACCCAATCATCAATCATCCGGTCAAACGCGCTTTTGTGCGAGTCAACCATCTTCTCGTCAAACCTGCGGGTTTGTTCCAGCAACTTGTCGTTACTCTCAAAATCGGTGGGGTCGGTTGCAGTGGGCTTGTTAGCGGACGGTTTTATCTCCAGCTCGGCACGGTGCCGCTTGATTGTTTCAATTTGGTTCTGAAAGGTAGTTATTTCGCGGTCGATCTTGTCGGTATTGATCAAGCCCCAGCCGCCCGCACGGATGCTTTCTCTCTCATGCTCCAGCACTTTCAATTTCTTCGTCAGATCATCAATCATCCCGTCAGGTGCCACTGCCTTTTTCAAATCCTCCGGCGGGAACAGCAGATCCCACGGGATCTGCCCAATACCAGCAAACCCCCTGAACAGAGCTAGCACCGGGTGACCTTCCCGGCTCAGTTCCGTCATGGCGGTAGTCGTTTTAACCATGCTGGGTAACAGTATATTGGCCAACTCAATGCCTGCCGCCGATGTAGCCAGCTTTAATTCATCAAGTTGATCGTTGAATATTTCTGCCTGGCGGGCGCTCTCTTCGGTGATCGGATAATATTTTTTCCCCTGTTCGATCAGGTTGGCCAGCGATTCACTGCCCTGATTGAGGAAGGGAATCATTTCCGCGCCCAATTTATCGCCCAGCAGCTTGGAAGCGAAAGCCGTCTTATTGATACCGGCGGGCATTTTTTCAAAAACATCCGCCAGCTGCACCAATGCGCCGGTGGAATCTTTTGCGGTAACGCCCATACGGGCGAATAAAGCCGGGTTCTGCACCATCTCGGTGGATAATTTCTTGCTGGCACGAGCTACCGTTTCCAGCGAGGCACCGCTCTGGTCGGCAGCAAACTTCAACCCGGCAAGATCTTCCACGCTGGTGCCGGTACGTTGTGAAAGCTTGCCCAGATTATCAGCCAGATCAATGCTTTTAATGTCCAGTGTAACAATCGACGCCACCGCAGCAGTTGCTGCAAGCGCAAACGCGCCGGTCAATACCAGGGCAACGTCGGAATATTTATTGGCAACCTTTTCAGCTGCGTCCTTGTTTTTATCCAGGGTAGTGGTGAAGCTTTCCGTTTTTTCCTGGGCATTGGCAAACCCTTCATCCATGCCGGACGCATCGACGTTGATATCAATGCCTATATTTTTAGCGTCTGAATTTTCCATTTTGACCGGCTTTAGTTTTCTGACTTTCTAAGCATCTCAAGCTCAATCGACTGCAACATCTGCAAGCCCACATCCAGCGGCCATTCCCAAAACTGCATCAGTGCAATCGCTGGGTTGTAGTCCAGGCCAATTGCTTCACCCTTGCTGCCCACCCGCCACTGCGTGCTCATCAGGCTATACAGCTCCCACACCACCGCTTCCCACTGCATGGCGGGCGGCATATCGTCTGGGTGCAGCTCCCGCCCTGCATCCTGCATAGCTTTGATATACCCCCACCCGATCTCGCGTTCCCAGCGAGCGCGGGCGGTCAGACGTTTTTTGCGTCAGCTTCCTCTACGGCAATAAACTGATTCAGCCCGGTCGCCTTCTCTGCCACCCACGTCATGATATTCAGGCACTGGTTGCGACCAAACACCTTCAGGTTGGCTTCGTTGCATTCAACCAGCCCATTCTCGTCATACACCCCCGCATCGTCTTCACCTTCACGCGGCTCCCAGCCTGCAATTGCCGCTACAGCATAATTCGCACCCCACTTTGGAAAATCCAGCGACTTGTCCGATTTCATCGACTTCTTGCGAATATCGTCATGCTGCTCAGTCGAAAGCGGGCGAATCAGAAAAGCAATGCCAGACTCTGGATGCACGCAAACCTGACCTTCAGCCTTTGGGTTCAATAAAAATTTCTTGCTCATGTTTTTTCCTTTGTTTTTTATGTTTTACTCAGTCCTCAATCCTCGATCCTCAGTCCTGCCCTTAATAGCTCACCACATCATTGGTCAAAACCACCGTCGGCAACGTCGCGCCCGTAACCGCCTTCCAGCTAAGCTCTGCAAACAGCCCGCTGCGCCCAGCCTTGGGCACCGTCTTTTCCATCAGCTCCACATAGGGCATATCCACCGCCAGGCTAAATGTATTCGCCCCGATCGTGGCCGCAGATACCATCTTCAGGCGCGTGCTGGTACCGGCGCGGGCAAGTTCCCAAGCAGATGCGCCATCAAACACGCACTTAATCGAGCCGCTGAACATCAGTTCGCCAACAGGGAAAATGCTGTATCCGGGCACCCCATTCGCCAGCTCCAGCGGTGCCATGTTGTTATTGATCTCGATCTTGCCGTCTACCACCTGCCCCAGCGTAGATCCTGCACCATCCGAAATAACCCCGGAGGCAGAGCAAGCGCGGAACGAAACCACGCTGGTCGGCGCGGCATCAAATACCACTGTCGGGATAGGATCAATCTCTTCACCCGCCAAAAAATCCGCCGTAATGTTCTGGTCATTATTGGTTACATCCCATGCCAGTTTATTAAGGTGCGCATCCAGCGTGCGGTTGAATTTGCTGATGTCGTATTGAGCCAGCTCCAGCAGTGCGTACGGCCTGTCGTCTAAATTCACCGGGAAGGTGTGCACATAAGGCCCCGCCCCTGTTGTCACTGGCTGCCCCAGCAGAAGCTTGAGCAAATAGCCGATGGTGCGCAGATCAAATATGCTCTGCAGTTGCCCTGGAACAATCGGATTGCCTGGATCCGTCTTGTTCCCCAGCGGCGAATTATTCATCGTGCCATTTGCCTGCCGCTTTGGATCACGACCGATGCTATAGCTGGTAAACGGCAGTACCTTTGCCGCCGGTGCGGGCGCAGTGCGGGCAGCAGTCTGATATTGAAACAGCAGCTTGGTTAATTCACCTCGTGCTTGTGGCATGGTTACTTCTCCTCAATAAAATTAAATTCGTCAAAATCCCCGCGCAACCGCATCGCGGCCCACTCATCCGCCGTCACGCTCTGCGCCGAATCGCGCTGCCATACCTTCCCGAAAAAACCGATCTCCTCAGGTCCCGCGTGGTAAGCCACCAGAATCAAATGATCACCCTTCACGTTTGTCCCTTCGTCCGCTTGCGGGAGAGGGTTAAGGAGAGGGCTATTTTTCTTTGCCATGATATTTCCTTATTTAACAAATTCCAGATCAGCCACAATCCAGCCATATGGCGTATCCATCTGCTCGCTCTGCCTGAAACCAGTCATCTTCAAGCGGCACAACGTAGCCGGCAATGCTTGCAAAAATGTTTTAACTTCGGCGATCATCGCAAGCTCTGCATCCTCGATCGCGGAGGGATCCGCATCTGCACCCGCCACAAATTGCCCCACCAGCAAAATGCGCTGTGTGCCATCCATCGCCAACCGACCCAGCAAATTCTGGTACCCGCCCTCACCCTTGCTCACCAGCGTATAAATCCCAGCTTGCAGATCCTCATCTGCTCGCATGGAAAAATCCATCAAGTCCCGCGTCACCACTCGCGCAGGCAACGCAGTAGCTAGCGTCGTCTTGATCAAATTCATGCGGTCACTGATCTCACTCATGCAAACGCCTCGCGCAAGCCTTCGTCTACCCCTTGATTCGCCAACTCAAATAAGCGGCTGCGGTTTGCATCAGCGGCAGGCCGCATATAAGCCTGCGCCCGCGTACCCCGCCGACTAATGGCGCGTGCAATCAGGAAGGCCTTTCTGCGTGCTTCCTTGCCTCTCACCCCAAGAACCCGCTCCACCCACGGAATCAAATTCTCCGAGTTAGGCATGTGCGGCCGTGTACCCTCCTCAACCGCACGGCCATAATTCATACCCTCGGATACGCGGTAATGCAGCGGCCCAATATTGTCGGCACGTATCGAATTAACCAGGTTGCTGAACGCCTTCGGTGCGTTGCGCTTGCCATCCCTTGCAACCTCTTCTGCCCCGCGCGAAAGCTTGGCATCAATCCTTCTCGCCATCACCTCCGGCGCACGCTTAAAACCCGCCTGCGCCCGGCTAATATCGACCGAGATGGTGATGGAGTTGCTCACTTATGCCACCCGTTCGAAATCATGAATAAATACACCACCCCTGCAAACGCCATTGCCAAAAATCCGTGAAACGACCACCGGCCGAAAGCAGAATATTTATCATCCAGCCATTCCTTGAGCGCTTCCTTGACCGCTTCCTTGGTCGCATCATCGGTGCGACGGCGTTGCTCACTGGCTAGCGCTGCCATCGCCTCATCAACTGTTGCCTTGGATTCTTCCGACATCACCCTGTTCTCCGCTCAAAATGTGGCGCATCAATAAAGCTGCTCTTGCCGGCATCGATCAGACCGCGCCAGCTACCGCCCCAGCGGTTTTTAGGTGAGAGTGATTCCCAATATATCCCCAGCGGCTTGATCTCTTCCCGCCCGCACAGCTTGCCGTCCTTGAAAATATTCAGGTCAATGGCGCAGCGCTTCAGGTGCTCGCTGTTCATCGTCTTGCTGCGGCCTGTCTTGACGTAGATCATCTGCATCTCAATCGGGCGCGACGCTTCGCCCAGGGTGGCGACATATCCAAGGCGCACAAGCTCGGCGCGCAACAGGCATACGTCAGCAAAGAAGGCATCCTGTTGCGCCACCATGCTCATTTCACCATCCCCGCCAGTTTTTCATCCTTGTCCTTGCTGCCGACGCTTGAGCCAAAGTAATACGCCACCACCTGCGTGGCGATGGCGGAAAGCACGCCCAGCACATACACCAGCAAATCTTTGCGGCTGGCTTCCACAGGGTTCTCGCTGAACATCACCACGCCAAACAGCAGGAAGGTGAGCAGCAGCAACACCAGCGCCAGAATCGGCGTGATAACTTTATTCAGCATGGGCGCTTTGTCAGAGTTCGCGATATCCACCTCACGCTTGCGGGCATCGCCCACATCGGCTATCACCGCCTTGAATAGATCTGCGCTGATATGGTCGCGCTCCAGCTGAATGCGCTGCAACTCTTCCTCGTGCTCCAGCATGAACTGCTTGAGATGGGTCAGCTCTTCGGCGCTGGGCTGCGCCTGCAAGTTGACATCCAGCCCGGTTTTTTCCTTGATCCAGCTCGTGCCTTTTTCCATCGCCGCGTTAGCGACCAGACCAAGGCCCGACTGAATCAATGAAGCGATAAATGGCAACATCACGCGGCTCCTTCAAAAAGTGTCATCAATTGCTCAAACAAATAACTTGGCGTGCCATTGCGCGGCCCGTTTGAAATCCCGTCCCGCATCGTCACCGGCTTGCCGATATTGCGCATCGCCATTTCCTTCATCGCCTCAGCCTGGGCGCGCAGCAACAACAATCCTCGATCACCCGCCTGAATGGTGGTGTCTGTGGCCAGCAAGCCGATGCTGTGCGCGGCGAAGTAGTAATACTTGAAGGATGGCCCCAGTGCGCTGATCTGCGCAGACGTGGGCGCGGGCGAAAAGTGCAGCTCGCGCACCGCGCCATTCATCGCCGAGCGCACATCAGGCAACCTGCCGGGGTAGCTTTTTTCCCACGGCTGAGCGCGGGCAACGCCCCACAAGGCAGACTTGTAAGACAAAAAATCAGCCGGCGCGGGATAGTTAAACTGATCCCCCACCAGCGTAAGAGTGCCCAGCAGCGTGCGCGGACGCACGCGCCCCATGTCCAGTGCGGCAGCGTCCAGATGTCGGATGAAATCAGCATCATTCGCCGCCGTAAAAACCTTGGCCGCATCCTGAAGCGAATCCTTCAGGTCTGCGGTCAGGTCAGCACGGGTCATGGTTCCGGACATGGCGTGTTACTCGGCCAAACGTTTTGCAAGCTCAGCTTTGAGCGCTGCAATGTACTCAGGTGCCGCATTGATATCGGTACCGGCTTCTTTAAGTGCTGCAGCCAGCTCCTCATCGCTCAACAATACAATCTTGTCCAGCGCATCCTTATTGGCTGCACGGGTCAGCAAGGCTTCAGCCAAAGCGTTCAACACGCCCTTGCGCTTGCCGCCTGCCTGCTCCATCTCGCCCAGCTTCTCAAGCTGCTCGACAGAAAGCTCGGGCAAGGCTGCAACAACGCTAGGCACATTGCCATCCAGCAAGGATGCCAATGGGTCGGCAGGCGTTTCTTCTTTAACCTCAACCGGCGCCGGGCGCAAATGATGCGGCACCTGGCTCTCGGGAAAATCCCGAGTTTCGCCAGGCGGCACCATGTTGGCACCAACATAAAGCATCATGGCGCCATTGTTTGTAACGGGGATTCGCTTTTCCATCTTGTTCTCCTTGAATATCCACAAGCCTGCCCCTCGCCTTTATCCCCTCGCCCGCAAGCGGGAGAGGGTTAGGGTGAGGGGTGCTTTATGGTTTAGCGATCGACACGAGTAGTAGCGCTGTAAACAACCATCGAAGTCAGCGCGCCTTTCAGCAGTGTTGGGGTATGCACCACAACAAACTGATCGCCGTAAGCTTCCTTCTTGCCGGTGAAGCGACCGTTGGCATCCTTCTGGTTTTCCAGTTGGCCCATCTGCCAAGCCTTCAACAGACGGTAACGCACGGTGCTACGCTCGCCGATCACAGTGCGCACATCGCCCATGTTCAGGCCGGGTGCGTAGCTGCGGAAAGCGGGAATATCCTTGATACGGCCCAGGTTGCCGTCCACCATCAGGTCGGTACCGGGGCGCTTGGAGTTGGCTTCAAACTGCTTGGCCTGCTCGATCTGGTTGCGCATAGAGCCGCTCATGATGCCGATGTTCGCCATGTAGGCGCGGTCTTCAATCACAGTCTTGCGCAGGCCAAAGCGGTACAGGAAATCGTTGTACTTGATGTCCGTTGCCAAACCGCCCAGGTCGCTATCCCACTTGAACACGTTGGTGGTGTAGGTATAGCTCGCCACGATCAAGTGCGTATTGGTTGGTGCAACCGGCACGCCCAGCTCGCTCACAAAAGTGATCTCGCCGAAGTTGTAGTTCATGGAGTAATACATCCCGGCAGCCTGTGTGCCGGTGCCGTCGTATTCCGCAATCACTACTGCATTGCTCTTCACCACCACTGGATACAGTGTGCTGCCTACCGCATTGCCCTGCAGGTCGTAGATTGTTTTTGGACGCACAACCGGGAAGTTATCCAGGCAGAAGATCGTCTTCGTGCCGTTGGCTGTGGCCGTTGCTTCGTTGACCACGGCTACCGCGCCGTATTGATCCGCCGCATTCAAGTGCTCGTTGAAGATCAGTGCTTCCGTATCTTCGCCGATGATGCGGGTTGCATTACGTGCGTTGTCTGCCACGATATCAAAATCAAGCTGACCACCGCCCACCAGGTAACGCAATTCGTCCGACACTTCAAACGACAGCTTCTGTGGAATAGGGCGAGCTTCTTCCATGGTTTGCTTCACGGCTGCGCGTGCAATCGCCTGACCTTCAAACTTGCGTGCACCGGCAATGCCTGCTGCGCTGGCGTCGCGGTAGCTGTAGGGCAGTTGCAGCGTAGCCGCAAATGCGCCGGTACCCACATCACACAAGCCCAAACCAACGAGCTGAGATAAAGCCTCACGAATCACCGTGCGCTCAAAGATAGCGGGGATCGAAACATCCGACACCACAGAATCGCCAGCCGCCAAACGCTTGCTTGCCTGATATTCAGAATGCAAGCGGTGGCCGTTTTGTGAGTCATATAGTGCCAGCGCCTTCTCCACCAGCGCAGCATTACTGCTGACCGGCGCGCCATTGGAAAGCATGTAACGCTGATGCGCAGGCATGCTCGCATAAATGCGCTTGTCCACAGATTCTTGCAGCGACTTCACCTCATTGGAAGAATCCACCGTGATATGCACACTGCCAGCCGGGCGCTGGAAGCCCATCGCTGACAACTGCTTGGCAGCCGACAACTCATTGCCGTGCTTGATCTGGTTTTCAGCCAGGCGTTTCACCTGGTCCGCAGTCATCTCGGGCGTAATCAGGTCTGCAACGGCTTCGGACAGTTCTTTTTTGGTGGCTTCGTCCAGCCCGGTAGCGGCATTGATCGTGTCGCTCAGCAGCTTGATATTCGCGGTTTTGCCTTCGGTAAGCTTCTTGTTTTGAGCATCGGTAGCGGCAGCACGCTCAGCAAGAATGCGCTCCACATCGTCCTCAGTTAAGCCAGTAGGCCCAGTGATCGACAACTTGATGTCCTTATTGCCAGCGGCAATCTGTTCGCCCAGTGTCTTGCCAGAAGCTGCAAAGTTTTCCATCAGCAGCTTGGCCTGTGCTTCATCGGTAACAGGCTGCACTGCGGTTTCAAATGCAGAAAGAAGTTGTGCGCGCATCGGCTCGGAAAGCAGGATGATGGCGGCAAGTGCGGCTTTGAGTTTTTCAGCGAGTAGCTTATGCATGATTTGAATCTCCTGTAAAAGAATAGTTTGTAATTCGGGGTGTAAAAACGTTGGGGGGGAACCATCCGGTTCGGAAAGCTGCACGGGGTCAAGGCCTTTAATAACCGGGCGTATCGTCAGCCCGGCGCCAAACAGCAGCGGCCCGTGCTGGGCGCGCTGCTCGTTGTCCTGGAAGTTTTCGGAATAATCCGCTGACAAATACTTGAAGCCGCGACTCTTCACTGCATCGACGCCATAGGGTGTCCACTCTATAAGTGCGCGCAGCTTGTTGCCTTCAATGGAGAGCTTCAGGAACTTGCCCGCAGACCCCTTGGAGGGCTCATGCGAAACATCCAGAAACACATCCTGCCCGTAAGTGCCCTTGATAAAGTTATCCACCATCTGCGAAAGCATCTGGCGGGTAATATCAAATTCACCATAACGGGGATCATAGAAACGCCCGATTTTTGTAACCGTCACCCAAGTCTGAGGAGCCTCGCCATCCAGCGATAAATTCTTCGGTAACTCCGCAACAAAACGCCGCACTCCATCCGGAGCTGCGGCTTCAAGTTGAATTCTGCGTGACTGTCTCAAAATGTTCGTCCCTCGTATAAGTGCCTTGCGCAGCAGACGGAGCGAGCGAGCTGAGATCCACCGTGCAAGACGTTTACCTTTTCAGGTCAGGGAGAAATTTACGGGAAAGGTCAAGCCATAAACAGGCCGGACTATGGCGCGGTGATTAAAAATTAATCACCGCGATAAAAAGCTATGCGGCGTTGCACCAGGGGAATTTATAAACAGGCTTATGCACAAAAACTGTGGATAACAAAAAGCCCGCATTAGGCGGGCTTCGATTTTTCTACATTTACCATAATTATTCTAACAACATTGGGATTGTTTGCCCTTTTTTAGGATATGCAGAATTCAGCAATGTCATAAATTGTTCCCATGATTTTGAAGCGCGCATTAACCCCATTACTGCATAAATGTGTTGAGCTAATGCGGGGTGGCCAAGATCATCTGTTAACCATTGATGGTGCCGCGTTTTTCTTTGTCCACGATCATTTTTTGGATTCTTCCTTTCAAGCTCTTCAACAATTCCTGGAGCAAGTCTTTCATATACTATGTCTGTTGTATATTTACCAACAACTTGCGGCTTTTTAACTGATAGCGGATTAATTTCCCAACCCCGTAGACGAAACATTTCCTTATAAAACTCATCAGGAAAACGTTTGGCCCAAGCAGCAAACTCCTTGCGCAAATACTGATCCAGTATTTTTTGCAATGCAAATCTATCACGAACCTCCTGGTAACCTGTTGCCTCATCTATCAGCGCAATAATTCCAACTTTTGCAAAAGCCCGAGTTAACATCTCAGCCTGTGCTGCAATCAGAAGTTGCTTTTCATTAAGGTCTCCGGCTTTTCTTGCGGAAAGAAGAGCATCGCAAATATCTGCCAGAATAGTAGCTTCGTATCCAGTGGCCAGCTTTCCACCTCTTCCTGGTCTTACAAAACGAATCGGTGCTGCTAAAGCATTTTCTACCTCTTTGTTGATATATGGCTTTAAATTACTTTTATCTAAAAAACTGCGTAACAGTGCTCCGTGACGCTGGCCAAGTCCAAGCACTGTCTGCATTCCACGCCCTGATAAAACGCGGGAGCCACCTTCTAAAACATAGCAACCTATTTCCAGATCACCAATTCTTAATGGCCGTGTAGCATCGCCATGGGTTGCTTTAATAATTTTATCCATTTTGCTTATTGGCTCCGTGTTATCCATACTTCCCATTGTACATAAAAAGGGCGTTGGGTCAAGTAATTTATAACAGCCAATGTTCATATTTATAGCGAACACACTAAGTTATTGAATATAATCAATAAATTTTAGTATCTAAAATACCTTGACTTTCCGCGCATTGCGCGTATAGTGGGAACCGTCAGCACATCGCAGACACCGCGCCTCGGGCTTACAGGGGCTGGAGTTAATACCATGCATACATCAAACGTTATCAGCGCTTTTCGCCCTTCTGCTCATCAAATACAACGCGCCGGCCTCGGCTATTCGCGCCCCCTTGAAAATGAAGAGCTCGCCCGCATCGCCCCGGCCATCTTCGCACCAGACGCGCACGCCAGCCGCTCCGATCGTTACGCCTATATACCCACGCTTGACCTGATCAACGGCATGCGCTCAGAAGGTTTTATGCCGGTGAAAGTTACCCAGGCAGGCTGCCGCACCGAAGACAAAAAAGGATACGGCAAGCATTTAATACGCTTTCGCCGTCACGACCAGCTCGAAGCCAACGAGGCGCGCGAGGTCATCATTGTTAATTCACATGACGGATCAAGCGGCTTTCACCTCATGGCCGGAATGTTTCGCCTGGTATGCTCAAACGGCTTGATTGTTGGACAGTCAGACAACGAAATCAGAATTCGCCACTCCGGTGATGCAGTTGGCCAGGTGATCGAAGGCGCATGCAGAATTGTTGAAGACTTCGACCAGGTGAGCGCGGCAATTGACGGCATGAAATCCATCAACCTCAGCAAGGAACATCAACTTGCTTTCGGCAATGCCGCACTTGCTCTGCGTTTTGACGATGCCGAAAATTCGGGAATCAAGCCCGCGCAAATCATCAGACCGCGCCGGATTGAAGATGAAAAAACCGATCTCTGGACAACATTTAACGCGGTACAGGAAAACATCATACGCGGCGGCCTGCGCGGCTTTAAGGTAGACGCCAACAACCGCCACACCCGCACCAAAACGCGCGAGGTGAAAGGCATTGATCAAAGCGTAGCATTGAATCGCGGCCTGTGGGTACTGGCTGAAGAAATGCGCAAGCTGGCAGCTTAAACCGTTACGCCCGGCCTAGCCGGGCATTGATAAGGGGTACACCATGAACGCAACACAAACACCAGAAAACCCAACCGTGGCCCGCGCGCTGGCCGTCTTACGCGCCGGCCTGGGCATTGTTGAAACTACACCGCCAAAACTGCCGGAAACATTGCACGCAGCCATGCAGCACGCAAACAGCATTGCACGCGCAGAGCTGAAAGCAAAGCAAGCCGCGCCCGTGAAGAAACCAGTAAAAGCAGCACCGCCCACCCGCGACATCTGGTTTTATCTAAGCAAAGGCAGCGCCAAGGCCTAACCGTTTCACCCGTGGCCATTGCCACACCCGCGCCTCGGGGCTTCAGGGGCTGGAGTTATCACCATGAAAACACTTTACACCCCCGCCCCGTGGGTTTTTGAAGAGTCCACAAGAACAATTCGCTCGAAGCCTGGAAATTATTGGGTTGCATCCATAGACTCGTGGGAGGGAGCAATTAACCATGAGGCGAATGCTTGCCTGATTGCTACAGCGCCAGAATTGCTCAATGCACTGACAACAGCTGAGGATTTTATGTCTGGCTTTGAAGGTGATGCCGCCCAGGAAGGAATGGACAAAAAGCTTGCACAAATTCGCACAGTCATAGCCAAAGCTCGGGGGCAATCATGAAGCGCCCAATAATTCAATTCGCAACCTGCCTGCATCACGGCAAAGAAAACGAAGTACATCCGGTAGTTCATGCCTATCAATGCCGCAATGGATTGGCTGTAGGGCACACGGTAAAAGAGGATGAAGACGGACATTTTAAGTATCAGTCCGGCTGGGAAATTTACCACGTTGCCACCGGCGCGATTGTTTCGCCTGGCGATATATTCGGCGACAAAATCAGGCACGCCACCCCAGCCGCCGCTATGCGCAATCTTAAAAATAAAACAAAGGGCAAATTATTGGGCAAGCTGAAATTAAGAAATGACCCGCCCGCATTAAACCTTGAAGGCCTGCCGGAAATAATTGGAAAGTTAAAGCCATGGCCAAAGCCAGCGGCATCATCCGGAAAAATGCCGCCTGGCTGTGATCGGATCGCCAGCGGTAAAAATACCGCACTGCTTGCCCTGATTGCTGAAATCGACGCCGCCATAGCTACCGCAACACGCACCAGCAAGCTACAAAAAACCTTCACCATTGGCCGCTCGCGGTTTACTGTGGGCGCAAGGCTGGAAAGCCTGCAGCGCTTTCGCGCTAACGTGCTCAAGAACCGCCGCGCCTTTGCGGATAATGTAATTCAACCGGCACCCGCCGCGCCTGCAATACAAGCCGCGCCACAAATCGAAGCCGCGCCGACAGCTACAGCACCCGCCAAGCCCAGGCAACCACACAAGCACAAGCCCTCAACGGCACCCCAGCCAGCCCGCGACATCTGGTTTTATCTCACCAAGAAAAGCACCCGCGCCAGTGCAACGGCTTGACACTGCGCGCATTGCTCGTATCATTGAAGCACAAGCTCGGAATTAACCGGGCACCTTTAAAGGAAAGTAATGAGCAACCATCCCAACCGCAGCAAGACCCCAAGCGAAGCCCGCAACCCTACGCCCAAGGAAGTACGCCAGGCACGCGAAGAGGTGCAGGCACGCCTTGAGCTCGGCATAACCGAAGCACAGGAGCTATGCGCAAAGCAGGTGCACACCACTTGCCGAACGTGGCAGCAATGGGAAACCGATGCCGATATCCCCGTGTCGCACCGCCGCATGCACCCCGCCTTCTGGGAGCTGTTCAACATCAAGAAAGACAAGGTGAAAAAGTGAAAACACTCTCAGTGCAGCAACCCTGGGCAACGTTCATCGCCCAGGGCTGGAAAACAATCGAGGTGCGTAGCTGGAAAACAGACTATCGCGGCCCGCTGCTGATCGCCGCCAGCAAAGGCAGCAACCTGCCCGCCAGCATGACCCATATCGAGGAAGAAGGCGAAATGATCCCCATGCCTCGTGGTGTCGCGCTGTGCGTCGTGGATCTGCTGAATATTCGACCGCTGCTCAGGGCTGATATGAAAGCCGCCAATCTGGAGCCAGAAGACTATCAGCCCGGCTTGTGGGCGTGGCTGGTAGGTAAGCCGCGCATGGTTGAGGCTGTACCAATCAAGGGGCGCTTGAGCCTGTATGAAACGTCAGAGTCACTTATTAAGGAGCTTAACCATGCTTGAAAAAATTAAATATGCCAGTCTGATGCAAACTCCACCATACGATTTTACTATTCAACTAGACGGAGGTGGAGCGTGCGTTAGAATCGCTCCAGGTCAATCTGTGCATGAGGCCGCTCACATACTAAGAACTCTGGCTGAACTGCTTGAGCGTGGAGCGGCAGAGCGTGCTACTCAGCCACCGCCCCCAGCAACGCATCCCCGCTGACAAACTGCTCATGCGGCTGTACACCCAGCCGCTTTTTTATCTCTGTCATTTCGTCTTGATCGCGGCACACCACCACAAAATAAAACTCGGCACTGTTCTGCCCCTTCATATTCTCAACACCCTCAGCCCTTGCCTTTTTGATCGCTTCAAGCTCGCCTTTCGCCGCTTCTACTTCGCGGTTATCTTCAAATATCTGCGAGAAGCGCGCATCACCATCAAACATGAAGTCCACATCCATCTGGTCAAACCCCATGCCCTGAAAGCCTACCCCCAGCTCAAGGTTGAGGTCGGCCAGTACGTCAAGATCAAACACACCCTGGGCGCTCGGGTTATTCAGGAAGGCCAGCATTTCCAGCTCTTGCTTGTCGTCTAGGTCGCAAAAACTTACGTCGAGCTGGTAATCATTCGCTCTTGTCTCAGGGTTATATTTCTCCAATTTATCCAGCACGCTCAGCCTCTGGTGCCCTCCCACAATCAACATCGTGCGCCGGTTCACGATAATTGGCTGAATCATGCCTATGTCTTCAACCTTACCCTTCAGCCGGTGCGCGGCGCTCTTCGCTATCTTGCGCGGGTTACGCGGGTGCGGCGTAATCTCATGCCGCCATACCATACCCATTTCAAATTTTTGATGTTTTGTCACGCTCATGGCAATTGTTCTCCTGACTCTTCACACTCACGAATAAACTTCTCAACCCCCGCGCCGACAAACGGAAAAAACCGCTCGATCTTCGCGTAGTCTTCGGGGTAATGCTTGCGCACCTTATACATATCTTCCGGGTCAAACGATCTGAACGAATGCCCCAAAAAGCGCGACTCCGGGCTGACCTTCAGCTGGTGCTGCGCCACATAACGCACCACATCCTCCTTGCGGAAATACGCCGCCGGATAAAAGCGGCCGCGTGGCACGTCGATGCTGCCGGACTTCTTCATCATCGCGCGCCGCACAATCGAATCGGCAATGCGCTCACCCGCCGCAATCCAGCGCTGCCCCGTTTGCAGCCGCACGTAATGGTACAGCTCGTTAAAGGTCACCAGCGGCACGGATAAATCATGATGCCTGAACAGGCCATAGCGCAAAAACTCGCTCAGCTCCGGGTGCGGCAGGCGGATTATTTCAAGGCCGTATTTGTTCTCATACCAGCGCAGCGTGGCCTCCTGAAACGACAAGCCCGGCACCTGGTACATAAAGAACACATGCACTTTTTTGAAGTGCCGGACACACATATCCAGCACCACTACAGAATCTTTTCCCCCTGAAAAGCTGACAACAACCTCGGGGGAAAACCGGCAAGCTGCCTTCACTGGTTCGAAGAGCAGCCTCCCGGTAGGCGGCATCGGCTTTTGCTTAGCCACCTTTACCGCCAAAACCCTTGCTGCGTGCCAAGTTGGCAGCCTGACTACGGGTAACGCTACGCGCACGCTGACCGTATGAACGGGCAGACGGGCTTGAATTTCTCTTTCTTGCCATGGTAAACACCTCCTTCCTATGCCTGATTAACTACCTTCGTTCGCATTTCCAACTGTTCGATAAAATCGTACAGTTCAATTTCAATAGCAGTAGTCAAGCAATCCTTGACTACTCAATTCTCTTCTGCACCGCCGACCACGGCGCCCTGATCATTCCCTGGGTAAGCTTCCCATCCTTGTAAGCCTCATGCTTGTTTGCCCCCAACACGCCCCGCTGCTGCGCTGGGGTAAGCCTGTCCAGTGCCTGCATCGGCGTTTCCTTGCCTGCGCGGTCTGCATCGGTCACTTCGTCCTTGAATACCCCAATCAGAAAGGAGAGCGTGTTCGGATGCGCTGGCCAGCCGGTTGCTTCCAAAGTTGGATACACCCCCGCGCCCAGCCCGTACAGGTTTTGCGTGGAAAGAAGATCGCAGATATCCGGCTTTGGGTGCCCAGGTGATAGGGTAAATTTCAAGCCAGCTGCATCGGGGTGCTTCATAAAGCCATACGCATAAGACGTGCCATGTGCTCGGTTGATCTCGGTGCGCATTAATCTCATGGCATTATCCATTGGGCTACCTTCTCCAGTGAGCACGCTGCCCGCTGCCCTGCCGATGGCCTGAGCATTGGCTGCATTCATTTTGCTTGCAACTTCACCAGGCACGCCCTGCCCGCGCAACAAAAACTCTCGCGCCGCCTGGGCCGCACCGTGCCCCTGAATAATCGCGCTCTCGATGGAGTTCGTCACCAAATCCAGCGCGTGGCGATCAAGCCGCCAGATACGATCAGAAAGCTGCAAACCATCCTCGGCGATGAAGTTGCGCACAAAATTCAGTGCTTCATGGTTGATCTGCATCGCCGCCCCGGATGTTAAAACACCCTCACCGGTGAGCGGCACCACGCCCAAATCTACCGAGCTACCCAGGCTCTGGTTCAGCAAGGCATTACGCCTGTCAGCCAACTGCGTAAGCTTGTCCCTGACCTGCGCCAGTACGCTCTGCAATTCCTGCAACGCGATATTGCCATCGGCCCCTGCATAGGCCTCAATGCGCTGGGTAATATCGTCAGCGGCCTGCTGATATATCTGCTGCAGCTCCTTTAGTGCATCTGCATCCAATTCCACCACTTTGCGCTGGGCGGCGATGGTGGCGCGCTTGATCGCGGCTTGTGATGTGTTAGCCATTGTTTATGCTGGTGCCAGATTCACCCTTGCGGCCATTGCCTGGCGTAACCTTCACGCTCACCCCGCGCCGCCGTGAAACGGGCTGTGGTGCAGGTTGTGGAGGCGGGTTGTTCTCCGCTTCGGGATCTGGGTAAGGGTTGTAATTTTTTGTCTCCCACTGGCGGCGGCGCTCGACATAGGCTGGGTCGTCGCCCATGTATTCGTAAACCATGCCTTGCGGGTATCCCAGAGCTTTCATTTTGAGGCCGATGTCTACCGTCTGCGTCATGGTTTCGGTGCGGCGCGAAGCATAGGTAACCTTGAAATCTTCATCGTCCGGATTAATCCCCTTCAGCAACAATTGAAAGCGGAAACCGGCCTCGTAAACAAAAGAAATCGTGTCCTGCATCAAATCAATTTCGTCGTAATAGTCGCGCTTCAAGTCTTCCAGAATGTCGCGCGCCATGCCTTCGGTGTAGCCCATCAGCCCCTTGGGTAAGGGTGAACCGGCAAAGAACGTATCCAGCAGGTGCACAATATCCGCCATCTGGTCCAGGTTGCTATCCCCTTGCACCGCGCTCACGCCGCCTTCTTTGTTCATGTAATAGTCGGTGGTCATGCCTTCGGTCTGGTCTTTTTCTACCTGGCCGCGATACTTTTCAATCTCAGACTCGCTTGCACCTTTCAGCACATGCGCCATACGCAAGGGGGCGCGCATGCGGCGGCGGATCACCAGATCCTCTTCGGTCATATTCAGCTTGCGCCAGGTGGTGCGTGAAGCATCCAGGAAGGGGCGGCCAAGGCTGCCCATATCGTCGAAGTTATCCGGATCAAACCTTGCATGGGTTAATTGCCACAGCGGGAAGCTGGCCAGCTCGGTGCCTGTCATCACATCAAACTGGATGTAGGCCTTCTGCACATCCTTGAATAATCCGTCTGCCCCAACATTCGGCAAGATCGTTTCAGCAGGCATACGCACGCCGGAAACCACGTTGTATGCCTTATCGAGTACCCATTGCATTGGCAGGTTTCCTTCCATCACCAAGCCACGCGCATCGCTTTTCAGCTTTTCTGGCCGGTGCAATTGCAAGCGGCGCTGAAAGTCTTTCCACTCAGCTTCCAGCGCTTTATTGGGTATGCCCTGCAGCAACACCAGCCCGCCTTTCACTACATCGCGGGCAATCTTGCTGTGAATGCGCTTTACCCTGCCATCCAGCCTGTCCATCTCGCGCACATCGAGAATGCTCTGGCGCAAGTCGGGGTCTACCCACATCAGCCGGTGCATGTACTTCACCTGGTCTTCAGCGTTTGGGCGGCGTCCCTTCTCGCTCGTATTGGCATTGCGGTTTGCTGTTTCATTCGGCAGCATCTGCGCCGCTTTACCCACGCCCCATTTTGCGGCCGCACTCTTGGCGCGCCCCATCAATCCATCAAGCAGACCCATGATCATTTCCTTTATTGAATATCACAACGTTCTCAACACAGCGCCAGCCTTCAATCATATGCTCTTCATGCAGCGCTTTTATCCACAGCACCAGCTCCGGCAGGTATTTATGCACCAATGTGCCATTTTTATGCACTACTTCCCGCTCTGCCTCAGTCGCTGGTATCAGCGGCCTGCACTCCTCCGCCGGATTAAACTTGTCCGTGCGCCGCTGGCAAAACGTGGCTGCATTTTTGCCGTAGATCACGCCGCCATCCCCATCAACTGTTCCCGCGTCTGCGTGCGCGTGCCGATCACCGTTGCCACATCCTCAGCCCCGCGACATTGCAGCGCCCATACCGCTGCGCACTCAGCGTCGAATCCGTCATCGCCTAATTTTTCGTCTACTTGCTTGAATGACGAATAATCCACCTTTCCTTTTACTTCCTTGATGTTGCCAAGGTGCCGCACGTAATCGCGCCAATCTTCACAAGCAGGATCTTCGTCATCAAAATATGGCATAGCAGCTCGACCGCTGTGGTAGACGCTCTTCACCGCCGCAGCCATAGCATGCTTAGTCATGCCCTGAAAGCGGATCGGTGAAAACGCCCACTGCGTCCAGCTGCTCTGTGAACTCCCCCCGTCCCCGATTGTCATGCGGTCAACTTCGATCAGACCCTTGCGGTACAGCACATCGTTCACGTTCGTCATCAGCCCGATGCCGTAAGCATCACCCATCGCATAGTCCGGCCTGAAATATTCCCACTCCGCGATCAAATCGCGCTCGATGTCCTTCTCGTCCGCATCAGCCGCCCAGAACCTCACCCGCAGCGTCACCACGAAATTGCCGATCATCTCCTTCACTACCAGGCAACTGCGCGAAGCCGTGATGCTTTCACCATGGCCGAGATGGTCATAGCCGAAAGCGATCAACCCGCGCCGCCGGTATCGCATCCCGGGCAGCGGCTCCGCAATCTCCAGCCCAGCCGCCAGCCCGACCGCCTTGGCTTTCAGAATATGTTTCTCCCAAATCCAGTTCGTCGCCGAAATATTCAGGCACAAAAACTGCCGCATCCATTCGCTCCCGGTCTGCTGGGCGCGCATCGACTCAACCCACGCCTGCCCGATGATGCCCATCTCCAGCCCCATGTACACATTCACTGTAGGCAAAACGTGATACTGGCCGGAATTAATCAACCCCTTGAGCACATCCGCGCCCTTGAATACCCCCGAAATGCGAATCTCCGGCTCGATTTTGATATCCATACCAATACGCTCGGACGCACCCAACATCGGCAGAAAGCGCGACAGCAACCGGTCAGATGGCATATCGTCCACCTCCTCCAGCGAGGCCAATGCCAGCGAGTCACCATCAATCTGCCCCATGATCCCGTAAGCCGCAGCCTTAGACCCGTTGGCAAAACTGAACCCCGTATCGTTCAAGCGCTGCCGGCCACGATTGAACGCGATGTATGCGGTAAGTATTGGCGATCGCTTAATCGCCTCCAGCATATAGTTGAGATTGTTGGTGCTCTGCTGCTGGCGTGGCGCCACGATGCCCAGCTCAAGAGCGGGAGAAGTAGCCAGCTTCTCCATGTTGTAAATTTCCTTCGTTGAAGTCTTGCGCGTGCGGCGGCAAGAAAAATCAATCGTGTTCGGATGCTGGTCCATCTCGATCATCTTCAACACCTGCATCGCATCCAACTCGGCGTTGTGAACATGCTTATGCCACAACCCGTGAGGCCGTATCCCCGTTACGGGGTCTGGCTTCGCATAGCGCATGATCTCCACCTCTGCGCGGTTCGTGAGGCGGATGCGATCGGATTTGCTAATCCGCTCAGCCATTGTCCCCTGCCATCTGTTCCTTATGCTCGATCAACACCGGATCGCGCGCCATACTCTGCCCGGCACGATCCATAACCGACCGCAACCCTTCCAGCGCCTCAACCTGCCTGCGCTGGTAATCGCCCAATTCCTCGCGCTGCACCGAGCCATTGTTCAGCTTGCCCATCTCGGCCTCGTCGGCCTCAATCACTTTCGCCGTCATGCCCATATCAGATAGCGAAAGTCCTGTGCGCGACAGCATCTCGCCAAGCGGCCTGAAAAGCGGGTGAGCCTCCATGTTCGTGATGATTCGGCTCTTGGTTTCGCCGCTCTCATTCTGGTACTGATACTGCGCAATAATGCAGTTCCCGTCCTTGTCGTAGGAAAATTCCGGTGTCGTGATCTTTACCCCGTCGGCAATAATCGTCTGCAAAATCTGCTGCAGCACAGCAAAAATTGAAGCTTGCAGATCCGCATAAATACCGCCCAGCACGCGCGGATTTTGCTGCTCGAATGCTGCATGGTGCAGCATGAACAATTCAGTCTTCTTCACGCAGGCAGGCTGCGCCTTGCAATACACACGATCTACATCGCAAGACTTGCAAAACGCATAACCATCAGGCTTCGCCGGAAAATAAGTGGCCGTCCGCGCATTTAGACCATGCTTCATCGCATTAAAGCGGGTGCGTAAAGATTCGCTACGGGTAGGGTGTCCCTTCAGATTTGCAGCTGACGCCGCCTTGCCTTCTTCCGTCCTTGGCCCTGTTGCCTTGGCATGAGCCTTCATCGCATTCTTTTGCCAATAAACCTGCTCGCACTCCCCTCCACATTTCGGACAGGGTGCGAAATACAAGAACGGGTGATGCTCCTGCTCCGGCTCATCCTCCACCCGCGCAGGCTCCGCCTCAAACGATTGGCAGCAAGAAGCCTGCTTGCAGTGAAATGTAATATTGGAAAGGGGTTTAGATCGGTCTTTTGCCATGTGCCGCAGAATAGCGGCGGAAGCAAGCCAAAAACAGGCCGGAAAGTGGCGTAATTACAGGGCGTCCAGCGGATAGGTTATAATGCTACGCGGCCTTCTTCCAGAATCGATCCGGAAGGGGAATTTCAAGTTTAGTGGTTCGTTGTAACACCAGGTCGGGGAGCCAAAAATTTTCGCAGTACCTATTTCATCCCCCTCTCAACGTTCGGTCATTCACAGAAATTCTTTCTGTTCGCCTTACATTTTTTTAATTACGCATAAATCAGGCTAAAATTGCCCTCCCGGCACGAACAGCTTCCCATTAAAATCATTTTTTCAAACCATGCTAGCAACCCTGAATCCCGCACAACGTGAAGCAATAAGCTATCTGGATGGACCTTTACTCGTGCTTGCGGGTGCGGGTAGCGGAAAAACCCGTGTGATTGTGCAAAAGCTGGCTTATCTGGTGGAAAAGTGCGGATATTCACCCAATAATGTCGCAGCTATCACGTTCACCAACAAGGCCGCAAATGAGATGCGGGATCGTGTAGGCAAACTGCTTGCAGCAAAAGATGCCAAAGGTATGACCATATGCACCTTCCACGCGCTTGGCATGCAAATCCTGCGCGAAGATGCTGGCTTGCTAGGCTACAAAAAGCAGTTTTCAATATTCGACACGGCTGACACGGGCAAAATTATCAGCGAATTACTGGGTGCGCCGGATAAAAAGGATATTCGCCTCGCGCAAAGCATCATTTCAAACTGGAAATCAGGTTTTATTTCCCCGGAACAGGCTGCAAGCATGGTTGAAACCGAGGCCGACCAGCGCATCGCTTTGCTCTATTCCCGTTACCAGGAAACTTTACGCGCTTATCAAGCAATGGATTTCGATGATTTGATACGTTTGCCGGTTGACCTGTTCAAACAGTTTCCAGAAGCGCTATTACGCTGGCAACAGCGCTTGCGCTATTTGCTGGTCGACGAGTATCAGGACACCAATATTTGCCAGTACCAGCTTATGAAATTGCTCGCCGGGCCGCGCGCAGCGCTCACGGCTGTGGGAGATGACGATCAGTCTATTTATGCCTGGCGTGGCGCCAGCACGGCCAATATTCAAAATCTGCAAACAGATTATCCAAATTTGAAAGTGGTCAAGCTTGAACAGAATTACCGCTCCTCGCAGCGTATTTTGCAAAGCGCTAACTTGCTTATCAAAAACAATACCAAGCTGTTCGATAAAAACCTGTGGAGCGAGCATGGCCTGGGGGATCAGGTGCGTATTTTTGCGGCAAAGGATGAGGAGCACGAAGCCGAGTCTGTCATATTGAGACTGCTTGCACATAAATTTGAACATCGCACACACTTTTCCGATTACGCCATACTTTATCGCAGCAATCACTTGTCCCGCGGCTTCGAGGAACAATTGCGCGCACAAAATGTGCCGTATACGGTGAGCGGGGGCACTTCATTTTTTGAACATGCCGAGATCAAGGACTTGGTCGCTTATCTGCGCCTGATTGCCAATCCGGATGACGATCCGGCATTTATTCGCGCAATTACCACGCCCAGGCGCGGTATTGGCAACTCTACACTGGAAAAACTCGCCACCTATGCGGGAACACGCAACATCAGCCTGTTTGAAGCTGCATTTGAAAGCGCGATGGAGCAGCAACTGCCCGCGCGTCAACATGAAGAACTTCTGACTTTTTGCAAATTTATCAACCGTATGCAGGAACGCGCCGGCAAGGAGGAATGCACGCCGGTATTGACTGATTTGATGAGCGCGATCGATTACGAGGCATGGCTGTTTGACAGCCATGAGCCGCGTCAGGCCGAAAACAAATGGTCCAACGTGACAGATTTTATCGGCTGGATCAATCGAAAATCTGCTGCCGATGAAAAGTCCCTGCTGGCTATGACGCAAACTATTGCGTTAATGAACTTGCTTGAATCCAGGGAAGAAGAAACCGATGCTGTCTCGCTTTCCACACTTCATGCCGCCAAAGGGCTGGAATATGGTCATGTTTTTATGGTGGGCGTGGAAGAGGGAGTTTTGCCTCACGAACGCAGTGAAGCACCGGAGCAAATTGAGGAAGAGCGGCGCCTGATGTATGTTGGTATCACTCGGGCACAGCGTTCGCTGCATATCAGCTATTGCATCAAACGCAGACGAGGCAAGGAATGGCAAAACTGTGAAGCCAGCCGTTTTCTGAAGGAACTTCCCGCTGATGATGTTATTTTTGCGGGAGCAGTTCCTGCTGGCAGCGCACCGGAAGTCAGCAAAGATGAAGGCATGGCCAAGCTTGCAAGACTGAAGGCGATGCTGGGTTAATCCTGACAGGACATAAATCATTTGATGGCACGACAGCAAACAGGGGAAAGCCCTGTTTGTCATGTAAAATATTGAATAAAATAAAATACTTACAAAAATTCCATGGCGAGCGCGACTGGACCTGAGTGCGGCGCTTCCGAGCGGCATGCTATTCCATATAGTCGTCTTTGAGCTTTACGTAATGTCCTGCAGAATACGCAAACCACCTGAGTTCATCATCCGTTAATTCCCGTACTTTTTTGGCAGGACGACCCAGCCACAGAAAACCTCCCTCAAGCTCCCTGCCCTCAGGCACGAGTGAACCCGCGCCCAGCAACACTTTGGAACGAATGACCGCGCCGTCAAGCACAACCGATCCCATTCCTATCAGGCACAGATCTTCAACCGTGCAACCGTGCAATATAACTTTGTGGCCGACGGTGACATCATTACCTATTAGTGTTGCATGGCCCTCTGGCAGCCCGCTGTAACGATGGGTAACATGAATCACGCTACCGTCCTGAATATTGCTGCGAGCACCAATGCAAATACGATTTACATCGCCGCGAATCGAGCACATGGGCCAGATGGAAGCATCCTCGCCGACGTGGACATCCCCTATCACTGCGGCACTGTCGTCTACATAAGCACGCGCATCGATCTTGGGAAAACTGGTTTTAAACGAACGTATGGTCATAAGTCTCTCCCGGATAGCATGTAAATATATTAACGCTTTGTTGAAATGGCAGGTTCACCAATGAACGTCTTGCGGATTTTTTCCCCGATGCATTGCAGTATTCCGGCCACACAGCAAAATTGAAAGAAAGTACAAACATAAGCACCGGGCCAAACAGTCATTTAAATACGGGTATAATAATTACCAGATGTTAATAACTTATTGAGTTTATTATGGCTCCTGTAAAAATAACAGAAAATATTCCCGATTCCATGCTGGAAATCAGCATACCCACCGCGCTGGAATTGATTCGGCTTAAGCTGGTATGCCTGATCGATGTCAGACAAAAATTTGAGCTCGAAATGGAAGGAGAAATTCCCGGCGCATGTTCTTTGCCGCTATTTCGCTTCAAACAGCTACTGGGTCACCGTATGAGTGAGGACGAACATGAATTGCTCGATGGAGATGAACCGGACAGCCTGGATGTACAGCACTTCCTCTCCAATATCAATCGCCTGCATTACACAAAAGATTGCATCATGCTGTGTTACTGCAACAGCGGACGACGCAGCATGCACGCTGCACGCCTGCTGCGTTCCCTGGGTTATGCGCGGGGATTTTCACTGGCAGGCGGATATCGCGCACTGATTAAGGCACTCACCGAAACAGAGCTGGAAGCCTTGAAAAACATGCCCAAACCCCCTGCCCCCGTATAGTCATTTCAAAATAAAAAAACCGCATCAATGCGGTTTTTTTTGCTTTGGAATACCCGCTATTGAATGACAGTATCAATGTTCAATTTTATCCCTTTGCTACCCGGCTTAAGGGTTGCACTCATGCCCTGCAAATCTCCCGGCTGAGTCATCGCATTGCCTGACTTGGACACGCGTGCGATCACAACCACCTGATCAAAATTCGACATCTTCATTTGCGGCGACATTGCGGTGCTGTCATCCAGAGTAAATTTAAAGGGCAAGTCTTTAACCTGTTTACGCACAATAGCCAATGGCATCTTTGGCCCCTCAGCTGCACGCACCAGCACAAACACAGTATCATCAGGGCTCGCTTTTGCCTTGAGTGAGGCACTCAATACAACGGTGCCGGTGATGCTTTCTTTACCGCTTTGCTGCCGCTCGTTTTCAACCGCGCTACTGTTTTTCGCAGGCGGCTTTGCGCCATTTTTTTGTGCCATTAAGACACGTGCCTGCTGGATACCACTCTCTACTATTCTGGCGTTTTCATCCTCCTTGGGGATCATGTTCAACAGCTTCTCCCAGTAAGTAACAGTAGCCGCATAATCACCCCGTTCCATTGCCGCAGACCCTGATAGCGCAAGCGCCTTGAAGTTATTCGGTTCCAGTTCGAGAGCCTTGTTCAGGAGCTTGGTGGGAGTACCTACCAGGGTTCTGCCTGAGGCCATTGCCAGCACATCGGCATAGTCAGCCCAAAGTTGAGCCTCTTTGGGCATCAGCCTTGTTAACTTATCGTAGACCTGGGCAGCCTCTGCAAAACGCTCCCGATCACTATACGAACGCGCCAGCAGCAACAAGCTTTCAGCGTCATCCGGATTGGCAGCCAACTCTGCTTCCAGAGCCCGCAGCGAAGCTTCGGAGCGAACATTGTCAAATCCCTCTGCAGAAACAACCCTGTCCTTTTGTAGCAAGGCATCCGGACTGCCAACTTTCCAGTACACACCAACGGCAATAACCGGCAGCACAACAGAAAGAACCAATGCCAGCACTCGAAGTGGATTCCGAACAGCAGTCGTACCCGCAGTGCCATCTTCACCCACCTCGTCCAGCAGGCGCGACTGCAATTCACGTTTGCCCTGCTCATGCATCTCTTGGGTTAACAGGCCATTGCGCAAATCAGCATCCATTTCTGCAATTTGATCGCGAAATATTTCCAGGTTGGCGCTCTTGCGCTCCACCGCACTGTCTTTATAATTTCCGCGCCATAACGGAAGCACCACAAACAATAATGCAATGACCAGCATTAGCGCACTAATAATCCAAAATATGATCATGCTTGTTTATCTCTTTTCATCATTAAGCAAAGCTGTTACACGTGCCTCAGCTTCCGGGCTAAGCGTTGTTTCTGTCACAACTTTCCGACGCTTTCGCAATTGAAAAACAAGCACACCCAAACCGCCCAGCAACAATGCAAACGGCCCCAGCCATAACAACAGGGTAAAACCTTTTACAGGTGGCTTGTACAACACAAAATCACCGTATCGCGCGACGAGATAGTCTTTAATCTCCTGGTCGGACATTCCCTTTTGCATCAGCTCGCGCACTTCGCGACGCAGATCTTCTGCCAGCTCTGCATGTGAACTGGCCAAGGATTCGTTTTGACACACCAGGCAACGCAATTCCTCTGCAAGAATCACCATGCGCTTTTCCAGAACAGGGTCCTGGGCCATATCCTGCGCTTCGCCGGCATAGGCAAACAGCGGTATAAAACAAAGTAACAGTAAATATTTGCGCATTATTTCTTCTCCAGTTCTGCCACCAGGGGAAGAATTTTGTCCCTGAGATTTTCTGTCGTAACAGGGCCAATTTGCTTGTATTGAATCAACCCCTGTTTGTCGATTACATAGGTTTCCGGAACACCGTATACACCATAATCAATGCCAGTACGCCCTTCAACATCGGACACCGTCAGTACATAAGGATTGCCGCGCCGCTCCAGCCAGACTAGTGCAGCCTGCCGCTTGTCTTTATAGTCCAGCCCCACAATAGGTACGATATTTTGCCGGGCCAGTTCAATCAACAGTGGATGCTCTGCCTCGCACGAAACACACCACGACGCCCATACATTCAGCAGCCAGACCTTGCCCTCCATTTCGAGCGGTGAAAATTGCCTGTTCGGGGTATGTAGCTGTGGCAGTGAAAATGCAGGTGCCGCTTTCCCCACCAATGGCGATGGCACTTCGCGCGGATTCAGATTCAGCCCAACAAATAAAAAAGTAGCCAGGATGATGAAAATTACAAATGGCAGGATGAATCGCATCATACGGCCTCTCCCTTGAGCGGCGCTTCTGCTGTCCCTGCATCCAGCATTTTTGCTTTACGGGCATGAATACGATAACGTTTGTCGCTGATGGCAAGGATACCGCCCAAAGCCATCATGAAACATCCCCCCCATATCCAGACAATGAAGGGTTTGTGATACACCCGAACTGCCCAAGCACCGTTACTGTCGGGTATTGGTTCTCCAAGGGAAACATATAAATCCCGGAAGATACTGCTATCAATTGAAGCCTCAGTCATCGGCATGCCTGACACATTGTAGGTGCGCTTCTCCGGATATAGCTCGGTTACCAGCTTGCCATTTTGAGTTACTGTTACGCGCCCCTGATAAGCCTGATAGTTAGGCCCCTCGATTTCACGCGTCCCGTCAAATCGAAAGATATAGGAACCCGCCTCAACGGTATCGCCAATGTCCATACGCACATCGCGCTCGGTCTCATACCCCTTGACCATCGTCACACCAATGATGAAAGCTGCCACACCAAGGTGCGCCAGTTGCATACCGTAATAGCTGGGTGTCTGGGTACGCAAGCGCTTGAGTACGCCGCCTTCGCGGCCACCTGTGCGTTTAATTAAATCTTCAATGACCGTGGTTATGAGCCACAACGCCAGCAGCAATCCAAGTGCGATCATCGCTGTCCATTTACCCATTACCAGAGGCAAAAGCAACGCAACAATCAAACTGGCGGCCAATGCCCAGCGTACGCGTACCCACAGGTCAGGCACGCTGGATTGCTTCCAGCGTGCAATTGGACCCAATCCCATCAACAGCACCATAGGCACCATGATGGGTACAAATACGGTGTTGAAATAAGGCGGACCTACCGAGATTTTGCCCAAACCCAGTGCATCAACAAACAGTGGATAGAGTGTGCCTAAAAATACAGAAGCCGCAGCAACGGCAAAAAGTACATTATTGGACAATAAAAATGACTCGCGTGAAATCAGGTCAAACTTGCCACCCAGCCCGATTTTTGGTGCACGCCATGCAAATAGCAACAGTGAAGTACCAATCACCACGACCAGAAAGGAAAGAATAAATACGCCACGTTTGGGGTCGGTCGCGAATGAATGCACGGAAGTCAGCACACCCGAGCGCACCAAGAAAGTACCGAGGAGACTGAGCGAGAATGCGGAAATGGCAAGCAACACTGTCCAGCTCTTGAATGCTCCGCGCTTCTCTGTCACAGCCAGAGAATGTATCAGCGCAGTACCCACCAGCCACGGCATAAATGACGCGTTTTCCACCGGATCCCAGAACCACCAGCCGCCCCAGCCCAGCTCGTAATACGCCCACCAGCTGCCAAGTGCCACACCCATCGTCAGGAATACCCATGCAACAGTAGTCCAAGGTCGCGACCAGCGTGCCCAGCTTGCATCAAGCTTGCCGGATAGCAACGCGGACAGCGCGAAAGCAAAGGCTACAGAAAAACCAACATAGCCCATATACAGCATAGGCGGATGAATGATCAGACCAATATCCTGCAGTAGCGGGTTTAAATCCCTGCCATCCATTGCTGCAGGAAGCAGGCGATCAAACGGATTGGAAGTGAACAGCATAAACAACAGGAAGCCAACCGAGATTAATCCCATCACACCCAACACACGTGCAACCATTTCATCCGGCAAATGCTTGCTGAAAATAGCAACGGCCAGGGTCCACACACTCAGTATGAAAGCCCAAAGTAAGAGTGAGCCTTCATGCCCTCCCCACACCGCTGCAAAACGAAAATGTGCGGGTAATTGAGAGTTGGAGTGTTGTGCTACATACAGCACAGAAAAATCATTCACAATAAAAGCCTGAACCAGACAGGCAAAGGCAATTGCAACAAATAGAAACTGGCCATATGCCAAGGGTCGAGCAGCACTCGTCAATGCTGCGTGATCACGCGCCGCACCCCATATAGGCAATACACCTTGAACAATTGCCAACACCAGCGCAATGACCAGCGCAAAATTACCAATCTCTGGGATCATCTTGATTATTCCGAATTATTTAGTGGTAGGTATCTGATATTCCGATGCTGCAGGTTGGGCTTCCGCTGTACCAGATTGCGCCTTTTTGGCCTGATCCAGTGCAGTCAATACTTCTGCGGCATTGTAATTTTCATCATGCTTGGCCAGCACTTCATCTGCATAAAAAGTGTTATCAGGCTGCAGCTTGCCATGTACAACCACACCCTTACCTTCCTTGAACAGGTCAGGAAGAATGCCTTTATAAGTGACCTGCATTGTTTTGGCCGTATCAGTAACATCAAACGTCACGGTCAATCCATCCTGCTGGCGCTTGATGCTTTTTTCCACTACAAGGCCCCCAATCCGGAAGTTGCGTCCTTGTGGCGCTTCATTGTTATAAACCTGGGTAGGCGTAAAATAAAGGCTTACATTATTCTGCAATGCGTATAACACCAGACCTACTGCAGCGCTTAAAATTGCCACACCTGCAATGATAAAAACAAATCTTTTTTGACGCGGCTTCATAGTCATTCCATATTTTCTGCATCACGCATCTGGTTCTCTGCAACGAACTTAAGGCGCAATTGCTGTAAAGTTAATTTTCTTTTATGACGTACCAGTATGATTTCGATCACAAGCACCAGCAAGGCTGCGCCATATGAACCCCACACATACAGGCCATACCCCTTCATTGCAAAAAATTCTGTCCAGTTCATTGCTTAACCTCCGCCAAATCGGCCACCCACTGGGTATTCCGCTCGCGCTCCAGGATAATACTGCGCACACGCATCAGGGCCACAGTAATCACATACAGCCACATTGCCGCCAGCATGGTAAACATGGCCTGTTGCATCGCAATATGCATGCTTGTGCCACTTAATTTGATTGTTGATCCCTGATGCAGGGTATTCCACCACTGCACTGAAAAATAAATAATTGGCACGTTAACTGAGCCTACTATCGCCAGCAATGCACCGGCACGGTCGGCACGACGCGGATCCTCTATCGAAGCCTGCAATGCAATAAAACCGAGATATAAGAACAGCAAAATCAGTTCAGACGTCAAGCGCGCATCCCAAACCCACCATGCTCCCCACATGGGCTTGCCCCACAGAGCCCCTGTCCACAGTGAAATAAAAGCAAACAGCGCACCGGTGGGCGCCAGTGCAGTAGCCATCATTGACGACAAGCGGGTGTTGAACACAAGTCCAAGCGCAGCATAACCCGCCATGACCAGATAGATGATCATGGATAAAATGGATGCAGGAACATGGATAAATATGATGCGATAGGCTTCACTTTGTACGGCATCGGTGGGGGCCACAAAGAAACCGATATACATGCCCACAAAAAACAATATGGCAGCTGGCCAGGCAAACCAGGGGATCAGCTTACCGGCCAATACGTAGAAAGTACTGGGAGCAGAATATTTAAACCAGTTAATAGCCAATCGTTACTCCATTGAAATACGCAAAGCTTGCGCCGCAACCCACGGCGTGAACAAAAGCGACATTAATAAAAAAGCGCCCAACAGTGAAAGATTGGCAGCCGCGCTCATACCGTCCGTTATTGCTGCTACCGCCCCTGTTCCAAATATCAGCACCGGTATGCACAAGGGCAATACCAGCAAGGAAACCAGTACACCGCCACCGCGTAAACCCAGAGTGAGCGCGGCACCGATTGCACCCACCATGCTCAATACCGGCGTGCCCAGCAACAGCGCAACAACCATAATCAACAGCGCATCTCCAGCCATATCAAACTGCAGCCCCAAGACCGGCGCAATCAATACCAGCGGCAATCCTGACAACATCCAGTGCGCGATAATTTTGCTTAACACCAGCATCGAAAGTGACTGCGGCACAAGAAGCATTTGCTCCAGCGTTCCATCCAGATAATCCGCCGAAAACATGCGCCCAAGAGATAGCATGGAAGCCAACAGTGCTGCTACCCACACCACACCTGGGGCCATTTTTCGCAACATTTCAATTTCTGATCCAACTGCAAGAGGAAACAGACTTACAACCATAACAAAGAATATCAGCGTCGTGAGTACATCCGACCGTCTGCGCATTGCCAGTGTCAAATCACGACTTATTACCAGAGCCATCAGTCCATGCAGCGATAAATTACTCATGACAACTGCAAACGCCGGGGTTCCACGCCAGCCACATCCAGAGACTGATGCGTGGTAAAAATAACCATACCCTGATTTGCCAGATGCTCACCTATCACGTCCTGCATCAGGACAACTGCACTCACATCCAGAGCTGCAAGTGGTTCGTCCAGAATCCACAGGGGCGCCTTGCTAATCAATAATCGCGCAAGTGCCACCCGACGGCGCTGGCCTTGAGACAATACCTTTACCGGAAAAGTTTCACGCCCGCGCAAACCCAGACGCCTCAAGGCAGCAATTGCCACGCTGTCGCTCACAGAATTACCCGCCAGTGCACATGTAATACGAAGATTTTCAAGGGCATTTAGCTCATCCTTAATTGCATTCAAGTGCCCCAGGTAAGCAATATCTGCAAAATATTCCTCATCAAGCACACGGATACTCTGCCCCTTCCATCGTATATCTCCCGCCAATGGCTGGATAAATCCGCACAAAGTTCGCAGCAGAGTGGTTTTCCCACTACCATTCGCTCCTTGCACTTGCAGCAACTCTCCTGCCCTCAATACAAAGTTTATTCCAGCAAATAATTGATGCTCGCCACGCGTGCAGGCCAGGTTAGTCACTTCAAGCATTGGCACTTCCGGCATTTATTCACTTCAGTCATAGGCACGCGGCACTACTTAAATTATTGACTGAATATTATATACGATTGCTGCATCACCATGCATTTCCGCGGTCGCGCCGAAATCACATGAAAAAAATGCCACTTTTCAGTGGCATTTTTCTAAATAAAATTCATTTGAAAATTTTATTTGTATTGGCGGAGTGGACGGGACTCGAACCCGCGACCCCCGGCGTGACAGGCCGGTATTCTAACCAACTGAACTACCACTCCAATTAATTAGTTTATCTTTTCTTCTGTCACAAAGGGGACAACTGTAATGCTGGCATGCTGCTTGGTATCGGCAATAAATGCCTGTAACAATTCCTCACCTGTCATCTGGCTCAATTGCTGCATATAGCGCGCACGCTTTGACTCATCTATTGATTCGACCTCCTTTACCGAATCAATACGAGCCAGCATATATCCACCCTGCGCACTTTCCATGCCCACATAAGCCGGCAGCTTGCTTATATCCGCCTTAAAAATCTGGCGTGTAAACTCATTGTCCAGTGCAGTGTGCTGAGATCGCGTAACTGATTGTGCAGCCTTCCAGCCGACGCTAACACTGGCACCTTGCTGCAATTGGGATAGAACATTCGATCCCTGCTTGATCGCAAGATCCTGTGCCTGCTGACGCTGCAATTTTTTACGGATGGAGGAAGCCACCTCGTCCAGGGCAGATACACTTTCCGGCTTATGCTCCAGTATTCTCGCGGCAAGCAATGTATTCGGTGCAATTTCTATGGTGGGTGTATTGCGTTTATTCTTGACCACTTCGTCAGAAAATACAGCCTGTAACGCCTTGTCAGTCCACGGCGATACACCAATCTGCCCCTTGCTTAGCCAAGCCACTTGTTGCACAGGCAGCTTCACCAGCTCAGCCGCCGGTTTGAGCGTGTCGCTTTGCTCATAGACAGTATTACTGAATTTTTCAGCCAGCTCAGCGAAAATATCATTTGCCTTTTGAGTTCGGAGCTTTTGCACAATTGTGCCTCTCACTTCATTCAATGCCTGAACCTTGCCGCCCTTCACTGCCAATAATTTGATGATATGGAATCCAAAATCAGTCTGTACCAGACCACTTACCTCGCCCACGATCAATTTGAATACAGCTTCGTCAAAGGGCTTTACCATCATACCCCGGCCAAACATACCCAAGTCCCCGCCATTTTCAGCAGAGCCGGGATCCTGGGAGTATTTCCTGGCTAGCTGCGAAAACTGCGCTGGAGCCTCTCTCACCTGTTGCAATATTTGTTCTGCATTAACCCTGGCTGCCTGTTTTTCGGCATCCGACGCCTTCGCATCAACCGCAATCAGAATATGTGCCGCTTTGCGCAACTCAGGCGTACTGAATTCGGTTTTATTTTCTTCGTAATATTTTCTGATTTCAGCATCATCCAGCTTAATCTGGGGCAGCAATGCAGATACCGAGAATATCAAATACTCAACCCGCGCACGCTCTGGAGTTTGGAATTCTTTCTGATTTTTTTCGTAATACTCTTTTACGGCAGCATCATCGACGGTTACCTGGCCACTAAACAATTCTGGTGAAAGCTGCGCAACACTGACTACGCGCTGCTGCTCGTTCAGGCGAATCAGGTTGTCTGCTCCTGTCCGCGATGCATAGCCGTTCTTGGAATATGCATCAACCAATTGGCGCGTACTTAACTCATCCCTCACGCGCGATTCAAACACGACTGGTGTCATGCCCTGAACTTTCAATGCCGTTTCATATTGCTGCTTGTCAAATTTTCCATCTTTCTGGAAAGCATCGATACCTGCAATAATTTGAGCCAACTGAACATCGCTAAGAGTCAACCCCGCACTGCGCGCTTCTGTACTCAACAAACGCTGGTTAACCAGGCTGTCCAATATCATGTTTTTAATTTCAGGCTTATCAAACAGGGCTGGATCAAAGTTAGGGCCGGCCTGCTCACGAACTCTCTCCTGCTGCTGACGCACAGCATTGTCAAATTCTTGCTGGCTTATTTTTTCACCATTTACCGTCGCTGGCGCTCCGCCACCACCTGACTGCCTGTAGGATTCCACACCAAAAAAACCGAAGGTGATGATAATAAGGATTAATACAACCTGTACTACGCGTTTTTTCTCTTGCACGAAATCAAACATAATTATCCTACCTGATGGGTTGGGGTAAATGAAAAAGGCGAACTTGCGTTCACCTTTATTTAGCAGGCTGGGCGAGATATATCAGTGCCTCAGGAACCTTTTCATGATGCCTGATTTTATTGGGTTTGGCAATATAACAACATCTCTACAGACCGCATAGGCTACACTTGTGCACGCACCTATTCGAACAGTGTTTATCATTATAAATGCAATTAAATTGCCACACTAAAAATGAAAAAAGGGATTCAGCATTTAAGCTGAATCCCTTTTAAGTACTACCGCTGTTTTTAACACTAGTTTAAAAAATCAGTCGGCTATACGCATTTGGCGGAGTGGACGGGACTCGAACCCGCGACCCCCGGCGTGACAGGCCGGTATTCTAACCAACTGAACTACCACTCCTAATCTTTGGTGGGTGATGACGGGATCGAACCGCCGACAATCGCCTTGTAAGGGCGGTGCTCTACCAGCTGAGCTAATCACCCAAAGAAGCCGCGCATTCTACAAGACTTTTTTAAAATACGCCAGCATGTTTTAAACATATTTCATCAAGCCACATTTTGTCGAAACTTTTTATGGGCCAATGATCAATGTTTAATTGAAGCGGACACCTCGGTTGATTCAGCTATAGCCGGAATCTGTGATGCAACGGGAGCGACATCAGGCAGAGGTTCAGGCTTTCTTTCCAATGCCATTTCCAATACTTGATCTATCCACTTCACCGGATGAATCTCAAGTTTATTTTTAATGTTGTCGGGAATCTCAATCAAATCCTTGACGTTTTCCTGGGGGATTAAAACAATTTTAATTCCACCTCGCTGGGCTGCCAGCAGTTTCTCTTTTAATCCACCGATAGGCAACACCTCACCGCGCAAGGTGATCTCGCCCGTCATTGCCACATCAGCGCGCACAGGAATACCCGTCAGCGCTGACACCATTGCAGTGCAGATACCCGCTCCGGCACTGGGCCCGTCTTTTGGTGTAGCACCCTCAGGCAAGTGAATATGAATATCACTCTTCTCGTAGAAAGTATCGGCTATTCCCAGGCTGCGAGCACGGCTCCGAACCACACTCAGCGCCGCCTGGATAGATTCCTGCATTACTTCGCCAAGCTTGCCGGTCGTCGTAATCTTGCCCTTGCCCGACAATACGGCCGCTTCAATGGTAAGCAATTCACCACCCACTTCAGTCCATGCCAGACCGGTAACCTGGCCAACCTGATTCATCTTTTCGGCTATCCCGTAGCTGTAGTGACGCACACCAAGATATTTATCCAGATTGCGCGAATTGATCATCACCTTGTTCGCTCGTCCCTTAAGTGCCTGAGCCTTTACGACTTTGCGGCAAATCTTGGACAACTCCCGATCAAGCCCGCGCACCCCGGCTTCGCGCACGTAATAACGCAAGATGTCACGGATTGCAGCTTCGGAAATATTGATCTCTTCTTCCTTGAGACCGTTATTCTTAATTGCCTTGGGGATCAGATAACGTGTCGCTATATTGACCTTCTCATCCTCGGTATAGCTCGACACATGGATAATCTCCATACGGTCCAGCAATGGGCCGGGGATATTCATGCTGTTTGCGGTAGCCACAAACATTACATCGGACAAGTCGTACTCAACCTCGACATAGTGATCCACAAAGGTATGGTTCTGTTCCGGATCGAGCACCTCCAGCAATGCTGAAGACGGATCGCCACGAAAATCCATACCCATCTTGTCCACTTCATCCAGCAGGAACAAAGGATTCTTCACGCCAACTTTTGACATGTTCTGCAAAATCTTGCCCGGCATGGACCCGATATAGGTACGGCGATGACCGCGAATTTCCGATTCATCACGCACACCACCCAGCGACATACGCATAAACTTGCGCCCGGTAGCACGCGCAATGGATTGTCCCAAAGAAGTTTTACCAACGCCAGGAGGACCCACGAGGCAAAGAATCGGAGCCTTCATTTTGTCGACGCGTTGCTGTACAGCGAGGTACTCGACAATGCGTTCTTTGACCTTTTCCAGGCCATAATGATCGGCTTCGAGCACGGCTTCGGCCGCTTTCAGATCATTATTGATCTTGGATTTTTTCTTCCATGGCAAACCAACCAGAACATCGATGTAGTTACGCACCACAGTTGCCTCGGCAGACATGGGCGACATCAGACGCAATTTTTTCAACTCATTCTCGGCTTTGGTACGCGCCTCCTTGGGCATGTGAGCGGCCTTGATCTTCTTCTCAAGATCTTCAATGTCGGCACCCTCTTCACCGTCGCCCAGCTCTTTCTGGATAGCCTTTACCTGCTCATTCAGGTAATACTCGCGCTGGCTTTTTTCCATCTGGCGTTTCACGCGACCGCGTATGCGTTTTTCTACCTGCAGTATGTCCAGCTCTGCTTCCAGCAAGCCCAACAAATGCTCAAGACGCTTGCGAACGTCAAATATTTCAAGCACTTCCTGCTTCTGTTCAAGCTTCAAAGGCAGGTGGGCTGCAATCGTATCCGCCAGACGGCCGGCATCATCGATTCCAGCCAGAGATGTCAAGATCTCGGGCGGGATTTTCTTATTTAATTTGACGTATTGGTCAAACTGATTGATCAGCGCGCGACGCATCGCCTCAACTTCAGGGCCATTGCTCTCATCTACAGGAATCAATTCAATTTCCGCGTCAAAGTGCAATTTATCATCCAGAATATGCAGCACTTTCGCACGCTGAGTGCCTTCCACCAGCACTTTAACCGTGCCATCCGGCAGTTTCAGCATTTGCAATATATTGGCAATGCTGCCTATGCGATACATATCCTCAATGGATGGCTCATCTTTGGCAGCAGATTTTTGTGCGACAAGCACGATGCTTTTTCCTGCTTCCATCGCAGATTCAAGCGCCTTGATGGACTTCGCTCGCCCAACAAACAGGGGAATAACCATGTGCGGGAATACCACCACATCACGCAATGGCAACAGCGGAAACAGGCCGGGAGTAGTTATATCGAGTTCAGACATGGCAGATCTTCTTTATTAAGTTAATTGTTAAGTACCAAAATGGGGGCAACTCAAAAAATATTCAAGCCCCGCGTCTAACGTAATAAATTTCAGGCTGCTTTTGTTGTGGCTGCATCAGCATACATCACGATAGGCTTGATTTCGCCATTCGTGCCGCTTGCATCCAGCACCACCTTGCTTACATTCTCCATGGAAGGCAGGTCAAACATAATATCCAGTAGCGCATGCTCCAGAATGGAGCGCAAACCACGTGCTCCGGCTTTCCTGGTCAGGGCTTTCTTCGCAATAGTTTGCAAAACACCTTCGTTAAACTCCAGCTCTACACCTTCCATCGCAAACAGCTTCTGGTATTGCTTGGTCAGTGCATTCTTGGGCTCGGTCAAAATCTGAATCAATGCAGCCTCATCCAGCTCTTCCAGCGTAGCCACCACTGGCAAACGCCCGACAAACTCAGGAATCAGGCCAAACTTGATCAGATCTTCCGGTTCCACTTCGCGCAAAACAGCACCAACACTCTTGCGCTCATCGCGATTAACTACATTAGCGCCAAATCCAATGCCCGCCTTTTCAGAGCGGTTGCGGATTACCTTTTCCAGCCCGTCAAATGCGCCACCGCAAATGAACAGAATATTAGTGGTATCAACCTGCAAAAATTCCGTATTCGGATGCTTGCGTCCACCCTGGGGCGGAATCGAGGCCTTCGTTCCCTCGATCAACTTGAGCAATGCCTGCTGCACGCCTTCACCCGATACGTCACGCGTGATGGAAGGATTGTCAGATTTGCGTGAAATCTTGTCGATTTCATCGATGTATATAATACCGCGCTGTGCCTTCTCGACATCGTAGTCACACGCCATCAGCAACTTTTGAATGATATTTTCGACATCCTCACCCACGTAACCGGCTTCAGTCAGCGTAGTTGCATCTGCCATCACAAATGGCACATTGAGCAGACGGGCCATCGTCTGTGCCAACAGTGTTTTACCCGAGCCGGTTGGACCAAGCAGCAAAATATTACTCTTAGACAGCTCAACACCATCGTTGCTTGTATTTTTCAAGCGTTTGTAATGGTTGTACACTGCCACCGAAAGAATTTTCTTGGCATGCTCTTGCCCGATAACATAATCATCAAGATTGGCGCGTATCTCATGCGGCACGGGCAAATCCGACTTCTCCAGCTTGCCGACCTCATCATCGCTTTGCGATTCCTCACGGATAATGTCATTACACAGTGCAATACACTCGTCGCAAACAAATACAGAAGGCCCCGCAATCAGCTTGCGCACTTCGTGCTGATTTTTCCCGCAAAACGAGCAGTACAACAACTTGTCACTCTTGTTTTTATCCGACGACATTTAAAACCTCACAATTAGTTATCGGCAGCATACCAAAAAAATTTATACCCGCTTCTGTAAAACCTGGTCTATCAAGCCGTACTCCACTGCCTCATTGGCTGTCAGGAAATTATCACGTTCGCTGTCGCGCGCAATTTCCTCGACCGAGCGTCCGGTATGCTCTGCCATCAGGTTGTACAAGCGCTCACGCAAACTCAGAATATATTTTGCATGAATCTCGATATCAGTTGCCTGCCCCTGAAAGCCGCCCAGAGGCTGATGAATCATCACTGTAGAATTGGGCAGCGCAAAGCGCTTGCCCTTGGCACCTGCCTGCAGCAGAAACGCCCCCATCGAAGCAGCCATGCCTATGCACAAGGTTGAAACATTAGGCTTGATGAATTGCATCGTATCGTAAATTGCCATGCCGGATGAAATCGATCCGCCGGGCGAATTGATATAAAGCGAGATTTCTTTATCCGGATTTTCTGACTCCAGAAAAAGCAGTTGCGCAACCACTACATTCGCCACCGCATCATTAATCGGCCCCACCAGAAAGATCACACGCTCTTTAAGCAGACGGGAATAAATATCATAGGCACGCTCACCACGCCCGCTGGTTTCGATCACCATCGGTATCATGCCCAGATTTTGCGGTTCCATTGCCTGTTGTGGCGTATTGCTATGCATCATTTGTCATTTCCCATCAATTCGTTAAATTCAACCGGCTTGTCAGTAACCTTTGCGTGCCCCATCAACCAGCTCACCACGTTATCCTCCAGCACGAGATTTTCCACATCACGCAGGCGCGATGCATCAGCGGCATACCAGCGTACTATTTCATCAGGGTTTTCATAACTCTGTGCATGCTCGGCGATCAAAGCCTTCACCTGTTCCGGCTTGGCTTCAAGACTATTTTGCTTGACCAGCGCCTCCAGTATCAGACCCAGTTTAACGCGCTTGGTAGCGCGTTCTGCAAACATGCTTGCGGGAAGCTGCATACCCTTCGGAATAGTGACACCACGACCTTGCATATCCTGCATAGTCTGCTGCATCACACGCTGCGACTCACTTTCAACCAGCGCCTTGGGTGCTTCCAGCTGTGTCACAGCCAGCAATGCATCCATTGCATTATCCTTATTGCGAACCTTGATGCGACGTTCTGCTTCCAGTTTCAGATTGTTTCTGATTTCATCCTTAAGCTTGGCTACATCACCATCAGCAACGCCCAGACCTTTTACAAACTCGGCATCCAGTTCAGGCAAGCGCGGCGCTTCGACCAGATTCATTACAATGGTGAAAGTAACCTTTTTACCTGCCACATCCTTGCCGTGATAGTCGGTGGGGAAAGTCATATCAAACGACCTGGTTTCACCCGCCTTCATACCGATAATGCCTTTTTCAAAGTCCGGCAACATGCGGCCTACACCCAGAACCAGTGCGAAGTCCTTCGCTTCGCCGCCCTCAAATACCACACCGTCCAGCTTGCCGCTGAAATCAATACGAACCTGATCTTCATTTTGCGCTGCGCGCGTGGCTGGCTCAAATACAGCACGCTGCTTGCGCAATGTGTCGATAGTCTTGTCAATATCCGCATCGCTTAGGGTAAAGGTGAGTCGCTCTACGCTTTGCTTGCTCACATCGCCCACAACCACTTCCGGGTAAACTTCAAACGTTGCAGTGTATTCAATCTGGGGGGCATTGACATCCTTGGTTTTAATTTCAAAATTGGGATAACCGGCAACCTTGAGATTATTCGCCTTGGCAGCTTCGATAAATGAGCGGTGCAACTCATCGCCCAGCACTTCCTGATGCGCCTGCGTGCCAAATTGCTGTTCCAGAATCTTGAAAGGCACCTTTCCCGGACGGAAACCGGGCACCTTGGCGGTGCGCCCCATATACTTGATACGAGCAGCAACTTCACCGAGTAACTGTTGCTGTGGAATGGAGGCATTAAGACGGCGCTCCAATGCACCCAGGGTTTCTATGCTCGACATACTGAACTATCCTTGAAAATAATTGATGAATGAATTTCTAAAGGGAGTGATTCCCTTTGCAGAATGCCTTAATAATACATGAAACAGGGGGTAAAATCATCCACAACAGCCAAGTCTCCAGCCCTACAAGCATTGCGGATAATCATTCCTGCGGCTAACCTGACAAAATAAATGGAATTTCGGCCAGACTTCACAGGAAACAGCCAAATCATATGCTGGAGATGCAGTTAAATAACAAAAAACAACCAATTAGCAATTAAAATATTCATGCAACATACAATTTGTAAGATTGTGCTCATATGATTAAATTCAACTTAATGAAACAACTTTCTTAATAACAACAAATACAACCAAATATGTCAAAACTCAGCAATTCTCCGGCATGGCAGGCCCTGCAAGCACATCAGCAAACAATGGCCGATATCCATATGCGCGACCTGTTTGCCGCAGATCCCGGGCGCTTCGAGAAATTCTCCATACTCTTTAATGACATCCTGTTTGATTATTCCAAACATCGGACAACAGAAGAAACACTGCGTCTGTTGCTAAATCTGGCACAGGAGAGGGATATCAAAGGCTGGACTGAAAAAATGTTCAATGGTGAAGCCATTAACTTCACCGAAAACAGATCGGTTCTGCATACCGCCCTGCGCAATCGCAGCAAACGGCCTGTGCTGGTGAATGACAAAAATGTCATGCCCGATATCAATGAAGTACTGGGACGCATGCGAAAATTTTCGAATGATGTGCGCAACGGCGAGTGGAAAGGTTTTAGCGGGAAAGCCATCACCGATGTGGTGAACATCGGTATTGGAGGCTCGGATCTGGGCCCGGCGATGGTCACGGAAGCGCTGCTGGATTATCAGCGTCCCAATATAAATTTCCACTTTGTTTCCAACATAGACAGCACACAAATGTTTGAAACAAACCGGCACCTGAATCCTGAAACAACGCTTTTCATTATCGCTTCCAAAACTTTTACCACCCAGGAAACCATGACCAATGCACGCTCTGCGCGCGAATGGTTTATGAGCATTGCAAAAGATGAAGGTGCCATCCCAAGACATTTTGTCGCTATCTCAACCAATACGGAAGAAGTCATCAAATTTGGCATTAGCACCGAACTCATGTTCGAGTTCTGGGACTGGGTAGGCGGACGTTACTCAATGTGGTCGGCAATCGGCCTGTCGATTGTTATCGCGATCGGCATGAACCGCTTTGAAGAACTATTGCAGGGCGCCCATGAAATGGATGAACATTTCCGCAATGCCCCGCTGGAAAAAAACCTGCCCGTTATTCTGGGCATGCTGGGCATCTGGTACAACAACTTCTTCGGTGCCGATACCCATGCCATTATTCCCTACGACCAATATCTGCGCAGATTGCCCGCCTATATTCGGCAGCTCGACATGGAAAGCAACGGCAAGCGCGTGGATCGGGAAGGCAATCCTGTCGATTATGCAACCGGCCCCATCATCTGGGGTGAGCTCGGTTCCAATGGACAGCATGCCTTCTTCCAGCTCATACACCAGAGCGAGCGTCTGATTCCGGCAGACTATATTGCCATGATAGAAAACAAGCATCCCATAGGCGAACACCAAACCATCCTGCTGGCCAATTTCTTTGCGCAAACCGAAGCACTCATGCGCGGTAAAAACGCACAGGAAGTGACGGCAGAATTAAAGGCTGAAGGATTGAATGACGAGCAGATCAAACAGCTGCTGCCGCATAAAATATTTCCCGGCAACAAACCCAGCAATTCGATCATCCTGCAAAATCTCGACCCAAAAACACTGGGCTCACTCGTCGCCTTTTACGAACACAAGGTATTTGTGCAGGGCATCATCTGGAACATCAACTCATTTGACCAATGGGGAGTGGAGCTGGGCAAACAACTTGCAAAAGTCATACAACCGGAGCTTTCCGGCTCAAACGAAGTGAACAGCCACGACAGCTCCACCAACAGCCTGATCAATTATTACAAATCCCACCGAAAACATCGCAGATACATTGATACTGTATAGCAGCCGGAATCGCTATGCTTTTCGACATGCCCCTGTACCGGCCTCCAGCCGAGGCCGATAACCTGATCATCCAGGCTACCCTGGGCTGCAGCTTCAACCAGTGCAGTTTCTGCGCGATGTACCGCAGCAAGCAGTACAGTGAACGCGCGCTTGCGTCCGTATTTGCCGATATTCAGCAGGCTGCAACAGAAAAGCCCGATGCTCACCGCGTATTTCTGGCCGATGGCGATGCGCTCGCACTGCCCACCGACCACCTGCTGGAAATCCTGCGTGAGCTGACCAGAGTCCTGCCCAGGCTTGCACGTGTCTCCTGTTACGCCACGCCCGCCAATATTCAACGCAAGAGTGCAGAGGAGCTTTTGCTCCTGCAACAGCATAAGCTCAATCTGCTCTATGTGGGCGTGGAATCCGGCTCTGATGTCATGCTGAAGAAAATCACCAAAGGCGCAACACAACGCCGCATGATTGAAGTGCTGAGCAAGGCACACGCGAGCGGCTTAAAAGTATCGGCAACGGTGATACTGGGTCTGGGTGGACATACACATAGCGACGAGCATATAAACGGCACCATCGCGCTGCTTAACAGTGCGCCAGTGACCTATCTGTCAACATTACAGCTCTATCTGGATAACAGCATAGAGGCCGAATTTTACAAGAAATTTGGCGAACCCTTCGAAGCGCTGGATGACCTCGCGATACTCAGGGAACAGGAAAAACTGATCAACGGCCTCAATCCGCCACAGCCCATCGTGTTCCGTTCCAACCATGCGTCCAATGCGCTGGCGCTGGCGGGAAATCTGCCCAGAGACAAAGAAAAGCTTCTGATGAACTTGCGTGAGGCGGTGCAAGGTGTGCGACCGTTAAGGCCGCAGTTTATGCGTGGCCTATAAAACCGGAAGGCGCGGCGTCAATTTGAAGTAAATATAAACTTTCTATTTCATCTTAGCCGCAAAATGCTCCTTGAATTTCTTCAGCTTGGGTGCCACCACAAACTGGCAGTAGCCCTGCTCCGGATGATTGGCATAATAGTGCTGGTGATAGCTTTCGGCCGGATAGAAGGTTGACGCTGCCACCAGTTCAGTCACCAGCGGAGCAGGAAAAATATGCTGCTTTCTTAGTTCCAGCATCAGCTCGGCTGCTTCGGCGCGCTGGTCTTCGTTGTGATAATAAATAGCCGAACGGTATTGCGTGCCCTTGTCGTTGCCCTGACGATTAAGCGTGGTGGGGTCGTGTATCGTGAAGAACACCGACAGCAGCTCGCCATAGCTTACCTGCGCCGGGTCAAAGCTGATCTGCACCGCTTCGGCATGGCCGCTATTGCCGCTGCATACTTCTTCGTAAGTGGGGTCGGGTTTTTCACCGGCGATATAGCCTGACACCACTTTCTCGACACCGCGCATCTGCTCGTACACCGCTTCCAGACACCAGAAACAGCCGCCTGCCAATGTTGCAATCTGTTTGTCGCTCATCACATTCCCCTGTAATTATTCCAAGATCGAAAAACATCGGTTTCATCCACAGATTACACAGATTTGCACAGATTCCATGCATTAATCTGCAACAATCCAAACTTCCAAATGGCAAAAGCATTTACCTAAGAATTCTGTTCTTAATCTGTGGGCCAATGAATTTTCTATAATGATCCAACCGCAACCAGCACCGGATTAAACGCCTTCGACATCAGCATCACGCGATCGCCCTGTTTGATACTCTTAACTTCATCCGCTGTCGCGATCACACGCACCACCTGGTTGCCCACCAGCAGCGTCACCGCAAACACCACATCAGCTGTTTCGATGTCCAGTACTTCGCCGGCAAAGCTGAATTTGCCATTGGCTTGCCCTGCTTTAAATACCTCGGCAGGAGTGCCCTGCTTCGCAATACGTCCGTGTTCAATCACCAGCACCCGCTGCGACAATTTATACACTTCGCTGATGTCATGGCTGACCATCACCGTAGTCAGGCCATAGTGGCGCTGCATGCGCATTACTTCATCCTGCAGACGCACCCGGGTGGTATGATCCAGAGCAGAGAAAGGCTCGTCCAGCAGCAGCAATTTCGGCTCGGCAGCCAGCGCGCGCGCCAGTGCCACACGCTGTTTCTGTCCGCCGGAAAGCGTATCCGGTTTGCGCTGCTGCAGTTCGCCCAGCCCCATCATTTCAATCAATTCTGCCACACGCTTGCGGTCACCCTCCGGACGCAGTGCAAACTCCAGATTGCCGCGCACGGTCATATTGGGAAACAGCGCATAGTCCTGAAACATATAACCGGCGCGTCTGTGTCTGGCGGGAAGCATGGTCGCAACCCTGCTATCAAACCAGGTTTCGCCATTTACCTTTATAGTGCCGCCATCCGGTTTTTCAAGACCGGCCAGACAGCGCAGCAGCGTGGTTTTTCCGGCACCGGACTGGCCGAACAGCGAGATAAATTCGCCCTGCTCAATGCTCAATTGCAGCGCCAAAGTGAACTCGCCTTGTGCCGAGAAGAGCTTTTTGGTGATGTCGATTTCTATCATCTCAGCCTATCTTCATCAACAGCTTGCGGTTGATCAGATACACCGTCAGCAGAATAACGAAGCACACGCTGAACAGCACCAGCGCATAGAAATTTGCCGCCGCATAATTGAGCGACTCCACCTCGTCGTATATCGCAATTGCCGCCACCTTGGTTTCGCCGGGCAGGTTGCCGCCTATCATCATCACCACGCCGAATTCGCCTATGGTGTGCGCAAACGACAGCACCACACCGGCCAGCAATCCGGGTTTGATATTGGGCAGCAGCACATGCACAAAGGTCTGCCAGCGGCTCTTGCCCAGCGTGCAGGCGGCTTCTGTCAGTGAGCGCGGCAGCGCCTGAAAACCGGACTGCACCGGATGCACCATAAACGGAAAACTGAAGATCACCGACGCCACCACCAGCCCGGCAAAACTGAAGGCAAGCTTGATGCCAATATAGGTTTCCACAAAATGGCCGAACGCGCTTTGCGGACTGAAGGCCAGCAACAGATAAAATCCCAGCACTGACGGCGGCAGCACCAGCGGCATGCTCACCAGCGTTTCCAGCACCGGCTTGATGCGCACCCTGGTGAAGGCCATCCAGTACGCAAACGGTATGCCGATCAGACACAGGATCAGCGTCGTCAGTGCGGCAAGCTTAAAGGTCAAAATCAGCGGTTGCAGGTCATAGTCCATCAGTCACCTCCAGCAGCGTCACCTCATTGGCCTTGACCAAGGCTTCCACTTCATTGCCCGCTTTGATGTCCATGCGCTTGATTGAACGGGTGGTGATAATGCTGCTGATCTGCCGGCCGCGATAATCCAGCACCACCTCGCTCAGAATCACGCCGCCGCGCACCTGCTTCACCGTAGTATGCATGCGATTGCGCAGGCTAATCAGACCGCTGAGGCCCTTGGCCAGCGACACTTCGGTTTCCTTGAACAACACCTCAACCACATTGCCAATTTTCAAATACGCTGCGTCATCCGGTGTCTCCAGCAGCGTCGCGGTAAAGCTGTCACCCATCACATCCACATCCACCAGCGACACATGGTCGTTGGATTCAATATGGGTAATGCGGCCGCGCAATTTATTCATGGCAGGATATATCCGAATTTGTCGAGGATGGCACGCGCCTTGGCTGACGCCATAAATTCAATAAAAAGTTTTGCCGCAGCCGCATTGCTCTGCGCGCCATGCTTCAGCAGCACCAGGCCCTGCTCGATGGGTTGATAGCTCTCTCGCGGCACTTCTATCCATTTCCCGCGCCCCTGCATTTGCGGGGCCAGTACCACGGATTTTGCGGTAAAACCAATCTCAACCGATCTGGTGTCGATGTATTGATTCACCTGTGCAATGCTTTCGCCATAGATCAGCCTGGGTTCAACCGCACTGCGCAGCTTGAAATAATCCAGCGCATGCATCGCTTCGCGCCCATAGGGAGCCAGCTTGGGATTCGCCATCGCTACTTTTTTCACCGCCGGAGTGGCCAGCACAACCAGGCCCTGGCTCAGATCGAGCGGCTGCAAGGTCCACAGCACCAGCACGCCGCGTGCATATACTTTGGGAGCGGCGACCGCGAAACCATCCTGGTACAACGCCTGTGGAAACTCCATATCCGCTGACAGGAACACATCGTAGGGCGCGCCGCTTTTGATCTGCGCGGTGATCTTGCCGGATGAAGCAAACACACCCTTTGCGTCAATGCCGCTGGATTTTCTGAACTCGGTCTTCAGTTCATCAAACACAAACTTCACATTGGCCGCCACCGCCACCGTCAAGGACTCCGCCGCTACGGCATTGAAACCAACACTCAGGGTAACAATACCCAGCAGCCTCGCAAACAATTTCATAATCCACCCGTATTTCAATTTATTCAATAAAATCAAGTACTTATATAAATAACGAATACTTGGCCTTAATCGTGAAAAGACGCTGCATCCAGCGTCTTTTCCATCAACTCAATTTCCAGGCCCGCAACTTTTGGAATACCAAACCTGAGCTCATCGGGAAAGGCTTTTATCTTCCCGGTACGGCGATAACCGCGCCGCTCATAAAAGGCAATCAGTTCATGCCTGAGCGTAATGACATGCATCAGCATCTTGTCCGCGCCCCACATTTTAATCGCAGCAGCCTCGGCTGCCTGCATCAATTTTTTACCCCGCCCCTGTCCCTGCAAACCGGGTTTAATCACCAGCATGCCCATATGCGCAGTCCGATGTGCGTGGTGCAAATGCACCGTACCTGTTAGCTCGGCATCCTCAAAACACAGCAGCACAATTGAATGCCCAGCGCCAATCAGACTGCTCACCTCATCCGCATCGGTGCGCTGCCCGCCAAGCAGGTCGGCCTCCGTTGTCCACCCTGCCCGGCTTGCCTCGCCACGATAGGCAGCATTCACCAGCGCCACGACGCTCTCCACCTCCGCCAGCACCGCTGGCCGATACGTCAGCATCTGCTAATGCCCGCGCATGCCATGCTTGCGCCACTGCCACATCACCCACAAGCGCCAGCCCATACGCACCGACACATACCCCAGCAGCGACAGAAGCACCGCAAGCAATGGCAGACCAAGCGCAAACGGCTTGCCCAGCGAAACCACCCACTCCAGCATCACCGAATACCAGTTATCCCAGCCCATTTCCGGGGCCACCAATTTTGCGGAAACCACCTCACTGCCCTGGCCGGTGACGAAGGCACCAAGCTGATAGGCCACCAGATACAAGGGCACAATGGTAAAAGGATTGGTATAAAACGTGGTAAACATAGCCACGGGCAGGTTTACGCGGAACAGCACCGCCAACAGCGCTGCCCCTATCATTTGCAGCGGGCCTGGAATCAGGCCGCAGAACATGCCTACCGCCACCCCGCCGGAAACAGAACGGCGATGCAGATGCCACAGATTCGGGTGCTTCAGCCATACGCCAAACGGCTGCAGCAGACGATTCTTCCTGATCGTCTCATGGCTGGGCAGTAACTTTTTAAAATATTTTTTTGGCACGGTTGGGATAATTCTGCGAACTGTAAATAGGATTATTCATGAATTAATTTCTTCAGGGTTCCAAAATCTACCCCAACCCCATTCACGCTTGAAGCGTTGCGCGGAGGGCGGAATTCCCGGGAAATCTCTGGGTTAATTGTAACTTACCTGATATGGTTGCACTCATGCGTCTTGACCAGACTGGTACACAATCTATTTCCGGTTTAACTCAAACCGAAGCGTTATTGCGCCTGAAGGCAGAAGGCGCAAACGAGCTGCCCTCGGCGGGTCAACGCCAGTTATGGCATATTGCACTGGAAGTTTTGCGTGAACCGATGTTTATGCTGCTGATATCAGCCGGTGCAATTTATCTGCTGCTGGGCGAAGTCAACGACGCGCTGATGCTGCTGGGGTTTGTGATGATCGTAATGGGCATCACCATCTCGCAGGAATACAAAACCGAACGCGTACTGGAAGCCCTGCGCGACCTCACCAGCCCGCGTGCTCGGGTCATCAGGGAAGGTCTCGCCCAGCGCATCGCCGGACGCGAGGTGGTGCGCGGCGACATTCTGCTACTGGCCGAAGGTGACCGTATACCTGCCGATGCGGTGCTGCTTGAATGCAGCAGCTTCTCTGCGGACGAATCGCTGCTCACCGGCGAATCGGTAGCCGTGCGCAAAATTGCGGGATTGCCACACCAGTATGCAAATACCGTCACGCCACTGCAGCCCGGCGGAGATGATCAACCCTATATTTATTCCGGCACCCTGGTGGTACAGGGGCGCGGTATAGCGCGGGTACTGGCCACCGGGTCCCGCAGTGAAATTGGCAAGATAGGCAAAACACTGCATGATACGAAAACTCAAGCTACACCCCTGCAGCAGGAAATCAGCTGGCTGGTGCGCTGGCTGGCTCTGATTGGCACATCGATCTGCCTGGTATTAATTCTGATTTATGGCTTTACCCGCAGTGACTGGCTAAACGGCCTTCTGGCCGGTATCACCCTGGCCATGACATTGTTGCCGGAAGAATATCCGGTGGTGCTCACCGTATTTCTGGCGATGGGCGCCTGGCGTATTTCACGCCACCAGATACTGACCCGCAGCATGCCTGCAGTAGAAGCACTTGGTTCCACCACCGTGCTGTGCGTGGACAAGACCGGCACCCTCACCCTCAACCGCATGGCGGTGCAGCAGCTCAACGTGGGTCGTGAAATATACAAAGTTGAGACTGACAACCCCGAACTGCCGGAAACATTCCACCAGCTAATGGAATTCGCCGTGCTCTCCAGCGAGGCCGATCCGTTTGATCCGATGGAAAAAGCCATCCATGAACTCACCAACCATTTTCTCGCCCACACCGAACACATACACCGGGACTGGCAGCACAAACATGATTATGCGATCTCTCCCGATCAGCTCGCCTTGTCGCACGTGTGGAAAGCCCGCGACCGTGATGAATATGTGGTAGCGAGCAAGGGGGCACCGGAAGCAATCGCCGATTTATGCCATCTCGATGCCGCACAGCTTGCCGCACTCGATCAACAAATCAATGCCCTTGCCGCCCAGGGCATGCGCGTGCTGGGTGTGGCCCGTGCCACTTACCAGGGTCGCGAGTGGCCGGAGATCCAGCATGATTTCGAGTTTAAATTTATCGGGCTGATCGGGCTTGCAGATCCGGTCAGGCCCACCGTCAGCGCTGCACTGCGCGAGTGCGATACTGCCGGCATCCGCGTGGTGATGATCACCGGCGATTACCCCGCCACCGCCTCCGCCATCGCGCGGCAAATCGGCCTCAACACGGGAACGGGCGGCATCATTACCGGCCCGGAATTAATCCGGATGGACGACGCCACCCTGCGCGAGCGCGCATGCCACAGCAACATCTTTGCGCGCATGGTGCCGCAGCAGAAACTGCAGCTGGTGAATGCGCTTAAGGCCAACGGCGAAGTGGTGGCGATGACCGGCGATGGCGTCAACGACGCACCGGCACTGAAAGCCGCGCATATCGGCATCGCGATGGGCGGTCGCGGTACCGACGTTGCGCGCGAGGCAGCCGCACTGGTGCTGCTGGATGACGACTTCTCCTCCATCGTGCGTGCGATACGCATGGGTCGCGGCATTTTCGATAATATGCGCAAGGCGATGGCCTATATATTTGCCGTGCACATCCCCATCATCGGCCTGTCGCTTATCCCCATACTGCTGGGCTGGCCCGTCATCTTCGCGCCGGTACACATCGTATTTCTGGAAATGATCATCAACCCCGCCTGCTCCATTGCCTTTGAAGCAGAACCCGCCGAAAAGGACATCATGCAACGCCCGCCACGCAAGCCGCAGGAGCACTTGTTCGGCAAAAACATTCTGCTTATCAGCCTGGCACAGGGAATGGTAGTTTTGTTAGCCAGCCTTGCGGTGCTGCTTTATGCAATGCATAACGGCGTAGCGGCAGAAACTGCGCGCGCGCTCACCTTCACCACGATCGTCATTGGCAATCTTGGGCTGATACTGGTTAACCGCTCCTGGCAGCACACCATCCTTGCCACACTGCGCTCGCGCAACCGCGCAATATGGTGGGTAATCGGCGGCGCTTTCAGTTTTCTGCTACTGTCACTGACTCTTCCCTTCATGCGCGAAGTATTCCACTTCGCGCCTGTTACACTCTCTCAGTTTGCACTTTGTGTCGCAACAGGAATTGCCAGTGTGCTGTGGTTTGAATGGTATAAAATCATTCAGCGAAAGTGAAAATCAAGCTAATCATGGTAATCGGCAAAGGAAATTATATGCTGCATAAAATTGCGCTTTCAACAGTCATCACCCTCTTTTCCACCACGGCATTTGCCGGCATCGCCGACATCAAGGCGTCCAACAACCTGATCGGCCTGCGGGCAATGTCGACGTATGTTGATTACACAGAAACAGGAAATGGCTTATTGGGGACCCAGACCGGCATACTGGACACGGAAACCGGACCGGTAACCGGCCTGGCCTTTAGCGCATCCAGAATGCGGGATTTGTGGCTGGGAAACGACTACCTCGAATTTTCTTTTGATTACGCCAGCGGTTACACAAAATACATTGGATCGTATCAGGGCGGGACGTATGGCTCAGTCGTGACCACTTCAAGGGCAGTGCTTTCGAATATCAGCGCACGCTATGGGAGGGGGACAATTTTGCATGAAAAATTTATGCTGACGCCCTATACCGAACTTGCCCGGCACGAGTGGTACAGAGGCGTCAACTATGGCGAAATATATTCGCATTATCATTTTGCTTTCGGCGTGCTCGGGCAGTATTCGCCCGTCAGGCGACTGGTACTGACGGCCAATGCGATGCTGGGTAAAACCTTAGGTTCCTACATTTCCGTTGCTTCAGGCCCGAGCTCAAATGGATTCGCGGGCAGCCTCGGCAACTCACCGCTGTACAAAGCAGGCCTGGCTGCAGATTATGCATTTACAAGGAATTTGCACGGAAATATCGGCATCGAGCATATGCGCTTTAATTATGGCATCAGCGGAATATATGATGTCGGCGGCGGTTATGTCGCGTGGGAACCGGACAGCGAAACAAAGTACAGCATCGTCAAGCTGGGGCTGGGATACGCATTCTGATTGCGGACACGAAACAGATTAAATAACGTGGGAATCGTTTTATCATCCGTTTGAGAATCTGCCCGGAGACTAGATTCTCAAGCGGCTCGCATCACATCTGCCATGCAATGCAGAAATCTCATACAGCCTGTCCGATTGCTGTGCGGCAAGCTGCTCCCAGCCAAAGCGCCATTCCCAGTTACCCTCGGGATGGCCCGGCAGGTTCATGCGGTGCTCGCCATTCAGGCCCAGCACATCCTGCATCGTGTGGATGGCAATGTCCGCAACCGACAGCGAGGCGGCATGTATCAAATCCCAATTTATTTCCCTGCCATCCGTACGCAGATATTTGCATACAAATGCACGCTCGTGATCCGAAGCCGAGTTGAACCATCCTATCGTCGTATCGTTATCATGCGTGCCTACATAGACAGCCATATTATTGATAAAGTTATGGGGCAAATACGCATTGTCGCTTGAGCCGCCAAAGGCAAATTGCAACACACGCATGCCGGGCAGACCAAATTGCTGCAATAGTGCTACAACATCGGGCGTAATCACACCCAGATCTTCTGCAATGATGGGAAGCTTGCCCAGTGACTGCCTGATTTGGCTGAACAGCTTTTCACCGGGGCCCGGCATCCAGCGTCCATTCATTGCCGTTGGCTCAGATGCGGGAATTTCCCAATAGCCTGCAAAGCCGCGGAAATGGTCGATGCGTATGATGTCAAACATCTCGACCGACTTGCGCATGCGCTCTATCCACCATGCATAATTTTCCTGTTCATGCGCCGGCCAGCGAAACAGCGGATTGCCCCAGCGTTGCCCGGTCGCGCTGAAATAATCCGGCGGCACGCCGGCGATAACGGTGGGCAGATTATCTGCACCCAGTTCAAACAAATGCTGGCCCGACCACACATCCGCGCTCTGGTAGGCAACAAAAATCGGCATATCGCCGATGATGCGAACGCCCAGAGAATTAGCATAATGTTTCAGTTTTCGCCATTGCCTGAAGAAACTCCACTGGCAAAATTTCCAGAAACCAATCTCGTCCGCCAGCTCAGAGCGGGCTTCAGATAATGCCGTCGCATCGCGCTGTGCCAATGCCGGCGGCCACTGCCCCCATTCCTGACCGTTATACTTTCCGTTCAACGCCATGAAAAGCGCATAGTCCTCCAGCCATTCCCGCTCGGCGGCGCAAAACATTTCAAATTCAGTATGGTGATGTTGCTGGTCAGCGAAAAATCGGCTGGCCGCGCGCCTCAATCTGTCCATACGATAGGGCTTAACGAGCTTGAAATTTACTTTGCGGGAATTAAAATCTTCATGCGGAAGCAATTCATCTTCCGTGAGCCAACCGTGGCTATTCAGCTCGCTCAAATCAATCAGCAGGGGATTGCCCGCAAAGGCGGAACTGCTCATATAAGGCGAGTTGCCGGGGCCTATGGCACCCAGAGGCAGAATCTGCCACATTTGTTGGCCGGCTGCAGACAGCCAGTCAACAAAATGATAGGCAGCAGCACCTAAATCTCCCGAGCCGAAAGGACCGGGCAAGGAGGTTGGGTGAAGCAATATGCCACTGCTACGCGGGAATCGCATACCTGCCCCCCGTAATCATGAACCGCGGCGCATCGTACCGCCCGCCTCTGCCGACCCGCCGCCCTGACTGATCGGAAGATTAAGATTTTCCGGAATTTCAAGTTTTAGCAACTGGTACAAATGCATCAGATTATGCCGGTACAGGCGATCAAAACTGGCAACAGCATGCGAGGGGTTATAGTCACCAAACCACCAGAACCAGTCCGAGCTTTCACAGGAAGACAACTGCCTTTCCGCGGCCCGCTGTTCTTCTTCGCTGAGGCGCCCCGCTGCAATCACCATGTCATACATCAGCTTGGCCGCGCACAACAGATCCCATGCATGATTTTTATCGGGTGAGCCTATCCAGGTGGAAAAGGTGCCATACACCCAGCTTCCCGCAACCAGACCTGGCAACTCGCCTTCCTTCACTTTTCCAGGATCGTTGCCGGACTCAAGCTCATCAAGGTAATCACGATATGTCGTGGTATTGATTTGCGGGCGCGCTTCCAGCGCCGAATACAAATCATTCAAAAAATGGTAGCCGTTATACGGATAATATTCCCAGGCATTCTCGCCATCAAGAATCACGCTGACCACGGGTGTTTCACCATATTCAGCATTCTCGGCAATTGCCTCAAGCTGTGCGACAAAATGCAGTGCCGCATCCTTGCCGTTCCAGTTGGCATATTCAAAACCAATCATATCCGCGAGTCTGTCATCGCGGAAAAAACAGCGCACCGTATTGGCAGTTCCCTGCAAGCGATAGGGCCAATACAGATATTTTTTGTTAACCGGAACAGGCAAATTTTTATGGTTCAGGCTATTCACCAGCACGGCTTCCCCGCTCGCAGCCCAGCGACAATTCTGTTCTGCCAGAACGCCTATCAGCTCGGTCGACACCGCACCTTCAGCCGGCCACACACCCTGCGGCCTGATGCCAAATCTTTTCTGGTGGCTTTCAATGGCATGCTGCAACTGTGCCTGTACTCGCGCTCTGCCACCCGGGTAGTTTTGCGATTGTGGCAAGCTGCTGTCGGGCTGGCTCTCACGGCCACTGTGCAAATCGAGCAACAGCGGCGCCAGGGGGTGGTAGTGGGGGGTGGTGGAGACTTCTATCTGACCGCGTTCTTCCAGCTTCCTGTAGCGGGGAATAATGCCACTGATGGTGGAACCCATCAGGTCAAATAGCGCCTTGCGATCTTCATAGGTGAAGTTCTCATCCTTGCTCATCAGGCTGATCAGGAGATCATGCTCACGGCGCAGGCTTTCACCACACCAGGCAAGGTGATACCACGTCAACAAATCTGCGAGATATTGCCCCGACAAGTAAGAAAGGGCCACCGGGCCGCCCGGCTCCAGCAACTTGAAAATATCAGACAGACGCTTATAAAACGGATAGGGGGCGACCATCTTGTTATGGTCACTGCGGAAACAGCTGTCGATAATCAAATCCCGTTCATCGGCGCTGACATTACTCAGATCTTTGCGCGCAAGCAAGCGCAGTAGCGGATCACGAATATTGCCGGTGGCAAACTGCTGCTGATAGTCTTCCAGCTGGTCCAGCAATACCGGCACAAAATTGACCACCACTTTCACTTGCGGATGCTGCTCCAGATGGTATGCCATATCGGAGTAGTCCTTGATCGCATGCAGATAAACCCACGGCAACAGAAAATCACCGCTGGCATAGTCGCGATAATCAGGCTGGTGCATATGCCAGAGAAAAACAAGGTCAACTGATTTGGTCATTTCCTAATCCCAATAATCCATACTTCATTCCAACTGCTGCTAAAGCATTTTAAATGCTGATTAAGGGCATCGATAAAGCTCAAAATCCCAAGCGAGACAAGGCGCGAGGTAAATCTAAGCGCGCAGCATAATTTTATATATGTAAGCGTTTTGATTTGCTGAGCAACGCCGTATCGCGACGGAGTTTGAGTTTTAGCGGTGCCCTTAACGGATGCGGTGTACTTTTTGTCCCAGCATATCCGGCGTCACCAGCACAATGCCATTCTCACTGACATAAAAGCGCTTTCTGTCTTCTTCCAGATCCACGCCTATCTGCATGCCATCAGGAATAATGCTCAGCTTGTCTATCACTGCGCGCCTGATCACCACGTTGCGCCCCACTTCCACGTTGGGCAGCAACACCGACTCTTCAACTGAGGAATAGCTATGCACATGCACATTGGAAAATAGCAAAGAACTGTGCACCGAAGCGCCACTGATAATGCAGCCGCCCGACACCAGTGAATCCACCGCCATACCGCGACGCTCATCGTCATTGAATACAAACTTGGCCGGCGGCAATTGTTCCTGGAACGTCCAGATCGGCCAGTCCTGGTCGTACATATTCAGGTCCGGCACCACCTTGGTCAGCTCCATATTGGCTTCCCAGTAGGCATCCACCGTTCCCACATCACGCCAATACGGTTTTCCGTCATCGTACTTCACGCAGCTATCGTTGAAGTTTTGCGCAAACACGCGATATTTAGCCGCAATCAAATGCGGAATAATATCCTTGCCGAAATCGTGACTGGAACCGGGATCATCCACATCGCGCAGCAGCTGCTCATACAGAAATTGTGCATTGAATACATAAACACCCATGCTCGCCAGCGCCTTGTCCGGCTTGTTTACAATGGGTTTGGGCTGATTGGGTTTTTCATCAAAGGCAACAACGCGTCCTTCCTTGTCCACTTCCATCACGCCAAATGAAGTGGCATCGGCCAGCGGCACTTCAATGCACGCAACGGTCATGTCAGCCTGCCGTTCCACATGGAAGGCAATCAGCTCGCCGTAGTCCATTTTATAAACGTGATCACCGGCCAGTATCAGCACATAGTCCGGACTTGTTTCGCGCAAGATATCCAGATTCTGGAACACCGCATCAGCCGTGCCCTGATACCACTTGGCTTCAACGCGCTGCTGCGCCGGCAGCACATCGATAAATTCGCCAAACTGCCCGTTCAGAAACTGCCAGCCGCGCTGGATATGCTGAATCAGGCTGTGGGATTTATATTGCGTGGCCACGCCCACGCGGCGTATGCCCGAGTTAACGCAATTCGACAGCACAAAATCAATAATGCGAAACTTGCCGGCTATCGGCACCGCCGGTTTGGCACGCCAGTCCGTCAACTGATGCAAACGGCTGCCACGCCCCCCGGCCAATACCATGGCGTAGGTATTTTTGGTCATCTGGCTTACAAATTTGACTTTCTCTGGTTGTCGCATAAGATTCCTCTGGAAGTAGCCGCTAAAACTTTATCAGCTTCAATTGAGAGTGTGGTACTCGTTATGGTTATAATCAAGCCCATATGAAAAATAAATCCAGCAAACATTCCGATCCGCGCGCCGAAGCACTTTTTCAGGGCCGACTGGACGATCCATTCGCCTATCTCGGCCTGCATCAGGAAAGTGGCAGCCATGTGGTGCGCGTATACCAGCCCCATGCAACAGCCGTCTGGCTGGAAACTGCTCAGGGCAGAACAGCACTGCAACAAACACATACCAACGGCTTGTTCGAATGGCATGGCAATGAAGCCCCGCCACACCCCTACCGTCTGGCAAAAATTGAAAATGGTAATGAACAACTGTTACATGATTGTTACGCTTTTTCACGCAAAATTTCAAGCTTTGACTTGCATCTTTTCAACGAGGGAAAGTTGCACCAGGGTTACCATGTATTAGGCTCGCATTGCACGCGGCAGGACGGCATACTTGGCATACGTTTCGCGGTATGGGCGCCCAATGCCCGGCGTGTCAGCGTGGTGGGAGATTTCAATCGCTGGGACGGACGCACGCACCTGATGGCCGCGCACGGCTCCAGCGGTGTTTGGGAAATATTCATTCCCGATCTCGCCCAGGGTACGCTCTACAAATTCGAAATTCTCAGCGTAAGCGGCGAACTGCTGGTCAAAACAGACCCCTATGCCAATGCCTTTGAACTTCGCCCCAGCACAGCAAGTCGTGCGGGGGCAGGTATCACCCACGTATGGCAGGATGATCAGTGGCTAGCGCGGCGCAATCAATGGGACTGGCTGCACCAGCCGCTCAATATTTATGAAATCCATGCCGGCTCCTGGCGGCGCCATCCGGATGGGCGCTTCTACAGCTACCTCGATCTGGCCGAATATCTCATCCCCTATTTGCAGGAAATGCATTACACCCATGTGGAACTGATGCCGGTTTCCGAGCACCCTCTGGATGAATCCTGGGGCTACCAGACCACCGGATACTTTGCCGCCAGCAGCCGCTACGGCACACCCGACGAGCTGTGTTTTTTCATCGACAGTTGCCATCAGGCCGGCATAGGCGTGCTGCTTGACTGGGTTCCGGCGCATTTTCCTCAGGACAGCTTTGCACTGGCCCGCTTTGACGGAACCGCCCTGTATGAGCACGAAGACCCGCGCCTCGGCTATCACCAGGACTGGGGCACGCATATCTTCAACTATGGCCGCAACGAGGTAAAAAGCTTCCTGCTTTCCAGCGCGCATTACTGGCTGTCACAGTTCCACTTCGACGGCCTGCGTGTCGATGCGGTTGCCTCCATGCTCTACCTTGATTACTCGCGCAAGGCAGATGAATGGCTGCCAAACAAATACGGCGGCCGCGAAAATCTCGAAGCCATCGAATTCCTGCGCGAGCTCAACATCATGGTGCACCAGGTCTTTCCGGGAGCACTGACCCTGGCCGAAGAATCCACCTCGTGGCCCGGCGTGTCGCGTCCGGTTTATCTGGGCGGGCTGGGATTCTCGATGAAATGGAACATGGGCTGGATGAACGACACCCTCAGCTTCATGCGCAACGACCCGGTGCATCGCCGCTACGAACTGAACCAGCTCACCTTCAGCCAGCTCTATGCCTACACCGAAAACTTCATGCTGCCGTTTTCCCACGATGAAGTTGTGCATGGCAAAGGCTCGCTGCTGGACAAAATGCCGGGCGATACCTGGCAAAAGTTTGCCAACCTGCGCTTGCTGCTCACCTACCAGATGACCAGCCCCGGCAAAAAACTCAACTTCATGGGCAATGAATTTGGCCAGGGGCGTGAATGGCGCTCCAGCTGGGAACTGGACTGGTGGCAACTGGGGACCGCACAACATCGTGACGTGCAAAACACCGCGCGCGACCTGAACCGCCTCTACCGCGAATTGCCCGCGCTCTACCAGCTGGAGTTCGAACAGGCAGGCTTTTCCTGGCTGGACTGCCACGATGCGGAACGCACGCTGCTGTCTTTTCTGCGCCGTGGCAGCAATGGCGAAGTCGCCGTGGTTGCCCTCAACTTCACCCCGGTGCCGCGCAACCGCTACCGCATCGGCCTGCCCTACGACTGCTCTTACAAGGAAGCTTTTAACAGCGACTCAACCTATTACGGCGGCAGCAACACCGGCAATGGCTACGGCATACGAGCGGAAGCAATACCGTGGATGGGCCAGCCATTCTCGGCCGAGATCGAATTGCCGCCGTTGGCAGGCATCATTCTGGTTCCGGCATAAAGCAATTAGTTCAGGCGAACTGAAAATCCAGTCCGCACGGCAAGAGCGCAACCGGCACCAACAGCTGAATCATACTCAATAGGGTTTTCTGCCCACCCAGTTTCCCGCCGGCTGGTATTGGCAAACCCACACCTGCTCCTTGCTGTCCGTGCACACCGCCCTTGCACAGCCAACTTTCTGCGTGCTGCGCCAGACGACCTGGGTGTAATGGCCGCACACTTTTCCGGCAGCACAGCGATTGTTTGCGTAGTTGTAATCTGCCTGCTCACTGCCCCAACTACTCACCACCTGTGCGGGGGTCACCTTTTGCACTTCTTTGCGGCCGTCAGACCAGTTCAGCGCACTCGCCCAGTACAGATTTTCACCATAGCCATTCGCTGCGCTATGTTCCATCCTGCACTGGTTTTCCTGTTTCAGCCTGTTCGCCCACGCCTGCGCTGAAGCCGCCAGCTCGGGCGAATAACTGAGCTTCTCTGCCACGCCCACTTCGGCACGCCATTTGTTGTGCGCAGAAACAAAAGCGGCCGGATCGAAATCAGCCGCATACAGATTGATACTTGCCAGCGTTGCCGCCAGAAAAATTGCCTTGCTCAAATGATTCATCATGGTTCAGTCGCCGGGTTAGTAGATGGATTGACGTGGAATCTGTAAATATTCTGGCAGCTTCCAGGATCGCCTGCCATTTTAAAATATTGAATATAATCAATATGTTACAAACAATCAGGAATTACAACGATTTTACCGCTCATTACACCGTAATATTTATAAAGATGCTCCTAAAACAAATGTACGGCATAATTAGCCCGCATTCTGGCGCCAAAAAACACACTCAAGCCCGGATAATTCCATATAACAACATGTATCTAAAGAATATTTAAAATCATTCATGGCCAAGAACACTTACGACGAATCCAGTTTTAAAGTCCTGCGCGGACTGGAACCGGTGCGCCAGCGCCCGGGAATGTATACCAACCTCGAGTCGCCCAACCACCTCATCGCCGAGGTGGTGGATAACGCCTGCGACGAAGCGCTGGGCGGCTATGCCAAACATATATATGTCACTGCGCACACCGATGGCTCGGTGTCCGTGCTCGACGATGGCCGCGGCATCCCCACCGGCATCCACCCCGAAGAAAAGGTATCCGTGGTGGAAGTCGCCTTTACCGTGCTGCACTCGGGCGGCAAATTTGACAAGGACACCGCGGGCGGCGCGTATAAATTTGCCGGCGGTTTGCACGGTGTGGGCGTGGCCGTCACCAATGCGCTGTCGAATAAAGTGGAAGTCACCGTCTACCGCGATGGCAGCGAATACTTCCTGCGCTTTCTGAAAGGCGTGGCCGAAGAAAAGCTCAAAAAAGTAGGCAGCTGCCCCAAAAACCAGAGCGGCACCATGGTGCGCGCGTGGCCCAATCCCAAATATTTTGACGTACCCAATGTCATCCTGCCGCAGCTGGAGCGCTCCTTAAGATCGAAGGCTGTGCTGCTGCCCGGCGTCAGCGTCACGCTGCATTATGAAAAAACCGGCGACACCCGCAGCTGGTCGTATCCCGACGGTTTGCGCGGCTATCTCACCGAAGCCCTGATCGACGAAGAACTGGCCGTGCCGATTTTCGCACAGGAAAAGTTTGTGCCAGCCGGCGGCGGTGACAGCGGCTATTCCGAAGGCGAAGGCGCAGCCTGGGCCATCGTGTGGTCTGTCGATGGTCTGGTGATGCGCGAATCCTACGTCAACCTGATTCCCACGCTCAATGGCGGCACGCACGATTCCGGCCTAAAAGACGGCGTGTTCAACGCGGTAAAAAACTTTGCCGAGCTGCACGGCCTGCTGCCCAAAGGCGTGAAGCTGGTGCCGGAAGACGTATTCTCCCGCGCCAGCTACGTGCTCTCCGCCAAGGTGCTCGACCCGCAATTCCAGGGCCAGACCAAGGACAAACTGGTATCGCGCGACGCGCTGCGTCTGGTGTCGCTGATGGTGAAAGACCCGCTCGATTTATGGCTGAACGAGCATGTCGATTTCGGCAAACGCATCACCGAGCTGGCAATTCAGCAGGCACAAAGCCGCATGCGCTCCGCGCAAAAAGTGGAGAAGAAAAAGGGTTCGTCTGTTGCCGTGCTGCCGGGCAAGCTCACCGACTGCAGCTCGAACGACGCCAACCGCACCGAATTATTTTTGGTAGAGGGTGACTCCGCCGGCGGCTCTGCCAAACAGGGCCGCAACAAGGAATTCCAGGCCGTGCTGCCCTTGCGCGGCAAGGTGCTCAACACCTTTGAAGTGGAGAAAGACCGCCTCTTCGCCAACAATGAAATCCACGATATTTCCGTTGCCATCGGTGTTGATCCGCACGAGCCCAACGAGAATGTCGATCTTTCCAACATGCGCTACAACGGCATCTACATCATGGCCGACGCCGACGTGGACGGTGCGCATATCTCCACGCTGCTGCTCACTTTATTCTTCCGTCATTTCTACAAAGTCATTGAAGCAGGCAAAATCTATCTGGCGCAGCCGCCGCTGTTCCGCGTGGACGTGCCCGCCAGCGGCAAAAAGCCCATCCGCAAACTGTATGCGCTAAACGAAGGCGAGCTGCTAGCAATCGAAGACCGCCTGCGCCAGGAAAAAGTGCGCGAAGGCAGCTGGTCGATCTCGCGCTTTAAAGGCCTGGGCGAAATGAATGCCGAGCAGCTGTGGGACACCACCCTCAACCCCGACACACGCCGCGCGCTAAAAGTGAGCGTGGCAGACAAGCATGCAAAAAATATGGACATGTTCAGGATGCTGATGGGCAAGCACGAAGCCTCTACAAGACGCGCATGGCTGGAATATCACGGGAATGAAGTGCAGGGTGATGTTTAAGTTCGCCTACAAAAAATAGAGCAACGACAAACCTGAAAAGCAAATCCCCCCTGGCCCCCCTTTGTCAAAGTGGGGAATGCTCTCCGATTTGAGCTGGGTAGTTACCCCACTTTTGCAAAGGGGGGCCAGGGGGGATTTAAAAATGACAAAAATTGCTGCAAATTTAAATAGTATTAACACCACTAAAAAAGAACTGAGAATCAAATGAGCAAAGATTTCAAAAATGATGGTCAACCCATCCTTTTCCCTGAAGACGACGACACCGTTGTTGAGGCAGAAGTAGAAACAGATACAGGCGGTTCAGGCAATGGCCCGCGCCAGTTTGCCCCCCTGCCCGCGCTGCCCGATGGCGACGAAGTGCCGATTGCAATGTATGCCGAGCGCGCCTATCTCGAATACGCCATCTCGGTGGTCAAGGGCCGCGCGCTGCCCGACGTCTGCGACGGTCAAAAACCAGTGCAGCGCCGCATTCTCTACGCGATGCGCCAGATGGGGCTTACCAGCACCAGCAAGCATGTGAAATCCGCGCGTGTGGTGGGTGATGTGCTGGGTAAATATCATCCGCACGGCGACTCTTCCGCCTATGAAGCGATGGTGCGCCTGGCGCAGAGCTTCTCGCTGCGCTACCCGCTGGTGGATGGCCAGGGCAACTTCGGCACGCGCGACGGCGACAATGCGGCGGCGATGCGCTACACCGAAACACGTTTAACCCCGCTGGCCGAGCTGCTGCTGGCGGAAATCGACATGGGCACGGTGGACTTTGTGCCCAACTACGACGGCGCTTTCCAGGAACCTTCCATGCTGCCCGCGCGCCTGCCTATGGTGCTGCTCAACGGCGCCTCCGGTATTGCGGTGGGTATGGCGACAGAAATTCCGTCCCACAATTTAAAAGAAGTCGCCGAGGCCGCCGTGCAGTTGGTGCGCGATCCCGAGATCAAGGACAAAGCCCTGCTCGACTGCATCAAGGGGCCGGACTTCCCCTCGGGCGGGCAAATCATTTCTTCCAAACAGGATCTGCGCGACAGCTACATGAGCGGTCGCGGCTCCATCAAAATGCGCGCGCGCTGGAATGTGGAAGAGCTCGCGCGCGGCCAGTGGCAAGTGGTGGTTTACGAATTGCCGCACGGTGTTTCCACCAAAAAAGTACTGGAAGAAATCGACGAGCTGACCAACCCCAAAGTCAAAGCCAACAAAAAAAGCCTGAGTGCCGACCAGACCGCCAACAAGCAAATCCTGCTGAGTGTGCTGGATGCCGTCACCGACGAATCCGACAAATCGCAGGCCGTGCGTCTGGTGTTCCAGCCCAAGTCCTCGCGCCTGTCGGAAGATGATTTAATGAACGTGCTGCTGGCGCACACCAGCCTCGAATCTTCCACCCCGCTCAACCTCACCATGATCGGCCTCGACGGCCGCCCGCAGCAAAAATCGCTGGCGATGATCTTGCGCGAATGGGTAGCGTTCCGCCTCCACACCGTGCGCCGCCGCACCGCGCACCGCCTCGACCAGGTCAACGACCGCCTGCATATATTGGCAGGCCGCATGGTGGTGTTTCTTAACCTGGATGAAGTGATCAAACTTATCCGCGAGTCCGACGAACCCAAGCCCGCGCTGATCGCACGCTTCGATCTTTCCGATCGTCAGGCCGAAGATATTCTGGAAATCCGTCTGCGCCAGCTGGCGCGCATGGAAGGCATACGCATCGAGAAAGAAATCAAGGCGCTGGAAAAAGAAGGCAAAGAACTCTCGCGTTTACTGGCCAAAGATTCCGCGCTGCGCGAGCAGGTTGCCAGCGAGATCGATGCCGATGCTGCCGCCTTTGGCGACGCCAGACGCACGCTGATCAAGGAATCACAACGCGCCGTACTGGTTGCCCAGATAATAGACGACCCCATCACCGTCATCATCTCGAAAAAATTCTGGGCGCGCACCCGCCAGGGCCACGACCTCGACCTGAGCAACCTCAATTTCAAGGACGGCGACGGCCTGCTCACCAAGTTCGAATGCCGCACCACCGACAACCTCATCATCATCTGCGACAACGGCCGCGTGTGCAGCGTGGCCGCCACCCAGCTGCCCAGCGGCAAGGGCGACGGCGTGCCGCTCACCACTCTGATCGAAGTCGCCAGCGGTGCCAAAATTATTCACGTGCTGTGCTACAAACCGGAACAAGCCCTGCTCATCGCCACCAGCGCGGGCTATGGCTTCACCTGCACCGCCGCCGACATGATAGGCCGCACCAAAGCCGGCAAACAATTCATCACCGTGGATAAAGAAGCCATCCTCGCCCCTGTCCCCTACACCGCCGGCCCGCACACCATCATCGCCTCGGTCTCCGCCGCAGGACGATTGCTGGTCTTCCTGCTGGCCGACATGAAGCACCTCTCCGGCGGCGGCAAAGGCGTCATCATCATGGGCCTGGCCGAAGGCGACACCCTCGCCGCAACGCAAGTCATCTACCAGCCGGAACTGAAAGTGATCGGCATGGTGGGCAGCAAGGAGCAGCAGGTAAAGCTGACCGGGGCTGGGCTACAGGAGTATTTTGGCGCGAGGGCCAGAGGCGGGAAAAATCTGCCGATGAAGATGAAGCCGGTGAGGATTGATTAAGCTAGATTTATCCCCTCTCCCCGCCTGCGGGGAGAGGGTTAGGGAGAGGGGTAATCCGTAAACACAATATCCTTGTCGATTTTTGTTAAACTGCACAACAGAAACATCAGGAGACATTCATCATGTTAACGACCATAGAAGTGACGATTGATAAAACAGGTCATTTGCACAGCGTTGAGTCTGGGCAAATCATCAAGCCCGGACGCGCATTACTGACTTGGCTGGAACCTGATACAGCCCACGAACCTGCCTTGCTTGCCGAGGCTGCACTGGCGCAAGACTGGGTCAATCCAGAAGAGGACGCAGCATGGGCACATTTACCGGCGGGCAAGCCAGTCTAGTATCGACCAGGGCACGTTAACTCAGCCAATCCAAGATCAAAAGATCAAGCCATGACCCAACAAGACATCCGCTGGCAACAACGCTTTTCCAATTACAAAATGGCCTTGCTGCAGCTGCAAAGTGCGGTTGACTTGAGCAAGCAGCGCGAGCTCACTGATCTGGAAAAGCAGGGCGTGATACAGGCATTTGAATTTACTCATGAGCTTGCCTGGAATATGTTTAAGGACTATCTGGAAGATCAGGGCAACCAAAATGTCAAAGGCTCTAAAGACGCCACTCGTGAGGCGTTCAAGGTAGCCCTCATCACCGACGGCGAACAATGGATGTCGATGATACAAAGCCGCAACATCTCTTCACATACCTATAACAGACACACTGCAGAGGAACTTGTTGACGTCATCGTGGATCAGTATTTTCCGCTGTTCGAAACACTGAAGACAGAGATGGAAAAATACTTTCCATGAGCACCGCATCTCCATTTGGCTTGCCTCCTACAACGTTGGAAAAACTCAACAGCGTGTTTGCGCAGCACAGCGCCATCGACTCCGTGCTAATCTACGGCTCGCGTGCAAAAGGCAACTACCGAACGGGCTCCGACATAGACTTATGCATCAAGGGCGGAGATATTTCTTTTACAGAGCTCATGCAGATTGAGAACCAGATTGACGATTTGATGCTGCCTTACACCGTGGATTTGTCGCAGTACAAACAGATAAATAACTCTGAATTTATTGCGCATATTGATCGTGTTGGCGTGGTGTTTTATGCCAAAGACATCAAGAACAAGCCAGCGATTGGTGAAAACTTGACACAAGTTAAAGCATGAGTGCTTGGTCAAAATAATTCCGAAGCTGCCCCTTTAATTCGCAATTTGACGTTCACCGAAATACAGGAATCAAAGGAGTCTGAGGTAACCCGTCTTTTCCGGACACATTAGAAGGTAGACAATGTGAACGGAGGTGTCAAATGGGTAAGACTATTAAAAACGTGGGTGCTGTCGTCAATCGTCAGCACTTCAGCAAGGAGTTTAAACTAGAAGCGGTCAGACTGCTGGAGCTTGGGCAGAAGCCTGCAACCCAGCTTGCATTAGAGTTGGGCATTCCACGAAACCGCCTGTACAAATGGCAAACGGACTTAAATAAGGCTGGTAAAGAACAAGCTTTTCCAGGAACAGGACGCAAGCCCGCTGAGGAACGGAGTGAGAATGAGAGGCTGCGTGCAGAGCTCAAGCGTGTGACAGAGGAGCGCGACATCCTAAAAAAGGCCGCAGCGTACTTTGCGCGAGAACTGCCGTGAAGTACGAATTCATTGATCAACATCGTCAGCAATTTCATCTTTCAGTCATGTGCCGAGTACTGCATGTTTCACGTAGTGGGTTTTATGAATGGCAGGGTCGCAGCCCATCGGCACGCGCAATTGCCAACAAAGAACTGCTTGAACAAATACATCAGGTACATGAACAATCACGACAAGCGTATGGTGCGTTCAAGACATGGAAAGAGCTTAAACGAGCGGGTATTGCATGTGGCAAACATCGTGTTGCAAGATTGCGTCGTGAAGCTAATATCGAAGCACAGCGCATGCGTCGGTTTCGTATTACCGTCGAACACCAGCAAACACCCCAGGCAGCACCGGATCGTATCATGCGGAACTTTCATGCAAGCCAGCCGAACCTAGCCTGGGTAGGTGATATGACCTTTGTGCGAACACGTGCGGGCTGGCTTTATTTGGCGATATTGCTCGATTTGTATTCACGCAAAGTAGTTGGTTGGTCTATGAGTGACAGCCCCAACGAAGCATTAACACTGGGCGCGCTGAACATGGCCATTGAACATCGCGCGCCCAAGCCGGGTTTGATCCATCACACCGATCAGGGCGTCATTTATCGAAGCAGAGCGTATCGGGATCGCATGGAACGTGCAGGCATCTTGCCCAGCATGGGTTCGAAAGGGACTGCCTACGATAATGCAGTGGCGGAAAGTTTCTTCTCGAATCTGAAGAACGAGCTCATCCACAATACAGAGTTTTTAAACAGGGAAAGTGCAAGAACAGCTATCTTCAGCTATATAGAACTGTTCTATAATCGACAACGGATTCATCAAACGTTGGGGTATGTCAGTCCGGTAGAGTTTGAAGTGGCTGGTGGCTGTGTTCCTAATTAAACTGTCCGGGAAATGCGGGTTACCTCAGTCTGACCCCTTTGATTCTTCATCAATTCTATTCATTAAACAAGGGAGCTATTGTGAGCAGCATAGAAGAAATAATCACGGAAAAGAGAAACTCGCTTAAAACAGATCGCTTGGATATGTCATTTGGTGAGCTGATGAGTATGTTTGAGGAACGCGATCTCTTCATAACACCAGAATATCAACGTGTTTTCCGGTGGGCGCCATTCCAGCAAACGCGTTTTATCGAATCCGTCTTGCTAGGGATACCAATTCCACCAATATTTGTCGCTGAAGATGAATCTGGAAAATGGGAAGTTGTTGATGGTCTTCAGCGCATATCTACAATATTTGCTTTCTTTGGATTACTAAATGAGTTACCAGACAAGAATAATTCCATATTAACGCGTGGAGAAATTGTTGCTGAACTTGAAGGTCTCACCATTGACACTATTCCTATTAAACTTAAAACAACTATAAAGCGATCTGTATGCAGAGTAGAAATCGTAAGGTGGGATAGTATTGAAGACATTCGGTATGAGCTCTTCAATCGACTGAACACCGGCGCAAGCCCACTTTCTGACCAGGAAATTCGTAACTGCATTTTTAGAGCATACCCTATTGATCTAAATAAGGTTCTTAGAGAGATTGCCAAATTACCGGAATTTAACGAACTTATAAGTCCAAGCGAATCGAAAAAAGAAGAAATGTTCCTTGAAGAACTCACCCTCCGATTTTTTGCTTTTAAACATCTGACCGAAGAGTTTAAAACTACAGTTCCACAATTTCTAACAGAATTTATGAAAGGCGTTTCAAAAGGAGAAATTCCTTTCGAATTAGAGAGAGAAAAGAGCTATTTTATAGATGTTATTAAACTTCTGAATGCAAAATATGGAAGGGAAGTATTCAGACCAAAAGGTAATTTCGCACTACATATATTTGACTCTATTGCTTACGCGTTACCCAAAAGATTTGATAGCTTATCTGGGAACGAAAATGAAATATTTAGACGAATTGAAATTCTTCGAAAAGATGACGAATACAATGGCATCGGAACTAGCACATTCTCTAACACACGTATTCGAAACAGAATGAACCGCGCATTGGATATTTTTACCAATGCATAGGGTTATAGAAGAAATCATCGACTCAAACGAATGGCGAGACGGAGACTTCGCCAAGTTAAAGGTTAACTCGTCTAGGGTTGATGAATCTCTATGGTGCCGTATGTGCATTCCAATAATTTACGCACACTGGGAGGGCTTTGTCGCAAGCTCCCTGAAAATCATGATCGACCATCTGAATGATATGAAATTATCTACGGAAAAAATTCCAACTCGCTTGGTTGTTGTAGGCCTAAGTGATACTTATAGAACATTAAGTGGCAAACAATCGTTTGAACAAAGACTGGAGTTTACAAACAAATTTCGATCTCTAATTAAAGAGACCATTAAATTTCGAAACAAAATTGACACCAAATCAAATCTTAAAAGCAATGTGTTAAATGAACTTTGTCAGATGTTTGGTTTCGAATTCGAGAATTTTAACGGGATTATTGGAGACATAGATAGACTTGTACATGTTAGAAATAGCATCGCCCATGGTGAAAATTCCATGAAACCTGATATGAATAACGTACAGAAATACATTGAAGCTGTAACACAGGCAATGGATATACTTATTGGTGAAATAAATAATTTTTTAATTAACGAAGACTATTTACTTAAAACAAATATCAACGAACCGCAAATATCATAAGAACACAAATCAATGTAACCAATGGGGTCATGAACCAATGGGGTCAGACTCGATTGATTTGCAAATTACTCACAACACATTGATTATATTTAATAAATTAAGCATCCAGCAACCTTACAACCTCCTATCTTTGCTCTCAATCCGTTCATCTCACCATACCGCTCCAGTTTGCCGGGCTGCCCCGGCGAAGTTGCCTTATGAATTGCCAAAAGGCTTAAATGAATGGGGTACACTTTCCATTCTGAATAAATCAATTCAGCAGCCTGAATCCTCGTCCGGGTATGATGACTTCCCTGGCAAAATAAACCTGTTTACAAACCATGATTCCATTTTCCGTTCTTGACCTGGCCCCCATCAACGAAGGCAGCGATGCGGCGCAGTCGTTTCGCAATTCGCTTGTGCTTGCGCAGCACTGCGAGCGCAGGGGTTATAAGCGCTTCTGGCTGGCCGAGCATCATGGCATGCCGGGCATTGCGAGCGCGGCTACGGCCGTGCTGATCGGGCATGTGGCGGGTGGCACCACGAGCATACGCGTGGGGGCCGGCGGGATTATGTTGCCCAACCATGCACCGCTGGTGATTGCCGAGCAGTTTGGCACGCTGGAATCGCTCTACCCCGGGCGTATCGATCTGGGCCTTGGCCGCGCGCCGGGTTCTGACCAGCTCACCGCGCGTGCCTTGCGCCGCAATCTCGCCTCGGACGCAGACCAGTTTCCGCAGGATGTGGTGGAGCTGATGGATTATTTCTCTGCGGAGCAGCGCCATGCAGTGCGCGCCGTGCCGGGGGAGGGTCTGAAAGTGCCGATCTGGATACTGGGTTCCAGCCTGTTTGGTGCGCAACTGGCTGCTGCACTGGGCCTGCCCTATGCTTTCGCCTCTCATTTTGCACCGGCGCAAATGATGCAGGCGATTGCGCTGTATCGCGCCAATTTCAAGCCCTCTGCCCAACTACAAAAACCCTACGTGATGCTGGGCTTCAATGTGTTTGCCGCAGACACAGACGCAGAGGCGCAAGTTCTCGCAACTTCCATGCAGCAGGCTTTTGTCAATTTGCGCAGCGGCCACCCCAGGCGCCTGCAGCCGCCAGTGGAAGGATATTTGAGCCGGCTTGGCCCGCAGGAGACAGCACTGCTGGAGCAGGTGCTGGCCTGCACCGCGATTGGCTCGCGCGACTCGGTGAGGCTCGGCTTAAAAGCATTTATTGAAATGACGGGGGCGGATGAGTTGATGATCACGTCGCAGATATTCGATCATGCAGCGCGTTTAAAATCCTACACTATCACTGCCGACATTCGGGAAGAGCTGGCCTGAAAATTTGCTTAAGCATAATCAATGGAGTCAGACTCCATTGATCGACCAATCATTAATAACAAATTGATTTTATTCAATAAAATAAATATCCAACAGCCGCACAACCTCTAATCTTTACCCTCAATCTGTTCATTTCACCGCACTGTTCCAGTTTGCCGGGAGTAGCCCGGCGGCTAGTTCCTTTTCTTGCTTCGCCAAGAAAAGGAACCAAAAGAAGGCGATCCCCTATCCACCACCTCTTCGAGGTTCCCTGCGTTGCTCGACTGGTCAGGCTTCCTCACAAACTCGCACGATCCGCTACGCGTCCACGTGCTCAAACATGTTCGTCAGAATTCCCTGACCAGTCTCCGCTACTCGGTGGCGGATGAGGGGAGGTAAAAATTCAAAAACCAAAATCCAAAGCGATATCGTCTGTGGGCACTTTGTGCCCACACCGCTTTTGATCTGTTTGGTTTTGTGTTTTAACTACCCCTGTACGCCGCCTTGTTCCATTGCAAACAAGCGGTTCAGCTGCCGGGCTGCCCCCGGCGAAGTTGCTTTATGAATTCCCGCGAAGCTTAAGACCCAGCTTGTTTCCCTGTCCAGAAGTCCAGATTCTTGTCCAGAAATTCCTGCCACGGCATGAAGTGCGAGCCATCGCAGGAGAAGGTGAGGCCTATCATGCCGTTGAAGATGTTGAGCATGCCTGAACGCAGATAGATGGTCTCGTCCATGAAGCGCAGCTCGCGGAAACATTTCAGTATTTTGATAACTGCCTCTGCCGGGATTTCGGCATCGGCGGGGTAATCTATGCGCGGATAGGCGAGACAGAGATCGGGGTTGCCGAGTTCGTCGATGCCATGCAGGCGGAAGCGGTAGGGGTCGTTCATTTCCCACAGCGTGGCGCGTGAGCTGGAGAAGTGCAGCTTGGCGTGAAACACGCCGTGTATGGTCATCAGTTCGTTGATGACATGCAGCACGGTATCCATTTGCTGGTCCATCGGGCTGACGGTGCGCTCCTGATGAAACAGCCCGGCGCGGATCGCCGGATCACCCTTGAGCTGCAGCCATTGTCCGGGCTGCTGATACAGGGCCTGGGTGGCGGGAAGTTCGCGCAGGTCAAAGTCTGCCCCCAGATAACCCAGCAGCTCGCCCTTGTCGCCATGGATCATTTGCACCGCTGTGAGCGAGGGCCGCCGCGCGTTCTGGCTGATGTAGGCATCCGACAGCGACAAAGGGCTGCCGGCCAGCGCCTCTGCCATATAGGGACGCTGGCTGCGGTCACGGCCATAGTTGGACTCGAGCAAGCCGGCACGGGAGGCGTTGGAGGTGATTTGCCGCGCGCCGGCATCCAGCAGGTAGAGGTATTTACAGTAGGGCAATTCCGCCAGGCCTGCGATGAGTCTGGCTTCCAGTGCCTCGCGCTGCGGCCAGGCCTGCTTGCAGTCTTGCGCAATCAGGCTGAGCGAGGAGGCGAGCCAGCCTTTCAGTATGTTGCGCTGGCGGTCTATGGATTCTTGTAGCGTGGATTTCATCGTGATCGGGGTCTGGTTATTTCACACCCGAATATGACGTAATTGAACAGGTAAATCAAGCAGGCTGACTATTGCATGTATAAATCAATGGGGCAGTCACCATTTACTTCTCCGGTTCTGCTGGCATTCGAAGGTGAGCAGGCGGAATTTTTCTCCGCACCCTACGGTATCTTGACACAGGCACTGCGGTTGTTTTCGCCTGGTGGCGGTGGGGCGGTGGCTCGACATCATGAAAAGAACTAAAGGCTCAGCGTCGCTACTCTTGTTTTCATCGAAACTTAAAATGCGCTGACACCAATGTTGCTGTTTTGAGGCACGACTTTATCCGGGTCATCAGGATGTTGGAATTAGATGTTTTGAGCTTTACCACTCTTGCTGCAATTGATATTTCTCAGGCAGCAGATTGTTGATTTCCTTTTGCACAAGGATGTCATGTTCCTCATAAATCATGTCACTGCGTACCGACAGCAATTCGTCAAAATGACCCAGCGTTTTTTCGCCCAACCACACCCATTCGACAGGCATACAAAAGCCGGATTTCTCCGCGGCCGGATAGTCTGATTTCACTACCCCTATCGCTTTTATCTGCAGGATGTTTTGTGTTGTGCAGTGTTTGACGAAAACGACGTCTTCCCTTTTAATGGGCGAAACGACATTGTGCAAGTCTAATTTTCCATCCGGCCTGAGGGGCACACAAACCATGTCTTTTTCAAATAAAGCTTGTGTATTACTTTCTTCAATTCCGTAAAATGTGGACATAATTTCCTCCATTAATTCAAAAAAATTTGTTGTCTATTGCAGAGTTTGTTGCCGTATCAAAAAATTTAACCAGGTAATGCCTATGCAAAATCAGGTATCGTTTTCGCTTGTCGGGCTTAACATGGACGCTGGCACGACCCATTTGTTGTAATCTTCTTCGCTCACATATCCCAGTGTGACGGCCGATTGTTTGAGCGTTAACCCATCCCGCTGTGCGTGTTTTGCAATTTCAGCCGCGCGGTCATAACCGATATGCGGAACCAGCGCAGTCACCAACATTAAGGATTGTTCCATCAGTTCGGACAGTCTCTGGCGATTGGCCTCAATACCCCGCACGCAGTGTTGCTCAAAGCTTGCCATGCCATCGGCCAGCAACCTCAGGCTTTGTGAAAAATTATGCGCGATGAGCGGTTTGTAGACATTCAGTTCGAAATTTCCCGATGCGCCGCCGAGCGTAATGGCCATATCATTGGCGATGACCTGGCAACACAGCATGGCAAGTGCTTCGCATTGGGTTGGGTTAACTTTTCCCGGCATGATCGAGCTGCCCGGCTCGTTTTCCGGGATGCTGATTTCGCCCAGGCCTGAACGCGGGCCCGAAGCCATCCAGCGTATATCATTGGCGATTTTCATCAGCGCGACCGCAAGTGTCTTAAGTGCACCATGTGCATTGACCAGTGCATCGTGCGTGGCAAGAGCGGCAAATTTATTGCTGGCGCTCTTAAAAGGAAAGTGCAGGCGATTACTTAGCTCTGCCGCCACACGCACGCCGAATTGAGGATGCGTGTTTAAGCCGGTGCCCACAGCAGTGCCACCAACCGCCAACTCACTGAGAGCCCCCAGCGTGGCCACGATCGCGGCTTCAGCGTGTGCCAGTTGCGCGACATATCCGGAAAACTCTTGCCCAAGTGTTACAGGAACCGCATCCTGCAAATGCGTACGCCCGACCTTCAGGATATCTGAGAACGCTGCGGATTTATTGGCCAGGGTGGTGCGCAATCCAAGCAGCGCAGGTATTACCTTTCGGTTAATACCGAGGACAGCGGCAACATGCATGGCTGTAGGAAAAATATCATTTGACGATTGGCCGAGGTTGACCGCATCGTTGGCATGCACCAGCCTGCTGATTCCGCGCTGGCCACCCAAAATTTCTGATGCCCTGTTAGCCAGCACCTCATTCATATTCATATTCATATTGCTCTGTGTGCCCGAGCCGGTTTGCCAGACAGACAACACAAATTCTTCTCCATGCTGGCCATACAGTACCTCATCAGCAGCCAGGATAATGGCCTGTGCAGTATCTGCCTTAAGCAAGCCAAGGTCGCGGTTGACACTTGCACAGGCACGCTTGACTTCTGCCAGCGCGAAAATTATTTCATCGGGCATGCGCTCTGTTGATATGTGGAAATGCACCAGTGAACGCTGTGTCTGCGCGCCCCAAAGACGCTGTACAGGAACCTCAATGTCGCCAAAAGAATCACGTTCCGTTCTGGTTTTCATGATTGCCTACCTATAATGCTTTTCCAGATCGCGCCAAATATCACGAGAGTACCCGAGAGATCAGCTTAACCTTAAGGTTCACTGCTTCTTTTTATCGCCTTCGTAGCTATTAATTCCTAAAATCGCATTTGCCGGACAGTAGCGCACAGCAGCTGTTACCAGTGCGATGGCCGCAATGACAAGCGCCGCGATCCGCCATGTCATTTCGATGGGCGCAACCAGCCCGACAATTAGCAACACTACCCCAAGCACGAAGCGCCCGGTACGATCCATTCCACCTACATTGCTTTTCATGATGACCTCCTGATATTAAATTGATAAGGTATTTGTCATTCCTGGAATGCCTGCAGGGAAAATAAGCAAAGGAGCCAGCTTCCAGCCCCGCTCACCCCGGTTTTTTGGCATCCTTGAGTGCATTAATCTGGCATAAGAACTCTTGCCCCATGTCATCATGAATACTGATGTAAGGGCTTGGCAGGCTACTTTCATATTCACCGTTAATATCAACTTCCAGTTGCCCGCCGTGGCTTTCCCCATAATCGTGCCAGCGAGTGTGGATGTCCCCCCTCGATTACCGGGGACATACGCGCCATTGCCTTGTCATGCCATGCCACTACGATGAATTCTTTGTCGTTAATCACATTCGCGGTGGCAAGCGCAATCTGGCTGGCCATTTTGTAGTTGATGTTAATGCCGGATAGACTGACATTGATGTCTTTCATTTTGTCCTCAATATACACGTTGAAGAGCATGTGGCGTCAGGTCTTGCATTGCAACATATCCGAAACAAAAAGAGGGGCCGATCACGATAGATCAACAATCTCGTGCTCGCCCAAGTATTGATGCATGCAACTCAAACCAGATGCTGCGAGGTTTGATGAATTTTGCAGCGTTGGCAATAAAATAAGCTGCCAGTTGATTGCGATCAATTTGCTATAAACACAGCCGCCGAAAATCAGGGAAACGCCGGGATGGTGGGCTCGGTTCCCTCGCTCTTCGCCCCGGGATTTTGTTTCAGTATCGCCTGTTCGATTTCTGCGATACGTTCTCTCGGTATATCAACCATCATCAGGAAGGCGCCTTTTTCATTAATGGCTTCGTCAAACTGCCTGATCTGCCGGTTACCCACGCTGCTCCCCAGCAAGCTGGATACGAACGCACCAAAAACTGCGCCCACCAGGGTAGCCACCAGCAGTGCGCCGCCTGACAACAGTGACTCTCCGGTCAATGTCAGCGCAACCACGCCGGCAACAAATCCGGTAAAGCCACCCGTCAGCAGCCCCTGCTCAAGCGCGGGAACAAAGTCGGATTTCTGCAGATAGGATGCTTCGGGCAGGTTGTCCATCAGTGTGCCCCGCTTTGACAGCACATGGATGTGGTTGATATCGATACGTTGCAGCAGTAATTCGTCAACGATCTTTTTAGCCATGTCGATTTTGGGTACCAAAAAATATAATCTTTTCATGATAGATTCTCCAGATAAAGTTGTAGTAATGATTCATCCAGATCCGCAATGTGGATGGATGACGCTTTATACATCTTGTGCCGGGCCGATTACTTTTTCGATGAGGATTGAGTAGATAGTGTGTAAGGCACCAATCTCCCGTTGTTGCTGCGGAGTTTAACCTTGCATATCAGCGCGGTAGTTAGTGAAGACAGAGTGTTCACCAGACAGGTCTTTACTGCTGTCCTTAACGACAGAGAGCAAAAATAACCATAATTAATTATATTCTTCAAATTTGGAATTTCAAGGCCTGCGGCAGCTTATATGAATTTTGCTGCTATCCATCAAAACGCTATCCCCATTATTTCACTCTGTTTTTTCAGGATTTATTCTGAAACATCATGGAATGTGGTGCGTGGCCGCACTTTTTATCATCATTCAACTATGATTCGCGTCTGGATGCGGCTAAAATTTCGAATTAACATCATTTTACGCAAGTTCATTCCCTGACTTTACTTCCAACATGACTGAAGCTGAACACTTACCAGCACAGAGTAGCGTAATCCTGCTGCGCATTTGCGACTATGCGCGTCGCCCGGTGGCCGAACAGGCACGACTAAACGCCCAGCTTGACACGGTGCTGGCACTTTTGCTGCCGGCTATTCCGGCAAAATCCCGTATTGTTCTGAACAGCAATGGCAGCGCGGCGGTGGCGGTGCTGGATAACGCGCCGGCTGCACTGGCATTTGCCGAGCACGCGCTGCAGGCCAGCAACGCCGGTCTTGGCTTGTGCATAGGCATAGACCACGGGCCGGTGGAGGTGTTGAGCGGTGCAGCGGACGATATGCTTGCCGGCGACGGTGTGGCGACGGCTTCGGTGATGGCTGCTTCTGCTACGGAGGCCAATTTGCTGGCGACGCAAAACTTTCGCATGGCGCTGGCGCAAAAATCGCCCGGTGCTGAAATTGCACTGGTGCCCACCGTCAATTTAAGCGATGCCGGACTGCGTACTTACCAGGTTTACAGCCTGGATCGCATGGCACAGCGCCGCCGCCGTCACCAGTTTATTTTTATCGCCGTAATCATGGCCGGCGTTTTGCTGGCAAGCGCCACGGCACTGCGCCTGTGGGTGCCGGAACGGCCACGACCTTTTGCGCCCGAAGTCAAAAAACCCGCTCCCGTCCCTGCCGAGCGCCCATTCAGGTTCTTCTATGGCAAACACTAAACTTAAACAACTGGGGCGCTATCGCATTGAGGCCGAACTTGGCCGCGGCGCGATGGGCGTGGTTTACAGGGCGCATGATCCGGTGCTCGATCGCACGGTGGCATTAAAGACCATTGCGCTGGGGGAAGATGAGGAGGAACGTGAAGAATTTCATTCGCGTTTTTTCCAGGAAGCCAAAGCAGCTGCACGGCTGAATCATCCTTCGCTCATTACCATTTATGATTTCGGCGAAGAGAATTCGCTGGCTTACATGGCAATGGAGCTGCTAAAAGGTACAGAGCTTTCCGAGCGCATGGCAAAGGGGCCCATTCCGCTGCACGAGGCCGTATCAATCGCCGAACAGGTGGCGGAAGGCCTGGCGTTTGCACATGACAGCGGCGTCATTCACCGCGACATCAAACCGGGCAACATTACGCTGTTGCCGCGCGGACGTGTAAAGATAATGGACTTTGGCATTGCCAGGCTGAAGACTTCCGAGCTGAAAACCCAGCTCGGCACCCGCCTCGGCACCCCCAAATATATGTCGCCTGAGCAAAGCACAGGTCGCAAGCTGGACCATCGCTCCGATATTTTCTCGCTCGGCATCGTGCTGTATGAAATGCTGACCGGTGCAAAACTGTTCCATGGCGACACCCTGACCCATGTGCTGCACAACGTGGCAACCTTCGAGCCGCCGCTCCCCAGCCGGATCAAGCCCGAAGTTACCCACCTGCTCGATCTGGTGGTGAAGCGCGCACTGGAGAAAAAGCCTGCCGACCGTTACGCGAGTGCGTGGGAGATGGTGGATGATTTGCGCCACTGCCTGCAGGAGCTCACGCCGCCTGCTTTGGCAAGTAACAGCAATATCGAAATGACGATGAAGCTTGATGCACCTGCCAGCGCCGCAACAGACAAAACGCAGATACTCAAACCGCAACTCGATGCTACTGTCAGCGTACGCCGGGTTTCCGCAGACGCGGATACCAGCAACCGCATGACGCTGTCACGCCGCTTCGATTCCAGCGAGGCACTCTTCCGCCTGCAATCCCCCCTCCCGCGCGACCGCAACCGCCTGGCACGCACGCCGCATATGCCCGGCCTGCTTCGCCGCCTGCTGCATGACCGCGAGTTTGCCTGGCTCTCGCTCTCGCTTGTGCTGTCTGCATTGCTTGCCGCAGCGATTGCCTTGAGCTAAGGAAGCTCTGCTTAAGATCCTTTTGTCGTTCCCGCGCAGAGTATGTTGTCGGGGCTTCAGCCCGCCCTTTTCATTCTACCTCCTCTTCTCAACTTGAATCCGCTCAGCGTCATTTCATCGTAAACGCTGTGCGCGCCATACATTTTCAAAACCGGAAACATTCCTCCCCACTTTACCCTCTTCATTTGATGCAGAAATTATCCGCATCGGCTTCACAGTATTTCAGACGCGTTCAATTTTGTACCTGTTCTGATACAAAAATGTGATTGTGTTTTGAATCGTCATCACTTCAAATGGCGACCTGCCTGAACTGCATGGCTGCGGCAAATTAAGCAGACGAATCAGGCGAATTGGCAGCACGCTTCATTGCTGAAATTTATTTCTACACCCCTGCTTTTACAAGGACACCAGATGAAAAACACATTATTTATTCTCGCGATATTTTTTGGCGTGCTTTCGCAGGCACTGGCACAAGACAGCAATACAGAGGAGCAGTGCAAAATTTTTGTGGAGCAGACAGTCAAGTCTCTTGCAGACCAGTCAAAACGTTACGGCGAAGACACCAAAATTGACGATCTGTCGGAAGAAAAAATTCTTGATCTACAGCTTAAAAACGGCAGTTGCTTTGCGATGAAGGAAATCAATCTCAGGCTGCATCCAAAGTGAGCCAATAACGCAGTTCATAATTTTGCCCATTAATGTTATATATATGCCTCTGATTCCTGCATAACTTGAAATGGGCACGATGGTATCGATTTTGATTGTTGATGATGATGCGCAGATACGCCAGCTGTTGCGCGATTATTTGGCCGGTTTCGGCATGGCTGTGGAAGCAGTTGCCGATGGCATTGCGATGCATGAGGCGTTCGGCACCCGCAGCTTCGATCTGATTATTCTGGATTTGATGCTGCCCGGCGAGGATGGGCTCACGCTTTGTCGCAATTTGCGGGCCAGATCGAATATTCCCATTTTGATGCTCACCGCAAGAGGGGAGGCAATGGATCGCGTTGTGGGCCTGGAAATTGGCGCGGATGATTACATCGTCAAGCCATTTGAGCCACGTGAACTGGTTGCCCGTATCAATACGATATTGCGCAGGGCGCGGGGCGATCGCGAGGCTGACAATGAACCCCAGAAGGCCAGTTTTATGGGGTGGAATTTAAATTACATGCTGCGTCACCTTGTGTCTCCCGACAAACTGGTCATCCCCCTGTCCAATGCCGAGTTCCGGCTGCTGACCGTGCTGATAGAGCATCCCAACCGCGTGCTGAGCCGTGATTTCCTGCTGGATGAAGCCCGCGGGCGCAATATGGACATGTTTGACCGCAGCATTGATATTCTGATCTCCCGCGTACGCCAGAAACTGAATGACGATCCCCGCACGCCGACACTGATTAAAACGGTGCGTGGCGAAGGTTATATATTTGATGTCAAAGTAAGCCGATGAAATTTTCTGTTCCCAATTCGCTCTTTGTAAGATTTTTTATCCTGCTGTTTGTCACGTTTTCCATCAGTTTTTTTGCGAGCAGGGAAATCATTTTCCTCTTTGGTCCGGAGCAAACTGCTGCACCGGAGGGCAATCCCTGGAATTCCTTCCTGTTAAATGACATGCTGATACTGATGGCTGCCGTTGGCCTGACATCCTGGGTGGCGGCGATATGGTTATCCAAACCGATTAAACGCCTGGCAGAAGCTGCCGAAGAGCTCGGCAAAAATTTAAACAGCGCCGATATTAACGAGACTTCCGGACCAACCGAGGTGCGCCAGGCTTCCAGGGTTTTCAATCAGATGCAAGCCCGGCTGAAACAGCAGCTGGACGAGCGCAACCGGTTTCTTGCGGCCGTATCACATGATTTGCGCACTCCCCTTACCCGCCTTAAATTGCGCGCAGAAAAAATTGAACAGCCTGAACTGCGTGCCGATGTGCAAAATGATATTAATGACATGGCTTATATCATTGTGACCACCTTGCAATACATCCGCGGTAATGAGCAGCCGGAAGAAAGCTGCATGCTGGATATTACCGCCCTGGTGCAGTCCCTGGCGGAAGATGCCAGGGAGGCCGGGGACACCATTTCAGTTGTCGGCAATGCCATCCCCATTCAAATACAGCCCATCTCGATACAAAGGTGCCTGAGTAATTTGATCGAGAACGCCTTGCGCTATGGTGAATCAGCTGAAATATTGATCACCGAATCAGACGATATCGTCACGATATCGATACATGATACCGGCCCTGGCATCCCTGAAGAAAAACTGGAGGAAGTATTCAAACCCTTCTACCGGCTGGAAAATTCACGCAGCAGGCACACTGGCGGCGTGGGACTCGGGCTTTCAATTGCGAGGGATATGGCAATTAAACAGGGGGGAAATATCAGCCTTAAAAATGCGCCTCACGGCGGGCTGATTGCCGAACTGACTTTGCCCAAAAAGGTTAACAAAGTGATTGAATAATTTTCTTCCATCATGCAAACTCAATTGCGGACAACAATTCAAAACAAAACAATCGTACCTCAACGCCGGTTCAAGCCGGGAAATAATGTGCTCACCTATTTCTTTATAAGTATTTGATTTTATTGAATATTTTAGCTTTTGCCGCAGGTCTGCAAACACACTATAGCCAGCTGCAAAACCAAGCGTCCCTGACGACTATCTCTTACAGGAGAAATGATGAAACTGCTAGGAACCAACACCAGTCCCTATGTGCGCAAAGTGCGTCTGGTGCTGCTGGAGAAGAACATCCCCCACACCTATCTGATTGATGCACCCGGCGACCCGGGCAGTCAGGTCGCGCGCGTCAATCCGCTGGGCCGCATACCGGCGCTGATACTGGATGATGAAACCTGTATATTTGATTCTACGGTGATAGCCGAATATGTTGACACGCTGAACGACACACCCAAGCTCATTCCGCGCCACGATGTGCTGGCCAGAATGCGCGTGAAGCGGTGGGAGGCGCTTGCCGACGGCATGATGGATTCGGCCGTGGTGGTGCGCAACGAGCGCATGCGAGCCGCAGAAAAACAGGAGGCCGACATTATCGCGCAGCACAGCACTGCAATCAGCCGTGCTCTGGCGCATGCGGCAGCGCAACTGGGCAAGCGGGAATGGTGCGAGGGAACCGCCATCACGCTGGCCGATCTGGCACTGGCCAGCGCGCTGGTGTATCTTGATCTGCGTCTGCCCGAGCTGGGCTGGCGTGCCTTGCATGGCGATCTCAACAACTGGTTTGCACGCATGAAGGAAAGACCCGGCATGCGTACTTCGCTGGAAGCTTAATGTTTAATCAAAAGGAAAAATCATGATCCGCACTATCTTCATTTTATTCGCAGCAGCGATTGTAATGAGCGCCTGTTCAGGTACCAAGCAGGCCATCGTCAGGGAGCCGGGCACATACACCGCGGTCATGGTTCCTGTACTGTCGGATTTGTGGCTGGACGGATCAGTGCAATTGGCAACAAAGGCAAAGCGGGGCTGCGGGCAGTTGTCAAAAAACCTGCTGCCAGCCGCTGCCGATCAGGACGTCACATTGGACATTGAGGGCAATCGGGATATTTTCTTTCAGGCATCAAGAGCCGATGCACAAACCAAATGCAAGAAAGCGGGCATGTTTTATGCGACCAGGGGCAACGTGTACACTTTAAAGCTTGAAACAAAAAATAATCAGTGCGAAATTTCACTGTTTGAAAAAACACCCCGTGGCGCACAAAATAAAATCAACACCTACCCTGTTTTTGTATCCCCGGTTGATGGCATCAAGGTTTGTGAAAACAAGGAAAATTTGTATTAAGCCGTTTATCCAAGCACTATTCGCCGGATTTTAAGCTGAAAAAATAAGTACAGCCCGGCTCAGATGTTTCTCTTTATCAAAGAGTGTGCAAACAATTCACAAGCTTAGGGCTTTGAATTTTTTTCTGCCCTTTTCCGGTCATCCGACATTTTAAAGGCTATTGCCGCGGCTTCTTCTGCCGGCATGCCTTCGGTTCTGCGTGTGTATTCGCGTTCGCCAGACTCATCCTTTTTCCGAATCACGGTGTCCGCAGGCTGCTCTGTTTCGCCGGGCAACTCTACCCGCAATTCGTCGATGAGCATCAGTATCGCGGCCGCCAGCGGCAGCGCGAGCAGGGCACCGATAATGCCGAACAGGGTGGCACCGGCAATCAGCGAAAACATTACCACCGATGACGGCAGCCGCAGTGCGCGTCCGTATACAAGCGGAACCAGCACGCGACTTTCGAATTCTTCATAAATGAGCATCAGCACAAAGACCACCAGCACAATGACCATCCCAAATGGAATGGCGGCAACCACGGCTGGCCCCATGGTGAGGAAGATGCCGATATACGGCAGCACATCGGCCAGGCCGCCAAACACGGCTATGACCAGCGCATTGGGAATGCCGCACGCGGTGAGCAAAACAAAGATGAACACGGCCATCATCGCGCTGGTGATCGCCTGACCGCGGATGTAGCCGCCGACGATGGTTTCAAGATTGACCAGTATGCGCGACAGGCGGATATGCTGCGAGCGTGATACCACCGCGAACAGCGCACCGCGCAGCCGGTCGCGATCCAGCATCATGTACAGGGCAAGGAAAATTGCACCAAAGAAATAGGCGATCCCCTTAACCAGACTGGTGGAAAAAGTCAGCACACTTGCGGCAGAAGACCTGAAGATTTCGTCATACTCCACATGGCGCAAGGCTACAGCCAGACTTGAGGTCAGCGGAGAATCGTCCAGCCATTTTGCCAGCCGCTCCCGCAGCACCGGCTCCATCTCGATCAGGCTTTTAACCTGATTCACGAATTCGGGAATCGTCAGAACAAATACCAGCACTGTCAGGATAGATAACACAGAGAAGACAATCGCAATCCCGGCTCCCCGTGACACCTTGCGTTTTTCCAGCCACGCCACAGCGGGGGCAAGCGTGCCGACGATCATCAGCGCAACCACAAGCACCAGCACGACGGGTATCAAGCGTATGAACAACCACAAACCGATAACAACCAGCAACAGGGTAAGCATCGTCCAGGGAGCGATTTCGATACGAAGAACCCTGGAACGCTTTGCTCTCATTTTTAGCTCCCCTGCTGCCGCTGTGTCCGAAGCAGGATGGACTACGGTTCTGCTATCCGGCTTATGCATCAAGTTTCACCACGGGCAGGCGTTCGCGGCGTTTTATGGCAGTGGCAAAGGACGCAATTTGGGGCATAAATTCAGGGGACATCATCTGGCAGGCGGCGGGGCAAAGAAGCCGTGGATACTAGTCCTATTCAAGCTTCTGCTCAATCAAAGATTTGGCTTCAAGATGAAATATATTGCTGCCGCAAGAAGTCACGGCGTCTGCTGCTTTCAGCCCCATCTCAAAAATCGCCGAGTGAATATTTCCTGTGCGCTTCGGCCGGCAGGAAGTGACCATCCATCACCCCTCCTCTGCAGGGCTGTTCTTCTCCCACGCTGAGGCATCTATGGTTTCTTTGTAGGCATGCCAGGTGGCATGGCCGATGATGGGCAGCAGAATCAGAAAGCCAATCAGGAAAGTGGCGAACCCCAGCATTACCGTGAGCACGATGATTCCGGCCCATAGCAGCATCGGTTTTTTGTTGCGCAATACCGCATTGGCGCTGGTGATCACGGCGGTGATGGCATCGGCTTTGCGATCCATGATCATGGGCAGCGAGAAGGCGCTGGCGGCAAACACCACGCCCGCAAACACCGCGCCCACCATGCTGCCGATTACAAAAAACGGCACCATCTGCTGCCAGCCCGGATTGGCCTGCATCGGCATGAACACATTCATCATGGTAGCGGCACGCGCCCATACCAGCAGCACCACCATCAGGATCAGGCCCAGTACCAGCAGCTCGCGCAGGTGATGCTGGCCTTCGCGTATGCAGTAGCCCAGCACGGGCTTGCGCCCCTCTTCCAGTTGGCGGCTGATGGAATACAAACCCACAGACAGAACCGGGCCGACAAACATAAACCCGCTTGCCAGGCCGATATACAAGGCCACGGTGCCATAGCGCCAGGTAAACAGGCTAATCAACAGGCTTAACAGCATCAACGCCAGACCGTAGATCAGGCTCAAGTGTGGTGCACGGGTCAAGTCCCTCCAGCCCAGACGCAGCCAGCGAAAGGGGGCATGCAGCTCAAGCGTGCGGCAAGGTGCGACAAAAGGCATGTCCTCTGCCGCGTTTAAAGAATTGTTATCAGGTTCGTTCGACATCTGCTCCCCTTCCTCATGACTGCTTTTTTATAAAATACCGCACATTAGCAGAGCTGGTCTGGTTTTCCAATCATCCCGCGATAGCCTGTCCGCATGAATCTGTTGAATACTTTATACTGTGGCCGTGGATAAGGAAAATTCAAAACTCAGCATGCTTGCAGGACGCTTGTTCAAGCCCGTCTGGCGCCAGTTTTTCAGGACGACCGAAGGACACATTTTTTTGCTGGGTATTGCCAGCGCGTTCATTGGTCTTGCCGTGATGGGGCTGGTCGCATTCTGGTCACCGCAAACTTCGCAGATGATAGGCGCGATGAGCTTCACCAACATCGCCTTTGGCACCATTGTGTCCATGTCCATAGGCTATACCGCCGGTTACGGCCACATCCTTGTGATCGCGGTAAACATGTGGACTGAAACCGTAATGGTGCTGCTGTTTTATCCCATCTTTGTTTTAAGCATGCAAAAACTGGTGGAATTCCCCGTCGTGGGACGCTTTTTGGAGAACACCCGCAAAGCCGCCGAGCGCCATCAGGACAAGGTGCGCCGCTACGGTATTGCCGGGCTGTTTCTGTTTGTGTGGATTCCCTTCTGGATGACGGGGCCGATAGTGGGCAGCGCGATCGGGTATCTGCTCGGCTTTCCCGCGTGGCTGACACTGTCGGTTGTGATCGCCGGCAATTTTTTCACCATGGCAGGCTGGGCCTATCTGTTGTTTGGCCTGTATACCCGTGCTGCGGCATTTGGCCCGTGGGCACCCGTACTCATTATTGGACTGATCATCCTGTTTATCCTCGCGAGTTACCAGCTCAACCGGCGCAAAAAATTCCGCACTCCGTGGAGCCGGTAATGCTGCCTGCAAACAGCATCTGCCTTTAACCAGGCACATTAAAACCCGCTGCCGCTCTGCATGAAAATAGCGCTATCATTTCAACTCAGCGCGAAAATCATTTCGGAGTATCCATATGACGACCCCGGCAAAAACTACACCTCCCCTGAATAACTCACGCCGCCGCCTGCTCGGCATGATCGCGGCATCCCCGCTGCTCGTGGCACTGCCGGGATTAACTCGGCACAGCCAGCCCGCCACGCGGGCGATTCCCTCCAGCGGCGAGGCGCTGCCGCTGGTTGGCCTGGGCAGCTGGATCTCTTTCAATGTTGGCAACGACAAAGCCGCGCGCGATGCCAGTGCCGAGGTGATGCGCAATTTTTTTCAGGCGGGCGGAAGGCTGATCGACAGCTCGCCGATGTATGGCTCGGCGCAGGAAGTGATCGGCTATGGCCTGACAAAAATCGGCAGGCCGGCAGCGCTATTTGCAGCCGACAAGGTATGGGTTTCCGGCGGAGACGCAGGCCGTGCGCAGATGGAGGAGTCGCGGCAGCTCTGGGGCATTCCGCGTTTCGACTTGCTGCAGGTGCACAACCTGCTGTCATGGGAAGCGCATCTGCCCACACTGTTCACAATGAAGGCAAACGGCCGGTTGCGCTACACGGGCATTACCACTTCGCACGGACGCCGCCATGGCGATATGGAGCAGTTGATGAAAAGCCAGCCGCTGGATTTTATTCAGCTCACCTATAACCTGTATGACCGTGAAGCCGAACAGCGCCTGCTGCCGCTCGCGCTGGAGCGCGGCATCGCGGTGATTGTCAATCGCCCGTTCCAGCAGGGCGCGCTGCTGCGCCGCCTGGCGCGCCATCCGCTGCCGTCCTGGGCGGCTGAAATCGATTGCAGCAACTGGGCGCAGTTCGCGCTCAAATTCGTCATTTCACATCCCGCCGTAACCTGCGCCATTCCGGCCACCACCCGTGTTGCACACGTGCTGGAAAATATGGGTACGGCATCGGGAAGACTGCCTGACCAGGCCATGCGCGCGCGCATGGCCGCGTTCGTGGACAGCCTGTCATGAGCGAATGGTGGACATACAGCCTGCGCGATCTGCTGCTGTTTTCGCCAAGCACCTATTACCGTTTATTTGAGTTGTACAACATTGAGTGGTGGCCATTGCAGATTTTTGCGCTCGCGCTCGGCATGATTGTTTTGCTGCTGTTGCGTAATGGCAGCGACCAGGCGCGCAAGGCAATCGCCGTTATTCTTGCCCTGTGCTGGCTGTGGCTTGCATGGGCGTATCACTGGCAGCGTTACGCGTCTATCAACTGGGCCGCCAGCTATTACGCTGCGGCCTTTGCACTGGAAGCCCTGCTTCTGCTGTGGCTGGGTGTAATTCGGCAGCCGCCCGGCATGGCGGAGGCCAGAAACAAAAGCGGGCGCAGTGGCATGGTGTTATTTGTTTTTGCGCTGCTGGCTTATCCGCTGCTTGCCCTGTTGCCCGGCAGAAGCTGGACGCAGGCGGAACTATTTGGCATGGCACCCGACCCCACTGCGCTGGCCACCCTGGCTATCATCCTGCTTGGCAGTGTGCGTCCGGCGTGGTGGCTGCTTCCGATTCCTGTGATGTGGTGCCTGATCAGCGGCGCCACTTTGTGGGCGATGGCGTCGCCTGATTTCTGGCTTCCACCGCTGGCTGCGCTGCTGGCAAGCGCCATGGCAATCAGCAGTGCGCGAAAATTTTCAGGGCAAACTTAACCCTGCGTTTTTTGCTTGATTGCCAGCACTGCCTGGTTACGCAACTCTCGCAGCAGCGCCATTTCAGCGGGGTCAATCTGCAATTTTTTTGCTTCCAGCATATCAGCGTAGATCAGGCCCACAGCGGTGCTGTTTACCAGCATGGGCAGCAGCAGAAAATATCTGGACTCTACTGATTTGCCATGCCAGGCCGGAATTTTATTGGCAATGTTTGCGGCGCCCACATCTTCGATCACGACATCCAGCCCCTTGGCTATCGCCAGATGGAACACGTCCGCCTCGAAGTTGAGCGAGAACTGAAAACCGGGGAGTATGGCGGCAATGTTTTCGCCAAAACCGAAACGCGCGACCATTTTGTTATTCTTCACATCCCGGCTGAAAATCATCACATGTTTAAAGCCAAACGCGCGATAAATTGTTTCCAGCACCATCTGCAAGACATCGTTCAATTTGTACTCGCCGCTCATGGTATTGGTTACATCCTGCAAGCCGTCTCGCAGCAGCACTCCGGTATCAAGTTTATCCTCTGCATCCGCACCTTGCAGCGAGCCTTCATCGTCCAGATTAGCTTTGCTGCCGCTACCGGATTGTTTCTGTTCCACAACATGGGCCAGCCATACATGTATCTTTTTTACCATCGGGCTTTTTGAGGTATCCAGCCCCAGCACTTTTGAGCGCTGCGACAGATCCTGCAAGCCGTTTTCCAGCGCGGAAGACAGGATTTCCCCGGAGGCATCGGCAACACCCGCATAACGTGTTTTTATTCTATCCAGCGCCTCTTCCTTGACTTTGGGATCGCTCAAGGTCGTGATTGAACACAAATCATTTGCCATATTGACGGTCACATTCAGGCGGCTGAAATTGTCTTCCGGCTCAAGTATTTTGTCGCCGGCAATTTTTTGCATACCGCCTATCAGGCTTGCGGGAAAATTCCACGATTTCGCAATACCGATACCCAGCTCGTTATATGAAATGCCCAGCACTTCCGACGCGGCCTGATTTTCGTCCAGGCCCTTGCTTTCCATGATGCGCACGATTTCTTCGCTCTCGTCAAAGAAGTAAAACTTAGTCAGCATCCTCCCGAGGTTCAGAAACATCGCGCAAATCATCGCTTCTTCAATTTCCTGGGCACTCTTGCCTTCTGATAATTGCACCGCCACGATGCCGGAAAAAAATGATGAAATAACCACATCCTTCATCTCTTGCGCCTGTGACTTGTTTTGCAAAAAATCCAATAAAATCAAAGACATAGCAATATTTCTCACGGTCTCGAAGCCGAGTATGGAAACTGCCTTGGAGATGGTGTTGATTTTGCCGCCGAATTGCGAATAGGAAACAGTGTTGACCAACTTGAGCAGCTTATTGGTCAGCGAAAAATCCTGCAGAATGATTTGCGCCAGCTTGTTTGTCTCTTCTGTTTCTGACGCAACAATCTGATTGATTTCGTTGATGATGCCCGACATCGCCGGAAAATCACTCTTGTTCCGTATGCGCCGCAGCAAAAAACGCAGGGTGCTGGCCACGTCTGCATCAGATGCGCCGGACGCAGCATCGCTGGCAGCATCCAGATATTCCTGCAGGGTCTGGCGCATTTCCAGCGCACTGGTAAAGCGGTTTGCGGCTTTTTGTGCGGTCGCCTTCAGGATAATTTTTTCCAGCCTGCCATCAGGCTTCACTTTGCTTTCTGAAGGCGCGACAGAATTGACCCCTTCAAGGAAAGGCAAACCTGTCACCATTTCGTGCAGCATGATGCCCACTGAGTAAATGTCTGAACGCAGCTCGCCGCCCCCTGTACTGCTTATTTCCGGCGCCATATACAGGGCCGATCTGGCCACAACATTCGTCGAATTGGCAATTGCGCTGGCGATGCCGAAATCCATCACAGAAGCATGGCCGCTTGGTGAAATCATCACATTGGAAGGCTTGATATCAAGGTGCACAATTCCCTGGGCATGCGCACTGGCCAGCGCCTCCAGCACATCAGCCACGATTTGCACAGCATTGGCGGCAGGAATGGTGCCTGCGCGCCTGATCATTTGCGCCAGCAATTCACCCTCTGCGAAGTTATAAACCAGATAGACAATGCCTTCAACAGAGCCGAGGTCGCTCAACGAAACAATATTGGGATGGTGCAAATTACTGGCGGCTCGCGCTTCACGCAGGATGGCTTCATTTTGCACGGTGGTGCCTGCCCCGATTTTTTTGATCGCAACCTGCTTGCCCAGACGTGTATCCTTGGCAAGATACACGGTGCCACGCACCCCGCGCCCCAGTTCATCCACAACGTCATAACGCCCGAGCAATTTCACTGCCATAAGCAACCTGCATTTATTTTTATAAAATATGTTTTAATCATAACAGGAACATCCACATTTCAATATTGCTTAATCCGCTAGCCGACTGGGAGAATCACGCTGAGGCAGTCATAAAGAAAGATCAAATGACTGAATTCAGGTAAATAAGTTATAAAATCTGGTTCCCGGCATTCACCCATAACGAACAAACTTTCCTGCACCATTACCCGCCCCAGCATACCTATGGACAAAATTTTTAATACCCGAAATACCGTTACTTTTGTTGCGCTATTGACGCTTTGGCGCCTGTATTTGTCGGCGGGGCTGCAGTTGCACCCGGATGAAGCCTATTACTGGCTGTGGTCGCGCAAGCTGGATATCGGCTACTTTGATCACTCGCCCATGGTGGCCTATTTCATCTGGTTTACCACGCTCTTTTCAAATGCGGAATTATGGGTAAGGCTGTCGGGAACAATCGTTACGCTACTCTCCAGCATCCTGATGTGGCGGCTTGCGCTGCAGCTGTTCGGCAGCAGCCGGGTAGCGGCGGGCAGCGTCATGCTATTCAATGTTTTCCCCATGACCATGATGGGCCTGATCGTTATCACACCCGATATTCCGGTGTTCCTGTTCTGGTCACTCAGTATTTACCTGTTCTGGCAGATCATGGAAAAGAAAAAAATCTGGCTATGGTATGCGCTCGGGCTGACATTCGGACTGGCGCTGCTGTCAAAATACACGGCCATCCTGCTGCTGCCCTGCCTTTTTATCTATCTGCTATTAAGCGATGATCGCCGCTGGCTGAAAACCATCCATCCCTATCTTGCGCTGCTTGCGGGATTTCTGTGCTTTGTGCCCGTTGTGTACTGGAACAGCCGTCACGAATGGATTTCATTTGTCTTCCAGCTGGGCCACGGTCTCGGTGGTCAGGAATATTCTTTGGGCAGAGTTGCCGACTATGCGGCCGGGCAGCTTCTGCTCATCGGGCCTGTTGCATGGCTGCTTGGCATCTATGCGGCTTTTGCCTGGCTGTTCAGGAAGGACAAAGCAATATTGTTTTTAATTCTCACGTCAGTGCCGGTCATTGTATTTTTTGGCATCTCTTCCCTAAAGAAACTCGCGGGTCCCAATTGGCCGGCTTTCGCTTACTTTACGTTCAGCATACTGGCCGCAAAATATCTGCTGGACAGCAGTTCAAAAATACGCCGCGCACTGTGGTACACAGCCTTGTTCACTAGCTTGCTGTTATCGTCCATCGTCACGCTGCATGCAAAATTCAGCGTGATTCCACTCGCCAAATTTTCCAGGGAACTGGCTGTCGCGGATACCACAAACTGGTTTTACGGCTGGCGAGAACTCGGCGCTGAACTGATGAAAGAACCCGACATGGCATTTGCGCTTTCTCCCTCTCACCAGCTGAGTGCCGAAATGATTTACTACACCCATGAAACCCTGCCGGTGCAGACTGATGAAACAGCCAGGCCCAGCCAGTTTAACTTGTGGGAGCGGCCTCATGGGCTGAATGGAAAAAACGGGCTATATGTCTGGAGCGATGGCGACTCGCCCGCCCCCTATGAAAAATATTTTGCCACTACGTCGCAGATTCGTACGCTGACTATTCTTCGCGGTGATACGCCCATACGCAGTTACAGCATTGTTCCCGGCCAGAACAGCCTAACCCCGTCTTTACCTGTTCAGTAAACGGATCTACTGCGCTTGTCTCTTTCCCGCTTGCAGACTAGCGCGAGTGGCAAGCGGCAGCGGCCGGAGAGGACAGAAACTCCAGCATTCTGGTAATCGGCTTGTTGCCAGCCATGCTATCGGCCAGCAATTTTTGCGATTCTTCGATACGCCCCTGCCCCACCAGATAGTTGTAATAGGCAAGCAAGTCCTGCCAGCACACAGGATACTGCACGCTGCCTGTTTCCACATCGAAGATCATGACTCCGCCCCTATCCGAATTGGATATGATGTTATACCGCCTGGTCTTGTTCATAGCTCAACTCCATATTGATCAATGGAAGATCGCGTATGCAATCTATACCAGTAACTATGCAATTAGCATGCCAAAATATTTTCATAAAAATACATCGGCAACTCATCGTGTTACGCAAAATTACGAATCAACCTTTGCCAGCAGATGCACAACAATCAGGCAGCCGGGGGAAATTCTGTGCCTGACTGGTGCGTGCGGCGATGTACGCCACAGGAGGATTGAATCATGAAACGGATACTCTGCATTTGTTTTGCCTTGATATTTGGCGGCTGCAGCACTTACCTGGGCTATGAACTGAAGCCGGGTGAGGCTGGCCTCGAAGACGTGTTACAAACTCTGGGGAAACCGGCAATGCGCTGGCAGAATGCGGATGGTTCGGAGCAACTCGCTTTTCCGCGCGGGCCGATGGGGCTGAATACCTACATGGTAAACATAGGCACGGACGGAAAATTGCAGCAGATTGAGAATGTGCTGACTGACACATACTTTGCACGCATCAAGCCAGGCATGAACAAGGAAGAAGTGCTGCGCATACTTGGCCCTGCCTATCCGGCCTGGACTGTCTATTTTGAGCGGCGCGATGAGCTGGTATGGGAATGGCGCTACTGCGACACATGGAATGCAACGGCGCGCTTCAATGTGCTGTTCGACAATAGCTCAGGGACGGTGCGCAGCACCCTGCGCCTGACCGAGGAGCAGAGGGGGCTATGCGGCAGGGAGGGTCATTGCGGGTGCTGAGGTTTTCACGGCGCAAACAGCAGCAGGGCTAGCCAGTCTGGCCTTATACTGAATGCATCGATGAAAATGCAAAATATTCAATAAAATAAAATACTTATATAATTTCACGGTATCTGATCAGGGTGGCAATTCCAGCCCGGCCCCGGCTTAAAACAGCTTGCGCAAATTCTCCAGTGCCTTGTCGCTACCCTGCCTGAGTTTTTGCTGTTGCTCACCCAGCAAGGCATTCTTGCGTGCTTCCAGCTTGTTGCGTGCCGCATCCAGTTCGGCACGTATTTTTTCAATCTGGGCCTGACGCTCGCCCAGGCCGGATTTCAGGTTCGCCTCAATGTCGCCCTGACGCGCATACAGCTGCTTGCGCTTCGCGTCTATTTTTTCATAAACCTGCGCCTCGATACGAGCCCTCGCCGCATCCATTTTTTCCCCAAGGTAACGCTGCATGCCTTTTGACAGTGCATCGGCAAGGTTGCTGGAAATATGCCAATCCAGACTGGACCAGGTTCCCGCAACCTGTGCATTGAAGTTGACGGTATTGATACCGGCCACAGAGGAAGCAATCATCTCGCGCACAACAGCGGACTTTGCATTGGTTTCAAAGGCAACGTGAGTGAACTGGCTATTCATGCGCACATCAACATTATCCCCGCGTAATTCGGCAGAAAATTTTGCCGCACTGTCGGCTTTGGAGAAACCCAGCTCAACAGCAGGGCTGCTGACCAGCGTGCGCCCCGCCATGGTGTAGCGCGCAACTTCCATCTCCATGCTCTCGCGCGGCACTGTTGCTCTGTGATCGATGACCAATGACGCCCTGACTCCGCTGATGCCTTGCTGCGGAAAGTTTCCCCTGAGCGTGGCCGTCATCGGGCGGCCCGTCATGGCCTGATTGGTGCTGAGATCAAGTATCAAAGGAGGATAGCTGCTGGGCTGGCCAAATACATAATCATGACCCTTGTCGCGCTTGAGCACCGCCACTTGCTGTTTCTTTTCGCTGCTGCGCTCTTTTGCGGGCGGCATATAGCGGCGCGCCTGTTCCATATAGCCGCGCGTCTGCTGCAGCTTGCCCAGAATATCCATGCCGAAGAGCGCGCGCGACAAGGTTCTGGAGTCCAGCGACGGCAAACGCATCCTTGCCTGCAAACTGCTTACATCATCCCTGACGATTTTATCCAGGCCGGAAAACGATGCCCTGAATGAGCCGGTTTCCGTATTGAGGGCGGTGCCGGTTTCGCTGACCGCTTTTGACTTCGTGTCAAACTCATTGCGTATCTGCTCCAACTCTTTAAGCGAGGACTGGAGCTGCGCAAGATCCTGAAAATTATCCAGCTTAACCTTGCCCAGGCGCTGCTGCAGGGAAGCAAATTCCCCGGCCTGGGGCATGGCCGTCATGCGCGCTTGCCACTCCCTGTTTTTTTCATCCAGCGACTGCTGCATGTCATCCAGATAAGCGCTGCTCCTGATGTCATCCCCTATCGCACTGACTTGCTTGCCGGCATCTGCTCCGCCTGCGATGGCCGCAAGATCTCCAATCACATTGCCGGAAAATTCCGCCTGCATCTGTCCCAGCACTTTGCCGGTGATGCCCTCTTCCCTGCTCTCCCCGCTTACCTTCGCAGGCACAACGCGCCCCGGATTTTTACGCGGCGTATCAATCTGCACAGTGTTGACAGAGGCTTCATTGATCACCACCTTGCCGCGCAACAGCGCATCCCACAACATCGCAAAATGAATGCTGCCGATTTGCACACGGTTTCTGGCCGGCACATCGGGGTTGGTCATTGCAATATCCGACAGCGTGACCGAGGCCTTCCACAGACTGGTATTCAGCCTGCCGATATTCACCTCGGCTCCATTCGCCTGCGTCGCGGCGTATTCAATCCCGCGACGCAAGTGCGTATCAAAGAAAAGCGCGAAGTAAGCGGTGATCAGCGCGAGCACAAGCAGCAAGGGAATAATCGCCTCAAAGCGGATGATGCCCTGCTTTTTGCCGGCCGCTTTTGGCGGCGAACTGTTATCCACGGATTTTTGCATAGGTTTCATACCATTTAAACAGACCTGTTCCTGCCCACATTTTCCACCACGGGCTGGCCTTGAAGCGCTCAACCACGCTGACCCGGTAAACCGCGATCAGGCGCCTGCTGCCCACAAACACCAGCGGTGCCAGCAACAGGCCCACCACTCCGGCGCCCATGGTGATGCTGTTGTAAAAGCGCGTCAGCGGAACCACAGGCATGTTGTACATCGCGGCAAACAGGGGGCGCAGTGCTTCTGCTTCCAGAATGGCGGAACCCACCCAATGCGACACGGGATCAAACAGCCACGCAATAAGGGCAAAGAAAAATGCCGACACCAGCGCCGCACCGATCTGTATGCGAAACAGGAATAAACAGATGAAGACCAGCAGCGTCTGCAGCGAAAGCACGGGCGAAAAACCCAGTATCAGGCCACAGGCAAAACCGGCGGCGATCTGGTTGGTCGCCGTATCGGAATTAAGCAGCCTGATCAGCGCAAACAGCTGTTTTAACAAGAGTGTCATTGAATTTCTCCGAAAAAGACGGCGAGCATCCGCCAGAGAATAACTGGCGGCAATTTGTAAGCACCCTGATTGTAGACTTCCCGCGTGCAGGGAGCAAACATCCAGGGCAAGCCTGACCCTTCAGGAATATTGTACCGAATTCCGCCAATAAAAAAGGGGGCTGCCGCCCCCCTTATCTGATCACCGGCCTTTAGAAAATTAGTTCATTTCCAGATCATCCTGCACAGCGGCAAGTCCCGCCGTCGCACACGCTTCATCGGTCACACCGGATGGCGCACCGCTGACGCCGATACCGCCCATGATATTGCCACCAATATTGATGGGAATACCGCCCGCTGACATTAACAGGGAGTCAAGTTTTGGTACACCATAAGCACCGGGGAAGCGAGTCTCAAGTGCTGATGTCGGAGAGTTAAATTGCATCGCGGTATATGCTTTCTTGTGGCTGATCGGAATAGAAACGTCCATGGCCAGGGTATCGCGCAACACAACTTGCGCATGACCGCCACGGTCAACGACGGTAACCGTAATCTGCACACCTTCCTTGCGGCATTTTTCTATGGCAGCCTTGCCAATACGCAAGGCTGTATCAAAGGACATGCGTTTAATATTGACTGTCAGCGGCTCGGTTGACTTGCCTGCACTGAAAGCCGGCTTGATGACAACAATTGACAGCACACTCATTACAGCGATTGCAATTATTTGATTTTTCATGGACAAGCCTCTTTGTAAAGTTGAGTTAAAAAATTGTGAATATCCCGCAGATATGGCGCCAGCCACATTTAACACAAAATCAGCATGTATCATATCTGTCATTAACTGGTGCCGCCATGCATACTTATCAAGAGGATAATATAATTATTTTACTAATCATCATGTTATTCATGACTTATGCGCTGCATTTAAGCTAGCACATGATTATAAATTTACCAAGGATCACGGGATGCTGACTTTCATGAGCGTGGCGCTATTGATTTACGGCAGCATGCACCTCTATGCATTGAGCAAGGTATGGCTGGTCTTGCCGCATACAGCTTGGTTAGCTGCTGCACTGGTATTGGCGGGGTTCGTGCTGACACTCTCGCCGTTGATTCTGTGGCAGATCGCACGCCTTAACTTGCACACTGCAACGCTGCTGACTTCCTGGGCAAGTTATCTGTGGATGGGATTTTTATTCCTGTTTTGCTGCACTGCGCTGCTGTTCGATCTTGCTCAACTGCTTGCGGCGCTGCTTGCCTGCAAATGGCCATTGAATGCAACAAACGGTTTGCTCAGCATCAGTCTGTTGTCGCTCGGGCTACTGGGCTATGGCTATTTTTCCGCCAGACAGATACAGGTTGAAGAAGTAAAAATTATCACACCCAAACTTGGGTCAGGCAAAGTCACCATCGCGCAAATTTCCGACCTCCATCTCGGCGTAATGCTGGGGGATGGCTTTCTGCAGCGCATAATCGCCAAACTGCAGGGGCTGCAGCCCGACATTGTTGTGGCAACGGGTGATATTGTGGATGGCCAGGGCGATGATTTTAATTTGCTGGCTAATCGCTTCCGCACCCTGCAAGCGCCGGGTGGCCTGTACGCCATTACCGGCAATCACGAATACATTGTCGACCTCGATCATTCCCTGAACTTCCTGCGCAAAGCCGGGTTCACGGTTCTGCGCGGAGAAGCGGCCAGTGCTGGAAGCATTACCCTGGCAGGGGTGGATGACCCAACTTCACAGGCAACAGGACAAGAGGCCAGGCTGGATGCCAGAGCGGCGCTCGCTGCTGCTGTCGCAAAAAATAACTATATCGTGCTGCTGAAACATCAGCCTGATGTAGATACTGGCACGCCCTTCGATTTGCAACTATCCGGACATATTCATGGCGGCCAGATATTTCCGTTTGGACTTCTACCATGGCTGGCATACGGCGTACATTCCGGCCTCACACGGCTGGATAACGACCGACTGCTTTATGTAAGCCGGGGAACCGGTACTTGGGGCCCCCCTGTACGCCTGTTTGCGCCACCGGAAATTACCCTGATTACAATTCAGAGTGCAAATCCATAGCATGGATTTGTAATTTGCGCTTTGTGCCCTAACGCACAGAAGAACATTTGCAGAAGGATGATGATCTGCCCACGGTTCAGTTAAATGTCAGCACTGTGTATCAAGCGACATACTTTACCTTTACCCGTAGATACTCAACCAACTTACAGGAGTTTATATGAACGAAAATCAGCTATATGTAGAGCGACGCCCAACAGGTGATTACGCCGTCAGAAAAGGTAACTCGGAAAGAGCCAGTGCAGTTTTGCCTACCCAGGCGGAAGCAATTGCACGCGCACGCGAGTTAGGCAATGGCGGCTCTCCTCTGGTTGAGCGCGTGCGCAACACTGCGGGTGGCAAACCGGACAGGTGGCGCAAGGCATAATCTTTATTAAGACCGGTGAGGCTTGCGCCTGTATTTATCCTGGTCTTTTTATTTAACATTATCTGATTGCTCAAGCGGGATGGTCACATAGGCCACAGCGGATGCTTGTGTTTCCTGAGTCACAAACACGCTTAAAATCATTAATTAAAGAATATGTAAAACTGTCCAGCCAGACGCTGACAACTTCTTTGCTTAGCGCAACATTCCTGATTTAAATTTTTCATTGTTCAATAAGCGCTGTGCGTCTACGCTCCCTCCCTTGAGGAGATCTTTCAATATTTCAAAGTGCTCGTTGCAAAAGTCGTTCAATCAATGAGCAAGTCAACCGGTAATTCGGTTTACTTGCTTATATCTTAACCGACTCCTTTAGTTTTTTTCCCGGCTTGAAGCGGACGACCTGTCGCGGCGGTGTATCGGTCAATTCACCGGTTTTGGGATTGCGGCATATTCTCGCCTTGCGAAGATGCAAATTAAAACTTCCAAAGCCGCGCACCTCTATTCTCTTGCCTTCATTCAGCGCCGTGGCAATTGCATGCAACAGGGTGCGGCTGGCTTCTTCCACCGTGTCCAGATCCAGTGATTTATTTTTAAGCGCAAGGTTTAAAAAAAGTTCGGAACGATTCATCACATTCTCCTGATTAAAGACATCTGTACCAAGCATCAACTTCAACTCACCAAAGTTGATCAGCAACTTGCGTGCCAGAACAGTGAAGCCATGAATTATCAAACAGGGCCAGGAAGCCTGCCGCACACCGGTATTATCAGTACTTAAGCGAGATATATATTTTTTTGAACCACATGCAATCAGTGCTAAAAAAAACATTCAAGCCGTTTCAGGTTCTCTGCAGGATCGTAACTGGTGCATCAAAATCAGGAGATGCGAGATATGAGTGCGGAGTTCGCGCCCAGACCATAAACAAAAATATTTTAAAAAAAATGGATAACAGATTGAGATACGGTCGTATTTTTAAATAAGCAAATCAGCCTGAATGTTCTGGCACAGAACATGCTCAATATCCCTCGACAGGTTGCAGTTGTCAAAATTTATTTAACCCAATACGGAGATACAACTCATGAAGTCGTTCAATTTAAAAGGCAGTGTTGCAGTGGTTGGCGCGTTGGCACTAATGGCCAATTCATTATCTGCATCAGCAGCCGTAACCGGTCACTTTGATGTGGTTTCAAAATATGTGTTGCGCGGCATTACCACCACCTATGGCACCACAGCACCCGTGTCCGGCACGGCATCAGGCAATGCAGCCGGTGATGCGCCCGAAAGCGAAAAGCCATCGCTGCAAGGCGGTCTCGACTATTCAGACGACAGCGGCTTCTACCTGGGCTATGCATTTGCAACCATAGGCTATTCCTATGCTGATGGCACGCTGGGTGACAAAGCCGCTTCGATTGAGCACGACACCTATGGCGGTTATGCGGGAAAAGTCGGCGACATAGGCTACAAGGTGGGTCTGTTGCATCTTAACTATGTACCACAGGCAGACGCGGTAGGAACTGAGGCCCTGTTAGGCGTGAGCTACAAGGAATTTGGCTTTAATGTGCAGCCCTTCCTGAATGACACGACCTATGCCAACAAGGGCGACACCTACATTACCGCAACCTATGCCACCAAGCTGCCGATGGACATCGGATTCAATGCCTCGCTCGGCTATTACAAGTACACCAAATCAGGTGAGTTCATCAACAAGGACGGTGCCTCAACGCTGGCAAAAGATATGGCCTTCCGTCACCTGATCCTTGGTGTGAGCTATCCGTTCACCAAGAATGTGAACGCTGCTGCCAGCTATATCATCGGCGGTGAAAATCGTTGGGGTGTGAAACAGGACAACATGCTGGTGGGAAGCGTGAGCTATACCTTCTAAAGCCCGGAGCGGGAGACTTCGGTCTTCCGTCGGGTAGCTGCTGTGCAATTAACGCAAGGAGATGAACATGAAAAAAACATTGATCAAAGTGGATATAAACAAGTCACCCGAAGAACAATCGGATGTACTGCATAACCGCTGGCATCCTGATATTCCGATGGTGGCAATGGTCAAGCCCGGGGATGAATTCCGTGTGGAATGCATAGACTGGACAGGCGGCCAAATCAGCAATGACGACAGCGCGAATGATATTCGCGATGTGGATTTAACCAAGGTGCATTACTTGAGCGGGCCGATCGGTGTGGAAGGCGCGGAGCCGGGCGACCTGATGGTGGTGGATATTCTCGACATCGGCACGCTGGCCGAATCGGAATGGGGCTTTACCGGCCTGTTCGCCAAACAGAATGGCGGCGGTTTTCTGGACGAGCATTATCCGGACGCGCGCAAAGCGTGCTGGGATTTTCACGGCATTTACACCACTTCGCGCCATATACCCAATGTGCGCTTTGCCGGCATTATGCATCCGGGTCTGATCGGTTGCCTGCCTTCAAAAGAGCTGCTGGCGGAGTGGAATAAACGCGAAGCCCAACTGGTCAGCACCGATCCCGACCGTGTGCCGCCGCTGGCCGCCCTTCCCTATGCGGATACCGCGCTGATGGGCAGAATGAAAGGTGAAGCAGCCAAGGCTGCGGCACAGGAAGCGGCCCGTACCGTACCACCGCGCGAACACGGCGGCAATTGCGATATCAAAAACCTGTCCAAAGGTTCGCGTGTGTACTTCCCTGTATATGTAAAGAATGGCGGGCTCTCCATGGGCGACATTCACTTCTCGCAGGGCGACGGTGAAATTACCTTCTGCGGTGCGATTGAAATGGCCGGCTATCTCGACATCAAGGTGTCGCTGATCAAGGACGGCATGAAGAAATATGCGGTAAAGAACCCGATCTTCCAGCCCAGCCCGATGGAGCCGCGCTACAACGACTACCTGATTTTTGAGGGTATTTCTGTGGATGAGAAGGGCAAGCAATATTATCTGGATCCGCATGTCGCGTATCGCCAGGCCTGCCTGAATGCGATTGAGTACATGAAGAAATTCGGTTACACCGGCGAACAGGCTTATGCGATTCTCGGCACGGCTCCCGTTGAGGCGCATATCAGCGGCATTGTGGATATTCCCAATGCGTGTGCAACGCTGTGGTTGCCTATGGGTATTTTTGACTTTGATATGCGACCCAATGCGGACGGACCGAAAATACATGTCACCAGCAAGGCAGACCTGGCATCCACGTCCTGAGCGTTTCAACCTGAACGGATTACTTCATTTCCATAACACACGGCAGTGAAGTGATCACCCATTTGCAAGGAGAAATTTATGCCTATCTATGATTACCGGTGCGATACCTGCGGTGATTTTGAAGCATGGGGAAAGATGAGTGCATCATCGGCCCCCGCGCAATGCACTATTTGCGGCGCAAATAGCGGCAGGATTATTACCGCGCCCAGTCTGGCGATATTGGGCAGCAACCAGCGCATTGCACACGAGAGAAACGAAAAGTCAGCGCACGAACCCAAAACCACCCGCAGAAGCAGTTGTGGTTGCAGTGGTGCGCATACCTGCTCAAGCAAAACCTCCAATCCTTCAGCAAAGGACAGAAAGGCAATGGCCAAAACCGGGGGACTGGAAATGCAAACAAAAAAGACAGCCAGGCCATGGATGCTGGGTCATTGATAGCAGAGTTGAGGCAGGCATACAGTAAAAGTCAGGGTAGTAATCAAGAAACTTAAAGGGGCTTGTGCCCGCTTGCAGGAGTAAACGGTCAATTGAAAAATTGACCGTTTTTTTTGACTGCTGAAAATACACGGCAATGCTGCACATGTCCGGTCCAGCCTTCTCTTTCTATCTGCACTTGCTCAAGCTGCCGGCAGTCATGCTCACTAAGAGTGCACGCAATAATTTCGTGCACGGATAAGTTGCCAAATATTTTAACCGTCAAAGTAATCCTGAATTATTCCGGAAAGGAAAAATCACCCACAAAAATCATCATTCAATAACTGATTGATAAACGGTTAAATAAATTTCTAATTTCTGCAATACAAAAATAAATCGGCATCACTGGCATACCTATTGCTTTAACTAAATTGCCGCTGATGCAATGAGCATATGCAATTCGATATGAGCGTGGTTGGGGTGATAGCTGGCTTGGAATTTATTGTGACTTGATAGCTGTGCAAATTTAAAGGAGAAAAATATGAGCAAGACTAGTAGACGTAATTTCATTAAAACAGCAGGTGCGCTGCTTGGCGCGTCACTGGTAATGGGGCTGTCTTCCGGTATGAACAGCGCCTTGGCTGCCGATACCTCAACAGCCGCGGTGAACAAAACCAAACTGGCGGTCACTGATAAAACAGTGAAGGTCGGCATTCTGCATTCAGCAACCGGAACCATGGCGATCAGCGAAACGGGTTCTATCCAGGCTGAAAAACTGGCCATTGCACAGATCAATGCAATGGGCGGCATTCTGGGCAGAAAAATCGAAGTGATCCAGGAAGACGGCGCCAGCGATTGGCCTACCTTTGCCGAGAAATCACGCAAGCTGCTGGTAAGCGACAAGGTGGCAACGGTGTTTGGCTGCTGGACTTCCGCTTCACGCAAGGCGGCCCTGCCGGTATTCGAAAAAGAGAACGGCCTGCTGTTCTACCCGACTTTCTATGAAGGTCTGGAGCAATCCAAGAATGTGTTCTACACAGGCCAGGAAGCTACCCAGCAGATTCTCGCCGGTCTGGACTGGATCGCAAAAGAGAAAAAAGCCAAGACTTACTACCTGATCGGCTCCGACTACATCTGGCCACGCACCTCAATGAAAATTGCGCGCAAACACATTGAGCAGCATCTCGGTGGCACCGTTGTGGGTGAAGAGTATGCGGCGCTTGGCGATACCCAGTTTGGTTCTGTGATCAACAAGATCAAGCTGAAAAAGCCGGACGTGATTTACGCGGCGGTGGTGGGCGGCAGCAACGTGGCCTGGTTCAAGCAGCTGAACGCGGCAGGTCTTAACTCCAAGAAACAGACCCTGTTGACGATCTCGGTCACAGAAGACGAAGTACTTGGCATCGGCGGCGAGAATCTGGAAGGCTTCTACTCGGCAATGAAATATTTCCAGAGCCTGAAGAATCCTAACAACGAAAAATTCGTGGCCGAGTTCAAAAAGATGTGGGGTCCCAAGTCTGTTATCGGCGACGTGACCCAGGCTGCCTATCTTGGCCCTTGGTTGTGGAAAGCAGCTGTTGAACGCGCCGGCAGTTTTGACGTGGACAAGGTTGCCGCAGCATTGCCCGGTTATGAGCTGAAGACCGCACCCGAAGGTTATGTGAAGGTTGAAAAGAACCATCATCTTTCCAGCAAGCTGCGCGTGGGCAAATGGCGTGCGGATGGCCAGGCGGATGTTGTATACGAATCTGACTTGATCATGCCGGATCCTTTCCCCAAAGGTTACCAGTAACAAGGTTACTACCCGTGGCATGCAGGGGCTGCGGGTAGCTCATTGAGGTTTGAATTCTGCTTAATTTATTACTGGTGGAGAACGATCATGTTCGGATACTCGATGGCGGAAATTGGAAATATTTTCGTGATGCAGGGATTTTCAGGTTTAAGTCTGTTTAGTGTGTTGCTGCTGATGGCGCTGGGTCTGGCAATTATTTTTGGCCAGATGGGCGTTATCAATATGGCGCATGGTGAATTTATGGCGCTCGGAGCCTATACAACGGTGCTGTTTTCACAGCTGGCGGTTGCCTTCGATCTCGTCAATTATTATTTTGTGTTTGCCATTATTGCGGCATTTATTGTTGCCTTTGTAATTGGCTATCTTGTCGAATTTGGTCTTATTCGGCATCTCTATAAACGTCCCCTGGATACGCTATTGGCGACCTGGGGACTCAGTCTGGTGATGCAGCAAATCTTCAGGTCCACCTTTGGCGCCAAGGAAGTCAGTGCGGAACTTCCGGCATGGCTGCTGGGCTCGTTCAAGCCCACTGAAGATATTGACATCCCGATCAACGGCGTATTTGTGATGGGTCTGGCGGTGGTGGTGACCGTCGGCGTGCTGCTGTTCATGTTCAGATCAAACTGGGGGCTGCGCGTGCGCGCCACCGTGCAAAACAGGGTGATGGCTGGCGCGGTGGGCATTAACACCAAAAAGGTTGACCGCGTGACCTTCGCGCTGGGCTGTGGCATTGCCGGTGTCGCCGGTGCGGCTTTCACCACCATCGCCTCAACCGGCCCGACCACCGGCTCACTGTATATCGTGGACAGCTTTATGGTGGTGGTATTTGGCGGCGCAGCGAGTGTGCTGGGCACCATCGCTTCGGCATTCGGCATTGCCCAGGCGCAATCCATACTGCAGTTTTTCCTGACCAGCTCCATGGGCAAAGTCGCAACACTTATGACGATCGTCGTGATCTTGATGATGAAGCCCGAGGGATTGTTTGCAGCCAAACTTCGCAAGTAGCACACAGGAGAATTTCATGAACGCATTGACTAGCAAATTGTTGGGTGGAAAGCAGGGGCTGATCGGCCTGGTCATTCTGTCCGCCATTATTTTTATCGCGCTGCCGCTGGGACTGGATCTTTTCAGGCTGGGGCTGGTGGGAAAGTATCTGACCTACGCCTTTGTCGCCGTGAGCCTGGTTTTGCTGTGGGGATACGGCGGCATCCTGAGCCTGGGTCAGGGTATCTTCTTTGGCCTGGGCGGTTATTGCATGGCCATGTTCCTCAAGCTTGAGGCCTCTGATCCCGTCAGCACCAAGATTCAAACCACGCCGGGCATACCCGACTTTATGGACTGGAATCAGCTGACTGAAATTCCGTGGTTCTGGGTGCCGTTTCAAAGCCTGACGCTCACCATCCTGGCCGTGCTGATCGTGCCTGCCCTCTTCGCCTACATCATCGGCTATGCCATGTTCAAACGCAGAGTGGGCGGCGTGTACTTCGCCATCATTACCCAGGCCATTGCGCTGATCCTGACCATCCTGATTGTCGGCCAGCAGGGTTTTACCGGCGGCGTAAACGGCATCACCGATCTGAAGACCATGCTGGGCTGGGATATTCGCGATGACTCGTCAAAATACATCCTGTATTACGTCAACGGGCTGTTGCTGATCGGCACGATACTGGTGTGCCGTTACATCATTACCAGCAAATTCGGCATGCTGCTGCTGGCAATGCGCGACAAGGAAGAACGCGTGCGTTTTTCCGGCTATGACGTGTCCAACTTCAAAATCTTCATCTTCTGTGTCGCGGCGCTGATTTCAGCCATAGGCGGGGCCATGTTCACGCTGCAGGTCGGTTTCATGTCGCCTTCCTTTATCGGCATTGTGCCCTCCATCGAAATGGTGATCTTTGCCGCGGTGGGCGGACGCATGTCGCTGATCGGGGCCATTTACGGCGCACTGCTGGTGAATTTTGGCCGAACCATGTTCTCGGAAACCTACCCCGAACTGTGGCTGTTCCTGATGGGCGGCCTGTTTATCGCGGTGGTGATGTTCTTTCCCAACGGTCTGGCAGGTCTTTATGAAAAGTATGCGAAGAAGTACCGGCTGGCTGAGCGCATGCAGAAAATATTTTCTTCGGGCAAACCTGCCAAAGCGGATGCCGAAGCAACCCCAACCAAAACGACAGGAGCAAAAGCATGAGCAATACAGACTTTGTGCTGGCGATTGAAGACCTGACCGTGTCCTTTGACGGCTTCAAGGCGGTGGATGCGTTGACACTGTATGTGGACAGGAACGAATTGAGGGTGGTGATCGGCCCGAACGGTGCAGGCAAGACTACCGTGCTGGATCTGATCTGCGGCAAAACCAAATCCACCTCGGGCTCGATCAAGTTCAAGAACAGGGAGCTGACCACGCTATCCGAACACGAAATTGTGCGTGCCGGTGTGGGACGAAAATTCCAGACGCCCTCGATCTATGAAAACCTGAGCGTGTACCAGAATCTTGAAGTCTCCTACCCCAAGGGACGCGGCGTGTGGGGCAGCCTGCTTTTCAAGAGCACGGATGACGTGGTGAACAGCGTGCACCGGGTGGCAAAGGAAATCATGCTTGAGGAACATCTGGACATGGAAGCCGCCTTGCTCAGCCACGGCCAGAAACAGTGGCTGGAGATCGGCATGCTGCTGATGCAGGATCCCGAGCTGCTGATGCTGGATGAGCCGGTGGCGGGCATGAGCGCGAAAGAGCGCGACCAGACGGCCGATTTGCTGAACCGCATCTGCAAGAACAGGTCGGTGGTGGTGATCGAGCATGACATGGAATTCGTCAAGAAAATTGCACACAAGGTGACGGTATTGCACCAGGGAAAAATTCTGGCGGAAGGCACCATGGACAACGTGCAGAAAGATGAAAAAGTTATCGAAGTGTATCTGGGTCACTGACATTGGGAGAATTAAAATGATTGAGATTTCAGATCTGCAAGTAAGTTACGGCCAAAGCCAGGTGATACACGGCCTCAGCTTCAAGGCCGAAAAAAACGAAACCCTGGCCATCATGGGGCGCAACGGCATGGGCAAGACCACGCTGTTCAAATCCCTGATGGGTGTGTTGCCGAGCAAAGCTGCCAAGGCCACGGTGGATGGCAAGGATATCAGCGGCCAGGAAAGCTACCAGCGCGTTGCCAGCGGCCTCGCCTATGTACCGCAGGGGCGCATGATTTTTCCGTCGATGACGGTGCTGGAAAACATCAAGACCGGCATGGAAAAATCGGCCACGCGCGATGTGCCGGACGATATCTACGCGCTGTTTCCGGTGCTATTCGATATGCGCAACCGCAAGGGCGGCAACCTTTCCGGCGGCCAGCAACAGCAACTGGCAATAGCCCGCGCCCTGGTGACCAATCCGAAAGTGCTGCTGCTGGATGAGCCCACCGAGGGCATCCAGCCCTCCATTATCAAGGACATTGCCAGGGTGCTGAACGAGATTCGCAAAATGCGCGAAATCACCATCATCGTGTCCGAACAGGTACTGAGCTTCACAATGGAAATTGCCGACCGGATTATTGTGATCGACAAGGGGCGCTTCATTCATGAGGACAAGCGCGGCGATGTGGATGCGGCAAAGATCAAGGGTTACTTGTCGGTTTGAAGAAAGAAAAGTCACTTGTCCACAGATTTCACAGATTCACACAGATTAGAAAAACAATAAAAAATTGGGTTAGTGATATCAGCATTTGTTTCAATCTGTGTTCATCTGTGCAATCTGTGGATTAAGTTTTTAAGATGTTATTTTTGAGGATCTAGAGCATGAGACACGGAGATATTTCAAGCAGCAAGGATACCGTCGGTGTGGCGGTGGTGAATTACAAAATGCCGCGACTGCATAGCAAGGCCGAAGTGCTGGACAACGCACGCAAGATTGCGGACATGCTGGTCGGCATGAAGATCGGCCTGCCCGGTATGGACCTGGTCATTTTTCCCGAGTACAGCACGCACGGCATCATGTATGACGCAAAGGAAATGTATGACACCGCTTCCGCGATACCCGGTGAAGAAACGGAGATCTTTGCCGCTGCGTGCCGCAAGGCCAATGTGTGGGGTGTGTTTTCACTGACCGGTGAACGGCACGAGGACCACCCCAATAAGGCACCATATAACACATTGATTTTAATGAATAATTTAGGCGAGATCGTGCAGAAATATCGCAAAATTATGCCGTGGTGCCCGATAGAAGGCTGGTATCCGGGCGACCGCACCTATGTGTCCGAGGGCCCCAAGGGACTGATGATCAGCCTGATCATTTGCGATGACGGCAACTATCCGGAAATCTGGCGCGACTGCGCGATGAAAGGCGCCGAGCTGATTGTGCGCTGCCAGGGCTATATGTATCCCTCAAAAGATCAGCAGGTGCTGGTGGCCAAGGCGATGGCCTTCATGAATAACAGCTATGTTGCGGTGGCCAACGCAACCGGCTTTGACGGTGTGTATTCCTATTTTGGCCACTCGGCAATTATCGGCTTCGACGGCAGAACATTGGGCGAATGCGGCGAGGAAGATTATGGTGTGCAGTATGCCGAGCTGTCCGTGTCGCAGATACGCGATGCGCGCAAGAACGGCCAGTCGCAGAATCACCTGTTCAAATTGCTGCACCGAGGCTACACCGGGCTGATCAACTCCGGCGAAGGCGACAAGGGCGTGGCCGAGATGCCCTACGAGTTTTATCGCACCTGGGTGAATGATCCCGAAGCCGCCAGAAAACAGGTGGAAGCGATTACGCGCAGCACGGTGGGCACCGCGGAATGTCCGATTGCCGGTATTCCGAATGAAGATACGCCGCGACACCGCTGATGCAAACGGCAAGCAAGCGCTGCTTGCAGGAAGGATGGGCGGCGTCACTCAGGCTGCGCTTTGCGCAGGACGAGAGCAAGGACACCATCCTCGCGGAGCGCCAGCACAAGGGGCCGCTGGCGGTGCAAAAGGCGCTGTATCCGGAAGGCCGCGCTGTCTGCCATGTGATTTTGCTGCACCCTCCCGGCGGTGTGGCCGGCGGTGACAGTCTGGCTATCGGCGTCACGGCAAGTGCGGGCAGCCAGGCACTGCTGACGACACCCGGAGCGGGAAAGTGGTATCGAAGCAGCGGCAACCATGCCAGCCAGAGCCTGCATTTTCAGCTTGGCGCGGGCAGCGTGCTGGAATGGTTGCCGCAGGAATCGATACTGTTTGATGGCGCCGATGTGCACTGGCAAACCCGTATTGAGCTTGAGGCCGGAGCTTGTTACATGGGCTGGGAAATTGTGTGCTTTGGCCGCACCGCTTCAGGCGAAAAATTCGGCAACGGCAGCCTGCGGCAGAAAACGGAAGTGTATTGCCAGGGCAAGCGCATCTGGGGCGAATACGCGGCGATCAATGCTGGCGACGATCTGCTCTCGGCTCAGGCAGGCCTCGCAAACAGGACGGTAGCGGGCACGTTTATCGTGGCAGGCGTTGTATTCAGCGACGAGGCCTTGAGCAGGGCGCGGGCCATTGAAGTAACGGGTGATGCAGCGGGCATATGCGGCATTACCCGCATCGGCAATCTGCTGGCTATACGCTTTCTCGGCAACTCGTCAGAAATGGCGAAGCAATATTTTATCGAGGTCTGGAGCGTGCTGCGCCCGTTCGCCTGTGGCCGTGCTGCGAGCATTCCGAGAATCTGGAATACATAAGGAAAACCATGGAACTGACACCACGCGAAAAAGACAAGCTGCTGATATTTACCGCCGCCCTGCTGGCCGAACGGCGCAAGGCAAAAGGTCTGCTGCTGAATTATCCGGAAGCGGTTGCCTATATCTCTGCCGCGATTATGGAAGGCGCGCGCGAGGGAAAAACAGTGGCCGAGCTGATGGGCTATGGCGCAACACTGCTGCGCAAAAAGGATGTGATGGACGGGATCGCGGAAATGATTCCGGATATCCAGGTAGAGGCAACCTTTCCCGACGGCAGCAAACTGGTCACCGTTCATCAACCCATCATCTGAGAGGCTGCAATGATACCCGGCGAAATAAGAACAGTAGCAGGCGAGATAGAACTGAATGCCGCACGCGACACGCTCAAGCTTAAAGTGGCCAATAGCGGCGACCGTCCCATACAGGTAGGCTCGCATTATCATTTTTTTGAATCCAACCAGGGTCTCACCTTTAACAGGGAGCAGGCTTATGGCTACCGCCTCAACATCCCTGCCGGCACGGCAGTGCGCTTTGAGCCGGGACAGGAACGCACGGTTGAACTGGTTAAATTGGCCGGTGACCGAAAAGTATACGGCTTTGCAGGCGCGGTAATGGGAGAGCTGAAATGAGCCTCAAAATAACACGCCAGGCGTATGCCGAAATGTTTGGCCCCACCGTGGGCGACCGCGTGCGTCTGGCCGACACCGAGCTGTGGATAGAGGTGGAAAAGGATTACACGGTGTATGGCGAGGAAGTGAAATTTGGCGGCGGCAAGGTGATACGCGATGGCATGGGCCAGGGTCAGCGCTGTGCGGCGGAAGTGGCCGACACGGTGATTACCAATGCGCTGATCGTGGATCACTGGGGCATCGTCAAAGCCGATATAGGCTTGAAGGAAGGACGCATCGCCGCCATCGGCAAGGCGGGAAATCCCGACATACAGCCGGGCGTGGATATCGTGATTGGTGCAGGTACCGAAATCATCGCCGGTGAGGGCATGATCGTCACCGCCGGCGGGATTGATTCGCACATCCATTTTATTTGCCCGCAGCAGATTGAAGAAGCGCTGATGTCAGGTATCACCACCATGCTGGGCGGCGGCACCGGTCCCGCCACCGGCACCAATGCCACCACCTGCACGCCGGGGCCGTGGCATATGGCGCGCATGTTGCAGGCGGCGGAAGCTTTTCCGATGAACCTGGGCTTTCTCGGCAAGGGCAATGCCAGCCTGCCCGAGCCGCTGCGCGAGCAGGTGCGTGCCGGCGCTATCGGCCTGAAGCTGCATGAGGACTGGGGCACCACACCGGCAGCCATCGACAATTGCCTGAGCGTGGCGGATGAGTTTGATGTGCAGGTGGCGATCCACACCGACACGCTGAATGAATCCGGTTTTGTCGAGACCACCCTCGCCGCCTTCAAGGGACGCACCATCCACACCTACCATACCGAAGGCGCGGGCGGCGGCCATGCGCCGGATATTATCAAGGCCTGCGGCGAACAGAATGTGCTGCCCTCCAGCACCAACCCGACGCGGCCCTATACCGTGAACACCATCGACGAGCATCTGGATATGCTGATGGTGTGCCATCACCTCGATGCGGCGATTGCGGAAGATGTGGCCTTTGCCGAATCGCGCATCCGCCGCGAGACCATCGCAGCGGAAGATATTCTGCATGACCTCGGCGCCTTCAGCATGATCTCGTCAGACTCGCAGGCGATGGGGCGCGTAGGCGAGGTGATCATGCGCTGCTGGCAGAGCGCGCACAAAATGAAAATACAGCGCGGGCCGCTGCCCGAGGATGGCGCCAGCAATGACAACTTCCGCGTCAAGCGTTACATCGCCAAATACACCATCAACCCCGCGCTGACCCACGGCATCGCGCATGAGGTGGGTTCGCTGGAGGTGGGCAAGTGGGCTGACCTGGTGCTGTGGCGGCCCGCCTTCTTTGGCGTGAAGCCCTCGCTGATTCTGAAAGGCGGCATGATCGCCGCCGCCGCAATGGGCGACCCGAACGCGTCCATCCCCACGCCGCAGCCGGTGCATTACCGTCCGATGTTCGGCAGCTTTGGCCTCGCCTGTGCAGTAACCTCGATCACCTTTGTGTCACAGGCGGCCTTGAATGACGGCATAGGTGACAAGCTGGGCCTGAAGAAAAAACTCTCGGCGGTGAAAGGCACGCGCACGGTGCGCAAGGCCGACATGATCCACAACAACTATGCGCCCGGCATGGAAGTGGATCCCGAAACCTATCAGGTCAAGGCCGACGGGCAATTGCTTACCTGCGAGCCTGCCGCCGTGCTGCCGATGGCGCAGCGTTACTTTTTATTCTAGCCATGCTGCTCGTCGAAAAACGTTGCGTGGCCCAACACCGGCATGATGAAGAGCTGGTCTTGCCGTTCGAGCTGCGCCAGAAAAGCCGTTTGCGCACGCGGCTGGCATCCGGCGAGGAGCTGGGTTTGTTTCTCGATCGCGGCACGGTGTTGAGAGGTGGCGATTATCTGCAAAGCAATGACGGGCGCGTGATACGCGTGCAGGCCGCGCCAGAAAAAGTGCTCAAAGTCAGCTGCGCCACACCGCAGGATCTCACGCGTGCCGCCTATCATCTGGGCAACCGCCATGTGCCGGTAGAGGTTGGTGATGGCTGGCTCAAGTTGGGGTCAGACCATGTGCTGGCGGAAATGCTGCACGGGCTGGGGGCAACCGTCAGCGAAGAAATTTCACCGTTTGAGCCCGAAGCCGGCGCCTATGGCGGCGGACATCAGCATGGCGATGGCGGTCACGGCGGCGTAATACACCAGTTCAGGAGCCGCGCATGACACAGATGTCCTTGACGGCATTGCCGCGCCTGCTGCAACTTTCCAGCCCTATGCTGCCGGTGGGTGCCTTCAGCTATTCGCAGGGACTGGAGTACGCGATAGAAGCGCGTTTTGTGCACGATGCCGCCAGCGCGCTGGCATGGATAGACGATGTGCTTTGCTCCGGTGTCAGCCGTTTTGAAGCGCCCATGGTGGCCAGAATGCACACGGCCTGGCAACAGCAGGATAGCGCGCAGGCGCTGGCGTCGAATGCGCTTTTTATCAGCTCGCGCGAAACAGCGGAGTTGCGCGCGGAAACCCTGCAGATGGGATTTTCGCTGGTGCGCCTGCTGGAGCAGCTGGACGAGCTGCCGCAAGCGCAGATTGCAATTTTGCGCGCGCAGCAGGAAGTTTCCTTTCCGTGCGCATTTGCGCTGGCCGCGGCCGCGTGGAATATTCCGCCTGATGCCGCCGTAAACGCCTACCTGTGGAGCTGGCTGGAAAATCAGGTGAGTGCGGCAATGAAGAGCGTGCCGCTGGGCCAGGTTGCCGGCCAGCGCATCTTGGCCACGCTGGGCAGGAAACTGCCGGCACTGGCAGAAACTGCGTCAGGCCTGGACGATGACATGTTGAGTAATTTCAGTCCCATGCTGGCGATTGTCAGCAGCCGGCATGAAACGCAGTACAGCAGACTTTTTAGATCCTGAAGGGAGAACATCATGGAAATATCACAACCTTTGCGTGTGGGAATCGGCGGCCCGGTGGGCTCGGGCAAGACAGCACTGACACTTTCTTTATGCCGCGCATTGCGGGATAAATACCATATCGCGGTGGTCACCAACGATATCTACACCGAGGAAGACGCCCAGTTTCTGGTGCGCAATGAGGCACTGGCACCCGAGCGCATTATCGGCGTGGAGACCGGCGGCTGCCCGCACACCGCGATACGCGAGGATGCCTCCATCAACCTGGAGGCGGTGGATCGCCTGACCAATACCTTCAAAAACCTGCAGATCGTTTTTATTGAAAGCGGCGGCGACAATCTTTCCGCCACCTTCAGCCCCGAGTTATCCGACCTGACCCTGTATGTGATCGACGTGGCGGCCGGCGACAAGATACCGCGCAAGGGCGGCCCCGGCATTACCAAATCCGACCTGCTGGTGATCAACAAGATAGACCTGGCCCCTATGGTGGGCGCCTCGCTGGAGGTGATGGACAGGGATGCCAAAAAAATGCGTGTCGAGCGCCCTTTCGTGTTCAGCAACCTGAAAACGGGACAGGGACTGGACACTATTATCCGCTTTATTGAAACACAAGGTTTGATGCTTGAGCCCGCCGTAGCGGCCGCTTAACGCACCGCAGCAAATTTGGAGGAAGGAGAGATGATGCAGGAAATGCCGCATGATGTCATCGCGCTGTTTGCACTGGCCTTTGCCTTTGGCGTCAAGCACGGACTTGACCCCGACCATCTGGCCACCATAGACGGCCTTGCCCGCTTTAATGCCGGCACCAAGCCCTGGCTGGCAAAGTGGGCAGGCGTGCTTTTTTCAGTCGGTCACGGGCTGGTGGTCACGACCGTGCTGGCCGCTATTGCGCTGATGCCGGCGCAAATTGAGGTACCCGGCTGGCTGGAAGGCTTTGGCACAACGGTATCCATACTGACACTGCTGCTGCTGGGCGTGCTGAACCTGCGTGCCGCCTTCAGTCGCCGCCCGGGGCTTGCCAGGCCGGTCGGGCTGAAAAGCTGGATGCGCTTTCAGTCGGGGCATCCCGCCATCGTGCTCGGCATAGGCGCACTGTTTGCGCTGTCATTCGACACCATGAGCCAGGCGGCCTTTTTCTCTCTGGCGGCAAACCAGGTGAACGGGGAAATGTATGCGTTTGCCCTCGGCATCATGTTTACCTGCGGCATGATCGTGTCGGATGGCTTCAACGGCCTGATCACCGCCCGCCTGATCCGGCAATCGGGAACGCGCGCGATGATTGCGTCACGCGTGATGAGCTTTGCAATCGGCAGTGTCAGCCTGCTGGTCGCCCTGCTCGGTTTGTCGCGTATATTTGCACCGGGCTTGTCGGAAAAAATCGAGCATTTCGGTATTTTGCCGGGGCTGGCGGTGTTTGCGTGGGTGCTGGCCGGCTTTGCGCTGTCGCTCTATCTGGCTCGTGCCACCCTGGCATGCCGGCAATGCGAATAGGACTTTAACGGGCAGGCAAATATGACAAGTCCAGGAACTTTGTTTTCAGCTCATTTAAAGGGTTTTCTTCAGGAAGATAAACCTGTTTGATTTCCTCTATCATCACCCTCGCCAGGGAAGTATCCTCGGCAATACTGGCAATTGGGATATTTGTCCTGCCGCTCATGTCCTTGTGATCGTCAAGCAGCTTTAAAATGGCCAGCGATTTGCATCTGTCTGCAATGCACTCTTCCTTCAGCACCATCGCTTCTTCACTCAGGCGGGTGGTCTCATCTTTCAGGCTGCGGCCTTTCTGAATGTGCTGTTTGCATGCCTCGATAAACTGCAGGGACTCATCCCTGATTTGAACGGCTCTCTGTTGCAAATCCATAATATCTTGTGGTTTCAAATTTTGCGCCCTCTATCCGGTATTTGCTTTGCTGCTTACCTTAAAAATTCAATATTTATTTTTTTGGAGAGACCATGCTGCTGGCTTAATGCATTAGCGATTGTATAGCGATCCAGGGTTTGCATAAAACTGTTGCGCGCATCGTCCAGTATCGATTTAAGCGCACATACGGGTGAAATCACACAGCTGTTGTTTTCCTTGTTGAAGCACTCCGCGATATCCAGATTGGGCTCGGTATGGCGCACGACTTCGCCAATTCCGATTTCCGCTGCGGGACGCGCCAGACACATGCCGCCATTCTTGCCGCGGGTGGTTTGAATAAAACCGTACGTGGCAAGGTTATGCACAACTTTGACCAGATGATTGCGCGAGATGCCATAGAACCCGGCAATCTCGCTGATCGTTGCCAGTTCACCGGGCTTTTTCTGGCTGAGATAAATCAGCACGCGCAATGAAAAGTCTGTGTATTGAGTAAGTTGCATTTTATTTGATTTGGCAATCCAGACTGCATTATAGAGCCGCACAAAATTATTTTTGACAAATCTGAAGCCCATATTATAAAATGCATTTTGTATACATCAATAGAGATATACAACAACTCAAGCGGGGCGTTTACGCCCTGTTATTTTGCCCATTAACATGTGCTTTATATACATGTTCAAGCGTTAACACGGAGAAAGAATCAGTATGAATCAGACATTATTTCAAAAATTGGGCGGCGAAGCAGCGGTAGACGCGGCTGTGGATATTTTTTACCGCAAGGTGCTGAGCGATGACCGCATCAGCGGATTTTTTGACGATGTGGATATGGAAAAACAGGCAGCGAAGCAGAAATCATTTCTGACCATGGCCTTTGGCGGCCCCAACAATTACACCGGGGCAGATATGCGCCGCGGTCATGCCCATCTGGTGCAACGCGGCCTGAACGACAGTCACTTCGATGCCGTTGTTGAAAACCTTGCCGCAACCTTGAGCGACCTGAATGTAGCGAAGGAACACATTGCCGAAGTTGCGGCACTGTGCGAAACCACCCGTAACGACGTTCTCGGAAAATAATCCATACAACAGGTACCCATGTCCAAGTTCACTTTTAACAATATCTCCTATACATGCTCAGAAAACGAAACTGTACTTGATGTTCTGCTTGCGCATGAGGTAGCTGTACCCTCTTCCTGCCGTAGCGGCCTTTGCCAGACTTGCATGATGCAGGCGGTAAAGGGTACGCCACCCGGGGCCGCTCAAAAGGGTTTGAAAGACACGCTCAAGGCGCAGAATTATTTTCTTGCCTGCTGCTGTCATCCCGACGAAGATCTTGAGCTGGCCTTGCCCGACACACAAACCGCGCGCGTCAGAGCGACGGTCAGCAACATCGAAAAATTAAGCAGCGACATTGTCGGTGTCAGCCTGCAGTGCGAACAGCCGCTCGATTACAAATCCGGCCAGTTCATCAATTTATTCGGGGAAAATTCGCTGGCCCGCAGCTACTCCCTGGCCAGCGTTCCGGCGAAAGATCAGCACCTGACCTTGCATGTGCGCAAGGTGCCGGATGGCCGCATGAGCAGCTGGATACATCACGAGCTGAGCAGCGGCGACTCGGTAGAAATCAGCCTGCCGGTTGGTGACTGCTTTTATACCCCGGGCAATGCCGCACAGCCTTTGCTGCTGATCGGCACCGGCTCCGGCCTTGCCCCGCTTTATGGCATTGCACGGGATGCCATTGCACAGGGCCACACCGGGCCCATCAGGCTTTATCATGGCAGCACCAATGTGGACGGCTTGTATCTGGACAAAACGCTGCGCCAACTGACGCGTCAGCATGAAAATTTCAGCTATATGCCCTGCGTTTCAGACGAGCCGGTTGAGCAGCAAGATATTGCCAGCGGACATGTGCTGGACGTTGCCCTGCAGGAGCACGCGAAGCTGGCGGGATGGAGGGTGTTTCTGTGCGGCAATCCCAATATGGTGAAAGCGGCGAAAAAGAAAACGTTCCTGATGGGGGCGGCGATGAAGGATATTCATGCCGATGCCTTTCTGCCATCAGCATGAAATATTTAATAAAATCAAATAGTTACAAATTAAAGTCGCGGGCAACATTGCAGCCGGGAAGGCCGCTCCGGCCTTAGTCTGAGCTGAAAACCCGCGTCTTGGACAATCCCAGATCAAGGAAAAATTGCTCGGCAATCCGGCTGGGCGCTTGCGGCCCGGCGATATAAATATCCCCGCCTGTCATCTCGGGATGAGTTTTCAGCATGCCTTGCAGCAGAACCTTGAGCGACTCCCCGCGCTTGCCGGCAGGATTCGACAAATCAAAATCGGCCACCATCTGGGTATAGTGAAAATTATCCAGCGCATCGGCCCATGCGCGTCCCACGTTAGGCAGATAAATGCTGCCGTCATTTGAGCCTATCCAGTACAGATGGATTGCTTCGGCCGCTTCCAGCGACATGGCATGTTCGATCAGGCTTTTAACCGGTGCAAAGCCCATATCAAACGCAATGAAATAAAGCGGACGGCTGGTTTTTTCATGCAGTATGAATTCGCCCTGCGGACCTTCTATCTCCACCACCTCATGATTTTTCAGGCGGTTAAACACGTAATCCGAAAAAAGATTGCCCGGCATGCGGTGCACATGAAACAGGATATTGCGGTCATCACACGGGCAGCTCGCAACCGCCAGTACGGCTTTCAGGGATTTGCCCAGGGTGAGCGTGACCGACTGGCCCGCCAGAAAACGCAAACGGTTGGTGCGCGGCGTTTGCAGATGCAGCAAGGCCATCTCCGGGGTCAGGTTGGTGATCAGTTTTACCGTGGCCGGAATCTGCTGGAACGGGATATCCTGCACCCCTCCCGCCACCGCGGCTTCGATCACCAGATCGGTGACGGCAGTGTTCGAGCACATCAGAAACAGGCCGTCACGTTTGTCTGCTTCGGTGCGCACATAATCATGAAAGCGGGTTTTTTTGACCTGGCCGGTAACGACCCTGGCCTTGCACAGGCCGCAGTTGCCGCCGCTGCAGCCGTAATTGAGCGGAATACCGGCACGCAACGCGGCTTCCAGTATGGTATCGGGACCATCGATAAAAAAATCATGGTTGCTGGGCAACACGGTTACATGGGCCGCCATCACGCGCAGCACATTGTCGCGCACTGCAAGCGGGTTGGGGTAATCGGGCTCCATGGCGGCTTTTACTTCTGCTGTCAGCCAATTTTTTAGCGAGTTCATGGTGTCCTTGGCTTCTGTGCCGCACTGGCTTTCAATGTCGATAAATTTAGCGTGCAGCCTGTCGAGCAGAATTTTGAACTGCCTGGCCTGGGTCTGGCTCAGGGTCAGTTCCCTGCTCAGCTCGTTGACGCGGGTGGCCAGCGTTTCTACATCGGGCATCGCGCGCTCATACACCCGCTTGCCAAACGCTCTTTCCTTGATGAATAAAACCCGGCTGTATTCGGTGTTGTCTTCCAGCTGAACACCGGGGTAAGAGGCGAGCAGGTTGTCGATGGTGACCATGCCGTCAAAGGCATCCAGTTCACCCTGCTTGACACGTTTTTGCAACTCGCTGCGGTTTACGCCTACGAGTCGCGCTGCCCTGGATAAGCTAAGAAGTTGGGACATAAAGCCTCCGTGTCACTTCTTGTATCTTGCAGCAAATGCACGATGCTTTCAACCCAAATCAATGGAAGTGTGATTTGAAAAAAGCAGCGCCAAAGAGCAGTCACTCAGAGGCAATACCCGCAACAAGTTCCAGAATCAATGCAGCGGCTTGCGCACAAAATTGACGACATTCACGCCCGGAACCGCCTTGCTGACCGCACCCGTGGAGCAAGCGCCCCTTTTGGGCTCGGCATTGCGCAGATCATGCATATGCAGCTGGTTGACGACTTCCACATAGTCCTTGGTTTCTGCCATGACTCTTGCGGTGCGCCCGCCTTCGTTCATCGCGCCCGTATCCGCGCCGGCAGCCAGCAATACGTCCACCACCGCAGCCTCGCCATAACCGGCCGCAATCATCAGCGGACGTGTGCCATAACTAACCTGGTGCTCGATATCCGCGCCCGCATCAATCAGGCTGCTGACCACATCAGGGAAACCGCGATTCTGTTCGTAGTTGAACAGGGCTTTCATCAGGGGAGTCCAGCCGCGCGCATCGGTTGCATCTACCTTGGCACCTGCCATCAGCAGCATATCGACCATCGCAAGATGGCCGGCTCCGGCAGCCAGCATCAGCAATGAGGCGCCCTCGTCATTGGCAGTGTTGCAATCGGCTCCGCTTTTCAGCAGCCCGGTTACTTTGGCCACATCGCCAGCCAGAACAGCATTAAATAATTCGGTGCTCATGTCATTTCCTGTCAGATTATTCGAAATTATTTTGATTGTAATAATATCCGAGCTATTTAGTCAACTACTAACGTACCCTCTTCCAGCACAGCAGCGTTGCGCCTAACAAGGTTCGCCCACTATTCTTTGCCCTCACTCCGCCTGCAATCATGCTTCAAGCAATGCATCGAACCACTGTTTCCAGCGCAAATATTTTTCAGATAATTTATTGTTACTATTAAATTTTTCCACAAGAACCGCATCCTGACGGGACGCAATTTTCTGCCCTGCGGCCAGCATCGCCGCCCCCTGCAGGCTGGCATCTTTCTGTTGCAAACGAAACACGGTTTGCGGCAGGCACTGCGCAATGCCCTGTTGCAAACTGACCAGTTCGGACAAGCCGCCCGCCAGATAAACACGTTTGACTGGCGCATTGCGGTGAAAGTCTTCCACGATGCGCACCACGCGAAAGATAATGGCTTCCAGCAACAGGCAAGCGATCTGTTTTTGTGTCAGCGATGCCATGGGCTGTGAAAACTGCAAACCCAGATCTTTCCGAAAATATGGTGCGCCCAGGCCGCTGGGCTCTGCCAGGCAAAAAATATCATGCTCTGCTGCCAGCTCATCAACGCTGCAATCTCTCACCGGATAAGGCGCCAGTGCGGCGGCTATGGAATTGAGCGTGCCTTCAAGGGCGATATGCGCGGGCGAGACACCATCCTGATACACCAGCGTGCGCAGATAGCCGTCTGTTGCCAGATTATTGTCAGCCAGGTAGCGGATCACAAATCCGCCGGTACCCAGATTAATCAGCGCCGTGTCTCTATCATTGCCGACGCTGGCAACCAGTGCTGCGGACTGGTCGGCCAGACTGGCTTGCAGGATCAGGCCGTTGTTCAGCGCTATATTCAAGGCGGTGGAAGGTATAAGCGCCGGCAGTATGCTGAGCGGTATGCCGAACAGCTCGCCCAGCACGGGTGACCACTGCTGTTGGTGTATGTCCATCAGCAAGGTGCGCGCAGCCATCGACACATCGGTGACATGCTGCCTGCCGTCAGTCCAGCGCCAGATCAGAAAGGTATCCAGTGTGCCCGCCAGCAACTCGCCTCGCTGCAAGCGCGCGAGCCACGCGGGATTTTTCTGCAACACTACGCGCAGCTTGGGGGCAAAGAAATACGGGGTGAGGCGCAGACCGCTCAGTTCGGTGATTAGCGGCTCCTGCGCCTGCAATGCAAGGCAGCTTTCGTCACCGCGCGTATCCTGCCAGGAGATCAGCGGCGTGACCGGCTTGCCGCTGGCCTGCTCCCAGATCAGGAAAGACGAGCGCTGGCTGCATAAGCCCAGTGGCGGCAATGCCTGGGTTTGTGCCAAACCGGATTTAACCAAACCGGATTTAACCAGACAGGATTTGAGCACCTGATCCGCAGTGTCGGCATAAGCCAGCGCATCAGATTCGTAGTGACCCTCATCCACTGCAACAGAAGGAGCGGGCAGCGACACGATGCCGCCGAGATTGCCCTGCGTATCCAGCAGGCCAGCCTTGATAGCGGTGCTGCCCAGATCGAGTGCAATCGCGGCGATCATGCGGCTGCGTATTTGGAACAGGAGGCCAGTTCGCGCTTCATCATGCTGTCATCCCAGCCCAGTTCGGTGGAGACTTCGAAAGCCAGCCGCCCCAGCTCGGGCATCGTAAACTTATTCAATATAATCAATGGCATACGACGGCGCAGCAAATCATCGAGATGCACCACCATTTCATTCCTCGCACAGAAAATCAAATCCGCAAAGATCAGCGGCACACCGGGTGTAATGCGTTGCGCCAATGCCGGAAAATTTTCAATGTCTGCCAAAATTTCATTCGCGCGTTTGCCGTGGCGGCGTAGCAGCCACTTTGCGCTTTCCTCATCGACATGCAGCCGCACAGCCTTGGCGCTGAGCGCTGCAAACCAGGCGGCATAGTCTTCATCCGGCGCCCACGGCAGCAAACGCTCGCGGCTTGCGCAAGGCGCCTCCCTGCCCAGTTCGGCGCATACCCTGTCAACAATGCAGGCCGCGTCTTCACGCGCCGAGGTAATTTTTCCGCCTATCGAATAGTGCACACCGTTGCTGCCGGTTTTCAATTCCCAGTCGCGGCTCACCGCAGAGGGCGAGGATTTGTCGCTGCACTTCATCACGCGCAGCCCGGCATAGCTGCTGATCACATCGGCAGTTGTCCACGAAGTTTTCAGATAGTGATTGGCTGCATCCAGCAGATAGGCCACATCGCTTTCGTCCGGCTCGACCCGTTCCATATCACCGCGATAATCGGTATCGGTGGTGCCGACCAGCGTGAGCCCGTACCAGGGGATCATGAAAAACACACGGCCATCGGCTGCCGCGGTCAGCAGCAAGGCCTCCTCCGCCAGCACCGCAGGCATCACCATATGGATACCCTTGGTGACGCGGCACCAGCTGCGGCTCATCTCCGCCGCTGCCGACCATTGGCCGGTTGCATAAACCAGCTGCTGCGCCATCACCTCGGTAAAAGTGTCATCCAGCATATTCTGCACCGTTGCACCGGTAACCTGACCCTCCTGCTCGGTCACACTGTTGAGCCTGCAATAATTCACGCACACCGCACCGGCTGCAACGGCACCCGCTATCAGCTCAAGCACCAGGCGCGCATCGTCGGTCTGCGCGTCGCTATAGGTAAAGCCGCCTTTCAGCCCTGTTGTATCCAGCGCGGGAAAGCGGCGCGCAAAAGCCTGGCGCTTGAAATAATGGTGCGCAAACTTGCGCAAAGGGCCTGCGAGTCGAAGCGAATTGGCAGCGAGGAAATCATAGATCATCAGGCCAAGCTTTAATTGCAGCCTGCCGACGCGGCTTTCTTTATATACCGGCACGCCAAAGCGCAGCGGCCACACGCGATGCGGCGCGATGCGCAGCAACAGTTGCCGCTCGCGCAAGGCCTTTTTCACCAGCTTGAAATCATACGATTCGAGATAGCGCAAACCGCCGTGTATCAGCTTGCTGGAAGCCGACGAGGTTGCCCCCGCCCAGTCGCCCTGCTCCACAATCGCCACCTTGAGGCCGCGCAAAGCCGCATCGTAGGCCGACCACGCGCCGTAAATACCGCCGCCGCAAATCAACAGATCGAACTGTCCCTCTTTCAGCCGGGAAAAATCACGCTTCATTCTTTTGATCCCGCATGTGCAATGCCTTTTGCGGCACATCGCTGATCAGAATATCAACCCCCAGTTGCAGCGCGGTATTGATCTCTTCGTCGCTGTTGCAGGTATAAACCGCGATGCTTTTATTCAGCCCGCGCAGCAGTTTGACCATTGCCGCATCAAGCGATGCAATGGGCAGGCACAGGCCATGCAGGAAAGGATGCACAGCCAGCACCTGCATGGCATCGTCCCGCGTTTGCTCGTTTTCAAAATTGTAAACCAGCGGAAAGCCCGGCCTGACCTGCTGCGCGTAGATCAGGCTATCGAGATTGAAAGAGGAAATGATAATGCGATCGTCGCTGACCTGCCCCACCTGCGCCAGCGTCTGCCGCACTTTGTCGTGCTGGCGTTCGCGTGATTCCCAATCGCGATTCTTGATTTCCAGCAGCAAACGGGTATGCGAGCGGTAAGCATCGAGATATTCCTGCAACTTCATAATGCCTTCCGGCCTGGCTGCGGGCGAGAAATGCTGCGCAAAGTTCATCGCCTGCAGCTGGCTGTAGTCATAGTCATCGATATGTTTGGTGGGGTGGCCGAGCTTGGCGAGAAAACGGTCGTGCCATAACACAGGCACTGCGTCGCGGCTGAGCTGGATATCCGTTTCCATGCCGTCGATGGGGTAGCTTAGCGCCTTGTCGAAGGCGCTGCGGGTATTTTCAGGGGCTTCCTTGTTGGCACCGCGGTGCGCGAAAATCAATGTGTGCCGGCCTGGATTCATCTGGTTTAGGCGATAAAGAAAGATGACCTAGTTTAGGGCAAAAAAGCACTCTCAACAACGCATACAGCTTACCCTTGTAGGAGCGCAGTTCACTGCGCGATTAGTTTAAACAACAATCGCCGGACAAGTCTGGCTCCTACAATGGTAATGATTAACTTATGAAGGGATAGCGAACGATTGGGTATAGCCTAGCCGGCTGTTTCCATGCCTCGTGAATATTTTCCATCTCGCGCCAGCCCATTCAGCTTGCAACGCTGCATCAGCGCCTGCTGCGCGGCGGCCACATTGCTTTCCTGGCCCTTCCAGGCCGCCAGCACCGGTGCCTGCAGCGCGCGCCCGTAAGAAAAGCTGACTTCCCACGGATGCTTGCCCATTGCGTTCATCGCATTCAAGTTCTCGGTGGCCTCCACATCGCTTTGTCCGCCCGAGAGGAACACAATTCCCGGTACGGCGGCAGGCACATAGCGATAGAAGCAGCGCATGGTGGCCTCGGCGATTTCCTGCGCAAAAGCCTGGCGCTCGCATTTCTTGCCGGGAATCACCATATTGGGCTTCAACAGCATGCCTTCAAACACCACGCCGTGCGCATCCAGCTCGGCAAACACGGCTTCAAGCACGCGCGAGGTGACGGCTTCGCAACGCTCGATACCGTGTGCGCCATCCATCAGCACTTCCGGTTCAACGATGGGCACCAGATCAACCTCCTGGCACAGCGCGGCATAACGCGCCAGTGCATGCGCATTCGCGCGTATTCCATAATTGGACGGGATTTTATGCTCGTCTATCTCGATTACCGCGCGCCACTTTGCAAACTTTGCGCCCAGCTGTTTGTATTCGGCGAGCCGTTCGCGCAGACCGTCCAGACCCTCTGCAACTTTATCGCCCGGATGCATCGCCAATGCCTTGGCACCTTTGTCCACCTTGATACCCGGAATAATGCCGCGACTGCTCAACAACTGCGCGAAGGGAACCCCTTCTTTTGTGCTCTGGCGCAGCGTTTCATCAAATAAAATAACGCCGCCTACATTGCGCTCTATGTCGGGAGTGGTAAACAGTATTTCGCGGTAACGGCGCCGGTTTTCTTCCGTTGATTCGACCTTGATTGAGTCAAAGCGCTTCTTGATGGTGGGACTGCTTTCATCCGCTGCCAGCACACCTTTTTGTTTGGCGACAATGGCTTGTGCGACCTGTTTGAGCTCTAAAATGTTCATAACGTCGTTCCTCCCGGTAAGGATGCTAGTGCTTCTATGTTAAAACCCTGTGAAACAGATTGGTCGTGTTTGATGCAATTTCAAGGGTAACAAAACCTTTCCAAGCGAATGGACACAGCAACAAACTATCATTCGATCACGGCAAGCTGTCGATAAATTGTTTGATGGAGACTTTGAGTGCGGCAAAATTCGGGTTGTACATCAGGCGGCGCAGAAGGCCGGCATCGAGATTTTTCTGCAACACTTCGCCCAGCCAGCACTTCTCGGGATGAAGCATGCATTCCTCATATTTATCCATTTGCTCCGGATAGTAATGTATGCAACTTGCATATTCGCCCTCGACACCGTAATACTCATCTTCGGCCGGAATCAGAATGGCGGTATGCGCCGAGCCGAGGATTTTCTGCTCGGGCACAAGGCTGTTTACCCGTTCGATGTTTTGCGCCGGGGCGCTCTGTGCAGATTTTTCCGCCTCGGTGGTGTAGAGAATAAACCTGTTGGCCGGATTGGACTGCTGCTGCATGAACTCAAGCGTAGCCACTGTTTTGACAGTTTTATCATCCACACTGGCAACGGCAAAGATCGGAATATCGAGCGGCTGCAGCTTTAACTTTTCGCTTAAGGCGAGCGTTAACTGATACATCTGCGTTGCGGTATTTTTTGCAAACGATTCGTATTTGTAGATATCTTTATCGGGTTTGATTTCCAGCCACTTTGCCCGCGGTATCAGCCAGCTCACCAGTTTATGCATGCAGGCATAAGCGGCACGATGCGTAATCTCAAGCGCAGGCGCAAACAGAAACAGTCCGCTTACACGCGTGTCCTGCAGACTCTGGTAAATACTCAGCGCACCACCGGCAGAATAACCGCCCAGATAAACCTCATCGACTTCTTCGGCCAGCCTGTCGGTGCCATACGCAACCGCTTTCGCCCACTCCCGCCAGGTCACCTCCAGCAAATCACCGGGGCAAGTGCCATGCCCCGGCAACAACACCGCCAGCACACGAAAACCGCTGGCCTGAAACAAGGCGGCCAGATGCCGCATGAAATACGGAGAGTCGCTCAGCCCATGTGTCAGCAGTATGCCGCGCCGGTATTTTTTTTCTTTACCGGCAACATCGGCACCGGCAGGTTCCAGCGCAAAAGGCGCATTACCCTCCACCGCCCGGTTCAGATTGGAAATATGGGTTGCAGAACGAACTTTGCGGATCATGTCGCGATTTCTCTCTACATAATCCGCAAAGGATAATTGATCACCATTAAAGCTGGAATTCAGGCCGGATACAAAATGCCGCGCCTCAAGCGGCGGAGTCGAATTGCTGAAAAAACCTCCCTGTTTTTGCAACCTCTTCTCCTCTGCGCGAGCAATTATTTAAATCTGGCTTCATGGGTACAATGGGGACGAAACTCAATACTATTTATACTCATATTGAAACGGATAAATCGGGCTCCGGCCCCATTTCTCATTTCAGCCCCATTTCTCATTTTTGGTCGACATGGCCAACGTCCATACCATCATACTCAACCCCTTTGTGTTTAGACGCAAACCTATAAAGTTCAGAATTACGTTGGTACAAACTTTGCACCGTGTGGGTTTCAATTTTCTCAATATGTAGCCAATATGCGGAATTGTCATCCGCAGGATAAATGGCTACGACTTTGTAACCCATCTTCGAAAGTTCTTTGCTTGGTGCTTCAAGTACTTTCTCATTTTTTCCAGTAAAGAAATACCCCCAGACCATGTTTCCATAGATGTTCCATTTTGTTCTCGTTCGGATGTTGTCGAACATATCCTGGAGTTGTGCCTTCTCAATCATAGATCCATTTCCGGCATGAATAGGTAAAGTAGCGAAGCACAACAGTATCAATAATATGCGAATAGTATTTTTCATAGGCCTAGAGTGAGGGAATAATAGGGACAGAGCCCAATACTTTTTACACTAATATCGAACCGGGGAAATCAGGCTCTGCCCCCAATTCTCTTTCCCCATAAACATAAAGGGTAGCGCCCCCTATATGCAGTGAGCCGGCTGGGCATTGGCTATAAAATCTCGTCACCTGGTTGCGGCGGCTCGCCACCCTTGCGGTTCAACAAGGCCAGTGCCGCATCCAGATTGCCGCGCTTTGCCCGCTCCTGAAAATAATCTGCTGTCTTGATCGCTGCCAGTTTCTCTGCAATCGCGGTCACAATAAACTGGTTGAGCGAAGTGCCATCATCCCGCGCGACCTGCTCAACGGAATGCTTGAGTGAAGCAGGCAAACGCAAAGCGTAATTGCTAGTGGTTCCCATCGCGTAGCTCCTTTAAAAAATCACTCGGCGTCATCACTTTTAAATTAAATTTTTCCGCCGAGGGCAAAAAATCCCTGATATTAAACGTCACAACGGCATCGGCCTGGCCACTCACCGCCGCCTCCAGCACCATGTCATCGTTGGCATCCTTGAGCTGCGGACGCCACAGATAAAATACCTCCACCGGCACAACCACGCCAGCCAACACATCCAGCAAATTATTCACATCCTCTGCCGATACCTGCGCCGCCTTTAAATGAACAGGGCGAAGCAACACCGCTTCATATTCCATAAACAACGGCACGCTTGCGACCGTTTTAACCTCGCCCTGCAAGATGCGGCGCATGATTTCCGCCGCCGCCCCGGTGGGGCTACGCACAGCCGCCACTAAAACATTGGTATCAAGAATTATTGTCATATTGCCAGCAATATTATGCTTAAACGGTAAACATGGCAACCATCCCGTTGTTGATCGCCATTGAACTGTCCGGAATTACCGGACAGTTCTCACTATGTGTAGATAGGTAGTTCGGCATCAGGTAAAACAAAGCAAAATTTGCGGCCTGGATGCAGTGTCGATTAATTAAAAATATTAAATAAAATCTATATGTTACAAATATTCTCAATTTTACAGCCAAGCCTGCAGCGCCGCCCTGATCGCCTCTTCCGTTGCCGGCATGGGAAGTGCGGCATCGATGCGCATGCGCTCGCGCACTCTGGTCAGGGCGTGTTCATTGGCGGGCTCGTAAAACACCAGCACTTTGAATTCCTTCAGCAGCTGGGTAGCCGCCAGTAACGATTCAAGATTGCTGAGGCGGTCACGAAAATCCGACTGGAAATAAAAATCCGCAACGATGATGTCCGGCTTCATTTTCCGTACCAGGCTGACGGCCTTGCGCACCTGCCATTCGGTGGTGACTTCGTAGCCTAGGGTTTTGTAGATGGCGGGATATTGTGCGTGCTCGATGAACTCGATCACGGCGAGCAGTTTCTTCGGTGCTGCACTCATGCTTCGGCAATACGCTTTTCAATATACGCGAGCGCCTCGTCAACCTGGTCGATCAGAATCAGGCATAAATCGCCGGGTGCAAGATGGGATAAGGCAAGGTCTGTGGCCGGGAATTCTCCGCGTATTTCTTCCACCACTTTGGTGCGTGTTGCTTTGGCCAGCCCCTGGCGCAGCAGGCTCAGCACCTCGCCATCGGCGCGTCCGCGCTGGCACTGGTCCTGGTACAAAATGACTTCATCAAAGGCATTGCCGAGTATCTCGGTCTGCTGGCTGATGTCGACATCGCGCCTGTCGCCCGCGCCGCTAATCACCACAATACGGCGCTTGGCGGGCATATTGTCTATCGCGCTTACCAGCGCCAGAATCGCATCTGGATTGTGCCCGTAATCGGCAATCAGCGTTGCGCCGCGATAATCATAGACATTGAATCGTCCCGGTGCAGTCGCGGCATCGTTAATGAATGTGGCCACGCCGGCACGGATAAGTTTCCAGTCCAGACCCAGTGCCCAGCCGGCAGCAATGGCGGCCATCGCATTTTCTACCTGAAAGCCTATCGTGCCATTGCGGGTAAGCGGAATATTCTGCAGCGCAATACGCTGTTCCATCGCACCTTCCGCAGCCACTATCTCGCCGCCCTCCACATACACAACAGGCAGGCCTTTGGCGCGGTGGGTTGCCATCACCGGATGATGCAGGTCGCTGGCAAAAAAAGTTACCGCGCCGGGACAGACACCGGCCATTTTGACGACCATGGGATCGGCCGCATTCAGTACCGCTGTGCCTGTGGGCGTAACGTTCTGCACCACCACCCGCTTCACCACGGCCAGATCGTCCACCGTATGAATATAGTTAAGACCGAGATGATCACCGATGCCGATATTGGTCACCACGGCGACATCGCAGCGGTCAAAAGCCAGACCCTCGCGCAACACGCCGCCGCGCGCGGTTTCGAATACCGCGGCATCCACATCCGGGTGCAGCAGCACATTGCGCGCGCTCTTGGGGCCGCTGCAATCGCCGCTGTCGATGCGCTGCCCGTCTATATATACGCCATCCGAATTGGTCATGCCGACGCGCAAACCATTTTGCCCCAGCAGATGCGCGATCAGGCGCACCGTGGTGGTCTTGCCGTTGGTGCCGGAAACCGCCACCAGCGGAATGCGCGCATTGTCACCCGCATTGAACATGCTGGAAACAATCGCCTCGCCCACTGCCCGCGCCTTGCCATACGAGGGCTGCAAATGCATGCGCAAACCGGGCGCAGCGTTGACTTCAATCACACCGCCACCCTGCTCTTCAAGCGGCTTGAGCAGGCTGTCGCACACCACATCCACGCCGCAGATATCCAGATCTATCATTTGCGCCGCCGCCACCGCGCGGGCAGCCACCTCCGCGTGCACATCATCGGTCACATCGGTAGCCGAGCCACCGGTGCTCAGATTGGCATTGTTGCGCAGAATGACACGACTGCCTTTGGGCGGTATCGAATCAACAGAGAAACCCTGAATATCCAGCCGGGCAAGCGCAATCGTATCCAGGCGAATTTTGGTCAGTGCGGTTGCGTGGCCCTCGCTGCGGCGGGGGTCGCTGTTGACGATATCAACCAGTTCGCGCACGCTGTGCACGCCATCACCAATCACCTGCGGCGGATCGCGGCGCGCAGCAGCAACCACTTTGCCGCCCACCACCAGCAGGCGGTAATCGTGACCCGGCAAATAGCGCTCGATCATCACGGACGAACTGACCGCCTCTGCCGCGGCATAGGCGATGCGCAGATGCTCGCGGCTGACCACATTCACGGTGACGCCTTTGCCCTGATTGCCATCCTGCGGCTTGACTACTATCGGCAGGCCGATTTCCAGTGCCGCAGCCCATGCATCTTCTTCATCCTGCACCGGCCGACCAAAGGGAATGGGCACGCCCGCCGCATCCAGCAATTTTTTGGTCAGCTCCTTGTCCTGCGCAATGGACTGCGCAATCGCGCTGGTGCCGTCTGTTTCGGCCGCCTGAATACGGCGCTGTTTGCTGCCCCAGCCAAGCTGCACCATGCTGCCCGAGGTCAGGCGGCGATAGGGAATACCGCGCGCAAGCGCTGCATACACAATGGAGCCGGTGCTGGGGCCCAGTCGTTCATCTTCATCCAGCTCGCGCAAGCGGTTAAGCGCAGCGTCAAGATCAAACGGCGCATCTTCCTTCGCCGCCAGGCAAAGCTCCTGAGCAATTTCCAGTGCCAGGCGGCCCACCGCTTCTTCACCGTATTCGAACACCACCTGGTAAGTGCCTTTTTCAATGGTCTGCACCGTGCGGCTGAAAGTGACAATGCAGCCCGCCTGTTTCTGCAGGCTGAGTGCAGCAACCTCCAGCACATGCGCGATCGATACTCCGCCCTCATGACCTGCCGGTTGCAGGTAACCAATTTCCGGAAACCTTGCACGCAAGCGTACTTCAAAATCAGGAATCTCACTGATGCAACTCTCCGTCCCGGAGCAAGCGACGATGGCTTCAATTGCAGTATTCCTGCTCCAGAGATTGGGACCGCGTAATGCCCGAATGCGTGAAACTTCCATCTAATTTCCTAATCCAGTTTAAAAGTTTCGATACCGGTTCGTATCAACTCATGCGTAAGCCCCAGCGCCCAGGCCGCGCCCACGGCAGCCAGCACGTTTTCAATCTGGAAAGCAGGCGCACCGCTACTGAGCAGTGGTATGGCGGCAACTTCGACCAGCGTTACCTCGTCCCTGCCGGTGGCCATCACCAGCCTGCCATAGCGCACAAACACAGCGCGCCCGCCCTGATCGCGGTGCTCGGTAATCGCCGGAATTTCCGGATCCAGGCCAAACAGAATCACACTGCCGTCGCATAGCTCCGCCATTTTCAACACCAGCGGATCGCTGGCATTAAGCACGGCCACACCGTCGGGCAGCACAATGTCAACCTGTGTGCGCAACACGTTATAGACCTGATCCGTATCGTGAATATAGAATTTATCCAGGCCTTCTGCACCGACAATATTGGTCACCACGCCCACCTGGCAGCGATCGTAGGCAACGCCTTCGGAGAGTATGGAGCGCGCGCTATTGACCAGTACCGCCGCATCAACCGAGCGGTTAAGCAAAATCTTGTGTGCGGCAGACCAGGAAGCACGATCGCCTTTTTCAACCTGGCGCTGATCGAGATAAAGCCCTTCGCAACAGGTCAGGCCGACATATTTTCCGCCTAGATGCAGCAGCCGCGCCACCATCCGCGCAACGGTTGATTTGCCGTGAGTACCGGTGATGCCGACGATGGGAATGCGGCCACTTTCACCAGACTTGAACAGGCTGTTTACAATCGCCTGGCCGACCGGGCGGGCCGTGCCATCGGCAGGCTTCAGGTGCATCAGCAAACCCGGGCCCGCATTCACTTCGACAATTGCACCGCGCTGCGCGGCAATAGGCTGCGACACATCTTCAACCACCAGGTCCACTCCCGCAATATCCAGGCCAACAATACGCGCGGCAAGCGACGCGGCAGCGGCTATGCTGGGGTGCACCAGATCGGTTACATCAAAGGCAACATTGCCATTGCGCTGGATCAGCACTTGCTGGCCGCTGGCCGGAACAGAGTCTGCATTAAAACCCTGGCGCTGAAGTTCGAAGCGAACGGCGGGATCATCGTCCAGCAGGATGACGTTCAGCGGATCGGCATCGTTGGTGCCGCGTCTTGGGTCGGTATTGATCTGCTGATCAATCAGCTCGGTGACAGTGGAACGTCCATCGCCCACCACGCTGGCTGATTCACCGCGGGCGGCAGCGACTACACGGCCATCCACCACCAGCAAGCGGTGCTCATTGCCGCGCACAAAGCGCTCGACAATAACGCCACTGCCTTCAACCAGCGCGAGCTCGTAAGCGGCAGCCACTTCCTCGCGCGTCATCAGCTCGGTAGTGACACCGCGGCCGTGGTTGCCATCGCGCGGCTTGACCACAACCGGGACACCGACTTCTTCAGCCGCGTCCCACGCATCTTCCGGACTATCGACCAGACGCCCCTCGGGCACCGGCACACCGCAGGCCTGCAACAGACTTTTGGTCAGGTCTTTATCGCTGGAGATGCTTTCGCTGATTGCACTGGTCTGGTCGGTTTCGGCTGTCCAGATGCGGTGCTGGCGAGCGCCATATCCCAGTTGTACCAGATTGCCCTCATTCAGGCGTATCGCCGGAATTTTTCGCTCGCTTGCCGCATCCACGATGCAGGCGGTGCTTGGGCCCAGACAATAGGAATCGGCGATGTCCCGCAGTCGTGCTACGGTGGAAGGCACGTCAAATGGCCGGTCTTCAATCGCCGCCATCACCAGATCACGTGCTGCATCCAGGCAGGCGCGGCTTACCGTGGCATGGCGCGAGCGCACCACAACTTTGTATACCCCGCGTGTGGAGGTCTCGCGTGCCTTGCCGAAACCTGTCTGCATGCCGGCCAGATTTTGCAGCTCGATGGTGACATGTTCCAGAATATGACCGGGCCAGGTGCCCTCGCGCAGGCGCAGCAGGAAGCCGCCCTTTTCGCCGATACCGCAGCGGTGCTCTTCCAGCGCGGGCAACCAGGAAGTCAGCCGCTCATAAAAGCCGGGAATGGTATTTGACGGTGAATCTTCCAGCGCACCGATATCAACCCAGGCTTCCAGCACCGGGCGATAGGTCCAGATATTCGGACCATGCAGAGGCATGACCTTGAGAAATTTCATGCCATTATTTTCCATGCATTAAAGTTGGGAGAAATCTTCAGACAGCAAAAATATTTAAGATGCAAATTAGTTTGGATCAACGCATTCAAGGCCATTTGGTTTACCAAATGGTACAAAATATTTAATCCCGCAAGCATATTCATCAATCATGCTGTACGCCTGCCTGCATCAGAAGTAAACTGCGAAGCTGGTGAATTTGCCTGATTTCCGGCATTTTAAACCATCCCTGCTGACTTTTTGCAGGTATAAATTTTTCAAACCCTATTCCGGCAAGTCCCAACCATGAAAGCTTTAGTTCATCCAATCAATTCAGGTATTTCGATGCCGGAGTCCAGCCGTCAGGAAGTGGCAAAGAAGCTGGCTGACAACGAGCAACTGGTGGCATGGATGGAAGGCGATCTGGATACAAGCCTGCACTTTTCCCGCTATCTGCTGGTGGTGAGTGATTGCAGAATTCTGGCTAAAGCGCAGCAGGAAAAAACATGGCACGAGTGGCCCTACCGCAAGGAACTCACCCTGCAGCGCCACGATCACGCAGGCATAGGCAGCCTGGAATTATTTGACAGCGAAGTACGCCTTGCCTGCTGGCGCTACACACTGGGACAAAACAGCGCAGCCCAGCGGATAGAAACCCATTTTGAAAAGCAGCTTGCAGCAGCACTCAGCGGACATCCCTACACCCGCCCGACAGATATGCAGTGCCCGAATTGTCACGCGCCTATGGCTGCGGGACAGGAAGAGTGCACTGTATGCTCAACCGAAACACATGTACCACCATCAACCTGGGTACTGTTCCGCCTGTGGCAATTCGCCCGGCCCTACAAAGGCCAGCTGTTGCTCGGTTTTCTTCTCACCCTTGCAGCCACTGCTGCGACGATGGTGCCGCCTTACCTGACTATGCCACTGATGGATAGAGTGCTGATCCCGTATCAAAACGGCGAGGCTATTGATTATAAAATTGTCGCGCTGCTGCTTGCCGGCCTTTTGGGTTCCGCATTGCTGGCGTGGGCATTGGGCTGGTGGCGCACCTACATCCTGGCCCTGGTCAGCGAGCGCATCGGCGCAGACCTGCGCACCAACACCTATGAGCACCTGATGCGCCTGTCACTGGAATATTTTGGCGGCAAACGCACCGGTGATTTGATGACTCGCATAGGCTCGGAGACCGATCGTATCTGCGTGTTCCTGTCCATGCACTTGCTGGACTTCGCCACCGATGTGCTGATGATCATCATGACCGCGGTGATATTGTTTTCCATCAACCCCTGGCTGGCGCTGGTGACGCTGGTGCCTTTGCCCTTTATCGCGTGGATGATTCATGTGGTGCGCGACAAACTGCGCACCGGCTTTGAAAAAATCGACCGTGTGTGGTCGGAGGTCACCAATGTACTGGCCGACACCATCCCCGGCATACGCGTGGTGAAAGCCTTTGCGCAGGAAAAGCGCGAAACCGTGCGTTTTCGCGAGGCTAACCAGCATAACCTCGCTGTTAACGACAAGCTCAACAGAGTGTGGTCGTTATTTACCCCCACCATCACGCTGCTTACAGAATTTGGCTTGCTGGTGGTGTGGGCTTTCGGTATCTGGCTGGTATCAAAAAATGAAATCACGGTAGGTGTACTGGTCGCCTTCCTTGCTTACATCAGCCGCTTCTATGCGCGGCTGGACTCAATGAGCCGCATTGTTTCCGTCACGCAGAAAGCCGCCGCCGGCGCAAAACGCATTTTCGACATACTCGATCATGTGTCCAGTGTGCCCGACACCGTCAATCCGGTTCATCTGGCACAGGTCAAAGGAGAGATCGAGTTGCGCAATGTCGGTTTCCGTTATGGCAACCGCAGCGTGACCAATGGCATCAACCTGACCATTGCGCCCGGCGAAATGATCGGCCTGGTTGGCCACAGCGGCTCGGGCAAGAGCACGCTGGTGAACCTTATCTGCCGCTTCTATGATGTGAGTGAAGGCTCGATTCGCCTTGATGGCGTGGATATCCGCACGCTCCCCGTATCTGAATATCGCCGCAACATCGGCCTGGTGCTGCAGGAGCCATTCCTGTTTTTTGGCACGATTGCCGACAATATTGCCTACGGCAAACCGGGGGCAACACGCGCTGAAATTATGGCCGCGGCACGCGCCGCGCACGCGCACGAGTTTATCCTGCGCCTGCCGCAGGGCTATGATTCGCTGGTGGGTGAACGCGGCCAGGCATTGTCGGGCGGCGAACGCCAGCGTATCTCGATTGCGCGCGCGCTGCTGATCGACCCGCGCATACTGATACTGGATGAAGCCACCTCCTCGGTTGATTCAAGCACTGAAAAGGAAATCCAGAAAGCGCTGGATAATCTGGTGCAGGGCCGCACCACGATTGCGATCGCACACCGCCTGTCCACACTGCGCAAGGCCGACCGGCTGGTGGTGCTTGACCGTGGCCAGATTATGGAAGTGGGCAACCATGACGAACTGATGGCGCGTGAAGGCGCATATTTCCGTCTGTACCAGGCGCAGGCGCGCAATGTCGACACGGACCCGGATGATATTACAGAGAAAAATGAAATAACTGCGGGGGTAAAAAATCATGCCTGACTTCAAGCTGCACAGAAACCCGTCTGGCCGGCTGGTTTATACGGCTGCCGATGGCACTGTTCATGAGGGCGCCGTCCCCGTGCATGCCTTCCCCATCAGCGCACCTGCCGAAGGTATTTCACTGCTCAGCAAAGACGGCCACGAACTGGTATGGATAGAAAACCTGACAGCATTGCCACAGGATATACGCACACTGCTGGAGGAAGAACTGGCAAGCCGGGAATTCATTCCGGAAATACACCGCATCCGGCATGTCTCCACCTTTGCCACACCCAGCGTGTGGGAAGTTGACACCGACCGCGGCCACACAAAGTTTACGCTTAAAGGTGAAGATGATATTCGGCGTCTGAATCACGCCAGTCTGCTCATTGCAGACAGCAACGGCATACATTTCCTGATTCGCGATACACAACAACTGGACAAGCATAGCCGCAGACTTCTGGACCGTTTCCTGTAGGGTGCCGTTAAAAACCCAAACTTCGTCGCGATACTGCGTTGCTCATAAAATTTAAACGCTTACATATCTAAATATATGCTGCGCGCTTAAATTTTAATCGCGCCTTGTCTCACTTAGAATTTTGGGTTTTTAGCGGCACCCAATAAGTCTTAAAGTTTTACATGTAAAACTCGCCCACCCACTGCCCGCGCTTAAAATCCAGGAATAGTTTTTTGGGTACAAAGGCTTCAGGTTTGGTCAGCTTGAAATCCTCAACCGGCGGCTCATCTTCCACGTCGCTCACCTTGCAAGCCTTGGTCACCACCGGCCTGAAACCCAGTTTAAGCCGGGGTGTAACAGTCACCGAGTACGGGGAAGGCGCATCCTGTCCGAATCTCACCGCCTTGCGTATCAGGCAGCTGAAGTAAAGCTCCATTTCAACCAGCATTGGCGAAGCAAGCACACTCATCGCCTTGTCCGCCGAAGCGCTCCATTCCACCAGAATTTTTTTACCGAGAATTTCCGCTGTCGCCTGCATAACTGCCCCCTGTTGTGAACATGCGGCAGCAGTATACAACTCGACAGGGTGCACTGACAAAGCTGAAGCAATTCAGCCCGGTCAACGTAACCGAAAGCTGCGCAGGCTAAACTTTGAATCTGGAGACCAGCGACTGCATTCTTGACGCCAGCAACTCAAGATTGCTCGCCGCGCTTGAGGTTTCTGCAATGGCATTATTGTTTTCTTCGGTCATACGCGCGATACGCTCGATATTCTGCGCAATATCGTTACTTGCCGCTTTTTGCTCTTCGATAGAATGGGAAATTTCATCCACACTCTGGTTGGCCTGGCTGACACTGTTGGTCGACTCGCCCAGGCCGATCGCAACATTTTCCAGAAAATCCTGACTTTTAGCCAGCGATTCCCGGCTGCGCTCAATCGATTTTTCAACGCTTAAGGACTGGTCACTCAGGGTTTTTGTCACCGCATCGATATCACCCGCCGACTTGGCGGATTTTTCCGCGAGTTTGCGCACTTCATCGGCGACCACGGCAAAGCCCCGCCCCTGCTCACCGGCGCGCGCAGCTTCAATAGCGGCATTCAGCGCGAGCAAATTGGTCTGGTCCGCAAGCTCTTTGACTTGCAGCGTCATATTGGTGATCAGCTTGGTGCTTTGCAGGAACAGATCAACAGTACTGGAAATTTCACTAACCGAGGTTTCCACTGCATCAATCTCTCCAATAAGCTGTGACATCAGCACATTACCCTCGTGTGAATTCGTCAGGCTCGTATCGGATAACCTGCGCATTGTGCTGGCAGAGTCGGCAATGGCTGAAATACTGACGGTCATTTCTTCAACGGCCGCAGCGGTGGATGAGGCTGCATCGCTCTGCTGATGCGAGCTGTCTGACACTTGCGCAGCGGTGGCGGAAAGCTCGGTAGCAGAACTTGAAAGCTCATCACCGTTCGCGCGTATCTGTTTGATCATCCCCTGCAACTGGGTCATAAAGCGGTTAAACGCGTCAGCCACGCGGCCAACTTCGTCCTTTGATCCTACGCGCAGACGCTCGGTCAGATCTCCCTCTCCATTGGCCAGCTTTTCCATAGACTGCGTGACCCGGTCAAGCGAACGCTTCAGCCCTTCAGTGACCAGCATGACCAGAATGGTACCGGCAACGAGTGCGATCAGGCCCAGCACAATACTCACTACCAGTGCCGTGCGAGCCTTGTCTGCAATGAGGGTTTTGGTAGTCTGTGTGCTTGCCTCAAGATCGGCTATGGTCTTGAGCAGCAACTCCCGGGTAAGGCGCCACGCTGGGGTTTCCTCATCGTTTAACAGCTTGATTGCTTCTGTCTGATTGGTATGCATGATATCCAGCACACGCTGGCGCGCAGCCACGGTATTTTTCCACTTGTCGCCGATTTCGGCGTTGATTGCACCCAGGGCCGGGTCGGCTTGTGCAAGCCGGATCGAGTTTGCATAAGCAGTATCAAAATCCTGATATGACTTTTCAAGATTGCTTCGTCCGGTTTTGTCCAGGGAAGGGTTCAGTACCAGATTGCGCATGGCCTGCCCCCCTTGCAGTCCCTGTGCATACATACTGGTAAAAGCATGCTGCCTGGCCTGATCCACATCGACGAAAGCAACAAAACTGCTGCTGATGCTTGCCAGGCTGGTCAGTGACACACCCAGCGCAATGGCCACCAGAAGACAGGCACTGGCCACCGCAAGCAGAAGCTTGTTACGTATGCTGCTGTTGATCAATTTAATCATATAACCCCCAAATATTGTGATGCACTACCACAGCGCATCGTATGCACAGCAAGTGGCCCTCGTCACGCTTTATCGGCAGTGTCCGGCAAATCTTTAGACACGCCCAAAACTTTACCCCGATATGATCATTATATTGACGTTTATACTTTGCCATGCAGCTAAACACTGGCAGAATACATACTCTAATCATCCAATTGGAGAGTGTTATGAAAGCCCCTATCCGTATCACTGTTACCGGCGCAGCCGGCCAAATTGGTTATAGCCTGTTATTTCGCATCGCCAATGGCGATATGCTGGGGCCAGAACAGCCTATTATTCTGCAATTGCTCGATATTCCCCAGGCGCAGCCCATGTTGCGCGGTGTGGCGATGGAGCTGGAAGACTGCGTATTTCCCATGCTGCAACAGGTGGTTATTACGGATGATCCCAAAGTGGCATTCCGCGACACCGAAGTTGCGCTGCTGGTGGGGGCGCGTCCCCGCGGCAAAGGCATGGAGCGCAAGGATCTGATCCAGGCCAACGGGCCGATTTTTGCAGAACAGGGCCGCATCCTGAACGAAGTAGCCAACCCGGCCAATACCAATGCGCTGATCGCGCTGAAAAATGCGCCCGATCTCGACCCCAGAAATTTCAGCGCAATGATGCGCCTGGACCATAACCGCGGCATTGAGCAGATTGCGCTCAAGCTGTTCCAGCCGATACGCGATATCCAGAAAATGGTGGTGTGGGGCAATCATTCCGGCACACAGTATCCCGATCTTTCCTTTGCTGAAATTCGCGGTCGCCGTGTGCTGGATCTGCTGCCTGATCCGGACTGGATTGAAAAAGAATTTATCCCGACGGTGCAGAAGCGCGGTGCCGCCGTGATCGAAGCCCGCGGATTGTCGAGCGCCGCCAGCGCCGCCAATGCGGCCATCGGTCATGTGCACGACTGGCTGCTGCGTTCACACCACAATGACTGGGTGTCGATGAGCGTGCCATCCGACGGCAGCTATGGCATTCCCGAAGGTGTGCTGTACGGCTTTCCTGTTACCTGCCGCAACGGTCATTACACCATCGTGCAGGGACTGGACATCAGTGAAGCCGGCAAAAAACACATGCAGGAGAGCCTCAGGGAACTGCATGAAGAACGCGAGCATGTGAAGCATTTACTGGGCTGATTTTACACAACATGCCGCCCAGATTTAAACCGGGAAGACAATCTATTCTATGACTCATGCAATGCGTTTCCTGTATGCACTTACTTTCGCATTCTGGATTTCTTCCCCGGCACTTGCACTTGATGCCGTTACCCTGCAGTTAAAGTGGACCCATGCCTTCCAGTTTGCCGGTTATTACGCTGCGCTGGAACAAGGCTACTACCGCGAAGCCGGACTGGACGTCAGTATCAGGGAAGCCTTGCCCGCAGTTGACCCTGTGCATGAAGTCACAGAAGGCCATGCACAGTATGGTGTGGGCACCAGCAGCCTGCTGCTGGAACGCAAAGCCGGCAAACCGGTGGTCGTCCTCGCGGTAATTTTCCAGCATTCTCCCTACGTGATCATTGCCCGGCAGACGCAGAATATTCACGATATTGCGGGCAAGCGCATCATGCTGGAACCGCAGGCCAATGAATTGCTGGCCTACCTGAAAAATGAAGGCATTCCCCAGGATCGCCTGATCAGGCTTGAGCATAGTTTCGATCCGCAAGATCTGATCAACGGCAATGTGGAGGCGATTTCTGCCTATACCATCAACCAGCCCTATTATCTCGACCGCGCCAATTTTATTTACCAGACCTATACCCCGCGTTCGGCAGGCATCGACTTTTACGGCGACAACCTGTTCACCTCCGAAAGCGAACTGACACAGCACCCGGAGCGGGTCAAGGCCTTCCGTGCAGCCAGTCTGCGCGGCTGGCAATATGCGATGGATCATGCGGAAGAAGTCACCAGCCTGATACTCGCCAAATATACGCAAAAACATCCGCGCCAGTACCACCTGTTCCAGGCCAGGCAGATGGACAATCTGATCCACCCCGAACTGATTGAAATCGGTTACATGCATCCCGGTCGCTGGCGCCATATCGCCGAAACCTATGCCGATATCGGCATGCTGCCAAAAGACTTTCCGCTCGATGATTTCCTGTACAGCCCGGATTTCAAACTCGACATTTCCATTCTGTACCGCGGACTTTTGTTCACCCTGCTGCTAGTGGCCGTCACCAGTGCAATTGCCTGGTACATCTACCGCATCAACCGCAAGCTGGCACGCAGCATCACCACCGGCAGGCTGGCCGAACAGCAGGAGCTGTCGCGCAGCCATATCCTGGAGTTGCTCGCGAGCGATGCGCCGCTCAATACAATTCTGGATGATATTGTGCGCAGCGTGGAACAGGCCAATCCTGCCATGCTGTGCAGCCTGATGCTGCTGGATAGCCAGGGGAAATTTCTGCTCACGGGATCCGCTCCCAGCCTGCCGGAATTTTTCATGCAGGAAATGAACGGCATTGAAATCGGTATGGGCGTGGCGTCATGCGGCACCGCCGCCTTTACCGGCCAGCGAGTCATTGTGGAAGATATACAAACACATCCCTACTGGACTGTGTACAAAACGCTTGCGCAAAAAGCCGTGCTGGCGTCCTGCTGGTCAGAACCGATACACTCCGCCAACGGCAAAGTACTCGGCACCTTTGCCATTTACCACCATGATGCGCACAAACCGGCAGATGCAGATTTGCAGCTCATGGCAAAAACCGCCAACATCGCCGCCATCGCGCTGGACCGCAACCGTGCCGACCAGGCCATCAAGGGCAATGAAAAATTGCTCTCGGACATTCTGGAAAATGTGCGCGCCTATATTTACATGAAGGACATGCAGGGACGCTATCTCTATGCCAACCGTCTGTTGCGAGAATTGTTCAATGCGCCTATGGAAGAAATAGTCGGTTACGACGACAGCAAATTTTATGACGCCGCCACGGCAGCCAAAATGCGGCAAAGTGACCAGCAGGTTCTGCAACAGGGCATGGCGCTGCACGATGATGAAGAAAGCAACCCCAATCCGCTGACCGGCCAGACCTCGGTGTATTTGACCACCAAGATTCCGCTGCGCCATGAAGATGGCCGCATCTATGCCCTGTGCGGCATTGCTACCGACATTACGGAAAAGAAAGATTTTGAAGAGCACTTGCGCCACATGGCGCAATACGACGCACTTACCAAACTCCCCAACCGCGCGCTGTTCAGCGACCGCCTGCAGCAAACGTTTACAACGGCAAGACGCACACGTGAACATTTCGGGCTGATGTTCATCGACCTGGATAAATTCAAACCGGTCAACGACACCTACGGTCATGAAGCCGGAGACCTGTTACTGAAAGATGCCGCCAATCGCATGCAAGGCTGCGTGCGCGAATCGGATACCGTAGCCCGCATCGGCGGTGATGAATTTGTGGTGCTGCTGGCTTCACTCAAACATGACCAGGACGCGCACGAAGTTGGCGAGAAAATCCGTCACGCGCTCAATCAGCCTTTCAAGATCTCGGGCAACACGCTGAACATTTCATCCAGCATTGGTATCGCGATTTACCCGGCACACGGCGACGATGAAAAAGAACTGGTCAAACATGCCGACCTGGCAATGTATTACGCGAAGGAAAACGGGCGAAATAATGTGACGGTTTACCACCAGGGCCTGAAGGATTCCAAGTAAACAATCGCCCTGACCGATGTCCACCATCCCTCGCATCCGGCAACCCTGATGTCAGTCAAATGAATTGCGGGAAATTGGGCAAGTTATTTGCAGCGCAAACCTACTGCATATCTGACCTATGAAAAAACATAACTATTTGATTATATTGAATATTTTATCAGCAGCATTGCATGCAACTGCTTCTACCAGCGCACCTCGAAAGAATCCGCGCCATGCACTTCTCCCGGCAACGCCGAGACGGTATAGCCCAGATTCGTCATTTCACTAATCCATGCTTCTACATTTACATCGGAGCCCACCCTGATGTCCGTGAACTTGATGGAGTGCCCGCCTGCCGCAACTTCGTGGGCAATCGAATCCATCACGCGCCCCATAAACCAGATCATTTGCGCGTCTTTCCAAAGCTTTGCATGCGTGCTTAATCTTCTTGCCTCGGCAGCGGTCAATATTTGCATTTATATCTCCTGAAAAGGTGACGGGATGTTGTCGCTTTAAGTTGTCCAGCCGCCATGTGGCATTTCAATCAAATACACAAGAACAGCAGGCTTGTGCCAGCACACCGGCTCAATCCTGCTGCATTCCCGCATGGTAAAGCACAACACGGTTGCGGCCATTTTTCTTGGCCTGGTACATGGCGGTATCCGCGTTGTGGGTGAGCGTCTTGGAGTCAGTGCCATGTTCGGGATAAATTCCCACGCCGATACTGGCGGAGATATCAAAGGACAGTTCGGCGAATTTAAATGGCTTGCCGAGTACAGCACGAATTTTTTCGGCAATGGCCAGGGCATCTTTGGCCTTGTCCAGTATCGGCAACAATACAACAAATTCATCACCGCCGACACGTGCCACGGTATCCGACTCGCGCACACATTCAGCCACACGGATAGCGACGGATTTAAGCAACCAGTCACCCACCTCATGTCCATAGGTGTCGTTAACCGGCTTGAACTTGTCCAGATCAAAATACAACAATCCCAGACACAACTTGTCGCGCCGGGCGCGGATAATGGCCTGCTCCAGCCGCTCGTTCAGCAGGGCGCGGTTGGGCAAGTCGGTAAGCGCATCATGCAGCGCCAGATGGCGCATGCGATCCTCGGCAGCTTTGCGCGCGGTGATATCGGAGAATATCGCCACATGATGGGTGAGCTCACCCTGCTCATTCAGCACGCGCTTGATGGTGAGCCATTCGATATATGCTTCGCCGTCCTTTTTACGGTTCAGCACTTCGCCCGACCAGCTGCCCGTTTCGATCAGGGCGGACCACAATTCTTTGTAAAACTCTTTGCTATGGGTTCTTGCCGAAAGCAGGCGCGGATTCTGCCCTATGACATCTTCCGCGGCATAGCCTGTAATGAGGGAAAAAGCGGGATTAACGGAAATAATCTCGTTTTGCGGATTGGTCACGACCATGCCCTCATCGGCAAGATTGAATACCGTGGAGGACAGGCGCAACTCTTCTTCCGCACGCTTGCGTTCGGAAATATCCGAATGCAGGCCTATCATGCGCAGCGGCTTGCCATCCGCAGCCCGGTTTACCACCAGGCCGCGCGCGAGTATCCATTTCCAGCTGCCGTCCTTGCAGCGTATGCGAAATTCGACCGACAGGTTTTCTGTGCGGCCACGGAAGTGATCTTTGGTGCAGGCACGCACATGCGCCTTGTCATCCAGATGAATGCGCGCAATCCATTCACCGATGTGACCACTGCTCACATCGGTGTCATAGCCGAACAATCGCTTGCCTACATTTGACAATTCGACCTTGCCGCTGGCCACATCCCAATCCCACACCGCGAAATTTCCGCTTTCCAGTGCAAAGCCCAAGCGCTGTTCATTCTCGAGCAGGGTTCCACTGACCAGCAGCTGGCGATTCCACGAGCGCACCAGCAGCCTGGCAAACAGCATCGTCATCACACTGAACAGCACAACCAGCGCCGCAATCTGGACAGTATCTTTTTGCCATTCCTGCATAATGTCCCGCGTTGCCAGACCGCTGACGACGTAGACAGGATATACACCCAGTTTCTGGTAGCTATAAATCCTTTCTATCTGGTCGGTCGGCGAAGTGGCAACATAGGTAACACTGGCAGGATTATTCTTAAGCAGGCTGCGCAACTGCTCGGAGATGGAAAACTGTCCGATGGCACCCCCGCCTTCATGCAGCTCGGGGAATCGTGCCATGGAAATGTTATCTGTAGAGCGCATCGCAATCAGCCCATGCGAACCCAAATCCAGTTGCGAGAACTGCCTGACGAAATGTGAAACCGGAATAGTGATAGCCACTATCCCTGCAAAACGCCCATCCGGATAACTGATGCGACGCGATAAGGGTATCGCCCATTCATTGCTGATGCGCGTTTTAATGGGTCTGGCGATCACCAGACCCGCCTTGCGATTGCCGCGCTGCAGAATGAAGTGCTCACGGTCGCTGATATCGACCGGCGTTCCGGCAGGAATACCCTCGCCATAGCGTATCAGGCCATTGGCATCGGTCACCCGCAGGGTGATGATCTCCGGCAAGTAAGTGCGTTGCTGCTTTAAAAATACCGCAAGCTGCGCAGGCTGAAGCGTTCCTTTTGCGAGCTGCTTCTCGACCTCATCCACCACGGTATGCATAAGCAGATCACTGCGGTCAAATACATCGCCAAGATCGTTCGCCAGCAGCTGCGAAAGATTCTGCACCGTGATACGCGCACGGTTTTCATGCTCATGCCTGTCCTCATGAATGGTGAAAGCGGCCAGACCAATCACCAGCAAATTGAGCAGCAGCATGCCGGCGAATAAACGCCAGGCGAAGCTGTGGGGAAGTGCAAGCAATAATTTAACTTGCCTGAGAAAAGTATGCATTTGTGTCGTCCTGCTCGCCGTGTATCTTTGTTATCCGGGTGTAGCTGCAAGTTTAATCTATTAGATGAGCAAAAGCTTGCACGCTTTCATGCAAATGCGCCGGAAATCAAAAAGGAAAGTGGCAGCCCGAATCAGGACGCAAGGCGCACCAGTGCGAAGCCGCCACCTGCCGTCCTGAAGTTGGTAGTCTGCCCCTGGTACAGTCGCGCAATCACCAGTTGCACCTGTCCTTCATACACATAGCACCGCACATCGTATTTGAACGCCGCTGCTTCTGCGCCCGCCACGCTCACCAGCACTTCGCCCGGCATGGCCTTGCGCTGCGCTACATAGCCGCCCTGCACTAGCTCGCCAAACACGCGCTGCGTCAGCTTGTCGCCGCGATAGCTGCCCTTGCCGCCATAGCCGGTGGCGGGCTTGAAGAACCAGTCCTTGCGCTCCTTCCACCATTGCTCTGCATCAGCTTCCTCTACCAACCGGGTCAGGGGTATGCCCGCCTGCAAAGTGTCTATCGTGGTTTCGTCGGCACCCAGTGCGCGCAGACGTTCCGCATCGGTCAACACGGCGAGATTGCGCTTGTCGGCGTATAAGGTGTAAGCATGCGGATGCGGTGTCAGCACGACCTGATTCTGCCGGTAGGCATGCAACAAAGCCGGAAAGCGTTGCAACGAGAAGTCGGTAAGGCGGTTATAAACCAGATCGATTTTGGTGTCGCCGAGATACAGGCCATCGGCATCTGCCTTGAACTCTGCAGGATCGGCGATAAAGGCGCTGATGCCGGCACGTTCAAACAGCTGCCGCGCGAGCATGAATTCCGGATAGAAATATTGCGACTGGGGTGCCTCATCGACGATGGCAATGCTGCGCAGCGGTATCATGCCGCGCTGCAATTGCCACTCATGGCGGAACATGTCGACAAACACCTGTTCCAGATTGTCGAGTGCAAGCGCTTCACCGGGAAGCGCCGCATCGCGCTGGCTTTGCTCAAACAGTGCGCCGAGAAAAGCGCCTCCTGCATTGGTGTTGATTTCAATCAGGTGCGCACCTGCTTCATTCAGGTGAAAATCGTAGCCAAAAAACACGCCCGGATTAGCCGGGGTATATTGCTCATACGCCTCGCCCAGCATTTGCTGCTGCCACGCGGGCAGTGCGACCACTTGCTCAATTGCGGTGATCACGTCACGCATCAATGTCATCTGCCCGGGTGTAATCAGAATGGCAATGCCGGAAAACAGATTGTCGTGCGCCTGCTGCAAAATTTCCGGATGGGCGGCCTTGAATTGTTGCAGCGCATTGTCGAGGGAGAGGCGATTGATGGGGCAGCTTGCGCTGCTGTTGCCGGTATTCACTATTGGCTATCCTTAAATTCTTTCACTGCTCATTACCCAGCAGGGTTTGCTTCATATCTGCCTGTACGGGCTTATCGCCTATCCACACCTTCAACAGCGCGCGATTAAAATCCGCACCTTCGATACGGCCTTTTTGCTGGCCTGCTATCGTGATGCGAGTGCCGCTGCCCGGCAAGTAATCAAACAGGATCACCTCGCCCTTTTTCACCGCTGCCACGGAGCCAAATATTCTGGAAAGTTCGGCCAGCCTTGCTTCCAGCGCCTTCATTTCCTCAGCCGTGTGATTGGCCGGTAGCACCTCATTGATCGCTTCCAGCATCTGCTTGCCGCTGACTTCACGCAGAAGGTGAAACGCCATTCGTTTGGCGCCGCCGTCGGCCAGTATCAGTTCGCTGGTATTCTTTTTCCCGGTCAGATACAGCGCGGCCACATACACCTTGAAGAAAAATTTCTTGCGCAGACCGGTGCCGTTGAGGATGAGCTGATGGGAGTCCAGCTGCAGCTGCTCATCCAGCTTGACGCCTTCAAATTCAACTGCATAAACCTGAGTGCCCAGGCATAACAACAGGATGGAAAACAGTTTTTTCATGTTTAACATTTTATTCAAAAAAATCAATTAGTTACGAAATATACCACGCCATTCAGGGAAAGAGAATTGGCCAAGTCAGCCACACCTGAACCGCCACCTTTGTTGCGCTTACATAGCCTCAAACACGCCCGCTGCTCCCATGCCCGTACCGATACACATCGTCACAATGCCATACTTCTGCTTGTGCCTGCGCATGCCGTGCAGCAAGGTCGCGGTACGGATAGCACCGGTTGCACCGAGTGGATGCCCCAGCGCAATCGCGCCGCCCAGCGGGTTGACCTTGGACGGATCAAGACCCAGATCATTGATCACCGCAAGCGATTGCGCGGCGAAGGCCTCGTTCAACTCGATCCAGCCAATGTCATTCAGCGTCAGGCCAACCTGTTTCAGCACGCGCGGCACCGCTTCTTTGGGGCCGATTCCCATGATTTCCGGCGGCACACCGGCCACATTGAAGCCGAGAAACTTGCCTATCGGGGTCAGGTTATAACGCTTGAGCGCCGCTTCGGAACACAGCAGCACGGCGGCCGCGCCATCCGACAACTGCGAGCTGTTGCCGGCGGTGACCGAACCTTTTTGCGCAAACACGGTTTTAAGTTTTGCCAGCGCTTCCAGCGAAGTGTCGCCACGCGGGCCTTCATCCTGGCTGGCGAGTTTGCTCTTTGTTTTCGCCTCGCCGCTGGCCAGATCGGGCACATGATCGACAATCTGGTAGGGCGAAATTTCATCCTTGAACTCACCGCTCTCAATCGCCCTGATCGCACGCTGGTGGCTCTGCAAGGCAAACGCATCCTGCGCTTCGCGCGTCACCTTCCAGCGTTCCGCCACTTTCTCGGCGGTAAGCCCCATGCCATACGCAATGCCATAATTTTCTTCATGCTCAAAAATCGCCGGATTGAAAGCGATCTTGTTGCCCATCATCGGCACCATGCTCATGCTTTCCACCCCGGCAGCCAGCATCACATCCGCCTCGCCGAGACGGATGCGGTCCGCCGCCATCGCCACCGCCTGCACACCGGAAGAACAGAAACGGTTGATGGTGACACCCGGCACATTCACCGGCAGCCCCGCCAGCAGCAGCGAAATACGCGCCACGTTTGTACCCTGCTCTGCTTCCGGCATCGCGCAGCCGACGATCACATCGGCGATGGCGGCAGGATCAAGACCGGGCGCCTGCGCCATCACGCTTTTGATCACATGCGCCAGCATATCGTCCGGACGTGTGTTGCGGAACATGCCGCGCGGCGCCTTGCCGACTGGCGTGCGCGTGGCGGCGACGATATAGGCTTCCTGGACTTGTTTGCTCATGATGTTCTCCTTATGGATGAGACAAAAATAAAATTCACTATTAACCTGAAACTCGTAGGTCGGGTTAACGGATTCATCGCGTAACCCGACGTTTACCGTTCATTTGTCGGGTACGGCCCACAGGCCTAACCCGACCTACAAAAACTGCTCACCCTGCGCAAACTTTTTTATGATAACGCGCTTACCAGATAATAATTTATTCAATATAATCAATTACTTATAAATAGATTTAATTGCGCAACGGCCTGCCATTCTTCAGCATGTGCTCAATCCTGTCCTGTGTTTTCTGCGTGGATAGTAGCTCCATAAAGTTGCGGCGCTCCAGATCCAGCAGCCAGTCTTCATCCACCAGGCTGCCCGCATCCACATCGCCGCCGCACATGGTTTCGGCCACGCGGCAGCCGATGTTGTAGTCGTGCTCGGAGATAAAGCCGCCTTCCAGCATGTTGATCATCGAGGCCTTGAAGGTGGCGATGCCGACTCTGCCCGCGACAGGAATCTGGCGCTGGTGCAGCGGCGGACGGTAGTCAGTGGCATTCAGCGCCAGCGCTTCCTGCTTGGCGATATTCAGCAACTCAAAACGGTTGAGTACAATCCGGTCGGAACTGCGCAGGTAGCCCATCTCGCGCGCCAGCTCTGCGCTCTTCGCCACTTCGCCCATTGCCACTTGCTGGAAATAACGCCGCAGGAAGGGGAAGATATCGCCGCCCCTTGCCTCGTTTGCCGCGCGCTGCGCCAACTCTTTGCAACCGCCACCGGCTGGCAACAGGCCCACACCCACTTCCACCAGGCCGATGTAACTTTCCAGCGACGCGACTATGCGCGCGCAGTGAATCGAAAACTCGCAACCGCCGCCGAGCGCCAGACCATCGACAGCGGCAATGGTGGGCACAGAAGAATATTTCAGGCGCATCGACACCTGCTGAAACTTGGCGACGACCTCTTCCACGCGCGGCATGTTGCCGGTGGCGGCATTGAGGATTTGCCCCAGACCACCACCGCCGGCAACGGTAAATTTAACGCGCTGTGCCGCGCCTTTCAGCTTGTCGAACATGCCGACAGGTTCGCCACCGCTGACATCCTTGACGCCCTGCATCAGCTGCAACAGATGCGCACCGGCCGAGAACGGCGGCTCGGTCTGCCACAGGATCAGCGCCTTGAAGTTGGCCTCGGCCTCGCTCACCGCGCGCAGCATGCCGTCCAGCACATCGTTGCTGACCGCGTGCATTTTGGTTTTAAAGCTAAGTATCGCAATCGCGTCGCCGGTGTGCCACATGCGCACATCGTCGTTCTCGAACACGGTTTCACCGTAGTGCGCGACTTCGCCCAGCAGGCGATCGGGGTAGAGCTGACGGCGATATACCGGCAAGATGGAACGTGGCTGAATAGTCTTGCGTGAAGGGGAATACGAGCCCTGCGCAGTGTGCACGCCGCTGCGACCGGCTTCCATTACCCAGGCCGGCAGCGGCACTTTGGCCATGGCCTTTCCTGCCGCAATATCGGCATTGATCCAGCCGGCCACCTGCTGCCAGCCGGCGGCCTGCCAGATTTCAAACGGGCCGGTATCCCAGCCGAAACCCCAGCGCACTGCCAGATCGAGGTCGCGCGCATTGTCGGCAATACTTTCCAGTTGCAAAGCGCAATAGTGGAAGGTGTCGCGCAGCATGCTCCACAAGAATTGCGCCTGCGGATGCTTGCTTTCGCGCAAGGCGGCCAGTTTCTTTGCCCAGTCGCGCTCGCGCAATATGTCTTTCACCGCATCATCGGCTTTGCCCTCGGACAATTTGTAGGTATGCGTTGCGATATCCAGCACATGAATTTCCTTGCCCACTTTTTTGTACACGCCGCGTTTGCTTTTCTGCCCCAGCGAACCTTCTTCTATCAGCTTGTTGAACCACACCGGCAAGGCGAAATAGCCATGCCAGGCATCATCCACCAGCTTGTCGCGCATGGTGTTGACCACATGCGAATACACGTCCAGCCCCACCACATCCAGCGTGCGGAAAGTGGCGCTCTTGGGACGGCCCAGATAGCGCCCGGTCAGCGCATCGACAGTATCAAAACCCAGCCCGTAAGCCTGCGCGTGATGCTTGGTCGCCAGCATGGAAAACACGCCGATGCGGTTGGCGATAAAGTTGGGCGTGTCTTTCGCGCGCACCACACCCTTGCCCACGGTCGACACCAGAAAGGCTTCCAGCTGGTCGAGCAATTCGGCATCGGTGCCCTTGCACGGGATTAATTCCACCAGATACATATAGCGCGGCGGGTTGAAGAAATGCACGCCGCAAAAACGATGGCGCAGCGCTTCGGGGAAAGCGTCGGCAAGGCTGTTGATCGACAGGCCGGAGGTGTTGGTGGCAAAGATGGTTTGCGGGCCGAGGAAGGGTGCGACCTTGCGATACAAATCCGACTTCCAGTCCACGCGCTCGGCGATGGCCTCAATCACCAGATCGCATTCGCGCAGCAATTCCAGATTCTGTTCGTAATTGGCCGGCTGGATATAGCTGAGCCGCGATGGTGATGACAGCGGATTGGGCTCCAGTTTTTTTAGCCCTTCCAGCGCCTTTTTCACATTGCTGTTGGGATCGCCTTCTTTCGCCGGCAGTTCAAACAGAATAGTCTCGACATTGGCATTGGTCAGGTGCGCCGCAATCTGCGCGCCCATCACCCCGGCGCCGAGCACGGCCACTTTGCGGATATAGAAGTTCTTGTTCATCGTTACTCCCCAGACAATAATTGCAAGCTAAAAACTCAAAATCATTTATCCACAGATTACACAGATGCCACAGATTAACAACCAAAACCCAACTATGAAAAATATTACTTCCTGGTTTAATCTGTGAAAATCTGTGTAATCTGTGGACAAAATCACTCGACAGACGGCAACACCCTCGGCTTGCGGTCTTCACCTATCGCCACGTAGGTCAGCACCGCCTCCGTAACCTTCACGCACACCGGCTTGGCGGGGTCACGTTGTGCATAGACTTGCACATCCACCGTAATCGAGGTTCGGCCGACCTTGATAATCTCGGCATAGAAACTGACGATGTCGCCCATGAAAATCGGCTCTTTAAAGACAAAAGAGTTCACCGACACCGTCACCACGCGACCCTTGGCGCGGTGCAGCGCGGGGATACTGCCGGCAATATCCACCTGCCCCATGATCCAGCCGCCGAACATGTCGCCGGAATAGTTGGCATCGGAAGGCATCGCCGCGACGCGTATGGTCGGCTCGCGGTTGGGTAGGGTAACAATCTGGCCGCTCATCTTAATGACCTTCGTACAACGATTTTATTTCATTGAAAAATTTTTCCACCACCTTGGCGCGCTTCACTTTCAGCGTGGGCGTGAGCAGACCATTTTCGATCGTCCAGGGATCGCTTAACAGCAGGGCCCGGTGGATCTGCGCATAGCCCGGAAACTCTTTCATCTGCGCCGAGATACGCTGGATCACCAGATCCTCGACGCGCTTGTCGCCGAGCGATTCCGGCTTGCCCGCATCCACACCGGCTTTCACGGCGAGCTGCTTCCAGATGTCCGGATTGACCACGGCCACCGCCACCAGATAGGGATGACCTTCACCGTGCACCATGATCTGGTCGAACAGCGGATCGCGGGTAATCGCCGCCTCCATATCGGCTGGCGGCACTTTCTCGCCGTTGGACAGCACGATGATTTCCTTCAGGCGCCCGGTGATATAGATATGACCGGTCTCGCTGATGCGCGCCGTATCGCCGGTATTCAGCCAGCCCTCGCTGTCGATCATGGCACTGGTGGCCTCGGGGTTGTGCCAGTAACCCAGCATATTGGAAGGGCTTTTAACCATCAGCGCATTTTGCGGGCCGATGCGCACACTGATACCCTCAAAAGGCAGGCCAACACTGGAGGGGAAATTCTTGTCGATAGGGTTTGCGCTGACTACGGGGCTGGTTTCTGTCAGCCCGTAACCCTGCACCAGCGGCAATCCAAGCGCGATAAACAGGCGTGACACCTTGGGCGGCAAGGCCGCACCGCCGCTGACGGAAAAGCGGATGCGTCCTCCCAGCCTGTCCATCACCTTGCTCGCCACCAGTTTGTTCACCAACGGCCACAACAGCATTTTTGGCGTCCACGAACCGCGACCCTGCTGGTACTCAAAACGATCCCAGCCGACTTCTATGGTCAGCAGGAATAATTTTTTCTTAAGCGGCGAGCCTTCTTCCAGCTTGGCGTGTATCGCGTTGTAGATGCGTTCGAAGATACGCGGCACCGCGATGAGCACCGTCGGCCGTATTAATTTCAGGTCATCCGCCAGCAGGGGGATGGAGCGCGCATACGCGGTTTGTGCCCCGCCTATCATCAGCCAATAGCCTGCAGTGCGTTCGAAGGTATGCGACAAGGGCAGGAAAGACAATGAACAATCAACCTGACTAACCGGGAACACCAGGTATGAAGCATACGCGTTGTACACAATATTGTGGTGCGACAGCATCACGCCCTTGGGCTTGCCGGTGGTACCGGAAGTGTAGATGATGGTGGCCAGCTCGTCACGTTTGCGCTCGCGCTCCGCCTGCATCGCGGCTTTTACCGGCAGCCATTCATCGGCGCATTTCAGGCGCGGATCTGTGTTGCCGCTTACTTTCTCGATACTGACAAAGCGCTGCACGCAATCCATCTGCCCCGTTACCCCGCTCAGGGATTGCCATTGCTCTTCATTCTCAAGCAGCAGGACTTTCACCCCGGCATCCTTGACGATATAGGCGATATTGTCCGGCCTATCCACGGTGTACAGCGGCACCACCACCAGACCCAGCGACATCGCGGCCTGCTCGAAAATCACCCAGCTCGGACAGTTGCGCAGCATGATTGCCACGCGCTCACCCGCGGCCAGATTTTCCTTCAGCAATGCGGCCTGCCAGCGCGCCACCTGGTCGCGCACCTGCATCCAGGTTAATGTCACCCAGTCATTTTTACGTGTATCAAAATACTTGTAGGCAATATTTTCCGGCGTATGCCTGATACGTTCCAGAAATATTCCGTGCAGCGTAATTGCCTCTTCGGGCTTAATGATGTGATCTGATGTAGCAGTCATTATTTTTTCCTTTCTTCCAGAAACAAATCGTTAAACAAAGGCGTATCGGATGTGACTGCATAGCGCGAAAAATCTGTTACACCCGCCTCCCGGAGTACATCTTCATCGATAAAAAAATTGCCGCTGCATTCGCGGCTGTTGCGCATAAATATGTGATGGGCTGCATCGGCAACAATTTCAGGTTTGCGCGACGCGTGCAATATTTCCTGCGGGAAATTGAATTCTATTGCCGAGGTGGCGATCGTGGTGCGCGGCCACAGGCAATTTACCGCAATGCCGTCTTCCGCAAATTCCCGCGCCATGCCCAGCGCGCACATGCTCATGCCAAATTTTGAAATCGTGTAGGCCACATGCGGCGCAAACCATTTCGCTTCATAGCTCAAGGGAGGTGACAGGGTCAGGATATGCGGACACGAGGACTTCTTCAAATGCGGAATGCAGGCCTGCGAAGCCAGAAAGGTGGCGCGCATATTCACCTCCCACATCAGGTCCAGACGCCGGGCGGGGGTCTCCAGCGTACCCGTCAGGCTGATCGCGCTGGCATTATTGACCAGTACATCGATGCCGCCAAAGCGGGCAGCAGCCTGTTCAACAGCAGCCTGCAGGGCACGCTCATCACGCACGTCAAGCTGCAGTGCCAGACCCTTGCCACCGGCCTTGTCAACCTCCTCTGCAACGCTGTGTATGGTACCAGGCAGCTTGGCATGGGCTTGTGCAGTTTTACCGGTAATCACCACGTTTGCGCCGTCGCGTGCGCAGCGCAATGCAATAGCACGGCCTATACCGCGGGTGGCGCCGGTGATGAAAATGGTTTTATTGCGCAAATCATTCATGGGTCAACCCGCATTCACATTTGACTACAGCGTGCACATACCGCAGCACGCAGGATGATACGCAGAAAATTCAGCCGGCTGGCAACTGTGCAGGATCGAAGTCATCCACCATGATGATCTTGCGCCTCAGCGCGTAGTCGCGTTGCAAGAGCTGAACCTGCTCGCTATTGATCAGGCCGAGTTTGCCCGCTTCCGCAATCTGCTCCAGCTCATCCCGCGAGGTGAGCTTGCCTTCCTTGCGCGCCTTGGCCAGCGAAGCCTGTACAGGTTCGCACTTGAGCGTGCTGAGCAGCGCTGCCTCCAGTGCGCCCACCGCGTCTTTCTCATCCCGGGGAATATGCATGCCCACGGTGAGACGGTCGCGCGCGGAACCAGGCTGCATCAGCATCGTTGCAACCTGGTGCCCCAGCGCATCCGACGGCGGCATCGCGCCTTTTCCCAGCGGGAATATCAGCCTGCGCAACAGCCATGCGGCCAGACGATTGGGGAAGTTTTGCAGCACACCATCAAACGCTTCCTGGATTCTGAACAGCGCATCCTGCATAGACCAGTGCAGCAAGGGCAAATCCGCCTCGGGGCGGCCATCATCCTCAAAACGCTTGAGGGTTGCGGAACACAAATACATCTGGCTCAGCACATCACCCAGACGCGCGGAAATTTTTTCCCTGCGCTTGAGGCTGCCGCCCAGCACCAGCATCGCCACATCGGCGGCAAAGGCAAAGCCCGATGAGTAGCGCGTCAACTGCTGGTAATAACGCCGTGTCGGCGCTTCGGTAGGCGCATCAACGCCGCGTCCGCCGGTCAGGCCGAACACCAGCGCGCGCACCGCATTGCTCATGCTGAAACTGACATGACCCCATAAGGCCGCATCAAAATCCAGCAATGCCTGTTTTTTGTCCGGATTATGCGCCGCCTTGATTTCCCTGAGCACATAAGGATGGGCACGCACCGCGCCCTGGCCAAAAATAATCAGACTGCGTGTCAGAATGTTGGCACCTTCGACCGTGATGCCGATCGGAATTTGCTGGTAGGCGCGCGCGAGGTAATTATCCGGCCCCATGCAGATGCCCTTGCCGCCATGCAGATCCATTGCATCATTGATGACTGACCTGCTGCGCTCGGTGCAGTGGTATTTGGCGATCGCGGAAATAACCGAGGGCTTCTCGCCCATATCGACGGCTGAAGCCGTCAGTACGCGCGTTGCTTCCATCATGTAGACATTGCCGCCGATACGCGCCAGCGCTTCTTCCACGCCCTCGAATTTGCCCACCGGCATTTTGAATTGTTTGCGCACGCGGCCATAGGCGCCGCTGGTGCGCGCAGACAATTTTGCCGCTCCGGTGGCGCTGGCAGGCAGCGATATTGAACGGCCGGCAGCCAGACATTCCATCAGCATGCGCCAGCCCTGGCCGATGCGTTCCTGACCGCCTATGATGTATTCCAGCGGAATAAACACGTCTGTGCCCGAGGTCGGTCCGTTCTGGAACGCCGAGTTCAGCGGGAAATGGCGGCGTCCGGTTTTCACACCGGGCGTATTGGTCGGAATCAGCGCCAGCGTGATGCCACGTGCTTCTTCCGCGCCCAGCAGGTGGTCGGGGTCATACAATTTGAATGCGATACCCAGCAGCGTCGCCACTGGTGACAGCGTGATATAGCGCTTTTCCCAGTTCATGCGCAAACCGAGCACATCTTTTTGCCCGTTGAATTCGCCCTTGCAAACCACGCCGGTATCGGGAATAGAACCCGCATCAGAACCGGCAAAGGGCCCGGTCAAGGCAAAGCACGGCACTTCCAGTCCTTTGGCGAGGCGGTTCAGATATTTGTCTTTTTGTTCTTTAGTGCCGTAATGCAGCAACAACTCGGCCGGACCCAGTGAATTGGGCACCATCACGGTTACCGCAGCGGTGGCGCTGCGCGAAGCCAGCTTGGCGACAACCGCAGAGTGTGCGAGTGCGGAAAACTGCAAACCGCCATATTCCTTCGGGATGATCATGCCGAAGAAGCCCTTGTCCTTGATGAACTGCCACACTTGCGGCGGCAGGTCCTGGCGCACATGGGTCACATCCCAGTCGTCTATCATTGCGCACAGCTGCTCGGTCTCGTTGTCGACAAAGGATTGTTCTTCGGCGCTTAACGCAGGCCTGGCATAAGCCAGCAGCTTGCGCCAATTGGGGTGGCCGCTGAACAGCTCGCCGTCCCACCACACCGTGCCCGCATCCAGCGCTTCCTGCTCGGTCTGCGAAACCTGCGGTAAGATTTTGCGGAATACCTTGAGAATAAAGTTGCTGATCAGCAAACGGCGCATGAAGGGTACGCCCATGACCAGAACAACCACACCGAGAGTAATGACAGTTGCCGTCAGCGCATCACCTGAAATGCTGTACAGCATCGAGACGCCCGCCACCAGAACAATCGCTGCCAGCAGCCAGCCCCAGATCGAGGCCCGAAAAAATGCCAGCAACATTATTACGGTAATCACTGCCAGTACCATCAGAACCGTCATCATCGCGCACTCCTCTTAATTATGTTGTGTACTCTAACGTCAGCAGCACAAGCTGACAATGCTTAATTGATGCTTCACGCTTATTTCAAGCCCTGCACCCCGCCCAGCTGGTGAACCTGCTCCTGTTCCTCCGGGGTCAGAGCCCTGTATCCGTTGGAAAAAGGCCAGCCGTATCCCCAGCGAAACGCGGAAGGCCACCAGGGCGAGCCGCCAACCCTTACACCGGCAAGCATCAGTGCGGCGATCTCGGGCTTGCCCACCGACTTCACACAGGCATGCAGTGCTTCGTCTGCGCTCATGCGCTCTTCGGCACTGCCGCCAGCCCAGTATTTTTTATCGTGCTCGGTGCAGCACTGGTGCCACAAGTCCCTGTGTGCATGCGTGCCTTCCGGAAACCTGCTGCAGCCATCCGTGGTAAAGGGTTGCAAACGGGTGGGGCCGGAAACCTGACAAGCAGCCAACAAGGCAAGCATGACGCTGATCACTATCAATCTGATTTTATTCATAAAAAATTATCGACAAATCCATGGGAAGTTCATCCTGAATAATCATTTGCTAAATTACTCCTGGCGAGTCTCTAATTGGATGCCGGCTAAAATTATCACAGACAGAAATAAATCACAGCAAATAATATTCTTATCAGGTGACATTCACAGCGCCTGATTAGGCTAGAATCTGCAAAACCAATTTTAATGCTGCAGGTGTTGCACAGGCTGGCTTTTTTTACCCCTGACTGCATACACGCCGGGAATATTTATGAAACCAAGCAAACAGCCGCCGCCCCCCCGCGAAAGCAAAGTGAAGCAGGCACTACTCGGTCTATACGGAATTGTCGGTGTGTCTGTTTCCACCTTTGGCGGATTCAAGGTTCCTTTTGCAGAATCACACGCCAAGGAATACTGGCGTCATGCGGTCGCAGGAATTATATTTGTACTGATGCTGGTTGCAGGCATACTCAGCCTGGCCCTGTATATGTTTGACGCAAACTATTTCAAGTCGCAGATGGTTGACTACGTCAAGGTGCACAACCAGCGCGACCTGACCCTGGATGGCGATATCAGGGTTACCTTTTTCCCCAGACTGGGGCTGGACTCCGGAAAAATGTCGCTGAGCCAGCGAAACAGCAACAAAGGATTTGCTTCCATTGAAAACGCCCGGCTGTATATTGCATGGTGGCCGCTGTTGCGCAAGCAACTGCAGATTGAAAGCGTCGCGCTTGATGGCATGCACGCCAACATCATTCGCTACAAGAACGGCAGCACCAACCTCGATGACCTGCTGGAATCCGATGGCAACCTCGGCAGCGTTAAATTTGAAATTGACAAAATCAAGATAAACAACTCTTCCGCCAATTTGCAGGATGAAGCTGCCGGTCTTTTCTTGTCGCTGCATAACGTCAATATTGAAACCGGAAAGCTCACAGATTCCACACCCGGTAATGTCACGGCGAGCTTTCGCCTGGAATCAGCCAGGCCGCGCATCGATACCAGGGTAAAACTGAATAGCCATGTGTTCTTTGAGCTCGCCACCGACCATTATGAGTTCGCCAATTTCGAGGGTGAAGCAGAAGGCGAGGCCTCGGGTCTGAGCAATCTCGCACTCACCTTTCAGGGCAGCATCAACAGTTACCCCTCGCTCGATCGGCTGGTGCTGGACAAATTCAGCGCATCCGCCAAGGGCAAGCTCGAAAACCGCCGGGTTGAAGCCAAGCTCGATATCCCCAAACTGGAATGGCTCAAAAAACAGCTAAGCGGAAATGCCCTGGCCTTTAACGCCACTCTGCTGCAGGAAGATGAGAACTTGACCGCCTCAATCGAACTGCCTGCGTTCGCCATGAAAGACAACAAATTGCTGGCTGACAGTATCTCCGCCAATGTTGATTTATTCAAAAAAGGCAGCACGCTGCAAGGCAAGCTAAGCAGCCCTCTGAGCGTCGAGTTATCACCTTTCCTCATACAGCTGCCGTCGATCTCCAGCAGCTTCAGCGGCACACATCCGCTGCTGGCCAGCAAGGTGAGCGCAAACATCAGCGGCAATATGCAGGCGAATTTATCCGATCAGGATGTGAAGTTTGGCCTCAAGGCCAAAATTGACGACAGCAATTTAGCCGGCAACCTGCGCGTGCAAAATTTCAGCCAGCCTGCTTATGTTTTTGACCTTGGTGTCAACAGCCTCGATCTTGATCATTATCTTGCGAGTGACTGGACAAAACGCTGGCAGGACGAGAACCTGCCTTTCGATTTCAGCTCGCTCAAAAATGTAAACCTGCGCGGCAAATTGCGCAGCAACGAATTCAAATTTGCCAAATTAAAATTTGCCAACCTTGTTGCCGATATCAAGGCAGACCAGGCCAGCCTGTTAATCGAGCCGCTCAACGCCCGTCTCTACAGCGGTGCGACGACAGGAAGCTTAGGCATTGCCGCCGGTGAAATCCCAACATTCACCTTCAGGCAAAAACTGGCCGGCGTGCAACTCGACTCCCTGCTTGCAGACCTGTTTCCGGGCGAAGCCAGGCTGGCCGGCAAAGGCAACCTCACGCTGGATCTGAACGCGAAGGGCATCAATGTTGGTGAGTTACGCAAGGATCTGAACGGCAATGTCAGCCTGGCTCTCTCACGTGGCTCACTGGCCGGAATCAATCTGACTGAAGCTCTGGTGGCGGGCAAAAGCCAACTCGGCCTTAAAGACGGCAAACGCACGGAACCCGCCAAATTCACGGATGCCACGACATTCTCCGAATTTAAAGCTACCTTTGAGATCAAGGACGGCAAAGCAGACAACAGCGATTTTCTGATGAAATCGCCGCTCATCAGCAGCAAGGGCGAAGGTAACATTACGCTCCAAACTGGCCAGCTGGACTATCGCCTGAATAGCAGCGTTGCCGGCAACCTGAAACGCAGCAATGGCGAACTGGCCGAGTTAAAGGGAGTCACTATTCCGCTGCGTGTTACCGGCCCCTATGGCGCACCTTCCATCATTCTTGACTTTGCCAATGCCAGCGGTATGAAGATTGCAAAACCAGCCAATACGCTTCCGCTCAAACCTGCCCCTGTTCCAGCTAAAACAGCCAAGCCCGCCAAAAAATAAGTACTGAAACATGTACCTCCCCGGCGCGACAAGCCGCAATTCGACACGCCAGAGAAACGATTAAAATATTCAATAAAATCAAATACTTACAATTTTATTGAATTTAGGGCATCATCTCTGTTTTGGCTGATATCAACAGCACAAGCTCACTCCACGACTGCACAAATGCCGCAGTCCCGTCGCGCTGCAAATCTGCGGCGAGCGTATCCGGCGCCACACCCGCCCGTGAAAATTCGGCAAGCACTTCTTCGGCATCTCCGCCATCTGCCGGCAGCACGGATTTTATTTCGCCCGCTTCGGCAAACGCGAGCAAGGTCTTGTCGGGTATGGTGTTGATGGTGTCGGGTGCGGCAAGCGCATCGACATACAGGCTTGCCTTCGGTGCCGGATCTTTGGTGCCAGTGCTGGCCCACAGCAGGCGCTGCGGCAGCGCGCCCGCAGCTTGCAGTTGCCGCCAGCGCGGCGAAACAAGCAGCTCGCGGTAAGCCTTGTAGGTGCGCATCGATATTGCAATGCCCAGCCGGTTGCGCAGTTCGCCCGCCACCTTGTCCTTCACCGCCACATCCCAGCGGCTTACAAATAACGAGGCCACGGAAGCAACCCGCGGATCGCGTCCGGCGGCAATGCGCCGCTCTATGCCGCGCATATAGGCAGCGGCAGCCGCGAGATAATGCTCGCGCGAAAACAGTAGCGTCACATTCACCGGCACGCCGGCAAAAATAACCTCTTCGATGGCAGCCAGTCCGGCTTCGGTTCCCGGAATTTTAATCAGCAAATTCGGCCGCGCCAGTCTTGCATGCAGCTGCAAGGCCGCCCTGATGGTGCCAGCTGTGTCATGCGCCAGCGCAGGCGGCACCTCAAGCGACACCCAGCCGTCTATGCCATCGCTTGCATCGTGCACGCCACGAAACAGATCGGCAGCCCGGCTCAGATCCTCCACCGCCAGCTGCATGAAAATTTCTTCCGCCGATTCCCCGGCATGAAAATATTTGCGGATTGCAGCGTCATAAACGGCAGAGCTTTTCAGCGCGTTATGAAATATGGTGGGATTGGAAGTCAGACCGGTGACAGAATATTCGCTGATATAACGCTGCAGAATGCCGTTGTCCAGCAACTCTCGCGTAATATTGTCCAGCCATAAGCGCTGGCCCAGACCGTGCAACTGCTGTGTAATTTTTATCATCTGCCTCTGTCCCGTTCATTCAGATTAACTATTCTTGCATGACTGAATCTAATGGGGACATCCGGTTGGATTTCAAGCAGCAGGGAAAGTCGGTATTGTCTCTGCCGACCAGGTAACGCTGCTTCAGGATTTAGAGTCCACCGCTGATACACAATTGCTATAATTCAAGTATTCATCAATTGGAGTAACCATGCGTCCGGCACAGCTTTTAACCGTACTAGATCGTGAATTTTTAAGCGCACGCGAAGGACATCACACACCCGTGATGCTGTGGGGGCCGCCGGGTATCGGCAAGTCGCAGATTATCGCGCAGGTCGCCGCGCGCCATGCCGCGCCGATGATCGATATACGCCTGTCGCAAATGGAACCCACCGACCTGCGCGGGATTCCGTTCCGTATTGAAAACCGCGTCGAATGGGCAGTGCCGTCTATGCTGCCGGATGCTGCAAAACATGGCCCCAACGGCATCCTGTTTCTGGACGAAATCACTTCCGCCCCGCCCAGCGTATCGGCCGCGGCTTATCAGCTAATCCTCGATCGCCGCCTTGGCGATTATGAAGTTCCTCCCGGCTGGGCTATCTTTGCGGCGGGCAACCGCCAGGGTGACAGAGGCGTGACTTACACCATGCCTGCGCCGCTGGCGAATCGCTTCTCGCACTTTGAAGTCGAGACCAATATCGATGACTGGGTCAGCTGGGCGTATGCCAACGGCATCGATGACAGGCTGATAGGCTTTTTGCGCTTCAAACCCGAACTGCTGTTCGACTTTAATCCCGCACACAATCCGGTCGCTTTCCCCAGCCCGCGCTCGTGGGAGTTTGCACACCGCACTTTGCAGAAATTCGGCGACCATCCCGAGCTGCTGTTGCCCACACTGCAAGCCTGCGTCGGCCCGGCTGCCGGTCTCGAACTGCATGCGTTTATCGAGAATCTCGATAACATGCCTGACCTCGATGCGATCCTGCGCGGCGAGCCGGTACCCGTACCGCGCGAAGTAGACCTGCAATACGCGGTGGCGTCGGCACTGGTAGGCCGTGCGATCCGTGCAAAATGCACGCCTGAAGCAAAAGTGGTGCATGGTCATATCCTCGATTATGCGGCCCGTTTTCCACTGCGCGAGATGGGCATCATGCTGGTTTCCGACATGCACCGCGCCATTGGTCAGAGTCTGTTTTCTGTGCCGCAGTTTTCCGCCTGGGCCAATGCGGTGGCCGATTTGATGCTGTATGAAGCGTGAAATATATTCAGTAACTCATGGTTAAGCCGGAAATCGAAACCAAGCTGGCCGCAGCACGTACCCGTTTAATACTGGACAAGCCCTTTCTCGGCGCGCTGGCACTGCGCCTGCCGCTGGTTGCCGCCGATCCCAAATGGTGCGCCACCAGCGTCACCGATGCGCGCTGCCTTTACTACAACCCCGACTACATCGACAAGCTCAGTCTGGAGCAGACGCAATTTGTGCTGGCGCGCGAAGCGCTGCATTGCGCGCTGTCGCACTTCGCGCGGCGCCAGCACCGCATCAAGGCGCGCTGGGATGTGGCCTGCGAATACTCGATCAATCCTGTACTGGTGAAAGACGGCCTGACACCACCTCCCGCGACCATCGTGATCGATGCCTACGAAGGCATGACAGCCGAGGAAATTTATCCCTTCATCGAGGATGATGACTCGGATGACGAGGATGCGGAAAATTCAAAATCCGCACAGGACAGCGACCCGGGCAAAGGCGGCTCGCAGAAAGGCGACGAGCAGCGCGAGGGAGGTGAAGGTCAGACGCCGCAAAATAATAACCCTCAATCCGGTGGCGACAGCGAAACCGAGCAGCAGGAAGAGCTGGAAGGAACACGCGGCGCCGCACAACCGGAGCCTCTTTCAGCCAGCGAACTGGATGCCTTGTCCACGCAATGGCAACAACGCATGGCCGGTGCCGCATTACAGGCGCAGCAGGCGGGCAAGCTGGGCGGAGCACTGGCACGGCTGGTAGGAGAAATGCAGCAACCCAAGCTGCCGTGGCGCATGCTGCTGGCGCGCTATATGACGCAGCTTGCCAGAGATGACTACAGCTACGCCAGACCTTCGCGCCGCGAAGGTGACATGATCATGCCCTCGTTGCGCAGCAGTCAGGCCAATATCATGGTGGTGCTGGACACCAGTGGCTCAGTCACCAACGAAGAGCTCAATGAATTTCTGGCCGAGATCAACACCCTCAAAGCGCAGCTGCGCGCCAGCATTACGCTGCATGCCTGCGACACAGAGTTATCCAAAGACGGACCGTGGGTATTTGAAGCGTGGGAAGAATTCACGCTGCCCAAAGAATTTCACGGTGGCGGCGGCACCGATTTCCGCCCGATCTTCGACTGGATAAAATTGCACGGCATCTCTCCCGACATGCTGTTATATTTTACCGATGCCAAAGGCGAGTTCCCCAAGATAGAGCCGCACTATCCGATACTCTGGCTGGTCAAAGGCAAAGCGCCGGTACCGTGGGGGCAACGCATACAGTTGAATTAAAACCATCTAAATCAAGCCCTTAGGCACAATCTCAAATTTTCGTAAGTATTTAATTGTATTGAATAATTTATCAACCACATTAACCTGCATCGACTTGCTTAACGCTTACTATTACTTATGGCCGAATTATCACCCGAAGACTCTTTAAGATTAAACGTGATGCTCGCCGGAGAAATCCAGGCGATACGCATTGACGCCGCCAACATGACGATCTACGGCCTGTCGCCACGCGGCACCGCCAGCATCAAGCTGCATCCCATTGGACGCAGCGACCAATATCTGCGCACTGCACGTGAATTGCTGGCGGGCTTTGCGATCGGTTCGCCCGGCGGTTATCCGGTTTATCTGCAGCGCTGGACGCGCATGGGCCAGGCGCGCGACAAGGGGCTGGACAGATTATTGCTGCTGGGTGAACCGGAAGCTGTCACTTCAGTGGCGTACTCCAATGGCTTGACTGATGAGCTGGCAAGACGCGCATGGTGGGCGATGCCGGTGGCTGACCATGCGCGCCGCATGCTGGAACGGGAATGCGTGGTGCAGGGGCAGATGGGCAAGGTGCTGGCGGATTATCTGATTGAGCACCTGCCGTTTGAAAGCAATGCGCACATCATTATGGACACCGTGCGCATCTTGCTGCAGCCCGGCCTGATCGACGAACAGGCGCGCCTCACCCTGTGGCGCAAGGGCGAAATGGACAATGCCTACCATGCCGGATTTCTCGCCAGCCTGCCCGACGCACTGCCGGAGCAACTTGGGCCGCGAGCGGATTTCGAAAGACTCAAATCCAGACTAGAAGTGCTAGCCTCACAGGGTAATATTTTTGCGCAACAGTTGCAGCGCATCCTGTCCGCTCCCGGCCAGACATTTTTTCATGCCTATGACGAATTGCTGCGTTTCCCTGCAGACAAGGATGTGGTGATCGTGCTGCTGGATGCCCTCGCCTCTTATTTTGCAGTGCTGCGCCAGCAGCATGTGTGCAGCGGGGAGACGGTGGAAGATATTGAGAAGAATGTTGAATTGTTTATTGCACACCAGGAAGCTTCATCACCTGTCGGCCAGTTGCTGCAAGCCGTGCCGGAACTGCATTCAGAAGTACATGCAATGCTGGCGCTGTCTTGCATGGATGTGGATATCGCCACGCCCATCATGTCGCAGACCACCGCCAGCGGCACGCTGATGCGCAAGAAACTGGAGCCGGTTTCCCTGCCTGTCCTGAAATTGATTTCCGTACTGACCGGTAAAGAATTTTCAGCCAATACCTCGCGGCGTCGTTCGCGCTAACGATATTTAACATATCCAAAATTTCTGACGAACCCATAAGAACTAAATTCGCACCAAATGGAATACGAATTAAACAAACTCAATCAGCCAATTGGCCTCATCGTCAAAGACTGGAACACTCCAGCATTTCCTTCACCTGAAGTCATGCAAGGTCAATTTTGTCGGCTTGAACCACTATCCGCAGATCGACATGCACAAAGTCTTTACAAGGCAAATGTTGTGGATGCCGAGGGGAAAAATTGGACCTATCTTCCCAATGGGCCATTTCCAGATTTTGACAACTATCGAAGCTGGCTCGAACAATGCGGCAAAGGACGTGATCCGCAGTTTTATGCAATTATTGATCTGACAAATGGAAATGCAGTGGGCGTAGCCAGTTATTTACGTATTGACCCGACAAATGGCTCGATTGAAGTTGGATGGATTAATTATTCACCGTTATTACAACGTAAACCGGCTGCCACTGAGGCGATGTATCTGATGATGGAAAGAGCATTCGATCTCGGGTACAGGCGATATGAATGGAAATGTAATGCGCTTAATGCACCCTCTCGCGCTGCGGCACAGCGTCTTGGCCTGTCTTACGAAGGTATTTTCAGGCAAGCAGTAGTAGTCAAAGGCCGCAACAGGGATACTGCATGGTATGCAGCAATAGATCAGGAGTGGCCAGATCTCAAAGCAGCCTTTACCAAGTGGCTAAGCCCTTCAAACTTTGATGCACAAGGAATGCAGCGCGTTTCTCTTTCTGCCCTGACCGCACCGATACTCAAGCAGCGCGGATAATCAATCAGGCATTAACCGACTTCAAACCATCCGTCAGATGCGGCGCGATCACCTGCAGCATTTGCGCAAACACTTTGGGATTGCCCGCGCACAGGTGGCCGCTTCTGAGGTAGCTGTCATTGCCCTGCAAATCACTCACCAGTCCGCCCGCTTCCGTAATCAGCAAACAACCCGCTGCGATATCCCAGGGCTTGAGACCGGTTTCAAAAAAGCCGTCATAACGCCCTGCGGCAGTGTAGGCCAGGTCGAGTGCTGCCGAACCGGGACGGCGCAGGCCGGCGGTTTTTTTCATCATGTCGCGCAAGATGTCCATATAAGCATCGAGATGGTCAAATTTTGAATAGGGGAAGCCGGTGCCGATCAGGCTGTCGGCCAGTTCGGCGCGCTTGCTGACGCGAATGCGGCGATCGTTAAGGTAGGCGCCACGGCCGCGCGTGGCGGTAAACAGGTCATTTTTGGTGGGGTCGTAAATCACGGCCTGCGTCAGCACGCCGTTGTGCTGCAGTGCGATGGATACCGAGTATTGCTGGTAGCCGTGCAGAAAGTTGGTCGTTCCATCCAGCGGATCGATGATCCACAGATACTCCGATTCTCCTTGGGCGCCGCTCTCTTCTGCTAAAATCGCATGCGTCGGATAGGACTCATGGATAGTTTCAATGATGGTGCGCTCGGCGGCCCTGTCCACTTCGCTGACGTAGTCGGCATTGGATTTCTTGGTCACAGTAAGGTGATCGAGATTGTCGGCGGCACGGTGGATGAGATTACCGGCGCGACGCGCGGCTTTCACCGCGATGTTGAGCATGGGGTGCATGGAATTACCTAACTTTTTTAATGAGCAATGTTGGCCTGTTTCATAATTGAAACATTCAGGCCGGCATTTTAACGGGAAACTCGTTTTGAATAAACAAGATGTTACACAAAGTCTGGCAAATGTACGCATTGTGCTGAGCCATACCAGCCATCCGGGCAATATTGGCGCGGCTGCGCGGGCAATGAAGACGATGGGGCTGGAACATCTGTATCTGATCAATCCGGAGCGGTTTCCGGACAAACAGGCGGACATCATGGCCGTGAGCGCGGTGGATGTGGTACAAAACGCGGTCGTCTGCAAGTCGCTGGATGAAGCGTTGCAGGGTGCGGTGCTGGTGGTGGGTGTATCTGCCCGCGTGCGCGATATTTCGCAGGAAATACTGACGCCTCGTGTGGCGATGCCGCAAATTGTGCAGCAGGCCATGCAACAGCCGGTGGTGTTGCTGTTCGGCACCGAGATGTGCGGCTTGAGCAATGATGAATTGGCACGATGCCAGTTTATGGTCACGATACCCGCCAATCCAGAATACTCTTCGCTCAATCTTGCTTCTGCGGTTCAGCTGCTTTGCTATGAACTGCGCCTGGCTGCCGGCCTGGATACAATACCCGCACCGGAGCTGGTACCCGCTCCGGCGGAACAGCTTGAACGCTATTTTGTACACCTTGAACAAACGCTGGACCAGATCGGTTTCTTTCGTACCCAGCATTCAACCAAGCTGATGTACAAGCTGCGCCGGCTCTATATGCGTGCACGCCTGGAGCAGGAGGAAGTCAATATTCTGCGCGGCATTTTGACCACCACGACCGATTTTAGAATTAGACAAAATAATAAAACAAACCAGTAAAGGACGCTTCCCATGTTCAGGGCTATTAAAGAAGATATCGACAGCGTATTTTCACGCGACCCTGCCGCACGCAATATATTTGAAGTGATCACGGTGTACCCTGGCTTTCATGCACGCCTGGTGCACCGTGTTACCCATGCGCTATGGAAAATAAAGCTTAAATGGCTTGCGCGCTTCCTCGCCTTTCTCGGCCGCGCGCTGACCGGTATCGAAATCCACCCCGGCGCCACGATAGGCCGGCGCTTCTTTATCGACCACGGCATGGGGGTGGTCATAGGTGAGACAGCTGAAATTGGCGATGATGTAACGCTGTATCACGGTGTCACGCTGGGGGGCACCTCGTGGAAAGAAGGCAAGCGTCACCCCACGCTGGGCAATGGCGTGGTGGTGGGCGCAGGCGCAAAAATCCTGGGCCCGATCAGCATTGGCGCGGGTGCAAAAATCGGCAGTAATGCCGTGGTGGTGAAAGACGTGCCCGATGGCGCAACCGCAGCAGGGATTCCCGCGCGAATTCTGGATGAAGCAAAAAAAGTGGCCGGGTTTAATGCCTATGGCATAGGCAATGACCAGAATGACCCTTTGTCCAAAGCGATCCACGGCCTGCTCGGCCACAGCATGGTGGTCGACCAGCGTATTGAACTGATATTGCAACAACTGGAAAAAATGGGCGTACGCGTTGAAGAAGAGCGCGCCACCGCAGATAAATTCGACCCGAACTACCTGAATAAAATAGTTGACTAAATAATTCAAGTATTTATAATAACTTTTGTAAATATGACGTTAACTATTTAATTTAGGGAGAAGGACATGCGACTGACCACCAAGGGGCGTTTTGCGGTAACGGCTATGGTTGACCTGGCAATGAGCGGTGGCAACGGCCCTGTAACGCTTGCCAGCATCAGTGAACGTCAGAAAATTTCGCTTTCCTATCTTGAACAATTATTTGGCAAGCTGCGCAAACATGATGTGGTGGCCAGCGTACGCGGCCCGGGTGGCGGTTACTGCCTGTCACGCCCTGCCAATAAAATTTCTATGTCCGATATTATCGTGGCAGTTGACGAATCGCTCGACGCGTCGCAATGCCACGGCATGGGAAATTGCCATGATGACAAACAATGCATTACCCATGACCTGTGGATGGGCCTGAACAAGACGATTTCCTCCTACCTCGACAGCGTTACCCTGCATCAACTGGTGACAAGCCAACTCCCCAAATATAACGGCACCAGTCCCGTTACCCTTTCAAAAAACCCGCACAAACCCGCAATGGCCGCCGTCTGATCGGCCAACTGACGCACATTGCAAACATAGTAAATTCTCAAGCGATGGAATAAGCCGGTATTTATAGGATAATGCCGTTATTCGTGCATGTCTCCTCTTATGAACAAACCTGCTCTCCCCTTGGCCGAAAATACAGATAAACCGGCTGCAAAAACAACAGCAAAACCCGCACACACTCCCATGATGGAGCAGTATCTGCGCATCAAGGCACAGCATCCCGACATGCTGCTGTTTTACCGTATGGGTGATTTCTACGAGCTGTTTCATGAAGATGCCGTGCGCGCCGCCAGGCTGCTCGACATTACCCTGACGCAACGCGGCGCATCCAACGGCCACCCGATTAAAATGGCGGGGGTTCCCTTTCATTCGGCAGAACCCTATCTGGCAAGACTGGTCAAGCTGGGCGAATCGGTTGCAATCTGCGAGCAGATTGGCGATCCCGCAACCAGCAAGGGACCGGTTGAACGCAAGGTCGTGCGCATCGTCACACCCGGCACATTGACCGATTCCGCACTGCTGGACGAAAAGCGCGATAGCCTGTTAGTGGCAATGCATGAACATCAGGGCAAGGTTGGACTCGCCTGGATGAATATGGCTTCGGGTCAATTTTTTGTGAGTGAAACGGACACGCATAATCTGGACGCAGAACTGGAACGCCTGCAGCCATCCGAAATCCTGCTGGCAGAAAATGTATTGCCTGCGCCCCAGTACAAAGCCGCCCTCAAAACCTTGCCGGTATGGCACTTTGATCTGGAAACCGCACGGCGCAGCCTGTGCCAGCAATTTTCCACGCTCGACCTGGCAGGTTTCGGCTGTGACAATTTCACCCTTGGCCTCGAGGCTGCCGGTGCACTGCTGGGATATGCAAAGCTCACGCAAGGCCAGGCTATTGCACATGTGCGCAGCATGCGCGTATATGCAGCAGAAAATTATGTACGCATGGATGCGGCCACCCGGCGCAATCTTGAAATCACCCAGACCCTGCGCGGCGAACCTGCCCCCACCCTGCTTTCACTGCTGGATACCTGCGCCAGCAATATGGGCAGCCGCCTGCTCAATCACTGGCTGCACCATCCGCTGCGCGACCGTAGCACGCTGCGTGCAAGGCTGGATGCCGTAGAAAACCTGTCTGGCAGCTATCGTGAAGCACACGAAATAATAAAGCAGTGTGTGGATATTGAGCGTATCAGCGCGCGCATTGCATTGCGCAGCGCGCGTCCACGCGATCTCTCGGGCTTGCGCGACACACTGGGCCAGATGCCACTGCTGCATGCACAATTAAAAGAAAATTCCTCTCAACTGGTTGCCGGACTCGCTGCGGCAGTACTTCCCGATCCGTCCCTGACCTCATTATTGCATCGCACTCTTCGCACTGAACCGGGCGCTGTTCTGCGGGATGGCGGCGTGATTGCCGATGGCTATGATGCCGAACTGGACGAGCTGCGCGGGATTCAAACCAACTGCGGCGACTTCCTGCTTGCGCTTGAAACACGCGAGCGTGCACGCAGCGGCATCTCCACACTGAAAGTTGAATATAACCGCGTACACGGCTTTTACATTGAAGTGACCCACGCGCAGGCTGCCAATGTGCCGGATGACTATCGCCGCCGCCAGACCCTGAAAAATGCGGAACGTTATATCACACCGGAACTGAAAAGTTTCGAGGACAAGGCGCTGTCGGCAAATGAACGCGCGCTGGCACGGGAAAAGTTTCTGTATGAACAGCTGCTGGATCAGCTCGCGCCGCATATCGCGCCGCTGCAGCGCATCGCGGCCGCCATTGCCGAGCTGGATGTGCTCGCCACTTTTGCCGAACGCGCGCTTACGCTGAATTTCAGCGCGCCGACTTTCAGTGACGAGGCCGTTATCAATATCCGCAGCGGGCGTCATCCGGTCGTTGAAGCACAGGTTGAACAGTTCATCGCCAACGATACCAGTCTTAATGACAAGCGCCAGATGCTGCTGATAACCGGCCCCAACATGGGCGGAAAATCCACCTATATGCGACAGGTAGCACTGATTACCCTGCTTGCACACTGCGGCAGTTTCGTGCCCGCAGACGAGGCCGTGCTGGGCGAGATCGACCAGATCTTTACCCGCATTGGCTCATCGGATGATCTGGCCAGCGGCCGCTCCACGTTTATGGTGGAAATGACCGAAGCGGCGAATATTCTGCACAATGCCAGCGGGAAAAGTCTGGTGCTGGTGGATGAAATAGGAAGAGGCACGTCTACTTTTGACGGCCTCGCGCTGGCCTATGCAATCGCGCGCCATCTGCTGGAAGTCAATCGCAGCTACACACTGTTTGCCACGCATTATTTCGAACTGACCCGCCTCAATGAGCAGTTTGCCCAGCTAGCCAACGTCCATCTCACCGCGATCGAACATCAGCACAGCATCGTGTTTTTACACAGCGTAAATGAAGGTGCGGCCAGTCAGAGTTATGGCTTGCAAGTGGCTGCCTTGGCCGGCGTACCCAATCAAGTCATCAAGAATGCACGGAAACAATTACGCGCGCTGGAGCAGCAAAGTGCGATGCAGAATCCACAGGGTGACTTGTTTAATGAAATAGAAGAAAAGAATACAGAGTTACCCGAACACCCTGCGCTGGAGGCTTTGCGTAACGCGCAACCGGATGAACTCAGTCCAAAGGCTGCACTTGAGAAAATTTACCAGTTGAAAAAATTACTGTCCTGACAGATTTTATTTTTTCAGCAACGGGACGCCCTGCGCATCCACAATACCTTCCCAGCTCGCATCCACCTTCGTCCTGACAGAATCCGGCAACGCAATATAATCATTCTGCACAGCTTTCAGTTTTCCATATCGCAAACTGTATTTAAAATACTTCAGAACTTCCTTGCTGCGCTCCGGGTACTCGGGGTTTTTCAGCATCAATGCATAGGCCGCCATCGACAAGGGCCAGGAATTTTCGCCAGGCTGCTCCGTCAGCACTACCGCAAATCCGTTGCTTACATTCCAGTCGGCATTTTCAGCAGCTGCTTCAACATTTTCATCGCTGGGGCTGACAAATTTCCCCGCCTTGTTTCTGAGTTGCGCATATGACATGCTGTGCTTCAAAAAGTGTGCGATAGGACCATATCCAATCGAGTGCTGGTTGCCTTTTACTGCATTAAGCATTCCCTCGGGATTTTTGACTTCAATCGATTTAGCAGGCCACTCTCCCGCCATGCCATCTCCTTTGATCGATTTCCAGCTTGTATGGGTTTTTGACAGGTAGTCTCCCATCACCGTACTGATCCCTGGCGGGGATACGCGATGCACCACAATAATGCTTGCGTCAGGCAATTTGAGCGAAGGATTAAGCGCTGCAATCGCCGGATGATTCCATTTGGTGATAACGCCCAGCAGAATATCCCCGAAAACTTGTCCGTCCAGCTTGAATTGCCCGGGATAAACATTGGGCAGATTGACAACAGGGGCAATTGAACCGAGCGCCACCGGGAATTGAACCAGGCCCAGCTTTTGCAACTCCTCCAAGCGCAAGGGCATATCGACAATGCCAAACTCCACTTCCTTGTTGCTTATTTTCTTCAGTCCATCAGCCGGATTGCTTCCCTGATACTTGATGCTGGAGCCCTTGGAATACATGCTATAACTCTCTGCCCAAACTCGCAGCAACGGGGCAACAATCATGCTGCCCGTTCCGTTGGCCTCCACAGCAAATACGGGCGTAACAAAAAACACGAAAAGTATTGAAAACAAACTGCCCGCCACTTTTATCATAACCTTCTCCTCTGGAACAATAAATTCCGGAACCACATTAACCGCGTCATGCCTAAGCCCTTTTCCGTAAGGAAAAATAACATACTCCAAATATAATCATCACCTTAAAAAGATAGCCGACAATTCATGCAGCACTACGACCATCTGGCTTGCGCGAACTCAGGCAAAAAAAAACCGCACCAGCTGTTGCTGGTACGGCTCTATGTTGCCTGTTAATGGTGGTGACCACCTGCACCATGAACATGGCCGTGATCCAGCTCTTCCTTGGTTGCAGTTCGTACACCAGTCACTGTGGCATTAAAGTTTAATGTTTTCCCGGCCAGAGGATGATTTCCATCCACGGTTACTTCTTTATCGGTAATTTCTACAATGGTGAAAAGCATATAGTCTTCATCTTCATCATCTTCAGCCCCGCCCTCAAGCTGCATGCCAACTTCAATATCCTTGGGGAACAAATCGCGCGCTTCTACGCGCACCAAATCATGATCATATTCACCAAAGGCATCATCCGGCTCCATTTTGACTGAGATTTTGTCGCCAATATCCTTGCCGTGCAGCGCCTCTTCTACTGTAGGGAAAATGCCATCATAGCCGCCGTGAACATAACTAATTGGATCATTAGATTTTTCCAGCACGGCACCACCACTCAAGTCGACAAGCTCATAGCTTAGTGAAACTACGGTATCTTTGGCTATTTTCATTTCATTTCCTTTATTAATTTTAATATTTCATCAGCATGACCATGAGCATGAACTGCGTACAATGCGTGGCGTAATTTTCCCGACTTGTCGATTACAAAAGTAGAGCGTTGAATCGAAACTTTCTTGTGCCCGTCAACTTCTTTGTCATAAAGCACACCGTATTTTTTACAGACTACAGATTCTGTATCTGCCAGCAACAATACAGACAGTCCATATTTATCCCTGAAAGAGGCATGACTGATACAATCATCCCGACTGACACCGACGACCTGCGTATTCAGAGCAGCGAACTCATCATCTAACGCACTGAACTCATTGGCTTCTATTGTGCAGCCCGGCGTATCGTCTTTGGGGTAAAAATAGAGAACGATATTCTTTTTCCCGCGCTGGTCTGCGAGACTGAATATCTCCATATCGGCATCAGCCAATTGAAATTGCGGCGCATCTATTCCAGCACTTAATTGCATAATGACACTCCTGCGTTACATTTTAACCGAGTTTATTATTAGCGACAATTTCATTTATTGCATGGGCTATAATTCAACATATGAAGAAGAATCTTACCTTGCTAGGCGGTCTCAGTGTAAAAGAATTTCTGCGAGATTACTGGCAAAAAAAACCACTGCTCATTCGTCAGGCAATTCCGGATTTTACCGGCCTGATCAAGCCCCAACAGCTTATGTCCCTCGCCTGCACACCTGACACCCAGGCTCGCCTGGTAACACACAAGCGCGGAGCATGGCAACTGCAACAAGGGCCTTTTGAAACAGAGGATTTTTCCGGGCTGGGCAAAACCAGGTGGACTATGCTTGTGCAGGGATTAAATCATTTTCTGCCGCAAGCTGCGGAGTTGCTCAAACACTTCAATTTTATTCCACATGCCCGACTTGATGACTTGATGGTGAGCTATGCACCCAAAGCAGGCGGCGTCGGTCCGCATTTTGATTCCTATGACGTATTTCTTTTGCAGGGCATGGGGCACAGACGCTGGCAGATATCGGAACAAAAAGATCGCACATTAATTGAAGGAGCTCCTCTCAGAATTCTGCAGAACTTCATTCCTGAAAACGAATGGATACTTGCACCCGGCGACATGCTCTATCTCCCCCCGCACTGGGCGCACAATGGTATTGCCGAAGATGACTGCATGACCTATTCGATCGGCTTTCGCACCCCTTCCTATCAGGAACTGGGCGAACAATTCCTGATTTACTTGCAGGACAATCTCTGTCTGGATGGTATGTATGCCGATCCAGACCTGAAAACACAATCCCACCCATCGGAAATCAGTTCAGATATGCTGCGCCAGGCTGAACAAGCCATCAACCGAATTAAATGGAATAAATCAGATATCGCCAACTTTCTCGGCTGCTATCTGAGCGAGCCCAAAGCGCATATCTTTTTTGATCCCCCGGAAAACCCCTGGCCTTTGAAACGCTTTAAGCAGGTGGCACAAACATCAGGAATTACGTTGGATCTTAAAACCCAGATTCTATGTCACAACGACACCGTGTTTATCAATGGCGAGGCGCATGGTGCAGACAGGGACGACTACAAAATCCTGCGAATCCTGGCTGATGAACGCCAGCTTGCTGCCTCAACTCAACTGCCAGACACTGTCATGACTTTGCTTTACCAATGTTACACCGATGGATACCTTTTCCCGACCAGCAACCAGCAGATGAGTGCACCTTGAGTGACGCCACACTACAACACATAAATCTTTCCGGTTCTGCAGATTATGTTGCCGCATTAGACACTATCTGCGGCTCCGCCAAACATAATCTGATCATTTTTGAGAAGGATTTTGTCAATATCGGTTTTGAAACCGCGACTCGCTTCGAAATGTTGCGCAACTTACTGCTTGCCAATCCTAATAACCGCGTGCAGTTATTAGCACATGACACTCGCCCAATGTCTCAATACTGCCCACGCCTGATGATGCTGTTGCGTCAATTTGGCCACAATATGTTCATTTACCAGACCCCCAAACATTTGCAGAATGTGACTGAGCCATTCGCTGTTGCAGATGATTCACAGTTTCTGCGAAGGTTTCACTTCGACGATACTCGTGGCCTTCTGGGGCGCAATGACGTTGAAATGGCCAGGCTGTTAAAGTCACGTTTTACTGAAATGTGGCAAGCATCCCAGCCCAGTTCATCTACTTCAACATTTAGTCTCTAAAACAACAAAAACTTGCATTACCCCCTGTTTTTTTTTAAATTAGTAGTTAAAATGTTGCGCCTTTCGACATAACCTCAAGCTATGGCGAATTGCTTAAGCATCATCGGATTGACATTAGTCAATATTTTAACAACTTCGTCGAAATGGAATTCAATATGATACGTTCTGCCCTGATTGCCGCTATTTTTGCTTTTACATTGGCTGCTTGCAACAAGCCTGCTGAAACTCCAGCTGCTCCTGCTGCTGAAACTCCAGCTGCTGCTCCTGCTGCTCCTGCTGCTGAAACTCCAGATGCTGCTCCTGCTGCTCCTGCTGCAAAGTAATTTAGATTCAAAAAAACAAAAAAGCCGACGCAAGTCGGCTTTTTTAATTTACAGAATTAATGGCTTATACAATCTCCCGCCAGGCAAAACCTTGTTCCTGCGTTGCCACACCGATCCATTCACTACTGCAATCAAGTACTCCGCTTAAAGCTAGCGCCGCCAGTTCAGGTGTATTGTTTTTCCGGCTAAGATGAGCTGCCACGATATGTTGCAAACAACTATTGTCCAGTCTTCCCAACAAGGCAGCAGCATCCTCATTATTCAAGTGCCCCAAACGGCCTCCAACCCTTCGTTTCAGACTATAGGGATAATCACCATTAGCCAACAACGCAGTATCATGATTACATTCAAGAACCAGTGCAGCGCAACCACTCAAGGTTTGCTCAATATAAGGAGTCGAACTCCCCACATCCGTCAACACTCCCAGACGTTTTGCCCCATCACCAAACACATACTGCACAGGTTCGGATGCATCATGGGGTACCGGATAAGGTTGAACCACCACTTCGCCTATGGAAAAAGAATCATGCGGATTAATTTCGGTGACATTGGGTAATGCACCCAATGTTTTAAATTGTGCACGCAAAGTGCCGTGCGTGAGCCAAACCGGAAGCGCATATTTGCGAGCCAGCCGGGCCACCCCTGCCACATGGTCGCCATGCTCATGAGTCACAAGTATTCCGCTCAGCGCTTCAGGCTGCACGCCCAGACGGGACAGCCGTGCAACTGATTCTGTCAAATTAAAGCCACAGTCCATCAACACGCAAGTCTGACCCGCCTGCACTAACAGCGCATTTCCCTCGCTGCCACTGCCCAATGATGCAAATCGGAGTACCGCCGCCAATGTTCCCCCTCCTAAGGCTGCCCCAGCGTTTTGTACAGTGTGTCTACAATTTTCTGCGTTTCGGCATTACTGATTCCAGCGCCATTAATAACGACCACTTCGCAGCCTGCGCCAATTTCGCGCACTTTAACCTGAATACGCTCCACGTTATCCAAACCCAGCATTTTCTTTGCATCCTCTTTACCGGCACTCAAGAAATATATCCCCTTGCTGCGGTCTCTGTCTGCCAAAATGATACCGGCACGCTCCAAAGCGAGCCCAACCCTGCGCCAGCTCTTGTCAAATGACTCATTTAGCAAAATACTTTGGCTACCATCTGCAAGTTTATTCAGTTTTGGAGAAACCGCACCATCAACGACAGCAGGAGTTGCCACTTTCTGTTTGCTATCAAGCACACCCGAGCCGCCACCAAGCTTTGACATCAGCAGCTGTAGCATGGTCGCTTCCAGTTCAGGGTCACGCGGCCTTGGCAGCCAGCGATATCCGGTTTCATCTTTCTCAATAAATTCCTGCATGCCGTAATGGCTAATATAAATTTCCGTACTGTTACCGTCTTTGCTACGCTGCAATCGAGTGTGATACTGGTCGCGTTCACCTGAAGAGAAGAGACCATCAAATACACTACCCAATAATTTTCGTACTCCGTCCATTGGAACTTTTGCTCGATTTTCTGCCCATTCCGTTTCAATAACACCGGCCTGCGGATTCTCAATTTTTATTGTCAGCCCATTTTCCAGCCAGAACGCCCTGACTACGGGCCATACATTCTCCGCCTTGTCATTAACCACCAACCAGCGCAACGTATCTTTCTGTTCCAGTCGAACATTTTTCGCGGGAGGGAGCACACTACTTGCTTTACGTCTGGCACCTCCCTGGGTAAATTCCGAATAGCTGGTACCCGTTTCAGTTCCACCAGGGATACCGTATCTGTCATCTTCGGCATACGCAGTCAGATCAGGTGGCACATCCAGCGCCCTGACCTTTGAAGGAGGAGCCTTGTAATCGAAGCTTTTACTTTCTACAACCTCCTCTTTTTCGTCCGGAGCAGAGCTTAAGGTGCTGCATGCAGTTAGAATGATAACCGCAAGAGTCGAGACCGTAATATTTAAAGCGTTCATGCTGTTCCTAAAAAATAAATGACACCTGTCACAAACAGGAAGAAGTAAAAAAGAAGCTGCCTAATGATTGCAATTTATTCGATATCGGCTTAAAAAAATAACTCCATATTTCACTAAGTTTTCTCGCCGCTTCCTGACATGCCGAACTGATCTTCGCAATAAAGATCTATTTGTTAAATAACACCTGCAAGCTGCATGGCCTTTTCCACAAACGCCTGAGAACCGCTGGAAAGCGGGGTAAGAGGTAAGCGCAGACAATTCTGTATTTTTCCCATGCGTGCAACTGCCCATTTCACCGGAATGGGATTCGCTTCCACGAACAAGTCCAGATGCAAGTCCAACAGGCGGAAATTAATTTCGCGCGCCCTGGATAGTTCACCATTCAACGCTGCTAAACACATTTCATGCATCAATCTGGGCGCCACGTTTGCTGTCACTGAAATAGCACCATGCGCACCCAATAGCATCATGGCAAGTGTACTTGCATCATCACCGCTATAAACTGCAAAACCCTTAGGGGCTCGCCGCAACAAATCACTACCACGCCCTATATTGCCTGTCGCATCCTTGATTCCAACAATATTTGGAATCTGCGCCAGACGCAACACGGTATCGTTGCTCATGTCGGCCACCGTGCGGCCCGGTACGTTATATAAAATATGCGGCATATCCACGGCCTCTGCGATAGCCTTGAAATGCTGGTACAAACCCTCTTGTGTCGGCTTGTTGTAATAGGGCACAACCGTTAATGACGCTTCCGCGCCAGCATTTTTGGAAAAAGCCGCCAGCTCGATTGCTTCTTTGGTTGAATTAGCCCCGGTTCCTGCGATAATCGGAATACGTTTGGCTGCATGATCTACTGCTGTCTGGATAAGCATTTCATGCTCCACCACATCTACCGTTGGTGACTCACCGGAAGTACCCACAACCACGATGGCATCCGTACCTTGCTCAATGTGGAAATCAATGAGTGCACGAAAAGCCGCCATATCCAGACTGCCGTCCGGATTCATCGGGGTCACTATTGCTACGATGCTGCCTGTTATCATGGTTATGGCCACGTTCAAAAATTTGCACATTTTAACTGAAACTTATCGTGATTGCCTTACAAAAGACTGACCGCTATGGAATAATCCATCCATCGTGAAAGCACCCCTTATTACCATCTCTATGACGCTATCAAGTATGAAACCCGGCGAAAGCGCAACTATTATCTCTATCCAAACCGATGAAGCCCTGCATCAACGATTGCTGGCAATGGGCTTTCGTGTTGGCAAACACATCGAACTAATACGCAAAGCTCGTTTTTCAGGCCCGTTGCAAGTACGCATCGGCACAACTGATATTCTGCTGAGACGAGTTGAAGCTGAAAAAATCACGGTGCAGACATGAAGAGAATCGCCCTGCTGGGCATGCCCAATACCGGAAAATCAACCCTTTTCAACCGGCTGACGGGCGCAACCTCCCGTGTAGGCAATTGGCCCGGGATCACTGTTGAGTTACTCAGCGGCAAGATTCTGCTGGGCAATGAAATGGTTGAGATCATTGACCTGCCCGGTATTTACGACATGCACGGTTTTTCGGAGGACGAACAGGTAGTGCGACATTTTCTGCATGACAATGTACCAGACCTTGCCTTGATCGTATTAAATGCCACACAAATTGAACGACAACTCAGCCTGTTGTTGCAGCTCAAACAATTCAATCTCAACATGATAGTACTGCTTAATATGGCTGACGAAGCCAGAAAGCTTGGCATCACTATCGATACCGAAAAGATGTCTGCTGCATTGGGAATGCCCATTTTTCTGCTTAGTGCCAAATACGGCAATGGTTATCCAGAAACTTTGCTGGCGACCACTAAAGCACTCCGTTACAGCACGCCAGGTATGCCCGAAACTGTACGCAGCCAACTTGAACAGGATGAATACATTGAGCGGGAAATGGCTCTCATACTGAAGCAAACCGTACAGATACCCGCACGCTTACCTGACAACCTCACTAGCCGTCTGGATCAGCTAATGCTCCATCCCTGGCTGGGGCTGCCGATATTTTTCGGCATCATGTATTTACTGTTTCAGGCGATTTTTCTTTTTGGTCAACCATTACAGGGCGGCGTCAACGAACTGTTTGGCTGGCTGCGTGAAATTGCTATTGCGCCTGCTCTCGGCAGCCTGCCCGACCTTCTTCAAGGACTGCTGCTTGACGGCGTCTACAACGGCATCGCCACAGTTGCATCGTTTTTGCCCCTGATCGTCTTTTTCTTCCTGTTCATGGCTATCGTTGAAGACACGGGCTACCTGTCTCGCGCCGCATTTCTGATGGATGCACTGATGGCCAAAATGGGACTGGACGGACGCAGCTTCGTCATGCTGCTAATGGGATTCGGCTGCAACGTGCCGGCGTTAATGGGTACACGTGTCATGCGTTCACGCCCACTACGACTGCTATCCATGCTGGTCATACCGTTTTCACTCTGTTCCGCACGCCTGCAGGTATTCGTCTTCATCAGTGCGGCGCTGTTCTCGCCTAAAGCAGCCCCGTTGGTGTTATTCAGCCTGTACCTGTTCAGCTTCGCCTCTGCCATCCTGACCGCACTTCTTTTTAAACGATACTATCCAAACAGCGAACCCTTTGTGCTGGAACTCCCCCCCTACCGTTTCCCGACCCTGCGCCAAATGCTGATGCGCGGCTGGCATGAGGTATACCAGTTTGTGCACCGCGCCAGCAAATTTATCGTTGCCGGTGTTGTACTGGTATGGCTGCTCACCAATCTTCCTCCATCAGCAGCACCAGCCGGCGCTGACACATGGGCAGGAATACTCGGGGCATGGCTGCACCCTCTGTTTGCACCTATCGGCATCACACCTGATTTAACCATCGCACTTATTTTTGGATTTGTTGCCAAGGAAATTGTCATAGGTTCGCTTGCTGTCATTTATGGAATGAGCGGGCAGGCATTGAGCGGAGCTCTTGCATTACAGCTGGACTGGGTACAGGCCTATAGCTTTATGCTATTCACTTTAATTTATACACCTTGCCTGACCACCATTGCCACCATGCGAAAAGAATCCAATAGCATCGGCTTTATGTGGTTTTCTATTGCCTGGTCGCTGGCTCTTGCCTGGCTGTCAAGCTTGCTCTTTTATCAAAGCGCGCGGGCATTGGGTTACTAATAAAAGTTCAGGTCACAATAAAAAAGGCTGTCATCAACAGCCTTTTTTATGCTTCATCAACAACATGAAAAATTAATCTTTCCAGGCTTTATCCAGAGTCTGCTGAGCCTGCTCCAGCTTTTCTTTGGCCTCCAGATAATTCTTTTTTGAGAGCTCGGCTTTTTTCTGCTCTTCTGCCAATTGCTTTTGCTTTCTCTCTATCAGCCTTTCAGTCTCTGTTACAGCCTGAGCATCAGACTTATACGCAGCTTCAGCCCTTTCCAGTTTCTGCAATGCATTGCTATAACCAGCCTGTTGCGCGGAGACGTCCTTTGCCTGCGCCCCTGGCAAAACAGAAAGCATGAACATTGCAGCAAATATTTCTTTTTTAAACATAAAGTTGCCCATAAATTTCAACTCAAAATCAAGCTCAAAAGCTAAGCACAAAACATCAGGCGGGATGCACAGCCAGATTAATAGGCATTAACCAATTTATCAATAAAATAACTGCCTATCAGTACCAGAATCAGCACGCCCACCCCTGTAAAAACACTGGTGGAGCCACCCTCCCCCATTACACCCTGATATGCTGCATAAAAGAAAAATACAATCGCCAGCAATTGCAGGATTTGCGAAAAAATTTTGGCTATAAATTCCATACTCATCATTATCTCCAATCCAAAACCCATACATAATTTCAACTTACAATTTTATTATCGCCTCTGACTTGAATATGCACAACCTGGCAATTTAAAATCATAAGCAATCTCCATCCTGCATAAGCAAGAGCGCTGAGTTGTACACTGCAAATTCAAGATAGATACAATCAACTTTCAAGCACCTGTTATTGCTTCAACATATTGATTATATTGAATATTTTATAATTTGCATCCAGCAAAAAGCCCCGCATGTCATTCCATGCGGGGCTTTAACACCCAATAAATTGGGTGGGAACACAAGTTGGCGGAGGCTGTGAGATTCGAACTCACGGAAGGTCTCCCTTCGGCAGTTTTCAAGACTGCTGGTTTAAACCACTCACCCAAACCTCCAAGAGCGCGCATCATACAGAAAACCGACGGCAATTTAAAGCTTCTCTTATATTATTTTTGTCCCGGTCATTGAGAATCATTGCAACTTTTTCGCTCTTTCGATACTCTTATGAGTGTTACTCAAAACATCATCTGGAGGAAAAAATGGAATATCAAACGATCTCGCAACCGGGCACTCTTGCTCTGGAACAAAACAAGGTATTACGCAACACCTATTTGATGCTGGCCCTGACCATGATACCCACCATCATAGGCGCATTCATTGGATTGTCCGTCAGCTTCTCATTCATGGCACAGTATCCAATCATGGCACCTCTCCTGATGTTCGGTGTAATGATGGGCATGCTGTTTGCGGTTTCTGCCCTGCGCAATAGCGTATGGGGTATCGCGATGTTGCTTGGATTTACATTTGTTGCGGGTTTTTTCCTCGGCCCTATCCTGCAGCACGCTTTGCACCTGCGTAATGGGGCTGAGTTGGTAGGCATGGCGGCCGGCGGTACCGGACTGATTTTCTTTAGTCTTGCAACCATCGCGACAGTGACCAAGAAGGACTTCAGCTTCATGGGCAAGTTTTTGTTCATCGGTCTCATTCTGCTGATTGTTGCATCGATTGCGAATCTTTTCTTCGCCATCCCTGCGCTGTCGCTGACCATCTCTGCCATTGCCATACTGATCTTCTCGGCTTATATCCTGTATGACATCAGCCAGATTATTCACGGTGGCGAGACCAACTATGTGATGGCAACCATGAGCCTGTATCTGGACATCTACAACATTTTCGTGAACCTGCTTAGCCTGTTGATGGCATTTACAGGCGAACGCGATTAACAGTAAAGTGCTTTAAGTGACAAAGGCGGCGCAAGCCGCCTTTTTTATTGCCTTTCAAACAAGGCAATAGACTCGACATGCGAGGTATGCGGAAACATGTTCATCACCCCTGCGGCTTTTAGCACATAGCCCTTTTGGTGCACCAGCACCTCGGCATCCCGCGCCAGGGTAGCGGGATTGCACGACACATATACGATACGTTGCGGCGCATCAGCGCCCAAGGCCTTGACCAGCTCAAACGCACCATCCCGCGGCGGGTCAATCAGCATTTTGTCGAAATGTCCCAGCTTAGCCAATGTCTCTTCGTTCATTTCAAACAGATTCATCACGCTGAACCTGGTATTGGCTTCCAGCCCGTTAGAGGCCGCGTTCTGCGCAGCGCGTTGCAGCAGGGAGGCACTCCCTTCAATCCCAATAACCTCTGCACCGCTACGAGCTATAGGCAGCGTAAAATTGCCCAGTCCGCAGAAAAAATCGGCAATGCGTTCACCCTTCCGGGGAGAGAGCAATCGCATCGCGCGGCTCATCATAAGCCGATTCAAACTACTGTTAACCTGGGTAAAGTCTGTCGGGGAAAATGGCATGGTAATGCCGAACTCAGGCAGACTGTAACTGAGCGCCGGGGCATCCAGCGGATAAAATGGTACGACCGTTTCCGGCCCCTTGGTTTGCAGCCAGAACTGAACCTGATGAGTATCGGCAAATTGTTTGATCGTCGCTTCATCCTCATTCGAAAGCGGCTTCATGATGCGCAACACCAGCACATCTACATGCTCGCCTACTGCCACCTCGATTTGCGGCAAGTCATCGCGTATCGACAAACCTTCATTCATTTTTGCCAACAGCGGCAGCAAATTGGCAATCTTGGGCGGCAAGATTTCACAGTGCTGCATGTCCGCCACATAGCGGCTGCTCTTCTCATGAAAGCCGACCAGCGTTTTACCCTTTTTAATAACATGTCGGACAGACAGTCGGGCGCGCTGGCGGTAGCCCCATGTTTGCCCATAGATTGGCGGCATGATAGTTTCGGCCTTGACCTTGCCAATCCGCTCCAGATTATCTTCAAGTATGCGCTGCTTGGCTGCAACCTGTGCACGAGCATCCAGATGCTGCATGGAACACCCGCCGCACATATCAAAATGCACGCACTTGGGCTGCACCCGCATAAAGGATTGCCTGAGTATTTGATCGACCTTGGCCAACTCATAGCTGGGTTTCTTGCGATAAGCATTATAGGTGACGCGCTCACCGGTCAATGCACCCTCGATGAAAACCACTTTACCGTCAGCATGCGCAATGCCGCGTCCGTCCTGGTCTAGCGATTCAATTATTACGCCTGCAGCTTGGTGAATATTGTTTGTCATAAAACATTTCTAAATAAATTATTTTCCTCTCGGAAAATCTAAAAAAGCAGGGAATATATAAAGTTGGGATTCAAACCCGAGCGAACTTCCTGGAAGCGCGATATTCAAGGCAGGCAAAAATTCTTCCCAGGCCAGTACGTGCCCATGTCCAGCCAAGCATCACACCGGTTGCGTTGGCCAGCATATCCGCGTAATCAAACGTACGATAACCTGTCTCGCGTTGCAGATATTCGATTGCGACACCCATTCCGATTAGCAACAGGGATAACAGCACCCGGGAACGTCGCTGTCTGTATATTTGACAATACCACAACATAAGCAGACCATAAGCCAGCGCGTGCTCAAACTTGTCCACCTGCCAGAAACTAAGGGGCTGTGGCGGACTGGACGTCAACGATACATAAAAAACTGAAGCAACCCATACCAAACCCAGCATTAACCAGAACCATCTCAACTTATTCACTTTGAAATCCAGAATTCAAATTGTAGACTTGCCTGACGGCCATGCCGCAAGATACTCCACCCAGTGAGGCTCATCAGACTTTTTCAGGGTGCTGCGCACCAGCTCGCATTCCTTTTCATATCTTGCTTTCGTGAATTGTCCGCGCATTAACTGGAAACGCGCATACACAAGAAAAGTATTCACCACGTCGGTTTCGCAATAGTTGCGTATCTCGTTGAGCCTGCCTTGCTGATAGGCTTCCCAGACCTTGCTGCCATCCATGCCCAGCTTTCCGGGAAAACCTATCAGCTTCGCAAGATCATCCAGCGGCGCATTCGCCCGCCCGCCATACATGGCTAGCAAATCCATCAGGTCAATATGGCGTGAATGATACCGGCTGATATAATTATTCCACTTGAAGTCCTTGTCATCCTCACCCATGTCCCAGTAACGCGCACACTGTACGCCGTTTATCAGGCCGCGATAGTGCAGCACCGGCAAATCAAAGCCGCTGCCATTCCACGATACAATTTGCGGCGTATATTTATCAATGCCGTCGAAGAAACGCTGAATGATGGCGGCCTCGTCATCTTCAAGTCCGCCCAGTGACCACACCTTGAAATTATCTCCCTCGCGCAACACACAGGAGATAGCTGCCACTTTTTGCAGGTGATGCTGAATAAAATCAGTGCCGGTTTTCTGACGGCGCATCTGAAAAGCCATTTCGGCCACATCATTGTCGCTTACCTGCTCATCAAGCTCATAAAGCTTGCGCAAGCCGGAAATGTCGGGAACGGTTTCGATATCAAATACGAGTAATGGATTCATTCAGCTTACCTTTATTGTTAAGCAATATTTCATGGTCAATGCATTTTACCAAAGTACTGATAAACTGATGCAATGAGATGGACTATTGCACTACTACTTTGCAGCTTTTATTTCCCGAAAATTGTCTGGGGAGAGGAGATTACGCTGAGCATTGGCACTCATCAAATACGTGCAACTATCGCCAATACACCGGCAAGTCGTGAACGGGGACTGATGAAAAAAAACCTGCTTTGTGAAAATTGCGGGATGCTTTTCATATTTCCACGTCCCGGCAAATATTCTTTCTGGATGAAAGACACACCGCTACCGCTTTCCATCGCCTTTATCGCCGCAGATGGCACCATACTGAACATTGCTGAAATGCAGACCAACACCCTGCAATCCCACTATGCGTGGGGCGATATTCTATATGCACTGGAAATGAACAAAGGCTGGTTTACTGACCACGACATCAAGGTTGCAGATCATGTAAAAGGATTAGCCAAGGCAGCGAAAGGACGATAGAGCTTTAAAAAATACGCAAATAAACAATGCTAATACCTGTCCATCACCCGCCTTGATTTTGCCATATACTTCATTGTGCTTTGGGGCGACTGGAAATAATCCTCGTCGAGGAAACGCAGTATTTGTTTTACTTCCTGCCTGTCAGCAGGAATGACGATTTTTTCCTGCCCCGCAACACCCGAGAGTTGCAAATGCAGATCGCAGAATTTTGCCGTGGCCGCAATTTTGCTGGCAGCACAATGGTCCAGAATACCAGACTGCTGGATCAATACCACCTTGCGCCTTACCCAGGAGTCGGCTACATCCATAAAAACCTGCGCATCGGCAAACTGTAGCGCTTGATTCTGTATAAACACCTTTAAATCCTGATCGCTTGCCTCTTTACAGTAGGCGCTCATATCAAACATCTGGCGCAAATAATGATAACTGGCAAATTTCAGATTATCGTCTTCAATAATCGCGGTTAACTTGTTATCCAGGGTCAGGCCGCCACCATCAAACCGCGCAAAGGAATTTTCGGAGTAAACCAGGGAAAAACCGCTCGCGTTGATGATGCGTCGCCTGTCAAATCCCTGCAACAAAACTCGTATCACCCCGTTTTTAATATAACCGCTAAAAACAGCTTTGATCGACTCGAGAGCACCGCTCTTCAAAGAAAACTCCTGACAAGTCTGCGGTCTCAATATTGCCGACTTAATGCCATCCACATCATCAAAATTATTGATATACAAAATTTCACTCTCTTCAGGACGATACATCCCGTCGAATTTGATCTCCTCTTCGATCCCCTGCATGAACTCGTGTTCCTGTGCGCGAAACAATTCGGAAATACCCGCCTGAACATCGGGAGTGAGGGGCATACGTAAAACACGCATACCGGGTATATTGGTTAATGCAAAAAGGTTTAGTGTCTGCGTTAATTGATTCATTAGACCTCCAAGGTCATCTTTCCAGTTAATTTAACGGCTATATTTATATTGTAGCGCTGTTCAATTCTCAGCACATTGAATTTGCACACAAGAATTCCTGCCAGATTCACGACTGTGCTTTACATTACTCCTGCTACCACCAAAGTATTTCCCGGCAAACATTGCCTCGATCCCGAACGGGCGTATAAATTTACAAACAGCATAAAAAAAATCATGTTTGAATATAGCACCGATTAGGTGGAACAGGAATAGAACAAACCTAAAAATCCAATATAAACAAAATATTGACAGCAACAATGGATACGATTAGGATTCTGTAACAATCACTCAATATGAGAACATTTCCATGCCGAATGCCTCTTTCCACCGCACAACTCTTATCAGATTTTTCACAATTCTTGGCCTTTGCTTCGCCGCAACGATTAATGCCGCAGAAAGTAGCACTGGGAAAGAATTGCAACTGGGTTCTGTTGCGATGGATATTCCTGCAGAAATGGTCAAGCGACTAACGCCGCTGACAAAATACCTGAGCAGTAAAATAGGCCAGAATGTAAGTTTCCACGCATCACCCAATCTTGGATCCGCTGTGGAGGATTTGGGCAAAAACACGACTCAAATCGCCTATCTGACCCCTGCCGCCTACCTCGAAGCGAGGGAAAAATATGCCGCAATCCCGCTTGTTAATCCGCTGAGCAAAGGCAAAGGATCTTTTACCCTGATGATTGCGGTACAGAAGGACAGCCCGGTCAAATCAATACAGGATTTGACCGGCAAAAAATTCGCCTTTGGCGATAAAAAAGCCATACTCCAGCCTGCTGTTGTCGAAAATTCCGGCATCAAACTGGAAGAATTCGCATCTTATGACTATCTGAATCATTACGACAACATTGCCAAGGCCGTTATCAATGGCGACTTTGATGCCGGCATTGTTAAGGATACCGTTGCTGAAAAATTTGCAACGCAGGGTCTGCGGGTTATTTACACCTCTCCTCCTTTGCCTTCTTACATTTTTGCCGTCAATAAAAATCTTCCGCCTGCAACAATAGCCAGACTTAAAAATGCCATGCTGGCACTCAAGGGCGACACAGAAGAACACAGGGAGATATTGACGTCGCTTGAAAAAGGCTACGATGGCTTCGAAACTGCAAGTGACAATGATTTTGACGCAATACGCAAACTGCTTGGGCATGGCAAGGCCGCAAAATAAATACAGTTAAGCAGCATGCTCATGCTGCTTAATCGCCCATTCGGCATGCTCACGTACCAAAGCTGACTGGTGAAGCAAGCGGGTACGCAAGACGTTCAATACCTCATCGCTAGCGGGAGCATTGCCCAGCGCAACCGCAATATTGCGCAACCACTGCTCATGACCGATACGATAGACCGCGCTTCCTGAAAAATTTCTCTGGAAGGTTGCTTCATCCCATGCGAACAATTCGGCAAGCGAAATATTATCCAGCCCGAGTCTTGCCGCAAAATCGGGCTCCAGTGATGTTTGAGCAAAGCGATTCCATGGGCACGCCAGCTGACAGTCATCGCAACCATAAATGCGGTTTCCCATCATCTTTCTGAACTCCAGCGGGATACTGCCTTTCAGTTCAATCGTAAGGTACGAAATACAGCGCCGCGCATCCACCTGATACGGCGCAACAATGGCCTGCGTGGGGCAAATATCAAGACATGCCGTGCAGCTGCCACAATGATTTTTGGGGGACGCATTCTCTGCATTTTTCGCATCAATATCCAGTGGCAGGTCGGTAAATATTTCACCCAGAAAAAAATATGAGCCGTGCTCTCGCGTCAGCAGCAGCGTATGCTTGCCACGCCAGCCAAGCTGCGCTTTCTCAGCCAGCGCCACCTCCAGCACAGGCGCACTGTCGGTAAACACGCGGCATGCACTGCCGTCAGCCACAGTGCGAATTTTTTGCGCAAGTTGCTCCAGTCGTTTGCGCAACACCTTGTGATAATCGCGCCCCAGCGCATAGCGCGAAATATATGCACGCTCGCCGTCCTTTATCACCTCCCATGCATCACTTGTGCCTGGCGGATAATAATTCATGCGCACCGATATCACACGTAGCGTACCCGGTATCAGCTCCGCCGGACGGCTGCGCTTGCTGCCGTGTTTTGCCATATAATCCATCGTGCCGTGATAGCCATGTGCCAGCCATTGCTGCATGCGCACTTCGGCCACATCCAGGCTGGTGTCGCTGATGCCCACGGCCTGAAAGCCGAGCTCGGCTCCCCATTGTTTGATGCGAGTGGAGAGTGTCTCGAAATTGATTTCTTGAGGAAGCACGTTTTGCATAAACCACATGATAGCCGAAGTGATGCAAGCAGGCATTCCGCCACCATGCGTGAGCTCACAATAAACCTGCCAGATGAGGCAGCAACTGCCACGTTTGCCGCACGTTTTGCTACGACAATACAACCGGGCATGGTCATCTATCTGCGCGGAGATCTGGGTGCGGGCAAAACCACATTGGTGCGTGCATTGCTGAACGCACTCGGTTATCAGGGGCGCGTAAAAAGCCCAACCTACACCTTGCTGGAACAATATGAAGTGGCGGGGCTACAACTGCGCCACTTCGACCTGTACCGTTTTCGCGATGCCAGCGAATGGGAGGCGGCTGGATTTGGAGATGAATTTGACGGCAGTAATATTTGCCTGATGGAGTGGCCGGATAAAGCCGCCGGTTTAATACCCCCGGCCGATATTGAAATATTCTTCGAAATTCTGCCGGAAGGGCGTAATATAAGCCTACATGCACGCACGGACACGGGTAGGGAATGCTTAAAAAGCTTGTAAAAACAATCACGATATTTTCAATATTATGGCTTGGGCAGGCGCAGGCTTCCGTTGCTATCAGCGCTGTACGCATCTGGCCCGCGCAGGATTACACCCGCATTACCATCGAATCCAGCAAGGCAATACGCTATAAGCAGTTCACCATTAAAAACCCCGAACGGCTTGTGATCGATCTCGATCAGGTAGATATCAATGACATATTGAATTCCATAAGCACAAAAATCGCCAGTGACGATCCCTATATCAAAAGTTTGCGTGTCGGCCGCTTCAAGCCTGGAGTTGTGCGCCTGGTGCTTGATTTAAAAACTGACATCAAGCCGCAGTTATTTAACCTCAAACCGGTTGCGGAATACGGCCACCGACTAGTCATCGATATTTTTCCTGCACAACCTGTCGATCCGATTATTGCGCTACTGCAATCAGCCGGGGTCACCATCCATACACCCGAACCTGTCACGGCAAACATGCCTGATCTTGCTGCCAGCGCTGCACCCGATAAAAATATACCTGAAAATACCGGCCCTACAACTGCAAATACAACGCCCTCAACCCCACCGGAGAATATCCAGCAGCCCTATGGCCCGCCGGACAAAGGCAAGCGTATCCTGATTGTTGCTATCGATGCAGGACACGGCGGTGAAGATCCTGGCGCGCGTGGCCGCAGGGGTAGCCATGAAAAACATATCACACTGTCCATTGCGCGAAAACTGAAAGCACAAATCGATGACACGCCCGGCATGCGCGGCGTATTAATCCGCGAAGGTGATTACTTTCTGCCGCTGGATGTGCGCGTGAACAAGGCACGCAACGCACGGGCTGATTTATTTGTTTCTATCCATGCCGACGCCTTCGTCAAACCGCATGCGCGTGGTTCTTCTGTTTTTGCGTTGTCAGAAAGTGGCGCCACCAGCACCACCGCACGCTGGCTGGCCAAAAAAGAAAATGAAGCAGACCTTATCGGTGGCGTTAACATTGCCGCCAAAGATCCCTACCTGGCGCGCACCCTGCTGGATCTCTCGCAGACCGCCACCATCAGCGACAGCATGAAACTTGCCAAACACGTGCTGGGAGAAATTGGCGACATCAACACCTTGCACCGCGGCAAGGTCGAACAGGCCGGCTTTGCCGTACTGAAATCCCCCGACATACCTTCAATACTGGTCGAGACAGCTTTTATCAGCAACCCTGCCGAAGAAGCCAAACTGAACGACAGCAGTTATCAGGAAAAAATGGCATTTGCCATCCTCAGTGGCATCAAGCGCTATTTCTCGAGCAATCCGGCTTTATCTAAACAGAAATTTGCGCAAAACGACTGACTACACCTGATAATGACTAACAAGAATTCAGCCTGAATTCGCAGCTACTGCCGCAATCGTCCAAATTCAATCCATTTTTCAAGAGCACTCAATACAATATTAATAGTGCTGAAAATAGCCTGATACAGATACAAAACAGAAGAAGCTCCCATTGCCTTAATTTCTTCAACAACACACATCCAGAACTGCAAGCAATAACCATATAATGTTATGTTAAAATGGGAAAAATTTTGCTACCTGCAAGATTTGATTCTTAAACAATTAAATTCAGGAAGATAAAAAAATGAAACTAATAAATATTGGCCTTTCGGCTACAGCGGGAATCGTGCTGCTTGGGGTGCACAGCCTTACAAATGCCGCATCAATAGATGAAAAAGTATCAGTACACGGATATGGTGACACCGGTGTAATTCGCGCAGTCGAAAACAACTACACCGGCAGATTCAGCGGCACCAAATGGGATTACAACTACCTATCTCTTAATATTACAGGCCAGATTGATGAAAAAACCAAGGTAGTTGCACAGCTGCGCTCGGGTTCAGAGGTTACCAGCGATATGGGTGCCTACGTTAACTATAATGCAACAGACAATCTCACTGTGCGTGCAGGGCAGATGAAAGCGCCCGTCGGAATTTTCAACGAGATCCGGGACATCAAATTCCTGCAGCTGTCCGCGCTGTCTCCCCTGATGTATCAGGATGCAGCCGGTACACTGCCAGAATCTTTCAAGGGTGGTGAAGTAATTTATCACCTGGACATGCGCAAGCATCGCCTGACCTTTGATATTTATGGCGGCGAACCCAAAGGCGCTTACACTTACGTGATGATTCAACCCAATAACTGGTTCATGGTGCAGAATATTTACGGCGGCAGACTAACCTACAAGACACCGATAGGACTGAAATTCTCACTGTCCGGATTCCAGAATGACCTGCTCACCGCAACTGGCGCAACACAACCTTTAACAACCGTTGTTCAGGGCCAAGGTACCAGAAGGCTGTCATCCGCTTCTGTTGACTATCGCAGCACCAGCCTTGATATCAAGCTGGAGTATGCGATCGCGTCACAATTTGTAGGAACACCGCTTGAGCAGAACGGCACATCATATTATGCCCAGGCAGGTTACACCTTCGCTGAAAAATTTACGCCATACGCACGCTACGACTACGTTTTGTATAACAACGACCTGCCTGAAGATCCGCGGTATTACCAGAAGGGTAGAGTGCTCGGCCTGACATACAAACTGAACCACAGCGTTTCCATGCGTATGGAAAAACACTGGAATACCGGCTACGCCATTCCTTCTTACGCCCAAGGCTCGAACTTCAGCACAGCCAATGCCAAAGTAGACTGGGATATCTTTGCAGTTGGCGTCAACTTTATCTTCTAACGTTTGGCATCATGCATGTTTGATGTGCATGATGCAGAAGATTTTGGCTTGTTAATCTGTTCACCGAATGGGAGTTAATATGAAGGTGCTTTATAAAATAGCTTCTGCCGCAATTTTTTCATTAATCACATCGGTATTTTCACTGCAAGTTTTAGCCGTGGAAATACTGGGTGGTGGTGGAAATCCTGCTGACAAACTGATTATGGACTGGTCAGCGGCAAAACCGGGCAATCGGGCTAATACAGTCAAGTTTAGCGCCAGCATTAGTTCCAATGATTTAACCATGCTCAAAAATGGAAAAATCGATTTTGCCATTCTGGATAATCCTTTAAGCGATGCCGAGCTTGGCAAAATGAACTTGCTGCAATTCCCGTTTGCCTTAAACGGAATTTCAATTGTAGTAAACCTGCAGAACAACATGGCGGGTACACTCAGGCTGGATAGCGCAACCCTGGGCAAAATATTTTCCGGTGAAATTACAAATTGGGATGATCCGGCAATCACCGCCCTTAACTCCAAGCATGAACTTCCAAACAAGCCCATCATTATTATTCACTCCGGTGAGACTTCGACTGACTATTCCGTTCTGAATGACTACATTGGAGATGTTAACGAGAAATGGAAAGCTGGAAGCTCGGCTGGTGCAAAGCGGGAATGGCCTGCAAATTCAATCTATACAGACAGATTTGCAGCACGCATTTCAAGCATAAAAAGTACGCCTTTTTCCCTGAGCTATCTGCCCATGCAGTATATGCCCCAGCCCTCCATATCGGCTGTGCATATCAAAAACAGAGAAGGCAACTTTGCCGGATTAAGTGATACCGGCATAGTCGCGGCAACCTCCGCAGTCAATGTTGAAGATGGCCATGCAGCGAGTCTTGCCATCATCAACAAAAGTGGCAAGGCCAGCTGGCCCATCTCAAACTTCTCCTTTGTCGTAGTCAACAGGGAACGAGTAAGAGAAGAAAAAATTGTCCAATTCTTGAATATCATCAGTTACGGACTGAAATCCGGCTCACTCAAAGCAACCGTACACAATTACGTTGCCCTTCCCGAGCAACTTTCAAAACCCGTTATGGAAAGGATCGAGGCACTGACTACCGGTACCGGAGTAGCAGGGAAAGCAGTGCCCGCGAAAGCAGGCCAGGAAAGTGCACAGGAAGCATTAGCCAACAAGCAGAGAAACGAAGACGAGTTAAGCCGTCAGCGTACAGATGCACAAACTGCCGCCCAGGATGAAAGAAGCAGAGCTGAAGAACGAAACAGAGCGGCCAAACAGCAGCTTGCGGAAGAAGCCGCCAGGGCACAGGCAATCAAGGAAGCCAGAGCGGCCAAACAGGCTGCGGATGAAGCCATCAAAGCGGCACAAGCCGCCAAGCTGGAAGCCGAGAAGCAAGCCGAGAAAAGCCGGCTGATCGCCAAAGCTGAAAAGGAAAAAGCTGACAGGGAACGCGCTGAAAAAGAACGTGCCGAAAAGGAACAAGCTGAAAAGGAACGTGCTATTCAACTCAGAAACCAGAAAGATGAAGATCCTCTGGAAGCCTATAGAAGATCGATGTAATTTCAAACAAAACACCCCGCAGCTTGCTGCGGGGTGTTTTGTTTGGCAGATGGCTTTTCGCAGGTCGGGGAAGCAACCCGAGCTGCGAAAGAAACCACGCCGCCAGCGGCGTGGAATTGATCCCAAAGAAATTGAACTTGCAGCGGGTCTATTCAAAGCGATTGATGCGACCTGATTATGCTTGAAGTCCGTTTGCCTAGAGCCCTTCGGCAAACGCAAAACACGCTTGTCGAAAGGTGAATGGGCTTCGACAGACTCAGCCTGAACGGAGTTGATACGTCACCGTGCCTTATCAAATAGTAACTGAATGATCTGGGGCAAGAAGCTTACTACTTGCCCAGGGAGATGCTGGCTTGCCAGCCATCTTCGTTAAGGCCGCCCAGCTATCCGGAAAGCTGTTTTTATCATAAATTGTTGATTATATTCAATATTTTAAATATCTCAACACCCCGTCACCCACAGATTTGCCGCTGGCAAAACACGCTGTCAGCAAGTAACCGCCCGTCGGTGCCTCCCAATCCAGCATCTCGCCCGCACAAAAAATACCCGGCAAATTTTTCAGCATCAGGTTCTGATCCAGCATTTCAAGCTTCACCCCGCCTGCAGTACTGATGGCCCCGGCCATCGGGCGGGGCGCAATCAGCCTGACAGGTAAGGCCTTGATCGCCCTCGCCAGGATAGCCGGATCGGAGAAATCTGCCGCAGACACGCATTCACGCAACAAGCCTGTCTGCAGTGCATTCAACCCTACCCTGCTCTGCAAATGGCTGGAGAGCGAACGCGAACCGCGCGGATACGCCATTTCGGCGCTTACCCGCGCAAGATCCCGGCCCGGGGTCAGATCCACACTCAAATCTACATATCCCTGCACGGCAATGGTGTCGCGCAGAGGTGCGGACAAGGCATAAATCAATCCACCTTCAATACCATAATCAGTCACCACGCAATCGCCCTGACGGCGATGCACAACGCCCTCTGCATCGGTAAAACCAGCCACAACAGATTTCAACGGCTGACCGGAAAACTTGTTTTTAAAATGCCCGCTCCAGACCACCTCAAAGCCGCAATTTGATGGCTGCAAGGCAGCAACTTCAATATTGCGCTGTTGCAACAACGAAACCCAGGCAGCATTGCTGCCCAGCTGCGGCCAGCTGCCACCGCCCAGCGCCAGCACCACTGCATCAACAGAACTTGTTTTAACATTTACTCCCTCTCCCGCTTGCGGGAGAGGGATGGGGAGAGGGTCTCTCTGCGTGAGTGGAAATTTAGAACCAACCCGTACCATGCGCACACCCTCAGGCGTATCAAAGCACAGCCCACCCGCATCGTCCCACCCCGTCCAGCGATGCCGCATATGAAACACCACCCCGTTCCCGCGCAAGCGATGCAGCCACGCGCGCAACAAAGGTGCCGCTTTCATGTCAGTGGGAAACACCCGCCCGGAAGAGCCAACGAAAGTGGCTATGCCTAGACCCTGTATCCACTCGCGCAGCGCATCCGGAGAAAAATTTTCCAGCAGGAGTTTAATCTGTTCACGCCGTGCGCCATAACGCTCAAGGAAAGCTGGCAGCGGCTCGGAATGCGTGATGTTCATGCCGCCCTTCCCCGCCATCAGAAACTTGCGCCCCACCGAAGGCATCGCGTCATACACCTCGACATGCACACCCTGCTGGCTCAATACTTCGGCAGCCATTAGCCCCGCTGGCCCGCCACCTATAACGGTAACAACGCGTGCATGTGAATAATTATCTGACTCCATTAAGCTCTGTATCTATTTTTGAACCGAAATAACAACACGAGAAACGATCCCATCATGGCTGCTGAATTGTTGCAGCATTAATAGACCGTGTGAATTCAGTGATCGCTGTTCTCAACATGAGCGACATTTCCGGATGGGCAACGATACCGGCTGCATCAAGCTGGCTTCCTAACAGGGGCAACGTGATAGATGCTTCATCTACAATGCGCCCCGACATAACGGTGACTATTTCCTTTAGCGCAGCATAGGCATGGCTTGCCCTTGGTGATGTATTGAACAATGCAATGTGCTTTCCCACAAACTCCTCTCCGCTGACGGCCCAATCAAGTGCATTTTTCATTACGCCTGTTACACCATGCGCGTACTCGGGACTGGCAATCAGTACGCCATCAGCCGCTTGTAGTTGCGCACAAAAATCAATGACAGATGCTGGCATGCCAGTTGCCTCTAGATCAGGATTGAACAGGGGAAGACTGCCCATGCCTGTATACAACATTATTTCAACATCGTCTGGCGCCAGCGAGATGGAAGCTCGCAACAATGCTGTGTTGTATGAAGCTGCGCGAAGGCTGCCTGAAAGAGCAAGGAGGCGCATTTTATAAACTTAATATTCTGTCATTCAAGCCGGAAACACGCCTGTGGACAAATACCGATCTCCACGATCGCACACAATAAACACGATCGTGGCATTTTCCACGCGCTGTGAAATACGCAACGCAACCGCGAGTGCACCACCTGAGGAGATGCCGCAGAAGATGCCTTCTTCGCGCGCCAGGCGGCGTGTCAATTCTTCGGCGGACGGCTGATCAACATATTCCAGGCTGTCCACATTTTTCGGGCTGTAGATTTTGGGCAGGTAGGCTTCCGGCCATTTGCGGATGCCGGGAATTTGCGCGCCTTCTTCGGGTTGCACGCCGATGACCTGAACTTTGGGATTCACTTCCTTGAAATAGCGCGCGCAACCCATGATGGTGCCGGTGGTGCCCATGCTGCTGATGAAGTGGGTGACCTGGCCCTGCGTGTCGCGCCAGATTTCGGGGGCCGTGCCTTCGTAGTGGGCGATGGGATTGTCGGGATTGGCGAACTGGTCGAGGATGATGCCACGGCCTTCGTCGCGCAGCTTGTCCGCAGTGTCGCGCGCCAGCTCCATGCTGCCTTCCTTGCTGGTCAGCACCAGCTCTGCGCCAAAGGCGCGCATGGTCTGGCGGCGCTCGATGCTCTGGTTTTCCGGCATCACCAGGATCATTTTGTAGCCGCGCATTGCAGCGGCCATGGCCAGCGCGATGCCGGTATTGCCGCTGGTGGCCTCGATCAGCGTGTCGCCGGTCTTGATGTCGCCGCGCGCTTCGGCTTTGCTGATCATCGACAGGGCCGGACGGTCTTTTACCGAGCCTGCCGGATTGTTGCCTTCCAGTTTCGCCAGAATGATGTTGGAAGTGTTGCCCGGAATGCGCTTCAGTTTAACCAGCGGGGTGTTGCCGACAAAGTCTTCTAGGGAGTGGTACATATTTCTGCTTTCCTCTGCGCCTGATTATTGATGTTTCCATAATCCTAAAAATCTCAGATATATCCACAGATAACACAGATGAAGTCAGTTTTTCATCCGGTTGTAGCTGAATTGATTGCCATCCAATTGGTGCGTCAGTTATTCAATCTTACTCGTTGTTTAATCTGTGGAAATCTGTGTAATCTGTGGACAGCTATTTTTTCTGAATTTAACCCGCTGGATTCCCGCCTTCGTCTCAATAACGGCATGCTGGCAAATTAAAACCTGATTCCGTCATCTTCATCTTCTTCGTCCTGATCAACCTCACCATCGCTGTCGATAATCTCCTGCACATCATCCACATCCATGCCGGTTCCGGCATTGTAATTTTCTATGGTTTTGGCGGACATGTTTAATATTTCCGAGGCCACCAGTTCGGAGGAAAGCTGGTTAACTTTCTGGTTAACCGCTTCCATGAATTCGGCAAAGGTGGTGTCGCTGCCAACCGACTCATGGACAATATCCACCGCATTCTGGGCGATGGACTCGAAATATTCCTTAACGGCATTGATAGCCTGTTCGTTTAAATCCATCGTCGCTCCCAATACTCTATTATGACAAAATATTCAATATAATCAAATACTTATAAAATACCCATGCTCCAGGTTTTACGCAACCTTGGACAGTAGGTAATTCACATAGCGTGTCGTTCCTTCATCCACGCTGAAGAATGGCTGGCTATAACCGATTTTGCGCAGCGCGGCGATATCGGCCTGGGTATAGCTCTGGTATTTGCCTTTCAACTGTTCGGGGAAGGTGATGTAACGGATCAGTTGCTGCTGTTGCATCTGCACCAGCGTCAGCTTGCTTTCACCCTTGTTGCTGCGCAGCGCATTGATGGTGGCCACCGCCACGTCATTGAAACTTTGCGCCTTGCCGGTGCCCAAATTAAAAATTCCGGATTGTTCGGGATGGTCAAGGAAGTGCATATTCACTTTGACCACGTCTTCAATCGACACAAAGTCGCGCAGCTGCGCGCCATTGGCATAGCCCTCTATGCCTTCAAACAGTTTCACGTAACCTTCGGCACGATACTGGTTGAAAAAGTGATAAGCAACGGAAGCCATGCGTCCCTTGTGCTGCTCGCGGCTGCCGTACACGTTGAAATAACGCAGGCCGACTATTTGCGCGGTACGCTCATCCCAGCGGCGGCGCACGATCTGGTCGAACAGGAATTTGGAGTAGGCATACACATTGAGCGGCGATTCAAACTCGCGGCTCTCGGTGAAATTTGGCCCCATGCCATACACCGAGGCGGAAGAAGCGTACAGGAAAGGAATTTCTTCTTCCTGGCAGAAGTTCAGGATATCGAGCGAATACTGGTAATTGTTCTGCATCATGTAACGGCCATCGGTTTCCATCGTGTCGGAGCACGCACCCTGATGCAGAATCGCCGCCACATCACCGTCAAACATGCCGGCATTCAATTGCTCGCTGAAATCTTCCTTGCTCAGGTAGTCGGTAATGTCGCAGTCCACCAGATTCTTGAACTTGTCCGCCTGCTTAAGATTATCCACCGCGATAATATTGCTGATGCCGCGATCATTCAGCGCCTTGACCAGATTGGAACCGATAAACCCTGCTGCTCCCGTAACGATGTAATACATATTTCTCTCCTGAATTTTTATTACCACAAATTTATACCCGCCCGAAGCAGGCTATTTCTCGCTTCTGATCACCGAATCCTGACGCTTCATATCCTGGATGATTTCATCGCGGCTGACCATGGCCGTGCCGAGCTTGCCGACCACAATGCCCGCTGCGCGATTCGCAATGCGCACTGCGTGCGACCAGTCTGCGCCGCAGGCCAGCATCACAGCCAGCGTGGCGATCACGGTATCACCCGCACCGCTCACGTCAAATACTTCACGCGACTGCGTAGGCTCGTGCACTATCTCGTTGGCACGATACAGGCTCATGCCTTCTTCGCTGCGCGTAACCAGCAGCGCGTCCAGCTTAAGCTCGCTACGCAGGCGCTCGGCTTTGGCGTTTAACTCCGCCTCACTCTTCCAGCCGCCCGCCACCTCGCGAAACTCGCTGCGATTCGGCGTCAGCAAGGTTGCGCCGGCGTAGCGCGTGTAATCGTCGCCCTTGGGATCAACCAGCACCGGCTTGCCTGCCGCACGGGCAAGCTCGATCATTTCGGAAATATGCGTAAGTCCGCCCTTGCCATAGTCGGACAGGATCACCACATCGGCATCGGGCAGCTTGGCGCGAAAATCGGCCAGCTTGGCATTCAGCACTTCGTGGCTGGGCTGGGTTTCAAAATCAATACGCAGCAACTGCTGGTGGCGCGCAACGGCGCGCAGCTTGATGGTGGTGGAGATTGTGCTGTCGCGATGCAGCAAGGCGTTGACATTGCCATGCTGGGTCAGCAGCCTTTCCAGACAATCGCCCGCTTCGTCCGCACCCACCACCGACAGCAAAGTTGAGTGCGCACCCAGCGAGGCAATATTGCGCGCCACGTTGGCAGCGCCACCGGGGCGCTCTTCCACACGCTCCACTTTCAGCACCGGCACCGGTGCCTCGGGTGAAATGCGGTTGACGTCGCCAAACCAGTAACGATCCAGCATCACATCGCCCACAACCAGAATTTTGGCCCGGCTAAAATTGGGTAATGGTTCAAATGATGGCAACACGCTCATGCCATTTCTCCTATCTCTCTAGAAATATTTTGCAATGCTAACAAAGGATCTGCTGCTTTGGTAATGGGGCGCCCGATCACCAGATAGCTGGATCCGTTTTTCAAAGCCGCAGCGGGCGTCATGATGCGCGACTGGTCATCTGCCGCCGCATCTGCCGGACGTATGCCGGGCGTGACCAGATTGAAAGTGCTGCCGCAATGCTGGCGCAACAGCGCAGCTTCCTGCGCCGAACAGACAACGCCATCCATTCCGCTGTCGCGCGCCAGGGTAGCCAGACGCAGCACCATCTCTGCGGGTGTTGCAGTAATGCCAATGCCCGCCAAATCTTCCTGCGCCATGCTGGTAAGCACTGTTACTGCAATCAGTTTCGGCGGTCTGGCGCTGCTTGCAACTGCATCGCGCGCTGCCTCCATCATCTTGCGTCCGCCCAGCGCATGCACATTCACCATCCACACGCCCAGGCTGGCAGCGGCCTTGCAGGCCTGTGCGGTGGTGTTGGGGATATCGTGAAATTTAAGGTCGAGAAAAACTTCAAAACCGCGCTGCATGCATTGCTCAACCATCTGCGGCCCGGCAGCGGTAAACAGTTCCTTGCCTATTTTCAGGCGGCACAACGCAGGCTGCAAACGCGATACCAGCTCCAGCGCGGGCCTGGCTTCGGGATAATCAAGCGCGACGATGATTTTCGGATCGCTCATATACGCCCGCCGTTTTCCTCGCTGCGTTTGGGCGAATAGGTTTCCCAGCCATGACAGGCCGGGCAATGCCAATAGAACTGGCGCGCCTTGAAGCCGCAACTGGAACAGTAATACATGGCCAGCGAGCGTGTGCGCTGATGCACCAGATTTTTCACCATCTCCACATCGGCACGATTTTTATCGGTGACTTCCAGCAGGCGTGCCTCCAGAAACTTGTCCAGGCCCAGCAGAGTAGGATTGCGCTGCAACGCCTTGCGCACCAGCTCATTGGCGGCACTCGCTCCGTCACGTTTTAGCACGGCCTTAAACAAGACATCCATCAAATCCTGCGACGGATATTTTTCCTGGTAAGACTGCAACAACTGGATACCCTCGGCTTCGTGATCGCTCTGCTGGTGTGCCTGCATCAGGCGCTCTGCCACCAAAGGCAGATACTGTGCATCCTGCTCTTCTACCCGCTTCCAGATTTCAATTGCATGCTTGTGGTTACCCGCCGCAACTTCAATGTCACCCAGCATGATGGTGGCGCGCACCGCATGGGGGTGTACTTCCAGCGCCTGCTCCAGATGCACTTTGGCTGCATCCGTCTGCTTGCGTGTCAATTCAGAAGTCGCAAGTTCACAATAGAACGCAGCAGCTTCCTTGCTGTAGGATTGCCCGGTAAGGTCGGTCAGGCGCCGGCAGATATCGATCGCCTTGAGCCAGTCTTTTTCCTTCTGGTAGATCTCCAGCAAGAAGTCCAGCGCTTCCTTGGCATAACGCGATGACAGTAACTGCTGCAAAGCTTCTTCCGCGCGGTCCAGAATGCCCGCTTTCAGATAATCCTGAGCCAGCTCAAACAATGCCTGCTGCTTTTTATCCTCATCGAGATCCGCGCGCTCAACCAGATTCAGATGCATGCGCAAGGCGCGATCCACTTCGCCACGGCGCCGGAACAAACTGCCCAACGCAAAGTGCAGCTCTATGGTCTGCGGATCAACCTTGACTACCTCGATAAAAGCCTCGATTGCTTTGTCCTGCTGTTCGTTGAGCAGAAAGTTCAAGCCCTGAAAGTAGGAGCGCGGCAACAGACTGGATTCAGTCAGAAGCTCCTTGATATCCATGCGTGCTGTCAGCCATCCCATGGCAAAAAATAGCGGGAAGACCAGCAACATCCAAAGTTCAAATTCCATAAATTACAGCCCGGATAAAATGGGGGAAAATTAGGTGCAAAATACTTAAAACCTGTAAGTAAAAAATAACACCGGTGCAAGCTGGCGCAGCTTACTCATTTTTATTTTTTATATTCAACTCGTTTTTAAGCGCGGCAATTTCTTTGCGCTGGCGCAAAATATTTCCCAGCAAAGCCAGCATCCCCAAAGCCGCTCCCGCCGCAAAAAACAGCAACAACACCAGCACCAGTGATGCGTGCCATTCGTAGCCAAAAAAATAGCTCAGCACAACAGGCTGATCGTTCTTGATTGCAAAACCAAGCAGGATCAAAAACAAAAAGGCACGCAATATCCAGATCAAATATTTCATAATATGTGTCCCTCAAAATTCGGCATTCCGGACAAGAACAAAAACAAAATAATTAACTGTTTTATGAACCGGTATTTTACACGGTACAAAAAAATTGGCGGCTCCATCTTTCGACAGGCCGCCAATTTATTTTTACTCAAGCCTCAGTTAAGAGACTCACCCTTCTTCAGGTTCGGAGCCGGTTATACCGCTGGAAAATCGACTCTCTCACGCAGCTCTTTACCCGCCTTGAAATGAGGCACGTATTTGGCCGGAACCTGAACCTTCTCGCCAGACTTGGGGTTGCGCCCCATGCGTGGTGGACGGTAATTCAGTGCAAAGCTGCCGAAACCGCGAATTTCAATACGGTCACCACTGGTTAAAGTTGTTGCCATGCTGTCAAGAATTACCTTGACGGCCAGTTCGGCATCTTTACCCAGCAGTTGCGGATAGCGCTCAGCCAGTTTAACAATGAGATCAGAACGGGTCATTATTGCCTCTCTATCTATTTATTAAGCATCTACCTTGCTGCTGGCCATTTTCGCCTTGAGCAACGCGCCCAGGTTAGTCGTGCCGGCAGTGCTGGTGTCTTCAGCAGACAACTTCTTCATCGCAGCAGTTTCTTCAGCCTTGTCCATCGCCTTGATCGACAGGTTGATGCCACGGTTCTTGCGATCCACGTTAATGATCACAGCCTTGACGGTGTCGCCTTCTTTCAGGTGATTGCGGATATCTTCAACGCGATCAGCCGACACTTCAGATGCTTTCAGGTAGGCTTCAACATCGCCATCCAGTGTAATTGTCGCGCCCTTTGCATCGAGTGACTTCACCACGCCGGTGACGATTGCACCCTTGTCATGACCCACTACAAAGCCGCTGAAGGGATCACCATCCATCTGCTTGATGCCGAGGGAGATGCGCTCACGCTCAACGTCGATTGCCAGCACAACAGCTTCCAGATCATCACCCTTCTTGAAGTTGCGCACAGCTTCTTCGCCAGGCAGACTCCAGGACAGGTCAGACAGATGCACCAGACCGTCGATACCGCCATCCAGACCGATAAACACGCCAAAGTCGGTGATAGACTTGATCTGGCCCTTAACTTTATCGCCCTTCTTGTGATTCAGCTCAAAATCTTCCCAGGGATTGGTCTTGCACTGCTTCATGCCCAGGGAGATACGGCGGCGCTGTTCGTCGATTTCCAGAATCATCACTTCAACTTCATCGCCCAGCTGCACAACTTTTGACGGGTGTACGTTCTTGTTGGTCCAGTCCATTTCGGAAACGTGTACCAGACCTTCGATACCCTGCTCGATTTCAACGAATGCGCCGTAGTCAGTCAGGTTGGTTACCTTGCCGAACAGACGTGTGTTTTGCGGGTAGCGACGTGCCAGACCATGCCATGGATCATCACCCATTTGCTTGATACCCAGGGAAACGCGGTTCTTCTCCTGGTCAAACTTCAGAATCTTGGCTTCAACTTCATCGCCCACTGTCAGCACTTCTGAAGGATGCTTCACGCGACGCCATGCCAGGTCGGTGATATGCAGCAGGCCGTCAATGCCGCCCAGATCCACGAATGCGCCGTAGTCGGTGATGTTTTTGACCACGCCTTTAACAATCGCGCCTTCCTGCAGGTTCTGCATCATCGCTTCGCGATCAGCACCCTGGGTTGTTTCCAGCACGGCGCGGCGAGATACCACCACGTTGTTGCGCTTGCGGTCCAGCTTGATAACCTTGAGTTCCATCGTCTTATTTTCATAAGGCGTTGTATCTTTAACAGGGCGAATATCCACCAGTGAACCCGGCAGGAAGGCACGGATACCATTCACCATGGCAGTCAGACCACCCTTAACTTTACCGCTGACATAACCTTCAACGATGCGGCCTTCTTCCATCGCCTGCTCCAGGTCGATCCAGGCAGCCAGACGCTTGGCTTTTTCACGCGACAAACGCGTTTCGCCGTAGCCGTTTTCCAGTGACTCAATCGCCACGGTAATAAAATCACCTACCGCCACTTCAAGCGCGCCGTTATTGTCGCGGAACTCTTCAACAGGAATAAAGCTTTCGGACTTCAGGCCTGCGTTAACGACTACCATGCTCTGTTCGATGCGCACAACTTGCGCAGTAATCAGCTCACCGGCACGCATTTCTTTGCGTGTCAGGCTTTCCTCGAACATCGAGGCAAAATTTTCCATTGTTTGATCAGTCATTTTTTGAATACACCTTAGAACAAACCCGTTTTTGGCGGGGGTTAGTTAAAAAACCCAAACGAAGAGCTTCGATTGGGGCTTATGAAACCCGGTCAGGGCAAATAATCCAGTTAAGACAGTCCTGCTATGCAATCCGGTATTGCGCCAACACAGCCGATACCGCCTGTTCGATGTTCAGACTGGTGGTATCCAGCAAAATTGCGCCCGGCGCCTGCTGCAGGGGAGCCACACTACGCTGGCTGTCGCGCTCATCGCGCAAACGTATCTCTTGCAGAAGGTCGACGATATTAACACTGTTTCCTTTTTCCATCAACTGTTTATAGCGCCGATCGGCCCGCGCCTCGGCGCTGGCCGTCAGAAATATCTTGGTGACGGCGTCCGGAAACACCACCGACGCCATATCGCGCCCGTCGGCAACCAGTCCCGGCGCCTGGCGGAAGGCTTTTTGCCGGTCCAGCAGGGCTGAACGCACCGCCGGCAATGCTGCCACTTTTGAAGCCGCCGCCCCGCTCTGCTCTGTGCGCAATTCATCCCCCACCTGCGCGCCATCCAGCCAGATATCCGCACCCTCGAAGCGGATATCGATCTGCAGCGCCAGTTCAGCCAGCGCTGCCTCATTATCCAGCGCCATGCCGCGCCGCGTGGCAGCCAATGCCAGCAGGCGGTACAGCGCGCCGCTATCCAGATAGTGAAAGCCCAATGCCTGCGCCACGCGCTGCGCCACTGTACCCTTGCCGGAGGCGGAGGGGCCGTCAATGGCGATGACCGGAACGGGTTTCGTGACTTGCTTGAACATATTGAAATACTCCGGGAAAGTTTTGGCTACACAGCCGGGGTCGTTGATACGAATACCGGCCCCGCCAAAGGCGGCCAGCGAAAAGCACATCGCCATGCGGTGGTCGTCGTAGGTATCGATGCCGGATTGAGGATTAAGGATTAAGGATCGAGAAGCTGGTGGTGTGATGCGAATATAATCTGCGCCCTCTTCCACTGTTGCCCCCACCTTGCGCAATTCAATCGCCATTGCTGCAATACGGTCGGTTTCCTTGACGCGCCAGCTGGCAATATTGCGCAGTGTGGTCGTACCGTCAGCAAATAATGCCGCGACAGCCAGCGTCATTGCCGCATCGGGGATGTGATTGCAATCGAGGTCGATGGCTTTCAGTTTGCCATTCGCAGGCCCGTTTGCCACCATCGAATTCGGCCCCATGGTGATCTCTGCACCCATCTGCCGCAAGGCCTCGGCAAAGCGCACATCACCCTGCACGCTGTCCTTGCCCACGCCTTCGACCTTAACAGGCCCGCCACCAATGGCACCGGCAGCAAGAAAATAGGAAGCGGATGAGGCATCGCCTTCAACGAAGATGACTCCTGGGCTCTGGTAGCGCTGCCCTCCAAATATTACAAAGCGCTTCCACTCCTGTCGCTCAACCTTGACACCAAAGCGTGCCATCATCGCCAGCGTAATTTCGATATAGGGCTTGGAAATCAAATCTCCCACCACCTCGATACTGACCGTGCGCCCCATCAGCGGCAGCGCCATCAAAAGACCAGTGAGAAATTGACTGGAGACGTCGCCTCGCACCTGCAGCATATCGCCCGCCAGCATCGCTGGAGAAATCTCCAGCGGCGGGAAACCTTCATTGCCCTGATATCGGATATTTGTGCCGAGCTGGCGCAGCGCATCGACCAGATCGCCGATGGGACGTTCGTGCATGCGCCCCCCCGGCATTTCAACAGTCCCACCGGATAAAACGTAATGGCCGCCTGCCAGTGCAAGCGCTGCGGTCAAAGGACGAAACGCGGTACCCGCATTGCCTAGAAACAGATTGGCTTCTTTTACCGGAATATTGCCTGCGCAGCCTGTCACGCGGTAAGCATGGTCACCCAGTGCCTCAATCTTTATACCCAAGGCTTGCAATGCATCGAGCATGCGTTCGGTGTCATCCGAGTGCAGCAGGTCGCGCACTTCAGTTGTGCCATTCGCCAGTGCTGACAGCAGCAATACGCGATTGGAAATGCTCTTGGAGCCGGGCAGACGCACCGTACCGCGCGCAGAAAGCAAGGGAGGGAGATCGATAAAATCAGTTTGCATTACGTCAAAATACTTTCAAATTCACTCTATTAACAAGTCATTCCTGCCTGCACAAAAGCAATAGCGGAGGCACCTTATCGCAGGTTGGGTTGAGGTACGAAGCCCAACAAACACCCTCGGCGAAATGATGCTGGTTGATGATGCGCTCAACCCAAGGTACAGTTTTATTGGGGTGTCCAGGCGCTGCGAACTTTGCGCGCCAGACTGAACATTTCTTCAAGTTTGCCCGCATCGCGCTGTTGCAGTGCCTGGTGCATCTTATAAAGCTCTGCCGCGTACTGTTCTATCTCGCGCAACAGCGCATCGCGGTTGGCCAGGCTGATATCGCGCCACATCTCCGGCGAACTTGCCGCAATGCGGGTGAAATCGCGGAAGCCGCTGGCGGCAAAGGACAGCAACAGCTCGCGGTTATCGCGCTGTGCCAGATCATGCACCAGCGTAAACGCCAGCAGATGTGGCAGGTGGCTGACAGCGGCAAACACCTCGTCGTGCTGCTCGGGTGTGAGCTCGCTTACCAGTGCACCGCAGGCTTGCCAGGCGGCGCGCACGCGTGCGACGGCTGCGGGTGAATTTTCCGGCAGCGGCGTCAGCACCACTTTCTTGCCCTGATACAGATCGGCAAGCGCGGCAGCCGGGCCGCTTAATTCAGCACCGGCAATGGGATGGGCCGGTATGAACTGCGCGATCTTGCTGCCCAGTTGCTGGCGTGCCGCAGCCACCACATCGCACTTGGTGCTGCCACCATCGGTAATCAACGTATTCGAGCCCAGATGCGGTTTGATGCGCGCGAGAATATCTGCCATCTGCGCCACCGGTGTTGCCAGCAGAACCAGATCGGCATCGCGCACTTCGCGCGCCACATCGTCGCCGATACGGTCAATCAGGCCGAATTGCAGCGCCTGTTGCAACGTCGCTGCACTGCGCCCGAAACCCACCACTTCAGTCACGGCATTGGCCTTGCGCAAGGCCAGCGCAAACGAGCCGCCGATCAGGCCGACACCGAAGATAACAACCTTGCGCAAGGCTGCGGTTTCCATGATTTAGATGGTGCGACCTATGGCACCCGCGATTGCACCCAGCGTACCCATCAGCTTTTTCAGCTCTTCAGGTGTCAGCGCCTGATCGGCATCGCACCAGGCTTCGCACGGATTGGGGTGCATCTCCACCAGCAGGCCGTCGGCACCGGCAGCTATCGCCGCTTGCGACAGTGATGCCACCATCCACGCTTTACCGCCTGCATGCGACGGATCGACAATCACCGGCAGATGGGTTTCTTTTTTCAGCACCGGAATCGCCGTCACGTCCAGCACGTTGCGGTAGTAGGTTTCAAAGGTGCGGATGCCGCGTTCGCAGAAAATGATGTTGTGGTTGCCGCCCGCCGCAATGTATTCCGCCGCCATCAGCCATTCGGATATGGTGGCGGACATGCCGCGCTTCAGAATCACCGGTTTGTTGATGCGACCGACTTCCTTCAGCAGGTCGAAGTTCTGCATATTGCGCGTGCCGATCTGGATCACATCCACATCGTGCTCCATAAAGGTATCCAGCATGCGGATATCCATCAGCTCGGTGACGATAGGCAATTTGTATTTGCTGGCCGCCTTGCGGAACATGTCCAGGCCTTCCACGCCCTTGCCCTGGAAGGTGTAGGGGCTGGTGCGCGGCTTGAAGGCGCCGCCGCGCATCAGGCGGCAACCTGCTTCGTGCACGTATTGAGCGGACAGATCCATCTGCGATTGCGTTTCCACCGAACAGGGACCGCCGATAATCTGGATCTGATTACCGCCGAGCTTGACACCGGCAATATCGATTACGGTGTTTTCCTTGTGCGATTCGCGCGATACAATTTTGTATTGCTTGGCGATATGCATGGCCGATTCAACACCCGGCAGCGCGGTAAACATTTCCTCGGAGAGCTTGCGTTCGTCACCAATCGCGCCGATTACGGTGCGCTCGATACCGCGTGAAATATTTGCCTGCAGGCCATTCGTTTCAAGCTTCTTCACTACCGCGCCGATTTCTGCGTCGGTTACATCCCTGCCCATTACTATGATCATTTCTTTTCCTTAATTGCCTGCGCTAACGCAGTTAAAAATTTTTCGTTTTCTGTTTCCAGACCGATACTCACACGCAGATAATCCGGCATGTCATAATTCGCAACCGGCCGCACGATCACTCCCAGTTCGAGCAGGCGTCGATACATCGCCGTCGCCCCACCGATGCGGAAGCTGATGAAATTGCCAAAGGACGGAATATAGCTCAGCCCCAGTTTGTTCAGCCCGTCGGTGATCTGTAGCATGCCGCGCTGGTTCAATTCGTAAGTTTGCTGCACGAAATCCATATCGTGCAAAGCCGCCACCGCCGCCGCCTGCGCAATGCTGTTGACGTTGAACGGCTGGCGCACACGGTTCATCATATCGGTAATCTGCTCGTGCGCAATCGCATAACCCACGCGCAAACCCGCCAGCCCGTAAGCCTTGGAGAAGGTGCGCGAAATAATCAGGTTGGGATATTTCGCCAGCCAGCTCACGCTGTCGTAATGCTGCGCGGGCGGCAGATATTCGTTGTAGGCCTCGTCCAGCACCACCAGAATATTCGCCGGCAGGGCCTGCATGAAACTCTGCAAGGCATCGGCATCCAGATACGTGCCAGTCGGGTTATTCGGGTTGGCGATAAATACCATCTTCGCTTTGTGCTGCACCGCAGCCTTGAGCATCGCCTCCAGATCATGGCCGAATTCTTTCGCCGGAACGGTGATGCCCTTGGCGCCGACAGCCTGCGTTGCCAGCGCATACACGGCAAAGGCATGGGCTGCATAAACCGCCACATCGCCCGGCGCCAGAAACGCACGTGAGGCCAGTTCCAGCAGATCGTTTGAACCATTGCCCAGCACCAGATTGGCATGCGCCACAGCGTAACGTTTAGTCAACGCATCCTTCAATTCAAAGCCATTGCCATCGGGATACAGTGCAATGGTTTTGATCGCCTCGTGCATCGCGGCCACGGCCTTGGGGCTGGCACCCAGCGGGTTTTCATTGGAGGCCAGTTTGACAATGCCGCTGATACCAAGCTCGCGTTCCAGCTCGGCAATCGGCTTGCCGGGCTGGTAGGGTGCTATCGCGCGGATATAGGCTGGAGCTAACTCGGTGTAATTCATTTACTTGTTATTCACTTTTACAATTTATTCAATAAAATCAAATGCTTACAACAAATCACTCAATACGGCTTTGTAGCTTGAGTTAGCAGCTTTACCGCCCAACCCAACCTACTCTCAAATACTGGCGACAGGATAAGAACCCAGGATTTTGACAAACGCTGCAACGACCTTTAATTCCTTGAGTGCCGCTGCGACCTTGCTGTCGGTCTGATGACCTTCGATATCGACGAAGAATACGTATTCCCATAAACCGGATTTTGCCGGCCGCGACTCCAGCTTGCTCATGCTGACACCATGTTTCGCGAATGGCACCAGCAGGTCATGCACCGCGCCAGGACGATTCGGCGCAGAAATAACCATCGAGGTTTTATCGGTGCCGGATGCCGCCACGTCCTGATTGCCGACCACCAGAAAGCGCGTGGTGTTGCGCGGATCGTCTTCAATATTGGCCGCCTGCACTGCGATGCCAAAACGTTCCGCTGCCTGTTTGCCGGCAATTGCCGCGCTGTGCTTTTCTTTCGCAGCAAGCGAGGCTGCTTCCGCATTGCTCGCCACCGACACGCGCTCCGCTTGCGGCAGATGCGCATTCAGCCAGTCCTGGCACTGCCCCAGCGACTGCGGATGCGAATACACACGCTTGATTTTTGCCAGATCCTTGTCCTGCGACAACAGACACTGGTGCACCGCCAGCATCACTTCGCCGCACAGCTTGAGCGGGCTTTGCAGCAGCAGATCGAGCGTGCGGCCTATCGCGCCCTCGGTGGAATTTTCCACCGGGACCACACCGTAATTGGCTTCGCCGCTTTCAACCTTGCGAAATACCTCGTCTATCGAAGCACACGGCACTTCCCTGCATGCCTGACCAAAACGTTTGATCACCGCCGCCTCGCTGAAGGTGCCCTGCGGGCCAAGGAAAGCCACGGCCAGCGGCTCTTCCAGCGCGCGGCAATGCGACATGATCTCGGTAAACAGGGTATTCACGCTCTGCGCGGACAACGGCCCTGCATTCGCATCCACCATGCGCTTTAATACCTGTGCCTCGCGCTCGGGACGCAGCACCGCGCTGCCATTTTTGGCATGACCTATCTGCTGCGCCAGCTTTGCACGCTGGTTGAACAGCGTGAGCAGCTCATCGTCAATGCTGTCAATTTGCGTGCGGAATTTTTTGAGTTCGTCACTCATGGCTCAGCTTTCCAAAGGCAAATCGCGCACCATCAACACGCCGGGTATCGCGGCAAGCTGCGCAATCACTGCTGCAGGAATCGCACTGTCAGTATCCACCAGCGTATAGGCCATTTCGCCGCGCGACTTGTTCAGCATGTTATGGATATTGATACCTGCCGCCGCCAGCGCGGTGGAAATTTGCCCCAGCATATTCGGCACGTTGGCATTGGCAATCGATATGCGGAAAGACGACTCGCGCGGCATGGACACATTGGGAAAATTCACGGTGTTGAACAGATTGCCGTGCTCCAGATAGTCGCGCAATTGCTCCGCCACCATCACCGCGCAATTTTCTTCCGCTTCCTGGGTAGACGCACCCAGATGCGGCAAGGAAATTACCGCGGGATTGCCCCGGTTTTTTTCCGACGGGAAATCGCATACATAGTTGCGCAGATGTTTGCTTGCCAACCCGGCAATCACCGCGTCTTCGTCCACGATCGCATCGCGCGAGAAGTTCAGCAGCACGCTGCCCGGCTTCATCGCCTGCACGCGCTTTTCATTGATCAGGCCGCGCGTCGCATCCAGCAAGGGCACATGCAGGGTGACAAAATCGCTCTGCTTCAGCAACTCTTCCACGCTGTGCGCCTTCTTCACCTGTGAAGACAAACCCCAGGCGGCATCCACGGTAATTTCAGGATCGAAACCGACGACCTGCATGCCCAGCCCGATTGCAGCATCTGCCACCAGACGGCCAATCGCACCCAAACCGATAATGCCCAGCGTGCGCCCGCGCAACTCGATGCCGGCATAGTTTGCCTTGCCTGCTTCAACCAGCTTGTGCAGCGTGGCGTCATCGCCCGTCAGGCCATTGGTGAAATTCAGCGCCTGCAGAATATTGCGCGACGACAGCAGCATGCCGGTGATGATCAATTCCTTTACCGCATTGGCATTAGCACCCGCCGCATTGAACACCGGCACGCCGCGCGCGCTCATCTTTGCCACCGGCACGTTGTTGGTGCCCGCACCGGCCCGCGCAATAGCCTTCACGCTGGCGGGGATTTCCATCTCCAGCAGGTTCTGCGAGCGCACCATGATCGCATCAGGCTCTTTAATGTCCGGGCCCACAACATAACGCCCCGCCGGAAAACGCTTGAGTCCAAGCGGCGAGATTTTGTTGATGGTGAGGATGTTGAATGCCTTGGTCATTTTATTTAACTGTTCCGCTTAACTATTTTTTTGGGCGAATCCGTTTTGCTTAGCTATTATTTTTTGCAAATTCAGCCATGAAGCTGACCAGCGCCTGCACGCCGGCCAGCGGCATCGCGTTGTAGATCGATGCGCGCATGCCGCCTACCGAGCGGTGACCCTTGAGTTGCAGCAGGCCGCGCGCATCCGCCTGCTTCACAAACTCACCATCCAGATTCGCGTCCTTTAAAGTAAACGGCACGTTCATGCGCGAGCGGTTCGCCAGCGCCACGGGGCAATTATAGAACCCCTTGCTGGCATCGATCGCGTCATACAGCAGCCTGGCCTTGGCGATATTGGTTTTCTCCATCGCTGCCACACCGCCATTGCGTTTCAACATCTGGAACACCAGGCCCGCAATGTAGATGCCGTAGGTTGGAGGGGTGTTATACATAGAGTCATTATCGGCATGCGTCTTGTAATCCAGCATGGTCGGCGTACCCGCAACCACCTGCCCGATCAGATCTTCACGCACGATCACGATGGTGAGTCCGGCAGGGCCTATGTTCTTTTGTGCGCCGGCATAAATCAGCCCAAACTTTGACACATCGATCGGACGCGACAGAATAGTGGAAGACAGATCGGCCACCAGCGGAACATTGCCCGCGTTTGGCAGCCAGTCAAATTCCACGCCGCCTATGGTTTCATTCGGCGTGATGTGCAAATAGGCCGCATTGGGGTCGCATTTCCAGGCCGCAAAGTCAGGCACATAGGAAAAATTCTTGTCCTCGCTGCTCGCAACCACATTGACCTTGCCGAATTTTTTCGCCTCGCTGATGGCTTTTTTCGACCACTCGCCGGTGTTCAGATAATCTGCCGAGGTCTTGCCGCGCAGCAGATTCATCGGGATCATGGCGAACTGCTGGCTGGCGCCGCCCTGCAAGAACAGCACTTTGTAATTTGCCGGAATATTCATCAGCTCGCGCAGGTCTTTTTCCGCCGCCGCCGCAATGCCCATAAACTCCTTGCCGCGGTGGCTCATCTCCATCACCGACATGCCGCTGCCGTGCCAGTCCAGCATCTCATCCCTGGCTTGTACCAGTACCTCGTGTGGCAATACCGCCGGACCTGCGCTGAAGTTATAGATCGTCATAATTTCGCTCCTTAATTATTTTTCAGATGCTTATTCAGCGGCTTCATCAGTACCCGCAACGTCATCTGCACCACCCTCAGATTCAGCAAGCGGATCCTCTTCAGGCTCGGCAATCCGGCTCAAACTCGCGAGTTTTTCACCCTTGCCCAGATTGATCAGCGTGACGCCCTGAGTGGTGCGCCCCATCTCGCGAATCTCGCTGACGCGGGTACGGATCAGCACGCCATTGGTGCCGATCAGCATGATTTCATCATCCGTTCTCACCAGTGTTGCAGCCACTACCTTGCCGTTACGCTCGCTGGTCTGAATCGCAATCATGCCCTGCGTACCACGTCCATGACGGGTGTACTCGGCGATAGGAGTACGCTTGCCGAAGCCATTCTCGGTTGCCGTCAACACGGTCTGGCTTTCATCTTCAGCCACCAGCAATGCAATGACCTGCTGGCCCTCTGCCAATCGCATACCGCGCACACCGCGTGAAGCACGGCCCATGGAGCGCACATCATCCTCATCAAAACGCACCGCCTTGCCTGCATTCGAGAACAACATCACATCATGCTTGCCGTCGGTCAGTGCAACACCAATCAGGAAATCGCCCTCATCCAGATTGATCGCGATAATGCCGGCCTTGCGCGGATTGGCGAAATCGGACAATGGTGTTTTCTTCACTGTGCCCTGCGATGTGGCAAAGAAAATAAACTGGTCATCGGAGAATTCTTTCACCGGCAGTATGGCGTTGATTTTCTCGCCCTCTTCCAGTGGCAACAGATTCACAATCGGCTTGCCGCGACTGGTACGGTTGCCCTGCGGCACATCGTAAACCTTGATCCAGTAGACCTGACCCCTGCTGGAGAAGCACAGGATATAGTCATGAGTATTGGCGATAAACAGGTTGTCGACAAAATCGTCTTCCTTGGTCGGCGCTGCCTGCTTGCCGCGGCCGCCGCGCTTCTGCGCGGTGTATTCGCTCAGCGACTGCGCCTTCATATAACCGCCATGCGACAGGGTCACCACCACATCTTCGGGAGCGATCAGGTCTTCCATGCTCATGTCATGGGTGTGCGTCACAATTTCACTGCGGCGCTTGTCGCCATATTGCGATTTAATCGCAATCAGCTCGTCGCTGATAATTTGCGTGACGCGCGCCGGCTTGGCGAGAATGTCCAGCAGGTCCATGATCTTGTCCATCACTTCACGGTATTCGCTGACGATCTTGTCCTGCTCCAGCCCGGTCAGGCGCTGCAAACGCAACTCAAGAATAGCCTGCGCCTGCACGTCCGAGAGGCGGTAGCCGCCCTGCTTCGACATGCCAAATTCGGGCAACAGATTTTCAGGGCGCGAGGCATCGCTGACACGGCTGAGCAATTCCTCAACCAGCGCCGAACGCCACTCCTTGCCCATCAAACCCTGCTTGGCGATGGCCGGTGTGGCAGCCGCCTTGATCAGCGCGATAATCTCGTCCACGTTGGAGAGTGCAACGGCCAGACCTTCCAGAATATGGCCGCGATCACGCGCCTTGCGCAATTCAAAGATGGTGCGGCGGTTTACAACCTCGCGGCGATGACTGAGGAAGGCGACCAGGAATTGCTTCAGGTTAAGCAATTGCGGCTGACCATCGAGCAGCGCCACCATATTCATGCCGAAACTGTCCTGCAACTGCGTCTGCTTGAACAACTGATTGAGAATAACCTCGGGATTTTCATTGCGCTTCAGCTCGATCACCGCGCGCATACCGGATTTGTCCGACTCGTCGCGAATTTCCGAAATGCCTTCAATGCGTTTTTCGCGCACCAGCTCGCCGATCTTAATCAGCAGATTGGCCTTGTTCACCTGATACGGCAGCTCGTCGATGATAATCGCCTGGCGATTATTGCCCTTGTCCACATCTTCAAAGTGTGTGCGCGCACGCATAATCACGCGGCCACGGCCGGTGCGGTAACCTTCCTTTACACCGGCCAGGCCATAGATAAAACCGGCAGTCGGGAAGTCCGGCGCGGGGATCATCTCGATTAGCTGCTCGATATCCATTTCGGGATTCTGCAACAGCGCCAGACAGGCTTCGATCACTTCGCCCAGATTGTGTGGAGGAATATTGGTCGCCATGCCCACCGCAATGCCGGTGGAACCGTTCACCAGCAGATTGGGGAAGCGTGCCGGCAGCACCAGAGGCTCGCTTTCAGAACCGTCGTAGTTGGGGCCGAAATTGACCGTTTCCTTGTCCAGATCGGCCAGCAATTCATGCGCGATGCGCGCCATGCGAATTTCGGTGTAACGCATCGCCGCCGCGTTATCGCCGTCGACCGAGCCAAAGTTACCCTGTCCGTCCACCAGCGGGTAGCGCAACGAAAAGTCCTGCGCCATACGCACGATGGTGTCATACACCGCGGTATCGCCGTGCGGGTGGTATTTACCGATTACATCGCCGACAATACGCGCCGATTTTTTGTAAGCCTTGTTCCAGTCGTTGGATAATTCATGCATCGAGAACAGCGCACGGCGGTGTACCGGCTTGAGTCCGTCACGCACATCGGGCAGTGCACGCCCTACGATTACGCTCATCGCATAGTCAAGATATGACTTGCGCATTTCACCTTCAAGACTGACGTTCAGTGTTTCTTTGGCAAATTGTTCCATGTATGGCGTGACCCTTAAAAAAGCTTACAAAACAGCTTTTGATTTTATCATGCCGACCCAGTTCGTGACAAAATATTAACCTTTCCGCTTTACCGCTTGCGGGAATCGCCGCACCAAGCTGTGCAAAGCATGCCCTGATGAGTTACGCTATATCCCATTTCATAAAAACCACGCACCATGACCAACGCCGACCCTATTGAACTGGAAAAATTCAGCCAACTCGCCCACCGCTGGTGGGACATCAACAGCGAATTCAGGCCGCTGCATGAAATCAATCCCTTGCGTCTTGGCTATATCGACAACATTGCTCATCTTGCCGGCAAAACCGTGCTGGACGTGGGCTGTGGCGGCGGCATTCTGTCGGAAAGCATGGCAGGACTCGGCGCCCAGGTCACCGGTATTGATCTGGGCGACAAGGCGCTGCAAGTGGCGCAGCTGCACCTGCTGGAAAGCGGCAAGCAGGTCGAGTACCGCAAAATCGCGGTTGAACAGCTCGCGCTGGAACAACCGGGACATTACGATGTGGTGACCTGCATGGAGATGCTGGAACATGTGCCTGACCCTGCCAGCATCGTGCGTGCCTGTGCGCAACTGGTTAAACCTGACGGCCATGTATTTTTCTCTACCCTGAACCGCAATCCGAAATCCTACCTGCTCGCCATTATCGGCGCGGAATATGTGCTGAACATGCTGGCGCGCGGCACCCATGACTATGCCAAATTCCTCAAGCCTTCCGAACTGGCGCAGTTCTGCCGCAATAGCGGATTGAATATGGCCGACATCATCGGCATGACTTACAACCCGCTCAGCAAGGTTTACTCGCTGGGCCGCGATACCGGCGTCAACTATATGATGGCTTGCCGGCGTGATTAAATCCACAATGATTCAATCAAAAACCGCAGCCGTACTATTTGATCTTGACGGCACCTTTGCCGATACCGCACCCGACCTTGGCGCAGCACTCAACCACGTTCGCGGCCTGCATCACCTGCCCCCCCTGCCGCTGGAAATCACCCGCCTGCAAGCCTCGCATGGCTCGGCCGGATTGATCAAGCTGGGTTTTAATGTCGAGCCGGATTCAGAAAAATTCCCCGCATTGCGTGATGCCTTGCTGGCGCATTACAGCGCCAACATCTGCGCCCATACCACACTGTTTCCCGGCATGGCGGAGTTGATCGAGACGCTGGAACAACGCGGCCTGCCGTGGGGTATCGTCACCAACAAACCACAGCGCTTTACGCTGCCATTGATGCAGGCACTGGGCTACGCAGAACGTGCAGCCTGCCTGGTGAGCGGCGACACCTGCGCCCATGCCAAACCCCATCCCGAACCCATGTTGTATGCGGCCAGAAGCATAGGCGTTGCACCACTGAACTGTTTATATCTTGGGGACGACAGGCGCGATATGGAGGCCGGCAATGCTGCCGGGATGCGTTCACTGATTGCGTTGTTTGGCTATATTGATCCCGGCGCCGATCTTGAAACATGGCAGGCAGATGCCGCCATCGCAACGCCGCTCGATTTAATAGATCACCTGAAGCTTTAATCACCTCCCCATAACAGGAGTGAGGTGACCGTGAAAAAATAGTGAGCGCCAAATATGTTGCCTGCAAAAATAAATAATCATAACTACTTGATTATATTTAATATTTTTATAATACTTATTAACCAACTCTCAACCACAACATGGTGGTTATTGGATTCCGTTCTTATGCACTCCAGCCCGCCCTGTACACACTCACATCAAACGGCTGCTCAACACCATACAACTCATTCAGCAAAATAGCCGCGCTGGCCGGTGCCATGGTCACGCCATAACGAAAATGCCCACTGTTGAGATACAGATTCTCCAGTTGCGGATGGCGACCTATGGTAGGTATGTTGCCGGGCGAGGCGGGACGCAGACCGGACCAGTGCTGCACCAGCGGCATATTGTGTAATGCTGGCAACAACCGTTCAGCCCGCTGCTGCAATGAGTCACGCGCTTCTGTAGTTGTGCGTTTATCAAAACCCACATCCTCCAGCGTGCTGCCCACCAGCAAGTGACCGTCCCGCCGCGGGATAAGGTACATGCCATCCTGCAGCACAATATGCGGCAGGGGAGGAGTATCAAATTTAAACAACAGCATTTGCCCGCGCATCGGCTTGATATCCAGCTTCAACGCATATTGCCCCAGCACCTGCTTGCTCCACGCCCCGGCGCTGACGATATAGCGATCCGCACTAAACTCTCCGCCAGAAGTTGTGACAGCCTGCACTCTGCCTCCCCTGACCTCAATCCCGCGCACCTCGCACTGCTCCACAATCCGCCCGCCCAGTATTTCAACATGCTTGCGCAAGGCTTGTATCAAACGCGGATTGCGCACCTGCGCCACTTCCGGCAACAATAAACCACCGTCCTTATCTGCCAGCATGAGCCCATGCTCATCGCACCATTGCCGCGCGAGTTTTCGATCAAAGGGCGGCAGTACCAGCATACCGCTCACTTCATATTCAGAATCTATTCCCGTGGCAGCATGCAATCCTGCGACCCATTGCGGATACATTGCCGCCCCCAGGCCGGTCAGCCGCGTAACCTCACCCGCATAATCCCACGGACACAGGGGCGCCAGAATACCGCCACCCGCCCAGGATGACTCCATGCCGAGCGCACCTCGTTCGACTATCGATACGGAGGCACCCTGCAACAACAAGGCTTGCGCTGCCGCAAGACCTGCAACCCCGGCACCCATGATTAAAAAGTCAGAATTCAAAAAAACTCCATTTACACCTATGAAATACAATCATCTACTACACCATTAATTTTTTGAAGAATGAAATTGATTTGAATCAAATTTAATTTCCAGTATTTTTTGACTTTTCACCTGTCTGCCATTCTTTTCTGCCGGAGAAAATCGAGACTTCAATAACGCATTTATAGCTGCTTCGTTGTATAGAAATGTTGGTTCCGCCTCCAATACCGAAACCGAGTCGACCCTGCCCGTCTCATTGATTAACACCCTCACTTTTATCTTCACCTCAAAATTGAAACTAATTATTTTTTCAATATCCGCCAGAGGGGTTGAATCGACAAAGTCGGATCTTTTCTCGACTTCATTGTAAAGGTAATAGTATTCACCCTCAGGCACGGCAGATTCTATAACTGGAGCAGGTTCGTTTACGGCAGATACGGCTACGCTTCGCGCTACTGGCTGAGCCAAAGGAATAACTGTAGCTGCAGGCGATGAAATATTCGATGACAAGGTAAAGTTGAAGCTGAGCTTGCCCACGCGCCCCTCTTTTTGAACCGATCGACCATAGCCCAACAACACAAACACCGTTATATGCAATGTGATTGATATCGCCAATGCGACGAATAAGCGCTTATTAAATGGGGATGACATCGGGTTTATTGCACACCGTGACTACAGACAGCCATGGATTTAATATAAATCAAAGAGGGATTTTAGTGCTCATTCTGAAATACAGCCAATAAAATTTGGCATTTTACCAGTTGGCCTGCCAACTAACCCTCACCACAGGGTGCAAGCCACTTTCTATCATTTACACCAGTGCAGTCAACACCGACAAACTTGAGCTAGCCAGCTTCCGTCCATTCTGGCAAACCAACCACCTGTCGACTAACACTGGCACGATTTTCAATTCATTATTAGCATCCAAATCATCAAATAAGGAGTAAGCATGAAAATCCAACAAGCTAATTCAAGCAATACTTGATGGGCCGCCTGTCTTTATGTATAGCCTTTAGTCGGTTTGAGATAGGAAATTTTCGCTGCCAATGTTTCAATTTGCCCAAGGATAAGGATTACAACATGAAAATGCAAAAAGGTTTCACACTGATTGAACTGATGATCGTCGTGGTAATTATTGGCATCTTATCGTCTATCGCATTGCCAGCCTATAACGATTATGTCATCCGCGGCAGGCTGGTAGACGGCACTGCGGCGCTGGCCGATGGTCGTATCAGGATGGAGCAGTGGTTCCAGGATAACAGAACCTATGTAGGTGGCCCCTGCCCTGCCACAACGCCAAATTTCACTTATAACTGCGGCGTACCTACTGCAGCTGCTTACACCATAACCGCAAGTGGCAGGGGTACTGTTGCTGAATTTGCATTCACCATAAACGAATCAAACGCCAGGACAACAACCAGCAGCAAAACCCACTGGAACTCTGGAGCCTGCTGGATTACAACCAAAGGGGGCGCCTGTTGAACACCCTTCTACAATCTGGGCGAACTGGACCTTCCGGTTGTATGGGTAAATCCGGTCAATCGGGATTTACTCTGGTCGAATTAATGATCGGTGTTGTGATCCTTGGCATCCTGGCCAGTGTAGCCTTTCCCAGTTTCCAGATGCAGATACTGAACTCCAGGATACGCACCGCGACTGAATCTGTGCAGAATGGAATACAGCGGGCGCGGTCAGAAGCGATCGCGCGTAACGCCAATGTGCAATTTTCATTAACCAATGCAGCAGTAGATACCTCCTGGACTGTCTCCTGCGTAAACATTTGCGGCGTGGACGCACTAGGTGTAGCCAATCCTGCCGGTACCGTTATAGATACAAGATCCGGCAACGAAGGCTCCAGAAACGTTACCCTCGCGCCTGGAGGCAATACAACCGTCACTTTCAACAGCCTGGGGGGCGTAGTAAACCCCAATGCGGATGGTTCAACACCCTTGACACAGATTGACTTTGCCACATCCGGTACCACCAAGATTTTCCGCGTCACCATAGGCGTGGGCGGCAATGTCAGAATGTGCGATCCGACTGGTCACGGCTACGGCGCATGCTAAGCGGAGAAAATTTCATGCTAAACACCCATATCCCCACCCATAAATCTGCGCAGCAAGGTGTAGTGTTACTTGAGGCGATGATTGCAATCCTGATTTTTTCCTTTGCGGTGCTCGGCATCGTGGGCTTGCAGGCGGCAATGATCAAAAACACTTCCGAGTCACAATATCGTGCCGAAGCCAGCCTTGTCGCCCAGCAAAAGATTGGTGAAATGTGGTCTCGCCCGGATCCTTTGCTGATAGCAGCCGACCTGGCTGAAGGTACTGTTAACATCCCCTTATTGCCGGGCGGCACTCGCACTGTTGTAGCTACAGGCGTGCCAAACGAATACTTGGTCACAGTCACCTGGCAGAGCCCGGGAGAACCACAACACAACTTCACCACCATCGTCACCATCTCAGGGGGGGTTTTGGGATCATGAAACTGAATCGTAGACACTCTCCCGCTTATCAGGCCGGCTTCAGCTTGGTGGAAATCATGGTCGGGCTGGTCATAGGTATGCTCGCCAGTCTGGTCATCATACAGATCATGTCGGTTTTTGAAACGCAAAAACGTACCACAACAGGTTCTGCCGATGCGCAAACCAATGGCGCAATCGCACTGTTTACCATCGAACAACAACTCAAGATGGCAGGTTACCCTGTCATGCCGACAGGCTTGACAGAATCCCCGTTCAAATGCACCACATTAAGAGTTAATGGTGCTGTGGCGTCACCATTAGTCATTGCTCCCGTTATCATCACAGACGGTGGTGGCAACGCCAGCGACACCATCACTATCAACTACGGCAACACCCGCTCGGGAGGTATACCCACCAAGATAACAGCCATGCCTACAGGATTAAATGCAAATGTGGTGACTAATTTCGGCTGCCTGAATGGTGATGCCACCCTGATTTTAAATTCAATCTCAACAGCATGTGATATGTCGACTGTGAATACGGGTGGACTACCTGGCACCACCATACCACCCGGCACCACCATACCATTGACAGACATCACCGGGGCGAACACCGGCTCCAGCCTTGCCTGTTTGGGCACCTGGAGTACGGTTACTTATTCAGTTAATCCTGCTGGCAACCTGGTGGATGGAGTGGGCAATGAAGTCGTGGCTGGCATCGTCAATATACAGGCGCAATATGGCATTTCTGTCACTGCCAATTCCAATGTCATCACCAACTGGGTGGACGCAGGTGGCGCAACATGGGGGCCGGCAGCGCTTACCGTTGCCAATCGCAACCGCATCAAAGCCATTCGCATTGCGGTGGTGGCGCGAAATCCCAAAATGGAACCGGCTGCCGTAACCCAGGCATGCAATTCCACTACTATAGCTGCACCCACCGGCCTGTGTGCGTGGGCAGGTACCGTTGCAGACCCTGCGCCAACCATCAATATGGCCGCTGCCGATGCAAACTGGCTGCGATACCGCTACCGTGTGTTTGAAACCATCATTCCTGTGCGCAATATAATCTGGTCGTGGGGTGCACTATGAAAACGCTGAATCTTTCCCGTTTTAAGCAGACGCGCATAAAGCAGCAGCGCGGCCTGGTGCTGTTCTTTGCGCTGATTGCTCTGGTGGTGATGTCGCTCGCGGCAGTGGCGCTGATACGCTCGGTGGATACCAGCACCATGATCGCCGGCAACATGGCGTTCAAACAGGCTGCCACCTCTTCTTCTGATGCAGGCATTGAAGCTGCGGGTAACTGGTTACTGGGGATACAGGCTGCAAACCCGGGCGTCTCAGCCCTCCTCGTTACCGCCCACCCGTTTAATAGCACTAATCTCGCCACTAACCCCGGCTACCACTCCAATGTTGTCCTTGACCCACTGCTACCCGGTTTTATCGACCTGACTTCAGATGCCATTTGGAACAATACCAATAGTGCCGCTGTGAATGGAGGACTACCCGACGCTACCGGCAACACCATACGCTATATCATCCAGCGCATGTGCCGCGTCGCCAATACGCGTGCTGCTGATGCAGATTGCCTGTTTAGCATACAGCTTGATGGCGGCATGGATCAAGGTATTCCGCCACAACCAGGCTGCAATGATGGCCCAAATTGCCCTACAGAAGACCAATCACCCCAGATACGCGTTACCGTCAGAACTACAGGACCGAAGAACACCGTCAGCTACACGCAAGCATTTCTCTATTAGGAGGCATCCATGAAACACTATCTTGAAAGCCGCGCTACTATCCCTTACCCGTTGATGTCTGTTGCATTGACTATTGCACTCGCCCTGCCGCTGCCCTCGTTCGCGGCTACGGTCGCGCTGGCAAACGCCCCGCTGGCAAACTCCACCACCACTTCGGTCAAGCCCAACTTGTTGCTGGTGCTGGATAATTCCGGAAGTATGGACTGGGATCACATGCCGGATGATATTGGCGACGGCGGCAGTGATGTGCCTTTCGCTTTTGGCTACTACGGCTATCGCAGCAATCAATGCAACCAGGTCTATTACAACCCGGCGGTCACTTACTCCCCCCCGGTTGATGCCAGCGGCACGAGCTATGCCAACGCCAGCTTTACTTCCGCTTACCAGGACGGATATGACACAGGCTCAACCGTGGTCAATTTGAGTACCAGTTTCAAGGCTTCTCTGAGCCGGGGGGCCGATACCTTTGCACAGCCCGCCTATTACTACACATACTCCGGTACACAGACGACACAGTTACAAAAAAATTACAACAGCACCACCAATGCTTTTTACAAAGAATGCAATGACTCCACCGGCGGCAACGTCGCTGCCCTTGCCCCGGCCAATGGCGTTAAAGCCATCACTGGTGGCGCACCCAGCCCTGCGGGTAGCGGCGTATTCACCAAGGTAACGGTGAGCGCCACGTCCGGCCCGGGCGCGACAGATGAGCGCACCAATTTCGCCAACTGGTACAGCTTTTACCGCACCCGTATGAATATGATGAAAACAGCTACCGGGCAGGCCTTCAGTACGCTCAGCAATTCATATCGCGTCGGCCTGATGAAAATCAGCACGACCAACCCTACCGTGCCGCTGGGGACATTTGAAGGTACGCAGCGCACCAATTGGTACTCCACGCTTTATGCCACCACAACCAGCGGCAGCACCCCTTTGCGCACGGCCTTATCCAATGCGGGAAGATACTTTGCAGGCAAGCTGGCGGTAACCGATCCGATGCAGTATTCCTGCCAGCAGAATTTTTCCATTCTTTCCACTGACGGTTACTGGAATGCGGGAGACGACATTAATCTTGCCGGCAACACCGAAACAATAGGCAACCAGGACGGCACGGCAGGGCGACCGATGTATGACGGCGCACAATCAGCCACCAGCGTAACCACAACTTATACGCGCGACAGTTATTCAGAAACTCGCACAGCGATCTCGGGACTAAATGCAGACAGATGTGCCAGCGGCAAAAGCCGCTTAACAATTACGCCTCAAACCAGAAGTTGCACCTTGATCGCCGGTGTCACAACCTGCACTGCCTGGGTAAGCGGCACCAAAGTCTATAAAACTCCCTACACCAATAGCAATGCCACTTGCGTGTCAGGCAATACTATCTCGGTTCCAGGTACAAATCCGACTGCACAAGTGGCTGTTGGAACGCCGGTAACGAGTTTGGGTGCGGTAGGTGGTTCCAGTGACAGTCTGGCGGACATCTCCATGTACTATTACCAGAACGACCTGCGCACTTCCGCGCTGGGCAACTGCACCAGTGGCAGTTCAGGCGCCACATTGTGCTCAAGCGACAATCCTGATCCATTTAACAACGTATTCATCAACGGCACAGATAATCAGACTCAACAGCATATGACGACCTTCACGCTGGGACTGGGTGCTAGCGGCTGGATGAATTACTCGTCCAGTTACCTGAGTGATAACACCGGTGATTTTGTTGCAATAAAACTGGGCAGCACTGCCAACTCAGCTGCCATCCCACCTATTTGTTCATGGCAAGCTGACGGCACCACCTGCAACTGGCCGCTTCCCGGCATGTCAGGCAGTAACGGCATGATTGCGAACATTGATGACCTGTGGCATGCAGCGGTAAACGGGCGTGGTGCCTATTTCAGCGCCACCGATACGGCCTCGCTCTCTGCCGGATTATCCAATGCGCTAACGGGCATCAGTTCCCGCAAGGGCTCTGCTTCTGCCGCCGCGACCAGCACGCTGAATCCAGTTCCGGGCAACAATCAAGCCTTCTTCGCCAGCTATACCACTGCGGTCTGGAAAGGAAATCTGGAAGCTCGCGGCATTAATACAGAAAATGGTTCGATCAACCCTAACGCTAACTGGTGCGCGGAAAACGTAGTTGCTGACTCCTGCGCAACAGCGCCTGTTGGAGAAACCAGTGGTGATACCACTATCTATAACTGCGTCATACCCGATTCAGTTATCTGCAACGGGGGTACGCTGGACGGCACTGATTGCAAGATACCGGTAGCCGTCGCGTGTACCGGTACCATGGGCACTACAGTAGCTGCTACCAGTGATACGCGAATCATTAAAACAGCTAACAGCAGCGGCACTGCGCTCACCGATTTTGATACTGCCTATAGAGCAGCCAATGCCAGCTACTTTGACGCTGCACGCATCAGCACTCTGAGTCAGTGGACTACGCTTGACGCGACACAACAGGCTGCTGCTGCAGGCGACAATATGCTTAATTATCTGCGTGGACAACATGGCTATGAGGATCGCACTGCCAACCCTGTGGCAAACAGACTTTATCGCTTCCGTGAAGCCGTGTTGGGTGATGCACTGGAATCGCAGCCACAATTCAACGCCAAACCTGCATTCATTTATCCCTACGCGGGCTATAGCACCTTCGCCGCCGCACATGCCAGCCGTCCCGGAATGGTCTATATGGGGGCCAACGACGGCATGTTGCATGCCTTTTACGCTCAGGATAAAGTTGCTCCAACACCACCAGCCACGTGCGTAGTCGGTGCTGTTGCTGGCAACTACTGTGGCGGAGAAGAAGCCTGGGCTTATGTACCCAGCATGGTGATACCCAATATGTGGAAACTGGCGGATATGGACTACGCCACCTCGCACGTCAATTTCGTCAATGGCAGCGCGGTGATAGGGGATGTATGCACCGCCAATTGCACCGATAATGCAACGGCTGTGTGGAAGACCATACTTGTGGGCGGCCTGGGCGGCGGCGGCCGTGGTTATTTTGCGCTGGATATCACCATACCTGCCGCACCTGTCCTGTTATGGGAATTCACCACGACCACCGGCATAGGCGTGGCCAAAAACGATAATCTCGGCTATAGCTACGCCCAGCCTGTCATCACCAGAAAGACGGACGGCACTTGGGTGGTGCTGGTGACTTCCGGTTACAACAACGTTAGCCCTGGTGACGGCAAAGGCCACCTCTTTGTGCTGAATGCCAACACGGGCACAATTATCAATGATATTTCCACTGGAACTGGCAATACCGGAACACCAAGCGGACTGGCCAAATTTGCAGTCTGGAACGATGAGCCCGCTGGCAATCTGGCTGGATATACCTATGCGGGTGACTTGGAGGGCAATGTATGGCGTTTTGACATAAACAGCTGCACTGCAACGGTCGCCTGCACCAGCGTGATGAAATTCGCCACCCTGCTGGATAGTAGTGGTGTCGCACAGCCTATTACAACCAAGCCGGTTCTGGGCAGCATTTCAGGCAAGCGCAATATCTTTATCGGAACGGGTAAATATCTGGAAATAGGAGACCTGACCACAACCCAGCAGCAAACCCAATATGCAATCCAGGACGATAATGAAACTACCACCCTGGTCAATGCACGGAGCACATTGGTTAACCAGACCTTGATCAACAACCCGGACGGTTCTGCTACGCGCCTGATCTCAACTGCCAACGCGGTGATCGGTCGCGGCTGGTATGTCGACTTCATTGCCAGCGGGGAGCGGGTAAACATAGACAGCAAGCTGATACAGGGTACGCTGATTGTTCCCTCACTCGTGCCTTCGAATACTGCCTGTACACCGGGTGGTTATGGCTACCTCAACTTCTTTGACTACTTGACGGGCAGTGCTGTGGATACCAGCCTGCTGGCTTCGATAAAGTTTGACTCAGCCATCGTTGGTATCAACGAAATGTACCTGGCCAGCGGGGTAACACTCGGTGTGGTATCCGCAGGTGGTGGCATAGAGGGTGGCATTACCCCACCCGTTAAGCCCAAAAAACCCGGGTTCCAGAAAAAAAGGGTAATGTGGCGCGAAATCATGCCGTAATCAGGCATGGTGAAAAAAATAAAAGCGGCCCTGTGGCCGCTTTTATTTTACCTGGTACTTCTACTGAAACGGGAGGGAACTACAAAAAAAAGGCCGCGTTCACAATGCAATCTACGCCATTATTAATTTTATGCAGTAGATAAAATTTAATATAACTCAGGCCCCAGTCTGCAGATTTTTTGGCAAGGAAAACACCACATTCTCCGAAATCCCCTCCAGCTCACGCACACTGTTCGCGCCCAACTCTTTTACCCGTGCAATCACATCCTGCACCAGTACCTCAGGAGCCGATGCACCTGCGCTGATACCGATGTGCTCCTTGCCATCCAGCCATTCCGGCTTGAGCTCTGTTGCATTGTCTACCAGATACGCAGGCACATTCATGTTGTGTGCTACCTCGCGCAGGCGGTTGGAGTTGGAGCTGCTGGGGGAACCGACTACGATCACGACATCGCATTGTTTTGCCAGTTGCTTGACCGCATCCTGGCGGTTTTGCGTGGCGTAGCAGATGTCGTCTTTTTTGGGCCCGATGATGGAAGGAAAACGCGTCTTGAGTGCATTGATAATGCCGGTGGTGTCGTCGATTGACAGAGTTGTCTGCGTCACAAAAGCAAGGTTGTTCTCGTCCTTCACTTGCAGCAGTTGCACGTCGGCGGGCGATTCCACCAGATACATGCTGCCGACGCTCTGCCCCATCGTGCCCTCTACCTCGGGATGGCCGGAATGGCCGATCATGATGATTTCTTTACCCTTGTCGCGCAAGCGCGCAACTTCGTTATGCACCTTGGTGACCAGCGGGCAGGTTGCGTCAAACAGGGTAAAGCCGCGCTCGGTTGCCTCGTGCCGCACCGCTTGTGACACTCCATGCGCGCTGAAAATCAGGATACTGCCTGCTGGCACATCGGCCAGATCCTCGATAAATATCGCGCCCTTTTTTCGCAGGTTTTCAACGACGAATTTATTGTGCACTACTTCATGACGCACATAAATGGGGGCACCATGCAGAGTCAGGGCGCGCTCGACCATTTCAATGGCACGATCTACACCGGCACAAAAGCCGCGTGGGTTAGCTAGCAAGATTTCCATTTTTGTTCTTTCTTGAAATTCCTCTATCCAAACTGCACGAGAAGGATAGTACGGTACAACGAATGCTTCACGATTTCACTTCTTTTTAAAGCTATCCAGCAGCAATAGCGCTGCGCCTGCCGAGATCGCGGAATCTGCCACATTGAAAGCAGGAAAATGGTAATTACCCCAGTAAAAATCGAGAAAATCCACTACGTAGCCATAGGCAACACGATCAATCAGATTTCCCAGGGCACCGCCCAAAACCAGCGCAAGTGCAAGGCAGAATAATGTTTCATGCGCATGCTGGCGCAACAAACGTACAATCCACACTGAAGCAATCAGGGCGATGGCGCTGAACAGCCAGCGCTGCCAGCCACCCGCATCGCTTAAAAAACTGAAAGCAGCACCGGTGTTATGTGCCAGCACCAGGTTAAAAAATTTGACGACAGGCAGGCTTTCGCCGTAGAAAAAGTGGCTGGTGATCCACAGCTTGCTGAGCTGATCGAGGACTATGATCAGCGCGGCCAGACTTAACCAGCTGGCAGTCTTTACTCGACCTGGCTGTAGCTGTGCAGGCAAAACAAACCTGGCAACGGATTTAAGCATAACGACGTCCTTCATTTTCGCCGGCCAGATTACTCACGCAACGTGCACACAAAGTCGCATGCTCGCTATTTCTACCGATATCCGCTCGGTAATGCCAGCAGCGTTCGCATTTGGCATAAGCACTTACCAGCACTTCAATGTGCTGCTCGGCTTCGCTGTTTGCACGCTTCACCCCGGCACGCGAGGTAATCATCACGAAACGCAGATCATCACCCAGTCGGGCCAGCACATCATAATCGCTGCCCGCAGCATGAATATCAATCTCCGCAGCCAGCGCAGAACCGATATTGCCTGCGGCACGCGAATCCTCGAGTCGCTTGTTTACCCTGGCACGCCAGGCACAAATGATTGCCCAGTCCTGTGTCAGCTTTGCATCGGCCGCAGGCAAAGACGGCAACTCGTACCATAGGGATTCAAACACGCTGCCTTGAGGTTGACCCAGCAAGCTCCACACTTCTTCAGCAGTAAAACTCAGAATGGGTGCCATCAGGCGCGTCAGGCTTTGTGTGATGTGATACAGCGCGTTCTGCGCGGAGCGCCGCCCCTGTGAATTGGGTGCAGTGGTATACAGTCGGTCTTTCAGAATATCGAGATAGAAACCGCCCAGATCTTCGGAGCAGAAGGCCTGCAGTTTCTGCACCACAGCGTGAAACTCATAACGCGAATAATCTTCTTTTACCGCAGCCTGCAGATTACTTGCCAGCGCCAATGCATAGCGGTCAATTTCCAGCCACTGCTCCACCGGCAACGCATCTTTCTTCGCATCGAAGTCGGCGATATTGGCGAGCAGGAAGCGCAGTGTATTGCGGATGCGGCGATAGCTTTCCACCACGCGCTTGAGAATTTCGTCGGAGATGGTGAGCTCGCCGGAATAATCGGTGGAGGCTGTCCACAGGCGCAGGATATCGGCACCAAGGGTATCGAAAATCTTTTGCGGCGCGATCACATTTCCCTTGGATTTGCTCATCTTGTGGCCGTATCCATCCACCACAAAACCATGTGTGAGCAAGGCTTCATAGGGTGCACGGCCATCGGTGGCGCAGGCCGTGAGCAGCGATGACTGGAACCAGCCGCGATGCTGGTCAGAACCTTCCAGATAAAGGTCGGCCGGGAATTTCAATTCCTCACGCTGGCGCAGCACTGCTGCATGGGTGCTACCGGAATCAAACCACACATCGAGTGTATCGGAGAGCTTGCGGTATTGTGCGGCATCCTTGCCCAGCAGCTCTTCTGCCTCCAGCGCAAACCAGGCTTCGATACCCTGCTGCTCCACGCGTATCGCCACCTGCTCCAGCAGCTCGGGTGTGCGCGGATGCAATTGCATGGTTTCCCTGTGCACAAAAAATGGCATGGGCACACCCCAGTTGCGCTGGCGCGACACGCACCAGTCGGGACGATTCCTGATCATGGCTTCCAGGCGCGCGCGCCCCCAAGCCGGGAAAAACTCGGTATCGGCTACGGCCTTGTTGGCCACGTCGCGCAAAGCAGAGTTACCTTTGGAATTTTGCTCCATGCCAATAAACCACTGCGGCGTGGAGCGGAAGATGATCGGTGTCTTGTGGCGCCAGCAATGCGGATAACTGTGTTTCATTTTTTCCTGATGCAGCAAATGACCGCTTGCCTGCAGGCCGTGCAGCACAATATCGTTCGCTTTCAGAACGAACACACCCGCCAGCGGCGTATCGCCGATGGCGGGTGTCGCAGAAATAAATTTGCCGTCGTCGCCCACCGGATTATCCGTTGGCAGATGGTATTTCTGCCCCACAAAATAATCGTCCAGACCATGTGCCGGTGCCGTGTGCACCAGCCCGGTACCCGCTTCCAGCGTGACATGCTCGCCGCAGATTACCGGCACAGCCCTGCTCTGGAAAGGATGTTGCAGCAGCAGATGCTCCAGCGCCTTGCCGTAGCAGTTGGCCGCCTTGCCATCGCCTCGGTCATTACTGCCCGCGAGTTGATAGCGGGTCAGGCATTGCCCGGCCATATCGGCGGCCAGAATCAGATAACCCTTGTCAGTCTTGACCAGGTTGTATTCCAGCTCGGGGTGCACACATACCGCCTGATTGGCCGGCAGTGTCCACGGTGTAGTGGTCCAGATTACGGCATACACTCTGGTATCGGGCGGTAAATTCGTGCGAAAAACCTTGTTCAGCGCGGCCACGTCTTTCACTTCAAAACCCACATCAATTGCCGGCGAAATTTTATCTTCGTATTCCACTTCGGCTTCGGCCAGTGCAGACTGGCAATCCAGGCACCAGTTGACCGGCTTCTTGCCCTGATACAAATAACCGCGTTCATGGATCTTGCCGAGTGTGCGGATAATGTCCGCCTCGGTTTTAAAATCCATCGTCAGATAGGGCCTGTCCCAATCGCCCAGCACGCCGAGGCGGATAAAGTCCTTTTTCTGGCGCTCGATCTGCTCGGTCGCATATGCGCGGCACAGCTCGCGGAATTGCGCTGCCGGAATATTCTTGCCGTGTTTTTTCTCAACTTGCAGCTCAATCGGCAAACCGTGGCAGTCCCAGCCGGGCACATAGGGTGCATCGAAGCCCGCCAGCGTTTTACTCTTGACGATCATATCTTTCAGTATTTTGTTTACCGCGTGGCCAATATGAATATCGCCATTTGCATAGGGAGGACCGTCATGCAGCACAAATTTTGGCCGGCCTTTTGCCGCCGCGCGTATCTTCTGGTAGCGCTTCTGCTCCTGCCATTGCGCCACCATTTGCGGTTCGCGCCTGGCCATATCGCCGCGCATGGGAAAAGGGGTATCAGGCAGATTGAGTGTGAGCTTGTAATCCATTTTTTCCGGGTAATCCATTTTCTTTTAACAATCCATTTTCATTAAACCAGTTTCTGGTATTGGCCACATCCAGCGCGATTTGCTGCGTCAAACTTTTTAAATCGGGGTACTTTTCTTCATTGCGCAATTTGTGCAAAAACTCCACGCGCAGATGCTGACCGTAAATTTCTGCGGCAAAATCCAGCAGGTGAATTTCCAGCACGGCGCGGCCGTTGGCATGCACCGTGGGGCGCACACCCAGGCTGGCGGCGCCGTGCAGCGGTGGTATGTGATCACCTGTTACTCGCACCACAAAAATTCCTGACAAGGGCGGACGATTATGTTTCATCTGCACATTGGCGGTGGGGAAACCGATCTCGCGGCCCAGCTTGTCTCCATGCACCACGCGGCCGCTGATGCTGTAGGGACGCCCCAGAAAACGCATTGCCGCGCGCATATGCCCGCCGGCCAGCGCCGCCCTGACCGCAGTGCTGGAAGCACGCACGCCGTCGAACATCACGCTGTGCATGGCTTCAACGGTAAAGCCCTGCTGGTTGGCAATTTTCTCCATCAGCGCAAAGTCGCCGCTGCGTCCGCTGCCAAACCTGAAGTCATCGCCAATCAGGACATATTTAACCGACAGGTTTTTATGCAGCGCATCGATGAAGCTGCTGGCGCTCATCTGTGCAAACTGGCTGTTGAAGCGGCAAATATGCACGCGGTCCACACCCACTTCCGCCAGCAGCTCTAGCTTTTCCCGCAGGCTGGTGAGGCGTGCCGGTGCCTGATCGGGCGTAAAAAATTCGCGCGGATGCGGCTCGAAAATAACCACCGCGCTGGGAATACCGCGCAACCTGGCTGCATCCAGCAAGCGCGACAGCAACGCCTTATGGCCCAGATGCACACCATCGAAGTTACCGACGGTGAGTGCGACAGGCTGGCGATCAGGAGACTGGAGGGCGCGAAAAATCAACATAAGGCGCGAATTATACCCGATGAGAATCAGGACTGAAGCCTGAAAAACAGGGCGGAGAACCGGGATAAGGACCGGGGCAAAAGTCGAAGTTGGCGAGCCAACTCATGAAACGATCAAACTTTTTTGACAAAGCATTGCTTCAGGCGCAGCCCCTTGATTTTGTCGGAATTTCCTTCGACCGCTTCCTCCCCCGAACCGAGGCGAATATTCTTGATGATGGTGCCTCTTTTCAGGGTGTCAGATGAACCCTTGACCTTAAGGTCTTTTATGATCTGCACCGAATCGCCCTCATTAAGCACGTTGCCGTTACTGTCTTTGATCTCCATTTTTTCCTTTCCTGTTCCAGCCAAATCACAACCTGGATATTCGTACGCTCATGTAAAAAATATTCAATAAAATCAAATACTTATAAAAATAAGGGGGGCAACAGACTCAAGCCGTTCCGCCTACCGTCAGACCATCAATACGCACCGTGGGCTGCCCCACGCCCACCGGCACATGCTGCCCTTCCTTGCCGCAGCTTCCTACACCGGGGTCCAGCGCCATATCGTTGCCCACCATGCTGACGCGGTTCATCGCTTCGGGGCCATTGCCTATCAGCGTGGCGCCCTTCACCGGGTAGGTGATTTTGCCGTCTTCTATCATGTAGGCTTCAGTGGTGGAGAACACAAATTTCCCGCTGGTGATATCAACCTGGCCGCCGCCAAAATTCGCGGCATACAGGCCGTGCTTGACCGACGCGATAATTTCTCCGGGGTCATGCGCACCATTCAGCATCATGGTGTTGGTCATGCGCGGCATCGGCAGGTGGGCGTAAGATTCGCGCCGTGCATTGCCGGTAACCGCGACATTCATCAGCCGCGCGTTCATCGTATCCTGCAAATAGCCTTTGAGGATGCCGTCTTCGATCAGCACGGTGCGCTGCGTGGGGTTGCCCTCATCGTCCATTAGCAAGGAGCCGCGACGGTCGGCAATAGTGCCGTCATCCACCACGGTCACACCTTTGGAGGCAACGCGTTCGCCGATGCGTCCGGAAAAAGTCGAGCTGCCCTTGCGGTTGAAATCGCCTTCCAGGCCGTGACCCACGGCTTCATGCAGCAGAATGCCGGGCCAGCCTGAACCGAGAATCACCGTCATGTTGCCTGCGGGTGCGGGTCGCGCATCCAGATTGATCACCGCCTGGTGCACCGCTTCGGCAGCATATTTCTGCAGCACTTCGTCGCTGAAGTAATGGTAATCAAAACGTCCGCCGCCACCGGCAGAGCCCTGCTCGCGCTTGCCGTTGCTTTCCACAATCACTTGCAGGGACAGGCGCACCAGTGGCCGGATATCCGCGTTCATCACGCCGTCACTGCGCGCCACCATCACCACTTCATACTCGCCCGCAAGCCCTGCCATCACCTGCGTAACACGCGGATCAAGCGCGCGCGCACAGCGTTCCAGCCGCTCCAGCAACTCAACTTTTTCAGATGCGCTGATGCTGGCGATGGGGTCATGCGGAAGGTATAGCTGTGTGGCTTTGTCCTGCACGACACTCTTGCTGCGCTGCGCAGATTGATGGCCCAGCATTGGCACAGTTTGCGTACCGCCCTGGCGGGCAATGGCACGCGTGGCCAGGGCGGCGCTTTCAAGTGCGGCCAGACTGATGTCATCGGAATAGGCGAATGCGGTTTTTTCGCCGCTCACCGCGCGCACGCCCACGCCCTGGTCGATGCTGAAGCTGCCGGATTTGACGATGCCTTCCTCCAGCGACCAGCTCTCGGCGCGCCCATACTGAAAATACAGGTCGGCATAGTCAACCTGGTGCGCGAGCATTTTGCCGAACACCTGCTCCAGCTTGCGCTCATCCAGCGCAAACGGGATTAAGAGTGACTGCTGCGCAAGCGCGAATATGGAATCTTTTTGCATCAAATAGCCCGAGATAATTTGTTTATAAAAACTTCATTACAGAAAGGGCGCCAACAGTCACCCCAGCGTACGGTGGGTCAGCGCAGGCAGACTTGCACGCAGGCTGGCCTGATAGGAGGGGTTGACCTCCGCCAGCACCACACCCGAACCGCGCGGCAGCACGTCCAGCACACGGCCCCAGGGATCGACGATCATGCTGTGTCCGTGTGTTTCACGGCCATTCACATGGTAACCGCCCTGTGCTGCCGCGATGACATAGGTCAGGTTTTCAATCGCGCGCGCGCGCACCAGCGTTTCCCAGTGCATTTTTCCGGTCGTAGCGGTAAAAGCAGACGGCAATACCACGATGTCCACATTTTTCATCGCGCGGAACAATTCGGGGAAACGCAGATCGTAACAGATCGCCAGACCTATGCGCCCAAACGGACTGTCAATCACCACCACCTGATTCCCCGCCTCTATCGTATTGCCTTCATGATAGTGCTCGGTGCCGAGATCAAGATTGAACAAATGTATCTTGTCATAACGCGCAACCTGCTTGCCATGCTCGTCAAACACCAGGCAGGCATTGCGTATCTTGTTGGGCGCATTGGCCACCAGCGGAATGGAACCACCGACCACCCAGATGCTGTGCTTGCGCGCCATCTCGGACAGAAAATCCTGCATCACACCGCTGCCGGGCTGCTCGCGCGCCGCCAGTACGTCATCCTCCTTCATGCCCATAATGGAAAAGAATTCGGGCAGCACCACCAGGCGCGCGCCTTGCGCCACGGCATTTTCTATCAGGCGACGCGCCTCGCTCAGGTTGCCCGCAACATTGGGACCGGATGCCATTTGCAATGCAGCAACCTTGAATGCGTTTACCTGTGCGGCGATGCGCCGTTGTGTGGAATTTATGTCTGCCATAATGTGCTTTCTATGCTTTCAGTTGATTAATTTTTTGCCGCGTCTTCCGGTTGGTTTGCACCGGCTTTTTCCACTTTTGGATCCGCCCAGCTTCCCGAAATATTGTACTCAAATGCCGCTATCTGGCCGAGCGGATCGCCCAGTATCTTGCTGGCAATAAACACGCCTGCACCCACTATCGGCGTTGCAACCAGTGCAGAAATCAGGGCCGCACTGTTGCCCACGGCAGGCACGATGCGCACCTTGAGATTCTGCGTTTCATTTTTCAAATCCATCTGGCCGTGCATGCTCACTTTTGCCGATGAACCCTCTATTTTCAGGTTATCTGTATAAATCACGCCCTGCCTGATGTCCCCATCACCCCTGATATTATCAAACTCAAAGCCCTTGCTGAACACATCTTCAAAATCGAGGGCAATACGTTTGGGCAACGCTTGCAGGCTTAAAATACTCAGCAGCTTGCCCATCCCCGGATCGATCTGCAAAAACTGGCCCTTGCCGGTATCCAGCGTGATCTTGCCATTCAGGTTGCCGCTGCTATACATCACCGGCGTACCCGGCCATGCCAGGCTGGCTTCCAGATTTCCGCTGCCATTTTTCACGCTATTCGGAAAACCTGCACGGGACAGGATGTTGCCTGCATTACTGATATCAAGCTTCAGGTTAACCTGTGTCTGCGGTGCCGTCTCGGACATTTGCCACTTTCCATCCAGTGACAGTACACCATCCGGATTGACCAGCCGCAAACTATCAATCCGGTAATCCGCCCCCTGCTGTTGCGCCAGCAGTTCCAGCCTGCCCAAGGGCCTTCCTTTGACATTAAGTTTTTCGATCACCATGTCAATCCCGGGCAATTCAGGCTGACGGTAGGTGCCCGTCTCCGTGTCGCTGCCGGACGCGGGCTTTGCACTATCATACCCGTCTTCCAGTTTCTGCTCTTCCAGTCCAAGTTCCAGATTTTTCAGGCGCGCAACCAGTCGTCCATTTCCACCGCCATACCAGCTTAAATCACCATTTATTACCCTGGACGCCAACTGTGCCTTCAGAATATCAGTGCGGCCACTCGCCTTGATATGCAGGTCATGCACCGTATGACCAAAACCGTTTAACCTCTGTATCGTCAAATCGGCCCCGGCCAGACTGACAGGTTCACCCTGCTCGCTATCCAGAACATCCGACAGCACCGACCAACCCTGCAGTGACAATTGCGGCAGCGTGCCTATCACCCACAATCCGTTCCTGTCCGCCTTGTGCGCAACATTGCCAAAATTGACAATGCCTCGCTGAATATTCCAGGCATTGTTTTCATCTTTTCTGCGCGATATATTCGCGTTAATCAGTGAGCCATATTGCATGGTCACTGTGTCCTGGAGCGGACTCAGATCTTTTATTTCAATGCGCAGTGGTATGGATTCCTGCCTGCGCTTGGCAAATGGCGCGGGGAAATCCGATTGCAGCCCCGACAAATTGCTCGTCAACAACACTCTGCTTTTTTTGTCCTGCACCGCAATGTCAACATTCCACGCTGCCTCGCCTTTCAGCATGCGCAAGGCAGGATGTGAATTTTCCTTGCGCAGCGTTTCAAAATTTGCACGACCGCTCAACCTGGCGTTAATCGCGCCATTCTCGCCACTCTCCACTTCAAGTCTGGCCGGGCCACCCAGTATCTGCCCGACTATATTTTTTGTGCTTACGCCAGCCTGACTAAAACTCAAGTCGCCATTTACCTTGCTTATGGTTGGCAGCTTTTTGTCAAAATCAATTTCGCTGTCAATAAAATGATAGTTGCCCTCTATCTTTGCTGTCTGATTACCACCCAGTGGAATTTCCAGGTTAAGGCTCAGCTTGCCTTTTCCGCGCGCGGCAATATCATCGGTAAATCCATCCAGATAACCGCGTACCGGACTTGCCTGTATAAATTCCAGCGCGGGTGTATGCTCGCCCTCGGCTTCGCCGCGCACGCTCAGCACCGAGTCATCGCTCAGCAAATCGGCTATACCCACTTTGATATTTTTAAGGCGCACACCGCCTGTCATGGCCGAAGCCGAGGCGACTGTAAGCTGCTTGCCCTGAATCAACAGTTCAGCGTTTGCATTGTTGATGAGAGGCCATTCCGGCGCAAATGCCAGCGCGACATCTCTGGCCCGCGCATGTATTTTGAATATTCCCTTTTTATTTGCCACAAACGGAAAATCATTCAAATCGCCTTTTATGCGCAGCGAGAAATCACTGGCCTGGCCGTCAAGCAATGCTTTGTCTATCCATGATCTTGCATCCGCACCCAGGGCGAATAGCGGAATATATTTTTTCGCATGTGCCACGGAAGCCCGCGTCAAATTAACATTCAAATCCAGTTTGCCCGGGCTGCCAGGCAGGGTCTGATAGCTGCCATAAGCATTGCCGGCAAGATCCGCGTTGGCCAGCGCAATATTGCGCAGCTTGACTTCCAGTCCGTCTGAATTTGCTTTCCAGCTGGCATGGGCGGAAATCGTGTCAAATGCCAGCGGTTCAGGCATAAATTGCGGTGCATCCAGCTTCAGGCTGCGCGAGACAACAGACAACACGCCGCTGCGTTCATCACCTTCAACTTCACCGCTCAGACCTGAAAAACCCGGCAGCTTTTCGACTCGTTGCAGAGACAGGTCGTCAAATTTTCCGGCCACCTTGTACTGGAGCTGCTGCCCAGCTTTTGCCTGCCATTCCACGCGCAAATTTTTCACGCTGCCCTGCGGTGAAAACTCGGCATAACGGGCTTTAATATCACGGTCCAGCGGCAAATATTTCATCATCTTCGCCAGCCCGTCCAGCTCTATCAGGTTGGCACGTATGTCGCCCGAGGAAGCTTCGGCATCCTGCAGATTGCGCAAATTGACCAGAATATCGGTGGGCTTGAGCACAAAGTTATCAAACAGTTTTAATGAAAACCTGTTCATTGAAATTTCAAATCCGTGATCCATTTCACGCCAGCCAATCCGGCCGCTGAGCACGCGTATATCAAGCGGGGGCAAATCCTCTGCCAGCCGGGTCTGCACATCAACCAGCGCAAGATCACTCGTTACCTCGCTTATTTTCCCCGCTTCCACGCCCAGCCAGCCGCGCACTGCCCCCCTGCCCTGCCTGAGTGCGCCGGGTAATGGCAGCCAGGGTTTCCATGCGGGCAAATCGGCGTAGTCAAGCTGGGTAAAGATTTCACCGCTCCAGCTTTGCACATCATCAAAGCTTTTTCCGAAAAAATCACCGCGCACATCCAGCTGGGTCGACAGTTCGGACGGAGGTGAGGCACGCAGGGCGAAACGGTGGTAATGCCAGATATTTTCAATCACCAGGTTCACCTGGTTAAATTCAAGCAGAGGCGCTGACCTCTGTTCATCCAGCCATGAAATATGCGCGCCGCGCACCACAATGCGCGACTGGTTAAGCAACATATTGGCAAAATCATTATTTGCCGATTGCCCTTCAACTTCCAGGCCGGAAATTTTAAGCGCACCGTGAACATCGCGCCTGATCATCAGATCGGGCTGATCAATCTCCAGGCTGGCCAGACGCAATTCGCCCGCCAGCAGCGTCTTCCACGACACCACAACATCAACCTGCTGAAGCGCCAGCGTGGTTCGCCGCTGCTTATCCAGCACACGTATATCTGTCAGGCGCAGATGCGGGCCTATTCCATGCCAGTCGGCTTCTATCCTGCCTATCTCAACCGCCAGTCCGATAGCATTGCCAACTGCCTGGGTAATATCCGCGTGATAGCGTTCGATATCCGGCAATACCGAATAGCGCAATGTCAGAATCAACCCTGCCGCAGCAAAACCCAGCAGCAAAATGATTGCAAACAAGCTCCGCCGCAATAGTGTGAATGCACGACCGGCAATTTGCAGAGAAGTTTTCAGCATGTTTTGCGATCGCAATTGAAATGAAGCAAAGTAAATAAGTAAACCGGGGGTGGCATTAGAGTTTTATAATCGATTGATATTACGATGCTCATTTTACTCCTAAGCACATGCCATGAACACCTCAAATCCCCTGTCTCACCCTGATTTTGACGCACTGGTTCAGCACAGCTCTCATTGCAGCCGTTATGTCCATCGCCTGCTCGGTGCGGATCCCGCCCTGTTGCCCTGGCTGCGCGAAAATTATGCAAAACCGTGCAGCGCTGACGAAATGCAACAATGGCTCGATGCCCTGCCAGCCGCAGACGAGGCGCAACTGGCCACGGCCCTGCGCATCTTGCGCAAACGCGTGATGCTGAAACTGCTCACTCGTGACCTCGGCGGCCTCGCCGATCTGGATGAAGTAATGGCAAGCATGACTGCACTTGCAGAGTTGACCGTGCAACGCGCACAAAGTTGCGCCATAAGTGCGCTTGAGCAGCAATATGGCCAGCCCGTCGGTGCCGAAAGCGGCCAGGTACAGGAGTTGCTGGTAATCGGCATGGGCAAACTGGGCGGTGGCGAGTTGAACGTTTCCTCGGACATAGACCTGATCTTTGTGTTCCCGGAAGACGGCGATACCAATGGCACGCGCAGCATAGGCAATGGCGACTTCTTTAACCGTGTGGGGCGCAAAATAATCGCGCTGATCAACGAGGTCACCGCGGACGGCTTTGTATTTCGTGTGGATATGCGCCTGCGCCCCTATGGCGACAGCGGCGCGCTGGTGCTGAGCTTTGCCGCGCTGGAAGAATATCTGGTCGCACAGGGGCGCGAATGGGAACGTTACGCGTGGATCAAGGCACGTGTCGTCTCCCCCCAAAATTGCACTGCCACAGCTGAATTGACCAAACTCGCCCAGCCGTTTGTGTTTCGCAAATACCTTGATTTTGGCGCTTTTGAATCCATGCGCAAACTGCATGCCCAGATACGCCAGGAGGTGCTGCGACGTGATCGCATGAACAACGTCAAGCTGGGACCGGGCGGCATCCGTGAGGTTGAGTTTATTGCGCAGGTATTCCAGTTAATCCGCGGCGGTCGCGATGCTCGCCTGCGCATCCGCCCCACCCAGAAAGTGCTGCAACTACTGGCCGAGAACGGGCAGCTGAGCGCTGACTCGGCAGCCGAATTGAACACGGCCTATATTTTCCTGCGCAATCTGGAGCATCGCCTGCAGTATCTGGACGATCAGCAGACGCAGGAATTGCCGGAAAAGGAAAATGATCAGGCCATCATCGCCCGCGCCATGGGCTACCCGGATTATGCTGCAATGCTGGTGGTATTTAACCGGCATCGCGATGTTGTCAGCCGTCATTTTGAGCAAATTTTCAGCACACAGGAAGATCCCGCCACCGGGACCGGCACTGAAGGCAGCAGTGTATGGCGGGAGGACATTCAGGAAGAAGAGTTGCGCGTCTCTCTGGGCAAGCTGGGATATAGCGCCAATGGCCCGGTTGCCGAGCGGCTGCTGCAAATCCGCGACAGTGGCCGCTATCGCTCCTTACCCGAACTTAGCCGCCAGCGCATAGACAAAATAGTGCCCCAGCTCATCAGCCTGTGCGCCACAACCGGCAATCCCGACCAGACCCTGCCGCGCATCCTTAAGCTGCTGGAAAATATCAGCCGGCGTGCATCGTATCTTGCCTTTATGGCCGAATACCCCCAGGTGCTGCCCAGACTGGTGGGCATCGCCAGCGCCAGCGAATGGGCCTCGGACTATCTCTCCATGCACCCCTTCCTTCTGGATGAGTTGCTGGATGCACGCGAAATTTACCGCGCACCCAACTGGCCTGCGCTGAATCTGTCATTGCAGGCGCAACTGGCAGACTGCGCCGATGATATTGAACGCGCCATGGATGTGCTGCGCCAATTTCACCACAGCCAGACCTTCCATCTGCTGGCCATGGATATTCAGGGTTTGCTGCCGCTGGAAATATTGAGCGATCATTTAAGCGATCTGGCCAACCTGATACTGCAGCATGTTTTGCAAACCTGCTGGCGCGATGCGCGCAAAAAACACCAGGCCGAGCATCATTTCGCCATCATCGCCTATGGCAAGCTGGGGGGACGCGAACTGGGCTATGAATCCGATCTGGATTTGATTTTCCTGTATGACGATCCGCACCCCGAGGCGGGCGAAATTTACGCCAGACTGGCTCAACGCATCAATACCGTGCTCAGCAGCTACACCTCGGCGGGACGCCTGTATGAAACAGACCTTCGCCTGCGCCCGAATGGCGCCAGCGGTCTGCTGGTGAGCAGTATCGGCGCATTTGCCGAATATCAGCAAAAACATGCATGGGTGTGGGAACACCAGGCGCTGACGCGTGCGCGTTTCAGCGCGGGGGACAAAGCGGTAGGCGAACAGTTTGAGGCAATACGCAGGGAGGTGTTATGCCAGCCACGCGCGATCAAAGAGTTGCGCAAGGAAGTGGCCGACATGCGCCAGAAAATGCATGATGGCCACCCCAATGACAGCGCTTTATTTGATATCAAGCATGACAAGGGTGGCATGGTGGACATTGAGTTTATCGTGCAATTTCTGGTGCTGGCATACTCCGCAACCTTTCCAGAACTGACCGCAAACAGCGGCAATCTTGCGCTGCTGCAACTGGCAGCCAAACTGGAATTGATCGACAAGGAACTCAGCAATGAGATACAGGAAATTTACCGCGATCTGCGTCGTATGCAGCATAAGATGAGGTTAAACAGCTCGGCACCATGCCGCATAGAACATGCAACCATCAATAGCGAACCTGTTGTTAAACTGTGGAAAAACCTATTTGAGGTCAGTTAGCATCATTCACCAAATACAGAAATTAATTGTAAGCACTTGATTATATTTAATATTTTGCAATTCCGCCGAAGCGCTGCATATACCGGTATTCAAGCAACGGCAGGGGGCGCCACCTTGCCCTTCAGCTTGTAAACAACCATCTCTCCTTTACCCTTGATATCCACGATATCAGGCGCATAAAACGCATAATGCCTGCGCAAACGGCTGTAGGTGGTCTTATCGGTCAATATCTCGCCCCTTTTGCCATCATCAGACAGACGACTCGCGATATTAACGGTGTCTCCCCATACATCATAAATAAAACGCTTGCTGCCTATCACTCCAGCCACGGCTGGCCCGGTAGCAATACCCATGTGAATTCCCAGATTGTGGCCAGCCAGATCGGGATGCGATGAAATAAACTCGCGCATCTCCAGCGCCATATCTACAATATTTTTGACATAGTCTCCCTGATTGCGCGTAAGTCCACCCACCACCATATAGGCATCACCTATGGTTTTAATTTTTTCCAGACCGTACTTGTCCGTCATGGAATCAAACCAGGAAAAAACCTTATTAAGCAAATCAACCATGCGTCGTGGTTGCATTTGCTCTGTCATTTGTGTGAAGTTGGTTATATCCGCAAACATGACAGTCACATCGGCGTGTCCATCGGCAATCAGGGCGTTGTTGTCTTTCAGGCGCTGCGCGATAGCGGAAGGCAAAACGTTCAACAGCAAGTGCTCGGATTTTTTCTGCTCCTCCAGCAGTAAACTATGCTGAAGATCCAGCTGATTTTTAATTTTCTCGGTTTCCACCACAAAATAGCGGACCAGAAAATACAGGATAGATGACATGGCAACGAAGTTAAGCGCAAAAAACACGCCTATCGTCTTCATTTCCAGACCGCCGGTATAGCCCACACCCAGAAAATAATCAAAAAATCCGGACACTCCGGTCAGAATAATATACGCAACAAACCAGGGAATGGATTCACGCCATCCCGCCACCACTACCGCCCCGACAGGTGCCAGCAAAGCCCACAAGGTTACACCGCTGGATGTGATCGAATTGCCGATACTCCACTGCATTACAAACGGGGCAAACAAGAACAGACTGAGCTGTATAAAACGGAAAACTTCGAAATTTCTGGTTTTGAGATAATAAACCAGAGAACTGAGTGAGACCGCCTGATAGGCCAGCGGCACATTGGTGGAAAAACTTTGCCCCATCAGCCAGTAAATTGCCAGCCAGAACATCACGGCAAAATTCATGAAGGCGCACGCAAAAATCAGCAAATTGCTGCGCAGCTGATCTTCCTGGGTAAGTTCAGACCGGGCCTTATCTGCCGGTAATGTCAAGTGCCCGCTCACTATTACTCCCCATCAAAAATACGCGATTATAAAACTGACCTTAGCCTGCCTGCATATTGCAAATGGTACACCAAGTCAGAAAAAATATTCACCGCATACACCGTTTCAGGACTTCAACTCAACGCTCATCACACTGCGCGGAGAAACTTCCGCTTTTATAGTTGAATCACCCCAGGCATTCAGGGGAATCGCGGTGAGTCGGCCCTCGTCATCAATTGCATACTGCGACACGTCATTGCTCAGAATATTGCATGCATAGGCATATTTACCCGAACTGGAAATTGCCATGGAAACGGGGGTGACAAGGGACGCAACAACAGCGGGATTCAGCGGCACCAGGCAACCGTTGGCTGCGATGGCGAATTGCGAAATGCTATTACTGTTCTGATTGACCACATAGGCCTGCCTGCCCGATTGAGAAACAACAATGGCGATAGGATGCTTGCCGGCTGCGACGGGTGTTGCAATGGGAGCAAGGCTTCCACTGGCAGTAATTTCATACTGAGCAACATCGCCACTTGTTCTGTTAACCACATAGGCATATTTCCCGTTCGGATGCACCGCAATGGCTCGCGGAGCCTTCCCCGCCACAATGGTCGCGGGAGTCATCGGCGCCAGGCTGCCATTTTCAGAAATAGAATACTGCGAAATATCATTGCTGCTGTTATTCGCCACATAAACATATTTTCCGGACGGATCAACCGTAATCGCAACCGGAATCAAACGCGTCTCAATGGTCGCGGGTGACATTGCATTGAGCTTGCCATCCGCGCCGATGACATACTGCGACACATCATTACTGCTGCTGTTAGCCACATAGGCATAACGACCGGCAGGATCAATGGCAATTTCCACCGGTGAAGTACCGGCTGTAAGCGGCGCAGCCATAAGCTCAAGGCTACCGTGTGCAGTTAACCTGTACTGTGAAATGCTGTTGCCGCCCTGATTGGCCACATAGGCATATTTGCAGGACGGCGCAGAGGCGACATAGACAGGTGTTGTGCCTGCGGCAATGGTGGCGGGGGCAGCGGGAACGAGACTGCCGCGTGCAGAAATACGGTACTGCGAAATACTGTTACTACCCTGGTTGGTCACATAAACAAAATGCTGCGAGTTGTCTTTATTACGCCGCAATATGGCGAGACACTTTTGAAAAATACTGAACATTAAACTTCCCTGTCTATCCTGAATTCAGCATATTTCACGCTGGGTTTGTTCGCATGCCGGGCTGAATTACGCCACCGCCCTGACAGCCTGGGCAATATTTTCCGCCCAGTGGCGCACCTTCTCGCCATCCTCACCTTCCACCATCACACGCAACAGCGGCTCGGTGCCCGAAGGTCGCAGCAACACGCGGCCCTTGCCGGCCAGTGCCTTATTTGCAGAAGTGACGGCAGCCTGCACATCGGCATGGCTGGAACAATCATTTCCCTTGGCAATGCGCACGTTGATCAATACCTGCGGATACATCTTCATATCCGATGCAGCCTGGGCCAGAGTCTTGTTGCCCGCACGCAGCGCATGCAGCACCTGCAGTGCGGAAATAATGCCATCACCGGTGCTGTGCCGGTCCAGACAAATGATGTGGCCCGAGTTTTCACCGCCCAGCTGCCAGCCCTTTTGCTGCAACATTTCCATAACATAGCGATCGCCCACTTTGGCACGCGCAAACGGAATCTGCATGCGCTGCATCGCGTGCTCAAAAGCCAGATTTGTCATCAGGGTGCCCACCACGCCGCCCTTCATCAAACCCATCTTTTGCCGGTGTTGCGCAACGATGTAGAGCAGCTGGTCGCCATCATACAAACGGCCTTCAGCGTCCACCATCACCAGACGATCCGCATCACCATCCAGCGCGATACCCAAATCAGCCTTATGCTCGATCACCGCCTTCTGCAAATTGGCAGGCGCGGTGGCACCAAAGGCGTCGTTGATATTTTTTCCGTCCGGCTGCACCCCTATCGTCACCACGTCCGCACCCAGCTCGTGGAAAACAGGGCCGGCAATGTGATATGCCGCACCGTGCGCGCAATCCACCACCAGCTTCAGCCCGCGCAAATCCAGCTCATAAGGGAAGCTGCTCTTGCAGAATTCGATATACCTGCCCGCCGCGTCCTCCAGACGTTTTGCCTTGCCCAGATAGGCAGAAGACATGGTGACGATCGGCTCATCCATGCCCGCCTCAATCGCATGCTCGACTTCATCGGGCAATTTGCTGCCTGTCGCGGAGAAAAATTTAATGCCGTTATCCTCAAACGGATTGTGCGAAGCCGAGATCACCACACCGGCTTGCAAGCGCAAAGCACGGGTGAGATAGGCAACCGCCGGAGTCGGTATTGGTCCCGCCAGATATACATCCACACCGGCTGCAATCAGCCCGGCCTGCAAGGCCGATTCCAGCAGATAACCGGAAATGCGCGTGTCCTTGCCGATCAGCACCGTAGGGCGCTCGCCTTCCGCCAGATGCCACTCCGAGGTGGCCAGCACCTTGCCTGCCGCATAACCCAGATGCATTACAAATTCCGGCGTAATGGGAAATTCACCCACCTTGCCACGCACACCATCGGTACCAAAATATTTTCTGCTCACTGAAACACTCCGTTCAATTTATGTATCTTCACGCAGGTTGGTGTTGAGCCCTTCGGCGTGCTCAGGACAAGCTAAGCGAAGCCCAACGTTATCAATTTCCAAAATGCACCTGCATCCCGCCGATTGAGCTTGTTGGGCTTCGCTACGCTCAACCCAACCTGCGCTATTTTTGTATAGCGCTCCATACTTTTAAAGCATCGCAGGTGGCGCGCACATCATGTACGCGTATGATACCTGCGCCACGCTCTACCGCTAACAGTGCAGCTGCCACACTGGCCGCCAGCCGGTGTTCCACAGTCTGCCCGGTGATCGCCCCCAGCATGGATTTGCGTGACAGCCCTGCCAGCAAGGGCACACCAAGCGCTGTGAATTTGTGCAGATCGCGCAGCAGGGCCAGATTATGCGCCAGAGTCTTGCCAAAGCCAAAACCCGGATCGATCACTATACGATTGCGCGCCACTCCCGCTGCCTCTGCTTCAGCTATGCGGCCGCGCAAGAATTCCATCACCTCCAGCACCACATCATCGTAACGGGGGTCGATTTGCATGGTCTGCGGCTGACCCTGTTTGTGCATCAGACATACTGCCGCATCGCTTGCCGCCAGTGCCGCCAAAGCTTCCGGCTGTTGCAGCGCGCTGATATCGTTGACCATGCTGGCACCCGCCGCCAGCGCAGCACGCATCACTTCAGGCTTGCAGGTATCAATAGACAAGGGCACGGCACCATCACGCAGCCCTTCAATCACCGGCAGCACCCGATCCAGCTCCTGCTGCACGCTGACCGCAAGCGCTCCGGGACGGGTCGATTCTCCGCCTATATCGAGAATGTCCGCGCCTTCGGCATCAAGCTGGCGAGCATGGGCAATCGCGGCATCGCGCAACAGGTGACGACCACCATCGGAGAAAGAATCTGGAGTGACATTGACGATGCCCATCACCAACGGACGGGACAGATCTAGCCGGAAAGTGCCGCAATGAAGAAGCATTTTGAATAGAAAAGTGGGCCACAAAAATCAAGGATAGAACCTTCCTATCCTTGATCCTGCTTTCAGATTGCTTCTGCGGGAGTTGTTGGCGCCGCCGGAGCCGCATCCTGTGGAGGTTGCGGGGGCTGGGTCACCGGTGCAGGCCTGGGTTCGCGCGGAGGCTTGCCAGCCATGATGTCGTTAATCTGATCGGCATCCAGCGTCTCCCAATCCAGCAACGCCTTGGTCATGATTTCAACCTTATCTTTGTTGGCTTCGATCAAACCGCGCGCAAGTTTGTATTGCTGGTCGATAATGCGGCGAATTTCCTCATCAACCTTCTGCATCGTGGCCTCGGACACATTTTTATGCGTGGTTACCGAACGACCCAGAAATACCTCGCCGTCATTCTCGCCGTAAACCATAGGCCCCAATGCATCCGACATACCCCATTGCGTCACCATGCTGCGGGCCATGCCGGTGGCACGTTCGAAGTCGTTGGAAGCACCCGTGGTCATCTGGTTCATGAAAATTTCTTCGGCGATACGTCCGCCAAACAGCACGGCGATGGTATCGAGAATACGATTCTTGTCCATGCTGTAACGGTCTTCCATCGGCAGCTGCAAGGTCAGGCCCAACGCGCGTCCGCGCGGAATAATGGTCACTTTGTGTACCGGGTCTGTCTTGGGCAGCAGCTTGGCCACCACCGCGTGGCCGGACTCGTGGTAGGCGGTATTGCGGCGCTCTTCTTCCGGCATGATCATGGAGCGACGTTCGGCACCCATCATGATTTTGTCCTTGGCCGCTTCAAAATCTTCCATATCAACGAAACGCTTGTTGCGGCGTGCGGCAAACAAGGCGGCCTCGTTGACCAGGTTGGCCAGATCGGCACCGGACATGCCGGGCGTACCGCGCGCCAGAATATCTGCCTTCACATCGGGGGCCATCGGCACCTTGCGCATATGCACCATCAGGATCTGCTCACGACCGCGGATATCCGGCAACGGCACCACCACCTGGCGGTCAAAACGGCCCGGACGCAGCAACGCCGAATCCAGCACATCGGGACGGTTGGTCGCGGCAATTACGATTACGCCGCTGGTACCTTCAAAACCGTCCATCTCCACCAGCAGTGCATTCAGCGTCTGCTCGCGCTCGTCGTTGCCACCGCCCATGCCTGCACCGCGCTGACGACCCACCGCATCAATTTCATCAATAAAGATAATGCAGGGAGCATGTTTCTTCGCCTGCTCAAACATGTCGCGCACACGCGCCGCGCCCACGCCGACAAACATTTCCACAAAGTCGGAACCGGAAATTGAAAAGAACGGCACCTTGGCTTCTCCCGCAATGGCTTTGGCCAGCAGCGTTTTACCCGTACCCGGACTGCCCACCATCAGCACACCGCGCGGAATGCGCCCGCCCAGTGACTGGAATTTGGTCGGGTCGCGCAGGAAGTCAACCAGTTCGGAAACTTCTTCCTTGGCCTCGTCACAACCGGCCACATCGGCAAAAGTCACACGTTCCTTGGTGTCGTCCATCAGACGGGCTTTGCTCTTGCCGAAGGAAAACGGGCCGCCGCTTTTGCCGCCGCCCTGCATCTGGCGCATGAAAAACACCCACACGCCAATCAGCAACAACATGGGGAACCAGGACACAAAGATACTCATCCAGAAAGATTGCTCTTCCTCGGGTTTGGCTTCAATCTTTACACCATGCTTCAGCAGATCGGACACCATCCACAGATCGCTGGGCGCATAGCTGGTGACACTGCTGCCGTCTATCTTCACTGCTTTAAGTGTACGCCCCTCTATCGTGACCTTGGTAATCTGGCCCTGTCTGACTTCCTCAAGGAATTGCGAATAGTCCAGCGGACCCTTGGAGCCCATCTGCTGATTCTGGCTGAACTGTTTGAACACCGTCATCAGCACCAGTGCGACGACCAGCCAGATACCTACACTTTTAAACATATTATTCATGGTTGCCCCTCACGAGCCGTATATCAATAACGTATTAAACACTGTGAAACCCGATTACTCAAGGTCACTTCAATAAATGAACACAAAATGCACGTGCCTATAACCTGCCTGTTCCCAACATATAAACTTCACTGCTGCGATCGCGCGATGCCTTGGGCTTGCGGCTGGCCACTTTCGCAAAATGCGTGCGCATCAATTTAACATACTCCTCAAAACCCGCACCCTGAAACACTTTCACCAGAAACATGCCGCCCGGCTTTAAATGTTTTACTGCAAACTCCAGTGCCAGCTCCGCCAGATAGATTGAGCGCGCCTGATCTGTCATGTCGATGCCACTGATATTGGGCGCCATGTCTGAAATTACAAGTTCGATCTGCTTGCCGCCAAGCTTGTCTTCCAGTTGTGCCAGCACACTATCCTCGCGAAAGTCGCCCAGAATAAACTCGACACGCGGCAATGGGGCAAGAGGCAGCAAATCAAGCGCGATCACCTTGCCCTTGTCCCCCACTTTATTGGCCGCGATCTGCGACCATCCGCCAGGTGTGGCGCCCAGATCCACCACCACCATACCCGGCTTGAGCAGATGATCGCGTTCGTCGATTTCCAGCAGCTTGTAAGCGGCCCTGGAACGATAACCATCCTTCTGCGCCTGTTGCACATAGGGGTCATTGATATGCTCGCGCATCCACTGTTTACTGGTCTTACTAGGCTTCATCGTTTAGAATGCGGAACTATAACCGGAGTTCAATATGTTAATACTGTCTGTTGCACAACGCCGCGAGCTTAAAGCCCGTGCGCACTCTCTAAATCCCACCGTCATGATAGGCAATGCAGGACTAACTGCCACTGTACTGGATGAAATCTCCCGCACCCTGAAGAGCCATGAACTGATCAAGATTCGCGTCATGAGCGACGACCGCGAAGCACGCGCAGCGATGTTGCAATATCGGCAAAATTCTGGTGATCTATCAACCGCAGGAAACTCCATTGATGTCCTTGCCCAAGCGCAAAAAAGGCAAACCGCTTACCAAGAAACAATTGGGCAACAGAAGCTGAACAAGGTTCACACATTGCCCATCAATCCCTGAATAAGCTTTGCGCGGCGCACAATCTGTCGCCATGTGAAATTTATTCAATATAATCAATAACTTGCGCAAATACACACGGGCATTCCGGGAATACCCGTGTGACTACCTAGATATACAGCACATTGATTATTTCGTATTCGCGCACCCCGCCCGGCGCCTGCACTTCAGCCACATCGCCGCCGTATTTGCCAATCAACGCGCGTGCTATCGGTGAATTGATGGAAATCTTGCCCTGTTTGATATCGGCTTCATCCTCACCCACGATCTGGTACGTCATCACATCGCCTGTGCTCACGTCTTCCAGCGCCACCGTCGCGCCAAACACGCAACGGCCATCGGCGTTCAGGGTTTTGGGATCGATAATTTGCGCACTGCCGAGCTTGCCTTCCAGATCGATAATGCGGCCTTCGATAAATCCCTGGCGCTCCTTGGCAGCCTCATACTCGGCATTTTCAGACAAATCACCCTGCGCGCGCGCTTCGGCAATTGCATTGATCACCCATGGACGATCAATGGTTTTCAGGTGATGCAATTCGCTGCGCAGCAGTTCCGCACCCAGCAGGGTCAAAGGTATCTTGCTCATTTTGTGTTTCCTTTTATTTTTTGATTATCCAGGCGCCGATGCAACGCCTGCAAGTCGTAAACATTCAATTCGGTAATATGCTGCATGCCGACACAGGCAGCGCGCGCGCCGGACATGGTGGTGTAATAGGTTACTCGCCCCTGCAGCGCGGCATGGCGGATTGAGTAGGAATCCTGAATCGCACTGCGCTTGCTGTCCACCGTGTTGATAATCAGGCAGATCTCGCCGTTCTTGATCATGTCTACGATATGCGGACGACCTTCCGTGACCTTGTTCACCACCTTCACTTCCACACCTGCGGCGCTGATTTCTGCAGCGGTACCGCGGGTGGCGAGAATACTGAAACCCAGGCCATGCAGATTCCTGGCAACCTCTGCCGCAGCCTGCTTGTCTTCGCCGCGCACACTGATAAATACCTTGCCGGAAGTCGGCAGCTTCACGCCTGCGGCGAGCTGTGATTTGACGAAGGCCTCGGCAAATGTATCGCCCACCCCCATCACTTCACCCGTCGATTTCATTTCCGGACCCAGTATGGTATCCACGCCGGGGAATTTAATGAAGGGAAATACCGCCTCTTTTACCGAATAGAAAGGCGGTACAACCTCACCCCTGATACCCTGCTGTGCGAGGGTCTGCCCTACCATACAGCGTGCAGCCACCTTGGCCAGCGGCACACCGGTTGCCTTGGAAACAAAAGGCACGGTGCGCGAAGCTCGCGGATTAACTTCCAGCACATATACCGTCTCGCCCTGGATGGCGAACTGCACGTTCATCAAGCCGACCACATTCAGGGCTTTTGCCATCGCCACGGTCTGGCGGCGCAACTCATCCTGCATCGAGGCAGACAAGCTGAAAGGAGGCAGGGAGCAGGCTGAGTCACCCGAGTGCACACCGGCCTCTTCGATATGCTCCATGATGCCGCCAATCAGCACCTCCTGACCATCCGACACCGCATCCACATCCACCTCTATCGCATCATTCAAAAAGCGATCAAGCAAAATCGGCATGCGTTCAGGGTATATTTTTGAGCTTTCCACCGCGTCGCGCATATAGCGCTCAAGGTCAGGCTGGCTGTGCACGATTTCCATCGCACGGCCGCCCAGTACGTTGCTGGGGCGCATCACCAGCGGGTAACCGATTTCCTGCACAGCCTGCACAGCCTGCTCGGCTGTGCTTACCGTGCGGTTGGGCGGCTGCTTCAATCCCAACTGCTGCAGCATAAGCTGGAAGCGCGAGCGATCTTCCGCGCAGTCGATCATGTCCGGCGTGGTGCCGATAATCGGCACGCCATTTTTTTCCAGGCCACGCGCGAGCTTCAATGGCGTCTGGCCGCCATACTGCACAATCACGCCAAAGGGTTTTTCCACCGCGACCACTTCCAGCACATCTTCCAGCGTCAGCGGCTCGAAATACAGGCGGTCAGAGCTGTCGTAATCGGTAGAAACTGTCTCAGGATTGCAGTTGACCATGATTGTTTCATAGCCATCCTCGCGCATTGCCAGCGCGGCGTGCACACAGCAATAATCGAATTCAATGCCCTGGCCGATGCGATTCGGGCCACCGCCCAGCACCATGATCTTTTTCTTGTCGGAAGGATTGGATTCACACTCTTCTTCATAAGTGGAATACATATAGGCAGTATTGGTCGCAAACTCTGCGGCACAGGTATCGACACGTTTATATACCGGACGTATATTCATCGCATGGCGTAACGCACGCACAGATGGAGCGGCGCAGTCCAGCAGCTTGCCCAGACGCCTGTCGGAAAAACCGCGACGCTTCAACGCGCGCAATTCATCGGCACTCAGCGTATCCAGGCCGCGTCCGATCAGCGCGGCTTCGCGCTTGATCAGGTCTTCAATCTGCACCAGAAACCAAGGATCAATTTTGCTGACCGCAAACACTTCTTCTACGCTCATCCCCATGCGGAAGGCATCGCCCACCGCCCAGATGCGCTCCGGTCCGGGGGCGCCCATTTCGGCGACGACGGCCTCACGGTCGGTGTATTTGGAATCAAGACCATCCACGCCCACTTCCAGTCCGCGCAGCGCTTTCTGGAATGATTCCTGGAAGGTGCGACCCATCGCCATCACTTCACCTACCGACTTCATCTGTGTGGTCAGGCGGTCATTCGCCTGCGGGAATTTTTCAAACGCGAAACGCGGAATCTTGGTGACAACATAATCGATAGAAGGCTCAAATGAAGCCGGGGTCATGCCACCGGTGATGTCGTTCTTCAACTCATCCAGCGTAAAACCCACCGCCAGCTTGGCGGCAACCTTCGCAATCGGAAAACCGGTTGCCTTGGAAGCCAGTGCGGAAGAACGCGACACGCGCGGATTCATCTCGATCACCACCATGCGCCCGTCATCCGGATTGATCGCAAACTGCACGTTGGAGCCACCGGTATCGACGCCGATTTCGCGCAGCACCGCGATACTCGCATCGCGCAAAATCTGGTATTCCTTGTCGGTCAGGGTCTGTGCCGGTGCCACGGTGATGGAGTCACCGGTGTGCACGCCCATAGGGTCCAGGTTTTCAATGGAACAGATGATGATGCAGTTGTCGGCGTGGTCGCGCACCACTTCCATCTCGAACTCTTTCCAGCCGAGCAGCGATTCTTCAATCAGCAATTCTTTGGTTGGACTGGCTTCCAGACCGCGTTCGCAAATTTCGACAAACTCTTCGCGGTTGTAAGCAATACCGCCACCGGAACCGCCCATGGTGAAAGAGGGGCGGATCACGGTGGGGAAGCCCAGCGCCTGCTGCACCTGCAGCGCTTCTTCCATGCTGTGTGCAATGACGGAACGCGCCGACGCCAGATTGATGCGCGTCATCGCCTGCTTGAATTTCTCGCGGTCTTCGGCCATGTCGATGGCTTCGCGCGTCGCGCCTATCATCTCGACCTTGTATTTTTCCAGCACGCCATGCTTGGCCAGGTCGAGCGCGCAGTTCAGCGCGGTCTGCCCGCCCATGGTCGGCAGGATGGCATCCGGTTTTTCTTTGGCAATAATCTTCTCGACGATTTGCCAGGTGATCGGTTCAATGTAAGTCGCATCCGCCATGTTCGGGTCGGTCATGATGGTGGCCGGATTCGAGTTGACCAGAATGACGCGGTAGCCCTCTTCGCGCAGCGCCTTGCACGCCTGCGCACCGGAATAGTCAAACTCGCAGGCCTGTCCGATAACAATGGGGCCGGCGCCGATGATCAATATGGATTTAATGTCTGTACGTTTTGGCATAAATTACTTTGGTTATAAGTGCATGATGGATTGATTCAGTCGCAATTCCTCACGTGGCACTCGCACCCCTTTCTTTCATCGACGCTACAAAGCGGTCAAACAGATAATCGACGTCCTGCGGACCCGGACTCGCTTCAGGGTGGCCCTGGAAACAGAAGGCGGGCTTGTCGGTCAGCTCAAAACCTTGCAGGGTGCCGTCAAACAGCGACACATGCGTCACCCTGGCATTTTTGGGCAGGGATTTGATATCCACCGCAAAGCCGTGGTTCTGGCTGGTGATCATCACACGCTTGCTCTGCAAGTCCTGCACCGGGTGGTTCGCGCCGCGATGGCCGAATTTCATTTTCAGGGTTTTTGCACCGATGGCCAAACCCATGATCTGGTGGCCCAGACAGATGCCAAACAGCGGGATGCCATCCTTTAGGAACTGCTGTGTTGCCGCAATCGCGTAATCGCACGGCTCGGGGTCGCCGGGGCCATTCGACAGAAACACGCCATCGGGTTTGAGTGCCATGGCGTCCTCAGGCCTGGTCCTGGCCGGCACGACCGTGACCTTGCAGCCGCGCTCGGCCAGCTTGCGCAGAATATTGCGCTTCACGCCGAAGTCATAGGCAACCACATGGTATTCGGTTTTTTCAATATCGGCATAACCGGACTTCAAATCCCACTCGCGCTGCGTCCAGTTGTAAGGTTTGTCGCAAGAAACCACCTGCGCCAGATCCATGCCGTTTATCCCCGCAAAACCTCGTGCAGCAGCCAAAGCTGCCGCCTCATCTGTGCCCGTGGCGATACAACCGTTTTGCGCACCCTTTTCGCGCAGAATGCGCGTCAGCTTGCGCGTGTCGATATCGGCGATGGCCACCACTTTATTGGCTTTAAGGTAGTCCGACAGTGACTGCGTGCTGCGCCAGTTGCTCACCGTTTGCGACAAGTCACGTATTACCAGCCCGCTGGCAAACACCTGGTTTGATTCAATATCTTCAGTATTAACCCCTACGTTGCCGATATGCGGATAGGTCAGGGTAACAATTTGCTTGCAATAGGACGGATCGGTAAGAATTTCCTGATAGCCGGACATAGCGGTATTGAATACCACTTCGCCGACGCTGGCGCCTTCGGCTCCGATAGAAATGCCACGAAACACTGTTCCATCGGCTAAAACTAGAATGGCAGGGCTCGTTTGTGACACCGGTTGATCCCCCAAGAAAAATGACACGGTAGATGACATAAAGAAGCGGGACGAACAGATCGTTCATCCCGCTTTTGATTTAAGTCGAATTATACCCGAATACAGGGGGGGGATCAAATTAGGCGGCGTTTGCACCCTGCTGACTGCAAGCAGCCTGCATTTATGAATTTAAATTTTTTAGTCACAATCCTGAGTTATGCCGGCAAGACGCTTTCCCGGTTGGCAACCGTAAGGTTCAAGGCAGAGGCAATCGCCATTTCGGCATCCCGGGCAAGCTCGCGCCTGACCTTGCCGTGCGCGTCGATGGGTGGCATAAATTCAATTTCTGCATAAATGATGGCCTCGCTCAGGATCAGTGCCAGTGAATCGCCAAAGGTCAGCTCGTCAATATAGGCAGGGGCGGTATTCAGCGTGCCATCTGCATGGGAATAGCGTATGGCTGCCGGCCAAATCCTGCTCTGGCTGTGCACGGCAGGCTGCAGCAGCGAGGCGTGAAATGGCCGCAGCATGCTGCCATTGCTGGTGGTGCCTTCCGGGAATACGACTTCATTGTTGACTCGGGCGGTATCATGCCGCTTGGTGCGGTCAATAAACAAAGTGCCCGTCTTGCTGGCCAGCCAGCCGACAACCGGCCAGGAGCGCACTTCAACCTTGGACACAAAGCGTACCGGACGCACTGCATTCAGCAGGTAAATATCCAGCCATGAAACATGATTGGCAACCAGCATCACATTCTGCGCCGCCAAATCAGGCACCACACCATTAAGCCGGATTTTGACATTCAGAATACCCATCAAACCGTTATTCCAGCGCCGCTCCACACGTATACGCACCTTGGCCGGCAGCCACGGGAACACCAGTGCTGCTATCGCCACCGCGTACAGGACGTGCACAGCCATGCGGCTGAGACGGTAGGAACGAACAATATAATGGTTTTTCTTCAATCGTTATTGACCCAAAAAATGCTTTGCGTAACGTTTGTTAAGCCGCGACATCGGCAACAGCACAAGCAAATCGGCGGTATTGAAATCCGGATCCCAGGCCGGATCTCCGCACACATAGGCGCCCAGACGCAAATAACCCTTTACCAGTGGCGGCAGGAATACTTCAGCCTGGTCATCCAGCGCATCAACAGGGAGCGCGCAATTCGGAAAAACACGCCATTCAAGCGGGCTCATGCTGTCCAGCTTGACCTTATTATAAATATTCGCCGCATTATGACCACCATCCGCCATGCTGATGCTGGCACAGCCGATAAGATACTCATACTTGTTCTTCACCATGTACTGCGCCATGCCGGCCCACAGCAGCGTAATCACACCGCCACCCCGGTAATCCGGATGCACACAGGAGCGTCCCACTTCAACCATGCTGCTGCGCAAGTTATCCAGACGGGATAAGTCAAACTCGCCCTCCGAATAATATCCGCCGGCCTTTTTTGCCTGATCGGGGGAAAGGATGCGGTAAGTGCCCACCACTTCATTGGTGTCGGTATCGCGCACCAGCAGATGATCGCAATAACGGTCATATCGGTCCTGGTCTATACGCTCTTCCTGACCGGGCATTTTTGCGCCCATTTCCTCGGCAAATACCTTGTAGCGCAGCTTCTGTGCCTCACGCACTTCGCTTTCTGTGCGCGCCAGATTCATCGAGAATTGCTGCTTTTCTTTTTGTACGACTTGCGTTTGCTGCTGCAACATAGTCATCTCCTTATCATTAAATCGATAAGGCTAAGTTACGCAGCCAAGGTGACAAGCAGGTTACATAGTGGTTAAACTTTGGTTAAACAGAGTGGCATTAAAATAAAACTGCCCGGGAAAAATAGCCGGGCAGAAAGAGCCATTAATTAAAATATTAAATAAAATCAAGTTCTTACAATTAAATCAGCATGCATCTGTTGCGTTAAAAACTGTGGCCGAGTTCGGCTACCGTAATTGTCAGCAGGCCTATCGTCAAATTCAGTCCTACCAGTTTTCTGATCGTGCCCAGCATTGCACCGGCGGCGGGCCACTCCTGTTTGGTCACATGGCGATTAAACGGCACATAGCATTTGAAAAAAACATAGACATAGATCAGCGTCATCACCAGCCCCATCAGCAGCATGAGATTGATGTAGAGCGGCAGATTGGCGAAACCACCAAACAGATAAATCATGTAGAAACCACTCACCAGCACCAGAAATACCGCCAGCCATACCCAGTTGAAAAATTTGCTGAATACCTTGTCCCATAGCTTCAGTCTTTCGGGAGGTTGCAGCACTTCTGCAGCGCTTGGACGCAATACGACATAGGCAAAAAACATGCCGCCTACCCACACGACAATCGACAGCAGATGGATGAGTTTCATGAATGACAGCATGGCTATTCTCCTTTTGTATATTAGTTTACGGACTGGCTACAGTAATTCACGAACGGGCCTGAAACTTTTCCGGTGTTCCGGTGTAATGCCGTGTTTCTTTAATGCCGCGAGATGCGCCGCTGTCGGGTAGCCCTTGTGTGCGTCAAACCCGTATTGCGGAAAACGCTCATGCATTTGCAGCATGGCCTCATCGCGTGCTGTTTTGGCGAGTATGGAAGCGGCGGAGATCGCTGCCACTGTGCTGTCGCCTTTTACAATCGCACGGCTGGTGATGCCTGTTTTCGGGCAATACAAGCCATCCACCAGCACTTCATGCGGGCGCAGCGATAAAGATTCAATCGCGCGCTTCATCGCCAGCAGGCTCGCCTGCAATATATTGATCTCATCAATTTCTTCTGCCGAGGCGGTAGCGATAGACCAGGCTACGGCGTGCTGGCGAATTTCTGCAGCCAGATGATTACGCTTGCTCTCGTTGAGTTTTTTCGAGTCAGCCAGACCGGCGATCGGGTGCCTGTCATCCAGTATCACTGCCGCGGCATACACCGGCCCCGCGAGCGGGCCTCGTCCTGCCTCATCTACACCGCAAACCCACAGGCTGGCATTCATCCGCGCGCACCCAGAAATGGCAGCACTGCTGCAGCCGCTCTTTTCGCCGCATCCTGTTTCAGCAGCAGATGCATTTCGGTAAAGCGCTCCTCCAGTTCTGTCACGGCCTGTTTATTCGCCACCAGGTTGAGCAATGCCTGCGCCAGATTTTCAGGTGTGGCGTCATCCTGCAACAACTCCGGCACCACAAATTTTCCGGACAGGATATTGGGCAGCCCCACATAGGGCAGATATTGCTTGCGCTTGGCCAGCCAATAGCTGAAGCCTGACATTTTGTAAGTAATCACCATTGGGCGCTTGAGCAGGGCCGCCTCCAGCGTGGCGGTACCCGATGCCACCAGCACTCCGTCTGCCGCGATCATCGCATCATGAGCATGGCCGAAAAGCAGGGTGAGGGGTAAATCATGTGCTTCTGCACGCCAGATTGCCTCTTCAAAAATATTGCGCGTTTCGCGGCTGCCAAGTGGCACCAGAAACTGCGCATCGGGCATGGTTTTCAAAATCAACTTTGCCGTCTCGATATAGGTTCTGGCCAATTGGCGCACTTCGCTTTTTCGGCTGCCCGGCAACATTGCAAACACCTTGGCGTTGATCGGCTGTATGCGCATTTGTTCGCGCATGGCGAGGCGATTGGGCTTTTCCAGCAGGATGTCCGCCAGGGGGTGGCCCACATAGGTCACCGGCACGCCCGCCTTTTCATACAGCGGCACTTCAAACGGAAACAGGGCCAGCATATGCGACACCGCACGCTTTATTTTATGTATACGCTCACCGCGCCACGCCCAGATAGACGGGCTGACATAATGCACCGTGGGAATGCCGTGGTGTTTGAGTGCCAGCTCAAGATCAAAATTGAAATCCGGCGCATCGATTCCTATAAACAGATCGGGCGGATTGGCGATTAACTGCTTGCGCAAGCTGCTGCGGATACCCGCTATTTCACGGTAATGACGCAGCACCTCCATATATCCCATCACCGACAATTTTTCCATCGGGTAGAGCACCTGCATGCCCGCTGCCTGCATCTTCGGACCGCCAATTCCGGTGAAGCGCACATTTGGCATCACCTCCCTGATGGCCAGCATTAAATGGCTGGCGAGCAGATCGCCTGAAGCCTCGCCCGCCACCATGGCTATAGTTTTAGTTGCTTGATTCATGTTAATAATTTATCGGACGATGCCGCGCTGAGAGCGGTTAAGAAAATCGGCCATGATCTGCACTTCCGTATTTTCTGTAACCTGTTGATTTAATTGAATTTTTGCCTCTTCAAGAGTCAGGCCGGAACGATACAGTGTCTTGTACGCGCGTTTAATCGCGGCGAGCGCATCCCCAGAAAAACCGCGGCGCTTCAGACCTTCGGAATTAATGCCATGCGGCGCAGCCGGGCTGCCGGAAACTTTCACATACGGCGGAATATCATGCAACAGTACGGTGCCGACGGCAGTCATTACATGCGCACCGATCTGGCAGAACTGATGCACACCGGTGAAGCCGCCCAGAATCACAAAGTCATCAATGATTACATGCCCTGCCAGTTGCGTGCTGTTGGCGAAAATCACATTGTTTCCTACCTGGCAATCATGCGCGACGTGGACATAGGCCATCACCCAATTATTGTTGCCCATGCGGGTCACGCCCACATCCTGCACGGTGCCAATATTGAAAGTGCAACTTTCACGGATGACATTGTTGTCGCCTATCTCAAGCCTGGTAGGCTCACCCGCATACTTCTTGTCCTGCGGCACCTCGCCGATCGAGCAGAACTGAAATATCTGGTTATTTTTACCAATACGGGTGTGACCGGTAACGACCACATGCGGCCCGATTTTCGTTCCCGCGCCGATTTCGACATGCTCGCCAATAATGGAATACGCGCCGACCTGAACATCATCAGCAAGCCTTGCAGCGGGATGTATGATGGCTGTCGGATGACGCATTATTTATCCCTCAAGGTGGCCATCAATTTTCCTTCCGCGACGATTTTTCCATCAACTTCGGCAGTCGCGACATATTTCCAGATACCACGCTTGGTGCTTTCGATTGCGACCCTGAAAATAACCTGATCGCCCGGGCCGACCGGGCGCTTGAATCGCGCTTCATCAATCCCGACAAAGTAATAAACCGAATCATCACTGGGTAAAGCGCCCATGGTTTTAAACGACAAGATGGCGGCAACCTGCGCCATCGCCTCAACAATCAGCACACCGGGCATCACCGGATGATGCGGGTAGTGACCAGGAAAAAAAGGCTCATTGATAGTGACGTTTTTCAATGCCACTATGTTTTTACCCGGCTCCACTTCCAGCACACGATCCACCAGTAGAAACGGATAGCGGTGCGGCAGATGTTGCAGAATGTCATGGATGTCCATCTGAGTGCTCATTAAATTTTCCCCTGTTATTTCTTTAATAATTCAATTTGTTGTTCAAGCTGTTTAATTCGGTCGGCCATCTCATCCAGATGCCTTACATGGGCGGCATTTTTGCGCCATGTTTGCGTCTTGCTGAAAGGGAAAATACCACAATAACTGCCGCGTTCCCTGATGGACTTTCCCACCAGCGTAAAGGAGGAAACCTCCACATAGTCGGCAATCTGCAGATGGCCCAAGATACCGGCACTACCGCCTATGCGGCAGTAGCGCCCAATATTGGCACTGCCCGCTATCCCGACACAGCCGGCAATGGCGGTGTGCGCACCAACCCGAACATTGTGCGCAATCTGTATCTGGTTATCCAGCTTGACATCGTCTTCAATGACCGTGTCATCCAGTGCCCCCCGGTCTATCGTCGTATTGGCGCCTATCTCCACATCATCACCAATCACAACGCGCCCGATCTGGGGTATTTTCAGCCAGCGGCCTTCCTCCATCGCGATGCCGAAACCATCCGCGCCTATTACCACGCCGGAGTGCGCAATCAAATTATTGCCCAGCACGCAATCATGGTAAATCACCACACGCGGATACAGGCGTGCGTTTTCGCCTATCACTACGCCGGCACCGATATTGCAGCCCGACATGATTACGCTGTTTGCACCAATGTGAGCTCCCTCGCCGATCACCACATGCGCATCAATCTGCACACCGGGCGAAATTACTGCGCCCTCACCTATCACTGCGCTTGCGTGTATACCCGCAACAGCAACAGGCAGTGGATTCAAAAAGGCGGAGAGTTTTGCAAAGTAGGCATACGGGTTGTCGCACACAATGCGCGGACGCGTGGTCGCATCGGCATCTGCCGCGCCCAGAATCACAGCACCGGCACTGGTCTTATCCAGTTGCGCACGGTATTTGCTGTTTGCCAGAAACGCTATCTGATGTGACTGCGCGCTATCCAGCGTGGCAATTTGACTGATCAGGACAGCAGAATCACCCTGCACGCTGCCGCCAAAGCGCGCGGCTATATCTTTTAAACTATAGGCTGTACGCTTCATCATAAAAACGGAAATTATTTTTCGGTCGACAGGTATTGCAACACCTTGTCCGTGATATCAATTTTGGGATTGCGATAGACCGCTTCCTGCAATATCAGGTCATACCTTTCGCTTTCGGCGATCGCCTTGATTGCCTTGTTGGCTCGCGCGAGCACCAATGCCAACTCCTCGTTTTTGCGCAAATTCAAGTCTTCGCGAAATTCGCGCTGCATGCGCTGCAATGTCACATTGAGATTGGCAAGTTCGCGTTCTTTGCTGCGATGTTCCGCATCGAGAAGCGTCATGCCTTCCTTGTCAAAATACATTTGAATTTCCCTGGCCTGCCGGGAAATCTTCTTCATCTCCTGATCGCGCAACTCGAACTCTTTTTCAATCTTCTTTTCCGCCTGCACCGCAGGCGCTGATTCACGCAGGATGCGCTCCGTATCAACCACCCCGATGCGAAAATCATCCGCATGACAGACAGAGAAAACAAACACAAACAGGATAGCAGTGCTGAGCTTAAATATGCTTTTCATTTATTGCTCCCAGATAAAACATCAAGTAGTCAAACGACCATTTATGCGAAGCCACAATACTTAGAAAATCTGTCCCAGGGTAAACTGGAATCGCTGCAGTTTATCGCCAGCCTGCTCCTGAAGCGGCCAGGCGTAACTCAATTTAAGCGGACCAATCGGCGACACCCAGGTTAAAGCAAAACCTGTCGAGTAGCGCGGACCGTCAGAACCGGGAATTTCAGTAGGCACGCCGTAAATTATACCCCCATCTACAAATCCGCTTAAGCGCACCGACTTATCCTTGCTCCCGGGCATCGGAAACAGCAATTCGGTATTTAAAAGCGCGCGCCTGTCACCGCCCAGATACGCCCCCAGACTGTCGCGCGGGCCGATTGAGTTGGGCTCATAGCCCCTGACAGAACCCACGCCGCCCGCATAAAAATTCTTGAAGAACGGCAGAGGCTTGTCACCATATCCGCCCGCCACACCCGCCTCTCCATTTAGCAGCCAGGTAAAATCCTGGCTGAGCGGGATAAATTTCTGATGCTGGTAAGTCAGCTTGTAATAGCGCTGATCCGAGGCGGGCAAGGTGACCTCCATAAAGGCCCGCTGTACTTTGCCTTCGGTCGGATAGATTGCGCTGTTCCTGCTGTCACGCGTCCAGCCTACTGTTCCCAGCAAATTGCTTGTTGTGCTGCCAAAAGTGCTTACATAAGTCAGGAATTGCGTTGGGCTGCTTGTTGTCAGCTCATAGGTGGATTGTTCGACTGACAAGCCATAGTGCATCGTCTCGTCTTCGCCTATGGGCAGACCAAAGCGCACCCCGCCTCCGGAAGTATAGGATTTATAGGGGCTGATAGAAGTTGTAGTGGTATCCAGGTTGCGCTGATACAGATCAAAACCGCGACTTACGCCGTCATCGGTGTAATACGGATTGGTATAGGAGATCGAATACACCTGGTTAGACTGGCTGGTATTGACTTGCGTGGACAGTTGCTTGCCGGTACCGAACAGGTTGCTTTGCGTGATACCCGCTGTCAGCACCAAGCCCTGTGAGCTGGATATACCTGCACCCACATTAAAGCTTCCGGTGGGCTTTTCCTTGACGCTTATATTCAAATCAACCTGGTCTTTGGTGCTTTGCACAGGCGGAGTCTCCAGGTTAACCTCGCTGAAGAAATCCAGCCTGTCCACTCTTTGTTTTGATTTCTGAATTTTTTTCGTCGCAAACCACGCACCTTCCATCTGGCGGAATTCGCGCCTGACCACCTCATCCCTGGTCTTCGTGTTACCCAGCACATTAATATGCCGCACATAGACGCGCTGACCCGGATCGGCTACAAAAGTAAAGGCAACTTCATGTTTGACTTTGTCCAGCTCGGGCACCGCACTCACGTTTGCAAATGCGTAGCCATCATCACCCAGCCGATCAGAAACATTTTTCTGGGACTCTGTCAGCTTGCTGCGAGAGAACACATCGCCAGCCTGCAGCATGATCAATTTGCGCATTTCCGCATGCGGCAAAATAGTTTCAGGCGCCAGCAATTTAATATCCGATACCGTATATTTCGCGCCTTCCGTAACATTGATCGTGATATAAATATCTTTCTTGTCCGGCGAAATGGATACCTGGGTTGAATCAATCAAAAATTCGAGATAGCCGCCATCCAGGTAAAAGGATCGTATTACTTCCAGATCCGCAGACAGTTTTTGTTTTGAATACTGGTCGTTGCTGGACATCCAGGTCCACATAGTTGGTGTGGTCAGCTTCATCATCTCCAGCAGTTCCTTTTCGCTGAATACCTGATTGCCTACAATATTGATTTGCCGGATTCTGGATTTATCCCCTTCCACCACATCAAAAGTGACTGATACGCGATTACGCTCCAGTTCGGTGACGGTAGTTTTAACTGACACGGCATATCTGCCGCGCGCCACATAGGCGCGCTTGAGTTCATTCTCGGACTTTTCCAGCGCGGCCTTGTCAAAAATACGGCCCTCTGCCAGTCCCACAAACTTCAGGTTTTCGCTCAAAGTTTCCTTGGGAATATCTTTCACACCGTTGATCTCAACACTGGCAATAGAGGGGCGTTCGCGGACAATCACAACCAGCACACCCTGATCGGCCTTCAGCCTTACGTCTGTAAAAAACCCGGTCGCAAACAATGCGCGGAGTGCAGCCACAGACTGCTCATCGTTTAAAGTGTCACCCACTTTCACCGGCAAATAACTGAACACTGTACCCGGTTCTGTGCGCTGAATACCCTCCACCCGAATATCCTTGACCACAAATGGTTCTATCGCAATAACAGACGTGATGTATAGCAGCGGGATCAGACCCGCTAATCTTATTAATTTCATTATTAAGTCAATTTAAAATCAAGCGGCTAAAATCATTGAACAAGGCAAGTGCCATCAGGGTAAACAGCAACACGACACCTATCTTCTGCCCTGCTTCCCACAAACTGTCGGGAACGGGGCTTCCCTTAATCATCTCCACCGTATAATACAGTAAATGCCCGCCATCCAATATCGGAATAGGCAGCAAATTCAGCACTCCCAGACTAATGCTGATTAAAGCCAGAAAGGATAGGTATGCCCCCAATCCCATTTGGGCCGACTGTCCGGCATAATCCGCAATGGTGACAGGACCACTCAGGTTTTTTAGTGATATTTGCCCCATGATCATCCTGCCCATCATCTGCAAACTCACCACACTGGTTTCCCATGTTTTATTCACCGCCTGTGTCAATGCTTTCACAGGCGAATAACGCACCACTGTCATCAGATCATCATATTCATGCTGGCTGATCAGCGGGGCAGCGCCGATCTTGCCAATCTGACTAGCACCTTCCGTTACCGATTCGGGGGTCAAATCAAGGGCAATCAGGTGACCTTCACGCCTGATCTCAAGACGCAGCAAACGCGCAGGGTGACTGCGCACCATCTTTACCCACGCGTCCCAATCTGCAATCTGCTCGCCATTTGCACTCAGGATGAGATCATTCACCAGCATGCCTGCACGCTGCGCCTCACCACCTTCGATCAGTCTTCCGATAACAGGACGCACCACAGGCTGATAGGGCTGCAAGCCAAGCTTGGCCAAAAAATCACTATCCAGATCGGCCGCAGTCAACGTGGCAATTTCGAGAACACGCTGTACCACTTCACCCTGCGGCGTGCGGACTTCGAGGTTGACCGTATCTCCCTGCAGCACCGCATCCAGCAGTACCCAGCGCACGTCCTGCCATGTGGGCGTAGAGGATCCATTGATACTGATAATGGTTTGCCGGGAAAGTAGCTGGGCGCTAGCCGCAGGAGTAGCCGGGGCAACATTGCCCAAAACCGGCTTGAGTCCCGGCACACCATAAATAAACAGCCCCCAGTAAAACACAATCGCCAGCAGCAAATTGGCCAGAGGACCGGCTACAACAATAGCCATACGGCGCAACACCGGCTGGCGATTAAAAGCGCGCGACAATTCCTCGGGCTTAACCTCACCTTCACGCTCATCCAGCATCTTGACATAGCCACCCAGCGGAATCGCCGAGATGGACCATTCGGTTTCACCACCCGCGAATTTTTTTGTGTACAGAATTTTGCCAAAACCAATTGAAAAGCGCAGCACCTTTACGCCGCAGAGCCGCGCCACCAGATAATGGCCGTATTCATGAAATGCGACCAGCACGACAATGGCGACAATAAATGCAAAAAATGTGGTCATTGTAAAATCCATTCCTGTGCCGCGGCACGGGCTTGCGTGTCGGCCAAAAGTACATCTTCCAGTGTGTCAACAGTGACACTCACTTGCGCGGCAAGCACATCGTTAATCAAGCGGGGTATATCCAGAAAGGAGATTCTTTTATTCAAAAATGCATCTACAGCCACTTCATTGGCCGCATTCAATACCGCAGGTGCCGTGCCGCCAGCGCGCAATGCCTGGTAAGCCAAAGCCAGGCATGGAAAGCGCTCAAAATCGGGAGCTACAAAATTTAGCGTTGCCACCTTGAACAAATCCAGCGGTGCCACCCCGGAATCAATGCGCTGCGGGTAAGCCAGCGCGTGTGCAATGGGTGTACGCATATCGGGATTGCCCATCTGCGCCAGCACCGAGCCATCCACATACTGCACCATGGAATGAATCACGCTCTGCGGGTGCACCACAACCTGAATATCATCGGCTGCCGCATTAAACAGCCAGTGTGCCTCGATTACCTCCAGGCCCTTATTCATCATGCTGGCAGAATCGACCGAGATCTTGCGGCCCATCACCCAGTTGGGATGCGCACACGCCTGCTCCGGGGTAACCTGCTGCAATTCGGCCAAAGGGGTATCGCGGAAAGGGCCACCCGATGCTGTCAGCAGAATTTTGCTGACACCGCTTGCCGCCATGTCAGCCGCATAGTCACGCGGCAAGGCCTGAAAAATCGCGTTATGCTCGCTATCGATAGGCAGCAGGGTTGCGCCATTCTGGCGCACGGCATCCATAAAAATGCGCCCCGCCATCACCAGCGCTTCCTTGTTGGCCAGCAGAATTTTTTTTCCCGCGCGCGCTGCGGCAAGGCTGGGGCGCAAGCCTGCCGCACCCACAATGGCGGCCATCACTGCATCCACTTCAGGCAGCGATGCAACCTGCACAAGCGCCTGCTCGCCGCACAAGACTTCAACCTTCAGGCTCGCCGCTGTAATGCGCTGTGACAATCTTGCGGCAGCTGCCTGATCCAGCAGAACAGCATAACGCGGCTTGAAACGCAGGCATTGCTCAAACAGCAATTCATCCTGACGACAGGCTGTCAATGCGATCACCTGGTATTTTTCCGGATGGCGCGCAACCACATCCAGCGTGCTGGTGCCTATACTGCCTGTAGAGCCCAGCACTGTCAGCCTGGTAATATTATGCGCGGCCTGAGTCATGCCAGCTTCAACAAAATCATCGCGAGCGCCGCCACAGGCAGCGTTGATGTCAGCGCATCGATGCGATCAAGCAAGCCGCCATGCCCGGGCAGCAAAGTGCCGCTATCCTTGACGCCAGCGAGACGTTTGATAGCCGATTCAAACAGATCACCGATAACTGAAAGCGCCACACCAACGATTGCAAAAAGTATCAACACGTATTGTTGCGACATTTCACCCACGGACATCACCCAGAATACATAAACCAGCGCGCCCAGCATTGCACCGGCCACGCCCTCCCAGGTTTTACCCGGACTGATACGCGGGGCAAGCTTGTGCTTGCCAAACAAACGGCCCGTGAAATATGCAGATATATCCGCCACCCAGACCAGGCCCATCACACCAAGCAGCCACCATGGCTGGGGACTGATTTCACGCAAGCCCAGCATCGCCATACCGGTCGGAATAAGCAGCACCCAGCCGAGCATGGCAAGCAACCAGTGTTTGCGGATATTCCAGCCATACTTGAACCAGGCCGGGACAAACACCAGCCAGAAGGCCGTGGCCACAACGTAAACTGAAATCTGAACCTGATTTTTCAAATGAGGATGCAATACGAAATGCATCATTAGTACTGCAAGAAACAGAATCAGCGTGACAGCCATATATGCCACCGCACCACCCCTGCTCATTTGCGTCAGCCTGGCCCATTCCCACGTCCCCTGCATCACCACCAGGGTGACCAGCAAAGCCCAAAGCGATGACGGAAAAACAAACAGGGCGAACAGGAAAGCCACCGCAAGAATGACGGCCGTAATGACTCTTTGTTTAAGCATCAGTTTGCTCCCCGTTTATTGATGAATTACTCGATTTGTCACCCGGCAACTGGTCGCCCAATAGCTGGTCGCTGGTCCGCCCGAAACGGCGCTCGCGCTGCTGGTAGGATTGTATCGCCGCTTCCAGCGCCGCGCGATCAAATGCGGGCCACAAGGTATCTGTAAAGTAGAGTTCGGTATAGGCCAGCTGCCACAGCAAAAAATTACTGATGCGTTGCTCACCGCCGGTACGAATAAACAAATCAGGCTCGGGAGCATAATGCATGGAAAGGTAAGGCTCAAGATCGGTTTCACTGAAACTGCCCAGCAACTCCGGACGCGCCTTCAGCATGGCGCGTGTGGCATGCATGATATCCCAACGCCCGCCATAATTGGCCGCAATGGTCAGCGTCAAACCGGTGTTATTGGCAGTAAGACGCTCTGCATCCTGAATATGACGATTCAACTCGGCATCAAAGCGCTGGAGATCACCTATGACTTTCAGGCGAATGTTATTGTCGTGCAGTTTTGCAACTTCACGCTGCAGCATTTTAAGGAACAATTGCATCAGAAAAGAGACCTCATCGGCAGGACGCCGCCAGTTTTCACTACTGAAAGCAAAAACCGTAAGATACTCCACACCCAGCGCACCGCATGCCTTGACTGTTTCGCGCAAACATTCAACACCACGCTGATGGCCCGCTACACGCGGCAGAAAACGCTGCTTGGCCCAGCGCCCATTACCATCCATGATAATCGCAACATGCCTGGGAACTTTGGGTGCAACCGGAATTGTGCGAGTAGAACTTTGAAATAATGCCACTTTACCCCCACATGGATTCAAACGATAAACAGGCCGCGCAGATTGCCCACGCAGGTGCCTTACGTTTAAACAGCCATCAAGTCAGCCTCTTTGGCCTGCAAGGCTTTATCAATTTCAACCACAAACCGGTCGGTAGATTTCTGCACATCGTCCTGCGCGCGACGCTCGTCATCTTCGCTGATTGACTTTTCCTTGAGCAGTTTTTTCAACTGATCATTGGCATCACGTCGAATATTGCGCACGGCAACTTTCGCGCTTTCAGCCTCTCCGCGCACAACCTTGATCAGATCCTTGCGTCTTTCCTCTGTCAGCATAGGCATGGGTACACGAATCAGGTCACCGTTGGTCGACGGGTTCAATCCAAGATCGGCATCACGAATTGCCTTTTCAACCGGTCCGACCATATTCTTTTCCCATGGCTGCACACCGATAGTCCGGTTGTCGATAAGCGTCACGTTGGCAACCTGGGTCAGCAAAGTGGGATTGCCATAATAAGGCACCATCACATGATCCAGAATACCGGTATGCGCGCGGCCGGTGCGCACCTTGCCAAAATCCGCCTTAAGCGTATCCAGCGACTTGCTCATCTTTTGTTCTACTGTTTTCTTGATGTCAGAAATCATATTTTATCTCCTGCCAAACTTAAGAGTCACCCGGTATCAGCCGCACTTGACCAGAGTACCTTCCTCTTGTCCAAGTATTACCCGTTTCAGCGCGTCATCCTTGAAGATATTGAAAACGATAATGGGCATATTCTGGTCACGGCACAGCGTCAGCGCGGTCGCATCCATCACCTGCAAATTCCTGGAAATCGCCTCATCAAAGCTCAAGTTCTTGTAGCGAGTTGCCGTTTTGTCTTTTTTTGGATCCGCAGTGTAGATGCCGTCCACCTTGGTGGCTTTGATCACCACTTCCGCATTCATTTCCACACCGCGCAAAGCGGCCGCCGTATCCGTGGTAAAGAAGGGATTGCCGGTGCCTGCACCAAAAATCACCACTTTGCCTTCTTCCAGATAGCGCAGCGCTTTGCCCCTGATATACGGTTCTGCAACCTGCTCAAGATTCAGGGCTGACTGCACCCTGCTGTCCAGTCCCAGCCGTTTCATTGCATCCTGCAACGCCATCGCATTCATCACCGTCGCCAGCATGCCCATGTAGTCGGCAGTAACGCGATCCATGCCTGCAGCCGCAGGTGCAACACCGCGAAAGATATTGCCACCGCCTATTACCACTGCCACCTGCACACCCATGGCCACAACTTCACCCACTTCGGCCACGATACGTTCGATAACGGTACGGTTGATACCATAACTGTCATCACCCATCAGCGCTTCGCCGGAGAGCTTTAAAAGTACACGTTTATATGCGGGGGCAGCACCCATAATTATCCTTTCGATATAGCGGCAACTTCAGCGGCGTAATCCACCACTACCTTTTCAATACCCTCACCCACGATGAACATCTGGAAAGTTTTTACTGTTGCATTCTGGCTCTTGAGGAGTTGTTCAACTGTTTGCTTGCCATCTGCGGCCTTGACAAATACTTGGCCAAGCAACGTGACATCCTTGAGGAATTTCTGCACCGAACCTTCGGCAATTTTTTCCAGCATGGCTTCCGGCTTGCCGGCTTCCTTGGCCTTCTCAATTGCAATGCGGCGTTCAGTTGCGACTTCTTCAGCGCTCACGCCGGATGCGTCAACAGACTTTGGCTTGCTTGCGGCAATGTGCATGGCCAGATCCTTGCCCAGCGTATCTTCACCGGCAAAATCGAGCAACACACCAATCTTGCTGCCGTGCAGGTAAGTGGCCAGCTTGCCGGAAGTCTCGAAGCGGGAGAAACGGCGTACTGTCATGTTTTCGCCCAGCTTCATCACCAGCGCCTTGCGTGCATCTTCAACCGTACCGCTGCCGCCACTGATTGTCATATTCGCCAGTGCATCGATATCAGACGGGTTGTTCTTGGCCACAGTTTGTGCAACGCTGTTGGCAAACGCGATAAAGTCATCGTTTTTTGCCACAAAGTCAGTTTCGCAGTTTACTTCCACGACCGCGCCAATCTTGCCATCGGGAGTAACGAACGAACTGATCACGCCTTCTGCAGCCACGCGTGACGAAGCTTTGCTGGCTTTCGCGCCGCTCTTGATACGCAACAACTCTTCAGCCGCTTTAAAGTCGCCATTGGTATCCACCAGCGCCTTCTTGCAATCCATCATGCCAAGGCCTGTAGCCTCGCGCAATTCTTTAACCATACCTGCTGTAATTTCTGCCATGCCAAACTCCTTCGAAAACTTAATCTATAAAAAAAGGGGCTTGCGCCCCTTCATATCGACAAGAGGCTGCTTACGCTGCCCGCTCTTCGACTTGTGCCGCCAAATCTGCCAGTGCCTGCGCACGACCTTCCAGCACTGCATCTGCCATGCCACGGGCGTACAAACGAATCGCCTGTGTCGAGTCATCGTTACCCGGAACAACATAATCGATACCGATAGGAGAATGATTGGTATCCACAATACCCACCAGCGGAATACCCAGCTTCTGCGCCTCGGTAACAGTACCCTTCTGGTAGCCCACATCGATCACAAAGATTGCGGAAGGCAGGCCGGCCATATCCTTGATACCGCCCAGACTGCGCTCCAGCTTTTCCAGCTCACGGCGCATCATCAGACCTTCTTTTTTGGAAAACTTGTCAAAGCTGCCGTCGGCTTCCATTGCCTCGAGATCTTTCAGACGCTTGATAGAAGTCTGAACAGTCTTGAAATTGGTCAGCAAACCACCCAGCCAGCGGTGATCAACGTAGGGGCAACCCGCGCGGATTGCTTCTTCCTTGATAATTTCGCGAGCCTGACGCTTGGTCGCAACAAACAGAATATTATTACCCTTGCCCGCTGCCAACTTGCGCACAAACTTCAGCGCTTCGTTATACATCGGAACAGTTTTTTCGAGGTTTACAATATGAATCTTATTACGATGGCCGAAAATAAACGGCGCCATCTTGGGATTCCAAAAACGGGTCTGGTGTCCGAAATGGACGCCCGCTTCCAACATTTCACGCATAGTAGTACCTGACATAGCCAACTCCAATTGTTAAGGGTTAAGTTCCGCCACCCGTCAGCCTGACCCGCAAAAACAATCGCTTGCGAGCACCCCAACATGAACGGATGTGTGAATTTCCCGCCATTTGGCACTATGCCAAACAAACGGGGGCGCGCATTGTAACCCAAGCATCCACTTAACTCAAATTGAAACAAACCGGAATTGGCCAGCCTGGAACAGGCCATAACCCTGCTCCCGGCACTTCTACTGCGGCGGCTTTGCTTGACACATGAATCGGGCAAACAGGAGAATGCACGGGATTTGATTTTGAAGCCGCCCCGAAAGTGATGCGCAAGCCTCCCGAAGGCCCGCATTTTCCTGACATTACCCAATTCCCAGAAACAGCTTTAATCCCCCAGACGCAACTTTTAAGACCGGAGCCAATTGTGAACGAAGAGAATTTATCAAAAGAGCAGCGCATATTGCGTGTACTGCGCAAAGTGCTGGCCAACATTGTCAAGGATGCCACCCCGGCGCCGGGACAGCCGCACCCCCTGAAGGAAAGCACGATTTATGACATTCGCGATCTTTTCGGGCTGATTTCCGAGCGCGAGGCCGAGCTGGCGGACCTGTCAAAACCGGACAGAAATGAAAAACCTGTGTTTACCGACGAACCGAAAAAATCCAATGTCATCAAGATGCATCCGTCAGGCACAAACAAACCAGGAGATAAATAGCTTACAACCGGGGCGCACGCTCAGGCCACATAAAACAGAATGGCAAAGAAGTGCAGGGCACTGCCTGCCAGCACAAACAGATGCCAGATCCCGTGCCAATGGGCAAACTTATCGTCGTTAAGATAAAAAACAATGCCCAGCGTGTAAGTCAATCCGCCTGCGGCTACCCACGCAAATCCCGCCCAGGACAAAATCTTGACCAGCGGTATCAGCGCGATTATGGCGACCCAGCCCATGGTGACGTAAATCAGCAATGACAGCTTTCTGCTTTTTTGCGCAAAAAATGTCTCTTGCAGCATGCCCAGCAATGCCAGCCCCCACACCACCCCGAACAGGGACCAGCCCCAGGGGCCACGCAGGCTGACCAGCGAAAAAGGAGTATAGCTGCCCGCAATCAGCAGATAGATGGCATTGTGATCAAGTTTCTGCAAAAACAACTTCATCCTGCCGTGTGCTGCGTTGTGGTACAGCGCTGAAAAGCTGTACAGCAACACCAGCGTTGCGCCATAGATGGAGAAGCTGACGATTTTCCAGACATCTCCGCTCAGCGCACCCAGCACAATCAGCACCACAGTGCCGGCAAGCGCAAGCAGCGCGCCGGCAAAATGACTATAGGTATTAAATTTTTCGCCGTGTTCCATCAATTCTCCATATTGAGATACAGTAAACATCAATAGAGGCGTTTAAACGCAACAATATTATCCGAGGAATCACATCATGACCGCTATTGCACCTGACGCACTGCTTTTTATCACGACCGGCTGTCCGAATTGCCCGGTAGTTTTGCAAGGGCTGAGTGATCTGGTCAAGCAGGCAACCATCGGCAAGCTCACTGTCGTCAATGTCGCAGCACACCCCGAGATGGCCGCCGAATACGGCGTGCGCGCCGCTCCCTGGCTGCGCCTGGGTCCTTTCACCCTGACCGGTGCGCATAGCGCCGCAGAACTGCGGCAATGGGCGGCATGGAGCAGCGGCGAGGAAGGCATCATTCAATATGTTGAGCATTTGCTTGCAGAAGGCGGCTTTAAACAGGCAGGCGTCTTCATCGCGGAAGATACGTCCAGACTTAAACCCTTACTTTCAATCGTTGCCGCTCCTGAAAAAAGCCTGGTGGTAAGAGCGGGTGTCAGCGCGCTGCTGGAAGCCTATACCAATACACCCGTATTACAGAACCTTCTGCCACAACTTGCAGAACTTACCCGCCATGCCGACCACCGCGTACGTGCCGACGCGTGCCATTTGCTGGGCCTGGCTGGCAGTCCGGCAGCGCGTTATTATCTTGAAGCATGTGTTAACGACAGCAATGAGGAAGTGCGGGAAATTGCGGCTGAATCACTGCTTATGCTTGATGCAGCTTAGGAGTCTGTCGGACTTGAAGTAAATCGGCTGCAAATTCGTCTGGCCGGCGCATATTTCGCCACTTTTTTGGGCAATAGAATAACTATTGCCCTGCAAAATCGTCAAAATCTGCCCTCGCCCAGCCAAATTTTCGCTTCGATTCTTCAAGTCCGACAGTCTCCTAGGAAACTCGCTTTACTCTGCGTCTCTCATACAGCGCCACTATGCGCTCGCATAAAGCCGAATTAATTGCCCCGTTCAGTTCAGGGTGCGCAAGCCAGTATAAAGATTCCTCCACACAGCCATCGGGACCAAACTCAAATCCGATATCGGTGCGGCCACCCACAGCATTTGCCCACGCCTGAATTTCCGCAGCCGAAAAATCAGCATGCTCAAACCGTTTCAAAACAGCCAGCACATGCTGTTTGGTGATGGTCGCCAAGGGTTTTTCACAGTACCAGCCGTATACCGACAACTCCTGCAAAACGGCGCTTGCTGCTTTGGGGTCAGAAATCAACTCCACTACCAGATCCTTACGCTCACGCATGGCCACTCTCCTTACGCAAATACAGGCAAACCGGTTTTACTAAATCAAGCAACGGAAGCTGCCGTTCTGAACTTCCTGCCGGCAATTTATTCTTTAGGCCAATATTCAGTGCCTATACCCTCACCCAGATCGGCTTCAACCAGACGCCGCCGCACCTCCAGCAAACGTTCAATTAATTTGGGCTCAAGCTTGCTGTACGCCTCGGCATCGGGCGTCCTGTTCACCACCACGCCCAGCAACTCGGTAATCGCATTGCCGATCGAGTTCTGACTGATCGTCACGATCAGCTTGCCGGCATCGTTGCGGTAAATCAGCTGCTTGAAAGCGGGCTGCCAGCGTATGGCATTGGCGTATTTCGCGTCCACGATACAGTGGTCGCGTACTTTCTTGGCGGTCTTCAGGAAATCATTATTGAACAGCAGCACGCTTTCAACTTCTTTCGGGTAATAAATATCCGGTAACATCGGCGCGTTGCGCGAAGATACCTGCGAAAAAAAAGTGCGATAGAAATCGATAAAACCTTTCAGCACTTCATCGTACTCTTTCCAGAACTGCACATCCCTGAGTGCCGCCGCACCGCCCTGAATTTCCCAGCTGGGCAAACCCTGCGGATAGCCGGTGAGACCGATGCGGGCATCGTCCTCGCTGGCGGGCTTGAGAATTTTCAGGTCCAGTGCCTTGTCGAAAAAGTCGCGGTAAACATCGCGCATATAAGCCTGAAACAGGCTGTGCTGTCCGCCGTCAGTCAGGTTGGGATTGTTGGCATCGGCCAGCTTTGCGTTGCGCAGCTCAGCCTTGGGAAAAACAATAAAGTGGTTATGCAGCATGCGGATACTGGGCACGCCGGGCGACGTCAGCGGCCACGTCGCATCCAGGCTAGCCTCGCCCGCCAGGATCAGCGCCTCATCCGGATCAGGATATTGTTCCAGCATGTAATCGATAATGATCTGATTCATGCGGTTCCACACATGCTTCACATTGTCCGGCACCTGGGTGCGGCGCACCGGGCGGCCCAGCGGATTCAGCACCACCTGCGAGGTGTTATAGATAATCGAGCAGTCGAACGCCGTGCTGTGGCCCAATGCCTTGCGGTACAGCAACAGATTTTCCGGGTTCACCAGCAGGCCGTTGTTATGCACCAGGTCGTTGAGATTTTCCGTGCTGTTAAAAAATTCGTTGTGCTTCATGCCTTCCGGCACTTCAAGCGGAATAGACCTGAAAGGAGTAACGATTTCGCGGGGGCCGGACTTGGTCATTTATTCACTCCATAAAGGGAAAGCTGAAAATAAACCTGACTCATTGTAACATATTGATTATATTCAATATTTTTAACATGCCGCACAGGTCAGTGATAGTCATACCGAAATATGCACCATCGTGCCCGCACTGACAAGATCAAACAGTTCAAGCAAATCGGCATTGCGCATGTTGACACAGCCGTGCGATGCCGGCACACCCGGTGTACGCTCATCCGGCGTGCCGTGAATATAAATGTAACGCCGCATCGTGTCGCAAGTCCCCAGCCGGTTGTAACCGGGCTCGCAGCCCGACAGCCAAAGTATGCGCGTCAGTATCCAGTCCCGCCCCGGATATTGCGCACCCAGTTGCGGCGTATAGATTTCCCCGGTCGGCCTGCGCCGTACAAAAACTGTATTAACAGGCTGACCCGCACCAATTTTTGCGCGAATAATGTGTCTGCCGCGCGGCGTGCAGTTGCTGTTTTCTTCTTCGCCGGGGCCATTCAGCGCGGTCGATACCGCATAGCTGCGCAGCAGCTTGCCTGCGTCATTAAACAATTCCAGCGTCTGCCGACCGATATTGATTTTAATATTCATGAACGCTGTAGCGCACGACGCGCGGCAAAAAAATCACTCAACAGTTTGCCGCACTCATCGGCCAGCACACCACCCTCCACCTCCGCATGGTGATTCAGCCGCGTCTCTGCAAACAGGTTCAGCACGCTGCCCGCCGCACCGGTTTTGGGGTCACGGGCGCCATACACCACCCGTGCAATGCGCGCATGAAACATCGCGCCCACGCACATCAGGCAAGGCTCCAGCGTCACATAAAGCTCGCAACCCACCAGCCGGTAATTGCCCACACGCTGTGCCGCGTCGCGCAGCGCCACCATCTCGGCATGCGCGGAAGGATCATGCCGGCTGATCGGCGCATTACTGCCGCGCCCGACAATCTCGCCGTCCTTCACCACCACCGCACCCACCGGCACCTCGCCGGCCTGCGCGGCCTGACGCGCCAGCTCCAAAGCTGCGCGCATAAAATCTTCATCGTTCATGTGCAATATAAAAACCCATGGGATATTTGAACCGTCATTCCTGCGCCGATTTTAGTTTAAGTTCAATCCTGGCGCCAATATACCTCAAACATTCAGATGCGTTGCATGCCCGTTTGCAGCATAATCCCGCACATACAAACACGTCACATAAGCAGGTATTCAGTGAGATCAACAGGGCTGGCAAGCATAGAACAACTGCATGAGTTTGATGTCATCATCGATGTGCGCACACCGTCCGAATTCGCCGAGGACCACATTCCCGGCGCGCTTAATTTTCCCGTTTTGAGCGATGAAGAACGTGTGCGGGTCGGCACATTGCACAAACAATCCTCGTTCGAAGCCAAGAAAATCGGTGCCGCACTGATCGCGCGCAATATTGCAAACCATCTGGAAAAAAACTGGCTGGAGATGCCGCGCACCTGGCATCCGCTGATTTACTGCTGGCGCGGCGGGCAGCGCAGCGGCGCGATGACGCATATTCTGCGCACCATCGGCTTTGCCGCCGAGCGGCTGGAAGGCGGCTATAAAGGCTATCGCCACCATGTGCTGGAGCAGCTTGAAATCATGCCCGCAACGCTGTCCTACATTGTGCTGTGCGGCCTCACCGGCAGCGGCAAAAGCCTGCTGCTCAACGCGCTGGAAAAAACGGGGGCGCAGGTGCTGGATCTGGAGGAGATTGCCAGACATCGCGGCTCGGTGCTGGGTGATATGCCCGACATGCCGCAACCGGCACAGAAAGGTTTTGACAGCCAGTTGCTGGCAAAACTCAAAGCCTTAAATCCGGACCTGCCCGTCTATGTCGAATCGGAAAGTAAAAAAATCGGCACGATCCGCGTGCCCGACGCGCTGATACACAAAATGTGGGAAAGCCCCTGCCTGCGTCTCGAAACAAGCACCGCACTGCGCGTTGCGCTGCTGCGCCAGGAATACCAGCACTTCCTCGACAACCCCGCGTTGCTGCAACAGCAGCTGGACCGTTTGCGCGGCATGTACAGCAATGAACAACTGGCGAAATGGCAGACCATGTATTCGGAACATCGCTGGGACGAGTTTGTCGCCGAACTGTTGACCCTGCATTACGACCCGGCTTACACAAAATCCATCTACAGCCATTACCCCGGTTACGAACAGGCGCCGCAACTTTGTCTCAACACACTGGATAATAAAAGCTTTCAGGCACTCGCTGCGGAAGCGCTTGCCATGCACGATAATTTTGTCAACAATGGCAACAAGATTACACAGGAAGCAAGCTAGATGCCCACAACGGAAGTAGCAGATTTCACCCTCCCCGCCACCGACGGCGCGAATTTCCAGCTTCATGCAACCCGAGGCAAATCACTCGTCATATTCTTTTATCCAAAAGACAACACGCCGGGCTGCACCACCGAGAGCCAGCAATTCCGCGATCTGTATGAGGAATTCAGAAAAGCCAATTGCGAGGTCGTGGGCATTTCGCGTGACAGCCTGAAGTCTCACGAAAATTTCAAAGCCAAATTCAGCCTGCCCTATGCTCTGCTGTCCGACAGCGAGGAAAAGGTATGCGAACAGTTTGCTGTCATGAAACTGAAGAACATGTATGGTAAACAGGTGCGTGGCATTGAACGCAGCACCTTTGTGCTGGATGCCGCCGGCAAGCTGGTCAAGGAATGGCGCGGCCTGAAAGCGGATGGCCACGCGCAGCAAGTTCTCGATTTCGTCCGTACCCTTAACCAATAGAAGGAAACTCATGCCTACCCACAAAACACCGGCCGAAACCAACTCTCCTGTTAAATTATTTGTGCTGGACACCAACGTGCTGATGCACGACCCGACCAGCCTGTTTCGCTTTGAAGAACACGATGTGTATCTGCCGATGTATGTGCTGGAAGAACTGGACAACAACAAAAAGGGGATGACCGAAGTTGCGCGCAATGCGCGCCAGGCCAGCCGCTTCCTCGATTCGCTGGTGAGCAGCGCCTCCATCAATATCGAAGAAGGCGTGCCTTTGCAGGCGCTGGGCAACAAGGCGGCCACGGGTCGCCTGTTCCTGCAAACCCAGTTCATCACACAGGACTTGCCGCAAACGCTGGCCAACGGCAAAGCCGACAATGCGATTATTGGCGTGGTCATGTTCCTGCGCAAACAGCAGAGCAAGCGCGAAATTATCCTGGTGAGCAAGGATATCAACATGCGCATCAAGGCGCGCGCGCTGGGCATGGATGCGCAGGATTACTTCAACGACAAGGTGCTGGAAGATTCCGACCTGCTCTATACCGGCGTGAAATTATTGCCTGCCGATTTCTGGGAAAAGCACGGCAAGGACATGAAATCAGGCTCGCAGAACGGCCACACTTTTTACGACATCACAGGGCCATTGTGCCGTGACCTGCTGGTGAACGAATTTGTGTATCAGGAAACCGAGGGCGCGACGCCGTTTCATGCGGTGGTCACCGAGCAGAACGGCGACACCGCGATGCTGCGCACGCTTACCGACTACAGCCACCAGAAAAATGCGATCTGGGGCATCACCGCGCGCAACCGCGAGCAGAGCTTTGTGCTGAATCTGCTGATGAATCCGGAGATCGATTTCGTCACCCTGCTCGGCCAGGCCGGCACCGGCAAGACCCTGCTGACACTGGCTGCCGGCCTGATGCAGACACTGGAAACCAAGCGCTATTCGGAGATTATCATTACCCGCGTGACTGTGCCGGTGGGCGAGGATATCGGCTTCCTGCCCGGCACCGAAGAGGAAAAAATGAATCCGTGGATGGGCGCGCTGGACGACAATCTGGACGTGCTCAACAAGTCCGACGATGAAAGCGGCGATTGGGGGCGTGCCGCCACGCGCGACCTGATTCGCAGCCGCATCAAGGTCAAGTCGCTCAACTTCATGCGCGGCCGCACCTTCCTCAATAAATTCCTGATTATCGACGAAGCACAAAACCTGACTCCCAAACAGATGAAAACCCTCATCACCCGCGCCGGCCCCGGCACCAAGGTGGTGTGCATGGGCAATATCGCGCAGATCGACACGCCCTATCTGTCGGAAGGCAGCTCGGGCCTGACCTATGTGGTGGATAGATTCAAGGGCTGGGAGCACAGCGGCCATGTCACGCTGCAACGCGGCGAAAGGTCCAGACTGGCGGATCATGCTGGAGAAGTGCTTTAAATTCCAGACTTCTCCAGCACCGCAGAGCGTGAACATTGTAGGGTGGGCAAGTTTTTCTGCCCACGCGGAAGCGTATGATCACGCTGGCAAATCCATAGTCAAAGTTGCAGGGATTTACGGCGGCTCAGCGTGGGCAAGATGAAACCATGCCCACCCTACGATACTGTATTACAGCTACACCACCCTCTCCCCAACCCTCTCCCGCTTGGGGAGAGGGTGGCAAGGATAAAAAGGAACTTCCATGAGCGACAAAATTAAAAAAACAGATGCGGACTGGCAAGCCGAACTATCCCCCGAGCAATATAAAATCTGCCGCCAGTGCGGCACCGAGCCCGCCTTCACCGGCGAATACTGGGACAAGCACGACACCGGCATCTACCAGTGCGCCTGCTGTGGTACCCCTTTGTTCAGCTCAAACACCAAATACGATTCGCGCAGCGGCTGGCCCAGTTACTGGCAACCCATACAGGCCGATGCAATTACCTCCCGCACCGACAGCAAATACGGCATGACCCGCACCGAAGTGTTATGCGCCCGCTGCGACGCGCACCTCGGCCATGTATTTGAAGATGGCCCGCAGCCTACCGGATTGCGTTACTGCATAAACTCCGCATCTTTAAAATTTATCCCCACTTGAGCTTCTTAAAATATTCAATATAATCAAAATGTTATATGTGAAATGCTTGATGGTCATTCCTGTTCACGGGCGTTTGCAGAATAGCCAGGCAGATATCAGATGGATATGGGTCCGTGTTAGTATTTGAAAAGAAGCAGAGCTCACTACAGTATTAATCAATTAACCTCAACAGCAGGAGGATTTATGAAGCACTCCGATGATATTGACGACCCGCGCCGCAGGCTGCTGATACAGGCACTTGCCACCGGCGTATTCGCAGCCGGGCTGCCCGGCTCAAATGCACTGGCTGCCAGTATTTTCGGCAGCAAGCCTTCAAGACTCCCATCCAATAAATCAATATACCGAATTTCAGGACAGGCTACCGTCAATGGCAAGGAAGCCACGCTGGAAACGCGCATCAAACCCGGTGACACTGTTAAAACCGCAAAGGACAGTGAAATCATCTTTGTTGTAAACGGCAACAATTCCATGATCCTGAGGGGAGACAGCCATCTGGTGCTTGAAAATACGCAGCCCAGAGCTGAGCCCCCAAAGGACACACGCAAAAATGTTGCGCCCAGAAAAGCAGAACCCGCAATCATCCAGCAGGAAACTTCATTTATCACCGGCCTGAAATTGTTTGCGGGAAGACTGCTTTCCGTTTCGCGCAACTCCCCAATGCGGGTTAACACAGCCACGGCCACCATCGGTATTCGCGGCACCGGTTTCTATGTCACATCCGATCCGGAAGAAACATATTTCTGCACCTGTTACGGCTTAACGGACGTGGTCTCCAATTTCAATCCCAACAGCAAGGAAACCATCTCCGCCCAGCATCACGACAGACCTGTTTATATCGTCAAAGATGCGCAGGGCAAAAATATCCGCAACGCCCCGATGATCGACCACTCCGACCAGGAACTCACACTGATCGAAACCCTGGTCGGTCGCACCACCCCGTTTGTATTTGCGAATGACGCTTATAGTGCGCCGAGGCGTGATTACTAAGAAGCATTAAACTTCTACCGGACCAAGTAAAAAGGCCGTTCGTAATCTTTACGAACGGCCTTTTTATTCCCTGCAAATTTATCCTCAGTAGGGCGCGCCGTTCAGTATCCAGTTGACAAACATCTTGTACTTCGCCGCGTTATAAGCACCAAGAGTAGCGTAGGGAGAGCAATCCGGATAAGCCGGTGCAACTGCGCATGCCGTTGCCAGGGATGGATCAAAAGGAAAGGCGCCACCATGATGATGGCCTGAAGGCTTCCTCAACAGCGGGCTTGCTGCAATATCAGTAAAATTAATTCTCCCACGCAACTCGGTGTAAAACCACCTATCATCAATCGCATCAGTACTTGCATCTCTGTTGCGATCATAATTAGTGTAATACAACGGGGGCCCTGGAGTAGCAGAGAGATTATCGTGACAACCAGCACCAGAACAACCAACAGAGTTACTTTGCAATACCGCCTTGATATCGGAGAAACGTATCGCTGACGGTGCAGGACTCAAGGTGCTATCAAGTATCACGGTCACATCTGCCGGGGTACTTTGAGTCGTGCCATTACTCACTACAAGACGAAGCACATTGGTTCCGTCCGCGCCGGTCAACGTTGGCGTTACCGATGTCGGGTTGGTCAGCGTAGCTGTACCTGAAACTTTCGACCAGCTGTAACTGCTCGCATAGAGACTGCCAGCTGCTGACAGTGTGGCTGGGGAAGTAGTGGTCCGATCCGGCCCGGGAATGGCGACAGGCCTTCCCGGCTGCAGCACCGCATTATTGGCATCGCGAACAGGCTGACTTTGCGCCGTCGTCAGAAAGGTCGCGAGGGTGTCAGCCTCTGTGGTGCTCCACAAACGTTCATACACAATTTTGGCAAGCGGCATATTGCCCCGGTCAATAACATGCGCCTTGATGCGATCAGCGTAACCTGAAAAATGTGCATAGGTCTCAAAATTTAGTTCACTCATTGGCTGATTACCACGCAATATATGGCAGGTGCGGCATGAAGAGACAACCACGTTTTTATATAAATTTTCGGCGGTCAATCCTGCCGTACCCGCCGACCAGCCTGTCGGAAGATAAGTATCCGCAAAGGATGCATTGGGCAAGCCATCGCCACCATATGCATTCTTGATAAGTGCCGCGGCGGTTCCAGGCCATTCACCATAAACAATCGGCGTACGTCGCAATGTATCCTCGGGAAAGGCGCTTGCTACCGAAATGGGATATGAACTTAAAATCATCTTGTTGATAATCTTGAGATTCGCTTCCTGTTCTGCCCGGGTGTAACCGGCTCTGCTCGAATAGCCAAAACTGTCCACTTTAAGCGGCTGCAGATTTGCCATTACATCTCCGCGTTTTTGCGAGGCGGTATTCATTACCAGATTAAACAATTGCTTTCCGGTGGGCGAGCCTGTCGCTGGCGTTAACGGGTCTCCCCGCCCCCCGTGGCAGTTAATGCAAATTCCCGGCATGGCTTTTTTACCGCGACCATCCAGTTGCGCTTCCAGCAGACGCTGGCCTGTGGTTGGGTCAAAAGTGTAAAACTTGGCAAATTTAATTGTTGTGCTACATCCCGCCGGATCAGACGCGGTACAGGGGGACACACTAAACTCTATGCCATTCGTGCCCACATGCCAGCGACTATCCCGCACAACCGCTGCTTCAACATTGAAATCCGAGTATGTATAGCTGGCCACGGCACCAACCAGGTAGTTTTCCACCACAAAGGCCAGCGAACCATTGGTTGGATGCTGGCGTGCAGTCATGCGCCGCCCGTAACCCAGATCCTTAACGTCGCCAAACACCACGGTTACCTCTGTGCCTGTGCCGCTGCCAAAACCATTCGCTGTCTTCCATTTCGTCAGCGTGTCTTTGTCATTATTCGGATCGATCGCCTCGTAGTAAGCGGTTGCATAAGCAGTGGTGTTGGTCTGCAAACTGGCGTCATCCTGCTTCTGCGGATTGGGAAAAAGCAAAAAACTGTTGGGACCCGTAACGACGGCCGATGTCTGGGTCTCCCGCGGGAACACGTCGCCTGAATTTCCACCGCCGGGACCGCACGCGGTCAGCATCAAACCCGTCAGGAGCAAACCGGCAAGCTGCAAAACATCCCTTTTACACATCATCTTCCCCCTTAGAAAGACCTGAGATAAACCATGGAATACTGATTGACTATATAACTGGAAGGCGACGTCGCATAACTTGGCCTCTCTTCTGCTTTTGTTTCAATCATGCGCCAGGAAAAATCGAGAGAGTTGCGCGAATTCAAGCCATGGTTATAACCCAGCGTTGAAATCAGCGTGTTGCCCTTGAACCGGTAGCCGTATAAAGCACCGCCCGGATAAGCATCGTCCTGGGCAAAGACATCGGCAATATCAATATTTTCAAGTGCGGGCTGCGCGGTGGAAACGGTATCGCCACTGCGGTACTCCGCGCCCAGATACAGGGTTCCCCTGGCGCTTAAGCCGTAGTCGAGATTAATTCGTGCCGAGTTTTCCCTGATATTGAACACCGCACTTTTGGCATAGCGCTGGTTGTGGGCAAGCGCGGCGAAAAGGTTGATGCGGTCTGTAACCGGCTGGCGAACCGACATTCCGACAGAATAGCGGGAGCCGCTGCGAAGCAACGATTCGTATTGCTCTGCAAAGGTCCTGATAAAAACTGCGAATGTCGGCGTACTGAATGCGGCAGAGCTGCGGTACTGGAGTTCGCCTTGCGCACTGCCGGCAAAGCGATTCAAACCGCTGTAGTCGGAGAACTTTTCACCGCCGGCAGACAGGGTGAGAAGCCCGCGCGTATGCGTGGTAAGCGGCAGGAACATGACACCGCTCAGATTGGCGCTATATGAACGATCGCCCAGCTTATCGACACTTTCTTTTGTCCGGGTTACATTGTCATCAACCATATAACCCGCATCCAGTCTTATTTCCACTTCCCTGGAAAATATTGTCAGGTCCGCTTGTGCCTGCTGCCAATGTAGCAGCCCGGCCATGAACAAAAGGCTGGCAATATTACGGCGCGTAGAACAAGCAAAGAATATACGCATGCATCCCCCCCGGAATCATCCTGCATGCTTTGCACGGCAACAACGCCGCAGCAGAGCCTGACAATGAGTTTATCGCTATATTTTTCGAAGTATACAGATTTATCGGAACAAGTAGACCTGTCGCGCGCAGGGTTTTAGCTGGCGAAACAGGTCGCGCTCTGCAAATACATTGCACTTCCGCAGCAATGCCCGTGCAAGAAAACCCTCTTATTGAACCTGGCCCCGCTTTGCCGATTTTTCCAGCCAGTGCAGCAAAAGCGAAAAAAGCATTTCAGGATCAACCGGCTTGCTGATGTAATCGCTCATGCCGGCTTCGATGCAGCGCTTGCGATCCTCATCAAAGGCGTTCGCCGTCAGTGCCAGTATCGGCAAATCCGATTTGCCGGGCTGCTGGCGAATATGCCGCGTGGCAGCCAGACCGTCCATGACAGGCATTTGCACATCCATCAGCACCAGTGCATAGTCATCCGACATCATTTTTTGTACTGCCAACTGGCCATTTTCAACCACGTCAATGATCAGACCCGTTTCTTCCAGCAAGCCCAGAGCAACTTCCTGGTTGAACAAATCATCCTCCGCCAGCAATATCCTCACTCCGCCAAAACGTCGTGCAATGATACTGACAGGCGGCTCGCTCAATAACAATCTGCCGATCTCGGCCAGTGCGCCGCTGCCGGTGGATTTTTCCATGCCGACTTCCATCCAGAAAGTACTGCCTGCGCCGTACTCGCTTGTCACGCCAATGTCGCCTCCCATCAGTGTTGCCAGTTGCCTGGAAATAACCAGCCCCAGACCGGAGGCCCCCAATTCACGGGTCGTCACATCATCCACTTGCTGAAACTTGTGGAACAGATTTTCCTGCTGCGCCCGGCTTAAGCCAATTCCCTGATCTGCCACTTCGATACGTATCAGCATATGCTGCGACATATCCTTAACAACTTTGGCGCGCACAGCAATGGAACCGGCCTCGGAATATCTGATGGCATTGCTCACGAAATTAAATAAAATTTGCCCCAGACGGAGCGGGTCTGCGTTAAGTTGACGGGGTATCTGCGGATCAAGCTCTACAGAAATATACAGGCCCTTGATATTGGCCTGCTCGCTCAACATGCTGACCGTGCTCTCCACCAGCCTTGCCAGATCAAAATCTGTTTTCTCCAGCACACACATTCCGGCTTCTATCCTGGAAAGATCCATCATGTTGTTAACGACTTTCAACAGATGATTTGCTGCTTCACCAACCTTCACCACCTGGTCAAGCTGCCTGGGTATCTCAACTTCCTTTTGCAGCAGATAATTCCAGCCGATAATTGAATTGAGCGATACCCGAATTTCATGGCTGATATCGGCCAAAAAGATGTTGTTGGCATGTCTGGCGGCTTCGGCGGCATTCTTTGACTGCACCAGTGCTGCGGTACGTTTTTGCACCGCCTCTTCCATATTCTGGCGATAGTGTTCAATCTCTTCTGTCAGCCTGCTACGCTCTGCAACATCATTTTGCAATTTTTTATATACAAGAAAATACAGCACGGGTGTATTAATCAGCACAAGCAGAAGCGTATGAATATATTTCCAGGGCGCTCCAGAAAAAACGGCTGGGACCAAAACTTCCTGAAGCAGCAACATGATGAGCAACTCAGCAACCGCAATAAAAGAAAGCAATAGCACCAACATTCGCAATGGCGTGTTAACGGCAAGGTAATAAGGAGTGAATTTCATGCGAACCTTTAAACAAAATCAACGAATATATAAAGCATTTGTGGGTATTTTGAAGCAAGGCTGATCATTTGACACCTTAAATGTTCAACCCTGCTTAAGGAAGCTCTGATTAAGTCGAAAACATGCAGCCATGTTTTCAATCAAACAACCATCAACGCATACCCTAATAAAACAGAGTGATTGCCAGCAACCCTGTCAGCAACCATGCCTTTTCAGGCACGCTGACTGCAACTTTACAGACAGCCCCTACATCGGGATAATCCACCCCCTTATGAAAATTCTATTCGACCTGTTCCCCGTTATCCTTTTCTTTGCCGTGTTCAAGCTGGCCGGAAGCAACCCGGACACAGCCCAGGCTCTGGCAACATACATTAACTATCCGGCCGATCCTGCACACCTGCCGGTGCTGTTTGCCACTGCCACCGCGATTATTGCAACGCTGGCGCAAATCATCTGGGTCAAATGGCGGCACGACAAGGTGGACACCATGCTCTGGGTAAGCTTCGCGATTATCCTGGTGTTTGGCGGTTATCAAAGTAAAGCCCACCGCTCTGTACTGGCTGTTTGCTCTGGCTTTGCTGTTTTCAAAAATTCTGTTCAGGAAAAACCTGATACGCAGCCTGATGGAAGAAAAGATGAGCCTGCCTGACCGCATCTGGGGCCAGCTGAATCTGGCCTGGAGCGGATTCTTTATCCTCCTCGGCGTACTGAACCTTTATGTCGCATGGAACTTTGCAACCGACGTATGGGTCAATTTCAAGCTATTTGGTGCCACCGGCATCATGTTTGTTTTTATCATCGTGCAGGCCGCGATGGTGTCGAAATATATAGAAACAGAAAAAAAGGACAATGTTTAATGTTGTATGCAATTACAGGTCAGGATACCCACAACAGTCTCGACAAACGCCTGTCAGCACGTCCCGCTCACGTGGCGCGCCTGCAGACCCTGCAGGATGAGGGCCGGCTGGTATTGGCAGGCCCTTTTCCCTCGGTAGACAGCAACGATCCCGGCCCGGCCGGTTTTAGCGGCAGCCTGATCGTGGCGGAATTTGCCACACTCTCGGCAGCGGTAGAGTGGGCCCAGGCAGACCCATATGTGAGCGCCGGCGTGTATGCGCAGGTTGAAGTCAAACCATTCAAAAAGGTATTTCCATCATGAGCCGTATCGAGAACATGCGCACCCTGCTTGCCGCATTGCAACCCGAGCAGATTGATATTATTGACGACAGCCACAAACACGCGGGACATGAGGGCGCGCGTTCTGGCGGCGGCCATTACACCCTGCATATCGTCTCGGCGCAGTTCGCCGGCAAGCCCACACTGGCCAGGCACCGTATGATATATTCCGCACTTGGCAACATGATGAAACAGGAAATTCACGCCTTGAATATCAAGGCTTACACCCCGCAGGAGCTACAAACGGCAGCGCAGTAAACAAAGTACCTTTTATTTAATTAATTAATTCAGGACTCAAACCATGTTGAAATACACCAAACTTACCGCACTGGTCTTGCTGGGTGCGATTGTCTCCAGCACTGCTTATGCCCAGACAAAACCTGCTGCAACCGTCAACGGCGTTGCCATACCACAGGCGCGCCTGGAGATGCGCATTAAAGCCGCGCTGGCACAAGGCCAGCCTGACACCCCCGAGCTGCGCACCGCGGCGCTGGAAGACCTGATCACACTGGAAGTGCTGGCGCAGGCGGCAACCAAAAAGGGATTCCATAAACAGTCTGATGTTGTTCAGCAAATTGAACTGACCAGGCAGAACATTCTGGCCAATGCATTTTTTCAGGATTACGTGAAGAAGCACCCCCTCAGCGATAGTGCACTGAAACAGGAATACGACAGAATTACCCTGTTGCGCGGCAGCAAGGAATACAAGGTTTCGCACATTTTGCTAAAAACAGAAGCCGACGCAAAAGCAGTTGTTGACCAGCTGAAGAACAGCAAGTTTGAAGATGTTGCCATGGACAAGTCACAGGACCCCGGCTCCAGCGTTAAAGGTGGCGATCTGGGCTGGGCGGTTCCAAGCAGCTTCGTCAAGCCGTTCTCGGATGCGATGGTTGCGCTGAACAAAGGCCAGACCAGCGAACCCGTGCAGTCGCAGTATGGCTGGCACGTCATCAAGCTGGAGGATACACGCGATGTGAAAGTGCCCACCTTTGATGAAGTCAAACCCAACCTGAACCAGCACTTGCAGCAACAGATGGTGCAAAAAGCCATTGCTGAACAGCGTTCCAAGGCCGTGATCAAATAAGCAACTTTCAGCCTGGAAACATAAAAAAAGCGACCGGCTGGTCGCTTTTTTTATGCCTGTCAGCGGCAAGTTTCAGTTATATGCAAAATAACATAACTATTTGATTTTATTTAATATTTTATATGTTCAATAAGTGACTACCCCGATTGTTTTAGCCCACCCACTTGCGTGCATTCTGGAACATGCGCAGCCATGCGCCATTCTCTTTCCACTCTGCCGGATACCATGAGTTCTGCACTGCGCGGAACACGCGTTCAGGGTGCGGCATCATGATGCTGAAACGGCCATCCGGCGTGGTGAGGCCGGTTGCCCCTTGAGGAGAACCATTGGGGTTGAAAGGATAGGTTTGCGTGGCTTTGCCGTAGTTATCCACGTAACGCAAAGTCACCAGCGGCTGCGCAGCTTTCAGTTTATTGGCGCTGCTAAAGTCGGCATAACCTTCGCCGTGCGACACCACGATCGGCATGCGGCTGCCGGCCATGCCGTCGAACAGGATAGACGGTGTTTTCTGCACCTCCACCATCACAAAACGCGCCTCAAATTGCTCGGACTCGTTGCGCGAGAAATGCGCCCAGCTGTCCGCACCGGGAATGATCTCATGCAGATTGCTCATCATCTGGCAGCCGTTGCACACGCCCAGCGCGAAGGTGTCTTTGCGATTAAAGAAGGCAGAAAACTCATCACGCGCGCGCGGGTTGAAGAGGATGGATTTGGCCCAGCCCTCGCCCGCCCCCAGCACGTCGCCGTAGGAGAAACCGCCGCAAGCCGCCAGACCCTTGAAGTCCGCCAGACTGACGCGCCCGGTGATGATGTCGCTCATGTGCACGTCCACCGCGTTGAAGCCGGCACGGTCAAAGGCGGCCGCCATTTCAACCTGGCCGTTAACACCCTGTTCGCGCAGGATTGCCATCTTCGGGCGCGATTTCAGAATCGCCGCTGACACAGGACTGATATTCAGATCGTAAGTAAGTTTGGCGTGCAGGCCGGGATCAAAGGCGTCAAGCTTGGCGTCGTACTCCTGCTGCGCGCATAACGGATTGTCGCGCAGTTTCTGCATCTGATAAGTGGTTGCCGACCAGATGCGCTGCAGCTCAATCGCGTTTTCGCTGTACAGCTTTTTGCCGGCCTGTACGATATTGAACATGCCGCGCTTGTTCAGGGTTGCCACTTCATGCACCGCTTTCAGACCGGCCTGATGGCAAGCCTGCAACACCGCTTTCAACTCACTGCCGCGCACCTGCACCACCGCACCCAGCTCTTCGTTAAACAGGGTGCTGAGCGCATCGCCCTTCAGCGCATCCAGTTTTACATCGAGTCCGATATGCGAGGCAAAAGACATTTCGCACAAAGCCGCCAGCAAGCCGCCATCGGAGCGGTCATGATAGGCCAGCAACTTGCCCTCGCTGTTCAGGCGCTGGATGATGTCGAAGAAGGCTTTGAGCTTTTCCGCAGCATCCAGATCCGGCGCCACATTGCCAACCTGTCCGTACACTTGCGCCAGTGCGGAGCCACCCAGACGATTTTTGCCATTGCCGAGATCGATCAGCAGCAGCACGCTGTCGGGGTCAGCCTGCAGTTGAGGAGTAAGGGTTCTGCTTGCGTCCATAACCGGCGCGAAGGCGGTTACGATCAAGGACAGGGGCGCGGTCACCGCCTTGCTGTTTTCGCCTTCGGTCCAACTCGTTTTCATCGACATGGAATCCTTGCCCACCGGAATGCTGATGCCCAATTGCGGACACAACTCCATGCCAACCGCTTTCACCGTGTCAAACAGCGCCGCATCTTCACCGTGGTGTCCCGCTGCGGCCATCCAGTTGGCCGACAGCTTGATGTCGCCGATTTTTGCAATGCGCCCCGCCGCGATATTGGTGATTGCCTCGCCCACCGCCATGCGCCCCGAAGCCGGTGCATTCAGCACCGCGAGCGGCGTGCGCTCGCCCAGCGCAAAGGCCTCGCCCAGATTGGTGCCATAACCCATCAGGGTCACGGCCACGTCGGCCACCGGCACTTGCCACGGCCCCACCATCTGGTCGCGCGCGGTCATGCCGCCCACGCTGCGGTCGCCAATGCTGATGAGGAAGGTTTTGTCGGCCACCGAGGGCAGGCTCAGCACGCGTGTGATCGCGTCTTTCAGCTTGATCTTGCTGCTATCGAAAGCGGGCAGCTTGACCTTCTCGCGCTTGACTGTGCGCGTCATCTTGGGCGGCTTGCCCAGCAACACCGAGAGCGGCATATCGACCGCATCGTTCCTGAACTGCTCGTCATGCACCACCAGCCGGTCGGCTTCTATCGCGTGGCCCAGCACCGCGAACGGGCAGCGCTCGCGCGCGCACATGGCCTGGAATTCGGCCAGACGCTCGGGAGGTATCGCCAGCACATAGCGTTCCTGCGCTTCATTGCTCCAGATCTGCATTGGCGTCATGCCGCGCTCTTCGGAGGGCACCTTGCGCAGCTCAAAATGCGCACCGCGACCGCCGCCATGCACCAGCTCGGGCAGCGCGTTGGAAATGCCGCCCGCCCCCACGTCGTGAATCGACAGGATGGGATTATTACCGCCCATCTGCCAGCAGCGGTCGATCACTTCCTGCGCGCGGCGCTGCATCTCGGGATTGCCGCGCTGCACCGAATCAAAATCCAGATTCTCCGCATTGGCGCCGGTGTCCATGCTGGAAGCCGCGCCGCCGCCGAGGCCGATCAGCATGCCGGGGCCGCCCAGCTGGATCAGCAAGGTTCCTATCGGCAACACATGTTTGTGCGTGTGTCGCGCCGAGATGCTGCCGACGCCACCGGCCAGCATGATGGGCTTGTGGTAGCCGCGCCGCTCGCCGTTCACATTCTCCTCATAAGTGCGGAAGTAACCGGCCAGGTTGGGGCGGCCAAATTCATTGTTGAAGGCGGCACCGCCGATGGGGCCTTCCAGCATGATCTGCAATGCCGACGCAATACGCGAGGGTTTGCCATAGGGCTTGCCTTCCCAGCCCTGTTTAAAGCCGGGAATATTCAGGTTGGATACAGAAAATCCGGTCAGACCGGCCTTGGGTTTTGAACCTGTCCCCGTGGCGCCCTCGTCGCGAATCTCGCCGCCCGCACCGGTCGCCGCCCCCGCAAACGGCGCGATGGCAGTGGGGTGGTTATGCGTTTCCACCTTCATCAGCGTATGCGTCAGCTCCTTGCTGTAGGCATAGTTGCGGTCCAGGCTGGGATAGAAACGCTCGATGCTCGCGCCTGCTATCACCGATGAATTGTCCGTATAGGCAATAATGGTGCCTTGCGGGCTGAGCTTGTGCGTGTTGCGTATCATGCCGAACAGCGTCATCGCCTCCTGCTCGTTGTCTATCACCCAGTCCGCATTGAAAATCTTGTGGCGGCAATGCTCGGAGTTGGCCTGCGCAAACATCATCAGCTCCACATCGGTGGGATTGCGTTTCAGCCGGGTAAAATTTTCCACCAGATAATCGATTTCATCATTCGACAGCGCCAGCCCAAGTTCATAGTTCGCCACCGACAGCGCGGTGCTGCCGCCTTCAAGCACATCCACCGTGGACAATGGCTGGGGTTCGCCATGGGCAAATATCTTTTCCGCGATACCGTCCATATCCGTCACCACGGATTCGGTCATGCGGTCATGCAGCAGCGGCGTGATGGCTTTCAGCTCGGTGCGGCTCAGCGCATGACCACTGCGTGTTTTGAAGTAGTACATCACGCCGCGCTCGATACGCTTGACCGCGGGAAGGGCGCAATGCTGCGCGATGTCTGTCGCCTTGGATGACCACGGCGATATAGTGCCCAGTCGCGGCACCACCAGCAGGCTGTGCAGTCTGGAAGAAAGCTTGCCGGACTCCGCATCCAGCCCCAACAGGCGTTGCAGCATCTGATTGTCAGCTTCCGACAGCGCCGACTTCAATTCGCTAAAGTACCAGTGCCGTGTCGCTTCAACAGTTACCCCGGGTGCTGCCGCCTTCAGCGCTGCGCGCAATTTTTCAAGGCGAAAAGATGACAGAGCTGATTTTCCGGCAGAAGTGAGGAACATGGCGAAGTCCTTTCAAGCGTGTGGGTTAAGTTGCAATTATAATGCAGCCTATACGGGATATTTAGAAATCAATTCGAGATATCCGGAAAAAATTTGCCATCTCCAGGAAAAAATCATGACCAGTGCCCGCGTCTCTGCCATTACACAAAAACAGGTTGCCTCACTTCTTGCAGCGCGGCCGCGCGATAGCCACAAAGGCCAGTTTGGTACGGTGGCGATCATCGGCGGCGCCAATGGCATGGCAGGAGCAGTGCTGCTGGCAGGGCGCGCGGCGCTCAAGCTGGGGGCAGGTGCCGTGCACGTCGGTATGCTGGCGGACAATGCGCCCGGGGTCGACATGCAGCAGGCAGAACTGATGCTCCATCAGGCGCATGCCGCGCTCAAACTTCCAAAACTCACCGTGATCGCAATCGGCTGTGGCATGGGTACCAGCCTCATCGCACAGAAAATTCTGCACGATGCACTCAAACTCGAAGTTGCACTGGTGCTGGATGCAGACGCGCTCAATATCCTCTCGATGCGCCCCGATTTGCGCGGCATGCTGGCCTCCCGCAAAGCACCCGGCGTGATCACGCCGCATCCGGGTGAGGCCGCGCGCCTGCTGGCCAGCACGACTGAAGAAATACAATCCGCGCGTACCGCCAGTGCGCAGGAACTGGCAAAGCGCATGAATTGCAGCGTGGTGCTAAAAGGTGCAGGCAGCATGTGCGTCACGCGTGACGGAAAAACCTGGCTGAACAATACCGGCAATCCCGGCATGAGCGGCCCCGGCATGGGCGATGTGCTGAGCGGCATGATCGCCGCCCTGATTGCGCAGGGACTGAGCGCAGACAATGCAATATTGCTGGCCGTGCATTTGCATGGCGCGGCAGGCGATGCACTGGCAAAACAGCAGGCCAATATCGGCATGACAGCAACCGAAGTCACCGAGTGGTCGCGCTGGTTGCTTAATCAATGGATTAAAACATCATAACCAGCCCGGATTCACCAGACGCTGAACCGCAGGAGCCCGGTTGATCGGGTGATTACCAGGCAAAACAATCGCGCAGAATTCTGCGCTCCCACAAGCTATCCCGTTTTTAATAAACAATTCGAACTAAATAAAATATGGCATTCTCAATCGACATCCGTGAAGAATCCGGCGTACGCACCCTGCATTTTGGTTCCGAGTGGATACAGGGCGCGATGCGCATTGCGCGCCCGTGGCACCTGGAGCTGGACTACACCAAGGAAATGATGGCCAGCCTGTTGCTGCGCGACGAGGGACATTTTCCGCGCAAAGTTTTGTTGATAGGACTCGGGGCGGCCTCGCTGACCAAGTTTCTGTATCGCAATTACCCGTTGGACAAGCTTACGGTGGTGGAGATCGAGCCCAATGTCGTGGCGGCTGCGCGGCATTTTTTCAAGCTGCCGGATGATCCTTTGCGTATCAACATGGTCATTGCGGATGGTCTTGATTATGTCGTGAACAGCGACAAGACCTGGGATTTGATACTGGTGGACGGCTTCGATGAGGATGCGCGTGCCGGTGGGCTTGACACCCTGCCTTTCTATCAGGCGGTGCGCGCGCACCTGAGTGACAAGGGAATTATGGCCGTCAATCTGCTAGGCCGCAGCCACGGTTTCAAAGAAAGTGTAGAGCGCATCAGCAAGGCTTTTGATGGTCGCGCACTGGCCTTCCCGTCCTGCGACAGCGGCAACACCATTGCCTTCGCAGCGACCGGAGAGCCCGTCAACATTGCACTGGGCGACCTCAAGGAGCAGGCCAGTGCACTCAAGGAAAAAACCGGCCTCAATCTGCAACCCGCACTCGCCCGTCTGGAACAGGCGCAGACCTGTGCAGGCAGCGTGCTGGTGCTGTAGCAATCACTGCGCGGCTATTGTCCTTAAGCGACACACCACCTGTACTGCATTTCTATCCGCTCGTCCAAATCCAGTTTTATGAGCAAAGACACGGATACCAATGACAGCGCATGACCGACGACATTTACCCATACTTTCCAAAAATTCAAAGTAAACTTCTGGCGTGGATTGCCGTTAATATATTTACAAGGTTGCGTTTCAACCTTAACAGTCATAAGCGGAGGTGTGCCATGGGTATCATGATCATGAACATGTGTCAGGGCAATATCGAGCACGACCAGGCCGCAACGGCAGGATACGCTGATGAAATCATGTGTTCGGGCTGGAATCCGGCTGTAGCCATGACTCAACTTGTAGCGGAACACAAACAACGGTCGTTTCCCGCGGAACTTGCCGAGGTCGATGTGGAATTATTTCTGAAGAGAATGTACGGTTAACCTGGTTCGGGCAGTTAAAAATACGGCGACATTTCTGTCGCCATTTTTTGGGACAGCTCCTGTATAAAAACAAGCCACGCTATTCCTGCCCAACTTTAAATTACACCTGCTTCCACCGCATAGCGCACGAAAAAAAGGTTCAACTTGAGCACCCGCAAACCATCCATCAGCTTATCAGCCAGGGCTTCGTCCAGCACGAACTCGACCTGCACCGGAAGTTCACCTGCCAGCTCAAAGAAAGTGTCATCGTGCATACGACCATGCCTGCCGAAACCTGAAATGGCGCGGAACGCGCTGCCACCCGGTGCGCCAAGTTTTCTGGCCTCGTCCAGCAGCCACTCATATACCAGTGTACCGTTGTGGCGCTGTTTTTCGGCCACATAGAATTTGAGGTAAATATTTTTCATGGGTGCCCCTATGAGTGTAGCCATTTAAATGTTTGCATGCCCAGCACCGTCATTGCCAGCGAGCCCAGCAGATGCGCGGCGATGATTGCAGCGCTCCATAAGTATTGGCCGCGCAACAGCAAGGCCACGGTTTCAGCCGAAAAAGTGGAAAAAGTGGTAAGGCCGCCGAGAAAACCGGTGATGACCAGCAAACGCCATTCCGGGGACAAACCCGGATGCTGCATAAAAAATGCAACGGCAAGCCCGATAAGATAGCCACCGACCAGGTTGACAGCAAGCGTGCCCAACGGCATTTGGGGCAATACGGGATTGAGCCACAGGCCCATACCCCAGCGCAACCATGCGCCTATGGCTGCGCCAGAGCCGATGGCAAGGAACATATAAAGTGTCATGCGTGCCATTGTAGCAGGCGGCGATAAAGTACGACACAGGCAGGCAAGCAACCGCCCGGCATCAATTGCTTATGCCAGACCTGGTGATAGAATGCAGCAACAACCGATATTTTTTCATGCCGCCAAATGCCGGCGCCGGACAAATACTGATAGCCAGATTAATTTTGATAAACAGACCCGACACAATTTACTTCGACACAATTTAAATGGTAAATAAAACAGACAACTTCCGTACTCGTTTTGACATGAAAACCGAGCTGGGCAAAGGTGCCACCGGCGTGGTCTATCTTGCTTATGACAATTTTCTGCACAAAGTTGTTGCACTCAAGCTGACCCAGTTAAGCCTGTTTGAAGATGATGAAGACGGCGTTCGCAACCGCAGAATGTGGCTAAATGAAACACGTCTGGCAGGCAAACTCAGGCATCCTTTTATTGTGAACGTCATCGAGTATGGCAACTCGGAAGAATTTGACTATCTGGTGATGGAATATGTCTCCGGTGGCACGCTCAAGCAATACACCACGCCGGACAAACTGCTGCCGCTTGACCGCCTCATCGACATCCTCTACAAAGTATGCAACGCCCTGGACTATGCGAATAAAACAGGCGTATTGCACCGCGACATCAAGCCTTCAAACGTACTGCTGGGCGGTGACAATGCGGTCAAAATTTCCGATTTCGGCTCAGCCTTTTTGCTCAACTCCGATCTTACCCAGGTCGATACGGTAGGTACCCTGCCCTTTATGGCACCCGAACATTTCCGCCAGTCACGCCCTACAATTCAATCGGACATATATGCCGTGGGCGTGATGGCCTACCAGTTACTCACCGGAGCACTGCCCTTTAATGCCACGTCAAAAGATGCGCTGATTTATCAAAAGTTGCATGGCGAAGCGGTGCCTCTGGAGAAACGTCGCCAGGACATCCCCCAGTCTTTGCGCTTCGCGGTACACCGCGCCATGCATCCGGACAAAGAACATCGCTACACCACGTGGAAGGAATTCTGCGACGATCTCGCAGCAGCCATTCCGCAGGTGGCACGTCCGGAGGAGGTGCGGTTCGACAGCTCACTTTTCGGCACCATACGCAACCTGTCTTTTTTCGCCAATTTCTCGGATATCGAAGTCTGGGAGACTGTGGGTATAAGCCGCTGGCAACAACGCAAAGCCAATGAACACATTGTTGATGAAGGTGAAGTCAGCAACAGCTTTTATATCATCATAGGCGGCGATGCCGTTGTCACAAAAAGTGGCGTTGAACTAAGCCGCCTGAGCAAAGGGGATTGCTTTGGCGAGATCGCCTATCTTGATGAGGTGCGCCATGTGCGCCTGGCCACGGTGACGGCCAGCAGTGACATCAACCTGATCGAGATACAGGGCGACTCCCTGCAGCAAGCCAGCGATCGATTGCAAGCCTGCTTTGCCAAGGCGTTTCTTAACATCATGATTGCCAGGCTGGGCGCCGCCAACCGGAAACTGCTGCTGGCTGAAAGCAACAAGCAGCAGCATTAGTGTATTTCCGGATGCTGCGGGGACGACAAGTCCAGCAAACACAACAACATTGCAACTAATTGATTAAATTGAATATTTTAAAACTCCTTATTTGCAGTGCGGCACTGACTAAAAATCGGCTGTCATTTTGAGGTACACCTGAACATGCCAGCGACAACTTACCATGGCCAACCCGAACGAAGCCTTCCGTAACCGTTTTGCCATGAAGCAGGAGCTGGGCAGAGGTGCCACGGGGGAAGTCCATCTTGCCTATGACAACTATCTGCAACGCGATGTCGCGCTTAAACTTACCCGTTTAACCCAGTTTGACCACAATGATGACGGTGCCCGCAATCGCAGGATGTGGCTCAATGAAACGCGTTTGGCCGGCAAGCTCAAACATCCCTTTATTGTGCAAATTATTGAAGCCGGCACCACCGAAGAGTTTGACTACCTGGTGATGGAATACGTATCGGGCGGCACCTTAAAACAGCACACCACCTTTGACAAACTGCTTTCGCTCGATCGCGTGGTCGATATATTGTTCAAGGTATGCAATGCCCTCGACTATGCACACAAAATGGGGGTGCTGCACCGCGATATCAAACCCTCCAATATCCTGCTCTGTGCCGATAACTCGGTAAAGATTTCCGACTTTGGCGCCGCCTTCCTGACCAACTCGGACCTGACGCAGGTAGACACAGTGGGCACGCTGCCGTTTATGGCGCCGGAACATTTTCGCCAGTCACGCCCGACCATGCAGTCGGATGTCTATGCGGTGGGCGTGATGGCATACCAGTTGCTGACGGGCATGCTGCCGTTTACCGCCAAGAGCAGCGAAGAGCTTGTGTACCAGAAACTGCAGGGTGAAGCCCTGCCACTGGAAAATCGCCGCCAGGATATTCCGCAACTTTTGCGTTTCGCCGTGCACCGCGCCATGCACGCCGACAAGGAAATGCGCTATAACGCATGGAAAGACTTCTGTGACGATCTGGCGACCGCCTTCCCGCAGAAAGCGCGGCTGGATGAAGTGCGTTTCGACAGCTCGCGCTTTAAAATCCTGCGCAATCTGGCCTTCTTCTCTGGCTTTACCGACACCGAAGTATGGGAGGTTGTCGGTATCTGCCGCTGGCATGAAAAAGCCAAAGGAGAAAAAATCGTCAAGGAAGGCGATCCAAGCAGCAGCCTGTATTTCATCGTCAGTGGCCAGGCCCTGGTGAGCAAACAGGGCGCCGAGGTCAACCGTCTGGGCAATGGCGATTGCTTTGGTGAAATAGCCTATCTCGATACTGCCCGGCAGGTGAGACTCGCTACCGTCACCACGCTCACCGATCTCAAGCTGATCGAGATCGACGAGTCGGCCTTGCTGCAGGCCAGCAACGGCTTTCAGGCCTGCTTTGCCAAGGCTTTTCTGAATCTGATGGTGACACGGCTGGGCGCCGCATACCAACGCATGAGTATGCTCGAGAACAGCATCAAACAACTGACCGCCCAAACCCCTGCGACAGTTAAAAATGAAAAACCGGCCACGCCAGCGATCGCTCCCGTCAAGCTGCGCGAAGCCCTGAAAAACCTGCATGCCCTGCCCGTCATGCCGGTGATTGCACAAAAACTGCTCACGCTGGATACCGATAGCGATGCGGGCGAGCGTCAGCTGCTGCGCCTGGTTGAACAGGACCCGCAAATTCTGGCAAAAACCATTGCATTGGCCAATTCACCCATGCTCGGCACTTCCAGCAAAAAAGTAAATTCTGTCAAAGAAGCGGCCATGCTGCTGGGGATTAAAAAAATCAAATCCGTGGCCACTTGCATTTCCATTGCCGCTCTCAAAACCCAACTTCCCTCCGGCAAGCTCAAACTTCAGGATTTATGGCTGCACAATCTGGGCGTCGCGTTCACCATGCTAACCATGGCCCGCGCCATGCCGCGTGCCATACGGCCGGAAGAAGACCAGGTGATACTGGCCGGCATGCTGCATGACATCGGTTTTCTGGCACTGGCCATGCTCGACCCCAAACGCAGCGATGCGCTGCATGCCGCAATGGCAGCCGCCCCTGAAACCCCGGCAATTGAGATCGAACGGTCGATGCTGGATATTTGCCATGATGAGCTGGGCGCGGAACTGGCACGACACTGGAAATTGCCCGACGACATCGTGACCATACTGCGCCACCATCACACGCCGGAAGCCGCCCCCGAACACCTGCTTGCGCGCATGATCTTTATCGCAGAAAAAATCGTGCCTTCACTGGGGATGGCTGAACATGTTTCTCCTGTGCTCGATAATGCTGACTGGCAGGCACTCGGTATTGACCCTGACGATGCCGAGCAAATTATTGCGCAGGCACGGGAAGACTCTGAACTGGCGCTGCAATTTGCGGTTGATGTCACCTGAAAACGGTCTTTTCTTCCGCTGTTTGAATCCTGATATTTTTTTCAGGCAAAGAAAAAGGCGGCTTACGCCGCCTTTTTTTCTAGCCTTGCCCAGCGCTTACGGTTTTACGTAAGCGAAGTTCTTCTGGGATTGCAGCTTGGCCACTTCAGCCACACCAGACGGAACAATAACAGCTTCCGGCAATACTGTTTTTGGATCGATCTTGCGGCCAACCAGCGTGTTGTTGCACACGTCAAATGTCACGCCTTTGGCTTTCAGTTCCTGAACACGGACGTTATAGGGATTGCCCTTGTCATCCATTGCGCCTTCAAGCAGGAAGTCGATGCCCTTGCCATGAGTGACCAGCACGATTTTGGCCTGAGGGTTGGCATTAAGATGATTTTTGATGTTATTCATCGCTGCGCCAGCCACTACTGAATCGTTTACATGGTAAACAACATTTTCAGCATATCCGGCCTTGTCACTTTTCGTTGCGCAACCGGTCAGTCCAGCCAATGCAAGTACTGCACTCATTAAAACAATTTTCTTAAAAAAAACCATTACCGTCTCCTCAATTTTATTAATGATGTTCAAAAATGAAGTCAACCAGCGATACGCTCAGCCATTTCAGGGGTTTTTTATAATCAGTACAGATATACACTTCCAAAAATATATCCGTCCTCAGAAATTAAAGAGTAAGTAGCACAAACCTGGACTCATAGCTCAGAATTCAAGCTGGGTGAAACATAACATGGATATCTTTTTATGACAATTACTCTTGAAATATCAAATAATTAGAGAACTCTAATGTAGCAAAGAACAAGGGAAGGACAATATTCTTTCAAGCAGATTTAAAATCAATTGCTTATATCTTATTTGCCGGCTGGCACGCTGAACAATTACAAACCGGGGACAATTTTCAGGTTATTTTTATTCCAAATATATTTTTACAATTTACATCAATCCGGCTGGTGTTCCCTGCGTATGTCGTGCTCGCGAAACAGGAATATTTCAAGCGCCGCTTGCGCCACTCTGACCAGAACAAATAATGCAAATACAGGAATCAATACCATCATCAATATAATCAGCACTGGATATTTCATGTTTGCCTCCCTGGCATCAAGTCCGTTGTTTCCCGCACAGTCTTTCTATCGGCAAACATCACAGCTTCTTGAATCGGGGAAAATGCAGCAATCCTGACAACTATCCTCAGCTGACCTTAAATAAGCTCGCCCCACAGATCATGTTCGTCCGAGTCGGTAATGCGCACGTTTACCAGCTGGCCAACTTCAAGCTCCTGGCCTTCGTTGATATAAACCACGCCGTCAATATCGGGCGCATCGGCTGAACTGCGGGCGATGGCGCCCTCTTCGTCCACTTCGTCGACAAGCACCTGCATAGTCTTGCCGATCTTGCGCTTGAGACGTTCGGCGCTGATTTCGGCCTGCAACTGCATGAGTCTTCCCAGCCGCTCTTCCTGCACCGCAGGCGGAACATGATCGGGCAATTCATTCGCTACCGCACCCTCAACCGGGGAATACATAAAAGCGCCAACACGATCCAGCTGTGCTTCTTCCAGGAAGTCGAGCAGCTCCTCAAACTCTTCTTCCGTCTCGCCGGGGAAGCCGACAATAAAGGTGCTGCGCAACGTAATATCCGGGCAAATTTCACGCCATTTCTTGATGCGTTCCAGCACGTTTTCAGCATTGGCCGGGCGCTTCATCAGCTTGAGGATACGCTTGTTGGCGTGCTGAAATGGAATATCCAGATAAGGCAGTATTTTGCCTGCCGCCATCAGTGGAATGACCTCGTCCACATGCGGATAGGGATAGACATAATGCAGTCGCACCCAGACCCCGAGTTCACCCAACGCAACCGCCAGCTCGGTCATGCGAGTCTTGAGCGGCCTGCCACCCCAGAAGCCGGTGCGGTATTTCACATCCACGCCATAGGCGCTGGTGTCCTGCGAAATAACCAGCAATTCCTTGACGCCTGCACTCACCAGATTCTGCGCTTCCTGCATCACCTCGCCCACCGGGCGACTCACCAGGTCGCCGCGCAATGACGGAATAATGCAGAAGGTGCAGCGATGGTTACAGCCCTCGGAAATCTTCAGGTAGGCAAAATGTTTGGGCGTGAGGCGTATGCCCTGCGCGGGCACCAGATCGCTATAGGGATCGTGCGGCTTGGGCAGATGCTGATGCACAACCTCCATCACTTCTTCAGTGGCGTGCGGGCCGGTAACGGCCAGCACCTTGGGATGCGCATTTTTAACCACATCGCCTTTCGCACCCAGACAGCCGGTGACGATCACCTTGCCATTTTCCGCCAGCGCTTCGCCGATCGCATCCAGCGACTCTGCCACCGCGCTATCGATAAAACCGCAGGTGTTCACCACCACCAGGTCGGAGTCCTGATAGTTGCTGGAAATAAGATAACCCTCGGCACGCAATTGCGTGAGGATGCGCTCGGAATCAACCGTTGCCTTGGGACAGCCCAGCGATACAAAACCGACTTTGGGTGGATTATTTTGCTTGTTCATGACTCAATACCAAAAAAACATAGAAGTACTATCCACAGATTAACATTCAAGAAAGGCTTTAAATCTTGAGCAATCTGCTTATCTGTGGATAAAGAATTTTACTCGTGAAGCAGAATACCCATCAGCGCCACCGAACCTACCCCCAGCAAGATCAGCAACACTTGCTGCACGGTATCGCGCAGCTGTGTGCGTTTATGCAAGCCGGGGATCAGGTCGGCCACCGCCACATAGATCATGCTGGCCGCCGCCAGGGCCAGCAGCGAGGGTATCCACACCTGCATGGTCTGCAGCGTAAAGTATCCCAGTATCGCACCGGCCACCGACGCGAAGCTGGAGATCAGATTCAGTTTGAGCGCTTTGACCTTGCTATAGCCGGAATGCAGCAGGATCGCAAAATCGCCCACTTCCTGCGGAATCTCGTGCGCAATAATTGCCATCGAGGTGACGATGCCAAGCTGGATATCCGTGAGGAATGCCGCTGCAATAATCACGCCGTCGACAAAATTATGGAAGGTATCGCCCACCATGATCATCAGGCCGCTGCGCCCGTGGTCGTGTGCAGCCTCGACCTTGGGTTCATGAGCCTCGCAATGGTCATGATGGCAATGCCGCCACAAAACCAGTTTTTCGAGAATAAAAAACAGCAGTATGCCGCCCAGCAAGGTTGCGCTAAACGCGGCCACATTGGAGGTGAGTTTGATTGCCTCAGGCAGAATATCGAGAAATACCGCACCCAGCAGCGCGCCGATGGCGTAGCTGACCATCACACCCACATAGCGCAGTGAGCGGGTATTGAGTGCCAGCAGCGCGGCGCCCATCACGCTCAACAGGCCGCCGCCTATGCTTGCGGTCATAATCCACGCGAATACGCTCATGGTGTCAGTCAGGAAATATTAAGGGCGCGAATTATAACGGATTGTGGGGTGGCAATCTTGCCGCGTGCAAGGGCTAGCTGACTGAGCGCAGGTACAATTCTTCTACCTTGGCCCTTGCCCACGGCGTTTTGCGCAGAAACTTCAGGCTGGATTTAATGCTGGGATCGCTGTTGAAACAGCGAATTTCGATCAACCTGCCCATTTCGGCCCAGCCATACCGGGCAACCAGGTGGTTCAGGATCTGCTCCAGCGTGATGCCGTGCAGCGGATTATTGGCTTGAGGCTCTGTCATCTTCAGTATTTACTTTGCTTTCGGGAAAAGACGACCTCATTGCCACCCTTGATCAACGCCGCAGCCTCGGCCAGTTTCATAAAATAGAACAATTTAATCATGACTTGAATTTACCCGCTAATTGCGCAATCTTAACCTACAACGCCGGTTTATGACTTCAGTATTGCGCCAGAAGTATCGCACCAGACAAAGCGACACAGATGAATTGAACGACACCCATTATCTGCGCGCAAATCGAAATTCACTTGAACCAGCTAACCCGCTCCGGAAGAATGTTAGAATCGACAGATGCTTAATGACCGCGCACAAATCCTGTTAAAAACATTGGTGGATCGCTATATCAGCGATGGACAGCCGGTGGGTTCGCGCGCGTTGCAGCAGTATTCCGGCCTGGAAGTCAGCCCGGCCACCATACGTAATGTAATGGTCGATCTGGAGGAAATGGGTCTGGTGGTCAGCCCGCATACTTCCGCAGGACGTGTGCCAACAGCGCTGGGCTACCGCTTGTTTATCGACACGCTGATGGTGGTACAGCCGCTGGATAGCGCGCGCGTGCAGAAACTCGAAAGCCAGCTCCAGCCCGACAATACCTCACGCCTGCTGACCCAGACCTCCAACCTGCTGTCAGAGCTTACCCACTACGCAGGCGTGGTGGCCACACCCAGACGTGCCGCAATCACCGTGCGCCAGATTGAATTTCTGCGCTTGTCCGAAAAAAGAGTGCTGCTGATTATTGTGATGCCGGATGGCGAAGTGGAAAACCGCGTGCTGCTGACGCACAAGGATTACACCCAGTCGCAACTGACCGAAGCCGGCAATTTTTTAAGCCAGCACTATGCCGATTGCGCGTTTCAGGATATCCACCAGCGGGTGCAGGGCGAACTGCATCAGCTGCAGCATGAACTGCACGTGCTGATGGCCGCGGCGATGGCCGCCAGCGATGCGGTGATGGCGCGCAGAAACGAAGACTACGTGATCAGCGGTGAAAGCAAATTGCTGCACATCAATGACCTGTCTTCCAATATGAATAAATTGCGCGGCCTGTTCAATGTTTTTGAACAGAAGACCGAACTGCTGCAACTGCTGGATGCCGGCCGCCATGCACCCGGCGTGCATATTTTTGTCGGCAAGGAATCGGGCCTGGCCGAACTGGATGAATGCAGCGTGGTCAGCGCACCCTATGGCGCAGACGGAAAGATAGTCGGCACGCTCGCGGTGGTGGGCCCCAAGCGCATGAATTACGAAAAAGTGGTGCCCATCGTGGATGTCACCGCCAAGCTGCTCAGCAATGCCCTGTCTCAATATTAGGCATCGTGGCAGAGCATGAGAAATTGTTAAATATTCAATAAAATCAAATACTTATATAAACTCGCCAACTATCAGGGCGACTCGCAAACCTACCCATAACGGCACTGCCAAAACATTATGCGCTATCAAACCGAACCCTCTTACTCCCATGGCAGCGGCGAAAAAACTGCCGTCTTGCTGATCAATCTGGGTACGCCGGAAGCGCCCACGGCCGCAGCCGTCAAACCCTATCTGCGCGAATTTCTGGGCGATCCGCGCGTGGTGGAAATTCCCCGGTTGCTATGGTGGCTCATCCTCAATGGCATCATACTCAACACGCGCCCCAAGAAATCTGCGGCCAAATACGCCAGCATCTGGATGCCCGAAGGCTCCCCTCTCAAAGTCCACACCGAGCGCCAGACCACCCTGCTACAGGGCTATCTCGGCGAAAAAACAAAAGACACACCGGTGGTGGTTGAGTATGCGATGCGCTACGGCAACCCTTCCATTCCCGACGTGCTGAAAAAACTCAAGGCACAAAACTGCCAGCGCATATTACTGGTGCCGCTATACCCGCAATATGCCGCCAGCGCCACGGCTACCGCACTGGATGCGGTCTTCGCCGAGTTGCAGAAAATGCGCAACATGCCAGCCGTGCGCAGCATCAAACACTTTCATGATGACGCGGCCTATATCAAAGCCACCGCGCAGAATATCCGCGACTACTGGACGCTGCATGGACGCCCCGACAAGCTGGTAATGAGCTTCCACGGCGTGCCGCGTTACACCCTGGACAAGGGCGATCCCTACCACTGCGAATGCCTGAAAAGCGGCCGCCTGATTGCCGAAGAGCTGGGCTTAAACAAGGAGCAATACACCGTCAGCTTCCAGTCGCGCTTCGGCAAGGCAGAGTGGATCAAGCCCTACACCACCGCCACCCTGAAACAGCTGGGCAAGCAAAAAACCAAACGCGTGGACGTTGTCTGTCCCGGTTTTGTCGCCGACTGCCTCGAAACGCTGGAAGAGATCGCACAGGAAGGCAGGGAGGATTTCCAGCACGCGGGCGGCGGAGAATATCATTACATCCCCTGCCTGAACGAGCGTCCGGACTGGATCCACGCATTGACCGGACTGGTGCTGGAAAACCTGCAAGGCTGGCTGGTCACAACTGATTCGGCACAACTCGAGCAAAGCCGTTTGCGCGCACTGGCGGCCGGTGCGAAAATTTAACCACTGTTTTTCCAACCAACGAAAGGAGTTCACATGTTTATGCTAAACGTAATCAGGAAACTGCTCTTGGCTTTACTGCTAACCACCCCGCTTGCCGCACTCGCCGCCAATAGCGAATTGACCTGGTATGGCCATGCCGCTTTCAAGCTCACCACCCCTTCCGGCAAAGTGCTGCTGATAGACCCGTGGATCACCAATCCGGCAAATAAAAATGGCAAGGAAGATCTGGCGAAGATCACCAAGGCAGATCTGATTCTGCTTACCCATGGCCATGGCGACCACATCGGCGACAGCGTGGCCTTAGCCAAGGCGACCGGCGCCAAGCTGGTTTCCACTTTTGATCTGGGCAAAGCCATGGCGCAATATGGCGGCTACCCGGCAGAACAGACCGGCATGGGCACGATGGGTAACTTTGGCGGCGAACTGACCCTGCTGGATGGCGAGGTCAAGATCGCTTTCGTTCCCGCAGTGCACAGCTCTACCGTTGCAGAAGCGGAAGGGGCGAAACACATCCATGACGGCGGCAACCCGGGCGGGTTCCTGATCACAGTGAAAAATGGCCCGGCCATCTATCACACCGGCGACACCGATGTGTTCGGCGACATGGCGCTGATATCGCAATTTCACAAAGTGGATGTGATGCTCGCAACCATCGGCGGCCACTTCACCATGGGACCCGAGCGTGCTGCAAAAGCAGTAAAACTGGTTAATCCGGGCATGGTGATCCCGATGCACTTTGGCACTTTCCCGATTCTCACCGGTACGCCCCAGGCTCTGGAAAAGGCGGTTAAAGCTGAAGGAAGCAAAGCCAAAGTCAAGGCCATGAACATAGGTGAAACCATCAAACTGTAAAATTCGATTTACGACTCACAAAACAAAAGAGGCAGGGAGAAATCCCTGCCTCTTTTAGTTTCGCAGTGCATCGCAAAATCAGCCTGCCTGTTCGCCCAGCTTGATGACTTTGCTCACCGTTGAAAAATGCACCTGCGCCGCGTCAGCAATCTCGGCCATGGTGTATCCAAATTTCTGGTAGGCACGTCTGATTGCCTCGTTACGCTGGGTTTTTTCGTTCCTGACTTTCAGCGGAAACAACGTTCCCAAAACGGGTCGCCCGGGCCTTTTCTTGTCACGCCTGCTATCCGCCTTGCCCAGCAGGCGCTGCTTCATTTTTTTAACGAAGCCAGCACTCCCCAGCAGGATCTGCGATTTGACTTTGGACAAAGGTGATGCAAGACCGATTCCCGCCTCGACAAATTCCGCATATTTGCGCTGGGCCACATTGCTGCTGCGGCCAAAGTGCGCCAGTATCCAGCCGGTGCTCAACCATGTCGGCGCCTGCACCTCACCCGCGGTAGCGCGGTAGCTGCTCCAGCGGTAACGGCTGATATTTTTTACTGCTTTTGAGCGAAGAGGGTTCAGAACGATATAACGGCACAGCTCAAGCAGGGCATGAGCACGCTCCACCAGAACCGCCTTGAAGCGCCCCTGAAACACGCGGCCAGTTGAACCATGAAGACTGTTGAAACGCTGGGTATACACACCGTTGAGCTGGCGCATGCCGCGCGACAGATTGCTATTCGGAGTCTCAAGCAGGATATGGTAGTGATTATTCATCAGCACGTAAGCATGCACTATCCAGCCTGAGCGCGACACCACCTCGCCCAGCACCGTCAGAAACAGCTGACGATCCTGATCGTCCACAAAAATATCCGCTCCCTCATTGCCACGGGTTGTGACATGGTAAATTGCATCGGGGAATTCAAGTCGTATAGGGCGTGCCATGCAAAGACTCTATGCCTCTGCCCGCCCGCTGTCAAGACTGACCCCGTACCCGCATTCAAGGGCCTTCCACTTCCGCCGGCATTGACCATCGGGTTCTTCCGATATATCCTGACAAAAATTAATATCCAGAGCCGGGGAGCAGGCAATGATGATGCACTATCGATTGCTGAACAAATTCTGTGCATTGCTTTGCATTGCCATCCTGACTACAGGCAGTTCATTTGCACAGTCGGCTCCCCGTGCCGCAAGCCGCAACACGATTGCTGACAGCAGCAATACTTCCCGACAGCAAAATATCCAGGCTGCCGCCGCAGCCCTTAAGGCAGGCAATGCGGCACAGGCCTACGCCCTGCTTACCCCTTACCAGTCGGAGCTTGCCGGTGATCCCGAGTTCGATTATCTGCTGGGCATCGCCTCCCTCGACAGCGGCAAAATCAACGAAGCCATCTTTGCACTGGAACGCGTCCTGGCAGTCAGGCCCAATCATCTGCAGGCACGCGCTGAAATTGCCCGCGCCTATCTGGCCGCGGGTGAAATCAGCGCTTCCAAAGAAGAGTTTGAAACCGTGCAAAAACAGAATCCGCCCAAAGAAGTCAGCGCGACCATACAAAAATATCTGGACATCATCGAAACCGGCATCGCCGCCAAAAAGTTCTCTCTGCGTGCTTATGTGGAAGTGATGGCGGGCAGTGACAGCAACGTCAACAGCGCCACCAGCAACAGGCAGATTGCGGTTCCGCTGTTTGGCGGCGCGCTGATGAATTTGAATGCGGCAGGCGTCGCAAACAGCGACACCTTTGGCAGCATTGCAACCGGCTTCAGTCTGCGCAATGAGCTTAAAAGCGAGCTGGCACTGGTAGGCGGTGCCAACATCAGCAAGCGTAACAATGCAACACAGCTGGAATTCAATACCGGCAATGCCGATGCCAATGTGGGTATCAGCCTGGGCAGCGGAAAAGACAGTTATCTCGCCGTATTGCAGCTTCAAAGCTTTGCGCTGGACAACGTGCGCTACCGCGATGCGATAGGCATGACCGGGCAGTGGCAACGCAACCTGAACAGCGGCAGCCAGCTCAGCAGCTATCTGCAATACAGCAGCCTCAGCTACCCCACCCAGACCACCCGCGACGCTGACCGCTATGTACTGGGCGGTGCGTACGCCACCTCGCTAGGCAGCAACTCAGCCACTGTCATCTATACCGGTATTTATGCAGGTGCCGAAAAACCCCGCCAGAGCGGCGTCGCCTATCTGGGCAACACGCTTTACGGCGGCCGTATCGGTGCTGAACACAAGCTCGGTGACAGCCTCGCACTGCTTGCCTCCGCCAGTATGGAAGCCCGCATGCATGACGGAAGCGACACGCTGTTTCTGGTAAAACGCAGCGATACGCAATACGACCTTAAAATCAGCATGAACTATATACCCGCAAAAGCGTGGACGATCAGCCCCAGCGTTGCCTACACCAGCAATAATTCCAACATCGTCATCAACAAATACGATCGCACCGTGATCGCCATCTCTGCACGCCGCGATTTCGAATAAGCAAGAACGGAGAACATAAAATCATGCACCCCAAACAGCCCCGCTTCAGGTTGACCAGACAGGCAATGTTACTGGGCCTCATTTCCGCCGCCTACCCGATGACAGGATTTGCCGTTGCTGCCGGACAAGTTGATTTTGCGATTGGCAGGGTGGAAGCGGTGACGGCTGACGGAAGTCGCCGCGCGTTAAGCAAAGGATCACAGATCAGCGAAGGCGATGCGATTAACACTGCCCCGGGCGCGCGCGTCCAGTTGCGCTTCAGCGATGGCGGCTTTGTTTCCCTGCAGCCCAACACGGTATTCCGCGTCGACCAGTACAACTTCAAGAACAAAACAGACGGTTCGGAAAAAGGATTTTTCAGCCTGCTGAAGGGCAGCCTGCGCGCAATTACCGGCAGCATAGGCCATACCAACAGAGACTCCTACAAAGTCAACACCGCAACCGCCACCATCGGCATTCGCGGCACCGGTTACAAAGCCGAGCTCCGCGAAGACGGCCTGGTTGTGAGCGTGGGCGAAGGCGCCGTGCTGCTGAGCAACAACGCCGGCATTCTGCTGGTCACCAGCGGGCGCGCGGCATTTGTCGCCAGTGCCAACACCCTGCCCGCCAGCACCAATGAACAGCCGCGCACCCCCCCTGCCACCATCCAGCCCATCACCAGTACCACTGAGGCCATACCCCAGCTGCCTGCTTTGCCAAAATTGACTTCAGGTGGTGGCTATACGATGGCCTATGCCTATCGTGAAAGCCCTATTAACGGCAACAACGCTCAACTGTCGCCAGTCAATGCTGTGTTTAACGATTTAAGCCAGCTGATAAAATACTCGGACGGTACCGAAAGTGGCGCACTCGGCAGCGCTGCAATGACATTTTCTGCAACCGACGGCATTATTGGCTGGGGACGCTGGGACGGCAATACAGATACGAACGGAACCCTTCCATTGCAGCCGGGTGTCTTCCACTACGTCGTTGGACTGCCAACAGCAGCCATGCCCACATCCGGTACGGCAACTTACAACCTGATGGGCTACACCAACCCGACTTCATCGGATGGCTCAACTGGCTGGAAAGTTGCGGGAAGTATCAGCGCCGATTTTTCTACAATCAATGTTGGCATCAACATGACCGTGGGAAATGCTACCGATAGCTTCACGCTTACCGGTGGCACCAGCAACCGAAGTGGCGCAACTTTCAATAACGCGGGGGTAAACATAACTTCAACTTCCGGTTACCCCAATATATGTAGCAGTGGATGCTCAACATCCATCAATGGTTTATTTGTCGGTGCCAGCGCGTCTCGCGCTGGCCTGAGCTACCAAATTACCGATGGAAATTTCAGATCAATTGAAGGTGTCGCCGCCTTCGCCAGCACGACACCACCTCCACTGTAACTTCAAGCCCGTTTATCCAGTTGCCTTAAACACTTCTTTCCAGGCCGGATATCCGGTGGACAAACACAAACCCGCGTTGATGTTAAACCAGGCCGAGAAATTGCTGCAGCAGGGTCAAAGCCAACAGGCACTGCCTTTGCTCGAACAATATGCTGCCAACCAGCCACAGGACGTTCGTGGATGGCTGCTGCTGGTAATCGCATTGCACCAGAGCCACAAACTGCAAGAGGCTTTGCACGCACTGGAAAGCGTACTCGCCATCGAGCCGCACCATCTTCAAGCCAGGAATATAAAAGCGGTTGTGCTGTGTGATCTGGGCAAACCGCAGGAGGCCATACAGGTTTACCGCGAAGCCTTAACGCTGGCACCCGGTGACGCCGCTTTGCTGCTGAACATGGCGATTGTGCTGGAGCAAGCCGGCGATTCCACTGCTGCGCTGGAACACTACGACCTGCTGCTCAAGCACCATCCCGAGCACGCTTCAGCCTTGCTAAACCGCGGTGCCTTGCTGCTCAGTCTGGGCAGTTTACAGGAGGCGCTGCATAACAACCGGCAGCTGGCCACCGCGCATTCAAACTGGGAGCATGCGCACTTCAATCTTGGCGAAACTCTGCTCGCGCTTGAACAATGGCAGCCAGCCCTTGCTGCTTACACGCGGGCGCTGGCAATACAACCGGCCATGGCCAAGGCACATTTCGGGCACGGCCTGGCACTTTCCATGTTGCAGCGTTTTGCCGAGGCACAGCAAGCCTTGAACACGGCGCAATCGCTGGACCCCGCCGCCTTTGAGCAAAACAAGCTGGCCGCTGCCGCGCGCTCGGGCGGTCAATTGCATGAATTCAATCCGCAGGTGATTTACCTGCTCAAGCAGGCACTGCGCCTGAGCCTCTGCGACTGGAGCCACTGGCAAAAACTTGGCGAGGAAATTGAAGCGCTCACCGCCTCTGCTCAACACAGCGCAACACTGAACGAACGCGCATTGCTTTTCCACTCCTTTGCCTTGCCCTTGTCTCCGGCTAGCCGCTTTACGCTGGCGCGCAATATTGCGGCACGTATTACTGAACGCGTTAAACCAGCTGTATGCCCAGCCTTCGAGCAGACCGGGCTGCATCGAGGAAAAATAAAGATAGGCTATGTTTCACCGGACTTCAGAAAGCATCCAACTGCCACGTTGAGCCGGCGCCTGTATGCACTGCATGACCGCAGCCGCTATGAAATTTACGGCTACTCCTTGCGGCCGGATGATGGCAGCCCCATCCGCCGCGAGATTGAACAGAGCTGCGATGTATTCCGCGAACTGAGCTCACTGGATGATCACGCCTCCGCGGAGATTATCCGCCGCGACGGCATCGATATCCTGATCGACCTGGCCGGCTATACCAGTTTTGCGCGTGCAGAAATTTTTGCCATGCGACCCGCGCCGTTGCAGCTTTGCTATCTGGGCTTTCCGCACAGCACCGGTGCCGACTTCATCGATTACTTCATCGCCGACCCGGTTGTCATACCGCCCTCCGCCGAAAAATATTTCAGCGAAAAAATCGCCCACCTGCCCGACAGTTATTTTCTGTTCGACAATCAGCAAGCAATTGCACCGCTTAAACTCACACGCGGTGATTTGGACCTGCCACCCCATGGCACGGTGTTCTGTTGCCACAATAGCAATTACAAAATCACCCCGGATGTATTTGACAGCTGGATGCGAATTTTGCAGCGTGTCCCGGACAGCGTTATCTGGCTCCTGGATAGCAGTGTGCAGGCCCGTGATCATTTGTGCAGGGAAGCGGAATTGCGCGGCATTGTCAGACAGCGTCTGGTGTTCGCGGATTTTGTGTCCAACGATATTCATCTTGCGCGCTATCGTCTGGCCGATCTGTTTCTGGACACCTTCCAGTGCAACGCCCACACCACCGCCGCTGAAGCATTGTGGTCAGGCTTGCCTGTGCTGACCTGTGCCGGCAACAGCATGGCTGCGCGTGTCGCCGCCAGCCTGCTAAGCGCTGTCGGCCTGCACGAATTGATCACCACCAGCCCGCAGCAATATGAAGACAAAGCGGTCTATCTGGCGACCCATGCGGATGAGTTGAAACGTCTGCGCGCGTTGCTGGAAAGCAACAGGCTCACCACACCGTTATTTGATACCGAACGCCAGGTGAAAAATATTGAGGCTGTCTATCAGCATATCTGGAACAGGCACAGAGCAGGCTTGCCGCCAGAGACATTTCACAGTGGAGAATAAGTCAGGAACCGCTGCCAGCGAATATAAAAATATTCAATAAAATCAAATAGTTATATTAACATCATTTCCCGAAACAATATATCCCGCAGCAAGCTAAGGGGGATCGATTCCAAAGAGATCAGGCTTTCCGAATTGCTACTTTTTGCTCTTGAGGCATATCGCTATCCGGTCGAGAACAGTTGCCGCATTGAGCGGTTTGACCACAAAGCCTGCAGCTCCTTTTTTAACAGCTTCACTGACCCTGTCCATTGTGGCGTCGGCACTGACCATGATGACCATGGACTCCGGGCTTGCCCTGCGAATTTCATCCAGTGCCTGCAAACCATCCATTTTGGGCATATTGATGTCGAGCAAAACCAGGTTGGGAGCAAGTTTCTCGCACAGGGTAATGGCATCCTGGCCGTTCGATGCTTCACCCACCACCGAATAGGATTCACTGCGCAAGATGAGTTTCAACATCTCGCGCATCATGCTGTCGTCATCGACCACCACTACCGATGCCTTTAACGCTTTAACCATGGCTACCCTATCCCCTCATTAGAAGTGACTCGCCAGAATCTCTGCCGCCTCTAACGCTCCGGTCGCACCGGGCCTTGCAAACTGGGGCAACCCCCACAGCTGCTCCAGCGAATCGCCCAATTCTCCCAGCAGCAATGCTTCACGGCTGACTTCAAGGCATGCAACATTCTGCCGCAACCATTCCACCAGATAATACTCCTCGGGCCAGTTGCGCCGCGTCAGATACAAAACCGGCACACCGTTGCATGCAGCCTCGGTGAACATGCCGTAGCCGGGCTTGGTAATCACGGCATCGCACGAGGCCAGCACATCGGTAAAGTTCAGATTCAGGGATTCAAAAGAAGTTGTGTCCTCACGTCTGATATCCCACGCTTGCGGCACGATCCAGCGTATGCCGGGCAGCTGTGGCCAGTTTTGCAGCGGCAGCTGAAACTCCATGCCGCCCATTGCCACCAGCACCAGCTTTTCTCCCTCGCTCTGGTTCGAGTTTGCGGCGATATGACAACGCCTCTGCCGTCCGAGTCGGGCAATCGGCTGTATGTTGCGCGTATTGCTCAAAGCCGGCATCTCCATCGCGGGTTGCACCTTGAGGAAGCATGCGGCGCTTTGATACGCCTCAAGCATTTGCCCGTGTATCGTCTGGCTGGCGGCATCTTCCGCGCAATAGTGCTGGTAGATATCCGCCCAGTTCAGACAGCACATTGCCAGCGCGCGCACCCCGGCAACATGCGCTGCGGCCAGCGACAGATAAGGCACATTGGCCAGCAGCAGATCGGGTTTGAGTTCGCGCATCAGCCGCGCTTCACGCTCGACTTTCTGCGTCCATTCTGCATGAAATTCCCGATAGGCATGCGCACTTTCAGCGATCTGCACATCCACTGCATTGGCCATTTTCATGCCGAAATCGAAGGCGACAGGGATATGCTCAAATTCGCACTGGAAACGCGATTTCAGGAAGGCGTGCGGCGATGTGGTGCGCACGGTCACGCGCAGATCCGGCATTAGCTGCACCAGCTCATTAACCACTGCCGAGGTCTGGCTGACATGGCCGTAGCCGTGCGAAGAAATATCGACAAGAAGGTGGGGGTGAGACGCCACGGGTATGACTGCTTAAAGTTTAATGAAGTGCTCGCGGTAGTGTTTCATTTCTTCGATGGACTCGTGAATATCGGCCAGTGCTTCGTGCTTGCCGTGTTTCTTCACGCCCTTGGCCATTTCCGGCTTCCAGCGTTTGGCCAGCTCTTTCAGTGTGCTCACATCGAGATTGCGATAGTGGAAATACGCTTCCAGTTTGGGCATCCAGCGCGCCATAAAACGCCTGTCCTGGCAGATCGAATTGCCGCACATCGGCGAGGTGCGTATCGGCACATATTCCCTGAGAAAATCCAGCATCTGCGCTTCAGCCTGCGCATCATCCAGCAGCGATGCTTTCACCTTTTCGATCAAACCCGACTTGGCATGAGTGGATTTATTCCACGCATCCATGCCGTCCAGCACGCTGTCCGGCTGATGCACCACCAGCACCGGCGCTTCGGCAACCGTGTTGAGGTCGTTATCGGTAATGACAAAAGCCACTTCAATGATGCGGTCTGTTTCCGGTACCAGCCCGGTCATTTCCATATCAACCCAGATCAGGTAATTCTGATTTTGTGCCATAATTCGCCGTGCTTTCTCTGAAACATTGAAGGAAACTATTAAGACCGTATTGTGTCACATCGATCTCCAGCCGTGCTATCCCTTAATCCTGAAAAATTTATATAAATGACCGCTACGATATTTACCACCGTGTTTGTTACCGCCCTGTTGCTCAGCACTGTTATCAAGCTGTGGCTGGCGCGGCGCCAGCTGCGCCATGTGCTGGCGCACCGCGCCAGCGTGCCGGACGCTTTCAGCGCGCAAGTGGATTTGGCCGCGCATCAGAAAGCGGCGGACTATACACGCGCAAAAACACAGCTGGGCATGTTAACGGCAATTTTCGAAGTCGTACTGCTGCTGGCTTTTACGCTGGGCGGCGGCCTGCAACTGCTTGCCGACTGGTCACTGGTCACGTTCAGCAATCCACTCGCACAGGGCATGGCCATGATCGTATCCGCGATGGTGATTTCCTCGGTACTGGAAATACCTTTCAGTCTTTATAGCACGTTTGTAATCGAGGCCCGTTTCGGCTTCAACAAGATGACGTTCAGGCTTTACCTGCTCGATGCGATAAAAGGTATTGTGCTCGGCAGCATACTGGGCTTGCCGCTGCTGCTGGGCATATTGTGGCTGATGGAACGCATGGGCGACAACTGGTGGCTGTACGTGTGGGCGGTGTGGGTCAGCTTCAGCCTGCTGCTGCTGTTTATCTACCCGTCGTTCATCGCGCCGCTATTCAACAAATTCAAGCCGCTGGAAGATGCCTCGCTCAAGGCGCGCATCGAGGCGCTGCTGCAGCGCTGCGGCTTTACCGCGCAGGGACTGTTTGTGATGGACGGCTCCAAACGCAGCACCCACGGTAATGCCTATTTCACCGGCTTTGGCAAAACCAAGCGCATTGTGTTTTTTGACACGCTGATCGAACGCCTTAGCGCCAATGAAATCGACGCGGTGCTGGCGCACGAACTGGGCCACTTCAAGCGTCGCCATGTGCTGAAGCGCATCGCGCTGACTTTTGCGGTCAGCCTGGGCTTTCTGTGGCTGCTGGCACAACTGATGCAGGCAGACTGGTTTTATGCGGGTCTGGGCGTGAGCACGCACTCGACCGCAATGGCGCTGCTGCTGTTCTTTATGGTGCTGCCGGTCTTTACCTTTTTATTGCAGCCGCTGGGCTCGGCCTATTCGCGCAAGCATGAATTCGAAGCCGACGCTTATGCCGCGCAGCAGACAGCCGCCGGCGACCTCGTCACCGCGCTGGTCAAGCTGTACCAGGACAATGCATCGACATTGACACCCGATCCGCTGTATTCTGCGTTTTACAGCTCGCATCCGCCTGCCACGATACGCATCTCGCGTCTTCAAACTCTGTAAGGAGGAAACATCATGAACCCCAAATTAATTGCCACACTGATATTGCTGACTCTTGCCGCAACCGCGCAGGCAGCCCCGTTTGCCAACGGGGATGTTGCAGCGGGGGAAAAATCCTTCCTGAAGCACGATTGCACAAGCTGCCATATACGCATAATGGGCGGTGATGGCAGCGCGATATATACCCGCGAAAATCGCAAGGTGAAAACACCCGCTTCACTGGCCACCCAGATCCAGGACTGCTCAACCAATCTCGGACTCATGCTGTTTGAAGATGAAGAAGAAAACCTGGCTGCCTACCTGAACAAAAAGTATTACAAATTCAAATGAGCACGCCGGCCAACAACAGCGGCAAACTGGCGCAACAGCCGTGCATAGCCTGCACGGCCGCCACGCCGCCCTTAACCCAGGCGCGCATCAGCACCCTGCTGGCGCAGCTGGATGGCTGGGTGCAGCAGGATCACCTCATCGGCAAGACTTTCAGCTTCAGCAACTATTACCAGACCATGTCCTTTGTTAACGCAACCGCCTGGATCTCCAACCAGACAGACCATCATCCCGAGCTCACCGTCGGCTACAACAAGTGCCATGTGGAATACACCACCCACGCCATTAACGGCCTCTCCGAAAACGACTTTATCTGCGCAGCCAGGGTTGACGCATTGCTGACCGCTTGAATACCGCTAGCCCGCACCACTATCCGTCAAAAAGCACCGCACGCGGCCAGATCATCGCCGCGTTTGGCCGCCAGTATCTGGCCGAGCTGGCGGGCGGGGAAATCATCACCTGTCTGACACGCGGCAAAAAGAGCGAAGTGGCCTGCGGCGATTTTGTCGAGATCCAGCCCACTGCGGAAGCACAGGGCGTAATCGAAGCAATTCAGCCGCGCGCGTCGCTGCTGTACCGCTCCGATGCCTACCGCCAGAAAATCATCGCCGCCAATGTCAGCCAGATCGTCATCGTGGTTGCCGCCGAGCCTCCCTTTAGCGACGAGCTGCTGGCACGCTGCCTGGTCGCCGCCTATGACCAGAAACTGGAAGTGCTGATCGTGCTGAACAAATGCGACATCGCCGACAAGGCCGCCGCCGCGCGCGTGCAACTCGCCCCTTATTACCAGATTGGCTACCGCGTGCTGGAACTTTCCGCCACGCGGGACTCGTCGCCGCTGCTGCCTTACCTGCAGGGCCACACCAGCGTGCTGGTGGGGCAATCCGGCATGGGCAAATCCACGCTGATCAACGGCCTGCTGCCGGACGCGCGTGCCGCCACGCGCGAGATTTCTACCGTGCTTAATTCAGGCAAGCACACCACTACCCACGCGCGCCTGTATCACCTGAATCCGGAAAGCCACCTGATCGATTGTCCCGGCGTGCAAATGTTTGGCCTGCATCACCTCAGCTTCGGCGAAATCGAACAGGGTTTTATCGAATTCGCCCCCTATCTGGGCAAATGCCGTTTCCACGATTGCCACCATACCCACGAGCCCAATTGCGCGCTGCAAAATGCAGTAGCGGACGGGAAAATCAATGCGCGCAGATTCCAGCTGTTTCTGGATATCAGCCGGCCTGGCAGCACCTAAGACCTCCTGATCATACGGCTTGTGCAGCACCATACAGGGCGTATCAGCAGACAGGCATATTATAAAATATTTATTATAATCAATATTTTATACAAATATCGCATCTTGAAAGTGTTGCCCTCCTCCGCCAAACAGGGGTTGCGCCTGCCGAACATTTTTCGCGCCTCATTGACATGCACTTTGGAATACTCAAAACAAAAAGCACCGTGAGAATCTCACGGTGCTTTTTGTTTGATACTCAAGTGCTCTTCAGAACAGGCTGCTTAAAACCATACGCCCGATAGCCGAACTTTCTTAGTGCTGTTCCACAACGTTGGTATGCGTCGTTTTCAGATAATGCGCCTGCTTTGCCTGTAGCGCGCGCGCATGGGCCGCATGCGCTTTTTTATCATCCCATGGCGGCAGGAACTGCGTTGCGAAATACAGCGTAATAAACGGGCAGGAGAACAGTATGATCACCGTCAGCAGACTTTCACGGCCCCAGAAAGTCGGGTAATAAGTCAGCAGGCCCTTCATGGTCTTGGACAATTCCTGACCGCCGATCACCACGTTCCAGCGCATTGCCAGCACCGCCACCATCAGCGCAAAGGCGCAGACGAAGAGCCAGATAACCAGTTTCCTGCCCTCAGTCTTCAACACCATCATCGCGGACAAAATCACCAGCGCAACGACAGACAAGCCCCACTGTATCGACATGCCGATCCAGATAGGGCCGGCAATCAGGGCCATCACCGCATCGACACCTTCGCGCGCCTTGTAGACAATTTCCAGCAACTCCAGGCCTTCAATCACCAGCACGACACACAGGGATGCCCACAACACCTGCTTCAGGCCGACCATCGCATTGTTATCCGGCGTCACCTTGCGGTATATGCTGGTGATCACATACAGCACAATCAGCAAGCCAACACCCGACACCACCGCCGACAACAGGAAAATAATCGGCATCAGGTCGGAAGACCACCACTCGCGTGTTTTAAGCGAGCCGAACACAAAGCCGACATAGCCGTGCAAGCCGCACGCACCTGGAATGCCGATCATCGCCAGGATACGTGCGATCTTGTGATCTAGCGCCAGCGCTGCGGGTGACACATCGTCAGAACCCAGCGTCATCACCTTGTAGACCTTGGCCATGAAACCGTGTTTGGTTTTTGACATTGCGACCATGTCTTCCCTGAAAGCAAACCACACCTCCAATAGCAGCAGACAGACATAAAATCCCGCCACATAGCCGAAGGCTGCCATCGCCGAAGTCCAGTGCGGCGTTAATACCGCATTAAGCGCACGGGTTGGCTGGCCGCGAACCTGGATACCGCCTTGAAACGCTCCATGCCAAACACATGGTGCAAACTGGAAACCACAAAGGCACCCGCCACCAAACCGGTGATGTAAGGGTAAATAACAATCAGCTCGCTCCACGGCAATTCAGTTTCATTGGGATAAACATAGCCGACATAGGGTGAGGCACGTTCAAATACTGATTCCATCATGACACCTCCTTGTCGATACCAACATAAAACACATTGGGTTCATTACCCATTTCCGGCTTCAGCACCATCACGCGGTGATTCCTGATAAATTCACTGATCGGACTATCCTTGTCGTTGCGGTCACCAAACACACGCGTTCCCGTGGGGCAGGCTTCCACACATGCAGGATTCAGCCCCTTGGTGATGCGGTGATAGCACCAGTTGCACTTTTCGGCCGTGCCGCGTTGCTCGTTGAAACTGCGCACGCCGTACGGGCAAGCCTGCACACAGTACTGGCAGCCGATACAGTATTTGGCATCGATCAGCACCACGCCATCCGGCGCCTTGAAGGTTGCCCCGGTCGGGCAGACCTGCACACAGGAAGGCTTCTCGCACTGGTTGCACAGCTTGGGCACGAAATAAGCCTTGTCTACCTTTACATCCTTGTAACGGTTGTCGAAGCGGTATCTCATCTCGGAACCGGTGACTTCGATATTTTTCGGATCGGTCTGGCTGTCGACAATGGCCTTGTCGGAGCCTTCCAGATAAACATAGCGCTCCACCCAGGTACGATGGTGATTCGCGTCTTCCTGCACGCTGTTTTCCGCCTTGCATGCTTCCATGCAGCGCAGACAGCCGATGCAGCGATCGGTATCCACACCAAATGCCCACTTGTGCTTGTTCCAGTCGTAATCGGGAATCTTGGGCGGATTAGCCAGCGACTCAATCCGCTGCGCATCGCTTTGCTGGTAGGCGTTGCCGCCACTCGCATGCCCTAACAGGCTGCTTGCGCTGCTGGTTGCCGTGATTGCCGCACCCGCACACACTGCCCCTGTTCCCATCAGGCCCAGAAAGCTGCGACGAGAAACCTGACCCTCGTCATTTGTTTCATTTGTATCCCGCGTAGTCATATTTTCCTCACTAGGTAACTTGTTCATTTGCAATCCACGCTGGCATAGTAAGCCACCAGGTTGTCGATATCGGCAGCACTCAGGGTTTTTGCCACGCTGGTCATCACCGTATGGTAACGGGTGCTATTCTGGAAAGCCTTGAGTGTAGCGCCCAGGTATTCGGCATTTTGTCCGGCCAGATTCGGCCACGACTTGCTTCCGCTGATACCCGGTGCGCCGGCGCCGCGCAGACCGCCCGCGTTATGACAGGCGGCACAACCGGCCGTTGCCACCTTGGCTTTACCCGCTGCAACTTTCGCCCTGTCACCGCCCGTTACCTTGCAACTATTCTGCGAATAGAAAGCCGACACATTTTCGATATCGGCTTCGCTCATGCCTGCCGCGATGGCGCTCATCATGTCGTTGTCCCGAACTTTTGATTTAAAAGCCCGGAGAGAACTCGACAGATAACCCGAGTTCTGCCCGGCAAGGTTCGGAATATTGGCGCTGACACTCACGCCCGTCGCACCGTGACAACCCGCGCAGCTTGCTGAAACAGATTTTCCCGCAACAGCATTGCCGACAAAGACCTTTTGCATCGCAACCATGCGCGGTACGAAAGAAAAATCAATTTTCGGCGAATGCGGATTGTGGCAAGTCACGCACATCTCCACGCCCGCGTGCGAATCAATTGCAATCTGGCGTTGCTCCTTCGGACGACCGGGCATTTTTTCATGGCAATTGAGACAGACGCTGCGCGCCTCTTCCGGACTCAACAACAGCTTTTTGCCCGGCACATTGGTCGCAAGCGTGTGATGCTTGGGATGAACAATCGAATGCACCTGATCTTCAACCGACAGAGGCATTGCTTCCTTGGAGGGGTGATTGCCTGCTGCAGAAGTATGGCAAACCTCGCAGTTGGGTCCGTACTTGACTACGACTGTTTTGCTCGTACCATCCTTGCTGGCTTTGTTGTGAATACCGCCGGTCCATTCGGCATACACTGCCTTGTGACATGATTTGCAGGTATCAGAACCACGCAACTTGGGGATTTTTGATGCAATTTCTGCTGGCGCATTACCGCGGTAATGTCCATATTGATAAAACGACGGGTCTTTGAAATAAGTCCTTGCTGTTATTGCAATTATTGCAATAACAGCAATAACAGCCAACAAACGTACAATATGCTTCGGCATTAAGCCTCCCTGATTATTTTTTTGAATTTATTTTATTTGGTCAAATTTTTTGACTCTGCGATTCTATTTGAACAAAACAAATCCACGCTTGATCTAGATCAATTCGCAATTAAAATAATTCACTTAATCAATACAATAACCACATCGATAGCAAGGTAGTTGAAGCACATTGAAGACCGCCATGTGCGCTGGCGGTTGACCGAAAAAAGTGCGTCGAAATATAAAGAGATCGCGATAAAAACAGCGCAAGAAAAATACAGGGAAAGACACAAGAGGCTACAAGTTATCGCCCGACGGACCGGGGAAAACAGGAAAGAACAACTGCAGGCGGAATTCTTGCAGGCAGTACAAACCCGCTAAGCGCCCACCCAGCTTGCCATGCTGGCAATGATTAAAAGCAGCAGCATAATTAACCAGAACACCAGCGCGCGCCATACCAGCCCGACAGCGCTTTGCATAAAGTCAACATCCGCCATATCGCCCGTTCCCAGTTCCGGCCGCTCGGAAGTCGAATCCAGTTGCGTCACAGGCATGCCAAGGCGCACGCCCAGTGCGCCTGCACCGCTTGCAAGCACAATACCGCCTTCGGGATCGGGCCAGCTTTGAGCCTGGGTACGCCAGCAATAAATTGCATCTTCAAAATTGCCGACAATCGCAAAAGTTGCAGCTGTCAGACGCGTCGGCAGCCATTCCAGATAATGGTAAGCTTGTGCGGCAAATCTGCCAAAGTAGCCGGGATCGGCCTGCTCATTTTGTCCCCAGTGCATATTCAGGAAACGCGACAGCCGATACAGAATGGCACCGCTTGGCCCCAGGCCCAGAAACATAAAAATCACAAACCACACCACTACCGCAAATACATTGCGGTGTGTTGCCAGCAACGCCTCTTCGATGGACAGACGCACAACCTCTTCACTGCTCAGTTCATCGCACGACTCACTGCGCCAGGCGCCCAACAAGTTGCGCGCCAGCTTGAGGTCATTACTGCGCAAGGCTTTGTGGATATCGGTAAAGTTATGGCTGAACTGGCGAAAACCCATCGTCAGATAGAGCACCAGCACGCAGAACGCCCACGCCAAAACAGGGTGCTGCTCAGCCAGCAGCCAGAAAAGTGATGTCACGACTGCCAGTGGCAGCAATACCGCGACTATCCAGGCGATTTGCCCATGCTTGCGTTCGCCCGCGTTAAAATTACGCTGAAAAAAATCGGCATAAGCACACAGCCAGTCGTTCAAATACTTGCGTGACGACAAGGGCTTGAGCTGTTCAAGCAACAGTGCAAAAATTATGGCAAGCAGACTCATGGCATCGTTATTGAATCACTTAAGAATTGAAAAATTAAATCCGGAGCGCTTAACTTTACCCGCCTGCATGGCGTTTAATCACACCATCCAGAAAGTTACGCAGATAGCCTTCGGTCTGCGCACTGTGAAAGCGGTCGATTTCCACACCTTGACTATAGGCGATTACTGTCGGGAAACCGCGCACCTTGTGGCGACCGGCAATCTTCATGTTTTCATCGGCATCAACCAGTGCCAGCAGGAAAGTCCCCTTGTAAGCATCCGCCAGCTTGTGCAGCAAAGGACCCAGCACCCTGCATGGCGCGCACCATTCAGCACTGATATCAACCAGTACCGGGGCCGCATGCGATTTGGCGATAACCAGTTCATCAAAATCCGCTTCTTCGACGTTATATATATATTCAGTATTCATTTTTTAGCAGCAGACTGGAAATATGGATGGTTGCTCAATAAAAGTATGACAGTTTAAACGGAGCGTACACCTCCTGTCACGGCGCTTCGCGTTATAAAAATGTATTTTTGAATTAAATTTCATTAATCTGCACTGCGCCTGGAAAAATCCCCGAGCCTGAAACCGAGCACCGCCAGCACTGCAAAATAAACCACCATCCCCGCTACGACCAGCCCGCTCAAATGCAGCACCCTCGGCCAGCCGCCGGTAGTCAGCCACTGCTGTTCCGCACCCATGCCAAACCACAACACCAGCCCCAATGCGAGCAGCGCAATAAGCAGTTTGATTGAAAACTTCAGCCAGCCCGGCTCCGGCTGGAAGATGCCGCGTTTGCGCAGCAGATAGTACAAAATACCGGAATTGATGCAGGCACCCAGACCTATCGCCAGAGCAAGCCCTGCATGCTGCGGCTGTCCCTCATATTTTAGCCAGCTGATAAATATCAGATTCATCATTTGCGTCGCGACCAGCGTAATGATGCCCACCTTTACCGGCGTTCTGATATCTTGCCGCGCATAAAAAGCGGGAGCCAGCACCTTGACCAGCAGCATGCCGATCAGCCCGATGCTATAGCCCACCAGTGCATTGCGCGTCATCAGCACGTCATGCGCCAGAAATGCCCCACCCTGAAAAAAGGTGGACAACAGCGGCACCGCAATCAGGCCCAGACTGAGGGCCGCCGGCAGCGTCAGCATCATGGTAAGGCGCAAGCCCCAATCCAGTATTCTGGAATACTCCTCGGCATTGCTTTCGGCATGGTACTTCGACAGGGAGGTGAGCAAAATGGTGCTGATTGCCACTCCCAGCAAACCGGCCGGTATCTCCATAAGGCGGTCGGCATAAAACAGCCAGGAGACACTGCCCAGCACCATAAACGATGCAAAGATCGTGTTGATAACCAGGCTGATCTGACTGATCGACACGCCAAAAATCGCCGGGCCCATCTGCTTCAGCACGCGCCACACGCCTTCGTCCTTCAGGCTGAAACGCCATCTGGGTAACATGCCAATTTTTTTCAGAAATGGAATCTGGAATGCAAGCTGTATAAAGCCGCCCAAAAATACCGCCCATGCCAGGGCCATAATGGGCTGCTTGAAATACGGCACCAGCCACAGCATCGCGCCTATGAAACACAGATTGAGCAATACCGGTGCAAAGGCGGATACCCAGTATTTGTTATAGGTATTGAGTATGCCCGCCGCGACCGAGACCAGCGAGATAAAGAAAATGTAGGGCGAGGTGATGCGCAGCAACTCTACCGTGAGATTAAATTTCTCCTGATTCGCCACAAAGCCGGGCGCAGTGACAAACACCAGCACGGGCGCGGCAACAATGCCGACCAGCGTAATCACAAAAAGAATAATCGCCAGCAGTGTGGTGACATGATCCACCAGCAGCTTGGTTTCCTCATGCCCCCTGCGGCTTTTGTACTCGCTGAATATCGGCACAAATGCCTGGGAAAAAGCACCCTCGGCAAACATCCGCCGCAGCAGATTGGGCAGACGATAGGCAATGACAAAAGCTTCATTTGCCATGCCTGCGCCAAATATACGCGCCATCATCATGTCGCGCACAAAGCCCAGTATGCGCGAAAGCAATGTCATGCTGCTGATACTGGCCAGTGTTTTAAGAAGATTCATAAACGGTCATGTCATTTGTTACGCAACGGCGGATTCTAGCATTATCGGACTGCATGCCTGCCCCTTCTGTGCCGCCGGACAACCAGAAGATAGATAATAATATTCAGCACAATCACCACTGCGGCCAGCAGCATCTGTATCGCAGGCGTTAATCCCGCGGGGTAAATAAGGGGAAGCAGGTATCTTTCGACAAAGCCGGTGTGATAAACATTTCCGCCCGCCAGGGCACGAAAATAATTTTCCAGCGGCGTAAGCGGGCATACCCAGCCGCTCACCTCGATGAACACGGCCCATACCACCGCAGGAAAATGCAGCCAGACAAAGCGCGGCCAGCGCAGCAACAGCATGCCACCGCCCAGTACAAAGACGATAAAAGCAAAATGTACCAGCAGTACAAAGTCAGACAGTAAAGAATACAAAGGAACATTCCGGCAAGTTAATCGGACAACGCTTTATGTATTGGCATGAAAACCCCGTGCCTGCATAAACGCCGCAATCTTTCACCGCCCGGCTAGTTTATCGCATCAAGAAAAATTTTTACCTCACGCACCATCTCCGCTTCGTGATGATTAAAAAAGTGGTCACTTCCGGGTACTTTCACCTGTTTGGACCTGGGATTTTTCTTGAGTGACGCAGCGCGCCTGGCGGCCATTTTCAACACTGGAGGCAAATCATGGTCGCCATACAGATCCAGCACGGGAATGCGGATACCTGAGTAGGTATAATTATGCCCCAGGCCAAGTGAAGCCCAGCCTGCCAGCCCGGCCTGATTTTTTTCCACATACGCGCGGCTCATTGCAGAGCCCATGCTATGGGACACAATGGCGACTTTTTTGTAACCCTTGGCCCGCAAAAATTCCACTGCAACATCAATGCGCTCCACCGCTTCGGGAAACAGGGCCTGATACTCTTCCGACCTGGCCTCGTTGGCCAGCACCGGCATCTGTATCGACAGGGTGGTATAGCCCAGTTCGGCCAGCTGTGTACGCAGGGTACCGATCATGTTCCAGTCGGGATGTATGCCCAAACCATGTATAACGACCAGCCCCGTTCTTTCGTTGGCGGAATTTTGGGCCTCGGTAAATAGGGTGAGGAATTTGTGGGCATTATTGAGCTCCAGATAAACGGCATCTCCCACCACAACACCGGGTATAACCTCCTCCGCCCATTTTTTCTCGCGTGCATAATCCGCAGCCGCAAATACCAGATTGGACACCAGCAATAACATTACCGCGGAAAGAATACGCATCGCACCCCCAAATAAATTGATCAAAGAAAACAGCAAGCCCCAAATATTTCCAGACTCAACACAGGCAATGCTGTGGAATATTGAATGGCTGATAATATTTCAGGGAAGCCCTGATTAAGTCGTCATTCCCGCGAAGGCGGAGATCCAGCGCTTTAATCTTGCTGGGTTCCCGCCTTCCCGGGAATGACAACATGGACTTGATCAGGCTTCCTTGGTATATCTTCCATGCAAACAGACAAGTCGCATAAGTGATATTTCAATTATGCTAACATGCGGCATGGAGATTTTTTTAAGATGACGAGAAAACTGCGCCTCCCCGGCTTTTTTTTACTGGCAATGCTGGTGCACACATTTGCATGGGCAGTGGATGAACCCCCAGTTTCGCCTGCAGCAGCTTCTGCCCCTGCAGCCACTCCAGCGCTATCCGCAGCAGAACAAAAAACTGTCGATCCCGCCCAACCCCAGAAAGTGCCCCCCGCCGTCGCCCCCCAGCTAAAACCGGCATCCGCACCTGTCGTTCCGTTCAAGCCTGCTTCTGCACCGGCTGCCATTGCCAGACCGGCACTGAAACCTGTTATTCCGCCAAAACCCGCTTCTGCACCGGTACCTGCAGCACCGGCAAAACCAATGCAAACACCGGCGCCATCCGTTCATGCCGCGCCAGTGCCGCCAGCGCCCGCAAAGCCAACTCCCGTGGACTCTGTAGACATTGCCTCGCAAACAGTCGACATAGAAGTGTTTGTACGCGAAGGTTGCCTGAATTGTGAAAGTGCACATGAGTTTTTAGGCAAACTCAAAAAGCTCAAACCCCATATAAGGATCAATATTCGCGATGTACGCAAGGAGCCGGCGGCATTGGAGCTATTGAAACGCATGGCACAAAATCAAAATATAGCCGAGCTGGACTACCCTGCGTTCATCGTCGGCGGCCACCTCATCATCGGGTTTACCGAGGAAGAAAATACAGCACGACAGATTCTGGAATACCTTCCCGTTTCACCATCAGCAGTACTCCAGGGGGAAAATGGCTCACATCCCTGCGTAACCGGCAACGAACCGGACTGCGGTCTGATCGCTCCCACTCCTGTTGACAAGCCGCAAAGCATCATTATTGAAATATTCGGGCACAGTGTGGCGCTTACCCACATAGGCATACCTCTGTACACCATTACCATGGGCTTGCTGGACGGACTGAATTACGGCTCGACCTGGGTACTGATCCTGATGATATCGCTGCTGGCACCGCTCAAGGATCGCACTCTCATGCTGAGCATCGCCGGAACCTTTATCGCCGTGCAGGGCCTGATTTATTTCGCACTCATGGCAGCATGGTTCAATCTGATCCAGCTGGTAGAAATCTCGCGCATTTCACAAATTGTCTTCAGCAGCATTGCCGTTATCACGGCAGTCATTTATTTTAAAAATTACCTGTATTTCGGCCATAACATTTCATTCGCATCGCACGAAATTGCCAAGCCCGGCATCTACACCCGCATACGCAAAATCGTACAGGCAGAAACACTGATCACTGCATTGCTGGCCACGGCTTTGCTGGGGATACTCGTGCAAATAAGCGAATTCAGCTACACGTCCGTATTCCCTGCCCTGTACACACATGTGCTAGCGCTGCAAAAATTCAACACTCTGAGTAATTATGCTTACCTCATACTCTACGATTTTGCCTACATGCTGGACGATCTGGTTGTTCTGGCAATCGGTGTATTCAGCCTCAGCCAGGGACGCCAGCAAGAAATGAATGGACGCATGCTCAAGCTCATCAGCAGCCTGGCATTATTGGGGACAGCTGCATATTTATTGCTGCTCAGATATTGAATCCAGCGTGCAACAATATGGGAGCGGGGAAAGCCGCTTGCAATTATTTCAGCGTTAACAGATAGACACTTTCCTGCAAGCGGCTCAGGCCGCGTTGCTGGAAGCGCGGATTTTGCGCCAGCATGTCAAACCGGGCCAGCAATTTAATATCTGTCTGTTTGCCGAACAGCGCCTCCACTTCTTCGGCAGCAAGTGCGAATGGCGGCCCGGGCATTTCCGCCTGCGGATAATCAAAGGTGACCAGCAGAATTTGTGTCTTGGGCGGCAGAATATGCAGCAGATGCTGCACATAGCCTTGACGCATTTCCGGCGGCAGCGCAACCATGGAAGCACGGTCATACACGGCGGATACACCTGCCACATCCCCGCGCTTCAAATCAAAAAAATCACCGCAGAGTATGCGAATATTATTCGCCTCATACTGGCTGAATTTATCGTGGCTTGAGATTACAGGGATGTAACCGTTTTCCCCGAAGAACGCCTGCGCCGCTATTTCACTCAGCTCCACGCCGATCACCGCGTGCCCCTGCTGACGCAACCATTGCATGTCGACACTCTTGCCACACAGGGGCACAAACACAGTACTGGCCCCTGCATGCTGCAATTCTTGCCAGTATTGCTTCAGATAGGCATTCACCACGCCCTCGTGAAAACCCGTCTCCGCACGCTCCCAGCGTTCCAGCCAAAATTCTTTTTTCATGATTTATCCCAAAAACATTACATTCAGCTGCGCACAGCTGCTTTCTCCAGACTGACAAAAGAGACAATATTGCTCAGTCTTTGGCGATACGTTCGGAACGGGCCAGCGTCCACGCCAGGCCCAGCCCCACCGACCAGCCGATATCGCGCCGTACCAGCGGACTATCGCGGTTGGCCGCACCCTCAACCGAATCCACGCGCAGATAGCTGAAAAACCTCACGTCCGGATTAAACAAGTGCGATACGAACAGACTTGCACGCAGTGCAATAAGCCCGCTTTTGGCATTATAGGCCGGGCGCGTAACGGTCGCCTCCGCAGGCGATACGCGATAAAAAGTATCGACCAACTGCTGGTCACCGAACACCGCACCAAGATTAATGGAACTTGTCCAGCCTGCGGGCAGGCGCGTATCCCTTACCCATTGCGGCTCGAAAGCGATTCCCCGATACCTGAGGTTGTCGTTCAAATCAAACACGGCGCGCAATGGAAATTGAATGCGGCTTTCGCTTCTGCCATTGGGTACGTCACCGAGATTGATTCTGAGCCTGGGGCCAAACTCCAGCAAAGTACCCAGATCATCCATGCCTCTGCGTGCCTCTATGTTTTCCGCCCGCGAACCCAGTGAAGCGGCAAAGCCCACATCCACTTCCGTACGCCGGGTCTTTATCGCGCGTACGCCCACGGTACCGCGGTCCACGCGCAAATACTCTCCGCGGTAAATCATGTAGGGCAGACCAAGCAACAGATTAGCGCGTTCATCCGCGCCTGGGTAAGCCGGCTGTGTGACACCACCGCCAACCAGGCCTGCCTCCCACAATGGCAACCCGGCAGCAACGGGTGCTGCAATAACGCTTTCCGGCATGGATTCTTCAGCTTTCTCCTGCGCTTGTGCTGCAGCTCCGGCACACTGCAGCATCAGCATAAAACTCAAAACAAACGATAAACGCGGTGCACAATTTTCCATACGCATTCAGGCATTTCCGGCTTCACTCGACGGTGATACACCGGCACGCACCAGAAACTCGCGCAGATATTTGACCAGATTTTTATCGCACACATTACCCTGGTGCGGATGATGCAGAAAACACTCAACATCATTGAGCACCACGTGAAAACGCGCCCCGTGCGCCGGCTTGATGGTGGCGCCCAGGTGATGCAGCAGGGACTCGATTTCGCGCCAATGGATATTGCCGCTGACGGGGTCATGGAAGATGGCACTTAACAGGCTGATATGCTTGTGACTCATGTCAATTCTCCTTTAACGGTTTAGTTATGATGACAAGTATTACTCCTTGCCGCATCCGGGTAAAGTATTTTGCGCAAACCGTAGCTGATTTATTTACCACATCAAGCGCCGGGTGTATTCGGCGGCCCGGAATGATAGAATCGGCTTCGAGTCTTTGAACCAGTAAAGCATTTATCCTTTTATTCCCCGCCTAGCCGATGTCACACTCCCCGCACGCCGCTTCCGGCACAATATCGCAGCCCTTACCCACTGACCTGCATTCGATAGGAAAACTCTTCCCCTACCTGTGGGAATTTCGCGGGCGGGTATTGATCGCGCTGGGCTTATTGATCGGTGCAAAACTGGCCTCGGTGAGCGTGCCGCTGGTACTGAAGGAAATCGTCGACGCGCTGGATAAAACCCAGGCCGCGCTGGTGTTGCCGCTCACGCTGATCATCGCCTACGGCCTGCTGCGTTTTGCCAGCACCACCTTCGCCGACCTGCGCGACGTGGTGTTTGGCAAGGTTACGCAACGCGCGATGCGCAGGGTCAGCATGGCGGTTTTCCAGCATCTGCATGCGCTGTCGCTGCGCTTTCATCTGGAACGGCAGACCGGCGGCATCACGCGCGATATCGAGCGCGGCTCCAAGGCCATCTCCAGCCTGGTTGGCTACCTGCTGTTCCGCATCACACCCACCGTGCTGGAAATTCTGATGGTGGCGGTAATCCTGTTTATCAAACTGGACTGGGTATTCGGCCTGATTACGCTGATGACGCTGGCTGCCTATATCGGCTTTACCGTCACCATCACCGACTGGCGCACGCAGTTTGTGCGCCGCGCCAACACGCTGGATTCCGAAGCTTACGGGCGCGCCATCGACAGCCTGCTGAACTATGAAACCGTCAAATACTTTGGCAACGAGCGCTATGAAGCCACCCGCTATGACGGCAGCCTGGCCGAATGGGAGCGCGCCGCGCTACAGTCGCAGCGCTCCCTGGGTTTCCTCAACGCCGCACAGGCCGGCACCATTGCCATCGGCGTCACGCTGATGGTGATACGCGCGGCCAACGGCGTGGTGGAAGGCACCCTCACCCTGGGCGATCTGGTGATGGTCAACGCGTTCCTGCTGCAGATGTTCCAGCCGCTGAGCTTTCTCGGCGTGATGTACCGCGAAATCAAGCAGTCCGTCACCGATGTGGAACGCATGTTCACGCTGCTGCACCGCCCGCGCGAAGTGGAAGATGCCGCCCATGCAGGCACGCTGAGCATACGCGGCGGCGAAGTGAAATTCGAGCACGTCAATTTTTCCTACAATGCCGACCGCGCCATACTGCATGATGTGAGCTTCACCATACCGCCCGGCAAAACCGTGGCTGCGGTGGGCGCAAGCGGCGCGGGCAAATCCACGCTGGCGCGTCTGCTGTTCCGCTTTTATGACGTGAATGACGGCAGCATCAAAATCGACGGCCAGGATATCCGCGATGTCACGCAGGAAAGCCTGCGCACCGCCATCGGCGTGGTACCGCAGGACACCGTGTTATTCAACGACAGCATCTACTACAACATCGCCTACGGCCGCCCCGATGCCACGCGCGATGAAGTGATCGCCGCCGCGCGCGCCGCACATATCCTGGGCTTTATCGAAATCCTGCCGCAGGGCTGGGATACCGTGGTCGGCGAACGCGGGCTGAAACTTTCCGGTGGCGAAAAGCAGCGCGTCGCAATTGCGCGCACCCTGCTGAAAAATCCCGCGATACTCATTCTGGACGAAGCCACCTCCGCACTGGACACCAAAACCGAAAAAGCCATCCAGGCCGAGCTGCTGGAAATTGCCAGGAGCCGCACCAGCCTGATTATCGCGCACCGGCTTTCCACCGTGGTCGAGGCCGATGAAATACTGGTGATCGATGCAGGGCGCATCGTCGAGCGCGGACGCCATCCCGAGCTGCTCGCCAGAAACGGCGTGTATGCAATGATGTGGACGATGCAGCAACAAGCCGAAGAAGATAAGCCAGCCTGAAATCCGCGCACCCTACAGTGCAATAACGTGCATTTTTATTTTGGCTAATGCAGTCAGTCTTTCAAACTTCATTTGGCCGGATCAATACTGCGCATACAACCGCAGATACAGATGGCCCCCGGCGCTACCTTACAAGAAAAAACGATTCTGGCTTCAGAAAAACAATCTGCTCACTGAAAATCGCGCGCAATTATTCACACACTCTCGATTCACCTGGCACTACACAGACCTTGCCCGGGGAATTTTCCCGGAAAGCACCACTCTCCAGTATACATTAATTTATTAAATAAAATCATATAGTTACAATTACACCCGCAGAAACAAAAATCGCACTTGTCGACCAATAATAATTCGACATGCCACGCAATCAATGCGCAGCAAAACAGCATTACTCAATTCCAGATATTTATTTTTCGCTCAATTCGCAGCACTGATGAAAATAAGGAACATCCTTATTTTCATGTAAGTTTCAATTAAGCAAGCTATGCCACCATGCAAGCACTTCCCGCAGAAGCGGAGGCGAATTGCGTGTCCCAACTGGTGCAACTGTTAATTTATACGCGTCACCCGGCAGATTATTTTGTATCGCATGCAGTCTCACCATACAAACGCACACTGAATAAAAAGTGCAAGAGGAGTACATGAGTAAAAATCATGTTAAAAAAATCAAATCCGGTATGGCTGCGAATACGAAGTATTCGCGCGTGCTCAAAAAATCGACAAAAAAGAATATGCAAGGCAGGCCAGAGTTGGCCACTTCCGTTCGGCATGTCAACGAAATATTGCATGAGCTTGAAGTCTATCAAATCGAGCTGAAAATACAGAACGAGATGTTGCGACACGCGTTGACCATCATCGAGGAAGCACGAGAGCGCTATGTTAACTTCTTTGACTTTGCACCTGTCGGTTACATCACTCTGGACTGCGATGCCAGCATCGATGAAATAAATCTTACCGGCGCGAGCATGTTGGGAGAGGAGCGTGGCAAATTAATACACCACAACTTCTCCACTTATGTCGCGCCGGAAGAGCGCGGCCACTGGCAGCATTATTTCCTGACAGTCTTGCAATATGACAGGAAAATGACTTGCGAGCTGGCCCTGCATCATCGCGATGGCAAACAACTGCAAGTTCAGCTCGACTGCCTGCGTCTGCTGAAAGATGACAAAGCTCCGGTCATGCGCATCGCGATGACCGATATCACCGTGCGCAAACAGGCCGAAGAGGCCATGCGCGAACAGGAAGAATTTTTCCGCATGATTACCGAAAACATCGAGGACTTTATCGCGGTGCTGGACCTCGATGGAAAGCGGCTGTACAACAGCCCGTCCTATGCAAAACTCTTTAAAAATCTTGAAAACCTCAGGGGAACAGATTCATTTGCCGAAATATATCCGGATGACCGCGAGCATGTCATACACGCCTTCAGGGAAACGATAAGGACAGGCCACGGCCTGCAAATTGAGTACCGCTTCCTGCTTGAAGACGGCAGCATCCGCCATATGGAATCTCGCGGCGGGCTGATACAGAGCAACAAGGATCATGACTCTCGCGTTGTCGTTATCTCGCGCGACATTACCGAGCGCAAGCAGGCAGAAGAAAAAATCCGCAACCTTGCCTTTTATGACACCCTTACCCAGCTGCCCAATCGCCGCATGCTGGATGACCGCATGACCCAGGCGATGGCTTCAAGCAAGCGTAGCAACCACTATAGCGCGCTAATGTTTCTTGACCTGGATAACTTCAAGCCGCTGAATGATCTGTACGGGCACAGTGCGGGCGATATGCTGCTGGTTGAAGCAGCACGCCGCATCATTAGTTGCGTGCGCGAAATGGATACCGTCGCGCGCTTCGGTGGTGATGAATTTGTGGTGATGCTCACGGAGCTTGATGTAAACAGGGAATCATCCATCAACCAGGCCGGCATCGTTGCCGAAAAGATACGCAATGCTCTGGCACAACCCTACAGACTGACCATCACCGTCAAGGACAATACAGAAATTTCTATTGAACATCATTGCACCTCTAGTATCGGCGTGGTGATGTTTATCAATCACCAGTACAGTCCGAATGACCTGCTTAAACGTGCCGACAAGGAAATGTACCGGGCCAAGGAAAGCGGCCGCAACCGGGTTAGTTTCTCAATACCTGAGCGACCGTGAAGAGCCCACATGTCTGCACACATTGCTGCAGACTTTCCATAACGAAAAAATACCATGCAAACCACATCTACACGCCTCACACCAGCGCCAAAAATCCCATCGCAGCCTATGCCCGTCCGTAAATGACAGCCTTTAAATACCCTTAAAAACTCAAGTGCCAATTGCTTATTAACAAACAATTATTTTCAGCATTTGATTTATAATCAAATCTGAAAATTCGAAGCAAGGCTATCTGTGCCCATCGCATTTCCTTTCAGATTTTTTACTCTGCTCTGCCTGAGCCTTGCCTTCAACGCGCATGCACAGGATATACGCGTCGGCGTCTATGAGAACAAACCCAAGATCTTTACCGATGCGCAAGGCTCGCCTTCCGGAATTTTTATCGACATCCTCAAAGCGATAGGCGACAAGGAAGGCTGGCAGCTGCGTTACGTCAACTGCGAATGGGATGAATGCCTGAAAAAAATCGAAGCGGGCGACATCGACCTGATGCCCGATGTGGCACATTCGGATGAGCGCGAAATTACCCTGGATTTTCATGCAACTCCCGCACTCTACAGCTGGTCACAAATCTATCGAAACAAAGATGTCGCGATCTCTTCCATTCTCGATTTGAAGGACAGGCGCGTTGCCATGCTGAGCGGGGGCATACAGGAAGATGCTTTCCTCAAGCTGCTGGATGGCTACAACATTAAAGCCCGGCTGATAACCACCAAGTCGATGGAAGAAGCATTTCGCCTCACTCAATCCGGCGGGGCGGATGCGGTTATTTCCGGCCACCATTACGGCGATTTTCATAAACTTGATTACCAGCTGATCGAAACCCCGATCATCTTTCAGCCGTCCCGCCTGTTCTATGTAGCCGCACAAGGACGCAACGCCGAGCTGCTGAACACCATAGACAAGCACCTGCGGGCATGGGTAAACACGCCCGACTCGCCCTACTTCCGCATACTGAAACGCTGGGGCGGCTTCGAGCCCACCACGATTTTCCCGCCCCTATTCTGGAAGGCGCTGATCATGCTCAGCGCCTTAATCCTGCTTTCAATACTCGGCCTGGCCTTCCTGCGCAAGCAGGTCAAACTCAAGACGCTGCAACTTTCCGCCACCAACAACCAGTTGCAGGCCACCCTGAACGCCATCCCCGACTTGCTGTTTGAAATTGGGCTGGATGGCGTTTATCACAGCTACTATTCCGCAAATAATGACCCGCACGATACCCATGCACCGCGGTTTGCTGGAAACAACATACACGACATACTGCCGCCCGAGGCTGCAAAAACCGTCATGAACGCCGCCGAAGAAGCGCACAGACTGGGCTATGCCAGAGGCGAATATGAAAACAGTTTGGCCGATGGCAAGCACTGGTTTGAATTTGGCGTGAGCCCCAAACCTGTTGCCAGCGGCGAAATACCGCGACTGCTGGTTTTGTCACGCGACATCACCGTGCGCAAAAAGATGGAAGACTCCCTGCTCAAATTCTCACTGGCAGTGGAGCAAAGCCCCAACAGCATCATTATTTCCGACCTGGAGGGCAATATTGAATACGTGAATGCCACCTTCAGCAAAGTCTCGGGATACACCCTGAACGAAGTGATCGGCAAAAACCCGCGCATGCTGCAATCCGGCAAAACACCGGCGGAGATCTACACCGACATGTGGCTACATCTGGCTCGTGGCGATGCGTGGCGCGGCAGCCTTATCAATCGCAGCAAAGCTGGCGCTGAATATGTTGAATCAACCCTGATTTCCCCCATCAGGCAGGCCGACGGAAAAATTACCCATTACCTTGCTATCCACGAAAATATCACCGAGAAAAAACAGGCCGAAGAACGTATCGACAGACTGGCCCATTTTGACCAGCTGACCGGCCTGCCCAACCGCATCCTGCTAAACGACCGCTTCCAGTTTTGCCTGGGCCGCGCACAACGCAACAATGAAGAGTTAACCGTCATCTTCCTTGATCTTGACCACTTCAAAAACATTAACGACACCCTGGGCCACAGCATAGGCGACCAGCTGCTGGTCGAAGTAGCCAAACGCCTCAAAGTAGCCCTGCGCGAAGAAGACACCCTGTCACGCCAGGGTGGCGACGAGTTCATCCTGATATTGCCGAACACCGGCGCCGACGGTGCCGCCCAAGTCGCCACAAAACTGATCGAAACCGTTTCGCAAACCTGCCATGCCGCCGGGCATGAACTCAATGTCACCCCATCAATAGGCATTGCCCTTTACCCGCATGACGGTGAAGACCTGGAAACCCTGTCCAAAAATGCCGACAGCGCGATGTACCGCGTCAAGCAAAACGGCCGCAACGACTACTGCTTCTTTACCCCCGAAATGCAAGCCCATGCGGCACGCACCCTGCAGCTCAGCAGCGCGCTGCGGCATGCGCTGGCACGCAATGAATTGCAACTGCATTACCAGCCGCAGATATCACTGAAGGATGGCAGCATCACCGGGGCCGAAGCCTTGTTGCGCTGGATTCATCCACAACTCGGCACCATATCGCCCGCCGAATTTATTCCGATTGCAGAAAGCAGCGGCCAGATCATACCAATCGGTGAATGGGTAATCCGCACCGCCACCCGGCAATTAAAATCCTGGCTGGATAGCGGCTTCCCGGCGATGGTGATGGCAGTCAATCTTTCAGCCGCACAATTTCGCCAGCCCAGCCTGCCGGAACTCGTCACCAGCATCCTTGCCGAAGCAGACCTGCCCCACAAATACTTTGAACTTGAGCTAACCGAAGCCGTCGCGATGAATGACCCGCAGGCAGCGATTGCAGTCATGGATAAACTATTTGAACGCGGCATTCGCATGTCCATAGACGACTTCGGCACCGGATACTCTTCCCTGAGTTACCTGAAGCGTTTCAATGTCTACAAACTGAAAATCGACCAGTCATTTGTCAGCAACATCACCGACGACCCCGAAGACAAAGCCATCGTCACCGCCATCATCAACATGGCCAGCAGCCTAGGCATGCTCACCATCGCCGAAGGCGTAGAAACAGCAGGACAACTGGAATTTTTACGCGCACAACAATGTGATGAAGTGCAGGGATATTACTTCAGCAAACCTTTGCCAGCGGCACAGTTTGAAGCGTTTGCGAAGGGGCATCTTAAGATTTAGCGTGCTGAGGTTTTTGGGGGGGCTGGAATGGCCCAATCGGTACGATCATAGTGAAGGTCAGCTTTTCGGCCTTTGTTGCCGGTGGCAACCGGTTGGGCCAACGGCCGGTATGGAATCGTCACCGGTCGTAGGTGTGGGAATCATCCCGAAAAGCAGCTTTCTCGAAACTCGACTGCGTACTCTTTGCCCAAATAAGCGTTGTTCACTAATAGCGTTAACAGTGATTGAGTTGACGAACTTTTAGATCAACTTACTATATTAATTAAAAAATATTACAAACCCTTTTGGGTAAGTCATAACATGTAAGGACTGATTTACTTTAGAATCTTAAAGTTTTATTAAATTTTTCAACCACTTTTAGTTGCTGACTTGATTTGTACGTTCACAGGTTTCAATGCACTGCCCCAGAATATAATGTCATTAGCTTAATGAATAAATGAATACGATTGTTTGTTTAATCAGGGTCGCCTTAGATTTTAATTGTTTTTTTCATGCGGGTAATTCACTATTCCCCCATGAGCAATCGATCGTAATATTTAGTGCTGCTCTTTGCTAACGTCTTGGTGATAAATTGAAATTAATGTCTATTGAAGGAAGATTTTAGCCATTGCTTTCTACTTGGGAAACCCCAACAGCGTCCCGCGGACGCTGGAATATTCGAATTAAGTCAGAATGATTTGGTTCGCTATGCTTTTTCTTCCAGCCGTTATAATTTTACGGGGTTGTGACCTGGGTACATCTATGAATAATATAAAAAGCGCTTATTTCCAATACCGGCAGCCAGTCCAATTCGAATGTGAATAAAAAAACAATATGTTATATATGCGCTGGTTGTTGAAATTAATATTTGTTGCTGGCCTTTTAGGCGGCCTCTACCATTACTTTGACCCTCTGATTTCTTTTCGTGGGGCTGATTTAAATCCAAACCAGATTAAGCTCGCGTATGAAGTGTGCGCGCAGGAGAGTGGTCTGCCAGTCAAAAACAATAACTTCCCTTTTGAAGTTGTCCCAATTGAAGAGCTTAGCACCAAGGACAGAAATCTTCTTTTGGGATGTGCTCTTGAGTCAGGGAGTTATAACTTCGTCCACTGGGTTCTGCAGAATCCGAAAGAAACACTGAGTATAGAAGTAAAGTACAACAATCATTGGCCAGTTGAATCTGTTGCACGCTGGTCTAATGGCCCTGCTGCTGTTAATACCATGGAATTGATTCTAGAACAAAGCAATACGTTATCTAAAGACAAATCTGCCTCGGCTCTTATCGTTGCACTTTATGAGGCTGCAACAGTTGAAGCTGCTGAATATCTTTCTAAAAAATTTGGTTATCTTTTACCTGAAGATAACCAAAAATTTTTTGATCCCGACGATTACCGTAAATACTTCGGTTTGACTTTGGCGCAATTCCACGCATTTAGCGGTCGTATTGAGGTGGCTGAATATTTCGCCAGTATGGGATCAAGGGTCGCTATTCCCGACAAGAGTTTCCGTCAGTGGATATTGGCCCATGACAAGAAAATTCATTTGGATGATAAGCTGGATGCGTTTCTTATCCGGCACGGTGTACCACGAGTTAAGTTTGACGACATTGTCGTTGCGTCTTCGCAGTCAGGTTTGAATTTTTCCGCTTCATCATCTCTTAAATTACCATCTACCAGTGGTTATCCGCTGATGCTTGGCGATAGTGGTCGCGCGCTGTGGGTGGAAGGAACAAATGTGCAACGCTGGGATCCATCAAGCAACGAGTTGAAAGATCAATTCGAACTGCCTTTCCCGCCAGAATCTGCCTTTAACACCGAACTGGGTATTTTTTTTGCGGCTGAAGGCTATGTCGGAATTGCTACGCCTGGCGGCAAGCTATATAGCACACACTTAACTCTAAAGCGTTCCAAGCAAAATGTCGTTGTTCTTTCTGACCAGTCTGTACTAGTGATTGGTGGCACCGTTAATGTGGAGACAAATGGCAATAAGGGGCGCAGCAGTGCTGTCGAGCGCATTGTATATCGGCCGGGCATCAGCTTTGGCTACCCTCTGTCCGTGGAGCGAATGCCTGACTTGCCGGGCACGTTACGCACGTCCTTTAGTGTAGTGGCGCTGAAGGATGGGCGTGCCATGTTACTGGGCGGCACAGATTCACCTTATGTAGGCTGTAGCCCGTGTACCTCTGAAACTTGGTTTTTTGACCCCAAGAGCAAGGCTTGGAGTTCAGGTCCCAAGATGAACGAGGCGCGTTCCGACTTTAGTGCCACGTTGCTTCCAGATGGCGGGGTGTTGGTCGCAGGCGGATGGACGCCAGAGCATGGATGGGGTGGCGCGGGTAGTCGCACCGTAGAGCGCTGGGATCCGAAGAGGAACGCCTTCGTACCGCTAACAGCACGGATGACCAGTTACATGTCCATGCACCGCGCACTATGGCTACCGGGGCTAGAAGGAAAGCAGCTGCTTTTTGCCGGTGGCAATAGCGCCGCTATACAGGTATATGACACCGAACACGACATCTGGCGCGTAGCGGGTGAAAACTGTCAGGGCACCGAGAACAGTAAACTCAGAACGGTCATCCCATTCCTCAAGGACTCAAAGTATTCTGTGATTGTGCAAAACGCCGACTGGTGTCCGGGTCAGTCAGATTCTTGGGGTCTTGTACCGCTACGCCTGCCGCTCGATGCTGCCAACATAAAAAGCACTGCGCGCACTTTTTCCGGCGACAGCGGCATCACGCTCTACCGTGGCAACATGGCTTTTCTGCCAGGGCAGAATGATGGCCCAAGTCTGGCACTTGGCGGCACTATCCACGCGGGTATGAACAACTACGTGATCACTTCTGCTGCTGATGTGATATGGCCGGATGGCCATATCCAATCGCTGCCTGGCTTTGTCCATGCACGCAGTGCCGCAAATATATTCCGTCTAACGGATGGATCTCTGCTGCTAACAGGTGGACAAACTGATGTAGGTGGTTACGACCATGCAAAAGAAAAGGCGACCTCCGCTGAATGGTTACCGAACATCTCGGCCATGGATCAAAGGCATTGGCAACCGGTTGAGTTTACATGGGCACATGAGGTGTTAGGGCAGATGGTTGATGGCAGCATGATTGCGTTGAACATAGATGGTAATGTCGATCTCATCAAGATCAGCGCGGATACTCAGAGTAAGCCTCATGAGGAACGAACCAAGTTACCACCACTTTCTCAACCACGCATGATTCAGGAACAGACTAGTCTTGTCGTTCGCGGCCTGCCTGACGGCCGCATCATCGTGGCTGGCGGTGCAACTCAGAACAAACGGCTGGCAATCATGCGCGAGGATTCAATGGAAATTAACTCAATTGATGAGTATCTGCGCATTGGCGAAGCCAAACCGACTAATACATACGAAGTATATGAGCCCAACTCTGGTCAGTGGCGCTTGTCAGTAGCTTCGAGTTCCTATGGCGGATTGCTTGCCGTTTATGACGATGGGCGCGTAGCCCGGCTGTATAACAATGTGAATGTGGGCAACGACAAGGTGACTCAGACAAATGATCTCGCGATGGAAATCAGCAGTGCGGATGGAGGATCTTGGAGTAAATTGAAGGCCGAAGAGCTACCAAACATTGGAGTGAAATACAACACGCGGATGTTCGTGCTGCAGAATGAGTTGTTCATCTCGGGAGGAAAATTGCACACCGATATAGCGACACTTCAGTGGTTTAACGAGACCACTCGGCGATGGGTAACGTTATGGCAAGGAATGCCGGAGCTGAATTGGCGCAACGACGTGGGCCGCATCATTATCCGCGAGCTCTCTAACGGTAAGCGCGTCACACTACCGGTGGCTGGGTTGTAATTTGGGAGAAATATCTATATGTACATTTTTATTGCAGCAATGCTGTTGGCAGGTAGTCTATTCTCATTTGGCTGCCGTGCTGCCGAAAATCCGCAGTCTCAAGCCAAACTCGCTCAACAGTTAAATGAAACACGTGAGTACTGGAAAATAAAAATTAAAAACACCGTACAGTTTGTGGTCGGCAATGGCATTTGGCAGCCAGGCAAGATGTATAAGAGCGGTAACGATTGGTTAGGCCTTGTGTGTGACGGGAGTATCTGCACGCTTTCTCCCGCTACGCTGGATGCACAGAAGGAATCATGGCAAGGCCATTATGACGAAAAACCCACCAACGGACAGCATCTGCTGTTCAAGCAAGCTTCACCTGGCAAGCCGGTCGCGTGGTTTCGTACAACCGGTGCGCAACCCTGGCTTAAGCAAGGTTCCGTGCCTACCTATTATGCCGGCGGCATCTATAAACAGATGCCTGACAAGATAGGCACGATGGAATTTTTTATCGAGATGCCGGACGGCAAAAAAGCAATGCTGGTACCAATGCTGGTTCGCAAGTCGCTTCTTGAACAGCTAGCTCACAACAAAGAGAATGCGCAGATATCTTACGGCGCGATACTACTTCAGCTACGCACGCCCGAAAAACGCCAATTACTTCCAGGTGTATTCGGCATTTGCACTGGTGAGGTCACCCAAAATTACTTACTGTGGGCTGGCGACTTGGATGGTGACGGCAAGCCAGACTTCCTTGTCAGCTACATTGATGCTGACGGACCAGTACATCTGTTTCTATCCGGCGCAGCGAAGCGCGGTCAGTTGGTAGGTTTCTCCGGCGTGTTTAATTCACCTCCTTTTGGTGGCGAATGCGATGGTGGACCACCGTCCTACCTGAATTAGTTGCAACTCTTGGTATTCTATGCAATCTTACTTTTCTTGCCTTTAGGATGCGGGTCCTTGGCACAACCGGTTGCCACCCTCATCTGTGGACGAAGAGCAGCCATTTGTGGCTATCGCGCTGACAGCCTTGAATGAGTACAGGGTACGCAGTCGAATTTCGAAAATGCCGCCGTTCAAGATAGTTCCCGCGCCTACGACCGGTACTAATCACGCAGCAGACATTGCATCATCTTGATGCCACCGTCAGCAATGGCCGACTTCCAGACTACCGTCCTCTCGGCCAACACTGCTGGGGTTAGGCCTGACCCCAAGCGTTAGAGAGTTAGAGAGCCCCTGTGAACGGCTATCAAAATCCGCATAAATCTGGCGACGAAGACAATTTCTGCCCTGTCTGTATACCGAGATTGCGCTGTAGTTCACAATTGCGCTTCCCGTCGGACTTGCCCGATCGAAAGACTCTTTTCATGGAATGATTGGCTAAACTATGCTAATCTTTTTAAACTAAAGTTAGGTGACATTAGGGGAGAGACTCATGCGCAAATTTTCATTCAAGGCCTTCGCTCTATTCTGCGTGGGCGCGACCTTGTTGCTATCAACCGCGGCAGCTCTGGCGTTGCCGCGACTTCCAGGCTACACATGCTTCGACAGGAGCTACGAAACCTACTCCGAGGGGACTACCACGCTGCACCGCGTGTACGATTGCATTTCGAACGGTGGGAGCGGCCCCGCCGACCCACCGCCTCCTAGAGAGGGCGGCAATATCCCCCCGGGGCCCGGCGGGGGCGGGGATGACGATCGTTTCACCTCGAGAATGAGCTGCGCCCAGCTCAAGGACCGACGCTTTTTTCTGCAGGTCCAACAGATGGAGGCGGAAGTGAGGCGTGCCGAAGCTGCCCGCGAGTTTGATTCGCTTTCCGCAACCTTGCAGACGGCGTTGCAGAATGAAGCGGCGGTAACTAGCGCCTATCAAATCGCGAATTCGCGATGCCTCACGGCCACCAGAAGCTTTAACAACGCCGCGGCCCGACTGAGGGGCGAATGCCGGTTTACACCGAAAACCGATGCCGGTATCGACTGCATCGATAGGGCGGATCAGTCCGCCAGCCTCGAGCCGCTGGCGACCAATCGTGATCGGCTCTGCCAGATCCGCGACGAGGCCTACGTCTCTTACGATGCCATGCGCGACACCAAGCTGGCTTTGGGAAATGCAATCTATGCCGAAGCCGGAAACGTGCAAGCCGAGGATGCCAAAATCGCGCAAATGCAGGCCGAAATCAACAAGATCGACCGGCTGCTGAAAAGCAAAAATTGTAAGTAAATTAACGCCGACGTTGTGAGTGGTGCGTTGGTCCATAGTTCCACCGCAGCGCCGACAACAAGGATCGGTTCGTTGCCGCCGGTGGCATTCATCGACTGGCTGCTCCTGGCGAATGCGACCTCACAAGATTGCCAATGCACTGCTGGGGCTAAACTTTACATTTTACATTCGAACTTTATAATGTGGAATGTAAGGCCTGACCCTAAGAGTTCATGCAACCAGCGCGTGCTTCTTGCGGGTAAAGGCGGGAACCCAGTTAAATCAAAGCACTGAATCCCCGCCTTCGCGGGGATGATGACTTATTGATTTTACATAATCTGTGACAGTTTTTTTGATAAGTTTCAATGCAGATAATTCCCAATTTCAAAATGTTAAAATCCCTCCTACCCTCCCTTTACAAAGGGAGGAATGCTCTTCGATCAAGGCTCAACTGATTCCCCACTTTGCAAAGGGGGGCGAGGGGGGATTTCAAGCGCCATGAATTAAGTAACGCTCAACAATCGGAAACTCATTGGCTTTTCACTCCCTGACAGGCCTGTTTGCACCCACGTAGCGGGTTCGGTAGTAGGTATCGTTGATATTGGCAATGACTACGCCTTTGCTTGAGCTGGCGTGAACGAAGCGTTTTTCGTCGAGCCAGATGCCGACATGGGACACGGGTTTTCCATTGCGCAGGGTATTGAAATAAACAAGATCGCCTTCCTGTCTGGCACGATCATCCACCGCTGATCCGCCGTATTTAACATACTGTCCGTCACTGGTTCTCGGGATACTCTTGTTGTAAACCTGCGAGTAGATGTTCATGGTGAATGCGGAGCAGTCGACGGCATGCTTGCTGGTGCCGCCGAGGCGGTAAGGTGTGCCCAGCCAATGGTTGACGGCTGCAAGGAGCTCCGGTTTTTTGACGAGGGATTCGGCCTCCTGTTCGAAATCTTTTCTCTCTTTTTCGTCCACCCGGTAATTATCCCGTTCCCTCTCTACCCTGGCCACATACTGGCCGTCGGGGGCGTTGGGGCCCGCTTTTTTAGCGGCTAGGCGGGCGCTTGCCTGCTCGGGACTTAGTCTGTTGATCTCGGCCATGGCCTCGGCCTTTTTACCCTTAGGGCTGAAAAGAGCGTAGACCTTTTCCGGGCCATCGCGGTAGGCCGCAATCATCACCCGTTCACGATTCGCTTCGTCTGTTACACCGCTGAAATAATTTTCCTGCAGCACGGCGAGGTAGGCCACACCGATTTCCAGATTGATTTCAGGATCAAGCAGCTCATCCGCCGTGGGGATGCGCGCTTTGCCCTTTGCCCGCTTCCAGCCTTCCCTGCCGCTCCGTGAGGGAACCACCTGCATGAGTCCCCAGGGGTTGTTTTCATAAAGCTCGGGATTGCGGATATCGAGCACGCCTTTTCTGGTTCCGGCCCCGATATTGAAGTTGGATTCCGTTTTGATAATCGCCATGGCGAGATCGTAGGAGACCTTGTATTTCTCGGTCACGTCCCTCACCGCTTCGGCAATCTGAACCTCGTTGTTCTGCTGCCTGTCTTCATTCAGCGGCACAGTGAGACGATACACTTTTGCGCCATCCCTGCTGACATGCCCCGTGGGCTTCGCATCTTCCAGCCTGACTTTATCCAGCGGCACATTCTCGGTCAGCGCAGGTGCGCTGGAGAAAGGATTGACCTCTTTCGACAGCTCATGGATCAGCGCCCTGGCTTCCCTGATGCCGGCAGCCTTCCCCTTTTCATCGGCCACAAACTCAATGATGACTACTCCCTTGTCATTATCGAGGGCAACTTTGGACGTGTGATTTTTAGAGTAATTAACCCACTTCTTGTCCGATGTGAGATCAAGAGAGCCGAAGTTATTCCTGATGTCTGCAAGATATTCCTTCCACTCGCGCTCCATCTTTTCTGTATACGCCCGGAAATCGGTTTTCTCTTTCTGCTGGTAACTCTGGAACTGTTGTTTGTATGCCTCGAAATCTTCGCGGTCGCCGGCCTGGCACACGGCAGGAAAAACAAGGAAGAGGGATAAAACGATTTTCAGCATTAAATTTCTCCTTACAAGTAAAAGGAAACCTTGGCTCGAACTTGATACCTCAAAATATTAATTTATATTACCTCAGCTTGTATACACAAAATGCAGGAGCAAACGGACTCTCATCGCAAAAGCAGCAATCTGCACTTATCTTCCAGGCAGCAAAATTTGCATGCTCTTGCCACCGTAACCATGCTGTTTGTCGTGCGCCTGCACCAGCACGGCCCGAACGCCTTGCGGTATCTGCACGCCATACAGCTCGCGCGTGAAGGGCTGCTCGCTTGCATGGTCATGCAGCAGCTCGCGCACGCCGTAGGTCATGCCGTCAGCATTCATCACCCGGAAAGCATCGGCATAGCGCTGCGGCGTGTCGTAGGGTGACGAGACTGTGACATCGAAATCAAAGCGGTTGTGTCCGCGTGACTGCACCTTAACATTTACAACGTCGGGATATTTTTGTTTGGACAAGTCTGCTGCTTGCGCAGGCATTGCAATGATCGCTGCGAGGGTGAGGACTGCCGCTGCAAAATGACGTTTCATTTTTCACTCCTGTTACTTGATAAACAACGGTTAAGAGCAGGCTGCCGGGCGTATAAGCAGCACGGGTGTTCCTTTATAAGCATTTGATTTTATTGAATAAATTATCAAAGACAAAGGAGTATTAACACGCCGGATTTACACCTCACCGTGCGCAAATCCCCCCTCACCCCCCTTTGCCAAAGTGGGGAACAAAAGGGTCGTGCTCATGGCAACTATCTGCATCATGTCCGCCACAAAGGTCAAACTTTTGTTGGCCTCCGGCAGAGCCGGGTATTTGGCTCTGTGAATTATTGCGGGCCTGTTATTTTTTGCCGGTTTCTTCGTATCCGGCTTCAATCACAAACACGCCTTCCGGCATGGTAAAGGGCAGCACGATGATAGGCGCATTGGTTTTATGCGCAATCAGATAGTCACTCCCCAAAATAATGGTTGGTAGCGAGAGCGTGAAAAAATAGCCGCCGTTTTCAAGCGTGCTTTTTGCGCCGCCCAGCACCATGTTGGCCAGCTCGCCGACCAGGTCGATAACCATTCCGTCTATTTTTGAAATTTCACCGGGCAACATTTTTTTTGCAATGTGCACGATAGCCGCCTCGGAGAAAGTCAGCGCGACGGATGCGTTGCCCCTGCTTCCGACCATGCTCATCACGCCGGTAATATTTTTTCCCTGCACAAATGCGTTTTGATCTTTTATTTTTGGCGTGCCCACCTTGGGCTTAATGTGCGCCATGGTGGAGAGGACGTTCAGCATGGATGCAAGAACCGGATTGATAAAATTTACATTCATGCCTTAAGTACCGTAACGATCAAGATTGGATGAAAAATCAACCGCACGCGCCTATCGCGCCGCAGGAAGTGCAGAAATCACAGCCGTCCTTTTTGATCACGGTGCGGTTGCCGCACTCCTCGCATTTTTTGCCGGCCATGAGCTGCACATCGCTTTGCCTGCGTAGCAGCGCCTTGGGACGTTTGCCCTGCGGGGTGGAAAGGATGCCGCTTTCAGTGATGGGGAAGCCTTCTTCGGTGAGCAGGCCCAGCATCGCGTAGCGGTGTATTACCAGCCTGGCGACATAGGCCACGGTGGAGGGCCAGGTCTGTGATTTTTCGCTGCCGGGTACGCGCGCCATGAAGTCGCCCAGCGGTTCGGCAAAATTCAGCAGCTTGCGCAGCTTCATGCCTATCCAGGCCGGATCGATCACGCGCATGTCGAGGCTGAGCAGTTTGCACAGGCCGTCCAGCGCGCGCGGATATTCGCCCGACAGCCAGATGGAGTATGGTCGACGCTGGCCGTCGGGCAGCACCAGCTCTTTCAAGCCCAATACGAAGTCATCGCCTGCTGCGGCATTCAGCACATCCACGGTCCAGCTCATGGTGCCGTCGGGGCTGGCCTTGGGTTCCTTGCGCGAGAACATCGCATCCACCACCGGCGTGGCTTCGCCTTCCTGCATGCTCAGCGCATCGAGCTGCTCGCAGCGGTAGCGCACGATTTTTGCAAAACCCGACACCAGGCTGGGCATGCGCTGTTTGTCGCCGCTGGGGGGAAAGGCCATCATGAAGGCGTCGTCGCCTGCGGTTTTTTCCAGCACCGCGAGTTTCATATTGAGCCAGCCTCTGTCTTCCGCGCGCATGTCCATCGACAATGTCTTGGCCACCGCACCGAGGCCGCGCGGCTGCTCGGCACCGTTGACCCATACTTCAAACGGCTTTGCCACGCCATTCTGGATATGGCTGATAAACACCGCGAAACCGCCGTGCTGGTGCTCGATCATATACACCCAGCCATCGCTGCCCAGCGGCTGCTCGGGTCGCCCCGGCCAGCGCAGGCTGGCGAGCGCGGGAGTGGGCACCATGTCGAGCACCACGCGCCGGTCCAGATCATTCTGGTCCAGGTCTTGCGGCGCTTCCTTGCTGGATACGACGGGTGCCACTTCCAGCACCGCGCCCAGCACGCTGTTGGGGCGGTAGGTGGTGATGCCTTTGAGGCCGTGTTTCCACGCCTCCATATACAGGTTTTCAAACGCCTCGAAGGGATAGTCGGCGGGCACGTTCACGGTTTTGCTGATCGCGGTGTCGACAAACGGCTGCACCGCGGCCGACATCGCCATATGATCGGTGGCCGACATTTCCAGCGCGGTGACAAAATAATCCGGCAGCTTGTTTACATCACCGCCCAGGTGGCGGTACTGGCGCCACGCGTGGTCTTCCACCTGGATAGCTTTTTTGCTGCCATCCGGCATGCGCTTGTTGCGGTTGTAAAACCACGAGAACGGCGGCTCGATGCCGTTGCTGGCATTGTCGGCAAAGGCGAGACTGATGGTGCCGGTGGGCGCAATCGACAGCAGGTGGCTGTTGCGCAGGCCATGCTGTTTGATGCGCTGTTTTATTTTTTCCGGCAGGCGCGAGGCAAAGCTCGGTGCGCTCAAATATTTATCGACATCGAGCAGCGGGAACGCGCCTTTTTCAATACCCAGATCGATCGACGCGTTATACGCTGCATCGCGCATCGCCTCGGCAATTTTTGCCGCCATCTTGCGTCCCGCATCGCTGTCGTATTTCAGGCACAGCATGATCAGCGCATCGCCCAGCCCGGTAAAGCCGATGCCGATGCGGCGCTTGGCCTGTGCCTCGGCCTGCTGCTCGGGCAGCGGCCACACGGTAACGTCGAGCACGTTGTCGAGCATGCGCGTGGCCAGCGCGGTCACTTTGCCGAAGCTGATAAAATCGAATTCCGCTTCCTTGCTGAAAGGATTGATGACGAAGCTGTTGAGGTTGATGCTGCCGAGGTCGCAGCAACCGTAGCTGGGCAGGGGTTGCTCACCACAATTGTGCACATACAAACCGTTGGCATCGAAGGCGTTGATGCCGGGCACCTGCACATCGAACACCGCTTCTATACCCTCTTGCGTGATGCTTTCCACTTCCACCACAAAACGTTCGCGGTTGGGCAAACGGCGATAGTTGGCTATCAGTGCTGTAAGTTTCACCTGTTTTTCGCTGTCGGCAAAACCGACCAGGTCGGCATAGCGCACCAGATTGTCACTGGCGATCACCAGCTCGTGTTGCGCCTTGACCAGATAATCTTTGAGCCCGCCCTTGCCGTCCGGCATGGCTTTCATCTGCTCGTCGCGGCGGTTCAGATACAGTGTGGAAATAATACCCATGCGCGCCAGCATGCGTTGCACGGCTTGCAGCGATGCAACATTGGATTGCGCCAGACGCACGCTGACGCCCTTTTCCTGCGAGCCTTGAATGGAACCATCCGCATCGAAAAAGCCGCGCAGGAAGCCGCGATAAAATTCATACGATGCCTGCTCGATATCCGCAGTAATTTCTTTTGTGTCCTGCATGCCGAACTGCTCGGCCAGTCTGCGCAGGCTGGCAGATTTGTAACGGTATTCGCCGCGGCCTTCAATAACGTGCCAGCCATTGTGATCGGCTCGGTTGGTCAGGCAACTGGCTGCATTCGAGACTGCGTCACGTATGGAGGCACTGCCCGCATGTTCCCATACCGACAGGATTGCAGTTTCTTCTTTAAGCAGACCATCCCCGACCAGCAATCCCAGCAGATACCCCTGCCCGGTGGTGCCACAGCCCGCCCAGCCGGAAAGCTCGCGGTGGTTGTTCAATACCAGCGAGTCCCCTGCCTTCAACTCACCCGCTTTTATCCATGTTGTTTCGCGTGCATAGCGGCTGACGTCGGCCTTGAGCACCAGATGATCAGCAGTCAGGCGAACTGCATAACCCTCTTTGCTGCGCACCCGGAGCACCGGCTTGTCGCCAGTCTTGAAAAAACCGGCTGGCGCGGCGCAATGCACTTGCCCGTCCACCACCACCGAGAATTGCTTGCCCATCAGCTCGACAACCTGGCGCGCGCCATCCGTGGTCATCACCCAGGTGTCGGCTGTCACGCAGGGATTGGTCGCCTCGATTTTTTCAATATAGGCAAGGTTGTTGTCGCGGTTGATTTTGTCGATAAACAGCACGCCCGGCTCGGCGTGATCGTAGGTGGCCTGCATGATCTGTTTCCACAGGTCTGTGGCCTTGATCTTGCGATACACCCACTTGCCGTCGCCGCGCAGGTAAGCGCCGGCATCCAGCACGGTTTGCGAGGGCATGGCTTTATGCACCAGCTCCCACTCCGCATCGGCTTCCACCGCTTTCATAAACTCGTCGCTGATACCGACCGAGAGGTTGAAGTTGCGCAGGTCACCCGTATCCTTGGCATGGATAAAAGTTTCAATATCGGGATGGTCGCAGCGCAGCACGCCCATCTGCGCGCCGCGCCGTGCACCGGCGGATTCCACCGTTTCACACGAGCGGTCAAACACGCGCATGTAGGACACCGGCCCGCTGGCGCGGCTATTGGTGCCTTTTACCAGCGCATCCTTGGGGCGAATATCGGAAAAATCGTAGCCCACGCCACCGCCGCGGCGCATGGTTTCGGCGGCCTGCTGCAGTGCGTCATAGATACCCGGCTTGCCGTCGCTGATGCCGCTGATGGCATCGCCCACCGGCTGCACAAAGCAATTGATCAGCGTGGCCTGCAGGGTTGTACCGGCGGCCGAGTTGATACGCCCGCCGGGAATAAAACCGTGTTCCAGCGCCCACAAAAACTGCTCTTCCCATACGGCGGGTTCTTTTTCCACCGCCGCCAGACCCCGCGCCACACGCTTGCGCACGTCGTACGCCGTTGTTTCACCGGCTTTGCAATATTTCTCCTGCAAAACCTCAGGGGTAATTTCCTGTTCAATCAAGGGAGTAAGTATTTTTTTTGGTTTCATGATTGCACGTCGCGTGTGTTTGGATGAAAAGAGTTTGAGTTTGATTATCCCCCCAATCGCGGGAATAAAAAAAGCCCAATATTTTGGGCCTGGCTCGGATAAGTTATTTATCCAGAAAATTCAACCGGATGGAAAAATACTGCTCAGCTTAGCCAGATAAAAGTCCCCATTCTTCCCGTTACTCCGTCACGACGATAGGAGTAAAAACGCTCCGCATCACGATAGGTGCACAGATCGCCGCCGTAGATGCGCTGAATGCCCAGCGCATGCAAACGCAAACGTGCAAGCTGATAGATATCGGCCATCCACTTGCCTTCTGCCGCCGCGACAAAAGCCCCGGCAGCTTCCGGCTGGCGCGCCACAAAGGCTGCGCGCACTTCGTCGCCCACTTCAAATTTTTCCGGCCCGATGGCGGGGCCTAGCCAGGCCATCAGCGTGGAGGCCGGCACCTGCATCGCGCTGACGGTGGCTTCAATCACGCCATCGCACAAACCGCGCCAGCCCGCATGCGCGGCCCCCACCACAGAGCCTTTATCATCGCACAGCAAAACCGGCAGGCAATCGGCAGTCATCACCACGCACACCGCGCCGGGGTGAGTCGACACGCTGGCATCGGCCTGCGGCAAGCAGCCCGCATGTCCGGCATCGGCCACCGCCACGCCATGCACCTGATTAAGCCACACCGGCTCGCTGGGACACAGGGTGTTGAGCAGCATGCGGTTGCGTGACACGGCCAGCGGATTGTCGCCGACATGGCTGCCGAGATTGAAGCTGGCGTAGGGGGCAACACTGCTGCCGCCCATGCGCGTGGTTTGCAGGGCTTTTATATTCGCCGGGGCGGGCCAATCGGGCGTGAGGCAATGCTGCACTATGCTCATATTGTAACTATTTGATTATATTGAATATTTTATCGAATGGGAGCGCCGACGTCCTCGTCGGCAAGCCTGTTGAAAATTAGCCGACGGGGACGTCGGCGCTCCCGCAAACCAGTTAAATCGCTCTGATGTCGCTCAACAGTTTTTGCATATCTGCCGGCATATCCACTTGCCATTCCATCCACTCGCCGGTTTCCGGATGTTCCAGCCCCAGACGTTCGGCATGCAAGGCCTGCCGTGGAAAAGCGCCAAGGGTGTCGCGCATTTGCGGCGGGCATTTCTGTGCGCCCTTGATGTAGATGTGGTCGCCCACCAGCGGGTGGCGAATGGAGGCCATGTGCACACGGATTTGATGGGTGCGTCCGGTTTCCAGTTTGCAGCGCAGCAGGGTGCAGCCGGGGAAAGATTCGACAATGGCGTAATGGGTAACAGCGGGCTTGCCGCCCTCCACCACCGCCATTTTGGTGCGCTGCGAGGGATGGCGGTCGATCGGCGCATCGACTCTGCCGGCCCGCACCACTTCGCCGTGCACCAGTGCCAGATATTCGCGGCTGACGGTGCGCGCCTGCAACTGGCGCACCAGGTCGGTTTGCGCAATGATAGTTTTGGCCACCACCAGCAGTCCGCTGGTGTCTTTGTCCAGCCGGTGCACAATGCCGGCGCGCGGCACTTCGGCCAGATGCGGCGCGTGGTGCAGCAGCGCATTGAGCAGAGTGCCTTCCCAGTTGCCGCTGCCAGGGTGCACCACCAGGCCTACCGGTTTGTTGATAATGAGGATGCTGTCATCTTCATACACAATATCCAGCGGTATATCTTCGGCCAGATAGGGTTGATCGGCCGGATCGCTTTGCGGCACCAGCACGATGGCTTCGCCACCCCACACTTTCTGCTTGATGGTGGCGGGGGCGCCGTTGAGCGTGACTTGCCCCTGCGTGACCCACTCCTGCAAACGGCTGCGCGAATACTCCGGCAGCAGTCTGGCCAAAGCCTGATCGAGGCGCATGCCGCCGTATTCAAGGGGAACCTTAAAGGTCAGAGGTGTAAGGGAGCCGGTGTTAAGGAGTTCGGGGTTTGCGGTATAATCGCGCAATATATTTTCGGTTTCTGTCATGCGCGCCATTTTATCTCTTTTAGTACTGTCCACGTTAATCTCTTTGAGCGCCTGCAGCTCAACTCCCAAGCAGGACTTGCGGCCGGCAAGCGAGCTTTATGAAGAAGCGCAGTTTGAAATGGAGGAGATTAATTACGAAAAAGCCGTCAAGCTGCTGGAGACACTGCAGTCGCGCTACCCTTACGGCCGCTATGCGCAGCAGGCCCTGATGGAAATAGCCTATGCCAACTACAAGCTGAACGAACCCGATGCGGCGCTCGCCGCAGCAGACCGCTTCATCAAACAATTCCCCAATAGCCCCGGTCTGGATTACATCTATTACCTGAAGGGCATGGTCAATTTCAATGACAATGCCGGCTTCTTCAGCAAACTGTCGCGCCAGGATCCCGCCGAGCGCGACCCGCAGACGCTGCGCGATTCCTTTGATTCCTTCAAAGAGCTGATCATCCGCTTCCCGGATAGCCGTTACACGGAAGATGCAAGACTGCGCATGCAGTTTCTGATCAACACCCTGTCGCGCTCGGACATCAGCATTGCCAGCTACTACCTGCGGCGCGGTGCCTATATCGCCGCCATTAACCGCGCAAACAATGTACTCAAAGAATTTCCGGAAACCAGACAGACGCGCGATGCCTTGCTCATCATGGTGATGGCCTACGATCGCCTGGGGCAGCATGATTTGCGTGATGATACGCAACGCGTGCTCGACCTGAATATCGCCAAAGACGGCATCAAGCCCGGCATCACGCCCGATCTGAAGCAGACCGGCAGCTGGTGGCAATTTTGGCTGTAACACCGCATCGGGAGGCCGCATGAAATTCTGCCCTGACTGTGGCGCACCCGTCGAGCTGCGCATGCCGCCCGATGACAACCGCGAACGCCATATCTGCACGGTTTGCACCACCATTCATTATCAGAATCCAAAAATGATCGTCGGCGCCATTCCCGAATGGGAAGATGGCAGGATACTCTTGTGCCGCCGCGCGATCGAGCCGCGCCACGGCTTGTGGACCCTGCCTGCCGGCTTTATGGAAAACGGCGAAACCACACCCGAGGCCGCCGCGCGCGAAACCCTGGAAGAGGCCAACGCGCAGGTGCAGATCGGCGATCTCTATTCAATGTACAACATTCCCTACATCAACCAGGTATACCTGCTGTTTCGCGCGCGCCTGCTGAATCTGGATTTTTCACCCGGCGTGGAAAGCCTGGAAGTCGCGTTGTTCACGGAAGCTGAAATCCCGTGGGACGAGCTGGCCTTCCGCGCGGTAAGCCTGACCCTGCAAGATTATTATGCCGACCGCAAAGCCGGCGGCTACAAATTCCACCTGGGTGATTTAACTCCGCCATTGCGCAACCCGCCAACTTAAGGACAAGAAAATGGAACATGCCGACTTTAAGCCACAAAACGACCTTGAAAAAACCCTGCTGACTTTGCTCGATGGCAGCATGGAAGGTGAAGATTTTCTGCATTACCTGATGGACGCGCAGGTATACATGCCGATACTGGATGAAACCCCTGCGATCATGGACTTTCAGCGTTCCACCCAAACCCAGCCATTGCTGGTTGATGATGAGGAACACACCCGGATGCTGATTTTATTTACCAGCACGGAACGGTCAAAGGACTTTGTAAGCGGCTTTCCCGGCTATGGCGGTGGCCTGCTGATCGAGTTCAGTTGGGTGCTGCGCAAAATGGACAGGGCTTTGGCGATTGCGTTGAATCCCGGCCTTGAGGCGGGTTTTGACATGGATGCGGAAACCGTTGCAAGCATGATGGCCGAGTTGCCGCCGGAATCGCAATAAGCAGCCGCCAGACAGGCGACATATACTCGGCCAGCCCGGATGTAAATATAAATTAAGCCGGGTTATACTTTGTCGCGCAATCTGTCAAAAAATTGTTGAAATTCAGGTGCTGTTGACCAGCCAAAATTGAAAGCATTGAACATGCCGAACACGAAAAAAGAACCCTCCAGACTGGAACTGGTCAAGGCAGGAAAACTGGAAGAACGTCGCGCTTCCCGGCCCGCCATTATTATTGCCAAAGAAGAACCTGACATATCCGAGGCTGATGAGGGCTTCAAGCTGACGCCTGAAATGATGGCAATTGCGCTGATGGTGGTGATGCTGCTGATTCTGTCTGTTGTTGGCTTCTAGCCAACGATTACACCCACCGTATTTTTGTCGCTACGGCTGAAGTTCCAGTCCCGCCCCGCAATGCCAGCACAGCTGGAAGTTGCGCGGATTTTCCTCCCCGCAGGCACGACAGATTACAACGCCCGCCTCGACGGGTGAATTGTCGTAGTTGCGCGTCACTGTCTGCGCCCGCTCAACATCACGGTCATTGACTATCCACACTTCGGGATAAGCATGGGTAAAAGGAATCTCGCCCAGGCCGCCCTGGGCATTTTCATTGCGCAAACGCGCCTCAACTCCCGCATGACCCAGCAAATCCAGCACGAGCTGGGCTTCCATCAGGTTGGCGGCGGAATAGACTTTCTTCATTATTTTTTATCCTGAAATCGCAGATATTTGCTCACCCTTTCCCAACCCTCCTCCTCCGCTTGCGGGAGAAGGTTGGGGAGCGGGAGCGCCGACGTCCTCGTCGGCAATCATGTTTAAAAGAGCCGACGAGGACGTCGGCGCTCCCGCAGGGCTTAGCGGCTTTCCAGTTCTTCCCAGCGTGTCATCAATGTCATCAACTCGGCTTCGATTGCGCTGGCGCGTGTCTGCAATTTTTGCGCCTGCTTGGGATCATCGCGGTACATTTTTCCCGCCGACAGAATCGCGCCGACTTCTGCCTGCTCCTTTTCCAGCACCTGAATCGCATTCTGAATTTCTTCCAGTTCGCGTGTTTCCTTGAAGCTTAATTTTTTTTCGGGTCTGGCTTTTGCAGTTTCTGTTTTGTTTGCCGCTTTGGCTGCGGGTGCAGCGGCGGGTTTGCTGTCCGCGGGTTTGAAATCCTTCATGCGCACCCAGTCTTCGTAGCCGCCTACATATTCTTTCAGCTTGCCGTCGCCCTCGAACGCAATCACCTGGGTGACGACGTTGTCGAGGAAGGCGCGGTCATGGCTGACCAGGAACAGGGTGCCGTCGTAGTTGGCGAGCAGTTCTTCCAGCAGTTCCAGCGTTTCGATATCGAGGTCGTTGGTGGGCTCGTCCAGCACCAGCACATTGGCGGGACGGGTGAACAGGCGCGCCAATAGCAAACGGTTACGCTCGCCACCGGACAGGCTCTTCACCGGCGAGCGCGCACGCTCGGGCGCAAACAGGAAGTCGCCCAGATAGCTGATCACATGCTTGCGCACGCCCGCGATTTCGACGAAATCCGAGCCCTGGCTGATGGTGTCCACCAGCGAGGCTTCCTCATTCAGCTGGCCGCGCAGCTGGTCAAAATAGGCCACCGACATTTTGGTGCCGAGTTTGACTTCGCCGCTGTCCGGCTGCATTTCGCCGAGGATGATTTTGAGCAGTGTGCTCTTGCCCGCGCCATTCGGGCCGAGCAGGCCGATCTTGTCGCCGCGCTGGATGCGGCAGGAAAAATTGTCGATAATCTTGCGGTCCTTGAACGACTTGCACACATTGCTGAGCTCGGCCACCAGCTTGCCAGAGCGCTCGCCGGTATCCACGCTCAGCTCGACCTTGCCGACCGACTCGCGTCTGGCCGCACGCTCGCGGCGCAGCTGTTCCAGGCGCCGCACGCGGCCTTCATTGCGCACGCCGCGCGCCTTGATGCCCTGGCGTATCCAGACTTCTTCCTGCGCCAGCACCTTGTCAAACTTCGCGCTGGTGACGGCTTCATCGGCCAGCATTTTTTCCTTGAGCGCCTGATAGGCGGCGAAGTTGCCGGGGAAGCTGGCCAGTTGGCCGCGATCCAGCTCAACAATGCGGGTGGTGACTTTATCCAGAAAACGCCGGTCGTGGGTGACCAGCAGCACGCTGCCACGGAAGCTGTTGAGCAAGCCTTCCAGCCATTCGATCGAGGAGAAATCCAGATGGTTGGTGGGCTCGTCCAGAATCAGCACTTCGGGCTCGGCCACCAGCGCCTGCGCCAGTGCCACGCGCTTGCGCACGCCGCCGGAGAGCGAGCCGACCAGCGCTTCCGGGTCCAGCGCAAGGCGCTGTATCGCGGTCTCGATGCGCGCCTGCACCGCCCAGCCATTTTGCGCTTCGAGCTGGGTTTGCAGCGGCTCCATCGCCGCCAGCAAGGCATCGTAATCGGCATCGGGCTCGCCCAGCTGGTGCGACAGATGGTGGTAGTCGCTGATGATCTGGTGCAGCGCGCCCAGGCCGCGCGCGACTTCGTCGAACACGGTGGCATCGGGATTGAGCTGCGGCTCCTGGCTCACATAGCACACGCGCGCACCCGGGGCGCGCCACACGATGCCGTCATCCAGCGCAGCCTCGCCGGCCAGCACTTTAAGCATGCTGGACTTGCCGCCGCCGTTGCGCCCGATCAGGCCGACGCGCTCGCCCTCATCCAGCTGAAAATCAATTGCATCCAGCAAAGCGACGTGGCCGTAAGCCAGCGAGGCTTTGTTCAGGGAAATATAAGGCATGATGTTTTTACTTTAAAAATAGTGATCATTGAATGCAGGCAAATGCTCTGCTGCGGGGTGTTAAAAAATGCCTGCTGCAAAAGCGCTTGCAGGACGACAATCAGCGCTACAAATATACAAAATATTCAAGAAAATCAAATACTTACAAAAATATTATGGTTGCAGCCAAAGTCTTAACGCGGCGGCGCTGCCAGCAAGACTTTCAAGTCGTCGATAATCTCTTTGGAATGCCGCGAGGTTTCCACCTTGTCATAGACCTTGCTGATTTTGCCTTGCGGATTAATCAGAAAGGTATAGCGTTTGGCCAGCTTGAAAAATCCAAAATTTGACTGCGCGCCATAGCGCGCGGCAACCTCTGCGCCCTTGTCCGCAAGCAGCGGAAAGGGCAGATTATATTTTTTCGCAAATTCTGCGTGGCTGCTGCTGTCATCCACACTGATGCCGGCCACTTCCGCGCCCAGCGCGGTCAACAAGTGCAGGTCATCGCGAAACGCGCAGGCTTCCTGCGTGCAGCCGGGCGTGTCATCCTTGGGGTAAAAATACAGTACCAGCCATTTGCCGCTGTAATCTGCCAGCCTGTGCAGCTTGCCATGCTGGTCGGGCAGGCTGAAGTCCGGCGCGTTCTGCCCGGGCTTCGGCAACTCCGCTGCCTGTGCCATACGCACCAGCAGCAACACCAGCGCACCTGCCAATCCTATCAATAGTAACCATTTCATAGCACTCTCCTGACGCACACCCAACCGCAGGGGCGCGATTTTACTGTAAATACACGCAATCAAGCTCAGTTAGTTGGTTATATCTGCAAAAAGTTTGGGCCCAAGTGCAAATTTATTGATTTTGGCGCTGTCTGACACCACTTATATCTTGGGCAATTATCGAAGTCGGACACATATATTGTAAGATGTCAGCCAGCCCCCCCTTATTTGTGTCGAGGAGAAACCAGCCATGCCACCCAAAAAGAGATGGAACAACAGTAAGCTGCCATTATTTTCCTGCCTGGGCGTACTCACCTGCTCCTTATTTACAGGCTCAATAGCAGCTTCTCATGCCGGCCAAGCACCGCAGACCGCTGTAGATACCCAGGCGATCCCCGTTACCGTTCTTTCTGCGAAAGATGCAGAAAACAAACCGCTGCCGTTTCACAAAATTGCCTCAGACACCTATTTCTTCTACGGAAATATCGCCGAAGTGGACGAGAAAAATCGCGGCTTCAACGGCAATGCGGGATTTGTTGTTACCCGCGACGGTGTGGTGGTAATCGACAGCCTGGGCACCCCAAGGCTGGGCAAACGGCTGATTGCCACGGTGCGCCAGGTGACAAAATTACCCATCAAATATCTCATCATTACCCATAACCATCCCGACCACTCGTACGGTGCGATTGCCTTCAAAAGCATCCCCGGCATCAAAATCATCGGCCATGAGGGAACGCTGAAGTATCTCGATTCGGAGGGCCTGGCGGGTTCGGTTGCCTTCCGCCGCAGCTTCATCGCCCCGGATATGCAGGGCTTTAAAGGCGTTGCGCCCGACATCCTGATAGGCGGCAAGCGTTTTGACCATTACGCTTTCACCCTGGGCGGCAAAACCTTCAGGGTTTACAACACCGGCCAGCACCACTCCTATGGTGACCTGGTGGTGCATCAGGTGGAAGACAAAAATGTATGGATTTCCGATCTGGCGTTTAACAACCGCTCCACCTTTATGGGTGATGGTCACTCGTCAGAAGTGCTGGGGGCCATGGATTGGCTGCGCAATAGCTTTCCCGACACCCGCCTGATGATACCCGGCCACGGCAGCGCGCAGACCGCACCCTTCCCGATGGTGGAAAAAACCTACAGCTACGTCAAGCGCCTGCGCGATGAAATGCGCGATGCAATCAAATCCGGCCAGGATCTGGCAACCGCAGTGAAAGCCTCTGACTTTGCCGACTGGCATGATGCACCGCTGTATCACGAAAACCACAAGAAGAATGCCAACTTTATTTATCTTGAAATGGAGCAGGAACTGTTTTAGGCAGAAGCATGCGAAAGCAGGGGCTGCAGCCCGGCCGGCAGAAACGATGGAAACCAGATGCTAAAGAAAATAAATGTTAAGGACATCAAACAGGGCATGTATCTGCAGGAAATCTGCGGCAGCTGGATGCAGCATCCCTTCTGGAAAAAATCCTTTGCACTCACCGATCCAAAAGATGTAAAAACCCTGCAGGAATGCGGCATACATGAGGTATGGATTGATACCGGCAAGGGCCTTGATATTGAAGCCATCGTTCATGCCGAAAGCGAGGAAGAGTCCAGCCGGAAAGTTGCAGACAATCTGCAAACGGCAAATTCTGATGTTAAACCTGTACCCCGTATTTCATTGCAGGAAGAAGTGGCACAAGCCCGAAAAATTCACGGCAAGGCTGCGCAAGCGGTTACCTCCATGTTTCAGGAGGCGCGCATGGGCAAGGCGCTGCAACTCGTCGAAATCGTGACACTGGTAGATGAAATCAACCTGTCTATTTCACGCAATCCGGAGGCATTTTTAAGCCTGTCGCGCCTGAAAAACAAGGACAATTACACCTATCTGCACTCGGTTGCCGTGTGCGCGCTGATGATTGCGCTGGGCAAGCAAATGAACCTTGACCCCTCACTGATGAAAGATCTGGGGATGGCCGGACTGTTGCATGACGTCGGCAAAATGATGGTGCCCGATGACATACTGAACAAACCGGAACGCCTGAGCGATGAAGAATTTACGGTCGTCAAAAGCCATCCCTTGCAAGGCTGGGAAATGCTCAAATTATCGGAAGGTGCCGGTGCCATGGCACTGGATGTTTGCCTGCATCACCACGAACGTGTGGACGGAACCGGCTACCCGCACAGATTGTCCGGTGATTCATTGTCGCTATTTGCGCGCATGGGAGCCGTGTGCGATGTCTATGATGCAATCACCTCCAACCGCTGCTACAAAGCTGGCTGGGAACCAGCTGAAGCCATACGAAAAATGGCCGAATGGCAGGAGGGACAGTTTGATAAAACAGTGTTCCACGCCTTTGTCAAAACGATAGGAATTTATCCGTCGGGTACACTGGTCAAGTTAAAATCGGATCGGCTCGCCGTGGTGATACAGCAATCGGAAAAAAGTCTGCTTACGCCCGTTGTAAAAGTGTTCTTTTCGACCAAAAACAACGCCCCCGTGCAAACCGAGACGATTGATCTTGCACATGCCAAAGACAGCATTTTGAGTGCCGAAGACCCGCTAAAGTGGGGGTTTGATTTGAGGAAACTAACCGGAATTTAAGCCTCGGCACCACAAACAGAAACACAGGAAGGTTATGATATCCAGTTTCGATTATTCTGCACAAAGGCAGCCAGATTTCACTTTTAAAAACCCGCCGGACGCAAATTGTCAGCACGGCAAATGCGCTACTCGGGAAATAATGGATCATAAGTATGCTGAAAAAAATTAATGTCAAAGATGCCAGACTGGGTATGTACCTGCATGAAATCTGCGGCAGCTGGATGGAACACCCATTCTGGAAAAAATCCTTCGAGCTGACAGATGCCAAAGATTTAAAGACGCTGCTGGAATGCGGCATCAAGGAAATGTGGATCGATACCGAGAAGGGCCTGGATGCCATGCCCGGCACACAGGGACAAACCAGGGAAGAATCGCGGGAAAATATTGAGTCCAGCCTGCAGCAGGCTGCAGTATCAGTTGCCATTCCAATCGAGCCCGTATCCATGCGGGAAGAGGTGGAAAATGCAAGAAAAATTCATAACAAGGCAAAAGACGCAGTCACCCTGATGTTTCAGGAAGCGCGTATGGGCAAGGCGATACAGCTCGACGAAGTCAGCACGCTGGTTGACGAGATCAACCAGTCGATTACACGCAATCCGGAAGCATTTCTGAGTCTGTCCAGGCTGAAGACCAAGGATAACTATACCTATCTGCATTCGGTTGCCGTGTGTGCGCTGATGATTGCGCTGGGCAAACAAATGGGGATGGATGAATTATTATTGAAAGATCTGGGTATGTCCGGGTTGCTGCATGATGTTGGTAAGATGGTGATTCCCGATGAGGTGCTCAACAAACCAGGGAAATTGACCGATCAGGAGTTTGACCAGGTTAAGAGCCATCCCCTGCGTGGCTGGGAATTATTAAAAGGTTCGGAGGGTGTTTGCGAGATGGCGCTTGATGTATGCTTGCATCACCATGAAAGAGTGGATGGCAAGGGCTATCCCGACAGGCTGAATGGTGAAACCATGTCACTCTATGCAAAAATGGGAGCGATTTGTGACGTATATGACGCGATCACTTCCGTCCGCAGCTACAAGTCCGGCTGGGAGCCGGCTGAAGCGATACGCAAAATGGCCGAATGGCAGGAGGGGCATTTCGACGCGAAAGTATTTCATGCCTTCGTGAAAACAATCGGCATTTATCCTTCCGGCACGCTGGTAAAATTAAAGTCCACCCGGCTGGCTGTTGTTATTGAGCAATCTGGTTCAAGCCTCATTACACCCATCGTGAAGGTGTTTTTTTCAACCAAGGCCAATGCTCATATAAACCCGGAAATTATTGATCTTTCCAAAACAATTGATAGCATCGTCAATGCTGAAGATCCGCAAAAGTGGGGGTTCGATTTAAAGAAGCTGACCGGAATTCAAGCTGCAACATAATTAATCGCAAATACAGGAGTTTTAAATGTCCACTTCCAATTCAATCGATTCAGTACTCAATGAAAGCAGGGTTTTCAATCCGTCAGACGCTTTTGTAAAGCAGGCCAATATCTCCGGCATGCCTGCCTATCAGGCCATGGTCAAGGCTGCGCAGGATGATTATGAAGGCTATTGGGCAAAGCTGGCGCGTGAACTTATCGAGTGGAAAAAGCCTTTCAGCAAGGTGCTGGATGAAAGCAATGCGCCGTTCTTTAAATGGTTTGAAGACGGCAACCTGAATGTTTCCTACAACTGTCTCGACCGGCATCTTGCCACCCAGGCAGACAAGGCAGCACTGATTTTCGAAGCGGATGACGGCAAGGTCAGCAAGGTAACTTACCGCGAACTGCACGGACGCGTCAGCCAGTTTGCCAACGGCCTGAAATCGCGCGGCATTAAAAAAGGCGACCGCGTGGTGATCTATATGCCAATGAGCGTTGAGGCGGTGGTTGCGATGCAGGCGTGCGCGCGCATAGGTGCGATTCACTCTGTAGTGTTTGGCGGCTTTTCTTCCAAGAGTCTGCATGAGCGCATTACCGATGCACAGGCTGTCGCGGTGATTACCGCCGACGGTCAGATGCGCGGCGGCAAAACCATCCCCCTGAAAAATGCGGTGGATGACGCGCTCGCCATGGGCGGCTGCGACAGCATACACAGCGTGATTGTTTATCGCCGCACCGGTGGTGACGTCGCGTGGGACGATGATATCGACCTGTGGTATCACGATCTGTTCAATGCATCAGCCACACACTGCGAGCCCGAATGGGTGGGTGCAGAACATCCGCTGTTTATACTCTACACCTCCGGTTCCACCGGCAAACCAAAGGGTGTGCAACATTCCAGCGGCGGTTATCTGCTGGGCGCGATTGCCTCCATGCGCTGGGTATTTGACTATAAACCCACTGATATTTTCTGGTGCACCGCCGACGTCGGCTGGATTACCGGCCACAGCTATGTAGCCTATGGCCCGCTGGCGGTGGGCGCAACCCAGGTAATCTTCGAGGGCATTCCCACCTATCCCGATGCCGGACGCTTCTGGAAAATGATACAGGACCACAAGGTCACCACTTTCTACACGGCGCCAACCGCAATTCGTTCGCTGATCAAGCTCGGTGGCGAGCTGCCCAAACAGTATGACCTGGGCAGCCTGCGCCTGCTGGGCAGTGTGGGCGAACCGATCAATCCCGAAGCCTGGATGTGGTATTACACCGTGGTCGGCCAATCGCGCTGCCCTATTGTCGACACCTGGTGGCAGACGGAAACCGGCTGCCATATGATCTCGCCATTACCCGGTGCCGTGCCCGCCAAACCCGGTTCCTGTACGCTGCCGCTGCCCGGCATCATGGCCACTATCGTGAACGAAGCAGGCGACGAAGTGAATGACCAGCACGGCGGTTTCCTTGTGATCAAACGCCCGTTCCCGTCACAGATTCGCACCATCTGGGGTGACCCCGAACGCTACAAAAAAGCCTATTTCCCGCCCGAAATGCAGGGCGCTTATCTGGCCGGCGACTCTGCCCACCGCGATGGCGATGGTTACTTCTGGATTATGGGGCGTATCGATGATGTGCTTAACGTTTCCGGCCATCGCCTTGGCACCATGGAAATAGAATCCGCGCTGGTCGCCAATCCTCTGGTAGCCGAAGCAGCCGTTGTCGGCAAGCCGCACGAGATCAAGGGCGAAGCCATCGTGGCTTTCGTCGTGCTCAAAGGCGACCGGCCCAAAGACAGTGCGGGCATCAAAAAAATTGCCGAAGATTTGCGCAACTGGGTGGGCAAGGAAATCGGCCCTATCGCCAAGCCGGACGAAATCCGTTTCGGCGACAACCTGCCGAAAACCCGTTCCGGCAAAATCATGCGCCGTCTCTTGCGTGCCATCGCCAAAGGTGAAGAGATTACGCAGGACACATCGACTCTGGAAAACCCGGCCATCCTCGAACAGTTAAAAGAGGTGATAAAGTAATTTGTCGGGTTTCGGTGAAGACTAACCTTCAGCTTATGTCGTAGCCAAAATCCCGCCATCCTTGAACAACTAAAAGAAGTTATTAAATAACTCCAAATTACTCAGACTCACTGTAATGCAATGCCAACCGCTACTTTGTAGGAGCCCGATCAACCTGGAAAAGACAGTAGTCCACAGATTAAACAAAGCATTGCCTTGTTTAGGATGATCACCATTTGGGTGATGCTTACAACACTGATAACTGCATGAAAATCTGTGTGAATCTGTGAAATCTGTGGATTGAATTGGTGTTTTTAGGATCAATCGGGCACCTGCACATGCACAATTCATCAAGGGGAAAATCAAACATGCAGAATCAGGAGCAGCGTTTTAAATTTACCGGCAATGGCACCGAATATTTCGGCATCTGGATGGTCAATCTGCTACTCAGCATTCTGACGCTGGGCATCTATTCGGCATGGGCCAAGGTCAGACGGATGCAGTATTTTTATCGCAACACCTGGCTCAACGATGCGAGCTTTGATTATCACGGCACCGCCATTGCGATACTCAAGGGGCGCATTATTGCGATTGTGCTGTTTGCCTCCTACTCCATCTTTCTGCAGTTCATGCCCGCAGTGGGATTGACCATCGCGCTGTTGATTGCCTTAATCATGCCCTACCTGCTGGTTATTTCTTTTCGCTTCCGCCTGTATAACAGCAGTTACCGCGGGCTGCGTTTCGGCTTTACCGGCTCGATCAAAGGGGCTTATTTTGCTTTTCTTGCGTTGCCCTTTTTCACCCTGCTGACCCTGTATCTGCTGGCCCCCTTCACCCATCAGCGCATCAAGGCCTATCAGCACAGCAACAGCCGTTTTGGCCAGAGCGCCTTCAGCTTCCATGCCGGAGCAGGCGGCTTCTACATGATTTACCTGTTCACGCTGCTGCAATTGTTGCTGATCGCGGGACTGTTTGCTTTTGGCGGCTACACGCTGGCCAGGGACAGCATAGCCAGTCTCTCAAGGGAAGCCATCGTGGGCATAGTTGTCGCGGCCTACTTTCTGCTGATCCTTGCTTCCCTGCTGGTGGTGCCTTTCTTCATGTCACGCATACAAAATCTGGTGTGGAATCACACGCAACTGGGCGAGCACCATTTCAGCAGCACTCTTTCCGCCCGCGGCCTGGCGTGGATTATCTTCACCAACTTCTTTTTAATCATCTTTACCATGGGGCTGTACAAGCCGTTTGCCGATATCAGGATCGCACGCTACCGTGTCGAACACATGGCCTTGTTACCGGCCGGCAATATTGAAGAATTTATTGCCAGCGAACAGCAGAAAATCGGCGCCACCGGCACTGAAACGGCAGAAATGTTTGATGTCGACATCGGCTTTTAATCCAGTGATTTCTGATAATCCCGTGACGCCCGCACATACGCTCGGCGCAATCTATTACGACGGTCTCAGCAGCCGGCAGCAGGCGGTAACGCTGCGCATTGCGCAGGGCCAGCTCGAAGTGCAGGGTGATGAACTGCTGCGCGTGATTCCGCTGGCTGATGTCAATATTTCTGCGAAGCTGGGCAGAACGCCGCGCCTGCTGCATTTTAAGGATGGCGGGCATTGCGAGGTAAGCAACCACACTGACTTTGGCGTGTTGATGCAGGCTGCAGGCATCCACGAAAAATCATTGCTCTCCACTCTGGAAAGCAACTGGCGTTACGCGCTGGCTGCCACTGTTTTTACGATCTGTTTTGTGATTGCAGCTTTCTACTGGGGCCTGCCGTGGGTCGCCGCGGTTGCCGCCGAGCGGGTACCGGCAAGTGTTGCACTCAGGATAGACGAGCACTTCCTCGATGCTGTTGACGACGACTTGATGCAGCCCAGCAAGCTGAGTACCAAGCGGCAACAGGCTTTGAGCAAGCGCTTTGACAGCCTGCGCAATGTGCAGGGTGAAGTTGCGCACAAGCTGGTTTATCGCAACAGCAAAGCAATTGGCGCCAACGCTTTTGCGCTGCCTGGCGGCACCATCCTCATCACCGACCAGCTGGTGAAACTGGCAGGCCATGATGAGGAAATTCTTGCCGTGCTGGCGCATGAACTGGGGCACGTGCATGAGCGCCATTCTCTGCGCCAACTGTTGCAAAGCTCGGTGGTCGGCCTTGCGATGACCTGGTATCTGGGGGATATCAGCACGCTGCTCGCGGCAGCGCCCACCCTGCTGCTGGAAACGCGCTATTCACGCAATTTTGAACGGCGTGCCGACAGCTATGCCGCCACCATGCTGAGCGCGAATAATATTTCCCCTTCCCGCCTCGCCGATATGCTGGAAAAACTGGAGTCATCCCATGCCGATGGAGACAAAGACATGGAAGAGCAGTCTTCTTCCATCACTGAATTTATTTCCACCCACCCGGATACCGCCAAGCGAATTCGCGCCTTGCGCGGCAAGGAGTAAACTGCGCAGACGCGCGCCTGCTACGCAAAGCAGGCCGGATAACTTCATTATTATTTAATACATGAGCGATCCAATAACTCCAAAAAGTACACAGCGCCAAATCCCGCCCGCTATCTGGGTGCTGGGTTTCGTCAGCCTGCTGATGGATATTTCGTCCGAGATGATCCACAGCCTGCTGCCGCTGTTTCTGGCGACCGCACTCGGGGTCAGCGCGCTGACCATCGGCCTGATCGAGGGTGTGGCCGAGGCCACCGCGCTGATCGTGAAAGTATTCTCCGGCATGCTGAGCGATTATCTGGGCAAGCGCAAATGGCTTGCGATCACAGGCTATGCACTGGCGGCCATCACCAAACCGGTGTTTGCGCTCGCCAGCAGCAGCGGCGCCATCATGGGCGCGCGCGTGCTGGACCGTATCGGCAAGGGCATACGCGGCGCACCGCGCGATGCACTGATTGCCGACATCGCGCCACCCGGCCTGCGCGGCGCCTCGTTCGGCCTGCGCCAGGCGCTCGATACCGTAGGCGCATTTGTCGGCCCGCTGCTGGCCGCAGGCCTGATGCTGTTATGGGCCAACGATTTTCGCGCGGTGTTCTGGGTGGCGGTGATTCCCGCTTTTCTCGCGGTGGCATTGCTGATCTTCGGCGTTAAAGAACCGCAACGCGCGGCCGATGCAAAACCCGTGAATCCCGTCCAGCGCAAAAATCTGCAGCGCTTGAGTCGTGCTTACTGGTGGGTAGTAGCTATTGGCGCGACCTTCACCCTGGCGCGCTTCAGCGAAGCCTTTCTGGTACTGCGCGCGCAGCAGGGCGGCATGACACTGGCGTTAATCCCGCTGGTGATGATGCTGATGAGCATGGTTTACGCGGCCTCCGCCTACCCTTTCGGCAAACTGTCGGACAAGATGAGCCATCTCAAATTGCTGGCGCTGGGCCTGCTGGTATTAATCGCGGCCGATCTGGCGCTGGCCTGGAGCAATCACTGGAGCATGGTGCTGCTCGGTGTCACCCTGTGGGGTCTGCACATGGGCATGACGCAGGGTCTGCTGGCGACGATGGTGGCCGACACCGCACCGGCCGATTTGCGCGGCACCGCCTATGGTTTTTTTAACCTGATGAGCGGCATTGCGATGCTGATTGCCAGCGTGCTGGCGGGCCTGATCTGGGACCGGCTGGGTGCGGATTACACCTTTTATGCTGGAGCCTTTTTTTGCCTGATCGCCTTGCTGGTTATTTCAAAATATTCAATAAAATCAAATACTTAATAAAAACCCAGTTAAACATGCAAGATTGCCACAACAGGAGAAAAATCACGACCATGAGGCGACTGAATCTCTGCCTGCTGCTGAACATTATCCTTGCGCTCCCCGCCACCGCCCTTGCCTCCGGCCCATGGCATGCGGCCGGGCAAAACACTGCCGGCTGGCAATACATGACCCCGGATGAACGCGTCGAACACCAACGTCGCATGCGCAGCTTCAACACACTGGCAGAATGCCGCGCCTACCAGGATGCACATCATCAACACATGGCCGAACGCGCTGCCCGCGCGGGTGCCAGGCTCAGGCGCAAAGCCGCTTCGGGTTGCGAACAATTGCAGCAACAGGGAAAACTCAAGTGAACGCAGTTTCATCTTCCTCCGCCCTTCGCCGCCTGGCTGCGCCGGGCTTGGTGCTGCTGATGACGGTGGCAATTGTGCTGTGGGCCTGGCCGGAAAGTCTGCCGCTGTGGCGCAGCGTCGCCATAGTCAGCGCCTGGGCCGGCAGCGGCCTGCTCGCGGCCAGTCTTCTGCTGATGGTGCGCGAGCCGCATCTCGCACAGTTGCTGGGCGGGCTGGAAAACATGTATCGCTGGCATCACCGCAGCGGCATACTCGCCTATGTGCTGCTGCTGTGCCACCCGCTGGCGCTGACGCTGGACAGCTGGCTTGAGTCGCCGCAGCTTGCGTGGCAAATGCTCGCGCCATGGGCACACTCCTGGCCGGTGTGGCTGGGCTGGGCCGCGTTGCTGCTACTGATGTTCGGCTTGTCTGTCACCTTTGTGCTGCGCCTGCCCTACCGTCTGTGGCGGCATTTGCATTTCTCGCTGGGGCTGGGCGTGCTGCTTGGTCTGGCGCATGTGTATGCCTTGCTGGGCGGGGTGACGCTGCTGCTTGTGTTGCTCGTGGCTGCCGCCCTGGCGCTGGGCTGGCGCCTGATCGCCAGCGATCTCGGCGTCGCCGCGCACCCGTACCGCGTAACACAGGTCAGCCATCCCTCCGGCGCAAGCATTGAAATCCGGCTTGCACCCTGTGCCGGCAGCCTCGCCGTTTCTCCCGGGCAGTTCGTGCTGGCGGCTTTCAACGATGGTCCGCACTTTCATGGCTGCGGCGAATATCATCCCTTCAGCGTCAGCGCGATCCATGCAGACCACAGTCTCAGTCTGAACATCAAGGCCTTCGGGCCATGCACGCAAAAACTGCAACAGCTGGAAACAGATGTGCTGGTGCGCTTGCAGGGACCCTTCGGCATTTTTCTGGATTCCTTGCCCGCCGCACCTCAACTCTGGGTGGCAGGCGGCATCGGCATCACCCCCTTCATCGCCGAACTGCGCGCGCACCCGCGCAGCCAGCCCACCACACTGCTGTACCTGTTTCGCAATGCTGCAGAAGCCGCGTTTCTCGACGAGCTCACGGCCTTGTCCACGGCTGATCCGAAGTTTGAACTGCTTGCGCAGGCCGGCGAACGCGGACTGCCTGACTTTGCCGCGATGCTGGAAAAAATTGGCCAGCTGCAAGCCCGCGTTGTATATATTTGCGGCCCCGCGCCCATGGTTAACGCGCTGCTGCCCCATCTGCAACAGGCAGGCATCAGCGATACTGCAATCCATTTTGAAAAGTTTGACTTCCGCTGATGCGCACTCTGTTTATTCTTTCCACGATAATTTTCTGGCTCGCAGCAGGCGGAGTCTGGCTGGCCGATTATTTGCGCGCCACGCCGCCTGAGCAAACTGCACCTGCCGCAATAGCGGCCCCGCGCGAATACAGCCTGGCTGACGTGGCAACCCACAATCATCAGCATGACTGCTGGATGGCGATTGAGGGTCAGGTGTACGACCTGACCGGCTATGTGCCCGCCCACCCTGCCGCGCCCGAAATTATCCTGGCCTGGTGCGGCAAGGAAGCCTCACAAGCCTGGCAAACCAAAACCCGCGGCCGCCCGCATTCGCCCTATGCCCAAAATTTATTGCCGCAATACCGGACAGGAAAATTGCGCCAGACGCCCTGAGCAACCTCAATGAGAGCTTTACATTTCATACTTAATTCCAGTTCGCAATAGAAATAACATTAATTTTTGCGTAGGTTGGTGCTGAGCGCAGCGAAGCCCAACAATATTCAGATAAAGATTAAACCGTAGAAAGTTGATTTAGCATGTTGGGCTTCGCTGCGCTCAGCACCAACCTACAGAAAGCACTTTTTAATGCAAATTAGAATAGCCAAGCCAGTTTTTTGTTTTCGCTTGACAAGCACGCATGTTTCCGCAAAGAATGCAGGCAAATGAAAACAACTTTCCAGTCACTGCCAATTTGTGTCGCCGCCATGCATCGAGCATGGGCGGTGCCTTCTTGTCTGTGCCTGGTGGACGTTTCTCAATGATTTAAATTGTTAAATAGCAGCATCCAGAAGGCCACAGACTTACCTCTGTGGCCTTTTTTATTGTCGTTGTTTTTATGAAGGGAGCACAACATGTCCGTACCCGCAGCCTATCTGTCCATTATCCTGATCTGGTCCACCACGCCGCTCGCCATCCAGTGGAGCGCGAGCGGCAATGGCTTCCTGTTTCCGGTGATGGCGCGTATGGCGATCGGGCTGGCAATCTGCGTGCTGCTGCTGGGTATATTCAGAATTCGCATGCCATGGCACCGCGAAGCGCGCATGACCTACCTCGCCGCCGGGCTGGGCATCCTTGGCACCATGCTGTGCGTGTACTGGGGCGCGCGCTATATTTCCTCCGGCCTGATCGCACTGCTGTTCGGGCTGACGCCGATTTTCACCAGTATCGCGGCCGCGCTATGGCTGGAAGAACGCAACTTCACCGCCAGCAAAATAGTGGGCACGGTACTGGGCCTGGCCGGCCTTGCTGCCATCTTCGGCTCCGGCCTGTCGCTGGGTGAACATGCGGTAGCGGGCATGCTTGTGGTGCTGTTTGCGGTAATGCTGCAATCGCTGAGTCTGGTGTGGGTAAAACGCATCGGTGCCACCATTCCCGCGATGGCTGTCACCAGCGGCGCATTGATGCTGGTCGCTCCCGCGCTGTTTGTGATCTGGGAAATTTTTGATGGTGTACTGCCACAGACCATCGCGCCGCGCGCCAGTTGGGCCATAGCCTATCTCGGTATATTCGGCTCGGTGCTGGGTTTTAACTTTTACTTCTATGTGATCAAGCGCATGGAAGCGGGGCAGATCGCGCTGATCACCCTGATCACGCCGGTAAGTGCGCTGCTGCTGGGGCAGATGCTGAATGGCGAGAAAATACAGGCGGGGGTGTGGGCGGGTGCTGCCTGCGTGTTGCTGGGTTTGTTAACTCATCAGTGGCAGGTGCTGTCGGGCGGACTATTGCGCAAGCCCTTGGTGTAGGCGCCCGATTTACCTCGCAGACCCGCTTGCGGGTACTTGCACTAATACCTGCACAGCAGGTGAGTAGTGTGTTCTTGCACCCTTTGGGTGTCGGGCGATTGTTCTGTTACAAAAATCACGCAGAAATCTGCGCTCCTACAGCGACGCTCTCGCCCCATTCAACTTGCATTACTACAGCGCAAGCGGGCCGTGGTGCTCAACCCACTTGTCTATCGTGGCTTCGGCAGTTTTCGGTTCCTGTTGCCATATGCTGAGCAGCTGCGTTGCAACCTGCTGCCAGTGCAGCGCACCGGCACTGGCAGCAGCACTCAGCCCGCTGATATCCCCGCTGTCGCGCCAGTCTTCATAAGCGGCCACAAGTTGCGGAAACAGGGTGCGGCGCAGGCCTTCCAGATTGGAAAAATAGAAATGGATGGAGCAGGTTTGCCGGCGTTTAATCAGTTCCGGCAAAGTCGACAGGCAGTCGGCCAGATTGTCGCGCACCGAGCGTGAAAAAAAGATCACGCGGCGACTGCTGAATGACAGCAACATGTCGCGCCACTGCGGGCCCAGCATGGGCTCTGCCATTGCCTCGCCGATCTCGTGCAGGATCAGCACCTCGCTCTCCTGCGCGGCCATGCGCGACAACAGGCCGGCTTTGTCAGCCTGCATGCCATAACAGTCAATCGCGGCCTTTAATGCACCGTCCGCTTCATGCACCGACCAGATCTCAACTTTCTCGGCGAGCCAGCGCTGCAAGGCATCGGTGCGCAAAAACAGCGTGCCCTCACGCAGCGCTGCAGGAGAAGCCGTGATGTCGCGCGCATATTCGCAGCCGGATACACGCAGGGTCAGGCCGTGAATTTTCTCGCTGCGCAATAATTGGCCGAGAAAGAAATTCGGCTTGCCCCAGCGCCCAAGACCGCCGCCGTAAACCAGACCGTGCGGCTCAAGCGCTGCATTAATGCCTTTAATATCGAAGGGATCAAATTCCAGGTTGCCAACGGGAACGCGGCTGTAATCCAGCTCTTCCATATCTTCCCAGAACATCTCGCGCTGCACCAGCCACTGACTCAAATCATCCTTGACCAGCGGCCTGGAGGGAGGGAACTCGTGCTCCCAGATATACAGCTCGCGCATGCCGAGCAGATAGTTGCACATCGACATTTCGCGCGCATGGCGCGCATCCGCGATATGACAATTGGCCTGGACTACTTCGATGGTTTTTTGAAAATCACGCAAGAGACACCTCTTAATGTAACTTCAATGCTGCACGATGTATTTTTCTGAATTTCAGTTCTCCCGCAGCATCTCCCCTGGAGGGAGAGGAAACAAACGATACGCTGCGCGAATTTTATGTTAACGGTCTTTTCTTGCGTACTTCGCAAGAAACCACCGACTGCACAATTTTAGAATACGGCAAGTTTTCAAGGCTGCCAAATTTTTCCCTGGCGGCAGCTAGCAAGGCCGAAATATCCACTACACTCTCGGCTCCGTCAACCTCATGCTGCAATCCCTGCAGCCCGCCGCACTGCACGCGCATCTCGGGGCCATGCGGCAACGGCGGGGTAATGTGGGTCAGCTTGAGTGCAAACGCCGAGTTCTGCCGCAGCAGGTCCAGCAACTCAACGCACTGCTCCCGCTCGGCATCCACATTGCAGGCAACCATCTCGCGCTCGGCAGCGTAACGCTTGTTAACCTTCGAGCAGGCGCAGTGACGGCTGAGGATCACCTTGCCGAAGGCACAAGGCTTGGGATTAACCGAACCCAGCGCATGCATGAAGGCGATTTCGTCCACTGGCTTTACCTCGCTACGATTTTAATCATCACCCAATTCGGGCGCAGGTTCTCTGTATTGCATCAGCAGCTCTTCAGCCTGCAATTCATTTTCCGCGAAAATCATTTTGACATTGCACTGTTCGGTTAGTGCCAGCTCCTTGCGCAGTGTCTTGCTGCGATCGGCACCATGTTTGTATATATCATGCTGCTCGATTTTTTCTACCCGCTTCATCGGAAATTCAAAAACTTTATAAATATAGTATGGCATTACAATTCCTTGTTGAGTAAATATACTTTTTCAATCCTGGCAAAAATCAGGAGGAACAGCTCACCTCGATATGCCGCGCCCATTCAGGCGCAGGTGCCGCATAGCTTTCCATTTGCGGCTGCTCATCAAAGGGCCTGGACAGCAACACCAGCAAACGTTCAATCTCGGAAAAATCACGCTCTTTCTCTGCCTTGCTGATTGCCGCTTGCGCCAGATAATTGCGCAGTATGTATTTGGGATTGACCCTGTCCATGCATTCCTTGCGCTCTGCATCAGCAGTGGGCTCGGCCTTCAGACGTGCGCGATACAACTCTGCCCACTGATCAAATTCGGCACGGTCAACAAACTGGTCACGCAACACGCTGTTTTTCTCTCCGCAAGCAGACTTGAATTGACTGAGCCCGCGGAAGGTATTGGTAAAATCAAGCTGGCTGGTTTGCATCATTTTAAGCAGTTGCTCTATCACCGTATAATCTTCCAGCCCTGCATAAGTCAAACCCAGCTTTCCGCTCATCAGCTTCACATAATGTTCGGAGTAAATGTCGCCGTATGAATCGAGCAACTCTTCTGCCCTGGCCTCCGGCACAAGCGGCGACAGGGCCTGCGCCAGCGCACTCAGATTCCACAGGCCAACTTGCGGCTGCTGGTTATACGCATAGCGCCCGCCATGATCGGAGTGATTGCAGATATAAGCCGGATTGTAGGTTTCCATAAATCCGAACGGCCCGTAATCAATGGTCAGGCCAAGTATCGACATATTGTCGGTGTTCATTACCCCATGCGAAAAACCCGCCGCCTGCCATTGAGCCATCAACTGCGCGGTGCGTTCCACCACTTCATGCAGGAAGCGTGAATACTTGTCCGGCACAGCGAGCAGATGAGGAAAATGCCTGCCAATCACATAGTCTGCAAGCTGGGCAAGCTGCTCATGCTGCCCGCGATGATAAAACACCTCAAAGGAACCAAAGCGTACGGACGACTGCGCAAGGCGGGTCACCACGGCCGCGCTTTCAACCGTTTCGCGATACACCTCCTCATCACTGCCTACAATGCATAACGCCCGGGTGGTGGGTATGCCCAGGCCATGCATCGCTTCCGAGCACAAATACTCGCGTATGCTGGAGCGCAGGACGGCACGTCCATCGCCATTGCGCGAGTAAGGTGTAGGCCCCGCCCCCTTGAGCTGCACATCCCAATATTCGCCGGAACTATTTTTTACTTCGCCCAGTAAAATAGCGCGGCCATCGCCCAACTGCGAAACGAAATTCCCGAACTGATGGCCCGCGTAAAGCATGGACAAAGGATCACTGGACGGCAGCAAGCGGTTGCCGATAAAGCAATGTAAAAAATCATCGCGTGCAGACTCTTCCGCAGACAAGTCAATCAGGGAAGCTGCAGCCGGATTAAAGCTGACAAGGTATGGTCTTGCCAACGGTGTTGGATTAACACGGCTGTGAAATGCGGCTGGCAGTCGCGCAAAAGTATTGTCGAAATTAAGCTGCTCGAGTTTTCTCATGGCGAATGTTCAGAATTACTCACGGCGCAGGAAGCGCCGCGAGTTTGCTGCGGAGTTTAAACGCAACCAGTGGGCTTGGGCATGCCACCATATTTGGTGATTGGCTTCATCGGGCCGGTCATCCACAACTCAAATACTTCCTTCTGGTCTTCGCCCACATACTTGGCAAATTTACGGATAGGCGGAACCGAACCGAATTCCTCGAAATATTCACGGGCTTTCAAGATCTGCTCCCATTTTTTGTCGCTTAATTCAAAAGCATCAGCCTCGGCCATTGCGCGACCCACTTCTTCCGTCCAGTCGCTCATATCGACGAGATACCCGTCACCATCACGTTTTGGCAATTCCATTTTGCAACCTTTCACATAGACAAACATATAGATACGGCATTTAAACAAAGCATAGTAATTTAGTCAAGTATTATCTTCAAATAATGATCAAGCAAAAATCCCGAATCGTTTTACCGGCAAATTAGTGCACGCACCCACAGAAATGCATGCCTGTATGCTGCACGATAATGCGATATAACGCATTGAATGCCATAATACTGCCTGATTTTAAAGGTTACTTCCCGCATCATCGATGGAACTTAAAAAATTATATCCATCTAAAGACAAATAATAAATTTTTTAATTTCTAACGGGGAAAACAGCATGATACGATCCAATTTTCTTGCGCTGCTCATTATAACGGCAAGCTGGATACCAATGAGCCAGGCAGCGACAGGCTTGCAAGTGGTGCAGGATTTTACGGTTGATGCAAAGGAGTCGATAAAAAAGCAGGCGCCCATTCTTGTGCTGTTCACGAGCAATACCTGTACTTATTGCGAAATAGTTTTACAGGATTTCCTGCTTCCGATGCAACGTGACCGCGGCTATGACAAAAAAGTAATTTTGCGCCAGATTGAAACCGCCAGCCAGGACAAACTGATTGATTTTAATGGCGCAACCACAAGCCAGAGCGCATTTGCCAGCAAACATCAGGCGTGGGGAGTGCCCACCGTGATGCTGTTCGACAGCAAGGGACAAGTGCTCACCTCTATCGTCGGATTACTTACGGTTGATTATTATCTTGCTTATCTGGACACGGCTATCGAAGAATCACAGGCAAAAATAAAGGCTGCTACCAAATAACGGGGAATAGTTACGCCTTACTTTTCACAATTTCCAGTTGTTTGCTGTTTGATGATAATGAAATATTAAATCAAATATAACTTACCCCAAAGTACCCACCTGCCGATAATAAATAAAGATTGTTCGTCTCAAATGCACCCAAAGGTGACTGCTGGCCTTGAAGTTAACTTGCCCAAAAGCAGATATTCATTAATCTCCACTTTCGACACGTTGCAGCCAGCGACATTAACAAATTCTTCGCCATAAGGCGACCATTGGCAAACTCCAGACATACAAGTAATCGATCACCCGAAAACAGTCGCTTGCCTAGTGCAGCAACCCGTCCGATACGAACCATCAAGTTATTATTTGATTCGATGTGTAATAGATCTTGCATACGATACAACTTGCCGACCAACTTCAACTAATTGAGCAATATCGCCTTCGGGCTGACATATCCCATAAGTGACCTCAAATCGATTACCCAAATGTCTTGAGCCTCTGAAGTATTGGAAGTTTTGGGGAGGCCTCAAATCGCATGCAAAGCATGCGTGCGTGAGTCGGATGCCGTCGCGCGCATCTGCGGTGATGAATTTGTCGTACCGCTTCCTTCTTTTAAGTATGACCAGGACGATCACGAGATAGACGAAAAAATCCGCCACGCGCTCAACCTGCCTTTCCAGATATCAGGCAATACGCTGAGCATTTCCTCCAGCAAATGAAAAAAATCTGGTCAAAAATGCCGATCTGGCCATGTATTACGCGAATGAAAATGGGCGTAACAATGTAACGATTTGTCATGCAGGTTTAAAAGACTCCAAATAATCCTTCGCAGTATCACACCTTCGTTTTCCCCATCACTCCCGCTTTTCGGTCGCGTCTACTATCTGACCAGATATCAATCTGCTTCCAGCACTGGCAATGCAATGAATGCCTGCACCAGAAAATAGATCTAGCGCACCATAACAGTGCTCAATCCCGCCTTCGTTAAAAATAAACCCATAACAAAATATAAATTATCAAATATATTAATGAGATAGGAAACAGACACCCAGTCTGGCATGGGTATTGCTGACATTCTTGAGCATATACATACCTGTATAGAAAATTTGTTAGAAATATCCACACGTATTAATTTAAATTGGAGAGGAAATGTTATGTCTTATTTAGTCCCTGCAGAATTTGTAACCAAAATGGTGGATGCCGGCGAATCCAAAATATTCATGTCAACCCGCGACACCCTGATCAGGGCCTATATGGCCGGCGCTATCCTCGCACTGGCTGCCGTATTTGCCGTTACCGTGGCTGTACAAACCGGATCGCCACTTATTGGTGCCATGCTGTTCCCGGTAGGTTTCTCCATGCTGTACCTGATGGGTTTCGACCTGCTGACGGGTGTGTTTGTACTGACACCTCTTGCCCTGTTTGACAAGCGCCCCGGCGTCACCATCGGTGGCATATTAAGAAACTGGGGCCTGGTTTTCGTGGGTAATTTTGCAGGTGCGTTTACGGTAGCCGTGATGATGGCAATTGTCTTTACCTACGGCTTTTCAACCGACCCGGGTCCTGTAGGGCAAAAGCTTGCCGGCATTGGCGAAGCACGCACACTGGGCTACAAAGAGTATGGTGCAGCCGGTATGCTGACACTTTTCATCCGCGGCATGCTGTGCAACTGGATGGTTTCCCTTGGTGTGGTGGGTGCGATGATTTCAACCACGGTAAGCGGCAAAGTCATAGCAATGTGGATGCCTATCATGCTGTTCTTTGCAATGGTGTTTGAACATTCCGTTGTTAACATGTTCCTGTTCCCCTCAGCCATGATACTCGGTGGCAACTTCTCGGTAATGGATTACATCATATGGAATGAAATCCCGACCGTTCTGGGCAATCTGGTGGGTGGCCTGGCCTTTACCGGTTTGACTCTGTATACCACACACCTCAGAACAGCACCCAAGCGTTCTTTCAGTTAATCTCAATGTGACCGCAAGAGCCTCATTCCCCCCGGGGATTTGAGGCTCTTTAACAATCCAAAGTGTAATTTAAAAGGAAAACATCATGACACGCAACGAAGTGACCGAACTCATCATCACGCAAAAATTGGCTAAAAAACTGAGCTGGCCGCAACTGGCTGCAGCCATCGGCATGAGCAAGGAATGGACGACCGCAGCCCTGCTCGGGCAAATGACACTGACCGCCGATCAGGCTGGTAAAATTGGCACCATGCTCGACTTACCCGCCGATGCGGTTGTGCAGTTGCAGGTGGTACCCTACAAGGGCTCATTGCCCACTTCAGTTCCCACCGACCCCCTGATATACCGCTTCTATGAGCTGGTCAACGTCTATGGCACAACCTTTAAGGCGCTGATCCACGAGGAATTTGGCGACGGCATTATGAGTGCCATCGATTTCAACATGGACCTGAAACGTGAAGCTGACCCCAAGGGTGACCGTGTCAAAATTGTGATGAGCGGAAAGTTTCTGCCTTACAAGAGTTACTGAACATTTCCCCTGTGCATAACGGAGCTGAATTTGGCATGAACAAATGTCCACTCAATTAAAAGTATCCGTAGGCCAGTATTCCGACAAAGGGCGCAAGGAGACGAATCAGGATTTCCACGGTGCACTCATTCCGCCGGACCCCCTGCTCACCTCAAAAGGGATTGCCATTGCGCTGGCCGACGGAATCAGCAGCAGCGAAGTCAGCCAGATAGCCAGCGAAGCCGCCGTCAAGGGCTTTCTTGAAGATTACTATTGCACCTCGGAAGCCTGGTCAGTCAAAACATCGGCGCAACGCGTGCTGATCGCCACCAACTCCTGGCTGAATTCACAGACCCAGCAAAGCCAGCACCGTTATGACAAAGACAGGGGCTACGTGTGCACCTTCAGCGCACTGGTTATCAAATCAACAACGGCATATATTTTTCATGCGGGCGATACGAGAATCTATCGTGTGCAAGCACAAGCCCTGGAACAATTAACCAAGGATCACCGGCTGTGGGTTTCAGAAGAAAAAAGCTATCTGAGCCGCGGTCTTGGCATTAATCCCCAGCTTGAAATTGATTATGAATCATTGCCGGTTGAGCAAGGAGATACCTTTCTGCTGGCAACCGATGGTGTGTATGAGTTCGTCCGGCCTGAATTCATACTTCAGACGATCAGGGAGCATCCAGATGATCTGGATGCCGCTGCAAAAGCAATCGCAGAACAGGCCTTCAGGCAAGGCAGCTCGGACAACCTCACCATACAAATAGTCAGAGTGGATGAATTACCCGGCAAGGATGCCAGTGAACTCTATCAGCAGCTAACCGAATTGCCGTTTCCGCCGATGCTTGAAGCACGGGCTGTAATAGACGGTTACAAAATTATCCGCGAGATTCATGCCAGCAGCCGCAGCCATGTCTATCTGGCGATGGACGAAGACACAAATACCCAGGTCATCCTTAAAACCCCCTCCATCGATCTCAGGGGCGATCCCGCCTATCTGGAACGCTTCCTGATGGAAGAGTGGATCGCCCGACGCATCAACAGTGCCCATGTGCTTAAGCCATGCCAGCAGACCCGAAAGCGAAATTATCTGTATATCGTCACGGAATACATCGATGGCAAAACACTCTCCCAGTGGATGACCGACAACCCCAAACCAGATCTGGAAACCATGCGCGGGATTGTTGAACAGATTGCAAAAGGTTTGCGCGCGTTTCACCGCATGGAAATGCTGCACCAGGATTTAAGGCCAAACAACATCATGATCGACACTACCGGCACAGTGAAAATCATTGATTTCGGCTCGACCCATGTGGCCGGCATCATGGAAATCAGCTCACCCATCGAACGGCATAATATTCTGGGGACGGCACAATATACCGCCCCGGAATACTTTCTGGGGGAAAGCGGCACAACACGCTCGGACATTTTCTCGCTGGGCGTCATAGCCTATCAAATGCTCTCGGGAAAGTTGCCTTACGGAGCCAAGGTCGCACAATGCAAAAGCAAATCCGCGCAAAACAAACTGGTGTATGACTCCTTGCTGGATGATGATCGGGAGATCCCTGCCTGGGTCGATGAAGCGATCGGGAAAGCAGTGCATCCCAATCCCTACAAACGTTACGAAGAGCTATCCGAATTCCTGTTTGACATGCGTCACCCCAACAAGGCATTTCTCAACAAAACCCGCCCGCCACTGCTGGAGCGCAATCCGGTTGCCTTCTGGAAAGGCGTTTCCTTCATCCTGCTCATCGTCATTGTTTTCTTGTTGAACAGGTAATGTGACGTGTTTCAGAATATATATCTGAAGATATTTTTACGCTGGGGAAAGGAATAATTGTTTAGCAATTTTGATTTTCACATATTCTGCTTTGGGCCGTTAGGCGACTATTAGTTTTCAGACCCTGTTCAAGACTTTATTGTTATGGCACTTCGCTCTATTCAAGACTATGTTGTCACGAAACAACTGTTTTGTGACAATAAAGTCTTGAATAACGGCCCATATAAATCAAATGGTTATGAAAAATAACTTGGCGAATTTTGCTCTTAATGTCTTGAACGACGAGTCAAAAATCTATAATTAAACTTGGCTTCAACAATAAAGCCTTGAACAAAAAATCAGACTTTTAACATAATAAATAATTTTAATCCTACATCAAAAATACCCTTCGCCAAACTGAAAAACAGCTGCTAGTAGTTAATGACTGTTTGTTCAAAAGTGCCCAAAGCGTACATAGCTAGACAAAATAGCGGACACTCATTCAACAGTCTGCTGTAAGCGGCAACGGAATACAAGCTACGAAGGGTGCAAGCCGGACCTTTTTCAGACGCGCTCTCCAGAAAGGAACTCCTGCCGGAGCTAATGTGCGAAAGAGGCGGACATTACCGATGTCCGTTCCGTTCGTATACACAAAGCCTTTACTTCGAGTCCCAATATGACTGGGCCAGATTACAGGTGTGGCAATTTGACATGTGAATAAGAATCGCCTCTTTTGATTTATCTCGCTCTTCGAATGAATTCACAACATAGCGGCTATGGACCCTATTGAACGATCCAACTCGGCGAGATGACTCAGCATCTGAGTAATGTTTATGAACACACCCTCATAGGCCGCATTATGAACGTCTACACTACACATTGCAGAATGTTTGTGCTGAGGGAATGACCGTTCATCCAATCTGTCAAATTTCACGATTTGTCTAATGCATGGCACAGCTTGTTTAACAGGGTATTGCTTGCAAATGGCTTGACAATAAAATCGCAGGCACCTGCTTCAAGACTTGCCTTAAGAATGTCCTTCTCACTTTTTCCCGTCATCATTATGATAGGTACTCCAGCCATGCGGCTGTCCGATTTGATCCTTCTTACCCCTTCCAATCCATCTGTGCCGGGCAGCATGACATCCATCAAAATAAGATCGGGAAGTTCATTTTTGTGCAGAATATTCATTGCCTCAACAACGCTTCCAGCGAACATTGTTTGGTACTGAGCCTCTTTCAGCATAAAGTTTAGGATTTTGTGCTGAAATACTTCATCATCCACAACCAGCAGCATTGGAGGAGCTTTTTCAGCCAACTGATTGAGGGCATGCAGCGATTCCAGGTGAGACGCGGTAGCATCGTGCATCTCGCCAGCCCATTGTTTCAGCGGCTTCACAGAGTCTGTCAGCGTATTATTGGGCGCATCGATAATTTCTTGTTTAATCTGCCCAATTTCAAAGCGCAAATCATCGGTACTTTTTAATACAGTTACTCCAGGCAGCTTGTTTTGAACAAGACGCTGTGAAAATTGCTCGAATGCTGTATTTGCTTCAGAGTTTGCCTGTAACACAGCATGGTTGACTGATTCAATGTACCTCTTGCCTTGTTCCAGTTGCTGCGTCATTTCGCTACCCAATGAGGATACATGCTTTAATTGGTCAGCAAGCTCAGCTGCCATCGGGGTGCTTTGTGCCAATGAACGCATTTCACGCAACGCCAGATGCACTGTCATAGGTAAGCGTTGTGCATCATTGGTCATAGGCCAAAATAGCATGTAGTCGTCAAAGATGCCATTACGGCACAGACTGTAGGCACGTTCAACTTCATCCTTGCTGCAGAGGACAATTGCGCGGTGGTTATTGAGATGCACAGCTCCGTTTTGCCGATACAATCCCAAATAATAGCGCTCCGAATTTTCCAAGCCACTAAATGCGAGGATAAGTACGTTTGGCCGGCAGTGATCAAAATCAACAGTGGCATGTTCCATGTTTGTGGAAATAAATACTTTATTGAATTCGGCATTAAGCAATTTCTTGACCATATCCGCATCGCTGGATTTGTCGGAAGCGATGAGAAGGGTGGAATCGGATATTTTGGATACGCTCATGTGAATTTTCCTATGTCACTTGCAGTTTATCTATGCTCAATGTTGCAAAACTGCCATATGAAATGCTTATCTGGTGTTGATTTAAAATTCCCTTTGGCATTATTACGTCACTCAATGCGTCGTGAGATTGGGTTGTTGATCGCCAAGTCGTGCGTTTAGGTCAATTTTTGCCCCTCGCTCGACAAGACTAAACACGTCTATTGGAAACTCTATAAAAATTTTTCCAGGATCGTATCCATGCAGGTATGTCGGCACCTGGCATTGGTTTGGCGATAAAATATCCTTGAGCAATATCACATCCCGTTTTGCATACAAAATCAAAATCAGCCTGGTCTTCAACTCCTTCCGCCACAACACTCATCTTCAGTTGCTTTGCCAAAGAAAGGCAAGAATTAAACATTGCCTCCAATTTTTTATTCTTACATGCACCATGCACGAAACTCTGGTCAATTTTAAGTTCATCGAATGGAAGGTCGCGCAACTGCGCCAAGGTAGAGTTGCCAATTCCAAAATCATCAATTGAAAGCCGAATTCGCTTCAACCGCAATCTGGACAGCGCTTCGAGAGGAATTCTCAAGTCATCCATCAATCGTGTTTCAGTCACTTCCAGCTCAAGTATCTGCGGAGCCACCCCTGATTTTTCCAATACTCCGGCAATCAAGTCCGCAAAGTCCAGCGAAACCAGACTGTCCATCGACAGGTTGACAGCCACATGCAACGTAAGCCCCTCATCTTGCCAGAGTTTGACCTGGGATAATGCATCGGTTAGTACCATCAGGGTCAGGTCCCCTATCAGGCCGTGCGCTTCTGCCACACCTATGAACTGATCTGGAAATACCATGCCATCATGGGGATGATTCCAACGTACTAACGTCTCCACGCCTTTCACCTGTCCCGTATCAGTAGCCACTTTTGGCTGATAATGGTTGATCAGTTCGCCGTTGGTGATGGCAGCTCGAACTTCATCTGCGCTATAGATTTTTAACTCCGCTCGAGGAATGCAATTTTTTGCAGGTTCCCATTTTTTAATCAATTCCGCTAGTGCTTCCGGCTTAACAGGTTTATGTAAGTGTCCAAGTACAGTTATTTTGTGTGCTCTTGCCAATTTTTCGGCAGCCTGCCGCGTACGCTCATCTTCCCCGCTGATCAGGATAATGCTTCCGCTATAGCACCATTCAACCAGGTGACGAACGAATTCAAGTCCATCCATTCTCGGCATGTTTATATCCAACAAAATCAGATCAGGACGGAGGTCCATGTTATTAATCAATTCCAGCGCAGCTTGACCGCTGTCACAGGTAGATACTTTGTTATGCCCGATATTTTTTAATATGCGAACGAGTAACTTAAGCATAAAAGGATCGTCGTCGAGCGCTAAAATGTTGATTGAATTCTGGTTCATTTACCCCCCCTTGGGATGCTTGCTTCACTGATAAAATTTCGGACTGGATATTGTTTTAATAGTTCTTGATGAAATTTTCAACATTTGCCATTTCTTTTTCAAATTTTAGTAGCAATACCATTAGTGACTTTCTGTCACCAGCCTTGCCTGACTTTTCAATTTCTTCACACAACTCCCCCAGAACCAGTGCGCCCACCGATCGCGCTGAAGACTTTAACTTGTGAGCTAAAATTTCCGCGGCATCTGTTTGTCCGGACGAACAGGCAGTGTTCAACTCGACTGAAATTTTTTCCGCACTGATGCTAAAGTCATTCAAAAAATCGCGAGCAATCACCTCGTCATCTCCAACCAGTGATTTTAGGATACTCACGTCAATTGCTGCCGACGATGAAATATTTCGTGGTTCGGACTCGGAAATTTCGACAGGAAGGGTTAGGGGATCGGTAACAGGCATCCATTTTTGCAGCATTGCTTTCAAGTTAATCAATTGCACCGGCTTGCTCAAGTAATCATCCATACCTATCGCAATGCAGCGGTCAGCCTCTCCCTTGGTAGCATTGGCGCTAATGGCGATGATAGGTATATGGATTCTGTTTGTATTGCTGGAGCTGATTTCGATGTTGCCCTTTTCAGCCGCACGAATAGCGACAGTCAGCTCATAACCATCCATCTCAGGCATATGCAGGTCTGTGAAAAGCATGCAGTAATCACCGCTCTGCCAGAGCGACAATGCCGCGCGTCCATTATTGGCAATATCAGCAGTTTGCCCGAGCAGATTGAGCTGGTGCAGGATAACCTTCTGGTTAACATCATTATCTTCAGCGACCAAAATCAGACTGCCGAGCCGACGGGCATTCTCGCGTGAAAGTGGATTGGTAGTGGCTTCACTTTCGCCGTGCATCACCTCCCAGCCGGCCTGTTCAGCCCTGCCGGCAGCAATTGCAACCGCCTCAATAAATGCTCGGCGATGCATCACTTCTGCATCCAGAGCAACCCAGTCTGGCGCTTCAATTCGGCACTTCCTGCGCCCGCCGCGTCCAATAACGACAAATCGAGCATCTCGCTTAGAACTGGTGGCTGTGGCGCGCAGATCGTCCAGAAACAGAGTGGCATCTGCGCTTCCGATGATTACGATACACAGTCCGGATGGGCGACTGGCAATCCACTGCTGGGCAGTGAATAGATCCGTTGCTCGTTCAACCAGCGCATTATCGTATGCAAGATAACGGGTAAGATCATCAGCGATACTATCTAGATCTCCCACCACCAGACACGCCAATCCTGAGACCAAGGATGGCTTCTTAATCGTATCAAGCTGCTCAACCGGCATTGCAAAGGGAATGCTCACTATGAACAGCGAACCATTACCCAGTTCGCTCTGTACAGTAACCTCACCGTTCATGCGGTCTACTAATTGACGCGTGATAGCAAGACCCAAACCGGTACCGCCATAACTTCGTTTCGTTGTGAAATTTGCTTGGGTAAAAGGCGTAAACAGGCGTGCCTGGGTTTCCTGATTGATGCCAATACCATTGTCGGCAACGCGAAACTCCAGCATGACCTGTTGTGGTGTGCTGCTGGTTGCCAGGACACGCACGGACACCTTGCCTTGCAGCTCCAGGCCACTGGAAAACTTTATCGCATTGTTTACCAGATTTATCAGTATCTGGCGCAATCTCCCTGAATCACCGAAGACGACTGGGGGAATGGCCGGATCGGTGAACAATGTCAGTTCCACTTTGTTCTTCACCGCCATACGATCCAGAGTTTTGCATACTCCTTCGACCGCGTCGCTGATGGACATAGGGGCATTATCAATTTGGAGCTTGCCAGCTTCAATTTTTGAAAAATCAAGAATGTCGTCAATAATTGCAAGGAGCGCAAAGGCCGAATCGTGAATAATGCTGACCATTTCTACCTGCGAACCCTTGAGGCTGCTTTGCATCAACACGTCGATCATGCCGATTACCCCGTTCATAGGGGTGCGTATCTCATGGCTCATCGCGGCAAGAAAAGCCGATTTGGCCTGATTGGCTTGCTCCGCCTCAAGTCGTGATTGCTCAAGATCGACGGTTCGCGCCGCTACTTTGTTCTCCAGCTCTTCATTGAGTAGATGTAGCGCCTCTTCTGCCAATTTTCGCTCAGTGATGTCCTTGATTACACCATCGTAAAACTGGAGTGTTCCGGTCGCGTCTTTGAACAGGATGGCTGTGTCGCTTATCCATCGAATTTCGCCATCCTTGCGGGTGATGCGATGCTCAATCGGCAATACATCATCCCCGGCCAGAATCTGCTCTACGTGGTTCGCTACCAATTCGCGATCCTCCGGCACGACTATTTGAAACCATAGATACGAATTGGTGGAAAATTCTTCTGCCGTATAACCTGTCACTATTACGCAGGCCGAGCTTTGTATTGTCTCGACCGCATGTCCATTTTCGATGCGCACCGTATACTGATAATCCGTAAGGCCCTCGGTGATGCGCCTGTAGCGAGCTTCATTTTCCCGCAGCTCCTGTTCCATCCGCTTGTGTTCGCTGATGTCTTCCTTGATGCCCAGATAGTGGGTAATGCGCCCATCTGCATCGCGCACCGGTGAGGCAAAGATGGATTCAATAAACTCGCTGCCATCCTTGCGCCGGTTGATGAACTCGCCCTTCCATATTTCTCCGCGCGTCAGATGCATCCACATGTCAGCGTAGGATTCAGGGGATGTTTTGCCGGACTGAAGAATGCTCGGTTTTTGTCCGATTACCTCTGCGCGGCTGTAGCCGGTGGTCTTCACAAATCCCTCATTGACATATTCGATATTTGCATCAAGGTCGGTGATCACAACCGAACTCGGACTTTGCTCCACTGCCTGCGAAAGTTTGCGCAATTCGTCTTCCACTTGTTTGCGCCGTGATTCAAGTTGAAAATTGTCCAGTGCATAGCTGATGTCATCCGACATTTCTACCAGCAACTTCATCTCTTCATCGTCAAACACATTTTCTTCTGCTGCATAGAGCGCGAGCACCCCGACCACATTGCCCCCGCTAAGCAGCGGAAAAACCGTCACGGAACGATACCCACGACTCAGTGCTGAGTTGCGCAGGCTTGCCATACGCTCGTCGCTGGCAATATCGTTGCAGACCACCGGCTTCATCTCATTAATTGCCTGCGCGGTTAATGCACAGCTACCCGCCAAATCATCCCTGGCAGTCAGATTGATATGCGCCAGATAACCGTCCTCGCGACCTGCCTGTGTGACTGGCGTCACCTGCTGGCTGGCCGGATCAAACTTGCCGATCCACGCGAAATGGAATTTCCCTTGTTCGACCAGTATGCGGCAAGCATCGCTGAACAATTGCTCCTCCCCGCGCACGCGTACGATCGTGGTGTTGATTCCGCTAAGCACACTGTAAATCCGGCTGAGTCGTGCAATCCTCGTTTCATTTGTCTTGCGTTGTGTGATGTCGCGTGCAATCGTGGAAAGGTATTCCACCGATCCATCTGTTCTTTTGTGCGCAATGATGACTTGTGACACAGGTATTTCCATACCGTCCTGCCTCTTCAAGGCTGTTTCTCCGCTCCACGAGCCATGCTCGATAGCATAAGGAATTCCTTCCTCCAGAACACGCCTGGCTGCCCACTCCGGATGCATTTCTGCAAGATGAGTCGGAGGTACGTCAAGTTCCATATCTAACCCAACCATGTGCAATCCGGCCCGGTTAATGAAAATTGGACAACCGGATAGATCGACTGAACCCACAAAATCTGGTGTCGCCTCGATAATCGCCACCAGTCTGGCCTGCTCACGTTCAACCCGTTTTCTTTCCTCGACTTCCGCAGCGAGCTTCGCTGTGCGTTCCGCTACCAACGTTTCAAGATTATCGTGCAACCTGGCGCGTTCCAACGCCACCGCCACCTGATTGCCGATGCTGTGCAATATTTTTAGCTCATCCTCGCTGAACAATTTGTTGTCACGGCCGGCTAGATTCATCACACCCAAGGAGCGTCCGTCACCAAGCCACAATGGCACCGAGGCGTGGCAGCACAGGCCTTGCGTATCGCCAGTTGCACGGGTGATACGCTCACACTTGATGATATTGGTGCTTGGGGTATATTTGTTTTCGAGCAACTGCCGCCTGCATGCACAATTGCCTTCGAATGCCTCCGGGCTGCTTAACGCGGGCGGGAGGTTGCAGGAAGCAGCAATGCGAAAGCCGCCTTCTCCCGTGCGCAACGAAATCCATCCGGCGTGAATATCGGGCAGTTCCAATGCATGACGGAGCGCAATCTCTGCCACTTCGCATTCACTGGCTGCACTATTAAGACCTTCCGCGATTCGGTTCAGCCCGTGCAATATCTGGTTCGACAGAGCCAGTTCCTTCTCCCGCTGCTTAAGTTCGCCATTAACCTGAACAGCCTGCTCGTAGGTTGAAACCAACAGGTCCAGTATCTGCTGGCGTTCGGCGCTGATAAAGTGTTTTTTGCCGCCGATATCGATTTCAAGTGCCATCTGCATACGCTGATTTTTGCGCATTTCGACATTCATCAACAGATAATTGATCCTGGACAGCAGGTACTTCTCGTCATAGGGCTTGCGGATAAAATTGTCAGCGCCGCATTCCAGGCCTCTGATGACATCTCCCGGATCGGAAAGAGTAGTCACGAGCATCACCGGGATATGCTTCAGTTTTTCCTCCGTCTTGATCTCCTTACACAGGCCGTAGCCGTCCATTTCAGGCATCATGACGTCACTGATGACGAGTGTTGGCAGACGCACATTCATTTTAGCCAGCGCTTCCTTGCCGTTCGCAGCAGTGATTACTTTAAATTTATGCTCTTCCAGCAGCATCTGTAACATTTCAGCCTGCGTCGGGCTGTCTTCGACAATAAGGATTTCGATCTGACCGTTATCGCTCTTCATCATATATTCCTCCATTGTGCGTGGCCGTTGATCGCCAGACTGCTCAACACTGCGGCAATTTTTTCCGGCGGCAGCACCAGCATTGCCGCATCGAGCCGGATCGCCTCGCCCGGCATGCCGTGCACCACGGAACTATCCTTGTCCTGGGCAAAGGTGACAGCACCCTTCTCTTTCAGCAGTCGCAATTCTTCTGCACCGTCGCGTCCCATACCGCTGAGCAGTCCTGCAACAGCATCGCAGCCGTAGACCTCGGCAACCGAACGAAACAGGTATGACACCGAAGGGCGTAAACCATTTTCCGCATTGTCTTTGGTGAGCAATAGCCGCCCATGTGGCGCCACTTTCATTTGCACCTCGTCGGGTGCAAGATACACATGCCCGGCAAGCATGACCTCGCCGTGGGTTGCGAGTTGCAGCGGCAAAGCGGACGACTTTGCCAACCATTCCATAAATCCCCTGCTAAAACCGGTTGCCATGTGCTGGACAATCACAATGGGTGCCGGAAAGGTTTTTGGTAACGCCGCGAGTATCGTCTGCAAGACCGGAGGCCCTCCGGTAGAAGCGCCGATAGCGACAATACGCAGTTTCGCAGGTTCTTGCGCAAGCCCCATTTCCACGGCTCGCGGTGCCTGCTCCCCAAAGCGCTTTTGCGGCCAGCGGCGCACCACTTTCACCTCGGACATCAGCTTCACCAACTGCACCAGTTCGTGTGCCGTGGTCTCGTGCTCAGGGTGTCCAATACCGGCAGGGCGGCGCAACACTGCCAATGCGCCGGCTTCCACCGCATTGAAAGTCGACACAACTTCCTGCGCGTCATTGCTACCGCTGACGATAATAATAGGGGTGGGATCAGTTTCCATGATGCGGCGTGTGGCTTCCAGCCCGTTCATCTTCGGCATGTGGATATCCATAGTGACCACATGAGGACGCAGCCGATGCACTGCATCAATCGCCGCCTCACCGTCATGTGCAGTGCCGACTACACAGATATTGGGATCAGTGCCGAGTATGAATACGATAAAATCCCGTATCACTGGAGAATCTTCCACAACCAGAACATTGATCATAAGTATTGCCTCTGTATGAAATCTCAAAATTGGCGTTTGACCTTCCCAACAGGCTGGTTCGAACGTCAATCCTTATTTGCGGCTGCACCCCAGCCAAGTTTCGGACATCGTTTATTCATCCTGTTCACGTCACGATGGCTGGCCAAAGGCCGTTTCAATCTTTTCCGGATCACCCATCTTCCACTCAAATTAGCCTGCCGATCACTTCCAGCAAATTACTCTGGTCAAAACTGCTTTTTACGATATATGCATTGGCACCGGCATCGATGCCGCGCTCTCGGTGCTCGCGCGAATCGAGTGCAGTCACCAGCACCACCGGAATTTCTGCCAAATGCTTATCGGCGCGAATTCGGGCTGTGAGGTCGAAGCCGTCCATGCGCGGCATCTCCACGTCAGAAACGACCAGATCAAATTGAGCTGTTTTCAATGTGGTATAGGCATCCATCCCGTCCACAGCCGTAGTGACAGCATAACCAGCCGATTCCAGGATATTTTTTAGCAGCGAGCGCGAGGTAATAGAATCCTCGGCAACCAGGACTGTGCGCTTCGTGCCGGCTTGCCGCTGCTCCGAGACGGCATCTGCAAACGGTGTAGTCACATGCAACACCGCAGATTTGAGCAGGTCAGTCACATTAAGCACCGGCACAACTTGACCGCTACCCAGCACGCTGGCGCCGGTAACATTGCGTACCCGCACCAGTTGCGTGCCAAGATTTTTCACCAGTATCTCCTGCTCCCCCAGAATCTCGTCAACCAGAAATGCAATGCGCACATCGTTCTGACTAAGGACGACTACGGGTGCGTGGGAAACTGCATCGCGTATTGCTGTACGCGGCAACTCCAGTACATCACCCAGATCAGAAAGGGAAATGACTTGCCCTACCAGCACAATGGTCTGCCGGTTTTCCACCGTCCGGATATCCTGCAAAGCAACACGCGCGACACTTTCGACGCCGGCAGACGGGATGACACAAGGCCTCGTGCCGACCCGCACCAGCACGCCGCGCATGGTAGCCAGCGACAGTGGCAAAACGATATGAAATGCGGTACCGGCTCCGGGATGTGATTCAATCGTAATGCTGCCGGCCAGGCGATCCACTTTTTCGCGCACGATTGCCAGTCCCAGTCCGCGCCCGGAGACATCGGTGATGATCGGGCTGGTTGAAATGCCTGACTGGAATACCAGCGCCAGCACCTCGCGCTCGCTAAATTGATCGACAGCCCCGGCGGAAGCTATCCCGGATTTTTTGGCAGCCTTTCTTACTCGTTCCGCATCAATGCCGCAGCCGTCATCCGACATCAGCACCTCGATCTTTCCGCTATCCCGTTGCGAAACGGCAAGCGTGATTTTACCTTGCGCCGGTTTGCCGGCTGCAGTTCGCACCGCAGGTGATTCAATGCCATGATCAATGGCATTGCGCAGCAGATGGATGAGGGGATCCTTCATTTCATCCAGCATGCGCCTGTCGAGTTCGATCTCTCCGCCCTGCAGCACCAACTCCACTTCCTTGCCCTGCTCGCGTGCGAGCTCGCGGGCCAAGCGCGGCAGCACTCCGAACAGGGATGAAAACGGCAGCAACTGCATCTCCTTGACATCGTTTAGAAGACTATCAGTCATCATCGCCAGTACGTGCTGGTCGCGCGCTGCAGCTTTATTCAGACGCATCAGCCGCTCCTCCAGCGTTGACATAAACAGATGCTCACCATCCAGATATTCGAGCACTTTCTGGAGTTCCTTGCGCCGGCTGTGTGAGCTGGTTGCGCTGCTTGCACGCGCTGACGAGCGCTCAATGCGCCGCAGCATGGGCTGGATTTGCCTGCGTACTTTTTTCCATGCGGAGAGCGCGGCGGCTGCATCGTGTAACTCTATCGCGCGTTGGCGCGCCGCCAGCCGCGGCAATAGCAGTTCCTCAACTTGGCGCATCACGACATCGAGTTTTGCAGTGGGAATCCTGACTGTAGCAGCGGATGCGTCCGATGCTGCTGGTGTGATGAGGTGCACTGGGTTCACAGAGGTTGCTTCGGTCTCCGTCGCTTGGCTAATCTCAGCAACGGCACCATTTGCGCACCTCTCAAGTTCGCGAATCAGCGCGGCCGCTGCCGGCGGGATAACCGATACTCCAGAAAGATCGCTGTGCAGGAGCGTGCCGAGAATCTCTATAGCACGGTGCAATAGGTCCAGCAGCGCCGCGGTAACCTGAAGCTGCGAGCTCTTCATTGCCGCAAATACGCTTTCCAGCGACTGGCACATCGCCTCGGTCGGGGCGAAATTCACCGCACGAGCGGCCCCCTTGAGACTGTGCGCCTCGCGGAATACTGTCTCGATCATGGCTGCGGCTTCGTTACCAGACGGTATTTTTTCTAGCGCGAGCAGACCGGATGCCATCGCATTGAGGTGCTCATCCGCTTCGATGCGAAAAGTTACGAGTAGTCGTTTCAACAGCTCGTCGTTTTTATTTGCCATAAGGTCTATCCCTGTCCCGTAATGGAGGTTTTCAGACAGGCTGCTTGCCGATCATCATACCCAGCTGCACCCCCAGCTCGTGCAGGCTCTGTGCTGCGACCTCGGCCTGTTTTGTGCCGGCTACATTCTGCACACTAGCCTGCTTGATGTTGTTCATCGCCAGCGCCACCTGATCCATACCCACC
>NCJL01000014.1 GCA_002278935.1 Gallionellales bacterium 39-52-133
AAGGCGGTCGTACCGTCGGCGCGGGTGTGGTAGCGAAGATTCTCAAGTAATAATGACGGCATTGGGCGGGGCGGGGTAACTCGCTCCGCTTGTGTCGTTTTAAGGTTGTATAGGCCAGTAGCTCAATTGGTAGAGTATCGGTCTCCAAAACCGAGGGTTGGGGGTTCGAAACCCTCCTGGCCTGCCAAATAAAAGTAGTGAGTCAAGAGAAAAAGGAGTGAATTGCGCATGGTGAATATAGTCAAATTAGGCGTGGCACTCCTCCTGGTGGTTGCGGGAATAGCGGGTTATTACTATTTGCAGGGCAGCACGATTGCGTTTGCTGAATTGTTGCGTGTGGTTTCTGTTCTGCTCGGGCTGCTGCTTGCTGCTGCGGTGTTGTGGACGTCTGAGCCGGGAAAACGTTTTTTTGGCTTCAGCAAAGACTCGGTAGCGGAGGCCAGGCGTGTAGTTTGGCCAACCAGGAAAGAAACTTTGCAGACAACCGGTGTGGTGGTGTTGTTTGCTATCGTAATGGCCTTGTTTCTATGGGCGGTAGATGCGACTCTTTTGTTTGCAATTAACAAATTGATGGGGCGGGGTTAATAATGTCTAAGCGTTGGTATGTTGTACATACGTACTCTCAATTTGAAAAAAGTGTGCAGCGTGCCCTGCTTGAGCGTATTGCTCGCGCCGGTATGGAAGATTTATTCGGGCAGATTCTGGTGCCGGTTGAGGAAGTTGTAGAACTCAAGGCGGGCCAGAAAAAACTCAGCGAGCGGAAGTTTTATCCGGGCTATGTGCTGGTCGAGATGGAAATGACCGATGAGACTTGGCATATGGTCAAGAGCATACCAAAAGTATCGGGCTTTATTGGCGGAACGGCAATGAAGCCAACGCCAATCAGCCAAAAGGAAGTCGACAACATCATGCAGCAAATGCAGGCGGGGGTTGAGAAGCCGCGTCCCAAGGTGTTGTTTGAGGTGGGCGAATCCGTGCGAGTTAAGGAAGGCCCCTTTACTGACTTTAATGGGACGGTGGAAACGGTTAATTACGACAAGAGCAAAATACGTGTGGCGGTGACTATTTTTGGTCGCTCGACGCCGGTAGAGCTGGACTTCGGCCAGGTCGAAAAAGTTTAAGGCAACAAGCAAGAAACCGGAGAAATCCGGCATTACCAACGGGGAGTGTATCGGAATTGACGGTATGCGTTTAACCCATAAACAGGAGTATCAAAATGGCAAAGAAAATTGTCGGCTATATCAAGCTGCAAGTTCCTGCTGGGAAAGCAAATCCCAGTCCTCCAATCGGCCCGGCTCTGGGTCAGCGCGGCCTCAATATCATGGAATTCTGCAAGGCATTCAATGCCCAGACCCAGGGTATAGAGCCAGGTCTGCCAATTCCGGTGGTGATTACCGCGTTTGCGGACAAGAGCTTTACTTTCATAATGAAGAGCCCTCCGGCTACCATTCTGATCAAGAAAGCTGCGGGTATACAAAAGGGTAGCCCGACTCCGCATACTGCCAAAGTTGGCAAGCTGACTCGCAAGCAGGCGGAAGATATCGCAAAGACAAAACAAGCTGATCTGACTGCTGCCGATATGGACGCAGCGGTGCGCACCATTGCTGGCAGTGCACGCAGCATGGGCATTACTGTGGAAGGTGAATAAAATGGCACATATCTCCAAGCGTTACAAAGCACTTGCTGCCAAGGTAGATCGTACCAAGCTGTATCCGCTCGATGAAGCGTTAAAGCTGGTAAAAGAAACGGCCAAGGCAAAGTTTGATGAATCAATCGACGTGGCTGTGAATCTCGGTATCGATGCACGTAAATCAGATCAGTTGGTGCGCGGTTCGGTCGTGTTGCCAAAAGGTACGGGCAAAACAGTGCGAGTAGCGGTATTTGCGCAGGGCCCCAAGGCTGAGGAAGCCAAGGCCGCAGGTGCGGATATCGTTGGATTTGAAGATCTGGCCGAAAGTATCAAAGCCGGCAAGATGGATTTCGACGTGGTGATCGCATCACCAGATGCGATGCGTATTGTGGGTCAGCTGGGTCAGATTCTGGGTCCTCGCGGCCTGATGCCTAACCCTAAGGTGGGCACTGTTTCTGCAGACGTTGCAGGCGCTGTGCGCAATGCCAAGGCTGGTCAGGTGCAGTACCGTACAGACAAGAATGGTATTGTTCAGTGCACCATTGGCCGTGCTTCGTTTGAGCCGGCAGCGTTGCGTGAAAATATGCTGGCATTGATTGATGCATTGAATAAAGCCAAGCCATCTGCTACCAAAGGCGTATATCTGAAAAAGGTGGCGGTTTCAAGCACAATGGGTGTTGGTATCCGCGTTGAGCAGGCAAGTTTGGTGGCGTAAGCTTATTGAATAATGGCGACACTGTGCGAATGTGCTGTGTCGCTGAAAGACTTTGGACTGCTGGCAGGATTGGCAGCTTGTCAAAGACCGTAGGTAGAAGAGGTAGTTTGCAAATTCTTTAATTGATGAAAGATTTCATCAGCCCACGTAGATGGTGTGCCTGCAAGTAGCTTTTGAACAGACTATGTTCGATATGGAATTTGTGGACGCGGTTATTAATCGTGAAATTATGATCAGATATGGCACGTCATGCCTGGTGTTAATTTCGTTGAAAATGGAGAAAGACTTTGGCTCTTAATCTGCAAGAAAAGCAATCGATAGTATCGGAAGTGAGTGCTCAGGTAGCGCAAGCTCAGACTATTGTTTTGGCAGAGTACCGTGGCATTGCAGTCAGTGATATCACCAAGTTACGTGCGAATGCACGAAGCTCCGGTGTGTATTTGCATGTATTGAAAAATACGCTGGCTCGTCGCGCGGTGCAGGATACTCCCTTTGCGGCATTGGCGGACAAGATGGTGGGTCCGCTGATTTACAGTATCAGTCCTGATGCTGTATCTGCTGCAAAGGTCGTAAACGATTTTGCCAAATCAAATGCGAAGCTGGTGATTACAGCTGGTTGCATGTCAGGCAGCGTAATGTCGGCTGATGATGTGAAGGTTCTGGCGGCAACGCCGAGCCGCGATGAGTTGCTTGCAATGTTGATGGGCACCATGCTCGCAACTACAAGCACATTTGTTCGTTGCCTGGCTGCGATTCGCGATAAGAAAGAAGCCGAGACCGTTTCTGCTTAAGGCAGGGCGGATGCTTAGGGCAACTCGAAACTTCTGCATACTTTTGAATTAAATATTTTAGGAGATTTACATGGCTGTTAATAAAGCTGAAATTCTTGACGCAATTGCGCAAATGACTGTTTTGGATCTGTCTGCTCTGATTAAAGAGATGGAAGAGAAGTTTGGTGTTTCTGCTGCTGCAGTTGCAGTGGCTGGCCCTGCCGGCGGCGCTGCTGCCGGTGGCGCTGCCGCTGCTGCCGAGCAGACTGAATTCACCGTAATGCTGATGTCTGCTGGTGACAGCAAGGTTGGCGTGATCAAGACAGTTCGTGCAATTACCGGTCTGGGCTTGAAAGAAGCTAAAGATCTGGTAGATGGTGCACCTAAAGCGGTTAAAGAAGGTGTTTCCAAAGCTGATGCCGAAGGTATTGTTAAGCAATTGGTTGAAGCCGGCGCTACTGCAGAAATGAAGTAACAGAAACTTGCGCATAAGGGCTGGCGGTTATCCGTCAGCCTTTTGCCATTTCTTGTTTGTGTCAGTTGTCAGGTGTTAATTTTTAGAAGTTAATGGATAAGGTGCGTGAAAAGCGCTTTTTATCCTTTGTCTTTTTCCTTCGGTCGTGGAGATATCAATGAGTTATTCTTTTACTGAAAAAAAACGTATCCGAAAAAGTTTTGCCAAACGGATCGCCGCTTTGCCGGTGCCATATCTGTTGTCTACTCAATTGGAATCTTACAGCGAGTTTCTTCAAGCTGAAGCCGATCCTGCGCAGCGCAAAAATCAGGGCTTGCAAGCTGCTTTCAATTCGATCTTCCCGATTGAAAGCCACAACAAGTTTGCTCGTCTCGACTACGTGAGCTATGTGCTGGGTATGCCGCCATTTGATGTCAAGGAGTGCAAGCAGCGTGGCTTGACCTATGCGTCGCCTTTGCGTGCGCGTGTACGCCTGACGCTGCTGGACAAGGAGGCTTCGAAGCCGACTGTCAAAGAGGTTAAAGAGCAGGAAGTGTACATGGGCGAAATTCCGCTGATGACGCACACAGGTTCATTTGTCATTAACGGCACTGAGCGCGTAATCGTGTCCCAGCTGCACCGTTCTCCCGGCGTGTTTTTTGAGCATGACCGCGGCAAAACTCACTCGTCAGGCAAGCTGCTGTTCTCGGCACGTGTGATTCCTTACCGTGGCTCATGGCTGGATTTCGAATTCGATGCCAAAGATTATGTGTATTTCCGTATCGACCGTCGCCGCAAGTTGCCGGTGACCATCCTGCTGAAATCCATCGGCTTTACCAACGAGCAAATTCTGGCTGCTTTCTTTGAGTTTGATACCTTCCATATGGGCAAGAAGGGAATTCAGTTCGAAGTGGTGCCTGAGCGCTTGCGCGGAGAAATTGCACGCTTTGATATCTTGAACAAGGCCGGTAAAGTAATTGTGGCGATGGATAAGCGCATTACTGCTCGCCATGTTCGTGAAATGAATGAGGACGGCATTAACAAGCTGGCAGTTGGCGAGGACTTCCTGGTGGGTCGTGCGCTGGCTGAGAATATTGTTGATAAAGACAGCGGCGAAATTATCGCCAGTGCCAATGATGAAATCACCGAAGCTGTTCTTGCCAAGCTGCATGAAGCAGGCGTGACCAAGTTCCATACCTTGTATACCAATGATCTGGATCAGGGTGCTTTCATTTCCCAGACACTGCGTCTGGATGAAACGACTGATCTGTGGACTGCGCGTGTTGCGATTTATCGCATGATGCGTCCCGGCGAGCCACCCACTGAAGATGCGGTTGAAGGTTTGTTTAACGGCCTGTTCTTCTCGGAAGAGCGCTATGATCTTTCAGCAGTGGGTCGGATGAAGTTTAACCGTCGCGTGGGTCGTGACGAGCTTACAGGTGCCGTGACATTGTCCAATGAGGATATTATTGCCGTTATCAAGATTCTGGTTGAATTGCGCAATGGACGCGGCGAAATCGATGATATCGATCACCTGGGTAATCGCCGTATTCGTGCAGTGGGCGAGCTGGCAGAAAACCAGTTCCGCACCGGTCTGGCCCGCGTTGAACGTGCTGTCAAGGAGCGTCTGGGTCAGGCCGAAACTGATAATCTGATGCCGCATGATCTGATCAATGCCAAGCCGATTTCTGCAGCAGTGAAAGAATTCTTCGGTTCCAGCCAGTTGTCCCAGTTTATGGACCAGACCAACCCCTTGTCTGAAGTCACGCACAAGCGTCGTATTTCAGCACTGGGCCCAGGTGGTCTGACACGTGAACGTGCAGGCTTTGAAGTGCGTGACGTGCATCCAACGCACTATGGTCGCGTCTGCCCGATCGAGACACCTGAAGGCCCGAACATTGGTCTGATCAACTCTCTTTCACTGTATGCGCGTACCAATACTTATGGCTTTATCGAAACACCATACCGTCGTGTAGCTAAAGGCCGTGCGACGATGGATGTGGATTATCTGTCAGCGATTGAAGAGGGCAAGTTTACGATCGCTCAGGCGAATGCCGAGCTGGACAGCAAGGGTAAATTTACCAATGACATCGTGTCCTCGCGTCAGCACAATGAGTTTGTACTGGCTACTCCGGACAAGATTGAGTACATGGACGTGTCTACTTCCCAGGTTGTGTCGGTAGCTGCTTCGCTGATTCCCTTCCTTGAGCATGACGACGCGAACCGCGCGTTGATGGGTGCAAACATGCAGCGTCAGGCGGTTCCCTGCTTGCGCGCAGAAAAAGCACTGGTGGGAACCGGTATTGAGCGCACCGTAGCGATTGACTCTGGTACTGCTGTTCAGGCCTGGCGTGGTGGTCGCGTGGATTACGTGGATTCCGGTCGTATCGTTGTGCGTGTGAATGATGACGAAACAACACACGGCGAAGTTGGCGTGGACATTTATAATCTGACCAAATACACGCGTTCAAACCAGAACACCAACATCAACCAGCGCCCGCTGGTCAAGATGGGTGATCTGATTGAGCGTGGTGACGTGATTGCAGACGGTGCTTCTACCGATATGGGAGAGCTCGCACTAGGCCAGAATATGCTGGTCGCATTCATGCCATGGAATGGTTATAACTACGAAGACTCGATTCTGATATCTGAGCGTGTTGTGTCTGACGACAGATTCACATCGATTCATATCGAAGAATTAACCGTTGTGGCTCGCGACACCAAGCTGGGTTCGGAAGAGATCACGCGCGATATTCCCAATTTGTCCGAGGGCCAGATGGCTCGCCTGGATGAATGCGGTATTGTGCACATCGGTGCGGAAGTTGTGGTGGGTGACGTTCTGGTTGGCAAGGTTACGCCCAAGGGCGAAACACAGCTGACTCCGGAAGAGAAGCTGTTGCGCGCAATTTTTGGTGAAAAAGCCTCTGATGTAAAAGACACCAGTCTGCGTGTGCAAGCCGGTATTTCAGGTACGGTTATCGACGTGCAGGTGTTTACACGCGAAGGTTTGCAGCGCGATGCACGCGCACAACAAATTGTTGACGACGAGTTGGGCCGTTACAAGAAAGACCTTGCAGACCAGATGCGGATTGTTGAAGTCGACGTGTTTACCCGTCTGGAGAAAATGCTGACAGGAAAAGTCGCGAACGGCGGCCCGAAAAAACTAGCGAAGGGTACCAAGCTGACCAAGGATTATCTGTCCAGCCTTGAGCACCATCACTGGTTTGATATTCGCCTGAGTGACGATGAAGTTGCAGCCCAGCTTGAGCAGGTTAAGGATGGTCTGGCGCAGAAGCGTGTGGAATTTGATGCCGCGTTTGATCTGAAGAAACGCAAATTGACACAGGGCGATGAGTTGCAAGCCGGTGTGCAAAAAATGGTCAAGGTATATGTGGCTGTTAAACGCCGCTTGCAGCCAGGCGACAAGATGGCGGGTCGCCACGGTAACAAGGGTGTGGTATCGCGCATCGTGCCGGTAGAAGACATGCCTTGCATGGCCAACGGTACTCCTATCGATGTGGTGCTGAATCCGCTGGGCGTGCCATCGCGTATGAATATTGGCCAGGTGCTTGAAGTGCATCTGGGCTGGGCCGCAAAAGGGCTGGGGCAGAAGATCAACAAGATGCTGGAAGCTGAAGCCAAGGTTGCCGATATACGCAAATTCCTGTCCAAGATATACAAGGACGAGCAGGCTGCCGAGATCGCATCATTCAGCGATGATGAAGTCGTGGAATTGTGCCGCAATCTGAAGGCCGGCGTACCGTTCTCCACTCCGGTATTCGATGGCGCGAGCGAAGACGAAATCAAGACCATGCTGGAGCTTGCCGATCTGCCGCGTTCAGGCCAGATGAAGCTGCAGGACGGTCGCACCGGTGAGGAATTTGATCGCCCTGTTACTGTAGGTTACATGCATGTGCTGAAGCTGCACCACCTTGTCGATGACAAGATGCATGCGCGTTCTACCGGTCCATACAGCCTGGTTACCCAGCAGCCGTTGGGTGGTAAGGCCCAGTTCGGTGGTCAGCGTTTTGGTGAGATGGAGGTCTGGGCACTGGAAGCTTATGGTGCGGCGTACACATTGCAGGAAATGCTCACCGTCAAGTCTGACGACGTGACCGGGCGTACCAAGGTTTATGAGAGCATCGTCAAGGGTGACCATAAGATTGAAGCCGGTATGCCGGAATCGTTCAACGTGTTAACCAAGGAAATCCGATCCTTGTGTATTGATATAGATTTGTTACGTAACTAATTGTTTTTATTGAATAATTTTTTAAGTTGCGCACAAGGTTAACAAGGAGTTGCAAATGAAAGCATTGCTAGATTTATTTAAGCAGGTTACCCAAAAGGAAGAGTTTGATTCGATCAAGATCGGTCTGGCTTCTCCGGAAAAAATTCGTTCATGGTCTTACGGCGAAGTAAAAAAGCCTGAAACCATTAACTACCGTACGTTCAAGCCTGAGCGTGATGGTCTGTTCTGCGCCAAAATTTTCGGCCCAATCAAAGACTATGAGTGCTTGTGCGGCAAATACAAGCGTCTTAAGCATCGCGGCGTAATCTGCGAGAAGTGCGGTGTAGAAGTAACCTTGTCTAAAGTGCGTCGTGAGCGCATGGGTCACATTGAGCTGGCTTCTCCAGTTGCACATATCTGGTTCCTGAAGAGCTTGCCTTCACGTCTGGGTATGGTGCTGGATATGACCTTGCGCGACATCGAGCGCGTGTTGTATTTTGAAGCATATGTGGTTACTGAGCCGGGCATGACGCCGTTGAATCGCGGCCAGTTGTTGTCAGAAGATGACTACCTTGCCAAGCTGGAAGAATATGGTGATGAATTCTCCGCAGTAATGGGTGCTGAAGGCGTGCGCGCCTTATTGCGCGCGCTGGATGTGCCTGCTGAAGTTGCTACTATCCGTAGTGAACTGGAAGCAACCAGCTCAGAAACAAAAATCAAGAAATATGCAAAGCGCCTGAAAATTCTGGAAGCGTTTGTGCAGTCCGGTATCAAGCCTGAATGGATGGTGCTGGAAGTGTTGCCAGTATTGCCACCTGAATTGCGCCCATTGGTTCCACTGGACGGCGGCCGTTTTGCGACTTCCGATCTGAACGATCTTTACCGCCGCGTGATCAACCGTAACAACCGTTTGAAGCGTTTGCTCGAGTTGAAGGCACCGGAAATTATCGTGCGCAACGAAAAGCGTATGCTGCAAGAGTCCGTAGACTCGTTGCTGGATAACGGTCGTCGCGGCAAGGCGATGACAGGCGCGAACAAGCGTCCATTGAAGTCATTGGCCGATATGATCAAAGGCAAGGGCGGTCGTTTCCGTCAAAACTTGCTGGGCAAGCGCGTTGACTACTCCGGCCGTTCCGTAATTGTGGTGGGTCCCCAGCTCAAACTGCATCAGTGTGGCTTGCCGAAGAAGATGGCACTCGAATTGTTCAAGCCCTTCATCTTCGAGCGTCTGGAAAAGATGGGTCTGGCAACTACAATCAAAGCAGGCAAACGCATGGTAGAGGCTGAAGAGCCTATCGTGTGGGATATTCTGGAAGAAGTGATCCGCGAACATCCGGTGATGCTGAACCGTGCGCCAACATTGCACCGTCTGGGTATCCAGGCGTTTGAGCCTATGTTGATTGAAGGCAAGGCAATTCAGTTGCATCCGCTGGTATGTACCGCGTTTAACGCCGACTTCGACGGTGACCAGATGGCGGTGCACGTCCCTCTGTCGCTGGAAGCGCAGATGGAGTGCCGTACGCTGATGCTCGCCTCCAATAACGTGCTGTCGCCAGCAAACGGCGAGCCTATTATTGTTCCGTCGCAGGATATCGTGTTGGGCTTGTATTACATGACACGCGACAAGGCCGGTGCACAAGGTGAAGGTTCCATGTTCGCCGATGTATCCGAAGCGTTGCGTGCGTACCAGGCGAGACAGGTTGATTTGCAGGCCAAAGTCATGGTGCGTATCAATGAAGTGTCGCTGGACGAGAACGGTGCGCGTCAGGAAAAGCGCACACGTTATGAAACCACAATTGGCCGTGCAATTCTGTCTGAAATATTGCCGGTTGGTTTGCCCTTCAGTGTAGTAAACAAGGCGCTGAAGAAAAAAGAAATTTCACGCCTGATCAATACCAGTTTCCGTCGTTGCGGTTTGCGTGACACGGTCATCATGGCTGACAAGCTGATGAGCACCGGTTTCACCTACGCGACTCGTGCAGGTATTTCGATCTGTGTTGACGATATGCTGGTGCCAAAGCAAAAGAATGAGCTGATTGCGGCGGCAGAAAAAGAAGTGCATGAAATTGACACGCAGTACACCTCAGGTCTGGTTACCCAGGGTGAGCGCTACAACAAGGTGGTGGATATCTGGGGTCGTACCGGTGACGTTGTGGCCAAGGCCATGATGGACCAGCTGGGTAGCGAGCCTGTGATTGATTTTGCAACAGGCCAGGTGCGCACAGACAAGAAGGGCAAAGTTGAGATGCAGGAGTCTTTTAACTCCATCTACATGATGGCTGACTCCGGTGCGCGCGGCTCTGCTGCGCAGATTCGACAATTGTCAGGTATGCGTGGCTTGATGGCAAAACCGGATGGTTCGATTATTGAAACCCCCATCACTGCAAACTTCCGCGAAGGTTTGAATACCTTGCAGTACTTTATTTCGACACACGGTGCACGTAAGGGTCTTGCAGACACCGCACTGAAGACAGCTAACTCAGGTTATCTGACACGCCGTCTGGTGGACGTAACGCAGGATCTGGTGGTGATCGAGGAGGATTGCGGCACAGCTTTGGGTCGTTCAATGAAGGCGCTGGTTGAGGGCGGTGAAGTTATTGAAGCTTTGCGTGAACGTATCCTTGGTCGTGTAACCAGTACTGACATTGTCAATCCGGAATCCAGCGAGACACTCTACGAAGCGGGCACGCTTCTGAACGAGGACATGGTTGAGGTAATCGAATCATTGGGTATCGACGAGGTGCGTGTACGTACACCTCTCACCTGCGAGACTCGCTTCGGTCTGTGCGCCAAGTGTTATGGCCGTGACCTGGGCCGCGGCGGCATGATTACCGTTGGTGAGTCAGTTGGTGTGATTGCAGCGCAGTCTATCGGTGAGCCAGGAACGCAGTTGACGATGCGGACTTTCCATATTGGCGGTGCTGCTTCACGTACCATCGTGGCGAGCCAGGTTGAGGGTAAATCCAACGGTATACTTAAATATAGCGCCAACATGCGTACTGTTACGACTGCCAAAGGTATGCAGGTTGTTGTTGCACGAAGCGGCGAGATTATGGTTACGGATGATCACGGTCGTGAACGCGAGCGCCATAAGGTGCCATACGGCGCAACTTTGACAGCGCATGAAGGTGTTGCAGTACGTGCCGGTGAAGTGTTGGCCACGTGGGATCCGCATACCCGCCCGGTTATTACCGAATATGCCGGCCGAGCACGCTTTGAAGGCGTTGAGGAAGGTGTGTCTGTTATGCGTCAGATTGACGATGTAACGGGTCTGTCGAGTCTGGTTGTGATTGATCCGAAGCGCAGTACTTCACAAGCCAAGGGAGTTCGTCCGCTGATACGCTTGCTGGATGAGAGCGGCAATGAAATCAAAATTGCAGGTACAGATATTTCCATCTCGGTCACATTCCAGGTTGGCAGTATTATTACCGTGGAAGACGGCCAGAATGTGGGTGTTGGTGAAGTACTGGCGCGTATCCCGCAAGAGTCATCCAAGACTCGCGATATTACCGGTGGTCTGCCGCGCGTTGCCGAGTTGTTTGAGGCGCGCTCACCAAAAGATGCCGGTATGCTGGCTGATGTAACGGGTACTGCCTCATTTGGAAAGGAAACAAAAGGCAAGCAACGTCTGGTCATTACCGACGGTGAAGGCCAGCCGCATGAGTTCCTGATTACCAAGGACAAGCATGTACTGGTGCATGATGGCCAGTTGGTGACGCAGGGCGAAATGATTGTGGATGGTCCAGCTGATCCCCATGATATCCTGCGTTTACTTGGTATTGAGGCTTTGGCCCGCTATATTACCGACGAAGTTCAGGACGTTTACCGTCTGCAAGGTGTGAAGATTAACGACAAGCATATTGAGGTGATTGTTCGTCAAATGCTGAGACGTGTTCAGATTATTGATGCCGGTGATACCAAGTTCATACCAAAGGAACAGGTTGAGCGTGCTGACTTGCTCATCGAGAATGAACTGGTTGAGGCAGAGGGCAAGCAACCTGCCACATTCCAGTATATGTTGCTGGGTATTACCAAGGCGTCACTGTCAACTGACTCGTTCATTTCTGCAGCTTCCTTCCAGGAGACTACTCGTGTTCTGACTGAGGCGGCTATTATGGGCAAGCGTGATGATCTGCGAGGCCTGAAAGAAAACGTCATCGTAGGACGTCTGATACCTGCGGGTACCGGCTTGGCCTTCCATACGGCACGACGCAAGCAGCGTTTGGGCGTAGATATGGCGCAAGGCGAGGGATTGAGCGATTTGGCAGTAAATGCAGAGACGCAGGAAAACGCCTGAACGCTGCAAAGCGCTCGGGTTGCTTGACAGGCAGTGTGTTCTTAAATAGAATGCGCGGTCATTTTCGCCGTCACAGTGCGACTTGTATTTCGTGCTGTGACGGTTTATGTTTTGCTACAAGATTGATTAAACAAAGTTTTTAGGAACCATATAATGCCAACGATTAACCAGTTAGTGCGTAGCCCCCGTGTTGCAGAAGTAAGCAAAAGCAAAGTTCCTGCGCTTGAGGGTAGTCCCCAGAAACGCGGCGTATGTACCCGTGTATATACCACCACTCCTAAGAAGCCGAATTCGGCTTTGCGTAAAGTGGCCAAGGTGCGCTTGACCAATGGTTTTGAGGTGATCTCATACATTGGCGGTGAAGGCCATAACCTGCAGGAGCACTCGGTTGTGCTGCTGCGTGGTGGTCGTGTCAAGGACTTGCCGGGTGTGCGTTACCACATGGTGCGCGGTAGCCTGGATACGGCTGGCGTTAAAGACAGGAAGCAGTCTCGTTCCAAGTATGGTACGAAGCGCCCTAAAAAGGCGTAATTGACAGGCTGCCGATTTGAGCGGCCGTGCCCCTTTTTGAAACAGTAAGATAAATTTGAGGTTTAGATATGCCAAGACGTAGAGTAGTAGCCAAACGCGAGATTCTGCCGGATCCTAAATTCGGCAACCAGGATCTGTCAAAATTCGTAAACGTGCTGATGACTTCCGGGAAAAAATCGGTAGCCGAGCGTATTCTTTACGGTGCTTTAGAGCAGGTGTCGAAAAAAAGCGGCAAGGATGCAATCGAAATTTTCAATCTGGCATTGACCAATGTTAAGCCTCAGGTTGAAGTAAAGAGCCGTCGAGTGGGTGGTGCGAACTACCAGGTTCCTGTTGAGGTACGCCCTTCCCGTCGTATGGCATTGGCCATGCGCTGGTTAAAAGACTTCGCACGCAAGCGCGGTGAGAAGTCGATGGGTATGCGTCTTGCGGGTGAGCTGATTGACGCATCAGAAGGTCGTGGTGGTGCAGTTAAAAAACGTGAAGAAGTGCACCGCATGGCTGAAGCAAATAAAGCCTTCTCGCATTTCCGCTTCTAAAGAATTTAGATAAAAAGTAAAGAAAGTTAGGTAGCTACCGTGGCACGCAAAACACCAATCGAGCTTTATCGCAATATCGGCATCAGTGCGCATATTGATGCGGGTAAGACAACTACAACTGAACGTGTTCTGTTCTATACAGGCGTATCCCATAAAATTGGCGAGGTGCATGACGGCGCTGCGACTATGGACTGGATGGAGCAGGAGCAGGAGCGAGGTATTACAATTACTTCGGCTGCTACTACGTGCTACTGGAAGGGGATGGATAAGAATTATGCCGAGCACCGCATTAATATTATTGATACGCCCGGCCACGTTGACTTTACAATTGAAGTCGAGCGTTCAATGCGTGTGCTGGATGGCGCGTGTATGGTGTATTGCGCGGTAGGTGGAGTGCAGCCTCAGTCAGAGACTGTCTGGCGTCAGGCGAATAAGTATAAGGTTCCGCGTCTTGCGTTTGTCAACAAAATGGATAGGTCAGGAGCTAACTTTTATAAAGTTGTTGATCAGATGAAAACGCGTTTGCGCGCAAACGTTGTGCCGATTCAGATTCCCATTGGTGCGGAAGAAAAGTTCGAAGGTGTGGTTGATCTGGTTCGTATGAAAGCGATTTACTGGGACGATTCTACTCAGGGAATGAAATTCGAGTTGCGCGAAATTCCGGCCGACCTACTTAAGACGGCTCAGGATTTGCGTGCTCAAATGGTTGAAAGTGCTGCCGAAGCTTCTGAAGAGATGATGAATAAATATCTCGAAGAAGGTGAGTTGTCCGAATCGGATATTAAGCAATGCCTGCGCATACGCACAATTGCAAGTGAAATCGTTCCAATGCTGTGCGGCTCGGCATTTAAAAATAAGGGTGTTCAGGCTATGCTTGACGCTGTTGTTGATTATCTGCCATCCCCAATCGATATTCCTCCTGTGTCCGGTGAGTTGCCTGATGGCACGATGGGTGAGCGCAAAGCGGATGACAAAGAGCCGTTTGCTGCTCTAGCCTTTAAGATTATGACCGACCCGTTTGTGGGGCAGTTGATTTTCTTCCGTGTATATTCGGGGTCTCTGCAGGCGGGAGATTTTGTTTACAACCCGATAAAAGACAAGAAAGAACGTATCGGTCGTATTTTGCTGATGCATGCAAACGAACGTGAAGAAATAAAAGAGGTTTTTGCTGGAGATATCGCTGCAGCTGTGGGCTTGAAAGAGGCGACTACAGGTGAAACATTATGCGATTTGAATAAAGTAATTACTTTGGAGCGCATGATTTTCCCTGAGCCGGTTATTCACGTTGCAGTTGAGCCAAAGACCAAGCAGGATCAGGAAAAAATGGGTATGGCCCTGAATCGCCTGGCGAAAGAAGATCCTTCGTTCCGCGTGAAGACGGATGAGGAGTCTGGCCAGACTATTATTTCCGGTATGGGCGAGTTACACCTTGAGATTCTGGTTGATCGCATGAAACGTGAATTTGGCGTTGAGGCGAACGTAGGTGCGCCACAGGTTGCCTACCGCGAAGCGATACGCAAGCCGGTTGAGGTTGAAGGCAAGTTCGTTAAACAATCTGGTGGTCGCGGTCAGTTTGGTCATGTTTGGCTGAAAATAGAACCGAACGAAACAGGTAAGGGTTTTGAATTTGTTGATGCAATCAAAGGTGGAACGGTGCCGCGCGAGTTTATTCCTGCCGTAAAGAAGGGTCTGGAAGATACATTGCCTAATGGCGTATTGGCCGGCTTCCCGGTTGTTGACGTGAAGGTAACGTTGTTTGACGGCTCTTACCATGATGTGGACTCAAATGAAAACGCCTTTAAAATGGCCGCTTCCATGGGTTTCAAGGATGGCATGCGTAAAGCCAGCCCTGTGCTCCTTGAGCCGATGATGTCGGTTGAAGTTGAGACGCCAGAAGACTATACCGGTACTGTAATGGGTGATTTGTCTTCTCGTCGCGGTATGGTGCAGGGTATGGATGATACCGCTGGCGGCGGCAAAATTGTTAAGGCAGAAGTGCCGCTGGCTGAGATGTTTGGATATTCCACCGCGCTGCGTTCTGCAACCCAGGGTCGTGCAACATATACCATGGAATTTAAGCATTACACTGAAGCCCCTAGGAATGTGGCTGAAGCAATAATGAGCAAGAAATAATCTAAAAAAAACTGGAGAGCTGAAATGGCAAAATTAAAATTTGAACGTACGAAACCGCACGTAAACGTAGGCACGATTGGTCACGTAGACCATGGCAAGACCACGTTGACTGCAGCGATAGCA
>NCJL01000009.1 GCA_002278935.1 Gallionellales bacterium 39-52-133
TCCTGAAGTGTGGTTGGGTCGCACTACCCACACTATCAGACTTACTCGTCATGTCCGCTCAAATTCTAAACGGTGGTGCACTTGGAATTAGAATCCACCCCTAAAATTCCGGATTACCCATACCCGGCCTGCCTTTATTCAACAAATGTAATTGATGCAGCAGCCAATCACTTATATGCATGAAACGCGTAACGCTCCGCTTAAAATTGCTTAATCAAAAATAGGTTTAAGCTATGTAAACACAAATCGATTCCGCTCAAGTAAATCTCTAAGGTATATCGTGAAATCAATATATTAAAATTTAACAGGGGCTTTCTGTCAGTGTAATGAAACAGCCAATTTCTGCTCGCAATTAAATTCACACTTTAAAATCTTGTTACTGATCATTCGATACAATTACTGCCATCTTTAGAAGATGTTAAAATGTTTTCCCTTTTTTCCTGGTTCGCACACTTGACAGTGATGGGCGGCTCTGTAGAGGATATAGTATTACTTCTGTTTTTGATTCTTCTGAATGGTGTTTTGGCGATGTCGGAAATCGCCGTAGTATCTTCCCGCAAGGCGCGCCTGCAAAAGCTCTCAGATGACGACAGCCCCGGAGCGCAATCCGGGCTTGCCTTAAGCAACGAACCATCCACCTTTTTATCCACTGTACAGGTAGGCATCACCACTGTGGGTACTTTGAGCGGTGCCATCGGTGAAACCGCACTGGCTGATCCGCTGACTGAATGGCTAGCCAGTTTCACTTTGATTGAGCCATACGCCAGAGGTGTGGCTTTAACGGTTGTCGTCGTAGGCCTGACCTATGTTTCCGTCGTTATCGGAGAACTGGTTCCCAAGCAATTGGGGCTGCGTGCCCCGGAAAAAATTGCCTCGATGATTGCGCCACCCATGAACATGCTGGCGCTTATCGCGCGGCCACTGGTCTGGCTGCTTTCGGCATCTTCAGCATTCTTGCTGCGCATGATGGGCGCGGGCCACAAGGAAGAATCTTCTGTCACCGATGAAGAAATCAAGGTGCTGATGGAACAGGGTGCCGAGTCTGGCGTGTTCCATGAAAGCGAGCAGGCCATTGTTTCCAACGTGCTGCGCCTTGATGAGCAGCGTATCGGGGCAATCATGACACACAGAACGGATATTTACGTGCTTGACCTAGATGCACCCGAAGCGGAAATTCGCGACCGCATTGCCGATAGCCCCTATACCCGTGTGGTTGTCTGCCGCGACGGGCTGGATCATATCGTGGGCATATTGCGCACGTCAGATTTGCTCAAGGATGCTCTGTCCGGCAGACCGCTTGCAGTTGAACAGTCGTTACGTCCGCCGCTGTATATACCGGATGGTGTTACGACGACCCACCTGCTGGAAAATTTCCGCAAAGCACGCCAGCAATGCGCACTGATCGTGGATGAATATGGCGAGCTGCAAGGCCTCGTCACTTTGACCGATGTGCTGACTTCCATCGTTGGAGAATTGCCGACTTCGGATATTCACGAAGAGCTGGATATTATTGTGCGCGAAGATGGATCGTGGCTAATTGACGGCAGCGTCACCATTGAACGCATCAAAGACGTGCTGGATATCACTGCAGAATTATCAGGCGAGGAAGAAAATGCTTTCAACACGCTGGGTGGATTTGTGATGTATATCCTTGGACACATTCCGCGGGTGGCGGACCACTTTGAAGCGGTTGACTACCGTTTTGAGGTTATGGATATGGATAAAAACCGGGTGGACAAGGTACTGGTGGCGCGCAAGGACACATCCCAGCAGAATGAGGGCAAGCGAAAACATGATGATCAGTAAATTCTTCCGTTTTTTTGGACAGTTTCTGGAAGCCACCTCTTTGAATCGCCAAATTACCTAAATGGGTCAAAATTAGAACTTCGCGAACATCAGCTTTCGGGCTGCGTAAATTCAATATGGACTGTTTTTTTGGTACAAAGTGACTGTTCGAAAAACTTGAAACCGGACATTCCAGCAGGCACCACCGACAGTCATTTTAATAAATAGCCGTTGTCCGCTAAGGCCGAACAACAGCCTTTCACGGCAGTCACTTTTACCGACTCAAACGGAATTTTCTGCCTGTGCAGAAGCCCTATATGCTACGCATATTTAAACTATACACCTGCTAAAATTGCGGCAAATCTGACTGCGATTAAAACAGAGGTATAACTTTCAGTGCAAACCGAATTATCAGTGGGTCTCCCAATTTGTCGAATCTCATCGCTGTGCCGATTTATTTTGGCAGTTGGCGTACTCGGCTTATATTGCCGAATATCCATAATATGGATATTATATATACATCCCTATAGGAGGTTTTATCATGACTATGCACGTTAATTTATCGCCCGAGATGGAAGGTTTCATTAAAAGTATGGTTTCGAGCGGTTTTTATGGCAACGCGACCGAAGTAATCCGAGATGCTATACGGCGCATGCAAGCCGAAGAAAGTCGTGTTGCAGCATGGCGGTTAGCTATTCAAGAAGGTGACGCACAACTCGAACGTGGCGAAGGTGTTGCCTTCACCGCAGATACTCTTAACGACATAACGCAAAGCGCCATAAACGATATGCACAGCAGCAAACCAATAAGCCGCGATGTCCAACCATAGGCTGCCCGTAAAACTCTCTCCAAGGGCTCGGCAGGACTTTATCGACATCCTGCGCTACACAGGCGAAACATGGGGCCAGAATCAGCTTCTGGTTTACCGCGACAAGATTAAAGACGCACTGACCGCAATAGCCGAAAACCCCGAAATTGGACAGAGCCGAGACGACTTGCCATCAACGCACTCAGCCTATCTAGTTGGCTCACACATTATCGTTTACCGACTGATCGGCGACACCCTTGGTATTGTTCGTATATTGCATCAGCGCATGAGCGTAGCCAAAAATATTTGACCCCAAAGCCCGCTCTGAAAATGCCATATTGGCCTCATTAACGATAACTGTGAGTAGCGCACATTTACAGTTATCGCTATAAGACAGTAGACGACATTTTCATATATTGCTCCTTAAAAAGATCTTTCAGACGTTACCGCCCCAATATCCAAACATTATTTATTGGTTTTAGCTTTCTGTTCCTGAAAACAATAAAGCCAATCTCAATTACAGATTGGCTTTACATCGATTAAGCTGAATACGATTAATCAGCCTGATTCGTAGTCAGGCATGTCATCAATTAATTTCCTGCTTTGTAAGGGGTTTCGTTCTCGTTTTTCCAGGGTTTCATTCTGTCACTTACAAACACACCTCGGGTTGTCAGCGCATAGCGATAGCCCGCTTTAACAACAATGGATATCGGTGCACTTGGTCGGCAGCTGGCAGAATTACTACAACCCAACCCCACACTGAACTCATACTCTCCAGGAAGAATATTGAGGGATGTTCTGGCAGGGAACTGAGGTTTTCCGTTTACCCAGCCAATGTTCGCTCTTGAATGGTACATCGCCTGTTCACGGCTGACTTGATCCATATCTTCACCACGCTCACCGATATTGGACACTATTAATGCATAGTTGCCTTTTTGATCATCTGGAATACCATCACCAAACAGTGCACATCCGCCCAAAGCAAATGCACTTAACATGACAAGTACTAATCCCCTCGCTATTTTTTTAGTCATTACGCTACTTCCTTTTCTCTTACTTATTAGCCACAAATTTACAACTCATACCAATATGCATTGGTTTTTTCAGAGTTGTGGCATCCCTGCTGAAAATGTATATTTTTAGTTGCAGATATCCCAGTTAAGCGGGTTATCCCAAATGGTATTTGGTGTGAAACTTCCCAACTTAACGTTGTAATTAATTGCCAATACTGCATCTACAAGCCTGATCTGGATTTTGTCCTCTGTGAAATTCTCGACAAATCCGATATAAATAATTTCACCCAGAGGTTTGCAAACTTTTGCGCCAACTTTACGAATGAGCGGCAGACTCTGTTTGCGACGCTCCATTTTTTCAGCAGTTGCAATCACAATATTGTTGATCACTCTCCGGTCATATTCCTTTTTCTCTTTGCGGGTCACGTACTCATCACCAACCAGATAAAGCTTGTCTACAATTCGGTCATTCGGATCGGTACGGTCAGTTACCAGAATCGGTTCATCCGTACGCAAGACATAACGGTTACCAGCTTCTGCTTCAAATCTGTAGGCCCTGGTCGGACAATCACGATAGCCACAACGGGGCGTTGTTTTAAACTCATACGCGCCCGGCAAGACCTCCATCGACATAGACAAACCACCTGTTACCAAAGGATTCCCCCTCTCCCCTTCTATCAAGGCATAGTTCTTTTTCTGGGCTAAAGAAGCGCTACTCCCCGCACAACCTGCCAAGACTGCTATGGCAAGCACAACAAATACTTTCATAATATTTTTTATCATTTTTCCCTATTACTATTAGTTAGTTAATTTTCATTTCTTCACTCACTGGCAATCTATTTCTGCCTGAGCAAAATTTAATACAGCCGTCTTTGTAGATTATATTCCGTGGACTGTCAATCTCAATCACTGCATTGTTGCAGAAATGGAAAAACACATGACTCAACTTTGCCGGATACTGGGCGACAACGTAAAATCGTTGCGTCTGGCGCACGGCTTGTCCCAGGAACAGCTTGCTTTCGAGGCAGAATTGGACCGTACCTATATCTCGCAAATCGAGCGCGGCGTCAGTAATCCTTCCATTCTGGTATTACTTAAAATCGCGTTAGCCTTAAAGGTCGAATTTTCCGATCTATTTATCAAGCACTCATAAATATTCCCTTATTTCACTACCTACCCCTCCTTTCACCGTTTTCCGTTGGTACTTAGTCTTGCCAGAAGTTCTTGAAGCGCTCTGCTGACAACTGGGTATAGCGTACCGTGTGTTGAATATTCCGATGACCCAAGTAGTGCTGGATCGCCCGGGTGTCCTGACCGGCTTGTGCCAGTTTGTAACCGCAGGCATGGCGCATCATATGCGGATGAATGCTGAAGGGTAAGTTTGCTACCTGCCCGGCTCGGAAGATAATCTTCCTGAAGGCATCTGCTGAAAGCGGAGTCTTGCGTTCACTACAAAACACATAATGCAGCTTTGGATAATCGGCATTTAGTCGGTTTAGCGCTACAACCTCTGTACCACGCAAGGGATGAACGCTGGAAGTGCCACGCTTGAGTCGATTGATATGAATCAGTCCCTGATGCAAATCCACCTGGTCCCAACGAAGATTCACGAGTTCGGATACGCGTAAACCATGGCGGTAGGACAGTAAGATTAAAGTTGCATCACGGTGTCCATGCCGCCCCACTCGCTTTGCCGCCGCTATCAATTGATCGACCTCTGGTTCAGTCAAATACTCACGACTACGGTAATCTGCGTTCTTTAGCCGTACTAATGCATTTTTCTTGGCGATGCTCTTTATGTTTCTAACTGGAAATTGCAAAACAACACTGCTGCTTGCATACATGTATTACTCTCCATAAATCAATTAATTTGAGTGTTTTAGATTGAAATCATTAAAATATGTCATCAATCTACAGAGGTTAATCACAAATCCAAGTTTTATTTTTATAGAGGTAAAGGTATGACATGCTTGCTAGTAATCCAATAGCGATTTTTAGCAAAAATCAGACTATTTTATTAAAATAATCAAGTACGTCCAGTTATACGGCCGAACCGGAAATCCGGTCACACCGAATGGTCCGGTGTAACGAACTATATGCTGCAGCACCTCCCACATGCTGGATACTTTCAAAATTTCATATTAAATCTGAGTATCAGCAATCTGAGGTTGGGAGGATATTGGCAAGTCATTGCCAGAATGACATTTGCTCTTGTTAACTGTAATTACTAAATAGGGGTCGCGCATCTTGACCACGACCTATACTTTTAAATTCCCTGATGGCAAAACAGAATGCAACACTGCAGACGGGGTAACACGACTTGTTGAGGAGATTATTAGTGAGGCAGCAAAAAGGTGTGGAGGATCAGATAATGGGAATCGTGCAAATCGGGGGCTACGAACAATGAAGGTTTGCTTCACGGGTAAGAATGAACATAGCAAAGTGATGTTTGAAATCGAGTGTGCTGTTTACAAGCCGCATATTCATCTTACATAAAGCTTTGTCATATGTTTACATACCCAACAGCATCAACTAAGCGGATTTTACCTCTAACAAAAATTCCACAGCCTCTACCAAGTTCTTTACCAGCGCTGTCATAGGCTATCGATTCGGATATAAACTGAGTTTTATTTTGGTTCACAACTCTGCCGATGGATCGAATGATGCCAGAAGATACCGGCCTCGTTAGATAGATGATGAATGACGTTGTAAGCACGAAAACTGTTTGTTCAAGAGAATTTGCCGCAAAAAAAGCACATCATCCAGTAATTTGAAAATTACGCTGCCATGTACTGCACCTGCTGAATGGAAATACTCTGGCTTTACGTAGATTTGTATTTCCGCAACAGCTTCAGAGACAGTTATCTTTGGCGGAAATATTGTGTTTATTGGAGCAGCCAAGTACATTCGCTCTAATTGTTTAAAATGAGTGACTTCGTTCATAATTCACCTCAATTATTGGTCAGTGCACATCAAGTTTTTACTTCTGCCCTTCTCTTTTGCGCCGCAGCAGAATCATTCACGCGCTCCTTGAGTTCGATACCAGGCTTGAAATGGGGCCGTTGTTTAGCGGGCACCGATACAGCTTTTCCTGTCTTCGGGTTCCGTCCGCGTCTGGGTGGACGTTGATTCAAACTAAATGATCCGAACCCCCGAATTTCAACACGCCCTCCATTGGCAATCTGATCAGAAAGTTTATCCAACATCGCTTTAACAACAAGTTCAGCATCATGATGCTTCAGTTGTGGGAAGTGTGCCGCAAGCCGGGAAATTAATTCAGAGCGTGTCATTGGTAAGATAAATTATTTTATATTGATAGGTTAACGCACAGACTAACATTACAATCATTTATGAGCAATAACGTGAAACAGTCGGCTGATCTTGAAGTTAATTAAGGCGCCGCTCATCCCTTAATAATTTTTCCAGTTCGTCCGCGGGGAGGGGTCTGCTGAAATAATACCCCTGTATTTCGTCGCATTTCATTTCCCGTAAAATTTCAAGCTGCCCCGCTGTTTCAACTCCCTCGGCTATAACTCTCATTTTAAGATTGTGTCCCAACATAATGATGATTGCTGCTATGGCTGCATCATCTGAATCGACAGTGATATCCCTGATAAAAGACTGATCAATTTTGAGCGTATTAATTGAAAAGCGTTTTAAATAACTCAGACTGGAATAACCCGTGCCAAAATCATCAATGGATAGTCGTATCCCCATTTCATGCAAGCTGCTCAACGTTTCAATGGCACCTTCAACATCATTCATGATCATGCTTTCAGTTAATTCCAATTCCAGGTTATCGGAATGAAGAGCGAGACCTGCATCTTCCATCGCTTTGACCACAACATCAACCAGGTGCGGAACCCTAAATTGTCTCGCGGATAAGTTCACAGCCATTCGAATGTGTGTCAGCCCTGCATCCTGCCAGGCTTGGTTTTGCTTACAAGCGGTTCGGAGTACCCATTCGCCGATAGATACAATCAAACCGCTTTCTTCCGCGATATGTATAAATTTATCGGGCGGGATTAAACCTTTCTCAGGATGCAACCACCGTATCAATGCCTCCACAGCAATAATTCGTCCGCTCTCAATATCCACTTGAGGCTGGTAGTGTAGCAAAAGTTCGTTTCTTTCGAGGGCATGACGTAATCCATTTTCGATTTCCATACGCTCACGGATGGAGGCATTCATGGCAGCCGTGTAAAATTGGAAGTTATTTTTGCCGGACTCCTTGGCACGATACATAGCAGTATCTGCATTTCGAAGTAAATGCTCAATATCGGTATCATCAAATGGAAACACGGTAATACCCAGGCTTGCTGTCATATGCATTTCATGCCCTTCTTTCATGATGGGTTCGGATACAGCGGCAAGAATTTTTTCAGCAATTTGAGTAATATCTCCTACATCGCTGATGTCCTGTAACAGGATAGTAAATTCGTCACCACCTTGACGGGCAACAATATCATCTTTACGAAGCTGAGCTTTCAGCCGCAATGCAACTTCTTTCAGCATGTAATCACCAAAGCCATGGCCGAGCGTGTCGTTAATATTTTTAAAGTCATCCAGATCAAGGAACATCACCACCAGCAGTTTCTCTATGCGCAGCGTGTGAATCATCGAGCGAGTCAAAATATCATTGAACAATGACCGATTTGGCAAGCTGGTCAATGAGTCATGTGTAGCCTGATGGAGTATTTTATTTTCAAAGTGTTTACGCTCGGTAATATCTCGCACCGCGCTGATCACAAAAACACCACTATCCATTTTCATCGGGCCCAGACTAATTTCTGCCGAAAATTCAGTTCCATCTTTTTTTCTACCGAGCAATTCACGGCCCATTCCCATTTTGTCGGTTCTGTTCTCTTCCACGTATGCGTTACGTTGAGCACCGTGGCCTGCCCTGAAACGTTCTGGTAATAAAATATCTATCGATTGGCCGAGCAGTTCGTCACGACTGTATTCAAAAAGTTTTTCAGTCTGGATATTGACCATCACAATTTTTCCACCGCTATCAGAAATAACGATGGCTTCAGGCGACACTTCCATAATGCGCTGGTTTTGTTCAAACAACAGCTCCAGTGATTGGGCCATATTGTCGAATACACGGGCTAATTCAGATATTTCACTTGTGCCCTTTCCAAGATGCGTACGGGCGCTGAAATTACCTCGGGCAATCTCTTCTGTAGATAGAATCAGAGCCCTCATTCTGCGCAGGATCAACATGTCGGTTGCAAACCATGCCAATGTAAATATCAGAATGGTTAACAACACTAACAATCCCATGCGTAGTGCAAAGGCATGATCGCTTTTGGTAAGGTAGGTATTACTGGGAACGGTTACACTGACATAAATGCTACCCATTTCAGGGTTTTCCAGCAGACGATGGTATGCAAACAATCGAGAAACACCATCACTGCCTTTGTCTTGTCCAACACCTTCTTCTTTACTTGCTAGTACAGCTCCAACCAACTGGGGAAGTGGATGATGTTTTCCAGTGTATCGCTCTTTATCTGGATGGCGTGCGACAATGATCCCATTGGCGTCCATCACACTAACTTCAGATCCTTCTGGCAGGCTTACCTTTTCCAAAAGGCGTTTGAAACGACCAATATCAATGGCTGACCAGATGACCTGACTTACCTTGCCATTTTTATCAAGCAATGGAAGTGCGGAAACAATAACGGGTTTGCTGGTTATTTTGCCGGTAATAAGACTGCTGACGACAAATTGTCGAGTTTTAAGCGTCTGTTTAAACCAGGCGCGATCATTGAAAGTTAATGTTTCGCGGGTTGCGAGAGCGTCACAAAGTAGCCTGCCGTGAGCATCCAGCACACCAAAATTAACGTAGTTTGTAATCTGTTCGAACGCACTGGCAAGTTGTTGCCTGCAATTTTCCTGTGGCACTTTTTTGACTTCTGATAAAGCGGACAAAATCTGCAAAAAACTGCGGGTCTCGGTTATGGTTTCTTTCTGATCGAAGGCAATAATATTTGCGAGCCGCCGTGCATCCTCCTGAGCTTCAACAATGACTTGTTGTCGCACCTCCACGTTTTGATAGATGGTTGATAGCAACCATGGTGCAAATGCAAGAGTGACGAGAAGAAATATCCGCGCACGCAGCCCAGAAAAAGCAAATTTATTCATGTAATACTCATTCTTATTATATAGATTCAAAGTAAGAGAAAAAATTAACTCTCACAACTCCCCCTGTTTAAGTTTTTCAGTCCATGTATTCACATCAAGACCAAAATAAACATTGTCAATAATAACATTGTTAACAGCATTGTTATTAAAAACCAAAATTGGCTTGATTTAGCCGATATCGTACGCAATGGCACATAATTAAATCACACATAAGACTCAATAAATCATACGGTTAACAAAATTTAGGCAAATGTCAGCTATAGGCCATGTTGATTATTCAATAATTAGTCAGTAACTAAATGTCACACATTCGGCAATAACAATAAACAAATTGCTGAACAGCGCCGGACGGAGTGTTGTGCGCTTCTTTTTCATGCCTAACCAGATGGAAAGCTTCACCAAACTCTGCATGCAATGTTTCAGGCCGGTAACGCATCACGGGCAGACCGCTACATTTTTTCGGTCCATCTTCGCCAAAGGTTGCAATGATCACGTGTCCACCAGGGCGAACCGCACGCATGACCTGCTCAACATAAGCTTGCCGGTCAGCCGCATCAGTCAAAAAATGAAACACTGCACGATCATGCCAAATGTCAAAACGGTGCAAGGGAAGCTCTGCACAGGTTATGTCACCCTCTATCCAGTGTGTAACACCCGCCTGCTTACCCAAGCGCTGTTTGGCAACTGTAAGTGCTGATGCAGACAGATCGAGCACGGTCAGGTCGGCATAGCCCTCGGCAATGAGGTCATCCACCAGTTTAGACGCGCCTCCCCCCACATCAATTATTGCAGCGTCCTTACCTAGCCCCGTATTGTGAATCAGACGGACGGACTGATCGGCATGTTCCTGAAACCAGCTGACCGAGTCAGAAACTTTAGTGGTATAAATCTGCTCCCAATGTTGCTTGCGATCCATAGCACAATCTCCTTAATACGTCTTAAACAAGCCTTTATGAGTTCGACAATAACAATCCATCTTGATGTTTTTTTCGTTCCCGTTTCTGCTTCACACCAAGTGCGACAATCATCAGCAAAGCGAGGGCCAGCATGGGCAACACGGCCAGATTGACCGCGCGCCAGCCAAATGTGCTGAGCAGGCTGCCCGAAGAGAATGTGGCGATGCTGATGGCGATGTACATCAAAAAATCATGGGTGGCCTGCACCTTGGCACGCTCACTGGGGCGGTACGCCTCTGTCAGCAAGGTGGTGCCGCCGACAAACAGGAAATTCCAGCCCATTCCCAGCAAAATCAGGCCGGACAGGAAATTAAGATACGCTATGCCCGATAACGCAATGGCCACATGTCCAAGCAGCAAGGCTACACCGCCCGTCATGATCGTCAGTACGCCAAAGCGCTGTATCAGGTTACCGGTAAAAAAGGAAGGTGCGAACATGCCCAGCACATGCCACTGAATAACAGTAGCCGCAGCACCAATGGGTTGCCCGCATATCTGCATGGCCAGTGGAGTTGCCGTCATTACCAGCATCATCACAGCAGAGCCAATGGTCGACCCGGCCAGTGCAGTCAGAAAAATAGGTTGCTTCATGATCGCAGGCAAGGGGCGTGCTGTTCCCTGAACTTCACTTGCGCTCGCAGCGGGCAAGGCCAGCCGTGACAGCAGCATAATAGCCAGCATACTCAATGCAACCATGCTGAGATAGGTCAGCGCAGACGGAACCGTACCGACATTCTGTGTATATCGGACCAGATTCGGTCCTGCCACTGCGGCAATCACCCCGCCCGCAATCACCCATGAAATCGCGCGGCTTTTGAAAGCCGCACTGGCCGCATCTGCCGCGGCGAAGCGATAATACTGTGCAAAAGCCTGATAGCTACCCACCAGCATATTGGCCGCCACGAACAGGGAGAAGTTCTCCTGCCAGATCGCAACTGCAGCCAGCAAGCCGGCCACGCCACCCAGGGCTGCACCCAGCAGAAAACCCGCCTTGCGACCATAACGCTGCATGAATAACGAAGCCGGTATCATCGTCGCAGCGACTGCCACCATCATCAGGGCGATCGGCAACGTAGCCAGACTTTTATTCGGTGCCAGCATCCAGCCCACAATGCCGGACAGGGTGATCACCATAACTGAAACGGTTTGAAACAGTGCTTGTGTAGCTGCCAGTATCAGTACGTTTCGCTTTTCAATATCCAGCATTTTTTGTCACTCTCATAGGCGTTGATGCTTATCAAAATCGAGGGGGCGAAATGCAGGAATGGCTGCTACGTCCCCTCGAGGAAGCGTTCCTGAATAGCTTCCAGCCGCGCGGCCAGATCAGGCACGCCACTCAGATCTATTCCGGTATTTTCCAGTCCGCTACAAATATCTTCAGGGGACAGTATGACGCCGTCAGATGGCTTTAACACCACTCCCTTCAATACCAGGCTGGGGAAGCCATCACCATGGGCATTGCGACAATCCGAATGAATCACGCGCTTGCTCAAACCCAGACAAGTTTCCAGTTCTGCCGCATAGAGCGCATAAAGTGTACAGCGCCCTCCGGGCGGGTTTTGTGAAATGACCTTAATTGGTTCTGGCATGACCTGGTTCCTCATCGCAGTGGTGTCAAAAAATGAATCAACATATTAAAAAACCAGCACCTTATCAGCCCACTCCGTCCATTCCGCCAAGTGCTCAAGCGTGCTGTGTTGTACGCCTGGAATCAACTCTTCATCCTTGATCCCGCGTACCTCCAGACACACGCCGCAGGCTCCAACTTCTCCTTTGCTCCTGAGAATACTCTGCGCAAAAAACTCGATGTTGTAATAGCCCTGCGGCACTTTCTGTCCCGCCTTGCCGCACAATGCAGCATCACCCAGCAGGAATACTTTTACTTCGTTACCTTCATGTTTTAACAACGCCCGCGCCAGCCGAAAACCGTTATAACTGCGCTCCGTACCATAGGGTGGATCATTCAGAACAAATAGCATTTTCATGATGTGTCCTCCTGCGTTAAATCCGGCTTAAACCAGACACTTACTTCGCGGATTTTTTGCTGGCAATCCTGTTAGCTTCGAACCCGCCCTTTGCCTTCCATTCGGTAAAACCACCTTGCAAGATGCGCACATGTTCCATGCCGGCCACGCGCAAGGCCATTGCTGCCTGGGAGGAAAGCGTACCCGTATTGCAGTACAGCAACACCATCTTGTCATGTGGCAATTTGCTACGCTGCCCCAGCACTTTGCGCCACTCGATATTCACTGCGCCCGGAATGTGCGCTTTCTGGAATTGCTCGGCATCGCGTGTGTCAACGACATAGAATTTTTTCCAGTCGTCGGCATGTATCTGCTCGGGCAGGATGGTGCCACTTTCATACTCGGAAAAATCAAAATAGGCTTCCATCGCCGCAATCGCGGCTTTGTCCTCTGCGTATGAATCAGTAGGAACAGCCAATACAGCAACGGCGATAATTAGTGAAATAAAAACGCTTGCAGATTTCATGTCAGCTCCTGTTAAGTTGTTGCGGGTGCTGGATTAAGTCGCGGATGCGTTTCTTCCCCCCATATCTGTACCACCAGACCGGAAAGCAACATCGAGATGGCGACAAACCAGAATGCCTGTTCTATAACACCGTTAAGGCTGGCCACTATGCCGAGTGCCAACGCGCCGATACCGTAGCCGAGGTCACGCCAGAATCGATAGATGCCGATGGCTGATCCGCGCCAGTTGGGGTGCGCAATATCAGAAACCGCCGCCGACAAGTTGGGATAGAGCAGCGCCATACCAAAACCTGTTACTGCAGCCGACAGCGACCACCAAACAACGCCCTCTCCCAGCAGCATCATCGCTACCCCCCCGCCACAAATCCACATGCCCCACACGATAGGTTTCTGCCTGCCTATGTGATCTGAAAGTTTGCCGGTGAAGAATTGCGAACCGCCCCACACAATGCCATACACACCGATAACCCAGCCGATACTGGCCAGGGACAGGCCGTGCCGGTAAAGGAAGACCGGATAGAACACCCATACCAGTGCATCCACAAATTTTTCTACCAACCCTGCCTGGCTAATTGATGCCATACGTTTGTCGCGCCATGACATCAGAGAGAACACTTCCCATGTGGTCGGATTGTCGGAAATATTGTTTGGATAGCGTGGTATTGGCCCGGTGGCTTTTCCGGCAGCGTGCTTTGCGCCTTCAGCTTTGGCCCAGGATAAAGTGTCCTTGACCCAAAGCATGGTGAGTAAGGTTGCAAGTGCGATCACTGCGATACCAAATATCAGCAAACCATGACGCGGGCCGTAAGCTGTTGCCATGTAACCCGTGATAATGCCCGCAATCGCAAGGCCCACATAGCCTGCAAACTCATTCAGACCAATTACAAAACCTCTTTGATCGGGTCGGGTCAGATCCAGTTTGGAGGTCTGTGTCATTGACCAGGTCAGACCCTGATTCACACCCAGCAGCACGGTTGCGGCGACGATCCAGTTCCAGCTTGGTGCATACAAAATCATGAAGGGAATCGGCATCGCCGCCGCCCAGCCTATCAATAGCACTTTTTGACGCCCGATGCGCTCGGACAAACGGCCTGCCACAAAATTCAACGTACCCTTGACGAAGCCAAAGGCCACCACGAAGGTGGTAAGCAGCATAAAGGAACCCTTGGGTACACCGAACTCTGTTTCACCCAAAGCGGGTACGACAGTGCGCATCATGCCTATGGTCATGCCCACCAGAAACACCTGAAATAACTGGTGAGAAAATTGCGCAAAATTGTCGCGGATACCGTGGCGGCATTCCTGATAGGTGTCGTGCAAGGTGCGGCTCATGCGACGCCCATATTCACGGCTACGATATGTTCCATTTCTGCCGGACGAGGTGGAATATCAGCCAGTATATGGCTGACAAACTCATTTTTATTTGTGACCTTGAGACCTGTATTAAAGCGTTTTTCAAAACCGATCGTAGAAGAAGGTTTGCCGGAGATCCCCGCGCCACAGGCGCTACCTGACGTATGACCGGGGAATACTTCTACAGAGTCCGGTAGTGTCATCAGCCTGGCATGCAGGCTGTCAAACAACTGCTCGGCCCACTCTTTACCCTTGCCCGCCAGATCAGGACGACCGATGCTGCCGACAAACAGGGTGTCGCCTGTCAGCACAAACCACGGTTCAGAGCTACGGCGTTTGTCAGTCATAGTCAGGCATATGCTGTCTGGTGTATGGCCCGGCGTGTGCATCACCTGCACAGCAACGTTTCCCACCTCTATTGTTTCGCCATCGGAAAGCGCATGAAAGGGAAACTTCACCCGCCCCTGATTGGATTCATGCAGACAATATTTGGCCCCGGTTTTTTCCGCCAGTGCGCGTCCGCCAGAGTAGTGATCGGCATGTACATGGGTATCGAAGACATGGGTGATTTTCACGTTTTGTTTGGCCGCCTCTTCTATAAACCAATCCTCATCGCCTGCTACCGGGTCTATCGCGACGCCTACTTCACATGTACCGCATCCGATAAAATAAGAAAGGGTTGCTTCCTTGGCAAAACGTTGTCTGAAAAACATGATGACCTCCTGTTGGTGTATAGATAAATGTTAAAAATTAATGCTGAATCGTCAGGCCTCGCGCCTGCCATTCAGCAACGCCGTCTTCCAGGCGCACCGCTTTATGGCCAGCTTGATGCAGGATGCTCACCGCTTCACCGGCAAGCAAGCAGAAAGGCCCACGGCAATACGCCACAACGGTTTTGTCTTTGGGAATTTCGGCGATGCGTTTTTTGAGTTCTGCCACCGGAATTGAGCGGGCAAACGGCAGGTGTCCTGCGGCATATTCGGTTTCGGGGCGCACATCGATAACTACAACTTCGCCACTTGCGGCTTCGCGCAATAACTCCGCCCTATCCATCGTTGCCAGGCTGCCGGAACCTGCAACCAGATTACTCAATGCCGCCTGCAAATCCAGCAATCTTTCCTCGGCAAGCGAGCGAAGATCCACCCAGAACTGGGCCACTTCAGACGCCGCCAGACTATAAAAGATATTTTTTCCATCGCGCCGAGAAACGACCAGACTGGCCGCTTTCAATACGCTCAAATGTGAGCTGGCAAGCTTGATGCTGATCTCGGCTTTTACAGCAAGCTGATCAACATTCATTTCCCCTTGGCACAGTAACTCCAGCAGTTCCAGCCGCTTGGGGCTAGAGACTGCCTTGCCGATACGGGCGACTTGTTCATATAGCCCGTCCTTTATTTGCCGGGAGCTTTGATGGTGAATAACAGATTTTTTGGCTAGCTTGGTCATGACAATTAACACTCTAACATTCTAGTAAGTTTTAGAATGTTATTGTCCATGCAACGCTATGTCAATCATTTTTTAGTTTCCAAAAAAACATAAACATGCAAAGTCATAAATATACAATGACTTGCTTATAGATTATTCGGACAAAAAGAGGGAGGTGCGTCTCAGCTATGGCATAAAGGAAATATGTGCGCGCGTAAATTGATAGACCAGCGAACCACGAAAACGGCTTGAAATGGAAACATTGTATTACCTGTCGCTCAAGAAATTCATGGGCGCCAGTAGCGATGGCCTGCCATTTGCAGCCGGATCATCTCAGGCGCGCCAGCCGGAACAAACTCCACCTCAAGGGGGAAATCTGCATCTGTATAGCTGTGCGAACGCATACTAATACGGCAGGCCTTGAAACGGACGCCTTGTGCGGCCAGGGTCGCCAGCAGGGTTGCAGTATCTTTGTTGTCTGTCAGCAATGAGGTAATGCCGCCCTCATAGGCTACCACTTCGATTTTCACTTTCTGTTGCCCGATGTCTTCCAGCACTTTGGCAATTTGCAGAAATGCACGTCTTTGCGCATCTGAGTCGCCTATGGTCATTTGCATGACAAAGGATGTGGGTTGAGGTTCGGCGGCATAGGCATGGATGTCAGCGACTCCAATGTAAATAAACAGCAACAGAAAGACACGCAGCAAAATAGACATCGTTTTCTCCGGAAGGAAATTTCTGCTCTAAGCAGCCAATTCAGGGATAAAGATAAAATATGCGTTGAGCATATAAACCCCTGACAAAATCAAGAGAAGTGCACCAATAATCTCAAAGATTTTCTGTGAATGCTGAAGTGATTTCAGACCTTCCAGCCAGCCCACAGCCCATGCACCGAGAATGATCGGCACTGCACGTCCCAAAGCAAAGGCCAGCAGCAACGTCACGCCAAACAAGTGTGAACCGATCCCCGTGACCACGCCGAGCAGGATGATCAGGGCCGGAGTGCAGAAAGGGCACACCGCTACTGAAAACGGGATACCCAACAGAAACGCACCCCAACCGCTGTTTGGGCGCTTTGCCCGAATAGTAATAACGGGAAACGGTAGCTTAATCCAGCCCGGCCACATGAGACCTAGTAGTATCAGTAAAGGCCCCAGCACCAGTCCCCACTCGCGCCCAATCAATTTCTGCACCCACAAGCCGCCGAACCCGGCAACAAACCCCATAAGAACATGCGTAACGACCATGCCGGCAATGAACATGGCCCCGAACAGCACGGCGCGTTTTGTTTCATGCGCTTTGGTCACATAGGCTAGCGATACCGGGATCGCAGCCAGTGCAACGGGATTGAAGCTGAAAATAAAACCAGCTATGAATCCGACTCCGAGCGAGGCCAAGCTTGCCTGTTCGAGCGTGCTGCGTAATGTTTCCAAATCCATATCAGACTCCTGTTTTCAAAATTATCAAGGCCCCACTCCATAACAACAGTGTGGTGATGAAGGGGCTCAAATTAGCCGCCTTGCCGAGAAAGGCACGATGTGCCGCATCCAGTTTGTGAGAACTGTCCCAAAGCGTGGGTAGCGAGAACATCGCGGCAAAGATCAACCCTGCCAACAACGCCATATCAGGCCGGTTGGTCAGTGCGGAAGCAATCCCCACGACCAACACTAACGGCAAGGTGCAGGCTGGCAATGTCAAGCCCAGCTTGAGTGCCTGAGACATGCGAGCGTGGCTGGGTATTAAATGAAAGAACTCAATATGCGGTACCGGCAGATAAATCTTACGGCTGATCAGATATAATGCACCAATTACACCGAGCATTGCCATTGCAGAAAAATTGGAAATACCATCCAGCCCTATCCAGGCCGCCATTCCAAAAATCGCCATCAGCAGCAATGCCCGTGATAGTACGAGTGTGGCCAACGCAAGCCAGCGTCGCCGCATAGTTTCGTGGTTAAGCCGAACGGCAAACAGGGTGTGTGTGGCAATCGTACATGGTTCGAAAAAAGCCAGAAACCCGAGCCCCGCTGCGGTAATGAGCAAAACTGAATTCATCCTGCTCTCTTTTCAGGATATAGCTTCATCGTAGACGTTTGTCGAGTTCAGTCCGCAACTTTGAAGCGCTGGGCAAGGAAGAAAACACCAGTTCGCCATCGATCGCCATCGCGGGTGTCGACATCACGCCCAGATCAACGGCGTAATCCATTTCTTCCAGAATATTCACTTCGCGCCACGTTACCTTGTCCTGCCCCAACTCTTCCGAAATTGCCTTGAGCACCGCCTTGGCCTGCATGCATTTAGCGCAGCCGGGAGAGGAAAATACTTCCACTTTAATCATTAGCATCTCCTTTTCGTTTTATTTGCACTTCATTTCATCTTCTTGATCATGCTGGTTTCGAGTGCTGCGAGAATCGGACACTCATCCAGCGGCTTGCTCTCATCGTCACAGATCGTGACGAGCTCGGTAAGCGCCCGTGACATGACCTGCAAGGCCCGAATTTTGTGTTCCAGCTGCAACTTTTTTTCAATCGCCACACTGCGCACATCACTGCAACAGGCAGCATCACTGTTTTTTAGCGCCAGCAGCTCGCGAATCTCCGTCAAGCTGAAACCGCTTTTCTGCGCTTGCCGAATGAAACGCAAACGCCGAACGGAGTCCTCGTCATATAGGCGATAACCCGCATCAGTTTTTTTCACTGATAAAAGCAAACCCTCCTTTTCGTAATAGCGCACCGTGTCTGTTGTCACTTCGGCGAACTGTGCAAGTTTTCCTATGGTGTGCATTATTGCCTCCTTCATTTGTTTGAATTTTAGACCTTGGAGTCTAGTCTAGAGTCAAGGGGTTATATTGAAATTTTTTTACCTATTGGTGCTATCCCGTGCAGATATTAAAACCGACAGCTGCGACGCTGTCTATCTGTAACAGATTGATCGTCGGGGAAGTGGCGAGTCTGATATTCCCTTATCTCTCAATTAATAGAAACATTAGCATGATGTATTGAGTCGATTAAGGGATAACATACATTCCCTCTGCTGATATCGCATTTTTTTACCAAGCCGGAAAGTACCTTTTCAATATATTTAAGATCACAATCTGTCAGCAGTTTGCTAAGAAGCCAGTTAGCCATACAAAATGCGGATAATCGGCATTCTGTCCCTTTTATTGAGCTGGACTAAAATCAGCTTTTGTCCACTGCTACATGTATTTGACTACCTATTTTCTTAAATTTAGGTGGAGTAATAATTTACTCAATTACAAGCACCATTTGCATTCTATCCTTTCTTCTATTATCCTATCCCCCCGGACAGGATAATAGACTATGACGACACACACCTCGCACCCCGACATCATCAAACGCCTCAAACGAGCTGAAGGCCACCTGAAGAGCATTATCACCATGCTTGAAGATGAGCGCGCCTGTCTGGATATAGCCCAGCAACTTCAAGCTGTCGAAAGCGCCATCAGTAACGCAAAGAAAATTTTTGTGCATGACCATATCGACCACTGCCTCGAACACGCAGTACGCGAAGGCATACAGAGCGCAGACGACACCATCAGCGAATTCAAATCCATTACCAAGTACCTGTAAATACCATGACGGATTTTTCCACACTGCTACAACAAGGCACAGCCAGTGCCTGGCTATTCATCCCAAGCGCAATCTTGCTGGGTGCGCTGCATGGCCTCGAACCTGGCCACTCCAAAACCCTGATGGCCGCTTTCATCGTTGCCATTCGCGGAACAAAGACGCAAGCCGTACTATTGGGGTTATCGGCGGCGATTTCCCATACTGCCGTGGTATGGGTCATCGCACTTGGCGGGATGTACTTTGGTCAGAAATGGAATGCCGAGAGCAGTGAGTCATACATGCAAATTGCGTCCGCAGTGTTAATAATGGGTGTCGCCATCTGGATGATATGGCGTACGTGGCAACTGCAGCGCACCTGCTTTCACGACCATAAACATGACCACGATATCTCTCATCATGAAGCAAAGCACATAGACACTGGTCATGGCGTAGTTCGGTTGGAGGTATTCGAACAAGGCGTACCCCCACGTTTCCGCCTTTTCAGCGAAAGCAAACATGGCCAAGTTTGGGCTGCGGATCAGGTGAGGATCGAGACTGAGCGTCCAGACGGGATCCGCCAGTCTTTCACGTTCTTACAACGCGACGGCTTTGTGGAATCCGAACAGGAGATTCCTGAGCCACATGAATTCGTCGCTCGCCTTCGTTTGGGTCATGAACACCACAGTCATGACTATGACGTGGAATTTGTTGAACATAATGGTCACCACCACGCCATCAAAGACTATGAAGGGCTGGATGTATCGGCACCAGGCTACCAAGACCCACACGAGCTGGCACACGCCAATGATATCCGTCACCGCTTTGCCAATCGGGAAGTAACGACTGGGCAGATTATCTTATTTGGGCTGACCGGCGGACTGATTCCATGCCCAGCCTCTATTACCGTTTTACTGCTGTGCCTGCAATTGAAACAAATCGCGTTAGGCGCCACCCTTGTCCTGGGCTTTAGTATCGGGCTGGCCCTGACGATGGTGGCATCGGGCGTACTGGCCGCCTTGAGCATCAAACATGTTTCCAAGAGGTGGAGAGGTTTCGGAGAGTTCGCACGCAAAGCACCGTACTTCTCAGGTGTATTGATGATGTTGGTTGGATTCTATGTGGGCTATCAAGGGTTGGTCGTCCTAGTTTGATTACTGCTTATAACAAGAATCGATTGAAGTGTTCTAGCTTCCTGTCATTAGAAAATACCAGTAATCATGGTGCCGCCACCAAAGTCAGGACTTCCATTTGAGAAGCCTTTCATCGCATTTACCTGCACCTTGAAATTCGGAGTAAATTTTTTCGAGATATAAACTGACACGTCCTTCTGGTCAGCACCCGTCGCGCTTGGGCTTTGCACCATATCCAACATGATGCCCACACTTGATTCACTGCTTATTTTCTGGCTGGCACCGATCGTGCCATATGGAACACTATTTAAGATGACACCAGCGGGCGCCCCATAATTTTATAGCCAGCCGTTGCAAAAAGCGTTGCGCTGTTGAGCGAATAATAGCCATCCAGTTGTGCAGAGTAATCGTTCTTCCCTGTACCCAATCCCTTGTTGACATCTGCTGTGCCAAATTTGACATTACCGAACAGATCAAATGAAATGGTATCGCCATCGTAAACGTTGTAACCAACCGATGCGGTGACATCACCCAGCCCGGAGTTGCTCGTTGATTTAGTGCTAGTTACAGGGTTGCCCATACCCATGGTCGTACCATTCGACATGGATAAAGGTCCGACACCTGGGACGACATAGCCAGTACCTGTTACGCTTATATAAGGCACGGTAAGCTTAAGCGTTAAATTATCCGATTCGTATTTTCCAGTAACGGGAATGTATAAAATTTCGGTTGTTGTTGAACCTCCATATTTCCCTGAACTGAAATCAAAACCAGTACCTAAACTAAATTGCTCTTCGGCAACAGCTGGGACTGTTATAACAAGCATAGTTAGTACAACGAGTAACTTTTTCATTATATATATTTCTAAAAAACGTCAGTCTAATTGATAGTCGTTCACAACAAAATCGTAGTTTCAAATTGTTACATTGTGTTGCAAGCAGGCTAAAACTCATGGTACAAAATTGGCCAGTAATTTTCGGCCATAAATTAACCAGCCATTCTTCATATACTTTAATTTGTCGACGAATTACTACAAATTATTTTTACCAGATTATATTTTCTTGCTGAAATAATCTTTCAGCTCTGCTTCTGTCGGCTGCCTTCTAAACACAACTTCATCATCCACCACAAGATTCGGCGAATGCCTTATCTCATGCTTTTGAACAAGATCCGGATAATCTTCCGCGTAACATACACGATACTGAATCTGCAAACATTCCAGTTCTTTTTTAAAATTCAGACAATGTGAGCAACCTTTCGTCGCAATAATCATTACGTCCATAATAGCCTCCAAAAATATGTTCCAGCTCCCGATCTTCAGAAACTGGTTACAAACGCTGCCAATTTACTCCTTGGCAGGTGCAATGTGAGAAATGCGATAACCTTTACCTTGTTTTGTAATTTCAAAATCAACTGCCATACCTGGTTTGATCGCAGCAAGGTCAGCTTTGTTCTGTACAGTAAAGTCCATGGTCATCTTTGGCCATTTCATGCTGTCGATAGCTTCATGGCTGATATTTACTTTACCGGCCGCCCCATTAATTTTATTTGCTACGCCATGGCCTTTGTGAACTTGCATAGACTCACTACCCATATCCTGCTGCATATTCATATTGCCCATGCCCTTCATCTCTTCTGCGTAACCGAAATTTGACGCAAACACCAGAAGAACAGCAGACAGGGATAGCGTGGTTGATTTGAACATTGTAAAACTCCTTATATGATTATTTACGTAACAACTACTGATTTCTCACTGCACGATCAGACTGACCGTCTCTTATGAATGGAACATTCATAACCTGTCGGATGCTTGATATCAATTTAAATATTGCAATCATCCCTATAACCTGCTTTATTTATAACTTATTCGACCGAAAACACATAAGAGCTCTTCCCATATTTCGGAACGGCATAAATTGTGAGCGTGCCTTTTTTCATCTCACCCATCCCGGGAGAATTTTGCGGCATACCGGGTGCACTAATGCCCACAATGTCAGGTTTCTCTTTGAGTAACTTGTTTATCGCACCAACCGATACGTGACCTTCGATAACATATCCGCCGATCAAAGCCGTATGACAACTTGCAGCATGATCCATCCCGTATTTTTTCTTGATTGCGCTCATGTCGGACTCATTCACAGCCGTCACGGCAAAATCGTTAGCACGCAAATAGTCCACATATTTCTCACAACAGCCACAAGTCGGGCTTTTGTACAGCTTAATTGCTGAAGCTGAAAAAGCAGGATTCGTACCAAACAGTATGGTCATTATTGATATAAATATTATCGGCTTATAAATTTTCATAGATATTGTACTTTCATAAAAAGTTAGTTAAGACAGCCTTAGGCATCATTCCTTCAAGTTCCTTCTGTCATGTCAATAACCCACGCCCCAATTCAAATTTAATAGCGATCTAAAGAGTGATATTGAAACTCACATTCTGCTTCTTTTACTTGATACCTACTATCACCCCATTCCTGATATCCCGAACGAATTCAAAATTCATCCTCTCGCCAACCTTGATCCTGTCCAGCAAAGCTTTATCTTCAATGGCGAAAGGCATAGTCATTGATGGCCACATCAGATCTGCCACAGGTTCGTGAAACATGATAACGATGCTATTTTCATAATCTATTTTTCTCACTGTTCCTACAGCATGAAAGATACGGGACTGGCATTGAGCTAAACCTCCTTTCTGAACCAATTTTTTGTTCTGTTGATGGGTATATGTATTTTGATCAGCAATCGCCGGCTGCATGGTCAAGCTGGCACCAAGCAGAAACAAGACAAAAATATTTTTCATAGCCACCCCCTACAACATTACAACCCAATGGCCTATCCAATTTAGCAACCTGTTATTAGTTCCCTGCACCAGCCATTCAAATGCACTGCTAGTTGCTCAATCACGGCTTGTATCTTATGCTCACTATCCCGACACACACCCGACTTGAAAATTACAATTCTGTAATCACAGTTTAAGTTATGGAAGAATATGGAGTTACACTTTTGAATGAGATCAAACAATGAAAGCACTGATCGTCGAAGACGAAACCAAAACCGGTGACTATCTACGCAAGGGTTTGAGTGAAAATGGATTTACAGTCGATTTAGCAACTGATGGCGTGGACGGCCTGCATTTAGCCCTAACCGGTGAGTACGACATTATCGTGCTGGATGTCACCCTGCCTGGCAAAGATGGCTGGAACGTGCTAACAGAACTGCGTCGTAGCCAGCAGACCCCCGTAATTTTCCTGACAGCACGGGACAAGGTGGAAGACAGGGTTAAAGGTCTCGAGCTCGGCGCTGACGATTATCTGGTCAAACCATTTGCCTTTTCAGAATTGTTGGCGCGTATTCGTACACTTTTACGTCGCGGCAAAGTACAGCAACCTGACGTCCTGAAAATCGCCGATCTCGAGCTTGATCCCCTTCGCCGCAGAGCGACACGCGGCCAATCAAGAATAGATCTCACAGCCAAAGAATTTTCATTGCTGCATCTGTTCTTGCGCCGTCAGGGCGAGGTGTTATCGCGCACATTTATTGCCGAACAAGTTTGGGATATGAACTTTGACAGCGATACCAATGTGGTCGAGGTAGCCATGCGGCGCTTGCGTGCGAAAATTGACGACGGCTTTGGCCAAAAACTATTGCATACAATTCGCGGAATGGGCTATATCATGGAGGAACGCGACTAATGTTACTAATTTCAGGACTTAAACTCAACTCACTTACCTTTAGAATAAGCTTTCTTTTCGCAATCACCGCCATTATTTTACTGGCAGGAACAGGCACTTTCCTCTACAAATTTCTGGAACAAGAGTTGATGAAGCGCGATCATGAAGAGTTGATCGGCAAGGTGGATCTTTTTCGCCATCAGCTAACCAAAATTAACTCAATAGGGCAAATCGTTACAGCGCCCGGCTTATTCCGCGATGTCATCATCGGCCATCCACACCTGCGTCTTGCCCTGCTGGATGAACAGGGCAATACATTGATGTCTTCCTCGGACTGGAAGCCGCCTGCAGAATTACTGGCAAATTCAATATCAATCGATACCGAGCCCAGCCGCGCAACCATGTTAATGCCCACGCTCGACCAGCCCTATCATGCCATTGCGGCATGGGGTGCACTTGGGGACAGCCGTGTTAACAGGGTACTAATTGTACTGGCACTTAATGTTGATGAGGCGCAAAGCCTTTTGGTACGTTACAAACGTACATTGCTGACCACTCTGTTTTTTAGTGTCATTGCAGCCACTACTCTGGCATTTATCATTGTACGTCGTGGGCTACGTCCGTTACGCATCATGGCGGAAACAGCAAGCGATATCTCCGCCAGCCATCTACAAAAAAGACTGGGCGTGGCAGATGCTCCTGAAGAACTGAGAGAGCTGGCTGGCGCTTTTAATGCCATGCTGGGAAGACTATACAATTCCTTTGCCAGACTGTCGGATTTTTCATCGGATATTGCCCATGAACTTCGTACACCCATCAATAATTTGATGGGACAAACCCAGGTCATTTTATCCAGAACTCGCAACGCAGAAGAATATCGGACAGTACTGGAATCCAATCTGGATGAATATGAACGCTTGGCCAGAATGATACGTGAGATGCTTTTCCTCGCCAAGGCTGATAATGCACAAGAGCCATTGCATGCCGAACCAGTTGACCTAAAAACCGAGCTGGATAAAATTTCTGAATTTTATCAAATGGCCGCTGATGAAAATGATATAAAAATTATCACCAGCGGGTCAGGTTCCATTACTGCAGACAGAATTTTGTTACAGCGCGCGGTAGGTAACCTGGTTTCTAACGCAGTTCATCACAGCCCCCCGAACAGCGAAGTACATGCTGATATCATATTAAATGTAACATCCGTGGAGCTTCGAGTCAGCAACCAGGGGCCAGGTATTTCGACTGAACATATAGATCGCGTTTTCGACCGTTTCTACCGCATCAATAGCAAACGTCAAAGTGATTCAGGAGCCGGGCTGGGCCTAGCCCTCGTTAAATCAATCATGCAGCTTCACGGTGGTCACGTCAGCGTAGAAAGCGAAATCAACAAAATCACTACTTTCACGCTACATTTTCCAATAGCTGATCCTGCCGTGGTTCGATAGGCAAGCGCAAATTCGGCAGTTCTCATGACTAAATTCCTGGGTGGTACAGAGTGGATTTCTTATTGCATTCCCAATCATAGAAATGGAGCTTCAACAGTCTCGTTGTGCCCTCCAAGGGGAAATGCTTTTAGAAGTACCCAATTCAAGAAGCTTGTTCGTTTTAGTGCTTGCTGTATTTTTATACTGACCTTTAATGGATGTGCAACATGGACAAAACATGGAGTAACTCCATCACCGCAGCTTAAATACCGAATCGCCATTTTGCCGGTTCAAGCGACAGTGAAAGTCAAAAAAATATCGGATATTCAAACTGTCCCCGCCTATGTGGGTAATCAAGATGAAATGATCCACGCACATATCCGGCAAGAAACTGAACAAATGACCGCATCTCTTGAATCTCATTTGAATAAAAGCAACTTCATTGAAGTTGTTCCTGTACGGGCAGAAGTTGAAATGCCTAATGATCAAGACCTCGATACATCAAAGTCATGGAGCATTGAGGATATTGAAAAGCTGGGACTCGGACCTGGAACACAAGCAGTTTTATCGGTCAACCAAATCATTGAATGCTGGAATATTAGAACTAACCGACCATCGCAGGGCACAGGGCTGTTGCAATTAAAATACCTGTGAAAAGCAGGTAATGATTGTAAACCCAAAAAATTCAAAGATCGTTGAATTAAGTTACATAACGCCGCAAAGTAAGTTATCATTTGATTAATTCTAGACACAAGCAAATGCAATTACGGGTTTCCCATGAAATTAGAGCTGTGTAAAATCAGATATCTTTCCCGCCTCATATTGGCGCTGGTATTTTTTACGCAAGGTATTCTTGCTGCACACGCATGTCTTGATCCGGTTACTGGCATGACCCAGGCATTGTCCGCTAAGCAAACTGCTATGACCATGCATTGTCAGGCGTCGGCAAAGCTTAATGCGAATGAATGTTTAATGCACTGTACACAAGCCGATCAGGTCAATCTTGATCAGTACGACATGGCAGCTTTGCCAACCAGTGATGTTGCACTGCATGTGGTGATGCCGCCTTTGCAGCACAAGGTATCTACTCCGTTAATTCTGCCACTGGTGCTGAATACCGGCCCTCCCCTATCCATCCGTTTTTGTTCCTTCCTGCTTTAAACACTCCAATATAAGATTCACTCCGCATGCCGCGGAGTGCTTAGCCTTGCGCTGCTATGCGCTAGGTGATTGCCGTTGTTTGGCATATTTGGAGAAGCAAAATGGAAATAGAAGTAAAAATAAGTATGTTATTGGCGCGCCTGATCGGCAATTCAGTGCGAATTTTATGGGTGTGGGTACTGGTATTCTCTTTTAGTTTGTTTGGCTGCGTGCTTGCGCAAGCTGCAAATCCCCCCCCACTTTTGACACTGGAGTCAGCGTTGCGCGAAGCAGAAACACGCTCGCATGCTTTGCAAGCGCAAGACGCTGCGACAAGATCAGCGCTTGAAATGGCGGTATCGGCTGGGCGATTGCCTGACCCAATGTTGCGACTGTCCGTTGACAATCTGCCTGTTGATGGGCCGATGCGATACAGTCTGACAGACGATTTTATGACGATGCGCTCAGTGGGGCTCACACAGACCTTCACCAGCGAGGACAAGCGCCATGCACGTAGCTCACGCTTTGAACGTGAAGGCGACGCAGCGCAGGCCATGCGTACTCTGCAATTGAGTAAGTTACGGCAGCAAACGGCGCTGGCCTGGTTCGACCGCTATTATCAGTTGCAAATGCTGGAACTCCTCACGAAACAACGTGACGAGACAGCACTGCAAATTGAGGCGGCTGCAGCTGCAAACCGTTCTGGACGTGGCGCGCAAGCCGATGTCTTTGCGGCACGATCAGCAGTGGCGCGCATGGATGACCGGATTCAGGAAACGCGCGCACGAGCAGAGAATGCTGGCACCACGCTGTCGCGCTGGGTGGGCGAGTTGGCTACATCTCCCTTGGGTAGCGCACCAGACATTTCTCGTGGTCACTTCTCCGATCACAAGCTGGCGTATCAAATGGATCAGCATCCCGACATTGGCTTGCTAACCAGTAAAATAGCTGTAGCGCAGGCAGAGGCCGAGATCGCGAAGAAAAACAAGCACGCCGATTGGAGCGTGTCACTGATGTACAGCCATCGTGGACCGGAGTTCTCAGAGATGGCTACGGTGGTCGCTTCGATCCCACTACAATGGGACCAGGAGAACCAGCAAGACCGTGAACTGTCTGCAAAACTGGCAAAGGTTGAACAAGCCAGGGATGAACGTGAAGAGATGGTGCGCACGCATTATGCACAGACTCAAGCATGGCTGACTACCTGGCAAAGCAATCTAAAACGCCTGGATCAATATGACAAAACACTGATCGTGCTAGCTAAAGAGAGAACTCGGGCTGCACTGGCAGCCTACAGGGGGGGAAAGTTGCCCCTGCTGAGCGTTCTTGATGCAAGACGAATGGAAATCGATACACAGGTTGAGCGTTTGCGTATCGAAATGCAAACTGCAGCGTTGTGGACCTCGCTTGAATACCTGATTTCCAATACCACCAATCAAACCCCACAAAAAGTCAACCAACAGGAGCACGTACGATGACTCTCAGAACCATCATCATCAGCTTGCTGGTAGTAGTTGTTTTGTCGGGTACCGGTTTCGTCATTTACAGGATCGTTATGCGTCATGACATTAACTTATCTGCCCCGTCTGCAAGTAGCGCGGCAAAGCCTTCACTGCCGCCAACTCCGATCATGGAAACGGTCGATCCCTCCAGCTGGGGCATTCCGCAAGGCGAGGACGCAACACGTCGCCACATTGAAAAGGGTCTCAAGGCCGGTGATGTTGATCCTGTTACAGGCCTCAAGATTTTGTATTACCACGACCCAATGGTGCCGGGTAAAAAATTTGAGGCGCCGGGAAAATCTCCATTTATGGATATGATGCTGGTGCCAGCTTACGCGGGTGCGGCAGGTGCTGATGCCAGCACCGTCACTGTCAGTTCGCGCATTCAGCAGAATTTGGGCCTGCGTACCGGTGAAGTTACCGAAGGTGTACTGGCTGCAGATTTGGTGGCGGTGGGTTCCATCGCCTGGAACGAGCGCGATTTGGCGCTGGTGCAAGCACGCGCCATGGGCTATGTCGAGAAGGTGCATGTTCGCGCCACGCTTGACCACGTTACCAAAGGGCAGCCACTGTTTGAATTGTATGTACCTGACTGGGTAGCAGCGCAGGAAGATTATTTATCAGTACGCCGCATGCAAGGTAGTGGTTTGGGTTCGCTACTCGTTGCAGCGCTCCAGCGCATGCGCCAAGCAGGTATGAGCGAAGCACAGATAGCGTTGGTTAAACGAAGCGGTTCGGTGCAGGCTCGCCTGATGCTGACCGCACCGATTGATGGAGTACTGACCGAACTGAACGCCCGCGAAGGAAGCACCGTGTTGCCGGGTACGATGCTGGCACGCATTAATGGCTTTTCCAGTGTCTGGGCGGAGGCGCAAGTACCGGAAAGCCAGGCAGCTCTATTGCATGTGGGGGCACAAGTAGTCGCACACAGTCCGGCCTTGCCAGGCACGTCGTTTGAAGGGCAGGTGCAAGCACTATTACCAGAAGTTAATACAAGTACCCGCACCCTCAAAGTTCGCACGGAGTTGCGCAATCCTGGAGGTCTACTTGTTCCGGGCATGTTTGTGGAAATCACATTAAAAGGACCCACCCAAGCGAAAACTCTGCTTGTCCCAACAGAGGCTGTTATCCACACGGGACAGCGAGTACTGGTAATGGCTGCAGAAGAAAACGGAAAATTCAGACCGATAGTAGTAGAGGTTGGCCTTGAAGTTGGCGACAAGACTGAAATACGACGCGGATTGCATGCCGGACAGAAAGTAGTGCTCTCCGGCCAATTCCTGATCGATTCGGATGCCAGCCTCAAAGGCATCGAAGCACGGCTGAGTTTGCCGGAAGAAACAGCCTCGGCCAAGGTCCATCGGACCACCGCCTTAATCACGGCAGTTGAAGGCAATGTGTTAACCCTCGAGCATCCCGCTATCCCGAGCTTGGAATGGCCAGCGATGACGATGGACTTCAATCTCGGGCCAAATTTGAAAAATTCGTCCAATCCCTTGGTGCGCACGGGGCAGCATATTGAAATCGAGTTTCGGGTGGACGCAGACGGGCCTCAGATAGAGTCGCTGCGTGCTGCCACTAGCAAGGAAGGCACTCAATGATTGCCAAGCTGATTCGATGGTCAATTGAAAACCGTTTTCTGGTATTGCTCGTCACGCTAATGGTTGCGGCCTGGGGCGTGGTGTCACTCTCGCGCATGCCACTGGATGCATTGCCTGACCTGTCTGACGTGCAGGTCATCATACGCACGACATGGCCGGGGCAAGCCCCGCAGTTGGTGGAAAACCAGGTCACTTACCCACTGACTACCACCATGCTATCGGTGCCCGGTGCCAAGGTTGTAAGGGGCTATTCTTTCTTCGGCGACAGCTATGTCTACATACTGTTCAAAGATGGTACCGACCTTTACTGGGCGCGCTCGCGTGTACTTGAATATCTGAACCAGGTGCAGTCGCGCCTACCGCCGGGCACCTCGTCCGCAATCGGGCCGGATGCGACGGGCGTAGGCTGGATTTTTCAATACGCGCTGGTGGACAAAACAAACCAACTAGACCTTTCGCAGCTGCGCACACTGCAGGATTGGTTTTTAAAGTTTGAATTGAAAACCGTACCCGGTGTGGCCGAAGTGGCAACCATTGGCGGCATGGTACGCCAGTACCAGGTGGTACTCGACCCGGAAAAATTGGCCGCCTACCGCATCCCGCACGGCAAGGTGATTGAGGCTATTAAGCGCGCCAATCAGGAAGCCGGGGGCGGTGTGTTGGAGTTGGGTGAAGCCGAATATATGGTGCGCGCTTCGGGCTACCTGAAAACGCTGAGGGATTTTGAGGTAATTCCATTGATGACCACTGATGCAGGTGTATCGGTGCGTCTGGGCGATGTGGCGCGGGTGCAGATAGGTCCGGAAATGCGACGCGGCATAGGTGAGCTGGATGGTGAAGGCGAAGCGGTGGGTGGTGTCATCGTGATGCGCTCTGGTGAAAACGCGCTCACCACCATTCAAGCTGTCAAGGCAAAGCTCGCCAGTTTGCAAGGCAGTTTGCCATCCGGAGTAAAAGTGGTGACCACATACGACCGTTCCAGTCTGATCGATCGAGCAATAGACAACCTGAGCCACAAGCTTATAGAAGAGTTTGCCGTGGTGGCGGTGGTGTGTATGTTATTTTTGTTCCACTTGCGTTCAGCTTTTGTGGCCATTATTTCACTGCCCTTGGGGATTTTGATTGCCTTTATCGTAATGCAGTGGCAAGGGGTGAATGCCAATATCATGTCCTTGGGAGGCATTGCAATCGCTATCGGAGCGATGGTGGATGCGGCAGTGGTGATGATCGAAAATGCTCATAAACACTTGGAGCGATGGACACATGAACATCCCGACAATGCCCTGTCTGGCGAGGCACGCTGGCACGTGATAGCCGACGCAGCCGCCGAGGTAGGCCCGGCCCTGTTTTTCTCACTGCTTATCATTACCCTGTCATTTGTGCCAGTTTTTACCCTGGAGGCACAAGAAGGACGGCTTTTCTCGCCTCTGGCCTTTACCAAAACTTACGCCATGGCGGCGGCGGCCGTATTGTCTGCCACCCTGATTCCGGTGCTGATGGGCTACCTGATTCGCGGTCATATTCCCGATGAGCAGAAAAACCCACTCAACCGCTGGCTCATTGCAGCTTACCGGCCCCTGCTTGATGGGGTATTGCGCTTCCCCAAGAGCACATTGGTGGCAGCTGTGGCGGCCCTGCTACTGAGTTTTTGGCCATTGCAACACATCGGTAGCGAATTCATGCCTCCGCTGGATGAAGGTGATTTGCTGTACATGCCAACCGCGCTGCCGGGTCTCTCTGCTGGCAAGGCGGCCGAGTTACTACAACAAACCGACCGCCTGATCAAAACCGTACCCGAAGTGCTGAGCGTGTATGGCAAAGCAGGGCATGCGGTTACAGCAACCGATCCGGCACCACTGGTTATGTTTGAAACCACAATCCAGTTCAAACCACGTACTACTTGGCGAGCAGGCATGACACCTGACAAACTGGTCGAAGAGCTGGACAAAATCGTACGCGTGCCGGGGCTGACCAATATCTGGATTCCGCCTATCCGCAACCGTTTAGATATGCTGGCAACCGGTATTAAAAGTCCAGTAGGGGTCAAAGTGTTGGGACCAGACCTAGCGATCATCAACCGGCTAACGGCGGAGATTGAACGGGTGGTTAAACCCGTTGCTGGTATCACCAGTGCGTTTGCAGAGCGCCTGAGCGGCGGGCGCTATATTGATGTGGATATTCAACGAGAGCAAGCGTCGCGCTACGGACTCAACATCGCCGATGTGCAGTCAGTGGTGAGTTCCGCCATTGGTGGCATAAACGTAGGTGAAACCGTGGAGGGCCTGCAACGCTTCCCCATCAATGTACGTTATCCACGCGAGATTCGCGACTCATTGGAAAAGCTGCGCGCTCTGCCCATCGTTACCCCACGCGGACAGCGTCTGGTGCTGGGGGATGTAGCCAACCTTCGCATCAACGATGGGCCACCCATGCTACGCAGCGAAAACGCGCGCCTTGCAGGTTTTGTGTACTTTGACTTGAGGGGCCGTGATTTGGGATCTACAGTGCGTGAGATGCAAAGTGTAGTGGCAAAGCAAGTGCAGTTGCCGCCAGGCTATTCGGTGTCATGGTCGGGCCAATTTGAGTTTTTGGAACGCGCAACTGCCAAACTCAAATTGGTTGTACCTTTCACGCTACTGATCATCTTTGTGCTTCTTTACTTGACCTTCACTCGCTTTGACGAAGCGCTGCTCGTCATGACAACACTACCTTTTGCTTTGATTGGTGGTATTTGGCTCCTGTATGGCCTGGGTTTTAACTTATCTGTGGCGGGCGTGATAGGCTTTATCGCACTGGCAGGCGTAACCGCTGAATTTGGTGTGATCATGTTACTTTACCTCAAGCAGGCATGGCAGGAGCGGCTTGATAAGGGTATGGAATCTGAAGCCGATTTGCTGAACGCGATTCGTGAAGGAGCTGTGCTAAGGGTGAGACCCAAGGCAATGACTGTTGCTGTGATACTGGCAGGCTTGCTACCTATCATGTGGGGAACGGGAACTGGATCCGAGGTGATGCAACGCATCGCCGCACCGATGGTGGGCGGGATGATTACCGCACCGCTACTGTCGATGTTTGTGATTCCTGTTGTATTTTACCTGTTACGACGACCGAAGTCGCTCAATGCACGGAGACGTTTTTTCTGGGAGTCAAAATATGAGCAGGTCTGATAAAGAGTGGTGTTTGTTGTATTTATAAAACAACGAGCTTGTCGTGTACCAATTGAAAGTTAGTCGGACCGTACACGGACAAGTGTTCTTCGGATATATCTATTTTTAAATTGAAGAATAAACCAATGGAAAATACTGATCAATCCGTTCGTAGTCGCAATGGTGATCTCTTTCGAGAATGTCAAAGATACAGACCAAAATATAGAAAGAGCAACTATGTTTTAGGCAATTGCAGAGGCATGATGGGTTATTAACCTGCGCCTAGTCGACATGGCGCTACGCTGCCGGGCAAAGAAGATTGCTTGTTTCTGGTGGCTCCACGCTCACGGTAAAAGGAAATAGTAGATCAATTGCATCGTCTCATTTTCCAGCGGCATGATGAATTTACACTCTCGTACATTTTCTTCGAAGAACTGGATCTGCACTTTGATTAACTATGCAAGTTTGGTTCTGATCTTACATTGTTAAGCAAACTGGCTTACCGCTGCATATAACTACAGAAGTTTTGTACCACACAGCAGCTCAGCCGCAATCAGTGTACAACGCTAAGATAAGGAGCCCAAAATTTCTGGATGGGTAGTTCTATTTTCTCCTATCCAATTATAAACTCGTTGAGCATGCAAAGTTTTCCGATAAAAAATTCGTTTTGCCCAATTTTACCTATAATTATCTTAGGTAATGTGGCCATGTTCCTGCCGCCGTTTTTTTAAACCCTGCTCAAGCAGTATTTTGTTGTATCGCGCAGCATGCCCGGGTTGCCGCACAGCATCACCTGCGCACTTTCCGGCGTATTTGCAATACCTGTCCGAGCTTCAAGCCGTCCATCGGCAATGGCTTCCGAGATGCGCGTCCGCAATGCAAAATCGGGCACTTCAGAAAGTGTTAGAAATCCTGCGGCTTTTGGTCAAACCCAGACTGGGTCGCCCACTTTGAGCATAGCCATGCGCTGGGTAAGCAATCCACCGGGCACCTCGATAAAATAGAATTCCAGCGGCATCTCGCCGGGTGCATTGACGAAGGAATAAGGACGCCCCACTACCTCACCGTTAATGTCGAGAGCAAACTTGCCAAACTGTCCTGCTTTGAACGGAGTTACTTCGGCAGCCACCTGACAACCCTAAATCAGCGCGGTCGTTCAGAAAATATAATCCCCTACTTCTGTCAGAAGTGCTTTTATTAAAAGAATTGCCTCTTTACGTTTCAATGGGTAAAACTTTTCAAATAATTACAAAAATAGTGACAATTGCCATATAAATGTTACTTGTAGGTAACGTTAATTTCTTACATTTCATTTCTCTTGATACCAATTGGTGACGAAATCACACCCATTTGTCATGCCAGCGTTGTGGCATGCTTATTGCAATCATAATTTGATGTAGCACAGTTGGACCGTTTTAAAATTCTGGCTGTATTTACTTTGTTATTTATATAGAGGGGGGTTAATCATGAGCGAGACAGTTTCACGACGCGATTTTTTCAAGATCAGTGGGAGCGCGGTTGCCGGTGTAGGTTTGGCAGTGAGCGGCGTGGCATCGGGAGCGGCTGAAGCCGCCGTTAATACCAGTGCAAATTTGCCCTATCCGCACAAGCCGATTGCCCATTTAAAAGGAATGAAAGTAAATGTTCCGGTATCTTTTTTATACCCTGATCAAGCCAGCCCCTGCGTGGCAATCAGGACAGGCAAACCTGTTCCGGGTGGCGTCGGGCCTGACAATGACATTGTTGCCTATAGTGTGCAGTGCACGCATCAGGGATGCCCGGTCTCGTATGACTCAGCAGAAAAATCTTTCAAGTGCCCATGCCACTTCAGCATGTTCGATGCTGAAAAACAGGGTCAGGTTATCTGTGGACAGGCACCAACCAAGTTGCCACAAATCGTGCTGGAATATGACGCGAAATCCGACTCGGTTTCTGCCGTGTCCGTGATCGGCCTGATTTACGGCCGTCAAGCCAACATTCTGTAAGGAGAATAAACATGTCAAATGATCGTCTCGTCCTGCCACCCGTTAATTCGCAAAAAACCAACCTGGCCTGCCATTTCTGCATCGTGGGCTGCGGTTACCATGTTTACAAATGGCCAGAAAACAAAGAGGGCGGCAAGTCTCCCGCACAAAACGCACTCAAGCTGGATTTCCGTAAGCAGCTTCCCGCCTTTTCAGTTATCGCAACCAAGGCGCAGCAAACTGTTGTAGCCGATAAAGACGGCAGCCGTCACAACGTGCTGGTCGTGCCAGACAAGGAGTGCGTGGTAAACGAGGGCGGCGGTTCCTGGCGCGGCCTGCATATGGCCAGCTATATGTACAGCGCGGATAAACAGCCCAATGCCCGCCTGACCCACCCGCGCATGCATACCGGCGACCAGTGGCTGGAGACCGACTGGCGCCAGGCACTGGCTCTGTATGCCGGAGTGACCAAAAAGATTCTCGATAACAAGGGCCCGCGTGAAATCGCGTTCGATACATTTGACCATGGTGGTGCCGGCGGTGGCTTCGAAAACACCTGGGGTACCGGCAAGTTGATGTTCACCGCGCTACAAACGCCGCTGGTGCGCATCCATAATCGTCCATCCTATAATTCAGAGTGCCATGCAACACGTGATATGGGTATTATGGAGCTGAATAACTCTTACGAAGATGCCGAGGTTGCAGACTGTATCATGTCCATCGGTAATAACCCGTACGAAGCACAAACCAACTACTTTCTCTACCACTGGATGCCCAACCTCAATGGTGGCAGCATGGACAAAAAGAAAAAATGGTTTGGTAATGAAAATATCAGCGAAGGTCGTATTATTTACGTCGATCCGCGCAAGACCACATCGATCAGCATCAGTGAATCGGTTGCTCCAGACCGAGTTTTGCACTTGGACATTCAACCCGGTACCGACACTGCACTATTCAACGGCCTGTTCACCTATGTGGTCGCACAAGGTTGGATAGACCGCAACTTTATTGCCAAACGGACCAAAGGCTTTGACGAAGCAGCCTCTGCCAACAAAATGAGCCTGGAAGAATGCAGCAAAATTACCGGCGTATCCGTAGCTAAGCTCACACAGGCTGCCGAATGGGCTTACAAACCAAAAGCAGACGGCAAGATGAAGCGCACCATGCATGCCTATGAAAAGGGCATTATCTGGGGTAATGACAACTATCTCATCCAGTCCTCACTGCTCAATCTGGTTATTGCCACGCATAACGTGGGTGGTCGTCGTGGTACCGGTTGTGTGCGTATGGGCGGTCACCAGGAGGGCTATGCGCGCCCGCCCCACCCTACTGGCGAAAAGCTTTACAACGATCAGGAAATCATTGCCGGAAAAGGCATGATCTACACCGCTTGGGCCGCGAATCCGTTCCAAAGTACGTGCAACACCGAGCAATTCCGCGAAGTCGTGCTGCGTCGCTCCCAGATCGTCAAGGAAGCGATGCAAAAAAATCGTGGTGCGACCACTGAGCAAATGGTGGACGTAATTTATGACGCCATAGCAAACAAGGGCGGTCTGTTCGTGGTTGCCATCAATCTATATCCGACCATGCTGGAACAGGCAGCACACCTATTGCTACCGGCAGCGCATCCGGGTGAAATTAATCTGACTTCGATGAACGGTGAGCGCCGTCTCCGCCTGTCACAAAAATTCATGGATGCACCGGGTTCTGCCAAAGCGGACAGCCTGATTGCTGCCGATATCGCCAATACATTGAAGGCAATGTACAAAGCTGAAGGTAATGCCAAGATGGCCGATCGCTTCAAGGGTTTCGAGTGGAAAAGCGAAGAAGATGCCTTCAACGACGGCTTCCGTATGCAGGGAGCGAAAGATGTGGGTGGTGTGATTCATAGCCAGGGCGGCGACACCGGCAATCTGGCGACTTACGCGTTGCTTGCGTCTGCCGGTAACAACGGCGTGCAGTTGCCGATCAAAGAAGTTAAACATGGCAAACTGATCGGTACCGATATGCTCTATACCGACAAGTTTGGTACTGATGACGGACTGGCGCACTTCCAGGCATCACCATGGCAAGGGCTGTTACCCGCGGTGCAAGGCCAGAAGAACAAGTATCGTTTCTGGATCAACAGTGGTCGCGTCAACGAAGCCTGGCAAACCATGTATCACGAACAGGAAGCAAGTAACGGATATGCTGCGGAAACCAAAGAGCGCTGGCCAATGGCTCCGCTGGAGATCAGCCCCCAGGATGCACAGGAGCTGGGCATTGCCAGTGGTGATATTGTCGAGGTATTTAACGACTACGGCTCTACTTACTCAATGGCGTACATCGTGCCAACTATGAAGCGTAATCAGGTATTCATGCAGTTTGGGCACTTCAATGGTGTGATGGGTGACGTGACTACCGAAGCAGTTGACCGTAATATCATCCCCTACTATAAGGGGGCATGGGCCAGCCTGCGCAAGGTGAGCAGCGGCGAATATAAAAATACCGTCAGTTTTAAAAGCCGCTTATATACAGTTTGATATCAGGCGCAACATTGAGAGCGGGACATCTTCGGATGCCCCGTTTTTTTTGCGCTGATTATGGCTGAATTATTACCGGGTATAGCTCATGCGCTTCATGCGCCTGATATAAATTAGTGGCATGCAATAAAATTGCATTAACATGCTGATTATATTTAGTTATATTAAATAGGTTTTAGAGCAATAATTGAGGTAACCAAATGAAGATATACAGAATTTGCGGCTACGGAAGCGGGCGCAGCGCGTTAGTGACAAAGCTGGTCAAGGAGTTTGATTTTCGCGGTATCCGGGTCGCTGTCATCAAATTCGCGCACAAGGCTTTTGACATGGACAAGGAAGGTTCGGACACCTGGAACCTGCGCCAGAACGGTTGTCCGCAAACCTTGATCGCCAACAACGAGCGCTGGGGGCTGTTATGCGAAACACCGCAATGCACACAACCTGACCCTGTTGCGTTGGCGCAACATCTAGGGCCTTGCGATCTGGTGCTGGCGGTAGGTTTCGACCACTCGCCGTTGCCGGGTCTGGAAACCTTGCGTACCGACAATAACAGTCAGCCTTTGTTCAGACGGGACGGGCTGCTGCAAACGGTGGTGTCGAATGACACAGAGATAGGCGGTGCCGCATTCCGTTTCACCCACGATGCTGTCGAGGCAATTGCCGACCATATTCTAATACAGGCTGTAGTGCTTCCCTGTTAATCGTCTAATCCTCTATCGATTTGTCGGCATGGATGTCGAGTTTTTTCATTTTTTCCCACAGGTTTTTACGGCTAATGCCCAGTGCAGACGCGGTATTGCCAAAATGCCACAGATGATGCCTGAGGGATTGCAGGATGAATTTATGTTCGCATTCGCGCAGATAGCTGGTGAGAGATCCATCTGCTGTGCCCGCTTCTTCCATCGCGCCATAATCAGGCAACGGCAGGCTCATATCGTCAAAAAAATCATGCTCCAGTAGCATGGGGCCATGTGAAAGAATGCACGCGCGTTCCACGCTGTGTTTAAGCTCGCGCAGGTTGCCGGGCCATTCATAATCAAGCAGCACACGTTCGGCAGACGGTGAGATCACGTGGTTTTCCCCGCTTAACTGCGCGCACTGTTTTAGAAACAGCTGGGCAAACCACAGGATGTCTTCCTTGCGCTCCCGCAGTTGCGGGATACGCAGGCGGATGACGTGGATGCGGTAATAAAGGTCTTCGCGAAAGGTGCTGGCCTCGACCATGTTTTTCAGGTCACGGTTGGTGGCGCAGATCAGGTGCACATCAACCGGTATGGTTGTTTCACCACCTACACGAACGATGCATCGCTCCTGGATCGCGCGCAACAGTTTGACCTGCATGGTAAGTGACATTTCCCCAATTTCATCGAGAAACAGGGTGCCTTTGTGGGCCTGCTCAAACACACCTTTGCGCGAACGCGCAGCTCCCGTGAAGGCACCTTTTTCATGGCCGAATAGTTCGGATTCGAGCAGGGTTTCGGTGATCGCACCACAATTTACTGCGACGAAAGGTGCGCCGCTGTCTTTGCTCGCATGTTTATGGACAAGCTGGGCAACGTATTCTTTGCCCACACCGGAATCGCCTGTAATAAGGATGGTGCTGGCCAGTTTTGCGAGGCGAGGAATTGAGTTTTCTATACTCCGCATGATGGGCGAGATACCCAGTGTATCTGAAATGTGGTTGCCGTTACCGTGGGCATCGGCCTGCACTGGGCAAAGCTGGTGGACTTTTTCAACCAGCAAATCCAGATCAAATGGCTTGCTGATGTAATCGGCGACACCAAGCTTGAGTAATCGAACTGCACGGTCGATTGAGCCGTACCCGGTAATAAAGAGGTATGGAGGCAGAGCGAGTTTTTCATCGAGCAGTTGGATAAAAATTTCATCCCCACTGATGTCGGGTAAATGGATATCGCTTATGACCAGATCGTAATGTTGCTTTCGTAATGCGAGTAAGCCATCCATGCCTTTACGATGCCAATCGATTTGAAAACCTTCCAGTTCGAAGCGATCGCACAGCGACTCGCCCATGATTTCGTCGTCTTCGACCAGACAAATACGCGGTTGTGACAATTTATTCATGTGGTTCCTGTAATGGGATTTGAATGGTGAAACGGGTATCATCGTGATTGCTTTGCACGGTGATGACGCCACCAAGTTGTTGCACGATCTGGTAAATTACCCATAATCCCAAGCCATTCCCTCCCTGATTTAAAGAGGTAAAGGGTTCGAATAGATAGGATATTTTTTCTTTGGGGATATATGACCCATCATTTGATACTTCGATGCACAGATCCGTGCTATCGCACCAGATGTGCAGGTGAACATATCCTTGGGATTGTGTCGCGTGAATAGCGTTCAGCAAAAGATTGATGATAATTTGGCGAACCAGTGTGGACGAGACAGGTTGCGCCTTGGTGATATCGATATTGCAAGTAAGCTTAACCTGTTTCTCTGATACATCAGACTGCACCAAAGTACAGATATCTGTTACATCATTCAGGTCAAATGAGCGTGTCTGCGTTTTGGTTTCAACTAGTAGTGCTGCAACTGTTTCCTTGATTTGCTGCAGACCCCTCTCAAGGATGGACAGTGTTTTTAAGGTTAACGTATCTTGTATGCCATGCCGTTTATAAGTGCTTATAGCGTTGAGCATACCGCCCAGGGGGTTGTTTATTTCATGCGCAACACCTGCGGCCAAGCGCCCAATAGCTGCCAATCGATCCGATATGATGATCTGTTGTTGTAGTTGTTCTTTTCCTTTGAGTTCACCAAGCATCGTCCTGAATGACTTTGCCAACTGTCCAATTTCATCTTTGGTTTCCTCAAGATTAATGTCATCCAGTTCGGGTAGATTAGGTGTGATTCTGTTCATGGTTTCAGAAAGCTGCAACAACGGTGCAGCCATTTTTCTTGCCCAATACACTCCAAATGGCAAGAGCACGGCGAGTACCAGCAGGGTGATCATAATGGCAGATTTGGTGAGGCTGTAGAAACGCTTTTCAAAAGGTTCCTTGGAATAGCTTACGATCAGGGTGCCAAGGCGTACTCCATCAGACTGTATTGCTGTTGCGAGATAGAATGAGCTCAACTGGCGCGTATCAATTATGACAGGTTCAGGAGCATGCAAGTCGGGTGGGTTATTTACGACAGGTGAAAGGTTGGGCTCTATGGTCAGAGGGTCGCTTAATATCGGAAATCGTTTCGGCTTAGTCGAAACAAAAACCTTGTTGCTTGCGTCAAGCACCAATATATATTCAGCTCCCTGGTCACGGGTTTGATCCTGTGGAATACTAAAAGGAATATTGATGATTTCAAAAGCCCTCCACACATCGTCATGCAAGATGGGTTCGGTCAAAGTATCTGCAATCAAATGTCCAAGACTGTCAGCATTGGCAATCATATTATCGCGTAAATTACCGATGCTCCGATAAACCAGAACCGGCGCTAAAACGCTGGCAGTTACGATGACCAATATAGCCACGCGTAACGGAATTTTGTAACCGAGGCTGATATCCTTAAGGTGCAGCATGGGTGCGCATTTGTTCCACAAAATGATACATATCACTGATGCTATCAAAAAGATGCGGATTGCCGGGTACAAAACCGTTCAGGTTGAATTCGTTCAGCAGGTAGGCGCCTTCTTTGTCATATTTCATCTGTGTCACTACCTCCTGCAGCGAAGCAATATCATGTTTTGAAACAGATCTGGATGACACGATAGGCGGGAAACCGAATTTTGGGGATTCGTTCACGACGCGGGTACGTGAAGTCAGTTCCGGATGTGTTCTGGAAAGCGTATCCCAGACGTAGCCATCTACCGACCCACCCTGTGCCAAGCCTGCTGCGATAGCTTCAACAACTTTGCGATGACTCCAGGTGTAGAAGCTTTTTGAAAAATATGTGGCAGGCATAGCGCCTTGTTTGGCCAACAAGTATGCAGTGTAGAGGTAGCCTGAATTGGAGTCAGGATCTGAAAAGGCGAATACCTTACCGCGCAGATCGGCAAGCGAAGTTGTTTTTGTGTCGGTAGCTGGCACGATCAGATAAGAATGGTAAACCGGTTCATCCTGGTAGAGTGGTACAGCGACAAGATGAAACTGTCTTTTGTTGCGTATATAGGGATAGCCACAAAGCCAGGCAAACTCCAATTTCCCATCACGTAGGAGATCAACCACTTCACGGTAACTGCCTCGCTGTACAAAAATGACAGGGCGTTCAAGTTTGTGTTGCAAATAATCACGCCATTTGTTCAAAAAGGCTGCTTGATCATCAAGAAATACCGGAGTTAATCCAATACGAAGAGGAGCCAATGGCAAATCCTGCTTGTCGGTCGAAGCATTCGCTGTGAAAGAAAGTAATATAAATAGGATGGCAAGAAATTTAGTCAGTTTAGGCATGTTTATAGAGCTTCAATGGTGACTGGATCTTAAGGTTTTATGGTTTCTGTGTTGAAATTTTGAATATATTTCTCATTTCTCATGATGATTATTTTAATCAAATAATGGTAGCAATAGTTTTTCAGAAATTTTTTTCATATGAGCATTATTACTTAATAAGTATGAATTAAACTACTTATGTCAGGTATAACCCCGCCCCTTTTTCACCACAAATCGTTAAAAGAACTGCAACCATGAATCCGGGCTCCAGTATTCCTGTGTACGCACCTGTGCCAATGTTTCCGCCCAATGATGGATATTTGCGCCGCTGGCCGCAACTCCGCCTACCAATGCATCGGCACTACAACCTGAGATGGCAGCAGTTTGAATTCCCAACTTTTCCAGCGCAAGCAAAAAGCCCGTATGGGCATAAACTCCCCGCCCGCCTCCCGAGCTAAGCACCACACCGATGCGCGATGATTGATTCATCCCCTCTCCTCAGGATACACTGGTTGCACCACCATGATATCGTCACCCGCTATGCCGGAATAGACAGCTACCATAATATTCCGTGCAATGGCATCCACGAAAATGGCTGAAGTGCAGATTATCAGCCGTTCCTGTGCTGCCTGACTACGCCTTACCCTTCGGCACGCCGGCAACATACTTCTGTGGCTCGGTGACAAACGCCTTGTGGCAGTTAGCGGAGCAGAAGTAATACACCTGACCGGCATGTTCCTCCTTGGCTGCTGCTTTTTCTGGCACCACATTCATTTTGCATACTGGATCGATTGCCATGATTCACCTTCATATCATGCTATTGATTGCCACGATCTTTGGATATTGTCTGCTCCAGGGGCAACTCATCCGGAACCGGCACAAGCTCTGTTGCGGTATAGCATCGGCCTTGCAAACACTCAATATAGAAACTATCAACCAGCACATCCACTTGCTACAGTCCAAACCACGTTAGCCTGTGCATAGCTCATGGTTAGTGGTCGTGAGCGTGTCCATCATCGCTATGCTGCTTGATTGCCTTCTCTGATGTTGCCGGCTTGGTCTCAGAAGTATTCGCCTTAATGGCCGAAATAGTTTCCTGCACGTGCTCAGTCTCGTGTGCATGGTCATGATCGTGCCCGTCCCCATCCCCATCATTTTCTGCCTGCGGCAACGACATAACGCCAAGTCCATAGCGATAAACCAACTCTCCACCATGCCATGCAGTGCTTACGAGCAAACCACCTCCCGCCAGCAGCAATGCTAAAAACAATATGCCAGTTTTCTTCTGATTGTACACATTCCAGGCAGACCACAGGCTTAACAGCACAAACGCCGAAAGAGTCGCAAGAGCCCAGTAGAGATGTACAGTCATTGCAGCATGTGAAGGGGCATCGTGCATCACTGTATTGTAGGCATCCCACCCGGCCAGAGCGGTAACAATACCAAATGCCGTGCCTAGCCAGAGGTTCCATCGTGCAAGTATCCGCCACTGCTCCTTGAGCTTTCCTTCACGTAACCATATATTCACGAGCGAAAACAAAACCGCCAAGCTGAGCAGTGCAACAGTAAAGTGTACAAAAATGGGATGCCAATTTGGAAGGATTTGTATCATCTGATTGTCTCTATCGTTAAGGATTAGTTGAATACTAATCTTTAGCTACATACGCCAAGATGACGTCATGATTACAATTCAGTAAGCGAGTTGAATCTGGCGTAACGAATTTGCCTGAATGGTTGCTAAATCCTGCTATGACCTGAGCGAGTCTGCCACAGGCCACACCCGGAAGTGACGTCCACTCTTCTGCCCCACCCCAATCGCACCCTTGTCCAGGTAAAGTGCCCACGCCCAATCCGGTTCGTACATGCTGCTGGTAGTAGACCAATATCCTTCACTGAGATGAATAAGAACGTGTCCCATAGGCAGAGCGGGACTGTGTCTCGCACAATCGACCAAGGATTCCAGTTCGTTGATGTTGGGAAGTCGCCATTCAATACCATCTGGCGCAATATGCTGCAATCCCTTAACTGCTAGCAGGGCCTCCGGCCAGGTTGTTGCTCCACCGATCAAATCTGCATTGCGCAGCCAACGCAAACCGGTGACTCGGTCAATAATGCTTTCCGTTTCAGGCAGGAAGCGGGGTTCCGGCCACGGGGTACCAAAATGGAACTCTGCATCCTGACCTGACCCCAGGCATGGAATTTCTTTGCCTTCAGCATCGTAACACTGCTTCTGTCCGGTAGCTGGCAACACAACTCCCCTTCCGCGAACCGGCCAGACCATAAAAGACTGGTCCTTGCCGCCATAAAACATGCGTGCACCGTCCATGCTGACATATCACGCGTGGCTGGCGGAAATTGCAGCAGTCGTGGAAGACCAGTACCAGCCAGGGAACACGTTCACAAAAGGATGGCCCTTCGGCAGTGCCGGACGACGGGTCTGGTGACTGACCAGACTGCGTAGCTCACGGCAGTTAGGCAGACGCCAATCCGAGAAACCACAGGCATGCTCTTTGTTCATGTTACGTACCCATACCAGGGCCTCAAGCCAGCTAAGCGGGAACTCGCTCAGATTAGCATCAAGGGTCCAGACTAACCCTGCCAGGAAGTTCAGATGCTCTGAATGCTGTACCATGCCATTATAATCTTAGACAGAGCATTAAACTCTGGGAGAGTACAAAAAATTCAGCAATAACAAGCGATTAAATTGAATTTAAAATAATTTAATATTCTCAAACAAATTAGTCGGTTACTTATACGGTGTCAATTCACAAGGATTTGCCAAATTTTTGGTAAGTATTCCAGCAGATTTGATCAGTAAAACGACAACTGAATCACCGTGAATGCTTTTGGTGAATAATCTGCATATGGATTAGCTCAGGCTTGATCTGACAGAGAATTCAGATTGATGCTGTTGATACCTCGCGGCAAGCCACGAGGAGTGTTATTGATTTACGCTTGTTGGCTAGGTACGTCGTGCATTTATTTCCGTTCAAAGCCCGGCTGAATTGGACTCTCTTCGCAGTTAGGTTTAGCTCGAATTTTGATGACAGAATGTGATTCACCAGATAAAAAACTGTGTGCTCCAAGCTGCAATCGGTAGGAGAGTAGCAAGCAATATTCCCGCTAATGCTACGCTGCGATGACCTTGAGCCATCCGCCATGCCAGACTTGCACCCCACAGCGCGGCCAATACCAGCAAAGTGATGCGTGCGCTATGTGCCCATGGCACAGTCAATCCTTCCGCAGCCAGTTGGCCTGTGGTAAGCAAGCTTAGGCCTACGAAAACGCTGAATCCGGCAAAAGGGACAAGGGTCAGGGCAAGACGCTGCCAGGCGAGCCCCGTCATCAAACCAGTCAATTTGAGACAAAGCCATATCCAACCGCCGACAATAAATGTTTCAACACCAATGTAGGCGAGCAGCATGCCGCCGTCCAGCCAGGTGAAAACGTCGTTTGCCTCGGGATAATCGGTGAGCAGCCACCATTGTCCCGGCTCCCTGAGCGGCCACCAAATTTCATGATTGACGAGCCATTCTGCCGCAGCCTGCTTCGCGGTAACGAACCACGGAGATGCACTCCACTGAAAGGCACCAAGCGCCACACCAAGCATGCCAAACACCAGCAAGCGGGCCGCCCAGGTGTCCAGTTCTCTGTCCTTGTTTCCAGCGGAGCGATTGCCGATGATTTCGCTGCCGGGTGAACGCACGGCGAGCTGCACCGCATTCCGTTCCCCGGCACAGCGGCCGCACATATGGCAGGCCGAGGCACTTTCCATGCGGCGGATGTTGATCAATGGCGCGCAATTGACAACATGCTGGCGGCTGGTGCGATGACCGGCAGGAGATGCGTCCCACATTGCCCGATCGACCTTGAAGTGAACTGGAGCAATTTTCGCCAGCAGTCCGAATACACCTGAAACCGGACACAAATGCCGGCACCAGACACGTTTTTCCCGACCCCAGATCAACCCCACCGCAATTGCAGCAATTGTCGAGCCGCCCAGAATAAGCAGCGCGGGCTTTGGGTATTCATACACGCTGGTCATCTGACCGATAACGGTAGTCATGACAAACGCCACGAATGGCCATCCACCCCACTTCATCCAGCGGGGAATGCCCCGACCCATGCCGTAGCGCGAGACCCATTCGGTAATCGCACCTTCCGGGCACAGCACGCCGCACCACATACGTCCAAGCGCCATCATGGAAAGAATGACGAAAGGCCACCAGATTCCCCAGAACGCAAATTGGGCAAAGCGGGTGAGGTTGTTCCAGATATGGGTTTGATCCGGCGGCAGCGGCAGAAAAGCCGGTATGGCTACCAGCGCGAGATAGCACAGCACGATACCCCATTGCATTGCAAGAATGGCAATACGGTAGCGTCTCATGGCTAGCCCAAGGCGGGCGAGGCGGCTGGCCTCAGGAGGCACATCTGTCATTTTAATTTTATCGGTCAGTGTGTTCATGCGGTTTTCTTTTTCGGTTTGAGCTTGAGCAGCACCGCAATAGCCAGTGTCCAATAGGTCGCCAGTAGCGCATAAGCCATACCCGATGGTGCCGCACGGTAACCGCTGAAGGCCGCGACAAGACCGCCGCCGCGCGTGCTGTCGTCCAGCAGGAAAGCCGTGTTCCACAGCGGGTCAGCCAGGGGTGGCAGCGCTTCCAGTCCGACGAGCTTTTCTGCGCCGTCTACCAGTAATGCTCCGCCGAGCAGCAGGAGTAAAATTTCGGTGACACGAAAAAAGGCGCGCCACGAAACAAAGCGAGTGCCGCGTGAAAGCAGCCAGTAAGCAGCGAGGGCGAGCATAAAGCCCAGCGCGCCACCTATGGCAATGTCGGCATTTGTGCTGTCTACCGCTCCGTACAGAAACACGACTGCCTCTGCGCCTTCACGACCCACAGCCACTGCTGCCAGCACTGCGATGCCCAGCCAGTTGGCCTTGTCGGCGGCACTGGCCATGCCGGCTTCCAATTCCTTTTTCAATCCGGCGCCGTGGCGGCGCATCCACCACACCATCTGGAAAATCAGGCCACAGGCGACGAGCGGCATAATGGCCTGAAACCATTCCAGCGCGCTGGCAGAAACCCACGACTGAATATCCATGATCATCACCGCCAGAAAAACTGCCAACCCCAGGCCAGCCGCTATGCCGCCCCACAGCCAGGGAAATCCGGCGCGTGCGTCTGGACGGGCGCTCAACCAGCCGTGCAGTATGCCGATGACCAGCATCGCTTCGATGGTTTCTCGCCACACAATAAAAAGCGCATTACCCATTTGTAACTCCCTTATTTCACAATGATGCGACCACGACCTGTGTCGGGGTGAAATTCATCGAAAAAGTCATACTCTCCCGGTTTTAACGGGGCGATGACCACGAAGGACTCCGCACCTGGAGAGAGCACTTTTTCTTTTCTGAGTTGCAGGCTTTCAAACTCGATTGCGTCGCGCCCTTCGTTGCGCAGCACGATCTTGAAACGCACGCCGGCAGGGATATTCAAGGTATCGGGAATGAGCTTCCCGTCCCTGGCCGCCACCGTCAGGGTGAGCAGCTCTGCGGCAGACACTTGCATCGGTATGAACAGGAAAATCGCTGCCGCTAATGCAACAGGGCGGAAGGCATTGCTGCGCAGTTGCCAGCAAAAAGTGTTGCGTAATCTTAGTAAAAATTTATTTTTTGCATGCATGTTGATCGGCTCCTCAGAAGGCCAAATTCGCCCGCACGCCGACAATCTTCACAGGCAGTGCGTCGGTGTTTCCCGCAGGGTTGTTGATGTATTGAAAATCGCCGGTCAGCTCAAAGCCCTTATGCACACGGTAACGGTAATAGATCTCCATCAGCTGTTCCCAGCCCATGGCGGCAAAACCGTAATCGGGTATGCCGTCAGCGTTTGCGTCGAGCGTGGCGGACTGGTTACGAAAATCCTCGCTGGTGCGGTTGTATCCGCCAGCCAGGCCAATGGCATCGGCTCCGCGGCTCCAATAACTGCCGTTGAATTCCGCCCCCAAGCTGGCAGTACGATCAAAAGGCAAACGATCACCACTGCCAGTGCCGAGGCGACCAAACAGCGTGATGCCATCGTCGATGCGCTGGTCAAAGTTGAATCCGACTCCGCTATGGACGGCTGTCTCCCCTTTGGCAAAGGTAGGCGCCTGTCCGTTGCTCCACAAATAAATCCGGTAGTTGCCCAGCAGCCCGGTAAAGAAGCGCTGGCTGGTTTCAGCCTGCAGGATCACGAAGGGCGATTTGAATGAGTCGCTGAAATTCGCGCTCCGGCCCGCGCCGAATAAACCCAAAGAAAGTCTATAGGTTTCTGGCTTGGTGCTCCAGTTGTAGTAGGACACGCGGAAACCCGGCGTGAAGCCGAAACCGTCGGCGCCGATATTGGCTGCCAGCGGATTATCCAGCAACGCATTGTGCACAAATGTGCTGGCCAGAAACTGGCGGTTTTCGTCGTTGGCCGCCGCATTCTGGTCGAAAAATGCGAAGGGATCCATCTTGCCGAAATTGACGGTGAGGGTTTCTCGCGAGTGCGGTTTGAAGCCGCCGAACGGCATCGGTATATCCGCCTGGTACCAGACCTGCGCCAGCATCATCGCGCTGGATTCAGGCTCGACCACCGAACCGAGCTGGAACGAGGTGGCATTGGGCCCCACAAAGGAAGTAAACTTGTCGCTTAAACCTTTGCCTTGGCCAACCCTGAAATGGCTGAACACCTTGCTTTCGGTATCGCCAGTCTTGACCTTGGGCGTGGTGACCGTGATATCGGTGCGGTAATTTAACTGGGTACCGCTGTCATTGATTCCGCTCGCATGCTGGGCCACCGAGGTGAAGTTCGCCGCAGCGGAAAACCCTTCGATTGAATCGATCACCTTGGCCTGTTTCTGGATATCCAGTGTCTGGTATTCCACCGCCTTGAGGCGTGTGGCAAGCTCCGGCTCTTTATCGCTTACTTCTTCGGTGGATAGCGCAGAATCGAGACGCGTGTTGTAGTTTTCCAGCTCTTTCAGGCGCTCCTCGATTTGACTGTTGGCGCCCGTACCACGGGTATGCATTGCCTTCTCCAGCTCGTCGTTGCGTTTCTCAAGTTTTTCCATCCGTTGCATAATGCGTTGCAGCTTGAGCTCGCTTTCCTCTGTAGCCAAAGCGGGAAAAGCGACGACGATGGACACCAACAAGCAGAGGCGTGCAGCGCTGCCATTGCCCATTTTAGTACCCACCTTTTTTACCTATGCCGACATAGGTAAACTCATATTCCACTTCAAAAGGCTTGAACCAGGGGCGCACGCCGGTCAATCGGTCGGTATGGCGGCCGAAGTGAGAGTGGGAGTCTGCTGACGGAGGCGAGATGGTGTATTTGACACGGTATTTCCCCGGCCCCTTGAGCTTGACGTTGTCACCATAGTGCGGGCCATCGTTAGCCACCATCGGCATGAAATCGCCACTGATTTTTTCATTGCTGCCGATCTTCTCTACTTCGTATTTGATGCCCAGATAGGGTATCCAGGCGCCTTCGTCAAAACCGTTCGGATTGCTGGCCAAAGCATGGATATCTGCCTCCATATGGATGTCGGACTCCCTAGTCGGGCGCATCATGCCTTCAGGCTCCATTTCCACCGGTTGCAGATAAACGGCGCCGAGTTCCATACCGTTACGTTGCTGCGGTGCGCCTATCGGGTATTCCACGGCAAACGACAATGTAGTGAAGCCGGTCATCATCGCTGTGAGCGCAGCGTGAACAATTAATTTTCTAAAATTCATCAAGTCCTCCTTTTTTGGGTTCGATTACCGTTGTTCGGCTTGCCTGCCTCGCTTTGTGCGAATTTCGGGCTTATTCAGTGATGGAAGATGTTTCAGCATCAACTTGTGCAAATAATATTGCAAATGAGAATCATTTGCAATATTATTTTTGAGCGATAGTCCACAACAAACCGCAGAGGCCATTTACTTTTTTATTAATATTGTTTCAGATCATCCCGTTTTTGCAGATATTCCTCGCGGCCGATTTCTCCGCGTGCATACCGATCTTCCAGCACCTCCCGCGCTTTGCCGGATTTTCCGCCACCCCCGTCGGGATTAAAGATACTTGACCGCCACTACAATCAACAAAACCGGCACCAGCCAGAACAGCCCCATTCCCAGCCACCCCCAACCCATCCCGTATTCCCACATCATGATAGTCTCCTCGTCACGTTAATCACGCCTTGCCACACGCAAACCGTTCGCCACTGCCAGCAGCTCGCTTGCCTCGTGCACCAGCACAGTGATTGCGATGCTCAAGATGCCGGTCAGTGCAAGCGGAATCATCACGCCCAGCACCACTACGGAAAACACAATGTTCTGTACGCTCACGCGCCTGGCTTTGCGGCCCAGCAATAGTGCTTCGCCAACTTTGGAAAGGTCTTCGGCCATCAGCGCCACGTCTGCCGCTTCGATGGCGGCATCGCTGCCCGCCACGCCCATCGCCACACCGCAGGTGGCGGCGGCCAATGCCGGAGCGTCGTTGACGCCGTCACCTACCATCAGCACATGTCCATATTGCCGCTCCAGTTCGCGCACGGCATCCACCTTTTCGTGCGGTTTGAGACCCGCACGCACCTCGGTTATGCCCAGCGTCTTCGCCACGACCTCCGCAGCCCGCTTGTTGTCACCGCTGAGCATGACCACCCGTATGCCCTGTGCATGCAATCCCGCCACTGCCTCGCGTGCTCCTTCACGCACTTGGTCGCGTAAGGCGATCAGGCCAATAATTCCATCGCGCTTACCCACCAGCACCACGGTTTTACCTTGATTTTCCAAGTCATCAATTGATTCCTGTACCTGTGACAGATCTACGTTCAAACTGGCCAGCAGCCCGGGACTGCCGATATGCCAGGTTTCTCCCAGTACTTTGCCACGTGCGCCGGATCCGGCGAGTGCCTCGAAATCGATTACTGGTGCCGGCGTTGCACCTTTTTCCAGAGCATCCGCCACGATAGCGCGCGCCAAGGGGTGTTCAGAATACTTTTCAAGAGCGGCGGCGATGCTGATCAGTTGCAGTTCTCCACCTTGCAGCGGCATGACATTTGTCACAGCCGGTTTGCCGTGAGTGAGCGTGCCGGTTTTGTCGAATGCCACCACCTTGATCATGCCCAGGTGTTCCAGATGCACACCACCCTTGATCAAGATGCCGCGCCGCCCCGCAGAGCCGATGCCGGCAGCCATCGCGACCGGCGTGGACATTACCAAGGCACATGGCGCTGCCGCCACCAGCAGCAGCACGGCGCGCATGTACCACGCTTCCATCGGCAAACCCGATAGCCAAGGCACGGCAATCAACAGGAAAGATGCCCCCAGTACTGCCGGGGTATAGCGCTGTCCGAAACGCTCGATCCATTGCTGCGCCTTGCCCTTGCGATCCTGCGCTTGTTCCACCAGATGGATAATCTTGGACAGGCTGTTGTTGGCGAAGGTTGCCGTCACCTCCACCTCCAGCGCCCCCTGGCGGTTGAGGCTGGCGGCGAAGACGGTCATGCCAGGCCCCTTGTCCACCGGCACGGATTCCCCGGTCACTGGCGATTCATCAAGGCTGGAATTTCCGGCGCGGATGATGCCATCGGTGGCCAAGGCTTCACCGGGACGTACCAGAAAACGGTCACCTATTATCAGGCTGTCAGCAGGTACGGTTACTTCCTGTCCGTCCTTGATGAGGCGTGCTTCCTTGGGGGCGAGATCGAGCAGCGCGCGAATAGCTGAACGAGTACGAGCATAGGTATATTCCTCGGTACCTTCCGCAGCGCTGTACAAGATTACGAGCGCCGCCGCCTCGTCCCACAGGCCAAGCAGCGCGGAGCCAACTGCTGCTGCCAGCATCAGTATGTCGATACCGATTACTCGTTCTCGTATCAGCTCCTCCAGCCCTTCGCGCACCCAGTAATAACCACCCACCAGCATGGCAAGAATATACAGAGCGACTTCGCCATCGTTGCCGATCCAGCCTAAGTATGAGACAAGATAAGCAATTCCTGCCAGCAATCCGCTCGTCAGTGCATTACGTAAGGGCGGGAAGCGCCACCAGGGGCCACTGAAACCATCCTCGGTGTGGCAACCGCAACCAGTACTTTTCTTTGCATCACTCATGGTTCCCCCAAATCGTTTACGTAAATCAATTCCAAGCCTTGATATTTAAGTTTCAATATCTTGCTTGAATCATCCTTGCAGTATTGCACATACATAATTTTTTCCAGTTGCAACACAGTTTGCGTCATAACGAGCCCTGCTTTTCCACCGCAGTAATCTGGTACATGGCGCATCCCGCCAGTCCGCAGCCAGCGGCACGCAGTGCCTGCAAGACATCGTCCACGTCAGCATCATGCAACAGGATGTCCACGCGTACCTGCGGGGTGTAGCCGACCACGCGGTCGCGCGCGAATAGTGCCGTGTCATACTCACTTTGAACGCTGTGGCTCTCAATGTTTGTGAAGGTAAAATCCGACACCTGCTCAAGATTGCGCAGTGTATCTGCAAGTGCCTGTTTAACATCAGCGTGTGCAATCAACATAAGGTTTTTCATAATGTTTTTCCTTTTGAATTTTTAACTCGCTGCTCTGAGCGCGACTCGACCCATGCATAGAGTGTAGGCAATAGCAGCAGCGTAAGCAGTGTCGAGGTGAACAGCCCGCCAATTACCACAACTGCCAGTGGTCGTTGCAACTCAGAGCCGGGGCCGGTTGCAAGCAACATCGGCATGAGCCCAAGCGAGGCAATGAGCGCGGTCATCAATACTGGCCGCAGCCTTCGCTCCGCGCCTTCCTGCACGGCTTGCAATACAGTGCGACCAGCCTCGCGCAGTTGATTAAAATACGACACCATCACCACACCGTTCAGTACCGCTACACCGAACAATGTGATAAAGCCAACCGAGGCAGGTACTGACAAATACAGCCCCGAAAGATAAAGGCTCACCACACCGCCGATGAGCGCGAACGGGATGTTGAGCAGGATCAGTCCCGCTTGACGTAGAGAACCGAAGGTTGTGAACAACATAAAGAGGATCAGCGCAATTGAAATCGGCACGACCAGCCCCAGCCGCGCTGCTGCGCGCTGCTGGTTCTCGAACTGACCGCCGTAGCTGATGTGATAACCCTCGGGCAGCTTCACTTCACGCTCAATGGCCGACTTCAACTCCTCGACAAAACTCACCACGTCCCGTCCCTCGACATTGCTACGCACGGTCAGGAGTCGGCGCGCCGCTTCGCGCTGAATCAGTACCGGGCCATCAACTTCGCGCACGTCGGCGACCATACCGAGTGGCACCATCGCGCCACCGGGGGTCTTGATGAGGAGTGCCTTGATTGCAACCGGCGAAGCGCGCGCTGCTTCCGGATAACGCACTTGCACACCGAAACGGCGGCTGCCTTCGATGATCTCGGTCACCACCTTGCCACCGACTGCGGTTTCGACCATTTCGTTCACGTCCTCATTGTTGAGACCGTAACGTGCGAGTTTTTCCGAGTTGATATTGACCGTGAGGTAACCCTGGCCTGAAAGGCGCGCGCGGAACACGTCGCTCGACCCATTTGTGCGCTTGACGATTTCCTCGATCTTGCCTGAAAGTTTTTCAAGTACGGAGAAGTCATCACCAAAAAGTTTGATAGCGACATCGGCGCGCACCCCGGATAACATCTCTGAAACACGCATATCAATAGGCTGGCTGAAACCTGCCTCTACGCCTTGTTCCTCGAAGGGCTCAAGTTTCTCACGCAGTTTATTCTGGAATTCGTCGAGCCCATATCCCCAATCCTTGCGCGGCTTGGTTTGCAGGAAACAATCGGTCTGGTAAAAGCCCATCGGATCAAGCCGCAGTTCATCGGCACCGCTGCGACAAATTACTCCAGTGACATCGGGGATTTCCAGGATCGCCATCTGGATCGGCTTATCCAGCGCGAGCGAGGCTTCGAGCGAGATATCCGAGGCTTTTTCGAGACTCACGATGGCTTGACCTTCGTCCATCGTCGGCATGAATTCCTTGCCAATTAACGGAAACAGTGCCGCAGCGGCCACGAGCAGCACGAACGCACCGACCACCGCAGTCTTGCGATGTGCGAGCACCCAGCGCATCGCCGGTAAATACACGCGCTTGATTGCCGCCATCACGCGATCCTCGCCATGCGCGCCACCACGCATAAGGAAACTCGCAAACACCGGTATCACGCTGAGTGACAAAAGCAGCGAGCCCATGAGTGCAAACACAATAGTCAGTGCGAGCGGCTTGAACATGCGCCCTTCAAGGCCGGTGAGAGTGAATAACGGCAGGAACACAATCACGATGATCAAAATACCTGACAGCACCGGAGTCGCAACTTCAACCACGGCGCGATAAACCAGATGCAACCGGCTTACGCCCTTGGGTGGCTGAGCCAGTTGCGTGTGAATGTTTTCGACCACAACCACTGCTGCATCCACCAGAATACCGATAGCAATGGCGAGCCCGCCGAGGGACATGAGGTTGGCAGAGACGCCGAACAGTTTCATCAGGATGAAAGTAATCAACACCGACAGCGGCAAGATCAGCGCCACAGTGAGCGCCGCGCGCAAGTTGCCAAGCAGCACAATTAGCACCACCACCACCAGTACCACTGCTTCTCCGAGTGCTTTCTCCACCGTGAATACGGATGCGTTGATAAGATCGGCACGGTCGTAGTATGGCTCGATGGTGACCCCCTTCGGTAGCGAGGGGGCAAGAAGCGCGATTTCCTGCTTGACGGCCTCGACTACAGTGCGGCTGTTTGCGCCAACCCGCAGCAACGCGAGGCCGGTCACGATTTCACCTTCACCATTCGCTGTGGCACCGCCGTAGCGCACCAGTGAACCCTCCGCAACCCGCGCGACATCGCCGACACGCACCGGTATGCCGCCGCGCGTGACCACGGTAATGCGACGGATGTCATCGGCAGTCTTGAGCTGCCCCACGGTACGCACCAGCAGCATCTTGTCCTTGCGGTTTACCCGGTCACCGCCGGCGTTGCGGTTATTGCGCTCGATTGCACGCTCCAGATCTTCAATGGACAAACCCTGATCGGCGAGCTTGCCAGGGTCAGGCTGTACCTCGAAAGCGCGCACCAGGCCGCCGAGCGAGTTCACATCGGCCACTCCATCCACGGCGCGCAGCCGCGGACGGATCACCCAGTCCTGGATAGTACGCAATTCGCTGTTGCTGATGCCTTCACCCTTAATGCGATACATATAGATGTCACTCAACGGAGTGGCGATTGGCGCCAGTACCACCTCGGCATCCTTGGGCAGCGCGTCCTTTACCTGACTCAGGCGTTCAGCCACCTGCTGGCGAGCCCAGTAGATATCGGTGCCGTCCTCGAAATCAATGATAATGTTGGAGAGTGCATACTTGGTGGTCGAACGCAATATCTTCAGGTTCGGGATGCCCTGCATTTCCATCTCGATCGGAAATGCAATGCGCGACTCAACCTCGGTCGGTGCCAATCCAGAGGCCTTGACGATCACTTGCACCTGAGGCGGCGAGATGTCGGGGAAAGCGTCGATCGGTAACGTACGAAATGCCCACAAGCCACCGGCGACAACAGCCGCAGCAACAAGCAACATCATCAGGCGCTGGATCAGCGCGAAGCGAATAAGTGCAGCGATCATGGTGTAATTCCTTTTGAAGATTCAAGCAGCGAGACACCGGATGCCAGACGCAGGTCGGCGGCCGCAAGCGCGCTTTCATGTTGTAATTCAAGGTAACGCTCTAGAGCGTCAAAATAGGTGTTATTGGCATCCACCAGCGTGAGTAGATTGAGTTCGCCGGCGGCAAAGCTGCTGCGCGTGAGCGCGAACATCTCGCGTGCCGGTTCAAGCAGATTGGTGCGTAGCCGCTCGCTCTGCTCGATCAAGAAAAGCCGTTGCGTGTACGCAAGTTCGAGACGGCTATGGGAGTCGCGTTGCGCCACCGCAAGCTGTGCCTGCGCGCGATCACTCTCAGCCCTGGCCCTGACGACCATACCACTACTGCTCCAGAACGGGATCTGCACGCTCAGCCCTACTCCAGTCGCATCGCGGCGTTCGCCTGCGATATAGCCGCCTTCACGGTACACAGTCAGTACCGGGTCGGCAAGGCGCTGCGATTCAGCAACCGCGATTCCTGACTGCATGGCATCAGCCTCTTTGCGTGCCGCCACCAGCGCAGGGTGTTCATCCAGTGCGCGTGTCAGTGTAGCCAGACTAGCGGATGCTACCGGTAGAGTCAGTGCCACCGGCTCTATCCGTGTCCCGTTCGGCAGCGCAAGCAGTGCACGAAAATCAAGCAGCGCTTTCTGCTGCTCACGCTCGGCCACAGCTACAGTCTGGTTTGCTTCCTCACTTAGAATAGAAAGACGCCTGCGTTCGAGTGGTGTGAGATAACGTACCAGCCGATCTGTCCCTGGCTTGCGCGAGGCGTTGAGTGATTCAGCGACCAGTTGCTGGCGTTCCTCGGCAAGCTGGCGTTTGGCCGCGGCCAATTGCAGTGCATGGTATAAGCGAGCCACCTCGCGTTCCAGCAGCAGCCTCTGAGCGTTGCGGTTTGCCTGCGCGCTTTCGAGGCTGGCCTGGGCGGCATTCTGCTGGTGCGCCAGTCGCCGTATAGGTATAGGCTGACTGAAGGCGATTTGCGTTATGTCTGCACCACCACGACCGTCTTCCATGCCGAGCCGGTTATCGGCGCGCACCTCAATAGTGGGATTTGTCCAGGCACCGGCCTGGGATAAATCTCCCCCGCGCGCTGCGATTACCGCCTCGGCAGCACGCAGTTCGGGCGCAATGTCGAATGCCCGCCTTACGCTATCTGCAAGCGTCCATGACGTGCCTTCCTTCGCCAATACTGGCACCGCGCTATTTGATTCAGGTGTGCCAGCAAGGGTGGTGGCCGAAATTTGGAGAAGAGTGCCTTTAATGGACTGTGGAACGTCCCGACGCATCGTGCGGTTATCGGTGAGCTCGCCCTGTCCTGCAGGAAGATTCACCTGTGCAGAGTAAAGAGTCGGGCTGGCTTGTTTCTGAGTGAGGGAAGCCGCCAGGACCAGAGGCGGATAAAAAAATGCGAACAAGAATGCCACACCCATAAGGCGTCGCATCAGGCGCAATCTGCTTTGCAGATTGCGGAAAATAGTGATGAATTGCACGGTAACTCCTTCTAACATGCGTGCGGCAACTCACTTAAGGCGAGCGAGCGCACGAAAACAAAATCAAAAATTTATTGGATTTGGTCTTATGAAAGAAGGCGTGGGGGGCGGTAAAGACTGTTTGGGAATGAAAACTGAAAGGTAACTGTATGGTGATTAGAATACTCACTTGCAAACGCAGGTGTCACGGACGCCAACTGACTGTGCAATCCCACAAAATGTCCGATAGAGTGACACCAGTGATTACACGGGATTTTAGGGTAAACCGGTTTGAGGACTTCGGATTCTCCTGAAGAATGATTATCGTATACGACCAAGCTATGTTGTTCGTGTTGCTCATCGAGCCATACGTCAGCTACGGCCTCTTTGTTAAACGTCCAGCCACCCGCGTTGATCACGAGTGTGATCAAGAGAAAATAAATGGTTCGACGAATTAATCTATCCATGTTTTATTGGGTGCTGTGGTGATACTGCTTGCTTCACAAATGTCATTCGTATTAATATTAGAAACCCTATAGTGACCCTATAGTGACTACAGAGTCAACAGATTAAAACGAAAATTAATGAACGAGAGAAAAATGCGTATCGGCGAATTGCACCAAGCTACCGGCGTTAATATTGAAACTATCCGTTACTATGAGAAAGAGGGGCTATTAGCTGCAGCTGCCCGGTCTGCAAACGGTTACCGTAACTATAATGCAGCGCATCTAGAGCGCTTGTCTTTTATCCGCCACTGCCGTGCGCTGGAAATGCCGTTGGCCGAAATTAAGCAGATGCTAGATTTCGTTGCACACCCTGAGGCAGATTGTGGGGACATCAACCGCTTAATCGACGAGCAACTGACGCGGGTTAGGGTGCGGCTCAGATCCATGCACGCTTTGGAAAAACAATTGTCACAGCTTCGCGCACAATGCGGTAAAAGCCATACTGCCGCCGAGTGTGGAATTCTGCACGAGCTGGTAGTCGCAGCTCAGGGTGAGGCCTGAGCACGCCAAACAAAAGCGTCCACTCGCTGAGCTCGGTCTCAATATATCCTATAGGGAAGAATTTGTTCATTTTTTCCACGCAATATGTTCATAAGCGCCTGTCCAGTACATACCGAATGAAAAACCAAATAACAACTCCTCAACAGGTACACCAGCTACGGTTACTTGACTCAGTGCTTTCAGGTTCCACACCGCTTCTATATAGCCGGGTGCCAGCCAGGTAAGCGCCAGCATGAAAACTGCATAGTATGCCAAGAACAGCCCTCCGCCAATTATTGTCTTGATCTTCAAATCAGGACGGCACGCTACGGTTGCAGCCGCACCTGCGAGCATCGCCACGATCGCAGGATAGATGGGATTCCAGGGTAGAAAATAAAGTGCAAGAAACACTGCAATCGGCGAAAGCACTGCATACATATGAAAGCGGTGACGATGGTTATGCTCTTCATGGAGCTCGACTGGTACAGGTTTTCGCCCTGTAATGGTGTTATAAAGTACGGCACCTACACCGCCAATCGCAAAGCAGAATATGATGCTTTCAAGATCAAAACCGGTTGTCTGTGCAAGATTAAACAGGCTAGGCGGATTCCAGTATTCGGGTACAAAAACAGGCTCCGTCAAGCCGAAGGGGGCGGTAATAAAGCTGATCCGAACCATAATTCCCCGCTGCTCCGGGAAAAATATAAAGAGGAACAGCCAAGGCAGCAAAAATGCACTGGACCATAGCAGCCAGACATAGTGCATAGAGGTTGGAAGAGTACTCATTTATTCACACGGACGTTTGATACACGCCCGAAACTTTCCTAGACATCAACAGGCTCACAGTATGCCATTTGGTTTGTACAAGTACACCCATTGAGCGCGTCACTTTGACTCTTGCCGGTGCGCAAAAACGTTGTACAACGGAACCCATATCAGGGCGAAGTACCAACCGTAGCCATAGCTCTCGACCAAACCGATCAGAAAGCCTTTCCAGCTTAGCCACTCAAATCCCGGCAACAGTTTCCGCCATGCTTCAAACATGGCATGTTGTGGGAAGAGCAGATCGAATGCGATACACAGCATATAGGTGATCGCCAGAAACAAGCTGCTGGCATGGGCAACAGCCAATAATGAAATACTTTTTTTCATTTCAAGTCCTCCTGTTTAGCAATCGACACATATTTGCCGGGATCAGCCTCAAATTTATCCAGACAGTTTCTGGAACAAAACCTGTATGTATGTTGCTCATGCACTTTTGTGTAGCCCATATCAGGCCCCACTTCCATGCCACATACCGGATCTTTGGAACTCGCGTCCCCGCCGGAACCACCTCCATGGCTGCCATGTGATCCGTGTATCATATGGGAGCCGCAGCCGTAGCGCATCATCAAATAGAACGCACCGGCAAACAGCAACAACGAAATCAGCCCTTCCATAAAGCACCTCCTTCTATAGATTCTTTCTTGCTACATACGCAAGCCTGCCTTGGCGATTCAAATTATCACCGCAATGGTTCTTTGGCACTTCATGTGAAGCGCCGTAACAGGTTTGATGATCCGGCACGATCACAACTTAGTGATGCCCCAGATGAGGTTTGATTTCCAGATTAGCCACCTCACAGTCCTCAAAATAATGTACAAAAGCGCGCTGCAAACGCTCCTGCCATCCTGCACCGAGACGCACACCAACTTCCCCGATGCGCGCCTCAATTTGTTCTGCTGTTGCCTGCAACAAGTCATAGGTGATGGCAATCACGTCTGCAACCACCTCTATCTGCTTAATGCCCATCATGGCACCCAACTCTTCTCTCAGGATCCAAACCTCAGCATCGGTCAAGGGCTGTTCCAGGCGGAAGCTGCGCCGTTTGATAATTTCTTCACCCTTCTGCACAGGTGCTTTCTCACCCGGCAAACCAATATAAAGATGCGGATTTGCGTTAAACCTATCCAGGCATTGCTGTGAACAAAATGCGAAGTGCATTCCCAGATATTCAATGGCCAATGAATCTACACTGACCTGCATCCCGCACACTGGATCTTTTGCCTTATCGTTCATCATTTCCACCTTTTTACCCGAAGCATTTCGGCACTTCAAGCAGACCATGCAGCCCTTAGAAAGCTATTACCTTATTTTTATGATTTGAACAGCGAACGCCAGCGTGGCAAAAATCCGGGGGTTGCTGCGGCATACTGCGTATATGCATCCCCAAACGCTTGTTGCATTTCTACTTCTTCTGAACTCGCCAGACGCATATACATCCACAGCAGAATCGGAAACATCCCCAGTGTCACCAACGTCGGCCATTGCAACAGGAAGCCGAACATGATGAGCACGAAAGCCACATATTGAGGATGACGGATGCGAGCATAAGGCCCGGTGATCGCCAACTCGTTTCGCTTCACCGCTTGATAAAGCACTTTCCACGCGGAAGCCAGCAGCCAGAAGCCGCCTGCGATCAAAGCCATGCTGAGAACATGAAATGGCCCGAAATGCGGATTAGCACGCCAGCCGAACATCATCTCCAGCAAATGACCCGAGTCATGGGATAACCAGTCCACCCCCGGGATAACGACTCTGCAACCAACCGGACAGGAAATATATCGTCAGCGGGTAACCATACATTTCGGTGAACAGCGCGACGATGAAAGCCGAGAATGCGCTGAAGGAACGCCAGTCGCGCGGCGTTTTCGGCTTGGTGAAGCTAAACGCAAAAATGATGAACACCAGTGAGTTGATGATGACCAGCGGCCACAGACCATATGAAGTATCAGACTCAATCATGTCCATGTTCCCTTCAATAAATAACTGCGCAGGAAAACCTATCCGCTAAAATAATGCAGCGCTGACATACTTACCACTCACAAGCTTATACGCCGCAGCCTCAAGGCGTTCGTGATTACCGAAACCGAGCTGAAACTCATCGCCGCCGCAGCGATCATCGGCGACAGCAGCAAGCCAAAGTAAGGATACAAAACACCGGCCGCTACCGGCACACCCAGCGAGTTGTAGACAAAAGCAAAGAACAGGTTCTGGCGGATGTTGCGCATGGTGGCGCTTGAAATTCTTCTGGCACGCACGATGCCGCGCAGGTCTCCTTTAACCAGGGTCACGCCTGCACTTTCCATCGCCACATCGGTACCTGTACCCATCGCAATGCCGACATGAGCCTGGGCCAGCGCAGGCGCATCATTGATGCCGTCCCCGGCCATCGCAACGATATGGCCTTCTGCCTGCAGCCGTTTTACAACCGCCGCTTTCTGCTCAGGCAGCACCTCGGCATGCACTTCATCAATATTCAATTTGGCAGCCACTGCCTCGGCCGTTTTTCGATTATCACCGGTCAGCATCACGATGCGAATACCCTCCTCGTGCAGCTGGCGGATCGCTTCTGCTGTGGTCGCTTTAACCGGGTCGGCTACACCGATAATGCCGGCAATGCGACCATCCACAGCAAGGAACATTACTGTCTGGCCTTCGCCACGCAGGACGTCAGCCTGCGCCGGCAGTCCACCCGCATCAATACCCAGATCCTGCATGAGTTTGATATTGCCCAGTGCAATCTTGCGCCCCTCCACCACGCCGGTAACGCCTTTGCCTGTAACCGACTGAAAATCTTCAGCCGTCACCAGTTTCAGCTCGCGTTTTTCCGCACCGCGCACGATTGCCGCCGCCAGGGGATGTTCACTGGCGCGCTCTACACTGGCAGCCAGTCTCACCACCTCAGCCTCGTCAAATCCCGCTGCTGCTGTGATATGCACCAGTTCGGGATGGCCTTCGGTGAGCGTGCCGGTCTTGTCCACCACCAGCGTGTCTACCTTGCGCATCACTTCCAGCGCTTCGGCGTTTTTGAAGAGTACGCCCATCGTCGCGCCACGCCCGGTGCCCACCATGATGGAGACAGGCGTTGCCAGCCCCAGCGCACAGGGACATGCAATGATCAGCACCGCGACAGCGTTGATCATGGCATGGGCCAATTGTGGTTCGGGTCCCCACAACCACCACACCACAAAAGTAATCAAAGCGGCCAGTACCACTATAGGAACGAAATAGCCGGAGACAACATCAGCCAGCTTCTGGATTGGTGCGCGGGAGCGCTGGGCCTCCGCCACCATATGCACGATTTGCGCTAGTAGTGTTTCACTGCCTACTTTTTCCGCCAGCATCAGCAGGCTGCCGGTGCCGTTTACTGTAGCACCAATGACCTTGGCTCCCTTACTTTTTTCCACTGGCACCGGTTCACCGGTGACCATGGATTCATCGATATGACTTGAGCCCTCTACCACCGTACCATCCACCGGCACTTTCTCGCCGGGACGAATGCGCAAGCGGTCGCCAGGCTGCACTTGATCCAGCGGTATATCCTCTTCGCGGCCATCGTCACGCACAATGCGTGCAGTTTTTGGCGCTAGCCCAAGCAGCAATTTTATCGCGGCATTGGTCTGGCTGCGCGCGCGCAATTCCAACACCTGCCCCAACAACACCAGCGCAACGATGACGGCGGATGCCTCAAAATAAACCGGCACCACACCCATGGCATTGAACACCGCGCGCGGAAATATTCCGGGAGCCAATGCCGCCACCATGCTGTAACCCCATGCTACTGCCACACCGAGGCCAATAAGGGTGAACATATTTAAATTGCGCGTGACCAGCGATTGCCAACCGCGAACAAAAAAAGGCCATCCGCCCCACAACACCACCGGTGTGGCCAGCAGCATTTCCAGCAACTGCCGCATGCGCGGTTGCACGATTTCCGCTACGGCCCCATGCCAGAACTCCGCGCCCATGGCGCTGAACAGTACCGGAATGGCCAGCGCAGTGCTGACCCAGAAGCGCAGGGTCATGTTGCGCAACTCGGCATCATCCTCTTCCCCCGCTATGGTGCGCGGCTCCAGGGCCATACCGCACTTGGGGCAACTGCCGGGATGATCCTGCACGACTTCAGGGTGCATCGGGCAGGTATATTCTGTTTTAGATACGGGTGCAGGCATGCCTACAAGTTCCAGAGACATGCCGCACTTGGGGCAGGTGCCCGGTCCCTGTTGTCGCACTTCGGGATGCATGGGACAGGTATAGGTGGCTGTCGTCGTAGTTGGAGTGGAGAGTTCAGGGGGCACCGCCTTGTCCTGATTCAGATATTGCTGCGGATGGTCTCGAAATTTATGCTGACACTGTTCACTGCAGAACAGATAGGTATTGCTTTGATGAACATGCCGATACTTTGTGTCATCAGATACTGTCATGCCGCACACCGGGTCGATAGCCATCTCAGCCTCCTATATTTTTAAAGTCCTGTTGTGAAGACGAAAACAAATTCGCCGCTATTAATATTGACTGCCATATTTGCACCATGACTTTCAGCGTAAGCCAGCCAGCCCGGTACATCGCCGGTGCATTCTTGAACTTCCGGATACCCCACATCATTTTTACCATCGTACCAGGCTAGCAGCATCGCATCTCCAGCTGCATTAACAGCTAAAGCATGGGCAGTGGCGTAATTCAAAACCACATCATAAAAGCTTACATTAATCTCCTGGATGCTTCCTTGCAGGTGCTCTGCCAAAGTGTAAGTGGTGCTGACGGTTTTCATGTTTTTCTTCTGTTTATGCCAGCCTCAATTTCGACTGGCACCATCCCGCACTTCGCTTCCACCATCTCACGCAAGGTTTTTTCTTCGGCGCTGAATGCCTCCACCGCCAGAGGATCAAACTGTTTACCGCTCATGCGCAATATCTCCTCCTTCGCCGTATCAAAAGACAGTCCCTTGCGGTATGGGCGGTCGGATGTGATTGCATCCAGTGTATCAATCACAGCAAACAATCTGGCCCACAACGGAATAGTTTCGCCTGCAAGTCCTCGTGGATAGCCACTACCATCAAAGCGCTCTTCATGACACAGCACAACCTCCGCAGCCAGCGCAAGATGCGGTACTCTTGCGAGAATGTGCTGACCAGTTTCAGGATGCTGCCGCATGATTTCCCACTCTTCTTGCGTCAGAGAACCCTGTTTGAGCAGGATGGCATCCGGTGTTCCTATCTTGCCGATGTCATGCAGCAGCGCGCCCCAATAGACCTGGCGCAACGTCATTTCATCGTCGCTAAAACGACGGGCCAGCACCATGGTATGGCAGGCGACACGCTTGGAATGCAAACCGGTCTCATGCTCGCGCGCATCCAGTGCTGCCGCTAGCGCTTCAGCCAATGACACGTAGGCCTTTTCGTGCGATTCCCATGCAGGTGGGCGTTCTGTTTTATCAAGGAAGCAGTTTTCACACAATGAGCCGTCTTTATCGTGCAAATACAATCCCGCAGAAACGCTTGTACCGCAGCTTCTGCAATTGCATGCGCTAGATGTCTCCTGCTCAGTCATGAATATGCCACTGGTTAATTTTTCTCGACTTCCCGCTACCGCCATACGCTGAAGGAGGCCGATTGCAACATGCGCCGCCGCTTGAACATGCATTGGCTTGTGCATTTTCATCCACATAGCTATACCAGCCAGATTTAATCCGCCACCAAAAATCAGCTTTCAACTCAATATCGCGAATACCTATAAAGGAGGCGTCATAGCTGATGCGCAAACGTCCATGTTGGTCTATATTGGCCTCATGGATAGGTTCGATATCAAGGAGCTTGATCGCCGCATCCTGCCATTTTTCCCCGGTAGAATGTGCCAGCGGAATATTTCGAGTGACATCGAAGGCAAGCTTGCCTGTCTCTGTGTTGTTCGGTTTATCAGTCATGTTGTTTTTACTCCTCGGGCTTACGCCTTAATCTGGAAATTCCGCATCATGCCCATGTCTTCATGTTCCAGGTTATGGCAGTGATAAACAAACAGACCCGGATAATTGTTGAAACGTAGCAGCAACTGAACGCGCTCACCTGGCATCACCAGTACCGTATCTTTCCAGCCCTCATCCACAAAACCTGCACTCAGGCTGCTCCACCCAGACATCGCAGCGGGATGGACACTGCGCTCAAGAATTCGATACTGCACGCCATGCACATGTATGGGATGCGGCATGCCTCCCATCATGCCCATCGTGGCTTCATTTTCAAGCTGCCACACCTCGGTCGTGCCCAGTTTTACAATTTCATCATCCGCGACTTCTTCCATCTCGAATACGCGGCCATTCAGACCCCATTGCATGCGACCCGCTGTGACGCTGAATATTCTGGGCGATTTGAAATTTCCAGCTTGCTGTGGCGTCACCGCTGCGATAATACTTAAGCGCTCGGGCAACTTTTCTGCTTGCGCAACGCCTTTTCCCACCTTTACTTTCAACACGGAAAATTCAGCACCATTAGCCAGACCGCTTCCACCGCCGCCCATCATGCCCCCCATCATTCCGCCTCCCATCATCCCCCCACCGCCGGACACGGGGAAAGACAGGCTGCGCAGGGTCAGCTCTTCCCCTGCCTTGCGGCTGGAGAAATCAACCCACAATTCGATACGCTCAGCCGGGGCAAGGGTGACATAGGGTCGGCTGACCGGTGCAGCGAGCAAACCGCCGTCGGTACCGATCACGGTAAACGGCGAGCCATCGTCCCAGGCAAGTTTATAGATACGTGAATTGGAGCCATTCAGAAAACGCAGGCGATAAGGCTTGCGTTCGGCTGTCAGCGTGTAGTCCGGATGGCCATTGACCAAAATCTGGTCTCCGGTAAAGCCGTTCATCCGCCCCATCATGCCACCCATGCCTTGTCCGCCGCCTGTATATCGCAACTGGTTATCGCGGGTGAAACTGCGATCCTGGATCACCAGCGCCACATCGCGTTCACCATCCGGCAATTTCAGTGCGCGCTCTTCATCGTCTGTCACGATAAAGAGCCCGGCCAGCCCGCCATAGACCTGCTCGCCGGTGTGTCCATGCGGATGCGGATGGAACCAGTAGGTGCCCGCACGGTTGCCCACTTCGAATTCATACAGATATTTCCCACCTGGCGGAATCGCATAGCGTGGATGGCCGTCCATCACCTCTGGTACGATCAGGCCATGCCAGTGCACAACACTGGCCTGCGGCAGATCGTTGTAAAAATGTATGCGAATTTTAGTGCCTTTGTGCACGCGGATAATCGGCCCCAGATAACTTTCCGGCAAAGTTGTTACAGCATGAGCATCACCTTTCATCACCTTTGCCTGATAGCGCCAGACGCTGGTGGGACGACCTGACCAGATGCCAACCTGGTCAGGAGCAGCACGTAATTCAATTTCCAGATCCGGCTTGAAGCCGCTTGCTGTCGTTGTCTTGTCTGCCGCCAGTGCGATGCCAGGAACGGCACCTATCAGTGCCGTTCCGCCCAGCAAGCCCAGAAAATAACGGCGTCCTGTATGCGTTATTGTTGTCATGTCATTGCCCCCTCATCCAGCCTTGGCCATGCCAGGCACGCGCCACTTCCTGACGCTGATTATCGGTCAACAGACCATCCATTTTTTGTTGCATCTCAATCGCAGCATCCATCTGCTGACGTTGCAGGTCTGACAATGCTTTTACGCCAGCCCGAATGGCATTCCAGTCGCGTTTATCGCTTGCATACAGGCTATCCAGACGAGACTGCAGTTCTCTGCTCTGTTGCCGTAAATTGAGCTGGGCTTTTTCAGCTTCGCTTTGCAATGGGCCGATTTTTTTAGCCTGCTCCTGCGTCAGATTTCGCGGCCAACCTGGCATCATGCCGTCAGCATCTCCAGACTGGCCATATCTGCCCATGAACCCGTGCGAATTGCCCATACCCCAGCCATAGCCAGTCTCTGCCCCGCCCATCATGCCTGGCCCGTAACCACGCCAATTCGATGCACCCTCTTCGCTGTAGTTCCCCTGCCATCCACCCATGTGTCCCCAGCCAAAGCCCGGCCCGTAACTTCTACCGCCATAGCCGTGTCCAAATGCGAGCAAACCGGTAACAATAACAAGCACCAGCCATAAGGCGATCCAGAATCCAGTTTTATTTTTCATCGTGCTGCCTTTCTTGCGTCAACCTGCATTAGACCGTGGCACATATGCCTCACGGACTGCCTGACTAGTGACCCAGGTCACTCTTGCGCTTCTGGAATTCCTGTTCATTTATTTCTCCGCGTGCATAACGTTCCTTCAGGATATCCAGCGACTTGTTGCCTCCTGCAGAATGGGAGGAGTTGGTCACCCACTTCACCAGCATCACAATGCCGAAAATAATCAGCACCCACCACAAGGCCATAAATACTCCGCCAAATCCATATCCGCCTGCCATGCCATATCCGCCCATCATGATGTTCTCCTGAGAATTTGTTTTGTTTGGGGACTGTCACCTGCATCAGCAAATAACAGTCTGATTTTTACTGCCTGATTACAACTACACTTAATAACCCATCATGCCCCTGCCAAAATTACGACGCAGTTGTTCTTTCTGCTCTTTGGTTAACAATGCATTCATCTTGTTTTCCGCTTCAGTGTGAATTTCCAGCATCTGACGCTGATAATCTGACATTTTGCTGTAGGTCTTCCCCATCATTGCAGGGTCACGCTGATCTGAGCCATACATGTCACCCAGTTTTTCCTGTTCTTCCCACATCTGGCGCATAAGCGTGCGGTGCTTTTTTTGCATCTCTGTTTGGATCTTTTCCATTTGCGCGGTCTGCGCATCGGTCAGGTCCAGCATATACATCGGCCCCATGCCCACGCCCCAGCCACCACCCATGCCCCCCATGCCCATGCCATAACCGCCACCCATCCCACCGCCCATCATGCCCGGACCGTAACCACCACCCTGGTTCATACCATAACCCGGGCCATAGCCACCTCCCATCATGCCAGGTCCGTAGCCTTGTCCGCCACGTTGCCCCTGCATCATCTGCTGATTTGGTGTTCTGGGTTCTGCGGCGGTAGCGGCTACAGATGCGCCGATCAAGCTTGCAGCTACAAGGGAGGATGCTAGTAAAGATTTCATTGACTGGTTCATTTGAAGCTCCTTTTCTTTAACTACATTAAAAAAATTAAAAAAATGAATAAAACTTCTTGCGCATCATTGAGTAAGGTCTTGTATATTTCTTGACGCCAATTGCAGCATGACCTGATTGCTTTATTACTTCACCACCGCAATCTGGTGTCCTTCACCTGCTGGTAAAACAATCGTGCCGGTAACAGTAAAAGATTTTTGATCTACGACCCATATCAAGGGCTCCTTACTGCTGGAAACGTAGACTTTTCCGGTGCCCGGAATTTTATCGAGATGGTAGGGCTCGGGACTGAGTGTGAGATTTCGTTGTTCACCAGTGCGTGTATTCAGCGCCACCAGTTTGTCATCAGCACGGCTGCTGACAAACAGAGTGATACCATCATCACCTACATCCAGGCCATGCACACGCTTTCCAATCTTGTAGTTTTTTTCAACCTTGCCGGATTGCAACGAAACTACAGATACGGTTCCTGCACGGTCATTGGAAACATATATCGTTTTTTCATCGGGTGAAAACACAATATGCTCCGGTGATGGACCCGCTTCCAGAGTACGAATCACTTCCCATTTGGCAACGTCTATTTCGCTGATGGTGGCATTGCCGGTGTTGCTCACATAGGCATGTTTTCCATCTTTAGTCACCACTGTGTAGTTGGGTGAGGGGCCGGTTTTGATGGTCTTGAATACTTTATTGTTGTCCAGGTCCACGACGCTGATTCCACCTCTGGTCGGATGGGTGGAGATTACAAATTTACCGTCAGGTGTAATGGCCTCATGATGTGTCCACCCTGACACGGGAATTTCTGACATGATATGGCCATGCTGGGGATGAACAACATACAATTTGCTATTGGGTGTATCAACTGGAGAACCTGCAGGAACAGGTGTTTCCTTCAAACTTCCGGCAATTAGATATTCACCGTCGGGTGTCGCCACCAATCCGTGCGGATTTTCTACGCCGGGGTAGCGTTTGATGATCTTGGAGTTTGCTGAATCAACAGCGATGACTTCGTTGCCAGAACCGAGTGGGATGTATGCGATAGGAGCGGCAAAAGAAAAAGACATGCCCCCCAAAAAAAACAAGCTCATTATAAAATAATTTAAGGGATTCATTTTCCGCACCTCTGCTTATCAAAAAATGTTGATTAAAAGGCCAGTTTGTTAATCTGGGGGTTGGCGTTAAGAACCTGCTTTTGGCAAGCGCAAAACGCTACAAGAAAACGTTACAAATAACTATAGGGAAAATCCTTAATCCCATAATAAAACCATCTTTAAAACATTGTCATCAGGGTACTTGAAACTTTTTACGCATAAACTTTAACACCTCTTTTAAATCTGATTCTGTCAGTGCCGGATCACCACCACGAGGAGGCATTGCCATGGATGAATCTGTGCTTTGATATCCGTTTTGCATACGACTCAGCAAAATCGAGTCATCCTGATAAAGCCCCGCACCTTTTTTTGTGAGATCCGATACGCCCGGCATATCTCCGGTACCATCGCTACCATGGCAAACGAGACACGTCCGGAAATAAATAGTTTTTCCTGTATCAGCATCACTTGCATAAGCCGATAATATACTTGCCCCCGCGACAACTCCGCTCAAGCAGGCCAATAACAGAGTCTTATACATATCAGTTACCTTTAAGCAGCTTAATGATTTGATGCATAACTAGCGAGCAAGTCTGGACGCTTAAAACCACATCCGCAAGCCCGCCACCACATTTGCCTCATGGGTATTTCCGCCTGCTGCAGTTGCGTAATCTGCCGTTTCGCCGAACTTGCTGATCCAGTCCATGCCGATATAGGGTGCAAATTCACGCCGTATTTCATAACGCAAGCGCAAGCCGGTAACGACACTGTTCAGACCCGAACCGATACCGCGCTCTGCATCCTTCATACCGTAAAAGCTGGCTTCCACACGTGGTTGCAGTATCAGTTTTTGGGTCAGCAGCAATTCATATTCACCGCTTAGCCTTAAGGCGGTACGCCCCTGATCGCCTGCGTAAACGGTGGCATCCACCTCAAACCAATAGGGCGCCAGACCTTGCACACCGGCTGCCAGCCAGTTACGGCTTGGATCTATACCGCTATCGTTGCGTACTCCCACTTGCGCATCCCAGAAGGTGCTTATCGCATGGCTCCACAATAGCTCGGTCCTCGCTTCATGAATTTTTCCCTCGGCAACTTCACCTTCGGCTTTAACAACCAATTTGTCGTAATCCTTGCCTATCCAGCCTTGCATATCATAGGCACTGAAATAAGTGTCACCTTTGGTTTTTACGCGTTCAATACGATTGATCATCAAGCCGGCCCTGACATGCTCATCTGCCATGACTGGCCTGGCTATCGGTCCAAAATCGTAACCGCCGGAATAGGCATGCGGGTCTCTTGCATTCGCCGGGGCGAACCCGCCCTGCATTTTCGGCGCGTCCGCACCACCACTCATGTCCATACCGGCCATACTGTCAGTTGCTGCCACTTTCACCTGATTCATCTGACTGTGATCCATTCCGCTCATATCATCAGCAGCAAATGCATATTGTCCCCATACTGCGGCGAGACTTAATGTAATTACGGTCATTTTTTTAAGTTTAAATATCATCTTGTGTTCTCCAAAATTTGATCGGGAAATACTCAGGCCACAACCACTTCGCGGAACATACCCGCGTCCATATGCATCAACAGATGGCAATGCCAGGCCCAACGGCCGAGCGCATCCGCTGTCACCAGGAAGCTGACACGCTGTGCCGGCTGCACGACTATCGTGTGCTTTCGCACCTGCAGACCGCCTTCGGGGTTCTCCAGCTCACTCCACATACCATGCAAATGCATGGGGTGGCTCATCATGGTGTCGTTTACAAAAATCACCCGTATGCGTTTGCCATAAGGGAAGTGCACCGGTGTGGATTTACCAAACTCCAGCCCGTCTATCGACCAGGTATAGCGCTCCATATTGCCTGTGAGGTGCAACTCAATATCCATATCGGCCTCGGTTGAACCCATGATACCGCCCAAGCTTTTAAGATCTGCATAGGTCAGCACACGACGGCCGTTGTAGCGCAGCCCGACACCGGGGTCATCAATATTGGTGCGGGGAGAATCCACACGCATATCCACGCTGGGGCCGTATTCTGATTTAGCGTGGCGTACATCTCCGCCCATCATGTCGCCCATCATGTCGCCCATCGACAATGGCTCTGCTTTGTCCAGTGCAGGTATCACGGCGGTTAAACCGGCACGTGTGGCAAGCGTGCCGCGTGCATAGCCGGTTCTATCCATGGATTGTGCAAATATTGTGTAAGCTTCATCGGCAGGAGTCACAATCACGTCATAGGTCTCGGCCACACCAATACGGAATTCATCGACAGTAACCGGCTCCACATTCTGGCCGTCGGCCTGCACCACCGTCATTTTCAGACCGGGTATGCGCACGTCAAAAAATGACATGGCCGCGCTGTTGATGAAACGCAAACGTATTTTTTCGCCCGGCTTGAAAATACCGGTCCAGTTGCCCGCCGGAGCGGTGCCATTCATCAGGTAGGTATAAGTCTGGGCAGATATATCCGCAAGGTCCATCGGGCTCATGCGCATTTCATTCCACATTTTCCGGTCGCTCATCGCGGCTGACAATCCATTCTTGGACACATCCTTGACGAACTCAACCGCAGTAGGCTGGTTGTAGTTGTAATAATCGCCCTGCATCTTTAATTTTTTCAAGACATGCATCGGATTTTCATCTGTCCAGTCCGATAGCGTCACCACATAATCACGATCTGTCTTTATTTTTTCGCCACCGGCAGGTTCAATCACAATCGCGCCATACATACCCTGCTGCTCCTGAAAACCGGAGTGTGAGTGATACCAGTAAGTGCCTGCCTGGTTAACCTTGAAGCGGTAAGTAAAAGTCTCACCCGGTGCGATTCCGCTGTAACTGATGCCGGGCACACCATCCATTTTAGTATCGAGAATAATTCCATGCCAATGTATGGACGATGTTTCCTTCAAGCGATTCGTCACGCGTATGGTAACTGTCTCACCCTCTTTCCAGTGCAATGTTGGGGCAGGAATAGAGCCGTTGATTGTTGTTCCAATACGCGCGGTACCGGTAAAATTTACCGGTGCCTCGCCGATAGACAAATCAAATTCTGTACCGCTCAGTATTGGCGCTGTGTGTATATCACCGGGCGCTGCAAATGTAGCCGTCCAGGGTGCAAGCCCCATGACTATGCCGCCAGCCACCAGCCCTTCCAGAAATTTTCGGCGTTGCAGATTGGGTAACAATTGTGGTGATGGACTAATACGATTCATGTTTAACATCCTCCTGAAAAAATATTTGATCTAACCCCTGTTATGTGGCGGTAGCTAAACGGCGGGGCAATTAACGTCAATGAGCATGGCTCAATATATCAGCGTGACCTTTGTCAGACATGACGCCTAAATTACATCTTTGTAATCATGTAACGATTTGATAGATAATCTTTGTATGTTTCTTACGTGAGCCTTACACAATATAAAGTTAATCTCAGTAGTGTCCAGTTAACTTACAAATTCCCGAGCCAGAAGTGAGTATTGGCGCGGGTTACATAGCAATTTATTTTGGTGCCGATTTGAAATCCGTTTACGCACATTCCGATTCAAGTAACGTCCAGAGATTGAATTTTCTGGAGGTAACCTATGAACATGGGCAAGACGCTGTTCGCACAGATCATGGAATTTGTTCCGTGGACCAGCTTTGCACGTATCGTGGCACGCTATACATACCCTGGGCGGCGATTCCAGGGTGCGCAGTCTGGCCTGCACAGAGCAATTTCGAGCGATGGCTTTCGCACAGTTGACTTACCGCGAGAGTTTGCGGATATCGAAACTTGCTTGTTGGCGAATCAAGCGAAGCTGTACAGCATGGGCTTTCGTTCGCCAGTCAAACATTCTACGCTGGCGGACGCCAACGAAAGTCGCGACTTGCGAATTTGGGAAGACTTGGCTATGTTGCTCATTCGGCGAGCACGAAAGCTTTATTGCAACGACAGCTTCGGCATCGATCTGGACAGCACCGTTTATGCCTTGGACGCCACCACGATCGACCTGTGCCTGTCGCTGTTTCCATGGGCGCCATTTCGAACCGCCAAGGCGGCAGTCAAGTTGCATACCTTGCTGGACTTGCGCGGCAACATTCCAGCTTTCATTCATATCTCGGACGGCAAGACCCACGATGTCAACGTGCTCGATATACTGGCCTTCGAGGCTGGCGCATTTTATGTGATGGATCGCGGCTATCTGGATTTCGGTCGGCTGTACGCGCTGCATCAGACGGGCGCTTTCTTTGTGACACGAGCCAAGCATGGCATGGATGCGCGCAGGGTGTATTCGAGTCCTGCCGATCGGAGCACTGACGATTGCTGCGCTTTACAAGAGCCGATGGCAGGTCGAACTGTTCTTCAAGTGGATCAAGCAGCATCTCCGTATCAAGCGTTTTATCGGCAACAGCGAAAACGCCGTGAAGACGCAAATCTGGTGCGCTGTCTCCACGTACGTGCTGATCGCTATTGTCAAAAATGAACTTCAACTTGATGCCTCACTCTTTTCGTTATTACAGATTTTATCGGTGTCTGTTTTTGAGAAAACCCACTTATCTCAGTCCTTCGCAGGCAATGGACAATTTCAAGATCAGACAGATTCTTATAACCAATTAAATTTATTCGATTTTTAACCGGACACTACTGAATTTTCATGTACATTACGAGTCGTCTTATCCAGAAAATATACTTCACAAATGCACTTCATTCTGGAGCTCGTTTATCCTTTTCGTAAGCTAAAATTCTCTACCAAAACAGACTTAATGTTCAAACTAAAAATAATATTTATTTGAAGCGTATCAACTCTCCGTTTAAAGGCTCTTTTACGGAAAGTTTTTACCTAAATTGATCAAAAACATCTCTTCTATCCTCAACGAATAACACTCACAAAATATTTTATTTATATTGAATTGAGCGTTGCCATCCATTGTCTATAAAAGACAGCGTGCATATATTCTTATTCGTTTTTTCATCCTGATTGTCCAGAAAATACATACAGAAAAATAATTAAAAAGCTATGCAAATAAAGCTTGGAATTACTTTAAAAGTTGATAAATTGATCGTGCAATTTAAATGATTCAAGAAATCATTCGCAGAAATGCACATATCAATATCGTATATATGGACTGACAAATGCCAAAGATAATCAGGAATCATTCAAAACAAAAAGCACCCGAAATACCTTCCAAGATTCCACATGACAGTCATGTATTACCACCCTTGCCAGATGCCATGATGAAATTGATTGATGACTTTGCGGACTATCGCGATGTCAGTGCATTCATCTGTCATGCCCTTGCCGTCTCTTTGTCCGGTCAGGAGCAACCCAACAAAAACATCATTACCGGCGCCAGAATTTGTTCAGGCTGGCTTCAAACTCAAACGGCAGCCATACAGGAGAGTCTGATTGAGGTGCAGGCCCGCTATGTTGACGAGCACAACAAGGTGGGAACAGCATGAACCAATCCAGAAAAAACAAGATCATCAAGAAGGCCTACTTTGTCATTTTTTTAACGGGCTTAGCGTTATTTGTTGCGAGTATGGTGGTGAGCTTTTGGGCAGCCGGTTATTTCGACAGAACAAAGACACCGCCTCTGGTCAATCTGACGCTCAGTCAACCCGCGTGCAAATACTTATCCCAGTCCGGCATTCCTGTAGAGGTTAACAATGGCCTCTGCAAAATTACAACACGTTACCGACAGGGGCTATTTGAAAAAAGTCGCGCCATAGAAATATCAGGGAAACCACCGCTACAGATATGCGATGGACTCATCATCGCTGTCGTTCAATTGGAAGATGGCAGCGACGAACCCTGGTCAGATGAACACAAAAAAGCATTGCGCTATTTGATCGGATCCATGAGCTTAATGATGCTATTTCTAACAATCGTATTGAAAGCGATTAAACGAGACACTCAGAAATGAATACTAGACAGCATCTCTCGCCCACCCCTTCACAAAACAGGCTGAACGCCTTTTATAGGTTAGCCATTTTGATGCTGACACTCCTTATTACCGCTACGATCGTTTATTCAATCATGTGGCGTCCCAATGCTGCGTTCTTCCCCACTTCTCTGACTATTAACAGAGAAAAGTGCGAACAGCTTGGTCAAGCGGGCATAGCCCTCAATGAGGTTACTGATGTCCCGGGCCTTTGCACCATGAACGTTCCATTTCGAGCCAACCCGTTTGACAACGGCGGCGTCATTTATTTTGATAACAAAAATTTTGATATTGAGAACACTCAGGTTCTTTCCAGGACGTTGATTGATGAACAGGCGGCAACCCAGTCACGTCTCATTGATTTGGCAATAATTCTGGCATGTACTGGTTTCTTGCTGGGCACCTTACACGGGTTGTTTAAACTTTAAGCCGGCGAGTCTAAAAATAAAACTTGGAAATTCTTCACGCTTTGCTAGATTGAGTCATCAATCACAAATCAGGGAGACTCAATCATGAACATAATCAAAACATTCACATTACGTACAGACCAGCCGGACACATTCAGGGTGTATTGGACCAATAGTCCAGTACGGGCAGGCGGACTGATCAAGGTACGTATCCAGAGCAAGATTGAAGATATGGCTATCGCCGCAGAGTTGGCCGCCATGCAATATTTGCTGGAAGACAAACGCGTAATCGGCACCAATACTGTTGGTAATTCTCCAACCAGGCTGTATGTATCCCAAGGGGCGATTCGTAAATTACAGCTAAATAAATCAGACAAGGCTCATTTGGCGCCCTACGCCAATTTTTTAACAACCCGTTTCGCCGGTTGCCAGATGTGCGTGGAGAAAGATAGCCGATGGTTTGATGGCTTTATGCCAGAGACTGTTGATGAACTGACTGTCAACCAACCTAAACGTGAAACCATCTGCCTGACAGGCTTAGGTGATGTGTCCGTCACGCAACATGTATTGCAACGAATCTCAGATCGTTTATTGACTGAATCGAAACAGGCAAATAGCTGCAGTGCCGCCTGGAAAAAATTAAACGAAGTCGCCTCCGACCCACTCATTCAAGAAGTATCAAGGCAAGGCATCTGGAATACCGTGAAGTACGCCCGCCAGAATAAGCACGAAGGCCGCTATTTCCTGAACAGCCGGCGCAATCTGATTCTTGTGGTGACAGACAATCCGGGGGAAGGTAAACGCTTAGTGACAGCCTACCCGGCCAACAAGCAGTTCGCGCAAATGCCCTTGGCTGCGTAAGGAGTAACGATGAAACTGTCTTACCGAATTTATCTATTGATTTACCCATGGTGGCGCGTGCTGACCAAAGGGCTCCACTTTGAGCGACGACCTTATCAGGCAACGATACCGGGATTAATGCCGCCTCCCAAACCTTGGTATTGGGCGCTGACATACGAAATTTTAAAAACAATCCTGATCCTTATTGCCAGTATCGCAGTCGGGATCATGGGTGTCGTGATTGTCCATTACACAGGCTATGAGGATTACTTTATGCCAGCACAATACCGTTAGGCATGAATGCGAGACAAAAAATGTTGATACACATCGTCATTCCATCCGGCTTGATGCTGATCTTGAGCACATGGCTGTGTTACCTCGCGCTGGCAGATTTTACGGAACAGGAGAACGTTACAGCCTCCTGCCCTACTCCGCCCAATCGTATATTGGCCCAATTAGGAAAACATGATGAATAAACAGGAATTACCCGAAGCGGTAGCAGCTGGTCGAAAAGCAATTGAATATTGCATGGTTGGCGTTGCCACTCGCTCCAGACAAATGAGCATTCAAGATATCACTGAGCTGCATGGTTTGACTATGCTACTACGGCAATACAAACAAACAATGGGCAGACAGATACTCATGCAATGCCAGGCGACTTCAGGCAAACGTAGCAAAGGAAATGCCGCATGAACCCGCAGATAAACCTCCGCTACCCGCACTCCAGCCATCCACCCGTGCTGCGTGATATGCGCAAATACACCATCGCCGACATAAAACTGGATCACTGCTATTTTGTGGGATTTCGAATTTCCGCAGAGCCTTGTTATCGCTACCATCGTGCTTTACTGCTGACAGATGACTATGACTCACTATTGCAGGGTATTAATCAGGTACGCATGGCCATTATGGAAAAGGATTTTGATTTGTTTGACAGCGATGTTGTGTTGATCTTTATGCGTAGCTTAAAGATGGAAAGTACGGCGATCGTCAATTCTAGACAGATGAGCAATATGGACGCTGAAACGGAGGAGATTCTATCCAGACGTAATGACAATATGTTTGCCGTGTTTGGGTTGCTCGGTGACGAGATTTTTTTGGAACAGACCCATAGCCGAGATGCACTGGCTGCGATCAAGCTTGCCTACAGCAGATGTCCGACAGGCTCAACGACGGGCTTCATGCCGCTTGAGGTATGCCAGGCACACCCTGTCACCCAGGAATTCAACAGGCTTTTCCAGGTAGTGGCTAACCAGCTCAAGTGTTTGCTCAGTGCAACCTTAAGCGATAACCCTTATCAACACTGAATTTAAACCGTGCCCGGACAGAAATAACCCAAAAGGAGAAATTGAATGTCTATCAACCAATTCAGCAAAATGAATCGTTTTATCAAACGCAGTATCGTGGGGTATTTTGCGCCAGCAATTGCTGTGCGCAGGATATATAAAAAGAGACAGTGGAAATATCGGCATCAAATGAGGGTGATATACCGTTATACATTTGGGCGATAAACCATCTGGTGCTGCCAAGGTTGGCGAACATAGATTCCAAGTAACCTGCACTCAGTTTTAACTGAGAAACGCTAAAAATGGGGCTCGCACCACGGTACGACTCATTAGTACAAGCACCTCCGACTGCTTATTGCATAAGATATACAATATAATTTATCATAACATATAGTTATTCATAAGATACTTTTGAAATGGCCAATAAAATAGATCCGCAAAGATTAAGACAGCTGGAATTACTCCTGAGGTGGGAAGGCCAGATTGGAAATGCCCGTTTAAGGGAATTGTTCGGGCTGAGTTCAATCCGGGCCAGTCAGTGGTTAAAGGAATTTCGAGACGCTCATCCTCGCTGGACCAAATGGAACAGTATCACGCGCAGTTTTCATGCTACTTATGACTTTCATCGCCACAAGTCCCCTGACACTGCTGACGCACTTAACCAGTATGTGGAACTTGTTGGCTTACCCTCAGCCATGAAAGCGGAAAATGACCAAGTGCTCGTTGCGGCCTTTCCTGACATCACCATGGTTAATTCTCAAATTTTTTCGATTCTTACCAATGCCGCACGAATCAAGCACCAGGTCGAAATTACTTATTGCTCGATGCGCGAGCCCAAGCCGCACAAACTCATCATTTCGCCGCACAGCGTTGTTCGTTCAGGTCGACGTTGGCATGTAAGAGCGTATAGCGAGCTTAGCCAGCAGTTTTGTGATTATGAGCTTGGACTGATAACCTCAGCCGTTCCTCTCAGCCAGCCCGCCATATTTTTAATAGAAGCCGACACGGACTGGATGACAAACGTACCGGTTAGATTGATTGCACATCCAGATTTGAGTGAGGATCAGCAATTAGTCGTCCGATTGGAATACTTCAGAGAAACCTCGTCAATTACGGTTTCTTGCCGTGGCCCACTCGTTAAGTATTTCATCCAGGAATTACGCGTTGCTACGGATGTTAAAAACCAGTGTCCACCTGAATACCTACTGACGGTTTGGAATATTAAAGAGATGCAGAAATGGGTATCACCACACTAAATTACCCTGAAACTGCATAAAAGTTACAACATGCACAACACAACAAACAATTACAGGCAACTTACTAAATCGCAAATTCTGTTACATCGCCAGTGTCCAAAACGGCTATGGCTCAGCGTTCATCATCCAGAAATTGCAGAAGCAGACGACAGCGGCCAAGCACGTCGCACCAAGGGGGTTGAAGTTGGAAAAGTGGCACGGGGGCTTTATCCGGACGGTATTCTGATTGAGAGTCTCGATCAGCAACAGGCGCTGATGAAGACTCAAGCATGTCTGGACAAGAGAAAGAATCCAATTTTGAGGCGGCGATTCAAGCTGATGGAGTGCTGATTCGTACTGATCTACTGCTACCTGGAGCCAATGGCATGAGGATGGTGGAAGTAAAGTCGACTACCAGTATTAAGGATTATCACCTTATGGATGCAGCCATTCAAAGCTGGGTGGCTAAACAAGCCATGCTTCCTTTAAACAAGGTTGAAATCGCCTATATCGATAATTCATTCATTTATCCAGGCGATGGTATGTACCAAGGCTTGTTTCATTTCGCCGATGTTAGTGAACAGATTGCCGATCTGCAAGATGATGTTCCTGGCTGGATCAATGCTGCTAGGGCTTCATTGTCTGGCGGTGAGCCTTGTGTTGCTACGGGGCCTCAATGTCACACGCCGTTCAAATGTCCATTTTTAAGCTTCTGCTCTCCCAGTGTGGAAAGTGATGACGGATTCCCCCCTGAAATTTTGCCTTATGGAGCTGCATTATCCGCAAAGTTGCGTAAAGAGGGCTATAACGATTTACGAGATGTACCGGCAGATCGTTTGGATAACCTGAGACATCAGCTGGTCTGGCGTGTTTCAAAGAGTGGTCAGTCAGAACTGGATCCAGAAGCAGGAAGGTTGCTTGCTGCCCTGCCGTATCCGCGCTATTACCTCGACTTTGAGACCATCAGTTTGGCCGTACCGGTATGGACAGGCACACGCCCTTATATGCAAGTACCATTCCAGTGGTCATGCCATATTGAAACAGCAAAGGGTGTCATGACGCATAGTGAATTTTTAGCAGATGGGCGAGGTGATCCGCGCCAGAATTTTGCTGAAAGCCTGATCGATGCGATTGGCACAAATGGTCCAATATTTGCATATAACGCACCATTTGAACGCAGCCGGATGCAAGAGCTAGCCGACCACTTCCCTATTCTGTCGCGCGCACTTGAAGATGCCATTGATCGTATCGTGGATTTATTACCCATTGCGCGTGAGTACTACTATCACCCTGCCATGCGTGGTTCATGGTCTATCAAGGCGGTATTGCCGACGATTGCACCCGACTTGGCTTACGATGATTTGGAGGTAGGTAATGGCGATATGGCACAACAAGCTTTTGCTGAAATCATGGAAATTAAAACATCACCAGAACGCCGTCAAAAACTGAAGGGGGCACTGCTTTCATATTGTGAACGGGATACGCTGGCAATGGTGCGAATTGCACATTATTTTGAAGATAATGAATCGTAATGTCCCGAAATTCCTATAAATTCACTATCTAAAAGCAGCTATTTCTGAAGTTGCAGCACATTATATTAAACGAACAGTCGTAGAATATAGTCAATGCCTGTTCCTCGGCCTTAGCGGACAAATTGTGTCATGCTGTCAAATGACAGCATTGGCGTACATTTCAGACGATCAGGCTGTAAGGTATCTACTGTTTCGGGGCCGACTCAGAGTTCTTGCGCGATTGCTTGGGCAATCGAAGTTGCTTTCCCATCGAGAATATCTATTCCATCCGTCAGTTTAGCTGCACCACCAAGGTATTCATTAAACCTCCCTATCATTTCTATGCGATTTTCATTCGTCAGTCTTCCAGAAGTGTTGAGAAGTCTTAAAGCAGTAATCATGCGTGAACCATCTGGATCAGTGATTAACTTTTGCAGTAACGCAGTTGCAGATGGAGTAAATGCCCATTTGCGCAGCCCTTGCTGGTACTGAACCGGCAATGCGCGCCCCGATTCCGAGGTAACATCAATCATTCTATCGATGCAAGCAAGCGCTTTCTTTTGATCGCCAGTGATACTGCAAAGTGCCAGCGCGATATGAATAGGGAGTTTGGGCTGGTCATCTTGCTGCAATAGTGCCTGAAGGACGGGACTGTCTGGCCAGCCAAGAGCCCAAGCGTATAAAAATCTGGATAGCGGCTGTGAAGGTGCGGCTGCATTCGGTGGTGCCCATGCATTCCCTAGATCATTTAATGCCTGTTCATCTCCCTTGAACTGCTCCGCATAGATACGCTGTGCTTCCAAATTGTTGTCATTATAAAAACTTTGACCATTGATCGTTTCGATTAGGCAAGTGCGCAATTCATTTGAGCCAGGCAACAATTCAGCCATTAAAGACAAACTTTCTGGCGAGCGATCCATGTTAGGAATCGACTTCAAATATTCCACCAATTGGCTACGTGCAACGCTGTTAACCAAAGCTTCACTTGCTGTGCCGTTATAAATGAATGCTCCCCAAGGTATCTCTATATTTTTTCCAAGTTGCTGTGCAGTGTCATGCAGATTGTCCCAATGCTCAAACAGAGTTCTGGTCGTTAGGTTATCTGCCTTATGATATTCGGCAAGCCAGTGGAGAGAGGATGGGGTTTCTTGAGTTAGTGCGCCAATGCACGTTTCATATTGACCTAATTCGAGCAATCCGGAAAATGCGCTGCGTCTACGTATATCAAGGGCATGGCCTACGGAATTCAGTTCTTCCCGGAGCTTTTCTATCAAGGGATCCATGAGCTCAGGCAATTGCTGTGCCGCAATGCTGCGAGCAAGGATGCCAGAGGTGCGCACCTGTCCATCACTCTCGCTGAAAATGGAGGCGGTCAGTCGCTGGATGGTTTCCGCTGTGATCGGATGTTCGCGCATTACGCGGAATACTTCGGCTCTCGCGTCGGTAGCAACAGGGCAAGCTGCTGCCAAAAGTCTTCGGCGAATTTCCGGATTATGTTCGTGGCTGATTGCTAGTGGGGTGATGGAGGGGCCGTCAATATTTCCGAATGCAAGCTCAATCCACTTTTGCGAATCGGGATCATCTGGGAAGGCTGCACAAAACGCTCCTTGGAAATCGATTTTGTTGTAGTACCAGATGTTTTTGGAGATAGCCTCCTTGACGACCTTCCGGCACTCGTCGTCCCTGAATTCATTGAGCAAGTGGCCAACAGGGGCACTAATAGATCGCTCAACTGCTGTTCTTGCTGCTTCAAGCAACCATGTGCGCCGTGCATCTTCTTTTGGAATGAACAAACGAGCCCAGTTGGCAAGAAAGGGAACCTCGCCAGGCGGTTTCAAAAATTCCTTGCTGAAAAATAACTTTACATCATCGTCATTGCTCCATGCCTCTATGAGCGCTGAACATATCCAGAATTTATCCTGGCCATTGCTTGCAGCTGGATAGGCAGCAAGCAGCTCTGATTTTGCTGCATCGTCTCCGATTACAGAGTATGCACGTTTTGTGTCCGGTCCCCAATATATGGACTGGTACTTGATTTTGCGTTCATTCAAATCTTTCCGGATCGCTGCTGATAAATCTGGATTGCAGCGGAATCCTGTGAATAGAGCCTCCCAGAGAGATTCGTCGTGAATAAAATGAGGGGGGTGGTCGTAGAAATAGTTGGCAATACTTTGTGCCACATCTTTGTCGCCTGGCCAAGAGTGCAGCAAAAACGATAACAGCGGCTCTTTGTCTGATGGCGTTGACGGGTATGAGGCACGCAATCCCTCTAAGGCAAGCTGCCTGAATTCGTTATCGCTTGCCCAACCATGCACCAGCACTTTGAGGCATGTATCCCTCAATTCATACGATACATTCTTGTGGGTAAACATGTACCATATTTTCTGGCGATCCTCTTTGCTATAAATGCCTTTAGAAACTCGAAGTTCGATACCGGTCAGAGCCAAATCCATATCCACTGAATGACAAGCAATCTCTGCCAAGCAATCCAGTGAGTCGTGGTCAGGCCAGCCCTTCCGCAAACCAAACAAGGCGGCAGCGCGCACACCAGTATCCGGCCAGCTTCTAGCAATCTCTGCTAATTCATTTCCCAAGTCATTGTCATCCTGAAATGCCTTGGCTAGACTTGCCGCTGCGGCCAGGCGACATCTGGTTGTTTCGTCATGTAAGATCAACTTCAGGGTACGAAGCAGGTCAGCCGTGGGCTGCCAGTTGCCGAGTGCCCTGATGAGATTGGTTCTTTCCCATTCCGACCGTGCAGGCACCCAATTAGCGATACGGTTTTCACAAGTACCGGCTATCGATGGAGAACGCAGGCCTTGGGTAATCTGGCCCGCCAAAATTTGCCGCAACTTCTGGAACGGTGTCGTCTCGACTTGATCGGCAGCTTCTTCAATGGTTGAGCGAGCTTCCCTTGGCGAAAGGCCGAGATCGTTTGCGGCAAGTTCGGCTCGAAGCAGAAGGAGTTGTAAATTATCCCAAGGCATGGAGGCAGATTCCTTCAGCCGATCAATGGCACGCTGTGTCGCCCCCTTCCCTTGGTCTGTTCCTCGGATACTGAACCAGCCAAGGACGACTTCATGCCATTGAGGCTGGTTCCATACGCGGGAAAGCCATGCCAGCTGAGCTTCCTCATCTTTGCGCACCATAGCCAAAGCAGCCAAATATTCTTGTATTGTCAGATGAAAGAAGCCTAATTCGCTTGGTGAACGCTCTACGAGCAGACCTAAACCGCTTAGAGCGTAATCAATAATCAATTGTGCTTGGTGCCGGGCTTCATAATTTGTCAGGCCTGGGCCATCAAGATCATCTTTCAGAAAAGCACAGAACGTAGTTTGACAGTCAGCGATGGAAATGACACCAGCGCCACCTCTTTCTTGGATATGTAGGGCCAGACGCATAAGCATTTCGCGCATGTCTTCTGCACGCGGTGCAGTAACCCCAGAAAGACCAGCTGCCTGGGTGCGTGCAGCGGGGTGATCTGACAGGAGCATTTCCACGATTTTTTCATAGACCTTGATTCGCTGTTCCGGGAGGTGATGAGAATAGCGGAAGATATCTATCAACAACTGGCAAAAAAGCGGGGTTCGCGCCAACTCAACAATGCGCGGGTTAGCATGAATGGCTTTCTGGAAATCGGTGGTGCGCTGACGCGCACCGTGTAAACCTTCAAAGCTTTCCTCTTTGGTCGCAGCCTCTGGTGCTTCCAGATATACAAACCACATTCTGGCAAAACACTCGATTTGCTTTTCATCAAAGGCCCCCAATCGAGTTACTGGCCAGGTTCCATCCGGGCGAACTCTTTCATAGCCACGAGGCCTGCTTGTAATAACGGTGGGTGTAGGGCGAATTGCCAGAAAGGCACTGATTCTGTCCAAGGCTTGCTTGGCGGCATCTGCATTTTGTCCTTCATCCAGGCCATCTACCAGCAGAAGCAGCTTGCCTTGCCTGACAGCGCGCTTAAACATTGGGCGAATATCATCCGCCCCGTTTTGATGCAGCCACCTGTCGAAATAATCTTCAAGGCTCAGGCTTGGCTGTGACTGTATGGCAGAACTGAATCCACTGAAGGAAACCCAAACCGGTAGCAATTCTCCCCATGGGGTTTGAAAAAGGTCATCACGACTCGTGAGTAATTGCAGGGCAATGACACGTAGCAGGGTGCTTTTCCCAAACCCTGGCTCTCCAAGCACTACGCTTCTTTCATGCCGAGAAAACCATTCGCTTACAGGGATACGAATTTCCTGTGTTGTACTTGTGGGGTTACGGGCTGTTTGAGATTGCTGTCTCTCGGAAGATATGGAATTTTTCGCAGCTTGTCCAGAGCTGGATGAGTCTGTCGCAAACTCGGAGGCCGTAATTCTTCGAGACTCGATAACTGCAGGGGCGATATAGCGCTCAAGTAGAGTGGCTGGGCGTTGGGAGCCTAGGCGTAACCCTTGGTCATGCCTGAGAAATAGTGTTGCGTAGACTTCATGAAGTTGAGAGCGTAGTTTTTCCAGTTCAAATCCATCAAGCTTCTCGCCAAGAGAATTTGCCGCCTCATCGCCATTGAAACGGCGAACCCATTCTCGGAGAAAAAAGTCGTCTACAAGATCAGGGTACCTTTTGAGCCGTTCGGAAAGTTCGCCTCCTTCTGACCCATCCCATAAATGGAACTCAATGCCTTTAGCGGCAAGAATGGTACGTTGGGCGGTAAATTCATCAACCTGATCCGTTTTGGTAAGGGCTGATGATGCGCATAAAACAAGAATCTTGGCTTTATTAGCCCATTTCCCATCTAGGAATTTATTTACAGCACTCTTAATGTCATTGCCAGAAAATTCCTTAACCCTCTTGCATTGGTAACAGGCATATTCGCCGGGAGTTTGGTGACGGTCGGCAAGAATATCCAAGCCATGTTGTGCTTGTCCTGGAACGCCATAAATCCAACAATCCGAGATCGTTGCTTCTCGCATCACCAATCGTCTGATAAGTCTCTCGAAGTTTTCCCAAGCCAACTCCCCAAAGGGAAGGGATTGAGCACGAGTATCTACTGGTGGCGACGGGAAATCACCATCAGGAGGAGCTTTAAGCCAAACAGGAGCATTATCTTGCATGAACATTGTTTTTCGATAATAGAGGAAATATGTCTGAAAAAATGTGAACTGCCCCGGGGGCAGTCACCTTATAGCCTAATTGACTGAAATGTGCACCATTCCTGTCATTCAGCTTCGCAGAGCTAATTGACAGCTAAGGCCGAGGTCCCGCCCAGGGACAATCACTCTACTAGATTTTTATAACTCAGCTGGTACCTCTTGCTCGCGGCAATTATTGTGACTTCTGCCTCTGGGGCGTATTAGCCGCCAAACCTTGTACTTTTGGATGTAGAACATATACTCCATGCATAAGGTGCTTTACTACTTCCACACAGATATTGAGATCAAAAGCACTAGGGAAATATGTTCGGTGCATTGATGCATGCCCTGCATCGAGAACTTTCCTAATGACATCCGCATGTTGTGGAGTGACGTAACCATTTTCTTCAAATCGTTTTAGTTTTGCCTCGAATCCTCCGCCCTCACCTACACCCTCAACCATCACACTTTCCAACAATGCGCGCATACCCATCATCGGCAATGCAGAAAGATCATTGCGTAGGCTGGAGTCTATTTCAATAAGCAATGCCTTCTTCTTATCGTCCAGTTCTTTATACCACGCAGGATAATTGGAGACGTTTGTTTCCTTGAAAAAACCATGAGACTGCCCCTCCGAAGTACTGGAAATCCAGTTATTTGTCGCAGTTGTCTTATGCTTTGGATTTACATAGTGCCACTCGTAAACTCGTGCCAGCAAGTTACCGAAAGAAGTATAAGTTAGAACCTGTTCATTGATAATAACGGTACTGTCCGAATCTGTTGGAAATGCATGGCTTGATCCAGCGCTCCATCCATCTACGTCGTACATGTAGCAGAGTGCTTCTTGTGCAAGCGTACTGTTTTGTCCTGAAAACTTTATAAGCTCGCGAACCGAAAGAGGCTCTCTAAGATGCTCCTTGTAATAGACCTTCAAATATTCGTATGCAGTACTCATGCATTCTAGTAACTGGGTCGCATGGAGCGAACCAATTAATGGCAATGCAAAGGCAGATACTCGATACGAGGTATGACTATCGTCACGTTTCAAAAATATTCCATCTCCCGCTAATTTATCTAACCTATCCATTAGCTCTGGATGGTCAGCTCGGAAACGCGCACTTGGCGTACTGGGGGGTATGCCGTTTGAATTATCAAAGACAAGTGACAATACTTGTACAGCGGCTTCGCCCAGTGAATCTTTTACCTCATCAATATGGGGGACTAACAAATTCATTTTGACTTTTTCTCCTGATAAATTATGCCCACGCCCGACTCACCGTTGCACTGATTGCGCCACCGATTTATTAAATAACTCACATCTAGAACAGATTAAGAATCTGTCGAGCTAGAGCACCATTAGCATGCGAAAAGTGAGGTAGTCTAATGTGCTAATCAACAATTTATTGTTTTGGACGGCAGCTTAGCACACAGAACGCATTGGAAAACTGGCGGTTCGAGGAAGTTGAAAGCAGACATTCAAGCAGACCGCACCAACCGCCTATTCATAAAATTACCAACGTCTGCGTGGCCGAGAAAAGACAGTCAGTTTATCGAGGCGAACACGCCCTAGAGCTCTCATTTGCTTCTGTTCGCTACGGATACAATTAACGCAAAGTGTCAGAAACAACTGTGGAGCACCCCACCAATTCGCAGGTTTCATCATAATTCCGTCAACATATACATTTTTGAACAATACCACAAAAAAAGGAGACACTTTTGTCCCAATGCGCAACCGCTCGAACCACTTTTGCGACCATAAGGGGACAATACTGGTTACTTATTTTTAAAATAATATCCATGCATCAACAAATCATAAAATAAGTGCCCACTATTTACCCCTTAATGAATTATTATGAGATCATAGTTTGTGCTACCGAACAATTCATCACAAAAAGGAAAATCATGAAAGAAAAAGAGGATGTTTTACGGTTCAAAGTGACTGTTCCACCCGTATATACAGAGTTATATGATGTCATGAACAAAGCCGGAGCATACTATCGCTCGAAACGGTTAGTGCAATTGGCGCTACTTGGGTTATCTGTAGAAAAGGGGCAACTAACAACAACTTCAATTTCAACTAATACAGCAGAGTCAACCCACCCAAATAATGAACCGGCCAAAGATACACAGAGACGGTACGTCATACCAGAAAATGCGGCCGCTTTAATTGGAGACATGCTGGAGTCTTTATGACCAGTGGCTTAGCGACTAACTAGTCTTAAGTGCTAAATACAGTTTTAACAAGTCACAATTTGTACGGTATTTAATTTTAGTTCCCGGCTGTGTCAGGGTATTTAAAGTGCATTTTTTATCAATAAAATCAAATAATTAAAATAGACACCCCTAAATCATAAACGCAACAAAATTTCATCATCACGATGATATTTTGTGTTGATATTGAGTTAGTTTCAAAACAAAATTATCAACTTTGATTGATGGGTGAAAAGTATGCGAACGCAATTTTTAGCTAATGCCCAATAGCACCAAGCCTCTTATAAAACTCTGATTCACCATTGCCACTCATGAATAATTGAGACGTTGCGCGTGTCATAGCGACATAAAGCAATCTTGCTTCATCCTCAACTACAGCATCAATACCGGGCATCAATCCAATGCCTGGTATCGCAACAACAGGAAACTCAAGACCCTTTGATGAATGCATTGTGATCAACTTCACCGTATCTTGACCATCAGTGAACTTAACTTCTTTTTGCCAACTGATTGGCACTCCAGCCGCCTTTAGTTTCTGGTTCATCAGCTTACCTACTGGATCGTAATGTCGATACAACACCGCCATATCTTTCCAAGGCGTTCCCATACGGTTAGCTTCCTTCAACTGATTAATAATCCATTCCGACTCATCGCTGAGACTAGGCAAATTGATAATCATCGGCTGCGGCCCATGGCGCCCAGCACTCATCGGATGCAGCAAGGGTACGTGATCCTCATCAGCATCAGATGCGGAGAGAAGTTCTTTGGCAAAAGATGATGCCACCTGGAGAATTTCTTGGGTATTTCGATAATTGATCTTCAGAATGCTTGTGCGACCTTGCGCTTGGATCCCTACAGTCTTAAAACTAAATTTCTGTTTCTTAGTGCGCTCATATATATTTTGAGCATCATCGTAAAGAACAAGTAACGAATTGCTGTCCGGATTGACCATTTGCACAATCAACTTAAACCACTCTGACCGGAAATCATGCCCCTCATCAATTAGCACAGCATCATACTGTCCAGAAGGAATAAGCTTATTGTCTACAGAGCGAATGAGTGTCTCTACCATCGCATCATAAAATGCCTTGTCATCCCCATTATTTACAGGCATATCGATATGATAAGTACGTAACTGCGAAGCACACCAGGCATGAAAGCTTTGAACTGATACTTTGTTAGCCAGATTCTTATCTTCCATCATATGACGCAACTTCTTCGCCAGTGGATTGCTGAAGCAAAGTGCCAAAATAGGCTTTGTACATACCTGCGCCAAGTGAATTGCACGATAACCCAAAATGAGCGTCTTACCGGAACCGGCCACCCCATGGATGACCCGATGCCCTTCTCCAAGGCTTCTTGCCAACTGCTCCTGCTGTATATCCATGACGCGTAGCAAGTCAGGGATCTCCATATCACCAGCATCCGAAACATCAGCAAATAAGCTGCCACTACTTGGACTGGCAATACGAACTTCTGGAAACATATGCCAACGAATTCGATCGAGTTGCGGGAGCGAAAGATGGCCTTTGAATTTGAGAGAGAACATATTCCAGAGGCTTTGCTGAAAAGCCTCTGCATCAACACTATCAAACATTTCGTCCTGGCATATCACACGACTCGGCTCAATGACCTCGCCCAGCCCTGATTCTTCAAAAACACTTCGCATAATATTTGGCAATATCACGCCATAGCTCCATGGGAACAGAAGATGACCGGCACGCGAACCAGTTGATAAAGTGAGTTGAGGGTCTTTTTGTAAAACATTGGTTACTGCGTGTGCATATTGCCGTGCCTGCTCAAGTGGGTTGGGCACATGCTTAATTCCTGCTGAGGTTTTTATTTCAAATGCTTGCCGATCGGCACTATGAATTGTTTCCTTTTTCCAATCTTTCACCTCCAAAATAAGGATGCCCCGCTGGGGGTGCAGGACGATGAAATCAGGATGGCTATTCGAGGGGCCTATTGGTACGTCATACCAGAGCAGATAATCATCTTCCAGCTTATCTTCAAGGCGATGTGCGACGCGCTTTTCACCTCCAGTCATTCTAGACAGGCATGTACTTAAGCTTGGAATCAATATCGCCACGGCATTCCTTCAAGAGATACAACTTAATGATTGCATGAGTTCGGACGATCTCAATCTAACAATTATTCCCCTATGGGAGTTTGATGCTGCAAATGCATACGAAATTATTCAAAACTACCTTGGCATCCGTTCTTAGATATTTATTCCCGGCTGTGTCAGGGTCACAAAACAACAATTTATTCAAACAAATCAAATTAATAAAACGAATACCAACCAAATTAAACGCAACAAATACAGAGTGAATTTTCAGATCAATCAATAAAAATACTCAAGGATCACCACCCACTACAGTTTAATTTCCTGAAAAAATAACGGGAAATCAACTCCCAAACTGCCCAGCCAACCCATCCAGCGTCATATTCGCTGCAATTGAAGTATGTGGAATCAGCACATAGCGCCAACGCTTGCCGCCGTTGGTGGCAGAGTAATCAGAAGCATTCTTGCACCACTTCATGGCGGCTTCCTTTTTGGCTAGAACAATCGCATCTTCCATCTGGTTGCTGGCCTTGGGCTCCAGCATGTAGATTGCATCATCCGTTTCGGCAACAAAGTCCGGCTGATACTCAAGTAGATTTGCGCCTTGTTTGTAGAAAATCTGGAATTGCCCCTTGGCAGGCTTGAACCACTTCCCCGCATCGCGATCAAGGATAACCGACAGTACACGCTCAGCCTCCGAGTCGAACTTTTGCACCGGATACAAACAGCGTTTAAATCCGCCAAATACGTACTTCGACATATTGCTCTTGTCGGCAGGCGACACTTTGTAATCCGCTGTCGGTTCACTCACTAAATAGGTATAGGCACTGGATTTAAATTCCGTATAACCCTTGCTTACCACCACCTCGTAATCTACCGCATCCTCCCAGCTATGCTCCTGCATTTGCACATGGATGAATCTGCCTATATCACGCTGGTAGCAGCGCAACACCTTGCGTGCATCATCCTCACTCAAGTAGTTGCAGAAATGTTTCACGGTCTGTGTTGCGAGGTCATACAGCAGGTCAGCCTGGTCGTCATATGAAACATCGTCGAAGTCCACCAGGCTACTGACAACGTAATCCTCTAACCGCTTCTCCTCAATGCCACCATTACCCATCGTCACCACTTCAAGCTGGCTTGTGCGCAGGTGTTGTATCCACAAATCTTCTGACACGGCTGGATATTTGAGGGCATCCAGCTTTAGGGTAAATGGCTTGAAGCCAGCTTTCACCTCACCCTTAGGCACAACCAGAATGCGCGGAATATCTATCGTCTGTTGCATCACTAAATCGACCGTCTTAGCCACAACAGCGGCAAAGTCAGGCTGCTCAGTCACACCTTCCAACTCCATCTGTGTGGGTCGGTGCTGCTCCTGCACTGCTTTAACAATAGCCGCCTGTGTCTCAGGATTTTTAAGGTGCGCCAGTGAGGGCACAGTCGTTGGCTGATTCTCCAGCTTGCGGATCACTTCATAAGCGATCTGCGCCACTTTCTGATCTTCCAGCTTGGTGAATACTGGTTTCACATCCTGCCCTGCCACCTTCGTGCTGGCAGTTGTATCAGCTGGCTTTATCCCCAGCTGCGTAGCGAGCTGAGATTGAGAAACAATGGTCGCGGTCTTTTGCCCGAAATCATCGTTATCCAGCACCAATGTTTTCAGGTGAATAGCTGAATCGGGGCGATTTGCTTCGTTGATGATTTCCTGAAATTTGTCATGCGCAATGATGTTAAGACGATCCACCGCAATCACACCGGTGCGTTTTCCATATGGCAAGCGCAAGCCGCGACCAATAGACTGCTCAATTAGAATACGAGCATTAGCCGCACGCAACGGCACGATGGTGTAAAGGTTGGTAACGTCCCAGCCCTCTTTCAACATGTTGACGTGAATCACAATCTCCGTTGGTTCCTCAGTGTGCTCCACCTTCAGCAGTCGGGCGATCATCTCCTCCTCTTCTGCACCAGTGCGGCTGGAATCCACCTGAATGACCTTATCCTTGTAACGCCCCTCAAAAAATTCATTCGACTGAATCAGTGCCAGCAATTGCCCGGCATGGGTTGTATCGCGTGCAATCACCAGCAGAAATGGTTTGACAATCTTGTTATCGGTTTCACGGGCATAGGTCTCCAGTTCCACCTTCACGCTTTCATGCAGGCGAACACCGTCTTCCAGCTTCATGCGCTCAATCTCTTCCGTCGACATCCCCGCCGGATTAAAATTTTTTCGCGTTACCACGGCAGGCTCTTTCACAAAACCGTCTTCCATTGCCTTGCCCAATGGATAATCAAGTATCACGTTCTTGAACGGTACTGCTCCCCTGGCACTTTCTACAAACGGAGTCGCCGTCAACTCAAGTCCCAAAATAGGCTTCAGTTCATTAATCGCCTTGATACCAGCACTCGCACGGTAACGGTGCGATTCATCCATCAGCAGCACAAGATCAGGCAACCCAGCCAGATAATCGAAGTAACTCTCACCGATATATTCCGACAACCGCTTAATACGTGGCGACTTGCCACCGCGCACCTCGGAGTTGATCTTGGAGATGTTGAAAATATTGATCCGTACCCCACCAAACAGCGTGCCGCTGGCCGGGTCACGCTGGTCGTAGTTATCGCCGGTGATGATGGACGGCGCGTCAATGGCAAATTCAGAAATGCCCTTGAACACATACTTGGGATGCGTGCGGTCGCTGAAATCCACAATCAGTTTGTTATAGATAGTCAGGTTCGGTGCCAGCACAAAGAAATTGTTGATGCCATGTGCCAGATGCAGATAGCTGATGAATGCGCCCATCAATCGCGTCTTGCCCACCCCCGTGGCCAGCGCAAAGCACAATGAAGGAAACTCGCGCTCGAAATCGGTCACCGATGGAAACTCGCTGTGAATAATTTCCAGCGCAGCAGCAATATCAGCCCCTTTGCTTGGCGGGATGATTTCGGTGAGGCGATCCAATATCTCCAATGAGCGGCGTTGCGGCGCTCGTAAGCTCAAGCGTCCTGCAATAGCGTTTACGTGACGGTTCATTTGGAGTCCCCTTTGATCTTCTCACCATCCCGCTCCAACTGTTTCACCAGGCGGTCAAAATCGCTCTCGAACAACCTGTCTTGCGCGACGCGATATTTCTCAAACTCGCTTTCGGCGTGAGCCTTGGCGATTTCCGCCGTCACTCTGCCCGCATCCTGCAAAACTTCGCGGTCTGTCGCCTCGATAAAGCGATTCAGGCGCGTTTCCCAATCCTGCATAGTCATGGGAATCTTGCGCAGCGCCATGTCTTCCGCCACGTCCAGATAGGCAGAAACCAGCCGAGTGAGCTGCGCCATTTCATGTTCGGTCAGATAATTCTTGGCCACCACCACATCAAATTTCTGGATTTTCCCAACGGGTGCATCTTTCCATGTCGTCAGCCCCATATTGGCTTTTTCGGCATCGGCTCGCGTGTGGATGAGTTCAGCAGCGGTCTGCCCATGAATAGCCCAATGCAGCTTGTTCTGCACCATGGCGAAAAAGCGTTGGGTAGCCTGTGCCGTCACGTCGTAGTCGATGGCGGTGGCGTAGATGTCAGTGATCTTCTGGTAGAACTTGCGCTCTGACAGGCGTATCTCGCGGACGCGCTGGACCTGCTCCTCGAAGTATTTTTCCGTCAGAACAGAACCGCCGCTTTTCAGACGCTCGTCGTCCATCGCAAAACCCTTGACGGCGAACTCCTCGACAATGCCGGTGGCCCATTTGCGGAACTGCACCGCGCGTTCAGAGTTGACCTTGTAGCCCACGGCGATGATCGCGGCCAAATTGTAATGCCGGGTATCGTAACTTTTACCGTCGGCAGCAGTTATTCGAAAATTTCGAATAACTGCATCCTCCTGCAACTCACTGTCGGCAAAAACCTTTTTCAGATGGTAGTTGATGGTGTGGGTTTCCACATCGTAAAGCTGCCCCATCATCTTTTGCGACAGCCAGACATTTTCGTCCGCGTACATGGCCTCAACGCCGCCTTGGCCGGTAGCAGCCACAAAGGTCAGATATTCCGCAGCCGATGAGCGGATGAGGGAAATTTCGTGTTTCTTGCTCATGCCTCCCCCTCCTCGAACAAACCACCCTGCGCAACATTCGCACTACGCCCCTTCGCTTTAATCCCCTCTCCCGCAAGCGGGAGAGGGCTAGGGAGAGGGGCCTTCGGCAAATTCTCCACCCGCAAAGAATAATCATCATGCCCCCACTCGCAGCGCGACAGCACCTGCTTGGGAATCTTCTTCACAGTGAGATTCGGATATTCCCCCTTTCCACGGAAAGCAGTGCACAACACCAACAAACTGCGTTCAACCCCTACCTCGTCGGAAAGCTTCTGCATCTGTTCATGGTTCAAGTTCGCCGTAGTAACGTAGATAAAATCCTGCTCAGTAGAATGCCCGTGCATCCAGTAATGTGCATCGCTGGGCGCATAGGTGAAGCCCTCCAGCTTGCACAAAGCTTGCGCCAGCATCTCCGGGTTATATTCCTTATTGATGACCCACTGCCCGTAAGCATCCTGCCGCAACAGGCTGGGCGCGAGTTTGTAATAGCGGAAGCCGCCACCACCTTGCCAGTTCACCGCCTCGGAAATACCGCCATTATCTTCGCCATCAATCACCTTTTGCAGGCGAGGAATGATGTGCGTATGGCAATGCTCGCCCAGTTCCACCATGATCCAGCGACGCCCCAACTTGTGTGCAACAGCACCAGTTGTTCCTGAGCCAGCAAATGAATCGAGAATAATGTCTCCGTTATTGGTGGCTACCTCGACGATTCGTTTCATCAATCTTTCTGGCTTTGGTGTACCGAATACATCATCACTAAACAACGCAACAGCCTCCCTCTTCGCATCTTGTGTATGGCCAACCTCTTCGTAATCCCAGAAAGTCTGGGGCACAATGCCCTGCTTTACTTCGCTAAGATATATTTTCGGTGCAGGCACATTGCCACCATCCTTACCCCACCAAATACGTCCATCTTTATCCATCTCCATGAATTTTTCTTTTGAGACACGCCAATAGGAACCGGGTGGAGGCCCCTCTATTACTCGCCCACTTGGGCAAGTAATAGAATACGTACCTTTACTATAGAAATTTCTCGCAGCAAGGTTGTTTGGGCGCCAAAGACCGCGAGGGTCGTTGTCCATATTTTTATATGCTTTATCCTGTTTTTCAGAACGCGGCATGGGGTTAGGCTTCCAGATATCCCCATTTTTTGCGTAAATCAGCACATAATCGTGATCTACCGAAAAGTGTTTCGCGCTGGATTTTGGAGCGTAGTTTTTCCTCCAAATCACAGATGCTACAAAATTCGGACGTCCAAACACCTCATCGCACAATACCTTCAAATAATGGCACTCGTTATCATCAATAGTGATCCACAGCGAACCATCTTCCGACAGCAAGTGACGGATAATCTCTAGCCGGTCGCGCATCAAAGACAGCCAGATCGAATGCTCCACTCCATCGTCATAGTGTTCAAACGCACTGCCGGTGTTGTAAGGTGGATCAATAAACACACACTTCACCTTCCCCGCAAACTCCGCCTCCAATGCTTTTAATGCCAGCAGGTTGTCGCCGAAGATCAACTGATTATCAAAGATGTCGTTATCCGTCACCCGATGCTTCGCGTGATAAGATTTCGCCGGATCTTCCAGCAAAATGCGCGGCTCCAGCTTGGGCCGGTTCTCCTTACCAATCCAGGTGAGTTCTAGTTTTTGTTTGTTCATGTAAACCTTAGTCATTTGTCGCTTTAGCAAATCTTACCTCGGGCAGCCCATCCTGCTCGGCCTCTGTCAATATTCGGAGTAACTCGTTGTTCTTATCTTGGCTCCGGTTCAGAATGTTCCTCGCCAGCCGGACACACTCCGCGCGCACCAGCGAAATACTGACTGACTCACGGCTATACGGAGCAATGTTTTTATAATTTGCACCGTCAAAAACCACGGGCACGCTTTCCACCAGAGATTCGACTTCACCTTCTGAAAGATATCCCTTGGCATACATTTGCCCAACAGTCCACAGCAATGCAGGCAAACCACCCTCCAGCTTCGATCCCAACAGATATATCATCCGAGAGATGAGTCTCCCAACAGCAGGTGACGCCTGTGCCTCTCTCCACTTCAGAAGAGCGAAGGCTGAAGATGCCACTTTATTTGAGTCCTGCTCGTGCAATCCTTGTCGGATACTTCTTTCCACTTGATCAACGAAAAGGTCATTAGCCGCAGCGAAGCGAGAGAATGCAATGATGGTCGCAGGTGCATCCACTTCTACATGGAAGGAAAGTAACAGGCTGAAGTTTTCATGATTCAAAGCCTTGGCGGGCAAAGCAGGAACAATGGAATAGGCAAGTGCCTGACCAATAAAGTTGCCCATCTGTTCTTCTTGTTGATTGATAAGTCCTAATAGGTCTCTGTCAGCATTTTTCGGTCTCCAAGTAATCAGTTTCCCGAAGTAACCCACTGCCTGCTCCGCTGATGGAATCTCCCCAATACCCTTTGCTTGCGCAGCGTGTGCAATGTCCCGTACAAGGGTGAGATTAAAAAGTTGCTCGTCACGGGTGTCAAAAAGATACCGTCTGACAGCATTTCTTGCAGCAGTGCTATCCGGAGCAGGAAGTTTCAAGAGTGCGTGTGCGAGCAGGCCAGTCTGTGGTAGCGTCTGATAGTCAGAGTCTGCACCCCAAATTTTTTCTCCAATCTTCTTTCTTTCTACCTCCGTAAGAAAGCTCGCCTCTAGCAATGGCAACAAGCGTAAAAGTGCAGGTGCACTTTGGGGTGAACATGGGGCTATATGATCAATTATTTCATCAATGCGGCGATCAAGTGCGACATTAGGATTTCTGTTGCCCGGAAATTGAATAACGGGGTTCGGCCACTCTGGATGCGCCCCAACTTCGATTTCTGCTTGAAGAGGAAATGACAGCGCATCTGACAGCAATTCATGTTGATGAGATTCAGGGATGCTATTGAGAGTGTATTCGATTAGATGCCCAAGTGCATCGAACAGCCAAATATGATGAAACTCTAATTTCTTGCCAAGCGTGATGGCAAGCCGAAAGAATTGCTTGGCTTGTACTGATGTTGCACGCACTGAAATGCGCGCAAGAACTTCGATAAGAACACGCAGGCGTTCAAGCGCATAATTCCTGTCCCCCACATTTCCGCCAGTCAGTCTGGTAGCCCAGTAACCAATTGCCACCTCACAGCGATTTATCAGATAATCCACTTCCCCCCGTGCAAAGCACGCAATTCGTGTCCTAGAAAATACTTTCTTCAAAATGTCCGAAGAATCACTGCTCGCTGCCCTAATAGCCAGGGCAAACCGATGCACGCCATCAATGTCATCCAATTCGGCCAGCCTGGCCGCTGATTCAACCAAAAAACTGACGCCGCTCCATCGCAACGGCATGCCTACTGTTACTGAAACACCATCCAGGAGAAGCAGAGGGTGTACCTCACTGTTGAAAGTGACCGTCTTGGAATTGTCTTTATAGTGCCCCGGCTCAAACATTGGCTCAATACCTTGTCGCTCACGCTGATTTTCAAGCGCCTTGGAAATTCGCTCCTGAATGTGCTCAATGTAATCCCAAGGACTGCATTTGGGCTCTTTGTAACTGGATGGAAAGGCTTTGAACTCTTTTCCCGGCGACCATAAATCAATACCACGCATTAGCCAGTGCGCCCAAGCAAGACGCGACAGTACGTATATAGAGTTTCGGTCCTTGCGAGACTGACCTAGCAATTCCCGATATGCTTCCGCGACCAGGTTTGCGCCTTCATCAAACCGGCCTAGCTCGGCCAAGAGAGAGGCCTTTCTCAGCTTCCAGACAGAATCGTTGGCGATGATTTTCTCTACTGCCAGTTCCATGGCGGAATAATCGAATTGATCTCGCGCCATGATGGCACGATGATAGGCGAGCTCAGTGGCACTTTCAGGCCAATGCTTTGCATTTCGCTCCAATATAGAAGTAGTCGCCTGTGTAATGGATTGAGCCTCGGGTTCATCTAACCAGCGTGTATTCTTCAGCAGCAACAAAGCTACCTCCATCTGCTGTCTCTTGCTCAATGCGCATGGCTGAGTAGGATCACATATCGTCAGCATTTCTTGAGCAAGCCACAACGGGGTTGCCTCATAGGTCACTCCATGACGCCAGGAAATCTCATACAGCAGCCTTGTGCGACCATCATCTGTCATCATGGATAAATTCTTATGCGTTGGCCAAGGATCATGCATCTGGCTCTGCAACTGCCACCGTTGCTGATACGGGCAGATCAACCAACCAGGATAAGATGTTCTGTCCTTTCCCAGCAATGGAAGCTGCTCCTCAAGCAATTTAGCTGCATAACCAGAATCTTGATGAGTTTTGGTGCTCTCTTCGCCAGTAATCGTTGTGCGATGCAGTTGCGCTGGTTCCCACTCCCAAGTCTGTTTAGGTTTCAGGCTTTGCAAGGCCTCAATAAAAATTTTAGTTGCTGCTGTGTGTCTAGTATCCTGGTCATCGTAATCGGCGACCAATTCGCTCAAATCTATCGGGGCGACATTGATGGACTCAAGATACTTCCGCTTTGCGGCAGTCAAACTTAAAGCGCCAACAAGGTAAATGCGACGGACGTTGGTTGCCAAATGATCTCGAACCCATCCAGCCCATTGCAGAAAATTCGGATCATCACCTGAAAATCCCAACAAGCAAAGTTCGTTCTCAATGAACACCTGTCGGGCAAAATTGACGAAGGCTGCGTGATGCTGCGGATATTTCCGATAGTCTTCCTGCGTGAAAGTCAGTTCGTCAGTAATGTTGATGGTTCCATGCAACTTAACTATGCGTGGAGAACGAGCACTGGAAAGATCCTCCTGCCTATTTACAACGTTGTAAACAGGATGATGAACCTCGACCGAAGCGCGTTCGAGCAAGGTATCCCAGTTAGTGGTTAGCACTTCAGACCACGGCAATTCCAACAAGTCTTTGTGCAGAGCACCTGGAGCCCAGGCTGCGTCATTGATTTCCTTCTTAAGCAAATCAAAGAGCGCCTGCTGACCAAAGTAGGAGCGATATTCCTCTGCCAAGCGTAAAGGGTCCGTGGGAGTAGTAGAACCAATCTCTTTTGAGAGAGCTTCTGAAAGTTCACGCCAAAGCGGCAATTTGCATTTACCATCACCTGCTGAAGCGGCAATGCGGCTGAAACCTGCACCGACCATAACTGCTGCACCGTAGTAAGAGTTGTCCTGCTGCCAGAGTGCCGCAGCAAGTTTTTTTAGCGCGGCGTAATCGGACAAGTCGGTGATGATACTTGTCATTGCAGCTCCCTTTCACAGGCAAACAATGGCAACACAGTCATCTTCTGTACCAGTTGCGGCTCGAACTGCCTACGTATGGATTCGATCAGCGGCGCGGCCGGCGACTCGGTGAGCCTGATCTCGATCTTGCAAGCTGGGCAAGTGATTGTGGATTCGATCATGCCTTGCTCCTGTAGAAGATTGGAGAATCGTGTTTTACTATCCAGACAGGATCAATACTTTGATTTTCACCCATTAGAACGCCCACCCCTGGTGTTGCATAAATATTTCAAGATCAATGCAAGGCACATTGAAATGCGCACACACGTTTGGAATTTTTGCTGCGTTCGGTTTCAGTTGCTCTTCCGTAACCACGGTGGCGCTCTTAATTTTGGCGCAGGCAATAACAAAGGGATCGGCAACGGGTGTGCCTTTCAAGCGTTGCTGTTCACCAATCAGGCTCTGGAAATGCGAAATCTGAAAAATAGTTGCAACAAACTGGAGTTCCGCAGTGGTGGGAGTAGTAAATATTTGTTTGTTTAGCTTTGCCCACGCCAGCACATCTGCACTTACGTTTTGCCGTTCAAGTTCATTCCATACTTCACGGGTTGAAATAAGGGTTTTCTGCTGGATCAGGGTATCCAAACCGTCCCAAATGGTTTTGAATACGCTTGGATAAAAGTGCTGTAGAGAACGTATTGAACTGGTGTCGAACACATAGATCATGCAGCAGCCCCTTGCAGAATACGCTGCTCCAATCCTGCAAAATTCTTAGGCTTAATCCCCAGCAAGTCCGCTGCCTGCTCGACACTAAGCTGGTTTTTGTAGTGGCGGCTGACCACTTCTCTCGCGAAACGGTCACTCAGGTAAACATTCTGAGATGCGTACCAATCTCCGCCTGCACCTTTCTTCTGCTGTGCCGCCCATGCTTTTGCTTTTTGTTCATAGAAAACGGCTGTGACACGATCTTGATCCAAGAAGCGACGCAAGATGGCCTCACGACTGACACCATATCGCGCAGCGAGGTCTGAAAACTGCTGTTCTGATGCGCGCTCAATGTCTGCCGGAAATTGTTGAACCTGCATCTGAAAATCGGGCGATGGAATCAGAATTTCCGCAGCAATTGCATTGCAAAACCGCTCAATCTGTTTTTCTTGATCCGGCAGGCGCTCAACATATCGCTGGTCGAACTTACTCAGCCCGTTAACACTGAGCAACAGGTGTGCGAGTTCATGGAGCAAGCTAAAAGTTTGTCTTGTCTTGGTTGTGCTGTTGTTTAAATACACAACAGGGAATTGACTATCAACAAGGCAAAAGCCGGAAATATCCTTTTGCGCAAAGGATTCTTTGAATATGAATACTCCCTTGTCCTCTATCGATTTACGCCATTTTTTTAGTGCATGTTCATCATCTTTCCAACGAACTTGCTCATCGAGAGTGATGCCCAAATAGCTACGAACTGATGCGGCTTGCTCCACTACAGAATACTCACGTGAAATCGGCAATTCTTTCCAAATGCATTGTTCACTGGGGTTATGTGCGCCAAACAATTCCCTTAGCGCGAGTTGGAAAGCGTGGGCTCGGCGGATATGCAAGTGTGTATCTGCTGCCAATGTTTGCAAATCATCAGTTGGCAAGGTTCTAAATTCTCGTACTGGGCTGATCTCTTCAGGAGGTGCAGGTAAAAAGAAAACAGCTAAAGGACGCTTGTAAATTTGATACGCCAGCTTTTCCAGTTGTGGATAGCTTGGGAATGGCCCATCAGCCTCCCAAGCTTCAATTTCTTCAACGGGTCTTTTCAAACGAAGGGCGACATCAGACACCGACAGTCCGATTGACTGTCTTGCCCAACGCATAACCTCTGGTCGCACTCCGACTACAGGCTCATTCTTCATTTCATAGCCCCAATTATTTCAAACATTGGAATTATCCTCCAAAGCAGATCAGGTGAGTCACGAAACCTCCCATTTACAAGCAAATATTGGCTGCACTGTCACTTTCTGTGACAACTGCTCTTCGAGTTCATCAATTAAATTGTCTCGCCGGGTTTGAATTTCGTCTTGGCGCTGAAACAATTCTCTTCTTTTTCGATCTCGACTTGCTTCAAGGTCGCGTTGCTCCTTTTGCACGGCAAGCTTTTCAGCCAGGTTTGCTGCGCCTTTGCTTCTTGTGCGTGCTTCCTTGATCTGGCGGTCGAGTTCTTTAATTTCACGTTCAAGACCTACTTTCAGGTCATCCGCCCATGAATCCAGCTTGTCGGTTTCTTGTGAAAATAGACTCAAATTGCGTGTTTCGAGGTTGCTCAGAATAAGTGATTTTTGTCTGCCGATCTCTGCTTCTAGTTGCGCTGGCACAGATACGTTGGCAGCGGCAAAATCGAGCATATTCTGTTCTGCTGGTGCTTGTGTATTTAACAAGGTCTCTTGTACAGGGTTATTATGCAATCGCGGTGTTGCAACAGCATGACCGGGCATGCTCAGCAACCGCTCAGTTATATCGTTATCGTGTACGTTACCAGTTGAATCTATTGCTGCCGTTAGCATGTGTTCCTCTGATGAACCTAAGGAGTGCACTCGCAGTTTTTGCACCAGCAGAACGCCTGATTGTCCTCGCATCCCCTCAATAACCGATACCTTCGATCCGTAGGCATCGTAATCAAGAATCAACTTGCTAGGCTGAAGTGTTTGTCTCTGTGCCTGCTCAATCAACGTTTGCGCCAAAGGATGTGCCAGGCGGAAGATATGCGCCTCTTCGCTGCGGCGGGGTAATTCGTAACGACCTAGCGGGATCGATGATTCTGCGCTCTCTTGCACTCCTACTGGCAAGGTGTTGAGCTTGAAGCCGGCATCGTCCTCGTCAAACTCTGCATGGCCATTTAAAGCAGCGCGTGTGAAACGCATTAACAAACGCTCAAGTTTGCCCAATGATGCGTGGGCATCTTGGTTGCGCAAGCGTAGCCTTTCTTGCACTTCTTCATCGAAATTTTCAAGGAGCGACTTGCGGGCGTTAATCATCGCATCGCTAATCTCACCTGCCAGGTCTAGCTGGAGCTGCTGGAAGGCGGTATGTATTGTTTCTGGGTGGCGGCAGGTTTGGTATATCTCGGCTATGCGGCGCTCAAAATCCACACCTGATTCCACGGCACCTAGCACTTCATCACTGGCGCCGAATACGCCATCAAAAAGTTGAAATTTCTGTGCCAGTAATTCGTAAACACGCTTGTCAGCCTCGTTATCGCGGTTTAGAAAGTTGACCACGACTACATCATGTTTCTGCCCATAACGGTGGCAACGGCCTATACGTTGCTCTATACGCTGTGGATTCCATGGCAAGTCATAGTTGATAACCATCGAGCAAAACTGAAGGTTAATACCTTCAGCGCCTGCCTCGGTAGCAATCATGATTGAGCCTTGTTCACGGAAATAATCGACCAGTGCTGCTCTCGTATCTGCCGTGCGTGAGCCTGTAATACGGTCTGTTCCCTGATGACGTTTGAGCCATTCTGCGTAAATGTGCTTTGAACCTTCGTCACTATTTGAGCCGTTAAACAGTACGACCCCGGGTGTGTCTGCGCCAAACTCGGGAGTATTGGCGAGCAATTTAAGCAGATAGTCTTGAGTGCGCCTTGATTCCGTGAAAATAATGGATTTTTGTGCGGCACCTAATTCTTCTAGCTTTTTGAATGCAACCTTTAACGCTTGCAGCAGCGCCATACCTTTTGAATTTTCTGTAATCGACACTGCAAGGTCGCGGAATGACTCCAACTCTAAAATCTCAGCCTTGATTGCGAGGATTTCATTTTGAGTTTTGGCCTTGGCGTTGTCTTGGCCTTCTGCGCCAGTTTCGTCGGCTAACTCGTCTAGTGACTCAAAGTCTTTGTCCAACTCTTCAGACAGGTCAATGCTGATAGATTTTTCATCCAGCATCAGGCTGAGACGCTTAATCAATGTCTCTAGCGCACCAGCGATAGCAAATGTTGAGGATGACAGTAGCTTGCGCAGTACAAGAGTGATAAGTTGCCGTTGGCTATTTGGCAAAGCAAAAAGTTCATCTCGCTGCAAGTATTCTGAAACCAAGTTGTATAGCCTTGTTTCATCTTCACCGGGAATGAATTCTTGCAGCATGGGAATTCGTCGGGTGTACTTAACGTAGGCTTCAACCTGACGGCGCAGGGTACGTTTACAGATAGGTTGAATGCGACTCTTGAGCGCATCAAAACTGGCAGCATCTTTGAGCTGGCCAAATTGGGTCTTAAAACTATCCAAATCACCGAATACTCGCTCATCCACAAAACTGACCAGCCCGTATAGCTCTAAAAGGGAATTCTGTAATGGGGTGGCGGTGAGCAATACTTTGGGGGCGGTTAATAATGCCTCACGCAAAATGTTGGCTGTCTTGTTTTCTGGCTTGTATACATTGCGCAGGCGGTGCGCCTCATCGATTACCACCAAATCCCATTGCACGGCCTGGACTTCCTTGGCTTTGCCAGCCGCAAACTGGTAGGAACAAATGAGTGCAGTCTTAGACTCGAATGGGTTATGCACTCCATCCTTGATTGCTTGTTTATAGGATTTTGCCTCAATGATGCTGGCAGTAATGCCAAATTTATCAACCAACTCTTGATGCCACTGCTTGCGCAGATTGGCTGGTGTAATAATGAGAATACGACGTTTACGCTCTGCCCAACGCTGGGCAATGAGCAATCCAGCTTCAATTGTTTTTCCCAAGCCCACTTCATCAGCCAATATGACGCCTTTGGATAGTGGGTTGCTTGTTGCAAACAGAGCTGCGTCAATTTGGTGAGGATTTAAATCAACCTGAGCATCCAGCAGCGCACCTGCCATACTATCCATGGAGTCAGAAGCTGCTCGAAGGGTAAGTTGATGTGCGAAGTAAGCTGACTGATGTGCGCTGTATTGAGACTTACTGGTCATTAAATCTGTCGTTAGATACATTAGTGATAACTGCTGGAGTATCGCATTGAGGAGGTACTATGTCCATATGCATAATGGTCTAGATATTTGTTTTTCATTGATATTCTAGTGCTAGCAACCCAAAATTATCAAAATACGACAACATCATTAATAACAGTATTATTAAGCATTAAAAACAAAGCATTAAAAAATATTGTTGCGTATAACGATTTAACACACATTTCCACTTGCCATGTCGAAAGGGAGTAGTTAAGATGCAACTGTCCGCGCTGCGTGGACCCTTAAAGTAACGCAGAATTTAAAACTTGCAACAACAAACCGACGCATTTTGATGGGCTTCGCTCACTCGAATATTGTGCACGGATCCTTGAATGACGGGTAATCTCCGCTCACTTTCACAAACTTAATTATAAAGTTATTTTTTCCCAAATGAAAAAGTTGGGTTGTGACTGCTTTTGCTATCAACGAGATCAATCGCAACCAAATTAATTGGTGAAAAAATTTTCAGCCCTCGGCTGAAATACGTCGCAGTACGTTAACTGCATATCAAACAAGTCGGCAAGCAATTATTTGCATGACACTCAACAAACTGAAAATAAAACTTTCAGCTTCAACTTAAAGCACTTCACCAGTGCCTTTTATTCAACCTCACAAATTCGACACCCCATGTCTACTTTCTGTGAATCAGGCAAAACTCAATCTGCACTTTAACTCACGTTCAGATTCCTCCAAGCAAATCCATTTCAAGGATTACTCAAAAAAAACTTACGTTTCATCCCAAATAAATTTCTACGTTCGTTTAACCAGAAATAAAGGGGAAGTGCTGCCGAAAGGGGGTACAGACTTGGTGCATCCAAGTGGTCTTACATAGTTTCAGATATCAGGCTTCAAGTTTCAATTACATCATGTATTAAATATTAATTACAACTTTGAAAGGTAAAAAATGAAAAAAAGAAATCCTAGAAAATCCAAACTTCAGATTGAAGCAATACTAATTTTTAAATATTGGACTGAAAATAAATCATTAAGATTTATCTGCAATCAGTTGGAATTAAAAAAAATAAAGTGTGCACCAAGCACAGTTCAAAGATTCATTAAAAGATCACTGTCATTCTAAAGAGGTGCTTAAATGAACAACAATAAATCCAAAGCGAGATCAGTAATTGCAAAACACACTGCACATGGAATGGATAAAGACAATGCAAAAAAGGGACAAAAAATCGCCTCCATCGGTTCGGAGAGAAACTATAGGCAGTGCCTAAAACAATACTATGACTATTGTGACCAAAGCAATATCCACCCTGATTATCGGGGGAGCGTAATTAATTTAATAATCTATCTCACATTACGCAGCAAATGCGTAAAACAAAAAACGCTAAATCAAATCAGACAAGCTTTCCAGCTAGTTTATAAACAAAAGTTACCGCTCATAAATTCAATTATTAATTCTGAATATGGCAAACGTAGCTATGAGTTATCCGAAGTTAATTCCATCATTACGAAGCAGAGTGAAAAGAATCAAATAACAACCTTAATTTCTTTCCATGCAGGAATTCGTGCGCATGAGGCCGCCACAATTTTACCACTTCATGAACGCCCAAGTTCATCACATAGAAGCTGGGACAGTAGACGTTTCAGTGGTTTGTATGAACAAAAAATTTACACAGTGACAGGTAAAGGGGGACTGACGAGAGAGATAAGCCTGCCATTGTGGCTGAGCGAGAGGCTTGAAGTTAGAAGAATTAAACCAATACAAGTTATCGATCGAGAAATAATATATTTTTTGAATTATGACATAGGCTATGGCCAGGCATGGAGTCAAAGTTTTACATCAGCCAGCCAAAAGGCGTTGGGGTTCTCTTGGGGCGGTCACGGTTTGAGACATTCGTATAGTAAGGCACGTTTAAGTCAATTAATTAAATTTTTTGAAACGAATTGCTCTCAATCTGGATGCAACAATCCAAAGGAAGATGCGCTTCTTGTGTTGTCGCAGGAACTGGGGCATTTCCGGCCCGACATAGTGTTGTGCTATTTGCGATAGCCTTAATAATAATGACTTCAAATACCCCAGAAATTAGGACATTGGACCTTGAGGAGGCAGCAGCCTTCTTGAAAATTCATCCTATAACACTGCTTAGACTTGCTAACAGCGGTGCCATACCCGCTGCCAAGCCTGGCAAGCGCTGGGTATTTATCAATATTGACCTGACCGATTGGTTGCGAGCACAATACCTTCCGCGGGCATCGGAAGGCAGCTTACTCACAGAAAGGAGGGCAAAAAAATGCCACTCTTCCGACGCAAAAACTCCACGATATGGTGGATTGACATCACCATCAACGGGAATCGCATACAGCAAACTACTGGCACAGAAAACAAACAGCAAGCGCAAGAGCTCCACGACAGATTAAAAACTGAATTGTGGGAACAAAAACGGCTAGGCACAAAACCTCGAAAATCATGGCAAGAAGCTGTTGTGCGCTATGTTGAAGAGAAAGCCGGAAAAACGACACTCGATGCTGATATGTCGCACTTGCGCTGGCTAGATCAACATCTGTCCAGTAAATACTTGGATGAAATCAACAAAGATTTAATTGCTGAAATTACCAAGGTCAGGAAATTGCAATACAGCATTCCTCGCGAGAAGGGACCGGATCGAATTATTAATCCGAAACCAGCAACGGTTAACAGGACATTGGAAATTATTCGATGTGTGCTGCGACTCGCAAGGGATGAATGGGAGTGGATTGATCACATCCCGTCAGTGAAATTGCTTAAGGAGCCTACTCGGCGCGTATCGTGGATCACGCGCGAAAAAGCTGAGAACCTTCTAAAAGCGTTGCCATTTCATCTGTCGGAAATGATGCGGTTTTCACTTGAGACTGGTTTGCGCCGAGCCAATGTGACGCACATTGAGTGGGAGCAAATCGATCTTGACCGCCATACAGCCTGGATTCACCCAGATCAGGCCAAGGCCGGCGAACCCATACCTGTACCGCTTTCTGATACTGCTGTTGCGATTCTCAAAAGATGGAAAGGTATACACGATAAATACGTGTTCACCTATGAAGGTAAACCGGTAACACAAACGGCAACCAAAACGTGGCGCAAAGCCTGTGCAGCAGTTGGACTGACAAACTTCCGCTGGCATGATCTGCGTCACACCTGGGCCAGCTGGCACGCTCAGGATGGCACTCCGCTTCATGTACTGCAGGAACTGGGGGGATGGCATAGTGCGGAGATGGTGAGGCGGTATGCTCACCTCTCCACGGTTCATTTGGCTGATTATGTGAACCGTCGCCAAGCGTTAAGTGACATTTCGGTGACACAAAAGAAAATGGGCTAAGTCATTTCTGACCTAACCCATTGAAAACATGGTGCGCCCGGAGCGATTCGAACGCCCGACCCCTTGGTTCGTAGCCAAGTACTCTATCCATCTGAGCTACGGGCGCATACAACTACTACTACTACTACTTAAAAACTTGCAAATCTGAGCTGGCGGAGAGGGAGGGATTCGAACCCTCGGTCAGATTTTGTCCGACGCTCCCTTAGCAGGGGAGTACCTTAGACCACTCGGCCACCTCTCCGAAAGAGCCGCGCATGTTACTGATTTGCGGCTCTGCCGTCAAATGATTTTTTAGACGTTTTCCTGATCCAGATCGAAAGCTTTGTGCAGCACGCGCACTGCCAGCTCCAGATACTTCTCGTCTATCACAACCGAGATTTTGATTTCCGAGGTGGAGATCATCTGGATGTTGATACCTTCCTCTGCCAGGGTTCTGAACATCTTGCTGGCGATACCCACGTGCGAGCGCATGCCGATACCCACCACTGACACCTTGGCGGTTTTGTTGTCGCCAATCACGTCCTTGGCACCGATATGGGGCTGTACCGTGTTTTTGAGGATACCCATCGCCTTCGCAAACTCATTGCGATGCACGGTAAATGAAAAATCGGTTGTGCCGGCCACACCAACGTTCTGGATGATGATGTCCACGTCGATATTGGCTTCGCTGATCGGGCCAAGTATCTGATAGGCAATACCGGGTTTGTCCGGCACGCCTATTACGGTAATTTTGGCTTCATCGCGGTTGAAGGCTATGCCTGAAATAATCGCCTGTTCCATTGTATTATCTTCCTCAAACGTAATCAGCGTGCCCTCGCCCTCTTCTTCGAAGCTGGACAGCACGCGCAACTTAACTTTGTATTTTCCGGCAAACTCTACCGAACGGATTTGCAGCACTTTGGAGCCCAGACTGGCCATCTCCAGCATTTCTTCGAAGGTAATGCTCTTCAGGCGGCGTGCCTCGGGCACCATGCGCGGATCGGTGGTGTACACCCCGTCCACATCGGTGTAAATCTGGCATTCATCGGCATTCAGCGCTGCCGCAATCGCCACGCCGGTGGTATCCGAGCCGCCGCGCCCCAGAGTGGTAATGTTACCCACTTCGTCCATACCCTGGAAACCGGCCACCACCAGCACATAATCATTGGCGAGATCCGTGCGTATATTTTCTTCGTCTATGCTGAGTATGCGTGCTTTGGTAAAAGCACTGTCCGTCAGAATTTTCACCTGCGCGCCGGTGTAGCTTTTGGCTTTCAGTCCTTCGTTTTTCAACGCCATGGACAGCAAACCTATGGTCACCTGCTCGCCGGTTGAAATCACCACATCCATCTCGCGAGGATCAGGGTCGGCCTGAATTTCCCTGGCCAGGGCAACCAGACGGTTGGTTTCTCCGCTCATTGCGGAAACCACCACAACGACCTGATGCCCTTGGGCCTTGTATTTGGCAACGCGCCTGGCCACATTTTTAATGCGTTCCGGGCTGCCTACCGAAGTGCCGCCGTATTTTTGAACAATCAATGCCACGATATGCCTGCCAGTATTTTACAAAATGGGCAGCATTCTATCCTATATAAGATAAAAATGAGAACCCAACTTAAATTGAAAAATTTTATTGAAGGAAACAGCCTGAAACATGACGAAACGTCAGTGCTTGTGCGCAGGGCAAATCACTCACCTCACCGTTGAATGAATCAATATAGAACTTATGCCAGACAGATTACCTGCTCATTGCTGGCTCATAATATTGATAATTGTTCCCGCCCTGCACCTTTGCACTATACAAGGCAGTGTCGGCATTTTTGAGCAACACCGTCACCTCATCACCGTCATTGGGAGAAATGCTGATACCTATGCTGGCCTTTACATGCAATTCGATGTTATCCATAAAAACAGGCCGCTCCAGCGCCTTGACCATCCGTTCGGCAATTTGCGCAGGGATCGCGATATCATCAATATTGATTAAAATGACAACAAACTCATCGCCACCCAGCCTGGACAATGTATCACCCTCACGAATGCTATAAGAAAGGCGGGCCGCAACCTCTTTCAGCACATTATCCCGTGCTGCAAGACCATGTTTATCGTCAATTTCGTTCAGGTAATCCAGATCAATAAAGAGCACTGCCATTAGAGAATTGCCACGTTTGGACTGAGCCAGCGCATGCTGCAGCCTGTCATACAACAAGCTTCTGTTGGCCAGCCCGGTAAGCTCATCATAATAGGCGAGCTCCTTTAATCTTTGCTTCATTGCTTCCTGATTTGAAATGTCGGAAAAAATGCCGATATAGCAATCAACTTCGCCATCGTTTTTTCTGATTACCTTGATATTGGCCCACTCCTGGAATACTTCGCCATTTTTGCGCTTATTCCAGATTTCTCCCTGCCAGCCATCATTTTCTTTAAATGAGGCGTTCATTTCCCGATAAAACGCTTCGTCATGATGCCCGGACTTCAGTAGTGCCGGCGTATAGCCGATGATTTCGTCACTGTTATAGCCGGTTGATTTTAAAAACGCCGGATTTACCGCAATAATGCGCTGCTGCGCATCGGTCAACATAATACCTTCAAGGGTATTTTCCAATACCTTGGAGGTTAAGCGCAGCTTCAGTTCGGCGATCCGGTGCTCTGTGACCTCGACAAAGGCCATGCGGCAGGCATCGACTTTACCGCTTATTGATTGTGCAGCCACTCTGGCGGCCTGAACCTTGATGGATTTTCCATCCGGTAATTCAAGCTCGAATTCACTGCTTGCAATACCCTTGCTGGATACGCAATCACGCAAATATGCCAAAAAATTGCTGCGATTGTGCCGCGCAATATAATTAACAAATGATTCGCCAAGTAAACCGGGCTTCTCCCTTCCCAGCAAACTCGCACCTGCCAGATTCAAATCATGAATCGTGCCATGCGCATCAAAAGTAAAATATGCAAGCGGGGCAAAATCATAAAGGTCAGTGTAGCGATCACGTGTTTCTTCAAGCTCATGTTGAGTTTCGCGCAACTCGCGATTTTGCAGTTCCAGCTCCATCTGATAAACCTGAAGCTCGTGCAACATGCGCATAAAAACAGTTTCACTTGCAGTCTCAATCCTGGCTCTCAATGCCTTAATTTCTTCCCGCAGTTTATTATTGCTAAAATTATCGTAGGCATTCATGCTGAACCTCCCGCCAACTTGCATAATCATCCTTCAACCTCTTTATTTATGACGTGAGGTATCTGTGGGCGCAACATTTTTAGGTAACGTATTCTGGGATTCGAGCAATTCCCAGCGAAAGGAAGAGGAAACATGTTCCAGCACTCTTTCAACCTCATCCGCGCGTGCGGCATCAGCGGGTACAGGCGGTTTAGGCGCCGCAACTGATTTGCCGCTGTCGCCCTTGTACTTGCCGTGTCCATTCCCCATCATATTTCTCCCTGAAATGCTCTTTGCAAATGCTTGAACTAGCGCAACCACACGGCCCTGAGTTTTTGGCAGCTTGCACGCCACTCGCAATCTTCGCTACAGGCATACCGTTTGTCGGTCAAATAACAAGCTTCATTGCCGCGCTGCTTTTGAATTTCCCTGATCAGGAATTTTTGCGTTGGCATGTCGCCAAGTTGATGCAGCCCAATTTCACACGCCAATGACTGCAGTGCTTCGATATTCATTGCATCTTTCCTGTTCAGAATATTGCGCATATCAATGCTCCCATTCAACGCGCAACAAATTTTGCCCAGGATTATAGTGATACTCAAGATTTCCCCGGTAAGCATGATGCAAGGCCTCGCCTATGCCCCGGGCAAGATGTATATCAGTGGTCGTCACCAATACCTCATCTCCCCTGGCTTCAACCGCCATAATGCGTTTCAGCGGATGCTCGCTCCTTTCGCGCTTTTCCTCGTTATGCACGAGATTCATGATTTCATCGTGATGAGCCTGAAAAAAATCACCCTTAAGTGTCAGGAATCCCGCCGGAAAATGGTCATGCACGCGATGGCAAGCCGGACATGTTGCCGAATGCGCGCCTTCGGGCACCCTGAGCCACTGCCAGCGCCCCTGATGGAAAACAGCGCCGCATTGCGGGCAAACGCTGGGCTCCGGAAGTTTGCCCCCGGCCTTGTATGCATCGTGCTCTTTCTCCTGCCACATTTGATCCTGGCGAATAATATGAAAACCTGCTTGCTGGTATTTTCCACTCACGATAATTCCCTGTTTAAATAAACAAGATTCTTTATTTCCTGACGTTTAAACCAGTCTAACCAATTCGGCATAGCTCTGATTCAGCGCCGCAAAATTTGCGAACACTTCTCACTCGCTCGATAGTCCAACCGGACCCTTTGTGGGCTCGACGGGTCTTGTGCTTCTGGCAGAATTGTCAGATTTTTTATTTTTGGGCAGTGTCGCAGAAAGTGAGACTTCCTTGCCATCCCCAAAAATCTGAGCAAAATCGCGTCCCAATTCACCCATGATATCGGCATTGCGGGAAGCTTCCTTTCTTGCCAGAGCCTGTTTTTTTTCACGTCTCTGCCGATCAAGTTTCCAGTCCATATCACTCTCCTATTATTAATTTTTACAAGGCATACAAGCAGCACAAGGAAACTTCACTGCCTTATGAAACGGTTATTGATTTTTTGCTTCCGCCAGCTTTCTTTGGCATGTTCAATTCAAGCACGCCATCGGAATATTTGGCCTGAACCTTATCCGAATCCACCTCATTGGCCAGCGTAAAACTGCGCTCCACCCTGCCAAAATACCGTTCACTGCGTATGACACTTTCACCTTCCTTTTCTTCCCTTTCACTTCCGCGCTAATGGAAACCAGGTTGCCGTCAATCGACACATGAATATCATTTTTATTCACACCGGGAATTTCCGCCATAACCAGATAAGAACCATTGGCCTCAGTCACATCCATTTTCATCTGCGGTTCGGGCTGAAAAGCTCGCGTAAATGGTCGCACGCCCAAGCCCTTGAAAAAATCGTTCACATCCAGCAATGGTTCAAACCGGGCCAGATTCAGAGGGTCAACACGGGTCATATTTGCCATGATCAATTCCTTTAAATAGATTCATAAAATTAAACTGCCAAGCGCCTGTCTTTCGGCTAATACTCTTTATTCACTGCCTTCCTGAACTGCTCAATGGCAGCGGTCACTTCAACTTTCATTTCTTTCCATTTTTCGTCAATTTCCATACGCAGGCCGGCAAGCTTCTCTTCAACATTTTTATGCTTCTGTTCGAGCTCCGAAATATGCTGCGTCAACTTTGCCCTAGCCGCGCCTGTTGCCTCCATTGCTTTCTTCCTGATTTCCGTCACCCTGGCATCCAATGTGTCAATCTCATTCTGCGCCTGACTGATAAACGCCTCGCGCTCCAATCTGGACTGAAGTGCGGCATCAGCCTGATCTGCAGATTCAACCCTGGGTATATTTCTTTCCTCCTTCTGTTCACAAGCGGTGAAGGCAAACAACAATCCAAACATCAGCAATGGCAGCAATCTATTCATAACTGGACTCCCGGAACAACTGGCATACAACAACGAACTTTAGCCTTTTGATGCTTCAAAACAATCCTCACGCCACATGCAATTTGATTGATCACATACACCATCATAAGCAGTGCCGTAACAATCAAAATTTCCTTCTTCCCGCTGCAGGGTGTGAATAATGTCTAGCTTGGACAAACCAGCCGGATCAATTTTATGGCTCTTGGCAATGGCGCGAATATCCTGCATATTCATGGAAACTCTCCTCTAACAAATTGTAGTTTTAATCAATTCTGTTATGGATGTTAATGAAAAATGCGAAACTGATGAATAAGTGAATTGCCTAATCAGCACTAAGGAAAATCCTTATTCTGATTTTTATTCGATATGGTTTGTGACTGGGAATCGGGCTGCACTGATCTCCATATTGATGACGACTTAATGAGGTATTCCTTAAGCTGAAAACAGCAGTGCTAGCCACAGATTGCCGAAATGATAGGCAAGGAGCCGGAGTAATATGCGTATTAATCCGGCTTATGCACCGCATGTTGCTTGAGTGTTACTGGAATATTGCGATGGCTGGTATTTTCGCCGCACGCAAGCACGGGAAGACTAGACCCGGGGAGCAGCGGGCAAGTTGGTTGATAAAAATATTGAATAAAATCAAATACTTAAGTATATGGCCTGGGAGAAGGTCAGGGCTCAATCACATTACACAGAATGGCCAGTCGCACCAACTGGCTTGAGTTGCTCAAACCCAGCTTCTTCATGATGTTGGTGTGATGCACACCAACAGTCTTCGCGCTTATGGAAAGTTTGCTTGCAATATCCGCAACCGAATTTCCTTCTGCCAGCATTTTAAACAACTGAAACTCACGAGTGGATAACACGCGCACAGGATCAGCCGCGTTGTCAGATAACTTATGCTGCGCAAGACTGGTGACATGCTCGGCGTCAATATACATTCTGCCGCAGGCCACTTGCTGCACGGCCTGCACCATTTGCCCCATGCCGCTTTGTTTGGTCAGGTAGCCAAGCGCACCCGCCTCCAGCGCGCGCTGTATCATGATTTCATTGCCGTGCATGCTGAAAATCAGTATGCGTGCTTTTTCATCATAGGCCTTGATACGGCGTATGGTTTCGAGGCCGCCTATGCCGGGCATATTAATATCCAGCACCACCACATCGGGCGTGTGCCTGCGGTACAAATCATAAGCAGCCTCGCCGCTATCCGCCTCGGCCAGTACCTTGATATTGTCCGTCTGTTCCAGCAGACGGCGATATCCATCGCGCACCACGGGATGGTCATCCACCAGAATCACCGAAATAGTCTGTTCAAGCGCCATAGACCTTCCTTATGTCCGATTATTAAAACAAAACTTAAGCCTGCATTCCCTGCTAGGCGTGCGGCTTGCCGATAGGCAACCATACAAATATTTTTGTACCCTTTCCCGGCGAGCTCATGATGGAAAACTCCCCGCCTGCCGAGATTGCCCGTTCTCGCATGCCCAGCAAACCTATGCCGGGGCGGATACTCTCCTTCACAAATCCCACGCCATCATCTTCAATATTCAACACGATAATTCCAGAGTCGGCATGATCCGCCTGCGCCTTTGTCAAATTCACCGTCACCCGATGCGCATGCGCGTGGCTGGAAATATTGCTGAGCGCTTCCTGTACCAGGCGGTAGATTGTAATGTTTAGTTCTTCACCCAGCCGGTTAAGTGTAGGTTCGATTTCCAGCACACAAACAATGTCAGGATGTGAATGGCACCACTGCAACACCAGGTCACGCAGGCTGTCCGCTAAACCCAGCTCGTCCAGCATACTGGGGCGCAACTTGCGCAACATGCCGCGTATTACCCCGTGCACATTTCTGACATTTTTGCCGATTGCCAACGCGCTTTCATGAATTCTGGAGTCGTGCCCGGATATATTGCAAACTATTTGTGCTTCAGCCTGTATCGCGGTAAACCACTGGCCCAGCTCATCGTGCAGTTCATGCGCCAGATGTCGGCGCTCCTCCTCCTGCACCGTGTACAAATTGCGTGTCAGCTTGCGGTTTTGCAACAGCAACTCACTGTTACTGATAGACGCGCTCTTGATTCCGGTGATATCGATACTCGCACCCACCAGGCCGATAATTTTGCCCTGATAATCAAGAAAAGGCGCGACCATGGTAGACATATGACATACGGTACCATTCAGGTCCGTCATGGTGTTTTCATAGCCATAAATCGCTTTCCCGCTTTGCATGACCAATGCGCATACTTCCTGAATATCGTCCGCGATATGCGCGGGAAACAAATCGTGAATTTTTTTTCCTATCACCTCTTCGGGTTTCTGGCCGACAAAATCGGCAAAAACCTGGCTCACGTTCTGAAAACGCAAACCATCATCCAGATAAAACACCAGCGCGGGAATCGCCTTAAGCAATGCATCCTGCGCCGAGCGGCTCATCTGCAATGCAACACTCATTCTCCGCTGCATCGTAATATCGTGCATCACCGTGCGGCAAACACGTTTTTCACCCGGCATCGCCTGGCTTTCCAGGCTAACGACGCGCGGATGTCCATTTCTGGTTTTGACAAAAACCTCGGTGACATTATTTTCAGTAACTGAAAAGGTCTGCCGCAAATGCGTCAAAAAAGGCTGGATACTGGAAGCGGTCAGATGAAGGAGGAAGGGCTGGCCCGTAATATTGAAACGTTCCATGCCCAGCATGCCGGCTCCGGTCAGATTGATTTCCTGCACCACGCCGGATTCGTTCAGCGTAAGATAGCCCACCGGGGCAAAATCGTAGAGGTCTGCATAGCGATCCCTCGCCTCCTCCAGCTCCTGCTGCGATTCGCGGAGCTGGCGATTCTGCATTTCCAGTTCAATCTGGTGCACCTGCAAATTGTGCAGCAACTCCTCCTTGCTTTGCAGGTCGTCATCATTCCTTTCTATTTTGTCCTTGCTGCTCATCCTGTTTCCCGTTCCGTAACAGCAATCGTAGCTGGCTGCCCTGCTTCGTCGAACAATAATGAAGCCGTTATCCACACCTCGAATTCACTTCCATTCTTTCCGCGACGCCAGCTTTCACAAGGAATGACTTTCTTGCCCTGCTGTAATTGCTGCACCATAGCCTTCATCTGCTCACGCGACTTTTCAGCAATCAGTACTTCACTATTCAGCTGCAACGCTTCTTCCTCGCTGTAGCCGAAAATTTCCGCCGCGCGCCGGTTCCAGGTCAGAATACGCCCGCTGAAGTCCTGCACCGTGACCGCATCGCTGGAATCGCGCACCACCGCTGCCAGCCGTCGCTCCTGCTGCAACGCTTTGCGCAGACGCTCGACATCCTTGACGCTGTCGATATCGACAAAGGTCATCACCGCGCCTTCAATGCGGTTATCCAGTGTTTTATAGGGCCGCAGGCGCAACACATACCAGTGGCCATCCTTGTCCTGCACTTCCAGCGATTGCGCCATCATGGTCGAGGTCACCTGAAGCACGCGCTCTTCCAGCTCGGGTATCGTCACATTCGGGCGTATATTGCTGATGGGCCTGCCCACATCGGCATCAATCAGATTGAGCAGCTGCTTTGCCGCGGGGGTGAAGCGGCGTATTGTCATATCGTCGCGCAGGATAACAATCGGCAGCTCGACGCTGGCCAGCAAATTGCTCAGGTCGTTGTTGGCGGTAATCAGCTCCTGATTGCGGATTTCATGTTCCTCGTTGATCGTTGCCAGCTCCTCATTGGTTGACTGCAACTCTTCCTTCGCGGTTTCCAGCTCCTCGTTGGTGCTTTGCAGCTCTTCGTTGGCCGACTGAATCTCCTCGTTGGCCGACTGCAGCTCCTCGTTGCTTGCTTCCTGCGATTCGATGATGGACTGCATGTATTCCCGGTTGCTCAGCAGCTCTTTTTCCAGCTCCTGAATACGCAGATTGCGCGGATCGCTCATATCCGCGCCTTCCTCGGCCTCCGGTGTGATTTTTCCTGGCTTCGACGTTTTTTTCACTGCCTTTTTCTCCGGCAATACCAATTCGCTCGCTGCTTCAAACAGCACCAGGTAATACGGCTCGGCAGCTGTAGCGGCGGTAACAGGCATCACGTTCAGATTCACCAGACGATAAGCGCCATCCTGCTGCTGGATGCGCACGTTTTCCTTGCGCACCTGGTGATGCTCCTTGATTGCCTCGTGCACTACCGAACGCAACTCCATCACCAGATCCTGGCGTGCCATTTTCAGCAGATTGAGACTCGCGCTGCCCGCAGCCGGCTCGATATAGGGGCCGGTCTGCCCGCGGAAATTAAGTATCTGCATATCCTGGTTGATGATTACCCCCGGCGGGCCGTAATTGGCCAGAATGATATTTTCTGCCTCCTGCTGCAAGTTCAGCACGGGTAACTGGCGGCCGGCCTCAACTGTCTCCGTACCCGCCACCTGGGCCACATAAGGTGTCGCACTGAAATCATAAGCCATCCGCGTTGCGACAGATTTTTTCAGGTAAATCTTGTTTTTCTTGTCCACCAGCGAATACAGGTCGGCAGAGTTGCCTATGGTCTCGGACGTGCCCAGCATCAGGTAGCCATTGGGGCGCAGGGAGTAGTGAAACGTGTGCAGTACTTTCTTTTGCAGCACGGTGCCCAGATAAATCATCAGGTTGCGACAGCTCACCAGATCGAGGCGGGAAAAGGGCGGATCCTTGATTACATTCTGCACCGCGAACACGCAAATATCGCGTATCGCCTTGCAGATCTGGTAGCCATCTGCTGTCTTGATAAAATAACGCTGCAGACGCGCAGGCGATACCTCGTCGCGTATATTTTCCGGATAATGCCCCGCGCGCGCCTTGTCTACTGCTTTATTGTCTATGTCAGACGCAAAAATCTGGATGCGTATGCTGTTGATATTTTCACCCAGAAACTCAAACAGCGCGATCGCGATCGAGTAAACCTCCTCTCCGGTAGAGCAGCCGGGCACCCAGATACGCAGGGGCTGCTCATTCGGCCTGTCCTGCATCAAGTGCGGGAACACCTCGCTTTTGAGCGCTTCGAAGGATTCGGGGTCACGGAAAAAATTGGTGACATTGATCAGAATATCCTGAAACAGCGCGTCCAATTCCTTGGGCTGCTGCTGCAAGAACTTGACGTAATCTTCCATCCGCTCAATCTGGTTCAACACCATGCGCCGCTTGATACGGCGGCGGATGGTCGCATGCTTGTAATAGGTAAAGTCATTGCCGGTGCGCGTGCGCAACAGCACGAAAATCTTGTTCAGGCTGTCTCCCACCATTGCACCGTCGCCCTCCTTGGGCAGGCGCAATTCCTGCAAAAGATAAGGATGCTTGGCGATGCGCGACAGTTCCAGCGCAATCTCTTCCGGCGTCAGGATAAAGTCCACATGGCCCGCCGCAATCGCGCTGTGCGGCATGCCGTCGTATTCGCTCGATGCCTCGCTCTGCGCGAAGGTAATGCCACCCTCCGCCTTGATCGCGCGCAAGCCGAAAGTGCCGTCGGAAGCGGTGCCCGACAGGATCACGCCGATCGCATTGCTCTGCAAATCGTCCGCCAGCGTCGTCAGGAAATCATCTATCGGCAAATGCTTGCCCTGCGCATCCGGGCGCGGCATCAGGTGCAGAATGCCGTGCAGTATGGCCAGGCTGTAATTGGGCGGCATCACATAAACATTATTGGGTTCGACCCGCATACCGTCCTTGATCTCGAGCACCGGCATCAGCGTGGTGCGCCCCAGCAATTCGGGCAACATGCTCGCATGCTTGGGGTCAAGGTGCTGCACCAGCACAAAAGCCATGCCGGTATCGATGGGCAGCGCCTTGAGTAATTTGCTGTAGGCACTCAGGCCGCCGGCAGATGCGCCAACACCGACCACAGGGAATATTCTTTTGCTGGCAACAGGAATAACAGCTTCATTTTCAGGCAGAATTTCAGCTTGCAACGCGATGTCGGTATCCTGCTTGATTGCGCCTTCCGGCTTGGGCGTTTTTTTGTTCATCGGTCTATATACCATTCAGGCGTTTTAAAGTTGCATCACTTGATAAACAGCAGGAGCTATATTTATCCTGCAATCAAGCCGGCTTGCACAATGCGTGATTTGCTGCCGCTTTTTTTTATAATATTGTACAAGCACTGAGGCTACTCCCTACGCCATCATTCCACAACTTGTTTAACCGGAGCTAGGTAGACCCCGCTCTCTGTTAAACTTGAGCAACTTCACGACTTCCCTGCCACGCATGACTGAAATTGCGCAACGCCCCTACCCCGACGATACTGCCAGCAAGCTGATCCAGACCGGCATGCCCGCGTTGCTTGCGCGCATTTATGCGGCACGCGGCATCTCGGCCGGCAGCCAGCTGGACACCGGCCTCGGCCAGTTACTTCCCTACTCCCTTCTGAAAAACGCCACGCAAATGGCCGTGTTGCTGGCCGATGCCATCGCCGCCAAAAAATCACTGCTGATCGTGGCCGACTACGATGCCGACGGCGCAACTGCCTGTGCCGTCGGCTTGCGCGGTTTGCGTGCCATGGGTGCCAAGGTGGATTTTATCGTCCCCAACCGCTTTGAATACGGCTATGGCCTGACCCCCGAAATTGTGCGCCTTGCCGCACAATTCAAGCCCGACATTATTGTCACGGTCGATAACGGCATCGCCAGCGTGGAAGGTGTCGCCGAAGCAAAGAAACTCGGCATCGAGGTGCTGGTGACCGATCACCATCTGCCCGGTGACAGTCTGCCGGATGCGCTGTGCATCGTGAATCCCAACCAGCCCGGCTGCGAATTCCCGAGCAAAAATCTGGCCGGCGTGGGCGTGATGTTTTATGTGCTGCTGGCGCTGCGTGCAGAATTGAGAACGCGAGGCGCTTTTGCCGGCATACAGGAACCCAACCTCGGCAACCTGCTCGATATCGTCGCCCTGGGCACCGTGGCCGACGTGGTGAAGCTGGACGAAAACAACCGCATTCTGGTGCAGCAGGGTTTACTGCGCATGCGTGCCGGCCGTGCCTGCGCGGGCATCACGGCGCTGCTGCATGTCGCCAAAAAATCTGCCGCCCAGGCTTCTGCCTATGAGATGGGCTTTATCGTGGGGCCGCGCCTGAATGCCGCGGGTCGTCTGGAAGATATGGGCCTTGGCATCCAGTGCCTGCTCACCGATGACCCGGCCGAAGCCGAAGACATTGCCGCCAGACTCGATTCACTCAATCAGGAACGCCGCAGTATCGAGGCCGATATGCAGCAGGCAGCGCTGGCCGCGCTGGAAAACATCAACCCGGCCGATGGCTACAGTCTCGCGCTGTTTGACGAAGGCTGGCATCAGGGCGTGATCGGCATACTCGCGTCGCGCCTGAAAGATCGCTTTCATCGCCCGGTGATTGCGTTTGCCCGCGCCCAAAACGGAGAAATCAAGGGCTCGGGGCGCAGCATTCCCGGCCTGCACCTGCGCGATGCGCTGGATCTGGTGTCCAAACGCCACCCGCATCTGCTGCAGAAATTTGGCGGCCATGCCATGGCGGCAGGCCTCAGCCTGCTGGAAGAAAATTTTGCGGAGTTCCAGCAGGCTTTTGAAGCGGTCGCGCAAAGCCTGCTGACGCCGGCGGACCTGACCAAAATCATTGAGACAGACGGCGCGCTTGAGAGCGTTGATTTTTCCGTGGAGATGGCGCGCAATATTGAGCAGCAGGTATGGGGACAGGGCTTTCCGCAACCGCTGTTCGACGGAATCTTCAAGGTGGAAAGCCAGCGCGTGGTCGGCGAAAAACACCTCAAGCTGAAACTGTCTTCCGCGGCCGGCACGTTTGAAGCGATACACTTTTTTTGCGCCGACCGGATGCCAGCCAGCATCCGTGCGGTATACAGCCTGAATATCAATGAATACAATGGCAAAGTAAGCCTGCAACTGATGGTGAAGCATTGGCAGGCCAGCGGAGAGTGACTTCACTTTTTAATACCGTTAATCGTAAAAATTGTACACAGGGCACGCTACACAAGCTATAGCTACAATGAAAAATATTCAATAAAATCAAACACTTACAATATAGGCGCATTCCTGAATCATGGTCACCACTTTCCTGCAGGGCAGCGGCATCGAAGCATTGCCACAATTCGTCACCAGTCTGGCCATCGGCCTGCTGATAGGCCTTGAGCGCGAACGCAACCCCTCGGCCAAAGCCGGGCTGCGCACGTTTGCTCTGGTAGCCATCCTCGGCACGCTCGCCGCATTACTTGCCGAAAAGAGCGGTTCACCCTGGTTGCTGGTGGCAGGTATGTGCATTGTCGGGTTGATGATCATCGCGGCCTATTTAAACAGCCCGAGCGAAGACCATGATCCCGGCACCACCACTGTGGCGGCGCTGCTGCTGTGTTACGCGCTGGGCGCGCTGATCTGGTATGACCAGTCCAGGCTGGCCATCATGCTGGCGATCACCGCCACCACGCTGCTTTATTTCAAGCCGGAGCTGCGCGGCCTGACACAGCGCATGACCCGGCGCGACCTGGTTTCAATACTGCAATTTCTGGTGCTCACCTTCATCATCCTGCCTATCCTGCCCAACCAGAACTACGGGCCTTACGGCGCGTTTAATCCCTACCATGTGTGGATGATGGTGGTGCTGATTTCCGGCCTGAGTCTGGCGGGTTATGTTGCCCTGAACTGGACCGGCCATCGCTACGGACCTATCCTGCTTGGCATTCTCGGCGGCCTGGTGTCCAGCACCGCCACCACACTTGCCTATGCACGCCACGGCAAAAAAAATGAAGGCATGCTGCCTCTGTCAGCGGCAATTATTCTGATCGCGAGCCAGGTCGTCCTGCTGCGTTTGCTGGTGATCAGCGCCCTGCTTTCGCCTGCGCTGCTCACCAGCCTGTTGCGGCCGATGGGCGCCGGATTGCTGCTTGGCGTGGTCGCCACCCTGCTGGGCTGGAAAAGGTTGCGCAGCAGCGCCGATCTGCCCAAGCCGGACAGCAGCAACCCGACCGAAATTCCGGCAGCGCTGGGCTTTGCGCTGTTGTATGGCGTGGTGCTGCTGGCCGCCGCATGGCTGTCGGATATCGCCGGCGACAGGGGTATGTTTGCGGTTGCGGCCCTTTCCGGGCTGACCGATGTGGATGCCCTTACCCTGTCCAGCCTGCGCCTGTTTGATCTCGACAAACTCAGCGCGAGCAATGCAGCAATGGCCATTGCCATCGCCTTTTTAAGCAATATGCTGTTCAAGTTTGGCATGGTATTTTTTATCGGCGGCAAACAGTTGTCATTGCATGTTTTACCGGGCTTCGCGGCGATATGCACAGGTGTTGGCCTTGGGCTGCTGCTGCTTTAAACCAATAGTTCGGCTGCTTCCAAACAGCCAGCCCATGTATAATTACTGACTTTGCGGGCTGCCGCCTTCGGCGCTGGCCCTGTCCAACCACATACGCAGACGACACTCAATATGGAAGCCGAACAACTCAACGCCCTCACCAATCACCTGCGCGATTTGCAGGTGCGCAACCTCGAACTGCGGAGGTATCTTTGACTTCGCTGGCAAGCAGGACCGCCTGGCCGAAGTCGTCAGCCTCGCTGAAGACCCCGCCATCTGGCAGGACAGCAAACGCTCACAGGAGCTAGGGCGCGAGCGCAAGATGCTGGAAGGCGTTGTGCTCAATCTGAACCAGGTCGAAAGCACGCTGAACGACGCCAAAGAACTGATGGAAATGGCGCTGGCCGAAAACGACGATGACAGCCTGCTGAGCATCGCCGACGATATCGAGCGCATGGAAAAGCTGGTGTCGGCAATGGAATTCCGCCGCATGTTCTCCGGCGAGATGGATGCCAACAATGCCTTTATCGAAATCCAGGCCGGCAGCGGCGGCACCGAAGCGCAGGACTGGGCCTCGATGCTGCTGCGCATGTATCTGCGCTACTGCGAACGCAAAGGTTTTCAGGTGGAAATACTGGAGCAGTCCGACGGCGAAGTTGCCGGCATCAAGGGGGCATCTTTGAAAGTAACGGGCGAATACGCCTTCGGCCATCTGCGCACCGAAACCGGCGTGCACCGCCTGGTGCGCAAGTCGCCGTTCGACTCCGGCAACCGCCGCCACACCTCCTTCTCCAGCGTGTTTGTCTACCCCGAGGTAGATGAGTCGATCGAGATCGAAATCAATCCCGCCGATCTGCGCGTGGATACCTACCGCGCGTCTGGCGCGGGCGGCCAGCACATCAACAAAACCGATTCCGCCGTGCGTATCACCCACGCTCCCACCGGCATTGTGGTGCAGTGCCAGAGCGACCGCTCGCAACACCGCAACCGCGCCGAAGCGATGGCGATGTTAAAATCGCGCATGTATGAAGCCGAGCTGCGCAAGCGCAACTCCGAAAAGCAGGCGATGGAAGACGGCAAAACCGATATCGGCTGGGGCCACCAGATACGCTCCTATGTGCTGGACCAGTCGCGTATCAAGGACCTGCGCACCAATGTTGAAATCGGCAACACGCAGGGCGTGCTGGACGGCGACCTCGACGAATTTATTGAAGCCAGCCTGAAACAAGGCGTTAATTAAACTGATGGAATGATGATGACTACACCCTCTAACTCCCCTGCTGTTGAGCCGCAAGACGAAAATAAAATCATCGCCGAACGCCGCGCCAAACTCACCGCGCTGCGCGCGCAGGGCGTGGCCTTTCCGAACGATTTTCAGCGCGAGCATCTGGCGGCTGATGTGCACGCCAGTTATGGCGAGCTCAGCAACGAGCAGCTGGAAGCCACACCGATCAAAGTATCCATCGCCGGGCGCATGATGCTTAAACGCGTGATGGGCAAGGCCAGCTTTGCGTCGCTGCAGGATATGAGCGGGCGCATGCAGTTGTACATCAGCAATGGCGACACCGGTGAAACCGCGCATGACGCTTTCAAGCACTATGATCTGGGCGATATTCTGGGCGCGGTCGGCGTGCTGTTCAAAACCAAGACTGGCGAACTCTCAGTACGCGTGAGCGAGCTGCGCCTGTTGACCAAGGCACTGCGCCCGCTGCCTGAAAAATTTCACGGCCTTACCGATCAGGAACAGAAATACCGCCAGCGCCATGTGGACCTGATTACCAATGAAGAAACGCGCCGTGTGTTCATGGTGCGCAGCCAGGCGATACAGGCAATACGCGAATTTTTCTCCCGCCACGGTTATCTGGAAGTGGAAACGCCGATGATGCACTCCATCCCCGGCGGTGCCTCGGCAAAACCCTTCACCACCCACCACAATGCGCTCGACATGCAGCTTTATCTGCGCATCGCGCCGGAGCTGTATCTCAAGCGACTGGTGGTGGGAGGCTTTGAAAAGGTGTTCGAGATCAACCGCAATTTCCGAAATGAAGGCTTGTCGACCCGCCACAATCCCGAGTTCACGATGATCGAGTTTTACGAAGCCTATCGCGATTACAAATACCTGATGGACTTCACCGAGAAGCTGTTCGCCGAAGTCGCGCGCAAGGTGCTGGGCACCACCGTGGTGAGCTACCAGGGCAAGGAACTCGATCTGGGCAAGCCTTTCCACCGCCTCACGATGAACCAGGCGATCCAGAAATACCATCCGCAATTTACCGCTGCGCAACTGAATGACCGCGATTTTCTGATCAGCGAACTGGAAGACCTTAAAGCGAAATACCGTGCCGACGATGGCGTGGGAGGCTTGCAGCTGACCCTGTTTGAAGAATTGGCCGAAGCGCAGTTGTTTGAGCCCACCTTCATCATCGACTATCCGGTCGAAGCCTCGCCGCTCGCACGCAGCAGCGACACCAATCCGGCCATCACCGAGCGTTTCGAGTTGTTTATGGTGGGCCGCGAAATCGCCAACGGCTTCTCCGAACTGAACGATCCGGAAGACCAGGAAGCACGCTTCGACGCGCAGGTACTGGCCAAGGAAGCGGGAGATGAAGAAGCGATGTTCAAGGATGCAGACTATATCCGTGCGCTTGAATACGGCCTGCCACCGACGGCCGGTGAAGGCATCGGCATCGACCGCCTGATCATGCTGCTGACTGACAGCGCCAGCATCCGCGACGTTATCCTGTTCCCGCAAATGCGTCCGGAAGCCTGAGCCAGGCAGATGAAAGCACTGTTGCAAAGCATAGGTATCAATGTTTCCGACAAGTGGCTGGAGCTGCTGCTGCCGTCCAGTCACATTCTGATCATCCTGATTTTGTCGTGGCTGCTGTTGCACGCAAGCAGCAAACTGATCAGCTCTTTCAAACATTATGTCACCCGCCGCACCCTTGATGCCGGCTCAATCAAGCGCGCCGAAACACTGGCCCAGGTCTTCAGCCACGTTTCAACCCTGGTCATTCTGCTGATTAGCGGCATGCTGATTCTGGGCGAACTGGGCATTTCCATTGCGCCGATTCTGGCTGCGGCAGGTGTTGTAGGCCTTGCTGTCGGCTTTGGCGCGCAGACCCTGATCAAGGATTATTTCAACGGTTTCTTCCTGCTGATCGAAGACCAGATCCGGCATGGCGAAGTGGTCGAAATCGGCCAAAACAGCGGACTGGTGGAAGAAGTTACCCTGCGTCATGTCAGGCTGCGCGACTATAGCGGCAGCGTGCATTTCATCCCCAACAGCAGCATCACCATCGTTACCAACCGGTCGCGTGATTTCTCCTATTCAGTCATAGACATTGGTGTGGCCTATCGCGAAAATACCGATGAAGTGTATGAGCTGATGCGAAAGGTGGGCAGCGAAATGCGCACCACTCCGGGTATTATGGACAAGATTGTTGAAGACCTTGAAATCGCCGGCATCAATGATCTGGCCGACTCAGCCGTGATTATCCGTTGCCGCTTCAAGGTGCTGCCGCTGGAACAATGGGGCGTGCGCAGGGAATTTCTGTACCGCATCAAAAAATCCTTCGATGCAGCCGGCATAGAAATTCCCTACCCGCACCTGACCCTTTATGCCGGGCAGGCCAAACAGGGTGAATCACCTTCCTTCAAAATACAGTCGCAGCCGATGGACATCAACTAGGCAGGCTTGAATAAAACACTGTTTTATCCACAGATTTCACAGATTTACACAGATTAATTTCTACTCGATTTTGTTGTACCTGCATGTAAAGATATCCAGTCAATTGAATATTAATAATCCATTCCAATCAGGTTTTATCTGTGTAAATCTGTGAAATCTGTGGACAAATGTTGTTCAAAGATTTTTAAGCACAAAAAAATAGGGCAGCTAATCGCTGCCCTATTTTTTATTCAACATTTATAAAATCAACTGCCGCTCATCTCCAGCATCAGCTGGTTCACCCGCTTCACAAAGCTGGCGGGATCATCCAGCTGGCCGCCTTCGGCCAGCAGGGCCTGGTCAAACAGCACCGCAGCCCAGTCGTCGAACTTCTTCTCTTCCACCTTCAGGCGCAACACCACCGGGTGTTTGGGATTAATCTCAAGGATAGGCTGCGATACCGGCGCCTTCTGCCCCGAGGCCTTCAGCAGCCTTGCCAGATTGGCGTTCATGTCGTGCTCGTCAGCCACCAGACAGGCGGGTGATTCGGTCAGGCGGTGCGTGACGCGCACTTCCTTTACGCGGCCCGTGAGGCTGGCCTTGATCTTGTCGGTGAGCTCCTTGAAATCGCCGGCATCCTTTTCCTGCTCCTGCTTCTCGGCCTCGTCTTCCAGCTTGCCCAGATCCAGCCCGCCTTTGGCGACGGAAACCAGTTGCTTGCCCTGGAAATCGGGCAAGTTACTCACCACCCATTCGTCCACGCGGTCTGTCAACAGCAGCACTTCTATGCCCTTTTTGCGGAACACTTCCAGATGCGGGCTGTTCTTCGCGGCATTAAAGGAATCGGCGGTGATGTAATAGATCTTGTCCTGCCCCTCTTTCATGCGGGCTATGTAATCCGCCAGTGACACAGTATTCGCCTCGGTATCGGCGTGCGTAGAGGCCAGTCGCATAAGGCCGGCGATCTTTTCCTTGTTGGCATGGTCTTCACCGATACCTTCCTTGATCACCTTGCCAAATTCATTCCAGAATTTGGCATATTTGTCCTGCTCCTTCGCGGCCAGATCTTCCAGCAGGCCCAGTACTTTCTTGGTACAGCCGGCGCGGATCGCTTCGATGTCTTTTGATTCCTGCAAAATTTCGCGCGATACGTTGAGCGGCAGATTATTGGAATCGACCACGCCGCGCACGAAGCGCAGGTAATGCGGCATCAGCTGTGCGGCATCATCCATGATAAACACGCGGCGCACATACAGCTTCACGCCGTGCATGGAATCACGGTCCCACAGATCAAATGGCGCTCTGGCCGGGATATACAGCAGCTGCGTGTATTCCTGGCGCCCCTCTACTTTGGCATGGGTCCAGGCCAGCGGGTCTTCATAATCGTGGCCCACATGCTTGTAAAATGCCTTGTATTCATCGTCGGTGATTTCATTCTTCGCACGCGCCCACAACGCAAAAGCCTGATTCACCGTTTCTTCCTCGTCCAGCACCACTTGCGCGCCGTCCTTCCATTCTTCCTTCTTCATCAGGATAGGCTGCACGATATGGTCGGAATATTTGTGGATGATGCTGCGCAGCTTGGAACCGCTCAGCAGATCGTCCTGGCCTTCCGCGCGCAGATGCAGGGTAATGCTGGTACCACGAGATGCCTTCTCAACCATCTCGATCACAAACTCGCCACCGCCATCCGATTCCCAGCTCACACCCTGATCGGTCTTTTCACCGGCACGACGCGTCACCACGGTAACCTTGTCGGCCACGATAAACGCCGAGTAAAAACCCACACCGAACTGGCCGATCAGGTTGGCATCTTTTTGCTGGTCGCCGGACAGACGCGTAAAGAACTCGCGCGTGCCGGATTTGGCGATGGTGCCGAGGTTGTTGATCACTTCATCGCGGCTCATGCCGATACCGTTGTCGCTGATAGTCAGTGTGCGCGCTGTCTTGTCGTAGGCCACACGAATATTGAGATCGGAATCATTCTCGAACAATGCGGCATTGTGCAGCGCCTCAAAGCGCAGCTTGTCACAGGCATCGGCCGCATTCGAAATCAGCTCGCGCAGGAAAATCTCGCGGTTTGAATACAGTGAATGAATCATCAATTGCAGAAGTTGCTTAACCTCGGTCTGAAATCCCATGGTTTCGCGGTTGTTGGTTGCAGCAGTGCTCATTATTTTCTCCGTTGTATATATGACAGGATGCGCGCTGAAATTGGGACAGTTTTCTGTTTTTCAAGTGCGTCCATATGCCGGATGTAATTACCTTTTCCAGCGGTATAATGAAATCAGTTATTTATTAGCGCTTGCAGCGGCCGCTGTGCCTGGCCAATACAGAAATTCAACATACTGAAAATTATGATTCCTCCGGACGAGCTGAAAAAAATATTCACCGAAGCCGCTGCTGCAGTGCTTCATGCCTTCAATAGCGGCAATACCCAGCCGCCCGGCGATGCCACACCGGCGCAATTGATTGATGCAATCAATCAGTTTTTTATCATTTACGAAAAATTGGGCAGCAAACACAATGAAAACAGCCTGATCAAGAAAGATGATATCAGCCAGATAGGCGATGAGACAATTAATTGCCTGGTTGAATTGGGCAACTGGGCTGAACGTCTGGGCTTATATCAGGAAAAAGCGATGCTGGATGAAATTGCCCTTGCCGCCACCCATTGGGTAATACGCCATCAGGGTGAAATACGCAGTCTGGAAGCAATTGTAAATATGCTTGCCACCAAAGCCAATCGCACCAGCGACACCGCTGTATTAAGCGCATTGTTTCATGTGATGCACGATGTCATCGAACAGACTACTCCCGAACTGAAAAGCGATCCGGACAAATCCGACCCCGCTCGCCCGTGGCGCATGCTCAACTTTAACTATGCAATTGTCGCGACCCGCACCATGAACAAAGAGCTGATGATCAAGGCATTTGATACTTTGGGACGCAACTTGCCGGAAGATTGCCCGGGATTTTTTGAGGAAGGATTAAAACAGTCGGAGAAGGCCGTATACGGACCTGAAATCAAAGCGATGATGGCAGAGTACTTCAAGAAGTGGGCAACGCTGCACTAAACACAAATTGCTCATTAGTATTGTCTGGCTTGCAGTAATCTGAGCGCCTGAGGATGATAACGCTCCAGCCTTGCGAATATTAACAGCTAAAATTATTGCAAGTAATTGATTTTATTGAATATTTATTGGATTGCGACAGGTCTTTTCAATACCGCTAATCAAACCTTGCCAATACCGGCGCACCCTCTTCGTACAGACTTGCCAGTATTTCTTCATTTATCTCAAGCAATTCCATACAGACTTCGCCTGATTTACTCCATTCCTGAGATTTGCTTAGCCCCGTGTGATGCTGGAATATATGCTCGGCAAGCTGCGCAATCGCGATCAGCCCGCGTGTCGATGGTGGCAGCAAAGTTGAATCATTTTTTTGCAGTATGGCATATTCGTGATGCAGGCGAATCCCCGTGCAAATTTCCTCGGGCAGCCACCAGCTTTGAGCCAGCAAACTGCCGATGACAGCGTGATTGGTCGGACACTGAACCTCCTCAACCTGGGTAAAGCTGAGCGTCTTTTCTTCATTCGCCTGTGCAAGCACATCATGGTAATAGGGGAAACGGTGCAACAATACCGCAATGCCGCAATCACGGAACAAGCCAAAAGTATAGGCATCATTTGCATGTACCTTGATCCCTATATCAGGGTGTTGTGCCAGCCATCCTGACAGACGGGCGATACCGGCGGAGGCATCCCAGAAACGCTCCAGCGCCAGTGTAACCGGAAACAGTTTGCGCAGAATCAGCCCGGCAATGGCGCGGCATGCGACATCCAGCCCCAATATCATCAGTGATTCATTTACCGAACGCACACGCCCGTGGAAGCCAAAATACGGCGAATTCGCAATTGAAATTAACCCGCCAGCCAGCGCCACATCGGCACTGATGATACGGGCCAGCAGATTCAGGTCCGGTTCTTCTTTTTCCATCTCGATATGAACCCGGTCCAGAATCGCGGGGCGCGATGGAATGCCGGTATCGTTTAGCGTGCTTTCAAGCAGTCCCTCGACACGTTTTGATTGAACCGTAGAAACCGCTACCTTGTCATCATTCTTGCTCATGAGTGTTCCCTGTCAGTCAGCCATGTGGAGAGCGCCTCAACATCCATTGGCCTCGCATAATAATACCCCTGAATCCCATCCACGCTCAATTCACGCAATGTTTCCATTTGCTCTTTTGTCTCCACACCTTCGGCGATGACGGTCATGCCCAGATCCTGGCCCAGTTGTACCATGGACTTAACCACTGACATGGAACGGCGATCCTGTGGCAAAGTCATCGTAAAAGCACGTCCAAGCTTCATCTTGGTGGCAGGTATATCTTTCAGGTTGGCAAGACAGGAAAATCCGCTGCCAAAATTATCAATGGCCAGACTCACGCCAATGTCGCGCGCATTGCGCAAATTCGCCTGCACGGTATCCGACGCATCCATAATCAGCGACTCGGACAATTCGAGTTCGATTAAATCGGGCTCGACATCCGCCAGAATAATCGCGGCATGCAAAGCCTCTGCAAATCCTGAATCAGACAATTGACCGCGCGACACATTGATGGAAACCGTGGTGCCCAGCCCGGCTTTGCTGAGGTGGCGTGCCTGGCGCGTACCTTGCAGCAGGCTCCACTCGCCCAGGCGCACAATCAAACCGCTCTTTTCGGCAACAGGGAAGAAGCGCACAGGCGCAAGATTTTTACCGTTGACCGTGCAACGCATCAAGCCTTCTACCGACAGAACGTCGCCGTTAAACCCCAGTATCGGCTGGTAGTGCAATTGCAGACCACCGGTTTCCAGTGCGGTATGCAGCAAATATTCAACTTCCAGATCCTCGCGTGCCTGGATGATACCCATATGGCTGGGCACCGGTTCGTTGCCCGAAATCACATAACGGTTGCCGCCCTGCTTTTTAGCTGTATTTTTGGACCAGTCGGCGCGCTCAAGAAACTCGGAAGCACTTTCTTCCGGTTCCAGCACGGCAATGCCCATGCTTGCTGTCAGGCGAATGCGCAAATCACCCATGGTCAAGGGCGGCTCAATTGCGCGGAGCAATTCGATACCCAATTTTTCAGCACCGTCCTGATCAATGTTGGAGGCAAAACAGATAAACTCGTCTGCACCGATGCGACCGATTTCAACATCCCCCTGAATTGTTTCGCGCAAGCGATCCGCAATCAGCGAAATAATACTGTCCCCGCCATCATAGCCAAAGGATTCATTGATTTGTTTGAAGCGATCCAGATCGATCCATAAAGCCGCCAAAGACTGTCCACTTTCTCCAGCTTGCTCGACCAGATTTGATGCCAGCTGCAAACAGCTATAACGCTCGAGAAAACCGGTATTTGGATCGATTTGCATATCTTGCATATAAATTTTTCCCCTGAATAACTCAAATTCTGGACACTGCAGCAACAAATAATTTCAAGCACTAACACACTGCTTAAATATTACCCTTTACTTATATCGGCCACAATTTTATTTTCTTTATATTACAGAAGCTTTTAAAATTTTGCTCAACTGTTTTGTTTATGCAATATATGAACATAAAGCCCAATTTTTACCATTCAAAAATAGCCCACCTGCTCAAGCCGAAGCCAAAATCACTTATACTGCCCAATTTGAATACCGCCACCCTTCCAAAAGTATCATTAACCCCCCAAATTTCGTCATTACATGAGTAAACAGCCCCTAGACCGCATCCTTCAATCCCAAGGCTTCGGCACACGAAAATGGTGCCGTGAACTGATTGAGGAGGGTGAAGTAACAGTCGCAGATGAGGCCATAAACGATTATCAGGCCGGCTTTGAAACAGACGGTCTGGAGTTCACCGTGTATGGCGAACCCCATCGCTACCGTGAACACCTCTACATCGCGCTGAACAAACCGGCCAATTATGAATGTTCGCGCAAGCCCAGCCATCATCCAGGTGTACTCAGATTACTACCCGAACAATTCAGCCGTCGCGACGTGCAGCCCGTAGGCCGCCTTGACCACGACACCACCGGCCTGCTGCTGATGTCCGATGATGGCTCCTTCATTCATGCGCAATCTTCCCCCAAACGCCACATACCCAAAGTGTATGTCGCCGCCACCCATGAGCCGGTCACGCCGCAACTCATCGCCAGGCTGCTGGGAGGCGTCAAACTGAATGACGAGCCCGCGCCTCTGGCTGCCCTCACCTGCAGCATGCTGGATGAACATCATCTGGAAATCGTGCTGGAACAGGGAAAATATCACCAGGTAAAGCGCATGCTGGCCGCGGCCGGCAATCATTGCATGGCACTGCGCCGCTCGCAGATAGGCGCCTTGAAACTGGATGAAATGGATTTGGCGGAAGGGGAATGGTGTTATCTGGATGAAGACCAGCGGGCGCTGCTGGTCTCCGGTTAAAATATTTGCATTAAATCATCCATCTGATTGGCCCGCCTTGTTGACGAACAAGGTTTGTGTCGGATAGGCAAACTCAATCCCTTCTTTTTCAAATGCTTCAAAAACCGACAGATTGATCGACTGCTGAATATCCATATAGGTGACGTAGTCCGCACCTGTTACAAAATACACAAACTCAAAGTTCAAACTAAAGTCGCCATAGGATGCAAAGTGTCCCCGGTCATAAACTGCCCCCTCCTGGGACACAATAATGTCTTTAACCAATGCCGGGACTATTCTTAATTTTTGCGCGGGTGTTTGATATATCAGTCCCAATTTAAAAACGACTCGCCGTTTTTCCATTTTCTTGAAATTATGAACCCGCGAATTGGTTAAATCGGTATTAGAAAAAACCAGCTGCTCACCGCCAAGCGCGCGTATTCTTGTCGTTTTGATCCCGACATATTCCACTACGCCCATCTTGTCGCCAACGACAATAAAATCACCAATCTCGAAAGGCTTGTCAAAAAATATAACAAAGTAACTGAACAGATCACCCAGCACAGCCTGGGCAGCCAACGCAACCGCAATACCGCCAATACCCAGACCCGCCACAACCGCCGAAATTTTGACACCCAGATTATCCAGCAGAAACACCAGCGCAAGAACCCAGATGGCAAATTTTATGAGCCCGCTAATTCCCTTCAGATGCTTTTCTTCCCCCAACGAATCCACCGAGGATCTGATGTATGACTGCAGGCCGAAATTTGCCACCGAAATAATGGCCTTTACAGCATAAATGGTGACAAGAACAATCGCGGAAATTTCCAATATTTTTTCAAAACGCTGCGACAACGCAAGTGCATGCAGAGATACAAACAGGATGCCAAAATAAAGTATTGGAATAACTGATTTTTGAAGTGCACTGACAAGCAAATCATCAAGCAACGATTCTGTTGCTTCTGCCCATTTTTTGAGGCGGTATAAAATCATCCTCTTGAATACATAAATAAAAACCAGTCCTCCCAGGAACATTCCCAGCGCCAACAAGAAGTCCGACACCGTATTGCCCAAAACTTTATAGCCGAGTATTTCTTGCATTACATCCATCTCTCCATTATTAAAAAGGCCGTTCATATGCGCAGCGAATGCACAGTTTGAAAAACCGCTGTTCAACCATGCCGAATACTCAAATCTCAAATGCGAACGTCGTACCGTATAAATTTATTATATCGTTACATAACGACAGTTTGTTTCACGCACAAATAGCGTCGCAATCAGTCCCATTAGCGCGAAGCCCGCCAAGATCGCAATCCCGGCCTGGTAATCATTCAATCCCGATACCCTGTCAAAGTGGCTTGCATGCGAATAATCAATTGCCCAGCCAATCAGCGGCTGCAAAATTGCCCCTCCAAGAAAGGCACCGATATTCACTACGCTGGTCGCCATACCCGAGAGCGCGTGCGGATTGACCTCCTTTGCACATGACCAGCTCAGCGTAAATCCAGACACACAAATGCCCATCATGAAAAACAGCGTGTGACTCATCATGCTGTTCATCGGCATACCCGGCAGCAGCGGCAACCAGCACAGAAAATATCCCAGTGCTGCCGCGAACATCACCGGTTTGCGCCGCCCCATACGATCTGAAATCGTACCGATGAAAAATCCGCCGATGGCAAATCCTGCCAGCAACAATGTAGTGTGGTCTGTGGCGGAGGCCCTGTCCATGCCATATACATCGCGTAAAAACGGCACGGCCCACAGCCCGGCAAATGCGAACAACGAGCCCGCCAGCCCGGCGTTCACCCACAAGCCCGGCCAGGTCGCACGGTTTTTCAGCACAATCAGCAAGCCCTCATACCAATGCCCCAGGTGCGGAGGGTGCGCAGTTTTGCCATCGAGTTCACGCATGCTGGGCAAACCTGCCTTGCCCGGATGATCATGTACCAGCCACCAGGACAATACTGCTATCAGCAGCGAAAATATACCCACCATTACAAACACTGTGCGCCAGGTCACAAACCCCAATGCCCAGGTCAATGGTGCTGCCGCCAGCAATGACCCCATATTGCCGATCAACACTGTCGCTCCTGTCATCGTGGCGAAATGCCGGTCATGAAACCACACCGCGTTAAGCTTGAGCAGAGAAATAAAAGTGACCGATACCCCAAGCCCCACCAGCAAGCGGCCGACAGATGCCATGGCGAGCGTATCCGCCATGCCAAACAGCAGCGAGCCTAAGCCCGCAATCACACCGCCCATCGCCACCACCCGGCGCGGCCCCAGCGTGTCGGCGAGGATGCCGGTGGGAATCTGCATCAGCATGTAAACGTAAAAATATGTCGCCGCCAGGCCACCCAAGGCCGCGCCGCTGGCGCTAAAGTCCAGTTGCAGATCGCTTGCAATCGTCGCCGGTGCGAAACGATGGAAAAACGACAATATATAAGCCAGCCCGACAATACAAACAGCAGACCAGCGCAGGCGGAAAAATTGGCGGGAGAGAAGAGTTTTCTGCATGAACTATATTTGCCAGATGCGGGTGATTAAAGGGTATTGAATCAGAAATCCGGATTAAAACGTAGCAGCCAGAAGTCAGTGTACACGCTGCAAAATCGGTTTGCCGCAGATCTTGGCAAAGTAACCCACCCGCTTGCCCCTGACTAATCCCGGGCTCTGGTGGATACGGCTCAACAGTTCGTGCAGGGGAATCGTTCGGTTCTACACCGCAACATCAAACTAACCGTTTGCGAGTGTCACCACCGCAACCGCCGTGGCTTTATCAATATCCAGTTGCACATCGCAATACTCGTTGATATCGCTGACCGGCGTGGGGTCATCCGTGCAGCTGCAACCGCCGATGATGCCCTGATAGAAAATTCCGGCATTCACGCGTATCACGTTTTCCAGTTCGGTAACGCGATTGATCGCCACCGTGATCGGCGCATCGCTCACATAATTGCCGCAAGACAAGCCCTGTTGCAGTGGCAACAAGGCGTAATCAAGCTGGGCGACCTCTTGTTTGAGAATCTCCTTGAAGTCCGGCGTACCCCAGGCCTGTATAGCCTTATCGAGTCGTATCATGAGTATTGGTCGTTCCCGCCTGTTCATTTGAAACCTGTTCAGTTGAACACACCGCCTTGTTACGACCACTTTGCTTGGCGCTATACAGCGCGGCATCGGCCTGTACCAGAATATCCTTCAGCTCCATCCTGCCGTTGGCAGGGCAGATAGCTATACCTATGCTGATCGAAACCGGCACCTCACCACTCGCCGTTGCAATTGGCGCGGCAGCAATTGCAACGCGCAAATGTTCAGCCAGCGTCATTGCGCCACTGGCATCGGTATCCGGGGCAATAACGCAGAATTCTTCACCGCCGAACCGCCCCAGAAAATCGTATCCGCGTATCCTTGCCGCGAGCAGACTGGCAATTTTATGCAACACCTTGTCACCCGTCGGATGACCATGGGTATCGTTAATCACTTTAAAGTGATCGACATCTATCATCAGCAGCGCCAGCGGAGCACCGTTGCGTCGTGCCAGTGCATGTCCGGCATAATCCATCAGTGCACGCCGGTTGGGAATCAGGGTAAGGCTGTCAGTCATCGCCAGATGCATAATTTCACGGTCTGCGCGCTCTTTCACCATCAGCACAAATCCGATCGAGCCCAGCAATGCAGTCGCCATCACCACGATAAATGAGAGCACCTGAACCGGCTGTAATGCAGCAGTATTTTGCGGCTGTGCAAACTCGCCGTGGCCAAAAAACGCAACCGCAGCGCGCAAAATAAGCACCACCGCGATGGCAACAACACCCGCAAACAGCAACCGCCAGGCGCGGCCGGCGCGGGTTTCCGCATCGCCAATCAAAGCGCGGCCGATCAGCCACATCTGAAAGCCAAAGATCAGGCCGCCCCAGATAAAACGGCCATCAATATCATCTATCAGAACGGATACCATCACCAGCGTCAGCGCAACCGGTACAAAATAATGCCAGCGCGGCGCCCGGCGCTGCTGAAACTCCAGGATAGCCGCCAGAATCAGCGCATGCGATGCGGCCTTTAAACCGTTCGCAAGCACAATCGACAGCATATCGGGCACAACGCCCCGCGCCGCAATCAACACCCACAGCAAGGTTTCCAGCAGCATGGCTAACGCCCACTTGCGCATGCCATCGCGTTTGCCGCCGGTGGCGGCAACATACAGGCTTATAACCGACAAGCCGTAAACCATGAAGATCGAAAACAATAAGGTACGCGGGTCAAGGTTCATGTTGTCTAAAAGTTTCACAGAAAAAATAATGACGGGTTACCGCAATGAAAACCGTCACTATCAGATTAAATTACATTAAATCAATAAGATACGCTCATATCATACTGCCAGCACCTCATCGCCCTGTAATAAATATGCATAGATAAGCGCATTTAATAAAGTACACCAATACTGATCGAATAGACATTGAAAATCTGCCCCTCCAGCATGTAACGATGGTAATCCAGCAGATGCAATCGCAAATTTCCATCACCCAGAACAACACCTGCCCCCACTGCCAATCCTGCTCCACTTCCTGTCATCGTCAGCGATTTATACTCGGCAGAAACCAAACCTCCGCTAAATTGCAGCCACCAGTTTTCTGGCCGCGCAGTGACATACAGCGCCGTTGACTGAAAATACATGCGTGTATCAATAAAATCGCTGTTTTTATCAGTCCACCCTTTTATGTAATGCAACTGAGCACCAATATTCCAGCCGGCAGATGCATGTTTCTCATAGCCCGCAATCACATCCCAGCCGCCTTCAAAAGCGCCAGTTGCCGGTGAATCGGCAAAGCCGTATCCCGCACCAAAATCAAATGAATCAGCCACTGCTTGCTGGCTGTCACAGAGCAGCGCAAGATTCATTAGCAATGCTGCAATTGCCATGATCTTCATCAAAATGCCTCGTTTCAAAAATGAAAAGCTTGTTTACGCTTTCGCCAGCATCTGCAACACCGCCTTCAGCAACTGCCAGCAACGTCCCACCGAAGCAATCTCCACCATTTCTCCGGGCGCATGCGCGCCGCGAATATCGGGCCCGAAAGAAATCATGTCCAGCTGCGGATGGCTGGCAGCGAGCAGACCGCATTCCAGCCCGGCGTGTATTACCTGCAAGGATGCGGGCTGGCCGAATTCTGCGGTGTACACCTGCTGGCACAGTGCGAGCATGCGGGAAGAGGGGTTCGGTGTCCAGCCCGGATAGGCACCGTCTTTCCATGCATGCAATCCATAACTGACAGCAAACGACACCAGCTTGCCGGCCAGCGCATCGGCGCGCACATCCCTCAGCGATCGCACCTTGAAGGTCGCCTTGAAAGCGCCATTTTCCAGGACAAGCACACCGAGATTTGAAGAAGTGTCGGTCACGCCGGGAAAATCATCGCTCATGCGCGACACGCCGTTCGCGCAAGTATCGATAAAGGCAAGCAGACGATCGCGCTCCTCAGGAAGTACAGCCTTCATCTCCAGCACCTCGCCCGCATGCGCGTGCTCGTCCATCCTGCACGCAAACGATACATTCGCATCCGCCGCCGCAAAGCGCTGCTGCCAGGCTTCATGCCGGTGCTGCACCCACTCTTCCAGTTTTGCCAGCGCATCCGCACGCAGTGCACACACGGCAAACGCCTCACGCGGTATCGCATTACGCGCGCTGCCACCATGCAGCGCAATCAGGCGCAAGTCAGTATGTGCGGCAAGGTCGCGCAGCGCCTCGGCCAGCAGTTTGATCGCATTGCCTCGCCCGAGATGAATGTCGATGCCGGAGTGCCCGCCGCGCAACCCGCTCACTTCCATACGCATCGTCACATAGCCCGGGAGCAGGTCTTCCCTCGCGCATGCGTGGCTTACCTCCACATCCACCCCGCCCGCGCAACCCAGATAAAAATGCCCCCATTCCTCGGTATCGAGGTTGATCAGCGTGGTGCCATGCAGAGTACCGGGCAGCAGCCCGCGCGCGCCGTCCATGCCGCTTTCCTCGTTCACTGTCAGCAACACTTCCAGCGGCGGATGCAGCAGACCCGGCTCTTCCAGCGCGGCCAGCGCAAGCGCCACGCCGATACCGTTGTCTGCGCCCAGCGTCGTGTTCTCCGCCTGCACCCAGCCGTCGCGCACGACTGCATTGATCGGGTCGCGCCCGAAATCATGCTGCGTTCCGGTGTTGGCCTGGCATACCATGTCGAGATGTCCTTGCAGAATGACGCCGGGCTGCCCTTCGCAGCCCGGGCTGGCGGGCTTTTTCAGAACCAGGTTGCCTGCGGTATCGACGACAGACTCGATGCCGCGCGCTTGCGCCCATTCGATGAGATGCTCGCGCAGCGCCGCTTCCTTATAAGATGGACGCGGTATCGCACACAACGTGGCGAAGTGAGCCCAGACGGAACGCGGTTGCAGGTTTTCGAAATTATTGTTCATTGACGGATAAAATTATTAAAAAATTGCCATTGCAGACGAAGAAAAATCGGCTGCAGTTTATTCCATCACACAATTGCGTCCACTCGCCTTGGCCTTGTACAGAGCCTGGTCTGCACGGCTGACCCAATCCTCGACAGCCTCACCCGGCTTAAGCTGGGCAACGCCGAACGAGGCGGTAATGCTGAGCGACACGGGATATTCGAGCAGCGGTTTGCCTGCAATCATGCTGCGGATTCGATCGGAAAATTGCAGCGCGGCCTCCAGATACGTTACCGGCAGCACCAGCATAAATTCCTCGCCGCCATAGCGCGCAAAAACATCCCCGTGCCGAAGCGATTTTTCCACGCAACGGCTGAAAGCAACCAGAGTATGATCGCCAACCGCATGACCATGAACATCATTAACCTGTTTGAAGTGGTCAATATCCAGCATTACCAAGCTGCACGGCGAACCGTATCGCTGAAACAAATCATGCTGCATCTCCAGCTGCTCGACAACAAAATGACGATTGTAAATCCCGGTCAGCTTGTCATGTATGGCGATGGTGTTGAGTTGCCTGTTGAGCTCATCAAGCTCCCTGTTGCGGCTTTCAAGCTGTCTTGAGGTTTCTTCATTTACCGCCCCCCAGCGCACGCCCTCGGCAAATTGCCTGTTTACATTTCTTCCCGTTTCCAGTTCAACCACCCACAGAATAAGGATACCAAATGCAAACATCACGTGTTGCGTATCTCCCAACCAGAAATAATAGGCAGCCGGAATCAGCAAAATGCCGGAACTGAAACCCGCCAGGGTACGGAGGGATGGCGCCAGATTAACCATGGTCACTGCCGACACGGTAATCTGCACCACTAGCACACTCAGGTCATTAACAAAGGAATTCTCGCCTTCAACATGAAAGAAAATCGCGGCAGAACCCCAGAGCAAACCCTGTGTCGTGCGAATAACCAGCTCCCAATTGTGCCAGTAAGGTATCTGCTTATCCGTGGGGGGATGCCTGAGCAAATGCGATGTCAGGAAGAAATTAATCACATAGGGAAAAATATTGAGGGTCAACCAAGCAATTGCCAGATTCAAACCCACCACATCCTTTTCCACCCAGCACAGAAAAAGCATCGCCAGGGGGGCCAGCATCGCGCCCATGAGGGCCCGCTCAAACAAAGCACGCACGCATAAAGCATCGATCCTGGATTGCGCAACAGTTACTGCGGGAGACAAATTTTTATAAGACATTTATTTATGCTTGCCAAACATGGTGGAATATCGACCGTAACCTCGCGGATTTTACCAGTTATTCATTCAACTTCTGGTGCCATCATTTAAATCCGAAAACAGGCAGGATTGAGTGCCATTGGCACGTCATTCAGCGAAAGTTGCTTCAAAATATTCCCCGATCATTTCGAGCGTATAGCCGTATACATGGAATATAAAATATGCGAGTCTGCATCGAGATTGCTGCATACCTGAAATGACAGCAAGCCATAAGCCCTGTACGGAATAGCTTGCTGCTGGTAGCATTCCTCAATCCCTGCGGTAGCATTCCTCAATCTCAGCCTGATAGAAAATCCATATGAATATCAGCTCGCGCACCCTCCTTGTTTCCGGCTTTGCCCTGCTGCTGCTGCTGATGCTGCTCATTATCATGACCGGCCTTGGCTACAGCTCTGCCAACAACAGCCGCATGGAGCAGATTGTTAATGTGCACAATATCCGCGCCATACAGATAAACCAGTTGCGCAGTTACTCGCGCGAGCTTTCGGTGCTGTATTACCAGATGTTATTGGTACGTGATCCTTTTACCCTCGATGAAATCGGACAAAAGGTTTCGACTATCGCAGGCGAGTTCCTGAAAGTCTATGAAGAACTGATGCAAACCAGCACACGCCAGGAAGACCGGGACAAGCTGAGCAAACTGATGTCGCTGGCGGGCAGGACATACAACTTTCAGAAAGAAGTGATCGCCTTGCTGCAGCAGGAAAAGTACGCCGCAGCGACCACCCTGATGGTCAGCAAGGTACAACCCTCTCAAAATGAGTCGGTCAATTATTACGACTATCTGGTCAAAGAGCAGCAGCAACTGGTGGCGGACGCCGCGCTGGCTGCACAATCTGCCTACCGCCAATCTTTCCTGCTGATGCTGCTGATTAGCGGTATTGCTATTCTGCTCGGCGTGATAATTTCAGTCTTTGTAGTGAGAAAAACATGGAAAGCTGAGCAAGTACTGAAGCGCGGCAAGATCGAACTGGAAAAACTGGTTCAGGAGCGCACGCACGAATTACACCAGCTGGCCAACACCGACGAGCTGACCGGCATCTTTAACCGGCGCAAATTCAGCGAAGTGCTGCAAATGGAATTTGCACGTGCCAAACGCTATGGCACCCAGCTGTCGGTCATCATCCTGGATGTTGATCATTTCAAAGTCATCAACGATACCTATGGCCACCACATGGGCGACATAGTGTTGCAAAAGCTGGCCCAGATAATTTCCGCCTCGCTCAGGGATACCGACATCTTTGCCCGCTGGGGCGGCGAGGAGTTCATTATCCTCGCGCCTTGTGGCGAATCAAAGCAGCCCGATGTGCTGGCAGAAAGACTTCGCAGTGCCGTGGATAATTGTGTCTTTGGCGATGCCGGCAAAGTAACTTGCAGCTTCGGCGTGACCGAGTTTCGTTTCGACGACGACCAGGATTCCATGATCAACCGCGCAGATCACAATTTGTACCAGGCCAAAAACTCCGGGCGCAACCGGGTATGTTTCAACTAGGCAGCCGGGGTTATCCCGGCTCAAGCGATGCCGGCACCGGAAAATTCGGGTAACGCTTTTTAAATGCAGCCAGCTCTTTCCCGGCTTCCTCAAGCTTGCCTTCCTGCTTCAGTTTTTTAATACGGCTGAGCCAGTCTTCAGGACGCTGGACTGATTCATCTTTATTGAGGCTGCGTTCCATTGGAACAGCTTGAGGAATGGCCATTGTGGCAGCGGCAGGCGCAGGCTGCGCGACAGATTCACTGTCAGCTGTTGCAGCATGGCCGGCAGCATTTTTCTCTGTTGCCGGCGCTGCCCCGCTATCGACTTCCGTCCGTTCTCTCAATTCCACGGATTTTTCAGCTCTTGCCGGTACGGGTGCCCGCTCCTCCAGAGAATGTAACCCGGCTGCCGGTGCTTGCGGTGAAGCCTCAGGCGCTGGCGCGGCTCGCTTCGGCATCGTCTCAATGCGCGAAAAGCCGGATTTTGCCTTTGCCATTTCCCTGCTTTTTCCGCGTTCCTCCAGCTCGACTGAAGCAGGCTCAGCCGAACGCTGGTCCATCAGCGCAGCCATTTTTTCCTGCCTGAGCTGCTGGGACTGATCCGCGTCTTTCAGCAAGGCAGGCAGTTGCAAGCCAATCATTACCGCTACAAACAAGGTAGCCACCATGCCCAGCGGTATCGTCCAGCGACGCTTCGGTTTTGCCGGGCGTGCACCAACCGCCCGATGCGCCTCCGCCAGAATGGCGGCATCGAGATGCCCGGGCAACTCAATTTCCGGCGAATCAGCATAAAGCCGCGACAGCGCCGACTTGCCTTCAAGGTATTTATCCAGCTCACGATCCTGACTCATACCAGACCTCTCAATCCATCGCGCAATTTGGCGACCGCGTAACGCAGGCGGCTCTTTGCTGTTTCGGGCGTCACACCGGTTGCCATGGCAATTTCTTCCAGCGACAAGCCCGCCTCCTCGCGCAACAAAAATGCTTCACGCTGCAATGCGGGCAAGGCTGCAATGTTTTCGACCAGCCTTTCAATCAAACGTTTGCGTTCAACCTGTATCTCCGGCTGTCCGCCAGCGTCGGCGGGAATGCGATCAGCCAGACTGTCACAATCTTCATCTTCAACATCCAGCGACAAGGCCAATTCAGGCTTCCGGCGTATATGATCTATCAGCCGGTTATGCGCGACCTGATACAGAAAAGTGCTGAATTTGGCTGCAGGCTGATAACGTTCGCGGCTGCGGATGATATTGCTCCAGACATCCTGAAACAATTCCTCGGCCACGCTCTTGTCTTTGCATAGCCGAAACAAGTAGCGGTAAAGCCCGCCCTTGTGACGGTGATACAGGACATCAAATGCCCCTGCATCACCGTCACGGTAGAACTCCATCAATTGTTCGTCGGCCACTTCATCGCGCATGGGGAGGAAGTATAAAGCACTTGACCCTAGAGAACACGGAGAGAAAGTGGAAATGGGAGCGCCGACGTCCCCGTCGGCATTTTTCAATCTAGTTGCCGACGGAGACGTCGGCGCTCCCATACATCAATCCATCACTCCAACCGCAGGCTTACCGGTAGACAAAGACTGTGCCAGATTAACCAGTCTCAGAAACTCACCGCGATAACCAAAGCTATCCGCGCCAAAGGCGGCTACCGCTGCGGCAAAACGAAACTCGGTCGAGGTTTGCGCGAGGCTGGCTTTTATATCCTGACGATACAAGGGCCACTCCGCCAGTCTGGAAACATCGTTCTCGGGCTCCTTGTAGCGCAGACGCAAGAAGGCCAGTTCGCCGGAGCCGCTTTTGGCAGCACCCTGTTCCTTTCCATAACGCAGCGGATCAACACTGGCGGCATTGCCCTTGAGGGTCAGTTCATAGATCGCGGTAACGGTATGCCCGGCCCCCACTTCACCCGCATCCACTCTGTCGTTGTTGAAATCTTCGCGCTTCAGCATGCGGTTTTCATAACCCACCAGCCTGTATTCGCTCACCACATCGGGATTAAATTCAATCTGGATTTTCACATCTTTGGCGATGGTCGCCAGCGTCGATGTCATCTCGTCCACCAGCACTTTCTGGCCTTCATTCAGCGTGTCGATATAGGAGTAATTACCGTTACCCGCATCGGCCAGCTGCTCCATCAATTTTTCATTGTAGTTGCCAACGCCAAAGCCCAGTGTAGAGAGCGACACTCCGCCCTTGCGCTTTTCTTCAGCCATGTTTTTCAGCGCCTCAAAATTGGTCACTCCGACATTGAAATCGCCATCGGTCGCCAGCAGAATGCGATTGATGCCGCCCTTGATATAACCCTGCTCGGCCATGCTGTATGCCAGAGCAATCCCGGCCGCACCCGCTGTGGAACCACCCGCCCTGAGATTATCCAGTGCCGCGATTATTTTGCCTTTGTGCGCGCCTGAAGTCGGCTCCAGCACCACCTGTGTACCTGACGCGTAAGTCACCAGCGCAACCTTGTCCTGCACACGCAACTGGCTGACCAGCAGTTTCAGGGCCGATTTCAATAACGGCAAGCGCTCGTTCGAACTCATTGAGCCGGACACATCTACAAGAAAAACCAGATTGGAGGGAGGCAAGTTGTTCTTCGCAATATCCTGGCCCTTGATGCCAATGTGCAGCAGATGACGGCTTGCGTTCCACGGCGCAGGTGCCATTTCGGTATGCACCGCAAAACGCGCATTGCCTTTGGGCAAGGCATAAGCATAGGGAAAATAATTGATCATCTCCTCCACACGCACCGCATCTGCGGGTGGCAGCCGACCCGCATTCAGCATGCGCCGCACATTGGCATAAGCCCCGGTATCCACATCAATGCTGAAGGTTGAAACCGGCGCTTCCGCTACCTGCCTGATTGGGTTCTCGACTAAGACAGCATATTGCTCACGCTCCGGCATCGTCTCCTGCATATAGTGGCCGGCAGGTGATGACGCAACGGGGGACGGATACCTGCTGTCCATCGCCACCATACTTTTGCGCAGCATTTCTGGTCTCTGCGCAGCGGCATGCTCCTGGCTGCTGGTGAGCGGTGCAGCGGCAACAACAGATGCCGACTCGTCCTTTTGCCTGAGACCTCCCTTCATTTTTTCTTTGCCGGTGGTTTCCGGCCCGGCATCAATAGCAGAAGGTTGGGGCCTGGTAAGACCCGGTTCCAGTACAAGTTCACCAATCGCAACGGGGGGCGAATCGGCTTGAGTCGTTTTCTGGCTTTGCTCCTGGTTGGCACAGGCAGTCAGCACCAGCAGGCAGGAAAGTAATATATTTTTGTTTATGGAGTTCATCTCATCCTCGCAGTTTATTGATCAGTTGACCGGACAGCCCTGCACAATTGCAAGACATGTCAGCTATAAACGGCGGGAACCATGAAACGGGGTTAAACCACATGCCAATATTAAATAATATTCAATAAAATCAAATAGTTACAAATAATAAGGTATACCTCTATACGAGCGACCTTGCCCTTCAATTCAGCCCGGAAGAAAAAAACTTGAAACTTTATACAACTACCCCCATCTCTATTAGCAAATGATAATGTGTTAAATGTAATACGATTTTAATGCATGGCATCTTTTAATTGAAAAAATTAAGGAGACGTTAAATGTTTACACCAATAACCATCCCATTCGGCGCAAAAGCGCTTTTCAATACTGTCAAACTGAAACCCGGCGTTGAAATAGAAGATGTCGAGCTCGCACTGGGTGAGATGTGCAATGTGGTTAAAAATACCTACGGCGGCGACAAAGGCGGATTCATAGGCGGCCAGGTATACAAGTTTTCGGGCTTTGTGTCGGACGAGGGCTCGCTAAGCGACTCCAGGTCCGCTGATGACCATATTGCAATCATCACTTACTGGAATTCATTCGAGGAACACGAAAAGTCGCATGCCGACAAAGCGTTCAAGGACAAATTCGATGCGCTAGGCAAACTCTGCACCGACAGCAAGGAGCTGGGTTACGACATGATGTGGCAGGGTGTGCCCGAATAAGCAGCAAAAAACCCCGTGGCATCACCCCAGAGAGGCATCCTGAAACAACCGCAGGATGCCTCTCTGCTTTTATACATGGCATACAGAAGCAGTATATTTTCCGCCTGAGTCATGTGACAATAACGCACACACGCAAAAAATCAAACCATGGATAACCTCATCGAAGTCAACGACCTGCATTTCTCTTACGGCCCCCACAAAGTGCTGAAGGGAATTAATCTCACCATCCCGCGCGGCAAGGTAGTTGGAATCATGGGTACCAGCGGTTGCGGAAAATCTACTTTATTGCACCACTTCGGCGGCCAGTTGCATCCGTCGCAGGGCAGCGTGAAATTTATGGGGCAGACAGTGCACCAGCTCGGCCTCGACGAACTCTACAAAATGCGCCTGAAAATGGGCATGATGTTTCAGGTCAGCGGCTTGTTTACCGACTTGTCAGTATTTGACAATCTTGCCTTTCCGCTGCGCGAGCACACCGATCTGCCGGAAGAAATCATCTATGACCTGGTATTAATGAAGCTGCATGCCGTTGGCCTGCACAACGCCAGAAACCTGAAGCCAAGTGAACTCTCCGGGGGAATGGAGCGCCGGGTGGCGCTTGCACGGGCAATCGTTACCGACCCTGGGCTGGTTGTTTACGACGAGCCTTTCGCCGGACTCGATCCTATCTCACTCGGCACCATCGCAAACCTGATACGCAAGTTGAACGATGCCCTCGGGCTGACCTCGGTCGTGGTGACTTATGACCTGTCAGAGTCACTCAAAATCGTCGATTACCTGTATTTCATGCACGAAGGTGTTGTGGTTGCGCAAGGAAATGTGGAAGAAATGATCAACTCGGATAACCCCTTTGTTCACCAGTTCCTGCATGGCGAACCGGACGGCCCCATCGCCTTTCAGTACCCCAGCAATCCCATTAGCGACGATCTGAACCTCGCGCCAGCCTGAGCCATCAATTACGCTGGCCGGTTTCTCCCTGTCATGCATTTGCGTGAGTGAAGGCTGATTTCAGAATTGATGCAAACTGCCGGCCAATATTCCATTAAAACAGGCTAAAAATCACGTCAACGCAATTGCAAGATAAAGCGTTAATGCATTTGTCGCGAGTATCACCGCATACAAAATGGAGAAACACATGGGCAGTCTGAGCAAAGAATCGTTCGATGAATTCCTGGAATCACTCAAGCAAGCCGGCATCGAAATCGTCAAGGAAGGTGAAGTACGTGAGCGACTGGCAGAAGTGCAGCGCTGGCGCGACGCCTTCACCACCATCGTGAGCAATGGCAGCAGAATCGGCATCCTGTTCAAGAGCCGTGACGGCAACATCAACCAGGCCAAAATTCACCGCACCTTCGCCGAATTCCAGTTTCCTGAAAAATCCGAGGCACTGTTTTCAGCCACCATCAAGGCAAATCTCTAGCACCAGATATACCGGCTTTTATTAAAGCGAATCAAAGGACTCCCCCCTTTGATTCGCTTTTTTTTATTTCCTGCCAACAAGTCTGGCGCCACAAAATAGTCACATTCCTTGCACATGTTAATGCTATGGTTGCAACAGCCGGTCGCATAACAAATACAATCGAAAGATGATCCAATGTGCTTTTCCGCCACCGTAAGCTACAGCGCCGCTGTCATATTGGCAGGCACTGGCATTTATGCCTTCCGGCAGGCCGGAAGGCTGCATCCCTCATACCGGGCCTGGGCACTGGTACCACTGTTCTTTGGTTTGCAGCAGGCTTTCGAGGGGCTGGTATGGCAGGCGCTGGCGGCGGAAAATCACAGTGCGGCGGTAAGGTTCGGGCTGGGGTTTCACTTCTTCTCGCACTTTTTGTGGCTATGGTGGCTGCCACTGAGCAGCTACCTTGTCGAACCGGGCAAAATAAAGAAGCGTGTGTTTGCCGGCTGCGGCATATTTGGCGCTGCCGCAGGCGGGCTGGTCTACACGGTGATGCTGCTGCATCCCGAGTGGATGACGGTTGTGGTGCGTGAACACTCCATCATCTACGATTTTTCCGCGCCCTATCGCAGCGACCTCCACCTGCCGATCACACCAGTCATGCTGTATGGCCTGACTATCCTGATACCGCTGCTTTTCTCCAGCCACGGGCTGATCAAAATTTTCGGCGGACTGGTTATCCTGTCCATGGCACTCGCGTCATGGTTCTTTAATGCGGCCTTCGTCTCTGTGTGGTGCTTCTTTGCTGCCGTACTAGCCCTCTACATAGTCTTCATGATTCACCATCTCGCCCCGGCGTCTGTCAGGCAAGACTAACAATTCAGCTTATCTGCTTTTCACCGCGGGTTTCGCGCAGCCAGCAATCGGCAAAAACAAATCCATCGCGTGTCACAACCTCGCCCATTTCAATATCGAGCGGATAAGCAAACATTGGTCCGTCGAACACAAAAGTATGAAACTCGCCGTTCTCGCCACAGGGATCAATGCCGGAGGGCAGGCTTGCAAGTAGCGCGGATGTCAGTTCACGCCCGGCAAACGCTGCCGGCAATACACGCGGATCAACGCAGGTGAGGCACGCACGCAAACCACCTGCGAGCATCTCTTCCAGCAACGCGCGCGTCGGCCTGCCCCACAGCGGAAACACCGGCTCGATACCGCTGCCCTGCATGCGCTCCTCGCGGTAACTGCGCACATCCTGCAAATACAAATCCCCAAACGCCATGCAGCGCACAGCCTCATTGCTGGCGTGGGCCATAAAATCTGTCATCACCGCGGCATATTGCTCATTGGAACAGGGATAGGGGATTTCGATCAGATGCAAGGGCAAGCCTACTGCCTGCGCCTGCTGGCGCAACAACTCCACCCGCACCGCATGCATCGCCACCCGCTCAAATTCAGCATTAATTGTGGTGAACAGCCCGCTGACTTCATATTCGGCTGATTGGCGCAGCACCTGCAGCGCCCAGGCACTGTCTTTGCCGCTGCTCCAACTAAGCCATGTTTTTTTACGCATAGGATCGAACCGAATTTGAGTTATAGCATGACAACATATTGATTATATTTAATAATTTATAATTACTCATCACCGCCACGAGGCCGGTATAGCGCACCAGGAATCCACCATTCTTCCAGCACCTGCAGCGCAAAATCCCTGTTTGCAGAATCTGCACTGAAGGCCACCTCCTCCAGAAACGCCACAACCACAGCTTCCTGCTCCGCGCTGAGTGAAGCAAGGCGTGGCGGCTCCCTGTCTGGCGGACGCAGATTATGCAGTAACCCTTCAACCGCCATACCGGGATCATCCATGTGACGAAACGTATAGGCTATCAGATGCGGCAGATAGTGCCGCCACGAAGCAGCATCAAGATAGGCCAGTCCCCAGAAAGTGTAGGTTTCAAAATAGGCATCGGTCGGCTTGTCGAGTTCAGGGTCAGGTGCAGGCGCAACTTCGTAGCTATCTTCTGCATAGCCACCGCGCAGTGTCATCTGCGGTACCGCCTGCGCGTCGCCATGGAACGCCGCTCGGGCTCTGCTATTTATGTCAGAACGGATACTATCTTTTTGCATGTGCTTCATCAGGTTAGTTTGCTGTTATTCTCTTCTGCCCACGCCAGAAAAATCTCAAGGATTTGCTCCAGTCTGGTTGCATCGCCCGCGCCATGCCATATGCCGTTTTCAGTATGGCAACTCAGCCACGATGAGCCTAGCGAAAAACGCCTGGCATCAACACCCTGTGCAATTTCGTTGAAGACAGATGTTTGCAACGGAGTATCCACGAGATTGATTTTTACCCACCATCCCGGATTATCACAAGACTGGATACTGATACCGGATGAGTGCTCCCATTCACCGTTGCATTGCTGCGAATACCAGGCCTGTAGTCGTGCGAGTGTGTTCATGGCAGTTAGACCAAAATTGTTCGAATCCAGTGATTCACTTGTCAATTCGCTATTAATGCAAAAGTTATTTGTATTATCTTAACGTGATTAAAAAATATATGTCACTCCGTGTATTGGATAGACAAGCATGAAGTAAAGCGATGTACCCCGCTCTTCAATCCTTTCATACCGGGTTCTGTCAACAGAGGTACAACTCAAAACAATCTGAGCGCCTCTGATCATCAAGCAACCATAATTGTTATATTCAAATAATTATATTGAATAAAATAATTATTGCTTCCGTACCAAGGTACGGAGTTATATTGTCAATCGCAAACTTTCAAATGACTCAAGCGAGATTGATATGGCCAAACCCAAAACAGCAAGCGGCGCCCTTTTTACAGGTGGAGTAGCAGCGATACTTGCATCTGCCTGTTGCCTGGGGCCACTGTTGCTGGTAATGCTGGGGATTAGCGGTGCGTGGATAGGCAAACTGAGGGTAATGGAGGCATACAGCCCGTACTTTCTTGCGGTGGCGCTGGTAGCGATGGTGTATGCCTTTCGCCGCATTTATCGTCCGCTGCAGGATTGCAAGCCCGGTGAAATTTGCGCCATTCCGCAGGTGCGTACGAGTTACAAAATTATTTTCTGGGTGGTGGCCGCCTTGATTCTGGCTGCCCTTGGATATCCCTATGTTGTTCCGTATTTTTATTAATCAGGAGGTTTAAATGAAGAGATTATTTGCCGCATTTACATTCGCCATGCTCGCTGCCGCACCTGCGTGGGCTGCCACTCAAACCGTTACCCTGTCCGTTCCCGACATGAATTGCCCAGCCTGCCCGATCACGGTCAAGAAAGCACTTTCCCGGGTGGAGGGGGTAGGCACGATCAATGTGAGCCTGGAAAAGCGCGAAGCAGTGATAGTCTTTGATGACACCAAAACCGGCATTAGCAAGCTGACCGAGGCAACCGGAATGGCGGGTTATCCATCAAGTGTGAAGCAGTAAAATTTCCCGTTCAGCAACATAAAACCCCAAGGAGATGGGCCATGACTGATTGTTGCTCAACAACCGAAAATAAAATGCCGCACTCAAAAAAACACTGTTGCCCGGAAAACGGTCTGGAATGCATTGAGGTATCGGCGAAAACAATTTCGCACCACATCAGGCAACCATGGAAGTGGAAAGATGAAGGCATACGCTACTATTTTTGCAGCGATCCCAACTGTGATGTTGTGTACTTTGGTGACGATGATTCAATCATTACAAAAACACAATTGCGCACAACCGTCGGCGTAAAGGAAACCTCCAGCGATGCGCCGGCCTGCTATTGCTTTGGCGTCAGCAAGGCCGATGCCATCAATGATCCCGGCATCCGGGAATATGTCATGGCACAAACCAAAAATGCGCAATGCTCATGCGAGGTGAGCAATCCGTCCGGGCGCTGCTGCCTGAAAGATTTTCCGCGTACAGACAAGTAACTGAATTCCCGACTTGCCTGCCTCCCTGAACAGCCTCAAATGAGAACAACTTCCTCCAGGCAGCTTACTCACTCATCATGCGGAAGTTGACGGGGAGCAATTTCATCCCGCAACAGCGCATCAGCCATTACCTCATTGCCCGAGCGTATTCTTTGCACAAGAATATTGAGCACATTGAGTGCCGCATCATTGGAGCCTTTGATCAGGCTCCAAAAAGCAGAATAGCCTATGGCTAACAACTGGCAATCTGTTTTGGCGGTTACATAGGCAGAAACCTTGCGGTCCACCAGCACCGACATTTCCCCCACACAGTCACCCGCATTGAGAATGGCTATGGGCTCTCCCGGCGTTGAGGGTGTTAAATGAACGCTCAATTGCCCCGAGATAATGATGAACACATACTCATTGAGAACGCCCGGAGACAACAACTGCTTACCCTGCTGCAGGGTGATCTGCATCGACTGTTTAATCAAGGGTACAAGTACGCTATGCGGAATGCCGCGAAACAAGGCCGTTTTATCAAGCAACGCCAATAGTGTTTGCGTATCGATCATGGTATTCACCTTAACTTGTTTAACACAGACTTTCCATTCCCCAAAGCTACCCTGCGTCTGGCAATTTCCTGCAACAATTTACCAGCCAGTTCACCCAGCGGATTGTCACCCAGCTCCTCGGCTTCTATAACGGCCGTCATCAACTGAAAAATCTCCGCCTCGCGGATACCATCCAGCTCCTGCTCAATCTCGGTCACCCTGCGGCGCAGCTGGGTAATGCGGCGCGCGGACTTCAGCATTCTCGATGCCGCATCCACACCGGTAATCGCCTCGGGATCTTCACCGAATTCGACAATCAGCTTTTCGAGGGCAGCCTGGTCGCCGCGCTCATAAGCGAGATTCACCTGCGCCATCATCTGCGTACGACGCTCGCGTTCGGCATCGCTGGTGGCGCGATCGGGGTGCATCAGCATCGCGGCCCTGCGATAGGCCTTTTTACATTCGGGAGTAATTACTGCGGGCGGCTCGGGCTGCGCCTCGATCAGACCGGCTTCTTCGGCAGACTGTCTGGCTCTATCTTGAGCGGCACGGGCTTCGTGCTGCGCTTCCATATCATCCGGATTCGCTTCAGCCGCCTGCTGGCTAAGGCCGGCAAGCAGTGTATCCAGCTCAACCAGCAAGCGCCCAACCGTGTCGTAATAGCGCTTCTGAAACCGTGCCACATCGGTTTTGGTCGTTTCGCGTTCCAGCTCGAATAAGGCAACCTGCTCTTCCAGTTGCGCCTGCTCTGCTTCCAGTTTGGCCAGTTCTAATTCTTGTTCATCAGCGGGCATCAAAAACTTTCTTGTTATTCGGTTGCTGTATTGCTATCGAGCATCAGGTAATTCATAACGATGCAAATCCCCCCTAGCCCCCCTTTGCAAAGTGGGGAACCAGCCAAACTTGAATCGGAGGATGTCCCTCCCTTTGCAAAGGGGGTCTAGGGGGATTTCACATTTAAAATTGACGTATCGTATGCATTTATCAATTCAGGTTCCCGGCCTCTCTCCCAGCATGCGTATAGCCCAGGCATGCCCCTGCTCCGCCGCCTTGCGATACCACATCACCGCCAGCTCATCGTTCTGCGTCACACCATCCCCCGCGGCATACAGCGCCCCCAGCGCGAATTGCGCCTCGGCATGACCCTGCTCGGCGGCATTGCAAAACCAGTAAAAGGCCCGCTCATAATCGCGGCTGGCTTCACTGCCTTTCATGTATTCACAACCCAGCTCCCATTGCCGCACAGCATTGTTGTCGTCCTGTGCATCAAAAGAAATACGCTTCAGCACATCCAGACCGCGCGACACCAGGCTCACCTGCTGCCCGGAAACGACCAATGTTTTTGTTACTTGAATGACCGGTAAATTTTTTTCGTTACTCATGCTGAATACTTGAAAGAAAAGTTTTAATAATAATGCCTGACATTTGGGACGGCTTTATAAAGTTTCCTGAAACCCAATCATCACCCTTTCAAATTATAGAGCGATACCAGCCACTTCAACACTGCAATCCATTCTCCTCATGTAAACCCCGGCTATTTGCGGCGCAAGCCATCTGCGAGTGAATTGACGAGGTCTGCAAATACGATCGAACTATGCGGTCCGCATGGCCCGGTAAAACCGCTCTTTTTAATCGACAGCACAACTTCATTGGTTTTGATATCGCTAACCGCAAGGGTGGCATCAATAATCCTGGAGTTATTCTCAACGCAGTGATCCAGGGTTACCCAGCTTAAGGCAAGGCCGTAACGCGCCTCTGACACAACGCCGCCGGGGCCCGGCTCAAGACCATTTCCCTTGGAGATGGCAGAATTCTGGGCTGGGGATTTCAACACCTTGAACCCCTTTTGGGATAGTTCGGAACGAAATCTTGCATCCCACGGGCTGCTCTTGAGCAAAACAACCGCATTCGTCTGTGGCGTGAACGCGTGTTGCTCCTTAACCGCCTGCGGCGTTGTACAACCCGCAAACACCAGCAGCAGAACGGGTATCAAAATATATTTGCGCATAATTTTCCTGGGCTAGTGTCATGAATTGCATATTCGTTGAATCAAATTATTTTATCTTAACCAACCTGCTGTTGTAGGAGCGCAGATTTCTGCGCGATTCTTGAAAAATGATCGCCCGATGAATCTGGCTCCTACATGATGCGAATTTCTAATTCAGGACCCTAGCTAATATTTGACGCGAAATAATGGGAACAGGCTTAACGGGTGATTTTGTCATATCACCTGACTTTATGTTTCTTTACCGAGTTGATGAATTTTCCGAAGGCCTTGTCTTTTTTCCGCTTATCCAGATAGGACATCTCATTGAACTCGGCTTCTTTCTTCAGCTTAAGGTAACTCTGATAATGCTCCGGGTTGAGCTCCCCCTTTTCTATTGCATGGAAGATCGCACAACCTGGCTCATTGCTGTGAGTGCAATTGGCAAACTGGCAGCTTAAGGAAAGTGCCCGGATATCCGCAAAGCTTTCGTCCAACCCTTGACCGGCGCTCAGGATACCAAGCTCGCGCATGCCCGGCATATCAATCAACAGCCCGCCATTATCGAGAACAACAAGATGCCGGCGCGTGGTCGTATGCCTGCCCTCCCCCGTGCCGCTAACGTCTCCCGTCTCAAGTTCAGCTTCGGACTTCCCGGCCAGCCGATTAATCAGCGTCGTTTTACCGACACCCGATGAGCCCAGCAGACAACAGGTTTTCCCCGGCAGCACCAGCTCCCTCACTTGCTCAATTCCCTCCCCGGTCTCATTGCTCAGGGCAACAATTCTGGCCGTGATACCCGCGCCGCGAATCTGCGCGAGCATACCCTGCAACGCCTCCGCACTGACCAGATCGGTTTTGGTCAGCAGCAAAACAGGCTCGATATGGCCTTCGTTAACCATTACCAGATAGCGCTCCAGCCTGCGGAGATTAAAATCGAAGTGGCACGACTGCACGATAAAGGCCACATCAATATTGGCTGCAATCATCTGAAACTCGATGTTTTTGCCGGGAGATTTGCGACGCAGAAATGATTTTCTTGGCAGCACATCATGAATGCTCGCAAACGTATCCGCATCGTGATACTGCGCGCACACCCAATCCCCCACACAAGGAAAATCCACAGACGAGTCGGCAGTGTAAAGAAACTTGCCGGTCAGCACGGCAGGCACTTCCCCGTGCTCATTGCGAACGACATAGCGCCCGCGATCAACCGCCGTAATCCGGGCAACACGCTGTTCTGGCCCACACAGGTTTTTCGCCTGCTCTTCGAACCAGCGGTCAAAACCAAGATCGCTCAATTCCATAATGGACTGCCCCTTTGATTCAGAAAAGAACATCGCCCTTGCGGGCGATATCTTAAAAGCTAATGCGATGCCGCCCCCGTTAGATATTGGCCACGCTGACCCGCAACCATTGCGATGCAAAAATATTGAATATAATCAAATAGTTACAAATATTAGCATGCCAAGCAAGAAGCCGCAAGCTATCGTGCTTCAGGGCAAATCTACAGCCTCTGCCAGTGAAGTCGTCGCAATCACCAGCTCGCCCATAATTTTTTGCCAGTCGGCACCCGGATGCGTACCGACATAATCGATAAACGACGCATCAGGGTCATTCAGCAAGATGGCAACCGCATAGCAATCAACATTATCATCAAGCTTCATCATCACATCGTATTTCAAGCCACTGGCCAGTGGATCATCGATTAAAACGGGCGCCGAGCCGAAAAACAACTGGGGAATCCCATTGATCAGGGTCCAGGTAATATCAGCTTGCAGGGTGGATTTTGCTTCATCAAAGCTGCGGAGTTCGGAGTAATGTCCGTAGGGGTGGATTTTGAAATACTCGCTTGCCGGCGGTGCTTTCCCCTGCTCCTGTGCAGCTTCAAAAGCCTCCTCGATCACGGCCTGATCACCCGCAATCTGCTGAATCTGGATCAGCGTCGCTTCCGTAATTCGGGTAAACCCCGCCCCCTGAAAATGCCGCACAATACGCTTGGCTGCCGCATTCGCAGCCTGGATATCATGCTGAGTAGAAGTGTCGTTCATCGCGAGTCATCCGTATTTTGAAGAGTACCAGTTTACACAAACCTGTGATGAATCGCCAAAATAAACAGCCATGGCCGCCAACGCATAATGTTGAAAAATCACAGGTGTCATGAGTTATGAAAAAATCAATAATCTTGTAATACTCAACCGTATTCACCGATAAAATTGACCACGGTCAAAACGGCAAGGATAATCGCTCAAGATTAATTCTGACTACAGACCGTGCCCATCCCACTTACCGGCATCGATAGCGCCCTCCTCACCCTCCAGCCCTACGCGGCTCACCCCTTATTTAATCTCGCGCTGTTTGCGGTTGCCAATGTGGCCATGCTCTGGCGCCTGCATATTATGGAAAGCAAGGGCTTTGAAGGCACCGTGCTCGGCACCCTTATCATGCCTTACTGTTCAGGCTTTGCGAATCTGGTGTTCGCCTTTGTCATGAGCAAATCCGCCAGCAATGGCGGTGCCGTTATTGAAAACGCCCTCGTCAACAACGTCACCAACCTTACGCTTATCCTCGGGGCCACCGCACTTTTTGGCACGGCTGCTGTTTTACCCAAGACCAAAACGCTGCAAAAAAAGCTGGCGGACTATTCCCAACTCAATCGCCTCAACCTGCTGCTCACCCTGATCGCCCTGTTCCTTTTCACCGGTACACTGTGGGCATTGGGAAATGACAATACGCTCAACCGCTATGATGGATTTATCCTGATCGGCCTGTTCCTGTTCTGGCAAATCCTGCACGTATTTGAAGTGCTCAAGGACAACATCCGCAAAAACCGGCAAACCCACTGGACGATAGTCATTGATCTCGCGCTCATCGGCATCTGCGCCTACGGCATCTATTACTCTGTGGACCATCTGGTGAGCTGGGTAACCACCACCAACAACCCGATTTTCAGCGTGGCCAAAATCGGCTGGTTCAGCGGCCTGCTCATGGTGCTGCCCAACGCCTTTATTGCACTGTATTACGCCTGGCTCGGCAGGCAGGACATCGTCATCAGCTCACAGATTGGCGATGGCCATATCTGCATCCCCATGTGCATCGGCCTGTTTGCCGTGTTCAACCCCATCCATCTGCCCGGCTCTTTCCTGATGGGAACCTACCTCATCCTCGGTGCAGGACTGGTGCATTTCCTGTTCATTGGTATTCTGGGGAGAATTCCCCGTTTTGTAGGAGCAGGGCTTATCGGTGCGTATGCTTATTTTCTGTACAAAGGGCTAATTCAGTAGTCGAATAATCACCCTTGTGGGGTATATCATTCCATTAGCTCACGGTTAGGCTTACGATTGATATCCGAAAAAGAGCAGGCTGTTTGCAAGACCAGTACCAGGCGTCTCTTTATATTCATGGCGTATATTCATTGCGTATGCCAAGCGAGAATGTACGGCAACACACTGAAAGTATCACTGCGTTACGCCACAATGCAACCTTCAATCTGCTCGCATGCAGCGCGAAGTTGCAATCTCTTGTAAACCTTTAATTCACCCGCTCATTATCAACGTTGACCACGCTTAAAATTATGCATAAAAAATTCACCGATGACTAATGCACAATGGTTCATGCTCGTAGGCGGGCTGTTGCTGGTAATGGGGCTCACCGCTTCCATCCTCAAACGCTCGCCTATCACCTCTGCCATCGTCTATCTGGCAGTGGGCTTGCTGGTCGGGCCGAGTGTACTCGACCTGTTTCATTTCAACCCACTCAAAGAATCCATGCTGCTGGAAACTTTGACAGAAGTTGCGGTGTTGATTTCACTGTTTGCCGCCGGGATAAAAATGCCGGTTCCGGTAAATTTCACACGCTGGCGCATGCCAATTTTACTGGCGACCGTCTCCATGGCTATCACCGTGGCGATGGTCGCAGTCTTCGCCTATTATGTTCTGGGCATGCCCTTGGGTGCGGGCGTGTTGCTGGGTGCAATCCTCGCGCCGACAGACCCGGTACTCGCAACCGATATACAAATTCGCCATCCCGGCGACCACGACCACCTGCGCTTCACCCTCACCTGCGAGGCCGGCATGAACGACGGCAGCGCATTCCCATTTGTGATGCTGGGCCTGGGCCTGCTCGGCCTGCATGATCTCGGCGACTTTGGCATTAACTGGCTGCTGGTTGACGTGCTATGGGCCACACTGGCTGGCATAGCCATCGGTGTTGTCGCGGGGGTTGCGCTGGCGCATGCGGGATGGAAGCTCCGCAGCAAGCCCCATCAGCATCAATTGATGGACGACTTCCTCGGCCTCGGGCTGATCGGCGTCGTTTACGGTTTAACGATAATGGCTAACGGCTGGGGCTTTCTGGCGGTATTCTTTGCCGCCGTCGCATTACGCCAGACCGAGCTTAAATTAGCCCTGGGTGCTCATCTGGCTTTTGACAGCAGCAAAACCCAGCAAATCGCACGCGCATATGGAATGCCAAACACCGAACCCGAGCCACTGCCAACGGTCAGCTTTGGATCATTGGTCTTCAAGGAACATATCGAAAGACTGTCAGAAGTTGTACTGGTGCTGCTGATCGGCGGATCACTCTATCTCAACTCGTGGACCTGGCAAGCAGTAGGCCTGTCCCTGTTCCTGTTCGTCGTCGTGCGCCCGCTCAGTGTCGTTATCAGCCTGCTGGGCACACACACCACCTGGCGCATACGCGGTTTGGCAGGCTGGTTTGGCGTGCGCGGCATCGGCTCACTCTACTATCTCATGTACGCTATACAACACGGCTTGCCAGAGGCACTGTCGCTGCAATTGATACAAATGACCCTGATAGTCGTCACCCTCTCCATCCTCCTCCACGGCACCAGTGTCAAACCGCTCATGGAGCTTTTCTGGCGGCGCAGACACTGACTGCTGAGACTGTCAGCACTAACTCGGGTGCCATACTGCAAAGCTAGACTTGACCCTGAAGCCATTAAAACTATTGCGATGCTGCCTCCTGCAATTCGGAATCTAGCCAGGTAAGTACCGAGGAAACTTAAGCAAAATTATCAAATATAATCAATATATTACAAATAAATCGGGGCTGGCCCCATCGATTTCACCATCGATTTCAAAGGGCTTATTCAGTAGACGGAAAAATCCGCCATAATCACGACCAAACGATTTAGCCATATGTTGATATTGAAGGAATTAAAATGAGCTCAGAAAATAAACTTGCACTAATAATCAAGTTGATGATCATGGATTCGATCGCGCTGACCCTGATCGGCCTTGGCATTGCCAAGCTGCAGGTGAATCTGGATATCTTGCCAGATAACTTGCGCTTCCCTTATTCCGGTTGGGTGTTTATTTTGGCAGGTATGGTGCTGCTTGTGCCGACACTGAATCTAATCAAAAAATTCATCAGGAAGTAAAAATCAATGGGGTCAGAGTCGATTGATCGTCACATTTTTTCAACCTGCCCTTTGAAAAATCAATGGGGTCAGAGTCGATTGATCGTCACATTTTTTCAACCTGCCCTTTGATAAAAGCAACGAGATCATGTTCTATATGGAATTGAGCCGATTTGCGGTCACCACCTCTGGCACTGGGTTCAACCTGCCTGCCCAGTTTTTTATAAATTCGTTGTTTAAACCGGTCACTGCCCAATACCCACGACTTATTCGTAGCGTCCCTTATTTCATTCAGGCTGAGTTCAGAAAGATGGTGTTTAAATAACTGCCTGTATTCGGCTTGCCTTGCCTCATGCGTCAAACCCAGCCGCATAAATTCAATATGAGGAACCACCAGGTCATCGCTTAAGCCCAGGGCATTGCAATGGTAACTAGACCAGGGATATTCCGATGGATGCGCCACCATGCCAGCCCTGACCGGGTTAAGCTCAATGTAGCGCATGCACGTCAATAAATAGGCTTCCGAGTCGATCAGCGTGGATTTGTAACGGCCTTCCCACAAGGTGCCGCTACGCTGGTAGGTATGATTATAGTATTGCACATAGTAACGCCCCAGCATCTGCATCAACCTGCCCAAGCCATCTTCCGCTTGCGGCGTGATCAACAAATGCAGATGGTTGGTCATCAATACATACGCATGAATTTTGCAGTCATGCTTTTCACACGCCAACTGGAGCTTTTCAAGATAAAACTGATAATCCGCATCCGTGCGGAATATGTCACTGCGATTATTGCCGCGGACAATCACATGCTGTGGTTGCCCGGGTATGACAAATCGGGGTAAGCGCGCCATGTTGCAACTCTATTTTTCAGGAAGATTGAACTATATAGACTGCTTGGGTGAAAATCAATCGAGTCTGACCCCATTGATTTTTGACCCCATTGATTTTGTTGCGCCCTACTTATGGCTGGTCAAGCCGCCAGCGGCTCAAAGCGATGTATCTGAGCTAGCACGCCGGACAACTCCTGTGCTGCTTCTTCCGTATCGTAATCCGCCTGCAAGCCCAGCCAGAAGCCGCTCGTTGTGCCAAAAAAGGCAGCAAAACGCAATGCCGTATCAGCCGTGATCGAACGCTTGCCTGAGCAGATCGCCGATATACGAGCCTCGGTCACGCCGATCTCTTTCGCCAGACGGTATTGCGTGATACCAAGTGGAAGCAAGAATTCCTCGCGCAGCACTTCGCCGGGATGAATGTTGCGTAATTTCTGTTTGGTCGGTTTGCTCATAGTCTTTGCTCCTTAGTGATAGTCGCAAATTTCCACGCGACTGGCTTGCCCGTCATTCCACTCAAAACACACTCGCCATTGGTCGTTGATGCGTATGCTCCACTGGCCGGCGCGTTTGCCTTTTAACGTCTCAAGCCGATTGTTTGGTGGGATGCGCAAATCCTCGATACGCTGCGCGTTGTGCAGCATCCGCAGCTTGCGCCGCGCCACTTCCTGAATCTGGTTAGGCAGGCGACGAGAAAATTCACCCTGCCATACCTTAAGCGTTTCTTCATCGTGGAAGTCGATAATCATGGAGAGCAATACTGTCGCATAACGATAGCATTGTCAAGTGGAGCGAGAGAGATGCGAGAACGTCAATTTATTTGCGATGCTGACCCCTATAATTATTAGCTTCGGATAAAGAACATCGCCTTTTCGGGCGATAAAGATATAACTAATGTGACGCTGGCCGCAAGGCTAATTTATTCAATAAATTCAATATGTTAAAATATATCGAGTCTAACCACTTTTTCTCTGACTCTACTTTATCTCTTGCGACACAAACACCAGCCCCCGCGCCCTGTTGCTTTCGGCATCCAGCGTATCTATCGCCTTGCGCAAGGTGCGGATGGTGACCCATTCCGGTTCGTACATATACTTCGACACATCGAGGATCAGCACACGATCCGATTGTGCATCATAGGCCGCTAACACCGACCAATGCCCGCCGCCGGGCTGACCTAACGATCTGCGCAGAAAGTTCACCAGCACAAACTGCCCGTCATCGCCCATTGCCTTCTGCACCATCTTACGTAGCGCAGTCTCATCCACCTCATCGCCCGCAACCGTCGTCGCCTTCACGCCAAGTTGCGTCAGCGTCTGCACCATCTCGTCGCGGGTCATGCCCTGATTGCTCACGGTCTGCGGACTGATAACCTTCACCACCTCCGGCGTAAAGAAGTTGCTTTGCGTGAAATAGGCATGCGGCGCATAGATGGGATCGACCGGCTTCTTGATCGGCATCGCATTCAACACCGTCACCGCGCTGGCCACACCGCAGTAGCTCTGGTTTATTTGATTCGTGAACCAGGGAATGAGCTGCCAGTAGTCTGCATCGGGCGCTATCCTCGCACGCAACGACTTACCCGCATCCGAGCTCCAGTAGACCACCTCGGGCTCTGCCGCAGTCGCGGTGAGCGGAAGTGCAGCAAGCAGCACGAGAAAGAGGAAGGAAATTGAAATTTTCATTGTGGTTATTTAACAAGTTATTGCGATGCTGACTTTTTTAATTCCCGGAATCAAAGGAGTCTGACCCCATTGATTTTGACCCCATTGATTTTTCGGGACTGCACGTTAAACAGATATTTTGGGATTAGATTCAGCTATGAACGCAACAAGATTTTGAATTTGTTTTTTCAAATCTAATTGACTGAGATCAGCTCCATAATTTTCAACAATATATTTCGCGACGCCAATTTTTAATGCTTGCGCATCTTTCCCAGCTGCAGTTTTAATCGATAACGTATTCTCATATTGACCAAAAGTTGAATTGATATTGGCTTTTGGGTGAATTTTAGATATAGCTTCCTTAATAACTTCTGATTTCAAATAATTTTCAATTTCTCGGCCTTCCGTTATCCACGCATAACCAGGGCCAGAATCAAACTCATCCCGCAATCGTTTCTTTGTGTCATTAATTCGTGCACCCTTCTCTTTTTTATCGCTATCAATCACAATTACCCCACGTCGATTTAAACGACGTAACGATATGAAATCTCCAATTGAATTGTCTTCATCATCCGCAGACAGATGTGAAGCAAGTCGCCCACCATAGAACATTATTGAATAATGAATGCCCTCCACAAACTTTTGCGAGACAAAATTAAGCCAGTGGTTTATGTAGACACGATCAGATGGCCCCTCAACCCATATCACGCAATTAGATTGCAATAGATCAGATGGGTGATAACCAAGGTCTTCACAAACCTCCGATCGTAGCTTGTCGGATGTTGCGTGTTCAGTGATGGATTGCCCCGCTTCTAATTTAATGTGGTAAATCTCAGCAGTCGGCGTGTCCATAAGAGCTGCCGAATGAGTCGTAATGAAATATTGGTTATCTGTTGCCTCAAGTAAATACCTCACCAGTTTCTTTTGAAGTATGGGATTCAAATGAAGCTCTGGCTCTTCCATGCATATAACTGAATTCTCAAGTATCGTTGCTGCCGAAGCAAGAATGATAACTTCGTGAATTCCAGTTCCAAGCGATTCAAGTGGAAGTGTCCTGCCGCTTATGTGGACAAGAATTGTGTCGCGATCGTGGGGTATGTCAATTGAGGCTGTATCGTTATCAATCACATTTCGCAAGAACTTATTAATTTTTTCAAACTTCTCTTTGTCACTTTGGTTATGTACGTTTGGATGTTGCAATTTTGCCAATCGCTCAATAATCCCTTCACCGCTAAATTCTTCTGAGGCACTACCTTGCTTGCCGACCTGTCGAATAGCTGGGATCATTTTTACATTGATTGGAGCCAAACTTGGAGTCAGGTACGCTAATGTTTCTGGAAACCAATGCTGATTTCTACTTCCATTACGTTGGCCAGTCAGAGCTTCCCATAAGTGCAGAAAGTTATAATCATCGATCACCTGAAATGCTTCACTCCAATTGCTAGTGATCAATGCTCTATTCACATTAAAATCGAACCACAACTTCTCTCCTGTTCCTTCTAACTCTGATTTTTTAAGAAAAACATTTAATAGCAAACTTAACCAACGCTGGTGGTATTTATCTTGGGGAATCTTTGGAGATATTTCTCTAACGAATTCCGTGAAGTTTCCTTGAGTGTCTTTACAAAGAGAAATCGAATTACTACTAGCAATGAAAGTCGCTCTAGTTGGCAGGTGAGCCTCTAAAGGTCCGAGATTGAAGGAATTATTGCCATTTACCCAAGAAGGATAGACGTCGTGGAGAAATCTCAGGACATTTGATTTCCCGCTGTTATTCTGACCAATGAAGAGATTAATTCGCGAAAGCTTCCCAAATCTCTGTACTTTGTTTCCAAAACTCCTGTAACCACCTATTGCAAATGAAATTATTGGAAGATTTTGTTCGCTCATATGAATACTCCATAGGAATCAATGGGGTCAGACTCCATTGATTCATTCAATTTCCCAGTCTTCCACCTTCAAACCTGAAATACGTGAAAATTCGCCAGTGTTATGCGTTACAAGGATGCAGTCATTGGCTATCGCAATCGCTGCAATCTGTAAATCGTATGGGCCGATGGGAGTGCCTTTTCGTGCGAGATCGGCACGAATATCGCCGAAAATTCGCGCGGCTTTACCATCAAAAGAAAAGCTCACAAAATCTGAGAAAAGAGTATCCAGTATCATCATATTTGCATCTAGCCGCGTGCTTTTAAACGCACCGTAATACAACTCGGCTTTTACGACATCGCACAATGCAATTTGTGACGGCGGATGCGCCGACAATCTGGTTTTTACGATGGAAGGTGCCGGATTAAGATGATTTATCCAGACATTGGTATCCGGCAGGTACAACACTACTTGAGCTCCAGCCGCTGCTCATATTCACCCTGTGGTTCTCGAACAAGGTTGTTTCCTTGCCATGCCCCTGCTGTACGCTCCCACACGCTTTTTACATCACCTTGCACGGCGCCTTTTTCTGCTGCCGTTTCGTCCAGCAAGATCAGTACCCTGACCGCCTGGCCTTCTACCAAGTGTAGCGTCTTGGGCACAGAGATCTGCCCATGTTCAAATTGTGAGTTAAATTCGATAGCTTGCATGATGACCTCCATTTCAAATTACTTGCATTCTAGTCTGGACATGGCTTGTTCGCCAGCACCCCTCTCCAAGAATCTTAGGGTCAGGCCTTACATTTTACATTAGTTAATTTGAATATAGATTGTAAGACCTGACCTCGTGATTTAGTGCAACTAGTGCATAACATAAACAACCTTACCCACTATATGATCTGCAGGTACAAAACCCCAGTACCTGCTATCCCTGCTGTTATCTCGATTATCACCCATAAAATAATAATGGCCAGCGGGCACTTCACAGGTCACTGCTTGTGCATCATATTTGCACTTATCCTTAAATAAAAATGAAATCGTATCTGGGAAAATTCTATTGATTTCCTCATTTTCAACAACTGAATATTCTTTGCCATCCACTATCTCCACAAAACGTGACAGATATACAGGAGGTAATGCACCATTTCCATAATTGATATACTCACCATCCTTGCGATGCGCAATTTTCTTGCCATTTATAGATAATTGCTTGTCACGATATGTAATTTTATCCCCCGGCAAACCGATCAAACGTTTGACATACTGAATTGATCTTTTGTCAGGGTAATCAAAAACTAAAATATCGCCCCGTCGCAGCTCAGCTGATATCTGCTGTTGAAATGGAGTGAAGCCATAAGAACCGTAATGCCCATAGCCCCATTTCTGTGCAATCAAAATAGACCCTACTTCAATGGTCGGCAACATTGAACCGGCAGGCGCTCTAAATGGCTCAAACAGGAACGAACGAAATCCGAATACGACAAACCACGTCCCCAGATAAATACCAAGCAAACCATACCACCGACTGTAGTGCGGACGTATCTTGTCAGCAGAATACAAGCTGGCCAGCTTGTATGAGTGAAAAGCGGCAACGACATTTAATGCAAAGCTCAAAAAAATTACGGCATACGGTGACCCTGGCATCAAGACAAACATCAAGGCTACAATTCCTATTGCCGCAAAGAAATAGATAGCGGCCCAAACTAGCTGAGCAACAAATATCATACCAAGTGGAGGAACAAAAAAACTTAATATCCCCGCAATCCATTTGTTCGGTCTATTACCCATAAGCTAGCCCTTTTAATCCTTTTCAATACATGTAATTTCAAAATACTTTTATTTACTTGTAAGCAACAAGGTCAGGCATTGCAAGCAACACTATCGTTGATTTATGTCAAATGTAAGGCCTGACCCCGTGATTGCTCGGAATCTTGAAAAATAGCATAAGAAAATTCCTTTATATGTTTTTACTTTGGCAAGTGTTAATTATTCTTTTAACTCTTTCAAGGTACATTGGTACTAAATCATGATGAAAGTTCGTAACAGAGCCACTAGGAGTGTCAGTTACATCAATAACCAGGGCCGTAGTTGATCCAAAAGCAACACCTTGCTTAAGCCAAATTGAATAGCCACCAGATATTGGTCGAGCACGTAGTGTTGCGTTACCTTCCAAAGGAGTCTCCAATACATCTTGCAAGTCAATCGCTATACAGCCAGCAACAACTTTAGCTTTATTGGTACTGCTCAATTCGAGAGATGGAGATTTTGCTCGCATCATATCCACTGAAGTACATCCTGCAATTGTTAGCAAAGTTGCGATTACTACCATACGGAAAATTTTCACTATTTAGCCTCCCAGACTATTTTATTCATAATTAATAACACAAAAAAAAATTTAGCAGCAGTAACAGGTGGAAACATAAATCAGCCATCATCAATTCAACTAAAGCCGCATAACCGCGGATTAAGCCGCCGACAATCACCTAACCGTTCTTTTTGGCCAAACATTTATCAGCTAATCAGCTTATCTGCATCTGCACGGCTTAGCCACCCGTTGCGACTTTAACGGCTAATAGGTTTGTAACGTATCCGCTTAGGCTTCGCGCCCTCTTCATCCAGCAGCATCTTCTTGTCCGCTTCGTTTTCCTGATAGTTACCATCAAAGAATGTCCATTTGGAATCGCTCTCCGCCGCGAGGATGTGCGCACGCAAACATTGGGGTCAGGCCTTACATTTTACATTAGTTAATTTGAATGTAGATTGTAAGGCCTGACCCCGTGATTTCGTTCGAAAACAAATTAAAGGGGTCAGCATCGCTATTGTTTGCCAAATGGGTTACGGATCGTCACTACGCCTTCGATAAGCTGCCCATGCTGCATATCTTCAGTGGCAAGTGTTTCACACCCTGCCGACAAAGCCGCTGCCAATATCAAACTGTCGTAATAGGAGTATTTATATTTTTGCGCCAAGCCTAGCGCTTGAGCAATGGTATCCGGCATAACAGGCACAACGGTGCAGGCATCGCGGACTTCTGCAACGGCATTTGCTACAACGTCATAAGATAGGCCAAACTTGCGGCTCAAGGTATTGGCTAGTTCGCTCAGCACTTGTGTGCTGATGACAGGATTATTTTGCTCGATGAGTGAGAGTGCTGCTGCTTGTTTTTCCGGCTCGTCGCCGGAATAGAGATACACCACAATATTGGTGTCGAGAAAAATTTTACCGCTCATTGGCGGCATCACGGTTGAAGCGGTAGCCGCGTGTGGAAATGGTCGCAGCCTTGAACAAAGCTTTGCGCTTGGCAACCCCGTTCTCTGCTTCTGACAAAATCACACGAACTTTTTTTCCATTCCAACCCTGACACTCAACGGGCAAGTCCACCACTCCATCATGCGCCTTGCTGACAAATTCAATTGCTTGCATGGTTAACCTCCATTTCTAATACTTGCATTCTAGTCTGGACTTTAGTTGTTTGCTAGCACCCCTCACCCCACCCCTTCGACAGGCTCAGGGCAAACGGCCTTTTGTTGTATCACCTGCTAATCGGTTTATACCGAATCCGCTTGGGCTTGGCACCCTCTTCACCCAGACGCTTGCGTTTATCCGCTTCGTACTCCTGATAGTTGCCGTCGAAGAAGCTCCACTTCGAGTCGCCTTCTGCCGCGAGGATATGCGTGGCGATACGGTCGAGGAACCAGCGGTCGTGCGAGATGACCATTACGCAACCGGCGAATTCCAGCAGTGCATCTTCCAGCGCGCGCAATGTTTCCACGTCCAGATCGTTTGAGGGTTCGTCGAGCAATAAGACATTTCCGCCGGAGATAAGGGTTTGCGCCAGATGCAGACGGCCGCGCTCACCGCCTGAGAGCTGGCCGACGAGCTTGGCCTGGTCACCGCCCTTGAAGTTGAAGCGGCCGATGTAGGCGCGCGCCGGGGTTTCGTATTTGCCTACGGTGAGAATGTCGTTGCCGCCGGAGATGGCGTCGAACACGGACTTTTCGGCTTGCAGTGAATCGCGCGCCTGGTCGACGTGGGCGATTTTGACGGTCTGGCCGATTTTCACGGTGCCGCTGTCGGGCTGCTCTTTGCCGGTGATGAGCTTGAACAGGGTGGATTTACCAGCGCCGTTGGGGCCGATGATACCGACGATGGCGCCGGGCGGTATTTTGAAGCTGAGGTTGTCGATCAGCAGGCGGTCGCCGTAGGCTTTAGAGACGCCGTCGAATTCGATCACTTCATTGCCGAGGCGTTCGCCCACGGGGATGAAGATCTCCTGGGTTTCATTGCGCTTCTGGTGCTCTTGCGAATTGAGCTCTTCAAATCTTGCGATACGCGCTTTGGATTTGGCCTGACGGGCTTTCGGATTTTGGCGTACCCAATCCAGCTCCTGCTTCATCGCCTTGGCGTGGGCGTCGAGTTGCTTCTGTTCCGTTGCAAGACGCTCGCCCTTCTGCTCCAGCCAGCTGGAATAGTTGCCCTTCCACGGAATGCCGTGGCCGCGGTCGAGCTCCAGGATCCACTCGGCGGCGTTGTCGAGGAAGTAACGGTCGTGGGTAACGGCCACCACGGTGCCGGGGAAGCGCACCAGGAATTGTTCCAGCCATTCCACAGACTCGGCGTCGAGGTGGTTGGTGGGTTCGTCCAGCAGCAGCATGTCGGGTTTTTCCAGCAGCAGCTTGCACAGCGCGACACGGCGCTTTTCACCGCCGGAGAGGTTCTTGATTACGGCGTCCCATTCAGGCAACCTTAATGCATCAGCCGCGATTTCCATTTGGTGGTCGGAGTCTGAGCCGCTTGTTGCCAGAATGGCTTCGAGGCGCGCCTGCTCGGCGGCGAGGGCATCGAAGTCGGCATTTTCTTCGGCATAGGCGGCATACACTTCATCCAGCTTTTTCTGCGCCTGCATGACTTCTCCTAATGCAGACTCCACTTCCTGGCGCACGGTGTTGTCGGGGTTGAGCTCCGGCTCCTGCGCCAGATAGCCAATTTTAATATTGGGCAGGCGCTGCACTTCGCCGTCGAATTCCTTGTCCACGCCGGCCATGATGCGCAGCACGGTGGATTTACCCGAGCCATTCAAGCCTAGCAGGCCGATTTTGGCGCCGGGAAAGAAGCTGAGGGAGATGTCTTTGATGATTTGACGCTTGGGAGGGACGGTTTTGCTCACGCGGAGCATGGACATTACATATTGGGCCATGGTGTAAATCTCGGTGCAATTGGAAAGGACGAAGCTTACCCCAGCGCGCGGGATTTTGGGAGGGGAATTCGGGTGTTGCCGGGGTGACAGGGATAGTCAGTGATGGCTATCTTTCTGGCTCGCCCGCTTAATTCTTGTTTTTTTCTTCGACTGTATTTTTCGGCGGCAGGAAAAAATCCAGGGGCGCTGCTGCAAAGCGCATCAATAATGCCTTGAGCAGTGCCGGCCCTTGCGTGAAGCTCACCTGGCGCGAGCGTAGTGCAACAAATAGCGCCAGGGAGAAGCTAACCAGCAGGTTAACCGTGCCTATGCTCAGCACGCCCAATGTAGAAGTTACTGCCATTTGCCATGTCATCACATTATCCAGACTGAATAATGCAATGGCGAAATTGGCGGCAGCAAAGGTAACGTGGCGGATATCCAGGGGCAGGCCTAGCATAAAACCAAGGGTGCCGATGCTGCCGAGTAAAATGCCAAAGTACAAGTTACCCATTAATCCGCCCAGGTTGTTTTCAATGTAAGCCGCCAATTTCTTGAGCCGGGCTTCGCCCAGCACGCGCTTTAGCCAGCGTAACTGCGCGATACGTGCGGGTATGTGTGCGTAAACCGCCTTGTTATCGTAATAACCGGAAATCAGCCCCGCCACAAATAAAAATACACCCGCGATAGCCGCATAAAACAGGGCAAGACTGTGCAGGGGGTCGATGTCATGCAGCAAATGCCCGGCTTTTTCCGGCGTGACGATATGCTGGCCTTGCAAATAGAGATATCCCCATGCAAGCAGGTAGGCCACCGGAAAGGCAATCATGATATTGCCCAATACCGCGACAAACTGGGTGCGGGTAACCTTTGCGATCAGTTCCACCAGGCTATCCAGATCGATGGTGTGGGCATCGCGGCTGTGCAGCTCGGCGGCAATGCGCGCAGCAGTCATGGCCGGTTGCTTGGTGGCAACGGTAAAATGCAGCACATGGATCAGCATAAAGCCCAGCGAATAGTTCAGGCTGAACAGGAAGGCTTCCACCAGGGGTGCGGCGCGCAGGTAGGATGCAAAAATCTTGAACATCGCCATGAAGCCGATGATGAAACCTGCGCCAGCTGCTGCGCGCAGCATTGCGGCGTAATCACTGCGGCTTTCCGCTATGTAATGCTCGCCCGTGCGGCTGGCATTTTCCGTGACGTTGCGTGCCAGCAGGTTGATGTTATTGGCAAACAGCCCGCGCACCGCGTACTTGCGGTTGTGCGCTTCGACCAGCTCCAGGCCCAGCGCCAAAGCGGCAGTACTGCGCGGGGTGGGCGCCGTGTTTGTGTGCGCATCGGCTTTCAGCGTAAACGGATGCCGAGAGTGTGACACATCGAGCAGCGGCAACAGTTTTCGCACCCGGTCTATGCTCTGGCTTAGCCGCACCAGCAAATAGGTGAGAGCTACACTGGTACCCTGATGCAGTGTGTTTTTGCGAATTTTATTCACAACTGTCTCGCACTGATCGAGCATCACCAGCAAATGTTTGTCGTCGTCCGGCGGCACCGGGCCACCATCCAGAAACTGCGCATAACCTTTAAGGTAGCGTATTACCTCAAAATTCTGCATCAAAAAAGGGGATTCAAACGTTTCCAGATCCGGCTGCTTACGTATCAGCTCGGGTTCCAGGCCCATCGCACTGATGCGGTAAGACAAGGTCTGGATCGCCTCCAGCAGTTGCAGCAGCGTTTTTTGCCGGCATGCTGTGTCCGCATCACCTTCGTCAGCGCTATCCAGTACATCGAACAGTGCAAGCCAGTCTGCGGCAGGCACGCCGCTCATCCACAGGTAGTCCGTATTGACCGGCAGTATCCGGTCCAGGCAGTCGCGCAAACTATTTTCATCCACTGCGGGGGGCAAAATGCGGTAGGCGAGGCGCTGGAAGAGCTCGGAAAAAAAACCGGTGCTGGAGAGGATTCCTGTATCGGTATAAAGGTTGGTCTGATGCCGTGCCGAAAAAACGCGTAACAGATAATGGCGCAGGGCAAGCGCATGACTATGCCTGCCTTGCAGCAACTGCGTGAGGGTACGCACGCTGGCGGCAGACTCTTCGGACAGATGCGGCTTTGCCGGGCGCAATTTCTGCACGAGCTCCGTCAAAAATTCAATGGAATCGTTGCCGGGATGGGAGGCGATACGTTCTAGCAGGTTCAGCATTCGGAGAGTAAAGCGGCAATTCAGGTCGAGTGCAGTGTACAGCGTGCCGGGAGGATGGACATTACATATTGGGCCATGATGTACTTCTCGGTGCAATGGAAAGGGAGAAGCTTACCCGAGAGCGCGGGGTTTGGGGAGGGGAATTCAGCGGGTGTCAGGGAGGGCTGTTTATAAAACCATAATAATCAAATCCCCTCTCGCCCCGCTTTATTAAAGTGGGGGATTTAACAAAAGCTGAGTTGCTCCCTGAGGGAAAAAATTCCTGACGGCAAAATATTAAACTGCAGCAGGTTTCTGCTTCGGCACTGCGAAAAAAACTTCAAAAAATTCCGGACTTTGATTTCATTCAACAATTGTGTCGCGCGAAAAATATGGTTTCACCTTGCAGCAAAATAGCCAAAAGATATATTGACAATATTAAATAATCCACAAACCTAATAAATACATGGCATAGACGGGAACTTTTTGGCACACACCCAGTGGATTATCGTAACATATTGATTTTATTCAATAAATTAAACTGCGCAAAAAACAGGCATATGGTAAAAACAGTTATCGGATAGGGAGTTAGCAGAGGCAAAAAAAGTAATCCACAAAGTTATCCACAGATTTTGTGCATAACTTATCAGGCATTTTTCGTTGTAGTGTTAATTGAAAAAATGCTTCAAAGCAGTGCATGAATATTACACAGCCCAAGTTGAGATGCTCACCGACAAGCAACGCTTTGATAAATGACAAGAGGCAATTTGTCTAAAAAGTGGCCGTATTTTTCTGGTATCTGCTTGATGGATGCATAGTGCACTTCCAGACCTGCTTGAATCTCGCAGCGCACCCGGAAAATTTGCCAGCCACTCAGGCAAGGCCTTCAACGAGGTTAATCAAATGTGCGGTTAAGACCAGCTAGCCGCCCGTTTTTTTAACCTGGCAAACCGACAAGGCATCGCTTTTGCCTTTAACCACTATTTGAAATACCTCTGCAAACTGGATTTCGTCATGTTTGGCGGCGACAACCGCATCGCGCAGCTCCTTGCTCACCAGAATCGCGCCGGGGTTGCAGTTTTTCTCGATGCGCGACGCGGTGTTGACCACGTCGCCGATTGCGGTCCAGTCCAGCCTTTCCTCGGTGCCCACATTGCCGATCACCACCTCGCCCCAGTGCAGGCCTATGCGCAGGCGCAGGGTTTCCTGCCCTGCCCTTGAGCGCAGGCCGTTGATATCGGCAGAGTGGCTTTGCATGTCGAGCGCGGCGTTGATCGCGTCGGCCGGGTCGCGGAAGATGGCCATCACGCTGTCGCCCATGAATTTGTCGATGGAGCCGTTGTAGCGCTTCACCGAGCTGGAGACGCGGCGCAGGATGGTGTTGAGGGTGTTGATGATGGACTCGCTGCTGGCATTGCTTTCCACATAGGAGGTAAAGCCGACAATGTCGCAGAACAGCACCGCGACGAAGCATTCCTCGTTGATAAGCTTGTCCTTGCCCAGCCGCACGGCTTCGCGCGCCTTGGCCTCTACCAGTTGCGGCACATAATTGCGCGTGATGTTGTGGATGCGCGCTTCGCTCAGAATGCAGCCTTCGCTGAGGCTGCTGCCGCTCCCGGTGAGGGAAACAACTTGCCACAGCGAATGGATCACCGCTTCCTCATCGCGATAGCCGCTGACGTTAAACAGCACGGAGACATTTTCTGCACTGGGAATGTGCATGCGCGTGCGGTAGTTTTCAAACATGCCGCTATGTCCGGTAAGAGACAGACCCCAGATAATATCGTTGGCAAAATTAAACGGAATCGCCGCACTCAAGGTGGCGAGCGCGGCTTCCTCAACCGGCAGCCTGACACTGGCAAGCATGGAAGGCGACGCGGCGATGACTTCGCCCGCGCTGGAAAAGTGGATGAGGCCGTAACCCAGCTTTTCCTGGATGTGCTGCACGCTGCTTGCGCTGCCGGCCTGGTCAAGCAACACACCCTGGTGCGCCTGCCGGTCGGCCAGCTTTTTCAGGGTGTAGAGCTTGCCAGCTGCGCCAAGCTGCGCAGGGCTTTGCTGCCACTGGTAACCCAGCGCTTCCACCAGCTTGCCGCTGCCGCAACTGCCGATGTCCCACGGCACGGGCACATGCAGTGACACAATGCTGCCGGCCTCGCGCGGGAAGCTGACGTTTACCTGCCAGCCATTCTGCTGGCAATATTGCACGATATTCTGCGAGCCGTGTTCCGACACTTCGGCGCTATACAGCGCCTCAATACTCTCTTCGTTGCCCTCAATACCCAGGCCAAAATCGGCTTCCACCAGTTGCATAAACACATTGCGCTGCATGGCCCGCACCGCACTATCGATGGTGTCGTGCAGGATGAGCATGCTGGGTGAGGACAAATGTGAGAGCTTCAGCCGCTTAAGCGTGGCATCTAGTTCAGCATGCAGATTCGGCCAGATGCTGTGTTCAAGCGAGGTGACGGAGACAGGCTGCGGTTCGGTCATAGGGTCGGGTATCAAGATACGGGGATTTTGTAATGGAGAAGAATCTTGCTCAGCCATACGACAAAATATTCATTAAAATCAATTACTTACAATAATATCACTGATTTAACACTGCATCCGGATTAGATGCTTGCGCACAGTTTATACGTTTCATTTTCCATCAGGCCCGGAATAAATTGCTCATGCAGCAAATTTTCGTGCACGGCATCACGCAGGCCGAAACTGCTTAATGCGGATTTTTTAATATCATAATCGTCTATTTCCGGCCCGCCTATACCCGCCGCCTTGAGCAGAAAGTTTGCCGCTCTCAGGCTGGTCAGCACGATATCCGTATGATGGTCGGCCGGCGGCGTGCTCAGGTCTACGCCCATATAAGCCTTGAAGCGCTCCGGCAGCTTCCATTCGAGCACGGCCTCCGCGCCCACCTGGCAATGGTCAAAGCCAAAATAATGATGTTCTGCCTGCACGCTGCTGCAATTATTTTCAAACGCAAATTTGAACACATCCTGGTACATCTCCGGATTGTGGTTGTACATTAAAACCTTGCCGATATCGTGCATCAGGCCCGCGATAAAGGCTTCGTCATTCAGTTTGGCATTGCCAAATTCCTCGCAGATATTCTGGCTTGCAATGGCGGTGAGCAGCGAGTGCTGCCAGATATGCAGGCGGAAGAGTTCGTTGCGGGTTTGCGAAAACAGCGAGCGGCTAAAGGCCAGTAGCGCGAGTGAACGCACCACGCTGTAACCCAGCAGGCTGATGGCAAAAGGAATGGTGGTGACTTTGTTGCCGCGATTGTAGAACGGGGAATTGACCACCCGCAACACCAGGGAGGCCACGCCCTGATCGGAGCTGATGGCGTCGTCCAGCTCCTGAAAACAATTATTCGCATCAATATCAAGGCTGATTATTTTTGAAATAATTCCGGCCTGCACCGGGATATTCTTGAAATTGATGGGTGTTGGAGCCATATTTTCCAGGGTTGATTAACAGGTGGCGCTAATATTAAATATCAGTTGATCGGTTCAAAGCGTCGTACCAGCTTACCATCATGTTCCAGCAACTCATAGAACACATCCCGCGGTCGAACCCAGGCGCAACCATCGTGAGATTTGTAAATTACCATGACTATCTGGGGATTCGATTCCAGCTTGGCTTCACACACGAAATCGTAAATCCCGCCCTTAAAATGTTTGTATTTCATAATATTATTTCATCTCCTACGCTGCTCTCGTAGCGACAATACATATTTCATTCATACAAATCAGGCAAAATTCAAACTGGATTTGTGAATAAACATGCAAAACCCGAACAGAGATCATTCAAATTTTTTAAATGGTGCCGGGTGCAAGAATCGAACTTGCGACTAAGCGTTACGAGTGCCTTGTTTTACCACTAGAACTAACCCGGCATAAGCACCTGATTCCAGAATGCAAATTTAACACCCTATGAAGGCTGCCTGTAAAGCCATAAATTCAAAAATACGGATATTCCCTAGAAGTAGCAATGATATGATTTGCCCCGAAAAAAATCTCTCCAAAACAATACAATCCGTCAGGAACACCATGAGCCTACGCACTATCGCCACCCAGCCTTTTCCAGACCAGAAGCCCGGCACCTCGGGCTTGCGCAAAAAAGTTGGCGCATTCCGGCAGCCGCATTATCTGGAAAACTTTGTGCAAGCCATATTCGACAGCATCGCCGCACCGCAGGGCGCGACACTGGTGCTGGGCGGCGATGGCCGCTACTACAACCGCCAGGCGGTGCAGATCATTTTGAAGATGGCTGCGGCTAACGGCTTTGGAAAAGTGATGGTTGGGCGCGGCGGCATCCTCTCTACCCCGGCTGCTTCGTGCGTGATACGCAAATACAAAACTTTCGGCGGCATTATTCTTTCCGCCAGCCACAATCCCGGCGGGCCGGACGGCGATTTCGGCATCAAGTTCAACAGCAGCAATGGCGGCCCGGCCACCGAGACGGTGACCGAGGCGATTTTTGCAAAGAGCAAAACAATCAGCCAGTACCGCATTCTCGATGCAGGCGATATACAGATAGATGCACTCGGCAATAGCATGCTGGGCGAAATGACTGTTGAGGTAATCGACCCGGTAAACGACTATGCCGAGCTGATGAAGTCACTGTTTAATTTCCCGGCAATCAAGGCGCTGCTGGCGGAAGGTTTCCGCATCAAGTTTGACGCGATGCATGCGGTGAACGGGCCTTATGCGGTGGAAATCCTGCAGCGCCGACTTGGTGCGCCTGCCGACAGCCTGATGAATTGCGTGCCGCTGGAAGATTTTGGCGGCGGGCATCCCGACCCCAACCTGACCTATGCGCATGAGCTGGTCGAGATCATGTATGGCGATAACGCGCCGGACTTTGGCGCGGCATCCGATGGCGACGGCGACCGCAACATGATCCTGGGCAAGAAATTTTTCGTGACACCTTCCGATAGTCTCGCTTTGCTCGCAGCCAATGCAACCCTGGTGCCCGCCTACAGCAAGGGCCTGGCCGGCGTGGCGCGCTCGATGCCGACCAGCGCGGCGGTTGACCGCGTGGCAGAGGCGCTGAACATTCCGTGTTTTGAAACTCCCACCGGCTGGAAATTTTTCGGCAACCTGATGGATGCGGGAAAAGTGACCCTGTGCGGTGAGGAAAGTTTTGGCACCGGCTCGGACCATGTGCGCGAAAAAGACGGCCTGTGGGCGGTGTTGTTCTGGCTGAATATACTCGCGGTGCGCCGCCAGCCGGTAGAAAAAATCGTGTACGAGCACTGGGAAAAATATGGCCGCAATGTGTATTCGCGCTATGACTACGAAGGCTTGCCTAATGACGCGGCACAGGGCGTGATGAGCCATTTGCAGGCCAGCTTCGGCACACTAAGTGGTGCGTCGTTTGGCAAATACACGATCAAATTGTGCGACGACTTCAGCTACACCGACCCGGTGGATGGCAGCGTCAGCAGCAAGCAGGGTGTGCGTATTATTTTCAGCGACGGCTCGCGCATTATCTTCAGGCTGTCGGGCACGGGCACCGAGGGCGCAACGCTGCGCATCTATCTTGAGGCTTATGATGCCGATATTTCCAGACATACGCTGGATGCGCAGGTGGTGCTGGCGGAGCTGCTTAAGATTGCACTGGATATTTCACAGTTGAGGCAGCGTACCGGGCGTGAGCAGGCAACGGTGATTACCTGATTGAAGCATTTCAATACTTGCTTACATTTTCAAAAATCCAAATGCAAATCCCCCCTGGCCCCCCTTTGCAAAGTGGGGAACCAACTGCAAACCAAGGTTTAGTCGTTACCCCACTTTAGTAAAGGGGGGCCAGGGGGGATTTGGCGCAGCATAAATAGCTGAACCAATTTTCAGCGCAAGGCACTTCAGGCAATACCTTTGCTCTTGCCGGCTTTCGCAGAATTCAAACTGGAAGAACAAGTTACATCGAAAATCGCTTAGCTCCAACCACCCCCCAAAAAATAGTTTGCATAACGAAAAGATGCGGTGGAAAATGTGCCGCGGCTTAAGATCAAGCTGTTTGCTACGGTGAATCCGGATCAACCAAAAACGCTTTTTCGAGCCAGTTTTCCGTTAATCAAATGAGAACCATTATGAAACGATCCGGCTTAGCTTTTAACTTATCCTTGCTGAAATTACTTCCGTTCGTGTTATTGATCGGGGGTTGCGCGACAGGGTCGACCAAACATACCACCAGCGCTGTCAAATTTTTGTATCCGGACAAAAACGTTCCGGTTGCAAGCCAGGGCATCCCGGTTCTACATCTTCCCCTGAGCGTTGGTATCGCCTTTGTGCCGGGTGAAGGCGGCGGACACTATGGCAAAGGATTGCTGAATTCCACTGGCCTTCAGGATTCAGAAAATTTCAGGTTTACCGAAAGGGAAAAGAAAAAACTGATGCAGGAGGTGGCCGATCACTTCAAGCAGTATTCCTTCATCAGGGAAATCAAGATTATTTCATCTTCCTATCTCAAACCCGGGGGCAGTTTTGCAAACCTTGACCGGGTTCGCTCGGTGTATGGCGTGGATGTGATTGCCCTGATGTCCTTTGACCAGACACAGTTTACGGATGAAGGATTCGCGAGCCTGGCTTACTGGACGCTGATAGGCGTTCTGGTTGTTCCGGGAGAGAAGAACGATACCCATACCATGGTTGATACGGTCGTTTACGACATCCAGAGCCGCAAATTGCTTTTCAGGGCACCCGGACTCAGTAATATCAAGGGCAGCGCCACGCCGGTGAATCTGAAGAAAAACCTTCGCGCCGATAGTGAAAAAGGTATTGAGCAGGCAGCAAAGGAAATGATTATCAATCTGGATGCGCAACTTGCACTTTTCAGGGAAAAAATAAAAGAAAATCCCGATGAGTTCAAGGTGGTTGACAAGACCAATATGGCGCCTTGATAAACAGTACTACGTGTTAATTGAACCATGGGGAAGGCAATGAAACGTTCGGGCATCAGTATCTTAACTGCATTTGTAATATCGTTGTTTTACGCAGCCTTGTTAAGCGCTTGCGCCAGTGGCACCACCAAGCATGCCACCAGCGTGGTCGATTATTTGTTCCCAAAGACCAAGGATCCTATTGTTACACCCGGCATTCCGGTTCTATCCCTCCCCTTGCGCGTGGGCATTGCATTTGTGCCGCCCCCTGCCGGCAGGGATCTGCGCTCAGGCAGGCTCAGTAGCGGCTTCACGCCATTTCAGGGGGGCGGTGATCTTGCCCTGACGGAAAAGAGGAAGACCGACCTCATGCTGGAGGTCGCAAAGAATTTTAAAAAATATCCCTTTGTCAAAAATATCGAAATTATCCCTTCGGCTTACCTGACCCCGGGTGGCAGCTTTGCCAATCTTGATCAAATGCGAACCATGCTCGAGCTGGATGTGATTGTGTTGCTGTCCTACGATCAGGTGCAGTTTACCGACCAGACGCTCAGCTTTACCTATTGGACCATGGCCGGCCCCCTGGTTGTACCCGCACAAAATAATGACACCCATACCATGCTGGATGCGGTTGTCTATGACATTGCAAGCCGCAAGATGCTGTTCCGCGCACCCGGCACCAGTCTTATCAATGGCTCGTCCATGCTGGTCGATCAAAGCCAGGAGTTGCGCGCGGATGGCGACAGGGGTTTCAGCGAAGCAGCGGTGTCGATGATCTCCAATCTCGATGGGCAACTCGCCCTTTTTAAGGAAAAACTGAAAGAACGTCCTGAAGAGTTTCAGGTAGTGCGCACTCCCGCTTATATAGCACGCAGTGGCGGCGGCGGTGGTGGAAGCCTGGACAGTGTCATGCTGCTGCTGTTTATCGGGCTGGGTGCCGGCTTTTTATGGTTAAAGGGCCGCCGTTGACTGCACCAAGGCTGCCAGGCTGGACGTTGATCATTGCCGCTATTACATTAATCGTTTTCTTTTTTCCGGCACTTGGCAATCTGTTAATTTATGACCGCGCTGCCATTATTCACGGCGAGATTTGGCGCTTGCTGTCCGGCAACCTTGTGCATTTTTCGCTTGCCCATCTGCTTTACAATTTAGTCGCATGGTTAATTGCCGGGACTATCATAGAGCTGTACGGCTATCGTTTTTTTCCGGTATTAATTCTGTCTTCTTCAATACTCATCGGTATCACGCTCTATATTCTCGAGCCTGAACTGTATTTTTATGCGGGTCTTTCCGGTGTGGTGTCCGCTGCCGTTGCTTATTTGTGCCTGCAGGGTATGGGGGAGAAAGGCGTGTTGCGCTGGCTGTGCGCCGCCGCATTGACAGGCTTGATCGCAAAAACCGTCATTGAAATCAGGGCAGGATCATCCTTTATGTTGCTGCTGCACGAGGAAGACTTTGTGCCGGTACCGCTCAGCCACCTGGCGGGTATCGTTACCGCAATACTTCTTTTTAGCTTGTTACGGGTAACACCCCGCTTGCGGCAACCCGCCAGATAAAAAACTGAACATCGCATACCCAGGGTGAAATTATGCCTTACCTCGCCACCCCGCCAACCGCCGCGCCAAGCACAACGACACCACCCACGCCCAGATAAACCGGAGCCAGCATAATATCGACTGCAACACCCGTGGCAATGACCGGCACTTGCAGGACTTTCTGCAATATGGGAGGCGATGCTTCGCGCGGATTGTAGAGAGCAAATTTTCGCTGAACCTGCAATTTCGAAAGCTGCTCATTCGGGATTTTGATTGCAGGATAAACAACGCCTTCAATTCTTATGGTTGTCCTGAAATATCCCTTTTTCTTCGGGTGCTGATCTGGCTCAAATCCTCCCATTTTAAGCTCTGCCATTTCCTCTGCCGAGATTCCCTTATTGCCATCGTAATTAAGTTCTATCTGCCCCCAAATCTGTTTATCCTTCAGATACAGGCTCTGTGCCGAGGCAATAGTCATGCGTTTACCGTCCAGCTTTAATCTGGATATTTGCTCCAGTTCTTCCCCGCCCAGGTAAAGCATATAGGTGTTTTCCTTGCCGATGAAAGCAATGGTATCGCTGAGATCCATTTGTTTGAGCAGCGCAGCATCCGGCTTGCCTATCGCCAGTATTTCATCTGTCAACACGGGTTTATAGTAAAAATCTCCCCCGTTTGGAGCGAGTTGGGTTGCAATAGAAGTAGCGCAGCCCTGTAAAACAGCGGTCGACGCAAGCAGTAACAGAGAACAAACTAGCCATTTCATATTCATTGATTTACCCTTTTGCAAAATATCCGGCAACTTCAGGTCAAACACGCATTCAAGCAATTGAAAAATTATAGCCCGAGGCAGGACGCTGAAGGCCTTTTTTATCAGCACCAGTCTGACGCGTTTGTCTGATATGCCTCCAGCTGATTTCAGAATGAAAATTTAAGCCCTTATGATCAGTGCATGTTAAAGACATTTAAGAAACTCCCATGATTCAAGATATTTTTTTAATCCTTCCAGCTCTCCCCTTGTTACAGGAAGGATCGCAGCAAAGCTGGATATTAATGAGTTGGATCAATGTCTCAGATGTAAAAGGGCGATGGTGTTGAGCCGCCAGCGAGTAAAGACGCCTTATAGAATTTGTCTTCACCCACGGAAAAATTTCAAGAATGAAAAATAGAAGCCGATAATGCAACTACAGAATCGAGAAAAGGAAAAGGTCGTCTCATGAAATTTACCTGCAACACACTGGCAGCAATCATTTTACTTTTCAACATAGCCTGCACTTCGATTAATACAGACAGTGTAGACACCGAAAATATAATTATTCCGGTTTACCACAAGAATTTTTAACTGTGATACCCGGAGTAGCCATCCGGTTGGTTTTAGCCGCTTTTTCTGGAATTCAGACTGATCGTCACCACCCCTGCCAGCACCAGAATTGTGCCTGCGATTTGCAGCAGGGAAATCGTCTCATCCAGAAATACATAAGCCAGTGCAATGGTCGCTACCGGGCCTGCCGAGCCTATCAGCGAGGTGCTGGAGGAACCGATACGGCGAATAGCATAAGACAACAGAAACACCGGCAACACGGTGGAAAAAATCGCCATTGCTATCGACAGCCAATATACGCGCATCGGCAGCTCTAATGCCGACAAGGGATGCGTGACAGCAAACTGCAGCAGACACGCGACGCTGGCGACAATCGAGGCATAGGCGGTAAAGCGGGTTGCGCCCATGCGACTGATCGCATGACCCGCTCCCACCAGATAGGAGGCATAGGACAACGCGCTGGCAAATACCAGCCCGGCTCCCAGCAATACCTGTGCCTGGCTCAGGTCTGCATTGGCATGACTGAGGTCCATGTCATGAATAAATACCAGTACGATACCGGCATAGCTCAATGCCATCGCCGCAATGACTTTGCGGCCGATGGCACGCTTGTAAATAAAGGCGGACAGAATCACCGTCATGGTGGGATACAAAAACAGAATCAGGCGCTCAAGGCCGGCGGTGATATAGAGCAGGCCGAGAAAATCCAGAAAACTGGACAGATAATATCCCAGCAACCCCAGCAATATCACCTCAACCCAATCCTGACGCTTGAGCGAGATGGCATGACGGCCATTGAGCCAGATTGCGACCGCCACAAAAAATGGCAATGCAAACGCCATGCGCAAGGCCAGCAGCGTGATGGCATCGACCTGATCCAGATAGGCCAGTTTGACCAGTATCGCTTTGGCGGAGAAGCCGACAGCGGCAAGCAATGCAAAAAGTATGCCTGAAAGTGTGTCACGATTATTCAAGGAATTTCCGATATTTATATTTTTATGGCATTGAATTATACGGTTTATGCCCAATATAAAATGTAGAAGCGCCGTTGGGGGCAGGTCAATCATACTGACCGGCTAATAAATATCCCTAATATCGCCTCGGAGACAGACAATTCGATTTTTTTGGAGTAGGATTTATTTCAGTCTTGCAGCATAGCTTTTCAGAGGGCAATTACGATTTTTACCAAATTTAAGGAGATTGATCATGCGCAAATCAAAAGAAATGGTTTCCTCACAAAAACTGATGGATGATTTAAGTGCTGTTGTTGCCGATGCAGAGGAGTTGTTAAAAGCCACTGCCAGCCAGACCGGAGAGCGAATTTCAGCCGTGCGCGCGAAGGCGGAAGAATCGGTCAAGGTTGCCAAAAGCAGAATTGCCGAGACCCAGGATGAACTGATGGATCAGGCCAAGGTTGTAGCCAAGGAAGCTGATGCCTATATGCATGAAAATCCCTGGAAAGCAGCCGGCATTGCCGCCGCTGTGGGGGTGCTGGTTGGTGCAATTATTTCTCGTCGTTGATAGGGTCTTATGTCTACTGAATATCAGGATGAGGACACAGCCCGCAAAGGTGGACTGCTTGAGTCCGTAAAAACCCTGACCTCCACGCTGCTCACGATGGGGCAAACGCGGCTTGAATTGCTGTCGAATGATATCGAAGAGGAACGCGCGTGGCTAAGCTCCATGATGGTGTGGACGCTGGTCGCATTATTTTGTGCGGCACTGGCGGTTGTGCTTGCCACACTGATGATCGTGGTCATTTTCTGGGACAGTTACCGTTTGCAGGCATTAGGTGCAATGGTGGCCGTGTTTACGTTGGCGTCCTTCTTTGCATGGCGAGTGTTATGCAATATGTCCAGCAGCAAGCCGCGTTTGTTTTCAGCCAGCCTCGCGGAGTTTTCCAAAGACCGCGAACAGTTGTCACACCACCGTGAATAGCCGAACTGCCATGAATGACAGGATCTACCGCATAGTGCAACGACGTGCCGAGTTAGTCGATAAAATTGCAGCTCAGCGTGACGACATTGCAATTGCCTTTAAACCCATACGTTCGACCTTTACACTGGCGGATAAAGGGCTGAGCGGGCTTCGGTATCTCGCCAGGCATCCGGTTTTACTGGCAAGCTCGGTGGCGATTGCCGTTGCGGTACTGCCCAAACGCTGGATGTTCGTGCTGCAAGGCGGGTGGGCGGCTTGGCGCATGGCACTTGCCGCAAAGCGCAATCTGGAAAATATGGAAGACTGATTTTTCCGAAAGTGCAGTTTTAAACGCTGCTGATTACTTTCCTGCAATTGTCACAAAAGACAGCTTGCTCACGCCGCTCCGCTGCGCAATTGCCATTAACTCTGCCACACGTCCGTAAGGCACTTTCGTGTCGGCTTCTATCTGCAGCTGAAATTGAGGATCGACACCGCGCTGCTTCAGCACATCCGTGAGTTGCGCATCCGTCAGCGCCTGATTTTCCAGTTCCACCCGGCCCTGCGCATCGATACTCATGCGCACGGCAATTTTCTTTGTATCCTGCGAGACTGCTGTCGTTTTGGGCAGCGTCACTTTCAGCGACTGCGGAGCCAGCAAAGGCGCGGTGACAATAAACACCACCAGCAAGACCAGCATCACGTCCACCAGGGGCGTGACGTTGATCTCGCTCATCATGTTGTCCTGCTGTGAAGAATTTCCGAATGACATAAAATACCTTTACTCAAATGTAGGAGCCCGGTAAATCGGGCTCCTACAATTATGTTGCGACAGTGCAGCGTCAATTTATAACTTGAAATTATGCTTCTGCGCCAGACGCATAAAGTCATGCGCAAAATTTTCAAGCTCGGTGATATTCACTTTAAGTCGGCGCAGGAAAAAATTGTAGGCCATCACCGCCGGCAACGCTGCCGCTATACCGATCGCCGTGGCAATCAACGCTTCACCGATAGGCCCGGCCACGATATCCAGACTGGCTGAGCCACTTTTTCCTATGTCCTGCAGCGCGTGCATAATGCCCCACACCGTACCAAACAAACCCACAAAGGGCGCAGTCGATCCGATGGTAGCCAGCTCCGCCAGACCGCGTTCATGGTAACGCTGGATATTTTGCACCTGCTGGCGCAGCATGCGTTCCAGCACATCTTGCGGTGTGCCCATATGTTTCATATCGTTTTGTTCAGCGCTTAAGCTTTTAAGCTCGGCAAAGCCTGCCTGTGCCAGCTTCGCCATATCACCCTCGCCGCTTTGTGCTACTTGTGCGGCGCTGTTCCAGTCGCGTGCAGACCAGAATGCTGCGTTGAATGCGCGCATGGGTTTGGCTTCCTGCATTTGCTTCCATAGTTTAAACAGGATAATCGACCAGGTTGCAACGGAAAACAGTATGAGCAGCAGCAATGTCGCCGCCACGATGGGTGAACCTACGGAAAACAGATTATTCACGCGGTATTGTCCTTCAGGGAAAATTGAATCGGAATCATAAACCATTTATCAACTGCGTGCCCTGCGCGGCTGGCCGGCATAAAGCGCCAGTTTTTGACCGTCTGCAACGCGGCATTATCCAGCATTGCATAACCGCTGCTCTTTTGAATATTGATTTGCCCGCACACACCGTCCGCGAGCACTTCAACATGCAGCACCACCCTGCCCTGCAGGCCCTGGCGCCGCGCGACCATCGGATAGGCCGGCGGCGGATTGTTCAGATAGGACGCTTTATAGTCCGGCTCGGTCACCGCGACTACAGGCGCTGCAGTGGCCGCTGCCGGCGTTGCTACCGCTGCAACGGGCTCTGCCACTGCTGCGGGCTGCGCGATTTGCGCAGGCACGGGTGTGGGGGCAGGTGAAATTTTTTGCTGCCGGATAACGGAGGCTTGCGGCACCCGCGCTGCCAGTGCAAAGCTCACGGACAATTCATTATTTGTCGAAAATTTAGTGTCAGCCTGTGTCGACCAGAGTGAAAATATCGCGAGGTGTGCGAATATCACCAGTGCCAGCACCATTGCGCGTGGTGCAAAATCCGGTTTTACATGCGCTGAGAATATTCCGTTCTGCCTCAAGGCATTCATGGCTTTGCCCGCACCCATTCTTCTGTTTTTGCCTCATCCAGCACGCCGCTGATACCTGTAGCCCGTCCCTTTGCGTCGATGAAATAAGTACGCGGCAATTCACCATACCATTGAGGATCAATTTCAAAGCGCAGACGCTCGGTATAGCTGTCGGCAAATACCCAGGACTCTATTTCCCCCACTCGCTTTTGATGAGTTTGCCCCAGATGGTATTTGTTCAGCGTGGCGACAATCGCCGCTTCCTGCTCGGGCGCATCGGTGGAAATCAGTACCAGCTTGAATGCCGGGTATTTGTTTGCGAGCCGTTCGAAAATCTCCAGATCAGCGCCGCAATGGGTACAGCTGATAGACCATAGCGCAACGATGAAGGGCTGGCCTGCGTGGGCGGCGATTATTTTCTGGTAACTGCCCCGTTGCAGAGGCCGGGTTTGCTGCGCCGCACCGGATGTTGAAATATTCAATAAAATCAATGGCATACAAAATGCGGCATATAAAAATGATCGTGCCGAATTTGTCAAAACCCGAGTGAATTTATAAGCTTCGGCATGCCAGGGGCGAACGCCGTCGATGGGTACAGGCCGAACGGTGTGAAATCTTGATTCGCGCCAAGTCAAAAATTTCGCTATGGAAAATTTCATGGTTTTATATCCTGTAATGCAAGCAGGCGATAGCCTTCAAGCTTGCTGCTCCATGACAGATAAACCTGTTCCTTGTCTGCGATCAGCAGCGGATGGTCGGAGACATCGCGCGATTCGGCAACGGTGTGCTCTGTGGCCCAGGTGTTGCCGCCGTCATGCGAACGCATCGCTTTGATCGTCGTGACCTCACCGTCGAATTCTTTCCAGGCCAGGTACACATTGCCGCCCCTGCCCAATACCGCAGCATGACCCGGCTGGCGGGCGCTATTGCCCAGACTGAGCGGCGTGGAAAAGGTTTTGCCGCCATCCACAGAATGGGCATAAAACAATCCGCTGCGCACCGTGCCATGGTTGAACCATGTCAGGTGAAGCTTGCCGCCGGCGATGGAGAGTGCCGGTCCATGATGCGGGCAGGCTTCCACTTCCCAGTTGTCGAAAGTCACGCGGTTCACGGCAGCGTCATCGGCTTTATGCTGCGTGCCATCCAGCCGCGCCAGAGCGTGGTCGCGCACATTCTTGCCAAAGATGTGCCGCCATACAATCACCGGCGTATCCGCACTGTCGATGGCCATCGCGACACGGCAGCATTCGCAGGTGTGGTCGGCCACTTTTGTATTGGCATGAAAACTCTTGCCGTCATCGTCTGACATCGCCGAATAAACCGCGATGCCGCTGTACTTCTCGCCCTTGTTTTTCGCCACCACTGCATCACGCTTGTCCAGCCACGCCAGAAAAATTTGCCCGCGCGCATTGATCCCCATCGCCTCAAAGCGGTGGGTAATTGGATCGAGATTGTCGTTTATGGTGATCGGTGCAGAAAAGCGCTTGCCGCCATCGACCGAGCGGCTGAAGCGGATATTGCCGGCATAAGGCGTCTCCAGGCTTTGCGTCCAGGAAATATAGATGTTGCCATTTTTTCCCGTCAGAATTTTCGGCCGGGTTTCGCCGCTGGCGGAGATATATTCCGGCTGCGCATTGACCCTGACCGCCTTGCTGTAGCTTTTTCCCTGATCCGCAGACTGGCTCACCAGCACATGGCCATCCTGCACTTGCGCGAGCCACAAGGTACCGCGCTCATCAAAAACTGCACTGGTGGAAAGCTGCTGGCGCGCCAGTGAGCTTTGCCACATGCCGGATTTATCGTGCGGCCTGGCCGGCTCGGCAGCAACAGCAGCGCCCGCCACAAAAAAATATGCAATAAGACCAGAGAGATAACGAAAACCCATCGAGCAATTCCCAAATATATTCAGCCCCCACCTCGGGCACCACGGGATTATAGGTTTTGGGGGGGATGCGGGGAATGCGACAATTTGTCGCAGGCTGGCTTTACCCGGTTATGAACTTCCGCATAAGCAATCAACTGCTGCGGCAGCCTCAGGAAGCAAGCCAGTCACTGATCTGCTGCGCCACCCAAACACCATCATCCAGCGGCAAATCATGCCCCGCAGCCGGATGCAGCCGGGTCGCGCAGTGCCAGTGCTGTGCCAGCGTGAGAGTGCACTTCACATTGACCAGCCGGTCTTGCTGTCCGCCCAGCAGCAACACGGGGACAGCAGGTATTGTCAATGCGGCGCGATAGCTGATGGCAGCACGCAACTGGCGCAGAACATTCATAGCTGAAATAGGACATTCCCCGGCATAGGCCACCCACTGCTGCAGAATTGCCTGAAGATTTTCTGTTTGGCTACGGGTGCTGGTGAGGCGCAGGATCAGACTTTCGCGCTGTGTTGCCGAACCGTATAACAGCAAGGTCAGGGCCGGATAATTTTGCGGGCGCAGGCGCTGATAAAAAGGGCTGTAGGGTGCGAGGCTGGTATTGATCAACACCAGCCTTTCCAGATCACCGGGATACAACTCGCTCCATGCTTCGGCCACCATCGCACCCAGCGACAGCGCCAGCACATTGTAGGGTGGCGTGTAACCGAGTTGCGTAAGCTGCGTATGGCAATAGCGGGCCATATCCTGCACGCTGGTGGCACTGGCCTGCCGAAACAGTTTTCCATTACCGGGAAAGTCCAGCGTCACAATTTGTTGCGCACCGATTGCGTGCTTAAATAACTGCGGAAATTCGCCCCAGTGGCGCGATTCGCGCATCAGGCCTCTTAACAATACCCAGGTAGTCATCTCCGGTACCATCTCCTGACGCCCTGCTCCTGCATGCGGCAACGGGTGGGGCCGGTTACCAGCCAGTTTTCATGGCCTGCCGCTGCGCGCATCAGAAAATCCAGCCATACCGTATGCCTGCGCAGCACACGATGCAGGCGATGCTCGACGATAGGATTAAACAGCCCATGCAGCGAAAACAGTTGGCCGGGATTTTTTTTCACCCACAGCCAGGAGCCCATTTCCAGCGTCAAAGGCAAAAAGGTTTTGCTCTGGTCCTGCTCCGCCTGCAAATATAAATAATCCCACACATCGCCATGGGTGCGGTAATGGATACTCTGAGGCTCAAACAGATAACGGGTATTGGGATGGCTCTGGTGAAACAGTTCTTCCAGCGCCATGATGTCGGCCATATGTTTGATCGGATGCACGCTGTGCGCATGCGGAAACCATACACGGTCGCGCAGGCCAAAGCCCGAGTGGCAATCCACCGCAATGCTGAAGGGATGCGTAAGCAGCTCCTGCTGCACCACGTTAACCAGCGCCTGATTTTCCGGCTCCATCGCCGCGCCTGCCGGCCCGCGATACCAGGGCAGGTGCGGGCTGATGCGGTGGCCGCCCAGCAGGAAGGGCACCTTTCCTTCCGCTTCAATCGGCGCATTGCGCATCAGATCCACACCATTGGGATTGCTGCGCGTCGATTGCGACATGCCGCCGGGATTGATCAGCGGCATGAACACCAGACGCACATCCTGCAATAAATGATGCAGGCTTTTGTCCCATTGCATACGGTTCAGCAGACTGCGCAAAAAATACAGCAATACCTGTGTACCGATGCGCTCCAGACCGTGGATGCCGCCAAAAAAACCGATTGCAGGCAATTTTGGATCAGCATTACCCAGCGTCATTTGATACACCGGAAATCGTTGAGCGCCCGCGCTGACTTCACACGCAATTTTTACTTCAAGTTGATCCCGACCCAGTTCAATAATGCGTTCCAGTTCTCTTAATTCGGGCAAGGCAGGCATGGGTTATGAATTGAATAAGGAACATACCCATGCTAGTGGACTAGTTAATTGAAAGGCAAGTGTAATAAAGCAAATGTGGCAACATTCAGTCAGATTGTAGTCAAAGCGATGCGGCAACAGCGCGCTGTCTTGTTGCGGGTTTCAAAGGTGAAATTCATACCGGCACTTATACCCTGCACCAATGTGAAAAACCGGGAGGATTGACCCTGCCTGTATGTATGCTTAATTAAATTGCAAAAAAATATCGATACGAGTAGCCTTCCAGACATGAATATCAATCCGAAATCCTCAATCGAGTCAGTCAGGCCAGCATGAATCGTCAATCCGCAGACCCGCAAAAAATACCGCTTTCAGCCATCACGTTACTCATCCTTATTTTCCTGTCCATGCTGGGATTCAGCACCGCCGTTGTATATAGCATGTCCCGCCTGCAATACAATATTCAGGATAATTATATACAGCCGTTAATGGTCAACAATGCAGGCCTGGAGGCCTATAAAAACCTGTCACGCTTGCACAATCACATGACAAAGATCATGTTAAACAAGGGGTCAAATCCGGACAGCAATCTGGCTAAGGAAATGGTGGAACTGGACAAGGAGTTGAGCAATTATTTTTCAACCATTAAAACTGAATTCAGGGACGATACTGAAAAAATTCTGCAAATCGAGCAACAGCTGGAAAACTGGAAAAATATCAGGATAGAGATGATCAGGTTGGTCGGCTCCGGCCGCAAGGACCAGGCACTGAAACTGGCATCCAGCCGTGGTGCGCCGGCGTATCGCCAGCTGGAAAGCAGCATGGGTCAGATCGTGAATTCATCCCAGCAACAAATTGAAACCCGGGTCAATGCGGCCAATATCAGATCGTCTGAAATCATTCATCTGATCTGGTGGCTACTGGGTGGATTTATTCTGACCAGTATTATTTCAGGATTTTTTGTCATCCGTAAAATTACAAGAACACTTGAATACCATAAACAGGCAGAGCGGAAATTGCACGAAAGCAAGGAAAGGATGAAGCTGGCCTTGTCCGGCGCAGATGTCGGCACATGGGATTTGGACCCGGTATCGGGAAAACTGGATTTTGACTCTCAGTGGGGCGGGCTACTCAATTACATTGCCGAGAATGAGAGGCCGCACAGCATGAAGGATTGGGCAGCACTGATACATCCCGGCGACAAGGAACGTGTATTAAAGGCCATGCAAGAGCACATAGACGGCCGCGCGAATGAATACAAAGCCGAATACCGAATTTATTCGCGCTCCGGAATATTGAAATGGGTAATCGGACACGGTAAAGCTGTACAGCGTGACAAAAAAGGCAAAGCTTTGCGTGTCGTTGGCATCACGCGCGACATAACCATGCAGAAGCAAGCAGAAGATACCATCTGGAAGCTCGCCCACACAGACTCATTAACCGGGCTGCCCAACAGATCCTTATTTTACGACCGCCTCGGCCAGTGCATTGCGCAGGCCAGACGGCAGCACAAGCAATTTGCCCTGCTGTTCCTCGACCTGGATGACTTCAAACAGGTTAATGACACATTCGGCCACGACACCGGAGATTTATTGTTGCAGGGTGTTGCTGAGCGCCTGCGCCAGAATATACGCGACGAAAACACTGTTGCCCGCACCGGAGGCGATGAATTCATTCTGATACTCAACGACATTGCAAACGCAGAGAGCGCTGCTATCGTTGCTCAAAAAATCATACAATCCATTTCAGATCCGTTCGTCATTCATGGCCATAGCTGCCAGATCGGCAGCAGCATAGGTATCGCCATTTTTCCCGATGACAGTGAGGAACTGGAAAAACTTGTCACGCACGCCGATAGCGCCATGTACAAGGCGAAGCAAAGCGGAAAAAACAACTATCGATTTTTTGCGTCAAACGTGTAAGTCAAACCCACCATCACACTCAAAGGTGCACCCACCGTGTACTGGTCACGTAACGGATCATAAGTGCCGGTACCACTGTAAGAGCTGCTTGCCGATTCCGCATACAGCTGGTTGGTGAGGTTGCGCCCTTGCAGCCAGGCTTCCCATTCCTTGTTCATCTTGTAGTTGCCGCGCATATTCAGCAGGGTGTGGCCGGAGTAACTCACGGTGTTGGCGTTGTTCATCCAGTAGGAACCCTGCTTCACCACTTCCAGCGCGATGCGTGCGCCCTGCACCGGCTTGTAGCCCACCTCGGCGGTAACGGTATTGGGGGCGGCGGGCATTTCCTTGCCGCTGTAATCCAGCGTGGGTGAAGCCTGGTAGTCCAGGTACTCATGCTTCGCGAAAGAGGCGCCCAGGCGCCCGTCAAACATGCCCGCATCGTAGGCAAGATTGAGCTCTATCCCGCTGCTGCGCGTGCTGCCCGCATTGCGGTTTTCGGAATTGCCCGGCGCAATGGTGTAACTCACGATGGTGTCTGTGCCATCCAGGCGGAACAAAGTGGCATTCAGTTTGAGCGCGCGCTCCATAAATGCCATGCGCAATCCCAGCTCATAGCTGTTGTAGGTGGCGGGGCGCAGATCGGGAATGGCGCTCTTGGCATACAGCTGGCTCACTTCCGGCGGGGTGAAACCCTGGCTGGCATTGGCAAACACATTGGTGTCATCGCCAAGCGTGTAAGTGCCGCCAAGCTTGGGGCTGAAGTGGCTGAAATTGCGCGACTCATTGGCCGCACCATAGGCGGCGCCCGGCGTCAGATAATTGACAAAATTGTAGTTGATCGCATCATAGCGTCCGCCCATCACCACGCGTACTTTCTCCAGCGGGGTCAGTTCCCACTGCGCGAACAGCGCGGTGTTGGTAATGTCGGTCTTGTAGTCGCGCGTGCCGGTGGCGTAGGTGGTATTCGGCGTGTAGCCGGTGTAAACCAGTGTGGTCGCGTCGCGCGTCACATCCAGATTGTTGCTCTTGTAGGTATTGGGGCTCAAGTCCAGATACACACCGCCAATCAAACGTGAGGAAAGAAAACTGTATTCCTGCTGGTGCTTGCTATCCACACCCAGCGAACTGACATGGTTGTTGTTGATGGTGCCGCGATAACCGGTCGGGCAGGCAGCACTTACCGTACAGGCACTGATGGTGTAATTCGGCAACTGGCCGTGGTCATTCTCGCGGCCAAACAGGGTAACCGTGGTCTGGCCATTCTGCGTGGTTTCACTTTCCCAGGCCACATTCAGGCGCGTGCTTTTATCCTTGCGCCAGGAAAAAGTCTGGTAGCTCTTGCCCGGACTGGTCTGATAATCCACCGGGTTCAGGCTACCGGGCGTGGCGGAGTCGAGATTGTTATGCGACACCGTGGCATGCAGCAACGTTGAGCCGCTCAGGGCGTAATCGCCGCGCAGCGTTAAAGAATCCTTGTTGCCGTTGCTGTATTGCTGCCAGTTGCTGGCCGAGCGGCGCGAGCTGTAATGCGAGAAACGCATGCCCACATCATCCCAAGTATTGCTCGCCCCGGTATCGACGCGCTGGTAGCCGGTGACTGCTTCATTCCTGAAGCCGACGGTTGCTTCGGGTGTAAGCGAGGGACGCGCGGTAATAAAGTTAACCGCACCGCCCACCGCATTGCTGCCGTATAGCGAAGACGATGCCCCCTTCACCACTTCCACGCGCTCGGCTCCCGCCAGGTTCAGCTCGTTCAGCGCATTGTGGTTAAACACACCCAGCGGTCGAATGGGAATGCCGTCTTCCAGATACTGGTACATCGCATTGGTGCTGTTCGGCTGACGTATACCCATCGCATGCTGCTCATTCCCCAGGTCAACCCAGTGCACCCCCGCAATACGATTGATCGCATCACCCATCAGTTTCGGCTTGTCGCGCTTGAGCGACTTTTCATCCACCACGCCGATGGACATGGGCGTGTCGGACAATTTTGTTTCCGTACGCGAACCGCTCACCACCACCTCATCGAGCACAGGCGTCTCGTCAGCGGCATGCACAGCCTGTGTATTTGCAAGGGTTAAAAGGCTTAGCAGAAGTGAAGAAAGATGAGCGTTGCGGGATTTCATATTGATAGTTCCGACAGCTTGATTGAAAAGGTTGCGGATTATAAATTTTCAGGTGTGCATGGAGAATGTGACAAATTGTCGCACCTGATAGTTGGCGTGAAGCTACCGAGGAACTGATTCATCACATAAGGGATATGCATGTAATCTGAATTGCGGCGGCATTCCGCCCCAGGGAGGATACCGTTGCCCATTCAAACATTGAAAAGCCCATTGGTGGGCGAATTCAATTTTGTGCCAGAAGGACCCGACATTCTTGTTATGCTATTTCAAGAAAACTTTTTACAATTAGCCAAATTTCGTGGAAAGCAGGTTATTTGGCATGCAAGTAGGCATCACATAAGACCTGCTACTGGCGCCGACAACGAAGCTGATTAATCCAGGGAAATAAAACGTGTATATACCTGACTTAGGCAACCAAACGCCCAGGCGTGGCAACAGATTCAGCAAATGGCTGGGGCGCATGTTGATGCGTCTTTGCCGCTGGCATATCGAAGGCGAAATATGCAATTCGCCCAAGCTTGTTTGTTTGATGGGGCCGCACACGTCGTGGTGGGATTTTACAAATAACCTGGGCATACTCCTTGCCCTGGGACTTGATGCATCGTGGTTCATCGCCAATAAATATACGAAAGGTGTGGCAGGGAAAGTTCTGGCATATCTCGGCGCAGTCCCGGTAGAAAGAAGTCAGCGCGCGGATATGGTCACGCAAATGGCCAGCCAGTTCATATCAAGAGACCAGCTGGTGCTGGCAATTTTTCCGGAAGGCACGCGCAAACCCGTGCCTGCGTGGAAAACAGGATTCTGGCATATCGCAAAAAAAGCAAATGTCACGGTACAGCTAATCGCTTTGGATTACAAAAAACGCGCTACGATTTTTGGCCCGGTCATTACATTAACAGATGATATGGATGCGGATATCCGGCACATGCGCACCTATTTCAAAAACGTCACCGCCAAGCGGCCGGAAAAGGCAAATTATTCAGACTGAGAGTTTCCGCATTTGATCGGAAGTAAACCGGATGATTTATTAGGCGCACATGCTACTGTTGCAGGATTTTGCACTTCCTCTACTCGCCCGTTGTGCCAGTTTGAGACATTTATCGAAATTGCCATGAGCATCAACTCCTCGGCCTTTGCTGCCGTTCCAAGTGAATCCGAGTTACTTCCGGTTTCAGCCTATTATCAGACTTTCAACGTTGGAATTGAGGGGGACGGATAAAGTGCGCTGCACTTTAGACGGTTCCACACTACTGACTTGTTACGTTTCATTGCATTAACCATTTAATGCTCTCAATGCTAAGACCTGATGTATTAAGCTCACATCGCTCCCAGTTCATAAATGCATAATTTTTACGGATTTGCCAATTTGATGATCCAGGCTCGTTAAAATCTAGAATCTTTGCAGGTCCCTTTTTCAAACCCATCATTTCAATATCGAACTCGTACTCGGTGTAATTTCTCATCAAATGATACAGCGCCTGTCTTGCATATTCATCGTAATGTGGTAATGAATACCCAACCACACCAATGCCAAAATTTAACCCACCAGCCTGCTGCAAGCCCCGCCAAAGTGACTTTAGCGGATTTGCGTATAGGATCTTTGAGCTAGAAGGTGACAAAATAAGTGGCGTGCACTCCCAAAATTGACTATCAGATATTTGTGATAAGTCATCTACTCTATAGACATATTGGAGTGGATCTCCTTCTTCAGCCAGTCCGTCTATCAAAGGAGTATGAGAAATTGAAGAGCCTTCTTTGAATACCGGGTGCCTAGATTCCCAGGGATGTTCATGCTGACTTGCAAGTTCTCGATCCTTTATGTAAGGCATTTTATCGTACCAATCTATTGATCCATGAAGCTTACTAATTACAATTTCACTTTTTTCTGCTTCACTATCAATTACAGACGACATGAGGCCAACGCTCTTCAGGCGATTTGGAAATAGCCTGTATGGTTTACCTAAGTAATCCAAAGTATCTTCTATCAATGTGTCGTAATTAAATGTCAGAACCACATCTTGAGGTAGTAGTCGTTGACAAAACTCAATGCACTCAGCAGTAGGTGTCTGAGGCAACTTGGAGTAAATTACTTCTCTTATCCCATTTCTGATAATTAATTGTGATTCATTCCCTTCGTTACTCCAAGTTTCACTACCTCGCAGGCCTAAATAATGCTCCAAATCTAGATAGGACATGAATTTCTCATAATCAACCGGAGCTTCAACTGGTACTCCTTCGCACCTCAATCTGTACGTTAGATACCAATCCAAATCACCTTCGAGTTTATTGTCACTACCGTACTTATTGCGAATAACCTCTCGAACAAGCTCAAACAGTTGGGCACCCAAAGGCATTCCAGCATGGACTGAAAATCCTGCGCCGATGATGAATATTCGGAATTTATTTGTGATACTCATATTTCAATTGTTATATGACGGGAGTTCGGGGGGTGATTTACTCTGTTTGAAGTTCAGCGTGAAGACAAGCCCTTTTAGTCTGCTATATCGTGGAAAGTGTACAAATTGTACAGGATCCCAAAACTTCTACTTTGGCCGAGAAGCGGTCATCACCATCTGCAGCCATGAACGTCGCCTAATGGCCGAAAGTACGTATAGGTTCGTTAAGCGACTACGTGATTATCTTGTTCAACCGAGAGTTTCATTCCAACTGCTTTCAACACAGCAAGCAGCGTTTTTAGGGTCGGATTTCCATTCGCAGATAGTGCGCGATAAAGTGATTCACGGCTAATTCCAGCATCAGCAGCAACTACCCCAAGTCCACCATATGCTTCCGCAACAGTTCTCAAAGCTAGCAAACCTGCTGCGCGGTCTTCAGGATTGTCGATCGACTCCATGGCTGCTTTCAGATATTCAACTGCTAGCTCACGATCCTCTCGTAGCTCCGCCACCTCGCGTTCATGGTGAGATACGACTGCTTTTAATTTCTTGTTCATGCCTGTCTCCTTTTCCAATCTGCCCAATATTCTTTCGCGTTCTTAATATCTGCAGCTTGCGATTTCTTAGTGCCACCACACAGTAAAATTACTACCGTCTTACCATGCTGCCCAAAATAAATTCGATAACCAGCGCCGAAATGTTCACGTAATTCTTGCACCCCATCACCCACTGATTCAGTATCTCAGAAATTTCCTGATTCAAGTCGTTTGATACGGATTCGAATTTTGGCTTGAGCCTGCTTATCTTTGAGCGACAGAAGCCAATCTGATACAGGTTCTTTGCCGTCTTCAAGCTGGTATCGAAAAATTTCAATCATGGGAACAATGTAGCTTATAAGCTACTAGATGGCAAGTTTTTTGATAATTACATTACCCATCTGCAGTCAGTCGCAACTGACAGGATATGGCCGATTGCAGCCCCTGCAACTACTCCGCCCTGACCTTTACCCCGTCATCAACCTGATTCGCCGGATGCCGGATGCCAGTATGCACAACAGGCTTAGACGAATAACGATGCAATTATACAACATATTGATTATATTCAATATTTAGTCATGCCTCTGGAACCCTGCACATCACCCGCAACAATGCAGCTTCCCCGCCACGCTATAATGCCGGATCAATTTTTCTAGCGCCGCCTCAATGTCTGCCATTCAACTGCTTCCCGACCTGCTTATCAACCAGATTGCCGCTGGCGAGGTGATCGAGCGTCCCGCTTCGGCGCTTAAGGAACTGATGGAAAACAGTCTGGACGCGGGGGCGACCGAGATCGTGGTGCAGCTTGAGGCCGGCGGGGTAAAGCTGCTGCGCGTGCGCGACAATGGCAGCGGCATTCCGCAGCAGCAGATTCCGCTGGCGCTGATGCGCCATGCCACCAGCAAGATTGCCTCGCTGGAGGACCTGCAGCGGGTGGCCAGCATGGGTTTTCGCGGCGAGGCGCTGGCGAGCATGGCGGCCGTTGCGCATGTCGCGCTGATCAGCCGCCATGCTGAAGCCGAGCATGCCTGGAAGGTTGAGGCCGTGGACGGCTCCCTGAGTGTAGCGGCACCCGCCGCCCATGCGCTGGGCACCAGTGTGGAAATGCGCGAGCTGTATTTCAACACGCCGGCGCGTCGCAAATTTCTGAAATCCGAAGCGACCGAATTTGCCTACTGCGAGGAAGTATTCAAGCGCATCGCGCTGTCGCGTCCCGACGTGGCGTTCAGTCTGCAGCACAATGCGCGCATGGTGTGGCAATTGCCTGTCGCGACACTGCCCGCGCTTGCCGCCAGTGAAGAGGAGCGCGCAGCCGCCATGCAGCAACGCATCACTTCCATACTCGGCAAGGAATTTGCACTTAATGCGGTGCAGATAGAACGGCGTGCCGCGGGTTTGCATCTTTACGGCACGGTGACGCAGCCCGCCTATTCCAAGGCCACGCGTGACAGCCAGTATTTTTTCCTCAATGGGCGTTTTATCCGCGACAAGGTGGTGGCGCATGCAATACGCCAGGCTTACCAGGACATTCTGCATCACCAGCGCCACCCTGCTTTTGTATTGTTTCTCGATATGCCGCCGGAGCTGGTGGATGTGAACGTGCATCCGGCCAAGAGCGAAGTTCGCTTCCGCGAAAGCCAGGCGATGCACCAGTTTATTTTCCATACGCTGCAGCAGGCACTGAGCGGGCCGATTTCAACCATGACTGCGGCCAGCAGCGACACTTCATCAGCCACAATTCAATCTGCGCAAAGTCCTGCCTGGGCCGGCGCCGGGCAAGGCATGCACCTGCAGCAACAGACCATGCCGCTGCACACCGCGGCACAGCCCTTGGCTTTTTACGAGGCAATGTTTGGAGCAGGATCGGGGATTGAGGATCGAGGATCGAGCAATCCGCTACTCTCCACTCCCCACTCTCCACTCACCGATTCTGACGGCATTCCGCCTCTCGGATTTGCGCTGGCACAACTGGCGGGCATTTACATCCTCGCGCAAAACCGGCAGGGGCTGGTGGTGGTGGATATGCATGCGGCACATGAGCGCATCGTGTATGAGAAACTGAAGCTTGCACTGGACGGCCAGCAAATTCCCAACCAGCCTTTGCTGATTCCCGTCACCTTCCACGCCGACACGCTGGATGTGGCCACCGCCGAAGAAGAACAGCAAGCCCTGCACACGCTGGGCTTCGACATCGCCCCGCTCTCCCCCACCACGCTGGCGGTGCGCGCAATGCCGGCGATGCTCAAGCAATCGCACGCCGAAGCGGCCGCGCGCGATGTACTGCAGGAGCTGCGCGAATACGGCGCCAGCCGCGCCCTGACCGAGCGGCGCAATGAACTACTGGGCACGCTGGCCTGCCACTCTGCGATTCGCGCCAATCATGAACTGACCCTGACCGAGATGAACCACATCTTGCGCGAAATGGAAAACACCGAACGCTCGGGGCAGTGCAACCACGGGCGGCCGACCTGGTTCCAGATGAGCATTGCCGATCTGGACAAGATGTTTATGCGCGGTAAATAGAAACATCTTTGTCCACAGATTACACAGATTCACACAGATTAAAAAATCTCAGTGTAGTTACCTAAGAGCCGATCCGCACATGCCAACCTTAAATTCAATACCATGAAAAGTAATCTGTGTGAATCTGTGTAATCTGTGGATACAGTATTTTAAATGCCAATTTATTAAATATAATCAATATGTTGCAAAAACACCCTCCCGCCATCTTCCTGATGGGCCCCACCGCCAGCGGCAAAACCGCCGCCGCCGTGGAGCTGGCACAGCAGTTGCCGGTGGAACTGATCAGCGTGGATTCCGCACTGGTGTACCGCGACATGAACATCGGCACCGCCAAGCCGGATGCCGCGACGCTTGCCGCGGCACCGCACCACCTGATCGACATCATGGACCCTACCGGAGTGTATTCCGCTGCCGCCTTTCGCGCGGATGCGCTGCGGCTGATGCAGGACATCACCGCACGCGGCAAGATTCCTCTGCTGGTGGGCGGCACCATGCTGTATTTTCGCGCGCTGCGTTTTGGCCTGAGCGATTTGCCGCAGGCAGATGCAGCAGTGCGCGCCGAGATTGAAGCACAGGCTGCGCAATACGGCTGGCCGCACATGCATAAGGAACTGGCGAAAGTGGATGCAGAAACGGCAGCACGCCTCAAGCCGAATGACGCCCAGCGCTTGCAGCGCGCGCTGGAAATTTTCCGCGTCAGCGGCCAGCCCATGTCTGCACTGCTCGCTCTCCAGCCAGAATATCAGTTGCCCTTCCGGCTTGTTCCTCTCGCGCTGCTTCCTTCTGAACGCAAGCAATTGCATGCGCGCATCGAACTGCGCTTTGCCGACATGCTGAAACACGGCTTGCTTGATGAACTGGAAGATTTAAAACGCAAATATCATTTGCATGCCGATATGGCCTCCATGCGCTGCGTGGGCTATCGCCAGGCCTGGCAATATCTGGCGGGTGATATCGACAAGGATGAATTGCTGGCGCAGGGCATCGCCGCCACTCGCCAGTTGGCGAAGCGCCAGCTCACCTGGCTGCGCGGCATGCCGGACAATATTGAATTCGATTGTCTGGCGGAAAATTTAAATCAGCAAGTGCTGAATGTGGTGCGTGCGCACCTTAATGAAAGCTCCAAGTCATGACAACAGAAAACTCTCTCAATTTGACCTCAATACCCGATCAGGCTATAGCTGCCGCGAGCAAACATGTGGGCGATATTTTGTCGCTTGCGATTGAGCACACGCCGCAGCATCAGGCGGTGGTCGTATTCGATACACAATGCGAGCTTGCAGTTGCACTGACAGAGGCGTATCGCCGTTGCCTGCCCGCAACGAAATTCATTGACTTTGATACCGTCACACCCGAGGCCGTGCTTGAGGCATTCAAGCCGCTCACGGCATCCGATCTGGTCGTGCTCATACAATCGACAAGTTTCCGCCTTGAGGCCTTTCGCATACGCGTCGAACTCTTCAAGCGCTCGCTCAAGGTGATTGAGCATGTGCATCTTGCGCGCATGCCGGGCACACAGGCACTCGACTATATTGCTTCGTTGGCCTATGACCCGGCCTATTATCGCGGCGTGGGCAAGGCTTTGAAGGAGCGTATTGATCGCGCCCAGTCCGGTGTGGTCGATAGCGGCGGCGAGCAGCTTGTTTTTGCCTCGCCTTTCGAATCTGCCAAGCTGAATGTGGGCGACTACCGCGAAATGAATAATGTCGGAGGACAATTTCCGATTGGAGAAGTGTTTACCGAGGCGCAGGATCTGGAAGCAGTAAACGGCCGCGTGCGCATCTTTGTATTTGGCGACACCTCGTTCAGGGTGAACCGCCCCGCCATCCCCATCACGCTGGTGATCAGCAAAGGCCGTGTAACCGAGACCGTCAACTCGACGCCGGAATTCGACAAGGTGCTGGCGAATATTCGCGCCGAGGAAGGCGAGGTGTGGCTGCGCGAACTGGGCTTTGGCATGAACCGCGCATTTAGCCGGGACAAACTGGTTGATGATATCGGCACCTACGAGCGCATGTGCGGAATACACCTTTCCCTGGGTGCGAAGCACGGCATCTATTCCAAGCCGATGATCAAACGCAAGGATGCAAAATTCCATGTTGATGTATTTGCGGTTACCGAGTCCGTCATGCTGGACGATGAAGTCGTGTATCGCAACGGGGCATGGCTAAGCTGAGTTAATCAAAATTAGTGTCAACCGATGGCTTGTGAATAGCGTTACTCGCTCGACACTCCAGCAAACAGTGTCCTGTTTTTTCAACCGTTCCAGCCAAGGAGAAATAAATGAGCAAACTATTATCCGTATTGATCGCTGCTGTTTTCGCCTCTACCCTGAGCTTTAACGCTATTGCCGCCAAACATATGGGCGCTGCGCCGGCAGAAGCGCCGGCAGGCATGCAGCAGAAGGAAATGAACAAAGAAATGAATACAGAAAAGAAAAAGGTAAAGGAAATGAAGAAGGAAGAGAAAAAAGAAATGAAAACTGAAGAGGAAAAAACCGGTAAATAAACCTTTATCAGCAGCATAAAAGACGGTGGCAGACAGGATAAACTGTCTGCCACCGTTTTTTGTTTTGCAGGAAAATTGTCCGGCAGGCTATATATCACCATCAACGGAGCCCGCCAGTTAATCACATGTCATAAAGAAGTTAAGCGATAAATCAGGGATAACGAATATAATATTAAATTCAATATTTCAATATTTTCAGGGAGTCAGCTTTGTCAAAAGAAAAAATGGGTAGCCGCGAACTGGGTCTGGTACTCACGCAACAAATTCTGGGCGTGGACGACTTGCACTACGGCCTGTGGGACGACGATCTGGAGCTTAAGCTGGCTAATCTGGGCATTGCGCAGCAGCGCTATACCGACAACATGATTGCAGCCATGCCCTCACCCCAGCCCGGCCCGGTTACCGTGCTGGATATCGGTTGCGGTACCGGCCACGTTCTTGCACAGCTGTTGTCTCGCGGCTATGCGGCTGACGGCCTCGTTCCCGCCCCCAGCCTGGCCAAACTGGTGCGCAAGCAGCAGGCAAAATTCCCGCAGATGCAAAGCCGTCTGTTCGAGTGTCGTTTCGAAGACCTGCCTTTTAATGAGCTGGAGCAGCATTACGATGTCTGTCTGTTTAGCGAAAGTTTCCAGTATATTTCGATGGAAGCAGCTTTCGACTTGCTGAAAAAAATTCTCAAGCCGGGCGGCATCGTGGTGATATGCGACTTCTTTAAAACCGCACACCACGGCGACGGTGGCCCCGGCGACGGCAGCTTTGGTGGCGGCCATGCGATGGCGGAATTTTATAGCAAGGTTAAAGCCTCCGGATTTGAGCTGGTGCGCGATGATGACATCACCAGTCGCGTCAGTCCCAATCTGCAGCTGGTCAATGATTTGCTGCACAACACGATCAAGCCGGTTGGCTTGACTCTCGACAGATATCTGGGCGAAAACTATCCGAAAATATCATGGCTGATAAAAAAAGTGCTGCGCAAGAAACTCGATCGCATGAATTACAAATATTTTGAAGGTCACCGCAGCAAAGAAACTTTTGAGCGTTACAAGACTTATCATTTGATGGTGCTTAAGCTGAAAGGTTAACCTTTCTCACCTGTACAAGACCATGACCCTGCAGGAACTTCGTTATATCGTGGCACTGGCCGATACCGGGCATTTTGGCAAGGCGGCCGAGACCTGTTATATCAGCCAGTCCACGCTCTCTACCCAGGTGAAAAAGCTGGAAGATTTTCTGGGTGTGATGCTGTTTGACCGCTCGTTGAAACATGTCGCCCTGACACCTATTGGACACGAAATTGTTTCGTCTGCCCGGCTGATTCTCGATGAAGCCACCCGCATACGCGAGCTGGCGCGCCTGACTGGCGACCCGATGGAGCGCACAGTCAATTTGGGCGTCATTCCCACACTGGGCCCCTACTATCTGCCGCATGTGCTGACGCTGTTGCATGGCAAGTTTCCCAAGCTGCGTCTGTTGCTCAGAGAGGAGATGACACCCCATTTACTGTCACATCTGGCTGACGGAAAGCTGGATGCAGGTCTGCTGGCTCTGCCTGTCAATGATGCCAGCCTTGAGGTTGTTCCTTTGTTCAAGGAGCCATTTCTGGCCGCAGTGCCTGCCAACCACAAGCTGGCCCAGGCCGACAGCATAAAAATAAACGAATTGGCCCAGGCAGGCCTGTTGCTGCTGGAAGAGGGGCACTGCCTGCGCGAACACGCACTGGAAGCATGCCACCTGGATGGCATGCAAAACGAAGAGATCAGCGCCACCAGCCTGGAAACGCTGCGCCAGATGGTGGGCATGGGGCTGGGAGTAACACTGATTCCGGTACTTGCCAGTGGCGGCACCACAGCCGATATCACCCAGGTTGCATTACGCCCGCTTGTCGCCCCCGGCGCCTCGCGCACGGTAGGCCTGGTGTGGCGCAAACGTTCACCATTAGCCTCCACTATGGAGCAATTGGTTATCACACTCAAAAACGCCCTGCCTCCACATACCCTGCCGATAAGCTGAGCTTTCCTTCCCCCCGCTTCTGTTTGCAAACAGAAACCATAAACAGAAGTTGCATCTCTGAAAAGCATCCCCATCTGTTTTATCAAGCTCTTTTATGAAGCCTGCTTGTGACATTGATAAAATAGATCAGCCTCATTGAAAAAATCTACTTTTATCGATTAAGCATAAGTCTATACTAGGCAAGTGGTTATGCAGCCACTTTATCTATCACTCACTTTGGAGGTAAATATCATGCAATTAAAAGGTAGCAAAACCGAACAACATCTAAAAGACGCCTTTGCGGGTGAATCTCAGGCTAATCGTCGTTATCTCTATTTCGCGGCTAAAGCTGACGTGGAAGGTTACAACGATGTGGCAGCCCTGTTCCGCTCTACTGCTGAAGGTGAAACTGGCCACGCTCACGGTCATCTGGAGTTTCTTGAGCAGTGCGGCGACCCGGCTACCGGCATGCCGTTCGGCTCAACCAGCGATAACTTGAAGACTTCAGTCGCGGGTGAAACTCACGAATATACCGACATGTATCCAGGTATGGCCAAAACAGCACGCGCCGAAGGTTTTGAAGAAATCGCGAACTGGTTCGAAACACTGGCTAAAGCCGAGCGTTCTCACGCTAACCGCTACTCAAAAGCACTGACTGAGTTCGTTGCGTAATTTCGCTAATAGCGATTCGTAATATGTCTTAAAAAGTGATGGGTTCGCAGAAAATAAAAATGTTTCGCAAATAATGCCGGCATTTTTAGGATCTGCGTACTTTATTGCTTTGCAATCCCCAATATTTATAGCCGGTTGCTACTTGTTGCGCAGCCGGAATTAAACAAAAAATTTAGACAGGAGACACCACCATGGCTGGTCCCGCACGTGAAGGCAATCTTGAAGCACCCACTCGTCATCCCCTGGATTGGTTGAATCCGGAATTTTTTAACGAGAAATCGTTATTTGACGAAATGGAACGCGTGTTTGACATTTGCCACGGTTGCCGCCGCTGCGTAAGCCTGTGTGAATCCTTTCCTACCCTGTTTGATCTGGTTGATGAATCGCCGACGCTGGAGGTGGATGGAATCAATAAAGCGGATTACATGAAGGTAGTTGATCATTGTTACCTGTGCGATCTGTGCTACATGACCAAGTGCCCGTATACCCCGCCGCATGAATGGAATCTGGATTTCCCGCACCTGATGTTGCGCGCCAAATCATTCAAGTTTAAAAACGGGGACGTCAAAACGCGTGATCGCATCCTCACCAGCACCGATACGGTCGGCAATCTGGCCGGGATTCCTGTTGTAGCACAGGTCGTTAATGCGGCAAATAAATTCGCCCCTGCCCGTAAAGCACTGGAAGTTGTTTTGGGCGTGCATGCCGATGCCAAGCTGCCCGAATACCAAAGCAATACCTTGCGCAAACGTCTGGCCGGACATGACAGCAAGGCCGTTGCAGAACCTGCAGGCCGCACCACGGGCAAGATTGCGCTGTTTGCCACCTGCTATACCAACCGCAACGAACCCGGCCCGGGGGAGGATCTGGTGGCCGTTTACGAACACAACGGTATACCGGTGATTCTGGCCGAAAAGGAACGCTGCTGCGGCATGCCCAAACTGGAACTGGGTGATCTTGAAGCGGTTAAGGCTGCCAAGGAATTCAATATTCCGGTGCTGGCAAAACTGGTGGATGAAGGCTGGGATCTGACCGCTCTGGTGCCCTCCTGCGTGCTGATGTTCAAGCAGGAATTACCACTGATGTTCCCCAACGATCCGGATGTGCAAAAGGTTAAAGCTGCCTTTTTTGACCCCTTCGAATATCTGATATTGCGCCACAAGGAAGGAAAATTAAACACTGATTTTAAACAGCCATTGGGCAAGGTTGCCTATCACGCCGCGTGCCATCAGCGCGTACAGAATATCGGCCCGAAAACGCGCGAGATGCTGTCGCTGATTCCGGGCACCGAGGTGGATATTATCGAGCGCTGCTCCGGCCATGACGGCACCTATGCGGTGAAGAAAGAGTTTCATGCCGCGTCGATGAAAATCGTCAAACCGGTGGTGGAAAGAGTAAAGAAAGCCGAAGCTGCGCACTATGGCAGCGACTGTGCCATGGCTGGTCACCATATTGAGAATGGCCTGCGAGACGGACGCGCGCCTTCACATCCCATCAGCCTTATAAGGAAGGCTTACGCCATCTAGCAATCAAAAAAGGAGAATTTGAATGTCCAATGAAGGCTATCACGAACCTGTAGAGCAACTGAGCACCAAGACTCGCGACATGCACCGTGCGATCGTCTCTCTGATGGAAGAGCTGGAAGCGGTCGACTGGTATAACCAGCGCGTGGATGCATGCAGCGATCCTGATCTGAAAGCGATACTGGCGCACAATCGTGACGAGGAGAAAGAGCATGCCGCGATGGTGCTGGAATGGATCAGGCGCAGCGACCCCAGCTTTGACAAGGAGCTGCGCGACTATTTGTTCACCGACACACAGATTGCACACAAATAACAACGATTACCGAAGGAAATATCATGAATCAATTGACACGAAATGACCTTTATTCCCTGGAAAAATATTCGGCGATCAAAACCGAATATCGCGCCAGGGTAATGGAACACAAGAAACACCGCAGAGTGCCGATCGGCGAGCATGCGACGCTTTATTTTGAAGACGCACTTACCATGCAATACCAGGTGCAGGAGATGTTGCGCCTTGAGCGCATTTTCGAATCCGAGGGCATACAGGAAGAGCTGGATGTCTACAATCCTCTTATTCCCAATGGCAGCAACTGGAAAGCCACCTTCATGGTGGAATACGATGATGTGGAAGAGCGTAAAAAAGCACTGGCCAAACTTATCGGCATTGAAAATACCGTCTGGGTCAGGGTGGGCGATTTTGAGAAGGTGTTTGCGATTTCAAACGAGGATCTGGACCGTACCGCGCCCGACAAAACCTCAGCCGTGCATTTCATGCGCTTTGAACTGACCCCGGAAATGATTGCGGCAGCAAAACAGGGGGCTGCAATCAAGGCTGGCATCGACCATCCCGCTTATCGTAAGGAAACCGAGCTGCCACAAGACAAGCGCGACTCGCTGGCTGGTGATTTACGCTAGATGGAAGAAAGGCTCAGGCAGAATTGCCTTCAACGCCAACGATATTCATCACGTCCTCTGCGGACATGTGGAGCAACCCGCCAATTTCACTATAGTCGTCGGGCAGCGCGGCATCATCCCAGCCATGGGCTGAATGTCGTGCCAGCCTGTCTGCCAGCACGACATTGCGAACGCGTGGCTTCTGGCTGTTTTCTGCATCCATCAAGTTGAGCAGCAAAGTGGGCAGCTTCCACTCCTTCACCAATTCCTTTTGCAGTGAGACCAGCCTGAAACCGAGCACATTCTCCTGCGCTATTCCGCTACGCATGGATTTGTCCTGCGCCTGCAAAGCCTGCACTTTTATCATTTCAGCGGGTGCGAAACACCACATCAGTATTTCGGTCAAATCGCGCAGCAAAGCAGCAATACGCACTTCTTCAAAATGCATGTCACGCAGCCTTACCGCCCAGTCATACGCATAGGAGGAAGCGCGGTGCGAACGATGAACAACACGCAGCGCAGCTATCAGGGCGGGAGTTTGGGTACTCAGCATTTCCTCAACGGAGATTTTTGATACCACTTTATTGAAGAAAGGCTCCAGACCCAACATCAGCAGTGCCTGTTCTACCTCCAGCACTTCGTTGGTCTGGCTGCGATGTTTGTGCGACTGCAAATAACGTAACAAGAGCGAGGTCATCAAAGGGTCGCGGGCAATGATATTGCTCACCGCAAGCGGGCTGGCCTTGTCCCCCTCTTCCCGCAAGGCATGCAAATCCCGCACAGTTTGCTTGAGAACCGGAATTTCAGCATTGCCGAGAAAAGCGACCCAGCCCTGCAAGTCTAATGCTCCCTGTTGCATGTTCCCTCCCAATCCTGTGGACTACAAGTGCACGCTTTCGATCTTACACTGATACCAAACTGTCCGGCGCTGGAAACAGTTTTGCCCAATTAAAGGAAAATTTCAAATATTCCTTTAATTTGCAGAATCAGGCCTGAACAGCCTGGGTACCAACACTGCCCTCAACCGCCCGCATCACTATTTCATGGCGAGGCAAGCTGGCAGGCAATCCCTGCACATAAAGACGCAAGGACACAATATCATAGCCCTGCTCCTTCCAGCCTTCCAGCAATTGTTCAAACACAGGTAGCCATTTTCCTCCCTCAAGCTCGGCTTGCAGGGTAAAGACATGTCCATTTGGGGGAGGATTTTTAGTCAGTTGCAGCAGGTGCTGCACCACGTTATCTTCGGTAATTCCGTTGCGATTGATCAGTTCGTCCAATGTCGGCAGTGTAGTCGGCAGTTGCGTGCAGGCAACGATTTCTGCATTCCAGGTTGGAGTGAAGGGTTGTGTACCGCGAGTATCCGAAGTGTAATTAAAGCCGAAATGTTGCATCAGGCGCAAGGCGTGACGGTTTAGTTGCCAGCCGGCAGCGGCATAGGACTTCGACGCAATGCCGAAAATTTCTATGAATCGGTCCACTGCACGCTGCATTTCACGTTTTGTCCATGCCATATCCCTGCTGCTTACATAATCCTTCCAGCGATTCTGATCATAGCCATGAATGCCCACTTCAAAACCCGCATCGCGAACCGCACGCATAGTGTCCGCGCATTTGCGGCCAATATCAGGTGCAGGCAACAAGGTTCCATACAGCATTGTTTTCAAGCCGTAATGCTTCCAAATCGACAAGCGTGACGCTTTGCTCAGACAACCCGAGCGGAAAATATGCCTGATGGCACGTCCCGTGCGGTCCTTGCCCATCGTAAAGAAAAAACTCGCCTGCACCTGGTGTCGTTGCATCACTTCTACAAGTCGCGGTACACCGACACGCGTGCCACGATAGGTATTCACGTCAACTTTAAGGGCTAATTTCGGCATATCGAAAAACTTTCTGATCAAAATAATACAAATTTATTCCAGCTTGAACATCGCCTGAATCCTGCAGGGCAATGTCAATATTTATCGCTTCAAATTAAATAAGCGCAACTGCCCGGGTATTGACAATACAAGGCATGCAGCCAGTAACAACACCTTCATTAAACCGGTTCCGGGATAAACATCATCAAGATGTTGCCATAGCGACCACACCGCCCACACCGATAGCGGGGTAACAATCAACGCAAATATGCGCTGCACCCATACATTGAGACCCGCACGCCAATGCTGCGCGACCCATACCGCTGCAATTGCAACCATCCAGCCTCCGAAAACCGCACCGAGAACATCCAGAGGCCAATGTACACCGCTGGCAATGCGCGAGAAACCGACAAACATAGCCAGAAGCAATGCCAGCATCTTGAGACGAATATCGGTTTTTTGCACACACACCAAACCAGCCAGTGCAAAAGCAGCCGTGGTATGCCCCGAAGGAAAAGCATTGTTGCGCAGGGCAGGCCCTATCAGGTGAAAACTTTCCGCAAGCAGGCTGGCGGGTGGGCGCAACGCGGAAAATAATTCCTTCATGCCATGCACAAACAGACCGGCAATCAGAAAAGCAAGCAGAAATTGCCAGACCACATCAGGGCGACGTCCAATAAATGGAAGCACAAATAAAATGACCAGCTGTCCGTCACCCAACAATGACAGATGGATCCAGAAGCCATCGCCGGCATAGGACATGATTCTGTTCATAAAATAGAAAATCGGCACATTGCCGTTCAGCGCAAACACTATGGACAGCGCAGTTAACGCAAACAATGGCACTCCCCAGCGCCACGGGCTATTGAATGCAACCGTGGTATCCGGCAACAAAGCCAATTTTTCTGAATTAGTTTTGATAGTCATGGCAGTCATAGAAAGTAAAAATTGACGACTGGCGGCCATTAACCATGATCGGCAAGCTGTCACGCAAGCTGCATTCGGCAAATTGTCCCTTGCCGCCGGTTACAGGTTTGGCATTTTCATGGGGCCACAGTACCAGAATTCCGCTTGCACCGCTTTGAGGCGATCCAAACCAGATATCGAACTGGTTGATTCTCGCGTCAAGAACAATAACCGGCGTTGGCCTTGCATACCAGGACAAACGGCTTGCAAGCGTCCAGTTTTCAGTGAATATCAGCTGAGCAACGCCCGTTTTGCTTTCCAGTCCGGCGCGCAATTGCTCCGCTCTTTGCGCAGCCTGACCCCAGCCATACAGATCCCGCAATGCATTTTTATTATCCGGGAAAGGTATCCACGGTGATATTAACTGGCTGAATATGACGCCAATAAAAATAACCGCATAGACAATTGAACCACGCACCCCGATACGCACCCAGCGCTTGTCCCATGAACGGATTATCCAGCGTGCAGCCAGCGGGGATAACGCCACCCAGCCAAAGGATGTCCAGTGAGGCAGCGTCATTTCATAACCCGAGTTCCAGCCAAACAGCAATAACAGGGGCAATGCCAGCACGAGAAAAAGCATCACGCCGCGCCCATCCTCCCCGCCCGTTTTTCTCAGCTCACGCAGCCCGGCAACGGCTGCAATCATGCCAAAAATATAGATACCAGGCCCATAAACGAGGAACTGGCCGGCTTGAGAGATCAATAATCTCTTCAGCTCCCAATTCAATTTTCCTGTGCCGTGATGGATCTGATACAGGAATGAAATCCAGTCGTGGCGGTAATTCCAGTAAAGCACCGGCATGATCGCAACCACGCCAATAATCAAAGCCAGCCAGGGTCCCGGACTGCGCAACTGACGGACTTGCCTGCTCAACAGCAGCGCCAGCACCACCGTAACGATGAGCGTGACTGCGGTATATTTTGAAAGCCCGGCAAGGCCCAGCAACAGGCCGAGCCACAGCCAGTCACGCAAGTTCCCGCCGGACAAAATCCGGTGCAGCACCAATATCACCAGCAGTCCCAGCAACAGCAGCGGCCCGTCGGGCAGCATGGCCAGGCCAATTAATTGCAGCATCACGGAGGACTGAATGAGAGCAACACTGGCAAATCCCAGCCACGGCGATTCATTCGGGAACAGTGTCACGCTGGCTTGGTACAGCACCAGACTGGCGGCGGAAAACAGCAGGATGGGCATGATCCTGAGCGCAAGATCGGAATCGGAGAAAAGCAGTACTATTGCCTGCAGCCAGCCGATCAGCGAGGGATGATCGAAATAACTCCAGTCCAGATGCAAGCCATAAAGCGCGTAGTGCGCCTCGTCTGTGGTGAGCTCGGTCGAGACCGCTGCGACGAGACGCAGCACCGTACTTGCCAATACCAGCAGGACAGTAGCTTGAAAAGGGGTCAGGTTATTCAGAAAATTTTTCATTCGATTGACTGCAGTGGACAGGCAGAAAATAGTTTCACTATATATTTTAACCCAATTATTTATCACTGCCCTTTTCCGTGACCGCGACTTTTGCCCAGCCCTTCGCAAAAGTAACCTTAAGGGATGCACCCGGCGGAAAAGCTGCACTATCGGTCACCACGGCACCATGCTCATCGCGCACCATGCTGTAGCCGCGTGCCAGCACCCGCTGCGGATCAAGGTGCTGCAAGTGCTGCCGCACCGCAGCAAGGCGGTTGTCGTAACGCTCCAGCATGCGTTGTAATGCATCCTTCATGCGCCGGCTTATTTCTTCCTGGCGAGTGGCATGCTGCGTAAATTGCGGGCGTGCCGAGTGCAAGCGTTGGTGCATAGCCTGCCAGCGCAAGTTTTGATGTTGCAGGGTGTGTGCCAGTGTTGACTGCAGGCGCTGTTGCAACTGGGAGAGATGCTGCAGTTGCTGCTGTACACGCTGGGCCGGATGCACCAGGCGGCGCTGCAAATAATCGAGCTGCTGCATTGCACGCTCAAGGCTGCGCAGCATCGCACGCGTCATGCGTTGCTCAAACTGGGCCACGCGCCCCAGCAGTTCCAGACGCTCCGGAACAGCCGCCTGCGCGGCAGCTGTTGGCGTGGCAGCACGCTGGTCGGCGACAAAGTCGGCAATGGTAAAATCGGTTTCATGCCCCACGCCGCATACGATGGGTATGTGACTGGCTGCAATTGCGCGAGCCACCACCTCTTCATTGAATGACCACAAATCCTCAATACTGCCGCCGCCACGGCACAGCACAATTACCTCGCACTCTTTGCGCTGGTTAGCCAAAGCGATGGCCTCGGCAATTTTCTGGGCTGCACCCGCACCCTGAACTGGCGTGGGATACAACACAACCGGCAGGCCGGGCATGCGTATGGACAAGGTGGTCAGCACATCACGCAACGCAGCCGCCTGGGGTGAAGTAACAATGCCGATCTGTGCGGGAAACAGGGGCAGCGCGCGTTTGCGCGAGTCTGCAAACAAACCCTCGACCTCCAGCTTTTTCTTCAGCTTTTCAAAAGCCTCATACAACGCGCCCATGCCCGCAGGACGCATTTGCTCAAGGGTTAACTGAAATTCACCGCGCGCCTCATACAAACCCGGCAAGGCCAGCACTTCCACCTGCGCGCCGCTCTTGGGCTGCCAGTCCAGATACTGGCTTTTGTGACGAAACATCACACAGCGTACCTGCGCCTGTTCATCCTTAAGGGAAAAATACCAGTGACCCGAGGCCGCGCACACAAAATTAGAAATTTCACCACGCACCCACAACAGTGGCAGGCCGGATTCAATTAACTGCTTTGCCGCAAAATTTAATTCGCGCACGCTAAAAATTCGATTCTTTTCGATCATCTATCCGCTTCAGTTTTCAATCGGGTTTATTTGGGAAAGCCACGCTAAGGGCATGTGTAATTGACAGGGCATGACACGCTCACCATACTTCCCCGCTTGTGCAAGTATACTGACTCAACACAAATTGGAGAACACAATGGTAGACAAAGAAGACATGATCGAAGGATTTGAGGAGCTATACTCGAACCTCAAGATGGAGTTGATGAGCAATAGTGCTGACATCAAAGGCAATCGCCAAATGTTTGGGCAAGTTCAGGGGTTTTTTATGGCAATGCGCATGGTCGTGCCATTGGATATGGAAGAAGTTGAATACGTTGAGAACCGTTTGCGTGCCCTGGAAGAAAGACTGGTTTAAAATCAATCACCCTTGGCGAGGAAGGAGTTGAAACATTCTTACCTCTGCCGATTCAAACCCCATAGCAGAAGCCGTGCTTCGCGTTAATCAGCCCAAAATACTGATTGACATTCAACAATAATCCACAACGCCCAGCCGCTAAGGCACCTCAAAGCCGAAAATCCTTTGTACACCCAGTCACACCTGACAAAAAAATCGTAACATATTGTTTTTTATCAATATTAATACAAGCTTAATAATTGAGCAATCAAAAAAAGTGGTTACCTGATAGTTAGTTAAGTGTGCTTGAATAAATTTATGCACAAAGTTATCCACAGTTTTTGTGCATAACTAAAATACCCATGCCAAATTGCAAAATACCACCATTGCAAAGATTTAATCCGGCAGAAATCTTGCTCTATCAGTGTCGACAAGTTACAGTTCAAGCTTCACTGATTTTCAGTTTGACTGATTCATCAGTCTTTTTATTGATTTTAATTCTTTTGTTTGGGGAGTTTGCGTGTTCACTATTATCGAAGCTGCCGGTTGGCCAATCTGGTTCCTGATATTTGCATCCATCGCTGCCGTAGCGCTGATAACAGAACGCCTGATGTACTTGCGCAGCAAAACGATTGCTCCCGTGACCCTGCTCGCCGAAGTGGTTCAGGAACTGAAACAAAAAGGCGTAACCGATGAGATGTTGTCTCGCCTGCAGACAGGTTCACCTTTGGGACGCATCTTTGCGGCAGGATTGAAAAATGTCAAAAGTTCGCCGGCGGTGATGAAAGAAGCTATTGAAGAGGCCGGACGCGCAGCTACTCATGATCTTGAACGCTTTTTAACCAGCCTTGGGACCATCGCATCCATCAGCCCTTTACTCGGCCTGTTTGGCACCCTGGTAGGAATGATCGAAATTTTCGGCTCGCAAACTGCTGCTGGAAATTCCCCTGCAATACTCGCACACGGCATTTCGGTAGCCTTGTACAACACCGCATTCGGCTTGATCGTCGCCGTGCCCAGCATGATTTTCTATCGCCACTTCCGCGCCCAGGTCGATAGCCTGGCCATCGAGATGGAACAACAAGCCATCAAGCTGGTGGAAATAGTGCATGGCGAACGCAGGGAGTAAGACATGAACTTTCAAAAAGGCCGCGCCCGTGAAGAGCCGGAAATCAATTTGATCGCCATGATAGACGTGCTGCTGGTGATCTTGATCTTTATGCTGGTAACCACAACTTATTCCAAACATGCGGAACTGCAAATTAATTTGCCCCAGGCAAGCGGAAACAAGTCTGAAGCTGCAACCGACCAGATCAACATTGCCATTGATGCCACAGAGCATTACGCGATCAATAACAAGCCCACCAAATTTGACGGGGTAAACAGCTTGTCGCAAGCATTGCGCAAGGCGGCAGGGAATCAGTCTGACCCCACCATCATTATCAATGCCGATGCAAAAGCACCGCACCAGTCCGTGATCAACATCATGGAGGCTGCAAGGCTGGCCGGTTATGGCCGTATTACCTTCACCACGCAAAGCCAAGACCGCTGAGGATGGGCAAACCCGCTATGCACGGACTGCAATGGCACTGGTACCGTATCACCCCTTTGCATCTGCTGTTGTGGCCGCTCAGCCTGATATTTCATCTAATCGTCACTATCCGCCGCCTGTTGTTCCGGCTAGGCATTTCAAGCAGCATCAAACTCCCGGTTCCTGTCATTATTGTCGGCAATATTTCAGTCGGGGGCACCGGCAAAACACCACTCACCCTGTGGCTCGCAGAGCAACTTCTGGCTGATGGCTGGCATCCCGGCATCATCAGCCGCGGCTTCGGCGGCAAGGGCAACAAGCCGCAGGAAGTGTTGCATGACAGCGACCCGGCGCAGGTTGGCGATGAACCTGCCTTAATGGCACAGCGCCTGCTTTGCCCGGTGTGGACAGGCCGCGACCGCCCTGCAGCTGCCCGCGCGCTGCTGGCTGCTCACCCCGAATGCGATGTAATTATCAGCGACGATGGGCTGCAGCATTACCGCCTGCAACGCGACGTGGAAATTGCCGTGGTCGACGGTATACGCAGATTCGGCAATGGATTTTTATTGCCGGCCGGCCCCTTGCGTGAGCCGCCATCGCGTTTGCGCGAGGTTGACGCAGTCGTGGTTAATGGCGACAAAGTGGCAGTCGGCGAATTTATGATGCAACTGGAAGGTGTGCATTTTTACAATTTGCTTAACCCCGAAATGACTGCCACGGCAGCCGATTTCCAGGGGCAAACTGTTCATGCTGTTGCAGGAATTGGCCATCCGGAACGTTTTTTCGGCTATCTCAAAAAACTGGGATTAATATTGATCGCCCACCCTTACCCCGACCATCATCAGTTTAGCGCCGCCGATCTGGTATTCAGCGACGGAAATGCGCTACTCATGACCGAAAAAGATGCGGTAAAATGCATGGCAATCGCTGATGAAAAATGCTGGGTATTGCGCGTGGATGCACGTCTGGACCCTGCCCTTATTCAATTTATTTTAAAGAAGATTACCCCCTGAATGGACGCTAAACTACTCGATATTCTGGTTTGCCCGCTGTGCAAGTCGCCACTGATATACCGCAAGACTGAACAGGAACTTGTGTGCAAAGCCGACAGACTGGCCTTTGCCATCCAGGATGACATTCCCGTCATGCTGGCTGACGAAGCGCGCAAATTAACAGCGGAAGAAATCGAGAAACTGTAATGCTGTCTTTCCACGTCGTTATTCCCGCACGCTTCAACTCCACCCGGCTGCCCGGCAAGCCCATGCTGCTGATAGGCGGCAAGCCCATGGTCGTGCGCGTTGCGGAGCAGGCCGCGCAAAGTGGTGCGCAGCAAATCTGGATCGCCACCGATCATCAGCCCATCATGACCGCCATGCATGAGCACGGTTTCAAGGCCTGCATGACGAAAGCAGATCATCCCAGCGGCACCGACCGCATCGCCGAGGTCGTTGCACAGCACAATTGGCCTGATGACACGATAGTGGTCAATGTGCAGGGCGACGAACCCTTCATACCCCCGCAGCTCATCAGGGCGGTGGCCCAGCACTTGCACGACCATCCTGAATGCGCGATTGCGACCGCCTGCCACCCGGTGCATGACGAAGCCGCGATGCGTAATCCCAATATTGTCAAAGCGGTACTGGACAAGGATGGCAACGCGATGTATTTCAGCCGCGCCCCCATTCCCTACCCGCGCGATGCTTTCGCCAGCACCAGCCCCCTGCCAGCTGGCATGAATGTACTGCGCCATATCGGCATCTATGCGTATCGCGCCAGTTTTCTGCGCGCCTACGGCCAGCTTGCACCGGCGGCAATCGAGCAAATCGAAGCGCTGGAACAGTTGCGTGCGCTGTGGCATGGCTACAAGATAGGCGTCACCATCACCCACGATGCACCGCCCAGCGGGGTGGATACCGAAGCGGATCTGCAGGTGGCGCGACAACTTTTTGAAGCACGAAATTCATATTAAGCAATCAACGAAAAGGAGAACCATCAACAGGCCACGCAAGCTGCATGCATTAAAACGACATATTCACACCACTTGAAAATAACAACAGGGAGAAGAACTATGAAATTGATTTTGCTCGGCGCTCCTGGCGCAGGAAAAGGTACACAAGCCAATTACATCAAGGAAAAATACGGTATTCCGCAGATTTCAACCGGTGACATGCTGCGCGCAGCGGTCAAGGCCGGCAGCCCGCTGGGCGTTGCGGCAAAAAAAATCATGGACGCGGGTGGTCTGGTTTCTGACGAGATCATCATCAACCTGGTGAAAGAGCGTATCAAGGAAAAAGACTGTGAAAAAGGTTTTCTGTTTGACGGTTTTCCACGCACCCTGCCGCAGGCAGAGGCAATGAAACAGGCTGGTGTCGAGATTGATTACGTGGTCGAAATTGACGTTGCAGACAGCGAAATTGTGCAGCGCATGAGCGGTCGCCGCGTACATACCGCCTCGGGTCGCACTTACCACGTCAAATTCAATCCGCCCAAAGTCGCCGGCAAGGATGACGTAACCGGCGAAGACCTGGTGCAGCGCCCTGATGACGTGGAAGAAACCGTGAAGAAGCGTCTGGCTGTTTATCACGACCAGACTCTGCCCCTGGTTGAATATTATTCAACGTGGGAAAAAAGCGGCGTAAAAGGTGCACCCCGTTGCGTAAAAGTAGCCGGTGTGGGCAGCGTGGAATCGATACGCGACAAAGTGTTTGCAGCGCTGTCGTCAAAATAATTTTTTTCCGGCTGTAAAACCCCAGAGGGCGCAATTATCAGCGCCCTTAATTTTTTGAAAAAGCGAGCTTCAGATATGCAAAGCAAACCAATCCTTACACTGGATGATGCAAAACGCATCGCCAGCGCAGCTGAAACCGAAGCACAAGCCAATGGGTGGGGCGTCGTGATTGCGGTGGTGGATGATGGCGGCCACCTTCTATATTTGCAGCGCAGCCATGACACACAATTTGGCAGCGTTGACACCGCAATCATGAAGGCCAAGGCGGCAGTTGCCTTTAAACGTCCGACCAAATCATCGGAAGACGCGGTACTGAGCGGCCGCCTGATTCATCTCGCCCTGCCCGGCGTGATTCCCGCCGAGGGCGGTATACCGGTTCTGCGCAACGGTGTTGTGATAGGCGGAGTTGGTGTCAGCGGCGTGCGCTCATTTCAGGATGGCCAAATTGCACAGGCAGGCGCTTCGGCACTCGTCTGAGCATTTTCGAACCGCTTTAACCCTCAGGACACGCGGTAGTTGTCCTGCGTTAACAGGTCAATGCCGCAATCCAGATTTTCAATCCAGTCCAGAAACTCGTTTACCATTTTTTTGCCTATGAACATGCGGCCATGTTGCGGCACGATGGACTCGACATCTATCTGGCGCACCATCTTCACCCAAAAGCGGCAAATTTTGTTTGAAACCATGTAGCGCCGGTGAAAGCCTTCCATGTATTGAATATGTTCCCGGAAGTTCTCAACCGGAGTATCGGCTTCAGAATGGGCAACCATTGAAGCCCCCATATCACCGGTGAAAAGAATTTTGCTGACAGGATCGTAAAACTGGAAATTACCTTCGGAATGCATGAAATGAGCCGGTATTGCTTTCAGTGTGCAGCTACCCAGCGGAATATTCATACCCTGGTCGGGTATACCCTGGATTCGTCCTTCCGCGCTGCCAACAGTACAGAAATGCGGCAAAAACTTTACCCAGATCGAGGAGATCAGCACATTGCATTCCGTCGTGGTCAGCCACTTGTTCAAGGAAGCGACAATATCCGGATCCGCATGTGATGCCAGAATATAATCCAGCTTCTGCGGTGGAAAATACTCATTCATCGCCACGCGCAGGCCGTTGTAAGTCATATTTCCGCCCGGATCAATTACCGCCCCGTGTCCGTTATTCACAATCAAAAACTGGTTCGATTGCACCGCATGATCCGCTGAATCATCTACCAGATCATCAAACATCAAACACTTGTGCGTGCCATTATCGAACAATACTATTGCCATTTTGCAAACTACCCCTCCGGAAAATTCCGATTGTCATTTTTATAAGGCAGGCATTCTAGTACCGCCGCCTTGCACAACCATTGATACATATCAAACAAGGGGAAAATTATTTTTGCATTCTGCCGGATCGAAAATAAGCAGTGTTGTCGTAATACGTCTCGAGATTGTTTTCGCCGGCCCAGCCCGGTATACCCAGCAAGGGAACGGGATGCAATTCCCGTGTTGAAAGACAATGCTGGGGATTATTCAAATAGACCGCCATATTTTCATCCAGAAATTTTGTCTGTTCGGGCAAAGACCGGTTAAAAAACTCACTTTCCACCTGTAACACCAGCCCCTGACCTGTCATTCCGACATAAGGCTGAAGGGATTTTTCATACAGTCCGTGACCGAAAATATAAAATCCCATTTCACGGCTCACTTTTTCGCGATTGTTCCAGAACAACTCCTTCCACTGAAAGTTGTATAGCAAATCAATCAGCCCTGCATTGGCAGACACCACGATGACTCCCGATTCATCCAGCAGGGTTGCCATGTCGCGCACTTTGCCGCGCATGCTGCCGGTTTCAACTGCCGCATGCTGCAGCGCCTGGTAATGGCGCGCATTGATAGCCGCCTTGGCCCTGGGAAAGGTCAGCCACACCAGCGCATTGAATAAGTCATGCCAGTTTTCCTGTCGCGTCTGCACTTCTCCAGTCAGATAGCAACGCGGCTCATATTGGGATTCAAAGCCCAACCTGCCCGACTCTTGCGGCACAAAGCGCAAACGGTGGCCGGGCTGAACACTGATAGAGGTTTGATCACCCTCCATCAAGCTGTTGAAATCATGCAAAGTCGGGAAACTTTGCGTTTCAAGGCGGGCAAGCACAGGCTGCAAAGGGCTAAACAAGGGAGATTGCAGCAAAGTTGCCACATTCCAATTTTGAACAGATTTCATGCCCATAGTGTAACCGAATCGATACACATAATTTTCATGGCATATGCCGGATGGTTTCATAAATTGAAAAATGGCGTAATATGTCTGCTGCAACATCTACGCTTTTCCAATCTTTGTCCTGAAGAACACTGAGGAATGTCGAAAAAGGTGCCAATGACGAAATGGAAAAGCGTCATGCTTCACCGAACAACCACGGTTTCGTGGCGACAAATCAAATAATCTTTCAGGGAGTGTAAGAGTATGGCAAAGAAGAACGCGTTTTATGCACAGTCCGGTGGCGTAACTGCCGTCATCAATGCTTCGGCCTGTGGCTTGATCGAAACAGCACGCAAACACAAAGACAAAATTGGCAAAATCTATGCCGGACGCAACGGCATTATCGGTGCGCTCACCGAAGACCTGATCGACACCGGCAAAGAATCCACTACAGCCATTGCAGCACTGCGCCACACACCTTCCGGCGCATTTGGCTCCTGCCGCTTCAAACTTAAAAGCCTGACTGAAAATCTAGCCCAATACGAGCGCCTGATTGAAGTCTTCAAGGCGCACAACATCGGTTATTTCTTTTACAACGGTGGCGGCGACTCTGCCGACACCTGCCTGAAAGTATCGCAACTGGCCGACAAGATGGGCTATCCCATCCAGGCTATCCACGTGCCAAAAACCGTGGATAACGACCTGCCCATCACCGACTGCTGCCCAGGTTTCGGCTCGGTTGCAAAATACATTGCGGTATCAACACGCGAAGCAAGCTTCGACGTGGCTTCCATGTGCAAAACTTCCACCAAGGTGTTTGTGCTGGAAGTAATGGGCCGCCATGCCGGCTGGATTGCCGCAGCGGGCGGTCTGGCTTCAGACGAAAAATGCGAAATCCCCATTGTCATTCTGTTCCCTGAAATCCCGTTCAACCAGAAAACCTTCCTCGCCAAAGTGGACAGCATGGTCAAAAAGCACGGCTACTGCACCGTTGTGGTATCCGAGGGCGTACAGGGTGAAGACGGCAAGTTTCTTGCCGACCAGGGCCTGAAAGATGCGTTCGGCCACTCCCAGCTGGGTGGTGCCGCACCGGTTGTCGCCAATATGATCAAGTCTGCGCTGGGTCATAAATTCCACTGGGCAGTAGCCGACTATCTGCAACGTGCCGCGCGCCATATCGCCTCAAAAACCGACGTGGATCAGGCCTATGCTCTGGGTAAAGCTGCAGTGGACCATGCGCTCAAAGGCGACAACTCCGTCATGCCAACAATCGTGCGCGTTTCCGACAAGCCCTACAAATGGAAAATCGGCGTAGCCAAACTCAAGGATGTCGCCAACGTCGAAAAAATGATGCCGCGCGACTTCATCACCAAGGATGGTTATGGCATTACCGAGAAGTGCCGCACTTACCTGACACCGCTCATCAAAGGTGAAGACTATCCTCCATACAAGGATGGCTTGCCCCAGTATGTGCGCCTGAAGAACATTTCCATTCCAAAGAAGCTGGCTAATTTCAAAATATAACTTAAGCGAGAAGCACATTTAAAAAACATAACAGGACACTTTATCAAGTTCCTGTTATTTTTTTGAAGGTGACCTTTTAGATTTTATTGTCGCATGGTAGTAGTTTGAGGGAGGAGTATGAGGACGTTTGTCCGGTCCTAATCGGACAACTTATCAAGGGAGGAAAAATTATGTCAGCAGGCCTATGGTTCACCCTGTCGTGCGCGGCACTGGCACTTCTGTATGGGGCAATAACAACAAAGTGGCTGTTAAGCAAATCAACCGGTAACGATCGCATGCGGGAAATTGCCGCAGCGATTCAGGAGGGCGCGGGGGCTTACCTGAACCGGCAATACACCACCATAGGTGTAGTCGGCGTTATTCTGTTCGCGGCCATTCTGATCTTTCTGAAATGGCCAATGGCAATCGGCTTTGCCATAGGCGCGCTACTTTCCGGCCTTACTGGCTACATCGGCATGAACGTGTCTGTACGCGCCAACATCCGAACCGCTGAAGCGGCAAATGGCGGACTCAACAATGCACTTAACGTGGCTTTTAAAGGTGGCGCCATCACCGGCATGCTGGTGGTTGGCCTGGCTCTACTTGGTGTCGCCGGCTACTTCGCCTTCCTCACCATCATCATGAAGACCTCCTCCCAGGATGCGATTCATGCCCTGGTCGGCTTGGCCTTCGGCGGATCGCTGATTTCAATTTTTGCCCGTCTCGGCGGCGGCATATTCACCAAGGGTGCTGACGTGGGCGCTGATCTGGTTGGCAAAATCGAACTGAATATTCCCGAAGATGACCCGCGCAATCCTGCGGTAATTGCCGACAATGTGGGTGACAACGTCGGTGACTGTGCGGGTATGGCGGCTGATCTGTTCGAAACCTATGCCGTGACCATCATCGCCACCATGCTTTTGGGTGGCTTGCTGATAGGTTACGAAAATCTTGAAGCAGTGCTATATCCGCTGGTGCTGGGCGGATTCTCCATCCTCGCCTCTATAGTGGGCACCTTTTTTGTCAAGGCTTACGAAGGCGGGAAAATCATGAATGCGCTGTATCGCGGCCTCATCGTGGCTGCTGTACTGGCCGCGATTGGATTTTATGTCATCACCACAAAAATGCTGGGCGATGACGTCATGATAGGCAGTGTGCTGGTGAGCTCGCTGAATCTTTACTACGCATCACTGATAGGACTGGGCCTGACTGCCGCGATGGTGCTGATCACCGAGTACTACACCGCAACAGAATATCCACCGGTCAAGCATATCGCACAGGCTTCCACCACAGGCTCCGGCACGAATGTGATCGCCGGCCTCGGTGTCTCCATGCGCTCGACTGCCGCACCGGTGCTCACCGTGTGTCTGGCGATCTGGGGTTCATACGAACTCGCCGGCCTGTACGGCATTGCGATTGCCGCAACCTCGATGCTGTCGATGACCGGCATTATCGTGGCGATCGATGCCTATGGCCCCATCACCGACAACGCCGGTGGCATCGCCGAAATGGCCGGGTTGGATGAAAGCATCCGCAACATCACCGACCCGCTGGATGCGGTAGGCAACACCACCAAGGCCGTAACCAAAGGCTACGCCATCGGCTCTGCCGGCCTCGCCGCACTGGTGCTGTTTGCCGACTACACCCATGCGCTTTCTGGCACGCATGCCAACCTGACCTTCGACCTGTCCAATCACATGGTGATCATCGGCCTGTTCATCGGCGGCATGGTGCCCTACCTGTTTGCCGCGATGAGCATGGAAGCGGTGGGACGCGCAGCAGGCTCGGTAGTGGTGGAAGTTCGCCGCCAGTTCAAAGAAATCCCCGGCATCATGGAAGGCAAAGCCAAGCCTGAGTATGACACCTGCGTCGACATGCTGACCAAGGCCGCGATCAAGGAAATGATTTTCCCTTCATTATTGCCTGTTGCAGTACCTGTCCTTGTTGGCTACTTTCTGGGCGCACAGGCACTCGGTGGCGTGCTGATCGGCACCATCGTCACCGGCCTGTTCGTCGCCATTTCCATGACCACCGGCGGCGGCGCATGGGATAACGCAAAGAAATATATCGAACAGGGCAATTTCGGCGGCAAAGGTTCCGATGCACACAAAGCAGCGGTAACCGGCGACACGGTAGGCGACCCCTACAAGGACACAGCAGGCCCAGCCATTAATCCACTGATCAAAATTATCAACATCGTTGCCTTAATGATCGTGCCGTTGCTGTAATTCTCGTTTTATCTGTATCAAGGGAGCCGGAAGGCTTCCTTTTTTTTCGTCCTGATATCGTTAATGTCTCAATGTTATAATCCGTTTTTGTTATAAATCCTAAAAGGCTTCACATCATGAGTTTGAATAAAGTGCCCTCCGGCAAGAATTTACCCGACGATTTCAATGTGGTCATCGAGATCCCGATGCATGGGGAACCGGTTAAATATGAAGTCGATAAAGAATCCGGCGCGATTTTTGTTGATCGTTTCATGAATACAGCGATGCATTACCCCTGCAACTATGGCTATATTCCGCACACCCTGTGCGGCGATGGCGACCCGGTGGACGTGCTGGTGGTTACTCCTGTGCCGCTGCAGACCGGTGTGGTAGTTCGCTGCCGTCCGCTGGGCGTACTCAAGATGACTGATGAAGGCGGTGAGGATGCCAAGCTGGTAGCGGTGCCGGTGGACAAGCTTTCAACGCTGTATCGCGGCATGAAGGACCATACCGATTTGCCGGAAATCACACTCAAGCAGATTGCTCATTTTTTCCAGCATTACAAAGATCTGGAACCCAACAAGTGGGTGAAAATTGATGGCTGGTTTGGCGTTGAAGAGGCACGCGCAGAAATCATGGCTTCGGTTGCGAATTACCAGAACGCTGAAGAGAAACCCGCATTTTGATCCAGAGGAATATTAATGACTGCTCGCATAATTGACGGCAAAGCCATCTCGCAGGAAGTGCGCGCCGAATGGAAGCTGCGCGCCGATGCACTGAAAGCACGCGGCATCACGCCCGGCCTGGCGGTCATCATCGTCGGCGAAGATCCCGCTTCCAAAGTCTATGTAGGCAACAAGATCAAGGCATGCGCCGAACTCGGCATTTATTCCGAGCATCTTGAATTGCCGGCAGACACAACGGAAGTCGAGCTGCTAGCGCAGATTGCCAAACTCAATGCCGACCCTAAAATTCACGGTTTTCTGGTGCAATTGCCGGTACCGAAGCACATCGATAGCAACAAGGTGCTGCTGGCCATTTCTCCCGACAAGGATGTGGATGGCTTTCATCCGATGAACGTGGGCGAACTGGTCACCGGCAATCCCAAGTTTCAGCCTTGCACTCCTTTCGGCGTGATGAAGCTGCTGGAAAAAAGCGGCGTTGAAATCGAGGGCAGGCATGCCGTAGTGGTCGGCCGCAGCAATATCGTCGGCAAGCCGATGGCACTGATGCTGCTGCAGAAAAACGCCACTGTCACCATCTGCACCTCCAAAACCGTAGACCTCGCCAAATTCACGCGCGATGCCGACATTCTGGTGGTGGCCACCGGCAAGCCGCAAATGATTAGCGGCGACATGATCAAGCCCGGCGCCGCCGTGATAGACGTGGGCATCAACCGCCTCGCCAATGGCAAACTGGTGGGCGATGTGGATTTCGACAGCGCCAGCGCGGTTGCGGGCTGGATTACACCGGTGCCCGGCGGCGTCGGGCCGATGACGATTACCATGCTGGTAGCCAGCACGGTAATGGCTGCAGAACGCAGCATGGCTTAGTGTAAAATATTCAATAAAATCAAATATTTACAAATTAACCACCCCATCCCGACAAGGGACACACTTCTAAAGGAAATAAAGATGAGCACGATTACCACAGCATCAGGTTTGCAATATGAAGACATCAAAACAGGCAGCGGTGCGACAGCCACAGCAGGCAATATGGTTTCGGTGCATTACACCGGCTGGTTGACCGATGGCACCAAATTCGATTCCAGCAAAGACAGAAACGAGCCTTTTGATTTCAATCTTGGTGCAGGTCAGGTTATTAAAGGCTGGGATGAAGGCGTGCAAGGGATGCAGGTTGGCGGCGTACGCAAACTGACGATCCCGGCGGCATTGGGCTACGGCGCACGTGGCGCAGGTGGCGTTATTCCTCCCAATGCGACACTGGTATTTGAAGTAGAATTCCTCGGCTAAACGTTAAACCACAGCCTGCATGCCCGTTAATCACTTCAAACTGTTGCCGATATTTTCGCCAGTCCTGTTACTGGCAAGTCTGCTATTAGGCGGCTGCTCATCAACCTCGAACAATCCCAAAGATCCGTTTGAGGGATATAACCGCAGCATGTATCAGTTTAACGATACGCTGGATCGGGCTGTGCTCAAACCGGTTGCACAGGGCTACCAGACTGTCGTGCCATCACCTGCAAGAAAGATGGTGCACAACTTCTTCTCCAACATTGACGACATATTCGTCACCGTCAATGACCTGCTGCAATTCAAATTCAAACAGGCTGCCCATGACTTTACGCGTGTATGGGTCAACTCCACGTTTGGTATATTTGGGCTGTTTAATGTGGCGCACAACCTTGAAAAGCACAATGAAGACTTTGGCCAAACCCTGGGCCATTGGGGTGTAAGCAGCGGCCCGTTTATTGTGTTGCCTTTGCTTGGCCCCAGCTCGCTGCGCGACGGCACCGGCCTGGCAGTGGACAGCTATTACGGGGTGGTTGAAAATATCGAAGACATTCCCGTGCGCAACAGTCTTTGGGCGACCAACAAAGTTGATCAGCGCGCCGGGCTGCTCGACACAGAAAAAATTATCGAAGACACCGTGGTGGATCGTTACAGCTTTATCCGCGACGCTTATCTGATGCGCCGCCAAAGCCTGGTATATGACGGTGATCCGCCACGGGTAAAGTACGACGACGATTACTAAGCCCGTTTCTTGCCCCTTGTTCAGCCATGCATGGCTGAACAAGGGGCGCCTAGCACAAAGCTTATGTTTTCGCTGGCCTTTACCTCCCCGCCTGAAGTGACACCTGAACGCCCGGCCGCATCCAACTGCCTGGCATGTTCGTTTTCATGGCAGTAAATACACAATAACTCCCAGTTGCTTCCATCCGGTGCATTGTTGCTGTGGTTGTGATCGCGGTGATGCACCGTCAGCTGCTGCAAATTACTGTGCGTAAACTCGCGCGCACAGCGACCGCATACCCAAGGATACAGCTTGAGCGCCCGCTCGCGATAAGTCTCTTCACGCTCTGCCGCATTGCGGCGTGCTTCTGCAACAATACGGTCCAGCTTGGCATGGTCAGGCGTTTTATTTACCGGCATGGCGACTCCCTCCGCTGTTTGTAGTCCGCTAAAGTTTAACGGCCCTCGCGCAACGCTGCAATGCGCTCTTCCAGCGGCGGATGTGTCATAAACAGACGCGAGAAACCACCGCCGCCGGAGATGCCAAATGCGGCCATTTTTTCCGGCAGCGCGGAGGGTTCGTGCTTGGCCTTCAGGCGTTCGAGCGCGGCAATCATCTTGTTGCGTCCGGCCAGCGTTGCCGCACCGGCATCGGCGCGGAATTCGCGCTGGCGCGAGAACCACATCACAATGATACTGGCCAGCACACCCAGCACCACCTGCGCAATTATCTCGGCAACAAAAGCGCCTATGCCAGGCCCGTGACGGCCGTCATTTTTCAGCAGCACCCGATCCACCAGTATGCCGAACAGCTTGGCAAAGAATATGACAAAGGTATTCACCACGCCCTGTATCAGCGCCAGCGTCACCATATCACCGTTGGCCACATGGCTCACTTCATGTGCCAGCACGGCCTCGGCCTCATCGCGGCTCATGCTTTGCAGCAAACCTGTGCTGACCGCAACCAGCGCATTATTGCGGTTCCAGCCGGTGGCAAAAGCGTTTACATCCGGCGCATCGTAAATCGCCACTTCCGGCATGCCGATACCGGCTGCCTGGGACTGGCGCTTTACCGTATCAAGCAGCCAGCGTTCTGTCGGATCGATCGGGCTTGTAATCACCTGCGCGTTTACCATGCGCTTGGCCGACCATTTGGACATCAGCAGCGAAATAATGGAGCCCGAGAAACCAATCACCATCGACAGAATCAGCAGCGAATCAAACTTGATCGCACCGCTCTCATCCAGGATGCGATCCACGCCCAGCAGGCGCAGGGTAATGCTGATCACCAGCAATACCGCGAGGTTAGTCAGGATAAACAGGCCAATTCGTTTCATATCCGTCAATCTCCAAAAATTTGATTATTCATGCAACTATATTATCTTCACGTGCGCAAGGTTGAGACGATTCAATTTTATTCAAGGCCGCAACCGGGAAAAATATCCCCTGGCCCGCAATATTCAAATGCTCTGGACACACAAAGCTGATTACGGCGAAAATACGAGTCTTAACCAACAGGATCCCAACATGACACTTGCAGAACTCAACCAGCAATTCGGTATCAGCAACCATTTAAAGTTCAGCGAAATTTCCGGCGGCCTGATTGCGGCAGAAATCGGCAATGCACATGCCAGCGCCAGCATCGCGCTGCAGGGCGCGCATTTGATGACCTACCAGCCGCACGGGCACGAGCCTGTTATCTGGTTATCCAAATATGCCAAATTTGCCGCGGGCAAATCCATACGCGGCGGCGTACCCATCTGCTGGCCGTGGTTTGGCCCGCATGCCACCGATGCCAAACTGCCAGGCCATGGCTATGCACGCACTGTGATGTGGAAAGTGCTGGCTGCAAAAGCCCTGCCCGATGGCGCGACTTTCATCAGCTTTGGTCTGGTCGACACCGATGCCACCCGTGCGCAGTGGCCGTATCCTTCCAGCGTTCAGATTGAAATGACGATAGGCAAAACCCTGCGCATTGAGCTGGTCACACATAACAGCGGCAAGCAGGCCTTTGCGCTGGGCGAGGCACTGCACACTTACTTCCATATCAGCGATGTGGCGCAAATGACTATTCGCGGCCTGGAAGGCTGTGACTATCTGGATAAAGTGGGAGAACCTGCCCGCAGAACACAGCAGGACGGCATCGTGATTGAAAGTGAAGTGGATCGTGTCTATGTTGACACCAGTGCTGATTGCGTTATTGAAGACCGCGGCCTGAAGCGCGCGATCCGCATCGCCAAGCAAGGCAGTCTCTCAACGGTAGTGTGGAACCCGTGGACAGAGAAAGCCGACAAGATGGGCGACTTCGGTCACGAAGGCCATCGCGGCATGGTCTGTGTGGAAAGCGCCAATGCCTTTGAAAACGTGGTGAATGTTGCCGCCGGTGAGACCCATCGTCTGGTGGTGGTTTACAGCGTGGAAGCGTTGAAATAGCTCGGGCAGCTTCCGGGCGAATACCTGTCGCCCGCAACCCGCATCTCTAAAATATTGAATAAAATCAAATACTTGCAGTTTTTAAGCTCCAATAAAAAGAGCCGTTTGCAGCGGCTCTTTTTTTATTTACGGTGCTATGTCGAACCGCAGATTTCTGACTCCTGACACTAGGGCGTACGCAAAGTATCGCGCACATTCCAGTCCAGCAGGCCCAGACGCGCCCTCTCCTGCGCATCATCCTTCGCATCAAAACGGCAGGATTCATCGGCTTTCGCGTCGCCTGGTGTGCATACAAAAGAAGCGGGATTACCCAGCGTCCAGATACCCTTGGCATTGCGTGCCATGCCGTAGTATCTCAGGCTGCGCGGCGCATTCAGAGCAGCGTTATCCTGCTTCGCGGGGTTGAGCAACAGATTGCGTCCGGTATTGACATAGCCACCATTCACGCCCAGCAAGGGAAACAGCGTGGGAAACATGTCGCGATGGCTGGCAGGCAGCTTGCGCTGCGTGCCGCAGGCTATGCCGTCGCCCCAGAAAATAAAGGGTACCTGCCCTTCCAGGTAATGACGGTCCGGGGAGGTATACAGACCGAAGCTGCGCGCATTATGGTCGCCGGTTGCGGCAATAACAGTATTGTCACGCAGCGGCCCCGAGCGCACCTCCTGCACAAATTCACCCAGCAAGTCTGTGGAGTAGTGGTAGGAGTCCAGATTGAGTTCCAGCGTGTCGGAAATACGCTCCCCACCCCACTTGTCCATATTGCGTTTCACACGCTGGTAATCCGGCGGCAAGTCGTAGGGAGGATGGTTGGTGGAGGTGAGCACAAAAACAAACAGCGGTTTGTTGTCCTGCCGTTTCTTCAGTCGCTCCGACACATATTTAAAAACATAGCTGTCCCACACGCCCCAGATTTCCAGCGTGGCTTCGGGATACGCTGCCTGGAGATTGTTGGCGTCGATGACCTCGTCGAAGCCTTGCGTCTTCAGCACACGATCCAGGTTGCGCCAGCCCGAGAGCGCCGAGGTTACAAAAACGGTGTGATAACCGGCACGCTTCATCACCAGCGGAATAGTCCACGGAATAGGTGTTTTCCCCTGGGGGCCCAGTGTCAGTGGCGTGATCGGCGTAGAAAACAGGATGGCTTCCAGTGCCGGATGGGTACCCGGCTCCGCAGAATCCACATTGGAAAAATGACAGGCTTCAGTCATGGTTGGCGCCAGTCGTCCGAGCACATCAAAATCTTGCGCCTGATAAAGTATCGGCTCTGCACTCCACGATTCCATCAGGAAAAACAGCATGTTTTTCTTGTGCGTAGCGGGCTGATCAACACCATTAACCATCAGCGCTTCGTGCAGCGCTTTCTCATCCGCAGCTTCTATGCCCAGTTCGCGCGCAGCCTGCATCGGCGAACCAAAGCCAAGTCGCTTGAGCCCCAGCAGCGGATCGCTCAGGTCCTGGGAGTCGCGACGGCTATCCCAGGCAAATTTCAGCGCAGTCACGCCGTTGGGCACCATGTCGTTCAGAAACTGCGACGTTGTCACCGAGACATTCTGCTTGCCCAGCGCCATCGCGCGCAGCGTGCCCTTGATGGTCATCACCAGCATGAGCATGCCCAGCAGCACAGCCAGCAGCGTTAACCAGAGCGGAGATTTGTAAGCGGCAAGCAAGCGGCTTAAGCGAGTAAACAGCCAGCGACGCGCAATGATGGCAGCCAGGCTGAGACCGAACAGAATAGCCAGCGTGAGCACTACCGGAAAATCGCTCCAGATGGTCTGCACAATGGCCTTGGTGTCGTCCTCGAAAAAACCGAAGACGATCGCATCTATCGGTGTCTTGTAAAAACCGAAGTAATGCAGATTGACGAGGGAGGTAAAAACAAACAGAACGGCGATGGTACCGGCTATCCAGCCATGAAATCGAGTCGGCAAGATGAGCAACACCGGCAAAAACAACACTGCCGCCGCCGCGCTGACCTTCAGATCAAAGCGAGCACCCTGCAGCACTACAGCAAAAAGCTCCGACCACGGCGCCTCAAAACCGGGAGGCCAGTGCCAGAAGAGCTGCATCACCCGCAGCAGGGACAATGCGACTGCCACACACACAACGATGACCCATGCCTGCAGAATGGCGGTGGAGAGAGCGGCAACAGATTGCCGCACAAACAGGCGAGGGGAAAAATTATTCATTGGTTTTCAAGCATCCGTGTACCACGATCAATCACTCAGTATCACAGCACACAAAAGCGTAACAACCAGAAGACAAGGCCGGGCGGCTGTTAAGCCAGTACGCGCTTTTTGAATTCGTTGGTGCGGGTGTCGATTTCGATTTTATCGCCGATTTCGATAAAGGCTGCCACAGGCAATTCAAATCCGGTATTCAGCTTGGCCGGCTTCATCACCTTGCCCGAGGTATCGCCACGCACGGCTGGCTCGGTGTAAATCACTTCGCGCACGATGGTGTTCTCCAGTTCAACGGAAATTGCCTTGTCGTTGTAAAACACCACTTCACAAGTCATGCCGTCTTCGATGTAATTGATTGCGTCGCCGAGATTGTCTTTTTCCACTTCGTACTGGTTAAAGTCGGCATCCATGAACACATACATAGGATCGGCGAAGTAGGAGTAGGTGCACTCCTTGCGCTCCAGCATCACCTGTTCAAACTTGTCATCCGCCTTGAAAATATTTTCACTGGGCGCGTCGGTCAGCAAGTTCTTGAATTTCATTTTAACCACGGAGCCGCTGCGACCGGAGCGGCTATATTCGGCTTTCTGGATAACCAGTGGCGCGTCACCAACCATTACTACATTACCTGCACGGAGTTCTTGAGCGATTTTCATCTGTATTCTGCCTAAAGCTAATTTTTGAAAGGGGCGATTCTACCAACTCTGAGCGAAAAATCCAGTAAATTCAATGCAAGATTATTACCGGACAATTTTTCCACCCACGCGCTGGCATGCAAGCGAAGCATAGACTGGTGCAGCACAAAATCGTTCCATATCAATGCATAGTCAGGAATACCGGTCTGGCTGTGTGCTTCGCCCGTATTCCAGGCCAGCCACAGCGCACGCAAAGCATGTGCGCTATCCGGTTCCAGCCCCGCACAGTACAACTCCAGCAGCGCCTGCAGCTTCTGCATATGCACGCCGTCATGTTGCGGATATATTTGCCAGACAAAGGGCTTGCCTGCCCACTGCGCGCGCACACAGGAGTCTTCACCGCGCACAAAGTTGCAATCGCAGGCCCACAACAGCTTGTCATACTCTTCCTGCTCGACAAACGGCAGCACCTGCACGCGCAGCATGCCGTGCTGCAGCACATCTCCCGCCGCGAGGCGCTCCCGCCCGAAGAACCGCGCCAGTTGCGGCAAAATTCGCCCTTCCGGCACCAGGCACGCAAGCGGAGACAGCCCCTCCGCCCACGTGGCAAGCAGCCCCTGCAAGGCCGAATTTTCATAGCTGAAGAGCGACACGCGCAACTCGCCAGGCCGACGGGCAGGCACCTTCAGGCTCTGCCAGTATTGTTCCTGCATGCTGCTGTCCGACTGGAATGCATCGCGCCGTGCCAGCAGATCACGCTCCAGGATCAGCCCGCCTGTATTCGCGGCAAATCCGGGGAAAAAGAAATACTTGATCAGAGGCAAACGCGGATGGGGTGAAGGCAAACCATGGCAACCGGCCACCCAGTTTTCAGCACTGAGATACTCAAGATTCAGCCATACCGGCTTATGTTCCTGCGCTGCCATCGCGAGCACGTAGCGCTCCGGCAATTCGCAGGCAAAGGATTCAATTACCAGCTGCGCCGGAATTACCTCGGCAAAGGCAACGCCCCAATGCCGTATTTCCACTCCGCGACGCTGCTGCAATGGCAAAGCGGGATCGACTTCCGCACACAGCTTGCGCAGACTGGGCAGATCATCGACCCACAATCTGACAGCCAGTCCATGTTCACTGGACAGCTGTCTGGCAAGTCGCCAGCAGACACCTATGTCTCCATAGTTGTCTACCACTGTGCAGAAAATGTCACATGCAATTATTTTTTGTACATTCATTTTAATTCGCCGACCGGCCTGAAAATCATTTAAACAAGCCTCATCTGGGCTGAACCGTATTCATCTTTTAGTTTTGCCCACCATGCCAGACTTTTCAGCAAAGTCCAAACAGATTCATAGCCTTGACGCTACCCCGCCGCCTCGACTATTATCCAGACAACTTAATCATTAACTGGATGCCAGCCTTGCGACTTAATCGACTGCTACTACTTTCAATTATTGCTTTATCGGGCTGCGCCTCTATCCCGGAGCAAAAATCCACTAATGAAACACTCAAAAATACTCCATTAGCAAGCAGCCAGCAGCCACCGGCTATTCCAGAAGCAACAGCAGTGCAGCAGCAAGCACCAGCCGTACAAATATCCTCTCCTGTTCCGGCAACACCTCCTGCAGCAAGCGAAAACCCGGCTACTACCGCATCCGCCACTGACACCTCCAACGAGATTGATGTGTGGCAGCGCATACGCAACGGTTATCGCATGAGCGAACAGGATAGCAAACTGATTGCGCGTTACGAGCAATGGTATGCCAGACAGCCTGAATATGTAGGCCGCATGACCGACCGTGCGAAGCGTTACTTATACTTCATCGTTGAAGAAGTTGAAAAACGCGGCATGCCTATGGAAATTGCCATTCTGCCGATGATAGAAAGCGCATTTTATCCGGGCGCCTACTCTACCGCACGCGCTTCCGGCATCTGGCAGTTTATTCCGTCTACCGGCAAAAACTTTGGCATGCAGCAGAACTGGTGGTACGACGGCCGTCGCGACGTTCTCAGCGCAACCAAGGGCGCGCTGGATTATCTGCAGAAACTGCACGACCAGTTTGGCGAATGGGATCTTGCGCTGGCCGCTTACAACTGCGGTGAAAATTGCATCATGCGCGCACAGGCACGCAATCGTAAACTTCACCGCCCGACCAACTATGCAAGCCTGAAGCTCCCCAAGGAAACGCGTCAATACGTGCCCAAATTAATGGCCGTCAAAAACATCATCAGCTATCCTGAAAATTTTGGTCTTGTGTTGACCGATGTGCCCAACAAACCTTACTTTGCCGTTGTAAATACCGCACGCCATATCGACGTAGAACTGGCTGCCGAAATGGCCGGCATCTCGATGGAAGAATTTTCAGCGCTGAATCCCGCACATAATCGCCCGGTCATTCTGCAAAAGAACAATGAAGTTTTATTACTGCCGGTTGAAAATGTAGAAATTTTCCAGGCGAATCTGGAACGTGCCGAACAACCGCTGGTTTCCTGGCAGGCTTGCCCGACAAAGAAAGGGGATGATCTGGACGATATAGCCATACGCTATGGCATCACCACTGAAAGACTGAGGTCCGTCAACGGCATCCACCGCAGTGTAAGGGCCAGCAACGGCCAGACGCTGCTGGTTCCGCTGAATGGAGAACAGCCCGCAAGCGAATTTATCGCATTCAACACCCATCTGCCGCCTACCGACAACAGCCTGCTGAATGCCATCCGCCATACTGTACGCAAAGGCGATACATTAAGCGCGATTGCACGCCGTTATCGTGTAAAACTATCCAGCCTGCAAAGCTGGAACAGGGGCGTCAGGATACTGAGACCCGGCCAGCATATCCTCGTCGCCAAGCCAGCCCATGTGCAGCAGGCATCCAAAACTGACCGCAATATCAAAAGAGCGACGACCCGCAGCAGAAAAACCAATCAGCCTGCGAAAATGTAAATCTCTGATTGCTCTGGCACCAGACACACGCCTGGAGTCAGTGTTGGTGCCAGAATTTTTCTGCAAAACTCAACATTTACTTGTTCCCGCTGTGCAGATGACAATGCACCACATGCGTTGAGTTAACGTTGCTTGCTTCAGGATAGGCCGCACGGCAGATATCCATTGCCTGTGAACAACGAGGATGGAAATGGCAGCCCTGCGGCGGCTTCGCAGGAGATGGCATTTCACCCGCCAGTTGTATTACCTCACCCCTGTCACCATCGATACGCGGCACTGCTGACAACAGCGCCCGTGTATACGGGTGCTGTGCGTTGCGCATGACTTCCTCGACCAGACCGCGCTCCACAATCCGGCCCAGATACATCACGCAAACTTCATGCGCGATGTATTCCACTACCGCCAGGTTGTGCGTGATGAACAAATAGCTCAAGCCCAGATTATTTTGCAAGTCTTTGATTAAATTCAATATTTGTGCCTGAACCGACACGTCCAATGCGCTGGTCGGCTCGTCGCAGATCAGCAGTTTTGGATTGACGGCCAGCGCCCGCGCAATGGCAATGCGCTGGCGCTGCCCGCCGGAAAACTCATGCGGGTAGCGCCATTTGGCATTCTGCGCCAGACCTACCTGATCCAGCAGCACATCGATACGTTGTTGCCTCTCCGTGCTGTTCAGGCCAATAGACAACGCATCCATCCCCTCCTGCAGAATTTCCGCCACGCGCATTTTCGGATTCAGCGAAGCATAGGGATCCTGAAACACCATCTGCATGCCGCCGCGCAAAATGCGCAGCTGTTGCGGGTTGAGACCGGTCATCTCGGCGCCGGAAAAATTCACGCTGCCCGCCGTGGGCTTGAGCAACTGCAGCAGTGCCTTGCCCACGGTAGTTTTGCCGCAGCCGGATTCACCCACCAGTGCCAGCGTGCGACCCGCACCTATCTGCAGCGCTACGCCATCAACCGCTTTGACATGCCCCACGGTACGCTGCAGGATGCCTTTGCGGATGGGGAAATAAACGCGCAAGTCTTTAACTTGCAGGACTGAGTAATTAGAACCCAGGACTGAGTGCTGAGGACTGGGGACTGAGTGAGGGGTAGCGCCATTCTGAACTTCCTGCTCCATCCCCTCAGTCCTCAGTCCTCGCGTCTCAGTCCTGCCGTTATACAAGTGGCAACGCACGCCCTGCCCGTCACTTTTTACTGTCCATTCCGGCGCCTGTTCATGGCACAAGGCCCACGCCTGATCACAGCGCGGTGCAAAGCGGCAGCCCTGCGCTGCTTCGCCCAGCGCGGGCACATTGCCAGGTATTGCAGCCAGCTTCTGACCCTTGAGATGCATATCCGGCAGCGCTGCGAACAATTTCTGCGTGTAGGGATGCAGCGGCTGTGCAAACAGCTTTTCACGCGGTGCCTGTTCGATAATCTGCCCCGCATACATCACCGCGACATGGTGCGCCATCTGCGCCACCACGCCGAGATCATGCGTGATCAGCAGCATCGCCATGCCGCTTTTATCCTGTGTATCGCGCAGCAGTTGCAGCACCTGCGCCTGTATCGTTACATCCAGCGCGGTAGTGGGCTCGTCGGCGATTAATAATTTGGGCTCGCCCGCCAGCGCCATCGCGATCATCACGCGCTGCTTCATGCCGCCGGAAAGCTGGAACGGATATTCATGCAGGCGTTGCGGCGCATCGGGAATACCGACCTGCTGCAGCAAGCCGATTGCGCGCGCCTCCGCTGCCGAATTTTTAATGCCCTGATGCAGTGCCAGCACCTCGGCGATCTGCTCGCCCACGGTCATCACCGGGTTCAGGCTCAGCCCCGGTTCCTGAAAGATCATCGCGATCTGACCGCCGCGCACCTCGCGCATCTCGCGCTCGGGCAGCGCCAGAATATCTTTACTGTTCAGAGAAATTTCACCCTGCTCAATGGCTATGCCTGCAGGCAGCAAACGCATCAGCGACAGCGCGGTCATCGACTTGCCGCAACCGGATTCGCCCAGCAGCGCAAAAGTCTTGCCCGGGGCTATGTCGAATGAAACATCATCCACAATGCGCGCACCGTTGTGCAAACGGGTCACCAGGCCATTGATCCTGAGCAGGCCGCTTTTCATTTCGCGTCCCCCGTGCGGTTGAGGCGCGGGTCAAACGCATCGCGCACCGCATCGGCAAACAGGTTGGCCGCCAGCACCAGCACCAGCATAAAACTGAAGGCCGCCGCCAGCGTCCACCACACCATGGGCTCTCGCCCCATTTCCAGGCGCGCATTATTGATCAGCGTGCCAAAGCTGTTGGTGGAAGGATCAACCCCGACGCCCACATAGGACAGCACCGCCTCGGCCAGCACCAGCGCGCTGAAGTCCATCACCACCGCAATCAGCACGATGTGCATCACATTGGGCAGGATATGCCGCGACAAAATTCGCATCGATGACACACCAAAGGACTGCGCCGCCTGTATGTATTCCAGCTCACGCAGCTTCAATGCTTCGCCGCGCAGCAATCTGCATAATCCGGTCCAGCTGGTCACACCCAGTATCAGACATAAAAATAACAAGCGCAGGTCGGCACGCTCCACCGATGAAGAAAACCATTCGCCATGTTTTTCTATCGTCACCTGCATCATCAGCACCGCAGCGGCGATCAGCAGCACGCTGGGGATGGAACTCAGCACGGTGTAGATATACTGGATAACATCATCCACCCAGCCACGAAAATAGCCGGCGGCAATACCAAGAAACAAAGCGAAGGGCAGCATCACCAGTGTGGTCACGGTGCCGATCACCAGCCCGGTGCGTATGCTTTTCAATGACAGATACAGCACATCCTGGCCGACCTTGTCGGTGCCCAGCACATGATAGGCGCCCGCCAGATTGGCGGTCAGGCCGAACAACATTGCCAGCAGAATGACGCTTGCCAGAACGGCATTCAGCGGCGTGTGCTGACGTGCCTCCACCCACTGCCGCGCGGTGGTGCGGCTGCGCGCTGCGGCAACGGAAACGACCAGCAAGGCAAGCAATACACCGCCCAACCAGCCGGCAAAAAGGCCATACAGGCTGCGCTTGAGCACATCGCCCGTATGCTCGTTTTGAGGATCCTGCAAATGTGCTCCGCCATATTTCAGGCGAGGATACTCGCGCAGGATTTTTCCGTCGGCCGTTTCCATGCTTTCCTTGGCGTAGAGATATACCGCCATGGGTGCAGAATAAGTTTTTTCATTCTGGCTGCGCAGGTCGCCGACCAGCGTATCAAACACACTCAGCACTTCCGCCGCGTACACGGTCTGGCCATTGCCATTTTTGTCAGGCAGGGCAACTCGGTAGTGCATGGAATCAAGCAGGCCGACCACAATAAACAAGGACAGCACCAGCAGCGACACCATGCCGATGCGGCTCCTGAACAGGCGCTGCCACGGCAGCAGCAGATGCGGGCGCTGCCTGATCAGCCATGCACCCGCAAGCGCCACCGCCAGCAGCAAAAAAATCATTGCATCGGTCCACAGCAGCACCAGTTTGAAATTCATTGCAGCCTCACTCGGGGATCAACCACGGTATAGGAAATATCGGTAAGGATCAGCCCCACGATGTAAAGCGCCGAGCCGAGAAACACCATCGCGCGCACCACGCCGAAATCCTGCGCCTGTATCGCGTCGATGGTGTAGCTGCCCAACCCCGGTATGCCAAAGAACGACTCGGTCAGCAGGCTGCCCATAAACAGCAGCGGAATTACCGCCACCACGCCGGTGAGTATCGGAATCATTGCATTTTTCAACACATGTTTGAACAGCACGCGCAGTTCGGACAGACCCTTGGCTCGCGCGGTACGCACATAATCGCGCCCCACCTCTTCCAGAAAAATCGTGCGGTACCAGCGACTGCTGGAGCCTATCCCCGCGACGATGCCGATCAGTACCGGCAGCAGGATAAAGCGCAGGCTGTCCGCACCTCCCGCATATCCGGAGATCGGCACCCAGTGCCATAGCTTGCTCACCACAAACTGTCCGCCGATAATATAAAACAGCGAGGAGATCGACATCAGCAACACGCACAGCGTCACCCCCGCCACATCCAGCGCGGTGCCTCGAAACAGCGTCATCAAAAGCGCAAAGGTCACATAGAACATCAGACCCAGCACAAAAGTAGGCAACGCAATCACCAGGCTGGGCAGCATGCGCGTGAGAATTTCGCGGCTGATGCTGCGGCCATCATCCGAGTAGCCAAAATCGAACACAAACATGCTGGCGGATTTCTGGAAGAAAATGGTATCTGTCAATTTGTCCGAACCCGCAGCCTGCGTATTGAACATCAGAGGCTTGTCGTAACCGCGCTGCTCCTTCCATTTTTCGATGGCCTCGGGAGTAACCCGCTTCATGCCCAGCTGCACACGCGCCATATCGTCGGGCGTATTGATTACAAAAAACAGTGCGAAGGTAAGCAGGTTCACACCTATCAGGATGGGGATGGCATACAGGATGCGGCGTATCAGGTAGGCGATCATGTGGCCTCCTCCCTCTGCCGCAACACCCGCCACAAGCCCCAGCCCGACAGCAGCAGCACAATGCCGCCCAGCCACAGCGGCCACAGCAGCGGCTGGTTCCACTGTCTGCGCAGCTCATCGCGCTGTGCGGCATCGATGCGCAGATATTTCAGGCTGTTGTTTGCCAGCTTATTCGGCTTGCTGTTGTACAGCCAGCTGTGGCGCAATACAAAATCCTTGGGATGAAAACCCCACAGCCACGGAGAATCGCGGTGCAGAATCTCCAGCATGCGATCGATAATTTCCTGGCGTTGCGGGCTATTCGTCATGTTTTTCATCAGTTCAAACAGGCGGTCAAATTCCGGGTTGTGATAGTTGGCTGCATTCTCGCCACCCTTGGCCACTTTGCCCTGCGGGCCGTGCAGCAGAAAGAAGAAGTTTTCCGGATCGGGATAATCCGCGTTCCAGCCCAAATAAAACATCTGCGTGTCACCGCGACGTATCTTGTCCTGGAAGCGGTTATAGTCAGTTGCACGCGGCACCAGCTGCACATTGATCTTGTCGAACTGTTTGCGCAACCAGTCCAGTCGCGATTTGTTACCCACGCCGGTCGCGGTGGTATCCAGATAAATCACCAGCGGCTGTCCGGTCTTTTCATCCAGCCCATTGGCATAGCCGGCTTCACGCAGCAGCTTCTGCGCCTCGGTGATTGATTTGCGTTTTGGCGCACCGTTCACCCAGTCGTACACATATCGGTTCAGGCCCGCCTCACCTTCGCGGTAACCGAAGATGCCTGGAGGCAGGGGAGACTGTGCACTGACCCCGCGCCCGTTGGCAAAAATGGAAATGAATTCCTCATAGTCGATGGCAATGGCCAGTGCACGGCGCAGCTTGCGCGCGCGTTCGGAATTACCGCCCACGGTCGCATCCAGAAAGTTAAAGCCCATGTAATGGGTCGAGGTTGCAACCGAGGTCGACAGCCTGATGCCCTGTGCACGCATTTCCTCGCTGACATTGGCTTCGCCGCTCACACTCATAGACACTGCCTGGTCGAAACTGTCCGAGCTGATACCCGCCACATCGTAATAGCCCTGCAGAAATTTGTTCCAGTAGGGTATGGTTTCCTTCTCCAGACTGAACACCACCTTGTCGATCAGCGGCAACGACTTGCCGGCATCGGCCAGCAAACCGGCTTCGCGGTCGCCCGGCTCGCCCTCCAGCGGATAGGCCTCGCCTGAAAAATTCGGATTGCGCGTCAGCACCATGCGCTGGTTGGGATTGTTTTCCGACAGGTAATACGGCCCGCTGCCCACCGGCCACCAGTCCAGCGTAAGATTTTTCTGCTGCATGCCTTCCTGCGCATAGAAGCGCTCGGCTTCCACCGGCATCGGCGAGAAGAACGGCATCGCCAGCCAGTAGGCAAACTGCGGATATTTGCCATAAACCTTGATGCGGTAAGTGTGCTTGTCCACCACCTGCACACCTTCCAGCGGATATTTATCAAGGTCGAGCAGGCCTGCCGAATCCGGCTGACGCGCTTTTTGCAAGGTCGCCGCATACTCTTTCAGGCCGACGATATATTCGCTCATCAGCCCGCTGATCGGCGTGTGTATCGCTGGGTGCACCAGCCGCTTGATCTGATAGGCATAATCGGCTGCCGTCACTTCGCGTGTACCGCTATTCGGAAAATCATTCAGGGTATAACGCCTGCCGATTTCCTTTTTGCTCAAGCCGTGATATTCCAGCTTGCCTTCGGCATCTCGTGCAAATGCAGGATGGGGCTGATACTTGAGGTCGTGCTTGAGATGGATTTCATAAACGCTGTAGGCAACAAGTTCGGCAGCAGCATTGTCCGGAAGCGGACGATTGTTTTTATCCAGATAACGTACCCTGGGCATTGCGCTGGCAGCCTGAGGCACCAGTGCGTAGGGGCGTTTAAGGTAATGGTATTGCAACGGCGGCTGATAAATTTGCGCCAGGAAAATAAATTCGTTTTCGCTGTAAGCCTGCGCCGGATCAAGATGCTTGGGACGCTCGGTAAACACCGTGTAATAAACCGACTGGCTCTTGCCGGCTTGTTCAGTGTCATGGGCAGGATAAGGGTTATTCCACAAACCGCCATCGCAGGCGGTTAACAAAAGCATAGGAATAAATATCAGCCATTTCATGAGGGTTATTTTATCCGAAACCTGAATAAATTTTCGATATAAAGAAGTGCGCTTCACGGTAAGATTGCGGCATACATAATCGGGGCAATGGAATCATGAATCAGGATTGGCAAAGTTTTCTAATACAACAGGGCGCACAAGTGCATGAGGGTGTAGTGATGCACTTTGGCGAGGCTCAGGCAGAGCTGCTTGCAGCACGTGACGGCACGGTATTGTGTGACCTGGGCCAGTTTGGCACGATCAGGGTATCCGGTGAAGAAGCGCAAAAATTCTTGCAGAATTTATTGAGCAACGATATCAATGCCGTCAATTCCCAAATCGCGCAGCTCAGCAGCTTCAACAGCCCCAAGGGCAGGATGCTGGCAACATTTCTGATCTGGCAACAGGATGGAGATTATTACCTGCAATTACCGCGCAGCCTGACCGCAGCCATGCACAAGAAACTCTCCATGTATGTGTTGCGCGCCAAGGTTAAGGTCAGCGATGTCAGCGATGAAATGGTCAGCCTGGGCCTATCCGGTCTTGCCGCTGCAGAGCAGGTAAAGCAATTTTTCAAGCTGCCACTGGAACAGGACTGGAGCAGCGGGCAACATGACGCTACAAACGTGATTCGTATCTCGGCACAGCGCTATCAAATCAGCATGGCCCCGCAACAGGCAATTGCACTATGGAGCCGGCTTTCAGGCTCTGCCAGACCGGCAGGCTCAGGCTGCTGGGACTGGCTGAATATCCGCGCCGGTATACCAGTCGTGACGCCTGCCACACAGGAACAGTTTGTGCTGCAAATGGCCAATCTGGATATTCTGGGTGGCGTGAGTTTCAAGAAGGGATGTTATCCCGGACAGGAAATTGTCGCGCGTACGCATTATCTGGGCAAACAGAAACGACGTATGTTCCTTGCTCATGTTGAGGCTGACACCCCACCCGAAGCAGGTCATGAGCTATTCAGCGACGACATGCCAGGCCAGCCCTGCGGCATGGTGATAAATGCCGGCGCAGCTCCAGGAGGCGGTTTTGATCTGCTGGCAGTGCTGCAGATCAGCAGCCGTGAAACCCAACAAGTGCATTTGCAATCTGCACAGGGTGCTTTGCTTAACTTTTTGCCCTTACCCTACTCCCTGCCATCAACTACAGACGAGCAGGCTTAAAGCCTCTCCTTCTGTTCTGCGAAAACCAGAGCTGCAAGATATTTCTGCTTTATAGCTGCAAGGTCATCTTGCGGTGAGGAATATTGGCATCCATAAATTCTTCACCTTCCGCCTCAAAACCAAATTTTTGGTAAACCGGGATTGCCTGTAACTGGGCATTGAGCTCAACTTTTGGATAGTTTTGTGAACGCGCATAATCCACCAGCATTTCCAGTATGGCTGTGCCAATATGCTTGAGCCGCCATTCGGGCAGCACGGCAACACGGCCTATATGCCCATCTGCTGTGATACGCCCGCAAGCGACAGCTTCACCTTTTGCTGTAAGCGCCAGCGCATGGTGGCAACTGTCATCCAGGCCGTCCCACTCCAGTTCGACAGGAACATGCTGCTCCTGTATAAATACTTTTTCACGTATGACACGCAGCAAGGGTTCGCCGTCGTGCCAGGAAATCAGATGCACCGTAAATGGATTACTCATATTTCCTCCATGTGATCATTCCGGGTATTCATTGCGCCCGGATATTTTTATTTCTCAAGCGCGCTGCCTGACCGCTTCAAACAGGCAGACCGCTGCGGCAGCCGCCGCGTTCAACGACTCCACCTTGCCCGGCATCGGTATGGTGACGGGCTGACACAACTCCATTAACTCCTTAGTCAGGCCCGCGCCCTCGTTGCCTATCGCAAAGGCTGTGTTGCCTTTCAGGCGACTCGCATAAAGGCTGGTACTGGCCGACAGCGAGGCGGCAAATATACTCCCGCCAAACTCCCTCGCCACCATGGGCAGATCTGCATGTTCCTGCAGATTGAGCACAAAATGCCCGCCCATCGCCGCGCGCAAAACCCTGGGTGACCATGCATCGGCGCATGCCGTGGACATAAACACTGCGTCGCACCCCGCTGCCGCCGCAGAGCGCAACATGGAGCCGAGATTGCCGGGGTCCTGGATATTTTCCAGCAACAGGCAAAAGCCGGAATTCTTTGCGGGTATAACAACCTGCGGCACGGCGATCAGCGCGAGTATGCCGCTCACGGTTTTCAGTTCAGACAGCCCGGCAAATAATGCATCATCAAGTTGCGTGACCTGTACATTGCCTGATTTTTTTAACAGTGCTTGAATTTCAGCATCGTGCTGTGCCGCCCCGGTGACAATGATGTGCAGCGGCTGTTTGCCGCTTGCAAGATAAGCGGCAAGCAAATGCGCGCCATCCAGCAATGTCCGCCCCGCTTTGCTGCGCTGGCGAGCAGAATCGGAGAGCTTGTGCAGCTCTTTATAGAATGGATTGTCCGGCGAGGTAATATGCTTCATTGTTACCCTCTTCCCTTAACCGGGTATGGAGAACAAATCACCGTTGAACATCAGGCAGCATCGGGCGTGCCCTGCTCGATCAAATTGCCCATTTCTTCCAGCTCCGGCAATTCGTGCAGGGATCGCAGATTCAGGTCATCCAGCAGTTGCTGCGTGGTGGCAAACAGCTCAGGTTTGCCCGGGACATCCCGCGTGCCGATGACCTCTATCCAGTTGCGTGCTTCCAGTGTTTTCAGTATGGGAGACGCAACGGTTACACCGCGGATTTCTTCAATATCGCCACGGGTGACCGGCTGGCGGTAAGCGATAATCGCCAGCGTTTCCATCACTGCACGCGAGTAGCGCGGCTGCTTTTGCGGGTTTAACCGGCCCAGATATTCCTGCATCTCCGGACGCGAGCGAAAACGCCAGCCGCTGGCAACCTGGGTAAGCTCAATACCGCGCTTGCTGTATTCTTCTGCCAGCTGAGCGAGCAACTCTTCTACCAGCTTGCTGCCCTGGCTTAACCCGGCCATTTTTTTCAGGTCTGCCAGCGCGATCGGTTCCTGCGTGGTCATCAGCGCGGCTTCCAGGATATTTTTAAGCAGCGCCGGCTCGATGGAGGGCGCTGCATCCTGCTGCAGATCCAGCTCAGTCGTTGCCGCCGCTTCGTTCAGCGGCACAATATTACTCTGCGTTGACTCTGTTGCTTGTTCTGACATAAATTTTCCCCAGCGTTTCGGTTTGGGTAATTTCGACCAGGGTTTCCTTGGCCAATTCCAGTATCGCAATAAATGTTACCACCAGTTGCGGGATGCCGCCGCTTACATCAAACAGGTTTTCAAATGACTCAAATTCGCCATGGCGCAACTGGCGGATCAGGCGCGTCATCTGCTCGCGCACTGACACACCATCACGGCGAACCTTGTGGTGGGTATGCAGCTTGGCGCGCGTCAGCAGACCCAGCCAGGCCAGCCTTAAATCATCCACGCAAATGTTGGGCAGGCGCTCGACCACGGTTTGCTCGATCAATACCTGCACCAGTTCGAAATCGCGCCCGGCCTGTGGCAACTCGTTCAACTTCTGCGCGGCCAGTTTCATCTGCTCATATTCCAGCAGGCGGCGCATCAGCTCAACGCGCGGATCCTCACCCTCCTCCTCGGTGGCCTTGGGCAGGCGCGGCAGCAGCATGCGCGATTTAATCTCGATCAGCACCGCTGCCATCAGCAGATATTCCGCAGCCAATTCGAGACGGCCCTGGCGCATCAGCTCAATATAGTCCATGTATTGCCGGGTAAGCTGCGCCATCGGAATATCGAGAACATCCAGGTTGTGCTTGCGGATCAGGTACAGCAGCAGATCGAGCGGGCCCTGAAAAGTCGCCAGCACCAGTTCCAGCGCATCCGGCGGAATATACAGGTCTTTCGGCATCTCCAGCATCGGCTCGCCGTGGATATGCGCCAGAGCCACGACCGCGGGCGCGACTTCCTGCGCCAGCAGCGCCTGCACCGCTACTCCCTGGCTTGCTGTTTCCTGTGTAATTTCTTCGCTCATGGCTGCACCGAAAATTGTTTGAACGCCAGCAACATCAGGCCGTAACCGGCAGCAGTGACAAGTATTACCGCAGCAAGACTCAGCCAGAAGCCCCAACCCATTTTAAGCAGCAGAGGCAGCAGCAGGAACATGGGCAGAGTGGGCAACACCAGCCAGAAAATATCCGATGACAGAGCCGATACTTTCTGCGCATCCCCGGTATCCAGATATAACCACACAAATGCCAGCACGGAAGTCAGCGGCAGCGAGGCAAGCAAAGCCCCCAGCATACTGCTGCGCTTGGCTATTTCGCTGACGGCCACGATAACAAAAGCAGACAGCAGAATTTTTATACTGTAGTAAAGCATAGTGCCGGTGAAGAAAAGAATAAGCCCATTTTACCCGAAAGTTAAATTATTCAATAAAATCAAATAGTTACAAAAATAGCCAAGTAACACAACCGGACTGCTCCACCCTGATGCCAAGTCCGCCGGGCAAGGCCCGGAAGCGGCGAAACTTATTTTCAGCTGTAGTCCAGACCCATCGCCTCACGCACATCGCGCATCGTTTCATTTGCCAGCTTGCGTGCTTTTTCACAGCCGTCGGCGATAATATTTTTCACCAGGCTCGGATCATCGAGATATTGCTGTGCGCGCTCGCGCATCGGATTCTGCTCCAGCAACACGGCATCGATGACAGGCTGCTTGCACTCGATGCAGCCTATGCCCGCACTGCGGCAGCCCTGCTGTACCGACTGTTTCGTATCCGCGCTGGAATACACCAGGTGCAACTGCCATACCGGACATTTGTCCGGATCGCCGGCATCGTTGCGGCGCACGCGCGCGGGGTCGGTTGGCATGGTGCGAATTTTCTTGCTGACGCTGGCCGCATCTTCACGCAAGCTGATGGTGTTGTTGTAGGACTTGGACATCTTCTGCCCATCCAGCCCCGGCATTTTCGAGGCGGCTGTCAGCATGGCCTGCGGCTCGGAAAGTATCATCTTGCCGCCGCCCTCGAGATAGCCAAACAGCCGCTCGCGGTCGCCCAGGCTCAGGCTTTGCTGTTCGTCCAGCAGCGACTGTGCGGATTGCAGCGCATCGTCGTCACCCTGCTCCTGATAGCGTGTGCGCAGCTCTTCGTACAGCTTGGCTTTTTTGCTGCCCAGTTTTTTTACCGCGGCTTCGGCCTTTTCCTCAAAGCCGGCTTCGCGTCCATACAGATGATTGAAGCGGCGGGCGATCTCGCGCGTAAATTCGATGTGAGGCACCTGGTCTGCACCCACCGGCACTTGCGTGGCACGGTAAATCAGAATATCGGCACTCTGCAGCAGCGGATAGCCGAGAAAACCGTAGGTGCTTAAATCCTTTTCACTGAGTTTTTCCTGCTGGTCCTTGTAGGTAGGCACGCGCTCCAGCCAGCCCAGCGGCGTGATCATCGACAGCAGCAAATGCAGCTCGGCATGCTCCGGCACTTTGGACTGGATAAACAGCGTGGCACGCGCGGGGTCGACACCCGCGGCGAGCCAGTCGATCACCATATCCCAGGTACTCTGCGCGATCATCTGCGGATTGTCGTAGTGGGTGGTGAGCGCATGCCAGTCGGCGACAAAAAACAGGCACTCATATTCCTGCTGCATTTCCACCCAATTTTTCAACACACCATGATAATGCCCAAGGTGCAAACTCCCCGTGGGGCGCATTCCGGATAACACTCGATCAGCAAACATAAATTTTTATTCTAGAATCCAAAAGTAGTTAAAACGACAAATTTCACAATACCTATAAACGGGCTGAGCAGCCACCATAATATAGGCGTGCCGAAAAGTGGCAAGGCCAGGAAAATCAGGATAAACATGCCATAGGGCTCAAGCCTGGACAACTGATAGGCCTGACGGTGAGGCAGCATGCTGATCGCAATACGCCCGCCATCCAGCGGCGGCAACGGCAACAGATTCAACACCATCAGCACCACATTGATATTGATGCCGATTTTCGCCATTTCCAGCAAAGGAGATGAATAGTAGTTCTCGGGAAAAGCCAGTGCAATTTTAGCAAACAATGCCCAGCCGAATGCCATAAACAAATTCGATGCAGGACCCGCCAGTGCCACCCACAACATATCCTTTTTCGGATTGCGCAACGCGGCAAAATTGACCGGAACCGGCTTGGCCCAGCCAAACAGAATACCGCCCATCCACAGGGTCATCAGCGGCAACAGGATCGTGCCGAGCGGGTCGATATGGCGCGCGGGATTGAGGGTAATGCGGCCCTGCTGCCACGCAGTCATGTCGCCAAAATAACGCGCCACATAACCATGCGCCGCCTCGTGCAGGGTAATTGCAAACAGCACCGGTATCGCGGCCAGCGCGATGGTTTGTATCAGTTGATCTATATTCATTTATTGCCTGTTAATCCTCAATCGAAAATGGTCTGGCATCGCCTTTGCCGCGTCGCGCCACGACAGGCGCCGCCCCGGTCAGGTCTATCACCGTTGTCGGCTCCAGCCCCACCGCGCCGCCGTCTATCACCAGATCAACCTGATTGCCGAGACTGTCGCGTATTTCTTCGGCATCATGCATCGCCAGTTCTTCACCGGGAAGGATCAGGCTTGAGCTCAGCAAGGGTTCGCCCAGCTCCTCCAGCAGCGCCAGCGCAACCGGATGATCAGGAATGCGCAATCCGATGGTGTTGCGCTTGGGGTGCTGCAGGCGCTTGGGCACCTCTTTGGTGGCATCCAGTATGAAGGTGTAACTGCCGGGCGTATTGCTTTTCAGCAGACGAAACTGCACGTTATCCACGCGCGCATAATGCGCAATCTCGGACAGGTCGCGGCACACCAGCGTCATGTGATGCTTGTCATCCACATTGCGTATCTTGCGTATGCGCATCACCGCATCCTTGTCACCCAGATGACAGCCCAGCGCGTACCCCGAGTCAGTGGGATAAACAATCACCGCACCCTTGCGCACCAGTTCGGCGGCCTGTTTAATCAGCCTTGGCTGGGGATTATCGGCATGTATCGTAAAAAATTGCGACATAGTTGAATCAGAATTTAAGTGAATATTTGATTTGTACGGGATTTAAACGCTGACCTGTGTTTTTTCCCATGCCTGCCAGATCGGGCGACACTCCAGCGGCAAGTCCGGCAAACGCCCCAGATCGCGATAGCTTTCACCGGGGCCGTGAAAATCCGAACCGCAGGAACACAGCAAATTAAACTCGGTCGCATACTTTGCGAATTCGGCATATTGTTCCGGCGTATGGCTGCCGGTTACCACCTCGATGCCGCGCCCCCCCAGCTCCACAAATTCTGCCAGCATTTCGCGCAGGGTTTTGCGCCCCATCGGCTTCTTGCCCGACGTATAGCGCCCCGGATGGGCGATCACCGCAATGCCGCCGCTGCCAACGATCCAGTTGATTGCATCCGGCAACGCCGCCCATTGATGCGGCACAAAACCCGGCTTGCCCTTCACCAGAAAGTTCTTGAACACGCTGCGCACATCTTTTGCATGGCCCGTCTCCACCAGAAAACGCGCGAAGTGCGTGCGGCCGATAATTTCCGGATTGGCGGCATACTGATAAGCCCCCTCCAGCGCACCGCCGATACCCGAACGCGCAAGCGACTCCGACATCAGCCTGGCGCGATTGCCACGGCCCTCGCGCACGCTGTGCAAACCGGCTTGCAAGGCTGCATCGGCTGGATCAATGTTCAAGCCGACGATATGCAGCGTATGGCTGCGCCAACTGACCGATATTTCCACGCCGTTGATAAATTCAATTTCATGCTGCGCGGCCACCTGCGCGGCCTCGGCCAGACCGCCGGTATCATCGTGGTCGGTCAACGCCATAATCCTGACACCGCGACCGGCCGCCCTGGCCACCAGCTCGGCGGGCGGCAACAGGCCGTCCGAGACATTGGAGTGACAATGCAGATCATAATCAAGCATCGCCGCCGCCTTTTTTCATGACCTTGCCTTCTTCTGCACGTTTTTTTCTGATTTCTTTTGGGTCGGCAATCAACGGACGATAAATTTCAATCCTGTCCCTGTCGCGCAACACCGTGTCCAGCTTGCTCAGCTTGCCGAAAATGCCAACCTTGTTAGTGGCCAAATCGATAGCCGGATATTTCTCCAGCATGCCGGATATTTTGACCGCCTCTGCCAGCAGGGTGCCCTGCGGCACTTGGACAACAAGCAAAGTCTGCTCCTGCGGTAACGCATACAGCACCTCTACTTTTATCGGCTTGGTCATGTTCTGTTCGGTCATGGTTGGAATCGCCAGTTACTTTTTATATACCTGCTCGGCACGCTTGATAAATGCCTCCACAAAAGTGGAGGCAATGTAATGGAACACCGGCCCCACCACTTTTTCCAGCAATTTGTTCGAGAACTCGTAATTCAGCCGGAATTCTATTTTACAGGCAGTTGGCGCCAAAGCGATGAATTGCCAGCACCCATCCAGATGTTTAAACGGCCCATCGAGCAGGGCAATATCGATACGCTGCGGAACCGCGCGCACATTCTCGGTGGTAAAACTTTGTTTAACATGGTGATAATTAATTTCAACCGTCGCCCTGACCCTGTTTTCATCCAGCACCGTCACGCTGGTGCCACCGCACCACGGCAAAAATTGCGGGTAGTCAGCGACATTATCCACCAGCACAAACATCTGCTCGGCACTGAACGGCAGCAATACTGATTTTTCTACGACGGCCATATTTTATGAGGGCAAAGCGTGCCGAAAGAGGTTAATGAAAATTCGCAAGCAGGCAAAGCTGGTAGAATATACGAGATATGAGCATCGTCCAAAACAAAAAAGCATTTCACGAATACTTCATTGAAGAGCGCTACGAAGCCGGCCTCATGCTGGAAGGCTGGGAAGTCAAAGCCATACGCGCCGGCCGCGTGCAACTCAAGGAAGCCTACATCACCATCAAGGACGGCGCGCTGCAGCTATTCGGCGCGCATATCAGCCCGCTGCTGAATGCCTCCACCCACATTCATCCCGATCCGACGCGCACGCGCAAGTTGTTGCTGAATGCGCGCGAAATCGAAAAACTGATTATCAAGGTGCAGCGCGCCGGCTACACCATCATGCCACTGGATATGCACTACAAGGGCAGCCTGATCAAACTGAACATCGGCCTCGCCAAGGGCAAGAAGGAACATGACAAGCGGGCAACTGAACGTGAACGAGACGCGAAACTCGAAGTCCAGCAAGCAATGAAAAAAGCCCGCACCTGATCAACTCCCCGCTTGCGGTGCAAGCTAACCTGAGCCTTGCGAGCGGCTGTAGCCATAAACGAGCTACCGAAAAAGAGCGCGACGCCAAACTTGAAGTCCAGCAAGCAATGAAAAAAATCATCAAATAATGCACAGGCTTGCTCGTTTACGGTGCAAGCTAACCTGAGCATAGCGAAGGTTAAGCGCGCCGGTAAACGCCGGTTTGCAACTACGCAGCTGTTTCAGGCAATGCTTTCCCGCATCGCTTGCAGAATTTGGCCGTGACTTCATTGCTGGTGTTGCAGGCACCGCACTCTTTAGTCTTCCCCACTGCATCAATACGCTCGGCAATGGAAGTAAAAGCTTGCGTCAACGAGGCAGACTGACCCAGCACCGCCATCAACACCCAGGCCGAACAGGCCAGTATCCCCACAATAAATACCCAGTTATAAATATTGTGCATGGCAGCATTCATCATCGGTTTGAGTACCAATAGCGCAATTGAATTGACTGAAGCAACAACCACCAGCGTGACCACCGGGAGTATCAAATGCTGCATAAAAGCCCAGCGCCCGCCCTGCTTGTGCAACACAAGCGTGGCATGCTGCCCGAGCATCCAGAGCGCAGCCAGCGCCGAACTATAGCCGAGGAAGCGCACCAGATGCGAAGCACTCAGCTTGCCCTGAATGACAAATGTCTTTTCGAACAAATCCATGCTGCCGATTGCTGCGGCAAGTATCAGTGAAACGACTATGACCGCTACATAACGGCCAGCCCAACTCACATCCTTATTATTATTTGCAATGCTCATTACCGTATTCCTTAACTAAAAATATTTGCATCAATTAGCGGCCAGCGCTTTCTGTATTACCGCGAGTATTTCCGGTGTGTAATTCAGTTTCAGGGCAGCTTCATGCCCCTTGTCGGACATTTTGCGCCAGGTTTTGCGCAAAATACCGAGCAGCTTTTCCTCATCGTAATGACTGTATTTAACAACAAAATCAGCCAGATAATATTGCAGGAAAACCAGGTCAACCACATCTTCCAGCAACTGCGTTTCCGGATTGACCTTGAGCTTCTCCTTGCGCAACAAGGCCTGCACTTTGCCTGTCATTTCTTCGTCGTAACCGGCTTCACGCATGAGGGCGCCGGCCGTTTCGCCGTGAAATTTATACAAATCGGTACGCCATTGTTTATAGCCGACACCATCCATGGGATAGGCATTGCGCGGGCTCTTCCAGCGGCAGATATGCTGGCAGCGCACAGCGAGCTGAACGGCTTCCGACGCATCCGGTGCAAACTGGTTCAGCATCGCTGTCATGCGCTGCGCGTAGATCAATTCCTTGGGATAGGACTTGCCTTCGAATACTTCCTGATTGGGGTCCTGCGCATTGGCAGCATCAAATTTGGCAAGCGCCTGCGTGAAACGTGAGACATTACTTATCATCTTAAATATCCAATATAATCAATTACTTATCTTTTAAATTCAGCACATCCTGCATATCGTACATACCCGCCATATTCGAAGTCAGGAAGCGCGCCGCACGCAGTGCACCCAGTGCAAAAGTGGCACGGCTGCTGGCTTTGTGGGTAATTTCAATACGCTCGCCGATACCGGCGAACATCACGGTATGGTCACCCACAATATCGCCACCGCGCACCGTAGCAAAGCCTATGGTGGAAGGGTCACGCTCGCCGGTTACACCTTCGCGACCATAAACCGCACACTTTGCAAGGTCGCGGCCCAGCGTTTTGGCAATCACTTCGCCCATGCCCAGCGCGGTGCCGGAGGGCGCATCCACCTTGTGGCGGTGATGCGCCTCGACAATTTCAATGTCATAGCCATGCGAGAGCACCTTCGAGGCCATTTCCAGCAGCTTGAAAGTGAGATTCACACCCACGCTCATATTGGGCGCAAACACCACGCCTATCTTTTGCGCCGCAACACCCAGCAGCGCCTTCTGCTGCGCATTAAACCCGGTGGTACCGATCACAATATTCACGCCCAGCTTCTCGCACACGGCCAGATGCTCCAGCGTGCCCTCGGGGCGGGTGAAGTCGATCAGCACATCCGCGCCTTTCAGAGCGGCGGCCACATCCGCAGTAATCTTGATGCCGCAGGTGCCGCCGATCAGTTCCCCTGCATCCCGGCCCAGGTGCGTGCTCACAGAATGATCAAGCGCCGCGTGCAGTGTCAGGTCATCCGACTGCATCACGCCATCCAGCAGGGCAAGCCCCATACGTCCGGTACAGCCGGCAACAACAACTTTTATTTTGCTCATATTGAACCCCGGTAATATGCGTTAATCACTTTGCAGGAGCGGGATCGGCAGGCTTAGTCGCTGAAGACTGGTTCCCGGAAACATTATTTTCTCCTGCCAGCCTGTCCTCTATGCGGCTGACGAAATCGCCGTCAAAAAACAGGGTAAGGCGCTGTTGCGCTACCAGCTTGCCCTTCTCTTCAAAACGGTAAATATAGTCCCAGCGGTTAGCGTGAAATACATCGCTCACCAGTGGCGAGCCAAGTATGCTGGTGACCTGCTGGCGTGACATGCCAAGCTTGATTTTCTTGCTCATCTCGGGACTTATATAGTTACCCTGGCGAATTTCCATCTTGTACGGATAGAAAGATGAACACCCGCCGAATGCAAGCAATATCGCGGGAAAGGCAATCAGAATGAATTTTTTGAACATTGATCTTTAAACTTTTTACAAAACAGCCAGCATGATACCTTAAGCGGACATTCCCAGCATTTCCGCCGCGTGCTTGAGCGTCGTATCGGTTATTTTGACACCGCCCAGCATGCGCGCAATTTCCTCCACACGCTCTGCGGGTTTCAGCACCTTGATGTGACTCAGGGTCACGCCATCTGCCGCCGCCTTGCTGACTTGCCACTGCGCATCGGCCATGGCGGCGACCTGTGGCAGATGGGTCACGCACATCACCTGGTAGTGCTTGCCCAGTTGCCTGAGCAGGCCGCCGACGATCTCCGCCACGCGCCCGCCTATGCCGCTGTCAACCTCGTCAAAAATCAGTGTCGGCACGGTTGCGGCCTGGCTGGCGGCAACCTGTATCGCCAGGCTGATGCGCGACAGCTCGCCTCCTGAAGCAACTTTGGCCAGACCGCGCAACGGCGCACCTGGATTGGCGGCAACCTGAAACTCTATCGCTTCCAGACCGTGCGCATTGCCTTCCGCCAGCGGCAGCAAAGCCACCGCAAAGCTTCCGCCCTGCATGGCCAGCGTCTGCATTGCCAGCGTTATTTCCTGCGACAGCTTGTCTGCCGCCTGCTTGCGTGCCGCACTCAATTTTTTGGCAGCCGCCAGATAAAGCTCGTGCGCAGCCTTATCCTGTCTCGCCAACTCGTCAATATCGGCATCACCACCCAGCTCATCCAGCCGTGCCACGATGCCCTGCAGCGCTTGCGGCAGAGCTTCGGGGCTGACACGGTATTTGCGCGACGCCTCCACAATCGCGGCCATGCGCTGCTCCTGCTCGCGCAGCTGCTGCGGATCGGCATCCAGATCCTGCTGGTAATGACGCAGCGCATATACCGCTTCCTGCAAATCGTTCTGCGCGCTTTCCAGCATCGTCAGCGTGTCTTTCAAGCCCGCATCAAATTCAACACCTGCCCGCACCCGCGCGGTCAACGCATTCAATTGCGCGAGACAGGAGGTATCGGCCTCGCTCAACACCTCCACGCCAAATTGCGCTGTCTCCAGCAAGCTCGCCGCATGTGACAGGCGTGCATATTCGGCCTGCAACTCATCCCACTCGACAACGCTGAATTTCAGATTTTCCAGCTCGCGCCGCTGAAACACCAGCAACTCGCGCTCGGCCAGCACCGTGGCGGCATTTTTTTCCAGCTGCATGCGGCGGTTATGCAGGGTTTGCCAGTCGCGGAACAACATGGACACGGCACTGGCATCGCGGTTCAGACTGGCATGGCCATCCAGAATTTCGCGCTGCGCATCGGCACGCAACAGCGACTGGTGCGCATGCTGGCCGTGGATATCCAGCAGAAACTCGCCCACCGCACGCATCTGCTGCTGGGTGGCGGTGCTGCCATTGATGAAGCCGCGCGAGCGTCCGTTTGCATCCAGCACACGGCGCATCAGGCACACGCCCGCATCGCCTTCCAGCCCCTGCTCCACCAGCCAGGCCTGCACTTGCGGCAGCTTGCCAATATCGAATTCCGCGCTGATTTCCGCACGCTCACAGCCCGTGCGCACCATCGCCGCATCGCCGCGCTCGCCCAGCGCCAGCGACAGGGCATCGATCAGAATGGATTTACCCGCACCGGTCTCACCGGTAAGTGCGGTGAAGCCCGCGGCGAAATCGAGTTCGAGTGACTCGACAATGACAAAGTCACGGATACTTAAATATTTCAGCATGGCTTAAAGGGTTTTATTCCAGAGTAATTTTTCGCGCAGGGTGTGATAGTAGCTATGCCCGACCGGATGCAGCAGGCAGACGGGGTCAGGATAGCGTGTCACCATCAGCGTGTCATGCAGGTGCAAATCAAAATAAGTGTGGCTGTCGAAACGCACGCGCACATCCTCGGTGCGGTGCATCAGAATTTCAATCACCGATTCTCCGCCCACCACAATCGGTCGGTTGCTCAGGGTATGCGGACAGACCGGCACCAGGGAAATCACATTCAGCGAGGGATGCACAATCGGTCCGCCGGCAGACAGTGCATAAGCTGTCGAGCCTGTCGGCGTCGCCACAATCAGGCCATCGGCGCGCTGGTTATACAGATACTCGCCGTTAATGCGCACCTCGAATTCAATCATGCTGCTGACATTGCTGCGATGCACCGCAACCTCGTTAAATGCCTGCGAGCTGAAAATCTCCTCGCCATTGCGCAATACCCGGGTTGCCAGCAGCATGCGCTGCTCGGTGACGAACTCCCCCTTCAGCATCGCCGCAATACTCTGCTGCATCGAGTCGATCGACAAATCCGTCAAAAACCCCAGTCTCCCCTGATTCACCCCCACCAATGGAATCTTGAAGGGAACCAGGGTGCGCGCGATATTCAGCATGGTGCCATCGCCGCCCAGCACCACGGCCAGATCAACCATGCCGCCCATATTTTCCAGTGCCAGAACGCGGTAGGGATTATCCTTCAGATGTTCCGCGGTCAGGTTATCCACCACCACGGTGACACCGTTATCCGCCAGAAAAGAGGCCAGCCGCAGCAACGGCTCTGCAATCGCGGGGGTCTTGTATTTGCCGATTAAAGCAACAGTTTTAAACGAACGTTCCATAGACTGCGATTAAACCATAACGACGGTTTAATGACAAAGCGATCAAACCAGAAAAAGCGTTTGTCCACAGATTTCGCAGATTTTCACAGATTAAACTACAGATTGCATCGCCTATGCATGCACCTTATGGGTGGTGCAGTCATCACCAATAAGCGCATAAAATCTGTGTCAATCTGCGAAATCTGTGGATGGTATTGCCGTTTTTGAGATCAAGCAAACCGGTCAGCTCCTGCGGCTCCATTCCAGCTTACCCAGCAAATCCACATGGGTTAAATACAGGCGCAAGTCCAGTTCGATCTGGTGATAATCAGGCTCCATGCTGACGCACAGCTTGTAAAAGGCCTTGTTGTGGTCTTTTTCTTTCAAATGGGCCAACTCATGCACAACAATCATTTTCAAAAATTCGGGCGGCACCTCCTTAAACAGCGATGCAATCCTGATCTCGTTTTTGGCCTTGAGTTTGCCACCCTGCACCCTGGAAATTGCCGTATGCAAACCAAGCGCACGCTGGATCGCCCGTATATCGTTATCAAACATCACCTTGCTGGGCGATTGCGCATTGCGGATATAATTATTTTTAAGATCAATAACATAGTGATAAAGCGCGCTATCGCTGCGAATATCGTGAACTGCCGGATATTTTTGCAACAAGACCTCTGACAACCTGTTCTGGCTGAGGAGAATACTTGCCTGACGTTTAATTTCTTCTGAATAACCAAGCAGATATTTCATTTATTAGCTTTTTTCAACCCGGTAATATATTTCTTATATTATAAAACTTGCATATTTAATTAATCATATGCTAATATACTTACATGGATGATTCGTCATCCCCCGTTTCTCCTCCCTGAGCGGGTGTCTTAGCCAATAGGTAAAAGACTTTTTGCCCCTGACCTCCCCCTTTGGTTCAGGGGCATTTTTTTGCCTGCAACAATCTCACCGCTCAGAGCTACACGCCTAATTTTTCTGAAAAAGCCGGTTTAATGCACTCACCTGGCTGGCAAACCAGAACAAACCCTGCTTCTGCAACACCTCACCCTCCGCCAAGGCATTGCGTGCCTGCTCATGCAGCACCCTGTCCCCCGAACGCAAACTGACATCGATCAGGATACTGGATGGCGAAGGCAAGGGACCATCCTCAACCACACTCTGATAATAAGGCTTGGCCAGCGCACTACTCTCTTCAAGTACAAAGCCATGCGGCGTATGGAATTTTTTCCAGGCAGCCTGGGCAATCTGGCCGGCTAATTTAACATCTTCAGCGTTGCCACTGAGTGTTGCATAACGCATCAGACCATATGCGCTGTAAGCATAGCTTTCAAGATCGCCAGAATTCAGCAACTGCTCGCGACTCATACCCTTATACAGCACGCCATCCTGCCATAAGCGCTCACGCATAAAAGCATGCAACTCTTTCGCAGCCTGACGAAACCTTGGGGCAATATCAGCAGCCTCGCTGAAAGCGGCCAGCGCCAGACCATTGAGACCTGCCAGCAGCTTGATATCTTTGGGCAAGGCCTGATGCATGCGGCGCTGTGACAGCTTTGCATAAATCTGCCCAAGTGCGTTTTGTTCAACAGGTGTCGGCTGTTTCCGGTTCATGGGCAAATACCCGAGATCAAACTCTGCGGCCGCTTCCATCCCCCATATTCTGCCAACCAGGGCAAACTCATCAGGGTGAAGCATGGCTTCAAGCTCTTCCCTGCTCCACAGATATGCTCCGCCCTCTCTTCCCTGCTCATCCAGCGCGGAAATGCTGGTTACAAAAGCGGGGCCCATGCGCATTTCAGCCAGCATAAAATCCAGTGTTTCAATTGCAATGTCGCGGTAAGCCGGCTGCTTGAGTATGCTGGCTGCGCGCAGATAAATCATCGCCAGCTGGGCATTGTCATACAGCATTTTCTCAAAATGCGGAGTGTGCCAATCCGGATCCACGGTATAACGAAAAAAACCGCCGCCCACATGGTCGCGCAAACCATTTTGTGACATTTGATCCAGGGTGAGCCGCAGCCACTCGGCCAGCCTGGCATCATGCTTGCGTGCTTCAATTTCCAGCAAAACAGCCAACTGCGGAGCAAGCGGAAATTTGCGCGGGGTATTGATGCCGCCATTCATGACATCGGCCTGAGCCAGCGCCTCCTGCACCAGTTGCTTGCGGTAACCCAGCGCCAGCGCAGCAGTGGGCTTTATTTTTACCGGGGCCGGTTTTTCCGTTAGCGCATTCTGGGCAATGGTCTTCAGACCGTCGCTATTTTTTTTCCACTCATCACTCAGCGCAACAAGCATGCCGTTAAAACGATCGGGCTTTTCGTAAAGTATTGCGTAGAGAGGATATCCTTCCGGCGTGATAAACACATTCAACGGCCACCCTGCGGAGCCCAGCGTACCCTGTGCAAACGCAATCATCTCGGCATCCAGCGCCACCTCCAGCTCTCTATCCACTTTTACCGGAATGAAATTCTGATTGATCAATGCGGCGATCTCCGCGTTTTTATAACTTTCCGCCTGCATCACATGGCACCAGTGACAGGAAAAATAACCGATTGATACGAACAGCAATTTGTTTTGCTGGCGCGCCATTTCCAGTGTTGCCGGCTTCCATTCCTGCCAGGCAACGGGATCATCCCCATGAATGGCAAGATAAGGAGACGGGCTGGTTTTTAACTGGTTCAGCAGTTGCTCGGCAGCTCCCGCAAGGCTCCAGGAGAATACCAGCGCTAATGCCATAAACAAGCGCAGGGAAAAAACACGGCAGCAAAACCAATTTCGAATTTTCATCAGATTTCCAGATAAAGGAGATTACAGCCAATACTCTTGTGGCGTTTTAAGCAGAACAACTTCAATTTTGAGACGTATTTTTCAAAATTTTTATTCCAAATCTGAATTTACCCATGTAAATCGAAAGGTCAAAAAATTTATTTCGTCTCATAAAAACCACAAAAAAAGCTTAATACCGTATAAATAATTTCTTTAAATTCAAAAAACATTAGCATTCAATTGATTAGCTAACAGTTATTTAATTAATTTCTAACTTTTTCTTCTGCTTGACACCGTACTCAAGTACGGTGAAAGTGCGAAAACTTTAACCGTACTCGACTACGGAGAAGTTACCCCAAAAAAACAATAAAAGGTTATTTGCAAACCAATAAAACCTGTCTTTAACAAGCATGTTACTAGGAGAAGCGTAATGGATAGAAGGGATTTCTTAAAAGTTGGCGGGGCAGGTCTCGCAACAACAATGATGGGCACAGGGATATTGAGCTGGACGCCACGAGCGGAAGCCGCCACCATCAGCAAGACTTATTACATCAATGATGGCACACGCACCATGCCGGATGGTGTCTCTGTTTACTTCAAGAGCTTTGGCGATTCTCCATCGGCTTTATCGCTGCCTGCCAGCCACATCATCTGCCAGGAAGGCGATACCCTCAGCATCACCGTCATCAACCGTCTGCTGAAGACACATAACTTCGTGATTGGCGGCCTCAAGGCAGGTGATCCACCGCTGGCCAGCACCGGCAACATTGCCAGCGGCGCCACCGGTAAAATCACTTACACCATTCCAGCAGGCAAAGCCGGTTCTTACATGTTTTATGACAACGTCACCAGCTATAACCGCTTCCTTGGTTTGCACGGCGGACTGGCGATTATGCCGTCCGGCAGCAGCACCACACTGTATGCAGGCAGCCCCACGTTCAAGGCGAACAAGCAACTATTCTGGATTCTGAATGATATCGACCCGGCCCTGCACAATGCGGTACGCCTTAACACCACCATTCCATCCACCTTCACACCGCGCTACTTCACCATTAACGGCTTGTCATCGCGTCCGCCCGGTGCAACGAGCCACGGCGAGCCCCTCATCGACGCGCTTTACGACCCGCGCTCGAAACTGTCGGGAAGCGTTGGTGACCGCACCCTGTTGCGCATGCTCAATGCAGGCATGTGCTCGCACTCAGTGCACACCCATGCCAACCATATGGAATGGCTCACCAATAACGGCACGGTGCGCCCTTCCGTATGGAAAAAAGATTCACTCTACTTGCGCAACAACCTCGGCAAGATCGATGCAATCTTCCCGTTCGCGCCACCACCGGACGCCTACCCTCCGGTCACGACCGGGCACTTCCCCATGCACCTGCATGATGAAATGTCGCAAACAGCCGGTGGCGGGCTCTATCAATTCGGCGCAATGACCGAAATTGAATTCCATTAAAAATATTTTAAAAATTCGAGGAGATAAATCATGGGAATGAATGATGGCGGTGGCGGCGGTATGGGACAAGCCTGTTATGTTTATCCGGGAACACCTGCGACACCGGGTCGGGTCACACCCGATGTAAGTTTTAGTCGCGGTATTTATATGAACGGCTCGATGCTGATGGATGATGGACGCTCTGTGACGATCTGGGGCTTCACCGATCTGGCTGCCGGTGGCGGCGGTGGCATGGGAGGCGGAGGAGGTGCATTTCCTTCTCCCGCGATCCGTGTCACTGAAGGCCAGATTGTGCATACCAGCCTGACCGTCAATATGATGTGGATGCACACCATCCATCATCACGGTATTGAACCCAGCATGGAAAACGACGGTGTCGGTCACTTCTCGCACGACGTTACCGGCGGTACTTACACCTATCAGTGGAAAGCCTCGAATGCCGGCACCTATTTCTACCACTGCCACACCAACACCCCGCTGCACGCGGAAATGGGCATGTACGGAGGCCTGATTATCGATCCCAAACCGCTTGCGACCGACCCGGTGGGCACCAAACGCGCGTTTAAAAACGGGCCCATCTATGACGTGGAAGCAATCTGGGCCTGCGATGAAATCGATCCCGCATGGCACACCCTGGACTGGGCTGCGGCAACCTGCGGCGGCGATGCGGGACTGAACAACCTGAACCCGAAATATTTCATCATCACCGGTGTCGATGGTGCAAACTCCGCACTGACTGCAATGGCTGTGAATATGCGCGTGGGACAAACCGCCCTGGTTCGTTACATCTGTGCCGGCTTCCACCCGCAGAAAATTGATTTTGGTGGATTAACTGTCAGCGTGGTCGCATCCGACGGTCGCCCGCTGCCTGCGGCATGGAGCACCAAATCCATAGAGGCATCTTCGGCCGAGCGCTATGACTGCATCATTAAACCAACCACCACCGGCAGCTACACAGTGACCGTGCAATTTATACACTGGATTACCGGCAAGGTTATGGGTACGGCGCGCACACGTATCAATGTGACGTAAATTAGCTGCACCTTTAACAAGGGGAGCCTTCGCTCCCCTTTTTTTTAGTCCCCTTTTGTATATGATGGTTACACAATCGCACTGGAAATTTATGAAACGCATTTTCCCGATTTTATTGCTTGTCGTCATAACACTGGCGGCCGGTTACTGGCTGGGGCAGCGCGGCGACACTGCCGTGCCCCGGCTGGACTTATCCTCTGGCACCCAGGCCGTATATATCTGCCCCATGCATTCGCATATTGTGCAGGACCATCCCGGCACCTGCCCGATCTGCGGCATGGATCTGGTCCCGGCCGCAAATAGCGAAACTGGCCAGCGTGGCGCCGGCGCACAAATACATGTGGACACATCCACGCAGCAGAAATTTGGCGTACGCCTGGCAACAGCAGAGCTCGGCCCGCTTGGGCGCGAAACACGCGCATATGCCACACTCATCGCCGATGCGGGTGCCACGCAGCGCATCACACCCACGGTAGAAGGCGTGCTGGTCAAGCTGCATGCAGCGCGACCCGGCCAGCGCATCGCCGCCGGCGAGCCGCTATACGAAATATTTTCGCAGGATCTTTTACAACTGCAAAATGAATATATCGACTATTACAAGCGCCGTAGCCAGTCGCTGAAAAGCGCCGATGAAACGCGAACACGGAATCGGCAAATGCTGGAAAGCCTGCATGGCCAGGACCCCGCAGGGCGCGAGGAAATAACAAAAGGCATGAGCCAGACCGAAGAACAAATCAGCTCCATGCTGCTGCCGATGTCGCGCGATGGCGAGCGGCTTACCTCAGGCCTGAAGCTTGCCGGCTTCAGCGATGCGATGCTGCAACAACTCATCCACAAGGGAAAATCGCTTGAGATCGTCACCATCCGCGCACAACATGCCTGCACCGTAACCGAAGTCAGCGCGCATGCCGGCATGACAGTGGCAACCATGACGGACATCCTCAGTTGCACAGATTCCGGCCGCGCCTGGCTGGAAGTGGTGCTCTACCCCGACCAGGCCGGCCAGGTGCAAGAGGGCGACACCGTAACAGTGGAGTTTGCCGATGGTGCAAGCATGCACACCCGGCTTACCGGCATGAGTGCCATCAGCGAAGGTGAAGCACGCACCGTGCGCGCGCGCATACCCTTCAAACTCGGCGCCGAAAGGCATCTGGGCGATTACGCCGATGTCACCATCAAGGGCACACCATTCACCGCTTTGAGCATACCCGCCAGCGCGGTCATCAGAAGCGGGCGCGGCAACTTCGTGATGCGCGCGCTAGAGAACGGCCATTTCATGCCGCAGGAAATTGAAGCAGGTATCAGCAGCGCCGATCGCATCGTGGTTCGCGACGGGCTGGAGGCCGGCGACAAGGTTGCGGTCAACGGGCAATTCCTACTCGATGCTGCCGCGTCGATTGCCGATACGGCACAACGCTATGATCAAAAAAAATCAACATCAGGCCCCCTCGCAAGCTCTCCCCCCTGACCCCCCTTTAATAAAGTGGGGAATATTCTCCGGTCAAAGTGCAGTTGATTCCCCACTTTTCAAAAGTGGTGGTCAGGGAGATTTAAATTTTTAAATGATGAAACAAGCTACATCGTGAACTCAGAAAGAAACGTCATGAATTATGTAAAGATCAACAGGCACGGAGTCACCGCATGATCGTAAAAATAATCGAATGGTCATTACGCAATCGCCTGCTGGTGCTGCTGCTCTGTGTTGCCATTGCGATTGGCGGCATCATCAGCGCGCGGCATGTCACGCTGGATGCCATCCCCGACCTGTCGGATGTGCAGGTGATTGTAAAAACGCCCTATATGGGCCAGCCGCCCCAGGAAGTGGAAGACCAGGTCACCTACCCCCTCACCACCGCGCTGCTGTCGGTGCCCGGCACGCAGGCGGTGCGCGGTTTTTCGATGTTTGGCGAATCGTTTGTTTACGTCATTTTCCGCGACGGCACCGACCCCTACTGGGCCCGCTCGCGCGTGCTGGAATCCATTTCCCAGGCAATGTCGCAACTGCCCCCGGGCGTTACCCCCACACTGGGTCCTGATGCCTCCGGCACCGGCTGGGTCTTTCAGTACTCGCTGGTGGATCGCAGCGGCAAACTCGATAATTTTGAATTGCGCGCCTTGCAGGATTTTTTCCTGAAGTACGAATTGCAGAGCGTGCCTGGCGTGGCTGAAGTGGCCACGGTGGGCGGTGCCGCCAAACAATTCCAGGTCGAACTCAATCCCAACAAACTCGCCACCTACAAGCTGAGCTTCGAGCACGTGGCCGAAGCCATACAGGCGGCAAACCAGTCCGGTGGCGGCGCGGTGCTGGAAATGGCGCGCGCGGAATACATGGTGCGCTCCAAAGGCTATTTGAAATCCATCGCCGATTTGCGCGAGGTGGCGGTGGGTCAGGATGCGCAGGGTTATCCGCTCAAACTGGGGCAAGTGGCAAATATCCAGATCGGCCCCGAAGCGCGGCGCGGTGTCACCGATCTGGATGGTGAAGGCGAAGCCGTCAGCGGCATCGTGGTGATGCGCCACGGCCACAATGCCCTGGACACGGTAGAGGCCGTCAAGGAAAAACTGAACACACTGCGCGCAGGCTTGCCGGCCGGCGTCGAGCTGGTCGTCACCTACGACCGCTCCAGTTTAATTTTGCGCGCCACGCAAAACCTGCGCGACAAACTGGTGCTGGAGAGTATCGTGGTCGCGCTGGTATGCCTCGTCTTTCTGTTCCATCTGCGCTCGGCGCTGGTGGCGGTGGTCAGCCTGCCGCTGGGCATCCTCGCCGCGCTGTGGGTGATGCAGTTGCAGGGCATCAACGCCAACATCATGTCACTCGGCGGCATTGCCATTGCGATAGGCGCGATGGTAGATGCGGCGGTGGTGATGATAGAGAATATGCACAAGCATCTGGAACGCTCCGGCCCCAACCCGGACTACTGGGAGGTTGCGCGTATGGCATCTGTTGAAGTCGCCCCTGCCCTGTTCTTCTCGCTGCTGGTGATCACCGTTTCCTTCCTGCCGGTATTTGCGCTCAGCGGCCAGGAAGGCAAACTGTTCGCGCCGCTGGCCTATACCAAGACCTACGCAATGGCCGCTGCCGCCGCGCTGGCGGTGACGCTGACGCCCATCCTGATGGGCTATTTTATTCGCGGCCGCATTCGCCCCGAAACAGAAAACCCGCTCAACCGCTGGCTGCTGGCAGGCTACAAGCCGCTGCTGCTGCGCGCGCTGGCCAACCGCCGCAACACCTTCATCATCGCGCTGCTGTGCCTGCTCAGCCTGGCCTGGCCGCTGTCGCGCCTCGGCAGCGAATTCATGCCGCCGCTGAACGAGGGCGATCTGCTGTACATGCCCAGCACCGTGCCGGGTATCTCCATCGACGAAGCCGCCAACCTGCTGCAGATTACCGACCGCCTGATACGCAGCGTGCCCGAAGTGGAGCGCGTGTTCGGCAAGGCCGGACGCGCCGACAGCGCAACTGACCCCGCGCCGCTGTCGATGCTGGAAACCACCATCCTGCTCAAGCCGCGCGCGCAGTGGGCAGCGGGCGTCACCATCGACGACATCATCCGCAGGCTGGATGCCAGCGTGCAGCTGCCCGGCCTCACCAATGCCTGGGGCTACCCCATCCGCACCCGCATCGACATGCTCTCCACCGGCATCCGCACCGTGCTGGGTGTCAAGGTCAGCGGTGCCGATCTGGCGGGCATCAGCGAGGCGGCGCAAAACATCGAAGTGGCGCTTAAAAATGTGCCCGGCACGCGCGCGGTGTTTGCCGAGCGCGCCGCCAGCGGACGCTATATCGATATCGAGATAAACCGCTTCCAGGCCGCGCGCCACGGCATTTCAACCGCCGAAGTAAAACGCATGGTGGAAGGCGCCATCGGCGGTGCCACCGTCACCACCATGCTCGCCGGGCGCGAGCGCTACTCGGTTAACCTGCGCTATCCGCGCGCGTTTCGCGATTCCTTAAAAGCCATCGCCGCCGCGCGCATCACCGCGCCCAATGGCGCGCAGGTGCCCTTGTCATTGCTTGCAAATTTGAGCATCACCGACGGCCCCACCGAAATCAAAAGCGAAAACGGGCGTTTAATCGGCTATGTCTTTGTCGACCTCGCAACGCGCGATATCGGCGGCTATGTGGAACGCGCCAACCGCGCGCTGGCCGCACAGGTGACACTGCCCCCCGGCTATGCAATGAGCTGGTCCGGCCAGTTTGCCGAGCTCGCACGCGCCAAACAAAAACTGCTATGGGTCATTCCCGCCACGCTGGCCGTGGTGCTGCTGCTGCTCTACAGCTATTTCCGCCAGCTCAGCAAACCGCTGCTGATCTTCAGCGTGCTGCCCTTTGCGCTGGTGGGCGGCTTCTGGATGGTGTATGCGCTGGGCTACCAGCTGTCGGTCGCCGTCGCGGTGGGTTTCATTGCGCTGGCCGGGCTGGCGGTGGAATTCGGCGTGGTGATGCTGCTGTATATCGACCAGGTTCTCGCCAGCCACAACGGCCCGCACACCGCCCACAGCATTCGCGAAGCCATCATCGCCGGCGCACTCAACCGCATCCGCCCCAAAATGATGACCGTTGCCGTCATCATCGCCGGCCTGCTGCCCATCATGTTCAGCCAGGGCGACGGCGCCGACACAATGAAACGCATCGCCGCCCCGCTCGTCGGCGGCATGCTGAGCGCACCGCTGATCTCGCTGTTTTTATTGCCGGTGCTGTATATGGTGTGGCTGGAACGGAAGCGTACCCAGACAAATTAAAATACACTGAAAATCATAAAATATTCAATAAAATCGAATATTTACAAATGCAGCCTATTTTAGGCGGTTACGGCTTCAACTACTTATAGCGACTGGAAAAAGCGTGAGCCCGATCATTATGCGACGCGTCGGGGATACAGTTGAGAATGGCAGCTTATCGGCCAAAGTGGGCAATAGTAGGATTTGCTAGCAGCTGCTGCTTCCGGCCAACAAGAGACATTCGAGAATAATTTCCATAGCAGTCATTCATAACGGATTGAAAATTGTCAGGTATGCAGACGATGAGCAGGATTGTAGACTTAACTCTTAATTTTCCTTTAAACACACTATCCAGACAATCCTGACCGGCTACCAAAATCCCAATCAATTGAAGCAAATTCCCATCAGAAAACATGCTTTACAATCTGTAATCCATGGATTACAGTGCCACCATGAAAACCCTTGAGAAAACCCGCGAATATCAAGACTGGTTTGACAGCCTGCAAGACAAGCAGGTTAAGACACGCATCCTGGTGCGGATAGACCGGCTGCAGGATGGAAACGCGGGTGATGTCGCCCCGGTAGGCGAAGGAGTAAGCGAATTGCGGCTGCATTTTGGCAGCGGTTGGCGTGTTTACTACACCGAACGCAACAGCCAAATCATTATCTTGCTGGCAGGCGGCAATAAAAGCACTCAGGCAAAAGATATCAAACTCGCGCAGACACTGGCGCGCAACCTTTAGGAGACTAACATGCCCAAAACCCTGACCACCCCATACGATACTGCCGAATACTTAAAGACTGACGAAGATATGGCGCAGTATCTTGAAGCCTGCTTTGAAGAAGCTGGCGATGATGCTGCCTTTATCGCCAAGGCCCTGGGTAACATCGCCCGTGCGCGCGGCATGACCCAGCTTGCACGCGATACCGGACTAGCCCGCGAGGGACTGTACAAAGCCCTATCCGAAAACGGCAACCCTGAATTCGCTACAGTAATGAAGGTGATAAAAGCCTTGGGGCTGAAATTGCACGTCGAAGCTGCAGAGCACTAAGCATAGGCACGGATGTAAAATGTAAGGCCCTTGCATGCAAAAATTACTTGACTGTCACCCTCAGGGGCGTGGGTTAGGCTTGTGACACCGAGAAACCTTGGATTGAAGCCTATTATTTTGCATTAGGCTCTCCACACTTTTTTCTTAGTAATTCAATTGGTAAATCGCCAAGGCCGTGAATGCGGTCGCCTGAATAAGACATAGCCAATTTCATATTGGCTGGTGAACCTGTAAAAAAAATAACAAGCCCATCACCATGACTTCTATTTTCTTTAGGATAGTAGCTTGAGGATGCATGTTCATCACCAATGTTGTAATAAAGAGTTACTCCTGGCTCTTTTTTCAAAAATTCTTTTAATATCGCTTTCATTTTGCCATCAGGAGCTGGCTCAAATTTTGCCAAAGCAATAACACTAGACTGCTTGATTTGATCCTCCAGTCCTAATTCGTGAAATGGTATGGAAGGTTGAGAATGAGCCTCGACATTTGATTGTTCAATGTCAGTGGGATAATCAATATGTTTGCTCACGAACATAGGGAATATCAGGGAACCAAACAAGAACAATAACACCATGCATGAAATTGCAAAGCCGGCACCAAAAATCAAACCATCAGTAAATTTTTTGAGCATACATTTTCCTTTAAAGCCTAACGAGGTTGTAGAAAAAGTACTTGAGGGGTCGGACACATCATTTTTCGGGGGTCTTTCAACCCCTCACAACTAGACGATCGTCGAACACAACGCATTTTGAGAGGTCGAATTTGGTTCATCACTACTCCAATTTTTCATCAAATAGTTTTTCTACAGCCTCAACGTGAAGCTAAGGGGCGCGGCGCTTTTGCGGCGTCCCGCTTGAAAATCTTGGGGTCAGGCCTTACAAACTACATTCAACCTTTCTAATGTAAAACGTAAAGCCTGACCCTTGCATGTTTGCTTGCATGTTTGCGCTTGAACGCCGGGCTGGTCATTGGAACGGCATACTATTTCCGTTGCGTCCAATAGCCAGGAAGCCGCCTGTGATGTGCCACGGCAAGAATTCGAAGCTCCTCTGCGGTGACCTGATAAATAATGCTGTATGGAAATCGACGGAGGATATATCGCCGGCGAGTGCTATAAAACACTGTACCGAGCAGGGGGTTGTCCAGAACAAAACTGGCCGTTCGCTCAAACTCAGCCACAAAGGCGAGACCGAGCTCGACATTCGCTTTCAGCTTATAGAACGCTGCTGCATCATGCAGCTCGGCGAGTGCCGGTGGAGTAATGACGAGCTTCACTTCAGTGCTGCACGGACCTGTGCCAGAGCGTCAGCAATCGGAATGACCTGTACCGCTCCACTTTCAATGTCAGCAATTCTGCGCTCGGTTTCAGTGGCCCACGCCTCCTCAATCTCGATATCTTCGTCAAGACTGGCAAGCAATAGCTGGGCCAAAGCTGCACGTTCACCGGAAGTTAGTTTCAGGGCTTCGGCTTCGAGTAATTCGAGTTGATTTCCCATGGCTAATGTCTCCGTAAAAATAATAGGAATTGTACCCCGAGTTTAGCGCTGAGTGATGGGGAAATGTGGCAAGAAATGCTGGGTACACTGGCGTTGGCAATGCCCCAAGTTCCTGCGCCAGACCTTTGTCGAATGTGCTGCTGAAACGATTCCGCGCTCCTACTGGGCGGGGGCTTTTTACCGCCAGCAACGCGAGAAAGGTTGCTCACATCGAGTCGCGGTACGAGTGCTGTCTTTTAAGTGGATTCGTATTCTCTGCCGGTGCTGGCAAAACCGCACACCTTATGACGAGTCCGCTTACTTGAATTCGCTCAGGCGCCGGGGTTCGCCGCTACTGGTTTCGGCAGGGATGGTTGTAAAAACTACTTGACTGTCGCCCTCAGGGCGTGGGTTAGGCATTTATACACGAGCAGCAAGGTACTTTGCCAAATATGATAGCTTGGTTGAGGAAATTTGAATTAAATTTGGTAGTATCCCTGTAAATATAGCCCGGCTTGATGCTATCTCATGATGATGTTCTTCATCTAATTTTATTTTTTGAACCGCAGAATAAATTACGTTGTCATTCTCTTTGAAAAATTTGGCAGCTAAATTTAACTCTGTGCTTACAATTTTTTCAATAGTAGCAGTACTTACCCAGATCGAATTGACTCCAAAAAGAGCAATAAAAAGACCATAAACAATACCGCCAGCACACCACATAATCGGGAGAGTTGCTTTGCGTGACCCTCTACTATTTATGAGTGCTCCAAAAATTTCAAAATGTTCACTTTCATGAGCATGCATTTCATCTAAATCGGGAATTATTCGTGGAAAGAAAACTTTTGCTAAGGCCCTATGGCCATAATACACACCAGTTGCACCTTTCTCGCAGGCGTGAATTATTCTAAGTTGTCTTTCGATTTCTTCTGCTTTATAAGACATAAAATCCTAAAATTCCAAACGAGGTTGTAGAAAAAGTACTTGAGGGGTCGAGCACATCATTTTTCGGGGGTCTTTCAACCACTCCCAACTTGATGATCGTCGAATACAACTGAATCTTGGGGTCAGGCCTTACAAACTACATTCAACCTTTCTAATGTAAAACGTAAGGCCTGACCCTTTCATGTTTCAACTGGGCGCTCGATCAAGGACTTCCTGCCGGGCGACAGGAAATGATAGATACCAGATGCCTTTAATTTCTCGTGAAGATATTTCCTTCCCTCGGCTCTGGCTTCGGCGACGTAATTTAGTTCTTCTGGCGTTAAAACCTGCACTGACGCAAGAATAACTTCCCCACCGGGAAAATCAAATTTTTTCGGGATGTCGGGATGCTCAACACCAATAATAATTCCCACCATCCCCTTTTCATTTTGAAACTCGTACAGGCCACAATCATCTGCATAAAGCTCCATCGTAATGACTTCGTATTTCCGCACGAAATCAGCCATTTGACCAGAGTGCGCCGCTTGCTGGGCTGTGGCATACACAAGTTTAAACAATGGGCTTTGAGATATAGGTCCTTCTATGCGCTCTTTTGTCTCAGCGTAAATTTCTATTCCGAAGCCCGAATTTATTTCTTCAACATCATCAAATGGATCAGACAGTCCATTGGAAATGACGATCGTATTGCCTCCGCGGTGCACTATACTGAACGCTTGCCTGAGTGCGGGCCATGCTGGGCCGCCCATAAATGCAGGGTTAATTAGGTGTGCGATTACATCCGGCTCGACATTTCCTATCGAGGAATAAAGCTCATCTCTAGCTTTACAGGTTTCATCAAACAAATTCTGTGACATGTAATATCTATCTCTAGAGAGCTAACGTTTGAATTCAACGGCCGCCAAAGGCGGTCCGCTGGGATGATGGGTTGGGCGTCTTTGGGCGCGACTCATCAACTAAAGGTTACTGGCGAACCGTAACCGATTACCGTCTGGGTCCGTGAGCACGAATTCGCATGTTCCCCAAGGAGTGTTTTCAGGCGGATTGGTGGCGATAACACCATTGCGCGAAAACACATCGCAGCACGCACGTGCATCTGGAACGATGAAATACACTGCTCCTCCGACTTGGCAATCACTCGCGTGCTCTGTGAGAAAGATCGTCTGGCCCGCCCTTGTGGCTTGAATGAAGAGTGGAAAGTTGGGCTCGAACTGATGCTTCCAATCTACGACAAAATCTAGAGCACCAACGTAGAAAGCAAGGCTTCGTTCTGCATTCGTGATTCTCAGTTGTGGAATAACGGTTTGCTGCAACGCTAACTCCTTTAAGACGCCCAACGAAGTTGTAGAAAAAGTCTTTTCATACCCCGCATCGTGCCGTGAACGAAACATTAAATCAAGGTAAAATTTCGGGCCATATCTGGAGCCATCTATGGCTCGCTACAAACGCATCGACAGCCCCCGCGATGCAAATTGTTTGCTCTCGCATGAATAAAAATCACCACTGGAATTTGAAAATAAAACCGGGGCGCATCAGAGAGAAAATTTTGCGCAAAAATTGCTGTGGGAAGAGTTTTTTTCTACAGCGTCAACGTAAGTGGCTCGCCTTTGGCGCGTCCCGCTCGAACACAATGTTATGGCTGAGGCTGCTCATACCTTGCCGATTCCCATGCATGGATTGCCTGTTTCCGAGTTTCACCCCAATGATACCCGCCAAGCCTGCCGCTTTGCTGAATGACGCGATGACAGGGTATCAGGAACGCGACGGGGTTTGCACCTGCCGCCAGCCCAACCGCTCTCGCAGCGTTTGGATGGCCGATTGCGGTTGCAATTTGGGAATAGCTCGCCACCCTTGCAGGGGGGATCTGTAACAATGCTTTCCACACACTGATCTGAAAGTTCGTTCCGGAAACATGCAATGACAAGGGGCGGTCCGATTTTTTTTCTCCACAAAACATGGCCCTGATAACCGCAAGCGTTCGTTGGCGATTTTCATGCATTGCCGCATGTGGCCACGCTTTATGCAGGCCGTTCAGATATTCATCAATATCCATGCTGTCTAAAAACGCAAAACTACAGATACCTCTGGGCGTGGTAGCAATAAATGCCTTTCCAAAAGGGGTGTCATGTACGGCATATTCAATCGTCAAACCAAAGCCACCCGTCTTATATTCACCAGGCGTAACCGCTTCCAGATGAACGAAATGGTCATACAAACGCGAACCGCTGCTCAAACCCAGGGCCTCCGAAACTTCAAGCAGTGGTTTTGATTCGCTCAGTAATTGTTTGGCACGCTCCAACGTCAGCACTTGCAGGAATCTTTTGGGAGTCACACCCGCCCAGCGGCCGAACAGGCGTTGGAAGTGGAAGGCGCTCAGGTGTAAATGCCCCGCGATTTCCTGCAAGGTGGGCTGGCTATCTACCCGGCTGACAATGAAAGAAATTGCTTCGGCTATGCGGTCATAATCTGACATTCTGATTTTCCATGGAGAGTTCGGCCGCGCATATTCAGGTTCGACTAATGGAGGCGCCACCGTCAGCAAGGAGCGCCGAGCCGGTGGTAAAGCTCGATGCATCGGATGCGAGGTAGAGGGCCGATTTCGCGATCTCGTCCGGCAAGGCCAGACGCTTCAGCGCGTGGAGACCCTGCACGAATGCCAACGCTTCAGGTGTGCTGGCGAAGGCCCGGCCCATAGGAGTATCCGTGCCGCCCGGCAAAAGGGCGTTCACCCGGATACCCTTGCCGCCAAACTCGGACGCAAGCACCTGCGTAAGGCCGATGAGCCCAGCCTTGCTCGCGGCATAGGCTGCCGTTCCCGGAAAGCCCACTGTGTAACCTACAAATGTCGACGTGAAGATCATAGACCCGCCGCTCCGGTCGAGCATCGCGGGGATTTGATACTTCGCGCCAAGAAAGGCGCTCGTCAGATTCGTCCGGATCGTCTCCTCCCACTCCGAAAGCGACACATCAGGCGTGGCACCCATCTCTCCCATCGTGCCAGCGTTGTTAAACGCCACATCGAGACCGCCGAACCGAGTCTTAGCCAGGTCAACCAGGTCTTTCGCGAAGCTCTCATCCTTGACGTCACCCACAAGAGCAACGGCCTGACCACCCGCTTGGTTGATTTCCTCAACGAGTGCATCGAGTTCCGCTTGGCGTCGCGCGGCGACAACGACCTTGGCCCCCTCTCTGGCGAAGAGCTTTGCTGTTGCATAACCGATCCCGGAACTTGCTCCAGTGATAATGGCGACCTTGTTAGATAGTGCAGACATTTGTGAAACCTCCATAGTTTATCTTTGTACTGACAAAAACTTGTTCCAGTACAAGTGGAGTATGGAAGTTTAAGCGCTCATTCGCGACCCGAATCTTGCTATGTTTTAGCCATAACGTAATGGACGCTCATACGGCATCAAACTGCCAAAGTAGTGGTTGCAACAATAACCACAAACCCAAGAAAGGGGCATCCAAAAATGAAGATTAAGACAATTGGCACCGACTTGGCGAAGAATATATTTCCAAATCATAAGTGTCAGCTTCGCATTGTTTTCCTGAAAGTCATTCATTTCATCGCCTCAGAATGTAAAGCGTTGCTGACCTTCAGCGTGCTGCCCTTTGCGCTGTTAGGCGGCATGCTGAGCGCACCGCTGATCTCGCTGTTTTTATTGCCGGTGCTGTATATGGTGTGGCTGGAACGGAAGCGTACCCAGACAAATTAGAATACACCGAAAAGTATAAAATATTCAATAAAATCAAATACTTACAAATATACCCTATTTTAGGCGGTTACGGCTTCAACTACTTATAGCGACTGGGAAAACTTGAGCCCGGTCATTATGCGACGCGTCGGGGATATGGCAGCTTATCGGCCTAAGCCGCCTGTGGATATTTCCCGAAAAGGCTGTTGGTTATGTCATTATGACAATGCTAACCAATTACAATGCATAGCATCTATAGCAACAATACCGGACAAATAATTCACTACAGCTATAAACAACATACATCGCCTTCATTTTCATGGTTTCCCCTACAGACCTATTCGCCTTGCACGTAGAAGAACAGAAGCTGCATCCACAGTTTCGCTCTCTTCGAGACTCGAACTACTATCACGAAGCCAGGTTGCACATAAACACGTTATACCAACGTATGGGAACGCCAAGCAAAACTTTTATTAGCCACTTTCAAGCTGATGGATTCCACTCCCATTTATTTGAGATTGCCTGTTTTGCTTACCTCGAAAGCGCTGCCCTCAAACCAAAGCGAAAACATTCTTCCCCGGACTTTCTGGCAACGCACAATGGATTCAATCTCGCATTCGAGGCAACCACCGCCAATCCTGTTAAACAGGCGTCTGACATTTCTTTGCTTCAAATGGAAGAGTTATCCCAGCAAGAAATTGTAGAGAAAGAAAATGTAGAGTTTCCTCGTCGGATGGGCAAGATTCTCAAGAAAAAACTCGGGCTTAACTATGACAAACTCCCCCAATGTGCAGGCAAGCCACTAATCTTGATGATTGCACCATTTTTTGAGCCAGGATCAGTTTATTACATAGACGAATCCCTGCTTAACTGTTTATATGGTATCAATAACGTAACGCCAGGTTTCTTCCACCTCGAAAAAGCTAAATCAGTCAGCGCAATCATGTATTGTAATGCTTTCACGGTTCCTCGCTTCTTTCGATTAGCAACAACTATTGATGACAGTGCAAAGATAATTGCAACTCGAGAGGGCTTGTATTACGCCCCCCAATCAGATGGCGGGATTGAAATACGTGAATATAAGTTTCTTGTGGATAAACCTTCATCGCCCAAAGAATCGTGGGCTGAAGGAGTGACTGTTTTTCACAATCCCAATGCGCTACACCCCATACCAACAACGCTCTTACCGTGCACAAGCTATTTTTCCGTCAATGATGGATTTCTAACACGCGAGGTTCATGGCTTCCATCCTTTAACCTCGTTAATGAAGATGTATCCCAAATAAGGCTCTGACCAAGGAAATCACAAGGCCCGGCCGCTTAAAACAACGTCGGACGGGAAAAGTACGGTCAGATTATCGGCCTTTGCTGTCGGTGGCATCAAGATGATTTAATGACTGCTATGTGATTTACAGCGGTCGTTGGTGCGTGAAACTTTCTGAATGGCTGCTTTCTCAAAACGCGACTGCGTACTCTGTGCCCTGAGAAGACATTCGTACTCTTGATTTTTAGCAGATAAATAAGATTTACGTGGATCCGACCCGATTCAAGCGAATCAGCCTACGAAAATATACAATCTTTAGCAACCATGACCAAGACTAGCTTCCCAAATAACCTTGATGGACTTTATAAACAAGAGCGTATTCTTCGAGAGAAGGCCATTGCAATATTTCAAAGTAAGCCAAAATTATCATTGCACCTTCACGTCATTGAGCGCGCAATGAGCTTGGCTATGATCGTAGTAGATTATCCGGATGGTGATGAAGATTTTAAGGTAGTAAAGATGCTTAGCATACGGATGTTTAACGCACTTGCCGCAAGCCTGACACTCATGTCATCAGGCTATCATCAAAATAGTTGCATGGTTATGCGCGACATAATAGAAACAGTGTTCCTCATGGATTTGTTCAAAACCGACCATACAGCGATTGAACGTTGGCGTTTTGCAGATAAAAAAACGCAGCGCGAAGAATTTTCACCGGCAGCTGTAAGAAAAGCTCTTGATGAGCGCGATGGGATTTATACTAAGAAACGGGCAGAAGCCTATAAGATGTTCTCTGAGCTTGCATCACATCCAAATATGCATTCGCAACACATGCTACGACCAGAGGAAAGCGGAGATATTGTTACCGGTCCATTCATGGAGGAAACTACCCTTGAAGCGGGGGTTTCCGAACTAGGAAGAATTGCTATACAGGCAGGAGAGATTATGAATACTTTTCTTCCTGAAGGATGGGATCTCGATGATGTCCGTGCTAGTTTTGCCTTAATCAAGAATGAATGGATAGAAACATTCTACAGATAGGTTTTTGCTATTTAACCGGGGTCAGAAACCAATTATTTCTAATATTTGGGAAAGCTGAGATCTCATCCGCGAGTAATAGGGGTCAGACCGCAAATACTGAGCGTCCGCTTTTGGCCGTTAACTACCGATAAGCTTGCTCCGATCCGGTAAATGGCGCGTGATCATCCCGTACGGCAGCTTTCTCGAAACGCGACTGGGTACTCAGTGCCCATTCCGGACTGTCAGTGCATTGAAAAGCGGTCGATGGAACGTTTTAGTTCAGCGGCTGCTGAAGGCAGACCGCTAGAACGAAGTGTTGGCTGTCTGCGCTATATGCCAGCGCTCCATGATGAATATGACCAACGAGTGCGATGCGTTAACCGCGAGGCGAGCCTCCGAAACCTCCAGCGAAGGTGGACTTACTCCTCGACCATGCGCCGAGCCAATATGCGTTCGATACGCGCCAATACCATCGACGATGGAGGCAAGCCCTTGAATAATTCTCTTCTGATCATCTCGAAGCGTTGGGTTCAGATTGAGACCAAGGTGACTCTGCACCGTGCGCCAAAGTGGCGTTACTGTCTGGTTGGCAGGCATCTCAAGGGCGAATGTCTCGATGTAAGTCTTGCAAGTTGCCTCGATGATTGAGCAAGCGGCGGTGATTGCCGCATGAGGATCACGTTCAAGCTGCCCAATTGCCCGCTCAAACTCCGCCTCAACAGAGGCGAAGTCGCCAGCCCGAAGGAAGTCGGCGAGTGTCTTGGCGGCTAGGCTTGATCCCGCAAGCCAGACGTATCCATTTACTTGATATGTGAGTTGGTTTTTCGCGAGACTGTCACGTATTCGTTTTTGACCGTCTGCGATCGCGGGACTCAAATTGTTGGGTTCTTGATCCATGAACTTTTGAATAACTTGACCGAGTACTGCCAGGCCATCCACTGATGGATCTTCATTGCACCGCTTGAGCCAGAGGGAACATTTCGTCTCACAGTTTCCGACAGGCACATCACCGGGAGCCCCACTTTCCATGAAGAGCGAGTTCAGAGTTGAATGGCTGTAGTAGTACACGCCGATGACTGACGCGACTGCACCGATAACTGAATTGGGAATCTTATTAGCCAAGCTTTTCTCCAGAGGCCCAACGTAAAGCTAAGGCGCGCCGCGTTTTGCGCCCTATCGAACGTAGGGTTTTATTTACATTTCAAGATACTGAGGCCCAAGCGAAAGCCGCGAATTTTCTTGCAGATCAGCGATGAACTCAGTCCATGTGCCATTTTCAACCCGCCTCGACAAGTAGCAAGCAGCCATACGCTGAAAGGCGCGGGATACCATTCCCAAATCCTTCACGAAAGTCTCAATCTTTTCTGAGTTATCATCTCCATAGCTCAAGAATACCGAGTCGCGATAATTCGCCTTTCCTCGATAGCGAAACGCCTGAATCAGATAGTTGACGCCATTCTTTGCCAGCTGATCATCTCTTAACTCCCTTGCTTTCTTTGTACGAAAACTATCAACGCCGAGAGCCTTGAAATCTCGACTAGTTACTAGTCTTTCTTCTACTCGCCATTTCTCATAATCCCATGTGCCTTTCAGATATGAGACGACAGCACCCCATGCCTCGTTGTCGTTCTTTGGGTATGTATTGAGGTCATGTATGTTGCTCCCGCGATAGATCGATATTTCTGCATCAACGATTTTTTCTACGAGACTGCTCAGATGTAGTGAAAATGGGGGCATGAGCAATCCATGATCGACGATATCAGACTGCCAGACCTTCGCAGTGTGTGCATGTGTTTCTTGTTTTGAGCCCGACGCAGCCGCGATCATTGCACTGCATGTGAAGTAGGTGCCGTAATACCAATTAATAATTGCAGATCGACATACGTCATATGGATGTGTGGCATCTTCAGTTAATCGAATAAGCGATGCCTGGTTGTGAAACGCCATCATCATGTTTTCGAATACGAGGGTATCCGCCTCAGCATTGGGTTTGCGACGGCTGACGGCTTTGTAATGGTTTTTAATTTTTTGGTCGTCAAATGAGCCGTTTTCGACCAAGATCGAAAGTGCCCTCATCCAATTCACGGTGCCCTGAAATGCGAACCGTGGCTTTGGTTGATCTTTTGCATCAAAGAGACGGTTTAATAACCACTGAGCCATAACATTCCTGTAAATCTAACGTAGAAGAGAACGACCTGCGCGGCTTTTCACGCAGGATCGCTCGACTGCCGGGTTGGGCGACATTATTAAGGAAATAGCATTCACGATGCGTTTTGCATTTTTGCTGAAAGTTTCTGTGCAAGATGGCTTGCCTTATTTCCCAGCACTAAAAGACGTTCTGTTAGAGATGGAAAATCCTTCGCCCGCAGGAGAACCGTTCTTACATCGTTCATGTTGTTATCAACGTCAAACTTTATGAATTTGAATGCACCATCTTCTAGGTCGATGTTTGCGATTGCGCCATGTATAAGATCATGCCTTATCTTTGAAAGGGCGGTGAATTCGTCGGCCAACGCTAGCATGTCTGCTTTGAGCGCAGATAATGTTGGATCGCAGTTTGCACGCTCACGTAGGAAATTTAGCTTGGGTTCTAGCATAAAAGGAAGTTTCTTTGGGCGTGTACCCGGGAACTTGTGATACATGAGCGAAACCATCATATCAAGCCATTGTTCGCATGTGCCCCACTGCACAACTATGAAGCCGACTGTCAGGAAAAGTGACTCAAGATCGCTTCCGCTTTTTACGCCTGGGAGCTTAAACATGCGATAGACCTTATGTTGCCCAACGTAAAAGTGAGGGTCTGCGCGCTTTTGCGCAGACCCACTCGATTGCAGGGTTAGAGGTCATTTGACACCACCAAGGTTTTGAAGGCAAGACCAGTTGTTCAAGAAAGTGCTTAGGTCACGAAGCTCAGGCGGAGGCTTGCCCTTGGCAAGGAGTGCGCGCTCTGACTTGCGAAGCCCCCGACCCTCCAAACAAAGACCAGACTTTGTAACCCAAGGATAAAAGTGGTACTTCTTCGACTTGCCGTGAATTTGTACTAGGCGCGATAAAAGCTCGGATGGTGGTATGACGATGAACTGTGGCTTCATCTTTCGTTCGTGCGATACCAACACGATGACCCACCACTCAGCCGGAGATTTTTCGATCTTGCCATGATCCAGAGTTAGCCACCCCGCAGCAATCAGTGAGCGGTCGAAGTCTTCAGTAGCTTCCGGCAGACGGTAGTCGCGGGAGAGCTTGACCTGTAATGAAGCCGTATGACGGGCACCCGCGTCGGTGACCAAAAGATCGACCCCTGTGTCCTTTGCGGGAACCCACACGTTCAGAGAAGAGAAAGTATTCTCAATGTGTTCACCAACCAGGAACTCGCCAGCGTGGACAGTGAAGAGTGGCCGCATTTAATGACCTCTAACGTGGAGCTAAGGGGCTGCGCGCTTTTGCGCAGTCCCGCTTGAGCGTAGGGTTAGGCTTCCCAATCACAGAGCCTCGAAAATTGTGCGTACAGACGACAGCGGTGTGTCATTGGTGAAAGTATGCATGGTGAGGCCTTGAATGCCACCTTCACGCATTTCAATCTGCTCAGCATCGTGATTGTATGAAAACGCATAACGCTTGGTGCCAATACGAACCCAAAGGACGTTTGTCGTCTGACCTTCGCGAACCATAACCTTGATAGGTTCTTCATCGTTCTTGCGCCAAAGAATTGCCCCTGTCAGAGCAAGTGCAATTTCATTGACCTTGCCCGCGTGATGATCGGCACGATTCATGACACCATTAAGGTACGCGCGCAATACTTCGATTTCAGTAACTGTGAGTGCCATAAAAACTCCTTTGAGGTAAAAGCCTAACAGTTATTCAGATGACAGATACGTCCGGACGTGCTCAATAATACGGACATCATATTTATTCCTTAACATATTGATGAGACGAAGATTATCCACTTTGGTCCAAATAAACAAGCTCAATCATACGGACAGAGCAGCCAAAAGGCTCAGGATGAGCGCCAATGATTGAATGACTGCTTTGGGGTGGGGATGTCGGGTGACCGTTACTGGCTGGGAGCACTCATAACACAAGTGTATCTCAAAGCGGACGCAGACAGTCGCTCTCTCGTGCGCCTTGCCTTATCTATTTAACCTCCACTTATGGCCGCTTTGCGTTAGCATGGCGCTATGAGTGCTCTCGGCCAATAGCGGTCATTCGAAGATATTGTTAGGGTATTGGCGTTTTTTTGGATGAGTATGGAAAACTCTAGATGAGGAGTTGCGCGCAATGTCCAATCAACTTACTTGCACTATATAAATTTTTATGAAAAAAAATAAATCCAACTGGATCCAAAATTTTATCAGGATGAGCTTTTTGGCATTTCTGTTTATATATTCCATTCCTGCGTCCGCCTTCTGCACAAAGACAACTGAAGCGGATTTTAACGTCACGTTGATTGACGGCAGAGACATTATGGTGAATCGCAAGGTTTGCTCGACCTTTCAATTTCTGGGGGGAGACTCTGGAAGCCCAGTCTTTATGAAGAGTTGGCCAGACCAATATCGAATTAAATTTAGACACCCGGATACGCAGGAGAAAATAGAGTGGGAAGGGAAACAATATTTTAATCCTTTGCTGCTCGCTTTCGTTAAGGGGGTTCCATATCTTGTTGTGGGGGGGCGGCCTGATAAAGACACATCATCAATATATGGATGCCCTGAGCTTCCTTTCATTTTCTTGAAGTATGAAAAAACAGGCTTCTGGGGAAAATGGATCCCGATTCCTGTTGAACAAGCACCGGCTGAACTAAAGTACGTCAATCTTCCTGGAGATGAGCGTGCTCAAGCAATAATCCCGAGAAGTTATGATGAATGGAACTACGAATATAAAAACAGTTATCTGAACGAGCGCAGACAGAATGATTGTCGTCCGCCTCGTACTCAGTTGCCTACGGTTGTATTGCCCGCCGCAACGGAAGGCACCCCTGAAGTGCTTGAGACCATCAACTACACCCCAGATCGCTTGTCCATCGGAGATGATTGGGCGCGTTTAACCTTCGATAAGAAGCGGGAAGGGGGGTGTGAGAAACTATTTAGACCTGCCGATCCCAATGACAGCATGCAAGACCAACGATTTATTCATGACAAGATGGGAAAGAAGCGGGTCCCTTATTCAAGGAGCGGTCAATTTCAAATGGGCACTCGGGTCCTTTGCGATGATAAGTACGTTTGGTTTGTCACTCATCAAGAAGAACCGGGAAAGATACTTATTACTAAATACACAATTTCCGGAGACCTCGCTTTACGAGTCAGTTTCTTAAGGCCTGAGCTTCTCCAGGGATTCGTTGGATATATCTCGATCCCCAGTCTACGGTCGGAGGATGATTATCTGTATTTCGATTGGATGGATTTTCGTGACATCAATCGTGAATGGCACATCAAACGTCTTCTTAAAATGCGGATGCGGATGCGAATTCCCCTTATCAAGCCTGAGCCTGAGATACAGGCTTCCATGCCGATAATGGTAGCCCCTTCTTCTTCAATAGGTGATCTCATTGCGGGGGCGTGGTCTATTGACACCGACGCAACGGAGAGTTTTGTGAAAAGTTCACCCCCACCTCCGCTGGACGTGAGATGGATCGCCAAATGGTTTACTTTGTCGGCAAAGAACTTGACCGGGCGCACATATGAATTCAATCGCGACACTGCTGTATTAAGTGAACATGGTAAAGATTTGGAATTTCAGCTGACTTCCCAGCAAGGCACAGAAATACAATACGCCCTTAAAAAGGGTTCGAAGGGGCCCGCCAAAAGCTTAAAGGTTTCCTTGTTAGGGGGTGGAAACATAACAATCACTCCTTCATGGGAGACCGAAATGGCCTACGTGTTATGGAAGCGGGATGCCTCAAAGAAAGAAGCGTTCCCACCGGATTATTTAATGGACAGCGCATGGGTGGCATCGATTAAAAATATCGCTTTATTTCTCTATGAACTTCCAAAAGGTTCACTGGAGCCGCCTGCTTCAATCGAGAAAGAAAGTCCCCAGTCCAATCTTGAGGAAGCGATTCGAAATGGGTCCATTAGACGGGCGACCTCAGTTGATGCGCATGCGTGGCTTGATGCGGATACAGAAAAATACAAGCGCAAGAATCTTTCGCCGCCGGATGATTTGATTGAAGCCTTCATTTTGGGTTCTTGGATATACAAAAAAAAAGCCTATGTTGTACTTAAGAAATTCACTTATCCTCCTGGCTTGATTGATAATAACGTGGCCATTTTTTTGATTCCAAGAGGCGTTCCAGAGCCTGATGGCAAATATGGACATTCGAAAATTTATCATTTATTTGATGATTATTTCAAAGGCCCCTCAGTCGAATATAACGCAGGAAGTTCGTGGGCAGAACGCCAATGGATTATTCAACAAAAATAATAAAACTTACTGTACTTGCAGAAGGTGCATGCAAAATACTAATACCGCATCAAGCATGAATTAGGCCTTAGCAACATCTCGCAAGTGTGGTTGAAGGTAAGCTATTTAGAAACTCGAACGTCTGAAAAGGGCACACAGCGGAAGTTCTGAGCCGCAACTTTGAAGTTCCGCTTAGGCCGAGAAACAGCCATTCTCAGCAGCACCCCTTACCACCTCAATGCGATTTCATCCCGATCAGATATTCATCCAGACACCGGGTAACAGTATGCGTCACGCCGAATTCCAGCCTGGCCCCGCGCACGCCCTCCTTCCAATATTGCAAACGCATATAATGAGCAATGCTTTGTTCCGGTTATAAACCATGAGCTTTATATATTTGCTTGATCTCTGTGCGGTTGCGGTGTGCGCGATTACCGCGACGCTGGAGGCGCGCCGCCGCGAGCTGGACTGGTTTGGGGTTGTGGTTATTGCGGTGATTGCGGGCATAGGCGGCGGGACGCTGCGCGATATTCTGCTGGGGCGCTTGCCGGTTTACTGGGTGCACGATCCGGCTTATGTGGTGGTTGGTGTGGTCGCGGCCAGCTTTGCCTTTTTCTTTGGCCGCCTGCGCTTGCCGCTGAATTTTTTCCTCATTCCAGATGCCATCGGGCTTGCGCTGTTCACCGTTATCGGCACCAGCATCGCGCTTACGCTGGGCACGCCCTGGTTGATTGCGGCGCTGATGGGGGTGATTACCGGCGTGTTTGGCGGCGTTATCAGGGATATTTTATGCAATGAGATTCCGCTGATTTTTCGCACCGATATTTACGCGACTGCATCGTTTGCCGGGGCGCTGCTGCTGATCGTGCTGGATAGCTACCGCGTCAATCATAATATTGCCATTGTGCTATCGATGGTCTGCATCATTGTTATCCGGCTGGTGGCGATACGCTGGCATATCAGTTTGCCGCGCCTGCGTGCGGACACTTGAGAAAACGATGATCAAGTCTATTTTGCCGTTCCCGCAAAGGCGGGAACACAGTAATATCAAGGCACTGGATTCCCGCCTCCGCGGAGATGACGATTTAATCAGGGACTCCCTGAGTTTTAAAACAAGCCGGGCTCGGGCTTTGGGCAACTACACGGGAGTTTAGTGACGATGTTTACATGGATCAAAAATAAAACCGGTATTTTCAAAACACATCTGCTGCAGCTGGGCGATGAGCAGCCACTAAGCAAGGCCACGCTTGTGGTGCTTGTGTTCCTTGATATCTTCATTCTGATTTCGGTTTTTGACGGTCTTGATGAGCATACGAGGCAGCTTGTGGCACCGGATGAATATGTGACTTATTCCTGTCGCGAGATTGTTATTCAAAAAAACTGGAACCAGACGAACCGACTGGATAATCTGAACGATATTATTTCAAGTTATAACAATCGGCTGGGGCCTGTAGAAGACAGCAGGAACAGGCAGCATCCAATCTGCTCGCGTTTTGCGGCGACAATCGATCAAATCGAAACAGACAACGAGCTGCTGCGTCTTTTTGAAAACAGGAAGAATTTTCAACGCGAACTGCGGGAGCTTGAAGCGCGCATAAAAGACCGCAAGGGTGGTTATGACACGGCGCTGCTGGAGAATATTGCCTCGCATAACAGCGGCGAAAAAGTTGATGTCTCTGCGCTCAGGCAGGATGTGCAGCGGCTGACTTCAACGCAGAACACGCTGCGGGGGCAGCTGACCCTGCTCGATGAAAACCTTAACCAGGCTGAAACAATCAAGACGCTCTGGCAAAATATCCAGACACTCACCGCTGCCGAGCGCGAACAGCTCAAGTCTGATCTGCACACGCTCAATTTCTGGTTTCCGGTAAAGCAGCTCGGCATGCAGCTGCTTTTCCTGCTGCCGCTTCTGCTTGTCGTTTACAGCTGGAATGCAGCAAGCATACGCAAAGCACGCTATGTACAAACACTGGTGTCATCGCACCTGCTTGTGGTGGTGTGCATTCCGGTTTTCTTCAAGATTATTGAGACGGTTTACGACATCATCCCGAAGAGGCTGCTGAAGCTGATTGCAGACTTGCTGGTATCGCTCAACCTGATTGCAATCTGGTATTACCTGTTTATGCTCGTGTCCGTTGCGGCAGCGCTGTTTGTGATTTATCTTTTCCAGAAAAAATTGTTCTCGCACAGCAAGCTGCTGGAAAAACGCATTGCCAGAAATCTTTGCCAGAAGTGCGGCAAACAGCTGCCGCATGGCGCGCACGCCTGTCCCTCATGCAGTTTTGTTCAACACAAGAAGTGCCTGCATTGCGACAAGCTTATGCATGTCTATGCACGGTATTGCATGCAATGCGGCAAGCCGCAGGAAAACAGCATTTCGGCACCAGATGCGCAGAGCTAAGCAAGCGCTGAATTAAACCTCTTTTGCCGTTGCAGCGAAGGCGGAAACCAGTCATCTCAGGACACTGGATTCACGCCTTCGCGGCTATGGTGATTTAATCGGGGATTCCTTGATGGCGTTGCTATGGCAAATTTGAATTACCTGCTCTTTTGCGCCAGATAATCTGCCGCTACGGCTTCTTGCAGCAGTTGCGCGCCGGCGGTGTCGAGACCGATCAATACATATAACTTTCCCCCGGGGCCATACGCACTTTTAAGGACTTTTGTGCCCTCGAGCTTTTCATCGGTGATCTTGCTGATCAGCGCCTTGTCCCCGGCGGCGACACTGCCGCTCTCGGCAATTTTTTTCTGCACCGGGACGTGCAGTTTTTTTGCGAGATTAACGCGCCCATCGGCAGCGGCCATTTGCTGCATAAACTCAGGGCCAGCGCCGGATTTGTGAAAGGTACCCACTGCCGCCACGGCCAGATCCGGATCTTTTGCATCGCAAACCCAGCTTGGCGCGCGCTTTCTGGATTTGGGGAACAGGCAGTTTTTTGCCTTGCTTGCTTTGATTTCTTTGGCAGGTTTGTCCGGTGTGCCGGCATAGGCATTGACGCTCAGCGCCAATGCTGCCGACAGGAATACCCAATTAAATTTACGCATCATGTTCCTCTTTGCGGACACTGAAAGTTGATATTGCGAAACAGCCCTGTTTATTTTTTGTTGAATTGCTCAATTGCTTCTTTCAGAATTTCTTTCTGGCTGCCCGGTTTTTTGTCGCTGGTTGTTGATGCAAGAGCTGTGGCAGGTGGAGGGTTTGTTTTTGCCGGCAGGCTGACCGGTTTAACCGCAGGGCTGGCTGCATTAACGGGCGGACTGGCTGGAGCAACGGGAGCAAGGGTTGCTGGCATTGCCGCAACAACAGGTGCCGGCGCTGTTAGCGCGGCTACGGGCTGGCGAAATTGCTCTTCCAGGGTGGGCGTGATTTTCAGTTTTGTTTGAAGCTTGCTGACACCCTGAATAATTTTTGCCAGCTCTTCGTCCCGTTTTTTGCGCTCTTCTTCCTTAAGCAATTTTTCCTGTGCGATCAGCGCTTTCAGTTTTTCCACCTCGGCTTTTGCAGCCAGCAGGCTTTCGCTCAGACTGGCAATTCTGGCAGTATTCTGGGCAAGCTCGGCATGGCCTGCTTTATTGCCGTTGATCGCCATCACCGCGACTATCACCGCGATCACCGCCACCACCGGTGCGAAGCCATCCAGCACATAACTGGCGATGAGTTTCAGTTTCATCATCACCAGCATGCGCAAAAGTTGCGCATTTGTCGGCAGCTTGTCTGTATCTGTTGCGCTGTTGTCGGATGATGCCGCGCCTTCCTGTGCCGGTTCCATGCTCATGAATATCTCCTGAAGTAAATTAAATCACTGCCGCTTATAACAACGGTAACACAACGCGCACATAAAGCTGGCTCTCTCCGCCACTGTCCAGACCGCGTGCATAGCCCAGCGTGGTCGCAAGTTTCAGCAGATCATAACCCAGCAGCGCTTCAAGCTTCCATTCAATACCAACGCCGGTTTTGTACTCGGTTGCTTCACCCTCATTCCAGGCATCACCGCTATCCACAAATAGTGACAGCGACTCGCGGCCTATACCCACGGGGGGCACAAACCAGCCGTCGTAATGGTAGCCCAGCGGAATTTGCCACGCTGCTGTCGCCAGGCCCGTGTTGCTGCCACTCAGCGCAGCCAGACCGGAGGGATAACCGCGCAGCGGAAAATCGCGACGGCCCAGGCCGGTTTCGCCGCCGATTTTACTCAGTGTTTCGCTGACGCCACCCAGACGATAAGGCCGGATACCGGGGTCGCCCAGCGCATACAGGGCCCTGAGATGCAGCGCGTGATTGTCACCCAGCGCAATATATTCGTTCCAGTCTATGCGCCTGGTTTTGCCGCTGAAATAGCTGCCGCCCAGCTCGTCATAACTTTCCCCCGTAAGCTGCACCCGCCTGCCGTCGACCGGGGAGATTGAGCGCTTGTAGAAGCGGCTGTTGTCATACTGCGCTATGCCGCCGGTAATTTTATTTTTGTACGACAGGTCGGCTCCGGCGCCCTTGACTAACTGGCTGGAGATAACCTCGTTTGCCACACCCGCGGCGAGGTACAGGCTGGAATCAAGCGTGTTAAACGTATGATGCAGCAGGGCCTGATAGCGCAATTCTTCCTCGCGGTAGCGCAGCGCAGAATCGGCATTGCCGGTGATGAAAAACTGGCGCTGTCCCGACAGCGTGAAGTTGTTATAAAAGCTGTAGCTGGCCAGGCCGCCAAACACTCTTTGATCGTAGTAATAAAGCGGCAGCGCGCTCCACTGGTGAAAATCCAGCGCATCGGAGCCGCTCAGCAGCACACCGACAAAGGACGTTTGTCCGGCACTGCTGTCGATCAGGGGAAACCAGTAGTGCGGCTTGAGTGTTTGCCACGGCGAGTAATCCTTAATGTCGGTGTAAGCATGCGGCTGAAGGTCGGCCTCATTGCTGATGGCAGCCACGGCCGGCAAGCTGTCGTGCACGGCTGTGTAGCCGGTTTGCACCGGTGCCGCCGCATCCTGCGCAATAATCACCTTGCCGTTGGCGGTGTATTCCAGCAGACGAAAACTGTTGTCGGGCATCAGCGCAATTTCTGAAATGGCCGAGGCGGTATTGCTGAGGGTGTCGATTTTATTGCTGCCCAGTTTGAGACGCCGCAAATTCCACACCTTGCCATGATCCGACAGAAAATACAGATCGCGGCCATCTCTGGAAAACTGCGGCCTTTGCACCAGATCATTGCCCGAGGTCAGCATCTGCCACAGATGCGTACTGATATCCAGCAGCTCCAGGTTCCAGCCGGATTTTTTTCTGTGGATGGACGCGGCCAGCGAGTTGCCATCGGGTGACCAGGCGAGGTGCCCGAGCGTGTCTCCTGCCGGCAGGTCGGCCAGCACGCAGATGAATTCACCGGTGGCATCCAGCAATAGCAGACGATTCAAACCCTGCCCGGACTGTATCGCCGCAATTGCCCGGCCATCGGGCCGCCATGCGGCAAAAGTGTAGCGCCCGCAGTGCGTCAGCCGGCGCGCCGAGGACATGCCGGGCTGCCACTGGTAGAGGTCGGCATACACATTGGTGTTGTCGCACACGGCGTACTTGCTCAGCAACAAACCGGCTTCATCGTGCCAGGCCAATTCCTGCACGCCCCTGCCGTCGAGCAGCGCTTCATTGCTGCCATCGGCGCGCAGTCGCCTGATTTGCGGGCTGGAGGAAGCGTCATCGTGCACAAAATAAAGGTCGCCGCTGGCTGTCGCGGCAAGCGCCGCGTTGTTATAGGGTGCGTCGTACACGACACGGGTGACGAAGGTGTTTTGCTGCTTGAGGGCGGCCAGCTGCGGCACAAAGCGCTGCATCAGATATTGCTGAAACTCGGCCCACACAGCATGCGCGGATTTGCCAAAAATCTGTTCAGAGCGGGTCTCCATGCGAAACGGAATAAGGTTGCTGCCATACACCTTGATGTAGTTGCTGACGGCCTCTTTGCCGTAGCGCTCTTCCACAAATTTGAAGAAGTACGCGCCATACAGATACACCTGGCCATAGGGCCAGCGGTGGCCGGAATTGAAACTCACTTCCGTCAGGGAATACAGGCCGCGCTGCACTTCCATGCGCATCTGCGCTTCATAGTAGGCACTGTTAAGACGGCCATAGCTGCCGGAGCCACCGTTATTTCCTTCTCCATACACCGCCAGCCCTTCAGCCACCCAGGTCGGCGCGAACAGCTGCGGAAAATCAAACAGCGTGAACAGATCCATCGAGCGGCCAAACACATTGCGCACCGCCTGCGGCGCGCCGGAAACCATATCCAGATGCAGGGTGTGCACATACTCATGCGTAAACACAAACTCCAGCCACGGCGTGTGGTCCATCAGCTCGCCATCTACCGGCGGCATCATGTAAATCGAAATATTGTTGTAGGGAAAAGGCGAGGCATAACCGTTCGAGGTATCCACCGTGTCCAGCAGCACCACCTCGGTTTTTTCCTGCGGCTGCCAGGTCAGCCATACAGAAAGTTTGCCATGCACGCGTTCGGCAATTGCCGCCAGCGTTTGCGCATGCGCCCTGTTTTCCACTTCGTGATGTATGCGGAAATGCGGCGTTTCCAGGGTTTTCCAGTCGCGGTTTAGTTCCGGCATCAGCAAATTGGGATCGGGCTGTATGCGGGCGGCAAAAACAGGCATGGCGCCTGTCAGCATAAGCGCGCTCACCAGCAGTAATTTCATGTAACGCCGCGTGCCGTATCCCATTGATTCACCTGTAAAATATTGAATATAATCAAGTACTTATAAAAAACATCTGAATCACCCTGTCAGGCTGCGTTGCATAATACTCTCAGCCCGCTTCGACAAACTCCAGCGCATTATCATCCGGATCGCGGCAGAACAGCGCACGCCTGCCGCTCTGGCTCAGATTAAAGTTGATACCTGCGGCTTCCAGTTTCTGCGTCAGCGCGGACAGGTCGTCCAGCGCAAACGCCAGATGCCTGTCCCTGCCGCCATTCGCCGGTCTTTGCAGGCCGCTTTCGGGATTGGGCAGTTGCATCAGGTGCAGTTGCTGCTGCGGGGCCAGGTCATACCAGACACCGTCAAAGCTCATGGGCGGACGCAAGGGGCTGGGCGTGAAGCCGAGTATTTGTTCGTAAAAGGCGCGTGCCCGGTTTAAATCGGCCACCAGAATGGTGGCGTGTAACAGCGCTGATATTTTCATTCCTCATAATCCTGCGCAACATCGATTTCGCTGCCGCCCATTTTGATTGCGAGCCAGAATTCTTCATTCGACAGCTCCTGCTTTTTCATGCGATTGAATTCCTTTCTCGCGCTATCGAGCTGGGCATTCAATTGCGCTTTCGTCATCTCGCGCACGCCGTCACGCACCACTTCCAGCGAGTGCCCGACCAGGCTGCCGGTTCTGGCTTCTATCACCACGCTTTCACCGCTGGGCGTGTCGATCACATAACCATTGATCTCCTCATGCAAAAGCAGCGCTTCCGAGGGATAGACTTCAATATCGGTACACAGCGCGCGTGCCGGTGCATAACGATTGCGTTCTATGGTCCAGATGGTGAGCGCAAGCGGCACCTCAGCTTCAATACTTTTTTCTATAGATTTAGCTTCGGGCCCGGCCTGAACCTTTTCAGCTTCTGCCCTCGTCCCTGCGCTAAAAATTCGCCCGAATATCGATTTAAAAAAATTCATATACTTACCCGTTCACTAAATCCCGCATCCTCAATCCTCAGTCCTGCTTTTATTTTCCACTCACCGGCTGCACCAGACTCGCCGCCCGTTTCGCACGTGCACGCGCTTCTTCCGTATCTTTGCCATTGGCCAGTGCCACGCCCATGCGCCGGCGGGCAAACGATTCCGGCTTGCCGAACAGACGGATATCGCTTTGCGGCACGCGCAGCGCCTGCTCTACGCCGCTAAACGCAATGCCTTTCTGTTCCAGCTGGCCGTAGATCACCGCGCTGGCGCCGGGCTCGCGCAGCGCGACTGTCACCGGCAGACCGAGAATGGCCCGCGCATGAATTTCAAATTCGTTCTGCACCTGGCTGCACATCGTCACCATGCCGGTGTCGTGCGGACGCGGGCTGACTTCGCTGAACCAGACCTCGTCGCCCTTCACAAACAGCTCGACTCCAAACAGGCCGCGCCCGCCCAGATTGTCGGTGACCTTTTTCGCAATCGCGCGCGAGCGCTGCAAAGCCAGTGCGCTCATCGCCTGCGGCTGCCAGCTTTCCACATAGTCGCCCTGCACCTGCACATGGCCTATCGGCTCGCAGAAATGCGTTTCTGTTTCGCCGGCGGCATTGAGTGCGCGCACGGTGAGCAGGGTGATTTCATAATCAAAACGTATCAGCCCTTCCACGATCACGCGGCCCTGATTGACCCGGCTGCCGCTGGCGGCGTAGTCCCACGCGGCGGCCACTTCCGCTGCGCTATCCACTTTGGATTGGCCCTTGCCGGAAGATGACATCACCGGCTTGATAATGCAGGGATAGCCTATTCCGCCATCAATGGCAGCCTGCATTTCAGCCAGGCTGTTGGCAAATTTGTAGGGTGAGGTGGGCAGGCCCAGGCTCTCGGCGGCAAGCCGGCGTATGCCTTCGCGGTTCATCGTCAGCTGTGTTGCACGCGCGCTGGGGATCACGGTAGCCAGGCCTTCACGCTCAATCTCAAGCAGCATATCGGTGGCGATGGCTTCGATTTCCGGCACGATGAAATGCGGTTTTTCCTGTTCCACCAGCGCGCGCAAGGCCTTGCCATCGGTCATGTTGATCACATGCGCGCGATGCGCGACCTGGTGTCCCGGCGCATCGGCATAGCGGTCAACCGCAATGGTTTCAACGCCCAGCCGTTGCAGTGCGATAATGACTTCCTTGCCCAGCTCGCCGCTGCCGAGCAGCATGACTTTGGTGGAAGAGGGAGAGAGTGGTGTGCCGAGGGCAAGTTGTTTTTTCATATAGACATTGGTAAGGAACGAACATGAACGGCCAAATCCTATCAGTTTAGCCACGACTTTCCCAGCAGGTCGGCCGACATTGGCCTCGCCAGCGACAGACAGATACAGTATATTTGTGTCCCACCCAGAAAATGGCTACTCATGGATACCATAAGAGACAGGCATTTCTACCAGTATGTGCACCGCCAGATTCCGGTATTCATACTGCTATCCCTCCTTCCGGGCCTGGGTTATCTATTGCTGGGCTGGATCAACAATATCTTCATGCCGGCCTTCGTCTGGTATCTGCTGGTGGTCGCGTCCTCAATCTGGGGATACAGGCTTTACCGCAGCTTTGATTTTGACTCGATGAGCGAAAAACGGCGCGATCGCTGGTACCGTCAATGCTCGTGGTTTTTCTATGCTTTCTTTGGTCTGTGGACCCTGATTTTCCTGCTGTATGCGGGAAGTGAAGAGAACAAGCTCCACTACATTGCCATTTTTACCGAAATTGGCGCCTCGGTGGTTGCCTCTTCGCTGCTGGCTGCAGACCGGCGTCTGTATCGCCCGACTATCTTCATCCTGATGGTGCCGCTGATTATTTATTTTGCGCTGATAGGCGAGTGGTATGGTTACGTGCTGACTGCCTTTGCCTGCACCCTCACCTGGGTGCTGCTTTACTCGGCAAACAGCAGCTACAAACTGCTGATGCAGGCAAACCATCAGGCCACACACGACGCGCTGACAGGTTTGCACAACCGCCAATTTTTCATTGAGCACTTGCAGAAAAGAATGAATTCGCTGAGCGAGAGCGGCGAGTTTTCCTTCCTGCTGCTGATTGATCTGGATCACTTCAAGACAGTGAATGACTCGTTGGGGCACGATATAGGCGACCGCCTGCTGCAAAGCGTGGTAGCGCGCCTGCGACAGCACGTTCCTGCCGGCACTTTAGTCGCGCGCCTGGGCGGCGACGAATTCATCATCACCGGAAGCAATATTGCCAGCCGCGAGGCATGCGAACGCGCCTCGCTCGATGTATCCGAAACACTCCTTGCACAGCTGAAGGAAACCTATATCGTTGAGCAGCACCATCTCTACATCAGTGCCAGCATTGGCGTAAGCATCATCAGCAGCCGCAGCAGCAATGCCAACAGCTTCATCAAGGAAGCGGATATTGCGATGTACGAGGTAAAGGCAAAAGGGCGCGATGGCGTCTTCATGTTCAATGAAGAAATGTCCGAGCGGGTAGAGAGAAACCTGGTGATCGAACGCCTGCTGCATTTTGCATTGCCGGGCAATGAAATCACGCTGCATTTTCAGCCGCAGCTCAATCGTGACGAAAAAGTCATTGGCGCAGAAGCGCTGGTGCGCTGGAACAACCCCAGACTGGGCTCCGTTTCACCCGCACAATTCATTCCCATCGCCGAACAGACGGGCCTGATTATCGAGCTGGGCAACCACATTCTTGAAACCGCATTTATTACCCTGCGCGAGTGGCGCGACAAAGGAATCAGACTCGAACAACTCTCAATCAACATCAGCATGCGCCAGCTTACCCACTTCAGCTTTACGGCACAGGTGGAAGAGCTGTTAAATCGCCATCTCGACGGGGAGCTGCGCCAAAAACTTGTGTTTGAAATCACCGAGTCTATTGTCGCCGAGGACATCAAGCGCGTCATTTCCGTGATGAACCGTCTGAAGGCGCTGGGCATCCGCTTTTCCATGGACGACTTCGGCACCGGCTATTCTTCCCTCAGCTACCTGAACCGGCTGCCGCTGTACGAGATCAAGATAGATCGCGACTTTGTTGGCGCGCTGGACCAGAATGACGAAGACAGGGCGCTGGTGGTGACGATTTTAAATATGGCAAACATACTTAAATTAAGCATCGTGGCCGAAGGAGTGGAAACCGCCGCACAACGCGATTTTCTCCTCAGCCACGATTGCCACATATTCCAGGGTTACCTTTTCTCCCAGGCATTACCTCCCGCAGAGTTTGAGGCCTATTACACAGGCCGCAGTTGAACAAATATAGTCCAATCAATCCAGATTTGAATCATGCAATTACTCACGACAAAACAGGTCATCATCCGCATCAGTGCCAGCATCGCGGCGGCAGAGTTTCTGATTATGCTGTTCATCAATATTATTCCATACAGGCTAAACGCCATTGCCGAGGCAGCGCTGGATGTCATCATGCTGTCTGCTTTAACCACACCGCTGATTTACCTGTGGATCATCAAGCCCTTTGTAGACGCCAGAGACGAGGCGCATGCGCAGGTAAGCCATCTGGCATTTACCGATCCCCTGACCCAGCTGGCGAACAGGCGGCAACTGTTAAGCCATCTGCAAAGAATTATCGCCGGCTGCAACAGGCACAAGACTTATGGCGCACTGCTGCTGATTGATCTGGACGGCTTCAAGCTGGTCAATGATATGCACGGGCATGATGCCGGCGATGCGGTGCTGGTCAGCTTTGCCAAGCGCATGCGCGAATCCATACGGGCCGAAGATTTTGCCAGCCGCCTGGGCGGCGATGAATTTGTGGTATTGATAGACCGTATCGATGCCAACGAGCAACAGGCACGCGAAAAAACACTGAAGATAGCCGATAAAATTATCCAGCTGGCGAATACGCCGGTTGAATTCAACGGCAACACTTTGCAGGTTGGCGCCAGTGTCGGCATTACCCTGCTGGGATTCGAGCACCTGGATGCGGATGCCGCCATCCGCAAATCAGATGTGGCGATGTATCGTTCCAAGAAAGCGGGTAAAGGCCGGGCAGGATTTTCCGATTGAACAATCAGACTTTTTCATGCGGCTCGTCATGAATTCTGCCGGATAACAAACTGGCCGACACGATCAGCACCGCACCGATATACTCCTGCATGCCCATTTTTTCCCCTGCCAGAAAATACGCGGCGACAGCGGCAAACAGCAATTCAAACAACAGCAATACAATCGCCCGATTGGCCGGCAAATGTGTCAGGCCAAACTGCACTGCAAAGCTGACGGCGCACATCACCAGCCCGAGCAATAGCAGCAAACCCCAGGAGGCGGAAGAGATAGCGGATATTTGTGCCGTCATTCCGCCGTTGTACACCAGCATCATGCCGGTCAGCAGGATCGTGCCCAGCCACACCGATGCCGATTTAAAATTGACACTCAGATGCTGGGTATGACGCACGATAACATTCATCAGCGCAAACGACATGCCCGCCGACAAGCCTATCCATTCTGCACGGCTCTGCGGAACCGGCAGGCCAAGCTGGGGCTGCCACAACATCACGATGGCGCCGCCCAATGAAAGGGCAATAACCGCATAGCCATAACGATTCAACCTTTCACCCAGCAAAAAGTGCGCAAAGAATACTGTCCACAGCGGCGCCAGATAAAACAGCAGCAGCACGCGCATGACCTCGCCTTCGATAATCGCCTGCACATAGCCGAAGTTGGTCCAGCCCGCGCTGAACAGCAGCAGTACCGCCCACCAGCCTGCCGTGCGCAGCTCACGCCAGACCGGCCCGGAGATGGCCAGACCGACAAGCAGCGCAATGACATAAACGAGAAAGGAGGACAGCATGCCTGAGATACCCGCTTCTTCCAGTATGCGGAACGGATACCACACTATGCCCCAAACCGCCGCGCCGCTGAGCAAACCTGTTATTGCTGTTATTTGTTGTTTTGCTGGCACTGGTGCTTTCCTGTTTAAAAAACATATCTGTGAACAAAAAGTGCTTGTCCTTAACGACTTCGCTTCATTTATAATCCTGCCTCTTGCGCAAACCCTATAACAACATGAATCCGCTGCTCGACCTGCTACAACCCTATCCGTTTCAAAAGCTTGCCGCGCTGTTCAAGGGGGTACAGGCCAATCCGGACTATAAACCGGTGAGCCTGCATATTGGTGAACCCAAGCACCCAACGCCACAGTTTATTTGCGATGCGCTCACTGCCAACCTCAACGGGCTGGCGAATTATCCCACAACACTGGGCAGCGACGCGCTGCGCGGCAGCATTGCCGGCTGGATACAGCGCCGCTACCAGCTGCCAGCCAACGCAATCGACCCGAAGACTCAAGTTGTGCCGGTAAACGGCAGCCGCGAGGCGCTGTTTTCTTTTGCACAGGCGGTGATAGACCGCAGCCGCGCAAACCCTGTCGTCATCAGCCCCAATCCGTTTTACCAGATCTATGAAGGTGCCGCACTGCTGGCCGGTGCAACCCCGCACTTTCTCAATACCGTGGCTGAAGATAACTTTGCACTCAACTTTGATCAGTTAAGTGAGGAAGTCTGGCAGCGCACCCAGCTGATTTATGTGTGCTCGCCGGGCAACCCCAACGGCCATGTGATGCCGCTGTCGGAATGGAAGACTTTATTTGAAATGTCCGACCGCTATGGTTTTGTGATTGCCGCGGACGAGTGCTATTCGGAAATATATTTCGACACGCCGCCGCTGGGCGCGCTGGAGGCCGCGCAGCGGCTGGGGCGCGGCGATTTCCGCAACCTGGTGATTTTCTCCAGCCTGTCCAAGCGCTCCAATGTACCCGGCCTGCGCTCGGGTTTTGTCGCTGGCGATGCAAAAATCCTGGAAAAATTCACGCTCTACCGCACCTATCACGGCTGCGCAATGAATCCTGCAGTGCAGGCCGCGAGCATTGCCGCGTGGAATGACGAGGCGCATGTGGCCGAAAATCGCCGCCTGTACCAGGAAAAATTCAGCCGGGTTGTCGAGATACTCAAGCCGGTGCTGCCTGTTGTCATGCCGGACGCCAGCTTTTACCTGTGGCTGCGCGTGCCGTTTGCCGATACCACCTTCGCGCAAGAACTGCATCGCGACTATAATGTCACCGTTCTCCCCGGCAGCTTTCTGGCGCGCGAGGTTCGCGGCACCAATCCGGGTGAGAACTATGTGCGTATCGCACTGGTGGCGCCGCTAGAGGAAACCCTGGATGCCGCCCGCAGAATTGCAAAATATTCAATAAAATCAAATACTTAACTAAAATCAGGAAATATCATGCCGCAATTACAGAAAATCATCGATGACGCTTTTGAACGCCGTGCCGAGATCACTCCGCGCAATGTGGAGCCTCAACTCAAGGAAGCGATCAACACCGTGATGGAATATATCGACCAGGGCAAATTGCGCGTGGCCGAAAAAATCGACGGCGACTGGGTCACCCATCAATGGCTGAAAAAGGCCGTGCTGCTGTCCTTCCGCATCGAGGACAATTTCTTTATCAAGGGCGGCTTCACCAATTACTACGACAAGGTGCCGTCAAAGTTTGCCGATTACAATTCCAAGGATTTCCGCGACGGCGGCTTCCGCGTGGTGCCACCGGCATCGGTACGCAAGGGTTCATACATTGCCAAGAACGTGGTGCTGATGCCTTCTTACGTCAACATCGGCGCGTATGTGGATGAGGGCACCATGGTGGACACCTGGGCAACCGTGGGTTCCTGTGCGCAGATCGGCAAGAACGTGCACTTGAGCGGCGGCGTCGGTATCGGCGGCGTGCTGGAGCCGGTACAGGCCAACCCCACCATCATCGAGGACAATTGCTTTATCGGCGCACGTTCGGAAATCGTTGAAGGCGTGATCGTTGAGGAAGGCGCCGTGATCTCGATGGGCGTCTATATCGGCCAGAGCACGAAAATATATGACCGCGAAACTGGCAGCGTAACCTATGGCCGCGTACCGGCCGGCTCGGTAGTCGTCAGCGGCAACCTGCCCTCCAAGGATGGCAGCTACAGCCTGTACTGCGCAGTGATTGTGAAAAAAGTGGATGCCAAAACACTGGGTAAAGTGGGCATCAACGAATTGTTGCGCGGCATATAAGCAGGTACAAGGTTCGAGGCGCAAGGTACAAGTAAAAAAATCGTAGCAGTTACTTGCACCTTGTACCTTGTAACTTGAACCTTAAAACAAGGGGATTCAGATGATCATTACGCCACTGTTGCAACTCGCTGCCGAAAAGCAGGCTTCCGACCTGTTCCTGTCCGTCGGTGCGCCCATCAGCATCAAGATTAACGGCGTAACCATGCCGGTGAATGCGCAGAAGCTGGATGCCGAAGCGACCCGGCGCATCGCTTACGAAATGATGACCCCCGCCCAGATCGCCGAATTTGAAGCGCATATGGAAATGAACTTCTCCTTCCGTGTGCCGCAAGTGGGCAACTTCCGCGTGAACGTTTTCCGCCAGCGCGGGAGTATTGCGATTGTGATTCGCTATGTGCTGGGCAAGGTATTCGAAGTCGAGCAGCTCAACCTGCCACCGGTACTGAAAGAACTGGTGATGGCCAAGCGCGGGCTGGTGCTGATGGTGGGTGCCACCGGCTCGGGCAAGTCAACCACGCTGGCGGCGATGCTGGAACATCGCAATGCAACTTCCAACGGCCATATTCTGACCATAGAAGACCCTGTCGAATATCTGTTCCGCCATAACAAATGTATCGTCAACCAGCGCGAGATCGGCGACGATACCGAGTCGTATGAAGCCGCGCTGATCAGCGCAATGCGCGAGGCGCCGGATGTGCTGATGATAGGCGAGATACGCGACCGCGAAACCCTGAAGCACGCGCTTATTTTTGCGCAGACCGGCCACCTGTGCATGTCCACGCTGCACGCCAACAACAGCTACCACGCGCTGAACCGTATCATTAACTTCTTCCCCTACGATGCGCGCCAAAGCGTGCTGTCCGACCTGGCGATGTGTTTGCGCGCGGTTATTTCGCAGCGTTTAATCCGCGGCAGCGATGGCAAACTGATACCGGCTGTTGAAATTCTGATCAACACGACACATATTTCCGAGCTGATTAAGAACGACGAGATAGACAAAATTCGCGATGCGATTGAGTCCAGTGTGTCCGCCGGATCACAAACGTTCGAGCAGGCGCTGTACAAGCTGTTCAAGGCTGGGCAGATCAGCAAGGAAGAAGCCATGCGCAATGCCGATTCTGCCAGCAACCTGTCGGCCCTGATTGATTTCTCGCAGACTGCCAAAGTGAAGGTGTACGACCCTAATGCGCCGCACGAGCCGGTTATGGCATCGCCCTCGTCCACGGCTACCGATTTCGGCAGCATCACGCTCAATCTGGATGCGCACGAATCCCGATGATTAAGCTGTATGGCATTCCCAACTGCGATACCGTAAAAAAAGCACGCAGCTGGCTGGCCAGTCACGATATTGCGTTTGAGTTTCACGACTTTAAGAAACAGGGCTTAAGCGCGGAAGTGGTAAAACGCTGGCTGCAACAGGCAACTCAGGAACAGCTGGTCAACCGCAAGGGCCTCACCTGGCGCGGCCTGCCGGAGGAACAGAAACAGGCCATCAGCAGCGATGCTGCCGCGCTTGAACTGATGCTGGAAAAAACCAGTGTGATCAAACGCCCGCTGCTGGAGCAGGACGGCAAGCTGCTGCACCTCGGCTTCGACGATGCCGCCTACCGCAAAATTTTTAACCTTTAATTACCTTATATTTATGTCTGATACGCTTGATCTCACGCAACAACTTATTTCCCGTCCCTCCCTCACCCCGCTGGATGAAGGCTGTCTGCACATCATCGGCCAGCGCCTGCAAGCCATCGGCTTCAAGCTGGAAATGATACGCTGCGGCGAGGTCGACAATCTGTGGGCGCGTCGCGGCAACTCTGGCCCTCTGATCTGCTTTGCCGGCCACACCGATGTAGTGCCGACCGGCCCGCTGGATCTGTGGCATAGCGATCCCTTCACCCCCACCATCCGTGACGGCATGCTGTATGGCCGCGGTGCAGCGGACATGAAAGCGTCGCTTGCCGCGTTTGTCACCTCGATTGAAAAATTTGTCGCGCAATATCCCAAGCATGAAGGCTCCATCGCGCTGCTGCTCACTTCGGACGAGGAAGGTGTCGCGGTGGATGGCACCGTACGCGTGGTGGAAGCGCTGCAAAAACGCGGCGAAAAGATGGATTACTGCATCGTCGGCGAACCTACCGCGGTGAGCAAAACCGGCGACACCATCAAGAATGGCCGGCGCGGTTCGCTTTCCGGCACGCTTACGGTCAAAGGCATACAGGGCCATATCGCGTATCCGCATCTGGTGAAGAACCCCATCCATCTTGCTGCGCCGGCGATTGCCGAACTCGCCGCCACTGAATGGGACAGGGGCAATGAATATTTCCCGCCGACTTCGTGGCAGATTTCCAATATTCACGGCGGAACTGGTGCGACGAATGTTGTACCAGGCAGCGTCGAGATCGAATTCAATTTCCGTTTCTCTACCGCCAGCACCGTGGACGGGCTGAAAGACAAAGTGCATGCCATCCTAGACAAGCACGGCCTGCAATATGACCTGCTGTGGGCGCTGTCAGGCAAACCCTACCTGACTCCGCGCGGCAATCTGGTGGATGCAATCAGTGCCGCGATCAAACAGGTCACCGGCATTGATGCCGACCTCTCCACCACCGGCGGCACTTCCGACGGGCGTTTTATCGCCGACATCTGCCCGCAGGTGATCGAAATGGGGCCGGTCAATGCCACCATCCACAAGCTGAATGAATGCGTCGCGGTGGCCGACCTCGATGTGCTGTCGGAAGTGTATTTCCTCACCATGGAAAACCTGTTAATTAAATCATGAGCCCACTGCACACTTTCACCAACACCGCCGAACTGCACACCGTGCGCGACTGGCTGCGCTTTGCAGTGAGCGCGTTCAACGAGGGCGAGCTGTCATTCGGCCACGGTTCCGTCACCGCCTATGACGAAGCGGTTTACCTGATCCTGCATACCCTGCACTTGCCGCTGGACACGCTGGAACCTTTTCTCGACGCCAGATTGACGCTGCAGGAAAAAGCCGTGTTGATGACGCTGCTCAAACGCCGTGTCGAGCAAAAAATTCCCGCTTCCTATCTGACGCACGAAGCGTGGCTGGGTGAATTCAAATTTTATGTGGACGAGCGCGTGATCGTGCCGCGCTCCTTTATTGCCGAGCTGTTGCGCGAAGCACTGTTCCCGTGGGTGGCCGACGCCGAAAATACCACCTCCGTGCTGGATTTGTGCACCGGCAGCGGCTGCCTCGCCATCATCGCGGCACATGCCTTCCCCAATGCGCAAATCGATGCGGTTGACCTGTCGCCTGAAGCCTTGCAGGTCGCACAGCGCAACGTCAGCGACTACCACTTGCCGGAGCAGGTTCACCTGATCCAGTCGGATTTGTTCGCGCAGTTATCCGGCAAAAAATACGACATCATTATCAGCAACCCGCCCTACGTGGATGCCGAAGCCGTGGCCGCGTTGCCGCAGGAGTATCTGCATGAGCCCGAGCTGGCACTGGGCAGCGGCAGCGACGGTCTCGATGCCACGCGCGAAATTCTGAAACATGCCGCAGAACACCTGACCCCGCACGGCATCCTGATCGTGGAAATCGGCCACAACCGCGATGCGCTTGAAGCGGCCTTTCCCAAGCTGCCGTTCACCTGGCTGGATGTCTCTGCGGGCGATGAGTTCGTATTCCTGCTGCACCGCAACGACCTGATCAATTAATTCTTTCATACTTTATGAAAATTGATTTTGCCATTAGTAATTATCTTGCCCGTTCATATATCAGAATGTGCAAATCCCCCCTGCCCCCCCTTTGCAAAGTGGGGAATGAACCAAACTTTGATCGAAGAGGATTCCTCCCTTTCACCCGCAAGGGGTACGCCGTTGGGTACCCCGCTGCTGCGCAGCGACCCCGCCTCTGGCAAAGGGAGGTTAGGAGGGATTTTGTGCATACTGAATTACGAATTACCTGGTGCGCAAAATAATGGCTGTCGAGCACTACGAAAATTTTCCCGTCGCTTCTATCCTGTTGCCCAGACGCCTGCGCCGCGCGGTGGAGGTTATTTACTATTTCGCGCGCCAGGCCGACGACATCGCCGATGAAGGAGATTTTCCGGATGCAGAGCGTCTTGCCAGACTGGATGAGTTTCGCGCCGGTCTCAGGCGCATAGAAAACGGTGAAAAACCACAGACTCCTTTATTTGAAGCCCTGGCCGGCGTCGTGGAAAAATTCAATCTGCCCGTTCAATTGCTGCACGATCTGCTCGATGCTTTCTCGCAGGATGTCGTCAAGAAACGCTATGCCAATTTCGACGAGCTGCTTGATTACTGCCGCCGTTCGGCCAATCCTGTCGGCAGATTGCTGCTGCACCTGTATGACGAGGCTACGCCGCAAAATCTGGCTTATTCCGATGATATCTGCACAAGTCTGCAACTGATCAATTTCTGGCAGGACGTGCAGAAGGACTACGCCATCGCGCGCATTTATCTCCCGCAGGACGAGATGGCGCGCTTTGGCGTGAGCGAAGCGCAGATTGCAGAAGGCCGTGCCGATGCCGCCTGGCAGGCACTGATGGCGTTTCAGGTGCAGCGCGCAGGCGACATGATGCGGCGCGGCTCGCCGCTGGGCAGCATCCTCGGCGGACGCATCGGGCTGGAGATGCGCCTGATTATCGCCGGCGGCAACCGCATCCTGGGCAAGCTGAAAAAAGCCCGTTACGATATGTTCAATCATCGCCCGGTATTGCGCCCGCTGGACTGGCCGATCATGCTGCTCAACAGCGCGCCGTTTAATTTCAGGTAGTGGACAGACATGACGCCAGACCAATACTGTCAAAATAAAACCGCCGAAAGCGGCTCCAGCTTTTATTACAGCTTCAGGTTTCTGACACCCGGGCGCCGCCGTGCGATTACCGCGCTGTATGCCTTCTGCCGCGAAGTCGATGACGTGGTGGACGAGTGCACCGACCAGAATGTGGCGCGCACCACACTGGCATGGTGGCGCGGCCAGGTCGCCGCCATCTATGGCGGCAAGCCGCAACATCCGGTCGCGCAGGCGCTGGTGCCGCTGGTCAGGGAATTCAATCTGCCGCAGGAACATTTGCTTGAAATAATTGACGGCATGGAGATGGACCTCAACCAGCATCAATATGCGGACTTCAAATCGCTGCAACTCTACTGCTACCGCGTGGCTTCCGTGGTCGGCCTGCTGGCCGCGGAAATATTCGGCTACACGGATCGCAAGACGCTCAAATATGCGCACGACCTCGGCATTGCATTGCAGCTCACCAACATTATCCGCGATGTCGGCGAAGACGCGCGCCGCGGCCGCATCTACCTGCCGCAGGATGAGCTGGCGCAGTTTGGCGTGCACACCAATGACATACTCGACGCGCGCGAAACCGGCGCCTTCCAGCAGCTGATGCAATTCCAGATCAAGCGCGCGCAACAATACTATGACCAGGCCCTGGCAGAGTTGCCCGCAGCAGACCGCAAAGCACAGCGCACCGGTTTGATCATGGCGGCGATCTACCGTGCAACACTGGAAGAAGTTATCTACACCGGCTGCCATGTGCTGAGGGAACGCGTCTCGCTGCCACCACTGCGCAAAATGTGGATTGCATTGAAGACGTGGCTGAAAAATTGAGCATAGCACCCTCTCCCCACCCCTCCCCCGCCAGCGGAGGAGGGAGCAAACGTGAAAATAAATTATTAACCACGGCCATCATCGGTGGCGGCTACGCCGGCATGGCCGCCGCAGTCACCCTTGCCGCCAACAATATTCCAGTCACCGTTTTTGAAAGTGCAAAACAGCTGGGCGGCCGTGCCCGCGGTGTAATACAGCACGGAACGCAACTGGATAACGGCCAGCATATCCTGCTCGGCTGCTATAAAAATACGCTCAGGCTGATTGAGCAGGTCGGAGGCAATCTTGAGCAGGATTTCCAGCGTCTGCCACTGCAACTCACCCTGCACAAGCGCTTTGAACTGAAAGCCCCGCGACTGCCCGCCCCTTTGCATTTACTAGTGGGCTTTCTTCGCGCCAAAGGTTTGAGTTATACAGCCCGCCTGCATGCCGCCCGCTTTATGCTGGCCATGCGCCTGAGGAAATTCAAATTGGCGCAGGATGTCAGCGCACTTGAATTGCTGCGCAGCTATCGGCAGGATGAAGCACTGATACGCCTGCTATGGGAGCCCATCTGCATCTCCGCGCTGAATACCCCAATACACAAAGCCTCCGCGCAAATACTGCTGAATGTGCTGCGCGACAGCCTCAACGGCTCGCGAGCCGACAGCGATATGCTGTTGCCACGCATCGATTTCTCCGCGCTGTTTCCTGAGCGCGCCGCTAAATACATAGCCACTCGCGGCGGGAAGGTCATGCTGTCCTGCGGCGTGGAAGCCATCACCCGCCAGGGCAATGGCTTCGAATTGATCACAGCCGAGGGAGCACAACGCTTTGACCGCGTGATCTGTGCAGCCTCACCGAACAGTACGGCAAGACTACTCAAGTCATTGATTATATTGAATAATATTTCAGAGCAGATAGAGGCCATTCCCTGCCAGCCCATCTACACTGTATATCTGCAATATCCTGCCGCCGTCAGACTGCCACACCCGATGCTGGGGCTGGACCGCTGCATCAGCCAATGGCTGTTCGACCGCGGCCAGATCGCAGACCAGCACGGTTTGATTGCTGTTGTTATCAGTGCCGAAGGCATTCATCAGGATCTGCCCCAAGAGCAGCTCGCGCAGAAAGTAATAGAGGAGTTGCATGAGCAACTGGGCATTGCGGAAGCGCCGCTATGGCACAGGGTAATTGCAGAAAAACGCGCCACATTCTCATGCGAAGTTAATCTGGCCCGTCCCGGCGCTCTCACCCCTGTCGCCAATCTGTTGCTGGCGGGCGACTATACCGAGGGAGATTACCCTGCAACCCTTGAAGGGGCGGTGATGAGCGGGTTACGCAGCGCATACCAGATTATTAACGACCATTCATCCGAAAAACCCTACCCTTTGTCGGGCAATTTACATCCTTATTCAGCCAACTCTATATCCTGACCTTACTTGGCAAACCTGACGAAAGTCAGGGGCGCAAAGTTACCGGCCTAAGGGAAGCTATGGCAGCGGGACTGCAGTATGGATTCATCCATATTTATTTCACTCCCCTGCTCGTCTGGTCTTTAAAGTAGCCATTTTTGTTGCGGTGCATTACCTGCTTATTGGCGTAATTGCAGCACAGAATTGATACCTTACCCTTTGCCTGTTTTTCCATATTTTAAAGGAACATGCGATGACCACTTTCAACTTCAGAATTTTCATGTTGCTGCTGTCACTCTATCCAGCCGCGTTGCTTGCCAACGATTTGAAAGGTGTAGGCAGAAATATTTCTGCCCAAGTTTTCGACAACTGGGGCAAACAGTTCTCAGCCCAATATAAAGAGACCTCAATAAAATATGCCGCTCTCAATGCGAGAGAAGGAATCAAACAAGTTGAACAGACTACTGCAGATTTTAGCGAAACAGACACCCCGCTCAGCAAAAAAGAACTGGATGAACTTGGACTAACACAATTTCCCTATATGTTCACCGCGATTACCCCGGTCGTGAATCTGCCCAACATTTTCAACGGCCAGCTCAAGCTGGACGGGCAAACGCTGGGGGATATTTTTCTGGGGAAGATTACAAAATGGAATGATCCTGCCATCGTGGCAAACAATCCCAGACTGCCCTTACCCGATGAAAAAATACTGGTATTTTATGGCGCCGAAGGCTCAGGCGGCACCTATTCAATGAACAATTACCTGTCAAAAGTGAATGCCGACTGGAAGGCCAAAGCCGGAGCGGTTGGCGCAACTCAATCGCCAGTCGGGACGCCCATGACCGATCTCATCACCATGGGAATCCAGGTAAAAAATACCCCCTACTCCATCGGCTATACTGACATTTCATTTGCCAGAAAAAATGAAGCAATTTACATACAATTGCAAAACAGCCATGGCAAATTTGTCAGCCCCCACACCGGAAGCATTGAGAGCTCTGTACAAAATGTGAACTGGAAAGCGTCCAACGGATTTATAGAAGACATCACGAATGATAAAGGTGCGGCCAGTTGGCCGATAACCTCGGCTTCTTACATTGTCATCAAGAAAACTTCAGACAACGTCAAACGCAGACTGGAATTGTTAAAATTTATCGGCTGGGGCTTAACGCGCGGCGACATGATTGTAACGAACCTTGATTTTATGCCGCTTAATCGCAAGGTATTCACACAAATCCGCACCATCTGGAATGACACGCCTCTCCGTCTGGAAGGGGCGGAAGTGGTGGATGCAAAGCAGGTGCTGGAATTGAGGTCAGACGGTATTATGATAGTCGATTCACGGGTGGCACCCGAATTCAAGGAGGACCACATTCCCAAAGCGGTCAACATTCCCTACGTGGAAAAAAGCGAAAAATCAGCCAATTTCGACCCTGGCATGGATCAGTTTGACCTCTCAAAACTGCCTGCAAATAAAAATGCGGGCATCATTTTCTACTGTAATGCAGGGGCCTGCTGGAAGGGTTACAAGGCCGCTGTTGTTGCTGTCAATGCGGGGTACAAGAAAGTTTACTGGTTCCGCGGCGGGATACCCGAATGGAAAAGCAGAAGCTATCCAACTGAGTCAGTGCATTCAGCGGTAGCCAGGAATTAAAATTTTCAGTGATGATATTTTTTCAATTCGCACCGTTCTATAAAGTTGTGGCTGGCTAAATGCTGAAACAGGGCTTTGTACATACCCATAGTCAAAATGGCACCACTCAGCACGCCCACACTCCTTAGCACCCGGATCAGGCGCCAGATTTTCAAGAATATTGTTGGCTTGGCGGGGTTATGGTAAATTGTTTTACCGGATAGATCGCATATAAGAAAAACGCGGCAAAATTCCGACTTTTTCAATAGACAGGGGAAATAATATGTTGGTTAAAAATACTTTCGCAGTACTAATGACGGTTGCAGCGACGCTTATCCTGAGTGGTTGCGCCACAGAAGTTAAACGAATTGGCGTTGAAGAAGTCAAGGATCTGTCCGGCAACTGGAACGACACCGACTCCCGTCTGGTTTCGGAAGAAATGATACGCGACTCGCTTTCATCCGGCTGGATCGATCGTCATATGAAGAAAACCGGCAAGGAACCAACCGTGATCGTCGGCAATGTGCGCAACCTCTCGCACGAACACATCAATACCCGCACCTTTATCGCCGATCTTGAGCGCGCTTTTGTGAATTCCGGCCGTGTTGATGTCGTTGCATCCAAAACTGAACGTGAAGGTATCCGCGAAGAACGTGCCGATATGGATACCCATGCCAGTGAAAAAACCCGCAAAGCCGCAGGCAAGGAAACAGGCGCCGACTTCATGCTGATAGGTACCATCAATACCATTATCGACGCTGAAGGCGGCCAGCAAATTCGATTCTATCAAATCGATCTCACGCTGATCAGCACAGCGGACAACCGCAAATTATGGACAGGGCAAAAGAAACTCAAAAAAGATGTAAAGGCTGCCAAGTTTCGTTAACAGCTGGTACAACTGAATGATACGGATTTTTCCGTGAATAAATAAACTCCGCCACTATCACTGCCACAGTTTTAGTTTCGGAGTTTTTTCTTGTTTATCCTTATCATTTATGATTTAGTTTCAGCCATTTTTCCGGCAAATTTTCAGACTGGCCATCACCGGCAAACAGTCTGCATAAAATAAAAAATAATACAGGGGTATCAAAATGGGGAATTCATCGAGTATTCAAGCCGCAGATGCAAGCGGGTTTACGCAATCCCGCAGCCTGTCACGGTCTTTCTTTGGCGCGGCCGCTTTAGCATTGGTCATCATATTGCCGGGTTGCGCGACCTACAGTTCGGGCTTTGCCAAAGTGGAACAGGCCGCCGCCGTTCGCGATCTGGATGGTGCCGTCAAGACACTGGATGAACTCAAACTTACAGGGGCCGACGAGGCGCTGCACCATCTTAACAAGGGCACGTTACTGCGCTTGCAGGGCAACTATGCCGAATCCAACAAGCATTTCGATATTGCCAAGGAATTAGCCGACAAATTAAATGCGATCAGCGTGTCGGAGCAGCTTGCATCTGTTTCCGTCAACGACACGATGAAAGCTTACGAAGGTTTGCCCAGCGAGCAGCTGATGCTTTACTCCTTCAAGGCGCTCAATTATCTGCAAATGAGCGACGTCGATGCGGCCGCGGTGGAAGCCAGACAATTCGACATCAAGCAAAGCCAGATTGCCAAGCAGAATGCGGATGCCAAATATCTTTCGGGTGCCTTTGTGCGTTATCTGAATGCCATGGTTTACGAGGCGGCCGGCGAGCGGGATTCTGCGCGCATAGAACTGCAAAAGGCGCTGGACGGATACAAAAAACAGAATTCCGGATTCCCGGTTCCAGCTTCGCTCACCGCAGATCTGGCCAGAATCAAGGCCGGCAAACCGGCACCGAGCGAGGTCGTATTCATACTGCAAAATGGACTCGGACCGTCCTTGCATGAAGCAACCGTTCGTATTGCCAATCCGAATCCGCAAAATGGTTCCTCGCTGTTAAGCCTGGCTGTGCCCAAGCTTGCCAAACGCTCGGTACCTGTCGCACGTATTGAACTAAGCGCCGGCTCAGCAGTTGCAAGCGCAGAAGTGGTGGAGGATGTAAACGACATTGCCGAAAAAAGCCTGAATGACCGCCTGCCTGGCATTACAGCACGTGCTGTTGCCCGTATGGTGGTCAAAAACGCCGCCGTGGGCGAGACCAAGAAACGCAGCAATGAATTAGGGGCCTTTGGGCTGCTTGCCAATATCGCCATGGACGTGGGCTCTGCCGTTTCCGAAAGAGCCGACACCCGGACCTGGTCGCTATTACCCGGCGTGATCAATATGGCACGCCTGCCCTTGCCCGCAGGCAAACATGATATTACCGCGACCTATTACAGCGAGAGCGGGGCTGTTCTGGCTACACGGGTGTTCAAGGATATTGAAATCAAGCCAGGACGCAAAGCGTTTGTTTCCGACTATTATCTGAATCCACCGGCGCAAGCCAAAGCACCACAATAAATATGGAGAACTATGATGGCTGCCACACGCAATATATTTAAATTTTTGATCGTCATGGCAAGTCTGCTATCCACAGCCTGCGCGACCGCGACACAACCCAAATGGATGAGTGACAGTACGCTGGAATATCCGTCCTCGATGTATCTGACGGGACGCGGTGCCGGCTCAACGGCGGAGGAAGCGCAAAATCGTGCCCGTGGTGATTTGGCCACGATTTTCGAAGTTCGCATTGAGGTTGTAAACCAGAACACCACCAATGTCGCGCAGTCCGGCAAAAATGAACAGGTCGACAGACTTTCTTCACAACAGGTTTCAGCAAAAACCGACAAAGTCATCAGCGGCATCAACATTGCGGAAGTATGGCGCGATCCTGTCACCCAGGATTTCCATGCGCTCGCCGTATTGCCGCGCGCGCAGGCCAGCGCCAGCCTGCGTGAAGAACTGTCCAAAATTGATGAGGAATTAAACCAGCAGATGCAGGCAGCCCAATCTGCCAAAGATCCCCTGCTTAAGATTGGTGCCCTGTCACAAGCATTTCAGGCATCCATCAGGCGTGAGGGTTTTCAGGCTTCGTTAAAAGTAATTGACCCCACGGGACGCGGCGTTCAGGCACCCTATTCCCAGGCATCAGTGCAGATGCAGATTAACGACACTCTTAAACAAGTCAAGATAGCGCCGCTGGTTGTTGAGGATGACGGCGCAAAAGAATTTGGTCCCCTGCTCAAAGGTGGCTTGGCCGCCGCCGGCTTTCTCTCAAGCAACCCGGCAAATGCCGATCTGGTACTTGAAGGAAAACTTGCATTGACTGAACCGGAGCGCAAAGACGGCTGGATCTGGGTACGTGCCACTGTTGAAGTGTCGCTGGTCGAAAAAGCTTCAAGGCGAGTGCGCGGCAGCAAAACCTGGCCCTTCAAGGCTTCTGCAAAAGATGCCAGGACCGCCCGCTCCCGCACGTTTATTGAAATTGAGACGCTATTCAGGGAAGAGCTGCGAACTGCAATAATCGAATTTGCGGCCAGTTAATCCTGACATCTGCGACCAGGTGCTATACTTAATTTATTAAATATAATCAATCATTTAAAAATAAATCGCTAACGCAATTATTGCGCCCTGCCTTTAATCTTTTTGGGATCTATTCCGCCGCTTGCGGCGGGGAGCTTTATTCGGTGTGATCAATTATTACTCTGCGTCATCCGAGCGCGAACGCCTCACATTATTTCTTTCCCGGATGATGCGGTCAAAGATATCGTCTGCATTCATTTCCAGATGAAGCTTAAAATCGGCATTGATATAACCCAGGGCAGCAATGACACTTTTTGCCTGTTTCAGATCCAGTTCGGCTATCGTCCAGACGTCATAAGATTTCAAATCCCGCCAGCTTCCCGAAATTCTGATAGCGGGCTCACTTGCATTGCTGATCGCTTTTATCTGCTGCAAGACTGATGCATCCATAACCTCCAAACTTTTTTCGCCCCCTTTAACTCTTCTGCCGGAAGCCATATAGTCGGCATAAACGGTTTCCACAAATGCAGTCAGGATACGCGCAACCTCTGCTCTGGCCATGTCATCCGCCACCGATTTCTGCAGTGCCATGTCACCCATGGGCGAAGCGTAAGCAACGCCATGAAACAAGCGCGTATCATTGACGCCAAAAAGTAAACGGCTGCCCCTGTTGACCCAGTCCGGGGCACCCTTAATCACCCGGTAATGTTCAACGAACTCTTCTCTTGTTTCAACCTCGGCAGTACGTTCAGTGATGCAGGCTGTTGCCAAAAGCAACGGCACCGCGACAGAAAATATGCGTTTTAGAATGGCGGTATGATTCATGTTCATTTTAATTTATACGCTAACGCCCCAAAATCAATATTTGCGTGCAAACGGGTTTACGTTGTCCCTGTCCCGGATAATGCGATCAAAAACAACTTCCGCATTGGCATCAAAATAACTCTTCAGCTCCGTATTCATCTCGCCCATCCCTGAAACGGTGCCCTTCACATGCTTCATATCCAGCTCGGAAAGTGACCACAGCATATTGGTTTTGGGATCACGCCAGTTTTCAACGTGTCTGGCGCCGGCCAGGTTCGTTTTAATTGTCTTTTTGATCTGGTTAGCGACAGCTTCTTTAATCTGGGTAGATATATCTTCTTCAAGCTCGCGCAAAAAATCAACCTGGTTCGATATTGCAACCCTGATCTTGCGTCTTGCTACGTCGTTAATCTGGTTTGTAATTTCATTTTTGAACCCCGGTGATACCGAAGACTTGAACTGCCTCGCAATCGCATCATCAATTTGGGCGGAAACACTTTCATTAATCTGACGCAAGGCGGACTCATCAATTTTTTTCAAAACCGAATCTTCATGATTGCGGCTATTGCCAGCTCTCTCTGAGTTGGTCAGATACTCCGTCGAGATTTCATCCATATAGGACGACAATATTTTCGCCACTTCAGCCATGGAGGCGTCATCAACAATAGATTTCTGCAGGGCCATATCGCCGCGTAGCGTGATAGAACTTACGCCACGAAACAGGCGCGTATCACTGTCTCCCACAATCTGGGTGCCCTTGTTCACCCAGTCCGGGGCACCCGGAATCACAACTTTTTCGTCATTCCGAATAGGCTCTATGGTACAGCCCGAAACAACAGCTGCCAGTAGGACAAAAGCAAATATATTTTTTATGGCGGTCGGATTATTCATTGGTCTCTACCAATAAGGTACAGCAGTTTAAGGATGTTATTGCAGCACAATAGCACCGCCTGCAGGGTTTCATTATGCAATTAGAGGTCACAAAATGCCGCTTTTCCCCGTTAAACCCAATCGCACGCAGTATGGAACAGGCTTCCGTAAATTCTTAGCGTATGCGTCTGATCGTGTTGTTGGCTGAATCGGTCACATACAAATCACTGCCATCGCCGGTGATGCCGACAGGATCGCCAAAGCGCGCGTCAGCGCCCGTGCCATCGGCCGTTCCTTCCGCCTCCTCCCTGCCTGCAATTGTACTGACCACACCGCCGGAAATAACGATTTTTCGGATTGTCCTGTTAAAGGTATCCGCCACATACAGATTGCGCCCATCTGTTGTAATACCTGTAGGGTAATTAAAACGCGCAGGTTCGCCCTGCTCGCTTGCGGCACCATCCTCTTTCACGGTTCCCGCCAGTGTGGAGACGGCAGCATTGCTTAACGTGATCTTGCGAATTTTATGATTGCCAAAATCGGCCACATACAGATTGCGCCCATCGCTGACCAACCCCTTGGGGAAGGAAAAACGCGCCTTTTTACCCGTATCATCAAAGAACCCCGGGGCACCCGAAAGCCCGGCAAAGGTTGTGACAACGTTCTTTGCCAGCGATATCTTGCGCACCGAGTGATTGTGCGTGTCCGCCACATAGAGGTTGCTGCCATCCGTGGTAATCCCTTCGGGAATAAAGAATCGCGCCTTCCTCCCTGCGCCATCTGCATAGCCCACTTCACCTGCCCTGCCTGCCAGCGTGGTCACCACACCGCTTTCGATATTTATTCGACGCACACTGTGGTTATTGGAGTCGCTGACGTAAAGATTGTCGCCATCGGTGGTAATGCCATAGGGGCGATTAAAGCGAGCGGCTGAGCCCCTGCCATCGCTGCTGCCCTTTTTGCCCGCCATCCCCGCGATTGTTTCTACCGCACCGCTCTCAATATCAATTTTGCGTATTGTATGGTTATTCAAGTCGGCCACGTAGAGATTGACACCGTCCGTGGTGATGCCCTTGGGCGCATCAAATCGGGCCTGCAGCGCGTGTCCATCCTCTGCACCTGTACTGCCGGCCTTGCCGGCGAAGGTGCTGACGAAATTATTAAGGTTGAGATTGACACCTTGCCTGGTGCCGCCCTGCTGTGTGCCGACGGGCAATTTTGTCGGCGCCCTGACGGCTGTGCTTTTAGGCTGCGCGCGTTCAGGGGCGACTTCGGCTGTCGGCTTGGTCACTGCAACCCCCTTGCACCCCCCCAGCAGCAGGAGTGTGGCAACAATAGAAAAACCAATAGATGTTTGCTTGATCATTTTTTACCTGTCATTGATTTCACGGTGAGACAAAATCTGGCGTGGGAGACATCTCAGTGCCTCTGGCAGATTCGGTGACTTTCATCCCGGCGGGTTTAAAAAATGCATGCAATACCGGCACCGCAAGATGCGGATCGCTTTTGCCGCACATAAATACATCCAGCGCCACGTAACCAAGCTCGGGCCAGGTATGGATACTGATATGCGATTCGGCCAGCATGGCCACGCCGGTCACACCCGCATTTTCACCAAAAGTGTGCAAGTGTATTGCCAGCACCGTTGCCCCGCATGCCGCCGCCGCGCTGCCCAGCGCCTGCTCGATATACGCAGCATCGGCGAGATGACTCGCCCCCCAGAAATCAATCAGCAAGTGCATACCCGGTGCAAAAGGAAGCGGCATTTTTTTCATTGTTTACTTTGCATGCAGAAATAATATCTGTTTCCAGTTAGTGTTGCTTTGATGCATGCGCCAGATAAAAGCATCCAGCACATAATGCGTGATCTGTGGCATGGCCAGCAACGGCACCAGCCACACCAGCGTCTGCTCGGAGCTGATTATGGATAGTTTTTCAGAAAAATACAAAACCGTTCCATGCTCGTGCCAGACCAGGCTGTCCCACAGGTTTTCTTCAATATAGGCCCAGGCAAACAGCAGCGCCAGATACGCCATCAGCCATTGGCGCCGGAATAACCGGGTGATCCATGGAAAGCGGAAAGTCGGATTGTCGCCCTGCAGCTGCGCCTGATTGCGCCCGTATATCCACATCAGCGCCAGATAGGGCACACCATGCGAAATCACATTGATTGCGGTAAACGCAATATCGTTGTCGAAAATCACGATACCGGACAACCATGAAATAGCGGTGCCCGACAGCATCAGATTGCGCGGCCAGTTAAACGCCTGCGCCTGCCGCCACAACAGTCCTTCCTTCAACACATATACCAGCAGGATTGCGCCATAGGCCCAGCCGGCCAATATCGACCATTCAGAAGCTTCCAGCTGGAAAAAATCACCGTCTATAAACCAGTCGAAATTCCGCTCATGCAGATGCCAGTACAGCAGCGGGTACAGCGTTGCGGAATAGATCGCAATTTTATCGACCAGCTTGAAGCGCGGATTGTCCTTTCGGCCGTAAATCATCATCAGCCCGTACTGCTGCCGCACAAAATGAAACACCGCCAGATACGCCAGCGCGCGCCAGAACAGCATGCTGTCCACGCTATACAACAGGCAGCCCGCGATCCATGCGATCAGCGGCGTCAGCAGATACAGCGCCTGGCGCTTGCGCATTTCCTCGCTGTCGAAATAGGTGCGAAACACTGTGCTGTAAACATGCGTCACATCCACGCCCACCACCAGCAGCAACCACAGCCACGGCGGCACCGCGTCAATATTTTCAATCTGACCCTGCAACAATACAACCAGCGCCGTCACAAAAAATGCCGGGCCGATGATAAACAGCAGATCCACTCTGCGAGAATAGATCCACGGCTGTACCGGGCAGTTATTCATTGCGTTTATGCCCATCAGTCAGCCCGCACGCCATTTGAGCACGCTTTCAGCCGCCCTGACCCCATGCGTGCAGGCCTCCTCAAAAATGGAAATACCGCTCATGTCGGAATGCGCCATCACGATGGGCGGGCGCTGCTGCAACATTTTGCGTCTTTGTTTGCCCCAGATATAACCGGGCGTAGCCCGCACCATTGCATGCCCCCACACCCACACATCCAGCCGCTCAATCTGCCCTTCCAGTTCAGGATGCAAAGGCAGCAAGGCAGCGAGAAATAATTTCTGCCAGTCCTCATAACTGCGCGCCAGCGCTTCCTTTCTGGCGGCCTCCGGCGGCAAATGGCTCAGCGGCCAATAGTATGTCAGCACGGTCTTGGTCGGTTTCATCTGCGGGATCTGATGCGTCGCATTCACATAGCCCAGCAGCTCGCTGCGATACGTCACATTGTCCCACGACAGAGGCGCACCATGACCCTCTGGCAATTTGCGCAGCGTGATATTGGCCACCGCCCACGGCGCATAGCTGAGTGCAGCAGTGTCGGTCATATCAGCAGCAGTATGCAGCAGGCGCGCTGCCACAAAGCGCGGCACGGCCATAATCACCGCGCCGGCTTCCACGCGCACCGCTTCACCGCTGTGCTGATCCACATACTCAACCACCGCGCCGCTACCCTGTGCAGTCACGCGGTAAACCAGCGCTGCAGTATGCAGCCTGTCTTTGATGGGCTCTGCCAGTTTGTCCGCCAGCCAGCCGTTGCCTTGCGGCCAGGTAATCACATCTGCCGCAGCGGCATTGGCCGCCTGTCCGTTGCGCGAGGCAAAATAATGTATGCCCGCCCATGCCGAAGTGACATCATGCGTGCTGCCAAAGTCGTCGCGGCAGCAGTAATTCACGTACCAGTGCAACTCTTCCGACACAAAACCCTGCGTTTTCAGCCATGCCTGCATGGTGATATTGTCGAGCGCAAGTAACTCCGCATCCTGCGAGCTTTTATCCAGCGGAATGGCGAACGCGGTTTTACCATCCCTCCCTTTCTGCTGTTTAAACTTTTCCATCAGCGCAAAGAAGCGTTTGTATTCGGCTTCCACCTCGGCAGAAATCCCGGTCACCGGCACCAGCCCGTCCTGCCAGCGTCCGCGCATAAATAATCTTTCGTGGGGATCGGCACACAAGAAATACTCGTCATAGATCGGCAGGCCGCTTTTGTCATAGCCCCTGATAATGCCAAAATCTTCAAACAGCTTGCGTGCAACGCTGGATTCCTGTGTGAGCAGCGGCACGTAATGCGCGCCCCAGGGGTAGGCAGAAACTGCATTGCTGCCGCTGCATGAATTACCGCCGGTTTGAGGTTCCAGCTCAAGCAGCAAAAAATCATTTTTTCCTGCCTTTGCCAGGGTATAAGCGGCAGACAGGCCGGCAATGCCGCCACCAACAATCACTACCTCCTTGCGTATAGTGCGCGACGGCGGTGGAAACTTGCCTGTACGCAATTGATGCCCGACTGCGGAAGATGCGCCCAGCATCTCTCCGGCAATTTTCCTGTCTGCAAAAATACCCGCGTATTGGCTCACCCCTGCAAGGCCGCTTGCAATCAGACTGCCCGCAATAAATTCACGTCTGCTTAACTTCATCCGCTCAATTTCATTTGAAAAATCTACTCAAAAAAATCTCAGTCTGTTAATTTCGCAATCAATATCCCCACTTGCTTCTAGTACCGAGACTCATAAATAGCGAGACAAAATGAAACGGACAGATTTTTTGCAGGGCAAGGCGCGAGGATGGCACATCGTTATTCATATGCAACGACGAGCAACGCCGCCATCTGAAAAAGCTGTTGTTTCATGTTTCGATATTTATGAGTCTCGGTACTAATCACATTGTAGCATCGCCTCCCTGCAGTCCATGATTGCGTCACCATACTGAATCTGCGTGCACAGGGAAAATAAGGTTCGGCTAATTATGCAAAGAACAGGCCGGGGGTTAGAATAAGCAGCCACAAAAATTCTTAATATTTATAACGCACTAAGGGAGAAACACATGAAATTATTGATGGGTATGATCGCCGCAGTTGCTCTAATGTTAACAAGTCAGGCGTTTGCTGCAGGCAAGGTGGATATGGCTGCCGGCCAGGCACTGGCGCAAAAAAGTGGTTGCATGGGTTGCCATAAAGTCGATGGAAAACTGGTTGGCCCCGGCCTGAAAGACGTTGCCGCAAAATACAAGGGCAATAAAAAAGCTGAAGAAATGCTGGTTGCCAAAGTCACCAAAGGCGGTTCAGGCGTGTGGGGTGCAATACCCATGCCGCCTAACGCAGCAGTCAAGCCAGCCGACATGAAAACCCTGGTACAGTGGGTTCTGGCACAATAAAGCAGTCAATTTTGTGGCCAATAAAAAGCCAGCATAAGCTGGCTTTTTTGCGTTTACATGCAACAAATCCTATGTCGTTGACCTCATTAACGCACAGATTGGGCCGGAATGAATAATGCCGGATCGACCATCGCCCCGTTAAGCACCACACTCCAGTGCAGATGCGGGCCCGTGGCACGCCCGGTTTTTCCGGAAAGCCCAAGCAACTGGCCCTTGCGCACAGTCTGGCCTTTTTTTACCTTGAAGCGGTCAAGGTGACAATACATGGTAATGAGCCCATTGCCATGGTCGACAAAAATCGTTTTACCGTTGAAAAAATAATCATCAACCGCCAGCACCTTTCCGCCCGCGCTCGCCTTGATCCGCGTGCCGCGTGCTACCGCCACATCCAGGCCCGCATGGGGTGAACGCGGCTCGCCGTTAAAAAAGCGGCGCAAACCAAAATTGCCAGACAACCTCCCTTCGGCAGGAATAATAAATTCCACATCCGTATCCTCATCCTCACGCCAATGGAGCTTGAGCACCTTGATGGCGGAAATCTCGCCCACCGCGCGCGCCTCATCTTTTGCCGACAGCTCTACCTTGCTGGTGTCTTTAATAGTGATGTGCTGTTCGGGGTAGCTCTTTTCAACAACCTCAAATGGCTGCATCCCTGTTTCATCGCCAACCTTAAACTTCAGCTCATATGCGCCCGGCTTCATATCCAGCGGCAAGCCAACCACGGCGTGCCATTGCTGGCGCTCAAATTTAACCAGTACAGCCTGATCACCCAGCCACGCTTGCGGTTTATTGGAGGATGCTACCGTGCTCACAAGTGGAATAATCACTACGCCACCAGGTACATTGGAAGACCGGGGCAGGCTTGCATGTGCAAGAGGGGAAAAAGCTGAAAACATCAGGCTGAATAACAAGCAGATGCGCGGCGTGATGGCAGTAAGCGTGTGCATGATTCCTTTTTACAGATATATCGTGTGGCCAGTGTTGAATACCAGGTTCAACCCCCAGCTTGTTTTTGATTATATCTTATTGTAAACAGCCGCTGCTGTACGGCGTTTCAGGCGGTCAGAGCAACTGCAGAGAATAGCGGCTCTTCGACCGAAGCGGCCTGCGGTAGTTTTCGAAATGACAGTCGGAGTGAATTTATTGAATATCTGCTTCACAACGCAATGCTGCCATTGAGCTAAATTAGCAGGGTTGGACGGCAGGAATAACATAAAGACAAAAGGATGGATGGTGTTTACCCGTCACAATGATCATTATCTTATAATATTATTAAATTCTAATTCTTTATGCTATTCTTGCCTTTTTCAAAAATAGGGTTTCCACATGACCAAGCTTACACGCGCCAAAGTAGCCGGCATTCTACTCCTCGCCTCAACTGCCATTTTCTTCGTATCCAATGCTCGCGCCACGTTTTTCAGCCCCTTTGAAACGATGGTTCTTGCGTCAATGACGACCATCCAGACTACGGTTTTACAACTTTCATCCGATATCGGCTCGATGGCTGACCGCATTCTGGTCATGGCTGACAAAATCGGTGTAATGGCAGACCGCATCGTACACACAGAACAGATGATGGCATCGCTGGTCAATCAGAATGGCACAAGTACCCTGATCACCTCTCCGACAGAAGGAGCCTACGTCAGCACCTATTCCCCCATCCAGTTAACCCTCTCCAATAACCCGCAGAGTTATATTCTCTACATCTCCAATAAGGCGGATATGTCAGGATCGACCAATGCACTGGTCGTCGGCAGTAACACCACGGCTGCCTGGAGCCGGGAGCCGCGTGCCGGGATTCGCCACCAGCAATATTGTCTATATCGCTGTCAAATCAGCTGATGGTCAGGCAAGCAGCGATCTATCCAATACCGTGAAAGTAATTCTTAACTGACTCAGCTAACACGCGCTCAAAACTGAGCACAAAAAGAAGGGGAGCTCTTTTGCTCCCCTTCTTTTTTTGAAAGACCAAAAATATCCACCACATTTAATACACCAGATACTCCGACCACTCCTTGTCAAAATACCTGACCAGCGCCTGGTCATCCAGCCGCTGAATTTTGGTTGCGACACGCGACATATCTGCGGGAAAATGGAACATTTCTCTGGCGGTGTCGCGGCTCACATACTTCAGTCCGGCAGGATATTCTGCGGGAGGCGTATACGGTTTGCGCGAGGCGATGACATAGCCCCATTCGCCAAAAGAAGGCACGTAGGCGTGATAGGGAGTGGTTTTGAAACCGGAGGCTTCCAGCGTGTTGTTTACGCACCAAAAGGACTTGCGCGCGACCATGGGCGAGGTGCTTTGCACGACCGCGATGCTGTGATCGTGCATCACCTGATGCAGCAAGTTATAAAAAGGCAGCGAGTAGAGTTTGCCGACGGAGTAATTGGAGGGATCGGGCAGGTCGATAATGATGGCATCGTAGCGTTGGTTTTTCTCTGCGGCGGCTTGCTTCAGCCAGATGAAAGCATCGCGATTGATGATGTTGAGTTTGGGCGACAACAGTGAATTCTGGTTGAGTTCGGTCAGCATTTCATTGGACGCAAACAGCCGCGTCATGGCCGGATCGAGATCGACCAGGGTGACGCTCCTGATGCCTGGATATTTAAGCGCTTCGCGCAAAGCGAGGCCGTCACCGCCGCCGATGATGAGTACATTCTGCGGGTCGCGAATTGCCGACAGTGCAGGATGCACCAGTGCTTCATGGTAGCGGTATTCATCGACCGAGCTGAATTGCAGGTTGCCGTTCAGAAACAGCCTGAGATCGCGCGAGGCTTTGGTCAGCACGATGCGCTGGTAAGGTGTGGATTCGGCATAGATGACCTTGCCCTGATAGGCATTCTGTTCGGCATAGCCCATTACGCTGTCGGCATAGACGAAACCCATGGTCAGCCCCACGATCACCACCATCGCGGACATTTTGTGCAGGCGGTTCCACGGCGAATTTTCTTCCAGCGCATACAGCACCCACAGCGCGACGCTCACATTCAGCATGCCAAACAGGAAGCTGGTTTTCACCAGGCCGAGATAGGGGATGAGGATCAGCGGAAACAGGATGGAGGCAAACAGCGCGCCGATGTAGTCAAAGGCGAGCACCTTGGAAACGAGGTCGCTGAACTCGAATTTGTCCTTGAGGATGCGCAGCAGCAGCGGGATTTCGATACCGACCAGGATGCCGATAAGCGTCACCTGAAAATACAGCAGCAGGCGGAAGGAATGCACATGCTCGAACAGCAGAAACAGCACCGCGGCCGAACAACCGCCAACGGCACCCAGCAAGATTTCCACTTTCACAAAAAACGAGATCAGGTTTTTGGTGACGTAGCGCGACAGCCATGAGCCTATGCCCATCGCAAACAGGTAGCTGCCGATAATGGTGGAAAACTGGGTGACCGAATCACCCAGCAGATAACTGGCTACCGTTCCTGCAATCAGCTCGTAAATCAGGCCGCATGTCGCAATGATGACGACAGAAAAAAACAGGATGGGTGCCAATGTTTATGTTCCTCTCAGCCGTGGATGGCGGAGGCGATGATGGTGGCAATGCCGTAGGCTACCGCACCCAGAAAGATCGCCAGCGCGACATTCTGCTTTTCGATCAGCTCTTTCCAGATATTGGCCTTGGGCGTGATCAGGTCCAACACCAGGAAACTGAGGATAAACACCACGAGGCCGATACCGGCGAAAATCACCGCACTGACGACATATTTGAGGTTGATAAATTCATCCATGATGCACTCCTATTTATGATAACGGTTGGAAGACTGTGCTGCCCGCGACTCACTGTCGAAAATATTTGAAAACACATAGCCCTGATAGTTGGCATAGGCCAGCAGGGCAACCAGCATAATGCAATAGACGGTAAATATTCTATTCATCGCTTTCACCCATCCTGAATACGGCAGGTGCGTAATCGCTGTTTTCCCAGCGCCTGCTTTCAAAGTTCCAGCGATACAGCAACGCAAAAACGGGGAACACGATGATGAATAAAAATATAAACCAGAAGTTGCCCCATACCCTGATGTTGCGCTTGATTTCAAGCGATACATCCATGCCATTGGGCCCCAGCTGGCCGGGGGACGGGTCGATCACCAGGCGATAATCTCCGGCCGGCACGGCGGAGAAGGCAGACTCCGCCAGTTGGCCGCCCTCGCTCCAGGACTCGCCACCCTCATAGCCGTGGTAATACTCGATCACCTGTCTTGAGCGGTAAACTTCATTTGTCATTTCGTTGACCAGCGACAAATCAAGCTCCATCCAGTTGTTACTAACCGGCACCAGGCTATTCACAAACAGATTGGTGCGATTCGGCAGACTGAACACCGGCGTGCTGAAGGTTTTTTCGGCTTCGCCTTGCGCGATATGAATGCGCGAATTGTTCACATTAATTCCTTCTCCGCTATTCCACTGGATCAGCAGCGCGGCCAGTATGGAGAGGCCGGTAACTTTCCAGATTTTGCCCAGCGTGCCGGCAAAGGGGGCCGGCTGGTTCGCGGCGACACCGGTTTTATCGGGCAGCTCCACGCCAAACGCTTTTGCCACTTCATCAGGTTGTATATATTCAGACAGGCTGAGCGTGACCTCCTGTTTGCTGCGCTCGACCGACAGCATTCTTGGCGGAGCGATGTAGTCCACATATCTTTCCTCATCGCCCTTGCGCACGCGCCAGTAGAACTCGCCTTTGACATATTCAACAATGGAAATGCCGCGACAGTAGACGCTGTAATTTTCGCCATCCAGCTCAAGCTCGCTGGCCGAGCCGGCCAGCGGTGAATAGCGCTTGATGATGCTGGCAAAATTCCAGTGGCCTTCCGACTGGATTAAAAAGCGAAAACCAAAATAGGGATTGAACAGCAGGTACTCCTCCCAGAAACTCAAGGAGGACTTGTCCTTTTTTTCGACATAACCGATCACTTCCCATTTGACGCCATCCAGCACGCCTTTCGCACCGATTTCAATATCGGTATGGCGGCTGCCTTCGTGTGCCTTCTTGATGATTTTGAAGTTGTTGTTCGCGGTATCGATCAGCGTGGAGCAATGTGCGCATACCGCGCTGATGGAATGCCCGACAGCATGAATTTCCACAATGCCGCCGCAGGCCGGGCAGCTGAATGATTTGACAGGATTACCAGCCATCAAACGTCCTTATGTTCGAGCAGCGCATTTCTTTCCAGTCGACATAGCGGCCGACATAGGCGCGCAGCTTGCCGGTTTCAATTTCCACGCTGGCAAATTCGCCATAGGCACCCAGCAAATCAACCGATACCACCAGCCTGCCCTGCCGCGCAAGCAGCGGCAACTCGCCTTCGCTGCCGAGGCAGCTGGCCTTTTTGCTGTCGACCACATTGAGCTTTTGATTATTCAGCCGGTGCGCGCTACCGATAAACGACACATCCTGTTTTTGCTGTTTGATCGCTTTCACCGCAAAATCCAGCGGCGGCGCCTCGGTTTCAAAACAGATCGCATAAAAGCCCTGCGCCTCTGCCAGCCAGCCCTTGCGCCCATCGTCTGTTGCCATAAACCACTCGTTCCACGAGCCGTCTTCCCAGCCCATTTTCATGCGCCCCACCAGCGAAAAGTGCTGTCCCTGATAATAGCCCTCGGTGCCGATCTGCAACGGACTCATGTCCTCGGGCAAGGCTGCCATGGTGCCGATGGACTCGACATCGAGATCGTGGCGCACGATCATCGAACTGCAATATTTGCATACGGCGTAGACGGAAAAATTAGAGCTGAACTCTGCTTCCGCCCCGCACGAAGGGCAGTTAAATTTCTTCATGCAACATCATCCGGATATTCCATCATCAAGAATTGTGTGATTCATAATGTTTAAATCCCCCCTAACCCCCCTTTTTCAAAGTGGGGAATCAGTTAAGTTGTGATCGGAGAGCATTCCTCCCTTTGGCAAAGGGAGGTTAGGAGGGATTTAAAATCTTTGAGATCCGAAATAATTTGCATCGCTTCCACTATATTTTTCTAGCCAGCTAACTCTGCAAGAATTAAATCTTGCTCAATAATTCTGCTTTCTTCGCCTCAAACTCGGCCTGGGTCAGCACACCCTTCTTGAACAACTCGCCCAGCTTTTCGATCTGCTGTATCGGGTCTTCTTTTGCAGCGGCAGGTGCTGCCGACCCGGCAGGATTCAGCATGGTCTGCGCCATCATCTGCCCCATGCCGATACCGGCGCCGATGCCGACACCCGCCCCCGCTCCGCCATTGGGATTGGCGGCAGCAAGGGCGATACTGTCCGCGGTTTGAAACTGGGTATAGGCTTGCAGGTTGCCGACCAGACGCATGGAGGCGGCCTTGTCCAGATGCTGCTGCAACTCTTCCGGCAGCGACACGCTCTGCACGTAAAAGGTGCTCAACTCCAGGCCGAATTCTTTCAGTGCGGGTGCCACCGCTTGCGCCAGCATTCTGGAAAACTCGTCCTGCTTCGCGGCCATATCGACAAAGGCCACATCGCTGCCGCCCAGAAAGGTGGCCAGTGCAGTGAGGATAGCCGAACGTATCTGTCCTTCAACATCCTGCACAGTGTAGATTTCAGCGGTGCCGCACAGCTTGGTCCAGAACGGCACGATATCGGCGACCCGGTAGGAATAGGTGCCAAAGGCGCGTATGCGCAGCGGGCCGTATTCCTTGTCGCGGATGGTAATGGGCTGTGTGGTGCCCCACTTCTGGTCCAGCTGTTCGCGCTGGCTGAAATAGTAAACGTCGGACTTGAAAGGGGACTCGAAGAACTTGTCCCAGTTTTCAAGGTAAGTGAGGATGGGCAGGGTTTTGGTGTTGAGGGTGTAGGTGCCGGCGCCGAACTGGTCGGCAAACTGACCCTCGTTGAAAAAGGCGGCGCGCTGGGTTTCTCGCACGACCAGTTGTGCGCCGTTCTGGATTTCCTTGTCCTGCATCGGATAGCGGTAAGCCAGGATGCCCGGCTGGTCTTCGGTCCATTGAATGACATCAATAAACTGCTTGGAAATAAAGCTCATCAGTCCCATAACCGCCCCCTTTAAAAGCAACTCAGAATCTACTGAAGGTACACACCATTATTCAGTTTAGCATCAACCCTGCTGTATATTAATCCGGCATCAAAACTATTTAATAGTCGGCGCTCCCACAACACACTTCTATCCCAACCTCTGCGGGTTTTACAGTGCGGACAGAATGGAAAGCATATTCATGCAGGATCTATTTTATTGTCTACACCGCTGCTTACGGCTCAATGCGCTCCACCTGACTCAAATTGTTGCGCCGCATACGCTCCAGCGTGTAATCCCTCATGTCACGCATTTCAAACGCGCTGGAGGATATAAAATTATTATTGGCATTCTGGTGCTCGCGCACAAAACCGGCCCAGCGGTAGCGAAGCACCGCAAAATTATCATTCGCGACTATATTGTCGGTATGGCGTCCCACTTCAACGGTCCAGTTAAGGGTTAGCGCCCCCTCAAGACTCAGCTTCCTGCCAATGATATTTTCAGAAACAAGCTCCCTGCTCCATTGATAATGCATGGTGTGCAGCTTGGCCCAGGGCATGAACGGAACTTGCACCGCAAAATCAACATCGTATCCGCTCTGCGATTTTTCAGTCCCGCCATCGCTGGTTTGGGTCCAGTCAGTAATGCCGGTGTACTGGTTGGCGTAGAGGTCAAAAGCTTTCCAGCTCAAATCTCCCCCGACACTCCACCGGCTCATGCCATATTTGCTTTCGGTATCGTAGAACAGCTTGAGCCCGGCCATTGCGGTGTTATTTGCCAGCAACCTGCGGTAGCCCATACCAAAATTAAGCACATTGCGCCTTTCGGTAAAGCGGTCTGTCTCTGCTGCCCGGAACTGCATCAGCAAGGTATTCTGCCGGTCGAAAGCGCGGTATAAAGGCTGGGTGGTTTCGATAGAGTAGTAAGGCTTTCTGCTGCTCTCGGTATCGAGAGCCAGTTCAGTACGCATCTTCCAGTCATCCCATGTTGAGATGTCTTCGGCTTGGGCAATCACGCTAAACAGCATGCCCGCTAACAAAATTGACTTATTCAAATTAACACCATATAAATACATTTTATTCAATAAAATCAAATGCTTACAATTAATCAAGCCAGCACACTAGGCGGACGCCGCGCGCTGCCTTCTGGCCTCGTACAGGAACACACCGGTACTCACCGACACGTTCAGACTTTCCACGCTGCCCAGCATCGGAATGCGCACCAGCTGGTCGCAAGTCTCTTTGGTCAGGCGGCGCAAGCCCTCGCCTTCCGCACCCAGCACAAACGCAATTGCGCCGGTATGCCTGAATGAGTGCAGGTCGGATTCCGCCTCACCATCCGCACCCACCACCCAGATATCACGCTCCTGCAATTCGCGCAGGGTGCGGGAAATATTGGTCACGGTGATGTAGGGAACTGTTTCGGCGGCACCGCAGGCAACCTTTTCGACAGTGCTGGTGATGCCGACGGCACGGTCTTTGGGCGCGATGACAGCATGCACGCCAAAGGCATCCGCACTGCGCAGACAGGCGCCCAGATTGTGCGGGTCCTGCACGCCATCCAGCACCAGCAGCAAAGCCGGCTCGGTCAACGTGTCCAGCACATCGTCCAGGTGCTGCACCCGCTGCGCCGCGTCCACACGCGCGGCAACGCCCTGATGGCGGGTGTTGCCGGCCATGCCATCGAGGCGCTTGCCATCCACCGGCACCACGCGCACGTCATGCGACTCTGCCAGTTTCAGCAGGTCACGCGCACGCGGGTCTTTGCGTTGCGCATCGACATATATTTCGGAAACGCTGTCCGCGTTCTGGCGGATGCGCGCGATCACGGCATGGAAGCCGTGAATGATTCGGGTTTCAGCCATGGTGCTTGTGCGCCTTTTTGGATTTCTTTGCAGGTGCGCCGCCCCATGCGCCGGCCCTGTTGCCGTCGATATCGGTGGGCAGCGCGGCCGTTTCGCCGGGAACGCTTTCCAGCACGAAGTCAATCTTGGTGCTCTCCATATCCACACGCACCACCTGCACGCGCACGCGATCACCCAGACGATAGCGCTTGCCGGAATGTTCGCCCAGCATCTGGTGCTTGGTTGCGTCGAAGTGGAAATAATCCGAACCAAGCTCGGACACATGCACGAGACCTTCTACAAACAGCTCGTCAAGTGCCACAAACAGGCCAAAGCCGGTGACTGACGAGATGGTGCCATCAAACACGCTGCCGAGATGGTCGCGCATGTAGAAGCATTTGAGCCAGGCTTCCACATCGCGCGTGGCATCATCGGCACGGCGTTCGTTCTGCGAACAGTGCACGCCCAGCGCTTCCCATTTTTCGGCGGGCTTGTATTGCTGCCCCTTCAGCACCGCCTTGATCGCGCGGTGCACCAGCAGGTCGGGGTAACGGCGGATAGGCGAGGTGAAGTGCGCATAGGCTTCATAGCCGAGGCCGAAGTGACCGGCATTTTCCGGCGCATAACGTGCCTGGCGCAAGGAGCGCAGCATCACCGTTTGCAGCAGGGCGTAATCGGGACGTCCCTTAATTTGTTTAAGCAGCTTGGCATAATCGCCCGCCTGCGGCTCATCGCCACCGCCCAGATCGAGGCCAAATTCCTTGAAGAACTCGCGCACCGCTTCCAGCTTTTCGGGAGTCGGGCCTTCATGCACGCGGTACAGAACCGGATGCTCATGCTCGTGCAGGAAACCCGCGGCGCACACGTTGGCCGCCAGCATGCACTCCTCGATCAGCTTGTGCGCATCGTTGCGATGCACCGGGATGATTTTATCGATTTTGCCGTTATCGTTGAAAATCATCTGTGTTTCAATGGTTTCAAAATCGATCGCGCCGCGTTTCTCGCGTGCGCGCAGCAATGTCTGGAACAAGGTGTAGAGATGATTGATATGCGGCAGCACCGCGCCAAACTGCTGCGCATTTTCGCCCTGCGGGTTGGCCAGCATGTCTGCCACCTGGTTGTAGGTGAGACGAGCCTTCGACACCATCACCGACGGGAAGAAACGGTATCTTTCGATATCGCCATCGGCAGTGATGTGCATGTCGCACACCATGCACAGACGCTCGACATGGGGATTGATCGAGCACAGGCCGTTGGACAGCTCTTCCGGCAGCATCGGAATCACGCGGCGCGGGAAATACACCGAAGTGCTGCGGGTCAGGGCTTCCTTGTCCAGCGCATCACCGGGCTGCACATAGGCGCTCACGTCGGCAATCGCCACTACCAGGCGGAAACCGGCACCGGCAGGCTCGCAATACACCGCATCGTCAAAGTCGCGCGCGGTTTCACCGTCTATGGTGACCAGCGGCAGGTGGCGCACATCTTCGCGCCCGGCATAACTCTCGGGCAATACCTGCTCGGAAAACTGTTCGGCCTGATGCTTGGCATCGGCGGGAAACTCGTGCGGCAGATCGTGCTTGCGCAAGGCAATCTCGATTTCCATGCCGGCATCGCCATAATCGCCCAGCACCTCGACGATGCGGCCTATCGGCTGCGCATGCTTGCTGGGCTGCTGCATAATTTCCAGTATCACTACCTGCCCTGGCTGCGCGCCGTTTTGCTCGCCCGGCGCCACCAGAATGTCCTGGCTGATGCGGCGATTCTCCGCCACCACAAACAGGATGCCGTGATCTTCATACAAGCGTCCGACCACGCGCGTATTGTAGTGTTCCAGCACTTCTACAACACTGGCTTCGCGCCGGCCGCGTCTGTCCATGCCGCCCACGCGTGCCATGACAACGTCACCGTGCAGCACCTTGTGCATTTCCTTGGCGCTCAATACCAGATCGTCGCTGCCGTCTTCCGGAATCAGAAAGCCAAAGCCGTCGGGATGCCCCTGTACCTTGCCTTTGACCAGATCCAGCTTCTCCATCACGCAGATGGCGCGCTTGCGGTTGCGCATAATCTGCCCGTCGCGCTCCATCGCGCGAATGCGGCGAACAAACAGCTCTTCCTCATGCTCCTCGATCTGCAACATACTGATGAGGTCTTCCTGCTCGATGGGAACGCCGTGCTGCCCCAGTACTTGCAGGATATATTCCCGGCTGGGCAGGGGGTGTTCATACTGTTCGCGCTCGCGCTCCAGGAATGGATCGAGGGCACGGATGTTATTTTTATTATTTGTCATTGACAGCTTATCCTATAGCAATTAAAGTACGCGCCCTCAAGCAATCAATCTTTTTGATTTGCCCGGATGGCGGAATTGGTAGACGCGCACGGTTCAGGTCCGTGTGCCGTAAGGTGTGGAGGTTCGAGTCCTCTTCCGGGCACCAAGCTTCAGAATTTTTCCTAGCTTTAGTTTCACAGAAGTTAGATACAAAGACAGGTTCTTTCTCGGAATCCATCCCAGCTTCAAATCCCCACGATTTATTCAGAAAACTCAAACACGCAATGCCCCTCAGGCTTCGCGCATTTATTTTGTCTGTTTTATACAATTAAAATCAGCCCTCGAACGGGTGGCGCAGCACGATCGTTTCATCTCGATCGGGCCCCGTAGACACCATATCCACCGGCACTTCACAAATCTCTGCCATACGCTTCAAATAGTTGCGCGCTTCCAGCGGCAAGTCTTCATAGCGTTTTACACCCACCGTACTGCCGCTCCAGCCGGGCATATCTTCATACACCGGCTCGCAGCCTTCCAGCGCATCCGCACCGACTGGCAGAATGTCGATGACTTGCCCTTCTACCTTATAACCCACGCACAGGCGCAGGGTCTGCACGCCATCCAGCACGTCCAGCTTGGTCACGCACAAACCTGAAACACCGTTGATCTGGATCGAGCGCTTGAGAGCTGCCGCGTCAAACCAGCCGCAGCGGCGCGCACGCCCCGTGGTGGAGCCGAACTCATGGCCTTTTTCCGCCATATGCTTGCCGGCCGGATCCTGCTTGTCGATCGCATCGTACAACTCGGTGGGGAACGGACCCGAACCTACACGGGTGGTATAAGCCTTGGTGATGCCCAGCACATAGTGCAGGGTCTGCGGACCCACACCAGCACCGGCACTGGCCGCGCCGGCGATGCAGTTGCTGGAAGTCACAAACGGATAGGTGCCGTGGTCGATGTCCAGCAGTGCACCCTGCGCGCCTTCAAACAGCAGATTCTGGCCGGCCTTGTTCGCCTCATACAGCGCACGCGGCACGTCCATCACCAGCGGCTTCACCCGATCTGCCAAAGCCAGTGTGTCATCCAGCGTTTTCTGGAAGTCCACCGTAGCGGCGTTGAAATAGTTTTTCAGCACGAAGTTGTGATAGTCGAGAATCTCGCCCAGCTTCGCAGCCAGACGCTTGCGGTGGAACAAATCCTGTATGCGCACACCACGGCGTGCCACCTTGTCTTCATAGGCCGGGCCGATACCGCGTCCGGTGGTGCCGATCTTGGCCGCACCCTTGGCGATTTCGCGCGCCTGATCCAGCGCCACGTGATAAGGCAGAATCAGCGGGCAGGCTTCGGAAATGCGCAAACGGTTATAAACGTCAATACCGACAGACTCAAGATTGTCCATTTCCTTAAGCAGGGCTTCAGGCGATACCACCACGCCGTTGCCGATATAACACATGACATTGTCACGCAGGATTCCGGACGGAATCAGATGCAAGACAGTTTTCTTGCCGTTGACCACCAGGGTATGTCCGGCATTGTGGCCGCCCTGAAAGCGCACCACGCCCTGGGCATGGTCGGTTAGCCAGTCCACAATCTTGCCCTTGCCTTCATCGCCCCATTGTGTGCCGATTACTACGACATTCCTTGCCATCTTTGCCATTTTTATTCCTGACTTCCCGTTACGATTTTAGTTATCAAGCTCAACCACGACCCATGCAGAATTACGCAAGATCAGTTCGCGGTCACAATTTAATTCACTACGAAATGCGGCATTCCCAAGCAGATCAACCACCACTGCGTGGCCCTCACTGCGCAGTCGCGCAATACTTGCAAGCAGCGCTGCATCATTGCTGTACGGCGCAAGGATGCCCCTGGTTTGCACAACGGGAGGCAGCAAGCCGAAAAGCTGGCGCAAGTCCATGCTGAAACCTGTGGCAGGCCGCGCACGCCCAAAACTTTTACCCAGGTCATCATAACGACCACCCAGTGCAATCGCATCATGGCTGCCGGCGTGGTACGCGGCGAACACCATGCCGCTGTGATAGTGGTAACCGCGCAACTCTGCCAGATCAACACCTATGCCCTGAGCCAGCGGCTTAAGGTGGGCTGCAGCCTGCTCCAGCTCATTCAGGGCTGCGCGAATTTCCGTAAAGTCCGGCAAAATTTTATGCGCCCGTTGCAATACCTCCTCCGCACCGCCATAAAGCTGCGCCAATGCCAGCAAAGATGCCTGCACATCAGCCGGCAAGCCCGCCACCAAACCCTGCAAAGCAGGCACATCCTTGAGCTGCAACGCGGCAAACAGGGCTGCTTCAAGCTCTGCGCCGATAGATGCGCGCTGTACCAGTGCGCGGAATACACCCACATGTCCAAGGTCGAGGTGTACGCCATCAACTCCTGTCAGGGCCAGGGCTTGCAGCATTAAACGCTGCACTTCGAGATCACTCTCCAGCCCGCTGTGACCATACAACTCGGCACCGATCTGCAGGGGTTCGCGTGTGCGCATCAGGCCGGACGGCTGCGTGTGCAATACACTGCCGGCATAACACAGACGGGTAACGCCCTGGCAATTGAGCAGATGTGCATCGATACGCGCAACCTGGGGCGTTATGTCGGCACGCAACGCCATCGTGCGCCCGCTCAACTGGTCGACCAGTTTAAACGTACGCACGTCCATATCCTGGCTGTCACTGATCAGCAGCGATTCTTCATATTCCAGCAACGGTGGCACAACCAGTTGATAACCCGAAAGTCGCAGCAACTCGATCACTTTGCTGCGCATGGCCTCAATCCGCCACGCCTCTTCCGGCAGCATGTCCTGTATATATTCCGGCAACAACCAATTCGGCATTATCTAATCCAATTAATCAGCACCAGCCCGCTAAGCAACAACAGCAGGCCGATAGTCCTTATTTGCCCATCCTGAAACTGCGCAAGCTTGATTAATGCCGCACGCCACGAGGCAGGAAACAGGAACGGCATCAGGCCTTCTATCACCAGCATCAGGCCCAAAGCAGTCAAAAAATAACTCAACATCTATTTACTTGCCAGCCTTGTTCTTCAAATATTTAAAGAAGGCGGAGCTTGGATCGATCACCATTACGTCGCTCTTGTTCCTGAAGCTTTGCTTGTAGGCTTCCATGCTGCGGTAAAAGGCGTAAAACTCGGCATTGCGGCCAAAAGCTGCGGCATAAAGAGCGGCAGCTTTTGCATCGCCATCACCCTTGATTTTTTGCGCATCGCGATAGGCATTGGCCAGAATAACCTCGCGCTGCCTGTCCGCATCAGCACGAATTTTCTCGCTTTCGGCATTGCCGGTTGCACGCAACTCGTTGGCTACGCGCTTGCGCTCGGCATCCATACGGCGATAAACAGAATCGCTGATTTCCAGCGGGTAATCCACGCGCTTCAAACGCACGTCCATCACCTGCACACCGATCTTGCGCGCGTCGGCATCGGCCTTTTCGCGCAACACTTCCATGATCTTGTCGCGCTCACCCGACACCACGTCACTGACACTGCGTTTGCCGAACTCTTCACGCATGATGGAATTTACTGTCTGCATCAAACGGGTTTGTGCAACCTGTTCATCACCGCGCACACTGATGTAATACTGCTTTACATCGGCAATACGCCATTTGACGAAGGAATCCACCATCACGTTTTTCTTTTCCGCAGTGATAAACCGTTCCGGTTCAACACTATCCATGGTCAGAATGCGCGAATCGAAGAAGCGTACGTTCTGCAGCAGCGGCACTTTAAAATAAAGCCCAGGCTGTTTTTCTATCACCCTGACCAGCTCGCCCAGCTGCAACACAATTGCCGTCTGGCGCTGATCCACCACAAACATGCTCATACTGAACAGTATCAGCACAGCAATTGCACCCACCAAGAAATTACCCAAATTAGCTTTCATTAACGTGTCTCCCTGTCACGACCGCGCAAACTCTCGCGCACGCGCGGCAATCCTGCTGCCTCGTTCAACAATCCAGCCGAAGCCGCTGACTGCTCGGCACCACCTGCCGCAGATCCGTCAGTCATAGGCTGGCCCGTACTTTGAATCAGCTTGTCCAAAGGCAGATACAACAAACTGTTGCCAGCTTTTTGATCCACCATGACCTTGCTGCTGCTGGTCAAGACTTGCTCCATCATGTCGATATACATGCGCTCACGAGTAACGGTAGGTGCTTTTTCGTATTCAACCAGCACCTGTTTGAAGCGGCTCGCATCGCCTTCGGCATTCGCGATCACGCGCTGGCGATAACCTTCGGATTCCTCTTTAAGACGGGCTGCTGCGCCCTTGGCTCTGGGCACCACATCATTTGCATAGGCCTGGCCTTCGTTTTTCTGACGCTCCCTGTCCTGCCCCGCTTTCACAGCGTCATCAAACGCAGCCTGAACCTGCTCAGGTGGTTGCGCATTCTGCATGGTGACCTTGCTTACAAGAATACCGGTCTCATAACGATCCAGAATATCCTGGATCAGCTTGGTGGTTGCTGCCGCCACCTGCTCGCGTCCTTCATACAGCACGAAGTCCATTTTGTTCTTGCCGACTATCTCGCGTATCGCGGTTTCCGCTGCCTGCCGCACGTTCTCATCCGGCTTGCGGTTGTTGAACAGATAATCCTTGGGTTCTTTCAGGAAGTACTGAACGGCGAACTGAATATCGATAATGTTTTCATCCGCTGTCAACATCAGGGACTCTTTCAACATCTTGTTCTTGACGTTTTCACGATATCCGATCTCTACTGTTTTAACCTGACTGACGCTCACCACTTCAACCGATTCAATCGGATATGGCATGTGCCAGCGAGGTCCTGGCTCTGTCGTATCAAGATACTTGCCGAAACGCAGCACGACACCGCGCGAACTCGCATCCACGATATAGAAACCGCTGGCAAGCCACAGCAGTGCAACGACTACCACCACCAGACCAATACCAATGCCAAAACCCTGGGGCGGCGTACCGACACCCCCTCCTCCTTTGTTGCCGGAGCCACCTTTGCCACCAAACAAGCCGGCAATTTTAGCATTGACATTACGCAGCAATTCATCCAGATCAGGCGGGCCACCGCTGTTTTTATTGCCCCATTGCGGATCATTTAATCCCATAGTATGTCTACCTTATTTATGTCAGTCGTTAAGTGGGTGCCACTCTTGCACCTGGATTTCCTGTTTTTGCGCATCGCGAACCTCTGCCAGCGCACCCCTCAAATCATCCAGCCCAGCACCTGTTTTGGCGCTCAAATTTATAGATACTATTTTACCATATTCATCGCGCTTCACGCCCGCCGGCAAATTCTGCAGATCAATTTTATTGTATATCAGTATCTGCGGGATTTTGTCCGCGCCAATTTCGTGCAACACCTTGTTTACCTCGGCCACCTGGTCATGCCGTTCGGGGCTATTCGCATCAACCACATGCAGCAACAAATCTGCCATTGCCGTTTCTTCAAGTGTGCTGCGAAACGCTGCCACCAGCCCATGGGGCAAATGACGGATAAAACCCACGGTATCCGACAGCACTACCTGTCCCTCGCCTTCGATAAACATGCGCCGGGCAGTGGTATCCAGTGTGGCAAACAACTGGTCTGCGGCATACACATTTGCATGCGTCAGCTTGTTAAACAGGGTAGATTTCCCCGCATTCGTGTAGCCTACAATAGAAATCGACAAGACCTCGGACCGGTCACGGGATTTACGCAGCACCTGCCGGTGCTTGCGCAGTTTTTCCAGCCGCTCATTCAACAGCAGCACGCGCCTTTCCAGTTTGCGTTTGTCCAGCTCCAGCTGTGTTTCACCTGGGCCGCGCGCACCCACGGCAAATTTCTGCTGGCCCATGTCCTGATTCATGCCGGCCAAACGGGAGGACAAATATTTGAGTTGCGCCAATTCCACCTGAACCTTGCCCTCGTGGCTTTGTGCACGCAAGGCAAAGATATCCAGTATCAACATGGTGCGGTCGATTACCCTTACATTCAGTACGGCTGCAAGGTTGCGCATTTGCGAAGGCGAGAGATCGTGATTGAAGATCACCAGCGGCACCTCCAGTTCCTCAACCATGGCGGCTATCTCATCGACCTTGCCGCTGCCGGCAAACAGCTTGGGATCCGGCTTCTGGCGCTTGCCGCCCACCAATGCCACACTGTTTACGCCGGCACTCTCCACCAGCAGGCGGAATTCCTCCAGGCTTTCTGCATAATCCGGCGCGCCAAAATCCAGACTGACCAGTATCGCAGTGTTAGGAGCCGTTGTTGACTCATGCATTATTCAGTGTCGTACGGAATATTGACAGCTCGTGCGGGGACGATAGTAGAAATGGCATGCTTGTATACCATCTGGATCAGTGTGGCATTTTTCAGCAGCACCACATACTGGTCAAATGATTCGACCTGGCCCTGCAGCTTGATACCATTAACCAGGTAGATTGCCACCTGCACATGTTCCTTACGCAATGCATTCAGGAACGGGTCTTGTAGTTGTTGCCCTTTTGCGCTCATTTTTATTCTTCTCTGTATTTTAACGGGAGGATAACTCTACTGGATTTCGGGACGGCTGACCAGAAGCATGTGAGACGGCAACTTATTTTGGCGGTACACGACGAGCACGATTGCGCGCCCGATTGGCCGCATCAATACCCGCGCGCCTCTCACTTTCCGTGATTCTTTTCGGGGTTTTGTCAGAAAAAGGATTTGCGCCAGCCTTAAATTCAACCCTGAGAGGGGTTCCCTGCAGTTTGAATGCTTCACAGAAGGTTTTTTCGAGGTAACGCCTGTAACTCTCAGGAACTTTATCCAGGGCACTGCCGTGAATAATAATCAGCGGGGGATTACTGCCGCCCTGGTGCGCATAGCGCATTTTGGGGCGAAATACGCCTCCGCGCGGCGGTTGCTGCTTGTCTACGGCATCCATCAGCACGCGAGTCAGCAAAGGCGTAGGCAACTTTGCCATCGCCGCGGCATAAGCCTCATTTACCGATTTGAGTAAATTCTGCACCCCGTCACCTTTAAGTGCGGAAATATAGTGCTGTTTGGCAAAACTCAAAAAGTGCAGCTTGCGCTCAATGTCTCGCTTGGCAGTAGAACGCTTATATTCATCCAGACCGTCCCACTTATTCACCGCCAGCACCAGTGCGCGCCCGGCTTGCAGCACAAAATCTGCCAGATGGGCATCCTGCTCGGTAATCTGGTCGCGGGCATCCACCACAAGTATCACCACATTGGCATCTTCAATGGCCTGCATGGTTTTAACCACGGAGAATTTTTCAATCGCTTCATCAATCTTGCCACGCCTGCGCACGCCGGCCGTATCGATAATGGTGTATTGCTTGCCGTTTCTTTCAAAATCAATATAAATACTGTCCCGAGTGGTGCCGGGCTGGTCAAAAGCGATGACCCGCTCCTCGCCCAGTATCGCGTTAACCAGGGTAGATTTTCCTACATTCGGGCGGCCGACAATAGCGAGCTTGGGATGATCCGACTTTTCATCCACAATCTCTTCCTGCGGGGGCAACTCTTCAAACACCTGCGCGATTACTTCGGCAACGTTATCGCCATGTGCAGACGAAATCGGTATGGGTTCGCCCAGACCCAGTTCAAAAAATTCGTTGGTCACGCGGGTACGCTGCATACCCTCCGCCTTGTTAACCAGCAGTTGCACGGGGCGCCCTGTTTTGCGCAACAGATTGGCAATAATATTGTCTTGCGGGGTCAAGCCCTGGCGGCCATCCACCAGGAAAAGTACCATGTCAGCCTCATCAATAGCCTGCAGCGTCTGCCGAGCCATTTCATGCATGATGCCATCCTTGGCAACGGGTTCCAGCCCGCCTGTATCAACCACCAGATAGGGACGTTCGCCGACACGCCCTTTGCCATAGTGACGGTCGCGGGTCAAGCCAGGCAAATCTGCCACCAGCGCATCACGGCTGCGTGTAAGACGATTGAACAGCGTAGATTTGCCCACATTCGGACGTCCAACTAAAACCAGCGTGGGCAACATATTGAATTTCTCTTCTAATTTATTTCGATGGAATAGACACCGCCATCTTGTGTTTGCAGCAAAAAGCCCTTACCCAGCAATACAGGAGCAAACAATATCGGACTTCCGTCAGTTTTTATCCGCGCGAGCAGGCTGCCATCCTCACGGCTCAAGGCGTGCAGATACCCCTCAAAGTCACCTACCAGAACATATTTATCCATCAAAAAAGGTGCCGCGACCTGACGCATAAATAACTGGTCATTTTTCCACAGAGTGCTGCCACTGCTTTTGTCCAGTGCCATTACCGTTCCCTCTGCATCGCTTACATACAGATAGTTATGTTTCAACGCGAGCCCCTTGTCACTGGACACATCCCGGCTCCACAACATCGCGCCCTGCTTGATATCGAAGCAGGCGATACGCCCCTGAAAAGCCACCGCACACACACTATTATTGTCCACCGCAGGCAAGCTGGTGATGTCACTGATCCGCTCCAGCTCAGTATTGCCGCGTGGCTGCGAAACAGCGGACTCCCAGATAACTGCACCATTGGCCAGACTGATTGCCGCCAGCTTGCCAGCGGCAAAACCTGCAAAAACGATGCCATTCTGAACAACCACACCGGCATGATTACGCACGATCAGCGTGGGCGTTGCGCGCTCATACAACCATTGGCGCTTTCCGTCCAGCGCGCTTAGTGCGGCAATGCGGCCATCGCTGGTGCGCACGACTACCATGCCATTAACAATTTGCGGCGCACTCAAAACCTCACTGGACACCTTGCTTGCCCAGCGCACTTTGCCATCTGCATTAAATGCGACCAATTCGCTTTTCAGGCCACCCACCACTACCAGATCTTCGCCTGCACCCACCGCACCCGAAATCTTGAAGCCTATATCAATTTTCCAGATTTTTTTGCCACTGACGGGATCCAGTCGAAACAGTTCACCATCGGCATTGGCAACATACACACCATCGGGCGTAACGGCAGGCTGCAAGCCGGCATTGCCAACTTCGCCCACATTGCGTTTCCAGCGCACTTCCAGCTTTGCAGCCGGTTTAAATTCGCGCAGTTCCGCCGGCTCCCTGCCGCCCAGCTTGCCCCCGAAACAACCCGACAGTAAAACTGCCAATATCAATGCAGCCGTACTGCGAGCCAATCTCACTTTACGCCCCCCTGTGCTTCCGTACCCAGGCCATCCATTTTCAACTGGATCAGATTACGATAGGCGCTCTTGCTGTCCATTTTGTCATAAGCCAATTTATAGGCTGCACGGGCCTCTTCAATTTTTCCCTGCGCTGCCAGCACATCACCCTTGAGGTCTGCATACAGGCCGGAAAATGCATCAGGATGAGTTGCATTAAGCAACTTGATAGCCTCTTCATATTTTTTTTCATCCAGCAGAATTGTGGATAATTTCAGGCGTGCAGTATCGCGCAGGCCGCTTTCACCCGCTTTGGCGATCACCCATTCCAGCTGTGATTTTGCACTCTCCATGTCTTTAGCCTGCATATTTGCCTGCACCGCAAGTAACTGAGCCCGGGCTGCATAAGCAGTACTGCTGTATTTATCCACTAATACGGCAACAGAGTCGTTAATACGCTTCGGGTCATTGCTGGCAACTTGTTTGAGCACCTCGGCATATAGCGTGGATGCTTCCGCAGCCTGCTTGCCCTGGTAGTTTTTCCATAATGTAAGTGCGGCATATCCTGCTATCGCAATAGCCAGCGCCGACAACAACCATTTGCGGTTTTCTTTCCACCACGCCTTAAGTGCATCCAGCTGTTCCTGCTCCTGCAAATCAATTGTCGACATCCCATTATCCCTTTTTTATCATTTTGTTAATCGTTTGAGCCAACTCGGCTTGCGCCAACTTTAGTTGCTCGCCATCGCCACGCAATGGCTTCAGTGTTGCCTGCCCGGCTTGCGCTTCATCGTCACCGACAATAAGTGCAAAACGGGCGCTACTGCTGTCCGCCTTTTTCATCTGCGATTTGAAACTGCCGCCACCGCTATGCAACGCCACACGCAAACCTGCATCACGCAATTGCTCGGCCAGCACGCTCGCCATCGCATCGGCCAATTCACCCTGGTGTACCAGATACACATCCAGAGCTGAAAGCGGCTTGACCTCTCCCTCTTCCTGCAGCAAAGATAACAGACGCTCAATGCCCATCGCAAAGCCGCAGGCTGCAGCCGGCTTGCCGCCAATTTGTTCTATCAGGCCGTCATAGCGGCCTCCGGCACAAATTGTTCCCTGCGCGCCCAGACGATCAGTCACCCATTCAAAAACGGTGCGGTTGTAATAATCCAGTCCGCGCACCAGACGCGGATTGATTTCATAAACCACCTCATGCTGTTTCAGTATGCTCTGCACGGCTTCAAAATGCAGTATTGCATCTTCATGCAATTCATCCATCAGCTTGGGCGCACCTGTTATCAGCTCCTGCATCGCCGGATTTTTGCTGTCCAGGATGCGCAGCGGATTAGTGTGCAGCCTGCGCCTGGCATCCTCATCCAGCAGGTCGGCGTACTGCTCCAGATAAGCAATCAATTTTTCCCTGTGCTGCTTGCGCGCTGCCGCATCGCCTAATGTATTAATTTGCAGCGTCACATCACGCAAGCCAAGCTTGCGCCACAGGCGCGCGCACATCAGGATTTGTTCCGCATCGATATCCGGGTCAGCATAACCCAGCGCTTCCACCCCTATCTGGTGAAACTGCCGGTAACGGCCCTTTTGCGGACGCTCATGGCGGAACATGGGACCGCTGTAATACAGACGCTGCGGCGCATTGTACAAGAGGTTATGCTGAATCACGGCGCGTACACAGGACGCCGTACCTTCGGGCCGTAGCGTCAACTGGTCGCCATTGAGACTGTCTTCAAAACTGTACATCTCTTTTTCAACAATATCGGTGACTTCTCCGATCGCGCGTTTGAACAGCGCGGTTGGCTCCACCAGCGGCATGCGGATATTGCGGTAGCCATAAGAATCCAGCCACTCGCGCACGGTGTCTTCGAACCACAGCCACAGACGTGCCTCGTCTGGAAGAATATCATTCATGCCGCGTACGGCTTGCAGGGGGGGATTGCTCATAGAACCTCTAAATGTGATGCTGAAACCCGGGTAATAATTTTTTACCCGGGTTTCTTCGGATACTTTGTTGCAACATATTCATCTACTATCTTCTTGAAATCACTTGCAATATTTTCGCCGCGCAGGGTGACGACCTTTTCACCATCTACATACACCGGAGCAGCTGGCGTTTCACCTGTACCGGGCAAGCTGATGCCGATATTTGCCATCTTGCTTTCACCTGGGCCATTCACAATACAACCCATCACAGCTACAGTCATCTCTTCCACACCGACATACTTCTTGCGCCACACCAGCATTTCCGAGCGCAAGTAAGATTGAATACTTTGCGCCAGCTCCTGAAATACTGTGCTGGTAGTGCGGCCACAACCGGGACAGGCGGTTACCATCGGTGTAAACGCGCGCAAACCCATGGTCTGTAAAATCTCCTGCGCCACAACCACCTCCTGCGTGCGGTCGCCACCCGGCTCCGGCGTCAGCGATATGCGTATGGTGTCGCCTATACCCTCCTGCAACAACACGGCAAGCGCAGCGGTAGACGCAACAATCCCCTTGGAACCCATACCTGCTTCAGTCAGTCCCAGATGCAGCGGATAGTCACAACGCCGCGCCAGATCGCGATACACCAGAATAAGATCCTGCACACCGCTCACCTTGCATGACAAAATAATGCGCTCATGCGGCATACCCAAGGCCTCAGCGCGCTTTGCGCTTTCCAGTGCCGACACAATCAGCGCTTCTCGCGTCACTTCGGCAGCCGTTTTGGGCTGAGGCAATTTGGCGTTCTCATCCATCATGCGCACAATCAGATCCGAATCCAGACTGCCCCAGTTCACTCCTATGCGTACCGGCTTTGCATAACGATTGGCGACCTCTATCATCATGCCAAACTGGTCTTCGCCCTTGCGGTTTCGCCCGACATTGCCGGGATTGATGCGGTATTTGGCCAGCGCTTGCGCGCACTCCGAAAACTCGGTCAGCAGGCGATGGCCGTTGTAATGAAAATCCCCCACCAGCGGCACATCGCAACCCATACCATCCAGCAATTCACGAATGCGCGGCACTTGCGCGGCAGCTTCCGGTGTATTAACAGTTATTCGCACCAGTTCCGAACCCGCCTTGGCCAATTCATAAACCTGACGAGCCGTTCCCTGCGCATCGGCGGTATCAGTATTGGTCATTGACTGCACCACGACAGGCGCATCAGCACCTATGGCGATCTTGCCCACCATGACGCGCTGCGCACTACGACGCGGAAAAATCGAGTGACTCATGGTTAATTCAGCTTTACGCGCGCCACATCGGCGGAGGTATAACGCTCAAGATTGACCTGCTTGCCGTTATCAAACAGGCGCACTGCACGAGCGTTGCCTATCGTCAACAACAATGGGGATTTACCCCTGACTCGCACCAGGCTTCCCGCAGTGTGCATTCTGGAAATCAGTATTTTTTCGCTGCCATCTTTTACTTCCACCCAGGCATCTTCATCAAACTCAAGGCGCAATGAATGCTCAGGACCGGTGGCCTCGGCAATGACCTGTGGCTGGGAGCCCGATGCCGGCTCAGCAACTGCACGCTCGGCAGTCTGTGTATACGGCTGCCAAGGTAGAAAAGCAGGTGCATTGCTTTCCACCTTTGGAACCACTGGTGCTGGTGCTGGTGCTGGTGCTGGTGCTGGTGCTGGTGCTGGTGGAACCGCACGAACAACAGGCTGAGGTACAGGCAGGCTTGGTGCAGGCTGGGGTTCAATTGTTGCTGATTTCTGCGGTACTCGCAGTTCAGTTTTATCCTGATCTGGCAACTGTTCTGCAGCCTCTTCAGCAACCTCACCAGGCAATTCAAGCGGCTGGATAGTCGTTTTTGTCGCCGATTCAATTGGCGCGCCTTCAGGAACAGAATCATGCATGCGCTCAAATACTGCAAGCGACAAGGCGATGACCAGCGCTGCTGCAAGCCAGATGATATTGTAGCGACGGGCACTGAATGCGGTAGGCATGGGAATCTCTACCGATTTAATTTCATGCGCCGAAGAGCTCTGCACATGAGAAGACGGCAAACCGGCAATTAACTGAAGCGGATCAAGCTCAAGCAAGCGTGCATAACTGCGCACAAAGCCGCGCACAAAAGCCGCCTCAGGCAAGCGTACATAATCATCCGCCTCCAGCCACTCGATCTGCTTGGGTGCAAACTTGATGCGGTTGGCCACATCATTCACACTCAATCCCATCTGCTCGCGCGCCTCACGTAAAATCGTTCCAACGCTGGGCTTCAGTCCGGAAGGAATGCTTGCACTCCCGCTAATATTGTCTTCTTGAGTATCCATCATCCACCACTTTTTATTAATTGAGCTTCCCTTGATTCGGGAAAGCGTTTGCGCAATTGCAATTTGTAACTGGCCTCTGCATTCCTGTCCCCCAGTTTGCGTTCAACGCGCACTGCCAGCAGCAGTTCCGCAGCAGACAGGTCTGCCCCATTGCGCGAAAGGCGTAAAAAATATGCTTTTGCACCGGCATAGTCAGCTTTGGCGAAACTGAGCTCTGCCATACCCACCAAGGCCTCTTTCATATTGGGTTGCCTGGACAGGGCATTTTTCAAATATGTTTCCGCATCTTTGAGCTTGCCAAATTTACTTGAACACAGCCCCGCATTCAGAAAGGCTTTTTCCGGTGTGGCGTAAAGCGGATTTTTCACAGCCTCCAGAAACTGCTGCATGGACTCCTTTTCGCGGCCACGCTGGCATAGAAACCAGCCATAATTATTGCGCGTTCCGGAATCATTGCTATCCAGATCAAGGCTGTGTTCAAAATCATCATCTGCCTTTTTGTCTTCATGCAAGGCCATATGTACCAGGCCGCGCACACCGTAAGCCGGGGCATAATTGCTGTTCATGTTCAATGCCTGTTTTAGCTCATCCAGCGCCACGGCGTACTGTTTTTGTCCATAATACACAGCAGCCAGTTCAGTATGTATTCTGGCGCTCGCCTCTGCATCCACCTGGGCTTCCTGCTGAGCATCCCTCCCCTTGTCTCCGGAAGACGAACAGGCAGTCAACAGCAAGCCAAACAAAACCGCGAATATCAATTTCATAGACCTGCCCCTGCCAAAATGCGTGTACGTTTGGTTTTATCCAGCACCTGCCCGGCCAGCTGCCCGCAGGCACCGGCAATATCATCGCCGCGTGTTTTGCGCGTCGTTGTCACAATATCTGCCTGCATCAGCACGTCACGGAAACGGCGGATAGCTTCTGCACTTGAGCGCAGATAGGGTGCCTGCGGGATGGGATTAAACGGAATCAGATTAAATTTGCACGGCACATCGCGCACCAGTGCCACCAGTTCGCGGGCCTGCTTCTCGCTGTCATTCACGCCTGCCAGCATCACATATTCAAAGGTTATAAAATCGCGCGGCGCACTTTCCAGGTAGCGATTGCAAGCCGCCAGCAATTCGCGCAGCGGGTACTTCTGATTGACCGGAACCAGCACATCGCGCAGCGCGTCATTCGGTGCGTGCAGCGAGACCGCCAGTGCCACCGGGCACTCCTCGCGCAGGCGATCCATTGCGGGAACAATACCGGAGGTGGACACTGTCACACGGCGGCGCGACAGGCCGTAGGCATTATCGTCCAGCATCAGGCGCAATGCGCTGACAGTGTTGCTGTAATTCAGCAGTGGTTCGCCCATACCCATAAATACCACGTTGCTGATTGGCCAGTTGCCATTGGCATCCTTGCCGATCTCGCGGTTGGCCCACCACAGCTGGCCGACAATTTCTGCCGTGCTCAGGTTGCGGTTAAACCCCTGCTTGCCGGTGGAACAGAAAGAACAGTCCAGTGCACAGCCGGCCTGGGTGGAAACACACAGCGTGCCGCGCTCGGCCTCGGGGATATACACGGTCTCGACCGCGTTTCCCGTGCCCACATTCAGCAGCCATTTGCGCGTGCCATCGGCTGAAAGCTCCTCGCGCTGCACCACAGGGGCGGTAACGCACGCCTGCTGCTGCAACTTTTCGCGCAAGGAGTTGGCAATATCTGTCATTGCCGCAAAATCGGGCTCCCCCATTTTGTGTATCCAGCGCAGCACCTGACGGGCGCGAAAAGGCTTTTCGCCCTGTGTCGCGAACCAGTCGGCCATTTGCTGCGCATCAAAATTGAGGAGGTTTTCTGCCATGCTCTTAGTGCTATTAACGCGAGTAAACGTTCATTGCCGGGAAGAAATAGGCAATTTCCACTGCAGCTGTTTCAGCCGCATCGGAACCGTGCACGGCGTTTGCATCAATACTGTCAGCGAAGTCGGCGCGAATCGTGCCCTTGTCGGCCTTCTTTGGATCGGTTGCACCCATCAGTTCGCGATTTTTCAGGATCGCATTTTCGCCTTCCAGCGCCTGAATCATCACCGGGCCAGAAATCATGAAATCCACCAGATCCTTGAAAAAAGGGCGTGCGCGGTGTACGGCATAAAAACCTTCTGCTTCCAGGCGAGACAATTGCACCATACGTGCGGCTACAACTTTCAGGCCGGCGCCTTCAAAACGGGTATAGATTTGACCAATTACATTCTTGGCAACTGCATCGGGTTTGATAATAGACAGGGTACGTTCAACAGCCATGGCGCTTCTCCAGACAAAGTTAAGGTTAATAGAAAATCAGCCCGGCATTTTATCAGGCTTTGCCGCCCGTGTCGCTGCCTGCTCTTTGCCGCAGCGGCAGAACACAATGATTTTCATCAACAATTACTTTCGAACGCCGCCTCAGGGATTAATTCCATACATCAGGTGTGGCAGCCACAGCGCGATCTGCGGCACATAGGTCACCAGTATCAAGACTGCAGCCACCACCAGTATCCACGGGGCTGCCGCCAGCGTGACTTCGGTCAGTCCCATGCGCGCCAAACCGCTGGCCACATACAGGTTTAGCCCGACGGGCGGGGTGATCATGCCCAGCTCCATGTTGATGACCATGATGATGCCTAGATGGATGGGATCAATCCCCAGCGTTACGGCAACCGGCAGGAAGATAGGCGCAAGAATCAGGATAATCGAGCTGGGTTCCATGAAGTCCCCCGCAAAAAACAGCAGCACATTCACAAACAGCAGGAACATCCACGGCGTCAGACCCTGATCAACGATCCACTGTGCCAGCTGCTGCGGGATGTTTTCGCTGGTCAGCAAGAAGGAAAACAGGATCGCATTGGTGATGATATAGAGCAGCATCGCGCTCATATTGGCGGCCTCACGCAGCACACGCGGCACATCGCGCAGCTTCAGGTCACCGTACACAAATACCGCCACCACAAAGGCATATACCGCACTCACGGCTGCCGCCTCGGTGGGAGTAAAGATACCGCCGTAGATGCCGCCGATCACAATCACGACAATCAGCAGACCCCAGATCGAATCGCGAAAAGCCTGCCATATCTCGCGCAGACTGGCTTGTGGCAGGGTCGGGTATTTGTGCTTTTTTGCCACCAGCCAGGTCACCAGCATCAGCACCGTCGCCATCAGCACGCCGGGCACAATGCCGGCGATAAACAGCTGGCCGATACTGGTGTTGGTGCTGACCGCATAGATAATCATCACGATCGAAGGCGGTACCAGTATGCCCAGCCCGCCTGATGTCGCCACAACGCCCACGCCAAACGCCTTGGGATAACCCTGTTTCACCATTGCCGGAATCATGATTGAACCTATCGCGACGACCGTCGCCGGACTGGAGCCCGACAAGGCGGCAAAAAAAGCGCATGAAAGCACCGCCGACAGCGCCAGACCGCCGTGCATCGCACCGACCAGCGTGGTGGCAAATTTGACTATGCGCGTGGCCACGCCACCCGAGGTAAGAAAAGCGCCGGACAGAATAAAAAACGGAATCGCCATGATCGCAAACTGATCCAGACCGGTGAACAGGCGCTGAGACACAATTTCTATGGGGATAGTGGAAAAGGCAAATAAAAAAGCCAGCACCGACATACCCAGCGCAATTGAAATCGGCATGCCTGTCAGCAGCAGAAGTACCAGCAGTACAAAGATGATGAGCGAGTTCATGCCACCACCTCCATCTCTTTCTCACCATAGCTATGCACCGGCAACTCACCGCTCTTCAGGTAATGCCGCAGCACCTGCAAGAATCGGTAACACATCAGCGACGAACCCAAGGGAATGGCCAGGTAAATAATCCACATAGGCATTTCAAGGTCGGGCGAAATCTGTCCGGTTACATAAATAAAATGCACAAATTTTCCGCCGAGCAATGCAATGATGGCGGTAAAGAACGCCCCGCTGCCCAGACTCAGTATGACAAAAAATTTCTGTCTGGCCGGCGTCAGATTGCGCACCAGCACATCCACCCCGACGTGGATACCGGTGCGTACGCCATAGGCTGCGCCGAATTTTGCCATCCAGATAAACAGGTAGATGCACAACTCCTGCGTCCAGCTGGTGCTGAGATGACGGGTGTACTGCCATAACCACGGAATGCCGGAGGTGTAGCGATGCGCGACCGCAAAGAAAATAATCAGTGTGGCCAGGCCCATAAAGCTGATGATCACCCCTTCTTCCAGCCTGTCGAGAATGCGATTCAGCATATTCAATCCTGAGTAGAAACAAAGAACGCCCCAATGGCATTACACTTGCTCACATATACAAATTATTAAATATAATCAAATACTTACATAAAATTCCTTGGATCGCGCACATATTTCATGGCTACGGAGATGATAAAAAAACCCCGGCATCACCGGGGTTCTCTGCGCAGCTATTATTTCTTTGCGGGCTTTTTCTTTGCAGCGGCTGCTGTTTCCTTCGCTACCTGCGCAGCGATATCGTATACCTCCTGAATATTCTCCTTGCCGATCACACTCTCAAACTCTTTATGCACGGGCACCAGCGCTTTCATCCACTCGGCACGCTCCGCATCGCTCAGGGTATAAATCTCGGTGGTTTTTGCAGCACGCACCTTGGCCAATGAATCGTCATTTTCCTGCTGCGCTATGCTGCGTTCATAAACAGTAGCCTCCTTCATCGCCTGTGCAATCAGCTTGCGCTGCTCTTCAGTCAGGCCGTCCCAGAATTTCTTGTTGGTAATCACCGCATAACCCAGATAACCGTGATCAGACAGGGTCAAGTGTTTCTGCACTTCATGCATTTTCTGCGTGTACATGTTCGACATGGGATTTTCAGTGCCATCCACCACACCCTGTTGCAGCGCGGTGTAAACCTCGCTGAACGCCATCACCTGAGGCATAGCGCCCAGCGCCTTCATCTGCGCGTCCAGCACCTTGGAAGACTGTATGCGCATCTTCAGGCCGTTGAAATCAGCCACTTTATGCATAGGCTTGTTGGCGCTCATCTGCTTGAAACCGTTATCCCAATATGCAAGACCTGTTATGCCCTTGGTCTCCAGCTTGGTGAACAGGCGCTTGCCGATAGCACCATCCATTGCGCGATACAACGTTTCCTTGTTGGGGAACATAAAGGGCAGATCGAACAGCTCAAACTCGCGCGCACCCAGCGGGCCAAATTTCGCCATCGATGGCGCAAGGAGCTGCACTGCGCCCAGCTGCAGGGCTTCCAGCTCTTCGCGATCCTTGTACAACTGGCTGTTGGGATAGACCTCGACCTTCATCGCGCCTTTGCTGCGCTCTTCCACCATCTGCTTGAATTTTTCAGCGGCCTTGCCCTTGGGCGTATCAGGTGCAACCACATGGCTGAATTTCATAATGACCGGGTCTGCCAGAGAGACGGCTGAAACGGATAACAACAACATACCCAGCAACACATTAATTTTTTTCATAACTTCCCCTCCCAACGTTATTTAAAATATGACTCGCGTAAACCTGCTGTCATTAATAAATCACCCAGCTTACATACACCTTACATCCAGGCTACACCTGTCCATCCGGGCAATGCACTTTTTGCATCTTAGTCCAATTCTGCCAGCTTACCAACACCCCCACTTCACCGGCTTGCGCGGCATAACTGGCGGCGGCTGCCACACCGGGCACCAGCACCAGCTCATCACCACAATACAAAGAAGGTAATAGCTCCCGCTGCCACGGTGGCACCCCCTGCTGTTGCAGTAAATTGCGCAAACTCTGGCGCGGACGCCCTGCGTCCAGTTTGATACTCTCACTGCCATGACGCGGACGCAGTGTCACCACTCCCTGCCGTAATCTGGACAGACTCAGCCCCTGCCCCGTGACAGCCTGAAAACACACAACACCGTGTGATGCAGGCAAAACTATTTCATGTTCACCCTGCCACACAACAGAAAAATCCGCAGCGGGCAGCAGCACAGGCAAAGCATAAGCCTGCCCGCGATAACAGCGCAGCTGCCAGCCTTGCCAGGTAATGCGTATCTGCGCGCCCTCGCCTGCCTCGCACAGCTGGCGCAGCATTTCGCTCAAACGGGTCGAGTCTGGAATGGGCGCGGCGAGCACAGCCAGAAAATAGCGCAGCAAATTTTTGCCGCGCGCGCCGCTTAGCTCGCGCAGCGCGGCGACACTTAAATGCTTGTCCTGTATCGCAGTAGCGGCATCCTGTGCGGCCAATTCATCCAGCAGAGTCGCAGCTTCGGCAAAATGACTGGCACTGCGCGCCAGCGTGCTGCGGTAAGCCGGAAAGCGCTGCGCCAACACCGGCAGCACCCGATGGCGCAGAAAATTGCGCGGGTAACTCGTATCTTCATTGCTGTCGTCTTCCACCCACTGCAAGCCATGCTCGCGTGCATAGGCCTCCAGCTCACTGCGATCCACCTCAAGCAGAGGTCGCAGCAAGGATGGCGCATTGGGTCGGGGTTTGAATATTTGCATCGCGCTGGCACCGCGCACACCTGCGCCACGCAGCAACTGCAACAACAGGGTTTCGGCCTGGTCATCGCGATGGTGCGCCAGCGCAATAAAATCGGCTGCATGCCTTGCCAGCGCAGCATGGCGCAATTGGCGCGCCGCCGCTTCTATGCCCATCTCGCGCAGCGGGCTGATATCCACCCGTTCAAGCTGAAATGGAATGGAGAGTTTGTCGCAGAGCTCAGCGCAGAACGCCGCCCAGCCATCCGCATGAATACTGATGCCGTGATGCACATGCAGCGCGCTGACACGCCAGGAAAAACGCGGGGAAAGTTGCGCGAGCAAATGCAGCAGCACGACCGAATCGACGCCGCCGCTTAATCCTAACAACAGGGAACTTCCGCGTGGAACTACGGTGGAGAGCGTGTCAGCAACGCGCTCCTGTAGCGGGGAGCTTATATCAGACTTCGACTTCCTTGAATTTGCCATAGCTCATCAAACGCATGAAACGGGCTTGCAGCATCTGCTCCATCGTCTGGCTCTGCACCTGCTTGAGTGAATCCTGCAAAGCTTTTTTAAGGGTTTGCATCATCTCCGGGTAGTTGCGGTGCGCACCACCCAGCGGCTCGCTGATAATTTTGTCAACCAGCCCAAGCGCTTTGAGGCGCGTGGCGGTAATACCCAGCGTTTCCGCCGCATCCGGTGCCTTGTCGGCGCTCTTCCACAAAATGGAAGCACAGCCTTCGGGAGAAATGACCGAGTACGTGGCATATTGCAGCATCAGCATGGTGTCGCCCACCGCAATCGCCAGCGCGCCGCCGGAGCCGCCTTCACCGATAATGGTGCAGATCAGCGGCACGCGCAGCTCGGCCATCACATACAGATTCTTGCCGATGGCTTCGGACTGGCCGCGCTCTTCCGCACCCACACCGGGATAGGCACCCGGCGTGTCGATAAAAGTCATGATGGGGATGCCGAATTTTTCTGCCAGGCGCATCAGTCGCATCGCCTTGCGATAACCCTCGGGGCGCGGCATGCCAAAGTTGCGGTACTGGCGTTCCTTGGTGTCGCGCCCCTTCTGGTGGCCGATCACCATCACGCTCTGGCCGTTAAAACGCGCCAGGCCGCCTACAATCGCCGCATCGTCCGCATACGAGCGGTCACCGTGCAACTCCTCAAAATCCTCGAATAAATTTTCAATATAATCAAGAGTATATGGTCGCTGCGGATGACGGGAAACTTGGGAAATTTGCCAGGGCGTGAGCTTGGCGTAGATATCTTTGGTGAGCGTCTGGCTCTTTTTTTGCAGCTGATTGATCTCGGTTGAAATATCAACGGCGGAATCATCCTGCACAAAGCGCAGCTCTTCTATCTTGTTTTCCAGATCGGAAACGGACTGCTCAAAATCTAAAAAGGTAACTTTCATGGGTAACGTTATCTATTGGACCAAACGCTATGATACAGGATAGCTGGAATTTGATTAAGGGGTATCTTGCTCAGCCGGAATGACCCACCAGCGCGTAATGCTGCAAGGGTCGTGGCCGGCGCCATATTTTCCAGCGCGCAGCGCGGGTCAGCACAAAACGCCGGGAAGCCCCCTCGCTCAACACATCCAGTGTCAGCTGCCCGACCGTGCCTGCCTCAAGCGCGGCCAACAATGGCGCAGCCCAGTCTTTTTCAAATTGCTGCACGACATTCCGCCAGCGGCCAAGATCAGCGCATTGCAGCGCACTGCGCAAGCCTTCGCACACCAGCAATAAATCACCGTGCTTGTTCGCCCAATCATCTGGCAATACATCTGTCTGCATCCCGGCAGCCTGGGCAAAGGCGCAGGCCAGCTCGCTGTCGCCGGCAAGGCTGGCGTATGGTTTCCGCAAAACATCTGTGTGCGTGCCGCCACCCCATAGCCACACACCGCTGACGGGCGGCTCGCCGCGCTGCTCGCGCGCCAGATTCACCTTGTGCTCGTAAAACAACATCTGAATTTCATTGATCACGCTGTGCCAGCGCAGTGCATCCGCCCCATAGGGCAAATGCGCATGCATGTCGGCACCCACCACCTGCGGCAGGGGATGGGTGAGCATATCGGGCGCATTTTCCACGCGCAGATACCAGCGCTGGGGATGGGGCGCGACAAAGCTCAAGCCATCCACGCCAAAATGGGCGTTCAGACTGGCGCACAACTGTGCCGCATCTTCCCCGCTCAGCGCGATATCCGCCTGCAAAATCGTCTGGTCGCGCTGCATGCTGATGCCCACCGGGTCGGCGCGCAGCCAGTATGAATCTCCCGGCTGCCCGCCCTCCGCCATAAAGGTAAGCGGCGCAATCGCCATGCCATCGACACCAAAATGTGCACATAGCCACTCTTCCAGGGTATCGATTTCGAGCGGCGCTGCCTGTGCGCGAGCCAGCAGTTTTTCCAGCGCGGGCAGGCGCAAATCGGCGACGGCATAAGCGGCCAGTTGCTGCGGCAAAAACAGATCGGGGATAACTACATGCACTTTTTTCATGCTTATACAATCAGCCTTGCCAGCGCATGCTCGATCGCTACCTGATCAAGCGCGGCATAACTTTCCCGGTTAAACGTGATCATGCCACCCGCCATTTCATGCCAGGCAAAGCCGCTGGTCCAGTCAGGCTGCGCATAGGAGCCCTGCTTCCTGCGCGGGAAAACATACAGTGCATTCTTGCTGTACAGCAAGTTATACGGTGTATTTTTATCATGCAATTTGGCCAGATAGGACCAGGCATCCGCAGGGGCATAAAATGATGTGCAGTGCGTGGGGTAAGGCGTGTCGCCACCGTTGTGCCGCCACTCTGCCGCCATCACCGGCAAGCCTTCGGGTTTAACAAACATCTGGAAATGCAGGTGATTAACCGATGCGAATGCCCCCAGCGAATTGTAGCCAAAACCCACGCCCTCCAGCGTACGCGACAAATCCTGTGTGGTCTGCCACAGGTAGTGATGATGCGCTTCGGTGAGAAACTGCGGCAAACTGCGTTTACGTTCCGGCACCAGCAGACCATGAAAATCAACAAAAGGATATTTGTTGTAATAAAGCGTGGCCTGACGTCCGCCCAATTCTCCTTCCCAGAAAGCTTCCTTCTGCATAAACGGCTTGTTGAAATGAAACCCGGCTTCATCAAACGGCGCATGCAGGGACGTCGGCACCTGAGCGGAAATGCGCCGGGGACGAAACGAGCGCAACTGGTTAAATTGCGCCACCCACGGCCCCACACGGCGCGTTTCTGTAGCTTGCAAGCGCGCAAAACCCACTGCATGCAATTTAAGGAACACCAGCAAATCCTCCTCGACAGCCTGGATGGGTTTTCCACTGGAAAGTGCCGCTATATATTCTTCGCTCAGGGAATGATACAGCGCCGTCAGCTCCTTTGCTGTGGCAGCCTGCACGCGTTTGTCAAAGCTGGCGTTGGCACATACCAGAATAAACGGTCCCAGCCCGCCTTTTTGCAGCAGGCCGGACAAACCCGAGGTAAAGGCTTGCTGGAAGGACTCAAGGGAAGAGAAGGGGTGAGCGGACATAAGATTGCTATCGGGATTTAAAGTTGGGTGATTATAACGTCATGACACCCTGTGCGCTGTTGGCATATATTTGCAGGAGTCATAAGGGGCCCAGAAGAATCTGTATTCAATAATGACACTGCAACGCCATAACGTTATAATGCTGCAAAGTTCAGGAGATAAAGTAATGAGTGAATTATCCAAACGTTCAACAGTCTATTTTGACCCAACTATCCATCAAGCATTAAGACTGAAAGCTGCCTCCACTAATCTGTCTATTTCTGAATTGGTGGATGAAGCTGTTCGCCTGCTGATGCGCGAAGACCAGGAAGATTTGAAAGCATTCAGTTTAAGGGCCAGCGAGCCGGAAATCAGCTATGAAGCGTTACTTGACGACTTGAAAAAGCATGACAAAATATAACGTCACGTTTAAAAAATCGGTCGCAAAAGATCTTCGCAGCATTCCCAACAAAGATGTTAAGCGGATTTTGTCGTGCATTGATGCACTTGCCACCAACCCTAGAGCCGAGGGTTGCATCAAGCTTTCCGGGCAGGATCGTTACAGAGTCAGGCAAGGCATTTATCGCATCATTTATGAAATTTTCGAAGAAAAACTCATCATAACCGTAGTCAAGGTAGCGCATCGTTCCAGCGCCTATCAAAGCAACTAAACATCAAAGCCCCCTCACCCCCGCCTCTTATGGCAAACTAGCGCCCCGTTTATTTAAATCCGAGTCCATCTTGTCTCCCTACGAACTTTTTATCGGCCTGCGCTACACCCGCGCAAAGAAGCGCAACCACTTTATTTCCTTCATCTCGATGATCTCCATGCTCGGCATTGCGCTGGGCGTGATGGCGCTGATCATCGTACTGTCGGTAATGAACGGTTTCCAGAAGGAAATTCGCGCGCGCATCCTCGGCGTGACACCGCACCTGCAAGTAGCCAGCGGCAGTGGCGGCCTGCTGGAATGGCAAGCCATCCGGCAAATCGTCGCCACCCACCCCCGTGTACTTGCCGCCGCGCCCTATATCACCGGGCAGGGTATGCTGTCGCAGAATGAAAATGTGCAGGGCGTGATGGTGCGCGGCATTCTGCCCGAGGCGGAAGACCGCCTCACACAATTGAGCGACAAGATGAAAGACGGAAAGCTGCAAAACCTGCGCGCGGGCGAATTTGGCATCGTGCTTGGCGTTGATTTGGCGCGCTCACTGGGCACAAGGGTAGGTGAAAGCATACTGCTGATCACACCACAGGGACAGATCACCCCTGCCGGCATGGTGCCGCGCCTGAAACAATTTCACGTGGTGGGCATCTTCGAAATCGGCATGTCGCCTTACGACAATGCCCTCGCGCTGATCCACCTTAACGATGCGCAAAAACTCTATCGCATGGGAGAAACAGTCAGTGGTATCAGCGCCCGTCTGGACGACCTGGATCAGGCGCGCCGCGTGGCCGCCGAGCTGGAAACCAATATGCCGAGAGACACCTACACCAGCGACTGGACGCGGCAGAATGCCAACTACTTCAGCGCGGTGCAGATGGAAAAGAAAATGATGTTTATTATCCTGTCGCTGATTGTGGCCGTGGCCGCGTTCAACATCGTCTCCACACTGGTGATGGCCGTCACCGACAAGCAGGCCGACATCGCGATACTGCTCACACTGGGTGCTTCGCCCGCCAGCATCATGAAAATCTTTATGGTGCAGGGCGTGGTGATAGGCCTCACCGGCCTCCTGATCGGCGTGGTGAGCGGCATATTGATTGCGGTCAACATCGGCACCATTGTTCCCTTCATCGAAGGCCTGTTCGGCGTGCAATTCCTCGCCAAGGACGTGTACTTCATCAGCGAGCTGCCGTCCGACCTGCAACGCGACGATGTGGTGGTGGTTTCAACCCTGTCTTTCGTTATCAGCATACTCGCCACGCTCTATCCAAGCTGGCGCGCCGCTCAAACTCAACCTGCCGAGGCTTTACGCTATGAGTGAACCCGTTATCTCCTGCCGCAATCTGAGCAAAACTTTTTCCCAGGGTAAGCTCAATGTACCCGTGCTGAACAACATCAACCTGGAAGTCGCCAAAGGCGAACGCATTGCCATCGTCGGCGCCTCCGGATCCGGCAAAAGCACCCTGCTGCACCTGCTCGGCGGGCTGGACAATGCCAGCAGCGGCAGCGTCGCCATTCTCGGCCAGGACGTGCAGGCGATGAATGAAACCCAGCGCGGCAAACTGCGCAACAATTCACTCGGCTTCGTCTACCAGTTCCACCATCTGCTGCCCGAATTCACCGCGCTGGAAAACGTCGCCATGCCGCTGCTGATACGCGGCATGAAAATGGAACAGGCCGCCCCCATTGCCGCAGAAATGCTGAAAAATGTGGGACTGGAAAAACGCCTGCCGCACAACCCTGCAGAGCTTTCAGGCGGCGAGCGCCAGCGTGTTGCCGTCGCCCGCGCTCTGGTCACCGAACCCGCCTGCGTGCTGGCCGACGAACCCACCGGCAATCTGGATCGCGCCAGTGCGAAGGCGCTGTTTGATTTGATGCAGGAACTGAATGAGCGCTTGCACACCAGCTTTATCGTGGTGACGCATGACCTTGAACTTGCGGGGAAAATGCAGCGGCAACTGAGACTGGTTGACGGGGTGTTGCAGGCGGCATAGTAATATTAAATATAATCAATAAGTTGCCGACCATACGAACAACAACTACCGCACTAATCTGCTTACCTTTAATTAGATGTCAACTTGACACAATATACGCAACTTACGTATATTAATCCCCCATGAAAGCCACATTCATTGAATTGCCGCCATTTAGCGGCATAGGCAAAACTATCTGAGCGATGCGAGCTATCGGGAGTTTCAGATATTGCTGATGGTGAACCCGGAAGCGGGTGATGTCATTGAAGGCACAGGTGGATTGCGCAAAATTCGCCATGCTGATGAAAAGCGCGGCAAAGGCAAACGCGGCGGACTCAGGGTAATTTACTACTGGTGGCTGTCAGGTAAACAATTCTGGCTATTCACTGTGTATAACAAAGATGAAATGGATGATATTACCCCTGCACAGAAGAAGATCCTGAAGGACTTACTCAAGCAGGAAATGGATGCAAGGAGAGCAAAATGAAACGCAATTTATTTGATGAATTAAAAGAAGGATTCAGCGCACTGCAAGCTGAACGCGAGGGAAAAATTACTTTGCGCCAGTATGAGGTAGAGAAAAAACCTGCCCCGACAATTACGCCAGAAGAGTTACTTAAGCTGCGCGAGAAGCTGCACATGTCCCGCACAGTGTTTGCCAGATACCTGCGCACCAACGAGCGTACGCTCGAAAATTGGGAACAAGGCCGCGCCAGTCCAAACGCGCAAGCCGCAGTATTAATTCGCATGGTTGAACTCTATCCGGATACGGTAGAGCGGCTTTCCGCAATCTGACATTTATCAGCACAGCTGCAAGCATCACAGTCATATATGCGTAACATAATGAGGCATATTGCAAGGCAAGAACTGACACCAATAACACCAAATAGAATAAATTGTAACTTATTGATTATATTTAATATTTTTCAATGCAAAAAGCAAAGCCGATTCACTCTACACCTCCCTAAAGCAGCCCTTCCCAATAACGCTGTTGTTTATCAAAAAGCCTGAGTCCATCATTGAGCACCGAGTACCGAGTCGACTGATCATGCGCCAACCAACCTCTGGCCAGCGCAATCGTTTGCTGAAGTCCTGCCAACTCCGGTGTGGATGAAAGACCATCCAGCAAGCGCTGCGCCACCACGTCATCGTTAATCTGCCCCAGCACTTCCTGCACCTCGCTCAGCGCTCGCAAATATTCCCTGGACTTATGTTTGCCATACAGTGGCACAAAAAATTCTGCGCTGTATCTAAGTTTCTTCGCCTGTATGCGCATGGCATGCAGTTTCGCTGCATCAAAGGATTCCAGCTGCTTCCCCGCCTGCTCAAACTTTCTGGCCAGTTCAGTCAAGCAGGCAACAGAAAAATCGCTTGTGCGCTGCCCGGTCAGTTCATGCCGTTGCCAATACGGCCCGTTCAGCCAGATGCCAAAGCGCAACAGCAGGTGCTGCAATGTTCGCGCCTGTGCATCGTTACGCAATGCGTTGTAGTGGGCATCACGCTGCTGCTGACTGATAACAAGCAAAAGCTGCAAGCCGCCATCATCCGGCATGCGCGCGCACATCGGCTGCACTGTATTGGCGATAAAAACATCCCATTCGCGGATGCGTCCGAGAATGATGCCGAGTGCCGCAACTTCCTTTCTGAAGCCGGCCAGTTGTTCATCGGCACACACGCTTGCGGCCATGCGCAGCAGTACGCGCAGCCTGCGCAGCGCAACACGCATTTGATGCACATACTCATCATTATTTCCGCTACCCAACGCTCCGTGCAGATTACCCTGAAAATGCTGCAGGCATGACCAGATCAGGGTTTGCATGGCAGCGCTCAAGTCGGCATGTTTGTGCAGCACGACAGGCAAGGCATTAACCGGCTGTTCGCTGTACCCGGCCAGCAGCCTGAATCCCTGTTCGGCTTTGCTGATAGATTCCAGCTCGAACGGCACAATGTCGAGTATCGCCAGCGCCAGCTCGAACAGTTGCTGCGGTGCGCCGGATTTCAATTCAAGTTCCAGCTCACAGATGGGCACTCTGGCTTTCTCGGTGCTGACCTCGCCCTGATCCATGCATAGCTCGATTTCTGCACCCTGCCACGACAGCATGCGGCTGTTGCGCGAAAAATCGGTGACGAATACCGGCTGCAAATGATTGCGCTGGTGTTTGGGCATAATGTCCCTCCACTCCTCCACCTGCGGCAGCGAAAAATCCAGCGCCGGGCCGCTGACCGGCACTTCCCATTCGTTGCGCTGGTGCAGGCCACCCTGCACGCCACCGCCGCCCTTCAAGGTTTGCAGCCATTGCTTGCCACTGCGGCGCAGGCGCAGGGCCATGCCGGACTGGTTTAATGCCAGCTTTGGGGTGTCGAAATAAATATTGTAGAGCCGGCGGGTAACGGGGCGAGTGAGCTGATGGGACTTGAGGAGAGCATGCCGCTTGAGTTTGGCAAGCTGCCCGGGGGCGATGCGCAGTTTGAGTTCGGTTTCGGTGGCCATGATTGCCTTCTGCGAAGTCCATTAGTTGCACTTCAGTTTATCGAAAGATGGTTAAGTTGGTGTTACTGATGTGTTGTAACAAATAGTGTTCAGGATACTCATAACTTTTCAAATCCCCCCTAACCCCCCTTTGCTAAAGTGGGGAACCAACACCAATCAGCGTGCAGAGGATTCCCCACTTTGCCTCGCAGAGGTTCTCGCACCCTCTGGGTGCAAAGGGGGGTTAGGGGGATTTTGCACTTCATAAATTATGCTCACCCAATAATTGGTAGAATTCCCACCTGACTGATTTATCACCGGAGCAAAGCAAATGTCGAACAACCCACCCGCCACCATTTCCCGCCACGACTACACTGCCCCATCATATTGGGTAAACACCGTCGAGATGGGGTTTGATCTTGATCAGTCCGCTACTCGCGTGGCGACGCGCATTACGATGCAGCGCAATACTGCCTCTCCCAACAAGGATGTGGAGCTGCTGGGCGAGGAAATCAAGCTGGTGGCGTTGCGCATGAATGGCAAGCTGCTGAACAAGGGTGGCTACACCATTACGGGCGGCAAGCTGCGCATTGCCAATGCACCGGACGAAATCACGCTTGAAATCGAGACGCTGATCAATCCGGAAAAAAACACCACGATGATGGGTTTGTATATTTCCAACGGGAATTTTTTTACCCAGTGCGAGGCGGAAGGTTTCCGCAAAATCACTTACTTCCCCGACCGCCCGGATGTGATGGCCAAATACACCGTGATGCTGCGCGGCGACAAGCAGAAATATCCGGTGCTGCTGTCCAACGGAAATCTGGTGGAACAGGGCGATCTGCCCCGTGGCCGCCACTATGCCAAGTGGGAAGACCCGTTCAAAAAGCCTTCCTACCTGTTTGCGCTGGTGGCGGGCAAGCTGGTGTGCCAGGAAGAAAAATTCAAACTCGCTTCCGGCCGCAAGGCATTGCTGCAGGTATGGGTTGAGCCGGGCAATCTGGACAAAACCCAGCATGCGATGGAGTCGCTCAAGCATTCCATACGCTGGGACCAGCAACGCTTTGGGCTGGAACTGGATCTCGACCGTTTCATGATTGTCGCGGTGAGCGACTTCAATATGGGCGCAATGGAAAACAAGGGCCTGAATATTTTCAACACCAAGTATGTGCTGGCCAATCCGAGCATTGCCACCGATGTCGATTACGCCAATATCGAGGCGGTGGTCGGCCACGAGTATTTCCACAACTGGACCGGCAACCGCGTGACCTGCCGCGACTGGTTCCAGCTGTCTTTAAAGGAAGGCCTTACCGTGTTCCGCGACCAGGAGTTTTCTGCCGATATGGTCGGCACGCCCAGTGGCCGCGCGGTGAAACGCATCGACGATGTGCGCGTGCTGCGCCAGGTGCAGTTTTCCGAAGACGCAGGACCAATGGCCCACCCGGTGCGCCCTGACTACTATGTCGAGATCAACAACTTTTACACCGTCACCATTTACGAAAAGGGTGCCGAGGTGGTGCGCATGTACCAGACCCTGCTGGGCCGCGACGGTTTCCGCAAGGGCATGGATTTGTATTTCCAGCGCCACGACGGCCATGCGGTGACCTGCGACGACTTCCGCGCCGCGATGGCAGATAGCAGCGGCCGTGACCTGAGCCAGTTCGAGCGCTGGTACAGCCAGTCCGGCACACCGCAATTGCAGGTAAAAAGCCAATACGATGCCGACAAGCAAACCTTTGAACTGACCCTCAGTCAGACCTGCAAACCAACTGCCGGACAGGAGTGCAAACTGCCGTTCCACATTCCGGTGGCCGTGGGTCTGCTCGATGCGCAAGGCGCTGATATGCCCTTGCATCTGCAGGGCGCAGCCTTTGCCACCAGCGTGCCCACTACCTGTGTGCTGGAGCTGACCAAAGAAAAACAGACTTTCGTTTTCACCGATGTCACCAGAAAACCCACACCTTCATTGCTGCGCAATTTCTCCGCACCGGTCGAACTGGAATACGGCTATACCGATGCTGAACTGGCACACCTGATGGCGCATGACAGTGATGCCTTTAACCGCTGGGAAGCCGGACAGCGCCTTGCCATAAACAGAATATTCAATATAATCAATGACTTACAAAATAGCAAGCAACCAGCACTGGATGAGTTGTTTATCAACGCGATGCGCACCACGCTCAACGATCAGTCGCTCGATCCGTCTTTCCGCGAAGTGGTGCTGACGCTTCCTTCCGAACTGATGCTGGCCGAGCAGTGCGAGGTGATCGACCCGCAGGCCATTCACGCCGCGCGCAAATTTATGCGCAACACCCTGTCTGAAAAACTCAAGGCTGACTTCATTGCCGCCTACGAAGCCAACCAGACACCGGGCAAATACAGCGCCGATGCAAAATCGGCCGGCAAGCGCGGCCTTAAAAATCTGTGCCTCAGCTATCTATTGGGCTGGGAAGATGACAGCACGCTGCAACTGGCGCATGCCCAAGTTGACGCTGCCGACAATATGACCGACCGCCTCGCCGCACTGATGGGACTGATCAACAGCGGCAGCCCGAGTGCGGAGCAGCCGCTGCACAAGTTCTATAAGGATTTCAAAAACGAGGCGCTGGTGGTGGACAAGTGGTTCAGCCTGCAGGCCGTGGCCGAAGCCACCGATGTCAAAACCGTGCGCAAGCTGATGAGCCACCCTGCCTTCACACTGAAAAATCCCAATCGCGCGCGCAGCCTGATCTTCAGTTTCTGCAACGGCAACCCGGCACAGTTCCATGCGCTCGACGGCAGTGGCTATGCCTTCTGGGCGGAGCAGGTACTTGCGCTGAACAAGCTCAACCCGCAAGTCGCGGCACGCCTGGTGCGCACGCTGGATCACTGGAAGAAATACAAGCCCGCACTGAAAAAACAGATGCAGGCTGCGCTGCAGAAGGTGGCTGCTACCAAGGGATTATCCAAGGACGTTCATGAGTTGGTGACCAAGGCTTTGACTTAAGGGCTGACATCAATGAGTTCAGATGAGTCAACCCAAGCTGAAGATTTGGTCATGTGCCATTGCAGCGGCACCAAGCGTGACAATATTAAAAATCTGTTCGAGCAAGGGATGGATATAAACGCCATTTCAAGATGGACAGGCGCGCTATCTGGCTGCGGCGGTTGCGAATGGGATATTGCAGATTTTTTGAAAGAACTTGCCGAACAACAGAACGCCCAATCTGAACCGATCCGCGCTCAGGTGTACACCAGCAAGTGACAATCTCATCCTCCCACAACACCACGCTGACAGGGAAGTATTCAATAAGCCACGGGGATGTGGCAAGGGTGGCTGGCAGCTATGTGGAGATCCCACTTGGCGTGCGCTTTCGGCCAATACCGGGCGGTCGTGAATTTTCTCCAAAGCAGATACTCAACACTACCTCAGCAATCCTATACAACCAAGTCTAACTACATAGATAATTTGGACTATATCCATATATCGAATGTTGTGATTCAATGCGTCCGTACTATTAATTAATATGCGGACAGGAGAATTTTCTGTGAATTCAAAAAATTAAATGGTTAACAATAATATACACGCTACACTATTTTCAATAATACGGACCGGTAGGTCCGTCTATTTCTGTTAGAACCCTATGCCTGCTACTGAAAAATGGGAGCAACTGTTAACGCCAGCCGTGATGCAGGAGCGGTTGATTTCCGCATCGCTATACGTTACGGCCTTTGAGCTCTTGAAGGAATCAATAGTTGGACGCTTGCGATCTTTCTACATGGTTGGTTTTGACACTGATGGAGATATCATTGATGAAAGATACGATACCGCTGTCCTTTCCAGAAACAAGAGTCCTTTGCATGCTTCGCTAGATTGGCTTGTCGAAAATGAAGTTATCGACAAAAACGATCTTCAATCGTTTGAGCGCATCAAGACCACCAGAAATTCACTTGCTCACGAGTTGCCGTCTCTTGTTATGGGTGGCGCGGATATTAAACATGTCGAGAGGTTTCAAGAGGTGATAGCGCTGTTGAAAAAGATCGAAGTCTGGTGGGTCGTCAACCTAGAAATTCCCACCAATTCCGATTTTGACGGGAAAGAAATTGATGAAGAAGGTATCGTTCCAGGCCCTCTTTTGATGATACAAATAATGCTTGATGTAGTTTCGGGCAACGAGACACTGTTAGATCACTATCGAGGAGCCAGTGGTGTTGCTAAAGTCGGGCTCTAACCCGGCGGTCAAGAGGGACGCTCCGCCGAAAAGCGCGGTTCCGCGCCCCTTGCCTTTACGTTGGCGTTTAGGGAGCTCAGATGGGGATTTTCAGTAAATTACTCGGGTTCCGCTGGAGCCTTTACGTCGTCCAGAATGGAAACCAATTGGCGTATGCCATGCACGAGCACTCCGTCATGAGAGTGCTTGGCTATGTGATGGGATATTTTGCTGACGGAGGAAAGCCCGTCGAGCCTTGGAGTTTGCATCTGAACTTCAACCACAAGCATCAGACGATAAAGCTTGGGCCGGAGCATTTCACTCCTGATGGAGAAAACATAACCCTTGTTCTTATTCAGCAAATCGATTCCATAGACCCTGGCTGGAAAGTTAAAGGCGCTGAACCTGTATTTGAAGAAGCGGCTACAAAGAAACGCATCAAGATCAGCGAGTACGCACCGGGGCACATTGACATTCAAGCGATGTTTGACAATATCGACAAACCTCGTGAGCTCACCTTCTACTCAGTGATGGATGAAGTCTTTGGAAAACGCTAACCCGGCAGTCAAGAGGGACTGCTCGCCGAGAAGCGCGGTTCTGCGCCCCTCACTTTTCGTTATGTGTAAACAATATGAGGAAGATCATGCTGAACTATATTAAAACTGTGATTCTCACATTACTTTTAGGGGCATTTTTTTCTAACAATATTTTTGCCGAAAGTTATATACGAGATTACACATATACAGCATCTGAAGCTGACAGCAAATTAACTAGTCGAGTCATCGCACTCGATCAAATAAAAGTGCTTTTATTGCAGGAAATTGGGACGCATATTAGGCATGAGCTAAATATCAAAAGAAATGGAAATGGCGAAGAGTTAGCTAATGAAGATATTAAGGCAATAACTGCGGGGTTCACTAAAATCGACATTCTTGAAGATCGATGGGATGGGAAAATTTATTATCTGAAAGCAAAACTTGAAGCAAGTACACAAGACGTACTTAATGCATTGGAGACATTTAAAAAGAATAAATCAGAGGATGACAAAAAGAACCTAGAGGCACTGAAGGCCAATCAACTAGAACTTGAAAACGCGCGGCAAAGAATTAAAAATTTGCAGACCCAACTAGTTAATAAGCAAAATATTACTGATATACGATCAGCTGCAGAAACTTATAGAAACAGCATAAATGATATATCTAAGCAACTCATAAATATCCGCGTACCTAGTTATATTGAAAACGGCAGAGTGACACCATATTTTGTAAATTTTACTCCTTCAGTTACTAGTAAAGACAAAATTTATGTATTGGTAGGAGATGAAAAACTTGCATATATATTCTCGCCAAGTGGCGATACAACACTGTCACATGTTTCCGGTCGCATTAAAAACAGGTTTGGTAAATTAACAGTTGTTGTAAAACACGCAGATGGAACGTCCTCCTTAAATACTGCTTCGCTTCCTGGGCACATATTTAGTCAAAATACAGACGGGCCGCATAAATCAGCAGAGTGCAAAAAACGAGCAGAAGGCAATCACCTAAAAATGTTATGCGAGAATAATATGGGTACAAGCGGGTATATTGACAAGGTTGATATAACACTACCGAATGGCTCTATTCTCGTTGAAATGACACCTAATGCATCAATGAATCCATTTTTATGGGTCACTGGCAATTTTGATGCAACTAACAACCAAACACACTCAACAATTAATTCTAATCAATATATTGATAGTAACCGTGTATTCTAATTACATGCGTGCTTGTGACTGCCCAAATAACAAGGCGCTCGTACGGACGCAAACTACGCTGCGCCGCTCGGCTTAAACGTTCAACGTCCGCTATTTGAATCCATGACAGTCTGTTATGGGCACATTCCTGCCCCCTTGCTCCCATCTCAGCCGCACAAGCCCAGCTTTGCATTACTTGTCGGCCCATTGTCCAGCTATTGCCGATAACAGAAAAAAACTGAAAACGTCGGGTTTCCAAAAATATAGAAAAGCCCGCTCATGTTTTGCCACGCAGGAAAAAATCTCGTGTGTGAAATATGCTTTGCGGTAATTTCTGCATACCGTAGCGCAACTGGCGCTTCAGCACAAAATCAAACAGCAGCGGATTGTAGAGCTGAATTTCATCCAGCACCGGCACGGCAGATTGATCGAGCAAGCCCGCTTTGGCCAGTTTGGCGGTGGTATACAGCGGCAACACACCGGGCAGCGGATAGTCCGAGCCATTGAGCAGCCGGCCATGCCAGTCCTGATGTTCGATGATGGCGCGCAGGGTTGCTATCGAACGATTACGCATCACGATTGCCGAGATGTCGCCGAATAAATTTTTCTGATAATTTGCATCGGCCATCAGCCTGGCAAACAGTTCAATGCTGGGTACATGCGGGCCATGCTTGCCCTTGTCCAGATCGATGTCCTCGCCTATCGATGCGCAATGCGCTACCACCACACGCACTCCTGCATCCAGCGCGCGCCGCATTTTGAGCGGATTGTTTGCATCATGAAAGCCCATACCCTCCACGGCCTTCTCTTCGCCTGCATGGCAAATCAGCGGCACATTCAACCGTGCAAGGCTGCGATAAAACGCATCGCATCTGGGTGAAGCCGGGTCGATACCCATGACCGAAGGCAACCATTTCACCGCACGCGCTCCCTGGGCAACGGCAGCTTCCAGTGCCTCAACCGCATCATGCCGATAGGGATGGATGGAACACACCCATTCAAAATTTTCCGGTGAGCTCTGTGCAATTTTCAGTGCATATGCATTGGGCACATGGAAGGCGGTATGCGCCGGCTGGGCATTGCCGGCCTCGTCATAAGCCTGCTCAAACGCGAACAGCATTAATTTGGCATGGGGCTGCTTTGCATCTCCGCCTTTGGCCGAAGCCGTATGATTCAACTCTGCTATCAGATGTTTCATACGCTCGATATAGCTCTGGTCCACCCTGCCCTTTTCAGTACACGCTGCATTTAGATAAAACTTGTGCTGCGCATACTGTATCGGGTGCCACAGGCTGTTCATATCCGGTGTGGTGAAAATACCGCTGCCGCCATCGCCTATGCCGGCGATATGAGCATGCGTATCCCAGAATCGCCCAGGGTCGATACCCTCCCACGCTGCAATAACGAGGGGATGACCGGCCAAGTGTTGCGGCAGTGCGGTACCGCAAGGGTTGAACAGGATGCCATCAAGCAATGACGCGCTGGCGTTGGGCATGACAGTCAGCGCTGCACCACCGGCAAACAGCTTTTTCAGGAACATTCTTCGATTCAAATTCACCCCCTGCCTGGATAGTTAAATTACCTCCGGTAGAGCCGAAGGCCTATTGGGTGAGCCCTCAAAGGGGCCAATAAAACCATGAGCCGCCCATGGCGGCTGCACTCTATGCCTCCCACTTTAACAAAGGGGGAATGAGGGGGATTTTAAAACGGCAGATTTACACATCACCGCGCGCAAATCCCCCCTCACCCCCCTTTTACAAAGTGGGGAACAAATGCGCCGCGCTCTTTGCATTAACCTGTATCACGACCGCCGCATAGGTCAAACCCTTATGAGTCCACCGGCAAAGCCGTTGGTTTACCTCAGTTAATTAGTGCAACATATTACCCGTATTCGAGGGAAGCAAAAAAATAAACCTGAGCGGTGACGCTCAGGTTTATTTTTTTCTTAACACCAGATTTTATTATCCAGCTGAAACCAGACTTCGATTCAACGCTGAAAGCACCGCCTTGAGCGACGCGCTGACCGTATCGTGATCAAACGCCGCACCCGACACGCGCTGGCCGTTGATGTTGAGCTGCACATAAGCCACCGCCTCGGCATTGGTGCCTGTGCCGATGGCATGCTCGTTGTAATCCACCACACTAACCTGCTGCCCGCTGCGAGTCATCCAGCCGTCGATAAAGGCCGACAAGGCGCCTTCGCCGCTGCCATGCAGGGTGCTTTCGTTTCCGTTCTCGACAATTTTTGCCTGGATCAAATCCTGACCCTCTGCCCGTTCAAGCTTGTAACCGTTGAGTGCCAAAGGTGATTTATCCGTCACAAAACGCTGCGTAAAAATGGCATGTATCGTCGCGCTGTCTATCTCGCCGCTGCGCTGCTCAGTCTCCTTTTGCACCAGTTGCGCCAGCTCCACCTGCATCCAGCGCGGCAGGCTCAAGCCGTAGTCGCGCTCCAGCACAAAGGCGACACCGCCCTTGCCCGACTGGCTGTTGACGCGAATCACCGCCTGGTAATCACGTCCGATATCCTTGGGGTCTATCGGCAAATATGCGACCTGCCAGTGTTCATCCGGCTGCTGCTTCTGCAAACATTTTCTGATTGCATCCTGATGGCTGCCGGAGAAAGCGGTATACACCAGCTCGCCCACCCAGGGGTGACGCGGATGCAACGCGATGCTGGTGCACTCGCCCACCACCTGGATGATTTCATCCGGGTTTCCAATATCCAGCTCGGGATCGACACCCTGACTGTACAGATTCATCGCCATGGTGACGATATCCATATTGCCGGTGCGCTCGCCATTGCCGAGCAGCGTGCCCTCGACGCGGTCGGCGCCGGCCAATATTGCCAGCTCCGCAGCGGCCACGGCGCAGCCCCTGTCGTTGTGGGTATGCACCGAGAGGATGATTGCATCGCGGCGGCTGATATGCGTGGCAAAATATTCCACCTGGTCGGCAAAAACATTCGGCGTGGTGCTTTCCACGGTGGAGGGCAAATTGATGATGAGGCGATTTTTCGGCGTGGGTTGCATCACGTCCATCACCGCCTCGCAAATTTCCACCGCGTAATCCATCTCGGTATTGGTGAAACTTTCGGGCGAATACTCAAAGGTCCACTCCACCTCAGGATACTTTTCTGCCTCGCGCTTCACCCACTCTGCGCCTTTGCGCGCAATCGCGGTGATACCTTCGCGATCCATACCAAACACGCGTTCACGCTGCACGGTTGAGGTGGAATTGTAAAAGTGCACGGTCGCACGCTTGATGCCCTTCAATGCTTCATAGGTGCGCACGATCAAGTCTTCACGCGCCTGCACCAGCACCTGCACATTCACGTCATCGGGAATCTGCTTTTCCTCAATCAACCAGCGCACGAAGTCATAGTCCGGCTTGCTGGCGGACGGAAATCCCACTTCGATTTCCTTGAAACCAAGCTTGACCAGCAATGCCCACAAGCGGCGCTTTTGCGCCACGTTCATCGGCTCCAGCAAGGCCTGGTTGCCATCGCGCAGATCCACGCTGGCCCAGATGGGCGCCCTGGTGATTGTGCGGTTGGGCCATTGCCGGTTGCCCATCGCGGTGACCGGATTGGCTTTGTATTTGTTGTGGTCAAATGCTTTCATGATGTCGCTCCTTAAGTTTTGCAGCTCGTGCCGTCAAGTGCAGCAGAGCCATCTACGGCGAGAATAATATGGCAAGCTGCGGGAAATATGATTGCGAATTTAGCTATTATTTAGCCTATATAAGCATATTATTGCTATTTATTAAAAATACAGGCAATATTGTAGCCAAACATGCTCGAAGATTGATAAAAATATGGAACTCGACCGATACGACCGGCATATTCTTGAAGTCCTGCAGCAGGATGGACGCATCAGCAACCAGGATCTGGCAGAACGCATCGGCCTGTCGCCTTCTCCCTGTTTGCGCCGTGTGCGCACGCTGGAGGAATCCGGCATCATCGCCGGCTATCACGCGCAACTGGATGCCAAAAAACTCGGCCTCACGCTGATGGCGCTGATACACATCTCCATGGACAGACACACACCGGAGCGCTTTGCCAACTTTGAAAAGAAAATCAGCGAAATTCCCGGCGTGCTGGAATGTCTGCTGATCACCGGCCAGGATGCGGACTACCAGCTCAAGGTGGTGGTGCGCGATATGGATGCCTACCAGGAATTGCTGCTCAACAAGGTTACCCGTATCGAGGGAGTCACCGGCGTGCATTCCAGCTTTGTGCTGCGCCGCGTGGTGGACAAGATTTCACTGCCTATTGAAATTAGCCCATAGCCGCCCAAAATCTCCCGATGTATGTAGAATTAACTTCACAGCGATTTAGAACCCTAACCATATAAAGGAGCAACCATGCGCTTTCTGCTGACCCTGACCCTGATTTTTTCCACCCTTACCCTTTCGGGTTGCGGCTACAACACCATCCAGACAACAGACGAGGCCGTCACAGCCTCCTGGAGCGAAGTCATCAACCAGTATCAGCGACGTGCCGATCTGGTGCCCAACCTGGTCAATGTGGTCAAAGGCTATGCTTCACATGAAAAGGAAGTGCTGGAAGCGGTCACCGTGGCGCGTTCCCGCGTGGGTTCAATACAGGCCACACCCGAGCTGGTGAATGACGCGCAGGCATTTGCCAAATTTCAGGCCGCACAAGGCGAGCTGACTTCGGCGTTGTCTCGCCTGCTGGTCGTCTCGGAAAATTATCCCCAACTCAAGGCTGACGCTTCATTCAGAGATTTGCAGGCGCAGCTGGAAGGCACGGAGAATCGCGTAACGGTCGCGCGCAACCGCTATATCGCCGCCGTTCAGGAATACAATGTGACGGTGCGTGTTTTCCCCAACAACCTGACAGCGATGCTTTTCGGCTATAAAACCAAAGCCAACTTCTCGGTTGAAAATGAAAAAGCGATTTCCACCGCTCCCAAAGTAGATTTCGGCAAGTAACCCATGCGCCGCTGCTTAACCTTTCTGCTGTGCCTGTTGCCGCTTGCGTTGCTGTCTGTTGCGGGCACGGCAGCCGCCGAAGTGGCGGTACCGGCCCTGACTGCGCGCGTGACCGATCTCACCGGCACGCTCAGCGCAGAACAGAAATCCACGCTGGAAGCCAGGCTGCTGGCGCTGGAAACGCAGAAAGGCAGCCAGATCGCAATATTGCTGGTACCCACCACGCAGCCTGAAACCATAGAACAATATTCCATACGCGTAACAGACCAGTGGAAACTCGGCCGCAAAAAAGTTGACGACGGCGTGCTGCTGCTGATCGCCAAAGACGACCGCAAATTGCGCATTGAAGTGGGCTACGGGCTGGAAGGTGCGCTGCCGGATGTCATCGCCAAACGCATTATCGCGGAAGATATCACTCCGCATTTCAGACAGGGCGATTTCTATGGCGGCATCGTGGCAGGCATCACGCGCATCGATGCGGTGATACAGGGAGAAGCGCTGCCCGCACCCGTGCAAGCTCGCGGCAGCAATGACAACAACTCCTCCATTGAAGGCTATCTCTTTTTCCTGATCTTTTTTGCGCTGATTACCGGCTCTATCCTGCGCCGCATACTGGGCACCTTTCCCGGCGCACTGGTGAATGGCGGTCTGGTCGGACTCGCCACGGCGCTGTTTGGCGGCGGCATCCTGTTCGCCATTATTTTCGGCATCATTGCGTTTTTCTTTGCGCTGATCAAGGGTGGCGGAGGGAGCGGCTTCGGCGGTGGCGGTTTTGGTGGAGGCGGCGGAGGCTTCGGTGGCGGAGGTGGTTTTTCCGGCGGTGGCGGCGGTTTTGGTGGCGGCGGCGCCTCGGGGGATTGGTAGATGAAAAAACTTATGCGCTTATTTAAACATCTGACGGCTACCCGCTGGCAAATCATGCATCGCTTCCCCAGGCGCAGCCTGAATACGGTTGAGGCCGCCATACGCGAATCAGAAAAACTGCATATGGGCGAGTTGCGTTTCGTGGTGGAGGCCGCCCTGGAGTGGCCGGAACTGTTTGCCGGCACAACATCGCGCCAGCGTGCCATAGCAGTATTTTCACAGCTGCGGGTATGGGATACCGAGCACAATTCCGGCGTGCTGATCTACCTGCTGCTGGCCGATCATAAAGTTGAAATCGTGGCTGACCGCGGCATCAATTCACGCGTGAACCAGTCGGAATGGTTAAGCATTTGCCAGGACATGGAAAGCCAGTTCCGCACCGGCCATTTTGAGAACGGCGTGCTGCTGGGCGTTGCAGCCATTACCGCGCTGCTGCAACGGCACTTCCCGGCGCAGGGCCACAATCCGGACGACTTGTCCAATCGCCCGGTTATTTTGTGAGAGATACCCAATATTGAGCGTTACAAAATTCATGACATCAACTTTATTAACTTTTACTGCACTTAATTTCAAATAATTTATTGCTCCTGAGTTTAAAATCCCTCCTAACCTCCCTTTGCAAAGGGAGGAACCTACTCCGATCAAAGTGCACTGGTTCCCCACTTTGAAAATGGGGGGCTAGGGGGGATTTTAAGTATTATGAAATACCAAAAGTTCAATGAATTTCCTCTCTCGCTTGCGGGAATAGAATATTTTGTTTGAAGAATTTTTTAAAGGTTAAAAGAAATTATGTGCGGCATCTGCGGTGAATTACGTTTTGACGGCGCCACGCCCGACCTCTCCATCATCAAACGCATGTCTGCAAAGATTGCACGCCGGGGGCCAGACCATGAGGCGATGATCAGCGATGGCCCCGTGGCTTTTGGCCATCGCCGCCTGGCCATTATCGACCTGACCCCCAGCGCCGACCAGCCCATGGTGGACAAGGAGCTGCGCATTTCCCTGGTCTTCAATGGCACCATCTACAATTACAAAGAGCTGCGTGCCGAGCTGATCGAGATGGGTTACGCCTTTTTTTCGGAAGGCGATACCGAAGTTATTATCAAGGCCTACCATGCATGGGGGGAAAAATGCGTGGAGCGTTTCTACGGCATGTTTGCGTTTGCGCTGTGGGACCTGCGCCAGGCCACGCTGTTTCTGGCACGCGACCGCTTCGGCATCAAGCCGCTGTATTACTCGCTGGACAGCGCCCACTTTCGCTTCGCTTCCAATGTACAGGCGCTGCTCGCTGCGGGCGGCGTGGACACCAGCATAGATGCGGTCGCTTTGCATCATCACTTCACCCTGCACGCCGTCGTGCCCGCACCGCGCACCATACTGAACGGGGTCAAAAAACTGCCACCTGCGACGACCATGAAACTCACTGCACAGGGGGAGATAAGCCATCGCACTTACTGGAGTCTGGATGCGACGCGCCCGGCGCAAACCCTGTCCGAACAAGACTGGCTCAAGGCAACGCGCATCGTGCTGATACGCGCGGTCGAGCGCCACCGTCTTGCGTCCGATGTACCGGTTGGCGTGCTGCTTTCCGGCGGGCTGGATTCCAGCTTGCTGGTGGGCCTGCTGGCCGATCATGTGGAGAACCTGCTTACCTTCTCGGTGGGCTTTGAGGATATTGGTGACGGCGCGGAAAAAGCGGATGAATTCGAATACTCCGATCAGGTGGCCGAACATTTCAAGACCCGGCACCACAAATTCCTGATTCCCAATTCGGAAGTATTAAAGCGGCTGCCCGAGGCCGTCAGCAATATGGCCGAGCCCATGGTAAGCCAGGATGCAGTTGCTTTCTATTTATTGGGTGAACGCGTTTCCGATGAGGTAAAAGTCGTACTCTCGGGACAGGGCGCCGATGAAGTATTCGGCGGTTACTTCTGGTTTCCGGTGATGGATCAGGCCCAGGGCAGCAACCTTGAGCGCTTCCGCTCAAATTATTTTGACCGTGACCATGCGGAATATCTTGAGATGGTCAATCCTGCCTTCCATGTGCCCGATGTCACCTCGGTGATGGTTGAAAATGAACTGCACAAGGATAAAGCCGATACCTTTCTGGACCAGGTGCTGCGCTTCGACGCCACCACCCTGGTCGTTGATGATCCGGTCAAGCGTGTAGACAATATGACGATGGCGTGGGGACTTGAAGCGCGCGTGCCCTTCCTCGATCATGAACTGGTTGAGCTCGCCGCCAGAATGCCGCCCGAGCTCAAATTAAAGGAAGGCGGAAAATTTCCGCTGAAGGCCCTCGCCAGGGGCCTGATTCCGGATGCCGTGATCGACAGGCCCAAAGGTTATTTTCCGGTACCCGCGCTGAAATATGTACGCGGGGATTTTCTGCAATTCATGCGCACCATTCTGCAATCGGAGGCATGCATCAAACGCGGCATCTTCCAGCGCGCCTATGTGGAAAAATTACTGGCAGATCCTGAAGCGCACCTCACCAAAATTCAGGGCAGCAAGCTGTGGCATCTGGCATTGCTGGAATTCTGGCTGCAACTGAATGTGGACGCCGTGTCTTGATGGGAACGCCGACGTCCCCGTCGGCAACTACGCATAAAAAAGCCGACGGGGACGTCGGCGCTCCGGCAGCAGGGTGTGTATGACCCACCCTGCCTCTCATATTGAATGATTACTTCGCCTCATCGATCATCTTCACCATGTCGGCTTCCACTTCTTTGGCAATCTTGTTCAAATCCGCGTCTTTGGAAAGCATCGTCAGCATCTGCTCCGGCTTGATCATGCCTATCATGGTCTTGCCCTTTTCGGTATAGACAGAAATGCGGCATGGCAGCGCCATGTTCAAACGCATATCATTTCCCATCACTTTAAATGCCTGGCCCGGATTGCATACTTCAAACACCTTGCACTGCTCGGCAAAATCAAAGCCCTTGCCACGCAATGTCGCGCCGATATCATGCACATGCAGCACGCCAAATTTGTGATTTTTCACCGCAGCTTCCAGATCGGCAGACACTTGATCCAGAGACTTTTTACTCTCCACAATGTAGTACATAATTTTCTCCTGTTTGATTATTCCAAATTAACAAAAGCAGTATATCATAAAACGCTAATATATATGCCGGTACAATAAAATTAGGTGACCACCGCTCCCGATATCAATCATAATCTGCTCCTGTCGCTCGCCAATACCAATCTGGCATTTTAAACTCTGCAGTCAATGCCAAGGTCAAAAAAATGGAATCAAACAGAATGGAAAAACAATACAACTTGTATGCAAAACTTGCCGCCATTTTAATTCTGATCGTCGGCAGCTACCTCGTATTGCGACCATTTCTGACCGCGTCACTTTTTGCAGCGGTGATATGTGTCACGACCTGGCCCCTGTATCAGCGCATGTTGCGCAAGATGAAAAACAGGCATAACACCGCCGCGCTCGTCATGACCTCAACCCTGTCGCTGCTGTTCATTCTGCCGCTGTCGCTAGTGGCATATAACCTGGCCGATAGCGTTACGAATTACTACAACGAAATACTGCTGGCTATTGAACAGGGCCCGATTGAGCCTCCGGCCTGGCTTAAGAACGTACCCATCGTAGGCGAGTCCGTCGACAACTACTGGCGCCTGCTTAGCACCAGCCAGAAAGACATCGATGCGCTGATGAATCGCCTGCTGGTGCCTGCCAAGAACTTTCTGCTGGCAGCAGGCATTTTGCTTGGGCAGGGCGTAATGGAAATGAGTCTGGCCGCCTTCGTCAGCTTTTTTCTCTATCGCGACGGCGCAGCACTGGTACGCTTTCTCAACCTGACGCTGGACAGGGTGGTAGGCGTCCATGCCGAAAACATACTCGGCATCGTCAACAATACCATACACAGCATCATGTACAGCCTGCTGGGAACTGCATTGGCGCAGGGCGTGGTGGCCACCATAGGTTTTGCCATCGCGGGTGTGCCGGCGGCACTCCTGCTGGGCACGGCCACTGCCGCAGTATCCCTGATACCCATCGGACCGCCGCTGGTCTGGGGTGCTGCATCCGCCTGGCTGTTCTATCATGGCGACACAGGATGGGGAATCTTTATGCTGATCTGGGGATTTTTCCTGATCAGCAGCGTGGACAATGTGGTCAAACCTCTGCTTATCAGCCGCGGCAGCAATTTGCCTTTTATCCTGATTTTATTCGGCGTGATGGGCGGGCTTACGGTATTCGGATTCGTCGGTGTTTTCATCGGGCCGACCCTGCTTGCAATAGGCTACAGCCTGCTAAAAGAATGGGCCGCGCACATAAAGGAAAGTTAAACCAGGCAATCCTGACAGCAGCACATGTTATAAGTATTTGATTATATTCAATATTTTAACAACCAAGAAGTGCCGTATCAGCCCGAACCAACGCCTCCACCGTGCACCGCTCCAGCAATCAATTTCCAGCGGCCATTCTCATCCTGTCATTTGAAATTACTTGACTGCATCCTTGATCACTTCCTTGGCATCACCCAAAGCCTTCTCCGCTTTTCCGGAAATTTGCTTGCTCAGCCCCTTGACCTGCTGGTCCTTGCTGCCGACCAGCTTGCCCGCTTCTTCCTGCACTTTGCCAGCGATATCTTTTGCTACACCTTTAACCTGATCCTTGTTCATGACATTATCCTTTTATTAATTGCACAGGAAAATCCTGCTGAATGAAATATAAAATGGAATGGCGCCACAGATCTGTGCGCCAGCCAACAATGCCATGCCAATTAGGATCAGCACGGTTAGGAATTGAGCTGAACCCCCATTACCTTGCCCATTTTCCGAAAAGAAGCACCACACCGAAAACAGCGCAACGCTATAAAACCATAGCGCCGCAAAAAACAGCAGCAGGGTCAGCACGCCAAAGAGCCTGACAAAATTGTGGCTGGAAAAGAAAGGTGCAACACAGGTCGCGGCAAGATAAAGATCCATCGCCGGATGCTCCCTGACATAAGGCAGCACATAAACCATATTCTCGCTAATCTCCGAAATAACAGGAAACCTGATTATCGAATACAGCAGGTACAGACTAAGCGAAAGACCGACAGCCTGAAATCCCCAGATTACCTTTTTGCGCCAGGCCACCGTCTCTATCAGGCCGATGGCAAAGGGCACATACAAGGGCCACAGCACATGCGAAAACAGGGTAAACAGATACGTCATCGCCACATTAAGCAATGCTGCCTCAAACCTGAAGGACAGCCATAACATACCCTCAACGAGTTGTTGCGCACCAAACAACAACGGAATCATTGCAAAGGGAATCTCTGCCTGGCGCCTGACCATTTTTACGGTGATTCCGCCGAACGCAATCAGTGAAACGCCTGCTGCAAAACTCACACTTGCTGAAAAACACATATCAACTTTCCTTTAAAGGCGAACGGATGAACAAGGGCACAATAGCCGGCCTGCAAAATAATTTTCATACCCTGAAAAAAAAGCCGGGAGACTTCCCGGCTTTCCCTGTGCATCTTTAACTTAGAACGACGACCGCAAGTTTACGCCCCAATTGGTGGCTATCGTGTCAATACCGCTGGACGCATCCAGCAGCCTGCCGAAATTTTCGTACTCAATACGCAGACTAACGCCGGATGCAGCGTTAAAGGCCACACCAAAACCGGTCAGAAGCTCCCTGTTGCTGGTAGAACCGCCAAATTTTGTGTAATTTTCTGTTGTACCTATTTTGCCGAATATATCGAAGGCGTCACTAAGCGGCAGCGTGCCGACAGCCGCCAGAGACACGGCATCGGCATCCTTGCCGCGAAAACCTCCAAAATTATTGTACGCAAGTTCGACTCCCAAAACTGGAAGAATCTGAATACCGAGAAACAGTTTATAGGAAGTATTTTCCTGGTCAGTTGTCGCAAGACCAACCCCGGCTCCCACATATGCCTGCGCCGACAGCGGAACCGCCAGCAGTGCAACACTCATCGTCATTGCCAATAATAGTTTCTTCATTTGCTTCTCCTGAAAGGTATTTACGGAGGCAGAATTGTAGGCAGACTGTGGCGCAGAGTATGTGCGCTGACACACTCAATATGTTTATTTTCCGGGATTAAAATCCGCAACAAAAATACCTGAACAGGCAACTGTACGTTATCGCACATACAGCAAAGCAGGCCTGCTGTAGATTGGCAACTGATTACAAGCCGGCAAATGGAACACCCGCTCTGAAATATTGTGCCGACTAGGAACATCGGCCTGGCATTTCTGCATTTCCGTTTACCCGATATACATAAACCAGAATGCCAACATACAGGAATAGTCCAATGCCCATTGCGATTCGCGCTCCTGATGCCAACAGTCTGCTAGCTGCCCTGCCCTATGTAGACACTCACATGTCCCCGGACAGCCTGGAGCAGATCACACTGAATTTTGGCGAAGTCATTTACCGCTCCGGCGAACCGATACGCCATGTTTACTTTCCCGTCGATGCGCTCGTATCGCTGCTCACGCTGGCAGAAGGCCATCAGGCGCTTGAAGTCGGCCTGGTTGGCCACGAAGGCATGCTAGGCATTCCACTGGCGCTGGGCGTGAGCAACTCTCCCGCAAGTGCACTGGTCATCGGGCCGGGCACGGCGTGGCGCATGACCGCCGAAAAATTTATCCAGGAATTTGACCGGAACAAACTGCTGCAGAGCGAGGTGTATCGCTACACCTACGATCTGATGGTGCAAATGACCCAGACCGCAGCCTGCAACCGCTTTCACCAGGTCGAGGCACGCCTCGCGCGCTGGTTGCTGATGACGCGCGATCGCGTGCGCTCGGATAAATTTCACCTGACGCACGACCTGCTTGCCAACATGCTGGGCGTGCGCAGGGTTGGCGTGACCAAGGCCGCCGGTTCGTTGCGACTACGCAAGCTCATCAGTTACAACCGCGGTGAAATCAACATCCTAGACGGCGCCGGCCTCGAAGCCGCCGCCTGCCATTGTTACCAGGTGGTCAAGGATATGCACGAAGTTGCGCACCCCCGGGAGCCTGCAGACATCCGGGAATCTTCCGTATAAATTTTATCCGGCTTCCGCTGTTTAACCGCGCTCACAAATACCCGCTTGCTCGCAATGCAAGCAAGCAAGCAATAATTTTGCCTGCAATTCCACCCGATCAATAAAAAGGTCCGGATGCGGGGTTACCGCATCCGGACCAAGGCACTGCAGGTCTTTAATCAGGGGGAGAACTAAAAACCCATGCGCATCATCTCCCCTTTTTGCAGTACGTTCTGTCTGGTAACGCACACAGGACAATAAAACTTGCATGACCCAGGCAAGACCCGTTTCCGCGTTAGTTTCCGCATAGTTGCACGCCGGCCGCCATATGTACGCTAGCGTACATACACCCCCCCGGCCATATAGTGTATAAGTATCTCTGCAACGTGGATTTAACAGCCTCCTCCATTTCCGGAAATACCCTGTTTTTCCTGTTGCCCTCATCTGTTGCACGCACTGGAAACCACAATGGCCACAATCAAGCCCGCACAGAATAGTCCCGCACAAAATCATCTGCTCGCCTCATTGCCAGCAGAAGTTTTCGACCGTCTCTCCAGCAGCCTGGAATTGATTTCGATGAAGCTCGGTGAAGTCATTTGCGAATCAGGCGGCCAGCTGCAATACGTATATTTCCCCACCAGCGCCATACTCTCCTTGCATTATGTAATGGAAGACGGTGCATCCTCTGAAATAGCGGGGGTGGGCAATGAAGGCGTACTGGGCGTTTCGCTATTCATGGGCGGCAATACCACGCCCAGCCGCGCTACCGTGCAGACGGCCGGCTTCGGTTACCGGCTCAAGGGCCGCATGATGCTGGATGAATTCAAACGCAGCGGCATGTTTCATGACTTGTTGCTGCGTTATGCCCAGGCACTGATGACGCAGATATCACAGACCGCCGTATGCAACCGCCACCATTCGGTGGAGCAGCAACTGTGTCGCTGGTTATTGCTGACACTTGACCGCCTGCCATCAAGCGAACTGACCATGACACAGGAACTCATCGCCAGCATGCTGGGTGTGCGACGTGAGGGTATCACCGAAACTGCAGGCAACCTGCAGCGCGCCGGGCTGATCAGTTATCGACGTGGCCACATCACCGTGATTGACCGTGTCGGGCTGGAGTTACGCGCCTGCGAGTGCTACAACATAGTTAAAAAAGAATTTCACCGCCTGCTGCACGATACCGGCACCAGCAAGGGCATGCAGGCAAGCCCGCGCCCTATGACAGGCAATCCCGCTGCAACTTCCAGCTTGCGCAGCACGGAGCTGTCCAGGGAACGCCAATAATAACGATATGAAGCAGGCAGGATTAGCGTATAAGACATACAGTCTGTCTGGTCCGGCACAATAAACCCGGGACTCGCACCTTTAAACCTGCATCCCATTCCTGTCTGGCTTCCACGATGTGGATCGACTTCATCCAGTTTGCAGAAAGGCTAGCCATGACAAAAATTTTTCTTTTACATTTATCAACCACCCGACCCATGAGTAAAATCAAACCCGCATGAAAACCAACCATAAAACAATTTCCTGGCTTGTTGCTGCCGTGCTGCTGCTTGCGCTGGGCATCGTGCTTGCGTTTATGGCCTTCAGGCAAATCGAAGACGCCGCCACGGTACAACGAGAAACCCATAAAGTTCTCAGCAGCGCGGGCAACCTCATGTCAGCATTAAGCGATGCCGAGACCAGCCAGCGCGGCTATTTGCTGACCGGCGACGCAAGCTTTCTGCAACCGTATCTGGCCGTGCGCGACAGCATCAAAGGGCAGCTGCAGGAACTGCACCGCCTTACCCAGCTCGGTGACGCGCAGAAACATCTGGATAGCATGACGCCGCTGGTGGATGCCAAGCTGGCTCACCTGGCGCAGGCGATAGCGCTGCGCCGCGGCAACAGGACGGCAGAAGCCCTGGCGCTGGTACGCAGCACCAAAGGTCAGCAGCTGATGCAGGACATTCGCGACGAGATGGATCACTTCATCCGGCTGGAAGAAAACGCGCTGGCTCTGCGCGAAGCAGAACTGCAGGCCAGCATGCGCCATCTGTTTATCGTGATTGTCAGCGCCAGCCTGTTTGCGCTGCTGTTTGCACTTGCTTTTGTCTGGCTGCTCTATCGCAATACGCAGCAACAACTCAAGAATTTGCTGCTTCACGAAACCCGGCAACTGCTGGCAGGCCAGGAGGCGGTCAATAAGCAACTGCAACAGAACAACCTGACCCTGCAGCTGAGCGAGGAAAAACTTGCGGTCACGCTCAACTCCATTGGCGATGCCGTGATCGCCACCGATGCCGACGCGCGCGTAACGCTGCTGAACCCGCTGGCCGAACAGCTCACCGGCTGGACCCAGCAACAGGCCAGCGGTCGCCCGATAGCGGAAATTTTCAATATCATCAACAAGGAAACCCGCCTGCCCGCCACGATCCCGGTCATGGATACACTGGAGCATGGCACGATACAGGGGCTTGCCAACCACACCGTACTGATTGCCGCCGATGGCAGCGAGTGCGATATCGCCGACAGCTGCGCGCCTATACGCGACAACGAGGGCCATGTGGCCGGCGCCGTGCTGGTGTTCCGCAATGTGTCGGGTGAATATGCCGTGCAACAGGCCCTGCGCGACAGTGCCGCGCAGATCCAGACCATACTCAACACCGTGGTGGACGGCATCATCACCCTGCATGCCCGCGGCGGCATGATCGAGACCATCAACCCCGCCGCCGAGAAAATGTTTGGCTATACGGCTGCCGAATTGAGCGGACAAAATTTCAGCCTGCTGATACCCGAACTCAACCAGGACCAGCGCAATGGTTCGCTCGAGTATTACAGTGCAAGCGACGAAGCGCGTGCCAGCGGCCTGGGACGCGAAGTGTCGGGCCAGCGCAAGGACGGCAGCCATTTCCCGCTGGAGATTGCGGTCAGCGAAATGTCGCTGGGCGGTCAGCGTTACTTCACCGGCATTTTGCGCGATATCACCACCCGCAAACAGGCGGAAGAAGCGCTGCTCAAGGCGGGCGCGTTGCAGAACGCGATTTTCAACAGTGCGAACTTCTCCAGCATTGCCACCGATGCCAAGGGTGTGATCCAGATTTTCAACGTCGGTGCCGAGCGCATGCTGGGCT
>NCJL01000010.1 GCA_002278935.1 Gallionellales bacterium 39-52-133
TTAAAATTGATTCCGTTTTCGCTCACTATATTATTGCCATTGTACGTGGCGCACAGCTATCTGAGCTCAACGTTAAATAGACACCCTAAAAAATGCCTTCATAAGCACCCTCGAGGTGCATAATCAGGCATTAATTTTTCAATGTCTTGTTTTTATTAAAAGAAATAATCAAGGTACACCCTAATAATCCTGATAAATGCACCACAACAAATCATCCCAAATAGCTTGATCTGGTACTCAATAAGCCGCCGGAAACTTCACAGCACACGCACCGAACAACTTACTCCGACCTGATTAAACGCCTATTCCAATTCCCTGACAAGTGGCCCCAAAAAAACAATATAAGCGTCTCACGCCGTAAACGCATTTTTAATCCACTCAATTTTTTTGATATCGGTTGTTTGCATTAACACCGCATCGAAGCGGCAGGGTGGGATGTTTTTAAAGCGGGTGAGGTAGTGTTGTGCGGTGCGCAGCAGTTTGGCCTGTTTGCGCGCGTCGATGCTGGCCGCTGCGCCGCCAAAGGCAGTGCTGCTGCGCAGGCGGACCTCGGCAAACACATGGCGCCGTCTTGCAGGATGAGGTCGATTTCGCCGTAGCGGCAGCTATAGTTGGTTTGCAGCAGCTTTAAACCCTGCTGTTGCAAATACTGCGCGGCAAGCTGTTCAGCGAGCGCGCCTGATTTGCTCATGGGGCGGGTGTAGCGTTCTCGGCAGCGCGGCGTGCGGCGATTTCTGCTGCTTTTGCGGCGGCGCGTTCGGCTTCCACGGCGGCAAGTCCTTCCGGTGTGAGGCCGCGACCATAGCGGAATGTGGCGGTTATGGCATCGCGCTGGAATAAATTGGGTTCGGCCAGATGAATACGTCCGGTGACACCGTCCATGGGCAGGGAGCTGCGCAGTTTGTCATTGAGCAGCATTTGCAGCAGACGATAGGCATCGATGCCAAACGCATACAGACGTTCTTTGTCAGTATCGTAGGAGGTGTCCGACCTTGGATAAATCATCACGGCGGGGTGGTCGGGCTGCAGCAGCCAAGGCATATCCACGAAGTGAATTTCGTTGAGGTCGTAGTTGGTGAGCGTGTCGGCATGCATGTTGAACAGTTGCGACGTTGCATAAACCGGCAGGCTGGGGTTGAGGTAAGGGCGTATCAGGCGCGCCTGCTTGTTGTCGCCGGCGAGAAAAACAATATTTCCGGGTGCAAGCGGCGGCGGGCCGGTGCGCTTGGGCGTTGTGGTTGATACTTCGCCTGTTTCCGAAATGACGGTGATAGGTGGCACCGGTTCAGGCTCGACCAGCCAGGGGGCAACCGGGAGGTTAAGCAGCACGCTGGCATCATCGCCTTCCTTGTAAGTCACTTCCGCAGTGATATTGCCGCCGAGTTTTTTCCACTCATCTTCAAACGCGAGCACAAGCCGTTTGGATAAGGCCGTGCCGGTGTTGATGATGGTGGCATCGCGCAAGTTGGCGGCAAAAGCGAGTTGTGCGGCCTGGCGTGCTTCTGTTTCAGGGATCAGTCCAAAAAAGTAAAGTTTGTCTGATTCCGGTTTGCTGTCTGTGGTGTTGAGTGCCAGCGTGGGCAGGGTGATATTGGTATAGCCGGCGAGCAGCGCAACGCCCGATCGTGTCAGTGGCCCGGCAACGGCTACTGCGCCATTTGCCTGGGCCTGGCGGTAAATGTCGATGGCTTCCTTGCCTTCATCCGCGCTGCTATAGACGCGCACCGGAAAGCTGCGCGCCTGGCTGCCGGCTGCCGCAAGAAAGCCCTGTTGAACGGCCATGGCGTGAGGTGCAAACGATGGCGAGTTAAGGGGCAGGATCAGCGCAATGTGTGGCGCATATTGATCGGGCTGCAGCGGGGCGGGTGCGCCGGGAGGTAGCGCGGTAATATCAATAGCATAAGGGTCAATCATTGAAATCACGGGTTCGCCGGGTGCCGCACCGGATGGCGTAGTCGTTGTGGACGGTGGAACGACAACAGGCGCAACTTGATCGCGGGTAGCTGTGGCACACGCGCTCACGTATAGTGTCACCAATAATAAGAGCCAGAAGGAAGAACGTTGCATAGCAGTCAAAAACAGAAATTAGAGTGCGCATTATATGTAGTCGCCACCCCAATTGGAAATATGCGTGATATCACGCTGCTGCTTGGCGCGCACGGCATCAGCGGCAAAAGGCTGCTGGCATTGCACCAGCACAATGAGCGCGGTGCGGCAGACAAGGTGATCAACTTGCTGGCGCAGGGTGAGGCCGTGGCGCTGATCACCGATGCCGGCACTCCGGCGGTGAGTGACCCTGGCGCGCTGGTGGTGGAAAGTGTGCGCGCCGCCGGCTACAGGGTGATTCCCATACCGGGTGCGAATGCAGCGGTTGCCGCCCTGTCGGCCGCCGGGCTGGCGACGCCGCATTTTCTGTTTTACGGTTTTTTGCCGAACAAGTCAGCCGCGCGCTGCAAGGAGTTGCACAGCCTGCTCGAGCATCCTTATACTCTGGTGTTTTACGAGGCGCCGCACCGCATTCTCGAATGCGTGGAAGATTTGCTCGGTGTGTTAGGCGGCGAACGCGAGATTGTGCTGGCGCGTGAAATTACCAAGTTGTTTGAAAATATTCACCGTTGCCGTTTGGGCGATGCAATGGCGTGGCTGAACAGTGACCCGAACAATTTGCGCGGCGAATTTGTGCTGCTGGTTTCCGCCGCACCCAAACGCACGGAAGGTTTAAGCGCCGAAACAGAGCAGGTGCTCGGCATCCTGTTGCGCGATTTGCCGCTGAAGCAGGCAGTGCAACTGGCGGTGCAGATTACGGGTGTTGCGCGCAATGAGCTGTATCAGCGCGCGCTGGAACTCAAGCAGCTTGAATAATCACTGATACGCTACAACGTGCAACTAATTCCAGACATGCCTGTCTTCTTAAGCTGTTGCGTGGTTCACCACCTGTAGCGCAGGGAGGGTGACGTAAAGCCATAACCTTGTAAGTCTTTGATTTTATTAAATATTTTGTAATGAAGTTTGACCCGGATCAATAAACAAACCTCATTGATCGGTGCCTTTAATTTGTCCCGTACTTCTCGCGTACGTGCGTGAAACAGATTTTTCTGGAGATTCGAATGAAACACAATGCAGCGCTTTTGCCGGGCAAGTTGATACTTGCCCCTCTGTTTTTATCCCTGCTGCTTGCGGCATGTGGCGGTGGTGACGAGAAAAAGCAGCCAGCTGCCGGTGGTGCTCCGCCACCTGCCGAGGTGGATGTGATCATTGCCAAAGCGGCTCCGGCAGTCATGACGCAGGATTTGCCCGGGCGTCTGCAGGCTTATCGCAGTGCGCAGGTGCGCGCGCGTGTTGAAGGCATTATCGAAAAAAGAAATTTCACTGAAGGCAGCGATGTGGCGGCGGGCACTTCGCTGTACCAGATTGCGCTGCGCAATTACCAGACTGCCTATGATGCGGCCCGCGCCGATGTGGCGGTGGCCAGCCAGACGCTGGAACGCTACAAAAAACTGATGGAAGCCAAAGTGGTGAGCCAGCAGGATTATGATCTGAACGAGGCCAAGTTCAAGCAGGCCGAAGCGAGATTGTCCAAGGCGCAGGAAGATCTGGAGAACACCCGTGTTCCGGCACCCATCTCCGGCCGCATCGGCCGTTCGCAAGTGAGCGAAGGCGCGCTGGTGGGGCGTGGCGATGCAACCCTGCTCACCACCATCGAGCAGATTCATCCGCTGTATGTGAATTTCTCGCAGTCCGAATCCGAGATCAGCAATCTGCAGCGCGCGATCCGCTCGGGAAAATTGCAGCGCACGCAGGCGGCAAAAGTTGAACTGATTCTTGAAGATGGCAGCGTTTATGCGCAACCCGGCAAATTCCTGTTTTCGGATATGGCGGTTGATCCGGCCACCGGCAATGTGTTGCTGCGCGCCGAAATCCCCAATGCCAGACACGAGCTGCTGCCCGGCATGTTTGTGCGTATCCGCTTTTCGCAGGCGATTGCGGAAAACGCCATCAGCATTCCGCAGCGCGCGGTGCAGATCAATCCCCAGGGCCAGTTTGTGCTGCTGGTGGATGCCGAAGGCAAAGTATCGCCGCGCCCGGTGAAAACCGGCAGCATGGCGGGCGGCGATTTTATTATCAGCGAAGGCTTGCAGGGCGGTGAGCAGGTGATTGTGAACGGCGTGCAGAAAGCGCGTCCCGGCAGCGTGGTGAAAGCGGTGCCGTGGAATCCGTCCGCACCCGTGCTGAACCTGAATCCTGCTGCGCCAACTAAAACCCCTGCCTCAGCCGCAGCCAAATAAAGGAATGCCGTGCTAGCCAATTTCTTTATCGACCGCCCCATTTTCGCCTGGGTAATCGCGCTGGTGATCCTGCTCAGCGGCGGCCTCGCGCTGAACAAACTTCCCGTTACTTCTTATCCCGCCGTTGCGCCGCCTGCGCTCGGCATCACCGTCACCTATCCCGGCGCGTCGGCGCAGGTGGTGGAAGAAACCGCCATCGCGCTGATCGAGCAGGAACTCAACGGTGTCGAGAATCTGCGTTATATGGATTCGTCGGCCGAACTGGGTCGCGGCAATATTACGCTGACATTTGAAACCGGCACCAATCTGGATATTGCATCGGTTGAAACGCAAAACCGCATCAAGCGCGCTGAGGCACGCTTGCCGGAAGAAGTGCGACGCCTCGGTATTGGCGTGGCAAAATCGGCGCGCAACTACCTGATGTTTGTCAGCATTATCTCGCCGGATAAAAGCCGCGATAACGTCGCGCTCGGCAGCTATGCCGCCGCCAATGTGCTGGAGAGCGTGCGTCGCACGCCCGGTGTGGGCGAGGCCATTCTGTTTGGCACCGAATACTCAATGCGCATCTGGCTGAAGCCGGAGCGGCTGCAGGCGTTTAACTTGTCGCCCGGCGACGTGTCAAAAGCGATACGCGCGCAGAATGCGCAGCTCGCCACCGGTGAGCTGGGCCAGTTGCCTGCAGTTGACGGCCAGCAGTTGAACGCGATCATCGTGACTAAAGGGCGGCTTAATACCAGGGAAGAATTCGGCAGTGTCATCGTGCGCAGCAATGCCGATGGCAGCACGGTGCGTGTTAAGGATGTGGCGCGTGTCGAGCTGGGTGCCGACAATTATGACATCGCCGCACGTCTTGACAGCCAACCTGCCGCGTCGATTGCGATACGCCTGGCGCCCGGCTCGAATGCGCTGGATACCGCGCTGGCAGTGAAGGCGCGCGTGGCCGAATTGTCGAAAAACTTCCCCAAGGGCATAGAGTGGGTGGTGCCTTACGACACCTCAAAGTTTGTCGAGATTTCTATCAGGGAGGTGATGTTCACGCTGGCCGAAGCCATGCTGCTGGTGTTTCTGGTGATGTACCTGTTTATGGAAAACTGGCGTGCCACCGTGATACCGGCCATCGTGGTGCCGGTCGCGCTGATCGGCACCGCGGTGGGGCTGTATGCGCTGGGCTATTCCATCAACACGCTGACCTTGTTTGCCATGGTGCTGGCGATCGGCATTGTGGTGGACGATGCGATTGTGGTGGTGGAAAACGTCGAGCGCATCATGCGCGAGGAAGACCTGCCGCCGCGCGCCGCCACACGCAAGGCGATGGGCCAGATTATCAATGCGGTTATCGCAATCACGCTGGTGCTGATTGCGGTGTTTGTGCCGATGGCGTTTTTCAGCGGCACGGTTGGAGCGATTTACCGCCAGTTTGCGGTTACGCTGGTGCTCACCATTGCGTTCTCCATGTTGATGGCACTGACGCTGACGCCGGCGTTGTGCGCCACCATGCTGCGCCACACGCCGGGACATGATGACAGGCCCAATACCGGTTTCTTTGGCTGGTTCAACAGATTTTTTGCACGCACCACGCAAAATTATCAGAGCGGTGTGGCGCATGTGCTTAAAAGAACCGGGCGCTATATGCTGATATACGCGGGCATACTGGTCGCGGTGGGCTTTTTGGTGTGGAAATTACCCACCAGTTTCTTGCCTGAAGAAGACCAGGGCTACTTTATCAGCGTGATTCAATTACCGCCGGGTGCAACACGGGTGCGCACGCTGGAAGTGCTGTCCGAGGTTGAGCAGTTTTACCTGAAACAGAAGGAAGTCGAGCGCGTCATCGGCGTGGCCGGTTTCTCGTTTTTTGGCCGCGGGCAAAATGCGGCGATAGCCTTTGTGCGGCTGAAAGGCTGGGACGAGCGGCCACAGAAGGAAAACTCGGCGACCTCGGTGGTGCAGCGTGCCAACATGGCTTTCTTCCGCATCAAGCAGGCGATGGTGTTTGCGATCAATGTGCCGCCCATCCCCGAGCTGGCGGCAATCGGCGGCTTTGATTTCCGCTTGCAGGACCGCACCGGTCAGGGCCGCGACAAGCTGCTGGAAGTACGCAATATGGCCCTCGGCCTTGCCGCGCAGAACCCCGCCTTAACAGGTGTGAGGCCGGAAGGTCAGGAAGCCGGCCCGCAGCTGCTGCTGGATATCGACAAACTCAAGGCGCGCGCGCTGGGTATAGACCTGGCCGACCTGAATGAAACCCTGCAATCCGCCCTGGGTGCCGCTTACATCAACGACTTTGTGCGGGAGGGGCGCATCCTGCGCGTGCAGATGCAGGCCGAGCCCGGCGCGCGCTCCACGCCCGAGCAGATTTTGCGCCTGCCGGTGCGCAACGCGCAGGGCGGCATGGTGCCCTTGTCCGAGATTGCAAAGCCAAGGTGGGTATCGGGCACGCCCAAGCTGGATCGCTACAACGGTTTGCCCTCGATGAAAATTTCCGGCAACCCCGCGCCCGGCCGCAGCACCGGCGAGGCGATGGCGGCAATGGAACAGGTGGCGGCGCAATTGCCGCCGGGTTTTGGTTTTGAATGGTCGGGTACTTCTTTTGAAGAACGCCAGTCCGGCAGTCAGGCGATTTTCCTGTTTGCGCTGTCGGTGATTGCGGTATTTCTGTGTCTGGCCGCGCTGTATGAAAGCTGGTCGATTCCGTTTGCGGTGTTGCTGGTGGTGCCGATTGGCATTTTGGGCGCGCTGCTCGCGGTTTGGCTGCGCGGTCTGCCGAATGACGTGTATTTCAAGGTGGGGCTGATCGTGATTATCGGTCTGTCGTCGAAGAATGCGATTCTGATTATCGAGTTCGCACGCGATCTGCAGGATCAGGGCATGAGTCTGATCGAATCGACGCTGGAAGCCTGTCGCAGAAGATTCCGCCCCATCCTGATGACCTCCATCGCGTTTACGCTGGGTGTGTTGCCGCTGGCGCTGTCGACCGGTGCGGGTGCGAATGGACGCATTGCAATTGGCACCGGCGTGATGGGCGGCATGATTTCAGCCACCGTGATAGCGGTGTTTTTAATCCCGGTCTTTTTTGTCGTGGTGCGCCGTATATTCCCCGGTCATACGCGCCATCATGGCGTGGACAATGACTAAGAAAACACTATTGATGAGGCATGAATTGATTTATGGGAGCGCCGGCGCTCCCATAAGCTTGCTACATCGCCGAGCCAAACGCGGGGTCGCTGCTGTGCGGCGGCAAGGGCAGGCCGGCAATGCGGCAGGCCTGATTGACCGGCCCGCGCGGAAACAGATCGTAGAGGTATTTTTTTCCGCCTAGATCTGCAAATTCCACCTCCATGCGCTTAAGCAGTGCACGTGCATTGGTTTCAATGCCGAATTCCTGATAGTGGTTGCGCAGTGCATCAATCACTTCGAAATGCGCAGGGGTGAGCTTGATGTCTTCCTTTGCTGCGAGTTCTTTGGCGATGCTTTCAGACCAGGGACCGAGTGCTTCCAGATTGTAAGGTCTGTCATAAGAGGGTCCGCTGATATTGTCGAAAATATAGTTTATTTCCTGCATGGCAAGTCTCCTGTTTTTGTTACAAGGCAGGTAAAGATATTAGAGCAACAATGCACGAAGCAATATAGGGTTTTTGCTTATTCTGTGTTTGGAAAAGAGCGGATTGTTAAGTTGTATTAATCTATAATTCTAAAAACAGCAGTTCAATCCACAGATTACACAGATTCACACAGATTTTATGCAGTTATCCATGATGTCAGTATCACCCAAAAGGTGTTTATGCTAAACAAGGCAATTCTTTATTTAATCTGTGGAAATCTGTGTAATCTGTGGACAGTTGCCTTTTTCAAAATAATTAAACGCCGATAGATAGAAATTTAGATCTGCTCAACACTCGCTCACTATGGAACTCAAACTAATCCGCCCCGACGACTGGCATCTGCATTTGCGCGATGATGCGCTGATGCGCTCGGTTTTGCCCGATACCGCACGCCAGTTTGCACGTGCCATCGTTATGCCCAATCTGCGTCCGCCGGTAACCACAACCGTACAGGCGCAAGCCTATCGCGAGCGCATCATGGCGGCGTTGCCTGCCGGCATGAAATTTGAGCCGCTGATGACGCTGTACCTGACCGACAATACCAGCGCGGAGGAAATACGCCGCGCAAAAGACAGCGGCCTGGTGCATGCGGTGAAATATTATCCGGAGGGTGCGACCACCAATTCGGATGCGGGGGTCACCGATATGCGCAAGGCTTACCCTGCGCTGGAAGAAATGCAGCGCTGCGGCATGCCGCTGCTGGTGCATGGTGAAGTCACCGACCCGGCGGTGGATGTGTTTGATCGCGAAGCTGTGTTTATTGAGCGCGTTTTGCAGCCATTATTACGTGATCTGCCCTCATTACGCGTCATTTTTGAACATATCACCACCGCTGATGCGGTGCAGTATGTGCAGGAGGCGCCGGCGAATATTGCCGCTACGCTTACCGTGCATCACCTGCTGTATAACCGCAACGCAATGTTTGCCGGCGGCATGCGTCCGCATTATTACTGCCTGCCGGTGCTGAAGCGCGAAACCCACCGTCAGGCACTGATGGCAGCCGCCATCAGCGCTAGCCCAAAGTTCTTTCTCGGCACCGACAGTGCGCCGCACGCGCAGCACACCAAAGAGAATGCCTGCGGCTGCGCCGGTATTTATTCCGCGCATAACGCGCTTGAGTTATACGCCGAAGCGTTTGAACAGGCGGGTGCGCTGGACCGGCTGGAAGGATTTGCCAGCTTCTTCGGTGCGGATTTTTATGGCCTGCCACGCAATACTTCAAGTGTTACCCTGCGCCGCGAGGAGTGGAAAGTGCCCGCCACACTGGGGTTTGGCGAGCACCAACTGGTGCCGTTGCGGGCGGGTGAAATGGTAAAGTGGAAACTGGTGGCTTAGAGCGCGCTTATGCATGACAGATTTCTGATCCGACTTTTCTGGATGACACTGGCAGGCGCACTGCTGATTTTGCTGGCGCGCTATTTACCCCTGCTGGAAAGTACCTTTGCGCCTGAAGGTGCACCGCAAAGAGCCGTCACCGCACGTGGCGATCTTGCCGCAGATGAAAAGTCCACCATTGAACTGTTTGAAAAATCGAAAGATTCGGTGGTATTCATCACCACCCGCCAGCAAGTGATGGATTTCTGGACACGTAATGTCTTTTCGGTTCCGCGTGGTACCGGCTCAGGTTTTATCTGGGATGAAGCCGGCAATGTGGTGACTAACTATCATGTGGTGGAAGGTGCCAGCGAGGCCTGGGTCAAACTCTCCGATGGCCGCGATTACCGTGCCGCACTGGTGGGTGCAAGCCCGCAGCATGATATTGCGGTACTGCGTATTGGCGTGGGTTTCAAGCGTCCGCCACCGGTGCCGATAGGCACCAGCAGCGATCTCAAGGTGGGTCAAAAAGTATTTGCTATCGGCAATCCGTTTGGCCTGGACTGGACACTGACCAATGGAATTGTTTCCGCACTCGACCGTTCCCTTGGCGGTGATAATCGCACCATCATCGAGCATTTGATACAGACCGATGCAGCCATTAATCCCGGCAATTCGGGCGGTCCGTTGCTTGACTCCGCCGGGCGTCTGATCGGCATTAATACCGCAATCTACAGTCCGAGCGGCGCCTCGGCGGGAATAGGCTTTGCGGTGCCGGTGGATACGGTGATGCGCGTAGTGCCGCAAATTATCCGCAATGGCAAATATGTGAGTCCTTCCCTGGGTATTGAAGTCAATGATGCGATTAATCAAAGACTGGCATCAATATTGCAAGTTGAGGGTGTAGTGATACTCCGGGTTAACCGGGGTTCCGCGGCGGAAGCAGCGGGATTGCGCGGCGCAACAATTTATCGTGATGGCAGCATTACGCCGGGCGACATCATTGTTGCTATTAATGGCAAGCCGGTGGATTCAGCGGCCAAACTGCTGGCCAGACTGGATGGATTTAAGGTGGGTGATGCGGTTGTACTGAGCGTGCTGCGCGAGAACAGGAAAGTCGAGATTGAGGTTGCTTTGCAGCCGGGTTCATAAGCAAGGATGGAATGGATTTCTGGGATACCATAGCATATAGCCGGTTAATCATTAGGCGTTGATTGTTGCGAGAGTTACGCAAGGTACTAGATACTCGGGCTAATTGTGAATAAGGTTGAAGCGTAGGATAATCCACCGGTACAAGATTTTGCAGCACACCTGTCAGGTCCGGGATAAATATGTTTGTTGTAACACTTATAAAATTTATATCAAATTCCCTTAAAATCATCGGGATGGGTTTTTTTATATATTCAGCCTACAAAGGCACATTCAGTACCGGAAACTCTACAACGGTGTTTATCGGTGTTGCGGTTTTGACGGTCATTATCGTGATTACGCATATAGTTGACGACATAAAGCATTAAATTGTAAAAGCTGTGTGATTTAGCATCGTCAAAATAATTACAAAATTCAAATAATATAAGCATACGCATTCTGCGCGTGCAAGGGGAAGTATCAATGAATGTCGAACTGATCGTTAATATTGTTTCCCAACTGTTGAAACTAGGCGGAATCATCTTCTTTATGTTTGCTGCTTATGACGGTACTTTTGGCGGACAGGGTTCCACCAGCGTATTTATCGGTACCGGTGTGCTGGTGCTGGTATTGGCGGGATCTTATGTCGTTGATAAAATTGGTCGTCTATAAATTAAAATTCAGTCATGCTGTAACAGCCTGTCGTTAAATTGTGAATTTTATTGCGGGCAGTTTGCATTATTTGATTGTGACACTCCTCTTGAACATTACTCCCATGCTGGACAGCCGTAATATCCTGCGCTTTTGATGAATTCCGGCAGCCTTTACACCCCGCCACCCGATAGTGGCCTCGACCTTATCTACAGCGATAAATATTTGCTGGCTGTCAGCAAGCCGGCAGGATTGCTGTCGGTACCCGGGCGCGGTGAAGATAAAGCAGACAGTCTGTCGACCCGGGTGCAGGCGAAATACCCCGATGCGCTGGTTGCGCATCGTCTTGACCGGGATACGTCGGGTTTGCTGATTTTTCCGCGCGGTGCGGCGATGCACCGGCAGATCTCGCTGATGTTTGAGAAGCGCGAGATGCAAAAGAGCTATGTCGCGGTGGTGATGGGCAAGCTGGCAAGACAGCAGGGCGAGATTGACCTGCCCTTGCTGGTCGATTGGCCCAACCGTCCGCGGCATATTGTGGACACGGTTAATGGCAAGCCGTCGCAGACACGATTTCAGCTGTTGAGTTATGACGCCGGCGCAGACACCAGCCGTGTTGCGCTGGAGCCCCTTACAGGGCGCACGCACCAGTTGCGGGTGCATATGCAGGCCCTGGGACACCCAATTCTGGGGGATACCCTGTATGGCGGCAATGCAGATGGCCTCACCGCCCGGCTGCTTTTGCATGCCCACACGCTGGAGTTCAGCCACCCTGTGTCGGGCGATGTGCTCAAGCTTATAGCGCCATTACCTTTCTAATGCTCAATAAAGTGGCACTAAGTGGTAGAATGCGCGCCTGATTTTTGTAAGGCACCATCCTAGAAACCTATCCCATGTTATCCACTATCAATATCACCATGCAGTTTGGCGCCAAGCCGCTTTTTGAAAATGTCTCCGTGCGTTTTGGCGAAGGCAACCGATACGGCCTGATAGGCGCGAACGGTTGCGGCAAATCCACCTTTATGAAAATTCTCGGTGGCGATCTGGAGCCCAGCTCGGGCCAGGTTGCGCTGGATAAAGGCGAGCGTCTGGGCAAGTTGCGCCAGGACCAGTTTGCGTACGAGGACAATCGCGTGCTGGATGTGGTGATGATGGGGCATGACGAAATGTGGGCGGTGATGTCCGAGCGCGATGCGATCTACGCCAATCCGGATGCCAGCGAGGAAGACTACATGCATGCCGCCAATCTGGAAGCGGCGTTTGCGGAATTTGACGGTTACACCGCCGAAGCACGCGCCGGCGAGTTATTGAATGGCGTGGGCATTGCGCAGGAATTGCACAGCGGCCCGATGCGCGCGGTTGCGCCCGGTTTCAAGCTACGCGTATTGCTGGCGCAGGCACTGTTTGCCGATCCGGAAATTCTGCTGCTGGACGAACCCACCAACAACCTCGATATTAATACCATCCGCTGGCTCGAAGATATCCTCAACGCGCGCAACAGCACCATGGTGATCATCTCGCACGACAGGCACTTTCTGAACAGCGTATGTACGCATATGTCCGATCTGGACTACGGCAAGATCACCACCTATCCCGGCACCTATGACGATTACATGCTGGCGTCAACACAGGCACGCGAGCAGCAATCCACCGATAATGCGAAAGCCAAGGAAAAAGTGGCCGAACTGAAAGCCTTCGTTGCGCGCTTCTCGGCCAATGCATCGAAAGCCAAACAAGCGACTTCGCGCGCGCGCCAGATCGACAAGATCAAGATCGAGGATATCAAGCCTTCCAGCCGCCAGTATCCATACATGGTGTTTGATTACGACGAGCGCGACAAGCTGCACCGCGTTGCAGTCGAGGTGGAAAAACTGAGCAAGGGTTTTGACAAGCCGCTTTTCTCAAATTTCAATTTCCGCGTGGATGCGGGCGAGCGCATTGCGATTATCGGTCCCAACGGTATCGGTAAAACAACACTGATGCGCATACTCGCAGGCGATCTGGAAGCCGATTTCGGCACGGTTAAATGGACGGATAAAGCCAAAATCGGCTATTTCGCGCAGGATCATGGGCACGATTTTGACAAGAATGAAGTGCTCACCGAATGGATGACGCAATGGCGCCGTCCGGGCGATGACGATCAGGCGGTGCGCAGTGTATTGGGCCGCCTGCTGTTCTCCGGCGACGATGTCAAAAAAACCGTCAAGGTGCTGTCCGGTGGTGAAAAAGGCCGCATGATGTTTGGCAAGCTGATGCTGCAAAAAAACAACGTGCTGTTGATGGACGAGCCGACCAACCACCTTGATATGGAATCAATCGAGTCGCTTAACTCCGGCTTGCTGGAATTTAAGGGCACGCTGATTTTCGTCAGCCATGACCGCGAATTTGTAACCTCGCTGGCGACACGCATTATTGAAATCAGCACCAAAGGCATTTCCGATTACCACGGCACGTATGAAGAGTACCTAAGAGATCAGGCTGCCGCATAAACAAAAATTTTTCCACAGATTTCACAGATTGGCACCGATATATATCGAGTGGTTTGGAATGGATACTTGAGCAATTCTTGTTCTCATTTTCTTCTCGATATTGATAATGTTTATTTTTGTGTAATCTGTGTGAATCTGTGAAATCTGTGGATTAACGCATTTTTACCAGGATTTACTTTTGCAAAAAACAGGTGCAATCGGTGTATTCGATTCGGGTGTGGGCGGCCTCTCGGTGCTGCGTCATATCCGCCAATTATTGCCCAATGAACGTCTGATCTACGTGGCCGATTCCGGCCATGTGCCATACGGCGACAAATCCAGAGAGTATATCGAAGCACGTTCTTTAACCATCGCCCGATTCCTGCAACAGCAGGGTGCAGAGGCGATTGTCATCGCCTGCAACACCGCGTCTGCTGCTGCTGCGGCAACTTTGCGCAACCAGTTTGACATGCCGATCATCGCGATGGAGCCGGCGGTTAAACCCGCTGTGGCGGCAACGCGCAATGGCATTGTGGGCGTGCTCGCCACCACCGGCACGCTGGCGAGTGCGCGCTTTGCCGCACTGCTGGAACGTTATGCCGGTGAAGTTGAAATTATCACCCAGGGCTGCCCCGGCCTGGTCGAGCAGGTTGAAGCAGGTGAATTGGCCGGCGCGCAAACGCGTGCACTGGTCGGGCAATATACCCGCCCCTTGCTGGCGCGCGGTGCAGACACGCTGATACTGGGCTGCACTCACTATCCCTTTCTTGCGGCTGTCATTGCAGATGTTGCCGGCGGCAATGTTGCGCTGGTTGATACCGGCGCCGCTGTTGCACGCCATTTGCAGCGGCGTATTCAGGAAGAGCTTCCGTCACGAAAATCCGCTCATGCTACGGATGAATTTTTTACCAGTGGTGATGCAGGGCAAGCCTCGCGCATCATGTCGGCATTGTGGGGGGCTGATGTGGTGGTGAAGCAGTTGCCGCAGGAATTTATGTAACAAGGACCTAGAAAGAAAAGGACAGCCCCGTGCTGTAGAACACATCCCGTTGCTGCACAGTCTGTGGAGGCCTGGAATCAAAACTGACTTCCAGCGAAAGTTTCAAATCGAGTTTGTCATCCAGTTTCACCAGCATGGAAGCCTGTTCAAGCAGGCGGAAATTGACGGTATCACTGAGTGCGGGTTGGTAGTAGGTGTTATTTAACAGGCGTATCTGATCGTTAAGCTGATACTTCAATACCAGGTAAGCATTGCCGCGCCAACGTTCGATCTCCACCTGGTCGGTGGTGCCGGCCACGCTGGTAAGTGTCTCCCGCTCATGCAAGGCACCAAGACCGAGATACGCGGCAGATTTTTTGCTTTCCTCGAACAGCACCCAGCGCACGCCACCACCCAGCACTGTACGTTGCGTCAGGCGGGCAAAGGGATCCCTGCTGATTTGTGCGAAGCCCTCCACGCCCCATAGAGTACTAATTTGTGTGCGGTGGCGAAAATGAACAAAAGCATTGTCGGTATCGACCTGACCCAGACTTGTGCCATAGGCATATTGTATTTGCAGAAACTCGGTACGGTCTTCGTGCTGCCACAAATTTAACAGGTCAAGTTTGTTCCGGCTATATTCCGAGTTTCCACTGGAGCCGCTGGCCAGTAAATCCAGCCGTGCATGAAAACCGTCTGTCGTCGGGCCTATGATGGCCTGCTCCAGATTCACAATGGCCTGTGCTGAAAATGAAATCAACAGCAGGGATATTGTTATAACTATTTGATTATATTGAATATTTTGCATTGAAATTTTAGCTTGGTCAGCTCATATGCACCGGCGTACCAGCTATTTTCATGCCAGCCATTTATCCAGCCTCAACAAGGTAAATGCTCCCATCACTGCAAAAATGCCCGCTGCTATGGCGTGAACCAGTCGCATCGGAATCTTCTCCGAGAATTTATTGCCCAGAAATACGGCGGGTACATTGGCAAGCATCATGCCCAATGTTGTGCCTATGACGACCATTACAGGCGCCGCATAATGCGCAGCCAGTGCTATCGTGGCAATCTGGGTTTTGTCGCCCATTTCGGCGAGGAAGAAAGTAATGAAGGTCGCGCCAAACACGCCGAGCTTGCCGGCAATCTGCGCATCTTCATTATCCAGCTTGTCCGGTATCAGCATCCAGACCGCCATGGCGATAAACGACAGACCCAGCACCCAGCGCAAAATATCCGGGCCGACTACGGTGGTTATCCAGGCACCGAATGCCCCCGCCAGACCGTGATTGAGCAGGGTGGCCAATAAAATGCCAAGGATGATGGGCAGTGGACGCTTAAAACGCGCGGCCAGAATAAACGCCAGCAGTTGTGTTTTGTCGCCCATTTCGGCGAGGGTGACGATGCCGGTTGAAACCAGTAGTGCTTCCATTCTGTTCCCGAAAAAAATGTGTATCGGCGCGAGCCATTAAAAACGATTTAATCAGTTTCGTATCACATCACGCAGTTCATCCAGCGCAATAATCGGCGGCAGGCATTGTATGCCCCGGCAAAGCCACGCGGTAAGGTTGGCGTGCACAAGTTTGTCTTGCTCACGCGCGCAGCGCAGCGTGTCGTGTCGTCATTCCATGCATACCAGTCCACCGGATTATCCGCATGCTGTTGCAGGTAGGGGCTCATTTCCTGAAGGAGGCGGTTGCTCATGAGTGCCAAGTTCGAGAGCTATCCAGTCACACTAGCGCTTAAGGATCTTCCTGAGTGTACGTCTCCAGTAAAAGCCGAGCACGACAGCAAGAATAGCAAAAAGCATAGCGCTGATCGCCAGACCAAGACGTATATTTTTGGCCAGTTGAATTTGTTTCAGGCCGCGCTCAAGCTTCAGCTCTCCGGCGTCAATGCGCTTTTCGCCGGCGCTAACTTTGTTCTCGCCGGCGGCAATCTGGCTTTCGCCGTCGGCGATCTGTTCCCTGGCATCTTCAAAGCCTTTCCCGCCCTGCAGCAGCTTGTCAGCCAGCACCAGGAAAAAGTTGTCTTCAGCCTGTTCGTATTCTTGCTTGCCCTCCAGCAATTCCTGCTTGCCGGCTTCCAGTTTTATCTTGCCTTCATCTAGTGCCAGTTGCCCCTTATCAAGCTGAATTTGACCAGCCGCAATTTGTTTGTCACCTGCACTGATTTTGTCAGAGAGATACAAATAGCCGCCCGCTGATGCAACAGCTAACAGAATGATCAGCAGCAGTGTGATTATTTTTCCCATGAAGTGATCCTTGGCAGTATGTTGATACAACAACGTTGAGGTTGAACAGGAAAAATTCAACTTATAAAAAAACGAAGCCCGCTTGTAATGTGATCAGCGGGCTTTTAGGCTTTGTGGAACCTCATTAAGTTGAAAATTTCAAATAACAGCGCAGCAAATATCTAATTTTCCTTCCCCAACTCCCTGAATAGCACCATCACCTGTCGGGACGCATTCAAAAATTTGTCATTCTCAACCGCTACATCAGCCTGCTTGCCTGCCTGAATTAACCGGGCGATGGTGCTTGCTGCCTGATGAAGCTGCACATTTGCCTGGTGCAACTGTTTAATCAACAGCCTTCTTTCATCGCTCATCTGCAAGGTGTCGGACTGAAGTATCCAGCGTCCAAGCTCGGTATCATCGGCTTCCGCCAGCATGTCAGGATCCAGGCTGTATGGCAAAGTACCCGCAATAAACTGGTTAAGTCGGGATTTCCAGTTTGCATGTGCATTCATCACTTCAACGAGTGACATCATGCTTTTATCGGTATATTCAGAAGCAAAAAAATTAGATTTTTTAAATAAATCAGAGAAAAATCCCATGTCAATCCAATCAATAAAAGTGAATAGAATTGTTACTTTTGAAATTGTCTGAATTTGCCACTACAAAAAGCAATCGTGATTAACCTTTGCTATGGATCAGGCTTAATTGTTTCGCAATAATGTCGTGATTCAGCCACAGTACAGGAGCGGCAGGTTTTGAAGCTTCATGGAACATCAGCGGACCGGTGCCTTCAAGTACCAGTGCGCTCAACAGGTCGGTTACCAAAGCCTTGCGGTCTATATGCATATTGGTGATGTCGTCCGAGGTGCCTATCATCAAATCGGCAAGTTCGGCGCTGTTATCCATGGGCCAGGCTTCGAAATTGCGGAACTTCTTCATCGTTTCGCTTTTGTTGTAGTCTTCGATTTTCTGCAGCAGGCCTTCCAGTGAGGAGCCCTCTTTCAGCAAGGCTTTGCAGGCATCGCATTGCGCTTGCGCCCATGCGCCTCCCCCTTCTTTTTTCAGGGCTTTGAGCAAGGGGAATAAGGATAACTCTACGCCGACAAAAATGTCGGAAGAGTTGGTGCGGATTTCCGGACAATTGAAAACCGTTGCCTTGATACCCTGTGCCCATGCCTTTTCAGCAACCTGCTCCAGACGCATTTTTGCTTTGCCCTGAGTGTAGTTGGTGTAGGTCTGCCACTGGTATTTGTCGTCAATCAGTATTTCGGTGCCATGGTAACCGTAAGCGGTATAGCGCACCTGGCCGCCGGTTTTTTCCATGCGTGCGCGTATGCCGGCACTGCCGTCTATCAGGTGCTGGAAGGTGTTGGCGGTGACTTCGTCAAAGTTCATCAGGATCAGTTTGCCGAGATCGCTGTCGAGCAGTGCACGCGATGACAGGAAACGTTCGCCACGGCCTTTGTAGATACGGTTGGCGATCGCCAGAAATACTTTGACCTTGGGAATGCCGCCGGCCATGGTGTGAGCAAAGAACACATTGCTGCCGTCCTTGATCTTGCTGTCCAGTTCGGCCATCACCTTTGCCACAGAGTCCTTAAAACGCTTTACGCCGACTTCGCGGCACTTTTCAATATGAGTAAAATCCAGCTTGTCATCCTGCCAGCTTTTCAGCGTCATATCGGCGAGCATGTCGGTGGGGGTAGGTGTGCCGGCGGGGGCGTCGAGATCAAAGCCCGCCATCAGCGGCACATTGAATATTTTTCCGCCCAGGCTGGTTTCGGCAATCGCCAGTTCCTCGGCTGTGAGCGGGCGCAATGCGTTGTTTTCATCGCGACGACCAACAGTAATGCCCATGATGGTCATGCCGGCCTTGCGTGCTTCATCCACCAGACCGTTGGCATAGCCCCGCCCGAAGAGCTCGCCAAAAAGCACAAATGTGTCTCCCTTGCGGAAAATATTGCTCTGTGGAATCTCTCTCAACGGGGTGAGTACGGTCATAACAATTGCTCCAAATCAAAAAAAATTAACAAACAGGGGCAAGCCCCTGAACAAATGACATTATATCTCGGACATCTGCTTGCGCTTCGAATTACTTTGATCCAGACCCAGCGTGGTTCGCGTTCTTTGGCGCACGCTATGCAACAGGTCCACATTCTCATCCAGTGACTCACCATAGGAGGGGATCATCTCCTTCATCCTGTGCTTCCACTCGGCAGATTTGATCTGCTTTTTGAAGCACCGTTCAATCACTTCTATCATGGCCTGCACCGAGATGGAGGCACCGGGAGAGGCACCCAGCAATGCGGCAAGCGTGCCGTCCTTTGAGGTAATGGTTTCCGTGCCAAACTCGAGTTTGCCACCCTTGGTAGCGCAGCTTTTTATGATTTGCACGCGGTGGCCGGCGCTTTCCAGTGACCATTCGTTTTCTTTTGCCTCTGCATAGAAATTGAGCAGAGCGGCCATCCTGTCCCTGTGCGACTGCAGTGCGCCCTTGACCAGGTAGCGGGTAAGGTCCATGTTATCAAAAGCAACCGCCAGCATGGGCTTCAGATTGCCCGGTTTGACCGAGCCGAACAGGTCGAAGATAGAGCCCTCGCGTAAAAATTTGGTGGTAAAGCCGGCATATGGCCCGAAAATCAGCGCGGGTTCGCCGTCGATAATCCTGGCATCCAGGTGCGGCACCGACATGGGCGGTGAGCCGCTAGGTGCGCGGCCATAAACCTTGGTGTGGTGCTTTTTGACCAGCTCGGGATTTTTGCATACCAGCCATTGTCCACTCACCGGGAAACCGCCATAGCCCTTGCTTTCCGGCAAGCCGGCTTTTTGCAGCAAGGGCAAGGCACCTCCGCCTGCACCAAGGAACACAAAACCGGCTTCCCAGTAATGTGTGGATTCGGTGTGCCTGTCCCTGATGCCAACCTTCCAGTGGCCGTTATCGAGTTGCTTCAGGTTTTCGATCGAGTGACCGAGCAGTAACTCAAAATTCGGCTGCTTTTTCAGTGCCTTGATCAGGTGGCGGGTGAGCGCACCGAAATCGATATCCGAACCGAGCTTGACCTGTGTGGCGGCAATTTTCTGTTTCGGGTCGCGGTGAGCCATCACCAGCGGCATCCAGCGTTGCAAAACGGCGGGATCCTCGCTGTATTCCATTTCCTCAAACAGGTGGTGTTTGTGCAGCGCCTCATAACGTTTGCGCAGGAAGTCCACATCCCTGTCGCCCCACACGAAACTCTGGTGCGGAATCGAGTTGATGAATTCATGCGAAGCGGGCAATACATGCTGTTCTACGAGCCAGGACCAGAACTGCAGCGAGACTTCAAAGCCCGCGTTGATTGCCAGTGCCTTTTTGATTTCGACGCTGCCATTCGTCAGTTGTGGCGTGTAATTCAACTCGCAGTAGCCAGCATGGCCGGTACCCGCATTATTCAGGCTGTGTGTGCTTTCATGTGCCACCTTGCCCAAGCGCTCAACCATCATGATTTTTAAGGAGGGGTCCAGGCGCGATAGCAGCATGCCCAGGGTTGCACTCATCACGCCGGCGCCGACGAGTAATATGTCTACTTTGTTTTTTTGCATTATTTGGCTGGTTTAATCTATATCCGGCAGAATTTTAATATAAAGCCGGCGGTTTCAGGTTGGCACTTATATACTGTGCTGCTTAAAGTCGTTAGTATAAATCGCCGATCAGGAGCGAATGTACTTTTGGTTTTGTTTTTCGTTCAATTTAATTATTCAGGTTTTTGTATGAAATCCTCACGTCGTTACACCCTGACTTTATCCTGCCCGGACCGGGTAGGTATTGTTGCCGCAGTGAGCAGCTTTTTTGCACAACATGGCGGCTGGATAGTTGAAGCCAGTTACCACGCGGATACGCAGACAGGCCGGTTTTTTATGCGTCAGGAGATACTCGCCGATTCCTTGCCCTTTGATTCTGCGCAAATGCGCACAAAGTTTGCAGTGGTTGCGCGACAGTTTGAGATGGATTGGCAGCTAAGCGATTCGGCGCAGAAGATGCGCGTGGTTATTCTGGTCAGCAAACAGGACCATTGTCTTAATGATCTGCTGCACCGCTGGCGTAGCGGCGAACTGGAAGTGGACATTCCCTGTGTGATTTCCAACCATGAGGATTTGCGCAGCTTCGTAGAGTGGCACGGCATACCCTATCACTATGTGCCGATGGGCGATAAAGCGGCGGCCTTTGAAAAAATTGCCGCCTTATTCGATGAGCACAACGGCGACACGCTGGTGCTGGCACGTTTTATGCAAATATTGCCGCCCGAATTATGCCGGCGTTATGCCGGTCGCGTGATCAATATACACCACTCCTTCCTGCCTTCTTTTGCCGGTGCGAAACCTTATCATCAGGCCTATGAGCGCGGCGTGAAACTGATCGGTGCGACCTGCCATTATGTGACCGAGCAACTGGATGACGGCCCGATTATCGAGCAGGATACGGTACGCATCGATCATGGCGATAGTGTGGAGGATATGGTGCGGTACGGCAGGGATATTGAAAAAACAGTATTGGCGCGCGGTCTGCGCTATCACGTCGAAAGTCGCGTACTGGTCTGTGACAATAAAACGGTCGTGTTCAAATAGCGCTTGCCTGATTTTTAATACGCAATAAAAAAAGTGTCTTTGGCAGGTTGTTGCTGGGGTATGAAGCCCAACATGCGAATAATAAGAGACGTTTCTGTTGCAAAGTGGAATAAATGAAACTTTCAAACGAAGAGTATTACATCCGCAGCGTAATCGAGCTGGCTGATATTTTGCCGGTTACAACCTGTCAGGATGTATTTTCCACCACGGGTATCAAGCTGGTGAACAAAGGTGTGCTGCTTAACTCGACTTTTTTTGAAAAGCTGGGTCGACACCATATTATGCCGCCGCTGGAACAGTGTCTGGTGGTGGAAAACGGTGTCAACAATTTTGAAATTGTCACGCGTGCACAGCAGTTGCTGGCTGGCGATCCGCCACTCGCGCGCATGGCAGGCAAACTCCCGAATACCGAAGTATTGTATGAGATGCTGCAGGCTGTTACTTTCAGCCAGCCCATGGTGTTTTTGCTGACCCTGGCGCGTGAGCGCAGACCTGCTTTGCTTAGCCATAGCGTCAGTGTGGCGCTCATCAGCCTGTATCTTGGCTTGCGCTTGGGTCTGAGCAGGCAACAGCTGGTTGAGTTGGCGACGGCAGGCTTGTTTCATGATCTCGGCGAATTACGCACGGACGCCAGTCTGTTCACAGTGGAGGCGCATCCCACTCCGGCAGAGCGCGAACAAATTTATACGCATCCAGCGACGTCACAGCGCATGCTGTTGAACTCATCCATCTATTCACTGGAAACTATAAATGCAGTGATGCGGCACCATGAATACATCGATGGCAGTGGCTATCCGTTTGGCTTGATGGGCAGTGAAATGGGTACGTTGGCGAAAATATTGTCCATCGCCGAAATGGCGGCAAGCAAGCTGGATCTCGAGGCACTGGATGGTGTGCCGCGCATGGAGGTGGCGCTAAAATTCAACCTGCAAAAATTTGATCCCGAGCTGACGGGCTATCTTTCAGTGCTGTATGAGCATCCGGCAACAGCACAGGCAGAACAGCAGACCATTACACCGGTAACCTTGCCGTACTTGCATAACCAGATTAACAATATCAGGCTGGCACTTGAATTCTGGAAACAGTTAGTGGGAGAGTTGCCAGTTCGTCCGCGCAGCCCCTCCGCATTCATTGATCAGCGGGTTAAAAGTCTGGCTCAGGCAACACGCGAGGCAGGGATTAATACCGCTGACAAATCCAGTGTAACGAATAATATTGGTGATGATGAAAAATGTCTGGCTGAGTTAAACCAGATTAACCAGGAATCCTTGCGGCAGATAACCGAGATCGTGTTTGAAGTCCAGCGACGCTGGCCCAAATATCAGGAGGATACAAGCGCGGTTGGCAAAGTGGTGAGCGGCTGGATGGAGTATATGCAGACGTTGCTGCTCGAGAAGCGGGAAAGAAAAATGTAATAAATATTGAATTAAATTTCCATCGCCGCAGATTAAAACCCCCCGTATTTCGGGTTACTTATTCTAAAACGAGCGTGTAAGCGATACTGCGGTAGCAGGACCCGCCCAGTTTCCGCCTATTGTTCTGGCATAGGTATAGAAAGAACTGGCATTGGTATGGGTATATGTGAGCGCAAGACTATATCCGCTGAAGTCCCTTGCGATGCCCAATCTGTAATCTGCATAGCTGGCTGAGGTGCCATTGGATTCCAATGTGGCTGCCGTTTTGCCGGTGTAGGTTTGTTTGCCTATATGGGCGTTCAATGTGTAGTCAGAGTCAGGGACGTTGTAGCGGGCATTGAGTTCTATATAGTTTGTTCCCTTTGTATCCCTGATGGTCATGAATTGGTCGAGCACGCTCCAGGAATATTTTACAGTCAGAAATTTATAGCTGATGGCGCCATATACTTCGGCAGTGTCGGCCAGTGCATATCCCGATGCAGCCGTGTAATTGCCCAGATAGTTATAGCGGATGAGTCCTGCGTCAAAATGATAATCAGTAGCCAGGCTGTTTTTGTAGCCGAAATAGATATCCGCCTCGGTGGTCGGGCGACCGTATTGTGCGGTATCAACAGCACCGCTATCTATAATCCAGCTGACGGGGGAGCCCCACAAGCCAGCGTAGAGGCCACTGGCATGTGCATAATCCATGCCGCCCTGAACGGCGGGATTGCTCGAAGTTTTGGCGATGCCCCTGAATACATAATTGCTCACCAGGCTTATGTTGCTGGCAAGGGTGTGGGATGAAACAGTTGCATCTGCTGCAAAGACGGGTAGTGCGCATAAGGCGCACAGCACAACGAGCATTTGTCCTGAGGCCTGCATGAGGGCTCCTCTATTTGTAGAATGTCGCGGTGATAAAATAATCCAATTCTAGGTGTTTGTCACAGGAATGTTTGCGTACAGGAAGCTATGCGGAATGAAGCAGGCAGTATGCACGTGATGAACGGGCAATAAAAAACGCCCCGGACTTCGGGGCGTTTTTTTGCTACCTGATACTAAATTACAGCATTAAATATTATAAGCACGTTCACCATGTGTTGATGTGTCGAGCCCTTCACGTTCTGCTTCTTCGGTAACGCGCAGACCCATGGCCATGTCGATCAGCTTGAACAATACAAAGCTGACTACACCGGACCACACTACTGTTACCAGCACACCTGTAGCCTGAGTGGTGACCTGGCTCATCATGGCATAGTTTGCAACACCCACGCCGCCGAGTGACGGTGATACAAAGATGCCGGTGCCGATTGCGCCGACGATACCGCCAACAGCATGGATGCCGAACACATCGAGTGAGTCGTCATAACCCAGCATTTTCTTCAGGCCGCTGACAGACCAGAGGCAGATTGGGCCAACGATCAGACCAAGGATGATGGCGCCCATGGGGCCAACCAGACCCGCTGCAGGAGTAACCACAACCAGACCGGCAATGGCGCCTGAGGCAATGCCCAGCATCGAAGGCTTGCCGCGTACCAGCCATTCAGCAAACATCCAGGACATGGCCGCGGCAGCAGTTGCGACGATCGTGTTCAGCAAAGCCAGTGCAGCACCGCCGGTTGCTTCAAGGTTGGAGCCGGCGTTGAAACCAAACCAGCCCACCCACAGTAATGAAGCACCGATCATGGTCATAGGCAGATTATGTGGCGCCATTGCTTCTTTGCCGTAGCCGATACGCTTGCCGATTACGATTGCGCCAACCAGTGCTGCAATACCCGCGTTGATGTGAACCACTGTACCACCGGCAAAGTCCAGGTCGCCCATTGCAAACAGGTAACCGCCGGCAGCCCAGACCATATGCGCGATAGGCAAGTAGGAGAAGGTGAACCACAGTGCGGAGAATACCAGCAGCGCAGAAAACTTGATGCGCTCGGCGAAACCACCGATGATCAGCGCAGTAGTAATTGCCGCGAAGGTAAGCTGGAATGCCACGAAAGTCAGCTCGGGAATTACCACGCCAGCGGAGAATGTCGCTGCAGTGCTGCTCGGTGTAACGCCCGAAAGGAACATTTTGGACAAATCACCAATTACCGCATTGAGGCTGCCGCCATCACCGAACGCCAGTGAATAGCCGTAGATCACCCACAGAATAGAGATCAGTGCAAAAATGGCAAAAACCTGGGAGAGCACCGACAACATATTTTTTGCGCGCACCAGGCCACCGTAGAACAGTGACAGGCCGGGAACGATCATCAAAATTACGAGCAGGGTGGACAGCATCATCCACACGGTGTCGCCTTTGTCGGGAACAGGAGCGGGTGCGGCAGCAGCATCTGCAACCGGTGCGGCAACTGCCGCAGGGGCTGCAGTTGCCGCCGCTTCATCAGCGAAGGCCGGTGCGGACATGCCGCCAAGCATAGCCAGCAGGCTGAAAAACAAGATTATTTTCTTCATTTGATCTCTCCTTAAAGGGCTTCTGCGCCGGACTCGCCGGTGCGGATGCGGATGACTTGTTCGATACTGGATACGAAGATTTTGCCATCGCCGATTTTTCCGGTCTGGGCGGCTTTCTCGATGGCCTCGAGCACCTGGTCCAGCATGTCAGACTTGATTGCAGCTTCAAGCTTGATTTTGGGCAAAAAATCCACCACGTATTCCGCACCACGATACAACTCAGTGTGCCCCTTTTGCCGTCCAAAGCCTTTGACTTCAGTTACGGTAATACCCTGCACGCCAATGGCGGAAAGGGCCTCACGAACTTCGTCAAGCTTGAAAGGCTTGATAATTGCGGTAACCATTTTCATATCACTCTCCTTGAATTGGGCAGAACGCAAAGCGTTCTGCCATTTACAAATCGTTATTTAGAACGCGTGTGTCAGAGATATTGCAGTTGCTGACTTGCCCCAGAAACCGCCATTGGTATAGGTGTAACCTGTTTCCTTTGCATTAGTAGAAGTATAAGCAAGAGCAACTACATAACCACTGAAGTCCTTGGCAACACCCACTTTGTAGTCAGAATAGCTGTATAACGGATCAGCAGTTGAGCTGGTATAGGTTTGTTTGCCATAGTGCGCACTCAGGGTATAGCTTGTATCTGGAATGGTGTAGTTTGCATTCAGCTCGATGTAGTTGGTGCCTTTTTCATCGGCAACAGTCAGGAACTGATTCAATACGCTGTATGAGTATTTGGCAGTCAGGAATTTGTAGCTGAGGGCTGCATATACTTCCGCTGTATCAGCTGACGCAAAGCCTGAAGCTGCGGCAACATTGCTACTGCCCAAATAGTTGAAGCGAACATAACCTACATCATAGCCAATATCATCAGTGATGCTGCTTCTGTAACCTAAGTAAGTATCCAACTCCATAGATTGGCTACCAGAAGCCAAGGCACCCGCGTCAGCAATCCAGGTTACATTGGAACCCCACACGCCGGCATAGAAGCCGCTGGCGTGTGCGTAGTCCATGCCGCCCTGGATAGCTGGTGCACCAGCTGTTTGAGTAATACCGCGGAATACGTAGTTGCTAACGATACCAACGTTGCTTGTTACGGTATGAGGAGAAGCAGGTTCGTCCGCAGCCATAACAGGCATCGCGCACAGTGCGCCAAGTAGAGCAACCATAAGTTTAGACTTTTGCATGATGTATCCTTTTTTAAAGTTGAGAGCGGGACAAAGTTATCCACGCCTAGTACTTAGCAGCTTCTGTGCCAGAAACATTATATTCATTTAAATCAGTATGTTATGAACATTGATGAATAAGATGCACAATTGTTGTGCACTATTTTCATGCACCGTTGTGGCATTAGGCACCGAACAGGTGCATCGCTAATCGCCATTAAATTTTGTTACACTCTTGCTTGTTCGTAAATACGGAAATTCCTTAATGTTTACCCCCAAATCTCTGGATGAAATTGCCGCTAAACTTTCTGAAGCGGTTGCCAACAGCCCTGTGAAGGATTTTGAAAAAAATGCGCGGGCGTTGCTTGCGCAGGGATTCGCCAGGCTGGACCTGGTCACACGCGAGGAGTTTGACGTACAAGCGCAATTGCTGACGCGTGCGCAGGAAAAGCTTGCCGAGCTGGAAGCCAGGGTCTCGGCTCTCGAAGCACAGCGTAAATAAATGACGCTCGCGGTTTTATACAGCCGCGCACTCTCCGGCATGGATGCCGCGCAGGTCACCGTGGAGGTGCATCTCGCTAACGGGCTGCCGAGCTTCACCATTGTTGGCCTGCCAGAAATTGAAGTCAAAGAGAGCAAGGACAGGGTGCGCGCCGCCCTGCAGAACTGCCAGTTCGAATTTCCCAACCGCCATATTACCGTTAACCTGGCGCCCGCCGACCTGCCCAAGGAAAGCGGTCGTTTTGATTTGCCGATTGCGCTTGGCATACTCGCCGCCTCTGGCCAGATACCGGCGGACAAACTGAATGAATATGAGTTTGCCGGAGAGCTGGCCCTCACCGGCGAGTTGCGTTCCATACGTGGCGCATTGGCGATGACATATCACGCGGCCAACTGCGGGCGCGCGTTTATGTTGCCCGAAGCCAATGCTGCTGAAGCGGCTCTGGTAGAGCAGGCAACCGTATATGCGGCAAAATCGCTATTACAGGTTGCGGCGCATTTGACAGGGCGCGAACCAATAGAGCGCTTCCTGCCCGATGCTCAGCCCTTGGTGCCGAATTACCCCGACATGCGCGATGTAAAAGGCCAGGGCCAGGCCAAGCGCGCGCTGGAAGTGGCCGCAGCAGGCGGGCACAGCCTGTTGATGAGCGGGCCGCCGGGCACCGGAAAATCGATGCTGGCTGCGCGACTGCCCGGCATCCTGCCGCAGATGACGCAGGACGAAGCACTGGAGAGCGCCGCGATGCAATCGCTGGGCGGCTTTTTCGATGTGGCGAAGTGGATGCAGCGCCCCTATCGTGCTCCGCATCACACGGCTTCAGCGGTGGCGCTGGTGGGTGGCGGCAGCAATCCGCGGCCGGGTGAAATTTCAATTGCAATGCACGGCATTCTGTTTCTCGACGAGCTGCCGGAATTCGACCGGCATGTACTGGAAGTATTGCGCGAACCGCTGGAAAGCGGGCGCATCACGATCTCGCGCGCGGCGCGTCGTGCCGATTTTCGCGCGCAGTTCCAGCTGGTGGCCGCGATGAATCCGTGCCCGTGCGGCTATCTGGGCCATTTCAACGGCAAGTGCCGCTGCACCCCCGACAAGATTGCACGTTACCGCGGAAAAATTTCCGGCCCGTTGCTGGATCGTATTGATATCCAGATTGAAGTGCCGGCAGTGCCTCAGGATTTGTTGCTCAAGCAGGGCGATGGAGAAACCAGCGGCGAGATACAAACACGTGTGCAGGCAGCAAGGCAGCGCGCATTGCTGCGGCAGGGCAAGCCGAATGCATTGTTGAGTGTCAGCGAGATTGATGCGCTGTGTGTGGTGGATGAGCAGGGTGCGGCTCTATTACAGCAGGCCATCACGCGGCTTAATCTTTCTGCTCGCGCTTACCACCGCATACTGAAATTGGCGCGTACCATTGCCGATCTGGCGGCTAGTGAAAATATCCTAACGTCGCATATTGCCGAAGCGGTGCAATACCGCAGGATGGATAAACAGAGCTAATTGCTCGGGTACTAAGCCGAATTGATGTAACTTTCAACCGCATGTGTTGCATAGTCAATTCGCAATGCGTATATTCAAACACAAGATCGTAATTGTCCCTGTTGGTTATAAGGTTTATACGGGGAGCTGATAATAATCTCACTGACTATACACATCCGATCTAGATGATTTTCTCACCCGCCAATCAGTTTTTATTGCGCGTCTATCGTATATTCCCGGGAATACACTTACTCCGTTTTTTATCATGGCTGGTATTGCTGGTTTCCCTGCTGGTAACTTACCAGCTATGGAAAGTTGCGCAGAACAAAACCGAACAGGCCTTGCAAACAGAATTCAACTTTCATGTGCTTGATGCCACGCACCGCATTGAGCGGCATATGCTGGAATATGAAAAGATGTTGCGCGGAGTGCAGGGGCTGTATGCGGCCTCGGCCAGCGTCAGCCGGGAGGAGTTTAGACAGTATGTAAACCTGCTGGATATCGAAAAGAATTATCCCGGCATACAGGGTCTGGGTTTTACTTTGCTGCTACCCAGCCACAGGCTGGCACAACACCTCGCCGAGGTGCGCAGGGAAGGTTTTCCCGACTATGCTATTCGTCCCGCCGGCGAGCGCGATAGCTATAGTTCTGTCCTTTATCTTGAGCCGTTCACAGGCCGTAATTTGCACGCTTTTGGCTACGACAATTTTGCCGATCCGCTGCGCCGCACAGCGATGGAGCGGGTGCGCGACACCGGCTTGTGCACCATTTCAGGCAAAATAAAACTGGTGCAGGAGATCGATTCCAATGTCCAGGCCGGCATATTGATGTGGCTGCCCGTGTACCGGAATAATGCAAAACTCAATACCGTAGAGGAACGCCGCAAGCATTTGATCGGCTGGATAGGCGCTTCATTCCGCATGGACAATCTGATGGCCAGCATTGTCGATATGCGTGATGCGATGGTTGATATTGAAATTTATGATGGCGATGAAATGTCTGACCGGACCCTGATGTATGACGCGGATCATGTGCGTCGCGAGAAAAATCCTGGGGGCTCACACTTTCAGACGATCAGACAGCTCAATATTGCGGGTCAAAAATGGAGCGTGCTTATCAGCTCGTTGCCGCGCTTCGATGCAAGGCTGCGCGATCAGAAGCAGAGCCTGATTCTGCTGGGCGGCATCGTGGTCAGTATATTGCTGGCATTGATTACCCTGGTGCTGATACGCGGACGCAGCCGCGCGCTTGAATTTGCTCAGGCGCTCAACCATGAGCTGGCTGAACGCAAGCGGGCCGAAGCCGGGATACGCCTGGCAGCCACGGTGTTTGATACCGTGGATACAGCGGTGCTGGTGACGGACAAGGGCACGCGCATTATCAAGGTGAACCCTGCTTTCACTGCGATAACCGGTTACACCAGTGAAGATGCCATCGGCAAAACGCCGCGCATACTTTCCTCCGGTGCGCACACGCGCGAGTTTTACCGGGAAATGTGGCACACCATCAAGACCACCGGCAGCTGGCAGGGTGAGATATTTAACCGGCGCAAGAATGGCGAGTTTTTTACCGAATGGCTGTCCATTAACGAGGTGCGAGACAACGAGGGTAACCTCAGCAATTATGTTTCCCTGTTCTCAGATATCAGCGAGCGCAAGGCGGCAGAGGAGCATATGCACAATCTTGCGCATTATGATCCGCTCACCGGCCTGCCCAACCGAACGTTGCTTGCCGATCGCCTGCAACAGGCCATTTCAGCAGCCAGGCGCGAGAAGACGAACATGGCGCTGATGTTTATCGATCTCGACAAATTCAAGCCGGTTAACGACACTCTGGGTCACCACATTGGCGATTTGATGCTGAAGGAAGTGGCGAATCGGATGCTGGAATGTTTGCGCGAGTCCGACAGCGCCGCCCGCATCGGCGGGGATGAATTTATTGTGCTGTTGCCCGTGATAGAAGTGGAAGCCGATGCCGTGGCGGTGGCGGAAAAAATCCGTCTTGCGCTCAATCAGCCGTTTAACATCGCAGAACACAGCCTGAATATTTCATCGAGCATAGGTGTTGCGGTTTACCCGGATCATGGCACTGATGAAAAATCGCTGCTGCGTCACGCGGATACCGCCATGTATTTTGCCAAGGAAGCAGGGCGCAACAATGTGATGTTGTATGCGCACACAATGATGAGAAACAACCAGTAGTCGACGTCTGCTGCCGTTACGGTAACTCAGCCAGATATTGTTGCAACTATTTGATTATATTAAATAATATTTGAAGCTGGCAACTCAATCCACAGATTACACAGATTCACACAGATTTATATCCACTTGTCAGTAATTTCAGCACTACCCAAAAGATGTAGCTGTTAAACAAGGAAATTCTTTGTTTAATCTATGTGAATCTGTGAACAACAGCTTTTCACAGGATAATTTGCTGGAAGCTTAAACAGCTTCAACGCTACGCGCTGCTGCAAGCTTATGGATTGGCCAGAATCTTATCCAGATGCTCGAGGTCGTTGATCACCAGCCATTCTGTCGCACCCGCATCGCGCACGCGTTTTTCCCACCAGGCGAGCCGGTCCAGATAGCGGCGCGGATCGGTGTTGTCCGTACTCAGTTTGGTTACATTTACCGCCATCACCCTTATGCCCGTCAGCTTGATCGGAAAGTCGCGTATGGTGCCCTTGCCCAGTTCCTCCTGCAGATCAGAAAAAATAATGATGGTTTTATGGCCGGGATTGGCTTCGTTCAGGTATTCGGCGGCCTGAATCAGGCCGCCGGTGATGTCGGTATAGGCGCTGCCCTTGATGCTCTTGGCAAACGCTTCCACTTTCTGGTTGAAGGCGCGCTTTTCCAGATTGGCCTGTGAAGGGCGTCGATCAAAAGTGACTTTGGCGACGATGTCTTTTTCGCTGAAGCTCTTGCTTTCCACCTTTGCCACGGCAAGAGAATCACCGGCATTCAAATTGGCCAGCAGATAATTAATGATCTTGCGCGCCTTGGTAATTTGCTCCGCATACGTGCCTGAGGTGTCGATCAGCAGATAGACGCCGTTGCTGTGGCTACGATTGTCGGCACAGCCAGACAAGACCAATGGCAAAAGCAGCAGGGCGAGTATCAGATATTTGAACTGTTTCATGAGGCTCTCCCGGGAGTTAGTTTCGCTGGTTTGGGGGACGCAGATCCGCGCAGGCTGATAACCCAGCGTTCGAGCAGCAGGGGCAGGACGATGCTGATGTCATACACGCTTACCAGTATGCGTCCAAGGCGGTGCAAAATCATCGCGCTGAAGCGCAGTACAAAGCTGATGGCGCGCATCAGCATCACCAGCAGCACACCTGCAACCGTGCGCAGGGAATACACCATCACTTCCAGCGGGATCGCGACAAAAGCCAGCACGAAAGGCAGCACGAAACCCATCACCATCTGACCTATCATCGGTATATGTGTCAGCAGACTGTCGCTCACAATCGGCTGCACCGTGGCCAGGTCATGCAGCATCGCCGCCTTGTCGGCGATCAGCATATCGCGCATCAGCGCCAGCGACGATTCGATACCGGCGAGGATGATCAGCAGGATCAGCGCCGCCCACATTACGCGTTTGCGCAACTGGTCGTTCATGCTGGCGATGGTGGGAAACAGGTGGGTGATGCGCAGGGATTCAAGCAGAAACACACCCATAGTGGCTTCCATCAGCACGATCACCAGTGCGGCCACATCGGAGGTGCGCAGATTGCTGGTGATGTAATCACTGGCACCCACCATCTCCGACATCGGCAAGGCAATCAGCTTGAAGTTGATAAATGCACCGCCTACCGCAATCAGCATTACCAGGGATGAAATTCCCAGTTGCACAAAAGCCGAGATCGCCAGCGTGTGCTCGCTCTTGTCGGTTTTGGCACGCATCTCTTCATAGCGCGTCATATGTGCATCAATGGCTTTTGCATTGCTGCCTAGGTTGACCATATTTGTATCAAGATTTTTCACGACCTTGTCTACCGAGCGCCACAGCGGCATCAGGCCCTTGAGAATTTTGTGGCGGCCTTCATAGGCTTTGCGATATTCGCTGATGGTCTTGTCATGAATCTTCTGCACCGACTTGTGCAGATCATCAAGCATTTTTTTTGCAATATCACCGCCGGATTTGAGGTTTGCTATGGTTGACAGCGCATCCACCCATTCCGGTGGCGGCGGCGGCACTTCACCGCATTTGAGGTAGTCATCTTCGATGCGTGTTAACTCATCCATCATCTTGCGCTGCAATGCGGGATATTCACCCAGCTCCTTGCTTACCAAGGCACTAACGCGTTCAAACTCGCGCTCGACTTGCGAGGTCACTTCGGCCTGGCCATGAGCCAGCAGCACCGTTTTATTGCGCTGACGCAATCCCTCTGCTGTCACCATAAGCCAGCGTGCGGTAAAGCGCAGAGCGTGTCCGGCAAGATTGCAAACTGAAAGAATCACGCTGTGGGCCGGTATGCGTGCGGCATACAGGAAAATGGTCAACAGAAAAAACAGTGCTAATAAAGATAAAGCGACTTGATCAGGCCAGAATAGCCAGGAGTTAAGGTTGTTCATTGAGTACCCCCTCAATGTACAGGGGAAGCAGCCCAAACAGGCGGCTGACTGCGTATCCCTGCAACGTGATATCGCCAATTTTGCTGTGTCACAGCTTAAAATACCCTGCACGGCTGTGTTTACAAGCGCGGAGTGGCAAAAACCCCGATATTCAGCTTGAAACCTTGCTAAAACAGTTTAACTGTAGAGCAGCTACGGTTTAATCATAACACGGAAAATTTATGCTGCGCATAGATGTGCCTCATAGATAGCCAGATGATGGCTTGCTTACCCCATCATATTCAATATTCGGGCGAACAACATATGGGCGAGCGTGGGTTCAGGCATGATAAAATCCGTCCTCATTTTTGAAGCCGAACGTCATGAAGAAAACACCGCACCCGATAGAAAAACTGCTGCAGGAACGTATTCTGATACTGGATGGCGCGATGGGCACCATGATTCAGCGCTACAAGCTGGGCGAAGCGGACTATCGCGGCACGCGCTTTGCGGACTGGCATCGCGACCTCAAGGGCAATAACGACCTGCTGGTGATCACCAAACCCGAGGTGATCAGGGAAATTCATTGCGAATACCTGGAGGCGGGTGCGGACATTATCGAGACCAATACCTTTGGTGCGAACGCCACCACGCTCAAGGCCTATGGCCTGGCCGAAATTAATTACGAGCTGAACAAGGCGGGCGCGGCACTGGCGCGCGAGGCCTGCAATGAGTACGCCACGGCGGACAAGCCGCGCTTTGTAGCCGGCGTGCTGGGGCCCACCGACAAGACTGCCACCATTTCACCGGATGTGAACGACCCCGCCGCGCGCAATATCACCTTCGACCAGCTGGTGGTGGATTATGCCGAAGCGACCAAAGGATTGATGGATGGCGGATCAGACCTGATTCTGATCGAGACGATTTTCGACACGCTCAACGCCAAGGCCGCGATCTTTGCGGTGAAACAGGTGTTCGAAGAGCGCAATACCGAATTGCCCATCATGATCTCCGGCACCATCACCGACAAATCCGGCCGCACGCTGACCGGGCAGGTTACCGAGGCCTTCTACAATTCGCTGGCGCATGCCAACCCCATTTCCTTCGGCCTGAACTGCGCGCTGGGCGCGGATGAGCTGCGCCAGTATGTGGCGGAGTTGTCGCGTGTGGCTAACTGCTACGTGAGCGCGCACCCCAATGCCGGCCTGCCCAATCCGCTGGCTCCCACCGGCTATGACGACACGCCGGAGAATATGTCCGGCCTGATCAAGGAATGGGCGCAAAGCGGCTTGCTCAACATTGTTGGCGGCTGCTGCGGCACCTCGCCCGCGTTCATCAAGGCCATTGCCGACGCGGTGAAGGATATTCCGCCGCGCAAGATTCCCGCCAATCCGGTGGAATGCCGCCTGTCCGGACTGGAGCCATTCAATATCGGCGACAGCTCGCTATTTGTGAACGTTGGCGAGCGCTGCAACGTCACCGGTTCGGCCAAATTCAAGCGGCTTATTCTGGAAGGCAATTACGAAGAGGCGCTTGAAATTGCCAAGCAGCAGGTGGAAAGCGGCGCGCAGGTGATCGACATCAACATGGACGAAGCGATGCTGGATGGCGAGGCCGCGATGGTGCGCTTCCTCAACCTGATTGCGGGCGAAACGGATATTGCCAAAGCGCCGCTGATGATCGACTCCTCCAAGTGGAGCATTATCGAGGCCGGGCTGAAGTGCGTGCAGGGCAAGGCGGTGGTCAACTCCATCTCGCTGAAGGAAGGCGAGGAAAACTTCATTAAATACGCCACGCTGGTGCGTCGCTATGGTGCGGCAGCGGTGGTGATGGCCTTCGACGAGCAGGGTCAGGCCGATACCTTCAAGCGCAAGACCGAGATCTGCAAACGCAGCTATGACATTCTGGTAGATAAGGTGGGCTTCCCACCGGAAGATATTATTTTCGATCCAAACATCTTCGCCATTGCCACCGGCATCGAAGAGCACAATAACTACGCGGTGGACTTTATCGAAGCCACCGCGTGGATCAGAAAAAACCTGCCTTACGCCAAAATCTCCGGCGGTGTATCCAACGTGTCGTTCTCCTTCCGCGGCAACGAGCCTATGCGCGAAGCGATCCATACCGTGTTCCTGTATCACGCCATCAAGGCCGGCATGAACATGGGCATCGTGAATGCCGGCCAGCTCGGTGTGTACGATGAAATACCGGGCGAGCTGCGCGATGCGGTTGAAGATGTGGTGCTGAATCGCCGGTCCCGTAACGGGGAAGAGAGCCCGGGTGAGCGCCTGGTGACACTGGCTGAAAATGTCAAAGGCGGCGGCAAGGTGCAGGTGGAGGATCTGGAGTGGCGCAAGGGCACCGTGCAGGAGCGCCTCACTCACGCACTGGTGCGCGGCATCACCACTTATGTGGTGGAAGATACGGAAGAAGCGCGCTTGCAGGCGAAATTCCCGGTGCAAGTGATCGAAGGCCCGCTGATGACCGGCATGAATGTGGTCGGTGACCTGTTCGGCGCGGGCAAGATGTTCCTGCCGCAGGTGGTGAAATCCGCACGCGTGATGAAGCAGGCGGTGGCGCATCTGATCCCGTATATCGAAGCGGAAAAATTGCGTTCCGGCGACACCAGCACCAAGGGCAAGATAGTGATGGCGACGGTGAAGGGCGATGTGCATGACATTGGCAAAAATATCGTGACTGTTGTGTTGCAGTGCAACAACTTCGAAGTGGTGAACATGGGCGTGATGGTGCCATGCCAGCAGATCCTCGATACGGCGAAAGAACACAAGGCCGACATCATCGGTCTGTCGGGTTTGATTACGCCGTCGCTGGAAGAAATGGCACATGTGGCGAAGGAGATGGAGCGTCAGGGCTTCAAGATACCCTTGCTGATAGGCGGCGCCACCACCTCGCGCGTGCACACGGCGGTGAAGATTGAACCGAATTATCCGAGCGGCACCACGGTGTATGTCAACGATGCGTCACGCGCGGTAGGCGTGTGTAGCAACCTGTTGAGCACCACCTTGCGCGACGATTATGTCGCTGAGATCAAGAACGATTACATCGCGGCGCGCGCGCAGCATGAGGGCAAGAAGGGCAAGGGCACCTACGTGCCGCTGGCGGAAGCACGCGAGCACGGCGTCAAAACCGACTGGAAAAATTACACGCCACCCAAGCCGTGGCTTACCGGTGTGCATAAATTCGAAGCCTATCCGCTGGACAAGATCGTTGAGTATATCGACTGGTCGCCATTCTTTAACGCGTGGGAGTTGGCCGGGCGTTATCCGAAAATATTGCAGGATGCGGTAGTGGGTGCAGAAGCGACCAAACTGTTTGCCGATGCGCAGGACATGCTGAAAAAAATCATCGATGAAAAGTGGCTCACCGCCAATGCGGTGTTCGGACTGTTTCCCGCTAATACCGTAACTGTAAATGGAATTCCGGGTGATGACATTGAAATCTACACCGATGAGTCGCGCAAAAAAGTGGCGATGACCTGGCATAACCTGCGCCAGCAAACCAAGAAGCCAGCCGACATTCCGAACTACTGCCTGGCTGATTTCGTCGCGCCTAAAGAAACCGGCGTAGCCGATTATATAGGCGGCTTCGCGGTCACAACGGGCATCGGTATCGATGCACGGGTGGAAGCATTCGAAAAAGAGAATGACGACTACAGTGCGATTTTACTGAAGTCTCTCGCCGATCGTCTTGCCGAAGCGTTTGCCGAATTGCTGCATGCGCGCGTGCGCCGCGAGTTCTGGGGCTATGCCGCCGACGAGGCACTGGATAACGACGCGCTGATCGCCGAAAAATATCGCGGCATCCGCCCGGCCCCCGGCTATCCGGCCTGCCCCGAGCATACCGAAAAAGGCCCGCTGTTCGATTTGTTGCAGGCACCCGTTAACGCCGGCATCACCATCACCGAAAGCTTCGCGATGCTGCCCACTGCGGCAGTCAGCGGTTTTTACTTCTCGCATCCGGAAGCGAAATATTTTGCGATCGGCAAGATCAACAAGGATCAGGTGGAAGATTATGCCAAGCGCAAGGGCATGACGGTAGAAGAAGCCGAGCGCTGGCTGGCGCCGGTGTTAAGCTACTAACTCAAATCAGTGAGATCGGAATTGATGGTGTGAGAATGGAAAACAATTCAGCACAAAAAGAATCTCAGCAAGCCCCATTTGTTTATTCAAGAAAAATTATTGGTATTGCTGTTTTGCTGTGGGCTGTGTCAATGCTATTGCCGGGGTTGGTCCTCTACGGTAAAAACGGGTACTCACCCGGAATAACTATTTTACTCATGGGTTGGATTGGCATATTAGGTTCATATGTTGCGTGGTATGCAAACATATTCTGGCTGATAGCGATTATTAGACTACTTGGCGGTAAGGTATCCGGTGCAACCAATGCCTTTGTGGCAGCACTTTTATCATTGGATACATTCCGTTTTGAAGATGTGTCGATGGGTGGCCCACACCAATATGTTTACGGTATCGCAATAGGTGGCATCTTATGGATGACGGCCATTTTTCTCACTATGTTTGCCACCTCCTTGCGTGAAATAGAAATTACAAATAATAATCTGTCACAAATTATCCAGCGAACTAAATCTTACAAAGAAAAAATTAGTGCATTATTTATTCTGGCCCAGAATAATGGGAAACAATTTCATTTAGTTGCAAGTACGATATTACTAACCGGGTTTTTGGGATTAACAGCTACGTTGGCCGTATATGACAGGGTGGTTGGGAATCAGGATGAGCGTGACAAGCTTAATCACGAGTTGGGTGTATTTAAGCGTTCGGAGATTTGTAGTCAGAGTCCAAAGCCTGTAAACCAGATACTAATTGATGGCCCCCTAGAACTAATTAATCCAGATGGGTACAGAATACTTAAACCCGAAGAATTGTTGGCAATGGGAGTGCCTGTTGTTAGAGATTCGATTGGCCCAAATTCTTATAAGGGGACATATTCGTCCGCTAGAGATTACTATTTGGTAGACAAGCAAAATCCTGAAAGCCTACAAATAAGAAAGCCAGAAGGTAATGCCGTAGCTCGGCTTGAAATTAAAAAATTACCATCTATCAAGGGCGCAGGGGATAGTAGTGCTAGGATGGTTCCTGTATATCACATCACTCTTATTTCAAAAAGAGGTGATGTTGGGTTTGATCAAATTTGGATGAAACAGTATATGCATAATTATTGTCCAAATTTATATAAATATAGTGAGAAGCACTACAGTCTTGAGAAGCTAATTAGGCAAACTATAATTTTTCCTAAACCTGCAGTGCAATAGTTAAAACGAGGAAGTAGAGATGGAAAAACGCACGATGTTCTTGCCGATAGCGGTGCTGATTGCGGCGGGGTTTTATCTGGTCGCGACGAATTATCCGTTTAAGGAAACGAAGAAAATTGATCCTGCCGTTGTGGCTGCGCTGGTCAAAACCGATATCAAACTGGGTGAAGGTGCGCTGGCTACAGCGGGAAAAAACATTTCGGTGCATTACACCGGCTGGCTGTACGATGAGACGGCTTCGGGACATCAGGGCAAGAAGTTCGACAGCTCGCGCGACCGCAATGTGCCGTTTGAATTTCCGCTGGGTACTGGCCAGGTGATTACGGGTTGGGATCAGGGCGTGGAAGGCATGAAAGTGGGCGGCAAACGCTTGCTGGTTGTGCCCCCGGCCATGGCTTACGGTGCGCGGGGCGCGGGCGGCGTGATTCCGCCAAATGCGCAGCTGGTGTTTGAAGTCGAATTGCTGGATGTGAAGTAAGAACAGCTTGTCCACAGATGGACACAGATGAAAACCAGTACATTCAATAATGGTCGGGTTTTAGTAGATCTGCGTAATCTGCATATTCTGTGGATAAAGTTTTTGAATTTGCCATGAACATGCTCTCCAACCCCATACTGCACACCACACTGTTGCTGATTGCGTCAAATGTGTTCATGACCTTTGCCTGGTATGGCCACCTGAAAAATCTGGCGACGACACCGTGGTATATCGCGGCACTGGTGAGCTGGGGCATCGCGCTGTTTGAATATCTGCTGCAGGTGCCGGCCAACCGCATTGGTTACACCACGCTGGATTTGGGGCAATTGAAGATCTTGCAGGAAGTGATTACGCTCTCTGTCTTTGTTCCATTTGCGGTTTTTTACATGAATCAGCCCTTGAAGCTGGATTATCTGTATGCGGCGCTGTGTTTGCTGGGTGCGGTATATTTTATTTTTAGAAGTTAATACGATTTGAACCTTGTTGGTTCAAATGCAAATCGCCCTGCTCACACTTTAGCAAAGGACGGCCAGGGGGATTTAAAAAGCGTCAAAATTTCATTTTTATTTAAATATTCAAAGCATCCTGGGTTTAAAAATGCATATACATATTTTGGGAATCTGCGGCACCTTTATGGGCGGCGTGGCCGTGCTGGCGAAGGAAGCGGGCTATCGCGTCACCGGTTGCGACGCCAACGTCTACCCGCCGATGAGCACGCAGCTGCAGGCGCAGGGCATGGAGCTGACGGAAGGTTTCGGCATCGAGCAGCTCAAGCTGAATGCGGATATGTATGTGATCGGCAATGTGGTGTCGCGCGGCAATCCGCTGATGGAAGAAATTCTGAACCGTAATCTTCCTTACATTTCCGGCCCGCAGTTTCTGGCGCAAGCGCTGTTGCAGGATAAGTGGGTGCTTGCCGTCGCGGGCACGCACGGCAAGACCACCACGGCTTCGATGCTGGCCTGGATACTGGAATACGCCAATATGAAGCCCGGCTTTCTGATCGGCGGCGTGCCGCAGAATTTTGGAATTTCTGCGCGGCTCACGGACACCCCCTTCTTTGTGATTGAAGCGGATGAATACGACACCGCTTTCTTCGACAAGCGTTCCAAGTTTGTGCATTACCGTCCACGCACGGCAGTGCTGAATAATCTTGAATTTGACCACGCCGATATTTTTCCCGACCTTGCTGCAATCGAAACCCAGTTCCATCATCTGGTGCGCACGGTGCCGGGCAACGGTCTGATTGTGAGCAATGGCCGCGAAGATGCACTGGCGCGAGTCATCAAGCGCGGCTGCTGGACACCCGTAGAACAGTTTGGTAGTGCGCAGGGATGGAATATCGATGCCGAAAATCAGGTCACGCTGAATGGCACCGTCCAGGGTACGCTGAAATGGGAGTTGATGGGCGAACACAATCGCATGAATGCACTGGCCGCACTGGCTGCCGCACGCCATGCGGGTGTGCCCGTCGCCCAGGGTCTCGCCGCACTGGGCGAATTCAAGAACGTAAAACGCCGCATGGAAGTGCGCGGCACGGTGAAGGGCATTACCGTCTACGACGACTTCGCGCATCACCCCACTGCCATCGCCACCACCGTGGAGGGTCTGCGACGCAAGGTTGGCAATGCACGCATCCTTGCGGTGCTGGAGCCGCGCTCCAATACGATGAAGCTGGGCGTGATGAAAGACGCGCTACCCGCCAGCCTGAAGGAGGCCGATGCGGTATTTTGCTACAGTGCAAATCTGGGCTGGGATGCACGCAGTGCACTTGCACCGCTGGGCAGCAAGGCCCTGGTCAGCGACGACCTGCAGGCATTGATTGCGGCGATCGTGGTCGCAGCAAAATCAGGCGACCAGATACTGGTGATGAGCAATGGTGGCTTTGGCGGGATCCACGAGAAGTTGCTGAAAGCGTTGTAGCAGGTGTCAGGCAGATACAGGCTGTCGCTTGGCCTGTATCTGTAAGTATTTGATTTTATTGAATATTTTTAAGAATAAAAAGCACCTTGCCCATTGCTTGCTTTGTATACAGGCCATTGGCGCATCGCCTGTTAATCGCGCTTGGCGAATATTACAAAGCGCAAATCCAGTCTATCCTGCACTTGTATTGCGCCACCCAGAACCGAGAACGGAGTCATCCCGAAATCGGTTTGATTGAATGCCATCTGACCGTTGATCCGGAAACCGTCCACCAGATTTTCAATTTGCGCCGGAACCTCAAAGGTTTTACTTGTGCCATGAAGCGTAAGGGTAACTTGTAACACCGGGCTGTCTGCTGAACTGCGTTTTGCGCGTATGAGTGCAAAGGGAAAGCGTTCGGCATCAAGCACCTTCTCCAGCATATTGCGTCGTGTGCCTTCCACCGCTTCAGGGGAAGGCTGAGTACTCAGGCCTGCCTCTGCACGAAGACCGGACTCGTCTACAGTAAGGCGAGCAAGCGCCACATACAGATCCGCTCGCCCTGCATCCACATCGACATAACCACCCGCATCGTGACTTGCGACCACGTGATCATGGCCCAGACGTGCAAGCGCTCCCGCACGGCGAACCACGATGATGACCCGGGAACGACCGGGAATTACACGAAATATTTTCTGGCCGGCTGCTTCGCCCTGGAGATAATATGCCTCAGGAAACTCGGCAGGAATTTGCCGTGTGATTGCGGCAACTTGCGGTGATAACTTCGGTGTACAGCCTGAAAAGATTGCCATAGCTGTCAGAATCAGCAAAAAAATTTTCATCACGGCTCCTGTTGTATGAGGGTTAAGCAAGTTGCGTATCACCAAGGCAAACATGAACGGTGAAATAAAAGTTTTTAAAACAAACAGGGCCGCAATCGCGGCCCTGTTTTTGCTGAAATAAAATCAATGTGCAGTCAGATATTTTCTGCCTGTCCCGCAAAAAATGATTTTAATCAGAAACGAGTTGTTTCCTTGCCTTCCTGAATAAACCATACCAGCAGAATGATCCAGCCGATTACGGGAATGAACCAAAGCAGCTGCCACCATCCGCTTCTGTCCGTGTCATGCAATCTGCGCGCGCCTACAGCGAGGCTGGGCAAAATGGTGGCCAGAGAAAAAAGCCCGGAAACCATCTCACTTACTAATCCTGTCGCGACTGACACGAGAAACGTAAACAGAGTCCACCACCAGAATTCTGAACGCACTGCGCGGCCGGTGAAATCTGCATATTTAGAAAAACAAACCTTGATTGATTCGCCGAATGTCATTTGCTACTCCCTTGTTATTGTTGGTTTTTAAATTATATTATGTTAATTTCAATATCTTGCTAAAGCGATATCGCGTTCAGATTTGTTGCTTAAACCCTTGTTGATTTCTCCATTTAAATCGCCCCGAATGGAAGACGGATTGCATGGCATGCGTAATATATATCCAACACAATCAATACACAACGCTAGCGAGCATCAGGGGCAAGACGCGACCCTGCACCGGCATACTCGTACTCTGGTCAATGTGGCTGTGGTATCCTGATGATAACAAATAAGTATTTTCTTGGGCTGTGGGGAGGCAAGCTGAAGAATAAATTTCAAATTACTGGTCTTTATTGAATGAATTTGATATCAGGCAACCAAGCGGAAGCGACGATAGCGATTGAACAAGCCGGCAATGTTGTGCGTTGCGCGGGTGCTTGGGTGTTGAGCAACGTATTTAATCTGGAGCGCACGCTTGCCTCCCTGAATCTGCCCGCAACGGGCGAATGGCAGTTTGACGTTGCCGGTATTACCGCCCTGGATACGGCAGGCGCCTGGTTATTGCACCGCGCTATTCAACAAATCGATGCCCAGGGATGTTCAGTCAGGCTGCGTGGTCAGCGTTCCGAACACGAAGCGCTCATACAGGTGGTCAGCCAGGCCGAGCGTGCTCCGGAGCAGCAGGCGACCGGCCGGGGAATAACCTGGCTGGAAAGGCTGGGCTTGGTAACCTGGCCCCATATTACGCAGCTGGTTGGCATGCTTGCATTCTTTGGCGAAAGCGTGATGGTATTTATTCGTTCTGTCGCGCAGCCCTCGCGGATTCGCTGGCGTCCAATTTTATACAATCTGCAGCATGCAGGTTTTGACGCCCTGCCCATTGTGGGATTGCTGGCATTTCTGATGGGGGTGGTGATTTCCTTTCAGGGTGCTGGACAATTACAGCGTTATGGCGCCAATATTTTCATTGCCGATCTGGTGGGGCTTTCCATCCTGCGCGAGTTGGCTCCGCTGATGACGGCGATTATTGTGGCAGGCCGTTCCGGCTCGGCATTTGCGGCACAAATAGGCAGCATGAAAATAACAGAGGAAATCGATGCCTTGCGTACTATCGGTATCGCGCCGATGGAATTGCTGGTGTTGCCCAAGCTGATTGCCCTGATGATCGCCTTGCCCTTGCTGACTGTATTTGCAGATATGATGGGGGTGCTGGGTGGCATGGTGATGGCCAAGTCACAACTGGGCGTGAGCTATGCAGATTTTATGGATCGTTTTGACGATGCAGTGAAACTATCAGCGCTGCTGGTGGGCATAGGCAAGGCGCCGGTTTTCGCTGCGATTATTGCGATAGTCGGTTGTTACCAGGGCTTCCAGGTGGGTAATAATTCCGACAGTGTCGGCAAGCAGACGACCATTAGCGTGGTACAGGGTATTTTTCTGATCATTGTCGCCGACGCCCTGTTCTCCGTTATTTTTAGCTGGTTGAAAATTTAGCATGGCTGAAAATTCATCCGAAGCCATCATTCAAATTTCAGACTTGTACACAAGTTTCGGCGACGCGGTGGTGCATGACGGCATTACTCTTCAAGTGCAGCGTGGAGAAATATTTGGCCTGGCCGGGTCAAGCGGTTGTGGCAAGTCGACATTATTGCGCGAAATCATTTTATTGCATCGTCCACAATCGGGTTCAATACGCGTATTTGGCAAGGACGTGCTGGGACTGGATGATGAAGCAGCGCTGGCGTTAAGAAAAAGCTGGGGCGTAATGTTTGAGCGAGGGGCACTGTTCAGTTCGCTGACGGTTGCAGAAAATGTCGGTTTGCCGATGCGTGAACATACACAGATGAGCGAAACACTCATCAACGAACTGGTCGCGGTTAAAATTTCACTGGCCGGTCTGCCGGCCAGTGCGGGTGCAAAATATCCGGGCGAGTTGAGCGGCGGCATGCGCAAACGTGCCGCCTTGGCACGGGCGATAGCACTTGATCCCGAGTTGCTGTTTCTGGATGAGCCCACCGCGGGGCTCGACCCGCTCAGCGCAAATGGCTTTGACGAGCTGGTTCTGCAATTAAAAAAATCACTGGGCCTGACCATCATGATGGTGACGCATGATCTGGATTTGCTGTGGAGAGTTGCCGACAGGGTTGCGGTACTGGGTGAAGGCAGGGTGCTGGGGGTGGGTACAATGACCGAATTATCAGAATCGCCACATCCCGTTATCCGCGAATATTTTTACGGGCCGCGCGGTCGTGCCGCGTGGAAACAGTCACAGGAACAATCATGGAAACAAAAGTAAATTATGTGCTGGTGGGTTTGTTTGCGTTGCTGCTTTCTGTCGCGATGATTGCGGGTGTGCTGTGGCTGAGTGCGGGCAAGCAGTACCGTGCGGAATATGACACTTATGTGGCGTATATGAATGAATCTGTGTCAGGGCTCAACCTGAACGCACCGGTAAAATATCGCGGGGTAGAGGTTGGCCAGATCAACCTGATTACTCTGGATAAAGAAAATCCTGAGCAGGTGCGGCTGGAGTTTGCCATTGAACGCGGCATACCCATCAAACAGGACACTATTGCGGTACTGAAATCACAGGGTTTGACCGGAATTGCCTATATCGAACTCAGTGGCGGCAGCAGCACTTCTCCCTTGCTGGAGCCGAAAAAATCTGCACCCTATCCCGTAATTAAAACCGGACCCTCCCTGATGGGGCGTCTGGACACGGCGCTGTCGACGCTGTTGAACAATCTTAATACCACGACCGAAAATTTGAATGCGCTGCTGGATGAAGATAACAGAAAAGTGCTGAAGCATACCCTCGCGGATGTCTCCGTGTTGAGCCGGACACTGGCCGCGCACAAGGCCGATATTGATAAATCCCTGACAAATACATCGCTTACGATGGAGAACGTCGCGCAAATAAGCGTGCAACTGCCGCAATTGATAGAGAAGATAGGCAGAACCACGGAGAGCATAGAAAAAATGGGCAAGGAGATGTCGCGTGCCAGCGCAGGTGTGCGCACTACGCTGGATGATGTGGGTCCCGATGTGAGGCGCTTTGCAAACGACGGCTTGCCGGAGCTTGAAAGGATGATGGTATCCATGCGTGAGTTGATGGTTTCGCTGCAACGACTGACCGAACAGGTCGAACAAAATCCCGGCGTGTTACTGCGCGGGAAAGATGCTCGTCAACGTGGCCCCGGAGAGTAAGTAAAAATGAATGCATTCCAATTAAAATTTTTTAACGTGATGGCGGTTTCACTGTCTTTTTTCATGGTGTTGTTACTGGGAGGCTGCTCCCCGTTACAGCCGGTAAAATCGGCCAGCCTGCACAGTTACGCGCTTGAGGCACAGTTTGCAGCGGCAGCTACGGCAAGCGGAAACCTGACCCTGCTGGTGAATACGCCGGGTGCCCGTTCCGGCTTTGATTCGGCGCGCATGATCTATCTGAAAAAACCGCATGAAATCGATTATTTTTCGGAAAACCAGTGGGTGGACAATCCTGCGCGCATGTTGGCGCCCTTGCTGGTGCAGGCGCTAGAAAGCACGGCGCAATATCGCGCTGTGGTAACCACGCGCAGCGCGGTGACTGCGGATCTGCGTCTGGATACTGAGCTTGTTCGCCTGCAGCAGGAATTCCTTGCCCTGCCCAGTCAGGTGCGTCTGACCCTGCGTGTGCAACTAATCGATATGCGCAGCAAAGCAGTGCTCGCCACGCGAGAATTTGATGTGACAGAGCCAGCGCCCAGCGACGACCCCTATGGCGGGGTCCTCGCGGCCAACCGCGCAGTCAAGACGGCACTGCAGCAGATCGCCGATTTCTGTGTTCAGGAAAGCAAAGCCGCGGAGCAGCGCGGCGGGAAGAAATAGCCCCTTGTGTCAGCCTAGTTGTCGCCTGTTGCAAAATGCAGACGGGGTGGCAATTTGTAAAACTGAATAACTCATTTCAAACTGCAGTGCCCTTAAAAATCGACGGCTTATTCATGTGACGCACGTATCGTCATCAGGCCCTTGTAAAGCCTGACATCCATGCGGCCAAGAAAAGACATGCCCAGCAGCACTTCATCGCCGAGTTTGGGCGTGATGATAGCGGCAACATCATGCGCGACGATACCGCCCAGCTTGACGTTTTTCAATCTGACCATATAGGAAACGGTGTCGCCGTTGGCGGTGTGTGTTCTGACGGCTTTGATGCTTCGCAGACCGAGCCTGTCAGCCAGAGCCTGGGAGATGGCAACATCGGTCGCCCCGGTATCCACCATCACAGGAGTACTGACCCCATTGATGTAAGCCTCTGCGCGATAGTGGCCGCTGAGGTCGCGCTGCAACACCACCTCGCCGGACTGCGACAGGGTGTCGGCGGTGTTGGGGTTGACTCTGGTGTTCATGAAATAGAACAACGCGCCCGCGACAGCCAGCCAGAGCGTCGCGATCAGCGCGGTCTTGAAAGCGGAGGAGGTGAAGAAAGGCATCAGCTTATTGCGCGAGAAATGGTGAGGTGAGCGCGAGCTTCTGGATATAGGACGCGAATTCAGGATCCTCGCCGCGCAACAAAACTGGCAGTGAGGCGCGGAAGTCGCTGCGGTTACACCATTCCCCCATATAGTCTTCCCACGAGCGCCAGCGCCGCAACTGTTTTTCGTTCATGTCATCTTCATACAGCAGCAGATAGGCACGCTCGAATAAAGAAGTCAGCATGCTGAAAATAATAAACATGCGCTCGCGCTGCTCTGCCGACAGGGCGGGGGTTTCCTCCGTGGCGAACAGGCGCAGGTCGGGATTTTCCAGCGCGATTTTGAGGAACTCCTGATAGTTGTCGGAGAGCAGCTGATAGACTTCTTCCTCCTCGTTATCGCGCTCTTTGCGCTGTTCGAAGATGAAAACAGCAATCGCAAGCGGCAGACCCACCACCGTCACCACGTAACTCGACAGCTCCCAGATTTCAAGTGTGGACATTTTTTCCTGCCCGATTTAGATAAGCCCCATCGCCACCAGCGCGATAAAGGCGGCGAACAGCACGAAGTGGCTGACGCCTTCAATCGCGTTGGTCTCGCCATCATGCAGGTTGTTCATCACGGTGAGGAAGGTTAGCAGCAGCATGCCCGCCTGCACCGGGGTGAGCGCCATCACGATGCGGTCGCCGTTGAACAGCGCGATGGCCTCGATCACCGGCAGCGTGAGCAGCACGGTGGCGAGCGATGCGCCCAGCGCGATATTGACGGTGGTCTGCATGCGGTCTTTTTGCGCCGCGCGCAGCGCGGTGAGAATTTCCGGGCTGGCGGAAATCAGTGCGACCAGCACCGCGGGAATGGCTTTGGGCAGGCTGCTGCCTTTCAAGCCGGCATCGAGCAGCACGGAAAGCACTTCTGACAGCAGGCCTACCAGAATGATCGCGCCCAGCATGATGGCAACATGCAGCGCATTGGGGCTGTGTGTCTGGTCATGTGCTTCCTCCGCGGTGTCATCGCTGTATTCGAAAAATTTGCGGTGCTCTACCGTTTGCAAACGCAAAAACGCCAGATACATGATGGCCATCGTGCCTATCGAGAATACCGAGTAAATTTCCCATTTTTCATCGGGTATAAAATCCGGTATGAACATGCCGACGCCAATCGCAACCAGCAGCATCGCGATATAGGAGTTGGCCGAATCCAGATTGTATTTGGAGCTGCCGTGCTTCAGCCCGCCGATGATGGCCGCGAGGCCAAGAATGCCGTTGATGTCGAACATGATGGCGGCGAACACGGTATCGCGCGCCAGAGTGGGATTGGGGTCGCCCTGCAGCAGCACCACCAGTATCACCACCTCAACAGCGACGGCCGCGCTGGTGAGTATCAGTGTGCCGTAGGGCTCGCCGAATCGCAGCGCCAGTACTTCGGCATGATGGCTGATGCGGAAGGCGACGCCGATAATTGCCGCCAGTATCACCAGCAGGCCGCCCCACAGCAGCGCGCCGCCCTGCACAACGGCGGCATGTTCAAGTGCAATGCCAAGCCCCAGTATGATGAAGGCCACTGCAATCGGGTATTCTGCTTTGAAATATTTCATGGGAAGGTTTCCGTTGATATGATATAAGTATTTGATTTTATTGAATATTTTTATTCAGGCTTTGGCTGTGATGGCATACTCTATCAGACTGGCCGGATTGTCCGAATAGGGCTGGCCCAGACTGATCGTGCCTTTGCCGCGCAGGGTGGCGCCTTCGTGGTGCAGGCGCGACACCACGCCATCGCTGCTGCGGATATAAGTGCCATTGCTGCTGTGGTCTGTGAGCATGAAGTTGCCGAATCTGAATTCCACGTTGGCATGCTGGCGCGAGGCAAAATCGCTTTTAAACACAATCTGGCACGCATCGTCGCGCCCCAGAATCAATTTTTTATTTTGTTCGCTGATACTGTATGACTGCTCAAGGTAGCGGAGCACGAGCTCATTGCCCTCGGCTTGCGGCTTGCGGTAGGCCGACATGCCGATACGCGTGCTGCCCATGTCTTCGAGTTCCCACATCACCTGGTGTATGTCAAGCTGCTCCTGCTTGCCCTTGAAATCGGCACGCAGAATTTTGCGCACCTTGTCATGCAGCGATAACGGCAGCGCATCAGCTGCAGCGGTAGTGGTCATGATCTGGTTGGCACGCGTAATTTCGGCCACGCGCGCGGCAACATTCACCGCATCGCCGTAGATATCGCCGTCCTCGCAGATGACGTCACCGTAGTGAAAGCCAATACGGATAAACATTTGGTGTTCACTGCTCTGGTTGTCGGTTTTGAGCGCCATCTGCATTTCGCAGGCTGCATTGAGCGCGTGCTCTGCCGACGGAAATGTACATAAAATTTCGTCACCTATGGTTTTGATCAGTGTGCCATGGTGAGTGACAAGCGCGCCATTCAGGATAGACAGACACCTCGCGATTAACTGGCGTGCCAGCTGGTCGCCGAGCTTTTCATAAAGCGCGGTACTGCCGCTGATATCGGCAAACATGATGGCCAGTTTTTTGATTTGAGTTGTCATGTCAAGACTAGCCGTTAGCCCCGAACATCATGCGTTTCGCAACGAATTTTTTTGCACCGGGCAGGCAATCCAGCAGACTGAGCGACGCCGCGCGTGCGGCGGAAAGCACTGGCAGGTCGTTGGAAAACAGCCTGACCAGGCCGTCGGTAAAGCGTATGCCGGCATTGCGGTCCGGCGCCCTGGACTGGGTGTAATTTGCCAGCATGGCTTCGCTGCCGATTGCCGCAGGGCTGCTGCACAATATTTCCTGCGCCAGTTCCCACGCATCGCGCAGCCCCATATTGAAACCCTGCCCCGCAACCGGATGCAGGGTTTGCGCGGCATTGCCGATCAGCACAATATGCGCCAGCGTGGTGGCGGGCGCGCGCTTCAGCCGCAGCGGGAAAGTACTGCGCGCGCCGGCCGTGAGAAAGGTGCCGACGCGATCGCCGAAATGCTGCTGTAGTTGCGCGAGCAGCGTGGCATCGTCCCATTGCAGCATGTTTTCAACTTCCGCATGCGGCACTGTCCATACCAGCTCGTAACCCTGTTGATAAGGCAGCAAGGCGAGCGGGCCTTGCGGTGTGAAGCGCTCAAATGCGGTATCGGGTCTGGGCAGGCTGCAGCTGACATGCGCGATAATGGCGCTCTGGCCGTAGTCGCGCACCTCGGCCGGGTGGCTGCTCTCCAGCAGTTTGCCGCCGTCCGCCACCACCACCAGACGCGCGTAGAGTTGCTGCTCGTTGCCGTTTTGCCGGTATTCAATGCTGGCGCCATCATCAGTGCTGTGCAGTTGGGTGACCGCGGCGCCAGACAGATAATTTATGTTGCCGGACTCCAGCATGTTTTGCAGCGATGCTTGCAGGGTTGCATACGGCAGCACATACCCCAGATCCGGAACATCCATCTCGGAAGCGCTTAATTGCGTGCGACCAAAGGAATTTTTCTGCGAGATGTGTATGGTTTTGATCGTCGAAATATGCGTAAGATGCTGCCATACCCCCAGCCGTGTCAATAACAGGCGGCTGCCGTAGGACAGTGCCAGGGCGCGCGGGTCGTTGCTCGCCTGCTGTGCTTTGCGCGCTTCAAGCACGGATACTTTCAGGCCGCTATCGCGCAGCGCGAGCGCCAGCGCAGCCCCGACCGGCCCGCCACCTATGATTGCGATATCGCAGTGTTCAGCCATGGCCGCTCATTAGTTGTTCGATGGCCGCAACGGTCTTGGGCACTTCATGGGTCAGCACTTCGCAGCCCTGCGCAGTGATGACCACATCGTCCTCGATGCGGATGCCGATATTCCACAAGGCTTCGGGCACAGTGTCGGCGGGGCGGATATACAGGCCGGGTTCTACCGTGAGCACCATGCCGGGCAGCAGGTCGCGCCAGTTGCCCTCCAGCTTGTAGTTGCCCACGTCATGCACGTCCATGCCCAGCCAGTGGCCGGTGCGGTGCATGTAAAAGCGTTTGTAGTCGCCGCTCTCCAGCACGCCGTCGACACTGCCGCTGCACAGCTTGAGATCAATCATGCCCTGCACCAGCACACGCAGCGCATCGTCATGCGGCTGGTTCCAGTGCGAACCGGGGCGGGCCGAGGCAATCGCGGCAGTTTGTGCGGCCAGTACAATTTCATACACATCCTTTTGCGCCGCGCTGAATTTGCCATTCACCGGAAAGGTGCGCGTGATGTCGGCGGCGTAACCGTCCAGTTCGCAGGCGGCATCGATCAGCAGCAGGTCGCCATCTTTCAATACGGTATTGTTGTTGATGTAATGCAGCACGCAGGCATTGGCGCCACCCGCGACTATCGAGGTATAGGCCGGCCCGGCAGCGCCGTTGCGGCGAAACTCGTGCAGCAGCTCGGCCTCGATTTCATATTCCATTCTGCCGGGGCGCGTCGCGCGCATCGCACGCGCCTGTGCGGCGGCCGAAATGGTGGCGGCGCGGCGCATGGTGGCCAGCTCGGTGCTGTCCTTGAGCAGGCGCATTTCGTCCAGCAGCATGCGCACATCGTGAATTTCATTCGGTGCGGTAATGCCGCTGCGCGCCTGTGCCTGCACGCGGGTGCGCAGCGCGAGGATGCGGTCATCCCACACGGCGTGCGCTCCAAGCGGATGGAACAGCGCGGGCTGGTTGCCCATCAGCTCGGCGAGCTTGTCGTCCAGCTGGGCAATTGGGTATGCCACATCAAAGCCGAACAGTTTGCGTGCCGCTTCCGGGCCATAACGAAAACCATCCCAGATTTCGCGTTCCATATCTTTCTCGCGGCAGAACAGGATGGACTGTGGCTTGTCGCCCGACAGCATGACCAGTACGGCTTCGGGCTCGTCAAAGCCGGTGAGGTAATGAAAGTGGCTGTCGAAGCGGTAAGGATAGTGCGCATCGCCGTTGCGCAGCGCTTCCGGTGCAGTGGGGATAACGGCGATGCCTCGCTGCATTTGCTGCAGCAGTCGGGCACGGCGTTGCTGGTAGAGGGCGGGATCGAATGTCATAGCACGGTATTGTGCGTTGCGCGCAGGTCGTTGTCGAGTAGCTGCAGGCGCTGCGGTGTGCCGACATCCACCCAGCGGCCAGTAAAATGCTCGCCACCGACTTTGCCTGCGGCGATCTGCTGGCGCAGCAGCGGGGCGAGCGGGGCAACACTGCCGCGGGTAATAGACTGAAACAGTGCAGGATTATAGATGCCGATGCCGCTGAAAGTGAGCCTGGGTGCGCTATCTGTCACACGATTACCCGACAGGCCAAAGTCGCCATTGGGATGTTGCTCGGGGTTGCTGACCAGTACCAGATGCGCCAAGTCGCCATTGCTTTTGAGGATGGCAGCACGGCTGGATAGTTGCTTGAAATCATAGTCGCAATAGATGTCGGCGTTAATCACGGCAAAAGGGTGCTTACCCAGCAGGGGCAAGGCGTAAGCGATGCCGCCAGCCGTTTCCAGCGCTTTGTCCTCGTTTGAGTATTGAATGGATACGCCAAACTGGCTGCCATCACCCAGCGCGCTTTCAATCTGTGCACCGAGATGGGCGTGGTTGATCACCAGTTCTTTAAATCCCGCGCGCGCCAGTTTTTCGATATGCCACACGATCAGCGCCTTGTCGCCGACTTGCAGCAGGGGCTTGGGCGTATGGTCGGTGAGCGGGCGCATGCGTTCGCCGCGACCTGCCGCCAAAAGCATCACTTTCAAAATGTGTATCCCTCTTGCTGATCTGTTTGTGGTTCCAGTTCGTCCAGCAGGCGCAGCAATGGCTTGAGGTCGATATAGCGTTCGCAGGCGCGACGCAGGTAACTCATTACCAGGGGCATGTTCTGCAGATAGCCTTCCTTGCCGTCACGGTGATACAGGCGCGCAAAAATACCCAGCACTTTCAGGTGGCGCTGCACGCCCATCCACTCATAATCGCGGTAGAACGCGCCAAAATCCTCATGCACCGGCAGCCCTGCTTTGCGCGCGTTTTCCCAGTAGCGTATCAGCCAGTCCAGCACATCTGCTTCGCGCCAGCCGATGTAGGCATCCTTGAACAGGGAAACCAGGTCGTAGGTGATGGGTCCGTAAACCGCATCCTGAAAATCGAGTATGCCGGGGTTGGGCAGGGTTACCATCAGGTTGCGCGAATGGTAGTCGCGGTGCACGTAAACTTGCGGCTGTGCCAGATTGTTCTGCACAATGCGCTGGAAAACAGTTTCCAGCGTTGCCGTTTGTTTTTCGCTCAGTGTGTGCTGCAAATGCCTGGCTATATACCATTCGGGAAACAGGCGCATTTCGCGCAGCAGCAGGGTTTCATCATAGGGCGGCAGCACATTTTCCCGGCTTGCCTGCTGGATTTTGATCAGCGCATTGCAGGCATCGGCATAGAGCACGCGGTTACTGTCGGTGTTAAGTGCCTGCAGGTAGGTGGTGTTGCCCAGATCCCCCAGCAACAGAAATCCCTGTTCCAGATCTTGTGCAATGATTTCCGGCACGTGCACGCCAGCTGCGGCAAACAGCTGGGCGATGCGGATAAAGGGGCGACAGTCCTCGTGCTGTGGCGGCGCATCCATCACCACCATGGTGCGATCGGCAAAGGTGGCGCGAAAATAGCGGCGGAAGCTGGCATCAGCCGATGCCGGAGCCAGTGTAAATGGCTGTGCCGGATAGAGGCTTTGCAGCCAGTCATTGAGCAGTTGTTGACGTTTCATGAGTATTCCCGAGAGGCTGAAGAGTAAGTTTTTTGGTGCTATTTTGCCGGCTTTACCCGATCGACATTGCCTTATCGGCGGATTTGTGAGATTTTATCACCTTAATTTGCAAATTCAGTACCATGCGCTCCCGCTTTTTTCTGGTTTCATTCTCCGTTCTATATGTAATTTCATCGGCTATCCATGCACAGGAGCAGCCATTGCCGAAAAATAAGGCCGGCTCTTCAAGCAAAGCTCGTCCGGTGAAATCGGTTGTCGCCAGCAGTCAGGAAGCACCCACGGTCATTACTGCGGACAGTGTTGAAGCCAAGCAGGGGCAGATTCTCGAGGCAACGGGTAATGCTGTGCTGCGTAAAGATGATCAGATGATACGTGCAGATCACCTGTTGTTTTTGCAGGAATCCAATGAATTATTTGCCGATGGTTCGGTGAGACTTGAAAAGAGCGATGCTGCTGTGACTGGCCCCAGCCTGAAACTGGATTTAAATAAGAGTACCGGTGAAATGGCGCAGCCCTCATTTACCTTGACCGACGCTAAGGTGCGCGGAAATGCTGAAACTTTGCATATTGAGGGTAAGCAGCAATTCACCTTTGACAAAGCCAGTTATACCAGCTGTCCGGCAGGCAATGATGACTGGCTGCTGAAGATGAGCGAGCTGAATCTGGACCGCAATACACAAATCGGCACGGCCTATAATGCGCGCATTGAATTCATGGGGGTGCCCATACTTTATACGCCGTGGATGAATTTCCCATTGAATGACAGGCGCAGATCCGGGCTGCTTGGCCCGACTCTGGGCAGTACCAACAAAGGCGGGCGTGAGCTTACCGTGCCATTTTACTGGAATATTGCCAGCAATTATGATGCAACCATCTCGCCGCGCTTTATCCAAAATCGTGGAGTTCTGCTGGATAACGAGTTCCGTTATCTGGGCAGCAGCTATGCCGGCAAGATTGATTACGGTGAGCTGCAGGGCGACAAGGTCGCACTGCGGAATCGATCACATTCGACCCTGTTGCATACCCAGGATTTTGGCGCCGGCTTCAGCGGCATGGTCAACTTGAACGAGGCGTCCGACGATGCCTATTTCAGAGATCTGTCCTCCATACCGTCGATAGCGACGCAAAAACATTTGCTACAGGAGGGTGTAGTAACTTACGGTGGTGGAGGTTGGTGGAATGCCTCTGTACGTGCGCAGAGTTTTCAGACGTTGCAAGACCCGGATGCGATCGTGCCACTACCCTATCGAAGATTGCCGCAAGTTAATCTGGGCGCGCAGCGGGTTATGGGCAGAGTAAATGCAACTCTTAATACAGAGTTTGTAAATTTTAATCATCCAACAAATGTGAATGGCAGCCGCGCAGTGTTGTATCCAAATATCACATACCTTCTGGTAAATGATCCGGCCTATTACATAACGCCAAAATTGGGCATGCATATTTCGCAATATTCACTGACTGAAAATAACCCGAATCCTGTATCAGTGTATAACCGCTCCGTACCTATTTTCAGCATAAATAGCGGCATGGTGCTTGAACGCGAATTTACTGCATATGACAGCGAGTATGCGCAGACGCTGGAGCCGCGGATTTTTTATGTCCATATTCCGCATGTGGATCAGGACGCCCTGCCGAATTTCGATTCGGCACCTGCGGTATTCAGTTTTATGCAGATGTTCACCGAAAACCGTTTTGTCGGCAACGATCGCATAGGTGATGCGGATCAGGTTACCATGGCGCTGACTTCGCGCTTGCTGGATGCGGATAACGGCAATGAAATGTTGCGTGTTGTGATAGGTGAACGTTTTAGCAGCCAGAAACCGCGTGTGATACTGGGCGTGCCAACTGCAACGAACAATGCATCCGACGTATTGATGAGTGTGGCGGGTAGAATGTCGAACACGCTAACACTAGACAGTTTGATGCAATACAATCCGAATGAGTCTCGTACGGAGATGTTTGCCGCAGTTGCGAGTTACAGGCCTGAGGTGGGAAAGGTATTAAACCTTGGGTATCGTTATACCTTCAGTGCCGATCCTGATCCAACCAAGACTTTGAAGCAAATTGATTTTTCCGCACAATGGCCGTTTCTGGGACGTTGGCATACGGTTACACAGATGCAATATTCATTGCAGGAAGCGCGAACTGTACAGGCGATGGCGGGACTTGAATATTATCAGGATTGCTGGGCGATCCGCTTTGGCGCGAAGCAATTTGCGACAACTTTACGCGAAACCTCAACCACTGTTTTCATACAACTGGAATTGAATGAACTGATTCGGGTAGGTGATGACACGCTATCTTCCATGAGGCAGAGCGTGCCTGGCTATACCAAGTTGAACTAAACTGCCCGCGGAATATCCGCTCAATTATTGCCTGGATCCACATATAAGGAATGGAAAATTTGTTATGCAATACACCAAGCTAGTTTGCGGCCTTGCACTTTGTTCGGCAATATTATTAGATGTAAGTGCTGTTGCTCTTGAGCAAAGAGCCGACGTATATCAGTCAGGTGTCGAAGTTGACCATATTGCTGTGGTCGTGAACGATGATGTCATCACCCGGCACGAATTAAACAGCTACCTTGAAAAAATCAGGCAGCAGTTGAAAAAACAGGGTACGCCGCTGCCCGACGCAAAGGAACTGGAGAAGCAGGTACTGGAGCGCATGATTATCGATATGCTGCAACTGCAATTTGCCAAAGAGTCCGGCCTGCGCATCGATGATGCACAGCTGGACAAGGCCCTGGGGCGCATAGCTCAGCAGAATAATTTCGCTTCACTGGCGGAGTTCAGGGCAAAGCTGGCGAGGGAAGGGGTTGATTTCAAGAAATTCCGCGAAGAGATACGCAATGAAATCACCTTTACCCGCTTGCGTGAACGCGAGGTGGACAGCAAGCTGGTCATCAGCGATAACGAGATAGAAAATTATCTGCTGATGCAAAGCAAGCAGTCGGGCAAAAGCGAGGAAATGGAGCTTGCGCATATTCTGGTGCAGATACCCGAACAGGCGAGTGCGGAAAAAATTCAGCTTAGCAAACAACGTGCAGACCAGGCTTGGTCGCAGTTACGCGGTGGCGCTCAGTTTGCGCAGGTGGCGGCAGGATTTTCGGATGCGAAAGATGGTTTGCAGGGCGGCAATCTGGGCTGGCGCAGTGCGGACCGGTTGCCGTCCATTTTCCAGGAAGCGCTCAAAAACATGCAGAGTGGCGAGATTAGCCCGGTGCTGCGCAGCCCGAATGCTTTCCATATTATCAAGCTGCTGGACAAGCGCAATAAAGACGCGCCCGTGATGATCACGCAGGCGCGCGTGCGCCATATCCTGATCAAGACCAGCGAATTCATGTCAGAAAATGAAGCCAGGAACCGCCTCGCAGAAATCAGGCGCCGCATCGAGGGCGGCGCTGATTTTGCGGAACAGGCCAAACTCTATTCCGAAGATGGCAGCGCGGTGCAGGGTGGTGATTTGGGCTGGGTATCGCCCGGCGTTTTCGTGGCCGATTTTGAACGCGCAATGAATACACTGAAAATCGGCCAGCTCAGCAATCCGGTACAAACCGAATTCGGCTGGCACCTGATACAGGTGCTGGAACGGCGCAATGCCGATGTCAGCGTGGAACAGAAAAAGCAGCAAGCCAGCATGGCGATCCGCTCCTTCAAGTCGGACGAAGCCTATCAGGAGTGGTTGCGCCAATTGCGCGACCGCGCGTTTGTAGAATACAGAAACGCCGCCGCCAAATAATGCAGCAGTACACCGCGCCTCTGGCTATTACCGCCGGCGAACCCGCCGGTATTGGCGCCGACCTGTGCCTGCAGCTGGCGCAGCAGTCCCATGCTTACCCGTTTGTGGTGCTGTGTGACAAACAGCTATTGCGGCAGCGTGCGCTGCAATTAAAGCTGGCTGTGCAGCTGCATGATTACGATGCAAAAGACATCTCCACGCTGCCGGCAGGACACTTGCGCGTGCTGCACATTCCGCTGGCGCAGCCGGCACAGGCGGGGCATTTAAATCCCGCGAATAGCGCCTATGTGCTTGCGTTGTTAAGGCGTGCAGTGCAGGGTTGCCAGAGCGGCGAATTCAGCGCGATGGTGACCGCGCCGGTACACAAGGGTGTGATCAACGATGCAGGGATTCCATTCACTGGGCATACCGAATTTCTGGCCGAACTCACGCATACTCCGCTGGTGGTGATGATGCTGGCGGGTGGCGGCATGCGTGTGGCGCTGGCGACCACGCATTTGCCGTTGCGCGAGGTGGCGGATGCAATTACCAGTGAGCTTCTGGAAAATATATTAACCATCATGCGGCATGATTTGCAGCGCCGCTTCGGCATTGCGCATCCGCGCATACTGGTGGCGGGCCTGAACCCGCACGCGGGCGAAGGCGGCTATCTGGGGCGCGAGGAAATCGACATCATGATCCCCGTACTGAATAAATTGCGCGCACAGGGCATGAAGGTAAGCGAGCCGCTGCCGGCCGATACCCTGTTTGCAAAACACCGTCTGGCAGAATGCGATGCGGTGCTGGCGATGTATCACGATCAGGGGCTGCCGGTATTGAAACATGCAAGTTTCGGCACGGGCGTGAACATCACACTGGGTATGCCGATTATCCGCACCTCGGTCGACCACGGCACCGCGCTCGATCTGGCCGGGACAGGGCACGCCGAGGCAGGCAGTCTGCTGGAGGCGATGCAGGTGGCGGTGCAGATGGTGGAATGCGAGAAATCAAGTGATGCATTAAGCCAGAAAGCCCTCTAACTCCCGCGTAACTTGCAAGATACGCAAGTTAGCTTGCACTTAAGCATTTTCTGAAGGGATTTAACAATGCACGTAGCCAGAAAACGCTTTGGCCAGAATTTTCTGGTCGATGAGCAGATTATCGCCGATATTATTCGTGCGATTCATCCGCAGGAAAACGACACCATGATCGAGATCGGCCCGGGTCTGGGTGCGCTGACACGGCCGCTGATCAAGCAGTTGAAGCAGTTGCATGTGGTGGAAATCGACCGCGATATTATTCATCGCCTGGAAAATGATTACCCGAAAGGCAAGCTGGTCATCCATGCGGGCGATGCACTGAAATTTGATCTGGCTGAAATACCGGGTATGTTGCGCATTGTCGGCAACCTGCCGTACAACATCTCATCGCCGCTGCTGTTCCATTTTTCCGCTTACGCGGCGCGCATCATCGACATGCACTTCATGCTGCAGAATGAAGTGGTCGAGCGCATGGTGGCCGAGCCTTCAACACCTGCTTACGGGCGCCTGTCGGTGATGCTGCAGTACCGCTTTTATATGGAAAAATTGCTGGATGTGCCGCCCGAATCTTTCCGCCCTGCACCCAAGGTGGACTCCGCCATCGTGCGCATGATTCCGCTGCCATTGAACGAGGTGCTGGTGCGCGACGAGAAACTGTTTGCCGCCATTGTTGCCACTGCTTTCGGCCAGCGCCGCAAGACGCTGCGCAATACGCTGAAGAGCTATCTGGCCGAGGCTGATTTTGAAAAGCTGGGGATTGATGCGCAGCTGCGCGCCGAGAATCTGGGTGTTGCCGAGTTTGCGCGTATCACCGAATTTGCGGGTGCTGCACAACTATCGGTCAATAACGCATGATACCAAGCGATTCAGTGTAAGTGTTTGATTATATTCAATATTTATTATGCAGGCTAGAGCAAAAATGCAGTTGCTCAAGTAGTACTTGTTGAACGGTTTTTGCGCTGGATGAATTCAATCTTGTATCCGTCAGGATCTTCGATAAAAGCCAGAATAGTTGTGCCATGTTTCATCGGCCCGGCCTCGCTGATGATTTTGCCCCCGCACTGCCTGACTTGCTCGCACGCCCGGTAAGCGTCCTCCACCTCAATCGCGATATGGCCGTAGGCGTTGCCGAGATCGTATCTGTCGACGCCCCAGTTGTAGGTCAACTCCAGCACCGCGCCCTCCGTTTCGTCCTGAAAGCCGACAAAGGCCAGCGTAAATTTGCCGCCCGGATAGTCGTTGCGGCGTAGCAATTTCATTCCCAGCACACTGGTATAAAAGGCAATGGATTTCTCCAGATCTCCAACGCGCAACATGGTGTGCAGAATACGCATCTGCTTTCCCCTTACACCACAACCATCTCGAAATCATCCTTGCGCGCGCCGCATTCGGGACAGGTCCAGTTAATCGGCACGTCTTCCCAGCGCGTGCCGGGGGGTATGCCGTCTTCGGGTGCACCGCTGGCTTCGTGGTACATCCAGCCGCAAATCAGGCACATATAGGTTTTATATTGCGGGGCGGTTGCGTCAGGTGTTTGGGTCATGGCTGCAGATATCAGTTAAAATGTCATCTTTGAAGATAGCTATTTTACAACGATGCCCGATAACCTGCCCGAAATTCCTCCTATCGTTCTAACCTTCGCTGCGTCTGACCCGAGCGCCGGCGCCGGCATGCAGGCGGATATTCTGACGATCGCCAGCATGGGTTGCCATCCCCTGACTGTGGTGACCGCTATCACTGTGCAGGACACCAGCGGTGTGGATGACGTGCAGTCGATTGATCCTGAACTGGTGATGAATCAGGCGCGTACCGTGCTTGAGGATATGCCGGTGGCCGCGTTCAAGATTGGTCTGCTCGGCAGCGTGGAAAATATTGCGGTGATTGCCGAGATTATTTCCGACTATCCCGATATTCCGCTGGTGTTCGACCCGGTGCTCAGCTCGGGCCGCGGCGATGAGCTGGCAAATGAAGACATGCTGGATGCAATGCGCGAGTTGCTGTTGCCGCAGACGACGATCCTGACGCCCAACAGCCTGGAAGCGCGCCGCCTGATTCAGGATGAAGACAACGACGAAGATAATCCCGATCTGGCCGAATGTGCCAAACGCATTATTGAGCTTGGTTGCGAGTATGTGCTGATTACCGGCACACATGAAAATACACCCAAGGTGATCAATAGCCTGTATGGGGAAAATGGCCTGATACGCAGCGACAGCTGGCCGCGATTGCCGGGGATCTACCATGGTTCGGGCTGCACGCTGGCATCGGCAATCGCTGCATTGCTGGCGAATGGCTTGCCGATGGAAGAGGCGGTGCGCGAGGCGCAGGAATACACCTGGGAAACGCTGAAATACGGTTTCCGTCCCGGTATGGGCCAGCATATCCCCGACCGCCTGTTCTGGGCACGCGATGACGAGGAAGACGAGGATGGCGCTGAAGAAAGCACATCAGTCACCCGCCATTAAGGCGCGCGCGATTCAGGGACTGTATGCGCTGACACCGGATGGCGTTGAAACAGAAGAATTGTTACGGCGGGTGCGGCTGGCATTGCAGGGCGGCGTGCAGGTGCTGCAGTACCGCAACAAAACCGCCGATGCAATGCTGCGGCTGCAACAGGCCCGCGCCCTGCGTGAGCTGACAAGGGAATTTGGCGTCACTTTTATTGTCAATGACGATGCACAGCTGGCTGCAGCTGCGGATGCAGATGGCGTACATCTGGGTGCGAGCGATGGCGACATAGCCACAGCCCGCGCACTGTTGGGCCACGACAAACTGATCGGCGTGTCCTGCTACAACCAGTTGACGCTGGCGCACAGCGCGGTGCAGGCGGGGGTCGATTATGTGGCGTTCGGCGCATTTTATGCCTCCACCGTGAAGACGGATGCGGCCGTGGCCACCCTGGACCTGTTGCGCAAGGCGCGTGCTGAAATACAACTACCCATCGTCGCCATCGGCGGTATCAGCGCAGATAACGGCGCCGCATTGGTGCAGGCCGGTGCCGATGCACTGGCGGTTATTTCAGCAGTATTTGATGTAGCGGATATTCAACTGGCCGCAAATAATTTGGCAAAACTATTCAGGTAATACTTTTTTAGGATAAGAAATTGGGCATGACTTCACACAATCAGGAACTCTTCGATCAGTCACAAAAATTAATTCCGGGCGGGGTAAATTCGCCGGTACGCGCCTTTAAATCCGTGGGCGGTACACCGCTGTTCTTCAAGCGCGGCCAGGGCGCCTATGTGTGGGATGCGGATGACAAACGCTATGTCGATTATGTGGGCTCGTGGGGGCCGATGATCGTCGGCCACTGCCACGCAGAGGTAGTGAAAGCGGTGCAGGACGCGGCAGCGCAAGGGCTGGGATTCGGTGCGCCAACCGCGGCCGAGCTGGATATGGCGGCGACCTTGTGCCGCCTGCTGCCCAGTCTGGAAATGGTGCGTCTGGTCAGTTCCGGCACCGAAGCCACGATGACCGCCATTCGTCTGGCGCGCGGCTTTACCGGACGCAGTCGCATCATTAAATTTGAAGGCTGCTACCACGGTCATTCCGACGGACTGCTGGTCAAGGCAGGTTCGGGTGCGCTGACTTTTGGCCAGCCCAGCTCCTCCGGAGTGCCGGCAGAAATTGCGGCACTCACCACCGTGTTGAATTACAACGATGTGCCGGGTCTTGAAAAAGCCTTCGCCGAGATGGGCAAAGAGATAGCCGCGGTGATTGTGGAGCCGGTCGCCGGCAATATGAATCTGATTATGCCCAAGCCGGAGTTTCTGGCGGCGCTGCGCAAGCTGTGCACGGCGCATGGCGCGGTGCTGATACTGGATGAGGTAATGACCGGCTTCCGTGTCGGCCTGCAGGGCGCACAGGGCTATTTCGGCATCACGCCTGATCTCACCACGCTGGGCAAGGTGATGGGCGGCGGTCTGCCGGCCGCCGCCTTCGGCGGGCGCCGCGACATCATGCAGTGTCTGGCGCCGCTGGGTGCGGTGTATCAGGCGGGTACGCTGTCGGGCAACCCAATTGCGGTGGCCGCGGGTATGGCGACCCTGAAGCTGGTGCAGGAAAATGGTTTTTACGAACGTCTCGCCAAAACGGCCAAGCAACTGACCGAAGGCTTGAGCGCCAGCGCAAAAAAACACGGGGTCAAGTTTTGCGCGCAGTCGGTGGGTGGTATGTTCGGTCTGTATTTCAGCGAGACGCTTCCTGGCAGTTATGCCGAGGTGATGGCCTGTGATGCGAAGGCGTTTAACCGTTTCTTCCATGCCATGCTGGAGGAGGGTGTGTATCTTGCCCCTTCCGCCTTCGAGGCGGGTTTTGTGTCGGCGGCGCATAGCGAGGCCGACATTGCGGCGACTATCGCCGCCGCCGATAAAATTTTTGCGGCCTGGTAATTAAAAAGAACAATTGGTAATTAAATAATGGGATTATTTTCACGCGCTGTATTTTTTACCACGGTCAACGAGCTGCATGCGTTGCCGCTGCACGGCGGCAAGGAGGTCGCGTTTGCTGGGCGTTCCAACGCCGGTAAATCAAGCGCAATCAACACGCTCGCCAATCATGTGCGGCTGGCCTATACCAGCAAGACGCCCGGCCGCACGCAACACCTGAATTATTTTGATCTGGGCGATAACCGCTTTCTGGTGGATTTGCCCGGTTACGGTTATGCCAAGGTGCCCACCGATGTGCGCGCGCACTGGGAAGGGCTGCTGAGCGAGTATTTACAGACTCGTTCCGCGCTGGCCGGGCTGGTGGTGATTATGGATACACGGCATCCGCTCACACCGCTGGATGAGCAGATGCTGGACTGGTTTATGCCTACCGGCAAGCCGGTGCATATCCTGCTCACCAAGTCGGACAAGCTCAGCCGCCAGCAGGCAACCAAGACGTTGTTTGAAGTGAAGGCTTACCTGAAGGAGCATTACCCCAATTACACGGTGCAACTTTTTTCCAGCCTGAAAAAACTGGGGCTGGAAGAGGCAGAAGCCAAAATTGCTTCGTGGTTTGCAACGGACGAAAATGTAACTGCTTAATTCTTTACTTTTAAGGGCAAAAAAAACCCCTGAACAAGGGGGAAGTCAGGGGTAAAAAGTCTTAACCAGGTTAAGACACCCGCTCAGGGAGTAAAAAAAGCGGGCTGTGGTGTAAGCCACATGCACGTCAGATAGAACAATAATGAAATAGTTCCCCTAATTTTTCTGGAATACATCATGCAAACACTTGGCCAATACCCACACAAACGCATGCGCCGCATGCGCCGCGATGCATTTTCACGCAATCTGGTGCGCGAAAACATGCTGACGCCTGCGGATTTGATCTATCCGGTATTTGTGCTGGAAGGCAGCAATCGCGAGGAGGCGGTGGCGTCGATGCCGGGGGTGAAGCGCCAGTCGCTGGACAAGTTGCTGCGTGAGGCCGAGGAGTGCGTCAAGCTGGGTATTCCAATGCTGGCGCTGTTCCCGGTGATTGATGCCGCATTTAAAACAGAAGACGCACGCGAAGCGCTGAATCCGGAGGGTCTGGTGCCGCGCGTGGTGGCCGAGTTGAAAAAGAATTTCCCCGAGCTCGGCGTGATGACAGACATCGCGCTCGACCCCTATACCAGCCACGGGCAGGATGGACTGATCGATGCGAACGGTTATGTGATCAACGATGAAACGGTGGCGGTGCTGGCACAGCAGGCGCAGGTGCATGCCCAGGCCGGCGCCGATGTGGTGGCGCCTTCAGACATGATGGATGGACGCATTGCCGCGGTACGCGCTGCACTGGACCGCAAGGGTTGCATCCACACCCGCATCATGGCGTATTCGGCCAAATATGCGTCCAGCTTCTACGGCCCGTTCCGTGATGCGGTGGGCTCCAGCGCCAATCTGGGCAAGGGCAATAAAAATACCTACCAGATGGATCCGGCCAATGCGGATGAAGCAGTATGGGAGGTGGGCATGGATCTGCAAGAGGGTGCCGACATGGTGATGGTCAAACCCGGCATGCCTTATCTGGATATTGTGCGGCGCATCAAGGATGAATTCAGGGCGCCTACTTTCGTGTACCAGGTCAGCGGTGAATACGCTATGTTGAAAGCGGCCGCGCAGAACGGCTGGCTGAATGAGGAAGCGTGTGTGCTGGAGTCATTGCTTGCGTTCAAGCGTGCCGGTGCCGATGGCATCCTGACTTACTTTGCGCTGGATGCGGCAAGATGGCTCAAGCGGGGTTGAAAGCAGCCAGCGCAAGCTCGACAAGTCTTGTAGCGTTTTTTAATTTATTCAATATAATCAAATAGTTACATAATTTCGCCATAGGCCGTTTATTCCAGGTGATACGGCTGACTGCGCTTATCCGCCTGTTTGCAGCAGTTTTTCAACTGCCTCGATATCGGCATGGCTTTCCGGCTTGCGGCTGCCACTATGCCGCGCATTGTCGGGCAGCACTGCAACATGTACCGGCACATTGGTGTCGCTCAGCAGGGTGAAGCTGGGCAATGTCTGCATGCGGCCCATCAGCTGGGTACGCCATTCGCCGCTTTCGAATTCTACTTTGTGTTTGAGCAGGAACATCATCACCGCTTTTTCGTCATCCGAATACACCGTCAGATTGATATCTGACTGTTCGCCCGCGCTGCCATCCAGCACCGAGCCGGTGAGGTAGGGATGGAAGGGTTCGAGCAGACGCATTGCAGCCAGCGCCTGTTCGCGCAGCTGGCCCAAAACAGCTGGATGATGCTCTTGTTGAAACAGCGCGCGGAAGCTGCGCAAGGCCTGATCGACTTCCTGGTTGCTGGGCAAATGTTGCGTATCGGGTGCACCCATTTGCTTGGCGGCTTTGCGTTTGGCATAGGCATGATCGGTGATGCCGTTTTCGGCCATCAGGCGCGCGGCCTGATGCGCGAGTTGTTCACGCATCAAGTCACGGCCAGTATCGTGACTTCCGGCTGGCTGGTGTCTGGTGTGGTGACCTTTGCCCATTAAAATAGCTGTTCAGTTGGCGCGTCTGTCGGGCTGCTTGATTGATCAATCACGATGGATTGTTCAGGCGGAAGAAATTCCCTGTAGAAATACTCAATGCGGTTGCCATTGGGGTCGCGGCGACCGCTGTCATTGATGCGCGCCGCAACCATGTTCTCAGGCATGGAGTAGGATGCTTCAGGAACGTTGGCCAGCGCTTTTTCCATATATTCCATCCACATGGGGAGCGCTGCACCGCCTCCAGTTTCTCTTTCGCCAAGGCTGCGCGGATTGTCAAAGCCTATCCAGGATATGCCAACCAGAGTGGGGTGAAAGCCGCAGAACCATGCATCCAGAGAGTCGCTGGTGGTGCCGGTTTTGCCCGCCAAATCGGAGCGCCCGAGTTGCATCGCACGGATAGCCGTACCGTGGCGCACGACATCCTGCATCATGCTGACCATGGTATAGGCATTGCGTATATCTATAACTCGTTCAGCGTCATGCCCGGCCCTTACAGGACCCGCCTCTTCCAGAATCTGGCCTTGAGCATTTTCGACACGCTGGATGAAATAGGGTGTGATCTGGTAGCCACCGTTGGCAAATACAGAATAAGCTCCCAGCATTTGCATAGGCGTAACTGAACCGGCACCCAATGCCATGGTCAGGTAAGCACCGTGCTTTTCCCTGTCAAAACCAAATTTTGTGATGTAGTCCCGTGCATAAATCGGCCCTATAGCTTGCAGGATACGGATGGAAACCAGATTTTTTGATTTGATCAGTCCCGTGCGCATGCGCATGGGACCTTCAAATCTGTCGTCGTAATTTTTTGGATACCAGGGTTCATTCCCTGTTTCAATCGAGTCAATCACTAACGGCGCATCGTTAATGATGGACGCCGGGGTAAACCCTTTTTCCAGCGCGGCTGAGTAAACAAAGGGCTTGAAGCTGGAACCGGGCTGGCGCCATGCCTGGGTTACATGATTGAATTGATTCCTGTTGAAGTCGAACCCGCCCACCAAAGCATAAATTGCACCATCACGCGGATTGGCTGAAACAAAGGCAGACTCTACCTGGGGTAATTGCGCAACTTGCCATTCGCCCTTTGCATCCAGCTGAACGCGGATTAGAGAGCCGACCCGGATACGCTGGTTGGGCGATAATTTTTCACTCAGTGTCTGCTGTACGAATTTAAGACCTTCGCCATTAATTGTGGCTGTCTGTCCGCCTTTAACATACGCTGTGATGCCTTTAGGGCTTGCAGCTTGAACTACTGCGGGAAGCAGCTCATCACTGTCCGCGACTTCCTGAAGGGCTTCTTCCAGAAATTCTTCGTTTAAATTGTTGCTCAGGTTGATATAGCCTTCCGGGCCACGGTAGCCATGGCGCCGGTCATAATCGATGACGCCTTTGCGCAATGATTCATAGGCCGCTTTCTGGTCCTGCTGGCGGATTGTGGTGTAAACATTGAAGCCCTGAGTATACGCGTCATCCTGATAGCGGTCGTACATCACCTGTCGCACCATCTCGGCCAGATAATCCGATCTGACCGAAAATTCCTGATTGCCGCGTTTGGCAACAATGGGTTCAATTTGAGCAGCATCGAATGCCGCATCGTCTATAAAACCCAGCTCATGCATGCGTCTTAGCACATACATTTGACGTAATTTGGCTCGTTTAGGGTTCACTACCGGGTTGAAAATTGAAGGAGCTTTGGGAAGACCTGCCAACATAGCCATTTCAGCTATGGTGAGCTGATTCATGGGTTTGCCAAAATAAATTTGGGCGGCAGTGGTAAAGCCGTACGCACGTTGCCCCAGGTAAATCTGGTTGATATACAGTTCCAGAATTTCGTCCTTGCCCAGATTGTGCTCAATTTTAAAGGCAAGCATCATCTCGTTAAACTTGCGGGACAGGGTTTTTTCCTTAGTCAGGAAGAAGTTTCGCGCTACCTGCATCGTGATTGTGCTGGCTCCCTGCTTTACGCCGCCAGAGGAGAAGTTAGACAGGGCCGCACGAAGAACGCCAATATAATCAACACCACCGTGCTCATAAAAGCGTTCATCCTCGGCCGCCAGAATGGCCTTTTTCATCATTTCCGGGACTTCATTGATATTGACCAGTGCGCGCCGTTCCTGTCCAAACTCACCCAATAAAACGCCTTCAGTGCTATATACGCGTAGCGGTATATTTGGGCGATAGTCAGTGAGGATCTCCAGTGAGGGCAGAGCAGGATAAGTCAATATCGCAGCCAGCGAGAGAAGCAGGAAAGGCAAAACAGCAACAGCCAAAGCGGCAAGAGCCGAATAAAACCACCAGCGAGAAGTCATATTGGGAATAGGTATAGAGGTAATTAATGTACTAGATCAATCATTATATCGACTCTATACTTTTTACATAAGGAGTAGAAACAACTTTACAGAAGAGAGGGATGTTGCTAGGATTTAAAGCAATTTATACGAAATGGCGCTAAACACCATAATGATTAAAGGAAATTTTGATATTCCACTGGATTTTCTGCACACTAAAACGCCCCCTTTATGCGGGGTGGATATTAGTGCGTCATCAGTCAAAATAGTTGAATTAAGCGAGCAGGCTGATAAAAAAGGGTACGTACTTGAGCGCTATGCAATCGAGTCACTTCCCAAGGATGCTGTTAGCGATGGCAACATCAACAATCTGGATGCGGTGTCGGAAGGTGTGCGCCGTGCCTGGAAGCGGCTCAGTACACGCATAAAAAACGTGAGTGTTGCGCTGCCGGCTGCCGCGGTCATCAGCAAAAAAATCATGTTGCCCGCAGGTTTACGTGAAGAAGATATGGAATATCAGGTTGAATCTGAAGCCAATCAATATATACCTTTCGCCCTGGAAGAGGTTAATCTGGATTTTCAGGTTATCGGACCGGTGGCAACCAATCCTGACGAAGTTGAAGTGCTGCTGGCTGCATCGCGCAAGGCGAATGTCGAGGACAGGGTCGCTGCAGTACAAATGGCCGGGCTTAAAACAATCGTGGTTGATGTGGAGCCTTATGCGGCAGAGTCAGCGTTTGATCAAATCAGGACGCAATTGCCAAATGGTGCACTTGATCAATGCGTGGCACTGGTTGACATTGGCGATAATGTAATGAACGTCAATATTCTGCGCAACGGTACATCGGTATATACCCGCGATCAGCAAATTGGCGGGGCGCAACTGACACAACAAATACAGTCAAAGTTCGGTTTGTCAGCAGAAGAGGCAGATGCCGGCAAGCGCAACGGCGGATTACCGGACAATTACGAGAGCGATGTGTTGATGCCTTTTCTTGAAAATCTGGCAACGGAAGTGACGCGTGCATTGCAATTTTTCTTTACTTCCACCCAATATAACGAAGTAAGCTATATCGTGTTGGCCGGAGGGTGTGCGGCCCTGGCCGGGCTTGACGATGTGGTGGCGACAAGAACGCAGGTTAACTCATTGGTGGCCAATCCGTTTGCACAGATGACCCTGTCAAGCCGGATCAAGGCACGCCAGTTGCAGGTGGATGCGCCGGCGCTAATGATTGCATGTGGTCTGGCCCTGCGGAGGTTTGATCCATCATGATACGTATAAACTTATTGCCGCATCGCGCGGAAAAGCGCAAAGCCCAGCAAGTCCAGTTCATCGCTTTCAGTGTGATCTCGGTGATCTTGGGCGCAGTGATTGTGGGCTTCGTGCATGTCGCTATCATGACGCAAATTGATTATCAGGAGCGCCGTAACGCATATTTGAAAAAGGAAATTGTCGTTCTGGACAAGCAGATTGATGAAATAAAAAAGCTGCGTGAACAAACCAAGTCACTGCTCGCCAGAAAAACCGTGGTGGAAAATTTACAAAGTACTCGGGCGGATGTGGTCCACCTGATGGATCAGATGTTGAGAATATTACCTGATGGTGTGTATTTGAAGTCCCTCAAGCAGGCCGGGAATAAAATCAGCCTGGTCGGATACGCGCAATCCAATGCGCGCGTTTCCACATTTATGCGCTCAATTGAAGATTCTCCCTGGCTGGATACGCCCAATTTGGTCGTGATTAGTGCCACTACTGTTGGTGGTGCTCGTCTGAATGAGTTTTCCTTAACTTTCAATTTGACGCAGCAAGCGCCTGCCTCAACTGCAGTCAAGCCAACAGCTCTATTAGCCCCTTCAGGTGAGCATCTGTTTCTGGCATCGCTGATAGGTGAGAGTATTTTATGAACAATCTGCTGGAAGACCTCAAAAATGTTAACCCCAAGATGCCAGGGAGTTGGCCACTGCCGATTAAACTGGGTGCCTTTACCTTGATGTTACTCGGCGTAGTAGTCGCTGGCGCGTTGCTGGACTGGCAGGATGAGTGGGATAGATTGACAGTCATACGCACGGAAGAAAATACTTTAAAGGAAGCCTATTTGGCCAAGAAAAAACAAGCGGTCAATCTGGATCTGATTAAAAAGCAGCTAATAGAAACACAGCAAGCATTTGGTGCTTTGCTTAAGCAGCTGCCAACAAAATCAGAAATGGCGGCTTTGCTGACCGACATCAATCAGGCGGGTTTGGGGCGTGGCTTGTTGTTTGATTTGTTCAAGCCGGGCCCCGAAGTTGCAACAGGCGTATTTACCGAGCAGCCAATTACAATTAAGGTCACCGGTAGTTATGATGATCTGGGAAAGTTCGCCAGTGATATTTCAATGATGCCGCGTATCGTTACGCTTAATGATATCAGTATTGTCCCGGTTGCTGGAGGGCAGCTCGTGATGGATGCGACAGCAAAAACTTACCGCTATCTGGATGATGCCGAACTTTCTGCACAGAAAAAACCGGCGGGGGCAAAGAGGAAATGAGAAACTCAGCGCTAGGTCAATCACAGATTCAGATATTGCCAGTTCGTGGTACCTTTTTAGTACTACTTGTTAGCTTGCTATTGCTAGGTTGCGGTGGAGAAGAGTTTCAGGATTTGCAAGATTTTGTAAATAACTCGGGCGCAGATTTACGTGGTCAGGTTGATCCTGCGCCAGAAATTAAGCCTTATGAACCTTTCCCTTACGATAATAGTGCCTCGCTGCCTGACCCCTTTAAGGCGCGCAAGCAGGAAGCTAAAAACACAGGAGGTACTGGTCTTAATCAGCCTGACTTCGCTAGGCCCAAGCAGGAGTTGGAAAACTTTCCTCTGGAAAGCATGAAAATGGTTGGCTACCTGCGTAAAGGTAATACAGGGAATGCAATTATTCGCTCATCTGAAGGCAAGTTACACCGTGTTAAGGTTGGTAATTACATTGGAATGAATTTTGGACAAATTATTACAATTTCTGAAGCTGAAGTGAAGATTAAGGAAATGGTGCAGGACGGAGCCGGCGATTGGTTGGAGCGCGAGAGCAGTCTGCAATTGGTAGAGTAATCAGGAGTAAATATAAATGAGTCAGTTTAATAATCAAACACGATACTTTGTCCGATTGGCAGCTACTGTATTAGCAGTAATCTCTTTGAATGCAAATTCACAAAACAATATTGCTGGCAATGCTGCAGATGCAAATACACTTAATGGTCTGAACAGCATTGAGTCAATAAGTGCGAGTCGTATGCCTGGCGGTGAAATAGTTGTAAAAGTGGGCATGAAACAGGTCATTGATATGCCACCGGAAGCTTTCACAATAGGCGCGCCTCCACGCATTGCATTAACTTTCCCAAGAACGACTAATGCTTTGGGGGAAAAAACCCAGGAGTTTGCAGAGGGCGATTTACGCAGCGCCACAATAGTTCAGGCAGCAGACCGTACGCGTTTAGTGTTAAATTTGAATCAGATGCTAACTTACGATACGCCGAAAATTGAAGGCCGCACTATGATCATGACCTTGAGGCCGATCGAGGGTACGGCAGACTCGCTCGTCTCGAGATTTGCCGAGTCCCGGCCTGCTCTGCAGAAGCACAGCTTGCGTGATGTTGATTTCCATAGGGGAAAAAATGGAGAAGGACGTGTACAAGTTGACCTGTCTGACCCTAATGTTGGAATTGATATAAGACAGCAAGGTAAAACAATTGTTGTGGATTTCCTGAAAACCAGCTTGCCACGCAATTTGCAGCGCAAACTCGATGTATCAGATTTCGCTACGCCTGTGCAAATTCTCGATACATATGAGCAGGGTGAGAATGTGCGTCTTGTGATAGAGCCTAAAAACCAGTGGGTATATTCTGCATTTCAGGCAGATAACAAATTCAACATTGAAGTTAAACAAGTCATTGAGGATAAAAAAGCTGAGAAAGCAAGGCTAGGTTACACCGGAGAGAAGCTGACATTAAATTTCCAGAATATTACCGCTCGTGAAGCACTAAGTGTAATTGCTGATTTTACGAATCTGAATATTGTGATCAGTGATACCGTAACCGGTAGTCTGACACTGAGACTGAAAGATGTGCCATGGGATCAGGCGCTGGACATTATTCTACAGAGCAAAGGGCTGGATAAGCGCACGAATGGCAATGTAGTACAGGTTGCCCCCCGCGAGGAATTGGCTTTAAAAGAAAAAATAGAGTTAACAGCAAATCAGGATATTGAAAACTTGGAGCCTTTGCGCACGGAGAGCTTTCTTTTGAGTTATACGAAAGGAGTCGATCTCGCTACTCTATTGACGAATGATAAGCAACGCATTCTCACTAAGAGAGGTACTGCAGTGGTGGATACGCGCACCAATACTATTTTTGTGCAGGACACGCCATCTGGTCTGGATGAGGCACGTAAAATAATTAAACAACTAGATGTTGCGGTAAGGCAAGTAATTATTGAGGCACGTTTTGTGGAAGCTAAAGAAACCTTTGCCCGTAGTTTGGGTGGCAGGTTGAACTCGACGAATAATCCAATTAATCCTCCTAACTACCTACAGCCTGGTGCAGGCGTCGCAACAGGCAGTAGTTTGAATTTGCCAGGCTTCTCCGGCTCGCTGGCTTCCACTGCTGCAGGTACTTTGGGAATGGTATTTACTGCTGCAAGTGGTCAGGCGCTCAGCCTAGAGCTAATGGCAGCACAGGTTGATGGAAAAACAAAGTCTATAGCTAGCCCTCGAGTTCTGACAGCGGATTCGACTCTGGCTGTGATCGAGTCAGGTGTAGAAATCCCTTATGCTACATACAGTGCAGCAGGGACAAATGTTCAGTTTAAGAAAGCGTTGCTGAGTTTAAATGTAACCCCCAAAATTACCCCTGACGATAGAGTAAATATGAAAGTGATTCTTACTCAGGATACGGTGGGCACAATATATTTTGGTATTCCAAGTATTGATACTAAGAAGGTGGACACTCAGGTGTTGGTTGAAAATGGCGGCACCCTAGTTATTGGCGGAGTTTACAAGCAGGAGGATCTTGATACAAGAAATTCGGTTCCCTTGCTCGCTGATATTCCGATTTTAGGCTGGTTATTTAAAAATGAGGTAAGGACATCAGAAAAGAAGGAATTGCTGGTATTTATTACGCCAAGAATCATGAGCGAGAGCTTGAATCTGCGTTAAATAAGCCAATGGAATATAAAGCCCGGCCTTAGCCGGGCTTTATTGTTTCTGTTGCCTGTAAGTTGAGGTGCATTATTTTCCCCTACAATTTTTACTATGCATAATAAAAACATCACCACTGTTAAACGACAGTCAGGAAATATAATTCTGGTAGGAATGATGGGTTCGGGAAAGACAACCGTCGGCCGCTTGCTTGCCAAACATCTTGGGAAAACCTTTATTGACAGTGATGAGGAAATCTTAAAACGTACAGGAGTGACGATTCAGCATATATTCGATGTTGAAGGCGAAGTTGGCTTTCGCCAGCGAGAAGCCGGCATTGTACAAGAGTTGCTGCAGCGCAACGATATCGTGCTGGCAACGGGAGGTGGTGCGATACTGGATAAACACAACAGAAGCATGATGCGTGAAAATGGCACGGTGGTGTATTTAAAAAGCGGGGTGCATGATTTATGGCAACGAACCCGACATGATCGCAGCCGTCCACTGTTGCAAACAACTGACCCACGCGCAAAATTGCATGAATTATTCGAACAGCGTAACCCTCTATATACTGAAATGGCAGATATTGTCATACATACCGGCAAGCAGAATGTACAGGTATTACTATCTGCCTTGCAGCGAAAACTCAATTCTTCACAAAGCACAACACAAGCCTTGAAAAACGTACAAACATTAAAAGTCGGACTGGCTGAGCGCAGCTATCCTATCCATATCGGCACCGAGTTATTGAGTCGCATGGAGTTGATCTTACCTTTCATACCTCACAAGCGAGTTGCCATAGTTACTAATACCACTGTTGAGCCGCTCTATATGGTGCAGTTAAGCAAGTTGCTGGAAAGCAATGGTGTAAAAGTAGTGTCGATTATCCTGCCTGATGGCGAGCAATACAAAAATTTCGAAACATTGAATTTGATTTACGATGCACTGTTGACGCATCGCTGTGAGCGAAATACACCGTTAATTGCGCTGGGTGGCGGAGTAATTGGTGATATGACAGGCTATGCTGCTGCAACCTATTTGCGTGGCGTACCCTTTATTCAAATTCCGACCACACTGTTGTCGCAAGTAGATTCCTCGGTGGGTGGCAAGACCGGCATCAATCATCCCTTGGGTAAAAACATGATAGGTGCGTTCTATCAGCCGCAACTGGTGCTAGCCGATATCACCACTCTCAATACCTTGCCTGATCAGGAATTGCGTGCAGGTCTGGCAGAAGTTATCAAGTACGGCCTGATACGCGATCTGCCATTTCTGGAATGGCTGGAAGCCAACATGGAAAAACTGCTGGCACGGGATGCGGGTGCGCTGCAATACGCCATCGTGCGCAGCTGCGAGAACAAGGCTGAAGTGGTTGGGAATGATGAACGTGAAAGTGGCGAGCGCGCCTTGCTAAATCTTGGGCATACCTTTGGTCATGCCATTGAAAACGGAATGGGCTATGGCGTATGGCTACACGGTGAAGCGGTAGCAGCTGGCACAATAATGGCTGCAGATTTATCGCAACGTCTGGGGTGGATAAGCGAGCAAGATGTGATCCGTATTCGGCAATTATTCGAAAGGGCAGGTTTGCCTGTGGTTGCGCCGAATCTTGGTGCCGATCAGTATTTGCAACTCATGGGGCTTGATAAAAAAGTGATTGATGGTCAAATACGCTTCATACTTCTTAAAGCGCTTGGGCAGGCCGTAATATCCAGTGCAGTACCTGTAGACTTGTTGCGGCAAACACTGGAAGCATGCAGTGAAAAACACTGAACTTGCTCCCTATGCAGTTGGTACGCACAATTCGCGCGGGCGCAAAGTGCAAGAAGGTGCGCCCAATGGGCGAAGCGAGTTTCAACGTGACCGTGATCGTATAATCCATTCGACTGCTTTTCGTCGACTGGAATATAAAACACAAGTTTTTGTAAATCATGAGGGTGATTTATTCCGTACCCGACTTACCCACAGTATTGAGGTTGCGCAAATCGGCCGCTCAATAGCTCGCCGTTTGAGCCTGAATGAAGATCTGGTAGAGGCGATAGCGCTAGCCCATGATGTCGGGCATACGCCATTTGGACATGCCGGGCAAGACGAACTTAATACCTGTATGCAAGGCCATGGAGGCTTTGAACACAATCTGCAATCCCTGCGCGTTGTAGATCTGCTGGAAGAACGCTACGCAGCATTTGACGGGCTTAATCTCAGTTTCGAAACGCGCGAGGGAATACTCAAGCATTGTGCCTTAAACAAAGCCGCACAATTGGGCGAGATCGGTGCAAGGTTTATAAACAATCAGCGCCCTTCGCTGGAAGCGCAAGTAACAAACCTGGCGGATGAAATTGCATACAACAACCATGACGTGGATGATGGCCTGCGCTCAGGCCTGATTACGCTGGAACAGTTGTCAGGTGTGAGACTTTTTGCAACACATCTGCAAGCAGTAAATAGTGCATATCCAAACCTTGAGGGGCGTCGCGTTATACATGAAACAGTACGCAGTATGATCAATACCCTGATTACTGATTTGATTGGACAGACCGAGAAAAATATTCAGGCAGCTGCAGTGTGCACTCTTGGCGATGTTCGTGCAGCGCCAGCCTTGGCCAGCTTTAGCAGCGAGTTATATACTCAGCAGCGCGAACTCAAGGTTTTTCTTCATACGCATTTATATAGGCACTATCGAGTCATGCGCATGAGTAATAAAGCGCGCCGAATTATAAGGGAATTGTTTTTGGTTTTCATGAGTGACAGCAGATTGCTGCCACCACAGTTTCAGCGTCAGGCAGAAGTTGATCAGTCCAGAGCCGTGGCAGATTATGTGGCAGGCATGACAGACCGCTACGCGATCAAGGAGTATCGCAGGCTGTTTGCAGTCGAGGAAGAATAGTTTTAAAAATAATTAATATAAACAATCAGTTGTCTAATTTCAGGGTAATCTGAGAGGTTAAAATTGTCCTCAGTCCAACATTGATAGTTGGTAGAGCCAGCACCCGGCCAAGGACATCTTTCCATATGCCCTTGCCATAACACTGCCAAATGTCGTAGAATTCGCGCCCTTTGGCATCAGCTAAATTACATACAATAGGTTTTAGACTATGGTTATTATTCGTCTTTCACGTGGCGGCTCCAGGAATCGCCCATTTTTCAACGTAGTCGTAGCAGATTCGCGCAACCGTCGCGATGGCCGCTTTATCGAGCGCGTTGGTTTTTACAATCCAGTTGCTCCTGAAGGTCAGGAAGCATTGCGCTTGCAGATGGAGCGCATTACTCACTGGCAGGAAAAAGGCGCGCAGTTGAGCGAGACTGTTTCCAAGTTGGTAAAGCGTTCTGGTGCAGCAGCAAAAGCCTGATTTGCCTGATCCCATGGTAGTCATGGGGCGTATAGTTTCGGCGCAAGGATTACTGGGCTGGGTAAAGGTACAAACTTTTACCGAGCATCTGGATGCCTTGATTGATTATCATACTTGGCAACTGGGTAATGACAAACACCCCTGGCGCGAATTCAAGGTGCTGGAGTGCAAGCCCCATACCAAGGTTCTGGTTGCCAGGCTGGAAGGAATTACTGATCGAACTGCCGCAGAAAAATGCAAAGGCCTATTAATTGCCGTGCCGCGCAGCAGTTTGCCCAAAGCCGGCACAGATGAATACTACTGGTCGGATTTAATCGGTTTGACAGTGGTTAATCTGGAAGGCGAAGGATTGGGTACGGTCGACAGCCTGCTGGACATGGGTGCGAACGATGTGCTGTGCGTGCGTAACGATGAAGGTGAAATTCTGATTCCATTTTTGTCGCACGTGGTGCAGCAGGTTAGCCTGGAAGAGAAACTAATCCGCGTTGACTGGCAAGCGGATTATTGAATTCCATGCATTTCGATGTAATTACGCTGTTTCCTGAAATGTTCAATGCCATCACGCAGTCAGGCATAACAAGAAGGGCGCTTGAGCAGAACAGGTATGAGTTGCACACCTGGAATCCTCGCGACTACACCAGCGACAAGCATCGCAGTGTGGATGACCGGCCTTATGGTGGTGGCCCCGGGATGTTGATGATGGCAGAGCCGCTGGCACAGGCAATAGCAGCGGCGAAAAATTGTCAGGTGCAAGCAGGAATTACAAAGACTCGCGTAATACACCTTTCTCCGCAAGGGCGTCCACTGACTCACGACATTGTGAAAGAGTTGCTGGCGCGGGACACAGGATTGATTTTATTGGCAAGTCGTTATGAGGGCGTGGATGAACGCCTGTTGCGACAGCATGTAGATGAAGAGCTTTCCATCGGTGACTATGTATTGTCCGGTGGCGAGTTGGCAGCGATGGTGTTGATAGACAGTATGGTGAGGCAGTTGCCCGGCGTGTTGGGTGATGCTGAATCAGCGCAGCAGGACTCCTTTGTACAAGGTTTGCTGGATTGTCCGCATTACACGCGCCCGGAAGTTTATGCAGGCGAGGGTGTGCCGGAAGTGTTAATGTCCGGGCACCACGCCGAAATAGAGAAGTGGCGGTTGAAACAGGCGCTTGGTCGCACCTGGCAACGCCGCCCGGATTTGCTGGCACAACGCCAGTTAACAAAACAGGAAGCTCGGCTACTGGCAGAGTACCAGCAGGAACAAGCTTCCGTACAACAAGAGGAAATAAAATGAATCTGCTCGAAACACTGGAAAAAGAAGAAATTGCCCGTCTGGGTAAAGTGATCCCTAACTTCGCCCCTGGCGACACTGTGATCGTAAACGTGAACATCGTTGAAGGTGAGCGCAAGCGTACCCAGGCGTTTGAAGGTGTGGTAATTGCAAAGCGCAAGGGCAGCAGCCTGAATGCCTCTTTCATCGTGCGTAAAGTATCTGCCGGTGAAGGCGTTGAGCGTACATTCCAGACTTACTCACCTATGATCGCCAGTATTGAAGTCAAGCGCCGCGGTGACGTACGTCGCGCCAAGCTGTACTATCTGCGCGACCGTTCTGGCAAATCAGCACGTATCAAGGAAAAGCTGGTTGCACGCAAGACAGCAGCTTAAATTCTAGCGCTGCATGTTGGAAAAAGGGGAGCTTCGGCTCCCCTTTTTTATTGTTATGATGTGCATTATGAAAACAACAAATCAATACCAGGCCAAACTGATCGCTCCGTTCGGGGTGCTGGGCATTGTGTGCAATGAAGATACATTGACTGGAGTGCAGTTTCTTGCGGCAGACACCGTAGCGCAAGCGCCACAAAGCCGGTATGCAAAAGAAGTGTGCAAACAACTAGCGGCTTATTTTGAAGATGCGGACTTCCATTTCAGTTTACCAATAAAATTTGCCGGTACGGCTCATCAAAACAAAGTATGGCAAGCCATGTGTGCCATTCCTCGCGGACAGACCAGGCAGTATGGCGACCTCGCACGGGAGTTGGCGTCCAGTCCGCGCGCAGTGGGACAGGCGTGCGGTGCCAACCCTATTCCTATCGTCATCCCGTGTCATCGTGTGGTGAGCAAGACTGGCATGGGTGGTTTTGCGCATCAGCGTGACGGGTATGAACTGGGCATCAAGCGCTGGTTATTGGCACATGAGCAACGCTGAGCTGCTGGATGAGTTTAGCGATACTCTGTGGCTGGAAGATGGTCTTTCACGTAATACGCTGGAAAGCTACCGCAGAGATCTGCGTAAATTCGCCCTGTGGCTCGAACAGCATCGCAAGGTGCTGTTGTTGCAAGGCACTCATGCAGATATTCAGGGATTCCTTGCGTATCTGGTCATGGAACAAAAAGCCCGTGCTACCAGCACCAGCCGCGCCATTTCCAGCCTCAAACGCTTGTACCAGTACTTGCTGAGACAGGGCAAAATCAGTGTTGATCCAACGTTGCAGATCGCCACGCCCAAGCTCCCCCGCAGCTTGCCCAAGAGCCTCACCGAGCAGGATGTCGAGTTGCTGCTGCAAGCGCCCGATACCGATACGCCCTTGGGCATGCGCGACCGCACCATGCTGGAAGTGCTGTATGCCGGTGGCTTGCGCGTGTCCGAGTTGGTGGGCTTGAGCGTCGCACAGATTAGCCTGGATATGGGCGTGGTAAGAGTCATGGGCAAAGGCAGCAAGGAGAGACTGGTGCCGCTGGGTGACGAAGCGCTTGATTGGGTGCGACGCTATCTCGCAGAAGCGCGATCAGCTCTGTTGAACAATCAGGTGAGCAACGCAATGTTTGTCACTGCACGCGGCGAGGGCATGACACGGCAGATGTTCTGGTATCTCATCAAGCGCCATGCAAAACACGGCGGGCTGAGCAAGCCTATCTCGCCACATACTCTGCGACATGCCTTTGCCACCCATCTATTAAATCATGGTGCAGATTTGCGCGTAGTGCAGTTATTGCTGGGCCATGCAGATATATCGACTACGCAGATTTACACCCATGTGGCGCGAGAGCGCCTGAAGAATTTGCATGCTCAGCATCATCCCAGAGGATAAACATTACTTGATTTGTCCACGCTCGATGCTGATCCCCACCATCTTGCTGCCACGTATGGCCTGCAACTTGGCCACGCTGACCCTGACCCAGGGTGCATTGAAATCCTTAAGCAGTATTTGCGCGATATGTTCAGCGAGCGCCTCGAGCAGATTGAAATGGCGGCTGGCCAGTACTTCCTTGAGATGGCGCACGATATCCGAATAGTCCAGCGCGTCAGCAATATCATCACTCTGACAGGCCAGGTTGTTTGGAAGGCCGATGTCCAGATCGATTTGCAGGGTTTGCGGCACCAGACGCTCCCAGTCATATACGCCGATGAGTGTGTCAACCTTGAGTTCGCGTAAAAAAATGATGTCCATCGTTGCTATGTGAGTTGTCTGGAATCGCGTAAAATTCGCGTCTTCTCATTTTAAGGTATTCCAGATGTTGACCCTAGCATTTGTTGTAGGCGCCTATCTGTTGGGCTCGGTTTCTTTTGCAGTGTTGATGAGCAAGGCCTTCGCATTGCCCGACCCGCGCACTTATGGTTCGCAAAATCCCGGTGCCACCAATGTGCTGCGCAGCGGCAAAAAATCTGCAGCAGCATTGACATTGCTGGGGGATGCGGCGAAGGGCACGGTGGCTGTATTATTGGCGCAACACTATGCACCGGAAAATCACTTGCTGATTGCTGCGGTAGCGGTGGCGGTGTTTCTGGGGCATCTATTTCCAATATTTCTGCGCTTCAAGGGCGGCAAAGGAGTGGCCACTGCGTTGGGTGTATTGCTGGCATTGAATCTCTGGTTGGGCTTGGCCTGTCTGGCAACCTGGTTGCTGGTTGCGCTGGTGTTTCGTTTGTCTTCGCTGTCAGCCTTGCTGGCAGCGCTTGCTACGCCGCTTTATGCCTATCTGTTTGGCTTACCAAACGAATACCTGCAAGCATCGGTCATCTTGTCGTTATTATTGATCTGGCGTCACAAAAGTAATATTCAGAATCTACTGGCAGGCAAGGAAAGCAGAATTGGCGCAAAGAAATAATTAAATATAATCAAATACTTATAAGCGTGACTGATGGTGCTTATGAAGTCGATATATTGAATACAATCAACGTGTCAAGTGAATAAAAAGCCCGCAGTGCGGCACATAATCAGGGTTGATCAGCCAATATTCAATTCCTGCAAATCCCAGCGCGGTTTGACGTTGAAACGATAGTCGCGTTTGGTTTCTTGTTGTTGCAGGCGCAATGCACCGGCGAAGGCAATCATCGCGCCGTTGTCGGTACAAAACTCCAGATCAGGATAGAACACGCGGCTGCCAGATTTTTTAGCTGTGCGATCCAGTTGCGCGCGCAATTGCTGGTTGGCACCTACTCCACCTGCCACCACTAATTGCTTGAGTCCGGATTGCTTGAGCGCAGCCATAGCCTTGCTGGCCAATACCTCGACGATGGCCTCCTGCGCGGCGCAGGCGATATCGGCACGCGTTTGTACATCCAGCGTGTGTTGCTTGCTCAGGGTGCGTACGGCAGTTTTCAAGCCGCTGAAGCTGAAATCCAGATCGCCGCTATGCAGCATGGGGCGTGGCAGTTTGAAGCGACCTGGAGTGCCCGTCAGGGCCAGTATGGCAAGCTCGGCGCCACCGGGATAATTAAGCCCCAGCAGTTTGGCGCTCTTGTCGAATGCTTCGCCCGCTGCATCATCCAGCGTTTCCCCCAGCAGGGTGTATTTGCCCACGCCATCCACACGCATTAGTTGCGTGTGTCCGCCCGACACCAGCAGGGCGACAAAGGGAAACTCGGGTGCCGGCTTGGAAAGCAGTGGCGATAGCAGATGCCCCTCCAAATGATGTACGCCTAGTGCGGGTATGCTGAGAGCATAAGCCAGGGAGCAGGCCACGCTTGCGCCGACCAGCAATGCACCGGACAAACCGGGCCCCTGTGTGTAGGCGACCGCGTCGATGTCAGTCAGCTTGCAGTCGGCTTGCGCTGCGATCTCGCGTATTAGTGGCAGGACATGGCGCACATGGTCGCGCGAAGCGAGCTCGGGCACGACACCGCCATATTCGTTGTGCATTGCAATCTGCGAGTGCAGCGCATGAGCAAGCAGGCCGCGCTCTGTGTGATACAGCGCGACGCCAGTTTCGTCACAGGAGGATTCTATGCCCAGGATCAGTTTCACGATGGCAGCGCCTCAATATAAAGGGGGTTAAATAAAGCGCATATTGTACGTATATGCGAGGGCTAATAAAGTTTTGTAAAAAATAGTTCATAAATGAATTGACGCAAAAAATTCGATCTATATAATGCGCCCCTCTTTGCAGCTAAGGCAGCAGAGTTTGCCGGAAACATCGGGCAGTAAAATGAAATTGTTTCGCCGAAATTTGAAATAGTTTTAAATATAGATTGACGCACCATAAACGATCTGTATAATGCGCACCTCTTCGCTGCTACGGCAGCAACCGCGAAAGCGGGAAAGCTCTTTAAAATTCAAATAAAACAACCGATTAGTGTGGGTAT